>NZ_QERF01000009.1 GCF_003260205.1 Winogradskyella tangerina | reverse complement strand
GGGTTGCCTCCACTGATCTCAGAGTTCTTCAAACTTAAATCTATGGCCGTTATTCCATCAGGGATACCATCATCACAAACCTCCAAAGCAAACGGAACAACAACTACCGGTAAGGGGTTGACGGTAAACTCTACCTGACTACTATTAGGACAAACGCCTGTAGTAACATATTCTATCGTGTAGCTTGCTCCTGGGGTACCTCCTGTAACATCACCTGTATTTGGATCGATCGTGGCCCCGTCTCCTGGTAATGGATTAAAACTAAAAACGCCTCCTGGGGTACCAGTGAGTGTTACTAAGCCTCCATCACAAGTTGGTTCTACTGTGAAGCTAGCATCATCTATTGGAAGTGCATTAAAATCTAAGCTCTCTGTCGCTGAACATACACCTGAGGTGGTATAGCTGATCGTATAGCTTGCACCAGGAGTACCTCCTGTAACATCACCTGTTACCGGATCGATAACAGCAGCATCCGTTGGTGCTACTCCAAAAGTGAAAGTTCC
The DNA here is from genome assembly GCF_003260205.1 of Winogradskyella tangerina. GTDB lineage: Bacteria > Bacteroidota > Bacteroidia > Flavobacteriales > Flavobacteriaceae > Winogradskyella > Winogradskyella tangerina. Next base: position 245,360 of record NZ_QERF01000009.1, on the reverse strand, counting down.
GCCCGGGGTGCCCGTGATAGTCACTGTTCCTCCATCACAAGTTGGGGTCACTGTAAAGCCAGCATCGTCGGCATCTATAACCGTAACATCTTGTGTCGATGTCTGTGGGCATGGCCCAGAAGTAGTGTATTCTATAGTATAAGTAGTTCCTGAAACGCCTCCTGTTACAGTACCTGTAGCTGCATCTATAACTGCTGCATCTGCTGGAACTGGATTAAAAGCAAAAGTTCCGCCAGCATCTCCAGTGATCGTCGCGGTACCACCATCACAAGTAGCGGTCATGGTAAAGCCTGGATCATCTAATGGTAAAACATCTAATACCTCTGTGCTCGATGCAGGGCATGCGCCTGTGGTGGTATAACTGATCGTGTAACTTACGCCTGGTTGAGCGCCTGTAACTTCTCCCGTGGCAGCGTCTATCACAGAACCATCCATTGGGTCTGGTGAAAATGCAAATACGCCACCTGCCGTTCCCGTTACTGTTGCCGTTCCTCCATCACAACTCGGGGTTAGTGTGAAGGTGGCTATATCTTGTGGATCAATAATTAGACTGAATACTGGATCAGGTGAAGCTTCAAAACAATTAGGATCTGCAATATTTTCAATTCTAACGAATATCTCTTCAATTGGACTATCTACATTGGTAAAAAGTAGCGGTAATGCACCAGTACCTGCACTCGCATCTGCAGCACTTAAATGATAAGTAATGTTAAATTCAGTATCTGATTGTGCACCTAAAATCCCAAAGGTCTGAGTACTTAAATCGAATTCCTCGAAACCATCGTTAGAAATATCATCACATACAACAATATCATTCACTGGATTTATAACCGATTGACTCGAGGCAGTAATTGTGAATGAAACAACATCAGAACAGCCTTGAGAATTATCTGCCATTCTGGCCCAAATAATTTGAGGATTTACTGTATTCACATAATTGTCGGGCAAAGGTGCTAAATTATTCATAGCATCTTGCTCTGTTAAATGATATGATATGACAAATTCAGTAGGATCTTGTGTTCCTAAAATATCATCATCATTTTGACGTAAATCGAAGGTTGCTGTTCCGCCACCAACATCACATGCAAATAGATCTTCTGGCATTCCTGCGGTAGGACTTGGTCTAAATTCAACAAAGATTGAATCAGATGCCGCACAGATACCTGCAAAAACTATATCTACTGAATACGTTCCTGTTTCACTAACTGTAATAGTTGAACCTGTTTCACCAGGAATTTCAACACCTTCAAAAAACCATGTGTGTGTTGCGGAGTCCACACTTGTATTTAATTCTATGTCCGTACCATCACATTCAGCTGTTCCGGCTTCAATAGTAATATCTTCACCTAAGTCTCCACCAAGATCAAAACTTCCGGCTCTTAGGAAAACACCAGAATCTTGAGCCGCATCTCCATCATCGGCAATAACAAGTTTAATGGTGTATTGTTCACCTGGAACCACGTTGGCCTGCGCTGTAAAAACTGCAGTTCTACCATCGAACGCAGTTGGTGGACTATTGAAAGGTGTATAACCTCCAAAAAATTGTTCATTTACAGCCGGACAAAATCCATTAAAAGGGTGAATATTTGTTACTAATATTGGCGTATTCGTTCCTGGTAATACCGCTAAATTTGTGGTATTACCCATGGAATCTGTCAATAAGAACGCAAATGCATCTGAGAAGTTACACTCAAAACTTCCCATGTCGTATTCTTCCGAAGCCATTAAAAAATCGAAACTAATATTATCGGCTAATGGTGTAAAATCAAATTGAATGAATGAAGCGTTATTCGAATTAACTCCGAGATTCGTATTTAAGTCATTATCGCCAGGCCATAATCCGATACTTCCAGTAGACAAATTTTGATCATTCGGTCCTCGTGCCTGACTCGCATCTCCACTGGTTAATATAATACCATCTTCAAAAGGAAAATCGATACCGTTACTTATAAAGTAGCCTATACCATTTGGTTCTGTTGGGCTAAAATTAATTCCTGTGGAAGAAATAACATTTGAAACTGTAGCACAAGGACTATTGATGAGGACGTCTTCGATCAATTGCTGTGGCGTGTAAGTATCTTGATCAACTACAACATTTGCACCTAAAACAAAAACGGTGATCGTTTCTGTATCTGAACATCCCTGAGGGTTGTCATCAGAAACCGTTAGTGTAACCGTATAGGTTCCTGGATTAGTAAATGTATTGGAAACATTAGTGCCCGAAGCTGTATTAGTATCGCCAAAATCCCAGTTATATGTAGCATTTGAACCATCTAAAGAAAAGGTTGCACTTCCTGTAAAGTCGACAGTATCACCAGGTAGAATGCTAATTACGCCCGAATTGTTTGTAGCAGGAACCGTGGAATCTATTGAAGCCATTATATCCTGACAAGGTGCCGCACACAAAATATTAGCGGCCCAACCTGAAGTTGAACCAGAATCGCTTGAAATAAATTCTACCGTAAGACAACCTGTTGTATTAAACACTTCGGTTGCGCTTATAGTAAAAGCACCAACCGGACCTTGAAACGTCCCAATAAGTGCAGCAGAAGTATCATCGCCGTCATAGATATTCATGACGTCTGCGTTTAATCCTTGCTGCGTTGTAAATTCTGTAAACTCAAGAATTATAAAATCGCCAGCATTTTGCGGACAAATAGTCGTTACAAGATTTTCGTCGTTTGCATAATTTCCAAATTCACCTCCAGAATCAAAAAAGCGGTCTGGTTCACATCGATTAAATGTGCCATTTTCCATTGAGATATCCTGTGAAAATCCTAGTGTAGAAATTATTAGAGCGGTGGCAAAAAATATCTTCTTCATAGTTAATTAGCTTCATTCAAAAACGTTGAAAAAGGAAGAAATTTTCTCTAACTATTCTCGTTTTTTGAAATGAGGACGAAATTTAATCAAATTATATGAATTGACTTAGGAATTTAGTTACAAAACATCATATATAGGATTAACGTATCATCTTAATATTTCATATTTTTGCAAAAAAAAGATGGCAAAGACAAATATCACTATAGTTCCCACTTCGAACGAGACAATTTTAAAGTTCGAAGCCGACCGGTTCTTAACCAATCATAACAGCTTTGAATTCAGTAATATAGATGACGCTAAGCATTCGCCTTTAGCACAACAATTATTCTATTTACCCTTTGTAAAAAAGGTTTATATAGCATCTAATTTTGTTGCTATTGAACGTTTCAACATTGTAGAATGGTCTGATGTTCAGGATGAAGTGGCTGCCCAAATTGAGGATTATCTTTCAAATGATGGTATTATAGTTTCTGAAGAGGCTATCAAACCTAAAGCAGCAGTGACCGTTTATGCAGAAAGTACACCTAATCCAAGTGTGTTAAAATTTGTTTGCAACAAAGTGCTAGTGCCTAATGTATATGAGTTCACTTCGATTGAAGAGGCCAAACCATCACCTTTAGCTACTGCACTTTTTCAATTTCCTTTTGTGAAGAACGTTTTTATGGAGAAGAATTACATTTCCATTACAAAATTTGATATCATTGAATGGGAAGAGATTACTCTTCAATTGCGAGAGTTTATAAAGGCTTATGTTGAAGACGGGAAAACGATTCTTAATGATGATGCTCCCCAACAATTAAACAAAACTGAAGAAGCTATTGAAGAAAAGTTTGAAGCTCTAGACGATACTTCGAAAAATATCGTTAACATACTTGAAGAGTATGTTAAACCCGCAGTAGCAAGTGACGGTGGTAATATTGAATTTAGATCGTATGACGAAAAAACAAAGAAGGTAGAAGTATTACTTCAAGGTGCATGTAGTGGTTGTCCGTCGTCAACATTTACATTAAAAAACGGAATTGAAAACATGTTGAAAGAAATGCTAAATGATACAGCAATTACTGTTAATGCTATAAATGACTAGCTTTCAATTAGTTTAAATACAAATTTATCTAATATATTAATCTACTAAAATTGTGTTCGGCACGATTTTGGTGCCCAAAAAATTAAAACTATTTATTATGAAATTTAAAATCAAAGGACTTACATCTATTTTAACTTTACTTGTTTTTACAGTAACTATTAATGCACAGACCGTTGACATTGCAACAGAGCGCGGTTTGATGTCTAAAAATGTAAGTAAAAAAATAAATGCTGATGGCTCACCATATGTAGATGAAGAATTTACTAGTATTAAAATAGATCAGTACAGTGACAAAATATACACTGGCCGCTACAATGCATACAACGATGAAATGGAAGTTAAGGTTGAAGGCGGAAAAATTGTGGCCCTAGACAATAAAAGTGAGCTTACAGTTAGATTTACGAGTAAAAATAAAGTTTATAAAACCTATAACTATACTACAGACAATGGCGTATCTAAACGTGGCTTTTTAGTAGTTGTAGAAGAATCAGATAAATTTGAATTACTCAAAAGAGAGTATATAAAATACTATCAAGGAGAAGAAGCAACTTCATCATACCAACAAGATAAACCAGCAACATTCAGAAGAGAGGATGACACATATTTCTTAAAAATGGATGACAAGATGATGTATATCCCATTGAAGAAAAAGAGTTTCTTAAAGGCATTCCCTGAGCATTCATCAGAGCTTAAGTCTTATATCAAAGAAAATAAGATCAAACTTAAGGATGAGGAAGACCTTGCCAAAATCATTAAGTATATCAGCGAACTGTAACTTTTGAAATAATTTGACTTTTAGAGTGACTTTTGTCGGTTTTATGTTTCTTATTTACGTTAACCATAAAACTATATCAAATGGCAATCTTAAAAGTAATAGAGGTTTTATCTAATTCGGATAAAAGTTGGGAAGATGCAACCAAAAAAGCGGTAAAAGAAGCATCAAAAACATTAAAAAACATTCGTTCTGTATACGTTCAGGATCAGAGCGCAATAGTAAAAGATAACGATGTTACCGAATTTAGAGTTAACCTAAAATTGACTTTCGAAGTCAAATAAATTCAAACCAATATTATAAATTTACTCGGCTAAAGGGCAGCCGAGTTTTTTTATTCAAATTAAAAATTAATTAATCAACATGGAAACACAAGACTGGATCGATAAGGGCTATAACCTTATTGTTGAATTCGCACCAAAATTAGTAGCAGCTATCCTGATTTGGATCATTGGTAGCTGGATCATAAAATTAATCCTCAAAGGTATTAAACGCGTACTGAACAAAGGAGACTATGATGTAAGCCTCAAAAAATTTCTAGTTAATCTTACCAACTGGATCTTAAAAGTTGTGCTCGTCGTAGTTGTACTAGGTACTGTAGGTGTTGAAACGACTTCTTTTGCAGCTATACTCGCAGCAGCTGGTTTGGCCATTGGTATGGCGTTACAAGGTTCTCTTGGGAATTTTGCCGGAGGTGTTTTAATAATGATATTCAAACCATTTAAAATTGGTGATCTTATTGAGGCTCAAGGAGAAATAGGCGTCGTAAAACAGATTGAGATCTTTACCACCAAATTAACTGGTATTACCAATAAAGAAATTATCATTCCTAATGGTGCACTTTCTAATGGAAACATTATAAACTATACTACTGAAGGTACCAGACGTGTTGATCTGGTTTATGGCGTTAGTTATGATTCTGACATAAAGCAAACTAAAGAGGTAATGATGAAGGTACTCACCTCTCATCCTAAAGTATTGAGTGATCCTGCTCCTGCAGTTACAGTATTAGAATTAGCTGATAGTTCAGTTAATTTTGCGGTTAGACCTTGGTGTAATGTTGAAGATTATTGGGATGTATATTTTGATGTTACTGAAAACATGAAAATTGAACTTGATGCTGCTGGTATTGAAATTCCTTACCCACATCAGGTTGAAATTCAAAAGAAAGGTTAATTACCTTTTGCTTTGATAGCAACAAAATCCTTTAAATAATAAGGCTCAAAATAGGCGACATCTTCGATGTCGCTTTTTTTGTACTTTAATTCTGAAAGGTACGCCATTTCGTTCGCCGAAGGGAGTTTTCCTTCAATAAATTCGGCATTAGAATGGTTAATAATAGCCTTGGTTTTTTCAACTCCGCTCCCAATGAAATACACTTTTCCTTCCTTCAGAATGTTACTATAACTTTCAGCTGTAATGACCTCTGCTTTGATAGCTCTTAGCGATTCAAAATTTGAAGAAAAAATAGCCGAATATACTTCCATTCGTCTGGCATCGAGCATAGGAATTATTGCACCGTCTTCGCACTTAACCTGTCGGGCTAAACTTTCTAAGGTAGAAATTGAAATTAGTGGTTTTTCTAAAGCATAACATAAGCCTTTGGCTGTAGAAACTCCAATTCTTAGTCCAGTATAAGAGCCTGGTCCTTTACTCACTGCTATCGCATCGATCTCCTTTGGATCAATTTGGGCAATTTCAAAGACTTCTTTAATAAATACGTGCAGCAACTCGGCATGAGAATAGCCGGCGCTATTGTCTTCCTTTAAAACTAAAGTCTCTCCATCCTTAGATAGAGAGACTGAACAATTTGTAGTTGCTGTTTCTATATTTAGCACTAAGGCCATTATGTGATCGTACTTTTATTCCTCTTCTTTTTCTTCTGAGGCTTCTGATTTTTTGTTTTTATCTTCGATGAGATCTCCAGGCTTAAGTGTTTTTGAAACCATATTATATGGTCCAGTAATGATTTTGTCGTCTTTGCTTAATCCTGAAACAACTTCAATAAAGGTATCATCCTGAATACCTGTTTCAACCACTCTAAGTTTGGCCTTACCATTGTCATTTATAAAAACACACTCAAACTTCTCCTCTTCCTTTTTTGGTTCATCACTAGCCTCTGTTGATACTTTGAAAGGTTTTTTGGTAGAGCTTGTATCTGTTTTTATTACAATTGCACTGATCGGAACAGCAATCGCATCTTTACGTGTTTTAGTAATAATGTCAACGGTAGCAGTCATACCTGGTCTAAACGGCGAATAGCTTTCAGGTTTACCTTCCGTTAGATCTGTGTAAGATTCTTCTAAAATCTTAACCTTTACTTTAAAGTTAGTTACCTGATCTGCCGCTAAGGTTCCTGCTGCAGAGTTTGCGATTTCAGTAACAACGCCTTTGAATTCTTTTTTCAAGTACGCATCAACTTCAACAATTGTTGAATCACCAATACTCACCTTAACAATATCATTTTCATTAACATCGACTTCAACCTCCATATTCGTAAGATCGGCTACTCTTAGGATTTCCGTACCTGCCATTTGTTGCGTTCCTACAACACGCTCTCCCAATTCAACACTAAGTGATGAAATTGTTCCACTCATAGGTGAATATATCGTAGTACGTGCCAAATTATCTCTTGCTTCATTCACAGAAGCTGCAGAACTTTGAACGCTGTAATACGCAGAATTTCGAGCTGCTTCAGCCGTTTCGTATGCCGCCACAGATTGATCCCAAGTAGCTTTAGAAATCACACCTTTTTCGAATAGTGTTTTATTTCTTTCATAGTCGGCTTTTGCTTGTCTGAGTGAAGCCTCAGCTTGTTCTAAACCGGCTCTGACATTTTGATAGGTTGCTTGTGATCGGTTAAGTGCTGATTGGATCAAATCTGGATTTACTCGTACTAAAAGATCTCCTTTTTTTACATCCTGACCTTCTTTAAACGGTAACTCAATAATCTCTCCTGAAACTTCTGATGATATATTTACTTCAACTTCTGGTTGAATTTTCCCAGTAGCCGAAACAGTTTCAACAATGTCCTTTAAGGCAACTTCTTTAACTGTAACCTCTTTAAAGTTTCCTTTTTTACCGAACCATCCCATTGATTTACCACCGATAAGAATTACGATAAAAAGAACAACAACGCCTAATATAATTTTTACTGTTTTACTCATAATTAGAACTTTAATTCAGTTGCAGGAATTCCGAAATATAATTCAAGCACCTTTAATTTAAAAATGTAATCGTATTTAGTTCTGTTTAACTCAATCTTTGCATTGTCATATCTCAATTTAGATTGACTAAAATCGAAAGCATTAGTTAAACCAACATCATAGCGTTCTTTAGCATATTCGTAGGCTAGTTCTTGCGATTCAAGGGCAGATTGTGCTGCTTCATAAGACTTCAATGATCCTTTAGCATCCACATAAGCTTGGTAAACTGTTGACTCTAAATCTAACTCGGCCTGTTCTAATTGAAACTTAGCACGCTCTAAACTTACACGACTTCTTTGAACATTGGCTTTTGTACTAAAACCATTTAATATTGGAATATTAATTTGAAGACCATAACCAATACCATCATTAAGATATAACTGATCTATAAAAGGATCGGCTGGCACTTCCACAGGAATAGTATTTGGAAACGTTGCAACAACGGATTGGCCAGTATCTTCAACTGTACCTATTTGTTGAGTCACCGTTGGATTATCAGGGTCTATCACTTGACTAAAGCCTGGTGAATCTGCATACCTAGTGTTATATCCAAAAAACGCTGATATCGTAGGCCAGTTTACACCTTTAGCAATTTTCAGATCTATCTCGGCCAATGCCACATCTTCTTCAGCAATCTTGATCTCTGATCTGTTTTCTTTTGCAGCGGCAATAATTTCTGATACATCTCTTCCAGAAACACCGTCGTCAACTATGTTATAACCTTCATCTTCAATATCAAAATTCTCATAGTCTTTGATCAATAATAACTGCGCTAGACTAATAAGTGAAATTCTAACATTGTTTTCAGCATTGATAATTTGCTGTTTTTCAGAGGCATTTGTTGCTTCTATTTCTAATAGATCGCCTCGTGGCAGTGAGCCAGCATCAACTAATTCTTTAGTCTGTTTTATTTGCTCTTGTGTAACTTCATTTTGAGATATTAAAACCTCGAGGTTGGCTTTATTTAATAGTACCGTTAAATAACCGTTAGCAACGAAAAGTGAAATATCATCTTTCATTTTATCCAGTCTATACTGGCTTGATAATCTAGAGATATCTGCTCTTTGAAGACGTCTAATATTTCTTAAACCATCAAAAATGGTATATCCAACATTTATATTACCAGAGGCAGATAGAAACGTTGTTGTCTGAGCATTATTTGTTAACGGGTTAAAACTTAAACCTGTATTTTCTGAAACACCAGAACTAACATTTAAGCTAGGAACAAAATTGCCCATTGCAGTAAGTTTATCAACTTCGGCTTGTTCTACATCTAGTTCACTTTGCTTAACAGATATGTTATTTTCTAGTGCATATTGAACACATTCCTTGAGTGTCCATTTTTTATTTTGTGCTTGCCCAATTACTCCGACAAGAAGTAAAAGGATTATGATTGATTTTTTCATGTTGTCTATTTGTCTCTTTAAACCTATAAGTGTTACACTAAATCTTAAAATTATTGTTGAGCATATTTCGGTACACCTTGTAATTGGTTCCAAACTTTAATTTTATCCTCCTTTGAAATACCATCTTTTACTTCCACAAAAATTCCATCACTAATACCAAGTTCTACTTCTTTTCTTTCGAATTGCTGATCGCCTACTTCAATTTCAACGAATGGTTTTTTAGTTTCATCATCGTACTGAACTAAAGCTTCTTTTATGGCTAAAACTTTCTCTGCTTTTTCTAAAATTATAGAAGCATTTGCACTTAATCCGGCTCTAATAAATGTAGAATCCATCTTCTCTAAAGATCCTTTAATTTCAAACTGAATGGCTCCATTTTCTTCAACACCCTTAGGTGCAATATAATCTAAAACAGCGTCAAATTTTACGTCTTCAATTGCACCAACTGTGATCTCAAGTGGTAAACCTTCTTTGATCTTTCCTACTTCACTTTCATCAACTTTACCTTCAAAGATCATTTTCTTTACATCGGCAAGTGATGCTATAGATGTGCCTTCATTGAAGTTATTGGCTTCGATGACTTGATTTCCTGCTTTTACAGGAACGTCTAAAACCATTCCTGATACTGTTGCTCTTACCAGCGTCTGCGCAATATTTCCAACTCCAGATGTTGTACCTGTTTTGATAATATCATAATTCTGACGTGCCTGTTGCACATTAATTCTTGCTTGCTCCACTTGTTGTTTTGCCTGTAGGTAGGTATTGTTCACCTGATCGAAATCATTTGCTGCAATAACACCTTTTTCGAATAACTCCTTCTGACGCTTAAAAATAGTCTCCTGAGTTTTGAAGTTGATTTCTGCCGTCTGCAATGAAGTTCTATTTGAAGCAATCGTATTTTTGGCACTTGTTAAAGACGATACATTAGGGATAACTCTGATCTTTGCAATGAGGTCACCTTGTTGCACATACTCACCAGCTTCAATATAAACCTCCTCTATAACTCCAGATATATTTGGTTTGATTAAAATCTCTTCCTTCGGAACAATACTTCCGGTGGCGACTGTTTTTACCACAATGGTTTCTTCAGTTGGTTCTTCGGAAGTATACTTTACTGGATCTTCCTGGTTTTTCATCCACAAATAATATAAGGCCACTGAAAAGGCAACTACAATAAGTGTTAAGAAAATAATGGTTTTTGTTCGTTTCATGGTTTGATGTAATTATTTTATTCCGTACGCAATGCGTCTACTGGTTTCATTTTTGTTGCTCTACTGGCAGGAATTAATCCTGCTAAGAGCCCTGATACAATTAATATGATAAGTGCTACAAAGACAACTTGCATGCCGACACTTGGATTAGCAAAATTTTCTACTGGCCCAGCATTATCTAGAATGGCATTCATCACCCAGATGACCAAGGCCGCAAAAGATACGCCCATCATCCCTGATAAGATGGTTAAGATTAAACTTTCTTGAAGAATCTGACCCTTTATCATGCCTGGTGTAGCGCCTAATGCTCTTCGTATTCCAATTTCTTTTGTTCGTTCTTTAACAACGATTAGCATAATATTGTTAATGCCAATAATACCTGATGCCAATACCAATATCCCCACAAAATAGCCTACAATGGTTAAGATTGAAAATAGACCACTTATGCGCTCAAATTGTTCTGAAAGGTCAAAATGACCGATGGCGCGTTCGTCATCAGGGTGTACTTTATGTCTCGACTTCATAAGATCGAAAACCTGTTGCTTTAGTGCTGTAATACTAACCTCATCGTTTGCAGTAATAGCCATCCAACCTACTCTATCACCTCTGTTGAATGCTTGTCCGAATGTGGTAAAAGGAATATAGATGGTATTTGCATCTTGTTCATTATCGCCCTGACTATTAGCCATTTTGAAGGTACCAACTACCATGAAATTAACACCGTTAATTTTAATATAGGTCCCCAGCGGATCTTCGTCTTTATCATAGAGACCTTTAATAACGTCTACACCTATCACACAAACCTTGCGCTTGGCATTGATATCTGAATAACTGATAAATCGCCCTTGAAGAATATCCATCGGTTGTTGCTTAATAAATTCTGGGTAATCACCATAAATTTCAAATGCACCCGTTTTCGTACCTCTTACGGCATTATTATTACCTCTAAATCCACCTAATTGATTTCTTGGCGATACATATTTTAAATTCGGCACTTCAGCCTTAATGGCTTCAACATCATCGATCTTGTAATTGAAATAGCGCCCCTTTGGTAGTCCTTTATATGGCTTGGTGGTACCTTGGGTCCACATGAACATTGAATTTGTAGCAAAATCACCAAAATCTGCAGTAACGCCATTTTTCAAGCCATTTGTTAATGCCAGAAGAAGTACAAGAATTGTAATACCCCAAAACACCCCAAACGCGGTTAAAAAAGTTCTGAACTTATTCGCGTTTAATGCCTCTAATATTTCGTTCCAACGTTCTTTATTAAACATTTTATTCTTCTCTTAAGGCTACAATAGGTTTAATTTTCGCCGCTCTGTATGCTGGTACAAATCCGGCCAGGGCTCCTGCAAAAACCAATAAAAAAACTGTGGTTATTGCAATACCAAAATCAACTTGAGGGTATTTTATAAAGTCGCTGTCTATTTGCGGGCCGACGGCTTCAAGCAATGCCAATCCGGTAATTAATCCAAATAAACCAGCAAACATAGTTACAAAAACAGCTTCTTGTAAAATCATTCCAACAATAGACATAGGCTGCGCACCGATAGCTTTACGAATACCAATTTCTTTGGTGCGTTCTTTAACGATAATCAGCATAATATTTCCAACGCCAACAATACCGGCGATGATTGTCCCTATTCCAACAAACCAAAACACAGCACTAATGGTATCGATAAGTGAGTAGATTTTTTTGGCCTCTTCGAGGGTGTACCATACACGAACGGCACTAGTATCGTCTGGTGCTACGATATGCATTTGTTTGATCTGCGCTTCTATAGCTTCGGAAACGCTTTTAGAAAGTGCAACAGCTTCATCAAAATTATCGGACATTTTACTGGTGAATTCCATTGATCGAATATCATTCCCAGCATTAAATACTTGTTGTGATGTAGAAATTGGAATAAACATGGTGCTTTCTTCACGCTCACCTCCCGGATCAAAATAGACACCGATCACCTTAAACGGCATATCAAAAATGGAAACATTCTTATTTATTGGATCTTCATCTTTAAATAAGTCTTTTTTCACTTTGTTGCCGATGACAACTACTTTCTTATTTTCTGCTATATCAGACTCGTTTATGAATCGGCCGCTTCCTATATCGGCGTTTTCAATAAACTGGTAGTCGCCATTTGTACCTCTCACCTGGTAATTCCCAGATTCGTTTTTATAGTTTACACGAGCACCCCATAGGCTATAAATAGGTGATTTTCGCTCGAGATAATCTCCATACTTATTCACTACGGCGTCAAAACTTTCAGTGGTGAGCTGAATTCGACGGCCAGGATTTAAACCCTTGTATTCTTTGGAAGTGACATTGGTCCAGATAGAAATTTCGTTTGTTGCATCTTGCTCAAACTGTGTGCGAACGCCATTTTCAATGCCTTTACTAAAACCGAGTAAAATCACCAAAATAAAAATACCCGAAGCCACAGAAAGACCTGTCAAGAAGGTTCTAAGTCTGTTCTTGTTAAGCGCTTCAAATATTTCTTGCCAACGTTCTATACTAAACATGAGCTTTGGCTTTAACTTGATTTACATTTTCATCCTTAATAATCACACCGTCTTTTAGATTAACGATACGTTTCGTCATATGAGCAATATCATCCTCGTGCGTTACAATGAGAATAGTTTTCCCTTCGTCGTTTATTTGTTGAATGAGTTCCATTACCTCATATGAAGTCGTAGAATCTAAAGCTCCTGTAGGTTCATCGGCCAATAAGACCTTTGGCTCACTTGCCAATGCTCTTGCTATTGCAACACGTTGTTTTTGACCTCCAGAAAGTTCGCTTGGCAAATGGTGATGCCAATCGGCCAGCCCTACCTTTTCGAGATAATGCATGGCTCGATCCGTACGTTCTTTTCGCTTCAAACCTTGATAATACATAGGCATTGAGACGTTATCTAGGGCGGATTTATAATTAATTAAATTGAAAGACTGAAAGACGAACCCCAAAAACTGATTGCGGTACTTAGCTGCAATTTTTTCATTTAAGTCTTTTATAACCACGCCATCAAGGGTATAAGAACCTTTATCTGCTTCGTCTAACATTCCTATTATGTTTAGCAATGTTGATTTCCCAGAGCCTGAAGACCCCATAATTGAAACCAATTCACCTTCTTCAACCGTAAAGTTTATTCCTTTAAGTACGTGAAGCGAATTGCTCCCCATATGGTAAGACTTATGCAAATCTTTTATCTGTATCATAGACTGGATGGTTAACAAGTGCAATTTTAAGAAAATCCTTATGGCTTTTGTGCCAAGAAATTGTTAAGACTTCCTATGCAAACTCGATATATTTAAGACTATTAAAAGAAGAAATTGTTACACAATTTGGTCAGAATTTTCGACCTTTTTTGATTTGTTGTAAGTTCTGTAAACAATATAGCCTATTGTTGCCACCAAAATATAGGGTACAGCCATCAAAAACATGATGCCATCATTTATGCCTTCAGCTGCAGTTTGATCTTCACCGCTTTCGAGCACAGCTCGGCACATGGCACACTGTGCTTTGGCCTGAAGCACAAAGAAAAAAGTGATTAGCGATATGATAACTTTCTTTTTCACATTAAGCGTAATACGGTGAAATCATTAAGTAAACTACAACTCCGGTAACAGCAACATATAACCACAATGGAAATGTTTTTTTAGCAATCTTTTTATGACGTTCGAAATTACTGGTAATCGCTCTTACATAGGTAATTAGAACGAAAGGAATAACACCTATTGATAATAAAATATGACTGAATAAAATGAAATAATATAAATATCGGATATTCCCTAACTGACTTAATTCTGCGGCATTTAATTCGCCGTCTCCGTTAAGGTCACCAAATTTTGTTGAATCGCTCGTCATGTGATATAAGACATACATCACCAGAAATAATACTGACAGAATAATAGCAAATTTCATTAAACGCTCGTGCATTTTTCTATTGCCTCTTTTTATCATGATCACAGCGATGATTAGAACTACAGCCGTTAATGCATTTATAGTTGCATATACTGGTGGTAAAAAAATTGGTAATTCTACATCGATCTTTACCCCGAACAAAATGACTACAACTAAAGGAATAGCCACTGAAAGGATAGCAATCCACTTATTATATTTTTTTTCCTTATCTAAATCAACAGTACTCATAATTACTCTTTCAATAATTTTGCGATATCTTCTTTTAATATGGTGATCTCTTGCGGAATCCCGTCTTCATCTTGTCCTTCTGCTTCTGAAATGAGTCCGTTGTAAAAGATCAGTGGGTTACCAAAATCGTCTCTTCTTGAACGGATAAATCCTTCTTTGTCTATAAGGGCAAAATTACCTGAATGCTCAAAACCGCCTTCTACGGTATCATCTTTAGCCGTATACAAATTGAAACCTTCATTGGCAAGCTTATATATAGCGGTTTCATCTCCGGTCATGAGATGCCAATTAGGATTGGTAATGCCATAAGCTTCGGCATAAGCTTTTAATACTTCTGGCGTGTCTATATCTGGGGTAATTGAAAAAGATGCTACACCAAAGTTCTCAAATTCTTCAAAATGATTTTGAACGTCCACCAAATTACGATTCATAATGGGGCAAATCGTAGGGCACGAGGTAAAAAAGAACTCTACGACATAAACCTTCCCAAGGTAATCTTCATCTGTAATGGTTTCTCCATTTTGATCAGTAAAACTGAACGATGGTACTTTTCTTTTTTTTCCATCTAGAGGAATATAAGCCAAATCGCTAGCCCCTTTGGCAACATCTTCACTTCTACTTTCTTCTCTTGTAATATCACCATCACTCACTCTATTTATGATCTTCGGAATGAAAATAATTCCAAAGACTAAAATGATGAATGCAATACTAACGTATGAATAATTTGTTTTTTTACTCATTGCTTTGTTTAATTCCTTTTTGTCGTCGCCTATCGGATTCTGCGAAATTGCCTTTTCGTTTATCTCTATATTCTTTGAAAAGTACGCGCATGTCTTCAGCAGCCATTTTATTTTTTAATTCGCCCACATCAATACAATCATAATCAAATAGCCCATACAATGGCGCTTCGTCCTCTATTTCTTTTTCTGTTCTATCATCGAGCCTACCGCGCTGATTCATATCGCGATCAATGATATATACAGAATCTGAACCCAAGTCTTCTGTTAATTCAACTTCCGTTTTCAGGCTATTAAATACACGTCTGATTTCATTCTCATCAGCATATAATAAATGCCAAAATCTGAGATCTTCGTAAGATTTAATTTCTTTGAGCAGCGTCTCAGCTTCAGATTTGGCTGATGGTGGCAGCATTACTACAACTTGAAAGGTTTTAAAACCTTTATTTCTATCGTAAATAAGTTCTTTAAGATTGAATGCTGCAGTGGAGTGCGTAAGTGGTTTTTTTCCCCAGAATGACAATACAGTGAGGTGTCCGTCAATTTGAAGATTATCTTTATTTGATGGTAACTCAGCAATATTTTCTTTTACAACATCGAGTGGATTATAATTGTCTTTAGAAAGCATCATTACAATAATAAATGCCACTGGTAAAAAGAATAAAATACTCAGTACAATGTTGCGTTTTTTGCTACTCAATTCCATACTGCAAAAATAAAAAAGGTGGTTCAGAAAAACCACCTTTTAATATCTTATTTAACACTTTAATCGTGTCTAAATCATTTCAAAATAAACCTTTAGAAATCTCTTTTGATTAACGCGTCGTCGGTATTATAAACATCATACACATAACCACCTTCTTGCAATAAGATAAAGATCAAATAACAAATAAGGAAAACTGCAGTCCATACGACCATACGCCTTAGCGCCTTCACTTCGTCTCTCATGTGCATGAAATCCCAGGTAATGTAATAGGCCTTCACAAGGGTTAGTAGGATAAAGATAAGGTTAAGGGGTTTCATGTAAACAAAAGGTGACAAAATAATGTTTGCCAATGTTGCAAAGAATCCGCCTTCTATTGGGTTGATCCAAACTTCCATTAAAACAGCTGGTTTGTAAATACCAAGTATTACCTCTATCGCTGTTACAAATGTTAAGAATGCTAATACACCCCAAATTTTTTGTGTGTTCGACTTAAATTTCCAAAGTCCTCTAAATATCTCTAATTTATGTTCGTGCGCCATAACTAAATCTCAAATTGCTTTTTATACTAAGTAGAAGAATGTAAATACGAATACCCATACTAAATCGACAAAGTGCCAGTAAAGACCAACTTTTTCGACCATCTCATAGCTTCCTCTTCTTTCGTAGGTTCCTAAGATGACATTAAAGAAGATAATGATATTGATCACTACTCCTGAAAATACGTGGAATCCGTGGAATCCAGTAATAAAGAAGAAGAAGTCAGCAAATAATGATGTTCCGTATTCGTTCACACGAAGGTTAGCACCTTTCACTACTAACTTTCCGTTTTCTTTGATCTGTTTCAAGGATTCTTCCCTAGAAAGTACAGTTTTTTCGCCTTCCTCGTTTATAATTTGGTTTCTTACTAATATGTTTTCGTTAGCTTCTAATCCGTTATAAATTTCATTTACACTGTATGGAGGTAATGACGATTCCGTAACGAACCACAAACCATTGCTACGTCCGTGCTGCGAACGCTCTGTCGGGCTTGTTACAGCAAACTCATCTATAGAAATACGTTTGAACTTTTCTTCGCCATCAACAGTAACATATTCTCCAAATTGAAGTATGTTTCCGCCTTTAGTTTGAACAGCTCCATAATCTCCTTGAATAAATGTTGCCCATTCCCAAGCCTGAGAACCAACGAATATTGCACCACCGATGATCGTTAAGAACATATACAATGTTACTTTGGCTTTATTCATGTGGTGCCCTGCATCTACAGCTAATACCATAGTAACTGAAGACATAATCAGTATGAAGGTCATGAAGGCTACATAGATCATTGGTAATTCTTGTCCATGTAAAAATGGTACGTGAGTAAATACCTCATCGGCTATTGGCCATTCTTCAATAAACTTAAATCTAGAAAAACCATAGGCTGCTAAAAATCCTGAGAATGTAAGTGCATCGGAAACGATGAAGAACCACATCATCATCTTACCATAACTCGCCTTTAGAGGTTTGTTACCACCTCCCCAAGTTCTTCCTTCTGTACCAGTATCTGCTACTGTAGTATCCATAGAAACAATTTAATTTTTAAGGTTGGACAAAAGTAATCAAATTCTTTATTTAAAGAAACACCAAATTTCAATTTTTAAGCTTATTTCGGCACTAATGAAGGATACCTTTTGCTTTACTTTAAAAATCGCTCTTCGTTATTTGAAAAAATAAAGAAATAAAAACAAGCATATCCAAAGAATATCAACAAAATGCCAGAAATTCCCAGCCAGTGATAGACCCAGCATATTATTTGAATTATACTTCTGTTTAAAATGATTATAAATTACAACTAATAGGCATATTAATCCCACAGCAACGTGTGCTATATGCACTGCAGCAATAAGATAGATATATGAAACCGTAATATTACTTGTTGGTCCTGTAAAATTATACCCGGCTTCGATGATCTGACCAAAGCCAATAAATTGTACAATAATAAAAATAACGCCTAGCACAAAAGTTAACAAAAGCCCTATTGTAGTTAATTGTCTATTGCCATTTTTGAGCGCATTTTTGGCCCATATAAATGTGAGACTACTTAATACAATTACTCCAATACTTATTAAAAAAGCACTTGGCAACTCATAATCAATAAGCCAGTCTTTATTATAACGTTGTTTCTTACTTACTAGAAAGGCACTTCCCCATGCTGCAAAAGACATTACCAATGATCCTATGGCAAACCATAGCATCATTTTCTTTGCTCTTGCTTTCTTCTCTTCTGGTGTTCCTTGTGTTAAATCCATTTATCTCAAAAATTTATCTACAACATATATGATCTGTAACATCGTAATGTAAAACACACTCGATAACATCAATTGTTTCGCCGCTTTTATGGTACGTTTTTGAAACAATTTTAAGGCAAAAGCCAGCATTACTAATCCTAATAAGAATACCAGAATTGCGCCTACAATTGATAACTGTAAGTCGCCTGTAAATCCAAATACAGGAATAATTGATGCTAACACCGTCCAAACACTGTACATAATAATTTGAACTGCAGTCCCCTTATCGGGCTTCCCTGTTGGTAACATAAAAAACCCGCCTTTTTCGTAGTCTTCGTGCAAAAACCAACCAATTGACCAAAAATGAGGGAATTGCCAAAAGAATTGAATCGCAAATAAAGTTCCCGGTTCAATACCAAACTCATTGCGTGCTGCAACCCAACCAAGCATAAAAGGAATGGCTCCAGGCAAGGCTCCAACAAATACTGCTAAAGGTGTTTTTGTTTTTAAAGGTGTGTAAACGCTTGTGTAAAGAAATATAGAAATAGCGCCCCACATTGCTGTTTTCGGATTAATAATATATAAGGTTATTAACCCTAAAACTGTAAATGAGGTAGCAATAATGAATGCTGTATTTACCGACATGCGACCTGCAGGAATAGGTCTGTTTTTGGTGCGATCCATCAAAGCATCGAGGTCGCGCTCAATTATTTGGTTGTATGCATTCGATGCCCCAACCATAAAATAGCCTCCGAAGGCTAAGAGCAACAACGTTGTAATATCTATACTTTCAGCACCAAGAAGATAACCTGCAAGAGCAGAAAATACCACACTTATGGACAATCCCATCTTTGTGATCTCCTTAAAATCTGTGATTACAGAAGCTTTTGATACTGAAGATTTTGTACTACTCAAACCATTCATACTTTATCTCTTTCATAGCGAGTGCAAAGATAGTTTGAAAAAAGGTTTTGACCAACGCAAACCCAAGTTTTATAATTGGTTTAATATTCTAAAAATCGTTATACCAATTGAACAAGTCAGTTCTTAATCCGATGCTAAACCAAAGTGTATTAGAATCCATTGTTGTTGCTGTAATGGCATCAGGATTAAAATCCCTAAAGATAATATTGGCAAACAGTCGAAGATTTGTTTCAGGATTAACAACATAACCTACCTGTTGTTCCCACATAAAACTATTGGTCTTATTACCCTGACCAATGGTTATCCCGGTGTCACTCGGACGATCATTTTCGTTGGAATAGATATCTCCTCCGTAGGCGAAGCTGTCTTCATCAGAATTAAAATCGAAACCACGCTGACCCATAATGAGTTTTCCATCTGCAAACCAGCGTTTGTAGTTATAGCGCCCAATTAACACCAGCTCTCTAAAGTTTGCTCCCCAGAGATGCGCCATTGGTTGGTTGAAGTGCGCATAATTAAGTATTTCTGTATTGTGCGAATAGGTATAAGGGCGCACCTGATTGTATTCGGCCTGTAATAAGAGATTGTCAACATTAAAGGCATTGTAGTATTTGGCACCAAGTTGGAAGCCAAATTTATTTTTCCAGCTTTTATTTCCTCCGGTAACGTCGCTCAAAGAAAATTCATCAAGTATGAATTGACCGTAAATATTTACCTTATTATTCCATTTATATTTTGCGCTCAAACCTAGGATGGCGTTTCCGGCACCTTGTCCCGTCTGAAATTCAATCGCTCTAAAAAATATAATCGGGTTAAGATAATTGACATCGAAACCTCTTCCATTTGTGTCTGCCCACATCACAGATTCAAACAGACCGATGTTCAGACGTTTAGATACATTCCAACTCAAATAATGATTAGCCATATATTTTGTTAGAAACGCGTCGTCCACAACCACTTCTGGCCGTACGTCTTTTAACCACATCCAGGTGCTCGTGTACTTGATCTTCCAGAAGGTAGCATTCAATTTTAAAAATGGATACGGACTAGCCACATCACTCTGGAATAAAGATCGATAGCCATCACCTATAAAATTCTTTCCATGACCAAATTGAATGTTTAAAAAGTCTGCTGGCGTGTAGGACAAATAGGCTTCGGCTACAGGATAATCATACGAGTTTTCTTTGAAACGTTTTGCGATACCTCTACCAGGTATAATGGCTGGGTCTGGACCAAACGCTCTCAGACCATCAGCAAACTGGTTAAAGTAATCCGCAAACCGTCCTTGACTTTCATAAATTGAGGTTGACAGATTGAAACGTTTACCTAAACCGGCTTGGATAAAAATACCTCTTGTATTATTCCATGTACCATCATCGCCTTCAGAATCTGCACCCACTTGAAGGTCTACAATCGGATCTACGGTAAACCAGTAATCCTTCCCTTGCACTTCCACCATGTGTTCATTATACAGCTTTCGACCAAACCATGAATCTACATCTTTTGCAAGTGCTTCCTTTTCGGCCTTAATATCATAATAACGTGCAACATCACTATAAACAAAAGGCTTAGCCGCAGTATGGCTATTGGTGCCAATAGCATTCATTTCGTCATCAAAACGGGCATAAAATGAATGTGTGAATGGTATATTCAACTCGCTACTATACTCTAGCTTTTCATAAGGTTTTAATTCATCATTGACAGCATCAAACTCTTCTGATAGCGTAGCATTTAACTGATCAACTTCACTACTTGCATCTTCAGTCTTTTGGTCGATTTCTTTAACTGGCTCCGTTAAAGGAATAGCTACACTAATACTATACTGAACAAAGGTTGGTTTAGCATTATAGGTGGCAGGTGTAATCTTCGGAAGTAAGTCGAAAACACGTCGGCCTTCAGTTTTTAGTTCCTCATAAATAGCATCGATATAAATAACTCTAAATTCACCCTCTTTATTAACTTCAAATAAAATCTGAACATCACCTGAATAGGCTTCATCAGTTACAATTTGAGGTGTCTTAAAATTCTTGTAGATAAAACTGTTAAGTGTAAAATTAAAACAAGATTGAAGCTGCTCTACTGCTAATGAATCGCATTCGCTAAATACTGGCGGTTTTTCGTAGGTGGAGAGGGTTTGAGAATAACTTTGAAGAGTTATTAATAAACATACAACAAGCCAAAAATGCTTCATAGATCAACAAGGATTTTAGTGTTCGAAAGATACTTAATTTTTTTAGGAACACTAAACAAAAAACCGTTACCTAATAGATAACGGTTACGGAGTAAGATTCGTGTAATTTTAATTTTCAATTAGAAAATTGATATTCAAATTATAACTCACACTCACAGGTAAGTCTCTCTGAAATCCTGGTATCATCTGCGGGATTTTACCAATCACTCGTCTGGCTTCTTTTTCGAGAGCCTGATGTGGTGCTCTAATTTTTATATCTGAAATATTTCCATCTTTATCTACGGTAAATTGCGTCTGTATTTTACGTTTCCCTGTAATACCATTATCTCGGGCTATTTCCGTATTGAACTTTCTATTGACAAGGCGATTGATTTTATCAGACATACATTTTCGCTTTGCTGAATTTGTCTTCTTACGTTCGCATCCAGGATATACTGGCACTTTTTCAACAGCAGTAAAAGGAATGATAATTGGGCCTTTATCCTCTTCACCCAGATCATCAGGGATGTTTCCAACATCTACCGGATCGTCTGTAGGAAGATCATCTGCCGGAAAAATCTCATCTTCAAGTTGGTCGATGTTATCATCATCCTTTACATCGTACTTGTCTTTTAAAACTTTACTACGCGGTTTTTTCGGTTTGGGTTTTTCGCGTTTTTCAGGTTCAAGACGAAATACCGTAGCAACTTCAATTGTTTCCGAATCGTTTGGCTCTGCCGTTTCAACAACAATTTTTTTGTCCTGAAATTGCATTTCAAAGAGTGAATAGGTGGCTAATAAACAAAGAATCAACCCGATTTGAAAATAGAGGGTTGAGTTTTTTTGTAAATTTGCATCATGCTTCTGTGATTTTCTCACATCAGTAGTGTTCTGACCAGCACTATTGACATTCTTTTTAGAATTTTTCATAATACGTATTATTTAAAATGTTAATATTATGATAAAGTCACAATAAGCATACCAAAAAGAAAATCCCGTCCAATTAATTTGAACGGGATTTTTATATGATGTTTTAAAACTATCTAGTCTTGTACAGAGAATACAATTGGAATAGAGAATGGCATTACTACCGCTTTTCCTCTTTGTTTTCCTGGTTGCATTTTAGGAAGCTGACTGATTACACGCTTTGCTTCTTTTTCTAGACCTGGATGCGGTCCACGAGCAATTACGTTAGTCACTTTTCCTGTTTTATCAACTTTAAACTGAACGAAGATTCTCTTCTTACCTGGAGGTAATCCTAATTCACTTCCTAAGTCAGTATTGAATTTTTTACCGATGAATTTATTCACCTTCTCGTTCATGCACTTCTTTTTGGCTTCATTTCCTTTTTTCTTTTCACATCCAGGAAAGACGGCCACATTCTCGATAACATGGAACGGTACTTCAATATCTTCTTCAACTTCTTCTACTTCTACTTCCTCCACTTCAACAATTTCTGTATCCATTTCAGTTTCTGTAGATTCGATTACAGTTTCTTCAACCTCTTCTTCATCCTCAACAACCTCAATAATTTCTGGCGCTGCAGGTGGTGGTGGAGGTGGTGGTGGAGGCGTAATAATTTGTTCTGTAATTGGAATTTCTTCTTCTAACTCGTCATCTAAATTAAGCGTGTCTGCTACAACATCACTTTTATCGTATGTCTTGTAGTTAATTGCCATATAGGTAACTCCAAGCATTAAAGCAAGACCAACAGCAAAGTAAAGTGAACTGTTACGTCTTACGTCTGATTTAGGATTCTTCTTAGGTTCCATAGTATAATCATTTATAGTGTCGCTAATTTAACTAAATAAAAGCTAAATAAGCAAAACTTGTAGTTATTTTAACTTTATTATATTCAATCTGGCTGCAATTAATGTGCCAACTATGACACCGAGGCAATTTGCTAGTAAATCTAAGGTGTCGTATGTTCTGTTTGGGTTAAACTGATGTTGTACAAGTTCGAGTACTATTCCAAATAGAATCATACCTACAAAAACCTTGTACAATTTGATTTCATTTTTGAAATTTTTGAAATAGGTAATCCACAAACCTGCCAAAACAAAATAGGCGAGGAAATGATAGATCTTATCATCAAAAGATGAGCCAAGCTGTGGCACACCATTTAAGTTGATTAAATAAACTATAACTAGCAGTATGGTATAACCTATTGCTGCTAATAATAGTAACTTTTTAACCACTTATAAGTGCTTTATAATCCTCAGCAGATAATAAACTATCTATTTGAGACTCATCAGAAATCTTTAACTTAATCATCCAGCCTTCACCATACGGATCTGTGTTAACCTTTTCTGGTTCGTCTTCGAGGTTCTCGTTAAATTCAATGATCTCACCAGATAATGGTAAAAATAAATCTGAAACTGTTTTTACTGCTTCAACAGTACCAAAAACTTCTTCCGCGTCAAGTGTTTCGTCTAGTGTATCAACTTCTACGTAGACAATATCACCTAATTCTCCTTGAGCAAAATCTGTAATACCCACGGTGGCAGTATCGCCTTCAATTTTAATCCATTCGTGGTCTTTGGTGTACTTTAAATCTGATGGTATATTCATCCTAAATGTTCTAAAAAATTAATGAAACAAAAATAATTTTTTAATTCCTTGTTTTCAAGATTTGCAACAAAAATTAATTTCCGAAGTTATAGCGCAAGGTAATACCTGATCGAAGCGATGACTGTGGGAATGATGTTGATATCGCAAAATCTGAGAAGGTATAATCAAAATAGAAAATTGCTGTTAGATTTTTGCTAAACGCATAGTCGGCAGTAAATTTAGCGTTCCAAATGGTCTGACCTGCAGTAACCTGATTGCTTTCGAGGTCTAAATATCTAATGATGGTTTTGTTATCTCTTACTGAAATATCAGCTCTCATATTTAGATCACTCTTAATGACCTGCTTTGCTCCTGCTAAGGCTGAACGAATTCTAAGGTCTTTAATTCGATATCCAAGACCTAAAGTATATTCTTGCCCCTGCACTTCAGTCATCAAATTATTATCGAAACTCAAGGATAGCAATCGGTCTTTCTGAACTTCGGCAAGTACCTTGATAGAATTTTTCATTTCGAACTCTAGTCGAATAAGCGGACTGAACTGCTCTTCAAGATTGATATTGCTGTAAAGTGTTCTGTTTTTAATATTTCCAGATTGATCTAAGGCATCAGCATTTTGTGGTGCGTCATAGTCAAAATCTGTATCATAAGCCGCGAAATCTAAATTGGCTCTAAATTGATTTATGGTATATCTCGATCTATACCCATGTTGTATTGAAAAACGTCTGAAGGTCTTCTTAAACCATGGAATTTTCATGAGACCAGTGTACTTAATGGTCCAGTTCGGAATCGGGATATCTCTAAAGGCTCCTGTGTTTATTTTGTCTGGATCAACACCCTGATATGCTGCTAAAAATGCAGGTAATAAAACACGTTGGTTATTTTTTCCGAACCCCTCAGGGAATCCTTCAGCATCTGTACCAAATGGTGTAGCGCCATAAAATTCTCGGGCCAATCGGTTTGCAACAATAAGACGGTTAGCTCTGAATTCATCGAAAGTTGCCGATTGGTTCTCGTCACTTTTGCTGAACGCTGTTTTAATTAGTGCGGTAGAAATATTAAAATTACCAAACGAATTTGTGATCAGATCTTCGTATTCATCACTTAAACCATCACCATCATTATCTAATCCTCTAAAGTTCTCTGTGATGTTTTCGGCGTATGTTCTGTTACCAATAAGATCAATTTTAAGATCGCGCATTGGTTCAACATTAACGGAGTAATCTAAAGTTCTGTTTGTTACTTCGGTATATTGCTGGTTGAACTCTGGGAAGACGGTTAACCAACCATTCTCAG
This sequence comes from Winogradskyella tangerina, assembly GCF_003260205.1. Taxonomy (GTDB): domain Bacteria; phylum Bacteroidota; class Bacteroidia; order Flavobacteriales; family Flavobacteriaceae; genus Winogradskyella; species Winogradskyella tangerina. The sequence continues at coordinate 220,039 of NZ_QERF01000009.1, read as the reverse complement.
CAACCACACTTCTAATGTCTTGCTGACTACCAAAAGTATATCCTACTGTTGGTCTTAACGTGCCAATAAATCCAGGTGTTGGCAAATAACCAGGTAAGAAGGTACCGTTGTTTTCAGTGTATCCAAATTGAATACGCTTCACCATAGTTACAATATCTATTAGAGTATTGTAGGCTTTCTTTCCTGCACTTAACTTATTTGGATCTTGTCCTTGATCCGTATTGCTCAATGCCTTATTGTCTGGTGTTGCTCTTCTTGTGGCCACCGTACTTCGGTTATTTCTATTTCTCCCTCTTTGATTTCCTTTTCTCACTAAACCTATCGACTTATAGAAGGTCTCCATATTTAGAGTTGAATTCAAGTTATGTGTATTTGAATTCTGAATAGTATGACCTAAATTATAAGTTCTTAATACATCTGGCGTATTTGGATCATTATCGGCATCAATTTCTACTTGAAGATTTTCGTTAAGGTCAGAGCCCTTTTGCCATTGGAACGTACCGTTATAAGCATACGTTGCTCGTAAAAAACTTAAAGCAGGTATCTTATAAAGTGGCAATTCATAGTTAACCTGAAGCTGTTGCGTTTGAATATTTGGATCGCCAAAATCGAAGAAGCCGTCCCAGACATCGAGCTCAGGATCTTGCCTTCCGTTTATACGATCGTCGATGAAATAATTTCTAACAATATTACTATTTGCCGCAGAGAAATTTAACGTTAACGCATCTGTAAGATTATAGTTGATAGCATATTGGAAATCGAATGTATAATTTCTTCGGAAGAGTTCTTCAATAGCAATATTGTCTCCTCCTAATTCGACCTCTCTGAAGCGTTGCTTGCTAAACTGTCTGTTGATATCTGTATTAAAAGTGATGTTAGAAGGCAAGAGATTAAAATTGAAATCCTTTAAAATTTTCCAATACCTTCCTGTAAATAAAGAATCATTCTTTTTGAACGGCTCTATCTTAACCGGATTAAAACTGTAGTTGTAATTTACTCCAGCTCTAATATTTTGATCTAAGGAATTTTCAATTTCAAAATCGCGATGCTCAACTTTATTATATGAATAGTTGAAGGTTAAATTTTCTACATCATAGAATCGTTGTTTCTTTTCACCTGTACGCTGTTTTCTAACACCAATGAAATTAATACTCTTTCGTTTGGTATAACTTTCAGATTGCTGTCTAATTCGTTCTTCGTCTTCATCATTATCGGCAGCGTCTAATCGAGAATCTAAGGTAAGGTCATTATAAAATCTATCGAACTTTGGCGTAACTAATTCTTCACTTTGCGAATAATTGAATGGTAGTTGCACACCCCATTTCTTTGGCAATAACTGACCCAATTGCATATTGGTAACCACATCGTATTGCTGCACATCTTCAAGACTTCGCTCAGCTGGCCCTTGTTCAATACCACCAAAACCAATTGTACTTCTTCGACCTGTAAAACTCACATCGGCAAAATCAGCAATATTAGAATCCATACCTACAACTGCCGCCCATCCGCCTTCGTTTTCTAGTTCAGACATACGTAATTCATTAAACCAAACTTCGCCACAAGCGTTAGCCATAGTAATACCTGAATTTTTAACACCGACCATTAAAACCCTTACATTTCCGAAATTTGGATTTCCTTTTATTGCTATTCGTTGTTGCCCTATATCTAGTTGTGAAAATTCTAAAACTGGAGTTTCGTTTAGCTGTCCATCAATGACATCATAAAATGTTGGATCTTGATTTGAAAGCGTTCCGTTTTCAATACCTAATGCTTTTATTTGTTGCAAGAATTCAAGTGGGATATTCATTTCATTCTCCGTAGGCCAAATACGCTCTGCAATTGGCAGGTTTGAATCAGCAAAATCTGTTGGTAATAACGGAATTTCAATTTGGTAGAAATTTTCAGTGAAATCGTTCCCCATTCTAATAAAAGCGGTCATTTCACCAGGTTGTAAAACCTGTCCATCTTGTGCTTCGGCGTGCAAAAACATACGTAGCTTCTTGTACTGACGCATGTCTACGTTGATGTTTTTAAATACTCCTCGAGAATCTGTAGGTTCTAAATCACAAGCCTGAAGTACTAATGACTGCTCATTCTGTCTAATAATGTTGTTATTATTATTCAATTCTTCACGGCGTACTCCTGGCGGAATAACATAATCTCCATCATTTTCCTGAACACCAATAATGGCCACATTAAATTCAGCATCTGCACTGTTATTGGTTGGGTCATTATCCAAGTCTTGGGTAAATCGACGCCAATCACTTCGTACTAGGTCTAATGTTGCAAAACGCAGAACTGTATTTTCTGTAAAGTCTCTAAGATATAGACGCGCAAAACGAACCGATCTGATATCACTAATACCACCGATAGCATTTGTAGGTTCGCTAATTGGTAATCTAAACTGATACCATGACACCTCTCTTTGGTCACCGTTTGGTAAAGTAACCGTTCTTACTTTTATATCATTAATTTGAGGGTTGTTGATGTTCAGCGCTGCCGGATTGATGTCAACTTCATACTCGAAATAACTATCAATTGTATTCATGGTGTTATCTCGGTTAATATCCTCAACATCTGGCTGCGTTGTAGAACCTCTATTTGTATCTGTAAAGACATCTGGCGTATTACCTTCCTGACCGTTGTATTGCTTATAACGTTCAAAAATATTACCCTCTGTATTTAGGTAATAGGTATAGTTATCTAACGCAGGATCCTCACCAAATTGTGGTCCAAATGCTGCAATTTCTTCAGCATCGTCATAACCATCATAACCAACATCCTGATTATCTCTTTGATCACCAGTAGTGGCGAAGGTATATATCAGTGATTGGTCTTGTGGCACAACACCACCGAAATCTGTAGGTTGTAAGAAGGATACATCACCATCTTCTGGTAGTCCATTTTCATATTGTTTCTTACCATCCTTCAAAACATCTTCAGAAATATTACCAAGGTTCACATAAAGTTTTCCACCTTGCCCTGCAGGATTATCTAAGAATGGATCTTGTACCCAGAATTCAATATATTCAACATTAGCCTGTTCAAAATCAGTTGATGTTATCTGTCTTGTTATACCTGCCCAACTTTGAGTAGGATTCAAAACGCCGTTGGCTGCATTTGGATCGAAATTATAAGGCCCACGTTCTGAAGGATAATAAACCAAATCTAAGGTATTGATTACAGAGGTTTGCCCTTGAACGATATCAACCTCAGGAAAGATTTCTTCAATAAAAACACGTCTTGTATATAAGTTGGAAACATCGTCATCAGTGATTCCTCCTGGTCGTTGGTTACTATAAAAAATAGGATCGATAGTATACCAGTTTAGGAAAGCTCTACCATAACCATTTTCTATTCCATTGTTATCATTTCCTGGAATATTTCCTGGTAATTCTTGCGGTCTACTCGATAAGAACCACGACAATGGACTCAATAGATCAATAGCACCTTGGGTTCCTTCAAAATCGTCGATATAAGCCGTTGCTTCACCATTGAAATCTGTACCATTAGGTGCACCTGGCAATAAGTATGCGAATTCACCTCTAACGGATAAATTTGAAGGTACATCGGTATCTACATTTGGTAGTTTATTTACCATTCGGGTTAAAAAAGGCACTTCAGTAGAGTAGTTACCGTTGATACCAAAAATGGTGTTATTAATTGGCTCGGCATTAAAATTGGCCTTCTGTGTAATTGGACGTTCATTAAGATTTAATAGTGTTGCACCGAGTACAAAATTCTCGTTAAATTGATGCTCTACATTAATTCCTGTAAATCTTCGGGTTTGCTGACCAAATACGGCATTGTTTTCAACCGAAACATTTATAGGTGTATTTGATGCTTTCAGAGCTTCGTCTAAAATTTCTACACGTCCTAATTGATAATTCACGGTGTAATCAATTCCTTCTACAAGTAATCGACCTCCGGCAGTAACTCTAACAGATCCACGCGGCACATTGAATGCCCCTATAGGAATACCACCATCACCACCACTACTTTTAAATCGTCCTTTAATTTGGAATTTATTTTTCTCTGCTTCATCTAAAGCCTGAGTCTTAGTAGACTTGTATAATAAATCGTAAACGTATTTTTCCTGATTGGCATTGGTAAACACATCTTGCTCGTAATCTGACTCGTTGTTATTAGGGTTACCGTCATCATCTAAAATATCAAAGAGGTAACGCCCAAAGGGTTCTGCCTTTGTGAAAATGATCTTCCCATTCTGCGTTAATACCGTTAGTCCTGGTACATAATCGAAGAAACCATCACCGAGCTCTTGTGGATCATTGTTAAAATTGAGTCGATCTAAATGAAATAATCGAATTAAAGGCGTTTCTCTAATTTCAGTATCATCGCCAGTAAATGGTGTGTTGTTTCCGAACGGTGGAAAAGTAGTGCCTTCAACCGGAACAATATAATTAACAGGAGAGGCTTCCGTGTAGAAAATGTTTAATCTAAAATCTTCCTGACTCAATTGAAAAGCTCCAGTATCGTAAATGTTTTTCATCATAAGATCCCAAATTGGCTGATCTACAACGGTAACAGCACTCTTCAACATCTTTAGAATTAAACTTTGATTATTCACGATTTGATTACCACCTCCATCATCACTCACGTCCGTAGCATCTACCCCATCGTTGGCAAATTCACCTACTTGAAACACTTGGCCGCCAACGGTATATTGAAAAGCGACTGCCAAAACCTCATCATTGAGTAAGCGTTGATTTAAAGAGATGTAACCCAATTCAGAATGAAGCACATAATCCTGACCTTCAATCAGCTTTCGCGCAGCTTCTAGTTTACCATAGTCGAATCCTTCATTTATACTCACAGTAACACCAGCCTCAACATTGGTGATATCTCTAACGGCATCCGTAAGGAGTGATCCTGGACCTCCAATATTGGTAGGATCAAACTCGTTATTTCCATTATCTGGTAAGGCTCCTGGGTTATTTACAAATCCTGCCGGTAATGGATCGAGACCTATATTATCTGCTTCAGATTCACCAAGATCCTGAAATGCAACTACGTTTCTTACGTTGTCCGTTTGGTTATTCCTGTTGGTAACCCAAACTTCAACTCTAGTAATCTGCAGTCCTTGATTATCAATAAATGGATATTGCAATAAAGCTCTATCGTAATTATCTCTAAAATAATGTGCTAAGAAGTAATGTCTGTTTTCGTCGTAATCTCTTGCAAAGAATTCAAACTCTTCTAAAGTACCACCACCCTGAGCAACCACAGACCTCGATTGTGATTGTTGTTCTGAAAAAACTGCTGTTACACTTGTCTTACCGAATTGTAGTTCCGTTTTAACTCCAAAAAGACTTTGCGCGCCTGTAATTAATGAGCTATTTAGAGGCATGTTGACGTTACCTACTTCGATCTTACGAACAATATCATCTTCAGTAGGTGTGTATTCTAATTTTATAAGTTGTTGAAAATCGAAGGTAGCTTCGGTATCGTAATTGGCAGTAACCTGAAGGCGTGTTCCAACTTTACCAAGTAAGCTCAAACCGATTCTTTGATCAAAATCAAAAGTGAAATTTGTACGGTTTCGAGGAGAAAATGCAGGATTATCTTGTCTTGAAAATAATATTCCTAAATCGACCTCGGCGTAACCACTAGGTATTACACTGATGGTATTACCACCAAAAATGGTTTCAAACAATCCTGAATTCACATAAAACTCAGGTAATAAATTCTTTCGGTCTTCTTCCGTCCCTTCTTTTTGTCCGGCTGCAGCATCGACCATTTGCTTATAGTAAGCTTTCAGTCTTTCTTCCAATACCAACTTCTGAAATTCCTCGGGCGTTAATATCAATGGATAGTTAATATTAAATTCTCCGATTTTTTCAGTGTAGATGTATTTATCTAAAATAGGATCGTAAGTATATTTTGAAACAATACTATTTGGGTTAGGCATTTTTAACTTACCAAAGGCGAATGTTGTTTTGGTAGAATCTTGTTCTTCCTCTTCTGGCACTTGAGCAAAAACTGACGCACTCATTAGCATCATAAGGGCTAATGAAATATAAAAACTGATTGATTTTATTGACGTATAGTTAGTTTTGTTCAATTGCATTACAAATTTTTCAGAGCTTCTTTAATAATCTGCTCTACAAGGGCATCTGGCTGGGCTTTTAAAATTCTTTCGACTACTTTTTCCGACTGTTTTTTGTTAAATCCTAGTACATCTAAAGCAGATAACGCTTCATCCTTATTCGTATTGTTTGGTATTAAAGAAAGTTCTTCTAAGCCATATACTTTTAACACTTTATCCTTTAAATCAATAATAACACGTTGCGCCGTTTTTGCACCAATACCTTTTACACTTTGTATTAAGGCAACATCACCACTGGCAATACCTTCCTTGACCTGATCTGGGGTCAATGACGAAAGCATAGTTCTGGCTGTATTGGCACCAATACCGCTCACAGAGATTAAAAGTTTAAAAATCTCACGTTCAGTTTTTGACGAAAACCCATATAGACTATGAGCATCTTCTCTAACTTGTAAATATGTATAAAGCTTTAAGTTTTCCCTATCCGGAATTTGAGAAAATGTATGTAGTGATATATTAACAAAGTACCCTACACCGTTGCAATCGATAACAACATCCGTAGGATTTTTTTCAACAAGTTTACCCTCTAACTGCGTAATCATAAATATGAGCTATCTGCTTAGATTAACGCTAATCCATACTCATCGAAATTCTATTTTGGTAAATTGTGCTTTTACCATATAAATTCGATAAATCTATTTCATAGGTTAAAGTCCCAAATGTAATAAAATTATTTACATAAGTTAGACTAGATCGCCCCTAAGAATTCAATGTTTTTTAAGTCGTTTTTCACGTTCTTGAGCATCGATCACAGCGATGGCTGTCATATTTACAATTTCGTCGACGCTTGCATCTAATTGTAAAATATGAACTGGTTTTGCCATACCCATCATTATTGGCCCAATAGACTCAGCATTATTAAGCTCTTTCAACAATTTATAGGTAATATTTGCAGCATCTAAGTTTGGAAAGATCAGGGTGTTTACTTTTCGTCCTGCCAACTTTGAAAATGGAAAAATATCCCTTAGCATTTTTGCATTTAAGGCAAAATCTGTTTGAAGTTCTCCATCTACTATCATGTCTGGATAAACTTTATGTAAGAATGCCACCGCATCCTTTACCTTCTTTGCTCTGGTATTGTCTGAAGACCCAAAGTTTGAATAAGAAATCATAGCCGTTACAGGTTCAATACCAAACATCTTTGTAACCATTGAGGTCATTCTGGCAATTCTGGCTAAGTCTTTGGCATCTGGATCAATATTAATCGAGGTATCGCTCAAAAACATTGGACCCCTTTGCGTCATCATTACGTTTGTGGTTGCAATCCTTGAGGCACCATCGGCCATTCCTATAAGTTCTAACATCGGTTTTACGACTGCTGGATAGCTTCGAGAATATCCAGTAATAACAGCATCAGCATCACCTTCATTAACCATCATTGCCGCGTAATAGTTACGTTCACGCATTTTTTGCTCTGCGGAATAGATCGTTACTCCTGAGCGCTTTCGTTTTTCCCAATAGGCTCTGGCATAGCGATTTTTACGTTTTAACTCTTCATCAGATTTAGGATCTAAGATCGGCACATCAGCGTTAAAATCGAGTTGTTTCATCAAATCGATTATGGTATCCTTTCTACCTAAAAGAATGGGTTTAGCGATACCTTCGTCATAGACAATTTGCGCTGCTTTTAGAACGTCGAGTTGATCTGCCTCTGCAAAAACAACGCGTTTCGGATTCGTTCGTGCTCTACCCAACAGTAATCTCACAAGCTTATTATCTGAACCTAACCGTTCTAAAAGTGACTCCTTATAACCTTCCCAATCTTGAATTGGTTCTTTGGCCACACCGCTTTCCATTGCCGCTTTGGCAACTGCTGGAGGTACTTCAGCAATTAATCGTGGATCAAAGGGTTTCGGAATAATATAGTCTTTACCAAAGGTGAGGCGCGTTTCATTATATGCTAGATTTACCTGTTCTGGTACTGGCTCTTTAGTTAATCTTGAAAGTGCTTTAACGGCAGCCATCTTCATGGCTTCATTGATCTTTGTTGCTCTTACATCTAATGCTCCTCTGAAAATAAAAGGAAACCCTAATACATTATTAACCTGATTAGGATGATCGCTTCGGCCAGTTGCCATAATAATATCCTCACGCGTTTTACATGCCAAATTATAATCGATCTCAGGATTTGGGTTGGCCATGGCAAATACAATAGGATTCTTTGCCATCGATGTCAACATCTCAGGAGAAACAATATCAGCCATGGACAATCCTATAAAAACGTCCGCATCTTTCATGGCCTCGTCTAAGGTGTCAATTTTTCTGTCTGTTGCAAACTCCGCTTTTTGTGAAGTAAGATGCTCTCTATCTTTTCTAATAACACCTTTACTATCGAGCATTACAATGTTTTCAGATTTTGCCCCAAAAGCTTTGTAGAGGCGTGTACACGAAATTGCCGCAGCACCAGCACCACTGACTACGATCTTTACATCTTCAATTTTCTTATTGGCAAGTTCTAAGGCATTCAAAAGTGCCGCTGCCGAAATTATGGCAGTACCATGCTGATCATCGTGCATCACAGGAATGTCTAATTCTTCCTTCAGGCGACGTTCAATTTCAAACGCTTCAGGCGCCTTTATATCTTCAAGATTAATCCCTCCAAAAGTTGGCGCTATATTCTTAACTGTTTCGATAAACTCATCAACATTTTCAGTATCAACTTCAATATCAAAAACATCGATGTCAGCAAATATTTTAAAAAGTAAGCCCTTACCTTCCATGACTGGTTTTGAAGCTTCCGGACCTATATTTCCTAAGCCTAAAACGGCTGTACCGTTAGAGATCACTGCAACTAGATTTCCTTTGGCAGTATACTTATATATGGCGTTGACGTCTTTTTCAATTTCCAAACAAGGTTCAGCTACACCCGGGGAGTACGCTAATGATAGATCGCGTTGAGTGGCATATTTTTTCGTGGGAACTACCTTGATTTTACCTGGAGTAGGCTTAGCATGATATACTAAAGCCTCTAGACGCTTACTTTCTTTGCTCATCTTTCAATTAGTTAAGTTGCAAATTTACAAATATTACGCTGCAAAAAGGCGATTATATAATTGATCACTACAAATATGAATTTCAAAGGCTATTAACAATAATTTTAAAAAATTGTGTGTTAATTCGTAATAGCATTAGCCAACATTATATGAAAAACCTCTTCCTACTCTTAATTTTCCTGTTTTGCATACATCTTAATAGTCAAAACGAAAAAAAATTAACACTAATTGATGACACGACAGGGCATGTAATTCCATTTGCGAATGTGTTATTTAGTGAGCTTGGTAAAAAGGGGACTTCCTCTGATATTGATGGCGTCTTTTATGTGCCAACAACCATCAAATCCATAACCATCAGCTATGTTGGTTATGAAACCAAAGTTGTGGAACTTGCTAAGGTTACAACGCCCTTCATACGATTAAAGTCTAAGGTCAGTGCCTTAGATGAGGTAGTCATTGATGGTGAAAATCCTGCGCATCGTATCATCAAGAATGCTGTTAAAAATAAAGATATCAATAATCCTGAAAGTTTAAATTCATTCACACATGAGTCTTACGATAAGATAATTGTGAAACTAGGTAACTCCGATACATCACTAAAAAAAGACAGTATACAAATGAAGATCGATAGTGTAATGAAGGGGTCTTATCTTTTTATTACCGAAACTATCGCAAAACATAAATACTTAAGACCTCGTTTTTCAGAAGATAGCATCATTGCGACGCGGTCATCTGGATTTAAAAATCCACAATTTGCATTACTAGCCAACAGCTTTCAGCCCTTTTCATTTTATGAGGACCATATTGAATTATTTGAAACCAACTACCTCAATCCTATTTCAAAAGGTAGTACACGTAAGTATAAATTTCGATTAAAGGAGGAATACATTCAAGGTAAGGATACCATTTTTGTGATCTCCTTCGAGCCAAAGACAAATCGGAATTTTGAAGGTTTCGAAGGATTGTTAACTATTAACTCCAACAACTATGCTGTACAGAGTGTAGATGCTTCAACCTTTAATTCGGGTAAGCTTAGTGTTAAGATTCAGCAGAAATATGCCTTCGTAAATGACGAACATTGGTTTCCGGAACAATTAAATTTTGAAATTACAATTGGCGAAGGTCTCGGCAGTGTTACCTATGTTGGTAAAAGCTATTTATCTAAGATTAGACCAAATGCTCCATTAAACAAAAAGGACTTTCCTTTTGTTGCTATTACTTTACCTGAAAATGCAGGATTGAGAGACGAGAGTTTTTGGAACTTTAACCGTCGTGACACTCTAAATACAAATGAAAAACGAACCTACGTTTTTATAGATAGTATTGGCGAGAAAATAAAACTCGATAAAATATTCAAACTTGTTCCAAGCTTATTAGAAGGGCGTTATCCTTTGAAATATGTAGATATAGACATCAAAAATGTACTTCGCTTTAATAAGTATGAAACCGCAAGATTAGGTTTGGGGCTTTATACCAATGACGACCTCTTACAAAATGTCTCTCTAGGTGCTTATGCCGGCTATGGATTTGGAGACAGCGCCTGGAAATATGGCGGTGAACTTGTTGTTGATATTCCGGGTAAAAAGGATATTGAAGTGCGTCTAAAATACATGAACGATTTGCGAGAAATAGGACGGCTTTCTGACCCGCGCTTTGACGAAGCTTTTTCTCAGCGCAATTGGATGGCGAGTGGTATGGATGGTATTGAATCTTTTAGTATCGCCACAGACATGAAGCTATTTAGAAACCTTAATTGGACACTTGGACTTAGTACTGCCGATATTAATCCCCTTTACGATTACGCCTACTTAAATAATGCAAGTGTCATTACCAATTATAAAAATACAGAGCTAAACATTGGAATAGGGTTCCACGCAAAGGAGCAATTACTAAATAATTTTGGTGTGATCTCTAGAGTTCCCAATGATGCCCCTGTTCTAAACCTTTTATATACACGAGGTTTAGATGGAACGCTAAATGGAGAATTTAGCTATAACAAGTTCAGAGTTACTCTAGATCACAGCTTTATCACTAAAGGATTGGGGAAAACAAGTTACAGATTGGATTTGGGGTATTTAGGTAGCTCACTTCCGATTGGGCTTATGTTTACGGGCGAAGGTGCATTCGACAGGGATTTACCATTTGTTGTTAAAAACTACTTTCAGACCGTAAGACCTTATGAGTTTTTATCTAATAAGTATGTTCATCTGTTTACGATGCATAACTTTGGAAGATTATTAAATAACAAAGGGAGAATACAACCTGATATATTGCTGTACAACAACTTTGGTATTGGAAGCTTAATACATCCAGAACATCATATTCTCGTGGATTTCTCTAAAAAAGAAGAGCTGTTCATTGAAACAGGATTAGAATTACAAAATCTGTATAAAATAAACTGGATGGATATAGGTTATCTCGGTCTGGGAATTGGTGGGTTTTACAGATATGGTTATCACAATTTAGAGAAGTTTGAAGATAATTTTGCTTTAAAACTTTCTTTCGGATTTAGTTTTAGGTAATTTTTTATTGCTTTAAAAACCTAATATTTCTTTTTAAGCCTTCAAACTTGGTTCGCTTAACGGCCGATTTCTTAAAGACTTTTCTAAAGGTATCTTCGGTTATTTCTTCCCAGTCCTTTTTAGTCATTGATAGAAGCTCTGGGTGCGGATCGAATAAGGGCTCATTATGCGATTTTGAAAATCGATTCCAAGGGCAAACATCCTGGCAGACATCACAGCCGAACACCCAGTCGTCAAACTGACCTTTAAACTCACTCGGAATGTTCTCCTTCAATTCTATGGTAAAATATGAAATACACTTACTGCCGTCTACCACATAAGGCTCAACAATAGCTTCTGTTGGGCAGGCATCCATGCAAGCTGTACAGGTACCACAATGATCGGTAACAGGCGTGTCGTAATCCAATTCTAAATCAATGATTAATTCCGCTATGAAATAAAACGATCCGACTTGCTGTGTTAGTAAATTGCTGTGCTTACCAATCCAGCCTAAACCAGACTTAGCCGCCCAGGCTTTATCTAATACAGGTGCCGAATCTACAAAAGCACGACCATGAACTTCTCCGATTTCATTTTGAATAAAAGCTAAAAGTGATTTTAGCTTATCCTTAATTACAAAGTGATAATCCGTTCCGAAGGCATATTTAGACAACTTATAACTATCTGAAGATTGTTCTTCCCTTGGGAAATAATTGAGAAGCAAAGACACTACACTTTTTGAATCAGGCACCAATAAGGTTGGGTCTAAGCGCTTATCGAAGTGATTTTCCATATAACGCATTTCACCGTGCATGTTTTTATTAAGCCATGCCTCTAGTCGTGGCGCTTCTTCTTCTAAAAATTCTGCCTTACTAATACCACAAGACAAAAAGCCAAGGCGTTTCGCTTCGGCTTTAATGAGTTGTGTATATTTTGATTTATTCAATTCAGTTCTTAAAAGAACTAAACTACAATAATGTTTTCGAAAAATCTAGTTACATCCTAAATCTGAAGATGACATTTCATCGGCATTAGGGAAGCAGTTTCCAGAAGGTAATGACTCTGGTACATAACGTTGAAGATTATCATCATATAAAGAATTCTCTATGAATAGTGTTAATTGATTGATTTCTTCTTCAGTTAAATTCAGTGGAACAAAAAATGGAGATAATTAACTATTAGGAACAATTTCGTTTTCTGCGATTGCATTGTTCTTATATTCAATTACATCTTTAACCGATTGAAAGCTCCCTCCATGACCAAAGAAATTAACATCCTTAAGATTATATAATTGTGGAGTTTTAAACTTATAATCATCTTCTGAATTTCCTGTAAATCCACCTCTTCCTCTTTTTGTTGCATCATCAATTACAGTGAGAATTTCTTCTCCTTCCAGGTCTCTCATACCAAGTGCATGAAACTTCATATCATTAAGTGCGGGGCCTGCATGGCACGTAAAGCATTGTGCCTTATCAAAAAACAACTTTGCACCACTAATTTCGTCTTCACTCATGGCATCGTAATCACCCTTTAGCCACCGTTGGAAAGGCGATTGATTGGGTAGAAGTGTTCGCTCATAGGCGGCAATAGCCAGAGAAGCATTCAATTTTGAATAGCGTTCACTTTCGTTAATATTCGGAAAGGCTGCATCAAAAAGTGCTTTATATGTCGAGCTGATAATTTCCTCCGGGATGATTACCAATCGGTGCACATCCATTCCAGCAATAGCCTGAATTTCTACACCTTCAAATCCCAAGTTATTATTTTCTTTAGGTGTACCCGCAGTCCATTGTCCTTCTGTTCCTTCGTTTGGTCCGACAGCTCCGAATTGACCGTTCCATAACATTACCTGCTGATAGGCAACATTTAATGTAGTTGGTGTTCTAATTGGTTGAACATCGAGTTGAGACTCGGCGTATTGTGCATTTTTTGTACGTGCTTCACCTCTTATGCCAAAGCCCATTCCGCCGTCGCCAATACCTTGTTTTAAACCACTTTGAAAACCAGCATCGACATGATGACAGCTAGCGCACGAATAGGTATACATACCTTCATCCATCATAGCGTCTGAACCTATCATAGTCTCGTGGTATAATAGTTTTCCTAGTGCAACTTTAGCTTCAGTAATTGGATTATTGATATCACTTGGAATCAATAAATAGTCTGTTTCTAGGGGTTGAATTAATTCGGCTTTCGAGCCATATAACTCAATAATACGATTCTCTAACGCTAAACCGCTTGAGATGGCTTCATAATTCCGATAATCGCTATCACATGACGAAAATGCGATAAGAGCGAACAGAAATAGGGACTTCAGTCGTAGATTATTCATAAGTAGTGTGCTTTATAATTTCAAATATAAATGCTACTTATGCAGTAAAATTCTTCTATAGACTAACGCATAAAAAATTAGTTGAACTCATTCAAGGTGTTCAACTTATCGATGAAATAACCAAAATATTAGAATATTTTAAAACAAGCCACCCTGAGTGGGGCCTTTTATCTTACCTAAGTGTTTATAAGCTGCCTCTGTAACTTCACGACCTCGTGGTGTACGCATTATAAACCCTTGTTGAATTAAGAACGGCTCATAAACCTCTTCAATGGTTTCGGCACTTTCACTTACTGCAGTAGCCAAGGTTGTAATACCTACGGGACCGCCCTTAAACTTTTCGATAATCGTTGTTAAGATCTTATTATCCATTTCATCTAAACCATGAGCATCTACATTTAAGGCCTTGAGTGCAAACTTGGCAATTTCAATGTCTATACTACCATTACCCTTAATCTGCGCAAAGTCACGTACGCGTCTCAATAATGCATTGGCAATACGCGGAGTACCACGGCTTCTTCCGGCAATTTCTATTGCTGCCTCCATAGTAATAGGCACATTTAAGATTGAAGCACTACGTTGTACGATAGTCGTGAGCAAATCGGTTTTATAGTATTGCAAACGACTACTTATTCCGAAGCGAGCACGCATAGGTGCTGTAAGTAATCCGGAACGCGTTGTAGCACCAACTAGGGTGAATGGACTAAGATTAATTTGAACTGTTCTGGCATTTGGCCCTGACTCAATCATTATATCGATCTTATAGTCTTCCATCGCCGAATACAAATATTCTTCAACGATAGGACTTAGGCGATGGATCTCGTCAATAAAAAGTACGTCTCTATCTTCGAGATTTGTAAGTAATCCTGCTAGATCACCAGGCTTATCCAATACGGGACCCGAGGTTACTTTGATATTTACATCCAATTCGTTAGCTAATATGTGCGCTAAGGTAGTTTTTCCTAAACCGGGTGGTCCATGAAAAAGTGTATGATCTAATGCTTCATCTCGAAGATTAGCCGCCTTCACAAAAACCAATAAATTTTCCAATACCTGATCCTGACCGGTGAAATCTTCAAATGTTAGCGGCCTCAACTTTCTTTCGACGTCGAGCTCCTCGGACGAATAATTATCGTTAGATGGATTGAGGTTTTCGTTCATATTAAACAAATATAACGAAAAAGCCTTTCTGATTTAGAAAGGCTTTTTTATAATATTTCAATTGTATAGTAATCTAATGATGTAGTTCCTCTTCCCCATCTTTCATTGGGACATTTTGAGGCACAAAATCTTCATCATGACCTGGCTTACTGTAGTCGTAAGGCCAACGGTATACGTGAGGAATAGCTCCTGGCCAGTTTCCGTGCATATGCTCAACAGGTGCTGTCCATTCTAAGGTGTTAGATCTCCATGGATTCTGCTCAGCTTTCTTTCCGTAGAAGATACTGCTGATAAAGTTATATAAGAATACCAACTGTACTGCACCGGCAACAAGAGCAAACATTGTAATAACAACTTGCGTATTAGTTGTATCGTCGAACAGTGGGAAATTCGAATTTGTATAATAACGTCTTGGTAAACCTGCCATACCTATAAAGTGCATTGGGAAGAATACGCCATAAGCACAAATCGCAGTGACCCAGAAATGGAGGTATCCAAGGTTTTTGTTCATCATACGACCGAACATTTTAGGGAACCAATGATAAATACCTGCAAACACTCCATATAAGGCTGAAATACCCATTACTAAGTGGAAGTGAGCTACTACGAAATACGTATCGTGTACATTAATATCTAGTGCACTGTCACCTAAAATAATACCTGTTAAACCACCCGTTATAAAGGTTGAAACCAAACCAATTGAAAACAGCATTGCGGGATTCATTTGTAGATTACCCTTCCAGAGTGTGGTTATATAATTGAAGGCTTTTACAGCTGAAGGTATCGCGATCAATAAGGTTGTAAATGTAAATACAGAACCTAAGAATGGATTCATACCTGAAATAAACATGTGGTGACCCCAAACGATTGTTGATAAGAATGCAATTGCAAGGATCGATAGAATCATAGCGCGGTAACCGAAGATTGGTTTTCTTGAGTTTGTTGCTATAATTTCTGATGTGATTCCTAAAGCAGGTAATAATACGATGTATACTTCAGGGTGACCTAAGAACCAGAATAAGTGTTCGAATAATACTGGTGAACCACCTTGATAATGTAATACTTCACCTTGTATAAAGATATCAGATAAGAAGAAGGAAGTTCCGAAACTTCTATCCATTATAAGTAATAAGGCTGCAGATAATAATACAGGGAATGAAATTACACCAATTACCGCTGTAATAAAGAATGCCCAAATAGTTAATGGCATTCTGGTCATAGACATCCCTTTTGTACGTAAGTTTAATACCGTAACGATATAGTTCAATGACCCTAGTAGTGATGATGCAATAAAGATTGCCATTGATACCAACCATAAGGTCATACCAGATCCTGAACCTGGCTGTGCCATTGGTAATGCCGATAACGGCGGGTAAATTGTCCACCCTGCAGCTGCAGGACCAAATTCTACGAAAAATGAAGCTATCATTACCACACATGAGATGAAGAATAACCAGTAGGATATCATGTTAAGAAATCCCGAGGCCATATCTCGTGCACCTAATTGTAATGGAATTAATAAATTACTGAATGTACCACTAAGACCAGCAGTAAGTACAAAGAATACCATTAAGGTACCGTGGATGGTAACTAATGCCAAATATATATCGGCATCCATGACACCTTCAGGTGCCCATTTTCCTAAGAAAGTTTCGAAGATCACATTAGATTTCTCTGGCCATGCAATCTGCATACGAATCATCAGAGACATAAATATCCCGATGATACCCATGATGATCACACCAGTAATTAAATACTGCTTAGCGATCATTTTATGATCTTGGCTAAAGATATACTTCGTGATGAAAGTTTCTTTATGATGATGTACTTCGTGGTCGTCGTGTACGTGAGTATCTATTGCTGCTGACATAATCTATTTCTTTTTCTAATTTTTTTACTAATTTAATAATGAATTTGCAAATTTCTGCTGTTCCGCCATCCATGCATTAAACTCTTCTTCAGTTTCTACAACAATTTTCATTTGCATATTATAATGCGATTTCCCGCATATTTTATTACATAATAATAGGTAATCAAATTCATAAGGATCTAATGGTTGCTCACCACTGGCGGCAAGTTCCTTACTTTTCTCAGCTCTAATTTTATTTATATTCTGAACTTTTTCTTTGATCTCCTCTGTTTGGCGCATTTCATCAGTAGTCATTGTTGGTGTAAAACTGAATTGCGTTACCATACCAGGAACACAGTTCATTTGTGCTCTAAAGTGAGGCATATATGCAGAGTGTAATACATCTTGAGATCTCATCTTGAATAAGATCGGTCTTCCTTTTGGCAAATGAAGTTCTGTAACTATAACGTCATCTTGCGCATTTGGATCATCTTCAGCTACACCAAGTATGTTAGCTCTGTCAATATCAATCAATCTAACATTTGCTTTTCCGAGAACATTATCTTCTCCACCGTATCTTGCTTTCCAGTTAAATTGTTGAGCGTATAATTCAATAACTAATGGATCATCTTCTGTATCAATTGTCATGATATCATTCCAAGTAAATAATCCGTACATAATTAAACCTGCCAATACAACTACAGGGATTCCTGTCCAGATGGCTTCAAGTTTATTATTATCGGCATAGAATAATGCTTTCTTACCTTTTTCGCCTCGATATTTAAAAGCAAAATAGTGTAATAAGAATTGCGTCACAATTTGCACTATAAAAATGACGATCATTGAGATGACCATCAAACTATCTAATCCAGGACCGTGCTCAGATGCAGAATTTGATACTAAAGGTAGATCACCTAAGTAAATAAAACTTACGATAGTAATGGCATAGATAAAGATTAAGAAACCTATCATTAAATAGCCATTTATCTTGTTGTCTTTATCATCTGCAATTTGTGTATTTGATGATCCAACTTGAGCCAAGTCAAAAATCTTTACCATTTGCCAGAGTGCAACGGCCACAAAAAGTACAATTATAATCGTTAATAAAGCTGTCATTATCGTTTCTGTTCTATAATTAAATTATTAATAATGAAAGTGTTTACTTTCTTTCATAAATGGGTTTCCTTTTGCCAATAATGGCGCTTTCCCTAATGCTGTAAATACAATGAATAAGAATAAACCACCGAATAGTAAGATTGAACCAATTTCAGGAATTCCGATTGACCATCTTTCTACAACAGTCGCTGGCATAATCATATTGAAGACATCTAGATAGTGTCCACATAAGATTATAATTCCGGCCATTACAACAAACCAAGGAATACGTTTGTAATCACTATTCATCAATACCAATAATGGGAATATGAAATTCATTGCTAGCATTCCGAAGAAAGGTAGTTTATAGTGCTCAATTCGTGTTACGAAATAGGTTACTTCCTCTGGAATGTTAGAATACCAGATTAACATAAACTGAGAGAACCATAAGTATGTCCAGAAAATACTAATACCAAACATGAATTTCGCTAAATCATGAATATGACTGTCATTCACAAATTCGAGTAAGCCTTTAGATTTCAAATAAATAGTTATCATTGCAATAACTGTAATTCCACTTACAAACATACTAGCAAATACATACCATCCGAATAGTGTACTAAACCAGTGTGGGTCTACACTCATTATCCAATCCCAAGACATCATTGACTCTGTATAGATATAAAATACAAGGAATGCTGCCGAAATTCTAAAGTTCTTTTTAAAGTTTCTGTTATCATCAGCACTGTCTTGTGCAATAGAGAACTTACGTGAAAAATGTCTGTATAATGCCCATCCTCCAAGGAAAATTGCTCCTCTGATAAAGAATCCAGTTTTATTTAACCAACTTGATTTACCGGCAACGAGATAATCGTAGTTTTCACTGTTAACATCAGTTACGCCGTCTTTAAGCCAAACAAATAAATGGCTATCTGCAAAAAATGCAATTAAAAGTACAATGATACCACCTGGCAATACATATGATGTAATACCTTCCATCACTCTGAATAATACTGGCGACCATCCTGCTTGTGCTGCATACTGTATGGCATAAAAAGCTAATACGCCTAAGGCAATCATAAAGAAAAAGAACGCTGCTACATAAAGTGCGGCATAAGGTCTGTTATGTATTTGGTGTAACGCGTGCTCTTCGTGTTCTGTTAAAGAACCGTGTGCAGATTCACCATGACCTTCTTCAGCATGACTTGCAGATTCACCGTGTGAATTGTCGTGTGATGTTTTGGCATGATCATTACCATGACCAGCACTTCCATGACCTTCAGTGGCATGACCACCACCGTGAGCATCGTGCTCAGCTGCTAAAATTTCAGAAATGTTATCTTCAGTTACGCTATGAGCGTCCATGAAGCCATACCCAACACCTAATAGTCCTAAAACTACCATGATAATTGCGGCTAATCTTAATCGATTTGAAATTTTATATTCCATTATATAATCTTTATCTAAATCTTATTTTTCTAAATCTGCTTTAAGTTTCTCAACATAAGCAACTACTTGCCAACGCTCACTTTCATTTAACTGGTTAGCGTATGACCCCATGGTATTCTTTCCATAATAGATCACATGGTAAATACTTCCGGTTGTGATTGCTCTTCCTGCATCATCATAACTTGGTACACCAAGTATTTTTTCGCGTTCAACTAATTTACCTTTTCCGTTTCCTTTGTTACCGTGACAAATTCCACAGTAGATCTCATATAACACTTTTCCTTCTTCATAATCAACCTGAGTTGAATCTAACGGACTTGTTAAGTTTGCTTTAGCATCGTCATAACCCTCATTTGTATCAGGAATTTCATATGGCATAAAATCACCTCTCGGAATAGTTCCTTCCGCAGGAAGTTGCGCTTCTACTCCGTTAGCAAAAGCATCTGACTCTTGATAAGCCTCATAACCAACTGGCTCGTACATGTTAGGCATATACTGATAGTTTGGTCTTGAGTTCTTTTGGCAAGACATAAAGCTTACCAAAATTGCGACTACTGTGATATATTTTAATGATGTCTTCATATTAATGTGCATCTTCGTCTTTATCAACTATGTTTATTTCAACAGCTCCTGTTTCTTGTAATAATGAAGTTAATTCGCTCTCATTATCATGAATAGCGATTTCCATTAAGAAATGATCGTCTGTTGTTCTTGGATCTGGATTTTCAGCCTTTTTGAATGGCCACATTCTACTTCTTAAATAGAAAGTGATTACCATTAAATGCGCTGCAAAGAATACCGTAAGCTCGAACATAATCGGAACGAACGCAGGCATATTCTCTAAATAACTAAAGCTTGGTTTACCACCAATATCTTGCGGCCAATCTTTGATCATTATGAAATTCATCATAACAATTGCCACTGTTAAACCAACACATCCATATAAAAATGATGTTATTGCAATTCGTGTTGGCGCTAAGCCCATTGCCTTGTCCAATCCATGAACCGGAAAAGGAGTATATATTTCTTCGATATGATGTTTTTCTGACTTTACCTTTTTAACGGCAGACATCAATACTTCATCATCTGTATAAATAGCATGAATTACTTTTGAAGCTTCCATATACTATATTAGTTATTTAATAAATTCTTAGCTTGCCCTGCCCAATCATCGCGTTCTGCCCTTCCTGGGAAAGAACCTGTGATTGAATCTAACAAGTCATATTCTCTTTTTGTCATCTTACTAACTTGTAAGAATGTATATATCCCAATACTGTTGAGTACTTCTTCCATTTTTGGTCCCACACCATTGATCTTCTTTAGATCGTCCGCTGTTTCAGTTGAAGCATCAAAAGTTCCTATGGATCCTAGTAGGTCATTTACCTTTCCGGAATTATCTTCAGTACTAGGAGTAGTAGCTTCTGAAATTACCGCCGCAGCAACCGCTTTAGAAGTTCTGTCGTCAGTTGCAGTTCCTACCAAGCTTTCTCCACTTTCTCTGATTCGCTTGTAACGCTCACCTGAAGACTTTAAGATCGTTTTCACCTCTGCTTGCGCAATTACCGGGAATGTTCTTGAGTACAGTAAGAAGAGTACAAAGAAGAATCCGATAGTTCCGATAAAGATTCCTATATCTACGAATGTTGGTGAGAACATCGTCCATGATGATGGTAAGTAATCTCTGTGTAATGAGGTTACGATAATTACGAAACGCTCAAACCACATTCCTATATTTACAACAATCGAAATGAAGAACGAGAACATGATACTTGTTCTTAATTTCTTAAACCACATAAACTGTGGAGAAAATACGTTACAGGTCATCATTGCCCAGTATGCCCACCAGTAAGGTCCAGTTGCTCTGTTAAGGAAAGCGTATTGTTCGTATTCTACACCCGAGTACCATGCAATAAATAACTCAGTAATATAAGCTACACCTACAATAGAACCTGTGATCATAATAACGATGTTCATAAGCTCAATGTGCTGCACGGTGATGTAATCTTCGAGATTACATACTTTTCTCATTATAATAAGAAGTGTATTTACCATGGCAAATCCTGAGAAGATCGCACCTGCAACGAAGTAAGGTGGGAAAATCGTGGTATGCCATCCAGGTATAACAGACGTGGCGAAGTCAAACGATACAATGGTGTGTACAGAAAGTACAAGTGGTGTTGCTAAACCTGCAAGTACCAATGATACTTCTTCAAAACGTTGCCAGTCTTTCGCTCTACCAGACCATCCGAAACTTAATAATGAATATATTTTCTTTTGAAATGGTTTTACCGCTCTATCTCTGATCATTGCGAAATCTGGTAATAAACCAGTCCACCAGAACACTAACGAAACTGATAAATAGGTAGAGATCGCAAATACGTCCCAAAGTAATGGTGAATTAAAGTTTACCCAAAGTGATCCGAATTGGTTCGGGATTGGTAATACCCAATAGGCTAACCATGGACGACCCATGTGAATAATTGGGAATAAACCAGCCTGAATTACCGAGAAGATCGTCATTGCTTCTGCAGAACGGTTAATTGCCATTCTCCACTTCTGACGGAAAAGTAAAAGTACTGCAGAAATCAGCGTTCCTGCGTGACCAATACCAACCCACCAAACGAAGTTAGTAATATCCCAAGCCCAGTTTACAGTCTTGTTAAGACCCCAAACTCCAATACCTGTTGAAATGGTGTAAATAATACAACCTATTCCCCAAAGGAATGCAACCAAAGCAATACTGAAAACAATCCACCAGGCTTTGTTTGCTTTGCCTTCAACCGGCCTTGCTACATCTACAGTAACATCGTGATACGATTTTTCTCCGGTAACTAAAGGTCTTCTAATAGGTGCTTCGTAATGAGACGCCATAATTATATAATTGATTCTTTAATTTATAGTTTATGCTTCAGCTGTATTTCTTACCTTAGTTTGGTACACCACATTTGGCTTAGTACCTACATGCTCTAGTAAATGATACGCTCTATTATCTTCTTTTAATTCAGCAATTTTACTGCTTTCATCATTGATATCGCCAAATACCATTGCGCCATTTCCACATGCTGCTGAACATGCTGTTTGGAACTCACCATCCTTCACCGGACGTCCTTCACGCTTCGCATCTAAAATGGTCTTTTGTGTCTTTTGAATACACATAGAACATTTTTCCATTACACCACGAGATCTTACAGTAACATCTGGATTTAATACCATACGTCCTAGATCATCATTCATGTAATAATCAAACTCATCGTTCTTGTTGTACAAGAACCAGTTGAAACGACGTACTTTATATGGACAGTTGTTTGCACAATATCTTGTACCTACACAACGGTTGTAAGCCATGTGATTCTGACCTTGACGTCCGTGTGCTGTTGCTGCAACAGGACAAACAGTTTCACAAGGTGCATGATTACAGTGCTGACACATTACTGGTTGGAAGGCAACCTGTGGATTGTCTGCTGGACTCTCCATTTCGCCAAATTCACTCAATGAACTTCCTAAACCTGAAATATTTTCTTTTTTGGTATTATCACCTTCAAATGACTCTTGAGATGAGTAGTATCTATCAATACGCAACCAGTGCATATCTCTACTTCGTCTCATTTCAGTCTTACCAACTACTGGTACATTATTCTCTGCATGACATGCAATCACACATGCCCCACATCCAGTACATGCATTTAAGTCGATAGATAAGTTAAAGTGATGTCCTATTGAACGATCAAACTCTTCCCATAAATCTACATCTGGAGAGGTTACAGGAGTTTCAACGTGGTTTAAGGATACTTCCGGAACTTTGTTCCAAACATGCTTATCCTTAGTGTTGAAAATCTCTAAAGTTGTTTCCTTAATGATATCTCCACGACCCATTAATGTATTGTGTAACTGTACACAAGCAAACTCATGCATTCCCGAAGCTTTTTCAACAGTTACTTCCTGAACAGCATTAAAGTTTTGGTATAGTGGGTAGGCATTAACCCCTGTTTGCATTTCTTTTTTAAGCGCATCTGAAGTTCTTCCGTAACCAAATGCTAAACCTACCGTTCCTTTAGCCTGACCAGGCTGAATGATTACAGGTACATTTTCGATTGTAACTCCATTTACAGTGACGTTAGCATAGCTACCATTAAGACCACCATTAGCGACATTCTCGTTAACTAAACCTTTGGCTTCAGCATCAGCTCTTGAAACCGTTAAATAGTTGTCCCATGTTGTTCTTGTAATTGGATCAGGGAATTCTTGTAACCAAGGGTTGTTGGCTTGCTGGCCATCACCCATTCCGGTTTTCGCATAAAGAACCAGCTCCATTCCATTTGCACTTGCCGAACTTGCTAGTGCTCTTGCTGCATTTCCGTTTGGTGTTTCAGAAGCCGTATCATCGCCTTCAGAAGTAGTATCAACTTCAGTTTCTGAATCTGTTGAAGAGGCTGAACTTACGAACACACCATCTTGAACAGCTTTATTGAAAGAGGCACCGTTTAAGATATCTGTTGTCCAAACATCTTTAAGGTAATCTCTATATGACATTGTATTTCCATTCCATGCTAAAAGCACTTCCTGAAATTGTTTCGTATCGAATAAAGGTCGAATTGTTGGCTGCATCATTGAATAATGACCAGATTTCAATTCGAAATCACCCCAAGATTCTAAATTATGAGGAGCAGCAGCAATAAAGTTACAATTTGAAGACGTCTCATCGCTCTTCATTGAGAAAGCGATCGACAGGTCAACTTTTGCTAAACCTTCTTTAAATTCTGAAGCATTAGGTAGAGTGTACATTGGGTTAACACCATTCATGATAAGTGCACCTACTTTACCAGCATTCATATCGGCAACAAGCTGCATTACTGCTTTGTCATTACCTTGTCTTGTTAAGATCGTAGTTTTTGGATCGAAAGCCTTACTGCTTAAATGCTCATTGATCTCTAAAGCAACTGTCTGAGCATTCACATCCTGAATACCTGTTACTACAACAGCGTTACTTCCGGCAGTATTAATTTCATTCGCTGCTTTCTGAACTGCATTTAAAATATTTTGTGGTAGGTCTACAGAAACTGCACCACCTACTATTTTGCTACTTAATAATGCTAATACTTTCTTTTGCTGACTTGGTGTAATTGGAATACGCTTATCGGCGTTAGCTCCAGTTAACGACATATTAGATTCGAACTGAATGTGGCGCGACATTTTACCATGGTCTGGAATACGCTTTGATGCATAACCAGACTCAAATCCACCACCTTGCCAGTCGCCTAAGAAGTCCGCACCTACAGACACTATAGTTTTAGCTTTTGAGAAATCGTAATTAGCCATTCCTCGTTTGCCATACTTAGCTTCATAAGCATCTAATGCTGCAGATTCTGAAATAGCGTCATAAGTCACATGTTTTACATTGCCGTATTTCTCAGCAAATTCTGCAACTAGTTTGTGTGTTGAAGGACTTGGTAATGTTGATGTTAAAAACACAATGTGCTTATCATCTGCCAGTCCATTCAATTTTGAAGTTGTTTCAGACATGAAAGCATCCCAAGAAATAGCTTCTTCGCCTTTCATTGGTGATTTCACTCTTTTACTGTCGTAAAGTCCTAAAACTGATGCGTGCACTCTGGCATTAGCCATGCCGTTTGTAGCTGCATCTGTATTATTCTCAATCTTAATTGGTCTACCTTCTCTTGTCTTTACTAAGACACTAGCGAAATCGTATCCGTTGGCAATCGTTGTTGCGTAATAGTTTGCAACACCAGGAATAATTTCTGTAGGTTGAACCACATAAGGAATCGACTTAATTACTGGACCCTCACATGCTGCAAACGTAGCTGCAGCTGTACTAAACCCAACATACTTTAAGAAATCACGACGTGATGTTGATGACGACTCAAGCGCCTGTTTATCACCTAAAAACTCATCCGTTGGAATTTCTTCCACAAATTCATTTTGTTGTAGTGTCTCAACAATTGAGCTATTGTCGTTTAGCTCTTCAACACTTTTCCAGTATTTCTTGTTTGATGACATATAATTCTGAATTACTTCTTATTAAAATTAATAATGGCACTTACCACATTCTAATCCACCCATTTGTGCCGCAGTTAATTGCTCAACACCATACTTTTTAGATAATTCTTCATGAATTTTCGTGTAGTATTCGTTGTCCTTAACTTTTACATTGGTTTCTCTATGACAGTTAATACACCATCCCATAGTTAATGGAGAGTGCTGGTACATAATTTCCATCTCTTCAACCGGACCGTGACAAGTCTGACACTCAACACCAGCTACAGAAACGTGCTGCGAGTGATTGAAATATGCAAAGTCTGGAAGGTTATGAATACGAATCCACTTTACTGGTTTCGTTTCGCCTGTGTAGGCTCTTCCATCCCATCCTACTGCTTCATATAATTTTTGGATTTCAGCGTTGTAATCAACACCATACTCTCTAATACCTTCTTGTTGAGTTGCATCCGCTACCTGATTGATAGACTTGTGACAGTTCATACAGATGTTCAACGACGGAATACCTGAATGCTTACTTACTCTTGCAGAAGAGTGACAGTACTTACAATCGATGCCGTTGTCTCCAGCATGTATTCTATGTGAGTAGTGGATTGGTTGTACGGGCTCGTAACCTTGATCGATACCAACCTGCATTAAGTAGCCATACACAAAGTAACCACTTGCTAATAAAAAGAATATTGCCGTTACTAATACCAAGAATTGATTTTCAACAAATGCTTTCCAGATTGGTTTTCTTTTAACCTCAGCAACAGCTTCAATGCCTTTGGCTTCAGCAAAACGATTTAAAGTTCGTTTTACAAGAATTAAAGCCATAGCCAGTAAGCCGAATAAAACCGCTAATGCTCCTAAGATTAAATTATTTGATACGCCACTACCAGCAGTTGCATCTGTTCCGGTTGGATCAGTTGGTGGTGGTGGAGGCGGTGGTGGCTCAGCAGTGTAAGCCAAAATATCTGAAATGTCTTGGTCGCTCAATTGCGGAAAGGCATTCATGTTGGTGTTATTCCACTCAGCATAAATTTTGTTGGCATAAGCATCACCTGCTTTTATCAATGCCGAACTATTTCGAATCCAAGCGTTAAGCCATTCTCTATCTAACCCTTCTTCATCATAAAGCCTCGCTTCAACGTTACGAAGTGCTGGACCTGTCATTGGTGCATCTAGCTTATGACATGCCGCACAATTTGCGTTAAATAGCGATTTTCCGTTTGCCGGATCTCCTTCTTGAGCGTTAAGTGAGGTTGAAAACGTAAGTAATAAAATAAAACCTAGACTGAGTATCTGAGAGGTTAAATTTCGGTAGATCACCTGTTTCATATTCTTAGTTGAATTTTCTTCTAAACTTTGGTACGATTTTTTCATAAATATGACTAAAGTCATGTTTCCAAAAACTCATGCAAAAGTAAGGCATAAAGTCGATTTTAGAAATGTTAGCGAAGTCTTAATATATAATTTATACTTATTCTAAATAACATTTTTTAGGCTTTATCGTTGAATAACATACCTTTGTATTAAAATGTAGAATTATGAGTACAAAAAATAGATATATCAGCGCCCTAATATTAATCTTATTTTTCGCCTTCAATTTAAGTGCGCAAGAAGGTCAGGTAAAAATCGATCAAGACAGTGATATCGATAGATTGTTAGAATATAAGAAAGACATTAAGACGACCAAAATATATAAGATTCAGGTATATCAAAGTGTTGATCCTGATAAAGCACAACGCGAAAAATTAAACTTTCTTAATTCGTATGGCGAATGGCCTGTGGAGATTGTTTGGAACACTCCAAATTATAAAGTTTGGGTGGGTAATTTTGCGACAAGGTTAGAAGCAGATAGAGCTTTGGCGAAAATTAAAAAAGACTACATGAACGCCATTATTTTTCAGCCGAAGTTAGACAAGAAATAAATCCTTACACAAGTTTCAATTTTCGTTTCACGGCCATAATTAATCTTGGAAGAAATGGACGTGCTTTCACAAATGCTTTCCGGTTAATTTTTGATCGGTCTTCATATTGGCATTCGATCAAATGATCAGGAATTCTTTTGAAACTATTATTTGAACCATGCATGCTGTAATTACAAATTGCATAATTCTTTTTGAAACCATCTTCAATATGAAAAAATGGCGACGAATCATTAAAGGTTCTTACCGGAATTTCGCACTGATCCACAACATACATTTCAATGGCAAATAGCAAATAATTATCTTGAATATGCCCCAAAATGTCTTTGAAATCTTTCCATGTTAAGAAGCGACTGTCATTGATCTTATAGTTTTGATCATTGGTGGCAACATAGGCAGATTTAAACTTGAATTGACTCAACTTTCTTAGCATGACGTCTTCATTCATACTTGTATTCAGCTTTTTGTTGAGTCGGTCACCTCTTCGAAGGTGTAAGCCTAATCGAGGTTGTTCTAATCGGTTCAAAATTTGATCACCAATGGCTATAATTTCAGAAGTTGGAGTTATTTCAGGAATAATAAATTTTACGCCCACGCCATGAAACAACTTCGCCAGAACAAAAGCATCATAAAGTTTAAGATTCCAAAAGTTATCATCTTTCAAATTTCGAATAACTAGAGTTGCATCTGTTTGTGTAAAATCGAATTTTTCTTCAGTGATATTGACAATGTCATCTGAATGCAGCGCTGATTCAATATCAGGAAGATCTTCCTCTAATATATAATCAATATGAAGTCGATCGATATTTAAATACTCGCCAACCAGGTAACTCTCTATAACCTCACCATGATTGTGGTGTGCACCGAGTCTAAACTTCGGAAGAACTGCGATCCTCTGACTTAATTTAGCCTCGGCCAACAAGATTGATAAGCACGAACGCCGATCAAGCAAGCCTTCAGCATATTTTTTTGAAGATTTATAGTAAAGATATTTAGGCTGCGATTCCATTACTCCAAAAAAACAAAAAAGCGACTAAATAGTCGCTTTTTCTTGTATTCTTAATACTTATTTTAATTTCTTTTTAACCTCAACTTCTTGGAACGCTTCTATGATATCACCTTCCTTGATGTCGTTATAACCTTTGATCTGTATACCACAATCATAACCCTTAGAGACTTCTTTAACATCATCCTTAAAGCGTTTCAGGGATGCCAATTCGCCCGTGAAGACAACAACACCATCTCTAATGATTCTAACTCCAGAATTTCTGAAAATCTTACCATTGGTTACCATACAACCAGCGATGGTTCCAATTTTTGAAATCTTGAAGGTTTCTCTAATCTCCGCAGTACCAGTAACTTCTTCTTTAACTTCTGGAGATAATAGACCTTCCATTGCGTCTTTCAAGTCGTTGATGGCATCGTAAATAATTGAGTATGTTCGGATATCAATTTCTTCCTTATCAGCAATTGATCTTGCGTTTCCAACAGGTCTTACATTAAATCCTACAATAATCGCATCAGAAGCCGAAGCTAATAACACATCACTCTCCGTAATAGCACCAACACCTTTATGGATGATATTTACTTGAATTTCTTCCGTAGATAACTTCTGGAATGAATCGGTTAATGCTTCAACTGATCCATCCACATCACCTTTAAGGATAATATTCAATTCCTTGAAATCACCAAGAGCAATTCGTCTTCCAATTTCATCTAAAGTAATATGACGTTGCGTTCTAACTGACTGCTCACGTTGTAATTGTGTACGCTTGGCGGCAATTTGTTTTGCTTCTCTTTCGTCTTCAAATACATTGAACTTATCACCTGCCTGTGGCGCTCCGTCTAAACCTAAAATAGACACTGGAGTTGATGGGCCAGCTTCTGTTACATCATTTCCGCGTTCATCTTGCATCGCTTTGACCTTACCACTGTTTTTACCGGCAAGTACATAATCTCCAACTTTCAAAGTTCCTGCCTGAACAAGAATTGTTGAAACGTAACCTCTACCTTTATCTAAATAAGCTTCCACAACTGTACCATTAGCTGGTTTGCTTGGATTAGCTTTTAATTCTAGTAATTCGGCTTCAAGTAGAACTTTTTCAAGTAATTCTTTTACACCTGTACCAAACTTCGCTGATATATCATGCGACTGAATCTTACCTCCCCAATCTTCAACCAATAAATTCATATTGGCTAATCCTTCTTTCACCTTATCTGGGTTGGCGTCTGGCTTATCAATTTTATTAATCGCGAAAACGATAGGCACACCAGCTGCTTGAGCATGAGAAATTGCCTCTTTTGTCTGAGGCATTATGGCATCATCTGCAGCCACTACAATAATAGCGATGTCTGTGACCTGAGCACCACGAGCACGCATTGCCGTAAATGCCTCGTGACCTGGTGTATCTAAGAATGCGATTTTTTGTCCGTTTGATAATTCTACGCCATAGGCACCAATGTGCTGGGTGATTCCACCTGACTCGCCTGCGATTACATTTTCTTCACGGATATAATCTAGAAGTGATGTTTTACCATGATCTACGTGACCCATTACAGTTACGATCGGGGCACGAGGTTTTAAGTCTTTTGGATCGTCTTCAACCGTTTCTATTGATTCTTCAATATCAGCGGTAACGAATTCAACATCGAACCCGAATTCTTCAGCAACTATAGAAAGTGTCTCGGCATCTAGACGCTGATTCATGGTTACCATCATTCCTAATGACATACACGCAGAAATAACCTGTGTTACGCCAACATCCATCATGGTTGCCACCTCACTTACAGTAACAAATTCGGTTACTTTCAGAATTTTACTTTCAGCTGCTTCTGCTTGAAGTTCTTTCTCAGATTGCTCTCTATGCTGTTCTCTTTTCTCTCTACGGTACTTGGCACCTTTTCCTTTGTTAGATTTACCTTGAAGTTTTTCAAGTGTTTCTCTCACTTGCTTTTGTACTTCTTCTTCACTTGGCTCCTCCTTTACAACTTTTGGTCTAGAACCTCTACCTTTTTGATTTCTTCTATTATCGAAATTTGGTCGACCGCCATCATTTCCACCTTTACTGATACGACGTCTTTTGCGTTTGTTAGCGTCGTTAGAAGATGACTTGTCTTCTTTTTTCTCCTCCTTCTTTTTCTTTGGCTTATTGAATTGTGAGAGATCTATTTTCTTACCTGTAGTGGTCGGACCTGTTAACTTTTGATACTTGGTTTTAAGTTTTTCGTCAGTTTTAGGCGCTTCTTCTTCTACTGGTTTTTCTGCTTTTGGTTTAGCCTTGGCTGGTTTTTCTGCTTTTGGCTTTTCTTCCTTAACCTCTGCCTTAGGTTTTTCTTCTACTGCTGGCTTCTTTGGTTCTTCCTTTTTCTCTTCTTTTTCAACCGGCTTTTTATCTAAATCGATTTTACCGATCTGCTTTGGTCCGCTAAGGGCTGCTTTAGCTTTAACTACGGTTTCTTTAGCGGCTTCCTTTTTTTCTTTTTCTTCAATTTCGCGTTCGCGCTGTTCGCGAAGCTCCTCTTTCTCTTTGAGTTTTGCTTCACTAACTTCTTGAGCTTTTTCACGCTTAGTTGCATCCGTCTGGAATTCATCAGATAGCGTGTCGTAAACCTCTTGCGAAATTTTTGTATTGGGGCTTTTCTCAATCTCAATGCCTTTGGATTCCAAGAAATCCACTGCACGATCTAATGAGATGTTCAACTCCCGTAATACTTTATTTATTCTAATTTGAGCCATAAATCGCCGTAATATACTTAAATCTGTTTATTTCAATCTAACTTTCTTGTTTTTAAAGTTAAACTGCTATTAGTCTTCAAATTCTTCCTTGAGAATTCTAATGACATCTAATATTGTTTCTTCTTCTAAATCAGTACGTTTTACTAAATCGTCAACGTCTTGCTCTAAAATACTTTTTGCTGTATCTAAACCAGCCTTACTAAACTCGTCAATGATCCATCCATCGATTTCATCAGAGAATTCTTTTAATTCAACATCTTCTTCTGCCCCTTCTCTAAATACATCGATCTCAAATCCTGTTAACTGACCAGCTAAACGAATGTTGTGACCTCCTCTACCTATTGCTTTAGATACTTCTTCTGGTTTTAACAACACCTCTGCTCGCATGTTTTCTTCATCTAATTTAAGAGATGTTACACGTGCAGGACTCAGTGCTCTGGTAACAAATAGTTGAATGTTATTTGTATAGTTGATCACATCAATATTTTCGTTACCTAATTCTCTCACAATACCGTGAATACGAGAACCTTTCATACCAACACAAGCACCAACCGGATCAATTCTGTCATCGTAAGAATCCACAGCCACTTTAGCTTTTTCACCAGGAATTCTAACAACCTTTTTAACGGTAATTAAACCGTCGAATACTTCAGGAATTTCCTGTTCGAATAACTTCTCTAGGAACAATGGTGATGTTCTAGACATGATGATAGCAGGCTTACTTCCTTTAAGTTCAACACTCTCAATTATACCTCTTACATTCTCTCCTTTTCTGAAAAAATCCGAAGGAATTTGACGATCCTTTGGAAGAATGATCTCGTTACCATCATCGTCTAATAGTATAATTGCTCTGTGACGAATGTGGTGTACTTCTGCCGTATAGATTTCACCTTCAAGCTCTTTAAATTGCTTGTAGATATTAGTGTTATCGTGTTCATGAATTTTAGAAATTAAGTTTTGTCTTAATGCTAAAATTGAACGTCTTCCTAAATCAACAAGTTTTACTTCTTCTGCAACATCCTCACCAACTTCAAAGTCAGGCTCAATTTTCTGAGCTTCAGATAAGGCAATCTCCTGGTTTTCATCTTCAACTTCACCGTCAGCTACTACGATACGATTTCTCCAAATCTCTAAATCCCCTTTATCTGGGTTAATAATGATGTCGAAGTTATCGTCATCACCATATTTTTTCTTCAGTGCATTACGCAATACATCTTCTAAAATCGCCATGAGCGTCACTCTGTCGATTAACTTATCGTCTTTAAACTCTGAAAATGATTCAATCAATGCTACATTTTCCATAATTGATATGACTTAAAATTTTATTTTAACTTTTGCTTCTTTAATCTCCTCGAAGGCAATTTTTGCCTCTTTAGTTACCGTCACTTTACCTTTACCTACTGGTTTTGGTTCTCTCGCCTTCCACTTTAGCACAATACCATTTTCGTTGGTAACTGTAAGTTGGCCTTCTATAGTTTCGCCTTCATTGGTCTTCACTTCTAAATTGCGACCAATATGCTTATTGTATTGTCTTGGAAACACCAAGGGTGATGTTGCACCACTTGAAGTAACTTCTAGAGAGAAATCTTGTTCGTCTCTATCTAAGTTGTGCTCGATAGCTCTACTCACAAACATGCAATCTTCTACCAATACACCTTTGTCACCGTCTAGCACTACTCTAATTGTATTATCAGAAAGGATGTCAAAATCAATGAGAAAGAGGTCTTGACGCTCATTTAATGCCTTTTCTAATAATTCTTTTACTGTTTCCTTAAACATTACTTGATATAAAAAGAGAGGACTCCTCGTCCTCTCGCTTATTCATTATCGTAAACAACGGTGCAAATATACAACTTTTATATTGATTTTTCAAAGCCCGTGAAAGTGGAATTATTTTCATAAATTTATAAGACTAACTAAAATCAATACATAATGAACAGAATTCTCGTCCCTACGGATTTTTCTGAACAAGCTGAGCATGCGCTCAAAGTGGCCGCAATGTTAGCACGTAAACACGATGCTGAGATTTATCTATTGCATATGATGGAAATTCCTATGCAACAGATCGATCCCATTAATGCGCACAGTGATGTTCCTGAAGCTTTATTTTTCATGAAACTAGCTCATAAGAAGTTCGAAGATCTTATGGAAAATGATTTCCTTGAAGGAATTACTATTCATGAAACCGTAAAGGCAGACATTACTTTTAATGAGATCAAAGACGCCTGCAAAGAATTTGATATCGACTTGATTGTTATGGGCTCTCATGGTGCTTCAGGCATCAAAGAGATGTTTATTGGTTCTAATGCAGAGAAGGTTGTACGATCTTCTGATGTTCCTGTTCTTGTGATTAAAAACAGTCACAATAGTTTCAATATTAGAAATTTTGTGTTTGCTTCTGATTTTAAAAATGACAATAAAGAAACTTACAAACAAGCGGTAAAATTTGCGCAATTGTTCGATTCAAGAATTCATCTATTATTGGTGAATACGGCGAATAACTTCATTACTACTTACGATTCTCGTACGAGGATTAATGATTTTATTGCTGGCCAGACCTTTGAAAACTACACCATAAATGTGCATAACGACAAGAGTGTTGAGCAAGGTATTTTAAATTTTTCGGAAGAGATCGATGCCGACCTTATTGGTATTAGCACACACGGACGCCAAGGCATTGCCCATTTCTTTAATAGTAGTATTAGTGAAGATTTAGTAAATCATGCTGATCGACCTGTGATTACGTTTAAGATCTAAATTTTAGAATACTCTAGAAGTAATAAATCCTAATCAGTTTTGATTAGCGTTCTAGACAATCATGTTATTCGTGTATAACTTCTAAGTGGATTCCTGCCTTGCTCCTCCGCTAACCATTTACAGTATGTTGCTTAGTCTCATTGACCGAAAAGCTTCGGCGACACAACGGCGCAGGAATGACAAATCAGTACGCGGACGCAGGAATGGCAAGGTAGCACAAGAAAGTTTAACATGACAATAGAAATTCAGATTGCAATATGCTCAGGATTCGAGGTATTCGTGTATAACTTCAAAGTGGATTCCTGCCTTGCTCCTCCGCTAACCATTTACAGTATGTTGCTTAGTCTCATTGACCGAAAAGCTTCGGCGACACAACGGCGCAGGAATGACAAATCAGTACGCGGCCGCAGGAATGACAGATTAGTACGCGGACGTAGGAGTGATCAGGAACATTCGTGCTCTTCCAAAATCTTTCAAAAAGAAAAAGTCCCAAACAAAAATGTTTAGGACTTTAATTTCAGTTGGCCTACTAGGGCTCGAACCTAGACTCTTCTGGACCAAAACCAGACGTGTTGCCAGTTACACCATAGGCCACTCTGTTTATTTGAGCATGCAAATTTAAAACAAAGTTTGTCTTAGGCAAAAAAAAAGTAGAAAATAATTGAAATTACTTAACGTTAACTTAAAAACTTAGGCATTACTATATTAATTAGTAAATTCGCCAACATCAATACGTAAGATTTTCATGACGGATTTTAACTTCAAAAAGTGGAATAACATTTTAGCCTGGACCGTATTCGCAATAGCTTTTGCAGTCTATGCACTGACCATTGAACCTACAGTTAGTTTTTGGGATGCTGGTGAGTATATTTTAACGTCTTCAAAATTGCAAGTTGGTCACCCGCCAGGAGCACCTTTGTTTCAAATGATGGGGGCTTTCTTCTCCATCTTTGCCCTCGAACCATCTCAAATTGGGATGATTATGAATATGATGAGTGCTGTAGCTAGTGCCTTCACTATTCTTTTTATGTTCTGGACCATAAGTATGCTACTGGTTAAATTAGTGAAATACGATAAAGAATCAAGCCCTAACAAAGGCGTAGCAATTTTAGGAAGTGCCTTAGTTGGAAGTTTAGCTTTTACATTTACAGATTCGTTTTGGTTTAATGCCGTCGAAACTGAAGTTTATGCCATGGCCACTTTAATTATGGCCGTTATGTTTTACCTCGCATTACGCTGGGAACAAGAGATGCACACTCCAAGAGGAAATCGCTGGTTAATTCTCATTGCTTTTATTATTGGCTTGTCTTTTGGTGTGCACTTTATGGGCTTATTAACCATTCCGGCAATAGGACTTATTTATTACTTTAAAAATTACAAAACAATAACGGTAAAGAGCTTTATCATTGCTAACATCGTCTCAGCAGCAATACTTCTGTTTATATTCAAGTTGCTCTTGCCATCAACACTAAAACTATTTGGTTATCTCGAAGTGTTTTTCGTGAATTCAATTGGGCTACCATTTAATTCAGGAACCATCATAACCGGTTTATTAGTTATTGGCTTATTCTATTTCGGTTTGAATTACACCCGAAAAAAAGGCCTAATTCATATTAATACCTTAGTGCTTTGCCTCATGTTTATTTTTATTGGGTTTTCGTCATGGATGATGTTACCTATTAGAGCAAACGCTAATGTGATTATCAATGAAAATGACCCTTCAGATGCTAGAGAATTATTAGCCTATTACAATTTAGAGCAGTATCCTGAAACCCATTTATTTTATGGTCCTCAATTTACCGAGGTCTATTCTGGTGCAGATAAAGATGAGCCATTTGTTGACGACAAAAAGAACTACGAGCGCGATGAAGCTACAGGCAAATACGTGATCATTAACGATTGGGAAGGCAGCAAGCAAAACTATAATCACGAGCACGCTTCCGTTTTACCAAGAATGTGGAGTAGTGAGCATGCTGCCAATTATATGATGTTTGCAGGGCTGATCGATTTCAAAGTCGATCCTAACCTTCAGACCAGAGCATTTAATGAGGCCTTGAGTGTTGGCCTTAGTGAAGACCAAGCCAGTCAATATGCTCTTCAAGAAAAAAGACGTGTCGACCAGATTGTGAATGATTTCAGAATGCGAATTAGACAGCGCGAAGTTGACTATGAAGATTACGACCAATTTCTACGACGATATGGGCAACAATATTTAGTAGTTGAAAAACCTTCATTTGGAGACAATTTAGCCTATATGTTTCAGTACCAATTTGGTTACATGTATTGGCGTTACTTTATGTGGAATTTTACAGGTAGACAGAATGATATTCAAGGAACCTACAACAGTTTTGACGGTAACTGGATATCGGGAATTAAGTTTATAGACGAATTTCATTTGGGTGTTTCACAAGATAATCTTCAAACTGAAGTGTTAGAAAATAAAGCCAGAAATACCTATTACTTTTTACCACTTATTCTTGGTATTATCGGATTTCTATTTTTAATGTATACCGATGCCAAGAGATTCTGGGTACTTTTAGTCTTTTTCTTATTAACAGGAATAGCTATTCAGTTCTACACGAATATTAGACCATTTGAACCTCGCGAACGTGATTATTCTGTAGTTGGATCCTTTTATGTATTCGCAATTTGGATTGGTTTCGGTGTGTATGCCATTTACGACCTTCTAAAATCGAGTACCAAATCGAAATTACTCGCACCTGTGATTACCATTGCTTGCCTTGTTATAGTTCCTGGAATTTTAGCAGCAAATAACTGGGATGATCACGATCGTTCAGGAAAGTACACTGCCAATGCTATGGCGCGTAAATACCTCGAATCTTGTGCACCTAATGCCATATTATTTACCATTGGAGATAATGATTCGTTCCCGCTTTGGTATTTACAAGAAATTGAAGGTGTAAGAACCGATGTAAGAGTAGTGAACACCAGCTTATTCCAAACTGATTGGTATATCGACCAGATGAAACGAAAAGCTTATGAAAGCGACCCTATACCTTCCAAATTGACCCACGAACAATATCGCGGAGGAAACAGAGATGTGATTATTTACCGTGAAATTTCGAGAAGTATTGCCAACGATACTTTAGACATTAAGGAATTTATGGACTTTATTTCTAGTGATAATCCTAAAACAAAATTTAAGGCTGTTATTGAGAGTCAGGGCGAAGACCCAGCTCAATATCCAAGTCATATTCTAAAGACTAATTATTTCCCAACCAGACACATTAGCATACCTGTTAACAAGGATGTGGTTTTGAAAAACGGTATCGTAAAACCAAAAGACGCTGACAAGATTGAAGATTTTCTTTTTGCCGAGATCGAAGGAAGCTATATTTACAAAAACCGATTGTTGATGCTAGATATCATTGCTAACAATAATTGGGAGCGACCAATTTACTTTACTGGAGGTGCCTTCGGAAATGATGATTATGTTTGGCTCAAGGATTACCTACAACTCGATGGTATGTGCTATAAACTAGTTCCGATAAAAACGCCTGTTGATAGGGCTAACCCTTATGAAATGGGTCGTGTTGATCCTGATTTAATGTACAACATGGTGAAGTCATGGGATTGGGGCGGAAGCGGTGAAAATATCTACCATGATATTGAAACCCGAAGAAATGGTATTACCTACAGAGGTAATCTTGCACGATTGATCGAGGCTCATATCAATAATGATGAATTTGATAAAGCTGAAGAAATTGCCGATTTGGCCATGGATAAAATGCCGGTTGATAAATTTGGTTTCCATTCACTACTAGAGCCTTATATCAGCGCCTATTATGAAATTGGTAAGGTTGAAAAAGGCAGAGCACTTTATAAAGACGTCTCTAAGATCTATCAGGAAAATTTGATTTATTACGGCGGATTAGACGAAGAGGATCAAATTTCGAATATTGAAGACATCTACTTAGACATTCAGAGATATAGAGCTTTGGTTGATATTTTGATTATATACAACGACAAAGAATTTGCCTTAGAAGAAACCAAAAAATTCAATAGTTATTTAGAACTTCTGGATGTGATGGGCGCTTCTGAAGAGGAAATTGAACCAAGAGAGGATATTGATATTAATTCAATTTTAAACGACACCATTCAGGATTCGATTGTGCCTGAAGAATAACTTATGAAAATTATTCCTGCCAAGACCCCTGGATTTGTAAAAACAATCTTTCCGAATTTTGTCTGGAATATCAATACCACAGAAAAAGAGCTCTATCTCACCTTTGATGACGGCCCAACGCCCGAAATCACTGACTGGGTTCTTCAAACATTAAAAGCCTATAATGCTAAGGCCACCTTCTTCTGTATTGGAAAGAATATTGAAGCCAACCCCGGAATTTTTCAGAATATACTAAGAGATGAACACAGCATTGGCAATCATACCTATGATCATTTTAAGGGTTGGAAAAATAAGTCTAAGGTCTATATCGCGAATACAGAACTAACAGATTCGGTGATTGCATTTCAGGTTCAAAATTCAATATATTCAAACGCCTCAGTTGGCGAAAATTTCAAGCTGTTTAGACCACCATATGGTAAGTTTAAATCCAAACAAAGTAAAAAACTTCAAGGTTTGGGGTACAAGATTATTTTATGGGATGTTTTATCTTATGACTGGGATAAAACAGTTAGTGAAGATGCTTGTTTAAAAAATGTGATTTCTGTAGCAAAAGAAGGAAGTATAGTAGTATTTCACGATAGTCTGAAAGCCGAACGCAACTTGAAATATGCCCTACCTAAAGTATTAGAGCATTATAGTAATAAAGGATATAGCTTTAAAGCAATTACTCAACATATTCTTGTATAATACCAATTAAGGTATTGGCATCTTGCTCGCCACTATGACGCCATTTCATTTCACCATTTTTGTAGATAATTAATGTTGGTAAGCCTTTTACCCGAAGTGCTTCGGCTAGTTCTTTATTTTTATCAACATCAATTTTAATGACTTTAGCTTTGTCGCCTAGAGCAGCCGCCACATCACGAAGTACAGCATGCATTGCAATGGATTGGTCGTTCCATTCCGTGTAGAAGTCTAATAGTACCGGAATATCGACATCTATTAATTCCCCAAATTTTGACATACGTTATAGTTTTAGTCAAATGAGCTATACAAACCTACATAAAATTTTGATAGTAAATTTCTATCAGGTTTGTAATGAGCTACATAAAAATAAACAATTGTTTGCAATTATGCCTCTTTTGCTCCTTTTTTAAGCTCTATTACTGTTATTTCTGGCCATATTCCCACTCGTCCTGGGAAGGCCAAATAACCGAATCCTCGGTTGACATTAATGTATTGCCCTACTGCCTCATAAATTCCTGCCCATTGTTTATAGCGCCATTTTACTGGGCTCCATTTAAACCATCCAGGAATTTCAATCCCAAATTGCATACCATGCGTATGGCCGCTTAAGGTTAAATGGTAATGATAGGGATCATTAACCACCTCAGCGTCCCAATGGCTCGGATCGTGACTTAGTAAAATCTTGAAGTCATCCTTATCTACACTGCTCGCTGCTTTTTTGAGGTCTCCTGCTTTTTTAAAACCGCCTTTACCCCAATTCTCTACTCCAATAATAGCTATGCGTTGTCCGTCTTTTTCTATGAAGCGATTTTCATTTAAAAGAAGATCGAATCCTATATCCTTTTGAAGGTTTTTAAGATCTTCAAGATTTTGTTTTTTGGCCTCTTCTGAATTCCAGCGGACATAATCGCCGTAATCATGATTTCCCAAAACTGAATACAAGCCATACTTCGCTTTTAGCTTTTTGAAAATATCTACATAAGGCAACATTTCTTCAGCTTTATTATTTACCATATCACCAGTAAATAAAATAACATCACTCTGTTGTTCATTTATGAGGTCGATGGCATAAGATACTTTTTCGATATTATCGAAGCTTCCTGAATGTACATCACTGATCTGCGTTAATCTAAAACCATCAAAAGCTTCTGGTAGGTCGTCAAAATTCAAGGTATATTTTAAAACCTTAAAATTATATTTCCCCTTGTACATACCATAAAGCACAGAGGCAAAAGGAATAGCTGCTAAGCCTAGTGCTATTTGACTTATAAACTTTCGTCGCGAAGGAAAGTGCTTAATTTGGTTACCGCTTGCACTATCGTCTTGCATAAAGTAACTGTAAATACCTTGTGGCACTCTAAACACATCTTCGGTCAACATAACCGCAATTAAAACGAGTTTTGGAACTACCATGGCAATGAGAAAACCAACAGCCAGAGCGTTTGATTGCGAAAATCCGTTACTTCTATTAAATCCGTAAAACTGAAAGATGAAATTCCCTATAACTGCAACTGTAAACAACCAATAAAGTGCATACCACCAATTACTTTTAGTGACTGTTTTTAAAGCCTGAAAAGCGTAGTAATCTGCTATACCTATAATGGCCACGAAGATGATCCAGCGAAACATAAGTTGAATTTAATTGTCAAAGTTAAGCATCTGCTTTTCGACTTATCTTATGAAATTGTTAAAGCTTTTGATTGGCTATAAGGTAAATGGCGAGCGCATATCAGTTAAACAAGATTTACATCTGATGAGTTAAATGTTTGATCAAATTCATAGTCTACTTTTTGATTCTAACTAATAGTTTATACATTTGTAGTATTATTCTTACTTTTAAAATTTATTCAAAAATGAAAAAAATTACCCAAATCACATTCATTAACCTACTATTTATACTCGTAAGTATAACTCCACTATTTGCCCAAACAACGGATGTTTTAACAGGGATTAATCGTCCCAAATATCTACTCTTAGATGGTAACGATCTGTATTTTTCAAAAACTAACGGCGGCGTATCTAAATTAGATATTACGGACAGCAACCCCACGGAAGAGGTTGTTTATGCCAATTTAAATGGAACTTCAGGTATAGCTAAAAATGGAAACGATCTTTATATTTCAGAATCTTGGGACAATAAAATTATAAAAATTGATATAACGGCTAATCCTATTGTTGAAGTTGAAGTAGCATCGTCTGCTAGCATAGATGCTCCTGAAGATCTTCTTCTTAACGGAAACTTCCTATACCTTGTTGAGAATTATTCCTTTGGCAATCAGCAAGTCTCTAAACTTGATATTACGGGTACCTTCCCCGCTACACCAACTCTTGTTACTAGTGATGTTTC
This sequence comes from Winogradskyella tangerina, assembly GCF_003260205.1. GTDB lineage: Bacteria > Bacteroidota > Bacteroidia > Flavobacteriales > Flavobacteriaceae > Winogradskyella > Winogradskyella tangerina. The sequence goes on along the minus strand of NZ_QERF01000009.1, from coordinate 178,936 downwards.
CGAACCTTTGGGGATCGCTTTGTCTGGGAATGACCTTTACATTAATGATTATACAGGAGGAGAAATCTCCAAATTAGATATAACGAGCACTTTACCTACCACAACTACAGAAGTGGTAACTGGTTTATCATTTCCATCTGAAATGACTATTAATGGTAATGAACTCTATTTTTCACAGGATGATAAAGTATACCGTATCCCGGATATTAGTGCTAGCACGCCTACCGTTGAGACACTACTATCTGGACTAGGTGATCCTTACGGATTAGCTATTAGCGGGACTACCCTTTTTATTGCCGAATATTCAGCAAATAAAATCTCTAAGGTTGATTTAAACACCCTTTCTGTCGATTCTTTTGATATAGACTCTGATGACGAATCGGATGTTAGTTTATACCCTAACCCAACAAACCAATCTATTCAATTATCAGGCTTAACTCAGGCTCGAAGCTATGAAATATATAATACATTAGGTGCCGAATTAGGAGCTGGAGAAGTTGCAGATAAACAAAAAATAGATGTCAGTTATTTATCAAAAGGGATGTACTTTCTAGTCATAGACAGCCGTTCTGAGCCTTTGAAGTTTGTGGTGAACTAATTGATAAGAACTTTGTTTGATCGGCTAAAAGTGAATATTTGGCTAAATCGAATACAATAATGTTAGTGCCATTGACGTCATTAATATCGGTTAATGTAAATAGAACTTAAAGTTGATCTATCTAATAAATTGGTTTAGGCTCTTTATTTTTAAATCACTAATACTATTTACCTTTTCGAGTTGTTGATCATCAGATTTAAAAATAACGGTCTTGCGTTCGCCAGGTTGCAGATCAAAGAAATTCTCCTCGAATTGCCCATGGTAATTCGTAGAAAGAAAAACATCCTTCTGATAAGTCTTAGACACGAGTACAATCTTAAAACCTTCGTCTGTTTTTTCAATTTCTGTTTGAATTGGGGCTTGCTTTAAATCAAGATCTTTGGGTTTTACGAAAAAGTTCTGGGATTTTTTGCCATTGAAACTAACATCAAAATAAATACTGCTTCTCGGAAATTGAATATCGGATATAGGAATTTCAAACTTAATCTCACTCGAATTTTCTTCGACTGAAATAGAAATAGTATCCTGCCACAAAATAGTGCCGTCAAAATTTTTTATTGATAAACTTAAATTGTCCTCGATGGTATTCAAACCGTCATTTACGATCCAAGTTTGTAGCGTGTCGTTTTCAATTTTTGACGAGATCAAAACATTTTCGAAAGCTTGCTTTGCTTTGTACTGCAGCGCCTTCCAATTACCAAAATGATCCATGCTACTCCAAGATACTGCAGGCCAGCAGTCATTGAGTTGCCAATAGAGAGTCCCCATGTTGTAGGGTTTAGCACGTCGGTGGGCTTCAATGCCTTTTACAATGCCATGTGCCTGTAATAGCTGACTCATATAGATGTAATCTTCAGCAGTTGCTGGTACCGGAAAATCGCGTTTCATGTATTCATCGATTAGCTGAAAACCCCTAGCATGCTTTTGATGATTCTTAAACCCTTCCGAAGTCATCTCTAAAGAATCATTTTGATTGATAAATCGAATGACCTCATAACTCGGAAAGCTTTGAAAACCAAATTCGCTCATAAAACGCGGAACGTTTTCTTCAAGGTGCTCAAAAGGGTAGGCATCGTGCCAAATCCACCAATCGTGTGCATCGCCCTCAGTTTTATATTTAGGATTACCTCGACCGTATTTAGGTGAGCTTTCCCAATAATCAGTATCTGTGAGATCATCCACAATTTTAGGTAGTAACGAATCAAAAACCTTTAGATAGTTTTTCCAAATCTCCTCTTTTTCGGCCTCACTTCTACCCGCCTGCCAGCCCCATCGATGCCAACCTTCGGAATTTTCGTTATTACCACACCAAAGTGCTATTGAAGCATGATTGCGTAAGCGTCTAACATTCGCATAAGCTTCGTGCTCCACGATATTCATAAATCCTTGGTCGCCAGGATACATGGCACAGGCAAACATAAAATCTTGCCAAACTAAAATTCCCTTCTCATCGCAGAGATCGTAAAAGATATCATCCTCGTAGATGCCACCACCCCATACTCGGAGCATGTTCATATTTGAAGTTACAACAGCACTCAACAATTTCTGATAATCGGATGCGCTGACTTCATTCTGAAAACTGTGTTGAGGAATATAATTGGCACCTTTGGCATAAACAGGTACATCGTTCACCTTAAAGTAGAATGACTGACCAATACTATCTTTCTCAGCCACCAATTCAATCGTCCTTAAACCCTTTTTCACCGAAATACTGTCTAGCACCTTTTGTCCATCTTTTACCACAAATTTTAAATCATACAGGTACGGTTCGCCTAAGTTGTGAGGCCACCATAGTTTTGGGTTTTCAATCTGAAAAGTGACGATTGGATCATAATTTGAAGCCTCCAGGATCTTTTGTGAAACGAGACTGTCATTTACAAAAACTTCTAAAGTAGCGTCCTCATTATCTAAGAAAGATTTATAGTCGAGTTGAGCCATTAGATTAGCATTTGAATCTGATAATTCAAATTGCTTCACATAAACATCTTCTATTTTGAAATCGTTCCAACTTACTAGTTTTACAGGTCGCCAAATACCCGACGTGTTTAACACTGGTCCCCAATCCCATCCGTATTGAAACTGCGCTTTCCGAATGAAAACACGATTACCTTCAGGAAGCTCGTAGGGCAATTTAGCTTTTTCGATATCCTCATATTTTGAAGTCTGCTCAAATACTAAGCGCAGCTCATTCTCTGCTTTCAAAAGGGGTTTAACATTAATCGAATAATCGATAAATGCATTATCAGAATTGAGTATAAGACTGTCATTTAAATACACCGAAGTGTAGGTGTCTAAACCTTCAAAATTAAGTTCAAAGTGTTTGCGTTCTAAGGTTGCTTCATCGAGATTGAAATGCGTTCTATACTCCCAATCATTCTCTGAAACCCATTGTACTTTATGTTCGTTATCTCCAATAAATGGGTCTTCAATGAGGTCATTGTCTAGCAGATCGCTGAAGACATTTCCCGGAACGGTTGCTGATTGCCAAACTGAATCTTTAACGCTTTTAAATTCCCAGTTCTGATTAATTTCTAAAGTAATCGGAACGTCGTGTTTAGGCTGACAACTGAATACAAGAATTATGATAATGAGTAAACTATATCTCATTTAAAATGGCTTTTATTTTTGCAACATCTGAAACGGTCTGCGGTTGAAAAAAGAGACTTCCGTCTTGTAAAATGACCTTCGATGCTGAAGCATGAATTTCTTCAAACCCTGCTTTTTTGAATGCTGACGCGTTTGTTCTATTAATTCCACTTCCGGGCATGATCGTTATTCTATTTTCGACTAACATTTTCAACGCTTTGAGTAATTCAATACCTTCCATTGCGGTTTGCCGTTTCCCAGAAGTTAAAACGCGGTTTGCACCTAAATCGATAAGTTGTTCTATGGCTTTTTCTGAATCTTCGATTTCATCAAAGGCCCGATGAAATGTGAAGGGTAACGGTTGAGATAATTCTATCAAGGCTTTTGTGCGTTTTAGATCTATTGTTCCTTCAGGATTTAAAACACCTGAAACAATACCATGGCAACCCAATTCTTTGCAGAGTTCTATATCTTTTTTCATGATCTCAAACTCATCGTCAGTGTAGACAAAATTTCCACCTCGTGGTCTTATCAAAACAAAAACTGGTATGTCTAATTCTCGCGCGACCTTTTGAATGAGTCCGTAAGACGGTGTTATGCCACCAACAGACAACTCTTGGCATAACTCAACACGATGCGCCTCTGCATCTTGAGCATTTTTTGCGGATTGGTATGAATTGGCACAGATTTCGAGTTTCATTCCATTGTCAGTTAACAATAATTTCATCTATAAAGGTCCAGGCCTTATTGCCTGCTCCTTGTTTACCCTCCGGAATGGTTCCATAATTAGGTGCCATTACAGTGATTGATTTAATTAAAAATTTTCGTCCGGGCACCTTCATCATTTTACTTTCAAAATCGACAATTCTCTCATCCGATATTTTAAGACTATGATCATCCGTAAATAGAGAACCATCATCCAATATATACTTTAATCGGATATGTTTTGGTGCATAGATCCATTGCCCATTGCCGTTATGAAATCGTGTCTTTATGGAACTAATTTCGGTTGCTTTTTCTAAGTCGATCTTTATCTCAATATCTTCACCCCAAAAGCCCAGCCATTCTTTATCGCCATAGCGTTTGTCACTACCTGAAATCCCATTAATTAATCCTTCTGCGCCACTTCCTAAATAGGCTTTATGAGGTTCTTTGTTGATGGAAATCTTTGCGCCAACGGCTTTGTGGTATTTGATGTTCTGCATAAAGTGTTTCCCCAGTTGTTGTTGCTCATTAAAAACAGAAGCCTTGATGGTCACGTCCTCCGAAATTGGGATTGGTGAATTATAAATCGCCGAATTTGCATTTGGCTCACTTCCATCGGTTGTATATCGAATTGTTTTTCCTTCTGAAAAGGTCTTGAGATTGTAAAAGGTCTTGCCATTAACCGTGCTGACATTTCCTTCAATTTCGTAGAGATGATTTGCATAGTTGATGTCTAAGGCGTCTAGTCTTTTGTAAAACGCTTCAACACGCTTAACAAATTCATCATAATTTCTGGTTTCAGAATTGGTCCACAATACTTCGCTCATGGCCAACATTCTTGGAAACGCCATATATTCTACCTGATCCTCAGTGGGCATGTATTCTGTCCAGATATTGCCTTGTGCTCCCAAAACATATTGTGATTCTTCATCTGATAATTCTTCAGGAATTGGGTTAAAACTATAGACCTTTTCCAAGGGTAAAAACCCACCAATTGCTAATGGCTCGTCGTCATTTTCAGATTGGTAGTAATCAAAATAACAATGTGAGGTTGGTGTTAAGATCACATCGTGCCCGGCCTTTGCAGCTTCGATGGCGCCGTTGGTGCCGCGCCACGACATAACAGTAGCGTTGGGCGCTAGGCCGCCTTCTAATATTTCATCCCAACCTATGATCTGTTTTCCTTTTGAGTTGATGTATTTTTCCATACGTGCAATGAAATAACTCTGTAAACCGTGTTCGTCCTTCAAGCCTTTTTCTTTGATCAAATCCTGACAATCACTACAATTCTTCCATCGTGTTTTTGGAGCTTCGTCGCCACCGATATGAATATATTTACTTGGGAATAAGGCAACGACCTCATCAATAACGTCTTCCAAAAATTTAAAGGTAGTTTCGCTCGGACAATACACTTCTTCAAAAACACCCCATTTCTTCGCCACCTTGACTTGTTCTCCAGTACAGCCTAACTCCGGATATGCAGCGATAGCAGCCTGACTATGACCAGGCATTTCAATTTCTGGAATGATCGTCACAAAGCGTTCTTCAGCATAGGCTACAATATCTTTAATCTCTTCTTGCGTGTAATATCCGCCGTATTTTTTACCATCAAACTGATGGGGCTGATCGCTATAATGCCCAACCAAAGTTTCGTCTCTGTAAGCCGCAATTTCTTGGAGTTTGGGATACTTCTTAATCTCAATACGCCAGCCTTGATCTTCGGTAAGATGCCAATGAAAGGTATTCATTTTCAGCATAGCCATGGCATCGATATACTTTTTGATAAATTCAACTGAATACATGTGCCGACCAACATCTAAGTGCATGCCTCTATATTCAAATTTTGGTTTATCGCGGATATCAACACAAGGTAATACTACCTTATTATCGTCATAATCACCATTTTCAAATTCAGGAGGTAAAAGCTGTCTCAATGTTTGAAAAGCGTAAAAAACGCCTTTTTCAGAACCTGCGTTTATTACAATTAATTTCTCATCTATTCGAAGTTTGTATTCCTCTTCATCAAGATTGTTTTCTATAACAAATTGAATAATAGTCTCATCACCGGATGGTTTGCTCTTATTTTTGAATCCATTTTTCAAAAATGAAACACAGTAGTCTACTAAAGCTTCAAGATTAGTATCATACGCTGGTTGAATGTTTGAGGTGAGCGTGAAACTTTTTTCAAGGACTTCTATGGTTTGCGGAGCAGGTATAATTTGAGCCTGAGGTATTGGCTTCGGTTCTTCATTACAATTACAAATTGAAATGAGTAAAATTAAAATCCCGGTTAATTTCTTGAAATGCATTTTAGTATATTAGATGCTTAAAATTAGTAATCTATTTCTAATGCCATCAAAACTTCACTTCGTTTTTTTTATTCTCCTCTTAGTAGGTTGTAAAAACGACATTAAGATTGTTCCCGCTCAAAAAGACAAACCTTTAATTTCATATGTAAACCCATTTATTGGTACGGGCGGACATGGACATACATATCCTGGTGCCACACTACCGTTTGGAATGATGCAACTTAGTCCAGATACACGTCTCGATGGTTGGGATGGTTGTTCTGGTTATCATTATTCAGATGAATACATTTATGGGTTTTCGCATACGCATCTCAGTGGTACAGGCGTTTCAGATTATGGTGATATTTTATTAATGCCAACAAATGAAGTGAATTTTAATAATGGCAGTGATGGTAAAGCTGGTTATCGTGCTCATTTTTCACACGATAATGAAGTTGCCGTACCAGGATTCTACAAAGTACATTTAGATTCGACCAATATAGATGTTGAACTCACCGTTTCCTTGCGAAGTGGTATGCATAAATATTCATTTCCCGAAGCTGATAACCAAGTGATCATGCTCGATCTAGATCATCGAGATGAACTTTTAGACTATAAAATTCAGCAGGTCGATGAAAAAACCATTCAAGGACATCGACATAGCAAAGCTTGGGCAACCGATCAGCGTTTATTTTATGCGATGACCTTTTCGCATCCCATAAAAAGTATGGTTTACGAGGACGATGGATCACAAGTTTCAAAGAATTATAAGTTCGAAAGTAAAAAAGCTGGGATAATCATCGACAATCCAAACAACGAACCTGTTTATGTAAAAATCGCCATAAGTGCAGTTGATGAACAGGGCGCAAAAGGGAACCTTAGCGCTGAAATTGGCAACAAAACTTTTGATAAAGTAAAGGAAGAAGCCCAATCTTACTGGGAAAAACAATTAGAGAAAATCGTTGTTGAAAGTGCTGATAACGATTACAAAACTAATTTCTATACCTCGCTTTATCATACCATGCTTGCGCCAAATCGCTATCAAGATGTTGATGGTCGTTATCGAGGCATGGATCTTGAAATTCACAATGCTGATTTCGATTATTATACGGTCTTTTCGCTATGGGATACTTACCGCGCTGCACATCCTTTGTACACCATCATAGAGCAAGAACGCACCAATCATTTTATCAATACGTTTTTAGCGAAATACGACGAAGGCGGGATAATGCCTATATGGGACTTGTCGGGCTGTTATACAGGATGTATGATCGGGTATCATGCTGTTCCTGTAATCGCAGATGCTTATTTAAAAGGCATACGCGACTATAATACCACAAAGGCTTTTGATGCCATGAAACACTCTGCAACGAGAGATCATTTGGGCTTGGAGTCTTATAAAAAACTAGGATTTATCCCTGTAGAATTTGAAAGTGAATCCGTTTCTAAAACCTTAGAATACGCTTATGATGATTGGACGATCGCTCAGATGGCGAAATCTATGGGAAGAGATAAAGACTATAAAGTTTATGCCGAACGTGCGCAGTACTACAAGAATATTTTTGATCCTGAAACACAATTTATGCGCGGTCGTTTTAGAAATACATGGTTTGCGCCATTCGATCCTTATGAAGTTAATTTCAACTACACAGAAGCGAATTCTTGGCAGTATAGTTATTATGTACCACAGGATATTTCTGGGTTTATTGATTTGCTAGGTGGAAAAGATAAACTCGAAGCGCATCTCGACAATCTTTTTACTGCAGAAGCGGAAACATCAGGTAGAAATCAGGCAGATATTACGGGATTGATAGGCCAATATGCCCACGGTAACGAACCAAGTCATCATATGGCTTACCTCTATAATTTTGTAAACAAGCCACATAAAACACAGGAGAAAGTACATCAGATACTAACTGAACTTTATCAAAATGCACCCGATGGGATTTCGGGTAATGAAGATTGTGGTCAAATGAGTGCTTGGTATATTTTTTCATCCTTAGGTTTTTATCCGGTAACACCAGGAACCAATCAATACATTATCGGAACACCATTGATGGATAAAGCCACCTTCAATCTAGAAAACGGAAGTCAATTCACCATTCAATCACATAACCTTAGCTCTTCAAATAAATACATTGAAAAGGTATTTCTTAATGGTGAACCCTTAGGTCGAACCTACATTCATCATGAAGAAATCATGGGTGGCGGATCCTTAGAATTTCATATGACAAATACGCCGTCAGATTGGGGAGCAGGTGAAGGCCAAGAACCAACAACGGCAATTGAAGACTATGAAATCGTACCTGTGCCATTTATTGCTAAAGGGGATGTTGCCTTTAAGGGTGAAACTGAAGTTGAGTTAGGCAGTGTTTCAGAGGATGTTTCAACCTATTACAGTTTCGACAATGGTGAATTTCAACCTTACACAGAACCTTTTACAATTACTGAACCAACAGTTTTAAAAGTGTATTCAGAAAAAGATGGCAAAAAGAGTGCTACTATTGAGACACAGTTCTACAAGATCGATCCCAACCTTAGTATAAAACTCGAAACTGAATATGCCAACCAATATAATGCTGGTGGAAATGATGCACTTATTGATGGCATTCTTGGGACCAAAGATTTTAGAACAGGAACTTGGCAAGGCTATTGGGATGAGGACGTGGTGGCAATAGTTGATTTGGGTAAACCAAAATATGTCAATTTAGTCAACACAAACTTCTTAGTAGATCAACGCTCTTGGATCTTCTTACCGACTTCAGTTGAAGTATTGGCTTCGGAAGACGGCGTAAACTATGAATCATTAGGTAAAACCATCTATAATTCTGAAGAAAAAAGCGACGAAGCTTATATTCAAAACTTTGAAGTGAAGGATGGCCCAAATGACTTTAGATATATAAAGGTCATTGCGAAAAAACTAGGTGAACTCCCCGAATGGCATTTGGGTTATAAACACGATGGCAGAAGCTGGATATTTATCGATGAGATCGAAATTAGATCAACTACTAACTAACAATAAACATAATGAGCAATCAAAACAACAAATCAGCACTAGCGACATTAGTCACCGTTTTCTTTTTCTGGGGATTTATTGCGGCATCAAACGGTGTATTTATTCCATTTTGTAAAACCTACTTTAACATCGATCAGTTTCAATCGCAGTTGGTCGATTTTGCCTTTTATGGTGCCTATTATATTGGGGCATTACTGCTATTTATTATGTCGGGCTCAATCAAAAAAGACATTATGAATAGTTGGGGCTACAAAAGCGGAATTATCTACGGCTTGCTATTATCGGCGGTCGGTGCTTTTGTGATGTATCCGGCTACAGCTGGTGCAGAACAGGGCCAAACAGGTGTATTCTATTTTGTTTTGGTAGCCTTATTTATAGTAGGCTTAGGCTTTTCATTACAGCAAACCGCTGCAAACCCTTTTGCGATTGCACTAGGTGACCCTAAAACGGGATCGCATCGTCTTAATTTGGCTGGAGGTATTAATTCCTTCGGAACAACTATAGGTCCAATTGTTGTGAGCCTTGTTATTTTTGGAGCAGCCTCTTGGAGTACTGATGAATTGGCTGAAATGATCTCGAATAACGAAATAACTTTAGTCACTGTTCAGGGGTTATATCTTGGTGTTGGAGCCCTATTCTTGCTTGCTGCAGCCCTATTCTATTTCTCAAAAAAATTACCAGCGCTGAAATCTGATGTTGTGTTTGAAACTGCCAATAAAGCAAGAAATCTATTAGTGGTATTGACCATAGTTGTTTTTGGTTGCATTGGCTATGTGATTAGTTCATACATCGGAGATACTGAGGCCAGTAAAGAACTTGAAAATCTAAGACTCACCTTATTATTTATTGCATTGATTGCTGTAATTATTGCCGTTTTCGTTGCGTATTCGAGTGCATCGAAAAAGCCTGAAGGTTGGGGCGCTATGAAGTATCCACAATTGGTACTAGGGATGCTGGCTATTTTCACCTATGTCGGTGTTGAGGTCACCATTGGTAGTAATTTGGGTGAATTACTAAAGAAAGGTGTCGCGGATACTGGATTAAATGCTCTTGGACTTCCAGTACTTAACGATTCGCAACTCGGTATTTATATCTCCTTATATTGGGGTGGACTAATGATTGGCCGTTGGGTTGGCGCTATAACAGTTTTTAATCCAGGGGAAGGCTTAAAAAAGGTACTTTTAGTTCTTGTTCCTTACGTTGCTTTTGGTGTTATACTCGCGGTTAATTATATCGTCGGAAACGAATTCACAACCAATGAAATACTATTCTTCGCTATTTGTATAGCGCTTCAAATAGTAGGGTTCTTTTTATCAAAAGATCGACCGGTAAAAACTCTGAAAATATTCAGTCTTTTAGGTATTATCGGAATGCTTGTTGGGCTTTTCGCTTCAGGAAATGTTGCATTGTTCGCCTTCTTATCGGGTGGACTTTTCTGTTCAATAATGTGGCCATGTATATTTACTTTAAGCATTGCCGGACTAGGAAAATACACCTCTCAAGGTTCAGCATTTTTAATCATGATGATTCTCGGTGGAGCCATCATTCCACCAGTACAAGGAAAATTAGCAGATATTTATTCCATTCAATCATCATATTGGATCGCTGTTGCTTGCTTTATTTATCTATTGTTTTATGCTTTCAGAACCAAAACTATTTTAGATAAACAGGGTGTCACCTATTAAATTTAACAAACATGAATCGCAGAAAATTTATAAAAAATACCGCGCTAACAGGTGCCGGACTAACACTTACCAATAGCTTACTTAACTGTGCCGAGAATCCATCAGACAAAAAAGAAACTGTTGTTGCCGAATCTGAAAAAAGTGAGCCCTCTTTACCCCTTGTCATCGCAACATGGCATGTGAAAGAAGCAACAGCCAAGGCCATGGAAGTATTGCAAGCAGGCGGTAATGCCCTAGATGCTGTTGAGCAAGGTTGCATGGTTGAGGAAGCCAATGAAAAAGGACAATCAGTAGGAAAAGGTGGCCTGCCCGATAGAGATGGTAACGTCACACTCGACGCTTGTATTATGGACAAAAACGGAAATTGTGGCGCTGTGGTTTATCTTCAAAATATAAAACATGCGGTGTCTGTAGCTCGAAAAGTAATGGATGATACGCCTCATGTAATGCTGGCTGGTGAAGGCGCTCAACAGTTTGCACTATCTCAAGGGTTTGAAACTGAAGACCTTCTAACAGAAGCCTCAAGAAAAGCTTGGGAAAAATGGAAAGTCGAAGCCAAATATAAACCCATCATTAATATTGAAAATCACGATACTATAGGTATGCTAGCCATTGATAAAAATGGTGATATTTCAGGTGCGTGTACCACAAGTGGTTTGGCCTACAAGATGGGTGGTCGAGTTGGCGATTCTCCGATTATTGGTTCAGGATTATTTGTAGATAACGAAATTGGTGCTGCAGTGGCAACAGGCTTAGGTGAGGAAGTTGTTAAAACCGTAGGAAGTTTCTTGGTAGTTGAACTTATGCGTCAGGGTAAATCTCCTCAAGAAGCTTGTGAAGAAGCTATCGGTAGAATTGTAAATAAACCGAATAGCAACTACAAAGATTTTCAAGTGGGCTATATCGCCGTGAACAAAAAGGGTGAAACCGGTTCGTACTCGATTCATCAATGGTTTAGTATGACTAAGTTCCAAAACGGTGTTAACGAACAAATACAATCTGATTTTTTTAATAAGGAAGAAAAATCATAATTCGATTGGCATAAATTTCAAAAATCTAATTAATCTCGTATTTTGTAATCTAATAAGCTGTTAATCAATTTGTCTAGAAAAAAATAAACTTAATCGTCTTTTTTTCTTACTCACAAATTGCTTAGTAAATTGCTTTTGAATTATAAACTGCACCAACTAAATGTCTACCATAAGAGTTCTTATTGTTGAAGACGATCCAATCATTGGAGAAGACATTCGCGATATGCTTACTAATGTCAATTATTCAGCTTTAGATGTGGCATATGACAAGGAGGATGCCATTGAACAAATAGATGCTCAACAGCCAGATCTCGTCTTACTCGATATAAATTTGAACGGTCAGTTTGAAGGATTCGAAATTGCCGATCATATCAATAAAACTCGAAAAATTCCATTCATTTATTTGACCTCTTACTCTGGAAAAGAAATTCTGGAAAAAGCAAAGCCCACGTTACCAATGGGTTATATTGTAAAACCATTTAATGAGCGAGAGCTCTATTCTAATATTGAGGTAGCACTTTATAATTTCTCTAAATTTTTACTTCCTGTTGAACTCAATGCTGAGGCTATTAATTCTAAAATACCAACGGCACTCACACAAAAAGAGTTTGAAGTGCTTGAAGGGTTATATGAAGGAAAGACTAATCAGCAATTGGCCGATAGTCAGTTTGTAAGCGTTAACACCATTAAAACGCATATCAAAAATATTTATGAAAAAATGAATACACACACGCGTTCTGAAACACTCAGACTTGTACATTCATTACTGAGGCAGTAGTTAAGATTTCGGCAATGTTATTGAAACCTCCGTTCCGCTTCCGTTGGAAACATTTATGGTAGCTTTTAGCTTTTTCGTCAGTGAGGCGATTAGTCGTTGGCCAAATGATTCGGCCTTACCTTTATTAATGAATTCATCTTTAATTCCAATCCCATTGTCTTTCACTTTTAATATGAAATTGTTGTCATCTTCATTCATTTCAATATTAATGGTTGGCTTTTCTTTCAATTCATTCGGAAATGCATGTTTTAGCGAATTTGTGACCAATTCGTTAGCAATTAAGCCCACTGGTATCACAGATTCAACATCCATAAATACATCTTTTGCCTTAACGCTCAGTTCTACTTCATTCTCAGTCTTATTATAGGAATTTAAAATACTATTAACTAAGCCTTCAAAATAATCTTGAATATTAACCATATTGAGATCATTTCCAACGTAAAGATTCTTGTGCAGAATGGCCATGGATTGCACTCTGTTTCTTCCATTTTGAAGAACTTCCAACACCTTATCATCATCAACATATTTCGACTGCAAATTCAAAAGGCTAGAGATCATTTGCAAGTTATTCTTAACCCGATGATGAGTCTCATGCAATAACAATTCTCTATCCTTCAAAGCCTTAGTGATGGTGTCATTTTTACTCTTAATCTTTTTATTCAATCTCAATAGCGCAATTGCCGCAATAGTCAGTAAGACCAAACCTATCAAAGAAATTGCAATTATCGCATTTGAGCGCGATAGTTTGGTTTCTGAAATTTCGTTCTCTTTATTTAGGAGTGCAATTTCAGCATCCTTCTTTTGTTGGTTGTATAAGGCGTCTTTTTCAGCAATAATCTCTATAGATTCACTTGTATAGATAGAATCTGTCATCGTTTTAAAATCCTTGAAAGTCGCTAATGCCGATTTGAAATCACCCTTTTTCTCATAAGCGTCAGCCAAAAGATTATAGGCGCGCTGCTCTTGATTTAGGGATTGATGCTCTTCAAATGAAAATACATCATTTAATTGCTCAATAGCCTCATCATACCTACCAAGCTTGGTTAAGATTTCACCCATATGAATTTTTGATTCACATAGATTATAGGTGCTACTTAAGTTCTCTCTAATTTTGAGAGCTTTAAGATGTTCTTCATAAGCTTCGTCGAGGCGGTTTTGTTCTTGCCTCAAAAGGCCAAGGAAATCATGATGAAATCCCATTTCCCTCAAGGTTGGAAAAACAACATTGTAACCTTTTTGTTTCATTAAATGATATTCGGCCTTCTCGTATTCCCCAAGGTCAGTATAAACCATTCCAAGATTAGCATTCACACTCGCTAACCCTGAGCTGTCTTTTAATACCTCAAACTGCTTTAAAGCTTTTAAGTATTGTTGTTTCCCTTTTTCTAATTGATCAACATTCAAATAAAATCCTGCCAGTGAGTTATTTATTCTGGCCTTTTGACTAGCACTTCCGATCTTATCATAAATCGCAGCAGCTTCTAACAACATATTTTGAGACTCTATATTATTACCCAAAAACATGGAGATAGTCCCAATGAAATGCGCACTTTTAGCGATATCAATGGAATCTCTTTTATGCTTTGAATAGTTATATATACTGCGGTAGAAATCTAAGGCTGTCTTATAGTCGCCATGCCAACGGTGGCTCGCAGCAAAAATGTAATCCGTACGCCTTACCTCTGAGCTATCAGAGGTGTTAATATATTCTGCTTTAAGTTGATCCGCAATTTTCTCAGCATAATCTGGATCGCGCTGAACCAAATACTCACCAAGTAAAAAAAGTGACTCTTTTTTTATCTCCTTAGAGTTATTCTTATCAATGATATTCTGAAGACTATCTTGATAAGCATCTACTTCTGCATCCTGACCGACACTTGTATTGACAAATAATAGTAAGAACACTATGCAAAAAGTGCTGATTCTCATAATTGAGTATTTAGTTACACAAAGGTAAAAAACCAATTGACTCAAAAATCACCCAAAAGGATGAATTGAAATTTAATGACAATATAGAATTTTACACCAAGCTATTAATCACAAATATCATGAAACGAATTCTCCCTACTCTATTATGTCTTTTAACATTGGGGCTATCTGCTCAGGTTGGTGTGGGTAATACCAATCCTCAAGCGCAATTAGACATTAGCGCATCAAATACAAGTTCGCCTTCTAATCTTGATGGAATTCTTATCCCTAGAATGTCTAACCTACCGACTGTTGGTTCAATGACGGCAGCACAAGACGGTATGTTGGTATTTTACACTGGCAGCGGTAACTCTGGTAAAGGTTTTTATTACTGGAACCAAACTAGTACAAGTTGGGTGTATCTTTCTTCGGGTAGTAAAAATACGTTAGATGGCGCATACGATGAAGGCGGTGCAGGTGCTGGAAGAGTAATCAATGCAAACGACGGAAATGTTGAAATTTCAGGTTCTGACGGATTACAGGTAACTACCGTTGACACTGACACGAATGCCGCTGCAATATCTATTTATTCAAACTTTGATGGTAACGGCAATCATGGTATAAACAATCAGGTTTGGGGTGATGCAGGAGCAGGAAATGGTAGAACTGCTTTTGCAATCGACAATTATATCCGCACGCTGATAAACGATGGTACTGTTTACGGAATGCGAAGTCAATTTGTTTTAGGAAACAATGCAGGTAGTTCACTTAATTCGGGAAATGTCGGTGTCTTTAACCAATTCTACTCAGGGACTAATACGGGATTTAATATTGGTGTTCAAAATGAATTTAGATTTAACTCTACAGTTCATTATGGCATGAAAAACACTAATTTTCTATCTACCGCAGGGACGACCTATGGTATGCATAATGACTTTGACAGTAATGGGTCTAGTGATTTTTATGGAAGCTATAATAGCTTTAATATGTCGGGAACCAGCGATATTTATGGCAGTTATAATTCGATTGTTGGTGCTGGTTCAGGTAATAAATATGGCACCTATGTAACTATTCCATCTGGCGGTGGTGGTAACCATTACGGCATTTATACTGATGTTAGAAACACATCAGGTTATGCTGCTTATTTAATAGGTAGAACATCCTTAGGAACTGGGACTTCAAACCGTTATTTAATGCCAGAAACGGCAGGTACAAACGGGCAAATAATGGCTATTAACGGCTCGGGAGTCGTAAGTTTTGTAAATCCTTCAGCCGTTTTTTCAGATACAGATACAGACGATCAGACCATCGACAATTTAACACTAGTTGGTACGACATTAGGAATATCACTCGAAGATGATGGTCAGCCTGTACAAACTGTAGATCTGTCATCACTTCAAGATGGAATTGGCACTGATAATCAAACCATTGACACCTTTAGTTTTAATGCCGCGACGAATGTGTTATCTCTCGAAATTGAGAATGATGGTGTTGCTACTCAGACTGTAGATTTATCTTCTTTAGATACAGAAGATGCGGATTGGCACGAGGTTGGTACTTCAAGTTCTCCAAATGCAATTACTGATAATATTTTTACACTCGGGGATGTTGGTATTGGAAGTTCAAACATCGGTTCATACACTACCGGCAGCAGAACTTTAACCGTAGGACCTAATAACACAGCCTCTGCTATAGATGCTTCGTTCATTGAGTTAGTTGGAACCACGGGGCAGGTAAATTCTAGTGTAGGTGGTATTCATATTGAAAATACTAGTGGTAGTTCTTTTGGAGATGGTATTGCTAAAATTGAAGCTATTCTTAATGGTTCAACAAATTTTGCTGGTCACCTCTTATTTTACACTGGAAGCACATCGGGCAATCTCACCGAAAAAATGCGAATTGAAGACAACGGAGACGTAGGGATAGGTGTAACTAATCCAAGTGCTACATTAGATTTAGTAGGAAGTTTTCAATATGTTGATGGTAACCAAGCCTTAGGTAGAGTTCTAACTTCTGATGCCAATGGTAATGCAACTTGGAGTACAACATCAGCAATTGATAATACAACAGCTAGTAATGGTCTTTCTGAAGTATCAGATGATATTAAACTTGGAGGAACCCTTACACAGGCCACAATAATAACTCAAGACACCAATAGCTTTGATATTAATTTGAATTCTACAGGCGATTTTGCGATCCAAGATAATGGTACAGATGCCTTCTTTGTAGAAGATAGTGGTGATGTTGGATTCGGCACCAGTAATCCGGCTTATCAAGTGGACGTGTCAGAAACAGGCAATAATGAATTACGCGGAGTCAATGTTACTAAAACAGATAATAGTTCTTCAGACACTAATGGAATTTATGTAACAAAAACAGGATCTGGTACTGGTCGTAGCCACGCTTATTATTCTTTAGTACAAGGTAGTGGTACGGGTCAAAAATATGGGATATTTAATCGTATCAATTCTACGGCAGCAGGAAATCAATACGGAACCAGAAACTGGATTTCGGGAAATACTACAAGCCAACAGTTTGGCACCTTTAACAACATGGATAATGCCGGCACAAGTAATGTCTATGGTGTATACAATGGAATGCGCGTAACGAACGCCTCAAATATGTACGGTGTTTATAATGAATTTCTTACAGCGAACAACAGCTCTACATTAATGGCTGGTGTGAGAAATCGTTTTACAAATGGTACCCCAGGAAGTGATGGATTTGCTGGTATTTATACAGATTTTGCACTTACCGCTAACGGTACTTATTACGGAACAAGAAATGAATACGGTAGTGGAGCAACAGGAACTGGTACTAAATATGGTACTTACAATGAAATCTCAAGTAGTGCTGGTGGAACGCATTACGGCTCTTATAATGATGTCTCAACGAGTAATGGTTGGGCAGGTTATTTCTTAGGTAGAAATTATATCTCAGATAGATTAAGTATTGGTGAAACAGATAATGCAAACGCAAGATTCAATGTACAAGGAAATAGTAGTTCAACCTATGCGCATATTGAACTTGAAGAAACTGGCACCAATGATGGCTCACGAATTAGATTTACTAACTCAGTAGAAACGACAAATAATTGGCTCATTTACGGAAGGGCCGATAATACAGATGCTGATAGTAGAATGAACATCTTTTATTCGAACACAGGAAATATTATTGAGATCTATGGTGATAACACTGTAGAAGTAAATGGGCAGTTGAGTGTTAACCTCAATAACCCAACTTATGCTATTCATTTGCCAAATAATGCAGCAATTGGTACAGGACAAGGCCGCGCAAATGCTTGGACAACCTATAGCGACAATCGCGTAAAATCCAATCAATCTGACTTAAAAAATGGATTGCTAAAAGTCATGCAAATGCGTCCAAAAACATATTTTCATCACAATGGTAATATTGAAAACGGCACGTTAAATCTAGACCGATCTGGTGAGCAAACCTTAGGCTTTATTGCTCAGGAGTTATATAAAGTCCTACCTGAAGCAGTTCAAAAACCACAAAATGAGAATAAAGAATTGTGGTCTATCAACTACGACAAGGTAATTCCGGTAACGGTAAAGGCCATACAAGAACTGAATGAAGAAATTCAATCCCTTAAAGAAGAAAATAAAACCTTAAGAGCAAAGCTCGACAGGATGGCACAGCTAGAAGCCAGACTATTAGCCATTGAAAAACAGATTAACCATGTTACTGATCATCCTGTATCTGCTTCAGCAGATGAATAAATCATCTGCCTTGAATATGACCAAAACTAATTGTTATTAGTACGATTATGTTTAGAAGACCGACGTCGTGTAATCATGTCGGGTTGTAGAAAAAGCCGCAGTAGGGAGCGGCTTTTTCTTTTCAGAATGAAATAAAATATGAAGCTGTTCGTGTACTCAAAAAATAGTGCTTCATTAAAAAATAGATGTTTTAGTGCACTTTAAAAGTAAGTTTGATTAGCTATTAATCTTTACTTTATAGATTAAAACATTAAGAAAAAAGTCGCTGTAGGGAGCGGCTTTTTTTGTTAGAACCACTTAACGGTTGCCTTCGCCATTTTCTCTTTAAAGTTGTTATACGGTGGAAGAACTAAATTCAATGGCCCTATAGTATATCGTCTTAATACTGCCCGTTCATTCGAAAATTCCTTAAAACTATAAAATCCATGAGCTTTACCAATGCCACTGCTATTACTTCCTCCAAAAGGTAAATTATGATTAGAAAATTGTAGCCCATTGGCATTAACGGCACTTGTGCCTGCCCTTGTGTTTTTGAGAATATGCTTGATATTCGAATTTGATCTCGAATACATATAAAGCGCAAGCGGTTTGTCTTTGTGCTGTAAGTCCTTAATAACCTCATCTAAATCATTAAACGTTTTAATTGGTAAGATTGGCCCAAAAATTTCTTCCTTCATTAAAAGCGAATCTTCACTCAATCCCGAAACTAATGTAGGCCCCAAGTATTTATCATCTTTATTTACATGCCCTTCTATTTCAAATGTTGCCTGATGCTTTTTCGCATCATCAAGGTAAGATTGAAGTCTGTCAAAATGTTTTTCATTAATGATTCTTCCATAACTTTCAGATGTTGAGGGGTCGTTAGTATAAAACTCTTCAACTGCTTTTTTGTATTGATCAATAAACTTCTGCTTTACCGAATCATGAATGTAAATATAGTCTGGGGCAATACAGGTTTGTCCATTGTTAAAATGCTTGATCCAAGCTACCGATTGCGCTGTCACTTTTAGATCCGCTGTTTTATCTATTATGACAGGCGACTTCCCTCCTAGCTCTAAAGTCACGGAACATAGATGTTCTGCAGCGGCTTTCATTACAATCTTACCTACAGGAATGGATCCCGTAAAGAAGATATGATTAAAAGGTAATTTGAGTAAGTTTTGGGCAACTTCAGCATCGCCTTGGATTAGTGCAACTTCGTCGGTCTCAAACAGGTCGTCTATAATATTTTGCATTACTTCAGCGCAATGCGAAGAGATTTCAGATGGCTTAATAATAACAGTATTTCCTGCAGCAATCGCCGCCACTAAGGGTGAAAATGTTAGATTGAATGGATAATTCCATGGCGACATAATTAAACAAACTCCTTTAGGCTCGTACATCACATAAGATGATGTGCCCAATAAAACTATGTTAGAACTTACCTTTTGGCGCTTTAACCAACGATGTAGATGTGCCTTTGCATGTTTTATCTCCTTAATCACTAAGTAAACTGCAACTAAATCCGACTCTACCAATGGCCTCTTTAAGTCCTTATAAAGTGCTTCTCTAATTTGTTTTCTATAAGTGAATTGTAACGCATGCTGTAGCTTATCTAACTTTTTAATTCTATCTCGATATGAGCTTTGAGCAATATTATATTGGTTGTGAGATTGCTTTTCAAACAAATTGAAGTAGGGATTGTCGCTATAGTTTTTGTTGAATTTCTTCATTTATAAATGGAAATTATATCAGTTTGTGCATTTCGTCGATGTTATTGACAAACCCGCGTATTTGGTCTAAATCTCAGGTTTTTTCGTCTATAATTTTAACGGTTTTAAAGGGCTGCGAGCCCATTTTGTGTATTTCATCGATGTTTTTGACTAACAGATGTCAGTTGTCTAATTATCGCCTTGTTTCGTCCAATAATTTAATCAGAACAAACTATCCTGTGTTTCTTTGAACCGAAGTTAAAACAAAAAACGATTTAACAGTCATGAAAAAAGGTTTAGTCATCATATTATTTTTAACAATGTCTTTAGCGGGATTTGCGCAGCAAGATGTTGTTAGTAATGTTGAGACAGAGGTTGTAGAGACTGTTAAAGCTGAAAAGCCAGAAGCTCAGAAAACTGTTATTTCTGCTAAAGTAAAGGCTAAGGTTTTAAGAATTAACCGTAAGAAAAGTAACGAGATCATCAGTATCAAAGCTTATAGAAAGAGCTTACAGATTAAAGTAAAAACTGTAAAACTCTGCTAATTAATATGCTATTAACCATGAGAAAGCCGAAACGATTGTTTCGGCTTTTTTTGTTCATAACCCTTTTTAAATAAACCCTGAACTTTTCGTAGTTTTATAAACTTCAAAATTAATATTCATGTCAGACCAAAAACGTCTCTTTCTTGTTGATGCCTATGCACTTATTTTTCGCGGGTATTACGCATTTATAAAAAACCCAAGAATCAATTCAAAAGGCGAAGACACCTCAGCCATAATGGGTTTTATGAATTCACTTTTAGATGTTATTAAACGCGAGCGACCAGACCATTTGGCTGTCTGTTTTGATAAAGGTGGAAGTGTTGATCGTGTTGAAATGTATCAAGAATATAAGGCGAATAGAGACGAAACACCTGAAGGTATCAGAACGGCCATTCCGCATATTTGTAATATCCTTGAAGCCATGCATATTCCAATTATGGTGAAAGAAGGCTATGAAGCCGATGATGTCATCGGAACACTTTCGCGCCAAGCTGAAAAAGAAGGTTATAAAGTATTCATGGTAACACCAGACAAAGATTTTGCCCAGTTGGTAACTGATAATATTTTTATGTATCGCCCTGTTTTTGGTGGCGGTTACGAAACTTGGGGTATCCCAGAAGTTCAGAAGAAATTTGAAGTTGAAGACCCAATGCAAGTCATAGATTTCTTAGGAATGATGGGCGATTCGAGCGATAATATTCCTGGTTTGCCTGGCGTTGGTGAAAAAACAGCTAAAAAATTTATCAATCAATTTGGAAGTATGGAAGGCCTACTGGCTAATACCGATCAATTGAAAGGTAAAATGAAAGAGAAGGTAGAAGCGAATGGTGAACTTGGATTACTCTCTAAAAAACTTGCTACCATAATGCTTGATGTTCCGGTGGAATTTGATGCTAAAGATTTTGAACTCGACCACCCTGATGTGGAGAAGGTAAAACAAATTTTTCAGGATCTCGAATTTAGACGACTTACAGAGAATTTTCTAAAAACTTTCTCAAATGAAACTGCAAGTGAAGGTGAAGCGGTTCCTGCTAAAAATCAGCCTGAAAGCCCAAAGACCACATCAACACCATCATCAAAACAAGCTGGTGCCGGTCAGTTTTCCTTATTCGGAAATGATGCTCCAGCAACATCAGAGTCTACTTCAGAATACACCAGAAAAACCGCCGAAACCACACCACATTTTTATCAAAGTGTGGCTTCAGGAATGGCAACGAAACTATTTGTAAAAAATCTCTTGAATCAGACCTCTGTTTGTTTTGATACAGAAACTACGAGTATTAATCCTTTGGAGGCCGAGCTCGTTGGCATAGCCTTTTCTTGGGAAGCTGGTAAAGGTTTCTATCTCCCATTTCCTGAAGACAGAGATGAATGTCAGGCTCTGATTGAAGAATTACGACCGTTTTTCGAAAATGAGAACATTGAGAAAATTGGCCAGAATTTAAAGTATGATATTAAAGTACTAGCCAAATATAATATTGAGGTTAAGGGCAAACTTTTTGATACGATGTTAGCTCATTATTTGATCAATCCAGATATGCGTCATAATATGGATGTTCTTGCAGAAACTTACCTCAATTACACGCCAATATCAATTACAGAACTCATAGGTAAAAAAGGAAAGAATCAGCTATCTATGCGCGATGTTCCTATTGAAAAACAAACTGAATACGCCGTTGAAGATGCCGATATCACACTTCAACTAAAGGAGCATTTTGAAAAGGAACTCGGTGAGGCCAATACGAAGAAATTATTTGATGAGATTGAAATTCCTTTGCTTCGTGTACTTGCGGATATGGAATTGGAAGGTATAAACTTAGACAAGGACTTTTTAGGTTCGTTATCTGAAGAATTAGATAATGACATTGCAACCCTCGAAAAACAAATTTATAATGCTGCTGGTGAGGAATTCAATATTGCGTCACCTAAACAATTAGGCGTTATTTTATTTGAAAAAATGAAACTGGTTGATAAGCCAAAAAAGACCAAAACTGGGCAATACTCCACTGCAGAAGATGTACTAAGTTATCTGGCCAAAGACCACGAAATCATTCAGAATATATTAGATTTTAGAGGCCTCAGTAAATTAAAAAGTACTTATGTAGATGCACTACCTCAACAAGTAGATGAACGCACTGGGCGTGTTCATACAGATTATATGCAAACGGTGGCTGCAACTGGACGTTTGAGTAGTAATAATCCAAACCTACAAAATATCCCAATCCGAACGGAACGTGGACGACAAGTGCGTAAAGCATTCGTCCCTAGAAATGACGATTATACACTTTTAGCCGCGGATTATTCGCAAATAGAACTGAGAATTATTGCTGCCTTAAGCGAAGAAGAAACAATGATCGAAGCCTTCAAAAACGGTGAAGATATTCATGCTTCCACGGCTTCAAAAGTTTTTAATGTGCCGTTATCTGAGGTTACGAGAGAACAGCGTGGAAACGCCAAGACTGTCAACTTCGGAATTATTTACGGGGTTTCAGCCTTTGGTTTGAGCAATCAAACTAATTTAACACGTTCAGAATCTAAGGAGCTTATCGACACGTACTATGCGACCTATCCAAAACTTAGAAATTATATTCAAGATCAGGTGGATTTTGCCAGAGACAATGGCTATGTTCAAACGGTTTTAGGGCGTCGTCGCTATCTTAAAGATATAAATTCGCGTAATGCGGTTGTTCGTGGTGCTGCCGAGCGAAATGCAGTAAACGCACCTATTCAGGGTAGTGCTGCTGATATCATTAAGATTGCCATGATTAATATTCACAGGAAACTCGTTGAAGGCAACTACAAAACCAAAATGCTATTACAGGTTCATGATGAATTGGTGTTCGATGTTTATAAACCAGAACTTGAAGGTCTAAAAAATCTCATCAAAACCGAAATGGAAAATGCCTATGAGCTCTCTGTACCTTTAGATGTTGACCTCGATATTGGTGACAATTGGTTGGAGGCGCATTGATACCATCAGACCATTAAATATTCAAAATTGAACTTTTCTAACGGTTCATCATTTGCAACCATTAGTTGGTGATTGAAATATAGTTACGGATATTTGCAATCTGCAATGAGTATTATTTCAAAAGACATAGCAAAAGCAGTAGAACTTTTATCTAATGAAGAGTTGGTAGCCATTCCGACAGAAACTGTCTATGGCCTTGCAGGAAATATATATTCTGAAAAAGCGATTACCGCCATTTTTGAAACCAAACAGCGTCCAAAATTTAATCCGTTAATTGTACATATACCATCTGTTGCCTATCTAGAAAAAATTGTAACCGATATTCCTGAAAAGGCGAAATTGCTTGCAGATGCGTTTTGGCCAGGACCAATAACTCTGGTTTTAAATAAGAAAGATACCATCCCAGATTTAATTACGGCCGGAAAGGATACCGTTGCTGTAAGAGTTCCAAATCATCCTACAACCTTAGAATTGTTAGAGCGATTAGAATTTCCGTTAGCGGCACCGAGCGCCAATCCCTTCAATCGTATTAGTCCAACAAAACCTGAACATGTTGAAGATTATTTCAAAAATGAAATTAAAATGGTTCTCGATGGCGGTGCCTGTACAAAAGGGATAGAATCCACAATAATTGGTTTTGAAAATGATCAACCCGTTCTTTATCGCCATGGATCAACACCAATTGAGGCTATTGAGGCTGTTGTGGGTACGCTTCATATTAAAAATAAAAACGAAGTAGCGCCTTCTGCTCCAGGTATGCTAGAGCGCCATTATGCCCCAAAAACAAAGACGGTATTAACGGATGATCTTCAGAAAACCATAAATGACCATTCTGGAAAACGCATTGGATTATTACTTTATAATGATATTTTGAATGATGACCTTATTGATTTCAAAATTGTATTAACTCAAGGTCAAAATCTTGAAGAAGCAGCTTCCAAACTTTATGACGCCTTACATCAGCTCGATAAGCAAGATTTAGACATCATCATTGCGGAACGTTTGCCCGACTTTGGCCTGGGTAAATCTATTAACGATAGATTGCTCAGAGCGACAAAATAACCCATTAACTAGCTTTTGATTTTTAGGATACTGCCGCAGTCTTTTTGTGTGCAAAATTTAATTGCATTAAATTACAGGCACATTCTTACCGCTAAAAGCTATTAATGAATCGGTTTCTTGTTGTTATACTACTTCTATTTGGTGTTCATCAAATTCATGGGCAAGATGATTATTTTGAGATATGGCAAGATGAAACTCAAACAGACTCTGCCAGAGCCAAGGCTTACTATACGTACTTGTATCTTAATTACATGTTCGATGATCCAGATTCTACGATCATTCTTGTCGAAAATTTAAAGGCCTTTGCAAAAAAGAATAACGACACCTATTCGATTGGGCTAGGTCAGTTTTTAAAGGCTAATTCGTATTACTTTTCCGGAGATTATATTAATGCACTTAAATTTGGAGAAGAGGCTCTGAAAACTTTTGAGCAACACACGGATAAATTAAAACTTTCACAAACCTTGTCTCTTATTGGTGAAATCTACTCAGACCAAGGTGATAATGTTAAAGCCTTAGATTACATAAAACGCAGTTCAAAAATTGCCGAGGAAATTGATAATACCATTCAAAGGGTAAATACGATAACACTTATTGGTAATATCTATTTCAATCAGGAAGATTATGGCAATGCGCTTTCCTACTATAAGCAAAGTTTAGAATTAACAAAAAATGACACCATTTCTCTAGACTACTCTAATTCATTATTTAGTATAGGGAGTACTTACATGCGAGAAGGCGATTACAGTGCTGCTTTAGAATATTTCAATAAAAGTGAAGTGATCTATAGAGAACTCGGTGAACAAGTAGGTCTTTCTAATATTCTGTATGAAAAAGGTAACGTTTATGCCGAACAGGAGAAATTTAATATTGCACTCGAGTTTTATAAAGAAAGCTTGAAAGTGGATGAAGAATATGAAATCTACTATAACGCAATGATCAAGTATTTGGGAATTGGCCAATTGTATAAACGAATGAGTCAATTTAGAGAAGCCAGAGATTTCTGTACACAAAGTTTAGAATTGTCTGAAGAATTTGGCATACTTTCTATTGAAGAAGAAAGTTGCGAATGCCTCTATGAAGCTTATAAAAATCTAGGAAATCTCTCCAAAGCCGTCGAATTTAACGACCGATATAAAGCACTTAAAGAAAGTCTTTCAGAAGAACAAACTGTGTTGAAGCTTCAGCAAATGGAATTCTCAAAGCAAGTTGAAGCTGATAGTCTTAAGCAAGTTGAAATTGATCTAAGAAAGCAAATTGCATTCGACAGAGATCTTAACAGAAAGGATCGGAATAAAAACATTGCCATAGGAATTGGTCTCTTATTTCTGATCATTTCAGGCGCCTACTATTCGCGATATCGCTACACCAAAAAATCAAAGAATATTATTGAAAATGAAAAGGAACGCTCCGAGAATCTACTCCTTAATATATTACCTGCTGAAATTGCCGAAGAATTAAAGGAAAAAGGGAAAGCCGACGCCCGAAATTTCGATACCGTATCGATGTTATTTACCGATTTTAAAGGCTTCACTCAAGTATCAGAAAAACTAAGCGCGGAAGATCTACTGGCAGAACTCAACATTTGTTTTAAAGCTTTCGACCTTATTTGTACCAAATACAATATCGAAAAAATCAAAACCATTGGCGATGCTTACATGGCCGCAGGTGGATTACCAGTGCCAGAAGACATTTCTGTAAAGAATACCGTTTTGGCCGCGTTAGAAATGCAAGCGTTTATCACGGATCGGATTGCAGAAAAGAAAAACAACAATGACCTTTATTTCGAAATGCGCCTTGGTATTCATACAGGTCCGGTAGTTGCTGGTATTGTTGGTGTGAAGAAATTTCAATATGATATTTGGGGCGATACAGTAAATACAGCTGCGCGGATGGAAAGTAGCGGTGAGGTCGGAAAGGTTAACATTTCAGAAGATACATATCAACTCATAAAAGATGATAAGGATTTTACTTTTGAACATCGCGGTATGATCAAAGCCAAAGGAAAAGGAGAAATTAATATGTATTTTGTATCAAAATCAACTTTTTGAATTCAATACTAACAAAAATACAGGCATTACCTAAAGCAGATGTTCACAGTCATTTGCATCTTGCTGGCTCTCAAAAACGCTTTGCAGAACGTTACCCTAATGCAAATATCACTTTCCCTAGTCGGTACAATGGTCTATCCGGTATGATCGACTTCATTTACGGCACTCTAAATAAGGTAATGATTACAAGCGAAGACGTCACTAATTTTATGGATATCGCTATTCAAAGTGCAATTGACGACAACGTAAAACTTTTAGAAGCTAGCGTTGATGCAGGATTGGCGAGATTCTTCGATAACTCTATCGATGCTGTTATCGAAACCGTTCAAACCTTAAAAGAGCGCTATAATTCCGAAATTGATTTTAAACCAGACTTAGGTATTAACAAAGATCTTGCTTTAGAAAAAGTATATTCTGACGGTGTTAAATGTATAAAAAGTGGCGTATTTACGGGGATCGATCTCTATGGTCAGGAAGTCGGTAAAGATCTAACTCCATTTGTACGACTGTACGATATGGCCAAGGATCATGGTTTGAAAACTAAAGTTCATATAGGTGAATTCTCGGATCATCTCACTATTGAGAACACCATTGAACTCTTAAATCCCCAAGAATTGCAGCACGGAATAAGAGCTGTTGACTCTGAAAAAACTATGGATATGATTCTTGAAAAAAAAATAAGATTGAACATATGCCCTACAAGTAACCTGTCCTTAGGTGCTGTTGCACATCTTGAACACCATCCTGTGAGAAAACTATTTGATCACGGTATAAAAGTGACGATTAATACCGACGACCTTATTTTATTTAACGCCACCATTACTGAAGAATACGAGAAACTGTGGCGTTCTCAACTATTTACTTTTGAAGAAATTGAGCTTTTGAATAGCAACGCTCTTACTTTATAATATTTCTTTCATTCTGCGCTTTTCAGTTACTAGTGATTTTTGTCATTTTTTAAGTCTGAATTATTGGCTAACTTATAAAAGTGTATCATCGTAATTCGTTTTATCATGAAAAATATTTTACTTCCCATTGATTTCAAAGGTAGTGAGCAATTACTTTTAGATAAGGCCTACGAAATCGCAGAAAAATTTAAGTCTAAAGTGTGGTTAATTCATGTTGCAGCACCCGACCCAGATTATATTGGTTATGATGCCGGTCCGCAATCTATAAGAGACAGTCGCGCTGAAGAACTACGCGAAGAACACAAGCAAATTCAAACCTATGCCCGAAGTCTTACCCAAAAAGGTATTGAAACTGATGCTTTATTAATTCAAGGAACTACAGTGGATACTCTTCTTGAAAAAACAGAAGCGCTCAATATCGATCTCATGGTCATTGGGCGACAGTCACATGGTTTATTCTACAAAGCAATATTTGGAAGTGTAGCCGATAGTTTGGTTAAAAAAACAAGCATTCCGATTTTAATTGTGCCTTTAGATTAGTACATAAACTAAGATCAACTTTTCAATAATTAATCAGGTTATGATTACACTTGGTTAACACTACTGATTTTCAGTCTAAAAAAAACCTCGTCAGGGTTTGTCAATCCAATAAGTTATCGTAAATTTGCAAACTCTTTTTCGGAAGAGGAATGTTTAATCTTTTGTGCCATATTGGTGCAATAATAAATCAAATTAGTGTGGATACATTAAGCTACAAAACAGTTTCGGCTAACAAAGCTACTGCTAACAAGGAGTGGGTTTTAGTTGATGCTGATGGACAAAACTTAGGTCGCTTAGCTTCAAAAGTAGCAATCTTACTTAGAGGAAAGCACAAACCTAACTTCACGCCACACGTTGATTGCGGAGATAACGTAATAATTATCAATGCAGAAAAAATCAACTTAACTGGAAACAAGTGGACAGATAAAACATATATCCGTCACACAGGCTATCCAGGTGGTCAAAGAAGCTTGACTGCTACTGAAATGTTTGAGAAAGATCCAACCAGATTAGTAGAAAAGTCAGTAAAGGGAATGTTGCCTAAGAACAAATTAGGGGCTCAACTTTTCCGTAACCTAACTGTTGTTGCTGGTGCTGAGCACGCTCATGAAGCTCAAAAGCCAAAAACAATTAATTTAAACGAATTTAACTAATGGAAGTAATTCACAAAATCGGCCGTAGAAAGACGGCTGTTGCCCGTGTATATGTTGCCAAAGGAAAAGGTAACATTACGGTGAACAAAAAAGACATGGCAGATTACTTTACTACTGCACCATTGCAGTACAAAGTAAATCAACCTTTAGTCATGACTAACAATGATGGCAACTTTGATATTACTGTTAACGTATATGGAGGTGGTATCACCGGCCAGGCGGAAGCTATACGTTTAGCATTATCTCGTGCAATGTGTGAGGTTGATGCTGAAAACAGAGCAATATTAAAGCCAGAAGGTCTATTAACAAGAGATCCAAGAATGGTAGAGCGTAAGAAATTCGGTCAGAAGAAAGCGCGTAAGAAATTCCAGTTCTCTAAACGTTAATATCCAACACCAAACATGTCGTGCTGAGCGCAGTCGAAGCATTATTAAATTCAATTGCGCTCCACTGACATTAAACCCGCCACGAGTTGGCATTTTATTGAAATCGCTGAATAGTTCAGCAAAATTTAACCAGTTATTGTTGCCGATGACCTGTAAATGCAGTCACGGTTTAGTTTAGCATCTAAATGAGCTAACGGCCAATAGCCTTGAGCTAAAAGCTAAAAAAGCACATTGCTAATTCAACAGAACGTAAACTATTACAAAAAATGGAAAAAGTAGAAGTAAAAGAACTACTAGAAGCAGGTGTACACTTCGGTCACCTCACGCGTAAATGGAATCCAAACATGGCTCCTTACATCTATATGGAGCGTAACGGAATCCACATCATTAACCTTTACAAAACCGCTGCTAAGATTGAAGAAACTTGTGCTGCTTTAAGTAAAATTGCAGCTTCAGGAAAGAAGATCTTATTTGTTGCTACAAAAAAGCAAGCCAAAGACATCGTTGCTGAAAAAGCAGGTGCAGTAAACCAACCTTACATTACGGAACGTTGGCCAGGTGGTATGTTAACCAATTTCGTAACGATCAGAAAAGCTGTTAAGAAAATGGCTTCTATCGATCGTATGAAAAAAGACGGAACTTTCGATTCGTTATCAAAGAAAGAACGTTTACAGGTAGACCGTCAGCGTGCAAAATTAGAAAAGAACTTAGGTTCTATTTCTGACATGACACGTTTACCAGGAGCTTTATTTGTGGTTGACATTATGCGCGAGCACATCGCCATTAAAGAAGCACAGAAATTGAACATCCCAATCTTTGCTATGGTAGATACAAACTCTGATCCACGTCAGGTTGATTATGTAATCCCAGCAAACGATGATGCTTCAAAATCTATCAACAAAGTTTTATCGATCGTTTCTTCAGCTATCGAAGATGGATTAAACGAAAGAAAAGCAGAGCGTGCTGAAAAGGATAACAAAGCAAAAACTGAAACTAAGAAAGCTAAAAAAGCTGAAGTAGCAGTTCAAGAAGAAGAATAAAAACAAGGACAAGAAACTATGGAAAATACTGTAAAAATTACAGCTGCAGACGTAAACAAGCTTAGAAAAGCTACAGGTGCAGGAATGATGGATTGTAAAAAAGCCTTAGTTGAAGCTAATGGTGATTTCGACAAAGCCATTGAAATTTTACGTAAAAAAGGACAAAAAGTTGCTGCAAAAAGAGCAGACAGAGAGTCTACTGAAGGTGCTGCAATTGCAAAAGTAAACGATTCTAAAACTGCAGGTGTATCTATCGTTTTAGGTTGTGAAACTGATTTCGTTGGCAAAAACGAAAACTTCGTAGCTTTAGCTCACGATCTTGCTGATTTAGCATTAAACTATAATTCAAAAGAAGAATTTTTAGCTGCTGATTTCAACGGTATCACTGTTGCTGAAAAATTAATTGAGCAAACAGGTGTTATTGGTGAAAAATTAGATATCAATGCATTCGAAAAAATCGAAGCGCCTTTCGTTGGATCGTACATCCACGCTGGAAATAAAATTGCAACTTTAGTAGGTTTATCTGCTAATGTTGAAGGTGCTGATGTTGTTGCTAAAGATGTTGCAATGCAAGCTGCTGCAATGAATCCAATTGCACTTAACGAAGAAGGTGTTGATGCTGCAACGATCGAAAAAGAAATTGAGATCGCTAAAGATCAATTACGTCAGGAAGGTAAGCCAGAAGCTATGTTAGATAACATTGCTAAAGGTAAATTAAAGCGTTTCTTTAAAGACAATACTTTAGTAAATCAAGCATTCATTAAAGACAGCAAAGTAAGTGTTGCTGACTATGTGAAAACAATCGGTGATGTTGAAATCACTGTATTTAAGCGTGTTGCTTTAGGATAAGCCCGCTTATTTTAATAAATATTTAAAAGAGCCTTTACATGTTAAAGGCTCTTTTTTTTGGTTTTTTTTCACTTTTACAGATGCTAATAATTGTTTAGCTTTGTTCAACTTTGAAATAATCTAATGAAATACAAAAGAATACTACTCAAATTATCTGGTGAAGCCTTAATGGGAGATCGCCAATATGGGATAGATCCACAACGATTAGCCGAGTATGCTCAAGATATAAAAGAGATCACTGAACTTGGTGTTGAAGTGGCGATAGTTATTGGAGGAGGAAATATTTTTAGAGGTGTTGCAGGTGCTATGAACGGTATGGATCGCGTACAAGGTGATCATATGGGCATGTTAGCAACAGTGATTAACGGTTTAGCACTTCAGAATGCATTAGAAGATGCCAATGTTAAAACACGTCTTCAAACGGCTATAAAGATCAATGAAGTTGCAGAGCCATTTATTAGAAGAAAAGCACTTAGTCATTTAAGTAAGGGTCGTGTAGTAATTTTTGGTGGTGGTACCGGAAACCCGTATTTCACAACGGATTCTGCAGCAGTTTTACGCGCTATTGAAATCGGTGCTGATGTGATCTTGAAAGGCACACGTGTAGATGGCATTTACACTGCCGATCCTGAAAAAGACAGCAATGCCGTAAAATTTGACTATATTACTTTTGATGACGTTTTAAGCAAAGGCCTAAAAGTAATGGATACAACAGCATTTACTTTAAGTCAGGAAAACAAACTACCGATTATAGTTTTTGATATGAACAAAAAAGGAAACCTACTTAAAGTGGTTTCTGGAGAAAGTATAGGAACGGAAGTGAACCTTTAATTTGGCGTAACTTTTGATAACTCTCCATTAAAAAGATAAATATTATGAACGAAGAAATTCAATTTATAATAGACACAGCTAAAGAAGCTATGGAAAATGCGCTTAAGCATTTAGAAAAGCAGTTAGTAAATATTAGAGCTGGTAAGGCTAGTCCTGCTATGCTTGGCAGTGTTATGGTAGACTACTATGGCTCTCAGACGCCGTTGAACCAAGTAGCAAATGTTAATACACCTGATGGAAGAACTATTTCAGTACAACCGTGGGAAAAAAGTATGCTTCAGGAAATTGAGCGTGGAATTATGTTGGCTAATTTAGGTTTCAATCCTATGAATAATGGCGAAATGATTATCATCAATGTTCCACCATTAACTGAAGAACGCAGAAAGGAATTGGCAAAACAAGCAAAATCAGAAGCTGAAGACGCAAAAGTTGGTGTTAGAAATGCGCGTAAAGATGCCATGAATGATATTAAAAAGGCTGATGTTTCTGAAGATTTTCAGAAGAATTCGGAAATCGACATACAAGAACTTACGGATTCCTTCGTTAAGAAAATAGATCAAATTCTTGATGTTAAGGAAAGTGAGATTATGACGGTTTAGAAAAGTAAAGCTGCTTTATTCTGTACCCGCTTAGAAAAATTTCATACCTCAAACAGCATAAGGCCATTTTCTAATTAAACTATTAATCCATATACATGCTAAAGCATCTATTTGTTGTTTTTCTTTTTCTAACTTCATTTAGCTATGCTCAAAACCCCGTTGCTAAAGAAAAGGACTCGTCTCGCATTGCAAGAGACTCTATTAAAAAAGCTGAGTTTTTAAAAAATATTGGCAATGGTTATTTGCCCTTAGGCTATTTTAATCTCGATCTACGTTACCTTATAAAATACAATCAGTTTGAAGGTGTTAGAACAGGACTAGGAGGAACTACAAACGACCGTTTTTCAGAAAAGTACAGAGCCAATGGTTATGTGGTTTATGGATTTCTAGACGAGCGTTATAAGTTTAGTGTTGGAGGTGGCTTTAGAGTAGCCGAAGCTACAAATACTTGGATTAACTTGTCTTACACCGATGATCTTCAGGAAACCGGAAGCTCTACCTTTTTAACAGATAAAAGGTTTTTCACTTTTTTTGAACCACGACTTTTAAACATCGATCTCTTTCATAGGCATATTACCAAATCCATAGGCATTCAGCATAAATTATCAAATCACTTGTTAACGGAAACGCAGCTATCAAATAGCAGAGTAAATCCGACTTACAATTATAATTTTGTACTAGATGATGAAGTCTATAATACGTTCAATCTTAGTACGGCAAAAATTAGTTTGCAATGGAGTCCTTTTAGTCAATTTGAGATTATAAATGACCGCGTTGTTGAAACTAAGGATGCGTATCCGAAATTCACCCTTCAATTTACGCAAGGTTTCGAATCGATCTTTGGAAGTGATTTTAATTTTTCAAAATTAGACTTTAGAACCGTACAACAATTTGATCATAAAAATGAGTCAACCACCAATTTAACATTGGTGGCTGGCATTGCAGGTGGCGAAACGCCACTGACTCATTTGTATCATGCTTATCCTAATAATATCAATAAAGAAACAATACTTCAACGGTTTTCAGTTGCCGGTCTCAATAGTTTTGAAACCATGTTCTTTAATGAATTCTTTAGCGACAAGTTTATGACCTTTCAGTTTAAACATTTTTTTAGTCCGTTTAATATCTCAGACCGGTTTAAACCTCAATTGGTCTTCATTTCGCGTTATGCGCTTGGCGATATGAATAGTATTAGCAGGCATGAAGGGATTGCATTTAACACCCTCAATCACCTTTACTCAGAATCTGGCTTTGAGATCAACAAATTGATCTTGGGATTCGGACTCAGTTTTGCCTATCGCTATGGCGCTTATCACCTTCAAAATTTCGAAGATAATATTGCGTTCAAATTCACTTTTAATATTTCGCTATAAGCTTTTAGTCATTATCAGTTTTTGACACGCTGTATTCGATCTCTTTGTATCCAATTTTACCATCCTTCGAAATGGTCTCCAAAAACACAATAAAATCACCTTCATTGTCGGAATGGTAAAACTTAACCGTAGCTTCTTCATTATCCTTAGATTTTACGTGAGGAGCCCAATAAATGGTAGGACGATAATCTGGCTGATTACCGTAATAATTGGCTTCTGTATCATACCTTGGAACATAAAATTCTTTACTCGGCGAAAAACCCTCAACATTGAATGTTTTTAGATCTTTCCCTTGATTTAATGCACCAAAGATCCCCGTACCATTTCGCGTATAAATCGATAAAATACTTCCAAGTAATAACCCTGGTGGTGGGTAAGTATTAAAAACTTCAGCGTATAATTGCTTTAACCTTTTCGGATCATCAATAATCTCAAAACTGGTAACCTCCGTTGGTTCGATATCTTCAGTTAAGTAATGATTCAAGGCATTAACAGGAATGCCGTCAACAACAACCATGTTTACATGTCCTCTACCACCATGATTTGTTCCCATTCTTAAATAGGTTTGAAATGTCGATGGTCCTGGTTGAACGAGTCCAACATTAATGCGTCGAGGTTGATAAAAATTTGAGCGTTTAGCACGTGTTTCAACATATACTTTATCTCTAAATGACATCAACACATCCACCAGACCATTTGAAGATTTTCTGATCTTTCGTTGGATATCCTTGCCATCTATAACAGTGTTAGGAAGACCATATTTTTCAGCCATTTCGCGACGTTTTGGCGTCATCGTATAACCGTAAACTGTAACCTCATCGAGTTGATTATATCCATATAGATTTTTAAAATAATCCTTTTCGATCTGCATAATTTCTTTTTTCTGCTCAACGACAGCTTTAGTAACACTTTCTTCGACGTAGAACGTATTGGCCTCTAAAGGTTTAACCGGTACTTCGAATTTTTCAGATAAAGTAAGATGGATATTGTCTTTTTCATTTTCGTTTATACTTGAAGGCTGTATTACCAACTTATTGTAATCACCAAAGAGATCCCCTATTTCAAAGTAAAAGCTTCCTGGAACATCTAATTTGGTATTCATTAAAGAAAAATCTCTTCCAAAATCCATGATTGTAAAGTCCTTACCTGATACAATCTCATTTGAATTTTTGCTATTGATTACACCTTTAATCGGTATTCCCATTTCTCTACGGTATTTGAAAACATTATTAACCGTAGTATCATATTTATAGTTACGCCATCCTTGCGTCAGCATAAGGTCGTCTATATTATAATTACTATTTGCTTCAAAATACAAATGAGGAGATTCTATATGACCTTTTAGATCAGACGTAAGTAGTAAGTAAGTCAACAGATTTCCTCCACGAGAACCGTCGATGTCTATGCGCGATTTGTCTATAACTAATACAGAGGTATCAAATTGATTTGTGGCCTCTGTTTGCAATTCAGTGTCGGCTTTCATCGATAGTACTACTTCATCACGTGTACTAAATTTTTGTTTGTTCAAACTGGCATCAATTTTAAGGCTAGACATTCCATTATTATTGAAATACATGCGTTCTGCAACAATTCTGTTTTGCGCATCAGACACACTAAAAATCATAATGCCTTCAGGCAGCTGAGTTTTTGGAATGGAAAAATTTCCGACGGCGTTTGTAATATCTAATGGGTTATCGATATAAGTTATACCTCTCGAATAGCCCTTCAATCTAACAGCTTTATCTGGAAAAGACTTGGAATTAACTTCAATTTCAATTGCATTTTCAGTCTCATTAACTTGAAGTGAAACCCCTTCCTTATATATGGTTGGAAGTGCAACTGTTTTATCGGCTGCCTTTCCATCAATAGATGTAATTCTCGATCTATATACCTTGGTATGATCCGGATCTTCGAAAACAAAATGCCCCATACCTAAACTATTGCTTTCAAAATTGGCAATCACCTTATTATTACCGTCAAGGATCTCTCCAGATATTGCTATTCCTAATCCGTTGATATCAATAGCTTTAAATCCTACTTTACTAGCAATATTATGAATGAGTTTTCCGCCTTCAGGGAAAAACTGCACATCAATTTTACGAGCATCAGATTCCTTTTCAGTATAGACTATTTTTCGGTTTTTCGATTTTTTGGCCTCCTTATAATCGTCCTTAAGTTGACTTCGAATGATCTGCAATGATTTGGTGAACATAAAATCTTCAGAAAAGTTTTTATTCCACTCGGTGTACGCCCTAATGCGATAGTGACCATCTTCAATACTAGAGCCAATATCAAAATAGCCATTACCAAGACCCTCATTTAACTTTAGAATCTTGTGATCTACAATTTCATTTTTTGAATTAATTAAATCCACGTAAAGTACGCCACTAGATAGTTCTCCACTGAGTGTTGCTGCATTTACAACTGCAGCTTTAAACCAAATGGTAGAATTGGCGGTGTAGATTTGATTATCTGTTTGTAGATAGATCTTCTCAGCAAACGAGTTCCGTGCATACGAACTGTTTACTTGAGCTTTTAAAGAATTGATGGTGATAGTTAGTATTAAGAAAAGAATAGAAGTTTTTTTCATAATATGATGGTTTTAAGCTTTAAAATAATGAAAAACACAAAAATTGTTCCACAATTATTTGTTAAAACAAATCATCTAAAAGGAATACCATAAAGTGGCGTTAATTAAACTCAATTCTCATTAAGAATCCTTAGGTTTTTTCTACCTTTGCGGCTCATTTGAGATAAGGTATGTTTAAACTATTAACTACAGGATTTTGGGAGGCTGTTGCAAGATTAATTCTTCGCAACAAAATCTTCATTCTTATTGCTGTTATTGCGGCAACTGTATTTTTTAGTATGCAGTGGAAACACATGCGTTTTACCTATACCGAGGCTAACATGTTACCCGATGACCATGAAGTGAATCTTGTATATAACGATTTTCTTGAGGTCTTCGGAGAAGAAGGTAATCTCATTGTTTTAGGTGTAAAAGACTCCACCTTATTTACGGTTGAACAGCTTAACCGTTGGAATCAACTTGCAGAATCCTTCAAACCGTATAACGAAGTAGAGACTGTTCTTTCCATAAAAGATCTTCAGAAGCTTGTAAAGAATACCAAAAAAGAACAGTTCGATTTAGAACCGTTTATCAAAGACTCTATATCTAGTGTTGAAGAAATTCAAACCCTTCAAGAAGAATTATTTAAGAAATATCCTTTTTACGATAACTTCTTATTTAATGCCGAAACTAAAACTATTCGTACGGCAATCTATTTAAAGAAAGAAATTGTAAATACTGCTGCTCGAAAAGATTTTATTATTGATATTCTCGAAAATAAAGTTGAAGACTTTAGAGCCGACACAAACCTCGATGTAAAGGTTTCGGGTATGCCTTACATCAGGACGCTCAACTCTCAGAATATTGTAGATGAAATCCCGATATTTATTGGCGCGGCACTCTTTATTACATCTCTAATTTTCTTTTTATTCTTTAGGTCATTCAGAGCTACCTTTATCTCACTTATCGTTGTGTGTATTGGTGTAATGTGGACCTTCGGTATACTTGGCCTTTTAGGGTACGAAATAACCGTACTAACCGCATTAATTCCTCCGTTGATCATTGTCATTGGGATACCGAACTGTATTTTCCTTATCAATAAATACCAGCACGAAGTACGGTCGCACGGTAATAAAGTAAAATCACTTCAACGTGTAATTACCAAGATTGGTAATGCCACTTTAATGACCAATGTAACAACGGCATCGGGTTTTGCTACTTTCATTCTTACAGAAAGTAAATTGCTCAAAGAGTTTGGTATTGTTGCGTCCTTGAGCATATTAGCCATATTTATTTTATGTCTTCTAATTATTCCAATCATTTATACGTTTTTACCCTTTCCGAAGGATCGTCATTTAGAACATCTTAATAAACGCTGGATCGGTGGCTTTGTCGATTGGATGGAGCGCATGGTAAAGCATAAAAAGATCACCATCTATGTCACTGCTTTTATTTTGATAATGGCAAGTATGATTGGTATCAATAAGATCGAAATTTCTGGTAGTCTAATCGAAGATATGCCACAAGACAAACAGTTTTTTAAGGACATTAGGTTTTTTGAGGATGAATTTAACGGTATTATGCCTTTAGAAATAATGGTAGATACAAAGCGTAAGAAAGGCGTAATGAAATTGGCGACCTTGCGTCGTATTAATGAGCTCGAAGAACTTATAGAAGAGATCCCTGAGCTATCGAAACCGATCTCAGTAGTTAGTTTGGTAAAGTATAGTAAACAAGCCTATTACAATGGCAACCCTAAATATTATCAGTTACCTACAAGTCAGGAGAACAGTTTCATATTGTCTTATGCAAAGAATTCTTCAACTGATGTTGATCTCTTAAAGAACTTTGTGGATAGCACAGGCCAATATGCCCGTGTAACCACATTCATGAAAGATATTGGTACCGATAAAATGGAGCGCATTCAAGAAATGCTTCAAACTAAAATCGATAAAGTATTTCCTGAAGAACGTTACGAGGTTACAATGACAGGTAAGGCTTTGGTATTTCAGAAAGGAACCAAGTATTTGGTTAGAAATCTGGTCATTTCCTTAACCCTTGCCATTTTCTTGATCTCACTTTTTATGGCCTATTTATTCCGTTCGGTACGAATGATCATTGTTTCGCTCATTCCGAACTTATTACCATTATTAGTCACAGCCGGATTAATGGGTTATGTGGGTGTTCCTATTAAACCGTCAACCATATTAGTCTTTAGTATAGCATTTGGTATTTCGGTAGACGACACCATTCATTTCTTGGCAAAATACCGACAAGAATTACAAGCCAATCATTGGAAAATCAGAAAATCAGTTTATGCGGCTTTACGCGAAACTGGCATTAGCATGTTCTACACATCTATTGTTTTATTCTTCGGATTTTCAGTATTTACCATATCTAGTTTCGGTGGCACAGTAGCCCTTGGAGCATTAGTATCAATAACTTTATTATTTGCGATGCTTTCAAACTTATTATTACTTCCTTCGCTTCTATTATCATTAGAACGTAACATTGCCAATAAGGAAGTATTACGTAAACCAGCCATCGATATTATTCCTTCGGAAGATGAATCTGAAGAGGATATGGAAAACTAACAATAAAATTTATCTTAGCATTTTCAAAATAATTAAAAATGATGTCAAAAACAGTAGCAGAATTATTAGCAGACAGTACTCTACACGATGTCTCCGTTAAAGGATGGGTAAGAACTTTTAGAGCGAATCGTTTTATCGCTTTGAATGATGGCTCAACCATTAATAATATTCAATGTGTTGTTGATTTTGAAAATTTTGAAGAAGACTTTTTAAAACGCATAACTACAGGTGCAGCAATACATGTCACTGGAGAATTGGTTGAAAGCCAAGGCAAAGGGCAGTCCGTTGAAATACAAGTGAAGGAAATTGAGATCTTAGGTGATTCTGACCCTGAAACGTATCCAATTCAGCCTAAAAAACATTCGTTCGAATTCTTAAGAGAGAATGCACACTTGCGTACCAGAACCAACACCTTTGGTGCCGTAATGCGAATGTGTTCAACAATATCATTTGCTATTCACAAGTATTTTACAGAGAATGGATTCTACAACATGCACACGCCTATAATTACAGGAAGTGATGCTGAGGGTGCAGGTGAAACTTTTCGTGTAAGCACATTAGATCCTAAAAATCCACCACTAACTGAAAATGGTGAAGTTGATTTTAAAGAAGACTTCTTTGGCAAGGAAACAAATCTAACGGTATCCGGACAGCTAGAAGCCGAAACTTATGCTATGGCTCTTGGCAAGGTATATACTTTCGGACCAACATTTAGAGCAGAAAATTCTAATACGTCGCGTCACCTTGCTGAATTCTGGATGATCGAACCCGAAGTGGCCTTTATGGATCTGGCTGGTAATATGGATCTGGCTGAAGATTTTCTTAGGTCTGTACTTAGCTATGTCTTAGAACATTGCAAAGAAGATTTGGAGTTTTTAGACGACCGACTTCAGAAGGAAGAAGCAAAATTACCTCAGATAGAGCGCAGCCCAATGAACCTTATCGACAAAATTAAATTTGTTGTTGATAATAACTTCAAGCGTGTAAGTTATACTGAGGCGATAGATATTCTTAGAAATAGTAAACCAAATAAGAAAAAGAAATTCAAGTATCTTATTAATGAATGGGGTGCTGACCTTCAGTCTGAGCACGAACGTTTTCTGGTTGAAAAGCACTTCAAGTGCCCAGTAATTTTGTTTGATTATCCTGCAAATATCAAAGCCTTCTACATGCGTCTAAATGATGATGGTAAAACTGTAAGAGCAATGGATGTTCTTTTCCCAGGAATTGGTGAAATGGTTGGAGGATCTCAGCGTGAAGAGCGTTTAGATGTGCTGAAAGAAAAGATGAAAGCACTAGATATACCTGAAGAAGAATTATGGTGGTACCTCGACCTTAGAAAGTATGGAACTGCAGTGCATTCTGGATTTGGATTAGGTTTTGAACGTTTGGTAATGTTTGCTACAGGAATGAGTAATATTAGAGACGTAATTCCGTATCCAAGATCACCACAAAATGCAGAGTTTTAATTACCTTTATCATTAAGGATTAACTATGTCATTAAAACAATATTTACAATTTAAATTATCTCAGAAGCTGTCGCCTCAGCAGATTCAACTGATGAAGTTGATTCAGCTACCAACCCAAGCATTTGAACAGCGTTTGAAGCAAGAACTCGAAGAAAATCCGGCTTTAGATACCGGTAAAGAATCAGATACAACTGATGATGGCTTCGATGAATTTGATAATTCGGTTGATGACTTTAATGACAATGAAACTATTGATGCAGAGGATATCAATGTCGATGAATATTTAAGCGATGACGAAATCCCTGATTACCGTACTCAAGCCAATAATTACAGTTCTGACGATGAAGAAAAAAGCGTGCCTTATGCCGCAGGAACCTCTTTTACGCAGCACTTAACCAATCAGCTTAATACCTTCAGACTTTCTGAACAAGAAGAGGAAATTGCCCATTTTCTTGTTGGTAGTGTCGACGAAAGCGGATATATCCGTCGCTCCTTATCTGATATCACAGATGACTTGGCATTTACACAAAATGTCTATACCACCGAAGATGAAGTAGAAAAGGTGCTTAAGGTGGTACAGCAATTAGATCCCGCAGGTGTTGGTGCAAGACACCTTCAGGAATGTTTAAGCCTTCAATTAGGAAGAAAAGAACAGAACCCTGATGTAGAATTAGCTTCGGCAATTATCAATAAAGCCTTCGAACAATTTACCAAAAAGCATTATAAAAAATTAATGCAAAAGTTTAGTGTGAATGAAGAAGAACTTAAAGATGCCATCGAAGAAATAGAACGATTGAATCCAAAACCAGGCGGTTCGTACGCTGGTAATAATAAAATCGTTGAACATATTGTACCTGATTTTGCCATTAAGATTGTAGATGGCGAATTAGAGTTAACTCTCAATGGTAGAAATGCTCCTGAACTTCATGTTTCGCGCGAGTATAACAATATGCTTAAAGGCTATAAAGACACGAAAGAAAAGTCGAAAGCACAAAAAGATGCAGTGTTATTTATTAAACAAAAGTTAGATGCTGCTAAATGGTTTATTGAAGCTGTAAGGCAACGTCAGCAGACACTTTTTGTAACTATGAGTGCCATTATGCATTATCAGAAAGACTATTTCCTAAGTGGTGATGAACGCAAACTTCGCCCAATGATTTTAAAGGATATAGCCGATGAAATTGA
The DNA here is from genome assembly GCF_003260205.1 of Winogradskyella tangerina. Classification (GTDB taxonomy): domain Bacteria; phylum Bacteroidota; class Bacteroidia; order Flavobacteriales; family Flavobacteriaceae; genus Winogradskyella; species Winogradskyella tangerina. The sequence continues at coordinate 137,282 of NZ_QERF01000009.1, read as the reverse complement.
TATGGATGTCTCAACAATTTCCAGAGTTGCCAATAGTAAATATGTAGACACACCTTATGGCACAAAATTGATCAAAGAGTTTTTCTCTGAATCGATGACCAATGACCAAGGGGAGGAAGTATCTACACGAGAAATAAAGAAGATTCTTGAAACTGTAATCGAAGAAGAAAACAAAAAGAAGCCGCTTACAGATGAGGCACTTTCAAAGATTCTCAAAGAAAAAGGCTACCCTATTGCACGACGCACTGTCGCAAAATATAGAGAACAATTAGATATACCTGTAGCGCGTTTAAGAAAGGAACTTTAAAATTAAAATAGCATTTGGATGAAAGATTTTATTCTAAAAAGCATATCGTTTGTTTTTCATCCGTTGATCATGCCATTATTAGGGGTGGTTTTTTATTTTCATAAAACACCGCGATTTATTCCTGAACCCATTCAGAATGCAAAAATTTTCTCGATAATTATTTTAACGATCATTCTTCCAATTCTGCTTTTCTTTTTGCTCAAAACAATCAATAAAGTCGATACGATCTACCTTAAGAGTACCAAAGAACGGTTAATACCTTTACTCATCAACTGTATTATTGTTGCTTTAATTTTAATGAGAGTTCTTACGCCCAATGAGATCGTTGAATTATACTACTTCTTCCTCGGAATTTTATGCTCTACCCTAGCGTGCTTTATAATGGCAATTTTTAAGGTAAAAGCAAGTATTCATATGATTGCAGCATCAGGATTTTTTATGTTCGCTATAGCTATTGGAATTCATTTCAAAATTAATATCAATGGAACCATAGCCTTAATGATGATCATTTTGGGTGCCATCGCAACATCGCGCTTGCATCTGAAGGCTCACACCAATCAAGAGTTGATTATTGGGTTGTTCACTGGGCTCTTCCCGCAGTTAGTTTTTATGAACTATTGGTTATAAAATATAAAACATTAAACCAACCTTGAAGGAACTCATATCGATGGCTTCACCATTAAGCCGTGCTGTATTATCGAATATTGGATTTAATCCGTAATAGGCATGAAAGTTCCATGTACCATAACCTACACTCAAGGTTAGGCCATATTGAAGACTGTTAAAATCATCGAGGTTAGTTAAATTAACATCTCCATTATCACTTTTAAACTTTGTGGAATTATAAAAGACGTAGCCTAGCTTAAATCCAGGGTATATTCGTAAGAAATTATACTTGGTAGGTGTAGATCTGCGCCATCTAAATTCGAAGGGTAACTCCACAAGGTATGTGGTAAATTTATTTTTTGAAACATTAACCACACTTTCGTCTATGATACTATAAGTGATGTCATTATTAGCTTCTAAAATAGCAACATTCTGATTATATGAATTTGAAGATAACCCAAGCCCTAAACCAATAGCAACATTTCGTTCTTCGTTGATGGGCATATCTCTAATAAAACCGAAATGAAAACCAGTTGAAAACCCACTCTGATTAACATCTTTTGGTTTAGAATTTAGAAGATTGTAGGTAACGGAAATATAAAATTGATCTTCTCTGTAGTTTTTATACAATTCTTCTTTATCGGCATTATTATCATTTTGTGATAAGCCAGTAAAGCTCAGTAAAAGCAAGAGAATTAAATGAACATACTTCATAAACTAAAACTACAAAAACTTTTAAATCTCATGAAATAAAAAACGTCCTGATAATTCAGGACGTTTCTTTTATAAAATTAAGAATATTATTGTTCTGCTCGAGCATTAGCAATGTACATTACTTTTAATGTATTTGCCTGTCTGAGTTCTTGTTTAATATCCGACACTAAACCAGCGTGCGTATTTTTATCGACTTTAAGACCAACCACAAATTTTGGTTGTAATTCTTCGACTAATTCAGCTTGCGCTGCTAATACACTCGCCTGTACCTCTTCAACGCTAATAATAGCATCGTTAAATTGGATTACTGGCTCAGTTCCTAATTGAGAGAATGAACTACTTGGCTTCCCTGCATAGATAAATGCAGTTCTATCCTTTTTCAATTTCTCAACTTGGTCTGCACTTGGTAGTACATTTTCAATCATTAAACTACTATCGCGCATTACAGTTGCTACCATGAAGAAGAAAAGCAACATAAATACAATATCTGGTAAGGATGCCGTTGAAATTGCCGGCAAATCCCCTGATTTTCCTTTTTTAAATTTTGACATATCTGTTACTTTTTAACTATCATCTGGTTCTGCCTCAGACAACTTCATTGGGAATAATTTCTTAATATTCTCAATACGCCCATTTAAAATGGTGTCTGGGGTAAACTGGTTCTTTTCTTTCTCCGCTAGCATAGCTTTGTAAACATTGTCAGCGCCTGGGTAATATCTTCTATATAAACGCTCTGCTTCGCGTTCTCTTAAGAAATTATAGGCTGCAACAAGTTCATTCTGAACATCCATATATTGCTCATATGATGTTTCTCTATCATGCTTCATGGAGATAATCGCCTTATCAGGATGATCTGATGACGATGGGTCTCTTTTTCCTTTACAATAATCGCAAGTCTCACCTGCTGCATTTGTACTTCCTCCATTATCGAGGAATTCGATTGCAGCTTGTCTTAAATCTTTTAGTTCCATTTGCTCATCTTCTACAAGCAATTGGTTACGACGGTTAATCAAAACCGTAAAAAGATTCTTTTGTTTAATGATTGGCGGTTCAACTTCAGAATCATCGATAGGTGGCAAACTTCTTAATAAGCCTTTATCTTTTTCAATAGTAGTAGTTACTAGGAAGAAGATAAGCAATAAGAAGGCAATATCAGCCATCGATCCTGCATTTACTTCTGGTGCTGCTCTTTTTGCCATATCTTATTATTTACTAATTGTTTTTTTAACGCCTGAGAAAATCATTGTAATTGCCGCAAGTACAAGTAAAATGTAGAAAGCAACTAAGCCAGCTCCCGACAATTGAACTTCACTGCCAGTTGCTACTTTATCTCCATACTTATAAAGGTTTTTACCATCTTGCATCACAGGGTTATCAGAGTCTGATAATATATAAGCAATTACGAGTACGGCCACAAAGGCACCTACTCCTATCAACGTATTTTTTAGGCCTGCAGTATTTGTGAATAGATTTTTAACAACAAAAACCAACACAAATAATACGATGAGACCCAATGTTATATAAGCCACAATGGCTATTGGGTCAACTATAGCAGTATCTCCTGCTAAAGCTGCTGCCTTAATTTCTTCATCGCCTTCTGCTATTATCATTCCAAGGAAAATAATACCAGCAACGCTGAGAATTAAAGCTACTATTCTTAATATTTTGTGTAACATAATTTAATGTGGTCTTTATTATTTTTTGTGTCTTACAAGTAAATCCATTAATGTGATGGATGCATCTTCCATATCATTTACAATACTATCGATCTTAGCGATAATGTAGTTGTAGAATATCTGAAGAATAATAGCCACAATAAGACCAAATACCGTTGTTAAAAGTGCTACCTTAATACCACCTGCTACTAATGATGGCTGCATATCTCCGGCAGCTTCAATTTTATCGAATGCCTGAATCATACCAATTACCGTACCCATGAAACCAAGCATTGGTGCTAAGGCGATAAATAAAGAGATCCAAGATACATTCTTTTCTAATTGACCCATTTGTACACCACCATAGGCAACAACAGCTTTCTCCGCAGCATCGATATCCTCGTCTGCTCTGTCTAAACCTTGATAGAAAATAGAAGCAACAGGTCCTTTTGTATTTCTACATACTTCTTTAGCTGCTTCAATACCTCCAGATGCTAATGCTTCCTCAACGTTTTGAGTTAATTTCTTAGTATTTGTAGTTGAAAGATTTAAAAAGATAATTCTCTCTATTGCGATGGCTAAACCAAGGATTAAACATAATAATACGATACCCATAAACCCAGGGCCACCCTCAATAAATCGCTTTTTTAATTCTTGATGAAAACCTAGATCTTCTCCACTTTCAGTGGCGTCTGCTTGAGCTAGAGTTGTTACAGTTGCTGTTGTAGATGCTAAGGTCGTTGCATTAGCGTTAACAGTTCCGATAGCCATTAAACAAGTTATGGCAAGGATAGAAAATAATCTTTTCATTGTTCTTAATCTTAATTTTATTAGTTTAAAGTGTTAAAGATAAAAAAAATAATGTAACCTAATCTTAAAATCTATGCAGAGAGGAAGGGATTCGAACCCTCGATACCCTTTTGGAGTATACACACTTTCCAGGCGTGCGCCTTCGACCACTCGGCCACCTCTCTATAGGCTTTAAAAAAAATTACGGTGTGCCAAATAACGAAAAAAACTTCAAACACTAAAATTTGTCCCGTTAATTTTAAGTCAATTCGCCACGTAGTGACTTTTCAAAATAAGATTGAAATTCTTCATGACTAATATTGTACCCTAGCAGATACATCAGTTTGGCAACTGCTGCCTCAGTAGTAATGTCTTTACCAGATATAACACCAATTCGTTTAAGCTGCGAACTTGTGGCATATTTACCCATTATAACACTTCCCCCAGAACACTGTGTTACATTAATAATATATAAACCATTTTTAATTGCCTCACTAAGAAGGTTAATAAACCAGTCTTCGGTGGTTGCGTTGCCAGAGCCGTAGGTTTCAATAACCAATCCTCTTAAGCCTTCGGTATTGAGAATTGCCTTTACCAATGGTTCTGAAATTCCTGGGAATAATTTTAGTACACCTATATTAGTATCGAGTTGTGTTCGTACAATTAGTTGTTCTGTAAATGTCTCTTTACGTAAAAACTCATGATTAATTTTTAAATGAACACCAGATTCTGCCAAGGTCGGAAAGTTAGGCGAATCGAATGCCTCAAAATGCTCTGCATTGATTTTAGTAGTGCGGTTACCTCGGTATAATTTATATTCGAAATACAAACAGACTTCTCGTATTACAGGCATGTCATCTTCATATAGAGACGCTAATTGAATTGAAGTAATTAAATTCTCTTTGGCATCTGTACGCAAATCACCTATTGGTAACTGAGATCCTGTGAATATGACTGGCTTCATTAAATATTCGAGCATAAAGCTCAAAACGGATGCTGAATAGCTCATGGTGTCACTACCATGCAGAACAACAAAACCGTCGTAATCATTATAATTGATTTCAATGATCCCTGCCATATTTTCCCAAGACTCGGTATTCATATTTGAAGAATCGATAGGCTCATCAAAGGATATGGTGTCAATGATGCAATCTAACAATCTAAGTTCTGGAATTCGCTCCAGCAAACTATCAAAATCAAAAGCAGTGAGAACACCAGAATCGGCATCTTTAACCATACCAATGGTGCCGCCTGTATATATTAATAGTATCTTAGGTTTTTTCATGCTTATATACCGAATACTTGTTTTGAATTTTTGGTAGTGATCTCCGCGATCTCTTCTGCACTTATGCCGTAAAGTTCGGATAATTTTTCTAATACCTTATTAATATAGGAGCTTTCGTTGCGCTTTCCTCGATATGGTTTTGGTGCCAGATAAGGTGAGTCGGTTTCTAAAACAATATGCTTCAGGTCTATTTGATTTATGAATTGATCTATTTTACCATTTTTAAATGTCACTACGCCACCAATACCCAACTTCATATTATAGGATATTGCTCTGTGGGCATCATCCTTGGTGCCAGTAAAACAATGAAAAATTCCGAATAGATCCTCTGATTTTTCTTCCTCTAACACATCAAAAATTTCTTCGAAGGCCTCTCTACAATGAATAACAATTGGGAGTTTGTGCTGTTTCGCTAACTGTATTTGATACTTGAAAGCTTCAATTTGAATATCCAACGTACTTTTATCCCAATAGAGATCAATCCCAATTTCACCAACGGCATAAAAGTGTCGCTGTTGCAACATTTCTTCAACATGAGCAAGTTCTTCTTTATAGTTAGCCTTAACATGTGTTGGATGTAAACCCATCATGAGAAATATATTATCAGGAAAATCACTTTCGAGCTGAAGCATCGATTCTGTGTAGGTAGAGTCTATCGCCGGAATAAAAAATCGACTTACATTACTGTCTAATGCACGACGAATCATTTCGTGTCGATCTTCATCAAAAGCTTCACTATATAAATGTGTATGTGTATCTGTTATAATCATTTTGCAAAAATAATCCTTAGAATATTATATTTACACAAATATTTAAAATGGATACGTTAAAAGATTTTTTGTTAGAAAAAGGCTATTCCAAAGTAAAACTTAAACTCACCAATACCAATCATTTTGAAATTAAGGCCTCAATAAATGGGGTTAAAGGTCGGTTCATTCTCGATACCGGAGCATCTAGTAGTTGTGTAGGTTTTGAAGCCATTAATCGATTTAATCTTAAGGTAAAGGATTCTGAAATCAAAGTCGTTGGTGCCGGAACCTCAAATATGGAAACACAGATTTCTAATTCGAATGATTTGAAAATAGGCTCCTGGAAGAAAAAACGTGTTGCTTTAGTATTATTCAACTTATCACATGTTAATAACGGTCTCATTAATCACAATGCAGATCCGGTCGATGGGATTATTGGTGCAGATATTCTTAAAAAAGGTAAAGCCATTATCGATTATGATAAAAAATACCTTTATTTAAAATTACCAGAAATTTCTTAGTATCTTTAAATCCCTCGACGAATTAATAGCTTAATGAATCCAACCATCATTATTGCCGACGATCACCCGTTGGTGCTCAAAGGCTTACAAGAGTTTTTATCAGAGAACGATTATAACGTTCTGGCGAGTGCCAAAAATGGTAAAGAAGCCTTAGCTTTGATTAAAGCACATTCACCAGATATTGCAATTTTAGATATTAAAATGCCTTTTTATACAGGTTTGCAGATCGCTGAAAATTGTAAGGCTAGTGATATTCCCACCAAAATTGTTCTTATAACTTTTGAAAAGGACGAAAAGATCTACAACGAGGCCAAGACCTTAGGTATATATGGTTATGTTTTGAAAGAATTTGCTCTAGATGAAATTGAAAATTGCATTTCATCAGTAGTTAAAAATAAGCCGTATTTCAGTCCAGAGTTATTAGCTTATATTGAAGTTGATGAGGCACCTGAAGGATTAGATACCTTAACACAGGCTGAAACTAAAATTTTTAAGTTGATTGCCACCAACAAAACGGCTACCGAAATTGCAAATGAGCTGTTTATTTCCGTTAGAACCGTCGAAAAACATAAAAATAACATTCGACGTAAACTTGCATTAGACTCAAAATCAGCTAGTTTGTATTTATTCGCCAAAGAAAATCTGAAATATCTCTAAAAATACGTAGTTCTACGTATAGTGTGGCATTATTTTATTTATGACATTTACATTGTTATTAATTAAGGGTTAATAACGAGCTATTAATTAGTTCTTAGGGGATTATTGGAGCCTCGAACGTAGTTCGGGGCTCTTAATTTTTAATACCCTCAAAAAATACGTAGTTCTACGTATAGTATGGCATCACTTTATTTCGGAATTTTACATAGCTATTAATCAACGCCTCAGATTAGATTCTCTAAAGCTCTGAGTCGACCTCAACTCAGAGCTTTTTATAATAACATATTATTTATGCAAACGATGGAAAACAATACAGCAAAACGAGATAAAATTTTTATAGTTCTATTGATCGTAAGTTCTATTGTAGTAATCTCAGCCAACGTGGCTGTTAATTTTTTTAGTTAATTTTAGTTAGTAACTCTGTTAGTTTAGAGTAAAAAAAAAGCGCAAATCCTCTCCAGATTGCGCTTTTTTAATTTCCTGTATTTGAAGCCTTACATTTCTAAAGCCTTCTTAGGATTATTGTCCATTAATAACTCAATTGGGTTTTCGAGTGCCTCTTTCACGGCTACTAAGAAACCAACTGATTCTTTACCATCAATAATTCTATGATCATAAGATAATGCCACAAACATTACCGGTCTAATTTCAACCTTACCATTTATTGCAACTGGTCGTTCAACAATATTGTGCATCCCTAGAATTCCACTTTGTGGTGGATTAATAATTGGTGTAGATAACATACTTCCAAATACACCACCATTAGAGATGGTAAATGTACCGCCCGTCATTTCATCAACAGTGATCTGGCCATCTCTTGCTCTTAATGCTAATCGCTTCACCTCAGCTTCAACACCTCTGAACGTTAGATTTTCTGCATTTCTAATCACAGGTACCATTAATCCCTTAGGACCAGATACCGCAATACTAATATCTACGAAATCATAGGTAATCATCTCTTTACCATCAATCATAGAATTTACCGCTGGGAAAAGTTTCAAAGCACGCACCACAGCTAATGTGAAGAAACTCATAAATCCTAAACTTACACCGTGCTTGGCTTTAAAATCTTCTTTGTATTGCTTTCGAAGATCAAAAATTGGCGACATATCAACCTCATTAAATGTGGTTAACATGGCGGTTGTATTTTTAGCTTCAACTAAACGCTCTGCAACTTTACGACGAAGCATCGACATCTTGCTTCGAGAAGTTCCTCGGTTTCCGCCAGTTGGTGTTCCCATTGAAGGAACAGCATTAACAGCATCGTCCTTAGTTATTCTGCCATCTCTTCCCGTACCAGAAACTGCACTTGCATCAATGCCCTTTTCGTCTAAAATTTTCTTTGCAGCCGGACTAGGAGTACCTGTTGCATATGTTTTTGCTGATGCTGGTTCAGCTTTTGCTTCTTCTTTTTTAGGTGCCTCTTCTTTTGGTTCTTCCTTTGCAGGGGCTTCACTACCTTCTGGAGCTTCAGCACTGGTGTCAATTAAACACACTACTTCACCTACAGCTACAGCATCACCTTCTTCTGCTTTAAGGGTAATTGTACCACTTGCTTCAGCTGGTAACTCTAAAGTTGCTTTGTCACTGTCTACCTCTGCGATAGCCTGATCTTTTTCAACATAATCACCATCTGAAACTAACCATTCTGCTATTTCTACTTCTGTAATAGACTCGCCTGGCGAGGGCACTTTCATTTCTAAAATCATACCTAATTTTATTTAACTTTTATGGAGTTGATTTATTTTTTATAACGTTGTTGGTTATTCTTGCTTTTATCAAATACGTAATCGATAACTTCTTGATGTCTTATTTTAGAACGCACAGAACTTCCTGCTGCTGGCGCACCATAAGGTCGTCTGCTCGCGGCACGCCACTGTCTGGCTTCTTCGAGATGCATAAGCATATGACCGTAAGCACCCATATTTCGCGGTTCTTCTTGAGCCCAAACGATATCGTCTGCATTTTTGTATTTACTCAAAATAGCTCTTATGGCTTCCGCAGGTAATGGGAATAACTGCTCTACTCTTACAAGTGCAACATCATCTCTTTCAAGTTTTTCCTGTTCTTCTAAAAGATCATAATAGAATTTACCCGTTACAAACACTAAAGTCTTCACCTTTTTCGCATCCGCAGTTGCATCATCTATGAGCATCTGGAAACTTCCGTTTGCAAACTCATCAACAGATGAGATTACTTTTGGATGACGTAAAAGACTTTTTGGGGTAAATACGATCAGAGGTTTTCTGTATTCAGCCTTCATTTGTCTTCGCAACAAATGAAACATATTTGCTGGCGTAGTACAGTCGGCAACAAACATGTTATCCTTTGCACAAAGTTGGAGGTAACGTTCCATACGACCCGAAGAATGCTCAGCACCTTGACCTTCGTAACCGTGTGGTAGTAACATTACTAATCCGTTAGACATTTTCCATTTATCTTCACCTGAAGAAATGTACTGATCTATCATAATTTGCGCACCATTACTGAAATCACCAAACTGTGCTTCCCAAATGGTTAGTGTATTTGGACTTGCCATGGCATAACCATAATCAAATCCTACAACACCATATTCTGACAGAAGTGAATTATATACACTGAACTGCCCTTGCTGATCTGCAATACGATTTAATAAAACGATCTCTTCTTCACTATCTTCAACCTTAACTACAGCATGGCGATGTGAGAAGGTACCGCGTTCTACATCCTGACCCGATAGTCTAACATTAAAGCCTTCCAACAGTAATGATCCATAGGCCAAATGCTCGGCCATGGCCCAGTCGAGTCGATTTTCATCGAACATAGCTTGACGCGACTCCACGAGCCTTTGAATCTTACGGAAGAATTTCTTGTTATCTGGTAAATTCGAAATCACCTTAGTTACATTTTCTAAAACATCTTTAGAAACTGTAGTATCAACAGGCTTCATCATTTCAACCTCAGTTACACGTCTCAACCCCTTCCATTCTTCTTGCATAAACGGAGTGATCTCCGTTTTATCTTCCTTGCGTGAATCTTCTAATTTTTCTTCGAGTTTCTCCTTGTATTTCGCTTCAATGTGTTTTACGTAACCTTCATCAATTGTACCTTCGTCAATTAAGCGCTGTGCATAAATGTCTCTAGGGTTTTTATGCTTCGCAATGGCTTTGTATAATAATGGTTGTGTAAATTTTGGTTCATCGCCTTCATTATGACCATACTTTCTATAGCCCAATAAATCGATAAATACATCGCGATTAAACTTCATTCTAAAGTTAAGGGCAAAAAGCGCCGCATGCACCACTGCTTCGGCATCATCGGCATTAACATGAAGTACTGGTGATAGGGTAACTTTAGCGACATCGGTACAGTAAGTACTTGAACGACCATCTAAATAATTGGTGGTAAAACCAATCTGATTGTTTACCACAATATGTATAGTCCCGTTAGTCTTGTAACCATCTAACTTAGCCATTTGCACCACTTCGTATACCAAACCCTGGCCAGCAATGGCAGCATCACCATGAACCACAATTGGCAACACTAGTGAAGCATCTGTAATGCCGTCCTTGTCTTGCTTAGCCCGCGCAATTCCTTGTACTACCGCACCAACAGTTTCTAAGTGCGACGGGTTTGGAGCAATATTGAGGTTAATCTTTTTATTGTTGTAAGTCTCGCGATTACTCGTCCAACCAAGGTGGTATTTTACATCACCATCAAAAACTTTTTCTTCGTAATCTTTTCCGTCAAATTCACTAAAGATATCTTTGGCTGATTTCCCAAAAATATTGGTCAAGGTACTTAAACGGCCACGATGTGCCATTCCCATTACGAATTCTTTTACACCTTCATCTGCTGCACGTTCAATAATGGCGTCTACTGCCGGAATTAAGGACTCGTTACCTTCTAGTGAAAAGCGTTTCTGACCAACATATTTTGTATGAAGAAATGACTCGAAAGCCACGGCTTCATTTAATTTTTTAAGAATGTATTTTTTTTCATCAACCGTAAACTGTGGATGGTTGTCATTCACATTGAGCTGATCCTGAATCCACTTGATTTCCTCAGGTTCTCTGATATACATATATTCAACACCAATAGAGTCGCAATAAATGCGCTCTAGATGATCGATAATCACTTGCAGTGTATTGGCACCAACACCAATAATTTCTCCTGCCGAGAAAACTGTGTTGAGATCATTTTTTGTAAGTCCAAAATTTTCGATCTCTAATGTAGGAGCGTATTGTCTTCTGGCTCTAACCGGATTGGTTTTTGTAAATAAGTGTCCTCGGTTTCGATACCCATCGATAAGTTTTACAACCTGAAATTCTTTCTGAAGTTGTTCAGGGATTTGAGTGGAAACACCCTCTACAATTTCGCCGTCCATTCCGTAGCTTTCAGAACCAAAATCGTACCCTTGAAAAAAGGCACGCCAACTCGGTTCTATAGCATCAGGATTTTGTAGGTATTGGTCGTATAAATCAGCAAAATATGCCGTATGTGCTGCGTTGAGAAAGGAATATTTATCCATTATTTTTACGAGACATTGTCGTTTCAACAAAATTTCTTCAAAAATACAACATTTAACAATAATAACGGCTGTTTTATTATATTTATAACAAATAGAAAAGAACCCATTTTTATCATGATAAAATTCAAAGTAATACCCTCAAAAAAAGCCCTCTTAATAGCCATTTTGTTTGTAAGCTTAAGCCTTCCTTTTTCCGCCCAAAATTCATTGGATAATAATAATTTCTGGAATAGTGTTCAATTTGGTGGTGGCATTGGTTTGAACTTTGGTGATGGTTTTTTTAGTGGTGCCGTATCACCCACAGCAATTTATAATGTAAGCCCTTATGTTGCTACTGGCGTTGGACTTAATTTTTTATATAGTTCGCAACGCGATGTTTTTAAATCTACTGTCGTCGGTGGAAGCCTTATCGGATTGTTTAATCCAATACCTGAGGTGCAAATTTCAACTGAATTTGAACAGCTCTATGTCAATCGCAATTTTGACGAGCAATTTGTAACTAATCTCGATGACAAATATTGGTATCCTGCTTTGTTTTTAGGCCTTGGCTATCGCAGTGGAAATATGACTTTTGGCATACGATACGATATTTTATACGACGCAGATACAAGCATTCAGAATGAGGCTTGGATGCCTTTTGTAAGATTTTGGTTTTAAGAAAATTTGGCTTTATACCAAACCTTTTGCCATTCGCGCTGAAGTATTAAAAATGTGACCTCTTCGGAAAGTTTTACCAAATCTTCTCCGCTTAAATTTCTAACTTTTGATTCGGAAATATCGACCTGATATAAAAGATTCAAGTAATCGGTAAATTTATTCTGAAGGAGATAATAGACGGTTTCATGTAAAACAAGTTTCAAACTTGAAGGCAAGGTCTCTTTGTCAAACTCGAGGTCAATATTAGCATATAGCAAATCTTTATTCAATTGAATAATTAAATTTCCATAGAGATTTGAAGCTTCAGCCTCAGAAATTAGTACTTCAAAATTTTCGGGCAGAGACATTAAACGCGTCTATTCATTAAATAGGCTCCAAAAGCACGTAATTGCTGTTTGTTTTCGTCGGAAATATTTAAATTTTCGAGAACGCTGAATGCTCTATTCGTGTAGTCTTCGACAGCATTTTGTGTGGCCTGAGAAGCGCCTGAATAATTAAATAAGCTTTTCACCTTTTCAATTTTATCGTCACCCGAAATAGAATTATTCGCCATTAAATTCAATAAGTCAGAGGTTTGATCTTCTGAGCCTAATTCCATCGTTTTGAGATATAAATAGGTTTTTTTGTTCTCTAGGATATCACCACCAACCTGCTTGCCGAAGGTTTCAGGATTCCCAAAGGCATCGAGATAATCATCTTGTAATTGGAAGGCAATTCCGAGGTAACGACCAAAATCATAAATTTCATTCTGATCGGCTTCAGATGCTTTAGCAACAATGGCACCCATTTTCATTGCAGAACCAATTAACACTGCCGTTTTATACTCTATCATTTTAAGATACTCAGGAATGGTAACATCATTTCTGGTTTCAAAATCAATATCATATTGCTGACCTTCGCAAACTTCAAGTGCCATTTTACTGAACAAAGTGACTAAGGCCTGAAACATATCTGATTTATAATCATCGAAAAGCTGATAAGCCAAAATTAGCATGGCATCGCCAGAAAGAATTCCTGTATTTAGGTCCCACTTTTCATGCACGGTTTTCTTTCCTCGACGAAGTGGTGCATCATCCATAATATCATCATGGACTAATGAGAAATTATGAAATACCTCAACAGAAAGTGCTGCATTCATAGCCAAATTGGTCGTACCTCCAAAAATCTCGCAAGACATCAAGGTTAAAACAGGTCGCAAGCGCTTTCCACCAAGTTTCAAAATGTAATTAATTGGCGCATAGAGGTTTGTAGGTTCTTTTTCTACAGCATAGTCTTCGAGATAGGATATAAAAGACTTTTGATAGGATTCAATGTTTTGCATGCAGCAAAAATAAGGCTAATCAGGTATTTAACGCTAGTGTTACCAATGTTAAATAATTATTAAAACTTTGGAAACTTTTATTGTTTTTAAAGTTTCCTTGTCTAAATTTGTGCCCTGATTTATGAGAGAAAAAATTATACGCAAAGCGTCAGAACTTTTTTTAAACCTTGGTTTTAAGAGTGTTACAATGGATGATATTGCCAATGAAATGGGAATTTCTAAAAAAACCATCTACGTTCATTTTAATAATAAAACCAAATTAGTTGAGGCTGTAACATTTCATTTATTCGATACCATTTGCGATGGTATCGATGACATTTGTGACAGTGCACCAAATCCGATTGAGGAATTGTATTCTATCAAAATGTATGTGATGCAGCACCTTAAAAATGAAAAAACATCACCTCAATTTCAATTAAAAAAGTACTACCCACAGATCCATGCGCAGTTAAAGTTCAAACAGTTTGAAAAAATGCACAGTTCCGTTCAGGATAGTTTGCAACAAGGTGTGGACACAGGTGTTTTTAGAGATTCTATAGATGTCGATTTTATTTCACGAATGTATTTTACAGGGATGACCGGAATTAAAGACAATATGTTTTTTCCACCAGAACAATACCAAATGGAATACTTAATGGAAAGCTATCTCGAGTATCACCTAAGAGCCATCGTTACTGAAAAAGGATTCAAAATATTAAATCAATTTATTACTAAAAATCAATCATAATAACGAATGAAACAATTTCATATCATACTATTTCTAATGTGCTTCAGTCTTGGATTTACCCAAGATATTCCCAATAGCTTCACGTTACAAGAGGCTATTGATTATGCACTTGAAAATAACCGACAAGCAAAAAATGCCAATCGAGATATCGAAGCAGCCAAACAGCAAAAATGGGAAACCACAGCTACTGGTTTACCGCAACTCAATGCCGGCATTAACTACCAAAACTTTTTAAAGCAGCAAGTTTCAATTGTTCCGAATGCCGCTTTCGACGGACGTCAATCTACCATTGATACTGTTGAAGAGTTTTTTGGTTTAACAGCAAATGGCTCCCCTGAACCCCTAGAAGGATTTACGGAACTTATCTTCGGAACAAAACAAAATGTAAGTGCAAGTGCTACACTAAATCAATTGATCTTTGATGGTTCTTACATAGTTGGACTTCAATCGGCTAAAGTGTTTTTAGAAATTTCAAAAAATGCTAAAGACAAAACAGATCTTGAAGTTAGAAAAGGGGTCATCAATGCCTATGGTAATGTTTTACTTTCCGAAGAAAGTGTTCTCATTTTTGAAAAGAACATCGCAGTACTTCAGAAAAATTTAGACGAAACCACAAAAATTTATGAAAACGGTCTTGAAGAAGAAGAGAGTGTCGAGCAGTTACAGATTACACTTTCTAATCTCCAAAGTAGTCTGAACAACGCTAAGCGTCTGAGAGGAATTGCGTATCAGATGTTCAATATAACATTAGGGATTGACTATGACGCCGGCGTTACACTTACCGAGAATCTCGAAGACCTCACGGAAAAAAATATTTCTCTGGAAGCCTTAAATCTTGAAAATGATGTTACCACGACCATCGATTATAAAATTGCCGAAAATGACAAAAAATCGAAGGAGTTACTTCTGAAGTTAGAAAAATCGAAAGCATTGCCTTCATTAAGCGCGTATCTCGATGGTGGTTATTTAGGCTTTTCTAATGAGTTTACATTTTTCGACAGGGAACAGCGTTGGGCAGGGTTTTCTTCATTTGGGTTTAACCTTAACCTTCCAATATTTAGTTCTGGCGGAAGAAGTGCGGCGACACAGCGCGCTCGCATTAATTTAGAAAAATCTAAGGACGACCTTACGGAAACTGAACAGCGTTTAAAGCTCGAAATCCAAACAGCAAAATCTAACTATAAGTTTGCTACTGAAGATTATTACAACAAAAAGCAGAATCTCTCATTAGCGGAGCGCATAGAACAAAAAAATCAAACAAAATTCTTTGAAGGTATCGCCTCTAGTTTTGAATTAAGACAGGCACAAACCCAACTTTATACAGCACAACAAGAACTATTGCAAACCATGTTGAATGTTATTAATTCTAAAGCAGAATTAGAAACAATTACCAACAATATATCCAATTTCTAAAATCAATTAAAAAATGAAACATATAATTAGACTAACTTTCATCTCCTTAATACTGGCTTCTTGTTCAGGAGATAAACAACAATCTGTTGAAGACCTCATTGCTTCTGAGAATCTGGCACAATTAAGGACAAAAAAAGCTGAACTTGATGCACAGCAGCAAGAGCTTACCGCACAGATAAAACAGCTTCAGGATAAAATAAAGGAACTAGATCCTCAGGAAAAAATTCCGTTGATCACAACCTTTACAACCAAACAAGAACCTTTTCATCATTTTGTGGAACTTCAAGGAAGTGTAGACACTAAGCAAAATTTGGTTATTTATCCAGAGTATGCAGGTGTACTTACTACAGTATATGTAAAAGAAGGTCAGAAAGTGAGCAAGGGTCAAATCTTGGCTAAGATCGATGATGGAGGTTTAAGTCAACAAGTAGCTCAATTGCAAATTCAGGCTGATCTCGCTAAAACAACTTTTGAACGCCAGAAGCGTTTATGGGATCAAAAAATTGGAAGTGAAATTCAATTTCTTCAGGCGAAGTCTAGCTATGAGGCTCAATCAAAAGCTGTTAAGCAACTGAAAGAACAAATCGGAAAAACGGCAGTTAGAGCACCATTTTCGGGTACCATAGACGATGTTATTACAGAGCAAGGTAGTGTGGTATCTCCAGGACAATCACAGTTATTCCGAATTGTAAATCTATCAAATATGTATATCGAAACAGATGTGCCAGAAAGTTACATTACAAGTATTACTAATGGCAAGGATGTTAAGGTTGAATTTCCTGTTTTAGGATCAGAGCTCGATGCTAAGGTTAGACAGGCTGGTAATTTTATCAATCCGGCGAATAGAACCTTCAAAATTGAAGTTGCTGTCCCAAATTCTGATAATAAAATAAAGCCTAATCTAACGGCTAAGTTAAAGATCAACGATTACACTAATGAGAATGCTATCCTAATACCACAGAGTATCATTTCAGAAAATGCAGAGGGTAAACAATATGTGTACACCGTCACTGATAGAGATGACAATAAAGGGACAGCAAGGCGTGTCTTTATTGATACTGGAAAAACTCAGGGCGATTATATCGAAGTGCTTTCAGGATTAGAAAATGGTAGTGAGATCGTAAATGAAGGTGCCCGAAGTGTTAAGGATGGACAAGAGGTAAAGATCCTTCAATATTAGTTTGAAGCTTAAAAGGTTTATGAGTTTAGTTATAAAACACATGTCTAACTCATATTCGAAATTTTAAAGTATGAAGGAATTCTCGTTTGAAAAAGTTTTTATCAAATGAGAATTACGATGAAATTCGAGAAAATATACAAGAAATAACCGCTATGCTTGACGCATTGCGTAAATCACAAATAAAAAATTAGGGTTGAATGTTTGGGGCTAAACTATTAAACTCCAAACACATAAACTTAAAAATATCATGACCAAGAAAGAACAAAAACAAAAAAAGGTAAATAAGGAATTCAAGCCTTCGTCCTGGGCCATCGGAAACGCTACAACAATGTACGTGCTTATTGGGCTTATTCTTTTCTTAGGATTTTCGGCCTATATGAGTATGCCGAGAGAAAATTTCCCTGAGATCAAGGAAACGAAAATATATATCAGCTCAATCTACCCTGGTAATACAGCTGAAGACATTGAAAAGCTTATCACCGATCCCATAGAAGATCGTTTGAAAACGGTAAGTAATGTGATTGAAATCACCTCTACTTCGCTTGAGGATTATTCGAGCATTATGGTAGAATTCGATGAGAATATTTCAGTTGAAGCTGCTAAACAAAAAATAAAAGACGAAGTTGATGTAGAAACTTCGAGTGAAGATTGGCCAACATTTAATGGTGCCAAGGTGCAGCCAAATATCTTCGACCTCAGTATGTCTGAAGAAATGCCAATTCTGAATATCAATATCTCTGGTGATTATCCGGTTGATAAACTGAAAGAATATGGCGAATATCTCGAAGATGAAATTGAAGGGCTTTCTGAAATTAAGCAAGTAGATATTAGAGGTGCTCAAGAACGTGAAGTTGAAGTTGCTGTTGACATTTACAAAATGATGGCAGCTCAGGTGAGTTTTGATGATGTTATTAATACCATAAGTCGTGAAAACATGACGATGTCTGCGGGTAATTTAATAACAAGTGGTCAACGCAGAACTATAAGAATTCTCGGTGAAATTGAAACACCGGAAGAGCTTGAAAA
Organism: Winogradskyella tangerina; assembly: GCF_003260205.1. Classification (GTDB taxonomy): domain Bacteria; phylum Bacteroidota; class Bacteroidia; order Flavobacteriales; family Flavobacteriaceae; genus Winogradskyella; species Winogradskyella tangerina. Next base: position 119,165 of record NZ_QERF01000009.1, on the reverse strand, counting down.
CTTCGTGGTAAAGTCCGAAAAAAGCAATCCAATTTACCTCAAGGACATCGCTACGGTGACCTTTAAAGACGAAGATAAAACCACTTATGCTCGCGAGTTTGGCGCACCAGTGGTAATGCTCGACGTTAAAAAACGTGCTGGTAAAAACATGGTGGCCGCTGCGGATAAGATCAAGGTCATGGTAGACGAAGCTATCGAAAATGTGTATCCTCAAGACTTAACGGTGACCATTTCAAACGACCAGTCTTCAAAGACCATTGGTCAGGTAGATGACTTAGTGAACAATATCATCTTCGGTATTATTCTGGTAGTAACTGTTTTAATGTTCTTCCTTGGATTTAAAAACGCATTGTTCGTAGGTTTTGCGATTCCGATGTCCATGTTTATGTCTCTGATGATCTTAAATCTATTGGGCTATACCATGAATACCATGATCCTTTTCGGATTAATTATGGGACTTGGAATGCTTGTAGATAATGGTATTGTGGTTGTTGAAAATGTCTACCGTTTAATGGACGAAGGCATGCCTAGAATCGAAGCCGCGAAAAAAGGAATTGGTGAAATTGCATTTCCTATTATTATTTCAACCGCAACTACTGTAGCTGCATTTATTCCACTTGGGTTATGGCCAGGAGTAATGGGTCAATTTATGATCTATTTCCCCGTCACGCTTTCCGTGGTACTAGGATCGTCGCTGTTCGTTGCGATATTCTTTAATTCGGTTTTGGTCTCTCGTTTTATGACCACCGAAGACAAAGAAATGCCTTTAAGCCAAATTATTAGAACCACTTCTATTGCAGCCGTTATTGGACTTCTAATCATCTTCTTTGGAGGTGAATATAGAATATTCGGAACACTGATGGTATTTACAGCCATCCTGTTGTGGGTTTATCGTTTATTCCTTAGAGGTTGGGCTAATGGATTTCAAAATAAAATATTACCGCGTTGGGAGCGATTCTATGAGAAAGTTCTGCGTGCAGCTCTCAGTGGAAGAAAACCCATGGGAATTGCTATTGGAACATTTGTTTTGTTGATCATCGCATTCATGGGCTTTGGTGCCTCAGTTGGAAGTCAACGAACTAAAGTTGAATTCTTCCCAGACAATACACCAAACCAAATCATTGTTTACATTGAGTATCCTGAAGGTACAGACATTGAAAAAACCAATGCCATTACTAAAGATATAGAAGAACGCGTCTACAAAATAATTAATGAAGACGCTTACCTCAACGGTGACTTTAATTTCTTAACAGAAAGTGCCGTTTCTCAAGTTGGTGAAGGTGCCGGTAATCCTCAAACTGATGGAGGATCGCAGGCCGAAATGCCGCATCGTGGTAAAATCACCGCAACCATGCGCGAATATAAATTTAGAGAAGGTGCCGACAGTAACGAACTTCTGAAAAAAGTACAGGAAGACCTAAAGGATATTTATCCAGGTGTTGCAATTTCTGTTGAAAAAGATGCCGTTGGTCCACCAGCGGGTTACCCAATTAATATTGAACTTCAGGGTGATAACTATTCTGAATTGATCGCTAATGCTGAAAAGCTTCGTGATTACATCAACACTAAAAATATTCAAGGAATAGATGAACTAAAGATCGACGTTAATAAATCGAAACCATCTATGCTGGTTCAGGTCGATCGTAAAAAAGCTGGTGAACTTGGTGTATCTGCTAGTCAGGTTGGTCAACAATTGCGTAATTCGATCTTTGGTGCAAAGGCTGGTATATATAAAGAAGATGGTGAAGATTACGATATCTATGTTAGGTTTAATGAAGCAAATCGCTATAACACAAGTGCCATCTTTAACCAGAAGATCACCTTTAGAGATATGGCTTCCGGGCAGGTTAAGGAAATTCCTGTGTCGGCAGTAGCCAAGCAAAACAATTCTTCAGGTTTTAGTGCCATTAAACACATAGACAACGAGCGCGTAGCAACAGTTTACTCTGCTCTTGCTCCTGGATTTACGGACGCTGGCGCTATTGTTTCTCAGATTCAAAATGAAACCAAGGATTTCATTGAAAATGAAATGCCTTCTGACATCAAAATAGATTTCACCGGACAAATTGAAGAACAAAACAAGCAAATGGCCTTCTTAATGGGTGCCTTCTTTACAGGATTAGGTTTGATCTTTTTCATACTTATTTTCCAATTCAATTCGGTGTCTAAACCAGGAATTATCATGTTGGCTATTTTCTTAAGTCTTATTGGAGTATTTGGTGGTATCGTTGCTACAGGTAGTGCTTTCGTTATTATGATGACCATGATGGGTATTATTTCCCTTGCGGGAATTGTTGTAAACAATGGAGTTGTACTTCTCGATTATACCCAACTATTAATAGATAGAAAAAAGGTTGATCAGGATCTTGAAGATGATGCTTACTTGGCGAGAGAAGATCTTTTGGAAGCGATTATCAAAGGCGGAAAAGCACGTTTAAGACCAGTATTATTAACGGCAATTACTACAATATTAGGACTAATTCCGTTGGCGACAGGATTCAATATCAACTTCTACACCTTGTTTAGCGAATTCAATCCAAATATCTATTTCGGTGGAGATAATGTAATTTTCTGGGGACCATTAGCCTGGACTGTAATTTATGGTTTATTCATAGCTACATTCCTCACGCTAATTGTTGTGCCAATTCTCTTCTATCTCATTACACGATTAAAGATGAGAATGTATAAAGCCAGAGTGGCCAAATCTGATGTTATTGAAGTAGAAGAAGAAACTTTTGATATCCCTCAAAACGCCAGAATAGCTCTAGATAAATAACAAACTTTATAATTTCTTCTTATAAAGTGATTAATAGCGAGGAAGCCTCAACAATTGTTGAGGCTTTTTTATTTAATTGTCCTTAAGTTGATTAAATTTGCACCCGAGTTCGCCGACGCTGAAAAAAGGCGAAGTATTTAATTTTTGAATATGTATAGAAGTCATAATTGTGGCGAGCTGAGAGTCGCACATAACAATACAGAAGTTACACTTGCCGGTTGGGTTCAAGGTGTGAGAGATAAGGGATTTATGATTTATGCAGATCTTAGAGATCGCTACGGAATTACACAGTTATATTTTGATGAGGACCAGACTCCTAAAGACTTAATGGCTCAGGTTCAGAAGTTGGGCCGTGAGTTTGTAATTCAGGTGAAAGGAACTGTACAAGAACGCGCATCAAAAAATCCGAATATTCCAACAGGTGATATTGAAGTATTGGTTTCAGAATTAACTATTCTGAATCATTCATTGGTGCCGCCTTTTACTATTGAAGATGAAACCGATGGTGGCGACGATCTACGCATGAAATACCGTTACCTCGATATTCGTCGTAACCCTGTAAAAGAGAGTCTGATCTTTAGGCATAAAGTGGCGCAGGCCGTTAGAAATTACTTATCTGGAGAAGGTTTCATTGAAGTTGAAACACCTTACCTTATTAAATCTACACCTGAAGGTGCTCGTGATTTCGTCGTTCCTAGTCGTATGAATGAGGGGCAGTTTTACGCTTTACCTCAGTCTCCACAAACCTTCAAGCAACTGCTTATGGTCGGTGGTATGGATAAATATTTTCAAATAGTAAAATGTTTTAGAGACGAAGATCTTCGTGCTGACCGCCAGCCTGAGTTTACTCAGATCGACTGTGAAATGGCCTTTGTAGAACAAGAAGATATCTTAAATACTTTTGAAGGATTAACGCGCCATTTACTTAAAGAAATTAATGGTGTTGAGGTAGAAAAGTTTCCTCGTATGCTTTACGATGACGCCATGCGTTTATATGGAAATGACAAACCAGATATTAGATTTGGGATGGAATTCGGCGAATTGAACGCTGTTGCACAACATAAAGATTTTAAGGTATTTAACTCAGCTGAATTAGTCGTTGGAATAGCTGTTCCTGGCGGAAATTCTTATACCAGAAAAGAGATCGATAAACTTATTGATTGGGTAAAACGACCTCAAGTTGGTGCCTTAGGTATGGTCTATTGCCGTTGCAATGAAGACGGTACATTCAAATCATCTGTAGATAAATTCTACGATCAAGAAGACCTAGCAAAATGGGCCGAAGTAACTGGTGCTAAAGCTGGTGATCTTATCTGTGTGCTTTCAGGAGATACAAATAAAGTAAGGGCACAGTTAAGTGCCTTACGAATGGAACTTGCAGAACGTTTGGGGCTACGTAAACCAGACGAGTTTGCACCACTTTGGGTAATGGACTTTCCACTTTTAGAGTGGGATGAGGAAACAGAACGCTACCATGCGATGCACCATCCATTTACCTCACCAAAGCCAGGACAATTGGAGATGTTAGATTCTAATCCTAGTGACGTAAAAGCAAACGCTTATGATTTAGTTCTGAATGGTAACGAGATTGGTGGAGGTTCAATACGTATTCACGATAAACCTACACAGGCTGTAATGTTGAAGCACTTAGGTTTTTCTGATGAAGAAGCCAGAGCTCAATTCGGGTTCTTAATGGATGCCTTTGAATATGGTGCACCACCACATGGTGGAATAGCATTCGGACTTGATAGATTAGTTGCTATTCTTGGTGGGCAAGAAACCATTAGAGATTTTATTGCCTTCCCAAAAAATAATTCGGGACGCGATGTAATGATCGATGCACCTGCGCCAATTGATGAGGAGCAACTGCAGGAACTTAATTTAAAACTCAACTTAAAATCCTAAATATTAAATCCTGCATCTCGCAGGATTTTTTATTAGCTTTAAGCTATGTCTAGCTATTCCAAATTTTTTAAACGCTTACACATCTGGAGATATAAATATGTCTCAGAAAAAAACTTCTTGTTTTTATTGAGTTTAATCATTGGATTGCTAGCAGGATTAGTTTCGGTGTTTATAAAAAACATCACCTTTGCCATCGAAGCAATATTTGAGAAAGGTGTTATTCGTTCAGAAAATAGCATCTACTTTATTCTACCTATTGTGGGTTTGTTTTTAGTGTATCTCTTTGTGAAATACATTTCAAAACGCCCGAGCAAACACGCCATTCCGTCTATATTATTTGCTTTATCAAAGCGCGATGGCATCATTGATAAACGCAACATTTATTTGCCTTTGATTACTGCACCCCTCACAGTTGGTTTTGGTGGTTCTGTTGGTTTGTTAGGACCAGCCATTGCGTCTGCGTCTGCAATGAGTTCTAATCTCAGTAGACTTCTGCATATTGATCGAAAAACCAGAAGCTTATTGATTGCCTGTGCTGCAGCTGGAGCTATTGCTTCCATTTTCAAATCACCAATTGCTGCCATCATTTTTGCCATAGAAGTTTTTAGTTTAGATCTAACCTTTGCTTCTTTATTACCGCTATTGATCGCTTCAGTGTCTTCAGTAATTACTTCGTATTTCTTTTTAGGAGATAGCGTTCTTTTCGATTTTAACGTTACTGATAAGTTTGCAATTAAAGACACGCTATTTTATATTTTACTTGGTATTGGAACTGGAGTAGCTTCTATTTATTTTTCAAAAATTTACTTCGGGGTTACCTCAATTTTTAATCGGCTTAAATCAGCAAGGCAACGTTTAATTATCGGCGGCCTTTTAATTGGTGTGATGCTGTTTTTTATCCCACCACTCTACGGGGAAGGTTTTGGCTTCATCAATAATTTAATGATCGGCAATGATATTGAAGCGCTAGGAAACACCCCTTTTGATGATCATTTAGATAACATTTGGATCGTCATCGGATTGCTATTTGGTATTACCATTTTCAAGGCGATTGCTATGACCACCACATTTGCCGCTGGTGGTACTGGCGGAATTATAATTCCTTCGTTAGTAATGGGAAGTGCATTAGGAAATGTAGTCGCCAAAGTGATCAATAATTGCGGATTAGGCTTTTCAGTGTCTGAAGCTAATTTCACATTAATTGGCATGGCTGGTCTTATTGCCGGAGTGCTACATGCGCCATTGACCGCAATTTTCTTAATTGCTGAAATTACGGGTGGTTATGAGTTGTTTGTTCCGCTAATGATCACCTCATCAATGTCATTCATTATAAATAAAAATGGTCTCGATCATACGATTTACACCAAGGAACTGATAGAAAAAGGTGCGCTTCTTACCCAAAATAAGGATAAAAGTGTTTTGACTTTAATGAAACTCGATTCGGTTATTGAACAAGATTTTGTAACGCTCACTCCTGAAATGACCCTCGGGGACATGCTGAAAAAAGGAGTTTCGAAATCGAATAGAAATTTATTCCCTGTTATCGACGAAGAGCGGAATTTCATGGGAATAATTTTGTTAGATAATATCAGGTCGGTAATGTTCGACCCAACGCTGTACGACTCAACCACGGTTGAAACCTTTATGCAGAAACCTCCTGAGGTCATATATTATGAAACCGATTCTATGCAAGATGTGATGATAAAATTCCAAAATTCTAGTGCTTGGAACTTACCTGTAATTAAGGATAAGAAGTACTTCGGATTTGTTTCAAAATCGAAACTGTTAACCGCTTATCGTCGCGAATTGATTAACTTTACTTCCTGAAATTTTGTTCAATTTTAAATTCAAAAAAAAATCTCGAAACCTAGAATAAATGAAACCTATTCATATCATTACATTAATTGCTTTTATCGCTTCCATCGGGAGCATTGCTTGTGGATTGATCTTAGATTTGGAGTATTCAAAGAAACTTGTTGGTTTCGGTGTTTTGGGGCTTTTCTTGGTAGTTTTTCCTCTTTTTTCCTATTACCGTTGGAAAGGAAAAGACGTTAAAGACTACATGCTTACCAAAGAAAACCTAGAGAAAATGCGCGAAAACCAAAAGAAAAATAAGTATTAAGCTAACTACTTAAATCTCAAATTTTTAAAATAAAACGATTTATTAACCTTGCCGCGTTATTAATTAACTACCTTTACACTTTAATTTTTATTTATTTATAATGACTGGAACAGTTAAATTTTTCAATGATTCCAAAGGCTATGGGTTCATTACCAACGATGAAACAGGAAGAGATATCTTCGTGCATGTATCAAACCTTAATGGTGTAGAATTACGCGAAGGTGACAATGTAGAGTACACGGAAGAAGAAGGAAGAAAAGGAAAAGTAGCTGCAAATGTGCAGGTACTATAAGACAATATTCTTATAATTTTTCAACGCCTAACCTTTGGTTGGGCGTTTTTTATTGAATAACAATTGGAGATTTACTTTTTATTTTCGCAATGAAGTAAGGCTGAGTCACTACGGTAGTTGCCATTCCTGAAGGTGAATTTCTTTCAATTTTAACTACAAAACGATTAGGTTCTTCTGTAATTTTTGCAGCTATTGAATGACCTCCGGTTGATTTCAGATCATCGAACAGTGCAATAACTTGATACTTAGAAAAATCGATTTCAGCATCTGAAAAGTCATCAGGAAGCGGATTTACCAAACTCATTTTCTCCACTAAACTATCCCAATCTTTTTGATTAGTAATAATAGTATTTTGCTGTTCTATACCTTCTTCACCTGCACCATATAATTCACCGCTGGCAATGATTGTAACTGTTTCTGACATTTTCTTTTGAGATGAGTTGGTTTTATTATTACAATTAGAGGGAATTAATAAAAAAAGTAAAAAGCAGAATTTATACATACAATTCGGGATTAATTTAGATTACGTTTTTCAATAAAGAAACGTTTCATTAAGTCTGAGGCCTCATCTGCCAAAATCCCACCGACCACTTTTGTTTTTGGATGAAGTTGTGTGCCCAATGCCTTATAACCACGTTTCTCGTCGGTAGCCGCATACACAATCTTAGCAATCTGACTCCAATACAATGCACCAGCACACATTTGGCAAGGTTCTAGGGTTACATATAAGGTACAGTTGGTTAAATACTTTCCACCGAGAAAATTAGCCGCAGCCGTAATGGCTTGCATTTCGGCGTGTGCTGTGACATCATTTAGTTGCTCCGTGAGGTTATGTGCTCTGGCAATTATTCGATCCTCGATCACAATGACAGCTCCTACCGGAATTTCCCCTTTTTCATATGCCACCTCAGCTTCCTGAAGTGCTTTCTTCATGAAATAGGTGTCGTCAAAAGGTGCTATCATAGAAAGGTTTAATTTTTAATGATCCTCGTATTGTAATTTACGTTATCACCTTTCAAATTTAAAATATATATTCCGGTTTCCAATGGTCCCATATCCAAGGCCACTTTTCCTCTGATATCTAATTTAGTATTTAATACAACTCTTCCGTTAATGTCTACCAAACTTACGGTTACATTATCGAAATTATTTCGAGAATCAATAAATAATTGATCCTGAACAGGGTTTGGATATACCGTTAATACGTCTTCAATACTAAATTCATCCGTACTTAAAGTTGTACAATTAGCGAGTGATGGACTCCCAATTGGCGGTGTACTGAAGTCTTCAATTTGATCGGTTCTTGAAGTCGATAAGCCTTGCGAAGCATTAAAACCTAAGCCTCGTTTTGCGAATACTTCCCAGATTAAACACTGATCAACGCCACCAGTAGTCGCCTGGTCAGCAGCTAACAGTGCATCACGCCCATCGATAAATCCTGGCTGACAAGGCTGTAGTTTAAGTCCGTCTAGCACCAATCGCATTACCTTATTATTTCCACCGTTACCATTATAAAGATCAGGATCAAAACCATACTTTTCGATATAAGCCCAGGTAAGGTCCCATAACATCGTAGACCAAACAAATCCAATGCCGTGAGGCTGACTAAGCCCGGTATTGTTAGTTGCTCCATAGGTAAATGGATTTATTGAAAAATCAGTACTGTAAGGCGCAGGTCTAATTCCGCCACCATCAGTTGGCTGACTTACGGCAAAGGTTCCAATGCCTCTAATATCTTCAGGCTGATCTCCTGGTTCCATTGTTACCATTAGACCAAACCAATCTGACCAACCTTCACCCATTTGTTCATCATTAAATAGGCAGCCCACGTTTGATGGCCCACTATTCAATCGATTTGAAATACCATGACCAAATTCGTGTGCGATTATACCATTATCAAAATCACCATCTACCAGGAATGGTCCGTTATTAACCAATGTTGCACTTAAATCTTCACCATTTAAAAGCGCTGCTATGATGGCTTCACCATCAGCCTGATTAACCATTATGGAAGGAATTGTTACCAATCCACCAACAGCACCAGCGCCCATTGTAATGGTGGCACCTGGTTGATTATTTACCACAATTACAGCAATTGCTCCAGCGTTTTCAGCGGCTAGAACTTTGAATCCAAATTCACATGATCCTCTTCGTAATACTGCAATATTTCCATTAAGGTCAGCTGCATTTACAAAAGCATCACAGGCATCATAAATATCTGGTGTATTATCTTCAGCTAGTGCTAAATTACCTGCAATTGGTGTAGGGGTTAATTCAGCACCGAAACCTGCTGGCGAACCATCATAACTCCCTGCAACAGTTCCATTATCTATAGTCAAAGGTTCGTCTAAACCGCCAGCTGGAGACCATAAGAACATAGTCATTACAGGATTTGAGCCATCTGGAGGTGTTCCGAAGGTTGCATTATTTAATCCACTTCCGTCTTGAGCATCAGCGTTTACATAATCATTTCCTAAACCTGGATTCCCATAATTATTCAACTGAAAATTCCCCGACGCCTCATCAAAACCATGAAGATACCAGATATCGTGCATCATATTATTGGCATAGAAAAGATTGGTTATGGCAACATCCTGATAACCACTCGGCGGTTGATCAATGTCTAAAGGAAAATCAAAATTCAATGCAGCGCCACCATCTGGTGCAAAACCTATTGTAAAGATTGAACCATCTCTATCTTCGCGCGCGTAAACATTATTACCTCGTGTAATGGTGAATTCTGGACCGGCGACACCGTCCGTATCATGCCATCCAAAAGGCGATGCTACAGGACTTGCAGGATTGGTTACCAATTGGCGTGGCCCGTGGTTAGGACTCTCTATTGGCAGCGCAAATACATTGTAAGATGCACCATCTACAAGAGCTGCTACTGTAGCATTTTCTGATTTGAAAAGATCGAAAGATGCATCTTTATTAGACTCCTTATGGTTGTGTTCACCAAAAGAACAATTAAGAATAAGATCGTTCGTATCTAGCACTTCATTCGTTAAAGCATCCATGCGTACACTATGCCAATGCGAATCATCCTTTGCGTAGATCATAACATCCCAGGCTAACCTTAAGTTTTCACCCGTATTAAAAAACACTAACTCTGCTGTTATATTTCGATTTGAAATTGATCCGTTTGAAAAAATATACTTGTGATTCTGATGGTCGATCTCCTCAAGATTTTGAAGTTGGCCTAACTGAAACTCATTCACCACCGTCGCAACTGAACTTGAAGGTGCCACTGATGGTGTGACGGTATTTATTTTTGAATCGATATTACTAAGCATTCTATTACTAAAGTAGAATACCACATTATCTTTAATCGCTACACTAGAAATAGCATTGTAGATCTTTATACCTTCATACGCTTGCTGGATATACACATGATTAATTTCTGAAGCTTGCGACTTATAAGAATCGGTCACCAGTATAGACTCCATATCTGCATCCAATATCCCTAGACTGATCTTATTATCCTCCAAATAATTACTAATAAGCGCACCATATTCATTGGACTGAAGTGTGTTTTGCGCAGAGGATAAATTTGAATTAAAAATTAATGTGATGAATAAAATAATGGTTAGTGTAATTTTTTTCATAATCATAGTTTAGAATAAGTAGGTCGTAAAAGGTGTACAACCTTTGCAATTTTTCCGCCAAAAATAAGAAATCATTAATAATTACTAAAACCTAAGTGTCAAAAATGCGGATTCGGCAAGAATTTTGAGGTTCTGATAGAAAGTCTATAATCATGAAGTCATACTTTTCGCTTTCAATACCAGAACCTTGCCATGAAGATTGGTCGAAAATGACACCAAATGACCGCGGGCGCTATTGCCAATCCTGTTCAAAAACGGTCATTGATTTTACAACAATGAATATTGAAGAAATTCAAGACTATATTCATAATCATAGAGATCAGAGGATATGTGGTCATATAAAACAAAGTCAATTAGATACCTTGAATCTGAGAATTCCAAAGAGAATATTTGATCAAAAAATGAGTTTTAATCGCTTGTTTCTCTTGGCACTACTACTTTCTATGGGTTTAACCTTATTTAGTTGTAAGGATGATCAGGGAAATATTAAAAAAATTGAAAGTATTGAGATAATTGAAACTCAACAGGTAGTTTCAGATTCAATTCAATGTAAAGAATCTGCGGAGGAGCAACCTTTAGTATCACTTCAAAAACAAAAAGACTCAATACCTAAACCTAAGGTTATTGAACCACCGATTGTTGACGGCCTAATTATTATGGGAGAACTTCCTCTACCAATACATGCTAAAAAAGATGAAGCACAATTTAAGGATACTCCTGGAGGATTGACTCAAAAGGAGAGAAAAACCTATTTTAACGATAGAATTAATGCCTTTGTTATTGACCACTTCAGAATAAGTCAGGGAGAGTTCAATCTGAGTGGCAAGCAAAAGATTTATTCACAATTCACAATAGATCAGACTGGTAAAGTCACTGATATTAATGTTAGAGGACCACATCCCTATTTTGAAAAGGAAGTCCTTAGAGTTTTGAAATTATTGCCTGAGTTTATTCCTGCAAAGCAAGGTGATATGAACGTTTCGATGACCTATAACTTGCCGATAACATTCCTGAATAAAGACTAATAAAATCTCGTATTTTTGCATGGTGCAAAAATCACTGTTAGATCATATTAATTTACCTGAAGATCTTCGCCAACTCAAGGCTGAAGAACTGCCTCAACTTGCCAAAGAATTACGTGAGTTTATCATCAACATTGTAGCGGTAAAAGAGGGCCATTTAGGTGCAAGCTTAGGCGTTGTAGAATTGACGATTGCCTTGCACTACGTTTTTAACACTCCGGAAGATCTAGTAATCTGGGATGTTGGTCATCAGGCTTATGGGCATAAAATTTTAACTGGCAGGAAAGATCAATTTGAAACCAACAGGCAACTTGATGGATTGAGCGGATTTCCAAAGCGCAGTGAAAGTATTTATGACACTTTTGGAGTTGGTCATTCTTCCACCTCGATCTCGGCGGCTTTGGGTATGGCCATTGCCTCTCAATTAAAAGGTGAAGACCGCCAACATGTGGCCGTTATAGGTGATGCATCTATTGCTAGTGGTATGGCCTTCGAAGGTCTTAATCATGCTGGAGTAACAAACACCAATCTTTTGGTTATTCTAAATGATAATGCCATAGGGATCGATCCTAGTGTTGGTGCTCTAAAGCAATACCTCACTAATGTGAAAAAAGGCACGCAAAAGCAAGACAATATTTTTGAAGCCTTAAATTTTGATTACTCTGGTCCGGTTGATGGCCACGATCTCTCTCAATTAATTTCAGAATTAAATCGACTTAAAACAGTTAAAGGGCCTAAGTTTTTGCATGTCATAACTACAAAAGGTAAAGGTTTAAAGCAAGCTGAAAATGATCAGGTAAAATATCATGCACCAGGAAAATTTGATGCTAAAACTGGAGAATTAATAGCCAAGTCGCCAACCAGCCAGCCACCAAAATATCAGGATGTTTTCGGAGAAACCATTGTAGAGCTTGCTAAAGAAAATGAAAAAATCATCGGGATTACCCCGGCGATGCCTACTGGCAGTTCCCTCAAATACATGATGGAGCAAATCCCAGAGCGCGCTTTTGATGTGGGCATTGCCGAGCAGCATGCTGTAACTTTAGCGGCTGGTATGGCAACTCAAGGATTAATTCCGTTTTGTAATATATACTCTACCTTTTTACAGCGTGCTTACGATCAGGTTATTCATGATGTGGCCATTCAAAATTTACCAGTTGTATTTTGCTTAGACCGCGCAGGCATTGTTGGCGAAGACGGTGCAACGCATCATGGTGTTTTTGATTTGGCTTACTTGCAGTGCATTCCAAATCTTGTCATTTTTGCCCCTAGAGATGCTATTGCCTTGCGTAATATTATGTACACGGTGCAGTTGGGTATAAATTTCCCAATTGCGATTCGTTATCCGAGAGGAAGAGGACATCTCCTCGATTGGAAAACACCTTTTAAAGCACTAGAAATTGGTAAAGGCGAGCGTTTAAAAGCTGGTAAAAACGTTGCTGTACTTTCTATCGGAACTATGGCAAATACAGTAGAACAAGCAATTTCAGACTTTGATGTTTCGCATTATGATATGCAATTTGTGAAACCTTTGGATGAAGATCTATTACACGACATTTTTAATTCGCACGACGCCATATTAACTTTAGAAGATGGCACTGTAGTAGGTGGTTTTGGCAGTGCTATTTTAGCATTTGCCAATAGAAATGGTTACAAGCAAACCATTGAAGTATTGGGTGTGCCTGATACATTTGTTGAGCATGGATCGGTAAACGAATTGCATCAACTTTTGAAAATTGATTCAGAAGCTATTAAACAATGTATTAAAGAATTACTCTTCGTTCTCAACAATAGCTAGATCCTTTTGATTCTCAATTTGCTCTATGTCTGCGGTTTCTTTAATTACTACTTGATCTTTCTCGTTAGAAATATCATCGAGCATCAATAAACAAGTGAGGACTACCATAAAAATGACTAAGCCTCCGGCTATATTATTTCTCATAAGTAGGTTTTTTTGGGACTGATTATGAGATAAATAAAATAAATATATCGGTTAAAAACAAAATTAATCGATGAAATGCATACTATAAAATTTGCCCTTTTAACTTTTGATGCAATAACAATGCGTTTGTATCAGACAATTTAGAAATATACAGACATACCGCCATAAGGTTATTATATACTGAAGTATTCCCTAGATTTACTGTTTCTGGCAAGAGGTTCAATAACAGGCGATCGTAATGCGTAAGCTTATTAGAATAAAAATTGAAAGCCAGTGCTCCATGAACTTCTAAAAGCTGATTCAAAATCTCATAACCTGCAATTTCCTTATTGATGACCTCTTTTGAACGGTAAACATTTTTCACACTCAGATCGATAATATCCTTGATCTGGGCTTTGTATTGACTTGCGTCTAAAAGTGCCGTTTCAAAGTTACCCTTCAAGATAGACTCTTCATGTTTCATGAAAATTGCCGCCGCCTCATCAATTAAAGTGCTAATAGCTAAAGCTCTCAAATAACTCACCCTATCTTCTGTCGTTTTTAGGGCATTATAATTTTCTGTAATTATTCGACCTTTAACAAGCTTAATGAGGTATTCGAGGGCATAATCTTCTTCGATCAATCCGAGATTTATGCCATCTTCAAAATCGATAATCGTATAGCAAATATCATCTGCAGCTTCTACCAAATAAGCCAATGGATGTCGATTGTAGTTTAAATGCTCCTCACTTCTTTTAATCAATCCTAACTCTGACGCAACCTCCTCGAACATGGTCTTTTCACTTTGGAAAAACCCATACTTTTTATCGACGATGTGTTGCGTTGGTTTCTTAGGAAGCGATTCTTTCGGGTACTTCATAAAAGCCCCAAGAGTCGCATAACTGAGACGAAGACCGCCTTCTCTACCTGGTCGGCTTTCGGTTAATATTTTGAACCCATTTGCATTACCTTCAAAATCACAAAGATCTTGATATTCTTTAGCCGTCATCATGCTCTTGAAGGTATTCCCTTTTCCGTTGACAAAATAAGATCCAATCGCTTTCTCTCCAGAATGCCCGAAAGGTGGATTACCAATATCGTGCGCTAATGCAGCCGCAGCAACAATGGCTCCGAAATCATTGATCTTATATCCATGAACACTCGATAAATGCGGATGTTTATCTAAAAGTAGTTTACCTACTTTTCGACCTAATGACCTACCTACTACGCTTACTTCCAGACTGTGTGTTAATCTGGTGTGTACAAAATCGGTTTTAGATAAAGGAACAACTTGGGTCTTATCTTGTAAGCCTCTGAATTCAGATGAAAAAATAATTCTGTCGTAGTCAACTTCGAAACCAACACGGGTTTCATCTTGCTCTTTTCTCAATCTTTTATTAGTATCTCCGTAACGCCTAAGAGACAATAATTGTTCCCAATTCATAGTATAAAATTAATGCCCTGCAAGATATGTAATTAGTGTCTGAAACGTGTAAAAAAAGATTCTGAAATTGAAGAAGTTTCAATGTTAACAAATTGTATCCATAAGTATAACTGGCTTAATATTAAGCTAACGCTGAACTAACTTTTTCATTACAAATGTTTAATCATTGTCTAACCTAAAGAAGGGAATATCACAGTTTCTTTGCACCACAATGATAACTAAAAATTGTTTATTAAAATTTTACTCAATGAAAAAATTACTTTTAATCGCGTTAGTAGCTTCAACACTAGTATTAACTGGTTGTTTTAAAGATGACGATACACCAATCATTATCGAAGAAACTACAATTATTGTAAATGATCCAGGAAACGGTGGAGATGAATGCCCTGTTGTTGCTGTAACAGGTGAGATAGCCGACGGAACTATTTGGACTAACGATAATATCTATCAATTAAATCAAAAAGTTGTAATCCCTGCTGGAGCAACTTTAACTATTAATCCTGGTACGATCATTAAGGGATCTTCAGGAACAGGATCTTTAGCTTCTGCTTTAATTGTTGCAAGAGGTGGTACACTTAATGCAAACGGAACTTCAGATCAGCCAATTATTTTTACATCTACAGCTGATAACATTACTTGTGGTCAAACTGCTGGAACTAACCTTGACCAAGACGATAGAGGTCTTTGGGGTGGTTTAATCGTTTTAGGTAACGCACCATGTTCTTTCTCTGGTGATATTCCTGAAGCACAAATTGAAGGTATTCCTGCTGATGACACTTTTGGTCTTTATGGTGGTACAGATGCCAATGACAACTCTGGTACAATGAGATATATTTCTATCCGTCATGGTGGTGCATTAATCGGTGAAGGTAATGAGATCAACGGTCTTACTTTAGGTGGTGTTGGTAACGGTACAATTATCGACAATATCGAGGTTGTTGCAAACGTTGACGATGGAATCGAGTTTTTTGGCGGTACTGTAGATGCTACTAATTTATTAGTATGGGCACAAGGTGACGACGCTATCGATATCGACCAAGCCTACTCAGGAACCATTGACAACGCTGTTGTTGTATTAGGTGATA
This sequence comes from Winogradskyella tangerina, assembly GCF_003260205.1. GTDB lineage: Bacteria > Bacteroidota > Bacteroidia > Flavobacteriales > Flavobacteriaceae > Winogradskyella > Winogradskyella tangerina. The sequence continues at coordinate 102,990 of NZ_QERF01000009.1, read as the reverse complement.
TTTCTGATCATGCTTTCGAAATTGATGGTCCAGAAGGATCAACTCCTGCAGGCAGCGAAGGTTCTTTCATTTTACGTAATGCTACTATCATAGGGAACTCTGTTACTTCAAACGGTGAGTACGCTGATTACAGATCTAGAGCTCGTGGTTTAACTGAAAACGTATATGCCTTCGGATTTCCTGATGGTAAAGATGTTGAGTTAGATAGAAACAATGTTGCTCAGAATTTCTTAGATGGTTTATTAAACTTCGGAACTTGGGAGATCGTAGGATTTGACAATTCAATTTTCGTAGAGAAAGTAGGATGTATCGAAAACTGTGATGACGATAATGATGATAATGATGTTGATGAAATGCAAATCATCTTAAGCCCGTCATTTACTGAAAGAGCTGCAAACTGGGCTTCTCAAGTAACAGAAGGTGCTCAAACAGTTGGAGCTACAACTTCTAACCTAAGCTGGACCTACTCTAATGTAGCAGGTGGTTTAGGATTCTAAATAATCACTTTTCATTCATAAATCCAGCACCTACAAGGTAGGTGTTGGATTAATTTAATTTTATATGAAAAAATTACAAAACGTTTTAGCTTTTGTTTTATTTCTTACCGTGTCAATGGCCTTCTCGCAAGGAAAGGTTTCAGGTACTGTTATTGATGGAGAATTTAATGAGCCATTGGCCTTCGCTAATATCTTAGTAAAAGGCACCTCTATAGGTGTAACGTCCGATTTTGACGGGAAATATGTTCTAGAGCTTGAAGCAGGTACATACACTTTGGTGTTCTCTTTCGTAGGATATGCCACCAAAGAAATTACTGATGTAGTTGTTAAGGATGATGAAGTGGTGACTCTAGATGTCGTTATGGAAACGAATTCTTTAGACACCGTTGTTATTACCACAACTAGTAGACGTAATACAGAAACTGCAGTATTAAATATTCAGAAAAAAGCAGCGGTTGTTTTAGATGGTCTTTCATCTCAAGCTATCAAAAGTACTGGAGCTAGTAATGTAGCTTCTGCTGTTAAAAGTGTTCCTGGTGTTTCGATTCAGGGCGATAAATATGTGTTTGTTCGTGGTCTTGGTGACCGTTATACAAAGACAACTTTAAATGGTATGGATATTCCAGGTTTAGATCCCGATAGAAATACAATTCAGATGGATCTATTTCCAACGAGTATCATCGAAAATGTTATCGTATTAAAGTCTGCTGCTGCTGAATATCCAGCAGATTTTACAGGAGGTATTGTTGATATTGTAACTAAAGACTTCCCTTCAAAAGCAGAATACTCTATTTCTTTAGGAAGTGGTTATAATCCAGACATGCACTTTAACGATAACTACTTACGATCTGAAGGTAGTGATACCGATTTCTTTGGTTATGATGACGGTACACGAAATTTACCGATCAACAGATATCAGAGAATTCCAGGTACATTCGAAAATAAACTATTATTGACAACCCTAACAAGCAGATTCTTAAGTGAACTTGCTGGTGAACAAGCAACCAGTGGCATGAACTTTGGCCTTGGATTCACTTTAGGAAATCAGTATGAAATTGGAGATAGTAATAGAATTGGTTATCAAGCATCATTCTCTTATAAGAATGAAACTACCTTCTATGAGAACAGACAAGACGGCGCTTTTGTAAAAAACAATGCAGACCCGTCAGACAATGATCTAAACTTTACTTTGGCTTCGAGTGGTTCTGAAGGTATTAACAACGTTATATTAAACGGTATGCTAGGGTTAACCTACAAAACCGATCGTTCAAAGTACAAGGTGAACTTATTGCATATTCAAAATGGTGAGTCTGCGGCAGGTTTCTTCAATCAAACCATATCTCAGGATGGTGTTGGTGGAGGATTAGAACCATTAACAAAAAACTCAGTTACCTATACTGAGCGTTCTATTACCAATGTTCTATTTACAGGTAAACACAGACTGAATAGCTTTGATGAGGATAATGCCTTCAATATGGAGTGGAAATTAGCGCCTACTTTTTCTAAAGTAATGGATAAAGCGCACAGAATTACACCGCTACAAAGAGCTGATAATGGTGAATTCTTTGTTAGTCCATCTGCTGCAACATTCCCTATTCAGTTATGGAGAAACCTAATTGAAGAAAACTGGGCCGGTAAGATCGATTTTGATAAAACTATTGAGCTTTTTGGCAGACCAGCTAAGATAAAATTTGGTGGGGCTTACACCTATAAGTTTAGAGATTTTAGTACTGATGACTATACCTTTAATATCCAAGGTGATGATTCGTTTATTGCAAGTGGTGATGTCAATCAGTTATTAAACCCAAATAACATTTGGAATCCAGATTCGGATAACGGTACATATCTCATATCAATTGATACCTTTAATCCGAATGATGCTTACGAAGGTGAACATCATATTGCTGCAACCTATGCATCTGCCGAATTTAATGTTACTGAAAAATTAAAATCAGTTTTAGGGCTAAGAGTTGAATCGTTCAAATCTTTCTATACGGGTCAGGATAATGATTTCGTTTTTGACAGAGAAAATATATTAGATGAATTTGACTTTTTCCCTTCGGCGAATTTAATTTATGCGCTTAACGACAAATCTAATTTAAGATCATCTTTTTCTCGTACTACAGCGCGTCCTTCATTTAGAGAGGCCTCTTTAGCACAGATCTTCGATCCGATTACCAATAGATTATTCTTAGGAACATTAGACTTAGTTCCAACTTACGTGAACAACTTTGACCTTCGTTATGAGTTCTTTGGTGAAAACGGACAAATGTTTGCTGTTAGTGGTTTCTATAAAGATTTTACTGATCCAATTGAGCAGGTATTCTTTCAGCAAGCTCCTACTCAAATTACATTTGGAAACTTAGGTAATGCAGAAGTATTTGGTGCTGAATTTGAATTACGTCAACGTCTAGGTTTTATTTCTGAAGGCTTAAATAACCTTAGAATAATCACAAATATTACCGTTACAGAATCACGATTAACTATGGGTGATGACGAATTTAGTAGTAGACAACTTGCTGCTAGAGATGGTGAAACCATTGAGCGTGAAAGAGATATGCAAGGACAAGCTCCTTATGTAATTAATGCGGGGCTTGATTATAATAATTCAGACATAGGATTACAAACCGGATTATTCTTTAACGTGCAAGGTGAAACTTTAGAAGTGGTTGGTATTGGCTTAGTACCGGATGTATTTACACAACCATTCAACAGTTTAAACTTTACACTGAACAAAGCATTTGGTGAAGATGGTCGTTCTGCAATAGACATTAAAGTAAATAACATTCTAGGTGCTGAGCGCCTAAGCGAGTATGTGTCTTTCGGAACTAGCAATGCAGTATTTTCGTTGAGACAACCAGGTACTGAATTTTCTTTAGGTTATACCTATAAATTTTAAGAATACAATTTTATATCATAAAAAAAGGCTCTCAATATTGAGAGCCTTTTTTTTCTATTTATGTCAAATTATCTATTATTTAGAGCCACTTTAGTTTTGTTATCCCATTGATTAACACTAACGATTTTAGAATCGATGTAGTCAACCTCTTTCAAAGAATTACCTTGCCAGAAAAACCACTTACCTACCTTCTTTCCATTGTCATAATTTCCTAAGGCCAACTTATTACCTTCAGCATCGAAACTTTTCCATTCACCATGGACCTTACCGTCGGCATTAAACATCCCCGTCTGACTAATCTCACCATTATCGTGATAATATGTTATAAATGTTTGGTCACCAATCTTTTCTAATTTAGGCTCCTTTGTATCTTGTGAGTAAACAAAACTCACACACATCATTAAAAATAATACTGCTAATTTTTTCATATCCGTTGGGGTTCTATTAATAATTATATTACAAACTTAACATTAAATTTACTTATAAGCAACTTTTTGATAACATTAATTTAACATTGGGTGTTCAATATACTGTTTTTCAACTATTTATATATTATTAATCTTAACACAGAAGAATCTAACATCAATTGTCTCAATACTATTAGGAATTGGTAATATGGACTTTTTATTCGCTAGCTAAAGAACATAACATTTTGGTAACATTGCGTTCAAATTAAAAGAAGACATTTGCCTACAATTATAGCTATACTTTTTCATGGAAAACCTTTATGTCTATATGCTAGTTGCATTGGCATTCTTGGCCGTTGCAGACCTAGTGGTTGGTGTAAGTAATGATGCAGTAAATTTCTTAAACTCTGCAATAGGTTCTAAAGCTGTTTCTTTCAAAACCATTATGATTGTAGCCAGTTTAGGTGTGGCTGTTGGTGCAATGACCTCAAGTGGTATGATGGAAGTAGCCCGGAAAGGTATTTTCAATCCTGGTGAGTTTATGTTTAATGAGATCATGGTCATATTTATGGCGGTGATGCTCACTGATATCCTACTCTTAGATTTCTTTAATACCATGGGCCTACCTACATCTACTACGGTTTCCATTGTTTTTGAATTATTAGGTGCCTCCGTGGCAGTAGCTTTAATTAAAATCGCTAAAGATCAAGACCAATCTATTATTGACTTAGGGAATTACATCAATAATGAAAAAGCCATAGTCATTATACTGGGTATTCTACTCTCCGTTGTGGTTGCTTTTACTGTTGGTGCATTGGTACAATATATATCTCGCCTTTTATTATCATTTAATTTTAATGATAAGCCATCATGGTATAGCGCTATTTTTAGTGGATTTGCTATAACTTCAATAATGTATTTCATTATTGTGAAGGGTCTGAAAAATGCTGCATTTATGGCACCGTCTGTAAAAGAATTTTTGAGCACAAACCCATTTACTTTTGTTGGTTTAAGCTTCGCAGTCTTTACCCTCTTTTCATATTTGGCCATAAAATTATTTAATGCGAAGATCTACACCATAATTATTATCATCGGAACTTTTGCCTTGGCTGTTGCCTTTGCTGGGAATGATCTGGTAAACTTTATTGGCGTTCCAATTGCTGCTTATAATTCATACGAAGATTGGTCATTAACTGGCGCCGATCCAACGACTTATGCTATGACCGCCCTAGGGGAACCTGTTCAAACTGAACCTTACTTATTACTTATTGCAGGTTTAATCATGGTATTTACCCTTTGGTTTTCAAGTAAAGCAAAAGCCGTTGTAAAAACTTCTGTTGATCTATCTCGACAAGATGAAGGTACAGAGCGTTTCGAGCCTAATTTCCTTTCAAGAAATATTGTTCGTTTAACGATTGGTCTTAACGAAAGTATTAATCGCGTGCTCCCAGAGTCTTTTAAAAACTGGTCGAACAAACAATTTGTTGAACCAAATGTAATTGTTAAAGGCAGTGATAGACCGGCATTCGATTTGGTAAGAGCGGCCGTTAATTTAATGGTAGCAAGTGTTTTGATCTCTATAGCTACATCAATGAAACTACCATTATCAACCACCTATGTTACTTTTATGGTAGCGATGGGTACTTCATTAGCAGATAGAGCTTGGGGTACAGAAAGTGCTGTTTATAGAGTTGCTGGTGTTTTAAATGTTATTGGAGGTTGGTTCTTCACAGCATTCAGTGCCTTTGTTGCTGCTGCAATTATGGCCTATATTTTATATCATGGTGAAGGCTACGCTCTAATTGGATTAATAACACTTGCTATTGTCTTATTGGTAAGGAGTTATTTATCGCATCGTAAGAGCACAAAAATTATGAAGGAAGAGGATCATCTTGAACGTGCCGAAAGCAGTTCTACGCAAGGTGTTATTCAGGAGAGTGCAGCGAATATTGCTAATGTGATTAAGCGCGGTAACCGAATCTATACATCTGCTATTAATGGTTTGGCTATTCAGGATTTGAAACGCCTAAGAAAGAACCGCCAGCAGGTTGATAAGCTTTCAAATGAAATTGATGATCTTAAGGACAATATTTTCTATTTCATCCGTAATCTTGAAGAACCAAGTGTGGCAGCAAGTAACTTCTATATCAATATACTTGCTCATTTACAAGATATGACTCAGTCATTAGATTATATTTCAAAGGCGAGTCATAAACACATCAATAACAATCATAAGAAATTAACTTTTAGTCAGGTAAAAGAACTTAAAGAATTAGATGCTAATCTAGAAACCTTATTCCAGACAACACAAAAGGCATTTGAAACGCGTTCGTTTGAAATGATCGGTTCTGTTCTTAGCGACAAAGCAAAAATCTATGATCTGGTTAGAGAAAAAATTCAAAAGCAGGTAGAACGCACCAGAAACGAAGAATCGAGTCCGAAAAATACGACGCTTTATTTTAGTTTATTGCTCGAAACCAAAGACTTGTTAACTGCTATGATGAATCTGTTAGAAGAATATTTTCATTCACATGACAGTTCTATCAAACCGGCCCAGCCATCGACTTCTGAACCTTTAGAAAACGACGAGTCGCTATAATTATTTAGCTCCATTTTGACCATTATTATCCATAAGTAATAGCGGATCGTATTGGCCATAAATTAGGTCAGCAACTTCAATAAAATTCTCAATGATCTTATTTACATTATTCTGATCGTTGAAAAGTGAAGATGCCATATCAACGGTAATGAGGTCATTTCTTATTAACTCATCTATTTTTTTATTACTGACTATTATGCTGTCTTTAGATTGTTTCTTGAGTTTCACAAGTTTATTGTGATAAGATATATTGTCATACTCCGTTCTGAACAAATAAATCATCCGAAGAACCTTCACCATTTTATTCCGTAGTTTATTATACTCCTTCTGAATTAGCTCATTATCAGAATCTAAATAAAGTCTGAGGTTACGGCTAAGCTCAAGGACGTATTTAAGAATTTCAACCATTTTCCTATTAGCAACTTTTAATTCTAATATTCTGTTGTTTTCGTCCTCCGTAAGCTTTAGTTCGGTTTGCGCTTTGGTAGCATATCTAATTATTTCACCATAAATTGATTTTACCTTGATCGTATATAGTTGTCTTACGTCAGTTTCAAACTTAGTGGTAGATCGCTTTACTACGCTCTTTACCTTTTCCTGAGATTTAATATCCTCACGATGAATATTCAAGGCATGTGAGACGATTTCAAAAATTGCATTTTTAAAAAGATATTTTGTTTCGTTTGTTAAGGCTGAAATCAGTGTTTCAGGATAACTAAGCGCATCTTTACTTAAAAATTTTGGTTCGTCTATTTCTTTTTCCAGACTAACTTTTTCAGGAACAAGTCGCTGAACAAGACGAGCAATTGGATGCATAAACCACGCTAATAAAAACGTATTTGTAATATTAAAAACCGTATGGAACAATGAAATCGCTACCGGAATTGCGGCAGCCGAAACATAAGGTGATTCGGACCCAGTTTCTATGGCCAACCAGCTTATCATTCGTAGAAATGGATAGAATAACACCAGCATCCATAATACACCAATAATATTAAAAATTAAATGTGCTCTTGCCGTTTGCTTTGCTCTAAAGTTGCCTATGATTGCGGCTAAATTGGCTGTGATGGTTGTACCAACATTTTCACCAAGCACCATTGCTGCAGCCATTTCAAACGGAATCCAGCCCTGGGCCGTCATTATCAATGTGAGGGCCATAGTTGCGCTAGATGATTGAACAACAACAGTCAAAACCGTACCAATAAGCAAGAACAAAAGAATGGATAGATAGCCTAAATCTGTGTATTTGGATAAAAATTCCAACATCTCTGGGTTGCTATTGATATCGGGCATGGCTTCTTTAAGAAATTGCAATCCAATGAATAAAAGTGCAAACCCTACAATAAAATTTCCCAAATTTTTGATCTGTTCCTTTTTGAGGAATGTAAGCGCAAAACCCAATCCGACTAAAGGTAGGGCAATGGCACTCATACTGACCTTAAAACCAAGAATAGTGATCAGCCAAGCCGTAATCGTTGTGCCAATGTTAGCACCCATTATAACGCCGACGGACTCAACTAAGGTTAATAAGCCCGCATTGGCAAAACTTACCACCATTAATGTTGTAGCAGAAGAAGACTGTATAACCGAAGTAATTAAAAACCCCGTAGTTATTCCGTAGACTCTATTCGAGGTCATTCTCGCTAAAATGCTACGCATTTTATTTCCGGCCAGAAGTAACAGCGCATCGCTCATTACTTTCATTCCAAAAAGGAAAACTCCTAAAGAACCTAATAGCTGTAAAATATTTGTGAAACCGTAATTCATAGATTGTCTCAAGACCATATGAAGCTAATAAAATTTTAATTGACACATAAATTTTTACGAAAATTTGTATTACGACATCCAAAAAACGTATTTGGTCGTATATGTATTTGTATTAGATTAACTAACCTAAAACTTAAAACATGAAAAAAATTTCAATACTACTTATGGTGGTTGCTGTGTTAACTTCTTGCGTTTCGAAGAAAAAATACATGGCCTTAGAACAAGAAAATGGTGAAATTAAAAGTCAGCTGACTAAAACTCAGGTTGAAAAGGAAGACCTTGAAACTAAGTTTGCCAAAATTCAGGAGCGTGTAGATCGCTACAATGAGAAAATTAAAACCTTAAGCGAAGATGTTGAAGGTCTCAAAATTGAAAACGACATTAAACTAGAAGTGAATTCAGACGGTACAGTAATGTCTGGAGAGAGCAAGCGTAAAATGTTTGCAACACTTCAAAATGTAGATCAGGCAAAATTGGCTGAAGCCAAAACCTTGAAAGATTCTATGAATTTAGCTGTTCAGTATAATCTTGAAAAAAGCTTAGACACTACAGAATTAAATGAAGATGAAGATATCGCGGTAAACATCAACGAAACTGTGGTAATGATCTCTATTTCTGATAAGATGTTATTCAACACCGGAAGTTATAAAATTAGCAATAAAGCAGACGATATTTTACAAAAATTAGCAGATGTAATTAATTCTGAAGAGAGCATCGATGTGATGGTTGAAGGCCATACAGATTCTAGAAGTATCAATACCGAAAAGATCAAAGATAACTGGGATCTTAGTGTATTAAGAGCAACTTCGGTAGTTAGAAAATTACAGAATAAATATAATGTTGACCCAGCAAAATTGATCGCTTCTGGTCGTAGTAGCTACCAACCATTGGTAGAAAATAATACACGTGAGAACAGATCTAAAAACAGAAGAACACGCATTATTTTAATGCCTAACATTGATAAGTTCTTTGCTTTGATGGAAGCAAATTAATAAATCCATTATTTTATAGAGGTGAAAAAGCACTCTCCCGTATAGTTCGGCATTGAGTGCTTTTTGTTTTATTAGATTTGTATAAAATCTTTTAAAATGAAATTAGTCTTCGCTTTCCTCTGCTTATGTTTTTCAAGCATAAGCCTAGCCCAAAAAATTACTGCCGATCAATTACTAGAAAAAACCATTGCCTATCACGATCCTGAAGGTAAGTGGACATCTTTCAATGATTCTTTCGTTGTTGAAATGACAACGCCAAATGCTCCAGTACGTCGAAGTGATATTACCATAAATTTAAAAGGTGAATTCTTTTCGGTAAATGCGAAAAGAGATACAATTACAACTAATTATACTGTTGACAAAGGTGAATGTAAAATGGCTTATAATGGTGTTGCACTAGACAGCCTTCAGGCCGTTGAAAAGAAGATGTCTTGCGAAAGAGCAGAACTCTATAAAAATTATTACACCTATCTCTACGGTTTACCTATGAAACTTAAAGATCCCGGCACCAATATTTCAGAAACTGTTGAAACCAAAACCTTTAAAGGTAAGGACTACTTGGTACTTAAAGTTTCTTATGATGAAGCTGTAGGCAGTGATGTTTGGTATTTTTATTTTGATCCTAAAACCTATGCTATGGAAGTATATCAGTTCTTTAGATCGGATGAAGATGGTAACGAAAAACCCGATACTGGCGAATACATTTTATTGACTGAGGAAGCCACAGTAAGTGGTATTAAAATGCCTAAAGTACGTGCCTGGTATTACAATAAAGATGATAAGTATTTGGGTACTGATACTTTGGTTGGGAACTGAGAAGTCTCTCTCACTATACGATTTGTGCAGGAGCTAGCAGACCACACGAAAGATTCGTGCGGGAACAGACCACACGAAAGGATTCGTGCGGGAGCTGGGATACTTATTTTTTTATCATTAATTAATCTTTATTAAAATTTTACTTTCCCGTTTCTCGCAAACCTAAGTTTTTAAAAACTTTGTTGATGCTATCTAGGTTGTAATTGTTATCAATCCCTAAAAGTTTATTTCGTCTATTCAAATGTTTGACTTCGAACTTAAAGAGTTCATCATCTTTGTTCGTTATTTCATCAAAAGTAAACTCTGACGAGTCGATTTTTATAAATTTCATTGTAGTACTATTTTTGCTATTTTTGAGGGCAATAACATTATCTTCTGAACTTATTGAGAATCCTATGTAATTACTTTCATGTTCAGAATATTTCATAAACAAACTATCACCGTTTAAATAGTAAGGTCTTAAAGGTAAAAAGGAATAATCATAATTATAAAATAGCATATAATTAGAATCAACTTTGACTTCAAAATAAATCGAATCATTTTTTATTGAACTCCAATTTCCTATCAAATCGTATTCTTTTATATTATCTGAGCAGCAAAAGAATTGAAATATCAATAGTGTAAGTATTACTTTTCGCATAATTTAAATATTCAATTTTGATAGTTTTTTAGTCCTATTTTTATTTCTTTAACAAAACTATTATATAGTTCAACTCCGCTCCCGCGCGAATCCCTTCGCGTGTTTTAAAAACCTACGATAATATTCAAATAAGACCAAATCTGAAATTTATCCTTGACCACCAGCATAATCTATGGCACTACTGTATACATATTCCTCTGCTTTGAAAACTAGCCCAGCTTCAACTGGATTATTATGTATATATTTAATTTTCTGTTCGATTACCTTATTACTCCATAACTCAATTGGTCTATTATCATGTCTCCAAAATTGATTGTGTTTTACATTCGAGCTTCCATTTGCTGCTTTTTTGAAATATTCTAACAAAAACTCTTTTCTACTTTCTTGTGGATGCTCCTTAATAGCTTTTACGATGTTGTTACTCGTAAATCTTTTAAAGTCTCCTAACAACTGCTCAGGTTTTTCTCCTTGTACACTTCTAAATATCAAATGCACATGATTGGTCATGATGCACCAGGCAACCAATTCCATACCTTTCTCTTTTTGACAAAATCTTAAGCTGTCAATTAAGATGTCCTTATAGGTGTTTCTTGTAAAAACATCTAACCAATGCACTACCGCGAAACTCACAAAGTATAACCCTTCTGGATTGTGAAATTTATAGTTTCTACTCATTTCAGTTCCTTTACTTAATAGCTATTACATAAGTTTCGACCACAATTTAGCTAGGCCACACGAAAGGATTCGTAAGGTAGCTGGGAACTGAGAAGTCTCTCTCACTATACGATTTGTGCAGGAGCTAGCAGACCACACGAAAGGATTCGTGAGGTAGCTTGGTTAATTTGATAGAGATATTATCAAAGCATTTTTTTATCATAGTATTCATCGATATTAAATTCGTTACGTTTTAATGCATCAAAGAAATCATCTTTATTATCAAATAATTTTTCGATTTCGTAGGGATCATGAATCATACCAAAGACTTCTCCTTTGCTATTCATAGATAAATAATTCCCATCTTCTAAATCTTTAATCACATAAAATTCACCTTCTACTATTTCTATTTTAAATGTTTCATTAATATCTAAAAGCTCATTTATTTGCTCTGGTACTTTACCTAATATTAGTTTTAATTCATTTGAATCTGAAGTATCAAAATGCTTTTCATAGCTTTTTGATGTATCTATTGAGGATAAATCAATATTTTCAATAGGAATATCAGATAAATAGTTAATAATATAGCCTGTTAGGATACAAATTTCAATTTGGCAAAGTTTTTTTGATCCCTTTTCAAATGCGTTGATATTTTTGATAATAAAGAAATTAGGATATTCCTTTTTTATATATTTATGCTCCTCTCTTTTATTAAATATATAAGTAAAAGAATCTTCCCCTTCAGACGGTATACCTTTCCTTTTTCCAACAATAAAACTCTTATTAATTGCAGGTAGAAAATTATGGTTTTCTAATTTATTGGATATCGCTTCTAAAAACAGAAAATCAATTTCTGAAAGCAAATTTTTATTTTTTTTTCTAAAAAGTTTAAACATTTTATTATCTCCATTTTAAATTATACACATCTTTAGCCCATTTAGGTGCGAATCGTGCTCTGAATGGGTCTCTTTTTGCATGTTCTAAACTAGTTGTCCTTTTTAAATTAATCCTATTGTTCACTAACCAATCAGGTAAATCATAACCCACGCTCCCGCGCGAATCCCTTCGCGTGTTTTAAAGACCTACCCATAATATTCAAATAAGACCAAATCTGAAATTAATCCTTCACCACCAGCATAATCTATGGCACTACTGTATATGTATTCCTCTGCTTTGAAAACTAGCCCAGCTTCAACAGGATTATTATGTATATATTTAATTTTCTGTTCGATTACCTTATTACTCCATAACTCAATCGGTCTATTATCGTGTCTCCAAAATTGGTAATGCATTACGTTTGAACTTCCATTTGCTGCTTTTTTGAAATGTTCTAACAAAAACTCTTTTCTACTTTCTTGTGGATGCTCCTTAATAGCTTTTACGATGTTGTTACTCGTAAATCTTTTAAAGTCTCCTAACAACTGCTCAGGTTTTTCTCCTTGTACACTTCTAAATATCAAATGCACATGATTGGTCATGATGCACCAGGCAACCAATTCCATACCTTTCTCTTTTTGACAAAACCTTAAGCTGTCGATTAAGATGTCCTTATAGGTATTTCTTGTAAAAACATCTAACCAATACACTACCGCGAAACTCACAAAGTATAACCCATCTGGATTGTGAAATTTATAGTTTCTACTCATTTCAGTTCCTTTACTTAACAGCAATTACATACGTTTCGACCACAATTCAGCTAGGCCACACGAAAGGATTCGTAAGGGAGCGTGGGCAGGAGCCAAACCACACGAAAGGATTCGTGAGGTAGCTTGGGATTCGTGCGGGAGCTGGGGGAACAGAGATTATTCAAAATCGTTTTAATTGAAATATCGCAAAATCAAATTCTGTTTGCTCACTCAAAGTATTACTCAAGTCATTAAACAATTTAACAGGAACCTTATCTTCATAACACAAATAATCTAATTCTTTGTTCTCAAATTTAAAAAAGACAAGTCCTTTTTCTAGATTTTTATACTCTGAATTAAGAACAAGTTGATAATGAAAAATATCATTCTCTAATTTTTCAGTTAACTTCACCTCTTTGTTATTTTTGAAATATATATTTTTTCTGAGAAAACTATTTTCATAATCTACATATTGCTTTTTTAATTCACATAAAAAATTTTCTTCTAAAAAATCAAAAGCTTCTATGATAATGTCTCCTTCATAATCACTCAAAGAAAAGGAGTTATTTTGAATTTTAAAATTGGTATGCGTCCAATGATTGAAAATGATCCTTTTTAAGGAATCATCCTTCTTATTAGGACCATAAGAATATATATAAACTTTACCTAAAATTGAATCATATTTATATCCAATACCATAATCTAGTAGTCTTGAAAAGTTCTGTTTACTTCTTAAGGAATCTAAAAAGTAAGATAGTTTTTGTGGTTTTTGAAAGTTGGTCATTAGCCGTCTTTCGAAGTACTCATGCGAATATTTATTTATATCATAAATGCAACTATTAAATGACTCTATAAAATTATTAACTCTGCTTCTTTTCAAGTAATAGCTTAACGGGTAAATTATTAAAATCAATCCAATTGCGACTATTAATATTCTATATATTATCAATTTCATTTTAATTTAATTTTTTTAAGCCCATTTTGTAAGACAGATTAGTGCCCACGCTCCCGCGCGAATCCCTTCGCGCAAGGATTCGTGCAGGAGCGGGGTATTTCTTTAGTGCAGGAAAAAAATTAGATATTTTTCTTCAGAATTTATTTTTGATGCAAATAATTCTCTATTTAAATCATCAACCATAAAACTATAATTAGTTTTTTCTAATACCGCTTTAAAAAAGAAAAAATCTTCTTCATTAATCTTTTCATATTTTGATGATTTCATGAATTTCAACTTTGAAATAAGAGTTTGAAACTTCCCTTATTCCAGAATATATAGCATACTTATTAGCATTATTGCTCAAAACCTCAAAAAAGTTGACAAAACCACCGCAAGGTGCTTTGGAGTATTTGCCAAGACTAAATAAATTTAATAAATCTTGTTTTAACGATTCGTCTTCGATATTGCCTTGGGTGAAAAATGTATCAATTATTTTATTATAATTAATCTTGAGAATTTCATTACTCAAGACAATTTTCACTTTATTCTTTTTAGAATTTTCACTATCGTAAACAGATTTATTATATAAATTATTTCCGATTATTTTCATATTATTGAATCTTTTTCCTCCGCTCCCGCGCGAATCCCTTCGCGTGTTTTAAAGACCTACCCGTAATATTCAAATAAGACCAAATCTAAAATTAATCCTTGACCACCAGCATAATCTATAGCACTACTGTATACATATTCCTCTGCTTTGAAAACTAGTCCAGCCTCAACAGGATTATTATGTATATATTTAATTTTCTGTTCGATTACCTTGTTGCTCCATAACTCAATTGGTCTATTATCATGTCTCCAAAATTGATTGTGTTTTACATTTGAGCTTCCATTTGCTGCTTTTTTGAAATGTTTTAACAAAAACTCTTTCCTACTTTCTTGTGGATGCTCCTTAATAGCTTTTACGATATTGTTACTCGTAAATCTTTTAAAGTCTCCTAACAACTGCTCAGGTTTTTCTCCTTGTACACTTCTAAATATCAAATGCACATGATTGGTCATGATACACCAGGCAACCAATTCCATACCTTTCTCTTTTTGACAAAATCTTAAGCTGTCAATTAGGATGTTTTTATAGGTGTTTCTTGTAAAAACATCTAACCAATACACTACCGCGAAACTCACAAAGTATAAGCCTTCTGGATTGTGAAATTTATAGTTTCTGCTCATTTCAGTTCTTTTACTTAATAGCAATTACATAAGTTTTGACCACAATTCAGCTAGGCCACACGAATGGATTCGTGAGGTAGCGTGGAAATTTATAGTTTCTGCTCATATCAGTTCCTTTACTTAATAGCAATTACATACGTTTCGACCACAATTCAGCTAGGCCACACGAATGGATTCGTAAGGTAGCAGACCACACGAAAGGATTCGTGAGGTAGCTTGGGGACCACACGAAAGGATTCGTGCGGTAACATATATTAAATTTAGTTTCTATTGACGGTTCATTTGCCAATAGTTAAATAACCGGTGGTGATAAAGTAATTAGTGGAAATTTTTTTGAAATAATGGATTATGGTTATTGGTTCAATTCAAAAAAACACGTGGAAGCGTAGACTGATACTTTGGTTGGAAACTAAAAAAGCACCTCATTTCTGAGGTGCTTTTCATAACACTTTGCTTCAACTGCGGTGGGCAATCAAAACCATAAATTAATTTAATTTACGAACCACACATTAAACAATCATCGCCTTCGCTTTCCTTAGCTTGTGCAATTAAGGCTTTCATCTCCTCTGCCGTCATTGGTTCTACTTCAGTAGTTTCTTGAGCAAACTTAGCCGCTGTTTTAGCTGCTTTTGCTTTTTGCTTAGCCACTACTGTTTCTTCAGATACTTGTACAGCTTCTGCTACTGGTTCTTCTTTCTTCTTATTGGTTAAGGTAAACTTAATCGCATCTACTGCACTCTTCGTTCTTAAGTAGTACATACCTGTTTTTAGGCCGCTCTTCCAAGCGTAGAAATGCATAGATGTTAATTTCGCCATCGTTGCACCTTCCATAAATAGGTTAAGTGACTGCGACTGGTCAATAAAGTAACCGCGTTGACGCGACATATCGATAATGTCTTTCATACTAAGTTCCCAAACCGTTTTATAAAGTTCCTTGATGTCTTCAGGAATAATATCGATATTTTGAATTGAACCGTTGGCTCTCATTATATCTTGCTTCACAGATTCGTTCCAAAGTCCTAATTCTACAAGGTCTTCTAACAGGTGCTTATTCACCACGATGAATTCACCTGAAAGCACACGTCTTGTATAAATGTTAGATGTGTAAGGTTCAAAACACTCATTGTTTCCAAGGATCTGAGATGTCGATGCCGTTGGCATTGGCGCAACTAATAGTGAGTTACGTACACCATTTTTAGCCACTTGCTTACGCAACTTCGCCCAATCCCAACGACCACTTAATTCTTCATCTTTGATATTCCAAAGGTTGTGTTGGAATTCACCATTACTTATTGGTGATCCTTTATAAGTTTCGTATGGTCCATCAGCTTTCGCTTCTTCCATAGATGCAGTAACTGCAGCGTAGTAAAGCGTTTCAAAAATATCTTGGTTTAAAGCTTTGGCTTCGTCACTTGTGAATGGTAATCTCAATTTGATGAATGTATCCGCTAATCCTTGTACTCCAAGTCCAATTGGTCTATGACGCATGTTAGAATTCTTAGCTTCTGGCACCGGATAGTAATTTCTATCGATCACACGGTTTAAGTTCTTTGTTACGCGCTTCGTAATTCTGAATAATTCCTTGTGATCAAACTGACCATTCTTCACAAACATTGGTAAAGCGATAGATGCCAAGTTACATACGGCTACTTCATCTGGTGAAGTGTACTCTAAGATCTCAGTACATAAATTTGAAGACTTGATCGTTCCTAAATTCTTCTGATTCGATTTACGGTTGGCTGCATCTTTGTACAACATATAAGGTGTTCCCGTTTCGATTTGAGATTCTAGTATTTTCTCCCAAAGCTCACGTGCCTTAATGGTTCTTCTACCTTTACCTTCGGCTTCATACTTTGTGTATAAAGCTTCAAACTCCTCACTATGTGTATCTGCTAAACCTGGACATTCGTTAGGACACATTAAAGTCCATTCACCATCTTCTTGTACGCGCTTCATGAAAAGATCTGAGATCCACATCGCGTAAAATAAATCTCTTGCACGCATTTCTTCCTTACCGTGATTCTTCTTTAAGTCTAAGAAATCGAAGATATCGGCATGCCAGGTTTCAAGATAAATAGCGAAACTTCCTTTACGTTTTCCTCCTCCTTGATCAACGTAACGTGCCGTATCATTGAATACACGTAGCATTGGTACAATTCCGTTTGAAGTTCCATTGGTTCCTGCAATGTAGCTACCCGTTGCTCTGATGTTATGGATAGATAACCCAATTCCACCTGCTGATTGCGAAATTTTTGCTGTTTGCTTCAGGGTGTCATAAATTCCATCGATGCTGTCATCTTTCATAGTTAATAAGAAGCAAGACGACATCTGAGGTTTTGGAGTTCCTGAATTGAAAAGCGTTGGTGTTGCGTGCGTAAAGTATTTTTTCGACATTAACTCATAAGTTTCTAATGCAGCATCCAAATCATTTAAGTGGATCCCAACAGAAACACGCATTAACATATGTTGTGGACGTTCGGCAATCTTACCGTTCAGTTTTAATAGGTAAGAACGCTCAAGGGTTTTAAACCCGAAATAATCGTAACCAAAATCACGGTTGTAGATAATGGC
This sequence comes from Winogradskyella tangerina, assembly GCF_003260205.1. GTDB lineage: Bacteria > Bacteroidota > Bacteroidia > Flavobacteriales > Flavobacteriaceae > Winogradskyella > Winogradskyella tangerina. The sequence continues at coordinate 85,356 of NZ_QERF01000009.1, read as the reverse complement.
TGAATCTAACTTGTCTTTGTTGTCTTTAATGACGTTGTAAACCTCATCAGATAATAATGGTGCTTTTTTACCTGTACGAGGATTGATGTATGTGTATAAATCTTCCATCACTTCGCTGAAAGACTTCTTGGTATTCTTGTGTAAATTTGAGACAGAAATACGTGCGGCTAGTTTGGCATAGTCGGGGTGACTTGTGGTCATTGTAGCGGCAATCTCAGCAGCTAAATTATCGAGTTCACTAGTAGTTACGCCATCGTACAAGCCTTCAATAACTCGCATGGCTACCTTTACAGGATCAACTAATTCGTTTAATCCATAACACAATTTTCTCACCCTAGCGGTGATTTTGTCGAACATCATCGGTTCTTTCCGACCGTCTCTTTTTACAACATACATATATTAATTAGTTTTTAGATTTCTCTGAACAGGTTCAGAAAAATGACAGTTAGTTATGGTGGGCTACACTTAAAATGTAATCCACTTAGTTAGATTAATTTATACTTTTGGACTATTCCTGTTACTAACAGAAACAGATTTGGCATTGAATTTTTTGGTCTTTAGGCTGACCTAATTCAATTGATTAAAAGTCAGCGTCGAAAGAAAATTTATCTTTCTCCTCTTCTTTATTTAGCACTCCTGCTTTTTGATATTCTGAAACTCGTTTTTCAAAGAAATTAGTTTTTCCTTGAAGCGAGATCATATCCATAAAATCAAATGGATTTGATGCATTGTACTCTTTTTCGCAACCCAACTCACCTAATAAACGATCTGTTACGAACTCTAAATATTGTGTCATTAACTTCGCATTCATACCGATAAGACTTACTGGAAGCGACTCAGTGATGAATTCTCTTTCAATATTTAATGCATCTACAATTATACCTCGGATACGGTCTTTCGGCACTTTATTGATGAGGTGATTGTTGTGTAAGTGCACTGCAAAATCACAGTGAACACCTTCATCTCTAGAGATTAATTCATTAGAGAATGTTAATCCTGGCATTAAACCTCTTTTCTTCAACCAGAAAATAGAACAGAAAGCTCCTGAAAAGAAAATTCCTTCTACAGCAGCAAAAGCAATTAAGCGCTCAGCGAAACTTGGTGATTCGATCCACTTAAGTGCCCAATCTGCTTTTTTCTTAATCGCTGGAAAGTTTTCAATAGCTTTAAAGAGCTTATCTTTTTCAGCTTCATCCTTAACATAAGTATCGATTAACAACGAGTAGGTTTCACTATGGATATTCTCCATCATAATTTGGAATCCGTAGAAAAACTTAGCTTCACTATACTGAACTTCGTTCACAAAATTCTCTGCTAAATTTTCATTTACAATTCCATCACTTGCGGCAAAAAAGGCTAAAATATGCTTAATAAAATAACGTTCGTCGTCATTTAATTTTGTTGACCAATCGGTTAAATCCTGGTGTAAATCAATTTCTTCTGCGGTCCAAAAACTAGCTTCAGATTTCTTATACCATTCCCAAATATCATGGTGTTGAATCGGAAAAATTACAAATCTATCTTTATTTTCTGCTAAAATTGGCTCTACTGCTTGCGACATGTTTTTTACTTTTTTTGAGGATTAAATTGGATTTATTTTGCTTCGATTCGGGACTGACAAAGATTTAAAAATGTATAAGAAAATGAAAGACAATCTTATAAACATTGTCAACAAGTTTTTAACAAACTCTTGAATCGCCCAAAACATATAGAAAAGACATATTTTAAGTCTAATTATCTGTTTTTCAATACTTTAAAAATTTTTAAGCGCTTGAATATTTTGTAGGCGTAATCGTATTAAATTTTAAGCTACAAGGCGTATTTATTGGGAATTCGAATTTTGAAATTAAGAAAATTTTAAGACCTGAAAATCCTTAAAGAAAAAAACAACAAAATTATTTTTTGAAATTTTTTTCGGCGATTTTTTCGAGTTCTTCGTACCAATCTTCACCAAATTTTCTAATCAGTGCTTCTTTTACAAATTTGTATACCGGAACTTGTAATTCTGCACCTAATGAACAAGCCGGATCACATATATCCCACTTTTCGTAATTCACACCAGAAAATTCAGTGTAATCTCTAACACGAATGGGATAAAGGTGACAGGACACAGGTTTTTTCCAATCTATTTCACCTTGGTTGTAGGCTTCTTCTATGCCGCAAAGTGCAGTGCCTTTATCGTCAAAAGTAACATAGGCACATTCGGCACCATTAATCAATGGCGTTTCAAGTTCGTCATAAACCGTTTTCACCGAAGTGCCTTGGGCTTCAATGACTTCGATTCCTTCTTTACGCAAAAATGGTTTAACCTTAGGATAAATGTCATTAAGGATTTTTACCTCCTCTTCACTTAGAGGTGCACCCGCATCGCCATCTACACAACATGCGCCCTTGCAAGCTGAAAGATTACAAACAAAATCCTTTTCAATAATATCTTCTGAAACTATGGTTTTTCCGAGCTGAAACATGCGACAAAAATAGTTAAACTTTACGGTAATTTAATATTGTAAATCAGTAATTAAATCGCACCTTTGCGGCGAATTTTAAAAGGGTATAAAATGCAACTCAATTTTAAAGAAATATTTACAGCTTTTATGGTCTTATTTGCCGTAATAGATATTATTGGTAATATCCCTATTATTATTGATCTACGAAAAAAGGTAGGGCATATTCAAAGTGAAAAAGCCTCGCTCATTGCCGGAATAATAATGATCGCATTCTTGTTTTTGGGTAAGAGCATGTTGTCATTGATCGGAATCGATGTGAATTCGTTCGCCGTTGCTGGTGCTTTTGTATTGTTTTTTATTGCTTTGGAAATGATCCTCGGTATTACCTTGTACAAAGATAATGGCGATGATGCCATAACTGCATCTGTGTTTCCTTTGGCATTTCCGCTGATTGCAGGCCCAGGAAGTTTAACAACTTTACTCTCATTACGTGCCGAATTCAGAATTGAAAATATTATCGTAGCTGTGATCTTCAATGTGATTTTCATCTACTTGGTGCTCAAAACCTCAGCTAGAATTGAACGCGCTATAGGAAAAAATGGAATTAACATAATAAGAAAAGTTTTTGGCGTAATTTTGCTAGCCATAGCCGTAAAATTATTTGCACATAATATTAAGGCTTTGTTTGTCTAAAAAAACTATTGTTATGAAGATCTTTATTTGGATTCTAACGATTTTGGCCCTTGCCTTAATTGTATTTAATTCTACCAAGTTAAATTTCGATGCCCTTTTTGAAGGCGAAAGTTACACAGCCATTCTAACCATTATAGCGGCGTTGTGTGCCATTATATTACTTCAGATTCTTAGACTTTCTAAAAAAATAGAAACCCTTAGCAAGAATCGTAAATGAATTTCGACACGCTAATTATTGGTGGTGGTGCGGCTGGACTTTCTTGTGCGCTTGTTTTAGGCTCTGCGAAAAATAAGGCTTTCGCTCAGGATAAACACATCGGCATCATTACACATCAAAAAACGTCTCATTTACAAAATGCCCTGTTCAATAATGTTCTGGGGTTAACGCCTGGCACTTTAGGACGTGATATACTTGAAAGCGGTAAACAGCAGCTTCAGGATTTGTATCCGCATGTGGTTCAAATTGAAAAAGAAAAAGTGAAGTCTGTTGAAAAACATACAGAGGGCTATAAAGTGATTACCAACAAGCAAGAGTACATTTCAAAAATAGTGGTTATTGCTGTAGGTTACACAAGTTTAATGACCATTAAAGGCTTAGAATCTTATATTGAACCTCATCCTAGAGCTGTGATCGAAAAAGATCGCATCTGGCTTAAAAATACCGATCATTTAATTGCGGAAAATCTTTATGTTGCCGGAACTTTAGCTGGTTGGCGTAGCCAATTTTTAATAGCAAGTGGTAGTGGTGCCCATGTAGCAACGGATATATTAACCCTTTGGAATGGTGGTAAACACACCAAAGTACACGATAAAATTACTGCTTGAAGTTTGGATACTCTGTACTGAGAAGTATCACCTCCTGAATCATAACGTCTTCTTTATTCAGAATTTCTTCAAAGGCGTTGTCATCAAATAATTGACGGGCTAAAGTGGCTTTGATCAATCGTCTGATTTCATCGTGATAAACAGTGAAGGTTATGTTGGTTCCTTCATGGAGATTAACATAGTCTTGAAAACGTACAACCACATCGTCGCTCACTTCAAAATTATTGATAAAATCGTACTTGGTCACATGCTTATAAGCGTTTCTATCTTTGTCTAATTCTTCAAAAACAAAGTAGCCAAAGTGTCCTCTTCGTCTTAAATAATTGATTGTTTCGTTATCGAAAGACTTGTCAACAGGTACAAAAATATCTGGAATAATTCCGCCACCGCCATAGACAACTTTACCTTTTGGTGTTTTAAACTTTAAAGAGTCATCAACCTTAATATTACTTTCGTCTGCCAGTTCGCCTGTTCGTAAGCGTTTAAAATAGTCGTTATAGTACGAACGACTATCACCATTGGTGTACGGCCGTTGAATAGATCGACCAGTTGGTGTGTAGTAACGAGAAACTGTTAAGCGGACCGCGCTACCATCTCCTAGTGCCATCTCGCGCTGCACCAAACCTTTACCATAAGATCTACGCCCTACAATTATCCCTTTATCGTTATCTTGAAGCGCACCAGCGATCACCTCACTAGCAGAGGCTGAGTTTTCGTTGATGAGAATATAGATCTCACCATCTTCAAAATCACCACGCTTAGTGGCATAGGTATATTCTTCGCGTCCCTTTTTATCTCGAGTGAACAAAATGAGCTTTTTGTTCTCCAAGAATTCGTCAGCGATTTGCTCTGCGATCCCTAAAAATCCACCCGGATTATCTCTTAGATCTAGTGCCAACTTGGAAGCGCCTTGCTCTTGCAATTCTTCGAGTGCCGATTTAAATTCTTTAAAACTAGTTTCTGCAAAGCGATTCATTTTGATGTAACCTAACTCGTCGGTTAACATATAGGCCGCATCAACACTTTTAATTGGAATATCCTTGCGCTTAACGGTGACTTCGAAGGTCTTGTCTTCACTTTTTCTGTAAACTGTGAGTTTTACTTTGGTATTCTTATCGCCTTTGAGTTTGCCTGAAATATAGTCGTTAGATAACTGAGGTCCGAAAATATCTTCGCCATCTGCTTTTATAATACGATCACCTCCCATAATACCGGCACGTTCACTTGGTCCGCCTTCTGAAGGCCTAATAACTGCAATGGTATCGTTGTAAGGATAATAGTTAATTCCTATGCCAACGAAATCACCCTTCATGTTTTCAGTAATTCGCTTTAGATCTTCCTTCGGAATATAGGTGGAATGCGGATCTAGATTATCTAGAATTCCATTCACCGTCACATCGACTATACTATCTGTATTCACTTCATCGACATATTCGTAATCAATATAGTCGATAAGGCGGTTTAGTTTGTCCTTCTTACTATTAGTGGTAAACAAGCGATCTGAAGTATCTGTGAAATTGAGTTTACCACCAATAATAACACCAGTTGCAATTGCAACGCCGATTATTAATGGTATGTATTTATTTTTTGTGGCCATTAGGCTTTTAAGTCTTCAATCAGTTTTAATTCTATCCCTGCTTTTTCCAAAAAGTCGAGACCAGAAGTATCTTTGTAAGCTGTTGAATACACCACTCTGATGATGCCAGCCTGATGTATCAATTTACTACATTCTTTGCATGGAGATAAGGTTATATATAATGTGGCACCTTTACATGATTGTGTTGAGGCAGCTACCTTTAAAATAGCATTTGCTTCAGCATGTAAGACGTACCATTTGGTATAGCCTTCATCGTCTTCACAATAGTTTTCAAAACCAGTTGGTGTGCCATTGTATCCATCAGAAATAATCATTCTGTCTTTTACAATGATGGCACCTACCTGCTTTCGTTTGCAATGTGAAAGCTTTCCCCATTCGTGTGCAATGCGTAGATAAGCCTTATCGTATCGTAACTGTTTACTATCTGACATTCATCTTATTTATTGCACAAACGTACGATGTTATTAACGAATATAAAAGGATAGAATTGTAATAGCAATGTCCTCGCCGTTAAAGTTTTACCAATTAGGAAGCGTTTAACAAATCACTTCCAGTTATCATTGGGATCACTAAACCTATAACTATGGCTGATAATACCATTACCCAATCGCGGCGTGTAAACCTGAAAATAGTCTGAAATAAGAATCCTAAAAACAAGACTACAAAAACAATGATGACCTGAGCAATTTCAATGCCTAGTGCGAATTCTATTAGAAGTTCTACTTTGTTTTCGGACTGCCCGGCAAACATTTTGAACTCTCGAGCAAAACCGAGTCCGTGGATGAGACCAAAAAACAAGGTGGTAAAAAATAACAAACTTACTTTATTCCCTTTTTCATTTTTTCCTGCTGTGAAGACGTTATAGACTGCGGCAATTAAGATGGTTACCGGAATTAAAAATTCTACCAGTTTTCCGTTTACAGAAACAACATCGTAGGCTGCTAATACTAAGGATAAGGTATGCCCTAATGTGAACATAGAAACTAGAAGTAAAACACGTTTCCAATCTTTAAAAACATAGGGTACGGCTAAAACCATTAAAAAAAGTACATGGTCGTAACCATTTGGGTCAAGTACATGATTAATGCCATACTTAACATTAAACCAGAAATTCTCTAACATAATTAATTCATTTGGGCGGAATCAAAGTTACGATTTATATTGCAAATTTTAGGACTAATAATTCAAGGCTTCGGCACCACGATCGACCGGTTAATCCAGCACTTAATTTGTATCGTTTCGCCACCCAAGCCACTTAGAAAGATTTTATCCTTCCCAGGCGCCATAGCCAAATAATTGTCTTGAGATTGCCTCACATATTTTTGCAATGTTGGGTCGATACGAGATGCTTTTTTTGCTTCCTCCGCTGCCAACCAATAGACCGCTCTTTGATGAAAGTTGTCCTTGCCACAGTTGGTGTCTTTAGCACTATCGGAATACATTTGAGCAATAACGAGATGTGGTTTCCCATTAGACGGATTCAATTTTAGCGCATCCAGTAAATAATTTCTAGCGGTGACATACCTGTTCTTTTGCTTGTAAATCACACCAATTCTGATCGCTAAATTCGATTTTTTATACGGTCTGGTTTCAAGTTTATAGGCTTCCTCTAAATACCGAAAGGCCTCCTCATCCTTGCCCTTGGCGAACAACATGGTGGCGATAAAAACTTTGGTGTCTGCTGATGGTGATACCGTATCGTATTGCTTTACGATCATTTCGTAAAAATCAGCGCTAGAGCAGTCCTTTAGATATAGCCTGCTTACGGCACGTTTTAGCCAAATGGAATCGTTTTTATGACTTTCAAAATCCTTGGTGTACAAGGGAATTAGATTCTAGCAATTCCCTTCTGTATTGATAATGGTTTCAATATTAGAATTGATAAGGGCATAATTTTTAAGGTAACTCTCATAGGCACTGCGCTTCTTAATTTCTTTACTAGAAAGCGTTTCGCCATTATCGATCTTATGGACCAAAGCATTTAAAAGTTCTGAATAATTCTGAATTTCTAGCCCTATCTTTTCGTTGATCTCATCATAAGTATTAAATAACTCCGTCGCCTGTTTTTGGTCTTTACGATACATTTCTACAAGCAGTGAAAAATAGGCATATAAGCTCTTGGGATGAGTGAAATTTTCCTTGTCCGACTTAAAGGCATCATCAAAGCAATTGTAGAGATCTGATAGTTCTTCGCCTAATTCTTCTCTGTAATCGTAACGCAATTGGCAGGCACTGGCTCCAAACTCGCCTATTGGTGTTCTGTTTTCAAAGTACTGTCTGCGATCTTTCCATAAGCCCAGCAGATCGTTGACAAACCCTAATTGGGTTTCACCTTCGGAATTGTCTATTTTATGCTTTAGGATTTTTTCACCGTCGGAATAGATGGCCAAGCTCAATTCTGGGCAATTGGTTTTTACAAAATACCAGTTGTCGTAGGCTTTATCGTAGCGTTGCGCCTTTACATCTTCATGAAAGTTTGAAAGCTTGGTTTGACATTCAATAGAATCTTGCGCATGTGTGAGTCCGAAACTGAGGCAAAAAACGGCACAAAAGAGGATGGGAATTCTGACCATGATGCATTTGATTTGTAGTTAGTTACATCTCAAAAGCCACAAAAAATGTACCAAAGGTGAGGTTGGTGTTGGGTGGAGGGGAATGTCAAACCCACGCAAAACCAAAAAAGCGAGCTTCTTTTTTGAAACTCGCTCACATTTCACCTCAATGGTGTTTTATCTGTACTCAAGGTGGGATTCTACTGCAGTAGTTCCCACAAAGCGTCGCTTTGAAAATCAAAACCTCACTAAACCAAAAAAGCAAGCTTATTGTTTTAGCTTGCTTTTGATTTATTCGTACTCAAGGTGGGAATCGAACCCACACTCCCGAAGGAACTGGATTTTGAATCCAGCGCGTCTACCAATTCCGCCACTTGAGCAAAACGGACAGCAAAAATATAAAATATTTTTCGTCAAACAACTAAAATTAGGGCTTATCGTCCTTTAATGAGCAAATAATTTTCCTAACTTTGGGCCCAGCTAAGAACGCAACTAACAACCCTTTTTAATTACTTACTCAAATGCCTAATAATACTACTGAAGCCAAGGTTTTTACATGTTCTCAAAGTAAAGAACTGGCAGAAGAAATCGCAGCTGCCTATGGCGTAAAATTAGGAAACGTTATTACCTCAACCTATAGTGATGGCGAGTTTCAACCTTCCTACGAAGAATCTATTAGAGGTACGCGTATTTTTATTATTGGATCCACACATCCTGGCCCGAAGAATTTAATGGAAATGCTTCTTATGATCGATGCCGCCAAGCGCGCTTCGGCAAGGCATATTACGGCAGTAATGCCATACTTTGGTTGGGCAAGACAAGATAGAAAAGACAAACCTAGAGTTCCTATTGCGGCAAAACTCATTGCCAAAATGCTCGAAGCGGCTGGTGCAACACGTATTATTACCATGGATCTGCATGCGGATCAAATTCAAGGGTTCTTTGAAAAGCCTGTTGACCATCTATTCGCATCAACCATCTTTTTACCGTATTTGAGAAGTTTAAATCTAGATAATCTCACCATCGCCTCACCAGATATGGGAGGTTCTAAGCGTGCTTATGCCTATTCAAAAGCACTGAAAAGTGACGTTGTAATTTGTTATAAGCAACGCGCTAAGGCCAATGTCATTTCACACATGGAACTTATTGGTGACGTAACAGGAAAAAACGTGGTCCTTGTCGACGATATGGTAGACACTGCTGGTACCTTAACAAAAGCTGCTGATCTTATGATGGAACGCGGTGCTGCTAGTGTTAGAGCTATATGTACACACCCGATTTTATCCGGTAGTGCTTACGAACGTTTAGAGAATTCAAGACTTGAAGAACTGATCGTTACCAACTCTATTCCGTTAAAGCAGACTAGCGATAAATTACGCGTGTTAAGCTGTGCACCTTTGTTTGCTGAAGTGATGTTTAACGTGCACCATAACAAGTCGATTAGTAACAAATTTGTGATGTAAAACGATTGAAATCAGCCTTCAATCTACAATCAAGGCCTTATTATTTCTGAAAAATGCTAAAAAATAGCATAAAAGGCTAGTATTTCTCTATTATATGCTTAAATTTGCAGCCCTTTAACGGCAAAATCAGCCGTAAAGGACAAACCCTCAAAATGAGGTAATTAATAATAAATAAACAATTTCAAAATGAAATCAATTACAATCAATGGATCTCAAAGAGAAAGCGTGGGCAAGTCGTCAACGAAAGCCTTACGTAATGCTGGTCAGATTCCTTGCGTATTATACGGAGGAGACAAGCCAATACATTTCTCTGCACCAGATTTGGCATTCTCTAAACTTGTATACACTCCAAATGCGCATACAGTTGTGATTGCCTTAGATAATGGTGAAACTTTCAATGCTATTATGCAAGACATTCAGTTTCATCCGGTGACCGATAGAATCTTACACATCGATTTCTATCAAATTTTCGAAAACAAAGAAATCACTATGGAAATTCCTGTTCAAGTTGTAGGAACTTCTAAGGGTGTTTTAAATGGTGGTGTTCTTAGAAGACCTTACCGTAAGCTAAGAGTGAAGGCTATTCCTTCTAAATTACCAGATTTTATCGAAGTAGATATTACGCCGCTTAAAATTGGTAACAAGCTTTACATTACAGAGTTAGAAAACGAAGATTACAAATTCTTACATCCAGATAACACTGTTGTTTGTCAGGTTAGACGTTCTAGAGCATCTATGTCTGTTGAAGACGAAGAGGAAGAAGATGATGATGCAGCAGAAGCAACTGAAGGTGCAGCTGAAGCACCAGCAGCTGAAGCAGCTCAGGAATAACAAAAACACGTTACAGAACTATAAAAGCATTCTATATCAGAATGCTTTTTTTATTTTTACGCAAAGCGAATGGCATGTTTGAACGTTTAAAAAAATGGCTCGGTTTTGGTATAACTACAGAACAAAATGAAGAAGATCTCATGAAAAAATTTTTAATTGTTGGCTTAGGAAATATTGGTGAAAAATATCACAACACCAGACATAATATTGGCTTTAAGATCTTAGATCATTTGGCAAGCGAGGCAGAGGTTTCTTTTGAAACTGTAAAACTTGGTGATCGGTCTACCTTAAAGGTGAAAGGACGAACCCTTGTGCTTATCAAGCCAAGCACCTACATGAATCTTAGCGGTAAGGCTGTGAAATACTGGCTAGACAAGGAGAAAATTCCTTTAGAGAACTTACTGGTGATCACCGATGATCTTAATCTTCCCTTCGGAACACTTCGCCTGAAAACCAAAGGAAGCGATGGCGGTCATAATGGTTTGAAGGATATTCAAGATAAATTACAGACCACAAAATACAACCGATTTAGGTTTGGTATTAGCGATGCCTTTAGCAAAGGAAAGCAAGTGGATTATGTGTTGAGCGAATGGAATGAAGAAGAGACGTCTCAACTAGATGAGCGTTTAAAAACGGCAGCTGAAGTTATTAAATCTTTCGCGCTAGCTGGTGTAAATAATACCATGAACCAATTTAACGGCAAATAAAAAAGAGGTCCTTATTGCACCTCTTTTCATTTATAAATTCTATAGATTAATTGATAATAAGTCGTTTAACAGAACTATTAGTACCATCAATTACTCTAACGAGGTAAACTCCAGATTGAACACTATCTAACTTAATAATGCCTCTAAAATTTTGAATGGCATTAAAGCTTCTTTCAAAAATTCGTCTGCCGTTAATATCAAATAATTCAATAGCAATCTTATCAGATAATGGGTTGTTTAAACTCACTGTAAACTCACCATTATTTGGATTTGGATAAATGCTAAAGCCATCGTTTCCTGAAAATTCTGAGGTAGATAATGTTCCAATAGTACATAACTCTAAGGTCCAGTCATCAATCGTTCCAGTATCTAAGCCTGCATTGTCCGATACGTTTAAGGTCCAATCACCATCAGAGAAACCTCCATACAGCGTGCTTAAATCTCCATCAGGTACAAAGGTTCCAGTAAATGGTGCCGTACCACTACTTATTAAATTTGACCCTTCCTGATCAAATACAGTATCTACAAAATTATCACCGTTTCCACCATTTCGATTCGATAATAAAATTGGTGTTCCGTCTGGTGCAATTAAGGTTAATCTTAAATCACCATTGAAAGTATGGGTAATATTTACCGTAACATTGATATCCGTTATTTCTTCTGAACTTGGTACATTGATTACAGAATTTACACCCGATGCATTTGCATCAGGAATATTTATCGGCGTATCGGATGATGTATAAAATGCACATGAAACATTGCCAGTGGTAAAATTTCCTTGGGCATAATTACCGTTACCACAATCATTAACACCTCTAACTCTCCAAAAATATTGTGTCAATATACCTAATGAACTTAAGGTATAATCAGTAACAGTTACCACATCAGACAACACGATATTTGTAAAAGCCGCGTCAGTTGCAACATCTAATTCGTAGGCATTGGCATTAACCTCTCCTGTCCACGCTAACTGAGCGTCTTCTGTAGATACTCCTGTTTGACCATTAAACGGTAATAAAATACTTGGCGTACTTAAATTTGCATCAAAGACATTAAACTCAACATTAGCCACTTTTACTGTTCCGCCTGAAGTTCCTTCTAAGGTCACAGGATAATTTCCTAAGGCTAAACTTCCAATTCCAGAAATTGTTGCCGTAACATTTGTTCCATCAGCACTTGCCGACGCTGGTGAAAAAACTATTGAAGTTCCGGCTGGCAAGCCAGTAGCTCCAAATGTTGTCGTGCCAGTAAATCCTAAAAAGGTATTGTAAGTAAAATTAAACACAGCGTTATCTGGTGAACAAACATCAATTTCTGGGTCAGAAACAGACAAGAGAAACTCTGAAGCATTAATTGTAAAGTTTGTGTCATTAATTGCATAGAATATGTTGTTATTACCTTCTACTTTAACTCGTGCAGTAGTTACTGCTCCTGTTGAAGGCACAACAATATCATGAGTTCCATCATTAGGAACATCTGAAGCTAAAACAAAAGGATATGTAAATCCACCATCAATGGAGAGTAGAATATTTACAGTTGGAGTATTTACAGCTCCTGCATCGGTTCCGGCAACATTCCACGATACCGTTTCTATAGAACCTTCTTCCCAGGTTTCGTTCGTACTCTGAGAGGTTACTTCAAATGGTCCAATACTACCATCAACAGTTACCGTCATTGTATCATAACTACTCTGAGGGGTTTGCCCTACGCCATTGGCTTCACTACGATCTCTAACTATTAAAGCGAAGTTTAAATTTCTACTTACGGTTGAAACCGTTTCCCAAGATGAATTATCTATGGTTTCCGTTGGGCTTGTCTCTAATAACTGACCAGAAATTACGCGTTCAACTATAGGCATATAACGATCTGGTGATGTGGTCGGAGGTCTAGATCTCCATAAAGCACCAGAGGTTTTTCCTGGATTAAAATTACCCGTTGTCGTTACTCCATTATCTATCTGTTCCCAGTTGTAATATAAAACATCACCACCATCAGTGTCTGTAGCAGCGCCCTTTAAAACAAAGGCCGTACCATTAGGAATTACATAATTTGGACCAGCATCTGAGCTTGGAGGATTGTTTGAGATTGGCGTGCTTGTCCAGCAAGTACGCGACTGTAAATTATTCAGAATTTGCAGTATACTGTAGTAATGGAAGTATGGATCTGAATGATCTTGAACATCATTACCTCCTGTAATACCTGCATATCCCATGATGGTTGTACCACTTCCTGGTTCTGCATTTACACCCGTACCTTCACTACTGAATGACCAAGTATGGTTGGCGCCCATTTGGTGACCAATTTCGTGAGGTACATAATCAATATCGAAGAAATCGGACATGTAAGGACCGCCATCATTATCTTGAAATGAGTGCGACGAAAAACCACTTCCTTTTTGATTATTGACGCAAACACAACCTATACAACCTGCGTTTCCATTATTACCGCCAAAATGAAATAAATGCCCAATATCATAGTTAGCCTCGCCAATATTTGCAGTTAATGTAGTTTGTAATTGCGAATTGAATGCCCCAGAATAGGGATCTGTTGCTGGGTTGGTATAAATTATTGACGTCCCCGAAATTAATGTAAACGTCACCGCCATATCAACTTCAAAAACTTCGTTGTTTCTATTTAATGTCGACACCAACTGTGCTAAAGCATCTTGTTGTGCATTTCCATTTCCGGCATTACCATCATCCCAAAAGTTAGTATACTCAGCCGTGGTTGAAATTGCAATTCTGAAATTTCTTAAGAGTTGGTCGTCTGCATCTCTGTTAGAAAAACGATTCATATCCATAGGCATCATTTCGTCCTCTGTTAAACATGAATAATCCTTAAAATTCTGCGTTCTTACCTCTCTAGTGTAAGTAATATAAGACGTATTATCTGTTCTACTTGTAGGAACCGTGAATGTTAGAGGCTCATCAGCAGAAGTGATCATGGTTTGAAGCCCTTGAGGTGTAACACTAAAACGAGCTCTTGTTCCAGGTTTGTCTAAACTATAACCCAAATACGTTTTTATGTTGGGATATTGCTGTGAAAGTTCTTCTGACAGAACAGGTGCTTCAACTACAGAAAATTGCTCCATTTCACCCTTGTGATTAGGAAGGTAGATCTTTGTATTTGAAATTTTTGTGTCAGCAGAACGCAACGGTGCATTTACTAATTGAGCTTTAAACGCATCTAAATCTAAATTGTGCGTTACATAAAACTTTTCATTTAATGTTGAATTGCCGTCGTTACTCGTTAAGTCTACATCCGTTGATCTCCAATAGCCCTGTTGAGCTACAGCAGAAAATAAGGTAAAGAACATGGTAATTGACAAAACAAACTGTAATTTTGTTTTCATAGCGATGGGTGTTTTTTTTTAAGAATTCACAAAAATAAGTTTTTTTTACACATAAAATATTGGATCCGCAAAATAACGAGTCATTGATTGAGAATTTAGCAAAAACCATAACTGTAGGCACTTTTGATGGCGTTCATATCGGCCATAAAAAAATACTTAATCGTGTGGTTAGTCTTGCTAAAAAGAATAAGCTTACGCCAACAGTGTTAACGCTATTTCCACACCCGAGAATGGTACTTCAAAAGGCGGATGATATTAAGTTACTGAATACAATTCAAGAACGCATTGAAATTTTAAAGAATTGCGGCATTGAGGATGTTATTGTTAAAGAGTTCAATAAGGATTTTGCAAACCTTTCAGCAGAAGACTATGTGAAAAAAGTTTTAGTTGATGAGCTCAATACTAAACAGATCGTTATTGGCTATGATCACCATTTTGGCAAAAACAGAAGTGCCAACATTAAGGATCTAAAAAGGTTTGCAGAGAAATACGATTTTAAGGTTGAAGAAATTTCAGCGCAAGATATTGAAGATGTAACTGTTAGTTCAACTAAAATTAGAAACGCCTTAAATTCAGGTAAAGTGAGTATTGCAAATTCCTATTTAGGGTATAACTATTTTATCAACGGAGAAGTTGTAAAAGGCAGAGGCCTCGGAAGAACATTAGATTTTCCAACAGCAAATATTCAAATTAAAGAAACTTATAAACTCATTCCGGCTGATGGTGTTTATGTGGTGAAGTCAACCTTCGAAAGTTCCATTATTTATGGCATGATGAATATTGGCACTAATCCAACAGTAGATGGTAAAAAGCGTTCGATTGAAGTGAATTTTTTCAACTTTAATAAGGATATTTATGGAGAAACGCTTCGAATTGAGTTTCTGAAATGGATAAGAAGCGAACAAAAATTTGAAAATCTCGACGCTCTAAAATCCCAGCTAAATTCCGATATGAAAACCGCCAAGAATGTTATTAAAAATTTAAATGAATAAGTTTCTATTCAAACATATAGACAATTCGGGTCTTATCGTTTTTAGGATCGTCTTTGGATTGCTATGTTTCTTAGAATCTGTTGGCGCTGTATTTACGGGTTGGGTAAGGCGAACACTAATAGAACCCGAATTTACCTTCTCTTTTATTGGGTTTGAATGGCTACAACCCCTTCCCGGAAATTGGATGTATGCTTACTATATCCTTATGGGAATATTTGGATTGCTCGTAATGGTGGGTTACAAATACAGATTCAGCATGTTTATGTTTGCTACCATGTGGACCGCCACCTATTTAATGCAGAAATCATCTTATAACAATCATTATTATCTCTTATTTATTTTGAGCTATTTAATGGTGTTTTTACCCGCAAACAGATATGCGTCCTTAGATGTAAAATTCAATCCATCATTGAAACGTATTTCAATGCCAAGTTGGTGCAAGTGGATATTTGTGATTCAATTATTTATTCTATACACCTATGCTTCCATTGCAAAAATATATCCTGATTGGTTAGATACTTCTGTGGTTGCATTACTTATGAAAGGAAGAGCTTATTACCCAATCATAGGCGACTTATTACAACAAGAATGGATCCATTATTTTATCGCCTACGGCGGCATTTTATTTGATGGACTCATTATTCCTTTATTGCTTTTCAAACCAACGAGAAAATATGCATTCTTTGCATCGATATTTTTTCATCTGTTCAATTCGATCGTTTTTCAAATTGGAATTTTTCCGTATTTATCACTCGCTTTTAGCTTGTTCTTCTTTTCACCTAAAACCGTTCGAAATATTTTCCTGAAGAAAAAGAAATTGTATACCGCCAACGAGGTTAAAGTACCGACTTACAATAAACTATTGATAGCCGTTTTTTCGATCTACTTTTTAATTCATATTGCCCTTCCATTGCGTATTCATTACTTTGAGGATAATGTTTTATGGACTGAGGAAGGACACCGATTATCATGGAGAATGATGCTTCGTGCAAAAAATGGTAGTGCTACTTACACGGTTATTGACGAAGCTACAAACAATGCCATCCCAATTAAACTTTCAGATTTTCTAACCAAGAAACAACAACGATCGGCAAGCACTAAACCCGATTTTATCTGGCAATTTGCACAGCATTTAAAACAACATTTTGCAGAAAAAGGCATCTCAGTTAAGGTCTATGTAAGAGCCTATGTTAGTGTAAATGGTAAACCTTCAAAACCACTGATCGACTCAAAGGTGGATTTGGCCAATGAAGAATGGTATCATTTTAAACACCACGATTGGATATTGCCTTCAAAATAGTTTTTATACGCCTAAATTCTTTTTACTTTTGTGGCTTGATTTAAAGCACCTAAACGGTGTATTTTCAAAATTACAGATATGTTACAAGTTGCTTACATAAGAGAACATAAAGAAGCCGTTATCAAAGGTTTGGCAAAGCGCAATATAGATGCTACTACAATGGTTAATGAAGCCATCAGTTTAGATGAAGAACGAAGACAACTTCAGACTAAATTAGATAGCACAAAGGCTGAATCTAATACTCTGTCTAAGGAGATTGGCAACTTGTTTAAATCTGGCGAAGTTCAGAAAGCGAATGCGCTTAAAGAAAAGACTTCAACTTTAAAGGAGACCACTAAGACTCTCGAGCAAGAGCTTAATGAAAAGGCTGATGCATTAAAGGAATTACTTTATAAAATTCCGAATGTACCACATGAATCGGTTCCTGAAGGAAATTCAGACGAAGATAATGAAGAGATTTTTAGAGCTGGTGACATCCCTCAACTCGCAGATGGCGCATTACCTCATTGGGAATTGGCCAAGAAATACGACATTATCGATTTTGAACTCGGTAATAAAATCACAGGGGCGGGTTTTCCGGTATATAAAGGCAAAGGTGCCAAATTGCAACGCGCTTTAATTACCTATTTCTTAGATAAGAATACTGCGGCCGGCTACACTGAATATCAGTTACCACACTTAGTTAATGAGGCTTCTGGTTTTGGTACAGGGCAGTTACCAGATAAAGAAGGTCAAATGTATCATGTTACTGCCGATAATTTATACCTCATCCCCACGGCTGAAGTGCCAGGAACCAATTTGTTTAGAGATACGCTCCTAAACGAAAGTGATTTTCCTATAAGTGTCACAGGATATACGCCTTGTTTTAGACGAGAAGCCGGAAGTTATGGTGCGCATGTAAGAGGCCTTAACCGCCTTCATCAATTTGATAAAGTTGAAATCATACGCGTTGAACATCCTAACAATTCATATAATGCATTTGAGGGTATGATCGACCATGTGAAAGATATTCTTAACGAACTTAAACTTCCTTACCGTATTTTAAAGCTATGCGGTGGCGATGTCACTTTTGCATCGGCATTGACCTATGATTTTGAGGTGTTTTCTACGGCACAAGACCGTTGGTTAGAGATTTCTTCGGTATCTAATTTTGAAACCTTTCAAGCCAATCGACTAAAATTGCGTTTCAAAAATAGTGAGGGCAAAAACGAACTGTGCCACACACTAAATGGCAGCTCCTTGGCATTACCTCGTGTTTTAGCTGGTATCTTAGAAAACTATCAAACTGAAAATGGTATTAAAATCCCTGAAGTATTAGTGCCATACACTGGTTTTGATATGATCTCATAGATGTATTCTTCTTGCTGAATTCTGACATATTTGTTAAAAAAATATGTTTTTTATCGATTTTTCGTGTATTTCTTCGGTTTTTTTATTTATTTTTGAGATGTTAGTAGTCCCAATCTAGAACAAAACCTAATTATGAAAAATATTAAACGCATTGTACTTCTTGTTGCACTTGTAGTTATGGTAAGCAAAGTGTTTTTTTAAACTATAATTAGAAAAATAATAAATAGTAAAACGCCAAGACAAAGTAATTGAATCATATTTAGAACAAATAATGGTTAATAGCACATTTATTTTGCTGGTTAAAATGCCTAAACGAATCGTTTAGGCATTTTTTTATAAAAACATTTACAATATCTAGATAGCGCATTTGTTATATTTACAAAAAATGCTCAAGTGAAAACAACGCTTTCGATACTAGTTCTCTTTATAGGCCTCAGTTTTGGCTTTGCTCAAAATAGCGAGGTTCTTGCAGATAGCTATTATAAAAAAGGAGAGTTCAAGAAAGCCTTGGTCATCTATCAAAACCTCAACAGAGAAAAACCATATAGCCTTAAATACCTTTATAAATTAGTTGATACACATCAACAATTAGAGCAGTTCGATGAGGCCGAAAACATCCTCATTCAACGCCTTGCGATACGCGAAAATCCTAGTTTAATTGTAGAATTGGGCTACAACTTTCAACTTAAAGACAGTTTGGAACGTGCAGATATACTGTATAAGGAAGCCCTTTCTTATATCGATGAAAATCCAAATTACATTTATAGTGTCGCTAAAAAATTTGAAGACCATTCACTTTTAGATCAGGCCATTGAAGTTTATAATAAGGGTAAAATTTTAACACCAGACAAAAACTATAGCATTCAATTAGCGCGTATTTATGGCGATCAGGGGAATATTGAAAAAATGTTCGAGAACTATATCGAATATGTGGCTTACCGTCCAAACTATCTAAACAACATCAAAAGAGCCGTCAGCGACTTTATTTCTGAAAATAATTCCAACGAAAACAACATATATTTACGACGACTACTTCTGAAGAAAATACAGCAACAACCCAGCCCGTATTGGTATGAATTATTGAGTTGGCTGTATGTACAAGAGAAAGCTTATAACAAATCCTTTATACAAGAAAAGGCCCTCTACAAACGAAATCCGGAAAGTTTAGACCGCATTATAGAATTAGCAATTACGGCTCTAAATGATAATGACGACGAAACTTCGAAGACCATCTTCAATTATATATTAGAAACTACCCAAGATGCAAGTACAGCCTTAGTTGCACATCAGTATATTTTGGAAATAGATTCTAATAATGCAGATACTGAGAAAGAACTCAACCGTATCGACGAAGCTTACAATGCTTTATTTGATCAGTTCGGGAAATCAGATCTCACGTTGTCCTTACAAATTGCCTATGGTGAGTTTTTAGCCTTCTATAGGCAAGACACGGAAGGTGCTACCTCCTTTTTGAGACAAAGTATGAAGCTTAATATTTCAGAATTTCAAGAAGCTAGAGTAAAACTGTTATTGGCCGATATCCTTGTATTGCAAGAACGTTTTAACGAAGCCTTAATTTTCTATTCTCAGATTCAATTAAGTCTAAAGAATAGCACGATTTCACAAGAGGCACGGTTCAAAGTGGCTAAAACTAGTTATTACAAAGGTGATTTTGATTGGGCCGAATCGCAACTCAAAATATTAAAATCTTCAACTTCGCAGCTCATTGCCAATGACGCCTTAGATCTGAAATTACTGATTTCAGACAACAAATATGAAGACAGCACGCAGACCGCTCTTAAGCATTATGCAAAAGCCGACTTATTTGCTTTTCAGAATAAAACAGATGATGCTATTTCCTTATTAGATAAAATATTGGTTGAACATAAGGGCGAAAGTATAATCGACCAAACCCTTTTTAAGCAAGCGAAGCTGTTTGAAAAGAAAAAACAATACGATAAAGCGGAGGCCAATTACCAGAAAATTATAACCGACTGGAAAGAAGATATACTTGCTGATGATGCGCACTATCATTTAGCTGAACTCTACAATACACATTTGGCAAAACCAGAAGAAGCCAAACAGCTTTATGAAAAGATCATTTTCGATTTTGAAGACAGTATCTATTTTATTGAGGCCCGAAAGAAATTTAGGATGCTGCGCGGTGATAGTATAAACTAATGGTGCTATATTGAAAAAGACGAACTTGTTTTCAATTCCATATTTTTGCTACTAATTACTATTTACTTTACACTAATTACTAATCAATGATCATATACAACGTCACAGTAAACATCGACGACTCAGCACACGACGAATGGCTAAACTGGATCAGAGTTCATATCCCTCAAGTTTTAGCTACAGGAAAGTTTATCGATGCCAGACTCACTAAAGTCTTAGTTGAGGAAGAAATGGGCGGCACCACCTATTCTATACAATACAAAGCGCATTCTAGAGAAGCACTAGATGCCTACTATGCTGAAGATGCCGAACGTTTAAGAGGTGATGGTGCCAAACGCTTCGCTGATAAAATGCTAGCCTTTAGAACTGAATTAGAAGTTATTGATGAGTATTCGGTGAATTTCAATTAAGTTTGTCATCAAAACGATCTCCAAGTGCCAAACCAGAATCAAGTTCGGGCTAAAAAACATTTAGGACAGCATTTTCTAAAGGATGAAAATATTGCCAAAAAGATAGCAGATACGCTGTCTCTTGAAGGCTATAATGACGTCTTAGAAATTGGCCCTGGTATGGGAGTTCTTACGAAGTATCTTCTCAAAAAGGACATCACAACTCATGTCATTGAGATCGACACAGAATCTGTAGACTATCTAAAAAATAACTACCTGAATCTTGCTGATAGAATTTATGAAAAGGACTTTCTAAAATACGATCTCACTGAAATATTTAAGGACCAGCCTTTCGCCATTATAGGTAATTTTCCGTATAATATTTCGTCGCAGATTATCTTTAAAACGCTCGAAATGCGTCAACAAATTCCTGAGTTCTCTGGTATGTTTCAAAAGGAAGTAGCACAGCGCATTTGTTCTAAAGAAGGCTCAAAAGTATACGGAATTCTTTCAGTTTTAACTCAGGCCTTCTATGATGCAGACTATCTTTTTACCGTACCACCTACGGTATTTAATCCACCGCCAAAGGTAGATTCTGGAGTGTTGTTACTCAAACGAAAATCTAACTATACTTTACCTTGCAACGAGAACTTGTTTTTTAAAGTAGTTAAAACCGGATTTCAGCAACGACGAAAAACATTACGAAATAGTTTAAAAGCCTTCAATCTTTCTGATAATTTAAAAGCAAATACTATCTTTGGGCAGCGACCAGAGCAACTAAGTGTATCAGAATTTATTGAACTAACCAAACTTATCGAGGGCGACAAAAACTAAGGTGGAAGAACTTCAAGATAACATACAATTTCAATTAACCGATGAGCTTATTGAAAAGGTGGAGATTCTTGTCGAAAATCAAAACGACAAAGAACTCAAAAAACTTTTTAATGAGTTTCACTATGCTGATATTGCCGAAATTCTTGACGAACTCGACCTCGATGATGCCATTTATGTCATTAAACTTCTAGACTCTGAAACCACCTCTGATGTTATAACGGAGATGGATGAGGATACCAGGGAGAAAGTCCTCAAAAATCTATCAGCAAAAGAAATTGCCGAAGAGGTTGAAGAATTAGATACCGATGATGCTGCCGATATTATTGCTGAACTTCCAGAAGCAAGACAAGAAGCGGTTATTTCTCAAATTGAAGACGAGGAACACAAAGCCGAGATACAAGAACTTCTTGCTTATGATGACAATTCCGCCGGTGGATTAATGGCCAAGGAACTTGTTAAGGTTTATGAAACCTGGACGGTTGCTGGTTGCCTTCGACGTATTAGAGGACAAGCTAAAGAGGTTACCCGCGTTCATTCTATTTATGTTGTTGACAAGACTGAAAAGCTGATCGGACGATTATCACTCAAAGACCTCATTGTAGCGCGTAGTGATCAGAAAATAGCAGATATTTCGAAAGATAATGTAGATTATGTTAACGTAAAGGATGATGCAGAAGATGTTGCAAAAGTTATGGCGAAATACGATTTGGAAGCTATTCCTGTCGTTGATGATAACCAGACACTTTTAGGGAGAATTACTATCGATGATATTGTTGATGTCTTAAAAGAAGAAGCTGACAAAGATTACCAACTAGCAGCTGGTATTACCCAAGATGTCGATTCTGATGACAGTATTATCGAACTCACCAAAGCACGCTTACCTTGGTTATTCCTCGGATTGATCGGTGGTGTTGGTGCCTTCATTATCATGTATTATTTTGAAGGATTTCTTCCTGAACAAGCTGTAATCTTATTCTTATTTACACCACTAATTGCGGCAATGGCTGGTAATGTTGGTGTGCAGTCTAGTGCAATTATTGTACAAGGTTTGGCCAATGATGATGTAAAGGGCAGTATCAATAATCGCCTGATAAAAGAGATGCTTTTGGCAGCTTTAAACGGAGTAATTTTATCTGTATTTTTATTTCTATTTGTCTGGATCTGGACTCAAAATTTCGAACTCGCCTTAGCGATTTCCATTTCGTTGATCGTAGTAATTATTGTCGCCGGGTTAATAGGCACCTTTGTCCCTCTATTTTTAGATAAACGCGGCATAGATCCTGCGATTGCTACTGGTCCGTTCATTACAACCAGTAATGATATTTTTGGTATTGTGATCTATTTATTGATCGCCAAATTGATTTTGGGGATTTAGATCATTCCCTTCCCCAAAAATCAGAATCCCACTACACTAATTTCGAATATTTGTCATTCCTGCGCCCTTGTGTCGCTGGAGCTTTTGCGGAGTAGCTATTAAAACTAAATCAAAATGCGTATTGTCATTCCTGCGCAGGCAGGAATCCACAAATAAGTCACAAATACCATGTACAAAATAATAACGGTTGTCATTCCTGCGTCCTCGTGTCGCTGAAGCTTTGGCGGAGGAACAAGGCAGGAATCCACTAATAAGTAACAAATACCATGCACAAAACAATAACGGCTGTCATTTCTGCGAAGGCAGGAATCCACTAATAAGTCATAAATACCATGTACAAAACAACACACCAATATTACCTTTACATACTTTCAAACAAATACAACGGCACACTTTATATCGGCATTACCAACAATTTAGAACGAAGAATGTTCGAACATAAAAATCAATTAATTGACGGATTTTCTAAAAAGTATAAACTAAATAGATTGGTTTATTTTGAAACTTTTCAATACATTACTGACGCAATAAGAAGAGAGAAGAATATGAAGAAATGGAAAAGGCAATGGAAAATAAATTTGATTGAAGAAGAAAACAAAAACTGGAGCGATTTATCAAAACATTGGTAAATTTTATAGGTAGAGATAAAAAGTGGATTCCTGCCTTGTTCCTCCGCCAAAGCTTCAGCGACACGAGGACGCAGGAATGACAATTGAATCAAAAAGAAGGATATATAAAAAATATCAAAAGGGTAGTATTAAAGTAGATTGTGATGTTGACCTCTAGAAATAAGCATAATAACTGAACGTAGTAATTAGATCAATGAAACCCATAAACATCAAAGACAAGTTTTCAAAATTCAGCAAAAATTGGCATCCTCATCAAATTGCTGTAGTAGACGACATGCAAGTGATTCTTGCTAAATTGAAAGGCGAATTCGTATGGCATAGTCATGATGATGAAGACGAATTATTTCAAGTAATTAAAGGAACGCTCTACATGCAATTAAAGGACTCTGAAAGCGATGATGGCATCAGAACTGAAGTTATAAACGAAGGTGAATTCATCGTAGTTCCCAAAGGTGTAGAACACAATCCATGTACTAAAAATGATGAAGAAGTACATGTGCTTCTTTTTGAAAAACTAAACACAGCCCATACCGGTAATGTGCAACACGAGCGTACACAAACTGAATACCCAAAGATTTGAAGGTCCTTCATTTAGATAGCAATCACCCATTACTCCTAAATCAACTCAATGACTTAGGATTTGAGAATCATGAAGACTATTCGTCTTCTAAATCAGAAATTGAAACTAAAATCGCTGATTATGATGGTATCATTATCCGTAGTCGATTTACGATCGATCAACAATTCTTAGATGCCGCTTCCAACCTAAAATTTATTGGTCGTGTTGGCGCCGGACTAGAAAACATAGATTGCGCCTATGCCGAAGATAAAGGCGTTCACCTTATATCTGTTCCCGAAGGCAACAGAAATGCTGTAGGCGAACACAGTCTTGGACTATTATTATCACTGTTTAATAAACTGAACAAAGCCGATCGTGAAGTTCGACAAGGCAAATGGCTACGTGAAGCTAATCGCGGTTTAGAACTCGACGGAAAAACCGTTGGGCTAATAGGATACGGAAATATGGGTAAGGCATTTGCTAAGAAACTCAAAGGATTTGATGTTGATGTCATTTGCCATGATATAAAAGCCCATGTAGGAGACACCAATTGTAAGCAAGTAGAATTAGAAGAGCTCCAAGAGAGAGCAGATGTATTGAGCTTACATACGCCACAGACACCTTTAACCACCAATATGGTGAATACTGAATTCATCAATGCTTTTAAAAACCCGTTTTGGTTAATAAATACAGCACGTGGTAAAAGTGTAGTGACCGAAGATCTGGTTGAAGCACTTGAAGCTGGCAAAATTCTTGGCGCTGGCTTAGACGTTTTAGAGTATGAAAAATCATCTTTCGAGAATTTATTCAAACAAGAAGAACCTAAATTCAGATGGATGCGTAAAGGCAAAAAATCGAATCTCCCCGAGGCTTTCGAGTATCTTATCAATGCCGACAATGTGATATTAACACCTCATGTTGCTGGTTGGACGATAGAAAGTCATGTGAAATTAGCACAAACCATGGTTGATAAAATCAAAGCAAAATTTTGCTAAATTTAAATTATGAAGAAAACCATCCTTGTTTTTGGATTGCTCATTCTAGCACTAATATTGCTTTTTCAGTTTAGTAAGTACACCATCACTTCGGGCGATGTAAGCACAGAAATTGTAGTTTCAGTAATAGCCATCGTATTCTTTTTTGTTGGAATTTACATCAATAAGAAAAGCCTGAATAAATTACCTTCGGAAACGGTTGAAATTGACCACGATAAAATTAAAGACCTTGAAATTACTTCGAGAGAATATGAAGTGCTGCAATGTATTTCTGAAGGGTTATCTAATAAAGAAATTGGTGAGCGTTTATTCTTATCTGAGAGTACCATAAAAACTCATGTTTCAAATTTATTATTAAAGCTAAACGCGAAACGTAGAACCCAAGCACTTCAAATTGCGAAAAGCTTAAAAATCATCTAAAAATAAGTACTTTTAGACTAAAGTACCATGCCGTTGGTACTTTAGTATGACCCCTAAAACTACCTCTAAAACTACTTTTGCTGTGAACTAAAACATCAAATATTATGAAAAACACAGTATTAAAATTTGGAGCCTACGGTTTAATATTAGGAGCCGTTATTTTTGGATTAGCCTTAACTTTTGGAAGCAGTCTAAGTTATTCGGCTCAAGAAATCATTGGCTATGGGTCTATGATTGCCTCCTTGTCTTTTGTCTTCTTCGGAATAAAACATTACAGAGATAAGGTTAATGCCGGTAAAGTTTCTTTTGGTAAAGCCCTTTTGATAGGATTACTAATTTCGGCCTTTGTTGGTTTGGGCGTAGGCATCATGGATTATCTCTACACAACTGTTATCAATCCAGATTTTGCAGATGAATATTTAGCTAAAACTTTAGAAACCTATGAGAGTTTATATTCAGGTGAAGAATTAGCTGCTAAAAAAGCCGAATTAACACAGCAAATGGAAGATTACGGAGGTTCTGGATTTATGGCTGCACTAATGTTTTTTACGGTTCTTCTTATAGGACTCATAATCTCAATAATTTCAGCATTAATTTTACAACGCAAATAATAATTAAATCAATCACACCATGCAATATAAAGCAGATTCACCCGAAGAATATATAAGTCAACTTCCTGACGATCGCAAGGCACCAATGACAAAGCTTCATAAGCTTATAAAAGATAATATGCCAGAAGGCCTAGAATCTGGAATGGGCTATGGAATGCCGGCCTATTTTGTTCCTAAATCCATTTATCCTCCGGGATACCATTGCAAACCTTTTCCGCCTTTACCTTTTATAAATATCGCATCGCAAAAGAATTTTATCGCATTGTATCATTCAGGATTATATGCAAAAAAGGAACTTTACGATTGGTTTGTGGCAGAATATCCTAAACATTCAAAATTTAAACTAGATATGGGGAAGAGTTGTGTTCGCTTTAAAAAAGTAGATGATATTCCTTATGATCTGATCAAAGAACTACTTGGAAAAATGACTGTCGAAGAATGGATCGATATTTATGAAACCGCCTTAAATAAGAAATAACATGAAAAAACGAGTAACGGGTATAGGAGGATTATTTTTCAAAAGTAAAGATCCTCAGGCGTCAAAGGATTGGTATAAAAAACATCTTGGTTTCAATACAGATGCTTACGGATGTACATTCTGGTGGAAGGATAAGGATGGCAACGATTGCTCAACACAATGGAGTCCTTTTGCTGAAGACACCAAGTACTATGAGCCTTCAAAAAAGGATTTTATGTTCAATTACAGAGTTGAAAATTTAAAGGAATTATTAGTGACTTTAAAAGAAGAGGGTGTCACAATAGTAGGAGAAATGGAGGAATACGATTACGGAAAGTTTGGCTGGATCCTCGACAATGACGGTAACAAAATAGAACTCTGGGAACCCGTTGATCAGGCCTTCAAATAAAAGTGTAACGATTTTAAGATTTCTTCTACATATAATTACTATTAAATCCCAATTGTGATGACAGAAGAAAACAACAATAACTTAGGAGACAACCTGGATCAGGTAGAAAACGTTTCGAACGAAACAGAACATACAGCTGAAGAGCAAATCAATACATTCAAAGAAAATGCTTCTGAAGCTTTTGATACGGCCAAAGAAAAAGCCGGCGAACTCCTTGATGATGCCAAAGAAATTTTGGGTAACGTTAAGGATAAGGCTACTGAATTCATTAATGAAGACGGTAAGGAGATATATAATAAAACCAAGGAAAAAGCGGCTGAATTTGCTGAGGATGCTAAGGCATCTGCAAAAGAATTTTCTGAAGACGCCAAAGAAGTTTATGCTGAGGCCAAGGTTAAAGCCAAAGAATTTGCAACTGAAGCTGGTGAAAAACTTAGTGAATTTGCGGATGTAGCGGAAGACAAACTCGAAGACCTAGCTGAAGATGCAAAGGAATCGTTTTCAGAGGCTAAGGAGAAAACTAAAGGGTTTTTTGGTAAGCTTTTCGGGAAAAAATAATCACATTTTTATTAACTTTATAACTTAACTTAAATTAATCATAACCATGTCAGACGATAATAAAGATTTAAGCGACGAGCTTAACGATATGATTGGCGATGCTAAAGAAAGCGCTAAAAAAGCCGGAGAGAAAATAACTCAAAAAGCAAGTGAATTCAAAGAAGATGCTAAAGAGTTTGCAGAAGACGCAAAGGAAAAGGCTTCTGAATTTGCCGATGAAGCTAAGGAAGTTTTAAGCGATGGGAAAAACGTTGCTATTATCGCCCATATAACCTTAATTGGGTGGATAGTTGCCATTGTAATGAATGGTAGCAATAGAACCGAATTAGGCTCTTTTTATATCCGACAAGTTTTAGGTATTATTATCGTTGGCTTTGTCTGTGGTATAATACCTGTAATCAATCTTGTGGCTTGGATTCTTCCAGTAGCTATGTGGGTTATGAGTTTAATTGGTTCATTAAGTGGTGAGAAGAAACCTGTATTCTTGCTTGGTAATCAATTCCAAGATTGGTTTAAAGGCCTTTAAGATATCCAAACCCAGAGCTTTGTTTCTGGGTTTTTTTATAGTCCATAATCAGAGGGCAATGAATCACCAACGCGCTGGTCTCCCATTGAGCCACTGAAAAAAACACCAACTATTGGGGCATAATTACCATATTCGTCAATGTAGAACTTATCGGTTTTGACATCTATTTTAGACTGAATGTCTTTATCAAAAACTATAACCACCTTTTTACTTAGCGTTACCTGTTTAAAGCTAGAATCTTCTAAATCCTCAACTTTAAAATAAGACCATTCATTAACTCTTAACTTATCATAAAAGATCCAGTAGCCTTCGTCTCTTAAATTTTCGTTGAATAAAGCTCTCATAAAATGTTGAATGGAACCCTTATAAGCACGTTCTCTATTCTTCACAGTGCTTTTTTTAGTGGCTTTTTCCATATCCTTGTAGAAGGTAGTTCCGTAATAGGTGACACTATTTTTGTTGAAGGTATTGCTCGCTAAGTTGACATATTTGTAACTTACTTCAAAGTCGATGAGATCGTATTCAATTTCATACTGCAAGGCTTTATTTTCAATTCTGATAGGTGCTATTGAACTAGCTGAAAGTGTCCAATCATCCTTATCATATCTTAGAATAAGATCATCTTCATTTAAGATCTTGCACGACCTTGCAAAATTTGAAGACCCTAAGAATTCCTTTTTAAATAATTTAAGTTTTTGTTTACGAGTGAGGCCATCGTCATAATCTAGATTCACCTCATCTAATGCAACAGAACTTGGTTTTAATGCAATTTTTAAAACACTTTGATCTCTATAATTGTTAATGATCACTTTTTCATAACCTAAATAGGAAATCACTAAACTCGACTGAATAGCATCAGTGATTTCAATGGAGAACTCACCATTCTCATTTGTTGTTGTTCCTACTGTAGTATTGTCAAAATAAACAGAAACAGTTTCTAAAGGTTTGTTAGTATTAGCATCGATTACAGTACCGGTTATGGTCTGAGCAAAACAGAACACCGGACAAAGAAGAAAAATCCAAAGTCTATTTATCATGGTTGTCCATGAATTTACGCTCTAACTCAGCTTGGAATTCTTCCATAACTGGTCGCACTGTGCTTTCAGGAAGGTCGGCAATCTTAATATACATCAAGCCATCTACAGCATTATTAAATAGCGGATCAACATTAAATGCAACAAGTTTAGCATTCTGCTTAATGTATTTTTTTAGTAGAACAGGAAGTCGTAATGCCCCTGGTTCTACCTCATCAATAATTTTATCAAATTTATTCAGATCAGCTTCCGTAGCATCAAAAACAAAATCTTTATCAGCGTCTTTTAATTTCACCTTAAATTCTTTCTTAGGATGTACATATTGCGCCACATAAGGATCGTAATAATGCGATTTCATAAACTCAATCATCAAACTTTTTGAAAAATTCGAAAATTGATTACTAATACTTACGCCACCTATTAAATACTGATGTTCCGGATAACGCAAGGTAGTGTGCACAATGCCCTTCCAAAGTAAAAATAACGGCATGGGTTTCTGCTGATATTCTTTCACTATAAAGGCGCGCCCCATCTCTATAGACTGGCTCATCATTTTGTAAAGTTCTGGCTCAAAACGGAAAAGATCCTGAAGATAAAAACCGTTAATCCCAAAGCGCTCAAAGATTTGCGAACCCAGTCCCATTCTATAAGCTCCAGCCACAAGAGTTTGATCCGTATCCCATAAAAACATATGGTGGTAGTACGTGTCAAAAGTATCGAGATCAATGGCTTCATTGGTCCCCTCACCTACTTCTCTAAAAGTGATTTCTCTAAGTCTTCCGATTTCTCTCAACACATTGGGCATATCCTTAGCCGATGCCAAGAAAACTTCGTAGTTTTTACTGACTAACAAACGACAATCCTTTTGTCTTAAAACCTCTACCTCGTTCATCATCACCTCTGGGTCTATTGGCGTAACGATTCGTTTTGCTGGCTTTGGGACCTTTACCGTAGATTTAATGTTATCTAAGATCTTTGGCTTATCCTCAAAACTCTTTGAAAGCATATAGGTTTTGCGCCTTAAAAAATCTGAAAAATCAGGTAACTCACTGTGCTCCTTTTGATCCTTAACCGAAATTGGACGCCCAATTCTGACGTTAATAGTTCTTCGCTTTTGTGTTAATAATTCTGAAGGTAATTTTGCTGTTCTTAAGGTATCGCTGATTTTTGAAAGCCTATAAAATAATCGGCTGTTTTTAGCATGAAAATAAATCGGCACTACTGGTACTTCAGCCTTTTTAATCAATTTCATCGCCGCTTCTTCCCAAGGCTTATCAACCACCAATTTTCCATCTTTATAGGTTGAAACTTCACCAGCCGGAAAAACGCCTAAAGGATGACCATCCTTCAAATGCATAATTGCATTTTTAAAACCTGTTATACTGCTTTTCACATCTTTACGATCCTCAAATGGATTAACAGGCATGATATACGGCTTCAAAGGTTCAATGCGATGGAGTAAGAAATTCGCGATAATTTTGAAATCTTCACGTTGCTCTAACATCAATTTCAAGAGTAGTATGCCGTCTATTCCGCCAAGCGGATGGTTAGAAATTGTAATATAAGCTCCGTCTTTAGGCAGGCGCTTCAAGTCTTCTTCAGGAATTTCAAATTTAATTTGAAAATCGTCTAATAAGGCATTGAGAAAATCTAGATCTGAAAGGTGTTTATTTCGTTTGTAAATTTTATTAATAGACGAAATCTTGAGAACCTTCATTAAAAGCCACCCGAAAAAAGTTCCTAAGAAACCATACTTGTCTGCATGAATAGCTTTGGCAACTTCCTTAGCTGTGACTAATCCTGTATCAGACGGTTTCCCCATAAAACAAATGTAGTAAAATGTTATTTAGTTACGATTTGAACGGTTTCTTGTGTTAATTGCTTCAATAAGACGGTTTTATCTTTTTCGAGCTCCTTAATGGCCGCCTGATTGTAGTGCCTAATGGTATATAGACTCACATTATCGTGGCATGTTACATTAAACTTGGCTTTTAAATGCTGAAGCAATTTATTCCGATTGTCGTAAATATTGTCTATACACACCGAAAAACTAATGGCAGAATTCTGAATAACATCGACCTTCATTTTATATAGGTGCAAGAGGCTAAAGATTTCGCTTATATTTTCTTCTACGATGTACGAAAAATCGAGAGAGGACAAGGAAATTAGAATCTGGTTTTTCTTTACAATAAAGCAAGGGACTTCTGGTTCTATAGCTTTCCCTTTACTCACGCAGGTACCGCTGGCCTTGGGATTTAAAAACGACTTTACAAATAGTGGTATTTCCTTTTGTTGTAACGGTTGAAGGGTTTTCGGGTGGATCACGGAAGCTCCGTAAAACGCCAACTCTATTGCCTCTCTGTACGAAATTTGGTGCAGTAGCTGGGCATTTTCAAAATAGCGCGGATCGGCATTAAGTACACCTGGAACGTCTTTCCAAATGGTTACACTTTCGGCATTGATGCAATAGGCAAATATGGCCGCTGTATAATCACTACCTTCTCTACCGAGTGTTGTTGTAAAATTATTGGCATCACTACCTAAAAAACCTTGAGTTATATTAAGTACAGCCTTATTTAATTTTGAAGAAATATTCTCTTGAGTCTGTTCCCAATTGACGTTGGCCCGTCTGTAATAATTATCTGTTTTGATATACTCACGGACATCTAACCAATTATTTTTAAGTCCGATTTCATTGAGATAATGACTGATAATTGTGGTTGATATTAATTCACCAAAACCAATAGTTTGATCATAGACATAGTTGTAGTCTGGCGATTTATTACTCTTAAAAAACTGAGCTAACTCGTCAAACAGTGCCTTCACTGCAGCAAAAACCTGATGTCTTTCGTTATCGAACAGATCGAGAAGAATTTCATTGTGATATTTTATGACTTCGTGAATAGAGCTTTGCAATTCGCCCTTATTTTCAAAGTAATTCTTAATCACTACTTCCATGGCATTGGTTGTTTTTCCCATTGCAGAAACCACTACCAATGTATTGTCATAGCCTGTTGTTTTTAAAACAGAGGCTAAATTTTTTACACCTTTTGCATCCTTTACCGAAGCACCACCAAATTTATAAACACGCATTAGATCTCCTTTAGATAATTGTCAATTTCTTTTTCATTTAACTGAACCACATCCCAATCTCGCATCACTTTTGCGCCTTTGTTTTCATAAAACTTAATAGCTGGTTCATTCCAATCCAGAACTTCCCAACTGATGCGTTTTACACCTAGAGATTTACCGTATTTCACAACTTCATCTAACAACATAGTGCCAATGTTCTTACCTCTTTGCGATTGGCTAACAATAAGATCTTCGAGGTGTAAGGCTTCTCCCTTCCAAGTTGAATATCTCATGTAAACCAAAGCCATACCTTCGACCTTGTTATCTACTTCAACAACAAAGCAGGTAAACTTCGGATGTTCTCCAAAACCATCCGATTCTAACATCTCTAATGTCACCTCAACGGCATCGGGTTCTTTTTCGAAGACAGCCAATTCATTGATGAGTTCTAGAACTCTAGGCATGTCGTCTTTTGTGGCAAGTCTTGGTTGGTTCATTTTTCTTTTTTTAAAAAAGAACTCAAATATAATTCAAACTGACTTTAGATAACAATTTATTTAAACTACGAAAACGTTATAGTTTGTTAAAAAATGCGATATTTGTGCCAAATAATCAATACAGCAGTTCATGTCTCAACGCAATCAAACTCTCGGTGAGTTTATTATTGAAAACCAAGCTTCTTTCAAATATACTTCTGGCGAACTTTCAAGACTTATAAATTCTATTCGATTAGCCGCAAAGGTTGTTAATCACGAAGTAAACAAAGCAGGTTTAGTAGATATTCTTGGTGCTGCTGGCGACACCAATATTCAAGGTGAGGATCAGCAAAAACTCGATGTCTATGCCAATGAGAAATTTATTCAAACAATGACGAATAGAAACATTGTTTGCGGAATTGCTAGTGAGGAGGAAGATGATTTTATCACCATTAATAGTCAGGATGAAAATCACCAAAACAAATATGTGGTATTAATTGATCCACTCGATGGATCTTCTAATATCGACGTAAATGTTTCCGTTGGAACTATCTTTTCAGTATTTCGAAGAGTTACACCTGTGGGTTCACCTGTACAAATGGAAGATTTTCTTCAAAAAGGTATTAATCAGGTTGCTGCTGGGTATATTATTTATGGTACCTCAACCATGTTGGTTTATACCACTGGTGATGGTGTAAATGGTTTCACTTTAAATCCGGCTATAGGATCGTATTACTTATCTCATCCTAATATGCAATTCCCTGAAGATGGGCGTATATATTCGGTTAATGAGGGGAACTATATTCACTTTCCTCAAGGCATCAAGGATTATATAAAGTATTGCCAAAAAGAGGAAGGAGACCGACCGTATACTTCAAGATATATTGGATCTTTAGTTTCAGATTTCCATAGAAATATGATTAAAGGTGGCATCTACATGTATCCTAAAAGTTCGAAAGCAAGTAATGGAAAATTAAGGTTGCTTTACGAATGTAATCCTATGGCATTTTTGGCTGAGCAAGCCAATGGAAAAGCGAGTGATGGATTTAATCGAATCCTAGAGATTGAACCTACTGAACTACATCAGCGCGTACCTTTTATTTGCGGAAGTAAAAATATGGTTGAAAAGGCAGAAGAATTTATGCGTAATTCGCAATAAAAAAGTGAACATTTCTGTTCACTTTTCTCTTAGATTTTTGTTGCTCCTTATTGGTTCATTTTTTTCATCTTCTCGGTAAATTCGTAAAGATCTACCTCATAATAAACCAGACTTAACGCTTTATCAGCAATGTACTTCACATTCTCAGGGTTAAAGCCAAGACCAACACATAATTTTTCTAAAAGTGCTACTTGATTTTCACCTTCAATATGATCTGCCCAAACCATTCGTGCTAGGTCGTACAAGCGCTCTAAACGCTTATCGTACGAATGCGGTGCATTGACAGGGTGGCTTTTGTAATCTTTCAAGATAGCCTTGTAATCGTGTTCTGTTATATCTAATCGAACGGCTAAACGATCTAAAAACGCTCTTTCAGCATCATTAATAATTCCATCGCTCATGGCTACTCTAACAATAGCTGCAAAATGGTCTTCATTTCGTTTTTTAAATCCACTTTCGAATAAATCTGAAATTGACATATGTTATATTTTTATCTAGGTGCAAATATAGTCTAAACCTAAAATAAAAATGCCGTCATTCTTCTATTTTTTCGCAGGTAAATAATCGAACATTATCTGGGAAGCCTTCTGTTAAAATTCGCTCCTCATATATGAAGGTATCTTCATTTAATGTTTGAATAATATATTCAAAATTCACATCACCCATTGCTGAGTTTAATAATACTCTATTGCCAGTAACTTCGTATAGGCCTGTTCCGCCTAATCCTCCACAAATTCCCATACCACCTCGGCCTGAACCGTAAGTGCCATCATTGTTATACGTAAATCGCCAGTCTAGAACACAAGGCCCTTCTTCAGGTGCGCCATTCAATAAAACCGACGTAGGTTGCCAGCTACCTAAAATAAGTTCGGCGAAATTATCGGTATTTTGGTCGTCATCACTATCGTCGCTATTGCTGCAATTTGATAGACCGATTACAACAAACAATAGAAGGATAAATTTTAATCTTTTCATGTCAAAAATATTTTAGCTTCTACAATGCAATCGTTGAAGTTTAAAAATGTCATCGATTAGATAGTAAATAATTATAGTTTTAATAATTGAAAGGTTTAAAATTATTTCACTCCAAATTGTAACTTAGTAGTCATCTTTTATTTGTTCTTCATGAAAATTCATCATATCCGAAATGCTACCATGATCATTGAAACTGGCGATCATGTTATTCTCGTTGATCCTATGTTAGGTAAGAAAGGAACCGCTGCGCCACCATTTACCATTTTTAGGTTTAAACCTAAGCGAAATCCTATTGTTGACTTGCCCGATAATTGTCAACCACTTTTAGATAAAGTGACCCATTGTTTGATCACTCATAAACATCCCGATCATATTGATAACGCTGCTGAAGAATTTCTGAAGGCAAAACATATTCCTGTTACCTGTAGTCGTTTAGATGAAGCGCTTTTCAAACAAAAAGGATTAAATGTGGTTCAAACACTTGACTATTGGACACCTGAAGTTTTTTTAGGTGGAAAAATTGAAGGTATCCCAGCCAGACATGGTTATGGTTATGTAGCAAAACCCATGGGTAATGTGATGGGATTTTACCTAGAATTTCCAAAGGAACCAAGTGTATACTTAAGTAGTGACACCATATATACTACTGATGTTGAAAAGGTTTTAAAAGAATACAAACCTGATATCTCAGTGGTAGCCTCAGGAACTGCACAACTCGATTTCTTTCAGCCATTATTAATGCGTGTAGATGACATTATAAGATTTACAAAAACAGCTCCTGGAAAAGTTATTGCTAATCATTTAGAAGCGGTTAATCATTGTCCGACCAAACGTTCAGATCTTAAAGTGCGTTTTGAACAAGAAGGCCTTTCGGAGAAGACACTTATTCCTGAAGATGGTGAGTCAATGACGTTTTGAAATTCTAAAGGGTTACAATTCTGCAGGCTTCAAATTCAATCGATTTAAAGTTGTCCTCAGTCCACATACTGAGTTGCTTTAATACAGGCAGTAGTCCTTTTCCTCGTTCAGATAAAGAATATTCTACTCGCGGTGGTGTTTCTGCAAAACGCTGACGAATAATTATCCCATCCTCCTCCAATTCTCTTAGCTGCTGCGTGAGTACTTTTTTTGAAATATTTGGAATAAATATCAATAATTTCCCAAAGCGCAAAGCACCATTGGCCAATAGATAAATAATGATGGGTTTCCATTTACCACCAATCATATTCATGGCATGAACAAGTGTACAGCTATTCGGATTTTCAATGACTTTACGAGGCATAGTTACCAATTAGTTACCACAAATTTAGTGAAAATTTTATTATTAGTATCTAAAATAAACTATTAATAGTAACTTTGTGATACAATTAAAACAATTCAATGAAAAATATATTTTTAATTAACGGTCATGAACCTTATGAATTCTCAAAAGGTAAGCTAAATAGTAGTTTGGTGAATCGCCTAAAAAGCCTACTTCAGGATAAAGATTTTGAAATAAAAACCACTACCATGCAAGACGAATACAATATTGATGAGGAGATTGCCAAACACCAATGGGCAGATCTTATTGTAGTTCAAATGCCAGTAAACTGGATGGCGACGCCTTGGAGCTTTAAAAAGTATCAAGATTATGTGTACAGTTTTGGCATGGACGGTCGCTTATGCGATGGCGATGGTCGTACCCGTAAAGATAATTCTAAACAATACGGCACAGGCGGTACCCTTGTTGGGAAGAAATATATGTTGTCCCTAACTTTTAATGCTCCAAAAGCCGCCTTTAATGATAACGACCAATGGTTCTTTGAAGGTAAAAGTGTAGATGATCTCTTCTGGCCTACTCACTTGAATTTTAAATTCTTCGGAATGAAGGCACTACCAACCTTCGTTTGTTATGACGTCCTAAAAAATCCAGATATAGAAAATGATTTTATACGCTTTGATCAACATATCAAAGATTATATTTTAAACGCTTAAGCTATGACAACACAACAGAAAATCACACCACAAACCCTGGCGCCTGAGCTTACTGTAAAGCTATTAGGAGAAGACACTTGGAATCTCAAAGATCAAAATCCACAAAACTTCAGCATGTTGGTTTTTTACAGAGGCTTGCATTGTCCTGTCTGCGAAAATTATCTCAAAACACTTGATGGCCTCTTGGATACCTATGCAGAAAAAGGCGTTGATGTTATTGCCATAAGCATGGATAGTGAAGCAAGAGCAAGAAAATCAAGAATGAAATGGGAATTATCTGATCGTTTGATGATTGGATATGGCCTAGAGGCTTCAACAGCTAACACTTGGGGTTTATATCTCAGTAAGGCCATTAAAGACTACGAACCAGATGTATTTAACGAACCAGGATTATTCTTAATTAAACCAGATAATACCATATATTTCGTAACCTTAAATTCAACTCCTTGGGGAAGACCACATTTAGCATCCTTTGTTAAAGTAATAGATTTTATTAACTCTAGTGGGTATCCTGCGAGAGGAGAAATAAAAACCTTGTAGATTTAACACAAATTCGATCTAATTTTAGACTCCGTTTTTATACTTAAATAAGTAACTTGTGGGCATGACTTCAACCTATCTTCAAGACTCTTTTTATTTCGATTATAACAGTCCGGAAATTCAAGATCTCATTGCTGAATTTCGAGATCTGTCTTCAGAAAAAGAAAAAATAGAAAAGCTATATCTTAAGGTACGAGATGGTTGGCGTTATAACGCCTACAATATTGGACTCACTGAAGCGCACTATAAGGCAAGTACAATAATTTCAAAAACTGAAGCGCATTGCATAGACAAGGCAATTCTGTACATCGCAGGACTTCGAGCGCTCCATATTCCTGCCAGATTGCGCCTGGCTAAAGTCTCTAATCACATTGCTGCTGAACGCCTTGAGGCCAAATTAGGTACTAATGAACTCGCACCTCACGGCCTAGTAGACGTGTTTTATAACGGTGCCTGGAAAAAATGTTCACCTGCCTTCAATAAATCGCTTTGCGACATGTACAATGTAGAGGTTCTAGATTTTGACGGCACTGAAGATTCAATTCTGCAAGAATTCAATAGAGATGATCATAAGTTCATGACCTATTTGGATGATTACGGTCATTTCGAAGACGTTCCGCTTAATTATATCAAACAGATCTTCAAGGATCATTATCCTGAGCTTTATGAAACCTATAAAGAAGCGAAGGATATTAAATTTTGATCGGCTCAATTCGGCATTATCACCTAAAACATATTATCTTTGCCAACTTATTACTAATGGTGTAAGCTAGTGAGCAAAACCCATATCTCGCAGACCTTTTTACGGACTTTGCAACTGCAAAATCTGCAGACGTCTATTGCCCATTCTGAAAGTAAAACACATCTCAAAGGTCTTGTTGGCTCGTCACTTTCTTTTGTTATTTCTGAAGTATTTAAGACTTCTGAAAAGCCTTTTCTTCTGGTATTTGACGATAAGGAAGAAGCTGCCTATTATTTGAATGATCTCGAACAGCTCATAAATGATAAAGATGTTTTATTCTATCCGGGAAGCTACAGAAGACCCTATCAGATCGAGGAAACGAACAACGCAAATGTATTACTCAGAGCTGAAGTTTTAAACCGAATTAATTCGCGTAAAAAACCTGCTATTATTGTTACCTATACTGATGCACTCTTTGAAAAGGTAGTTACTAAGAGAGAATTAGAGCGCAATACCTTGAAAATATCTGTAGGTAACGAATTGAGTATTGATTTTGTAAACGAGGTGCTGTTTGAATACAAATTCAAACGTGTGGATTTTGTTACCGAACCTGGTGATTTTTCGGTTCGTGGGGGAATTTTAGATGTGTTCTCTTTTTCGCATGATGAGCCGTATCGTATAGAATTTTTTGGCGATGAAGTAGACAGTATTAGAACCTTCGACGTCGAGACACAATTATCTACTGAACGCATAAAGAAGGTAAGCATCATCCCAAACGTAGCGAATAAGACAATTGCTGAGAAGCGAGAGAGTTTTCTGAAATACATCTCTAATAAAACGGTTGTCTTTGCCAAAAATCCGTCCTTCATTTTTTCACGAATTGATGAGTTCTTCGGAAAGGCAGAAGAGGCCTTCAAACATTTGTCTTCAGACATAAAACATGCAGAACCTGAAGCGTTGTTTTGCAATTCAGAATTACTTAAACGTCAGTTTTTAGAATACAGTTTGGTGGAATTTGGAACGAATGCCATTTTCAGTAATAACGCCATTTCATTTAACACCAAACCTCAGCCGTCGTTCAATAAGCAATTCAATCTTCTCATCGAAGACCTCAATGAGAACCACGATAATGGCATTACCAATTATATTGCTTGTGTTAGCGAGCAGCAGGCTAAGCGTTTTCATGACATCTTTGATGACCACGAAACCAATGTGCATTACAAAACCATTGTTCTGTCATTATATCAAGGGTTTATAGATACCGAACACCAAATTGCTGTTTATACAGACCATCAAATATTTGATCGTTATCATAAATTCCATCTGAAAAATGGCTACGCAAAAAAGCAAGCCATTACCCTTAAAGAATTAACCAATCTCGAAATTGGAGATTACGTAACTCATATTGATCATGGTATTGGTAAATTCGGTGGATTACAAAAAATAAATGTTGAAGGCAAGAAGCAAGAGGCCATAAAATTAGTTTATGGTGAGCGCGATGTGCTCTACCTCAGCATTCACTCTTTGCACAAGATCACTAAGTTTAATGGTAAAGACGGAAAGCCTCCTAAGATTTACAAACTAGGCAGTAAAGCTTGGAAAAACCTTAAGCAAAAAACAAAATCGCGTGTTAAGGAAATTGCTTTCAACCTTATTAAACTATATGCCAAACGTAAGCTGAAAAAAGGCTACCAATATGCGCCAGACAGTTACAT
Source organism: Winogradskyella tangerina (assembly GCF_003260205.1). Lineage (GTDB taxonomy): Bacteria > Bacteroidota > Bacteroidia > Flavobacteriales > Flavobacteriaceae > Winogradskyella > Winogradskyella tangerina. The sequence continues at coordinate 45,677 of NZ_QERF01000009.1, read as the reverse complement.
GCAACACGAGCTTGAAGCATCGTTTGTCTATGAAGACACCCCCGATCAAACCAGTTCTACTGCCGATATAAAAGCCGATATGGAAAGTGAGCGCCCGATGGATCGTTTGGTATGTGGTGACGTTGGCTTCGGAAAGACAGAAGTCGCAATTAGAGCGGCTTTCAAAGCTGTAGATAATGGTAAACAGGTAGCTGTTTTAGTGCCTACAACGATTTTGGCCTATCAACATTTCAGAACGTTTACAAAACGACTGAAAGACTTTCCAGTTACTGTAGACTATGTGAATCGCTTTAGAACTGCTAAAGAGAAACGGCTAACCCTAGAAGGTCTTGAAAAAGGTGAGATCGATATTATTATCGGCACACATCAGCTGGCCAATAAGAATGTGAAGTTTAAAGATCTTGGACTACTAATTGTAGATGAGGAACAGAAATTTGGCGTTGCCGTTAAAGAAAAATTAAAGACCATCAAGGAGAATGTTGATGTATTAACATTAACTGCCACACCTATTCCGAGAACCCTTCAATTTAGTTTAATGGCAGCAAGGGATCTTTCGGTAATAAATACGCCGCCACCAAACCGCTACCCTATTGAGAGTCGTGTTATTCGATTTAATGAAGCTACTATTCGCGATGCAATTAGTTATGAAATTCAGCGTGGAGGTCAGGTGTTTTTTGTTCACAACCGGATTGAAAATATCAAGGAAGTCGCAGGCATGATCCAGCGCTTAGTACCAGACGCAAAAATTGCGGTTGGCCATGGACAACTCGATGGTAAAAAACTAGAACAGCTCATGTTGGCCTTTATGAATGCCGAGTTTGATGTTTTAGTGAGCACCACAATTATTGAAAGTGGATTAGATGTCCCTAATGCCAATACCATCTTTATCAATAATGCCAACAATTTTGGTCTGAGTGATCTGCATCAAATGCGTGGTCGTGTAGGTCGAAGTAATAAGAAGGCCTTCTGCTTTTTCATAACTCCGGAATACTCTGCAATGACCACGGATGCAAGAAAGCGTATTCAGGCGCTAGAGCAATTTACCGAACTAGGAAGTGGCTTCAATATTGCCATGAAAGATCTTGAAATTCGTGGTGCGGGTGACCTCCTCGGAGGTGAACAAAGCGGATTTATCAATGACATTGGTTTCGATACCTATCAGAAGATACTAAACGAAGCCATCGAGGAACTCAAAGAATCTGAATTTGCAGATTTATATAAGGATGATGGTAAACCTAAGCAATTCGTTAAAGACATTACCATTGACACAGATTTTGAATTGTTATTCCCTGATGATTATGTAAATAACATCACAGAACGACTCAATCTATATACCAAGCTTAATGGTCTTAAGACCGAAGAAGAACTCGAGCAGTTTGAAGCTGAGATCATTGATCGCTTTGGGGAATTACCAACACAAGTTATTGACCTTTTTGATAGCGTACGTTTGAAATGGATTGCGGTAAAAATGGGACTCGAAAAGATCATTATGAAACAAGGTAAACTGATTGGTTATTTCATTCAAGATCAGCAGAGCAAATTTTATCAAAGTGATTCGTTTACCAGAGTGTTGCAATTTGTGCAACAACATCCAAGGGCTTGTAAAATGAAAGAAAAACAAACCAGAAACGGATTGCGTTTACTGATTACCTTCCCACAAATAAAATCTACAAAAGATGCCCTAGCGGCACTTTCAAAAATAAATGAGTGATAAAAATCATTTAAACCATTTGCTTTGGCTTACCGTGGGTACGATTTTTATAAGTACCTCTGGAGCTTTAGGGAAATACATCAGTATGCCAACGCCAGTTATTATTTGGTGGCGCTCAGTCTTGGCGGCTGTGTTCTTGCTTATTTTTTGTTTATACAAAGGCATCAATCTTAAAATCGACAATCGAAAAGATCGCTGGACCTTCATTTTAGCATCTGTCTTTATGGGTGCACATTGGATTACTTATTTCTATGCCCTCAAATTATCTAATGTGGCCATAGGGATGTTGTCTTTGTTCACCTTTCCGGTAATTACAGCGTTTTTAGAACCGCTATTTACTAAGGTGAAATTTGACGCCATACACATTCTTTTAGGACTATTAGTGTTAGTTGGCATTTATATTTTGGCCCCTGAATTCGACTTAAAAAGTAGTCAGTTGCAGGGGATTCTATTAGGATTATTATCGGCACTTTGCTATTCGCTCCGCATATTAATATTGAAAGGCCATGTCGTAAAATATAACGGGACCATGTTAATGTTTTATCAGGTTGCCGTTTTGGCGGTGCTATTGATTCCTTTTATTTTCATTATGGGGACTTCAAACATAAGCACTCAATATCCTTATGTAATTCTGCTAGCATTGTTAACCACAGCTATTGGGCATACGCTATTTGTGAATAGCTTGAAATATTTCAAGGCCAGTACAGCAAGTATTATAGGTAGTAGCCAGCCGATCTTCGGAATTATAATTGCCTATTTTTTCTTGAATGAAATCCCAACAATACATACATTTGTTGGTGGTGGTTTAATTTTACTGACCGTGGTCATTGAAAGTATTCGATCTAAATTTAAATAATGGCGTAATTATTGAGGCCATAATTTTGCTAATCTTATAATTAATGAGACAACTATTTCTTCTGATTTTTATTTTACCGTTTATGGTCAATGCCCAAAGTGTAAAAGGGACATTTTCACTAGACGACGGCTATACACACGCATTTTTGTATCAATCAACACCTCAAGGTGCCAATTACATAAACTATGGTAAATTGGATGATTCTGGCAAAGTTGAAATTCCGATCGATTCGGCTGCTGCGCCTGGCATTTATAAAATAATCTACGCCATTCCTCCTGAGGAAAATCATTTCGATTTTATTTACGATGGTAAAGAGTCTGTAGCATTCAATTTCAGTGCAGAAAAAGGTGTGGAATTTACCGAGTCTGAAGAAAATAAACTTTGGAATTCTTATCTCCATAGCATGGATATGGTTAATCAGACGATTGGTAACTACTATGCTAAAGATGGTAAAAATAAAGACGGTTTTCAATCTGTATTCAAGGTTCTCGAAGAACGCCAAGCCGCCTATGAAGCGTCTTCTGAAGGGAAATTAGTTTCAGCATTTATTAAAGCCAATAGGCCTTATATTCCTAAAGCCTATGAAGATGTAAAAACCTATACCGAAAATTTAAAGAAGCACTATTTCAGTCAGATCGATTTTAGTAATTATGTACTTCAGAGTTCTTCATTTTTAGTAGATCGTGTTTCGGCTTATGTATTTCAAATGGTTGAAAATCCAACCAATGAAACTTATAAATCACTGATTAATGACGTTGCGGCAGCCATTAAAAATGACGATACCATAAAGATATACTTACTCGAAGTTTTATGGCAACGATTCGTGACTATACAAAATCATGAAGTTGCTAATTTTATTTCAGACGAACATTTATTTGAGCTCGCTGAAAAGACCAACAACAAAGTGCTAGCAGAAATGCTAACGACCTTTAAGAATACTTCGATTGGGACTAAAGCCCCTAATTTTGAAATTTCCTCAACCGAAAATACAACGAGCTTGCACAACCTCGAAGGATCGGAATATTATCTTCTCGTTTTTTGGAGTAGCGGTTGCAGTCATTGTCTTAACGAACTACCTAAAGTAAAGGAAATGGTATCTGGTATGAATAACCTCAAAGTTGTAGCTTTTGGATTAGAGGACGAACCGACGCAATGGTCTGAAGAAATCAAAAAGTATCCCGATTTCATTCACAATCTTGGTTTGGGAAAATGGAATAACCCCGTTGTAAAAACCTACGGCGTTGCAGCTACACCGATGTATTTCTTATTAGATAGCTCTAAAACGATTATTGCTAAACCTTATGAGTATGCAGATCTCGAATCTGTTCTGAAAAGTTTATAAGAAAAACGCCCAGTCAACGAGTATCGACTGAGCGCTTTGAAACTAAATAACCAACCAAAAATTTAGTCTCATAGGTTTCTTTTATTCTCTCTAGGATTGTCCACCTTCGGCGCTTTTCGCTTACGCTTTTTTGGCGCATCCTTTTGTTCTGTAATCTTTCCTGACGTATCTGAAGTTCTGTAATATGCTATATAACCTCGACCTTCAAATTCGTAAACTGTACCTGAGTCGGCGTGGAATAATTCTATAGTTCCATCATCAATAACGCTGAGTTCGAAGAATTCATTGTCGAAGAAATCATAATCTAACGTTAAAGTTTTCAGATACATATTACCAGGAACATTTCCAACGCCATAGACTCCTGTGTAATCCCAAAAAATGTTATTCGGATTATTCACATTTATATCCTGAGAACTTCTGAACGTTGAGTCGTTTCCTCCCGATAAAAACTGTAAATAGTTTTCATTATCAAATTCATTCAGGGCACCAAAATCGCTCGTATACACTTTCTCCCAAGCCTCATATTCTTGTAAGAAATAATGAATGTTATCATAGAATACAAAATCGTAGTTGAAGGTTGATCTTTGATAACCATCAAGAAAATAAGAGGTATCATTAAATGGGTTGTATAATTCAATCGTATTATTATCAATTTGGTACACATCAAAACTATTAAACCCATCGATCACATGGTTTATATCCAGGATCATATCATAGGCGGCGTAGGTTCCTATTTGTACACCGTAGCCATTACCCTGACTTCCAATACCAACAAGGTTATTGTTTGCCAACAAACGGCCATTATCAAAAGTTAAGGTGAAGGCAATTTCCATAAATGGTGTCTCACCAAACCCTTGGGTAGCGTTAATATCAACATACCACAGATCATAAGATTGCAATAATTGATTCAATGTAATCGCTGGTCCGTTATCATTAATATTGATCTGCTCCGTGTAGCACGATGTAAGCAAGGTTGCACTGAGTGCAAATCCGAAAAGTAATTTTAATGTCTTCATAATTCAACGGTTTTAAGGGTTTATACTTTAAGAAATTCAAAACCTATGCCAAATTCAAAAAACGGCTCTCAACGCCTATAAACAGGGCATTTATATTTTATGTATTTTTGAAACTGAAAACCGAAACGTATTCTATGAGTGACTCCAAAAAGTATGCTGTGTTTGGCGCAGGAAGTTGGGCAACTGCCATTGTAAAAATGCTTTGCGAAAACTTAGATGAAGTCGGATGGTACATGCGCAGCGTTTACACCAAAGAACATTTATTAAAGGAACAACACAATCCAAGCTATTTAAGTTCTGTTGAATTTCATATTGAACAGCTCAAAATAAGTAACGATATCAACGAAATTGCCGAATGGGCAGACGTTCTCATTTTTGCAATTCCTTCTGCGTTTATGCAGTCTGAATTGAATAAATTAAGCATTGATATTGGCAATAAAATAGTAGTGTCTGCTGTGAAGGGTATTATACCAGAATCGGGTTTATTAGTAGGTGAGCACTTTCATGATATTTACCAAATTCCTTTCGAAAATATTGCGGTTATCGCAGGCCCTTGTCATGCCGAGGAAGTAGCCTTAGAACGCTTGTCGTATTTGACCATTTCATGCGCAGACCCAAATAATGCTAATGACATTGCCGATAAACTATCGAGTTCCTATATTAAGACTAAAATCAGTGATGACATCATTGGAGTGGAATATGCCGTGATGTTGAAAAACATTTACGCCATTGCCGCAGGAATTGCACATGGATTAGGTTATGGAGACAATTTTCAAAGTGTTTTGATGAGTAATGCCATCCGAGAAATGAAGCGTTTTATCAAAAAAATGCACAAAATGAAACGTAACATAAATAACTCGGCTTATTTGGGGGATTTACTAGTTACGGGTTACTCTGTATTCTCAAGAAATAGGATGTTTGGGAATATGATTGGCAAAGGATACACCGTAAAATCGGCCCAGCTTGAGATGAATATGATTGCTGAGGGTTACTATGCTACTAAAAGTGCTAAACTTCTAAATGAAAAGAACCTAAAAAAAACCCGTTTACCAATTATAGATGCGGTCTACGCAATTCTTTATGAGAATAAAAATCCGAAGAAAGTCTTTAAAAAATTGACGGAGAAGTTGGATTAAAAAGCCATTTGCTATCAGCTAATAGTTACTTCACCAAGACACCCTTTAGCTGCATTAAAGGAATAGGCTGTAAAGCTCTGTCATTAATAGTGTTCTTTCTGAATAAATAGGTTTTATCGAACATCTGGTTGCCTTCAAAATAGGTAACCTTGAACGAATTATTCAGTGCTAAAACCTGCTCTTGCATATATTCGATCTTCGCATAAGAGCGCGCTGGCAATTTAGATATGGTATGACGCATTGGTGGCGTCATTTTGTCTTCGGAAGTGCCCTGAGATACTATTAGTACAGTGTCTAAATCTGCATCACTATTGTTTATGATATAGGCATTCCAGTCGAGGGTTTTGTACTCCAAATGTTCTTCCTGAACCACGGCTATATAAACGTCTTTAACTTCTGGGATGGAGATGTCTTTTTTCATGTCGATTTAGACAGATTGAACGTTTAAAAAACCATTCAATTAATTTGAAACGTCAATTATAATGCAGACTTAAATTGTTCTAAGAAACGTACATCGTTTTCACTCAATAAACGAATATCACTAATCTGATTGAGCAGCATTGCAATACGGTCTATACCCATTCCGAAGGCAAAACCGGTGTATTCTTTTGAATCGATTCCGCAGTTTTCTAAAACATTAGGATCTACCATACCACAACCCATAATTTCTAACCAACCTGTTCCTTTGGTAATTCTGTAGTCAGTTTCAGTTTCTAAGCCCCAATATACATCTACCTCAGCACTTGGTTCTGTAAAAGGGAAATACGACGGACGTAATCTAATCTTAGATTTCCCAAACATCTCTGTGGTAAAATATTGAAGTGTTTGTTTGAGGTCGGCAAAACTCACATCTTTATCAATATACAAACCTTCAACCTGATGGAAGAAGCAATGCGAACGCGCCGAAATTGCTTCATTTCTATACACACGTCCAGGTGATATTGTACGAATTGGCGGCTTATTGCTTTCCATATAGCGTACCTGAACCGAACTTGTATGCGTTCGTAATAAAATATCTGGATTGGTTTGAATAAAGAAGGTATCCTGCATGTCTCGCGCCGGATGATATTCTGGTAAATTCAACGCCGTGAAATTGTGCCAGTCATCTTCAATTTCCGGGCCTTCACTAACATTAAATCCGATACGTGAAAAGATATCAATAATCTGATTTTTTACAATTGAGATAGGATGACGTGCACCCAAAGCAATAGGTTCTCCAGGACGAGACAAATCTCCATAAATACCTTTCTCCTCATCCTTACTTTCTAGAGCTTCTTTTAGTGCATTAACCTTGTCTTCCGCCGTTTTCTTAAGTTGGTTGATGGTCTGCCCGAATTCCTTCTTTTGCTCGTTCGCCACATTTTTAAACTCAGCGAAATATTGCTTTAGTAATCCTTTAGACCCTAAATATTGTATACGGAACGCTTCAACCTCTTCCTTAGTTTCGGCAGTAAACGCTTCAGCTTCAGCAATTAATTCTTTTAACTTATCTATCATGTTTTCAATATTCAGGTGGCAAATTTAAAAAATCTCAGTCGATATATTCAATTTCTACGAAGTAGTTCACGATGGCCTCTTTCATAAGGACACTTTGTTCACCAGCTTTTAAAAAAGGGAGCTGCTCTTTTACCTTATAATGCGGCCATCCGTCGTCGTCAACATAATCGAATTCATAGAAGCCATAAGGTTCTAAAAGCTTGCAAATGGCAATATGCATCAAATCGAGCTTGTGATCCTTTTTATATTCACGATGAATTTGCCCAAGTTCTTGTACACCAATTAGGTAAATAATAGAATCTAGGTCTAGAGGATCGCCATCTGCAAATTGCTTAGATAGCTTCTCTACAACTAATTCCCATCGCTCTTTTAACTGTTCATCTCTTGCCATATTTTTCTTGAATATGCGCCGCTAATTCTTTCGAGGGTCAAAGTTAATAAACTAAATGTTCTCGATTTACGTTATAGACTTAAAATGACATAATTAATTACATTTGTCCAAACCACTATTTCTATGAGTATTATCGACATTGTACTGGCTGCCCTCATTCTATTTGGCTTTGTAAGAGGTCTTTTTAAAGGACTTTTCGTTGAAATTGCCTCGCTACTGGCCTTGGTACTTGGTATTTATGGGGCCATTCACTTTAGCTTTTATGCTGCCGAATTTTTAGACACGCGAGTGGACTGGACTGAAAAAACCATTAATATCGTAGCCTTTGCCATAACATTTATTCTTATTGTTTTGGCCATTAGTTTAGCTGGAAAGGCACTAACTAAACTGGCAGATTTTGCAGCCTTAGGCATGTTAAATAAACTTCTTGGAGGTGCTTTTGGTGCTCTTAAAATTGGATTAATCTTAAGTGTATTATTAATCGTTTTTAGTAAAATGAATAATACGCTTCCATTTATGGAGAAGGAAGATCTGGAGAAAAGTGCGCTTTATGAACCCGTGAAATCTTTAGCACCGATGATCTTTCCAACTTTGATAAAAAGTGGTGCTGAAGAAGAAACTACCACTGACGACGAAGCATAAAAAAAGTCGCTTTGCAGCGACTTCTTCTTTAAATAAATTTATTTTAAAGCATTTCTACTTTACCAGAATGGAGGCTATAAACGCCACCAACGATAGCGATCTCGCCATGCTCTTCCATTTCTGCTAGAATTGGGCTTTTCTCTCTAATGCGCTCAATGGTAAGACGAACGTTGTTCTCAACGGTTTTGGCAACGAATTCTTTATTTGAAGAATTTGTTTCACCATCAACCTCATCGGCAGACTTCTTTACTGCGGGTAAAATATTGCTTAGCATCGCTGTAATATTTCCGAGCTCCACACCATCACAGGCCGCTTTTACAGCGCCGCAACTTTCATGACCCAAAACCAAGATCAGCTTACTACCTGCTACGTTGCATGAATATTCTAAGCTTCCGAGAATGTCTGTATTTTCAAAATTACCGGCAACTCTGGCAACAAAAATGTCACCAATAGCCTGGTCTAAAACAGTCTCAACAGGCACGCGCGAATCGATACAAGACAACACCACAGCTTTTGGGTATTGCCCAGCTGTAGTTTGGTTTACTAAGGCTGCATTGTCTGCACCCTCAGGATTTCCATTTACAAATCTATCGTTTCCTTCAAGCAAATCTTTGAGAACACCCTGAGGTGTCATTTTGCTTTGTAAATCTTTTGTGATTGCTATATTTTTCATTAGTTATATTTTATGATTTTTTGAATGTTATTTTCTATAGTTTTTTAGCTTTAAAAAACGTCACAAAGCTATCTGGGTTTTCAACGATTCCGCGTTCAGAAAACAGTTTGATATTGATATTCCTTTCTTTGGCCTTAAAAGCAAAGTCTTCAAGAATTTCAATAATATCGTTATCTAAAAATCTGGTATTCCTAACGTCTAATTCTAAGGTTGAATCTGAAGGTACACGATCTAATTCTTTCAAAATTGCACCTTTATTGAAGAAGGTCACCTCTTCGGCAAGTGTCATTTTTATTTTGCCGTCATCGATATCTTCGCCTTCTTTATGTAAGAAATGTGAGTTTTTATAACTTCTGTAAAGTACAATGAAAATACCAACGGCCAAACCTAGACCAATTCCTTTAAGAAGGTCTAAGAATACAATTCCTAATACAGTAACAATAAACGGTACAAATTGCATCCAACCACCATTATACATGGCTTTAAAGGTCGATGGCTTAGCTAACTTATAACCCACAATAAATAACACAGCTGCCAAGACAGATAATGGGATATAGTTTAGTATTTGCGGAATAGTAACTACAGAGATCAATAGGAAAAATCCATGAATGATAGCACTCGCTTTAGTTTGTCCACCCGACTGAATATTCGCCGAACTACGCACAATTACCTGGGTAATCGGGAGTCCACCAATAAAACCAGAAACCATATTTCCTGTTCCCTGAGCTAATAATTCTCGGTTGGTTGGAGTTACGCGTTTGTGCGGATCTAGCTTGTCGGTTGCTTCAACACAAAGAAGTGTTTCTAAGGAAGCTACAAGTGCGATGGTGAAGCCAGTAACGATGACATCGCCTCGGGTTATTACTTCAAAATTTGGAAACGCTAACAGCGATGTTAGATCAGATAAACTCTCTGGTACCGGAACTGAAACCAAGTGTTCTGCACTTAGAGCCATTTCAGAATCTCTAGTCAAAAAGAAAAATATTATTCCGGCTACAACCGCAACAAGTGGTCCTTGTACAAGTTGAAAGATTCTGCCTTTATTACTTAATACATTGCTCCATAAAAGTAAAATTCCCATAGCTATTAAGGCAATTATTGTCGCACCCTTATCAAAGTTTCCACTCAATAATGCATTGAGGGTTTTAAGCAATTCGGTAAACGTGTTTTCTCCATCAATTTGAAGAAATGCAAAATCGCCTTCTGGGTTTTTATCAATTCCGAAGAAATAAGGAATTTGTTTCAGAATAATAATAATTCCGATACCTGTAAGCATTCCCTTGATCACTGAAGAAGGAAAGTAATATCCGATAATTCCTAGCCTAAGTAGGCCGAAAATAATTTGAATAGCACCACCTAATACTACAGCAACGAGGAAATTTTCCCAACCCCCAAGGGCTGTTATTGCCGTTAACACGATAGCGGCTAATCCGGCAGCTGGACCACTAACACCAATTTGTGATCCACTTAAAAAACCAACGATAATACCACCTATAATTCCGGCAATTAATCCAGAGAATAAAGGTGCGCCACTGGCTAAAGCAATACCTAAACAAAGTGGTAGGGCTACGAAGAATACAACTATACTAGCTGGTAAATCGCTTTTTAAATTTTTAAACATATTTTATATTGTTAGCACCTCAGAAAATCTAAGGTTTTGATTTAGTTAATGTAAAGTCTGATGATTTCTTTTGATTGATGGAGATTAAGCCAAGCGTTGTTCTGGAGGCGGAAATATTAGATTTAAATGTGGCTTAATGTATGTTTTAGATGTATAGTCTACATCTACTAGATTGAAATGTTCTATGGAGGTATCCTCTGCCTCTTCAGAAGTAAGTTCAATAAGAAGTTTCATGTCTTCCTTTTCTTCTTCTTCACCTAAACCCATAAGTATAGAGGTATCAATAGAGTTATCTAATGATATGATAATGGTCGGCGCACTATTAATTAACATGAAAAAGATCATGAAAAAAAGTGCTAGGTTTTTTTTCAAAGTCATAGGTTGTGCTATAAACAAATATAACACTTACAATATATGATTTTGTTAAGTAAATCTAAAAGGACTTTATGATTTTTATGTCTTCAGCGGGAATCCAGCCTGTTGATTTATCGGAAAGTTGAATTTTTTTCCAGTCTTCATAGGACTCTAATACTTGGACTTTAGTGCCTTCATGAAGTCTGAAGACTTCTTCTGAGATCTTATTGGCTTCAGATTTTACTCTAGATTCTTGAGCAAAAACAATTGCAGGATTGTCTTTTTTATCTAAACTTTCCTTTTGAAATGCCATAGCCACAGCAAAGCATCCAAAGAATAAGCTTACAACACTGATAATAAATGCTAATCGTTTTCTCGAAGTGGCCTGAGCGAAATGATACATTAAAAATAACAATACAAAAACGATAATACCAGCGATGGCCATTTTCGCCCAAGTATCTGCTGCAAATGTATTTACAACATTATTAATTATCCGAGCAAAGCCAACTTGAGGAACATTATCAATGGCGTCTATAGTCATGTTTTGCGCATAGGCTAAATTGTTCTTTATATCGTCATCATTCGGATTTAGTAATAGTGCCTTCTCATAATAATACACACTTGGAGCAATATTATTAAGCTTGTAATTAGCATTTCCAAGATTAAAATAAAGCTCTGCAGAATGCACCCCAGATTCTAATATTGCCTCGTATTGTTCAATAGCTTCGGCATATTTACCATCATTATACATGGCATTGGCCTGGTCGAAACGCTGGTCATTTTGTGAAAAAGACACCAGCCCTAAGCAAAAAACTAATATGACAATTACCTTCCTCAATTTATCTTATCTGTTTATCTATTAGTGAAATTGTTTTTGCCGATCTGTCGTAATCATTTTGCATGGTTACATTGGTTATCGGTGTATAACGCGCCAGTTCGCAATTTTCTAAAATAGAAATGAAATCAGAGATCACCTCATCTTGAACCTTACGATTAGACAAAAGATTCTCGATCTTTTCCTTATTGAAATCGCTGGTTTCGATATTAAGTTTTGCCTTCAAATAATTATGTAGTGCGCGCTCTAAAGCTTCGTAGAACGCTTCTTTCTGACCTAAATTTTTCTTGGCTTCACTTAAATACTTTCTAGCTAAACGGTCTGCCTTTCGGATTCGATTTCCTTGTACATCAGCATCGCGTTTGTCCTTCGTTCTTCTAATAACAATTGCAACTGGGATTGCCAAAAACGGCAAGAGCAACATGGACCAAAATGTTGTGGATTGAAAGAATGATGCGCTAACCATTGAAGACCAAGTAGATTGCGTTTTAATAAATGCAAAGGTGTTAGTAGTTGGCCTTACAGTTTGTTTTGTATTAGATATAGCTGTAGCATCTTCAGAATTACTTATCGCTGCTGTAGGACCTTCTAAAACATCGATCACCAATTCATCGGAAGTTATGCGCTTATAGCTTTCGGTCTTAAGGTCGAAATAAGAAAAAGAAATCGCGGGGATAGGATATTTACCTCTATACTGCGGAACAATTGTATAGGTGTCTGAAATACGCCCTTGCATGCCATTTAAGTTAGTACGTACATTTTCTTTGTGTTCGGGCTCATATACTTCAAGCGAACTAGGTGTTGTTAATTTTGGAAGTTCGAAAAGCTTCAAATTTCCTTTACCTGAAACTTCAATTTTCGCCTGAAGGGATTCTGTAGCATTCAGCTGATTTTTACTTGTGGTGACGTTCAGTTTAAAATCGCCAACAGCACCTTTAAAATCTGCAGGTCTACCTTGCTCAGGAAGCGGTTTTACATTAATTGTTCGGCTTCCAGCGGTGATGGTCTTTGGTACTTTCGTCATTATTTGGCGCCCAAAAATATCTGCCCGACCAGAAGGGACTTCAACCGTAACATCTAATACCAAAGGTTCTAATTTTAGCTTTCCTGTTTTTTGAGGATAAAGCACCGTTTTCCGAAGGGTAACATAGCGATATTCTTCACCTTTATACAACCCCTTTTGAATATTTAGACCTTTAATTTCAATGTTCTGACTCCAGAAGTCATTATACCGTGGATTATCTTTTTCTCTCCAGTTGCTCACACCTGTTTCTGGCGAAACATAGAGTTTATAAACTACTGTGAAACCCTCATTTAAGAATGGGTCCGTTTTTGAAACCTCAGCCACCAAGTGAATATTCTCTGATGCCACGTCTGAAGCATCTGGCGGTCCGTTTGGTTTGTCAACTGCTGCAGTTACAGTAATTGTGATTGGAAATGTCTTATAGATCTCTCCATCGATCTCAATAATGGCTTGCTTAATGGTAAATTTCCCTCGCTTTTTAGGTGCTAAAAAATAACTGTAGGTCTTCTGATAGGTCTTAACGCCATTGGCGTAAGAATTCATCAGAGATGTGTTTGGCCCTCCAACCACAGTAAAACCTTCAAAACTTGGAGGAACAAAATTGTCGCCATCCTTGTTCATTTCGAAATCAATACGCAACCGTTCGTTGATGCCTAACTTTTTTTTACTGACCTTCGCTTCAAACTTCACCTGGGCAGAAACACTTGTTATGGCAAACAGCATTACTAAAATAGATATGTGCTTAACAAATCTCATATTAATCAACTTCGATGACGGCTTTATCTGAGTTTAATTCTATTATTTTATCTTCTAATACATTTCTAGAAAAAATGTCCTTTTTCCCGGTAGGTACATTTGCTGTTACCTCCATGATCATTGGTGAGATTTTGATTTTCCCTTTTTTAGTTGGTTTAAGTTTTAACTTCTTAATTATAACAGAGCGAAATTTTTTGCCTTCAATTTCGGTATTTTCAATTTTATACATCTCAGGTGTAATGTCATCGGACGTGGCATTACTGATCTTGCCGTCATTAGTTTTTCGCCAATTAGTAACTCCAACATCTGCGCTCACGTACAATCTATAAGTAACAATAACAGAATCTTGCTGAGTAATAGGCTTTTCTAGGTACTCAACTTTTAAGAAAACCTCCTTCTCTAGAGCGTCTAGGGCTTCACGGTCTACTTTTTTACTTTTAACAACATCAATGTTGATCGTATTCGATCTGTAAATTTTACCCGCAACTTCAAATCGTGCACTTGCAATAACAAAATTGCCTGTTTTTTTAGGTTTTAGTCTGAAGGTGATACTTTTTTCATAGCTACGCTCACCTTCGATAAAAGTGTTTTTTATTGAAGTCGTGGGCCCACTAAAGATTTCGAAGTTTTCAAATTTTGGTGGTGAAAAACTATCATTATCCTCACTCATTTTAAAGGTGACCTCTACCAATTCATTGAGGCCAATCTCTGACTTGCTGGCTTCTGCCTTGAAAACGACCTGAGCAGAACCAATTCCTGAGAATAAAATAATGAGGTTGAATAATATGTATTTAGTTAAGTCCATTTGTTCAAAAACGTTCCTGCAGCATATAGTGTAGAATCACAGTTGTTACAACTTTGATCTTTTTACCAGTCTTTCTCTGTTTTTACTTTGGCACCTTTTTGTTTTTCAGCATTAATCTTTTGTTGAACTTTTTGTTCTTGATTCTGCATGGCATCCAAAATATTCTTTATTTGTTGAGGAGACATTTGTCCGGGTTTAGGTTTTGGTTTTTGATTTTTGTTTTTATCATCCTTCTCCCCTTTACCGTCGTCTTTTTTATCGTCTTTTGGCTTTCCGTTTTCATCTTCCTCCTTATCGCCTTCTTTTTTATCCTTGTCGCCTTCCTTCTTTTCTTTATCGTCTTTGTTCTCGTCTTCTTTCTTTTGCTCTTCTTCTTTGTCTTTTTCTTCCTCTTTATTATCGTCCTTCTTCTCATCTTCGCCACCACCATCTTTTTGACTTTCAGCACATTCTTTAGCTAAGGCAAAATTGTAGCGAGTTTCTTCGTCATTCGGGTTATTTCTGAGTGCACTTTTGAAGGCCTCCATGGCTTCCTTACACAATTCGTCCTTCATTAATATATTGCCTATGTTATGATAAGCTCTATGTTTTTCGTCTTTGGTCTTTGCATTCTTTGCGGCTTCCTGGCTTCTAAATAAGGCCTCATCAAAACTGCCCTTTTTGTAATACGAATGGGCTAAATTATAAGATCCAACGGCTTTGCTAGGGGCTTTAGAAATCGCTTTTCTATATTCCATCTCAGCCTCAACAAAGTTTTTTTCTTCTAATAATTCATTTGCATCGTACACCAAATTAGTGGCTTTCTTTTCAGCTTTTGCACGCTCCTTGTCAGCGTCTTGAGAAAAACCTGAAAATCCAATTAATGCAACAAGTATTAATATGTAACCTTTCATATCGTTTATACTTTAATTTAAAAGTAACAAACCCTTTGTTTTGTTAGCGTTAAAGAAAGTTTAAAAGTTTTCATTAAACAAATTAAGTTTCTTTAACCATTCTGTTTTTCGTTCTAAAAAGAATATATCGATAAATAGTAACAAGATTCCTAAACCTAAAAACCACTGGAACTGATCTTTAAAATCAGCTATCTGTTTAGATTCAAATTCTTTCTTGTCCATCTTATCGAGTACATCCTTAATGGTGTCTACAACCTCTGAGGTATTGCTGCCATTAACATAAAGCCCGTCGGTCTCTTCAGCAATCTCCTTCAAAGTGGTTTCATTCAATCTTGTTATGACTGTTTCACCATTTCTATCTTTCTTATAGTTAAGAATAATTCCGTTTCGTTTAATGGGTATTGGCCCACCTTTTTCATCTCCGACACCTATGGTTAGGATACGAATTCCTTCTTCCTGAGCTTCTTCGGCAACATCTACGGCATCACCTTCGTGATCTTCACCATCAGAAATAATTATCAGTATGCGATTTGTTTGCTCTTCATCATCGTAGTAGGTCTTTGCTAGTTGAATGGCTTCATGAATCGCTGTTCCTTGTGAAGAAAGCATATCTGTATTCATATTCTGCAAAAACATTTTCGCTGAGGCGTAGTCTGTTGTAATTGGTAATTGTGGGAAAGCCTTACCGGCGTAGGCAATTATTCCAACGCGATCACTCGCCAAACTATTGATGATCTCACGCACAAGTTGCTTCGATTTTTCAAGACGGTTTGGCGCAATATCTTCTGCCAACATACTCTTAGAAACATCAACTGCAAAAACAATATCTACACCTTGACTTCGAACAGTTTCTAGTTTCGTCCCAATTTTTGGGTTAACTAGTGCTAATGATAGGCATCCAAATGCACCACAGAGTACTAACACTTTTAAAATACTTTTGAAAATCGATTGATTTGGACTCAATCGTCTCAATAAGCTACTGTCTGCAAATTTTTTCTGCGCAGAACGTCTCCATATCTGAAGCAGTATAAACAACAGAATAATCACCGGAATAACCAGCAATGTCCAAAACCATATTTTCTCGTCGAGTCTAAACAAAGCTTTTAAATAGTGTTTGTCTTAATAATATTTCGATTAAAAGTAGAAATCCTGCCAGAAGCACTAAGGGTCTGTACTTTTCTTCGTAATTGTAATATTTCTTTTCTTCTATTTCAGTTTTTTCGAGCTTATTGATCTCTTTGTAGATCTCAGCTAATTTCTTATTGTTGGTAGCTCGAAAATATTTTCCGCCAGTTGCCTCGGCGATTTCTTCAAGTAACTCTTCATCAATTTCAACTTGCTGACGTCCATACCTGAAGGTCCCATTTGGGTTAATAGCAATAGGTGATAATGCCATACCGTTGGTTCCTAAACCAATTGTGTACACCTTAATACCATACTCTACAGCAAGTTCACTAGCGATCTTTGGATCTATAAATCCTGAATTGTTTACACCATCCGTCAACAGAATTATCACTTTACTTTTTGCTCTACTGTCTTTAAGCCTGTTTACAGAGGTTGCCAATCCCATACCAATTGCTGTACCACCTTCAATGATCGTATTGTACTTGATATCTCTCAAAGATCGTTGAACTATGGATTTATCGCTGGTAATTGGTGTTTTAGTGTAGGCTTCACCTGCGTATTCTACAAGGCCAATTCTGTCATTAGGACGACCATCTATAAAATCGGCCGCTACATTTTTTAAAGCCTCTAATCGATTTGGTCTTAGATCTTTAGCGAGCATACTTGCAGACACGTCAATAGACATCACAATATCTATACCTCTGGTGGTTTTGGTCTTAGTAGAAACATCTACTGTTCTTGGTCTTGCCAAGGCCGTAATTAATAATCCTAGAGCGAGTAACCTAAATACAAAAAGTAAGTGTCTCAATTTAGACCAAAAAGATGAGCTATTTTTGAACCCCTTAATACTGGAGATCTTTAGCTCGGCTGTTTGCTTATTATGTTTGAAGACATACCAAACTATGGCTATTGGTATTAACAATAGAAACCAGAATAATTCTTTATTTAGAAATTCTATATTTTCAAACATCAATTCTGCGTTTGTTGTTCGGCTTCTGCCTGTTCATCTGATTTTAATTCGATTGAATCAATAATTCTATCTACGATCTCTTCAACATAAATATCATCTTTAGACCAAACCAAAATTATTTGCATAATAGCGTCGGTCGTAGCAAAACTGAATATTGAATACTCCATTTTTCTACTATCCTCGGTATCTGGAATTGGAAAATCAGCATTACCAAATGTTTTAACACCTTCTACAGCATTCGGTGTTATGTACTGCTCTCCTTTGGTGATAATATTCTGAACATTGGTAGCTTCCCAACGATTTAAGATTTGGTCAATGGCCTGGGTTACATTCTTCTGCGCATCCTCCTGACCTTGTTCATCGCCTTCAACGAGTGTTCTTAAGGTGGATACTGTGACAGTAATATTTTCTTCCACTCCTCCAAAGGCAAAAAGGCTGAGTTCAACTTTGTCCTTAAGCGCTTCAGGGATGGTGTCTGGCATACGCATTAACACCTCTGGTGTTTCGATATAAACTGGAGGATAACCATAAGCACTTTCTACCCACTCGCTCTCTAATAATTCTTTGCTGTCGTTACCTAAAATTGTATCTACAACGTTTCTAAACCCATATTTAAGACCAAAACCAACAAAGGTTGCGATAATCAACAACACGGAAATTGCGGTGGTTAAAATGATTTTTTTACGTTTCTTTTTGCGCTCTTGTGCCTCCTTATATTGCTGATCTAGAAGTTTTTCTTCTTCCGTTGGTTCTGGTAAACAGGCCTTCACATTATCTACTTCCTTTTCAATGGTTGCCCTATCCATTTCAATAAGAGCTGCATCTGGAGCTGATTTAGCAAACTTCACCAAATCGGCACGTTTTAAAATGGTTTCAAGATTATGAATGGTATCTTTTGTAAATGCGAATTGATTGCCTTCCTTCAATAGTTGAAGCCTCGCAATTAATTCGTCTGTAGTACTTTCTAAAGAACGCTCGTAAACCTTTTCATCTAAATATTTTCGAATTACCAAGGTCAATTCAGAATAATAGGTTTTTACCTCTGAACGGATTAAGTATTGGCTCTCATCTAACTTTTTTAGTGCAAGCTTTGCCCGATCGTATGGTGGCAACAAGGCTATTTCTTCTTCCTCAGTTAGTGGTTTTGGTCTCCAAATGAACCAGTATAACAAGAATGCGACTAATGCTATGGCAGCCAATGCAACTAGTAACCAAATCCACCAATTACCTCCTGATCTTTCAACTTCAATGATTGGTTTGATATCGAACAGTTTTTGTTTGGTGGTATCGACTTCAATAGTATTCACCTCAACGCTGAGAGAATCTGTATAAAATGGTTTATCGCCAATAATTATTTTCTGTCTTGGGATGGTATATGCCCCAGAATCGAATTGTGTGAGTTTATAAATTCGAGATAAATAGTACTTCGCCTCTTTTTTGGTGGTATCTATATCTAGTGCTTCCACCGACTCTAACGGCATGAAGGTTTGTCCTTCAGGAAAAACAACAAGTGCAGAAGAATCGGCTTCGACCTTGATCTTGTAACTGATCTGTTGACCAATTTTGATCTTAGTCGTATCGACTTCAGAAGTTACCTGTGCAAAAGCCAATAGATTGAAGAGACCAAACACCAATCCTAAGACCAATTTACGTTTTGCCTTTGATAATCTAATATGTAACTTTCTGTTATTCACTTCTACTTTTTAACTCTTACTTTAAAGACTTTTCATCTTGGGCATCTCCCCATTCTATTTGACACGAATTTCACTAATCCCTTTCACTTTACACTTCTTACTTTATACTTATCACTTTCAACTTATAACTCATAACTTCAAAAAACTATCCTCTGCGCTTAAAATAGCCTAAAAGCTTTTTCACATAACTTTCGTCCACTCTACAATCAATGGTACCTGCACCGGATTTGGTAAAACTATCTTTAAAATAGGCCACCTTGTCCTGGTAAAATTGCCCATAGTTCATTCTCACTTTTTTTGAAGCGGTATTCACCAACATGAATTCTCCTGTTTCTTCATCTTCCATCTGAACCATGCCAATATTAGGGATGGTTTCTTCATGTTTATCATAAATTCTAATGCCTGTAATATCGTGTCTTCCTGCGGCGATTTTCAGATTTTGCTTGTAGTCATCCGCGATAAAATCAGACAAAACAAAAACAATAGCTTTCTTTTTCATCACATTAGATAAGAACTTAAAGGCTTCGGCTACATTGGTGTTTTTACTTTTTGGTTGAAACTCTAACAGTTCTCTAATAATTCTTAAAACGTGTGAACGTCCTTTTTTTGGAGGTATATAAAGTTCGATCTCATCTGAAAATAAAATCAAGCCAATTTTATCATTATTTTGTGTTGCTGAAAAGGCTAAAGTTGCAGCGATCTCGGTTACAATTTCGTCCTTGAATTGATTTTTAGTACCAAATAACTTCGAGCCAGAAACATCCGCCATTAGCATCATGGTGAGTTCGCGCTCTTCTTCGAATACTTTTACGAAAGGTTCATTGTAACGTGCCGTGACATTCCAGTCTATATTTCTAACATCGTCACCAAATTGGTATTGGCGAACTTCAGAAAATGTCATTCCACGACCTTTGAAAGTGGAATGGTATTCCCCACCAAAAATGTGATCAGACAAACGTCGTGTCTTGATCTCAATCTTTCGTACTTTTTTAAGAAGTTCTTTGGTATCCATGTTTCAGTTTACAGTCTCAGTTTTCAGTAGTTACTCATTCAGCATCGTGTACACCATAGTATGGGTACTGCGACTGAATACTGTTTACTCGTCTATGGTACTTCGATTTCGTTTACAATTTTATTGATGATGTCTTCGGAAGTAACATTTTCGGCTTCAGCCTCGTAAGTAATTCCGATTCTATGACGCAGAACATCATGCACAACTGCGCGCACATCTTCAGGAATAACATAGCCTCTTCGTTTAATGAAGGCATAGCATTTTGCTGCAGTAGCCAAATTGATACTACCACGTGGTGAAGCTCCAAAAGAGATAAGTGCTTTGAGATCACCAAGTCTATATTTTTCTGGGTATCGTGTGGCGAAAACAATATCTAAAATGTATTTTTCGATTTTTTCGTCCATATAAACTTCTCTTACCGCTTCTTGAGCGCTTAGAATTTGTTTAATAGATACCACCGGGTTTACTTTATCAAAAGACCCTTTTAAGTTAGCTCTTACGATGAGCTGTTCTTCATCAAGTTTAGGGTAATCAATTACTGCTTTTAGCATGAAACGGTCAACTTGCGCTTCTGGTAAAGGGTATGTTCCTTCTTGTTCAACCGGGTTTTGAGTAGCCATTACGAGGAACGGACGATCTAAAACGAAGGTTTCATCACCAATTGTTACCTGTTTTTCTTGCATCGCCTCTAATAATGCAGATTGCACTTTTGCGGGCGCTCTATTGATCTCATCTGCTAGTACAAAGTTGGCGAATATCGGCCCCTTTTTAATGGAGAAATCATTCTCTTTAATGTTGTAAATGAGTGTACCAATAACATCGGCTGGTAATAGGTCTGGCGTAAACTGAATTCTACTGAAGCTTGCATCAATAGCTTTAGATAAGGTGTTGATTGCCAGTGTTTTTGCCAGTCCAGGTACACCTTCAAGCAGAATATGTCCTTGCCCAAGCAAGCCAATAAGCAAGCGTTCTACCATGTGCTTCTGACCGACTATAACCTTATTCATTTCTAAAGTTAAAAGGTCTACAAATGCACTCTCTTTTTCTATCTTTTCATTAATTGATTTAATATCAATTGTACTCGTTTCTTCCATGTTCTAAGGGTTTATGAACGGACTAAAATTTAGTCATTTTTCGAAGTTGCAAAATGTTAAAATAAATCGGGAGTTGCTGTTAACAATTGGTTAAAAAATAAAGAGCCACAATAGCTTGCGGCTCTTTATATCTTCATTAATTATGGATTAGTATAATTAATATTCAATCAGTCTAATAGCAGTGTATAATTTTGGGTTTAAAACCATAGTATTTTCATTTTCATTCAGACTTACTGAGGCATCAATGTCGAGATCTATGACCATGTCATATCGACGTTCAGAAATTAACTGAATTTTAATCAAGTTAGACGGTGTTGCTTCACCTAAGTCTGAAACATCAAGATAATGTAATACATTATTGATATTTATAAAATTATCATCACCAAGAACCAATCTTATCTTTTCGATATAATTAGCTTCTATTTTAGTGTCATCCACAAGTAATAAGGTATTATCATCATTTAAATCAGTTGCATTATGTACACCAGTATTAATGGCATTAAGACTTAACCAATTGCTAGATCCATCAACTTCAAGTATGTTCAGCTGAACATCTTGAATATCGAGATAAACTTTATCAAGTGATTGAGAGGTACTCTTTAACTTAACCGTAATGTGGGCAACATTTTCATTAGGATTAATTTCATCCTTTGAACAATTTATAAAGCAAGTGGATAGTATTACAACTATGAGTAGGTTTAATAGTGGTTGGCAATATTTCATGATTTGGGGTCTCGAATAATTACGAAACAAGAATACTGTAATCCTTAGGTTTTAAGTATTTTTATACATCAATTGCAGAAAAATCCATATAACCTGAAAAAAAAGTGAAATATTCTCGATTAATTGCAGGCACAATGACCTGGGGAAGTTGGGGCAAGCAGCTTTCAAAAAAAGACATGGCTGCCCTTATGAATCATTGTCTCGAACATCAAATCACCACCTTTGACCATGCTGATATTTATGGCGCTTATACCACTGAAGCCGATTTTGGAAAGGCTTTTTTAGAATCTGGGATAAAGCGTGAAGAGATACAGCTTATCTCTAAATGTGGTATTCAATATTTAAGTGAAAACCGTGATAATAAAGTAAAGCACTATAACTACAATAAGGAATATATCATCTGGTCGGTAGAACAATCCTTAACCCATCTCGAAACTGAATACTTAGATTTGTTGTTACTACACAGACCAAGCCCGTTAATGGTTGCAGAAGAAATTGCCGAAGCCATCACTATTTTGAAAAAAGATGGGAAAATAAAAGAGTTTGGAGTTTCAAATTTTACGCCCACACAAATGGAGATGATTGGTCTTAAGATGGATATTGATGTTAATCAAATTGAATTTTCTCTAACACAGCATTCCGCAATGCATGACGGTACGTTAGATTACATGACTACCTGTGGAATTAAGCCTATGGCATGGTCACCGTTGGGTTCAGTTTTTAGGGAGGATACCGAACAAACCAGACGTATTCATAAGCAACTTGGCGAACTGATGGAAAAATATAAGGCTACAGAAGACCAACTATTGTTAGCATGGATTTTGAAACATCCTTCTGGGATTCATCCTGTGGTTGGCACCACCAACAAAGATCGCTTAAAGCAAGCTATAGAGGCTTCAAAAATTAATTTAGAATTAGAAGACTGGTTCTTAATATTAGTAGCTAGTCAAGGTCACAAAGTCCCTTAAAAATATACTATGAAAAAAACTGCTTTAATAACAGGAGCCACAAGTGGTATTGGTAGAGCCACGGCATACGAATTTGCCAAACACGAAATAAAGCTCATATTATGTGGTCGTCGACAAGATCGCTTAGATCAACTTCAGAATGAACTTTCAAAATCAACAGAAGTCATCACACTAAATTTTGATGTTCGTGACAGAGCCAAAACTTTAGAGGTTATTGGGTCGCTCCCTGAAGCATTTCAGAATATTGATATCTTAATAAACAATGCTGGAAATGCTCATGGCTTAGACCCAATACAGACAGGTAGTTTAGATGATTGGGATGCTATGATGGACATTAATGTGAAAGGCTTGCTCTATGTGAGTAAGGCGGTTATCCCAGGAATGACCGAGCGCCAATCTGGTCATATCATCAATATAGGGTCATCTGCAGGTAAAGAAGTGTATCCTAAAGGCAATGTTTACTGCGGAAGCAAGCATGCAGTTTTGGCCATTACTGAAGGTATGCGTATCGACCTCAATCCTTTCGGTATTAAGGTAACTGCAATCAATCCGGGATTGGTTGAGACCGAATTTTCGGAAGTTAGATTTAAGGGTGGTAAACAAGCCGACTCCGTGTATAAAGGTTATAAAGCTTTGCAAGCTGAAGATGTAGCCGAGGTTATCTACTTTGCGGTTTCGAGACCCGCCCATGTGAATATTGCTGATGTACTAATGTTTTGCACAGCTCAGGCCAATTCTACAATTGTGAAAAAAGAACTCATTTAGAATCTAATGCCTTCAAAACAGCATGATTAACAAACGCCTACTTATTAAAAATCTACTGGCTCACAATGATGAGAATAGTTTTTACGATAAAAAACGGAAGGTCGATATTAGTCATAAAGAAGGCAAGGCTAAATTCCTGAAACATATTTGCGCCTTATCTAATAGTAACCCTAAAAATAATTCTTATATCGTTATTGGGGTTGAAGATGAAGACAATAAAATTATTGGCACTGATTTTTTCGATGATAGTAAAATTCAGAATCTTATTAATGCCTATTTAACCAATCCACCTATTGTTCAGTATGAAAACATTCCATTTCCACATCTGCCTGATGATAAGGTTGTAGGTTTGGTTACCATTAGACCCATCAATAGTATAACCTCACTAAGAAAAAACATCTGGAAATACTATGGTGGCTCCGTATTTTTTAGAGACGGTAGTATGAGTATGCCAAAGGTTTTCGATATTGAAATTAAAGATGTAAATTCAAAAATTGTAGCCTCTATTGAAAACCATGCGCAAAATAATATTGAGCTTACACTCGATGGTGTCTTTGATTTTATGAACAAGCGCAAGGATTTCAATCCTTTATATAAGGTTTTCAAGGAGTACTTTGTTTTGTGTTGGTCTGGACAAAAAAAACACGTGAAAGATGAAGTATTTTATTCGCGAGTAGATATTGAACTTATCAATGAACAAGTGCGTCTATTTTACTCTGCACTAGATGAGGTCGCTATTTTTTATGATGATGATTCTTTCAGAATTGTAGAATATGTGAGACTTGGTCTTCAGAAGTCATTTAAATATTATAAGCTTGAAGAGAAAACGATCCGGTTCGATAATAATGCAAATTATACGATTGAGGCCGATCTGATTTTTGAACCACCTCAGTACGATAAAAAGGTGCTGCATCATATTTATAATACCAATAATGCGCTTTTAGAAAAACTTGAAAAAGGGATGACCATTTCTAATCACGAAATACCAGATCTCAATAATTTAGCAGCGAGTTATTTGATTTGTTACCTCAACGGATTTGAGGATGCTTTACCCAAACTAGATTATGCAAAACCATACATTAAAAAGTACGATTCTGAGTTATATCAGTCTTATAAAGAAACAATTAGAATTTTGCGCAAAGTGAAATACAATTAGTTTAGTCGGATTTTATCTAGGTTTTAACCCAGTTTTTTGCATCTTGTCGAAATCCAAATTGTAGAATTGCAGATGATACATTTTTTTCTGCCATTCATCAAAAATTTGAAAACGCAACCGATTTTATACGCATCTTTGATATGCTATTAATCAATTACACAGCCTTGTTTCAGATTTCTGCTAATAGTAGAAAAAATGGAACAAGGTTTTTTTATTTAGTTAGGTGTTACCCGAAACTCTAAAACTTCAGTTTCAACATGACAGCCATCTCTAGTCGATTCAACCGTAATTACATTTGAAGTAAATGTTTGATAATTTGGCGAGGTTATTTCAATAGTATAATTCCCTTCTCGTTCACCAGCTCCAAAAAACCCATCTGAGCCTTCAATAGTCATTAAAGTTTCTTCGTAATCACCATCTCTGGCAATAACATTAATATTATCTGTTAGAACAGCATCGGTAACCGCATCTTTTACCGTAATATTAAGGCCATAAACATATACTGTAGTGCACAATTGCTGGGTAGAATCATCTGAAGAACATGACAACTGCCCCAAAAATAGGCAGAGTAGAAATATCTTTTTCATTTTTGCATTGCTTTTCTCAAAGCTACATAAAAAAAGACTAAGACACCATTAAATAAATTGAAGCTTTTTATAGTTTTTAAGGAGAACTATATCATCGTCAGCATCTAACCAATGACTTAAAATAGTAGCATAAACTGCTCTGAAATCGATCTCATATTTCAAATCACCATTATTATCGAGATCACTCAGGCTGGCTAGTTTATTATAAAATCCTGCTTTTTTCAGATGCTTCCCAATAACAAAAACATTATTGGCAGCACCATGATCAGTGCCGTTTGCAGCATTTTGTTTTACACGGCGTCCAAATTCAGAAAAGGTTAAGATCAACGTATCATCAAAAGTGCCGTTTTGTTTTAAATCTTTTACGAACGCCGACATGCTTTCGGCATACTGAGATAATAAATTTTTCTGCCTATTGGGCTGATTAGCATGTGTGTCAAATCCATCTAATGACGTATAAAACACTTTAGTCTCTAATCTCGAATTTATAAACTGCGCTACACTTTTAAGTTGTTTTGCAAAGTTGTTTTGAGGATACTCCTGCTGCGATAATTTTACCTTCGTATTTTCATAAATATATTTTGCTGAGGACTTTGCTTCGATCATCGATTTATAGAGATATCCCAAATTATGTTCACTTAAGTGCTTATCGTTATAATGTTTCAGAACACTTCTAAAATATGGATCTTTAGAGGTATTGTGAAGTACCTTATAATTGTTTGTTGCAATTCCATTAAAATGCTCGCCCTTCATGGCCAAACTTAATTGTGTAGAGGTTTCGATGGCATTATATGGTTTTGATCCAGCGGTGTCCATGTAGCGCCCTAACCATCCGGTTTGTAAATATTGATCGGCATTACTGCCAGATTGCCAAATATCCATTGACCTAAAATGTGATCTTACCGGATTTGGGTAACCAACATTATTTATAATTGAAAGTTCGCCATTATCAAACAAAGGTCTTAATGCTTTTAAACTTGGATGGAAACCATATTGCTCATTTACCTTTATGATATTCTTTGTGATGGCAAGTCGTGGTCTTGCATTATAATACAGGTCGTTTCTGTAAGGTATAATTGTATTAAGACCGTCATTACCACCTGATAATTGAACAATCACCAAACGTCTGTATCCAAGATTTACAGAAGGAATCTCCTCAAATGCTCTAACAAAACTTGGCACAAATAACAGGCTGCTAGCAAGGGCTGTATCTTTTATAAATTTTCTTCTATCCATAACTAGCACATTTGATATTCAGGGATTGACATTAATTGAACGCAATAATCGCGTTTAGACGATTTACTTAGTGATTTTAAATAATCGGCAGTACCGTTATTAATAGTTCCTTGTATGATATATTCTGAAAGTTGATCTGTATCTACAGCTTCATATTTTATTACAAACTGATTCCAATCAGGAGAGGTTTTAAATGGTAATTTGTTTTTACTTTTTTTGAAATACCGCTCCCTGAAACGATCGTTGAAGTCTCCATATTCCTTCAAGGATATTAGCGCATTATTCAACAAAAGTGAAGGAAGTTTTAAGCGTACCATGATAGTATTGGCATCGATCCAAGCTTTATCACCTTTCCAACCAGCTACATTAGGAGGGTTTAATAAGACCTGCCCCAATACTCTTTGAATGAAGATTAGATCTCTTTTCCTTTCAAACTTCACGGGCACCGTACTCGCCATACCAACAACAAGATCTATTGGTGATTTTATTTTTGAGCCTATATTTTCCGAATGATAAAACCAATCCGACGTAAACACAAATCGCATGAGGTCTTCAATGCTGTAATCCTTATAGAACACTTTAGCCATAGCTGCAATATGTGCCTTATTAGGTTTAGGATTAACGAAGTAACGGTATACCTTTTCAGAAATGAAAAATGCACAACGCTTGTCTCTTAGAATAATATCGATGATGTCGTCTCCATCAAACCGACCTCTTCTATTGAAAAACGTTTTGTATCCATAATCGTGTTGTAACTTCCTAAATTTAAATTCTCCCTGAAAATCATGATCATATCCGGTGAATGCTCTAGCACTCTCTCTAATGTCTTTTTCAGTGTAATGACCTTCGCCCAGTGTGAACAGCTCCATTAGCTCTCGAGCGAAGTTTTCATTAGGCTTTTTCTTCTTATTCTGCTTTCCATTGAGATATTTGAGCATACTGGCTTCTTTTGAAACTGCTTTAACAAATGCCCTAAAATCTCCTAAGGCATAGGTTCTAAGCGTGTTGTTATAATGAAGCATATGCTTTGGGTTATTGTCTCTACACACAAAATGTGTTGCCCAGAAAAGGGTCATTCGTTCTCGAAGTACTTCTTTAGGATTGATCATGTGTTTAATCCATGCAATGGACAGATCTATGTTCTTAACCTTACTTTTCTCAAGGAGTTCACTCGCTAGTGAAGGAAACTTTTTTAGGTCTAATGGCGTGACGCCGTCTAAATAAGACAGATCAATATATAATGGAGTTACGGATTTAGAGTTTTTGAAAAGCTCATCAACTACCTCTTCTCTATCTAAAGGCAATTTCTTCATTGATTTCGGATCAATTCCAAAACCTGCACGCCAATATAAATGTTGAATTTCTGTAGTTGTCATATTGCTTAGACTATATCCTTTCCTAATGGTTTAATGATACCAAAAACCATTCCTAAAGTAAATTATAGATTTGGAAGTATTAAAAATACCGTTGGAACAAATCCAATTAAAGCCCCATAAAATCGTCTATTTTCATCTTTTATCATGAAAAATATTATCATCGGCAGAATAAGAAAAAGTACCGTATAAATGAGCAGTGCAATCCAATCACCAATACGTGTAAGATAATCAAACGTGCGGATACCTTCGTCTAAAAAGGCTACAATATTTGTAATAATAAAGCTGATAACGATTAAACAAAGAAGTTGTTTTCTTAACATAAAAAAGCCGTTTCAAATATAGAAACGGCTTTTCTCATACTTTTATTCTGTTAGTCTTTAAATGGCGGAGGCGGACAAGTAGGGTGGCCATAAGCCTCAGGTATGTCTTTATTGGTCTCATTGTAATAAAACCCAAACACATGTTTCCACCAACTCTTAAGAGCTTCCCGCTCTGTAAAAAGATAACACCCTACAATTCTCGGTTGGTCACCACTAACATCTACGCTCACCACGGCAGCAAAATAATAGGAGTAACTATCTGACTCCTGCGATTTTGTGAAAGCAAATAAATTATAAGCATAAAGATTTTCTACTGTTGATGGCTCAACAAAATCACCCATATAAATCGTTATATCCTCATCATTAAGTGCATTCTTGTAATCGAGAAGTCTATCGTAGGTCCAGGTATTTTCTGGAGGTGTTGTATTCTTAAATTGGTCGAGCTCACCTTTTTTAAGCTGAGCGGTAAACAATTGACCTAATGAATCGATCTGTTTATAATTAACCTCAGATTGTCCAAATACATGGAGCCCAATGATTAAACTAACGAATGAGAATAGAATTTTCATTCAGACGAATTACAAATCAAACTTAATACCCTGCGCTAATGGCAATTCAGTGGTGTAATTAATGGTATTTGTCTGGCGACGCATGTAGATCTTCCAGGCATCAGAACCAGATTCACGACCGCCACCAGTCTCTTTTTCACCACCAAAGGCACCACCAATCTCTGCTCCTGAAGTTCCGATATTAACATTAGCAATACCACAATCTGAACCTGCATGTGATAAGAAACGTTCAGCTTCACGCAAATTATTGGTCATAATTGCCGAAGACAATCCTTGCGCAACCCCATTTTGAATGTCGATAGCATTGGTTACATCTCCAGAGTATTTCAAAAGATATAATACTGGTGCAAAGGTTTCATGCTGAACAATTTCAAATGTATTATCAGCCTCAGCAATGGCAGGTTTTACATAACATCCACTTTCAAATCCTTCGCCTGAAAGCACACCACCTTCAACAACAACATTTCCGCCTTCTTCGACTACTTTTTGTAATGCAGCTTCGTACATCTTTACGGCATCGGTATCAATCAATGGACCAACATGATTATTCTCATCTAAAGGATTTCCAATTCGCAATTGCTTGTAGGCATCGACAACGGCGTTTTTTACCTGATCGTAAATCGATTCGTGAACAATTAAACGACGCGTACTTGTACAACGCTGACCAGCTGTACCAACAGCACCAAAAACAGCTCCAATAACCGTCATTTTGATATCGGCATCTGGCGTAACAATGATGGCATTATTACCTCCTAATTCTAATAAAGATTTACCTAAACGACCCGCAACTTCCTTAGCTACAATTTTACCCATTCGTGTTGATCCTGTAGCAGAAACTAGAGGAACGCGGGTATCTTTGGTCATCATTTCGCCGACACGATAATCGCCGTTGATGAGACAAGAGATGCCTTCAGGTAAGTTGTTTTCTGCAAGAACTTCAGCAATGATATTCTGGCAAGCTACGCCGCAAACCGGGGTTTTTTCTGAAGGTTTCCAGATACATGTATCACCGCAAATCCAAGCCAGAGCAGTATTCCAAGACCAAACAGCTACCGGAAAGTTAAAGGCTGAAATGATCCCGACTACACCAAGTGGGTGATACTGTTCGTACATGCGATGACCTGGTCGTTCTGAATGCATCGTTAAACCATGAAGCTGGCGTGATAACCCGACTGCAAAATCGCAGATATCTATCATTTCCTGAACTTCACCTAATCCCTCTTGGTAAGATTTACCCATTTCATAGGATACCAATTTCCCCAATGCCTCTTTCTTTTCTCTAAGTTTTTCGCCAAACTGACGCACAATTTCTCCGCGTTGTGGAGCGGGCATCACTCGCCAAGTTTTAAAAGCCTCAGTTGCAGCAGACATCGCCTTTTCATAATCCTCTTTAGTTGATGATTTTACTTTAGCGATCAACTGACCATCAACTGGAGAATACGATGCAATTAATTCACCATTTGAAAAATTATTAGAGCCTGTTGAAGTACCCTCATTAATTTCTTTAATCCCCAATTGAGCTAAAGCCTCTTTTATTCCGAAATCCGTAGCAACTGCTTGCATATATGTATGTTTTTTATGAATTATTAAATTATGGCATAAAATTACTAATAAAAACTCAGTTTTACTTGAAGCTTGACCAGTAAAAATGTAACTTTAGAGCACTTTAAAATTCACAACTGTTATGAAGAAAATTATTCCATTTGTTCTTGTTATGTGTTTCTACTTTTCGTGTAAAAATGAAAGTAACTCAAAGGACCTTGCAGCTTCGGGAAATAATGTTGAAGTCTCATCAGAGAAACCTGAATTCGCAATTATTATTCATGGAGGTGCTGGTACCATATTGAGAAAAAATATGACGCCTGAAAAAGAAGCGGCTTATAAAGCCAAATTGGAGGAAGCCATAAGAGTTGGTTATGAAATTTTAAAAAATGGCGGAAGCAGTCTAGATGCTGTTGAAAAGACCATTAATGTGATGGAAGATTCACCTTTGTTTAACGCAGGTAAAGGCGCTGTATTTACTAATGCCGAAACCAATGAGTTAGATGCATCTATTATGGATGGAGAAACTTTAAATGCGGGCGCTTCTGCAGGTACCACCACAGTGAGAAATCCAATTAATTTGGCAAGAGCAGTGATGGAAAATTCAAAACATGTGATGCTTTCAGGTGAAGGCGCTGAGATCTTTGCCGAAGAACAGGGATTAACTTTAGTCGACCCTTCCTATTTTCATACAGACCGACGTTTAGAATCCTTAAAGCGTGTAAAAGTTCGTGAAGCAGAGAAAGCTGGCAAAGTAGATACCGAATCGGCTTACTTGGACTTTTACGATGCGGATATTAAAAATGCTAAGTTCGGAACTGTTGGTTGCGCTGCACTCGACAAAAATGGCAACCTCGCAGCTGGAACTAGCACTGGTGGCATGACTAACAAGCGCTACGGAAGAATTGGTGATGCACCAATCATTGGAAGTGGCACTTATGCTAACAATGAAACTTGTGCTGTATCTAGTACAGGATGGGGAGAATACTTCATCAGAGCTCAAGTAGCACACGATATTTCTGCTCTTATGGATTACAAAGGATTAAGCCTAAAAGAAGCTGCAAAAATTGTTCTTGATAAGGTTGCTGATCTAGGCGGTGACGGTGGTATTGTTGCCGTTGATAAAAATGGGAACATGGTGGCAGAATTTAACACAGCCGGCATGTACAGAGCCACCATGAATGACAAGGGCGAAATAACAATTGGGATCTATGAAAACTAATTGTTTGTAACATTTTAATATCTTTAAGTACAAATAGTTAACCAACCTCAAGGACACCATCAACTGTATCTGCTTGTTTACCCTAACAAGTGACCACATCTTTTATACCCATTTATTAACCCGAAATTTTTCAGAATATGAAATTCAATATTTTATGTTTCACTGCTTTGTATTGCCTAATTTTTTCTTGTGAAAAAGCAGCCGAACAACCTGAATATAATTCAATTGAAACCAAGATCATAGATCTTAGTCATACGTTTTCCGAAGAAACGGTGTATTGGGTTACTGCCAAAGAATTTAAGTTAGATGTAGTTGCGAAAGGTCATACGGATAAAGGCTTTTTCTACGCGGCAAACAACTTTGAAACCGCTGAACATGGCGGAACGCACATCGATGCACCCATTCATTTTTCGGAGGGTAAGCAGTCTGTGGAAGAAATTCCATTAGAACGACTTGTTGGTCCGGCAATAAAAATTGATGTTTCCAAAAATGCTGATGGTAATCCAGATTATTTAGTGAGTGTTGACGATTTCAAAAATTGGGAAAACACCTATGGTGAAATTCCGGAAGGCATTATTATTCTCTTAGACACCGGACATTCAAAACACTACCCTGATAAACTAAAATATCTAGGAACCGATCAACGCGGGCCAGAGGCCATTAAACTTTTACATTTCCCTGGCCTTTCACCTGAAGCGGCTAAATGGCTTGTAGAAAACAGAAGTATAAATGCTATTGGAATTGATACACCAAGTATAGATTATGGGCAGTCTGAGTATTTTAAAAGTCATGTAATCTTACTGTCTGAAAATATTCCGGCATTTGAAAATATTACTAATCTTGATCAACTACCGCCAAAAGATTTTGAAGTGATTGCACTGCCGATGAAAATTAAGGATGGAAGTGGCGCACCATTGCGGATTATAGCAAAAGTAAATGTGGAATAATGATTAAATTCTTTAGACATATCCGTCGCTCATTAATAAATCGAACGTTTTGTCATTTCTGCGCCCTCGTGTCGCTGAAGCTTTTGCGGAGGAACAAGGCAGGAATCTGCATGACGTTACAAACTCTAAAATGGATTCCGCAACATGTGCGGAATGACAGATAAAACTATGATTAAATTCTTTCGAAAAATACGTCAACGACTCCTCTCCGAAAATAAATTTTCGAAGTACTTGCTGTATGCATTAGGTGAAATAATTCTAGTTGTAATTGGGATCTTGATTGCGCTACAGGTTAATAATAGTAACGAAAATCGGAAAAATCGTGCTAAAGAACGCTTGTTTTTAAATCAATTGCATAACGATTTTAAAAAGAATCAATTAGCACTAACGTCGTATAAAGAACAATATAAAATCAATACTTCGTATCTCGATGTTATTTTGAGACATACCGGACCAAAAGTTGCAGTTCCTTCAGTCAAAGTCTTCGATTCAATTCAGAACTTATATACCCCTCGAGTTGAATTACTTTATTCGACAGACGAAACTCAATCTGGCTTAAATTTCGATCTGCTATCAAACAGTTCATTAGTACAAACCATTAAGCAGTTGCCGATTGTCTTTAAATTATATCACACCCATGAATCTGGAATGACAGACTTAGTTATTCAGCAGCGAAAAATACATCAACAGTATGTGCCTTTAATTGTTCAAGAATCTGATAAATATCCTCAGGAACATTTTGAAGTAGATTCTCTAGGATTATTACGAAATAGAGAATTTCAAAATATAACTGTAGACCGTTTATGGGTTTCTAATTCTGCCAAGAGAACGCTTAATTATGTGGAGAAGTTTAACGATTCTATTATTAATCTTATTGAATTTGAACTGAAAAAGTATGATTAAAATCTTCAGACATATACGCAAATCCCTAATTGAACAAAATCAAATGGGAAAATATTTTAAATACGCCATTGGAGAAATCCTCCTTGTCATGATCGGAATCCTTTTGGCCTTTCAGGTTAATAGTTGGAATGACAGACGCGTGCGTTCCAACAAAGAATTGAGTTACCTCAAGGACATAAAAGTAAATCTTACCGACGATATAGAATCCATTGATGACGTGGTTGAATTCAACGAAACAAAATCAATATTAACCGATTCTATGTTTTACACTTTAGAGCATAACACCGATCCCGAAATTTACATGCCAAGTATTCTAAAATATATGTATACCCTAACCTTTTACGACGTTTTTGAACCAAATAGAATTGCCTTCGATAATATGGTGGGCGCAGAAAATATAGATCTTATTTCGGATAGAAATCTAAGAACAGAATTATCTAAATACTACAAAAAAGAATTTAATACCACCACTCAAGAAAGTGTAAAACAACGTGCAAGACAGCTCGGCGACTATGTAGCAGTTGCAGGCTTTAACAATCAATCAGTAAAAGAACTAATTAATCATAACTCCAACCTTAAGGATATATCTGAGGTCACTTTACACGAAGACCCAAAAGTGTATGCCTACTTATTCAGTATGCTAATGACTACACAATCTCAATCCGAAATTTTAATAGAAACTCAACATGAGATCAGAGAATTAATTAAATTGATAGACCAGCAACTTCAATAAACTCTTAGTATTTTTATTGTTCAAACTAATACACCAAACCTAACACTATGAAAACGTTCAAACTCCTAATTATTTGCTTACTATTAGTCCCACTGAACCAATATGCTCAAAAGCGCAAAAAGAAAACTACAGAACCAGAAATAAAGCTTGTAGATTCTATGTTTCATGGATTAAAATGGCGAAATATT
Organism: Winogradskyella tangerina; assembly: GCF_003260205.1. Lineage (GTDB taxonomy): Bacteria > Bacteroidota > Bacteroidia > Flavobacteriales > Flavobacteriaceae > Winogradskyella > Winogradskyella tangerina. The sequence goes on along the minus strand of NZ_QERF01000009.1, from coordinate 10,995 downwards.
GGTCCGTTTAGAGGTGGTCGAAGTGTAGCGTCTACAGGAGTAATAGGCCAACCGCAAACCTATTACATGGGGTCTACTGGTGGTGGTGTTTACAAAACTACCGACGCCGGAATAACCTGGAACAACATTTCAGATAAGTTCTTCAAAATGGGCTCGGTAGGTGCAATTGCCGTTTCAGAAAGTGATACAAATATCGTAGTTGTAGGCATGGGTGAGCATGCTGCGCGGGGCGTAATGACCTCTATGGGTGATGGTGTATACAAATCTTTAGATGCCGGTAAAACTTGGGAACATATCGGACTTGATAAAACCTATCATATATCAGATGTAATTATTCACCCTACAAATCCAGATATTATGTATGTCAGCGCCCAAGGTGCTCAGTATGCCCCAACCAAAGACCGCGGTATTTACAGAACTCAAGATGGTGGTAAAACTTGGGAAAAAGTTCTGTTTGTAAACAACATTACAGGGGCATCGTCTTTATCTATGGATATGAATAATCCCCGAATTTTATATGCGTCCATGTGGCAACACAGACGTTTTCCATGGCTTATAGAATCTGGCGGCGAGGACTCTGGTATCTATAAATCCACAGACGGCGGTGACACTTGGAATAAACTCGAAGATGGCCTGCCAGATACCTTCGGAAAGTCGGGTATTTCAGTGTCTAGAGCTAATTCTGAACGTGTGTTTGCGGTAATTGAAGCCGAAGGAAAGAAAGGTGGTATTTATCGGTCTGATGACGCTGGAAAAAGTTGGAAACAAGTGAACGGAAACCGTGTTAATATCGCTAGATCTTGGTACTATATGGAAATATTCGCCGATCCTCAAAATGAAAATATCGTTTATTGTTTGAATGCACCAGTGATGAAGTCAATTGATGGTGGTAAAAGCTTTACTAACATTCCTGTACCTCACGGAGACAATCACCATCTTTGGATTAACCCACACGATAATTCTAATCTTATCAATTCTAATGATGGTGGTGCTAATATTTCATTCAATAGTGGTAAAAGCTGGAGTACGCAACAAAATCAATCGACTGCTCAGTTTTATCGTGTGATAACAGACAATTTAGTACCTTATCACGTCTATGGTGGCCAACAAGATAATTCAGCTATTGCTATTGCCAGCCGCACAAATGATGGCGGAATCGACTGGAAAGACTGGTACTCTGTTGCAGGTGGCGAAAGTGCTTTCATCGCTTTTGATCCAGATAATCCTGAAACTGTTTATGGTGGCACCTATCAAGGAAATATTAGCAAATGGACTAAATCATCGCGCGAACAGAAATCCATTAAGGAATATCCAGAGTTAGGTCTAAGTATCGCTCCAAAAGATTCAAAATATCGTTACAACTGGAATGCACCTATCATTTCTTCACCGAATAACAGATCTACCATCTACCATGCGGGTAATGTGGTTTTTAAAACTACTGACGGCGGTATCACTTGGACTGAGGTTAGCCCTGATCTAACAAAAAATGAAACAGAAAAACATGGCCCTGGTGGTGCGCCATTTACTAATGAAGCTGCCGGTGGAGAGAACTATAATACCATTACTTCTTTGGTAGAATCACAGCATCAAGAAGGCGTTTTATATGCCGGTACAGACGACGGATTATTGCATATTACTAGAAATGGTGGTGCTAATTGGGACACTATTACACCTGAAGGTATCAAAGATGGTATTGTAAATAGTATCGATATTTCAGAACACGATCCTGCCACAGCCTATGTTGTAGTTATGCGCTACAAATCTTTAGATCTTAATTCCTATGTTTTCAAAACAACCGATTATGGAAAAACCTGGACTAAAATTGTAAATGGTCTCGACGACCCAAATAGTTTTGTACGCGTGGCTAGAGCAGATAAAAAACGAAAAGGTCTGTTATATGCTGGTACTGAAACTGGACTTTACGTTTCTAATGATGATGGCACACATTGGCAACGATTAAAACTGAATTTACCAGCAGTAGCCATTAACGACCTCACTATTCAAGATAATGATTTGGTTGCTGCTACTTCTGGTCGCGGATTCTGGATTTTGGATGACTTAGGAGTTCTTCAGAATATGAATGGCAATTCAAAAACAGTAGAAATATTTCAACCTAAACCAAGCTATCGCATATTCGGTGGTGTTTCGAGGGCTGTTGGGCAGGGTGAGAATCCTAGATCTGGTGTCACATTCGATTATTATTTAGATAAAGATGCCGATACTTTAGATTTAGAACTTACCATTTTAGACGGCTCTGAAGTCATTCGAACGTATTCAAATAAAAAGCCAAAAGGATTCAGTTCATGGCCAGGTGGACCTGCGCCTCCGCAAGTCCTACCTTCAAAAAAAGGGTATAATAGATTTACTTGGAATTTCAACAGAGACGCCCTACCAGCCATAAATAAAGTATTCGTTTTTGGTGGCCTTTCTGGGTCGAGCGTAGCTCCGGGCAAATACACTTTACGACTAACTTTAGACGGGGAAACGGTTGAAACAATCGCAACGATTTTACCCAATCCAGCAATCAATGCGAGTTCGCAAGACTTTGCTGAACAACAACAAATGCTAAAGACCATAGAAAGTACCATTAGAGACATGCACGAGTCTGTTAACCAAATGCGATCAGCGAAGGAGCAACTCAAGCATTTTGCCAAACTTCTAGAAGATCATGAAGATGCTAAATCGCTTGTAGAAAAAGGAGAAGCCCTTTTGAAACGCATTAATAGCTGGGAGGAAAATCTTATTCAGGAAAAGCAAAAAACGTTTCAAGATGTTATTAATTTCAATAACAAACTCAACGCACAATTGATTCAATTAATGAGCTACATTGATCAGGCAGACCCAAAAGTTACTCAGGGTGCAAAAGACCGATTTAAAGACCTTATGGATGATTGGCAAGTGTATAAAAATGAGCGTGATGCAATTATCAATTCTGAAATGAAAGCTTATAATGATTTGTATAAGTCTTTAAATATTCCGGCGCTTATTCTCGACAAAAAAGATTAATGATTAAGTTCTTTCGACAAATACGATTTAAACTTATGAGTGAAAACAACACCTCAAAATATTTTAAGTATGCTTTTGGTGAAATTCTACTGGTAGTTGTAGGAATTCTAATTGCACTAGGAATCAACAATTGGAATGAAGGTAAAAAGTCGCAAAAAAACGAAAGCGTACTTATAAAAAAACTGCAGGAAGAAAACATCATTAATCTTGAATCTATTGAAGGAGACACCGAGTATAGAACAGAAATTCCTGAAATACTTACTGAATTTAATCTGTTTCTGGCCAATGCAAATCTAGAAGAACAGAATGATTCTTTACAATATTATATTTCTGAGATTTTCAGATCCACCTCTTATACCTTCACACAGAGTAACCTTATTAATTATGTGAATGTCTATAATTCTGAATTCTCTGAACTCAATAAAGAGTTAGCAACACTTCAGGCATTTCAAAATGATCTTCAGAGTATTTCAGAAAAAGGTATAGATATTAAAATTGAAAACTTCTTCGACGCCTTAAAAAATGATGTTGATTTTAACTCCTTAGAAATTGTTTCCTACGACACGCTGAGCTCTCTAAAATTTCGCAATAATATTATCATTATTCAGAGTGTTGAAAGTGAAATTACCTACCAATATCTCAGAACTATTAAACAAACACGTAAAGTCGATTCTCTAATTTCTCAACGCCTCAATCAATAATTTTCATTACCGACAGTTAAAAATTTATGGGCAGATATTACATGTCTACCGCCCATGACAAGAGGTATTTTGTAACTTTAAGAACAATTTAACAACACGCCAAAGTCTAAGCATTTATAAACTGGCGTAATTATTTAACAAGAAAGTCCCTACCGTTAATTTTAAATTGAAGTTCATCTAAATCCATCAACACTATGCAATTCAGAAAGTACCTCGCCTTCCTCATCATCATCGCATTTGCAATTTCATGCAAAAAAAAGCCCGTTGAAACTGATAATATTTTTAAGTATCGCGATTATATAAGCTACACAACATCGGGGCGTGTTTCTGTAGCCGATCCGATTAGAATAAACTTAGCTCAAGATGTTGAGGGTTGGGAAGCTGAGCAAACCATTGATGCACAGTTGGTGAAAACACATCCTTATATTGAAGGTAAACTTCAAGCGCTAAACAAGCATACCTTGCTTTTCACCCCAGATGAACCTATGGAATCTAATACGGAATATACAGTTACCGTAAATCTCAATGATATTTACAAAGACATCCCTAGTGATTTTGAATATTACACCTTTCAGTTTAAGACCATAAAACCAAGCTTTAATATTTATACAAATGATTTGCAATCCTACAGTAAAGAGTGGCAGTATGTGCTCGGTGTGCTGCGTTCCGCGGATGTCATTAAACTCGAAGATGCCAAGCAATTGGTAGAAGCATCACAGAATAACAAAAACTTAAATATTGTATGGCTAGATGTTACTGAACCTTCGAAATATTTTGAATTTAGAATTGATAGTATTAAGCGCGAAATAGAAGATAGCAAGATCAATGTATCTTGGAATGGTAAAGCAATCAAAGCCGAAAATAAAGGGGAAAACTACATCACTATTCCGGGTAAAAATAACTTTACTATTATTGAAACTAATGTTATTCAAAATCCAGAACAATATTTATCGATCAATTTTTCAGACCCACTGAAAAAGCAACAGAATTTTGCAGGCTTAGTCACAATTCAGAATGTAAAAGACCCTAAATATATTGTCGATGGAAATGTTCTTAAGGTTTATCCAGATTCTAAACTGGTTGGCGATATTCGGGTAGATGTTTTCACCGGAATAAAAAATACTGATGGTTTTAAACTTAAAGAGGCCTTCACACAAACCTTAACTTTTGAAGAGTTAAAACCTCAGGTGAGACTCATCAGCAATGGATCTATTTTACCAAACTCTCAAGACCTTAAATTCAATTTTGAAGCAGTAAACCTCAGCAAAGTCGATGTAAGAATCATTAAACTGTTTGAAGACAATATCCTTCAGTTTTTACAATCTAATTCTTTAAAAAGTGGTAACGAATACGATATTAAAAATGTAGGGCGCAGAATAGCCAAAGAAACCATAACGCTAATTGATTACGAAAGTCAGAACACCGGAAAATGGAAGGCTTACAGCATCGATCTGTCTAAATATTTAACAACAGACCCTGGTGCCATTTACCGTGTAGAGCTAACATACAAAAAACAATATTCACTTTACGATTGTTCTTCAAACGCAGAAACTACCGAGATCGATAACGACAATTATTACGATGATTACTACGACGATTACTATGAAGATGATTTTTATGCGCCCGATGATATCAGCGAAGAAGAACAAGAAATAAGAGAGGAACGCTATTGGGATAACATAAGTTACAGCTACAAAAAAACGAACTACCGATGGAGAGATAGAGATAATCCATGCACTGATTCTTACTATAATTATACCGGAAGAACAGTTGCAGCTAATCTTATTGGTTCAAATTTGGGCGTTATTGCCAAGCAGGGCAACGATAACAGATATTTATTTGCAGTAACTAATATTCTAACCACAAAACCTGAAAGTGGTACGAAAGTTACACTCTATAATTACCAACAACAAGAGTTGGCAAATGGGTCTACGAATTCAGAAGGCATACTAGATATTGACACTAAGAAACGAGCAGCTTTCGCTATTATTTCAAAAAATAAAAGCGTGACTTACGTTAGACTGTTTGATGGTAACGCGCTTTCACTGAGTAAATTTGATGTGTCAGGTAATAGATTACAGCGAGGTCTTAAAGGTTATCTCTATGGAGAACGAGGAGTTTGGCGACCTGGCGATAGTCTCTTTTTAACTTTCGTGCTTAACGATAAAGCCAATAAACTACCAAAGCGTCACCCGGTTAAGCTAGAAATCACCGATCCTGTAGGAAAACTGGTTTACCGTAAAGTATCAATAGATAATATCAATAATTTCTTCGACTTCAAAGTACCGACATCTTCAGATTATAAAACTGGAAATTATAATGCAAAAGTTTCGGTAGGAGGTGCTAATTTTTCAAAAGTCTTAAAGATTGAAACTGTAAAGCCGAATCGCTTAAAGATCAAAATTGATTTTGAAGATAACGTGCTTACCAATAACAAACCATTAAAAGGTGATTTGAATGTTGCTTGGTTGCATGGAGCGCCGGCAAAAAACCTAAAGGCAGAGATCAAGGCCAAATTCTCTAATAAAACCACAACGTTTGAAGGGTTTAAAAACTACATATTTAGTGACCCAACGAAGAATTTCAGTACTGAAGAAATAAATGTTTTTGAAGGTAATTTAGATGCCGATGGAAATGCGATAGTAAATTCAGAATTGAATATTGGCAAAAATGCCCCTGGAATGCTGAATGCGCAGTTCTTAGTTCGCGCTTTCGAAAATGGTGGTGATTTTTCTCTCGATGCCTTCACCATGCCTTATGCTCCTTATGAAAGTTTTGTGGGTTTAAGATCACCTAATGCGCGCCGTTATGGTTCCTTTTACACAGGTGAAAATCACACTTTTGATATTGCAACAGTTGATGCAAACGGGAAACCAATACAGCGAAATAACCTGGAAGTTAAAGTCTATAAAATCGAATGGCGCTGGTGGTGGAATTCGTCCTACGATAATTTATCAACTTATGTTTCAAGCAGTTATCATAGACCCGTGCAACAATATTCGGTTAATTCTAATGCACAAGGAAAGGCGAGTTTTAAAATAAACATCCCAGATGATGATCGTGGACGTTACTTAATAAGAATTGTCGACCCTGTTAGTGGTCATGCTACAGGTCGTGTTGCCTATTTCTATAAGAATTGGTGGTCAAATTCCACAAATAAAAATAAAGATGCCGCCAAAATGTTGGTCTTTTCAACAGACAAAGACAACTACAATGTTGGTGAAGTTGCTAAACTAACATTCCCATCAGGTTCAGAAGGTAGAGCCTTGGTAAGTATTGAAAATGGTACAGAGGTGATTTCACATCAATGGATTAAAACAAAACCTGGTGAAACCACAGTAGATATTCCTGTTACCTCAGAAATGGCGCCTAATGTTTTTATCAATATTTCATTGTTACAACCACATGCCATCACCTCTAACGATCTACCGATTCGCTTGTATGGGGTTATCCCAATGATGGTCGAAAACCCTGAAACCAAATTAGAGCCTCAGATCAATATGCCCGATGTTATTCGACCAGAACAATCCTATGAGATCAAAGTTTCAGAAAAAAACAACAAATCAATGACCTACACTATTGCGGTTGTTGAGGAAGGCCTACTAGATCTTACCCGATTCAAAACACCAAATGCTTGGAACAAGTTTTATGCTCGCGAAGCTCTCGGTGTAAGAACCTGGGATATTTTTGATGACGTCATCGGTGCTTACTCTGGGAGTATAGATCAGGTTTATGCTATTGGTGGTGACGGTGCGGCAGCTAAAGGCAAGAACAAAAAAGCCAATCGATTTAAGCCTGTTGTCACTTACCTCGGCCCCTTCTTGCTCAGGGAAGGACAGACCAAAACACACCAACTCAGAATGCCTAATTATATAGGTGCCGTTCGGACTATGGTTGTAGCGGGTAACAATTCCACAGAAGCGTATGGTAGTGTTGAAAAATCTGTTCAGGTTAAAAAACCTTTGATGGTGTTGGCATCTCTACCTAGAAAACTAAGTCCAGGAGAAAAGGTAACCTTACCTGTTACAGTTTTCGCCATGGAAAATAAGATTAAGAATGTAAATCTTTCTCTTAAACTAAGCGACGGAATTACTGTAAAAGGAAATCAAACTCAAACCCTTCAATTCAATAAACCTGACGAAAAAATGGTTTATTTCGAATTAGATGTCACCAAAGCAAAAGGCATTAATACAATTGAAGTTGTTGCAAGTGGGCATGGTGAAAAATCAACCTACAAGGTTGAAATAGATGTCGAAAATCCTAATCCCGTAACTTCGAAAATAATCGATAATGAACTGCAAGCAAACAGCTCAAGCACCATAGACTTTTCAACCTTTGGTGTCCCAGGTACAAATTCAGGAACTGTTGAATTTTCAACCTTACCTCCAATGGATTTCACCAGACGTATGTCGTACCTCATTCGATACCCACATGGCTGCGTTGAACAAACTACTTCTAGTGTTTTTCCACAGTTATACTTGGCAGATATCTTTGACCTCACAGATCAAAAGAAAAAACAAGTACAGCGCAATATTGAAAATGGAATTCGAAGATTGGGGAATTTTCAAAACCCTGATGGTGGTCTTGGTTACTGGATGGGCGAAAGTACAGCGAGCGATTGGGGAACGAGCTATGCAGGTCATTTTATGATCGAAGCCGAGAAAAAAGGATTCGTTTTACCATTAACATTTAAAAGTAATTGGATTGATTATCAACGACAAGCAGCCCGTAACTGGAGACCAAGCTATAGAACCTATCACGGTGATTTAGCACAGGCTTACAGATTGTACACACTTGCCTTAGCAGGTAGCCCAGATTTAGCAAGTATGAACAGACTCCGCGAATTCGATGAGATTTCAAATGATGCTAAATGGCGACTTGCAGCAGCCTATGCATTGGCAGGTCAGAAAGAAGCTAGTGAAGCTATTTCAAGATCGGCAAACATTGACTTTCAGCCACCAAAAGCCGATAATTATACTTACGGGTCTTTACATCGAAATAGAGCCATGGCCTTAGAGACTATGATACTCACAGAGCATCCAAAAAAGGTAGAATTAGCAAAATCTATCGCAAAATCCTTATCTAGCAGTCGATGGATGAGTACCCAAACTACAGCTTATAGTCTACTTGCCATGGGTAAATTAATTACTCAAAATGGCGGTAAAGATTTAAAACTTACATATACCATTAATGGTAAGTCAGAAACTGTAGAAACCAAAAACGGAATGGCTCAACGAAATATTCCAATTGTAGATGGTGCTAATCAATTAAAGGTTTCTAACGAAAGAGGAAATCTAGTTTATATCAGAATTCTTAATTCAGGTAAATTAAAACTTGGTGAAGAATTGGCCGTTCAGCGCGGGTTGTCAATTTCAACCGTTTACAAAGACCTTCAAGGAAACACGATCGATGTATCGAAACTTCAACAAGGGCAAGATTTTGTAGCGACAGTGAGCATTTCAAACTTAACAAGCGATTATGTAAAAGATGTGGCCTTAACACAGATCTTTCCTTCAGGATGGGAAATTGTCAATACCCGTTTCACAGATTTTGGAGATACAACGGTAAGTAAGGCAAGGTTCACTGATATAAGAGACGACCGTGTTAATTTTTATTTCGACATGAACAGAAAAGGAAAATATGGCACAAAGACCTTTTCAGTAATGCTTAATGCATCTTACTTAGGAACGTATTATTTACCTGGCGCACAGGCCGAAGCTATGTACGATAACGATGATTATTTAGTTCGAAATAAAGGCGAATGGGTCACCGTAGAAAAATAATTTTCATCTAAATTGATGACTACATAAACTAAATATGAGAAAACAAACCGCTAAAATGTTTAACTCAAAAAACAATTATTATGAATTATTTAAAAATGATTTTAGCGTTTGTATTTACATGCAATCTGGCAGTAGCAACTGCCCAAGAAAATGAAGTTTATGTCGCTGCAGAAAGTGGCTTATCGCTTAGAGAGCAACCCGACATCAGTGCAAAAATGTTAAGTAAACTAGCCTATGGTGAAGCCATTGGTATTCTTGAAAAAACTGACAAGAAACTTGTTATTCTTGACGGAGGCAAAAAAGTCAGCGGCGAATGGGTTAAGGTTGAAACCAGAACACATATCGGTTATGTTTTTGATGGTTATTTATCTCCAAATAAGATTGCCAGAACAATTCGTGTTGATCTAGATCAGTTGAAAGTTGAAATTAAAAATGTTGCCACAAGTGATTATAAAAGATCTCATGATCTTAAGTATGAAGACAAGGCTATTGTAAATGTAGATTTTAGCGATACGCCTGAAGGTAAAGAAATTGTGCTTAATGAGAATGACTACAAACAAGTAAGTATGTTTCAACGATATGAAAACAGTTTTTCATTTATGAGTTCAGATTCAAATTGCAGTACTAACGAATGGACACAATTCGACACTGAATGGAAACCCTTAAAGCAAGTAAAGTCGAACACATTTAAAACATTGACTTATTCAGAAAAGAATTGGATGACTTTTATTGAAACTGCTACTAAAGATCTTAAAGATGATGTTGTAGACAAATGTGGTGAAGACTGGTTAGCTTATGTGAAGACTATTGATAACATTAAAGATTTTCCGGTAAGCGTATCAACAAACAGCGTTTTTATTAAATTTATCCTTACAGATTTTGAAGATAATATCACTGAAAAAATAATTGAATTTAAAATTCAAGAAGCATCTAAATAATGAAAAACTTCAAACCATACTTTGCTGTAATATTTACATCAACTCATACTAAAAATACAGATGGTTATTCTGAAATGGCTATAAAAATGGAAGAATTGGCCAAACTTCAGCATGGCTACTTAGGTATTGATAGTGCAAAGAATGATGTAGGTATTACAGTGAGTTATTGGGAAAGTTTAGAGGATATTAAAAACTGGAAAGCCAATTCTGAACATCTCTTAGTACAACAAAAAGGACGCGAACAATGGTACAATTGGTATAACGTTCGTATTTGTAAGGTTGAAAAAGAATATGAATTTAAACTAGACTAGCGCTTAAGCGTAAAATGGGCTCTTAGTTCTTTACGTTGACCTGTGGTAGGTTCGTCGTACTCTACAACAAACCAGTAACCGCCCGTTGGCATTCTATTGCCATTATAGGTACCGTTCCATCCCGGGCCACCAGGACTCAACTGCTTGAGCAACTTACCATAGCGGTCAAATATATAAATTTTGGCGCTGTTTCCAATGCCTGCTATATTCCATGTGTCGTGGTTGCCATCACCATTAGGTGTAAAGTACCTCGGGT
>NZ_QERF01000008.1 GCF_003260205.1 Winogradskyella tangerina | reverse complement strand
AATACAAAGATGAGGACTAATGCCTTTCTGACTATTACACAAGTAGTTTATAAGATTACACATCTTACAGATTCTCTAGATTACATTTCCTTTTTTGACCAATTTTTTTGTAATAAGAAGGTGTGTGACCAGTTACCTTTTTAAATTGGTTAGACAAATGAGCGACACTGCTGTAATTTAATTTATAAGCAATTTCGGTAAGATTGAGTTCTTTATAAAGAATCAATTCTTTTGCCCTTTCTATTTTATGCTTAATTATAAAATGCTGAATAGTAATGCCTCTAACTTCAGAAAATAGATTCGATAAATAAGTATAATCATAGTCTAATTTTTCAGCAATGTAATCTGAATAATTAACCTTCGGAATCTCTTCAGAATAATGAATCATTTCTATAATGACATTTTTTATCCTATCTACAAGAATACTTTTGTTATCATCCATTAGTTCTAAACCAGATTTTGCTAGGTTTGATTTTAGTTCTAACAGAAGGTCATCATTAATTTCTTCTTTCGTTTCAACCATACCTAATTCAATATTGGTTTGATGAATCCCAAGTTTTTCTAATTCACTTTTTACCATAAGCTTGCATCTTAAACTTACCATATATTTAATATAGATTTTCATATTGAAATGAATCAATTAAAGGATAGAATTAAAGATAGGTTATAATTTAAGAATAATACCAAACCTGAAAACTCATTTGAATAAAAACGTTGCCTAACAACGTATAAAATTAATTGCTAGTGCGAGCATATTTTGAAAAATCCTCAGGGATTTTTTATTTGGTTTGTATTTGCTAAATTGGTTGTTTAAACAGCGTAACTAATCTTATACAAAACCGTTGGCAGCAATCTGAAAAAAAAACGCTACATATGAACAAACAACTGATTTTTAGTTTAATAATTTCCTTTCTAATTACAAGTTGCGGAAATAAGAAAACTGATTCCTCAAACAAATCGGAACGAAATGAAAAAGAAATTTGCAAACTACCAAGAGTTGTAGAAGGTCCAATTGCCCTCGGATTTCCAAAAATTGAGGGTTTAGCGCCATCAGTAGGAAAACTAAATGTTACTGTTCTTTTTGTAGACTTTGAGGATGTCCCTGCTACTGAAAGTACAGACAGTATTTTCTCTATCATTAACCCAATTGTTCCAAATTTCTACAAAGAAATATCTTACGAACGTTTGGAATACAATCTCAATCCTCATTTCGAATGGTTAAGGTTGAGTAAGCCTTCTGCACATTATGGTGCAACAATAAGAGAATTTGAGCCACATCGTAATTTCCTTCAAGAAGCTATCGATTTAGCCGACCAAAATGTAGATTTTAGTCATACAGATGTTGTATTAGTAATGTCAAACCCAAAAGCGGAATCAATACCTTTTGGCCCTGTATTCAAATCTCTTGACTCTGAATACCAATTAAAAACAGCCGAAAAAAGCATTTCAGTAGGAATAACATCAGGTTATGATTTAAATTATTGGGGTGGACTTTGGTTAGCACACGAAACTGGACACACTTTTGGGTTACCAGATTTGTATGATTTTGAAGGAGAGAATCAATTAAAATCTGTTGGAACGTTTGGAATTATGGGCACACAAGCTGGAAATGCACCCGGATATTTTGCGTTTGAACGTTGGGTTTTAGGTTGGATTGACGATAATCAAGTTATCTGCCACAAAAGTGGTGTAACAACATCTGAATTGTCAGCTATTGAAAAAATTGGAGGAATTAAAGCCATAATTACATCTATTGACAGTGTAAACCTTCAGCATAATGTTTACCAGTTAAGGTAAAAGTTAACTAACACTTTGTTACCTTGAAAGCATGCTTTCAAGGATTAATTAATAACCTTAAAAAAGTAAACAAAATGGCACGACCAGGAAGACCAAGAAAGACAGCTGAAGCAGTTGTCAAAGACATCAAAAGAAAAACCAGAAGAAAGTTTAACGCTGAAGAGAAGATCCGTATCGTACTTGAGGGACTCAAGGGCGAAGAATCTGTATCGGCAATCTGCCGGAGAGAAGGTGTTGCACCAACCTTGTATTACAAATGGAGCAAAGACTTTTTGGAAGCAGGTAAGAAACGTTTAAACGGTGATACAGAACGTGAAGCCAACAGTTTTGAAGTGAACGAGCTTCGCAAAGAAACAGATGGACTAAAGATGGTGGTTGCAGAACAGGCACTTGAGATCAGGGTATTAAAAAAAGACTTGCGTGGTCTCGAATAGAGTTCAAGAAGTATATGCGTTTTAGTCAAGAAGAGAAATACGAGATCATACGTCTGGTTGAAAGCTCAGATTTGGGCGTAAACAGAACGCTCAAGGAGCTGAAGATACCTAAGCGTACGTTTTACAACTGGTTTGGCAGGTTCAAGAAAGGTGGCTACGATGCGCTTGCTCCTAAGAATAGAAAGGTAAGAAGTCAATGGAACCGCATCCCTGACCAAATCCGCAATCAGGTTGTGGAATTTGCCTTAGAGCATCCAGAATTGTCTCCTAGGGAACTTGCACACAGTATAACGGACCACAAGGGTTACTTTATATCCGAGAGTAGTGTTTACCGCATCTTAAAAAGAAGGGGGTTGATCACTTCTCCAGCATATATCGTAATGCAAGCAAGTAGTGAGTTCAAGGATAAAACCACACGCCCTAACCAGATGTGGCAAACGGACTTTACCTACTTCAAGATTATCGGTTGGGGATGGTATTACCTGTCTACTGTTCTGGACGACTACAGTCGTTATATCGTCCATTGGGAGCTATGTTCCAATATGAAGGTGGATGACGTAACAAGAACGATAGGTCGGGCTCTTGATAAAGCAGGTTTGACCAAGAAAAATGCACCAAAGCTATTGAGTGATAATGGCTCTTGTTATATTAGTTCTGAACTATCAGATTATATTCAGGATAAAGGAATGAGCCATGTAAGAGGACGGCCAAACCATCCCCAAACGCAAGGGAAGATAGAACGGTATCACAGATCTATGAAAAATGTTGTAAAACTTGAAAATTACTTTTTCCCAGAAGATCTCATTCAGAGATTAGAAGAGTTCGTTGAGTATTATAACAACCATAGATACCATGAATCATTGAATAATCTGACTCCTATTGATGTGTATTATGGAAGGGAGAAAAGAATCTTAGATCAAAGAAAACTAACTAAAATCAGAACTATGAAAAGAAGACGAAAAGAACATTTATTGCAATCTTTAAATCTATAACTTAACTTTAAACCTAACTAGTAAACTTTGTTTGAAGACTTACATATGATGAAAATTATGTTTCTAAATTAAGCTAAAAAGACTTGTTTTTTAACTCAGTTCTTTGTTGTGTGTAGTTTTTTATATATTTTCCTCACTTTTTTTTCTGTCAATCCATAATTACTTGAAGAAATACAAATAGAATCATTATCGTCTTGCAAATTGAAATAAGTGAACCATTCATTTTTCAATTCGGAAATTTCTAATTTCTCAAGGTTTAATTCAGTTCGTAAATTCTTTTGAAACACTCTTAATTGATTAATTATTAATAGGTTGTTTTCTGAATCTATATAGATACTGATTAAATGTTTTCGGATTATTAGTGTTAGTGTCCTGACTAGAAAAACGATTTCAAAAATTATTGTAGTTTCAATAATATTATTCAGCTCAGGTTTTGACCAAGTCACTAGGTTTATCCATAAAATCCAGATAATAGCGCCTATTATGTAGGCGAAAAAACTCCATATAAGGCTCGCATATTTGAAAGTTTTTTTATTTAGGTAAAGTTTATTCATAATTACACAAAACGTATTTGTGTATGATTTTTTGCGTGAAAGGACGCGAGTCATTTTCCAATGTTACGGAAAGATAATTAATAAGATTGAATTTCCGCCGAGGAAATTCAGCCACAATTAATTATACACGTGTATAGTTCATTGCTTCTGATTTTCCTTTCGGAAAATCCAAGCCGCTGAACATTAGGTGTTTCTTTTTACTATCTTAGTGCAAGCGCAACAAACCATACACGAACACGTTGTGTGCAATTACTAAAATGATAAAATCGAAACTAATATTATTTTTTTCTATTCTAGCATTAACATCTTGCCAAAAAGTTGTTGAAAAAGAAAATGTCGCAAAAGAAGTTGCTGAAATCGAAGAAAGTTTTAGTAATGAAAAGCTGTATGCAAACTATGCTAAAGCAATAAAAAATGAAAGTACATTTCAAAATTTTCTTGTTGTTAAAGTCAAAAATTTGAACAACGGCGAAATTAGAGAATATTGCACGAAAGGAAACTTTTTGAAAGGAGCATTACATAGAGAATTAAATGTGGGATATTCAAAAAGCGGAATTATAAAAGTTTATGAAACTGCCCTTCAGAATAAAGAACGATATTTTGAATTTAAAAATGATAGTGCTATTTGGAACATAAGTGCATTTGACAAATATTCTATAAAAGAATTATCTGAATTTGAAAAGCAAATCGGAATTGACTCTCTAGTTTATAGAATAGAAAACGGAAAAGATTGGGGAATTACAATCTCAAATGACAAAGAAATGAAAATGGTTGCTCACGCTTTGTTTAATAAAGGGATTTTGACTGGAGAGAACAGCTGTTTTGGAGGAATGTTAACACTAGATGAAACAAAATAAAAACTGCACACAACAACGTATAACCGCAATTACGGCGGATTCGACTACGTCCGAATCCACTCGGAATTGCTAACGCCAGTTCTTAACCGAAAAAAACGCTAACTTAACCCGTAACTGACGGTTATACGTGACCGTTGGCTTCAATTTTTACATTACTCTAAATGAAAATAATATCTCAAGATTATATACCATCAAAAATTGGAGAAACTAAGCGTATTAAATTACAAAATGGTGCGTATATCAAATCTAAATGGAAAAAGCGTAATGAATTCGTTTTGAGATATATTCCTGACAATTACTCTGATTACTATACACCTTATTTTTTATTCCGGTTTTATGATGATACAAATTATAAAGTGTTTCCTTATCCTAACTTTAGGTCTTTTCTTTTAGGTACTATTGCAATTTTAATATTACTATATTTTAAAGAAATCACCATTGATGATGTTGTTCCTGGCTGTATTGCAATATTCCTTTTTACAATTGTCATTCAAACTCTAATTGGATTGACTCTATATAAAAGAATAAAAAAGAACGCGTTCAATAATCAATAAACGTACAAAACAAAAGCCAACAACGTCTATAATTCATGCTCGTTCAAAGATGCATGAGAAAATTTCTTACTTTTAATCTCAAACTGATTTACTCGGAAACAATCGCTGATCGTTTCCGCACAAATCATACACGAACATGTTGTGCATAATTTAGAAAATGATTACCGAAATAAATAAAGCTTGGAATTGGAAAGGATTTAATGCAACCGAAATTATTAGGACAAATGACTTCGGTAATGTGATTTTCAAGACGGACAAAAATGAATATTGGAGAATTTGTCCAGAAGAAGTGACCTGCAAAATGATTGCGGAAAACCAAGTGGAATTTGACAAATTATTAAATGACTCTGAATTTATAGAAGACTGGAAAATGACCAACATTATTAATACTGCAAAATCAGTTGTTGGCGAATTGAAATTAAATGAAAAGTATTGTCTGAAAATGCCAGCTCTCATTGGAGGACAATACGATAAATCAAATTATGGCAAAGTTCCCTTCGCTGAATTAATTTCATTTTCTGGAGACCTAGCTAAACAGATTGAAAATCTAAAAGACGGACAAAAAATAAAATTCGTATTCAAATAAAATCGTGAAAAAAATATTCATTTTGACTTTACTCTCTTTTTTCGGTTGTAAAAACGAACCGATTTGCACTGTAAATGAAAATAACGTTGGAAAAGAAATATATGATTTGGACGAGGCAACTTGTTTTATTGCTTTAAAACTAAACAAGAAAAAATCTGACTTAAAATTGATTCAAAGTGCTCTAATTGCAGAGGAAAACTATATGAATAAAATCGAACTGATTTCTGAAAATCCGAATCCCGAAAGCGAATCGGAATCTAATGCAGTAATGGATTTTAACGAAATGGTGGAATATGCTCTGAATGTGGAAAAAGTTGACTTAACAAAAGAGGAATTAATAGAAATCTACGATACCGAAATTGAATATTTAATATTTATCGGAGTCGTGGACGAATAAAAAACTATGAACAACAATGGCTATGATTCATTGCTTCACTATGGCAAAACCAAAAAAAGTTTAACTTTAAACGGCTGGATTTCTACGGTCGAAAATTCCGCTGGAATTTTCAACGCAACGAAATCATAGCCGAGACCGTTGGCAAGAATTTATGAAACGATTTGCTACAATTATTATACTCATATTAATTTATTCTTGTTCTCAAAGAGACATTCCTTCGGTATTAAAATCAAATCTAGATCAATTTGAAGTGTCTGTAAATGATACAGTAAAATATGATTTTAAAATCGCGCCAGAAAATGTGGCTGTCACAAAAATGGCAATCCAACATGAGCCTTTTCAATATGGAGAAAAATACATAAGCAAAAATCCGTCATTAGAGTCTTGGTTCAAAAAAAGGGGAATTAAATACACTTCTGACATGAACGAGATTCTATGGCGCGCACTTCATAAAAAGTTAAATAATAAAAGTATAAATTTTAAAGAATTAAAAAATGTTATTAAAGAAAGATATAGAATCATAAGAATAAAAAATGATAGTATAAGAATTAGAAAAATAAATGAAGAACATCTATATTATAGAAAAATTGAAAAACCATATTTATCAAAGTTTATAGAAAAACAAACGGTGTTAGGTTATCTAACCCCAGGATTTATTTATATTAATAATGAGAACGGTTATGGTTATTCTACTTCCTATGTAAAGTATATTGCCAAAATAATTCAACGGAATGATTATGAACTAAAAGTTGAATTATTAAAATTAGCGCAAACAGAAAATGGAGTTCTGAAAAATCTAACGGAAGGAGATACAATTACAACCCATACCGGTGATGTTTTTTTAATACCTTAATGTTACGCAAACTCTTGCCAACAAAGAACTGAGTTAAAAAGACTTGTTTTTTAACTCAGTTCTTTGTTGTAAGTAGTTTTATTTTTTAAAAACAAATACATCAACAATAACAAAAGCAATTCCTAAGAAGATATAATTAATATCTCTTGGTTCTACTTTATATTTAATTCTAAACGGTTTTAATAACAGTACAAATCCAACTAATAAAATAAAAACCGTAATTCCGATTGTAGCATATGTTTTAGGACTTGGTGAGTGAAAATCACTTTCAGGATTTAACCAGTTCCTTAACAATACACTTATTGGGAAGCCAAGAAAAAAAATTGCAGATAATATCCAGCCAGTCTTTTTACTCTTTAAGAGTAATACTCCAGAGATTATTCCGAGTATTCCAATTAATACAACAAGATGAAAATCTCTAAAATATCTATAATAGTAATTTGATAATCCAGAATATGAATTGTTATTACTCCGAACAACAATATCCAATTTGTGAAATAGTAAATCCAATGACATCCACAAAATAAATATTCCAGACAGAATTAAAAGAACACTTATAATCTTTTCAAATATTTTGTAGGCCTTGTCCATAAATTACTTACAACGGTTTAGGCTATGGTTTCGTTGCGGAATGATTCGACAAAATTATTCCGCCGTAAACCAAACATAGCAAACACGCAGGAATTTCCGATAGGAAATTCCGCCGCAATGAACTATAGCCAGTGTTGTGCATAGTGTTTTTTATTTTTTAGGTTTCATTTTCCAAATAAGCCACGTCACTAAAAACGAGACAATAATTAGCAAAATAGAAACTCCGATATCTTTTAAATTCCAATTTGGACTTGGAACATAATCTCTATGAAAATCGACTAACGTTCCAAATGTCACTTTGTAAGTTGTCCAAAGTCCGTGTAACAATGCAAATCCAAAAGCACCAATCCACATTATTTTTTTGTTTATAATAATCGGTCCAATCAGCAGTAGAGTAGAGACAATTATTAAAATCAGCATATCAATTCTGAATGGACTAAAGTCATATTTATATTTCACAAAATTCAGTCCGACAAATATCCACAAGAGTAAAATTCCGCCGTAAATCAGGCGTTGTTTTTTCTCGTTTTTCAGATATTCAGTTATAGAAATTCCGTTTTTCAATTCAGTCGTTTTTCAGTTCTCCGAAACGTTGCGATACATTATGCACAACAACGGAATAAACGTATTACGTTTATTCCCATTATGTTTATACCATTAAATGTACAGATAATTTTGTTTAATAGTCATAATGATATCAGGTTATTAGCCAATTATTATTATTTTTAAATATTAATAAATAAGTGAACACAAAACTGAACACGTTTTGGAACACGATTTAGACTAAAATAAGCGGAAAAAGGTTGGTTTTTGGTTGTTTTTGAGTGCGTATTAGAACTCATAATCCAGAGAAGATTCAATTTAGTTTTTGATTTACAAAAATAGAGATGAGAAATTTAGCGCTTTGAGCATAATTCATATAACAAACAGATTTATCAAGGAGAGATTGCATTAAATATTTAAAATATCAGGTTATACGTCGAATATATTTTAGATTACTTTCCAAATTTTATACCTTGTAATAACTATTAACTACAAAACAATTCAATCATGAGGACTAAATATTTAATAGTATTAGGGATATGCTTCCTATTCTTTACATGTCAGACTGAACCTGTTGAATCAGAGACTAATGTTAATATGAATAAAGGAAAAGGTAATCAAAACAACAATAATCAAAATGATGACGATGACGATGATAATGCCGACTTTACAGAGTGTTCAATTATAGATGCTGACCGATCACCATTTGGTGCGCAACAACCAGCTTCTAACTTCTGGTGGTCTGAAACCCCAGCAGGGGATGATTATTTTGATGCTGACACATATTTCTCTCAGGATGCTGATAATTCATTGATTTTTCGAGAATATGATAATGGTACAGCGAGAATTATTGGCTCAACAGTTAGCGGAACGTGTGTTGTAACGGTTGATGTTTGGTTGAAAGATAAAAAAAGTTGGAATGAATGGCAGGCCCTTGGAGGCGATCATAAAAAGGAGGGTACTGCGGGTAATGCTTCTAATTCTGAAGATATGCATTTTTATGTAATTGATGATGAATTAAGTACTGTGACAGCTTCCGGAAGCGATTGTGTACAAGAAGGAGATTTTAGATTGGAACAAAGGCCAGATCCAAACGATCCAAATACACCAAATTTTGGAGCTCATATTGGAATTGGTGGTGCTAACTTCGATTCTGACTTATCTGCCATTGGTCTTAGTACTTGGGGTTGGTTAACAGATTTAGATACTGGAGAAAGACTCTGGCTGATAGATTTTAACTTTAAAATTGAATGTCCTGAAGATCCTGGGTTTAGTGGATGTGAAACTGCATACGCAAAAGGTAATTCTGATGATGATCATGCATGTTTTAGCGAAGGAGGATTTAATAATTGGGGTTGGAACATAGGCCCAATTTCAGAAGGCTCATATACTTACGACGTTTATGCTGCGGCAGGGCAATGCAACATTAATAATGGGACATTGGTTGGAACAGTTACTATCGATTATAACGATGGAAATGCATCTGCAACTTATGATCTGCAAGAAGGATATGAAATTCAAGAAGAACATTTTTATGCTGGATCTACGCCTTATCCAGTTAAAAATAATGGTAACTATACGGTTGCTCCAGGTCAGTATTATGTTGAGGACCCACTATCTGGAGATATTTATGTTATAGCACACGCCGTTGTTTGCGGAGAAGAAGATGATGATGACGATGATGACGATGATGATGATGGTAATGGTGGAGCATTTTAATTGATTAAGTGTTTCTTAACATATGATAATTTTCAATTTGAAAGAATCTATTATTTTTAGTCAAATTATTTTTCTGTGGAGAAAAAATATATTACTTGAAAGTTTGAAAGCACCTTTATAGGTGCTTTTTTATTACAATAAAGAGGTCATTTGCTCGGTTGATATATCTTTATATTTACAACAAATAATCTATATGCTTGAAATTAACTTCAATTAAAATCTAAAAAAGCACCTCTCATCGAGGTGCTTTTATTATTAAAACATAATCTAATAATTAGTTAAGATTATTACTAACTATTTAAATATAACGAAAATTTGGTATATAAAAAGCTCCTTTGTTAGGGAAAGGAGCTTTAACGCTATTAATCTAATTGTTGGTTATAAAAGTTAGTTAGATTGTGCGCGAATATAGACTTTCCAACATTTGAATAAATTAACATATGTTAATATGAGTTAGGTAAAGTATAATGTCAAAAAGGGGTTCTGTCGCGTCTGTTAAATTTGAATCTATAGATGCGACAGAATCTTTCTTTCTCATCATATATTATTTTACAAAGGATTCTATAACCTCTTCAATATCTTCCTTAGTAGTCGTTTCTTCATCAAAAAGATGCTTATAAAGTACTTTGTTATCGACCTTAGTTTCAAGAGTTAAATCTTTATTTCGACCAAAAACAACATCCCACTTAGTTCTTACCAATGCCCATTTTTCATAATTAACTTTCCACCAATCTTGAGCTGCTTGGCAACGACTGTCTTCTACTTTTTTATAAACATTATAACCCTTTTCTTGCGCGAGTATAACATCATCTTTCCCTTCTTCACGAATTACTTTGTTGTTATCTTGGTCATGAATCCAGCCTTCTTTGGTAATTTCATGCCTGTTACCTCTCATGGTGATATTATAATCACTACGCTTTGTGTACTCTCTTCTTGGTAAAGGTGCTGTAGTTGTATTTTCCCAATAACTCTTCCCGTCAACATGAACCCATGTGCCAGATCCTTCATATCTTGGACTATCATCTACCTGATAAACTTTTTGAGACCATTGTCCATCTACCTCTTTCTTTGTTTTCTCTTCAAAGGTCCATTCATTATCACCGTTATACACGTAGAATTCTGTATTCTCATACATCCAGTCTTGTCTCCAATGCTTAACGATCATAGGGTCATTTGGCTTACCAACTTGTAATATATGTTGAATAGATATTTTGTTGCTTTCATCAACAACTAGTTGTGCCCATTCTAATCCATCTGTTCTGTAGACTTTTGATGGTTTATATAAAGAATCTTCGCTGAAATGGAAGGTTTCTGCGAAATTGAATTCAATTTCGAAACACCCACACATGGCTTTTATGGCCTCCTGATCTTGTTTTTTCTTCTTCTGCGCATTCGCATTAAATGACACTGCAAAAACTAAACTTGCTAATACAATTACTTTCTTCATTTTATTGGATTTACTATTTAATTAAAAAATCAATTATTATTTAGACTGAATTAAAATAACTTTTATATTTGTGGCAAATTTATCAAGAATGAGTCTAAATAAAAATAATTTTTACATTTATTTTTTACTTTTTTTCATGAGTTATTCACATGCTCAGGAAGTTAAATCAGAAAAGAAAGATTCAATAAAAGTTGAGGCTTTAGATCCCGTGATATTGAGTGCTACAAGAACTCCACGCCAACTATCCTCCCTACCACTTCCTGTAACATTAATTTCAAAACGACAAATCAAACAAACGGGAACTGTTCGATTAAATGAAATACTTTCTGAACAAACAGGATTGATTATGGTGCCGGATGAAAGTGGTTTTAGTGGTATTCAGATTCAGGGTATCGCTGCAGATTATGT
The DNA here is from genome assembly GCF_003260205.1 of Winogradskyella tangerina. Classification (GTDB taxonomy): domain Bacteria; phylum Bacteroidota; class Bacteroidia; order Flavobacteriales; family Flavobacteriaceae; genus Winogradskyella; species Winogradskyella tangerina. Next base: position 240,516 of record NZ_QERF01000008.1, on the reverse strand, counting down.
TATGGTTATGATTGATGGAGTGCCTCTCGTTGGCAGAAGTGCAGGCAATTTTGATTTAAGTAGACTCGCCGTTGGGAATATAAAACAGATTGAAGTAGTTAAAGGACCATCGAGTGCACTCTACGGAAGTGAAGCTCTTGGAGGTGTCATCAATATTATTACTCAGGCTCCAAAAACCGAAGATCCCACAGGTAATGCTTCGTTTAGAGTTGGTTCATTTTCACAGCTAGACGCAAATTTCAACATAGATCAGAAATTTGAAAAACTAGGTTATGGCCTATTTATCAATCGCTTTTCTAGCGAAGGTTATGATTTAACTCCAGAAACAGTAGGACAAACAGTAAGCCCGTTTGAAAACTATACAGTTAACGGTCGTCTCTACTATAACTTTAACGATAATCTGAAACTATTCAGTTCAACACGATATTATTTTCAAACTCAAGAGAACGGTTTCGAATCTCAGGATGATTTTTTCGAGGGTGATTCTGAGGAAACCGAGTGGAATACACATTTACGATTAAATCATAACTGGACCGATAATCTTCGTTTTGAATATGAATTCTACTTTACTAATTATCGTGCTACTGAATCTTCAGAGAGCCCTGTAACTAATAACGTTTTATTTAATAGTGATTTTAACCAATATCTCATAAGACCAGAAGTACGCTCTATTTATAGATTCGACGATTCAGGCACATTAACTGGTGGGTTTGGATATCAATATAATGAGCTAGACAGAACGTTTTTCGATAGTCGTGTAAATTTTAATTCTCAATATGTTTATGCACAATGGGATGTTAATCTTATAGATGATCTCAACATGATTGTCGGTGCACGCTTCGATAACCATTCTGAATACAGTAATCAGCTCAGTCCAAAATTAGCTTTACGATATGATATAAGTGAAAATTTCGCCTTAAAGGGATCTGTAGGATATGGGTTCAAAGCACCAGATTTTAGGCAACTTTATTTCGACTTCACAAACTCTGCCGTTGGTTATACTGTATTAGGGTATAATGTTGCTATTGATAAGCTAACTGAATTACAAGATGCCGGTCAAATTATTGATGTGGTAGTTCCCCTGGCCCAGTTTGACGATCCTTTAAAGGCTGAAAGCTCGGTTGGAATAAATATCGGCGCCGCTTTTAAAAATGAAAAATTGACTACTGAAATTAACCTATTTAGAAATGATTTTAAAAATCTAATCGATACCCAAATTATTGCACGTAAAACAAATGGGCAAAATGTTTTTAGTTATAGGAATTTCGATGAGGTTTACTTCACAGGAATTGAACTAGACGCCACTTATATGTGGAATGATAACCTAAGAATTTCTGGTGGTTACCAATTGCTTTATGCTTATGATAAGACGCAGCTCGACCGAATTGACAACAATGAAATATTTACCATCGACGATTCTGGAAGAACAGTTTTAGTTGAACGATCAGATTACTTCGGACTAGTCAACCGATCGCGACATACGGCAAATCTTAAAGTTTTTTATAATCTCCCAAAGATAAAAACAGACTTTAATTTACGTCTCATTTACAGAAGTAAATATGGATTATTTGACACCAATGGAAATATCATTCTAGACACTTTTGATAACAGCTTTGTAGATGGATTTGTAACTGCAAACCTGGCGGCTACAAAACAATTTGGCAAACATTTCGATCTACAGTTCGGTGCAAATAATTTACTAGACTATACAGATACCAACATACCAAATATCAACGGAATACAATTATTCACAAGACTTGATTATAATTTTTGAAACTTAAATTTAATACATGATGAAAACTATTAAGACCTTAAGAACACTTTTGTTATTAGCTTTTTTTATAGGATTTACTTCCTGTAGCTCTGATGACGACGGAAACGCCCCAAGACTAGATATTGAGACCGTTACTGTAAGTAATTTATTTGCACCACAAACAGGTGGGCAAGGACAGCCAGTTGGTGGTGAATTTACAAGATTTAATTTTTCTACAGGAATGCAGACCACGAGTACCACGGATTGGGATATCGCCTTTAGAGGAACTACAATCGCTGTTAATGGTGGAACAGCTACAGGATCTGTAGATGAGCCAGAACGCAATGGAAATGCCGCTGCAGTAATTGTTGACGGTACTTTAGCAGGGGTAAATTCTGTAGATGGTTTAACCTTTTTGCAAGACGGTACAGAAGGATTTGCAATTCCATCAGGTAGTGACAATGGATGGTTCAACTATAACTTCATGACAAACGTTGTATCAAAAATTCCTGGTAAGGTATTAGTATTTCGTACTAGGGACGGTCGTTTTGCAAAAGTTGAAATAATTAGTTACTATCAAGGTGCTCCAGCCAATCCAGATGGCTTTAATGATACACCAAGATATTACACATTCGATTATGTTTACAATCCTAACGAAGGAGAGACAACATTCGAGTAGGTAGAATTAATCTTAGTTTTTAAGCCTTTGTTGTTAAGACAAAGGCTTTTGAAGATAAAACATAAGATTCTATCGCATCTATAGATTTTGATTATGTTGTTGATGGACGGTTTTGTGCCAATAACTGTGCCGACAGTCGGACTGAGCGATTGAGTAGGCACAATGAACGGCGAAACAAAACTCGCAAAACGATTATAGCGTTCTTTTATCTCTTTCTAGAAATAGCAATTTATATTAATTAAATCCTTAATTAACAATTAATTATAGCTATTGTTAGCTGCTGGTGTAAGTATTAGAAAATTATTCTGCTTCGAGCTTGTTAATGAATTCTTCAAACGAGTTACAAAGAAAAAAAGGCATTTCACTATCAGCATTCATAATAAATATTTGACCGAAATCCTGTTCGCGCATTGAAATCAGATAATTTCCAGATCCACCATCCCTTGCAAAAGGTAAAAGTCCTAGAGGAAATAAATCATCCTTGTAAATAAACTTTAACTTTTGTTCTATTGAACTTTTAGGTTCTGTCGCATCTATAGATTCAAATTTAAAGAAATAATATCTTTGAATTAAAAGTTTATGTTCAAAGGTCATTGTTTTCCGAAGACAATCATTGTTCAAGCCGTTTACTTTAAGTTTAGATTTGGATTGAGTTATCGTGAGATAGAGGAATTAATGGCTATACGGGGCGTTAAAGTTGACCATGCTACAATTCAACGCTGGGTATTTAAGTTTACTCCACTTTTAGAAAAAGAATTTAGAAAGCGCAAGAAATCTGTTGGAAGAAGATGGCGAATGGACGAAACCTATGTCAAAGTTAGAGGTAAGTGGTGTTATCTATATAGAGCAGTAGACAAACAAGGGAATACAGTTGATTTCCTATTGACTAAAAGACGAAAACGGATGAGTGCTCAATCATTTCTGATAAAAGCGATTGAAAATAATGGCAAGCCAGAATTAGTAAATATCGATAAAAGCGGTTCCAATAAACACGCTATTAGAATCTACAATAAACGTTCATTATCAACGATTCAAATTAGGCAATGTAAATATTTGAATAATATAGTTGAGCAGGATCATCGTTTTGTAAAAAAACGGATAGGCAGAACTTTAGGGTTTAAAGAATTTGAATCTGCTCGACGGACATTGACTGGAATAGAAATAGTACATATGATAAGGAAGGAGCAGTTGATATCGAAGAAGAAATCAATCTTTAAAGCATTCTATTCATTAGCTAGTTAGAAAACCAAATTAAGTGAGTATCTTCAATTCAGCTTTAATAGATGCGACAGAACCAAGCAATTTCCATATAGCAAAAGGACTATTCAAAGAAAGTTATTAAGTGAGGGAAGATCGTTTAGAACAATTGTCAACGCAATAAAAAAGGAACTTTCTACTTACTTAATTAATGAAAAGCATTTGAAAACTAGGGATGTAGCACATATTTTGGGTTATGCTGAATCTAGTGCCTATTTGCACGCTTTAAGAAACTGGTCTAACGTAAAATAATTATAACGCGTTTTTTTATTATTTATTCTTTGCTTTAAAACTCGTTTAACTCATTAAATTTATTGATTTCTTGCAATAATTGGTTCGATATTTTTACTGTACGCTCTACTAGAATTAAAGACTGAAGTTAATACTTTGGTCTTTTTTATTTTTAAGGTATACATGAAAGGACGAGAAGTTTATCCTGAGCGCAGACGAAGGGAGTCCTGTTCCCGCTACGAAGAAGCTCCTTGAAAGAACAAGGAGCTTTATTTTTGAAATCAATCTTTAAAGCATTCTATTCATTTACTAGTTAGAAAACCGAATTAAGTGACTATCTTCAATTCAGGTTTAACAGATGCGACAGAACTCTGGCATGCATTATACACCTTGTTGTACTTTCGTTATTTACATTCTTTTTCTTTTAATAATCTAATCGGTTCTTGCATTTCCATTTTCAAATTAGATAAATGTTGTTTCTGTCTAATTAGCATGGCAATAAAAAAAACTAGATTATCTTGAAACTTCACAAAAATTGGATTATTGGGTTCATTTGTCCAATCATTTTTTGGCAATAGGTCCAACAGTTCTTTGTCGAGCTCTTGATTAAGATAATTAATATCTTGAAATCCAAAATCACATATTAAATCAAAATCACTCATTCTTTTAAGAATTTCATCCCTATTCTCTTGAAGTAGATTTAGAATATTGTTTAAAAATGTACTATGCTGAATGAGTCTGTTTTTAAGCTCTAAATCCGTCAATAGTTTTAACTGACCCGACGACGTTATGTCTTCGAAAGCAATATTACTGGGTACAAAAACGTCTTGTCTTAACGCAAGTACAAATTTATTAAGGATTTCACCTCTGTCATTAGGTGAATTGTTTAAATCTAATATTAACTCTTTACAGAGCTTAATTTTATCAGATGTGAGTTTTGAAGTTTCATCAATTAATTTATCATTTAACTCAAAGTCGTCTAAAATTCTGCAGTAATAATCAGCTTCGGCATTTTTATTCTTTCGGTTTTCATTCCAATTATTAATCTGCAATGCAATTAAAATCCCAATAACAACAAGGAATATCTCTCCAATAGCATATTTAAAGTACTTTCCTGTTTTTCCTTCCGAAAGGAGGTTTTGTCTAATTCTTCTAAAAAATTTTATCATTGAGTGGGAATTTCCCTAAAGTTAGAATAATTATTTCATTCTCTCTGATTGAGAAATAATGAATTACAACAGCCGAATATACGTATAGCGCTTATTTCTATGATGTTTATACCATTATGAAATTATAAAACTAAAATTTACCTATCTTTAATTTATATAAACGTAATTTAATGCCTCAAGCCGAAAATCGGTATGAGTCGTGCATGAACGCCTTGGACAAAAATTTTACAACAACCTCCGAATTAATAAATGAAATAAATGAAAAAACTTTACTTAATCATATTCTTAATATCCACATTAATAACCAACGCACAAATAGTCAATATTCCTGACGCAAACTTTAAAAGTGCCTTAATTTCTGAGGGCGTTGATACCAATAACGATGGTGAAATACAAGTTTCTGAAGCGCAGGCCACCATTTCACTTTCATTCGGAAATGAATCGATAAGCGATTTAACTGGCCTTGAAGAATTTACCAGTTTAGAAACACTTGAATTTGCGACCAATTTATTTTCCACCATAGACCTATCAGCCAATACATCATTGATTTCTGTAGAGTTAGATTATAATGGGATCGATACTATAACGCTTGGAACATTGCCAAACCTAGAATACTTAAATATAGGCTATGCCGATCTTCAAACTATAAATGTTAGTAATTGCCCAGCATTAAAAACCCTTTTGCTTCCTAGTAATGATTTTGCTAGTATAGATGTCAGCAATAATTTAAACTTAGAAAATTTAAATTTAGCAGGAAATGACCTAACCAGCATAGATGTAACTAACAACCTAAACTTAAAGGAGCTTAATTTGGCCATTAATATGTTTTCTTCATTAGATTTGTCTAATAATATAGCCTTAGAGCGCCTTACACTTTTTAATAATCAACTTATAAATCTAGATGTTTCTAACAATACTAATCTAGAGAGATTATCAATTTTTGATAACCAGATTACTTCTCTAGATGTTAGCGTCAACACTGCATTAGAAACTTTGTACGCACAAAACAATCAACTCTCAACTCTAGATCTATCAAATAATATAGAACTACTTTTTGTTGATGTCAGTAATAACCAACTTACGGCGTTAGAATTATTTGATGAAAATAATTACAATCTATCCCAATTAGACTGCTCCTTCAATCAGCTTACCAGTTTTGACGCGAGCAAACTTCAATATTTAGATGTTTATGATAGTTATTCTTTTTCCATTAGATACAACCCCAACCTGACTTATATAAATTTAAAGAATGGTCTGAATGCCAATTATTTCTATGTCGACAATCAAATTTATGACGGGTTACCAAATCTTGAGTCAATTTGCGTAGATAATGTTGATTCCTACTTTGTTGAACTACTGCAGGATGAGGTGGGAACTGAGGTCTTATTTACACAGTATTGCTCTTTTACACCAGGAGGCGAATTTTATACCATTGAAGGAACTACCAGATTAGACTTAAATGCAAACGGTTGTGATATTAATGATTCTGGATATTCAAATTTTGCAATCCATACCACAAATGGTGTTGAAGAGGCAACGTTTTTCAGCAATACTTCTGGTGAATATACTATACCACTACAAGCCGGAAATTATACAATTACACCGCAATTGGAAGTGCCAATGTATTTTTCAACCACACCTTTATCTTTTAATGCTAACTTCCCAACGGATACAAGCCCATTAGTTCAAGATATTTGTGTTGCGCCTGACGGAACACATAATGATTTAGAAATACTCGTGGTGCCTATAGAATTAGCGCGTCCAGGTTTTGAAACAGATTATAAATTGATATATAGAAATAAAGGAAACACAACACTATCTGGAAGTATCAATTTTACATACAATGATGACCTTATGGACTTACAATCCTCCACACCAATGGCTGATGTGCAGAATGTAGGCGACTTAACTTGGAATTATTCTAATATGTTACCACTTGAAACAAGAGAAATTCCATTTACGATGTTATTGAACACACCAACAGACATGACCTTCCCTTTGAATGGAGATGATGTCTTATCATTTACTGCCACTATCAGTCCATCAAATGCAGATGAAACACCAGAAGATAATATGTTTCAGCTGAATCAAATTGTAGTTAATTCTTTTGATCCAAATGATATAACTTGCTTGGAAGGCAATGAGATTACCCCTGAACAAGTTGGGGAATATGTACATTACCTTATCAGATTTGAAAACACTGGTACTGCAAGCGCCGTAAACGTGGTTGTTAAAGATGTTATAGATACCTCAAAATACGACATTGCTTCCTTAGTACCTTTAAATGCAAGTCATGCTTTTTATGCACGTGTGCAAAATGATAATGAAGTAGAATTCATTTTTGAGAATATTCAATTACCGTTTGATGATGCTAATAACGACGGCTATGTTTTGTTTAAAATAAGAACACTATCAACTTTAAACCTTGGGGATAGCTTTAGTAATCAGGCCGGTATTTACTTTGATTTTAATTCCCCAATTATTACTAATAATGAAACAACAACAATTGAAGAAAATTTAAGTATTGAAGAATTCGAATTATCTGAACTTAAGGTATATCCAAATCCTACATATGACGATTTCAAAATTGAAAATCTAAATAACCAAATTGTAGAAGCAATTGAATTGTATACTATTTCAGGTAAAAAGCTAAGGGAGTTTCCAATTTCTGAACATTTTAAAATAAATGATTTATCATCGGGTGTCTATTTTATTAAAATTAAAACCGAACAAACAGAAAGGAATATTAAAATAATTAAACTGTAGAAAATTAGATGCTGTCTTATCTATAGATTCAAACTTAATAGGCAATATTCTGAATTAAATGTTCATTTTGGTTCATTGATGCAACGATTATTTGAGAATTGAATTTGCATTTTATCCATTCCGTCCTAGTCAAAATATATATCAGCTTAACTTTTTAGTTATAAAATGTCAAAATGACATTTTCTATTGGGTTGGCATTTTTTTTGTTTTTTATGTTTCGAATCTAAACAGATTCATTTTGAAATTATGTTTAATTTAAATCTTTGTTATTATGAGCAATTTAATTAATGTTCCTAAAAACGGAAGTTTAAGTAACACAAATTCAAATTTAAACTTCCCAAGTTGGTCAAGTTGGATCGACGAAATTTTTAATCGTGATTTACCGTCAGTTTTCTCTTCAAATTTCAATACTGGAATAACGCTTCCAAAAGTAAACATTAGAGAGACTTCGGATGCCTATTTTGTTGATATGGCAGTTCCAGGTATGAAAAAATCAGATTTTGAGATTAATCTTGAAGATCAATTACTATCAATATCCACGCAGGCAAACGAAGAAAATGAATATGAAGATGAAAGCTTTACAAGACGTGAATTCGGTTATTCAGCATTTAAGAGAACCTTTACCATACCCGAGACCATAAATGAAGAAAAAATTAAGGCCAAATACAATGATGGTATCTTAAGTATTCATTTACCAAAAAAGGAAGAAGCAAAGCAAAAACCTCCTAAAACTATTACAATATCGTAATGTAAAATTTAATGATCAAGGGAGATAATAAAACCTTCCTTGATCATTTTATTCAATTAATAATTCTTAAAAATTTAGATATGAAAAGTTATTTATTGCTGCTCATGGCATTTTTAAGTTTAAGTTGTAATAGCCAAGAAGATGAGCAGAAGAAAAGTAAGATCTCTGAAAAGGCTGACAATAAAGAGAATGTTATTCCAAAAGGATCATGGAAAGTCAATAAAGAGTTCGATGAAAATGGTAATTTAACTCGAATCGACAGTGTTTACAGTTGGTCATCGTCGGGAAGCCTTAAAGATATAGATGCTGATAGCATATTTAATAAGTTGCAATCTAAGTTTGAGAAGCGTCTTTCAATGTCACATTTTCCAAGATATAGTGGTTTTATGAAGCACGATTCTATTATGAAGCAGTTCTTTTCAGATGATTTCTTAAAGGACGACTTTTTTTCGAGTGGAATGCCCTTAGGCATGCCTAATATGGATGATATGATGAAACGAATGGAAGCCATGAGGCAACAATTTTTCAATGAAAATAACAGATATATTATTCCACCTGAGAAAAAGAATATTAAAAAAGATAATACCAAAACGATTAAGAAAAAACAGGTATAGAATTTTTTATGGTTTAACATAATACACATTAGATTATGAAGAAAGAACCTATAAAAGTTAAAATAGTAAGTCAAAATGAAGGGGTTTACCAAATTCAGTTTCCAAATCTCAAAATCCCGGTGAAAGTAAACGAGAATTTATTTTGTAAAATGTTGCATAGTCCCGACTATCAATTTAGTTCAACTAATGCGCGTGTAAAACAAAATTATTCAGCTTAATTTTTCAGATATTAAAAACCAAAAATGATAGTATAGACCTCTGCAATCATTTTTGGTTTTTATAAATTATATCGCTGGAAAGACCTATAAATAATCTACAAACAGATTTATACTCTAACCCAATTCTCAGAGAAATAATCCATTGTGTTTTTTTAACTGAGAAATGGTTTCGAGACTTTATTTGCACTGTTTTGAAAACGAATTACAATTAAAATCTACAATCAATTGAGGGCAAATTGATTAGTCTTTAGAAGCTTCAATACCTTTGAATATTAGATTTATGCCCCATTTAATGAGTTCTATCGATTCCTTGTTGTTAAGGTTGCATACGTCCTTTGTAACAATGAGTGGTTCTATACCCATAAATATCGTAAGTAAGTTTGAAAGATTCTCTTTTTCTTTTTGAGTAAAATTTGTTTCTTCAAGAGCCATAAGAAGTGTCATCTTTCTTCGAGCACCTCTTTTAATATTGGAAGAATTGGAATCTAAAACAGCACTGATATATTTTCGAAAAAGATTCTCATGATCCAAGGCGAGTTTATTATAATAGTCTTGTATTTCAAGTATCTTATCTTGGGTCTTATTGCTTTTTAAGTTTTTGAATAAATTCTCTGGACTTTCCGTACTTAAAGCAAGTCCTGCTTCAGCGGCTAATATGTCAATATTTGAAAAATATCTGTACACGGTAGCTCTAGAAATTCCGGTTTTCTCGGCTATGTCTTCAAGATTGAATTCTAATCCTTTATTGAGGTAATGTTGAGCACTAGCAAGGATTTTATTTCTAGTTTCTAATTTTTGACTTACCCGTCCAGAATTTAAATTTCTTTTATTCATGAGACAAATATCTCATAAAATTTGGTAAGAAAAAAATTTACGCTTATGTTTGTGAGACAAAAATCTCATAAAATGGACGCAAACAAAACAAAATGGGTACTTGGTCACAAGGTAACACCTCATGACACTTCTGGAGATTATGATCTAATGATAGCAGAAACACCTGCAAAAGTTCAGGGTCCACCTCCACATTTGCACAATTCATTTAAGGAATCTTTCCTTATTGTTGAAGGTGAAATGGAGTTTATGGTAAATGGAGATGTAAAGGTCGTTAGGGCAGGAGAATCAGTAGACATTCCGCCTAAAACCTTGCATACCTTTGCCAATAATAGTGAAAAACCATGTAAGTGGATAAATATTCACAGCCCGAAAGGTTTTAGAGATTTTTTCGAGCAGATGGGTGTGCCAGAGCACGAAGAAAATGCCATCGAAAAATCACTTGCTCCAGAGATTATTAATAGAGTGATAGCCCGTGCAGCAGAATTTGATATGATTATCAAAATTTAGCTTGTAGGTAATTAAATCGATCCACTTAAAGGGAAACTAATTATGGAAATAGGCTAGCAGTAGCAAAGAATTATAGCAATTGTTGTAAAGCATTTTTAATTTATTTGTTTCAATATTTTGCATCCCAATTCAATCCAACTTTTAGTTTCTTTTTGAGGGAAAACAACTTCTCCATAAAAACCTTCTCCTTTAATTCCGATTATACATTCTTCTGGAATATTCTTTCCAAACTCTTTTTTAGCGACTTGGAATAAGTCAACTTGATAGTCGTTTAGCAAATGAAATGCAGCAGATAAAACCATACCACGAGGGTCTTCATTTTCGTCTGCTAAGTATTTAATCAGAGCATGTTCTTCAAAAAGAGACCTTTGGTCAGTTACTCCGTCCAAATTATCGTCATCAAGTTCTTCATCGTCAATATCATTAGGCATTCTGGTGATATCATATAATTCTGAAAGTTTTTCGAATGCTATTTCTGCTTTTTCTGTAAGGGTATTGCCTGTCGATTCAATTGCAATGATTAGGTCATTGAGTTGCTTATCTGTATTTATCCAATGTTCAACAAGGTTCTGTTCCATATGTTTGGCGACGGTCTAAAATAACCGTTAGTTACGTGATTAAATTTACTAATTTTCAGCTAAGTACTGACATAAGCAACTCCTGATGGATTTGCTAGAGCCTGCCCTGAGCGCAGTTGAAGGGTAGAGTAGAATAAGTAATAAATTATAGACGTCGATATCCAATGTTTTAATCGTTTGCATTTTATTTTGAGCTTCAATGAAGAAGATTTCTTGGTTTTTGACGCAACCAATTTGTGACAATGGCATCTTAAATTAAAAAGAAGTAAAATGAAAAAAAGTATTCTTATCTGTCTTTCTGTAGTAATATTCTCCTGCGAGGTCGAAAATCTTCCTGAAAGTCTCTCAGAGAGTCCAAGCAGTCAAACCTTTGTTGGTAATGTATTCCTTAGAACACAAGAAGAGGTTGATAATTTCGGTATGTTAGATTATGACGCCATAGATGGTGTATTAATAATTGGTAACCAAGTCGGAGTTCATATTCCAACGGATATAGTTGACTTGCAACCATTATCTCAAATTACTAGTGTTTCTGGTGATTTAGCCGTTAGAACTAATCCTAGTTTAAGTTCTTTGCAAGGCCTTGATAATATAACTTCTGTAGGTGGTGAATTAGAACTATATGACACCAACATTACTGAAATAGAGTTACATCCTAATTTAACTATTGGTGGTTCTATTCAAGTTTGGGAAAATCACAATTTACAGAGTTCAGATTATTTTCAAAATATAACTTCTATAAATGGTCTATTAAGGATTGGAGATGGTCAATTCAGCACATTAGGATTTTCAAATCTGACATCTATTAGTGGGGCATTAATACTAAGTTCAACTTCTCTGACAACGTTATCGGAATTTAGTAATTTAAATTCGATTGGATCTGGATTGATTATTGAAAACAATCATTTACTAATGAATTTAAATGGTCTGGAAGGGATAACTAACATTGATGGGAATTTTGTAATAACCACAAATAATTCCTTACAGTCGTTAGAAGGACTAAGTAATAATTTAACGTCATTAGCCAATTTATCAATTAGTTGCAACCCGTCGCTAACGGCATTGAGTGGTTTGGAAAATCTGACATCGGTAAATAATTTATCAATTAGATGCAACCCGTCTTTAACGTCATTAGACGGTTTGGAAAACCTGTCATTGGCAAACGACATTTATATTGGGGTAAATTCCTCGGGAGCCATAACTCCAAGTCAGGATTTGCTGACTGATTTTTGCGCTTTAAATAATCTCATTTTGAATGGAAGTTATGACAGTTTGAATATTGATAATAACGCATATAATCCATCAGCAGAAGATATTATTAATGGTAACTGCAGTCAATAAATACTTTTAATCCAATTAATTCTATTGAAGTATATTTCTGTTAGTGTTAAGGGTTGCCTAACTATGAAGTAACCATATCACGTCTATTCCCATTATATAGATACGTCTAAAAATCCATATAATTTCATTTAATTATCAATGCTAACGGACTTTTAAAATAATTAAACGAGTCAACACAAAACTCCAAACGATAAGGAACAGGATATAGGCTAAGCCAAATGGTTAAATTCTGATATTCATAAATATATGAGTGTGCATAAGGCTTCATAATTTTTAAAAAAATAGACCCAATTAAATAAATTGAAAAAAAATCAAAAAAAATATACAACCTATTGATTTTTGATTTTATTTTGCACCTCGAAACGATACATATCGTTTTAGCTGAACATAATGAACCGTGTTTTTACGTTCGGGTTTTTGAAAATTAGGAAGTCAAATTCAAAAACAGCTTATGGTGTAAGCATCCGAAATTTAAAGCTAACTTCCGATGTCTTTTCAAGCCAACATTTGTATGGCTTTTTACCAACTACCCAAAATCAAATTCGAATTTGATATAAGCGATTATTTGAGTATTGCTAAGAGGATTACGGCGTAATCTTTCTTACCATAATTAACATTTAATCTTTATCAAATATTCGAAAATGAATACTAAATACATTGATTTAATCAATCAAACCTTTGATTTCCCTCAAGAGGAATTCACCCTTAATGATAACAATTTAAAGTTTCATGATGTTGATCTTATGAAATTGATCGCACAATATGGAGCACCTCTTAAATTCACTTATTTACCTCAAATTTCAAATAACATCCAACGTGCAAAAGGATGGTTTGCTGAGTCCATGAGGAAGTCAAATTATAAGGCCAACTATAACTATTGTTATTGCACCAAAAGCTCTCACTTTAAACATGTATTGGATGAGGCTTTAAAAAATGATATTCATATTGAGACCTCATCGGCCTTCGATATTAATATTATTGAAAACCTGAAGGGCGACAACAAAATAACCAACAAAACCTTCATAATTTGTAATGGTTTTAAGCGCGAACAATACATTACTAATATTGCACGGCTTATCAATAATGGACATGAAAATTGTATTCCAATTATTGACAACTATGAAGAATTAAACTTACTGACTTCCGAAATTAATAAGAAGTTCAAAGTAGGCATTAGAATTGCTTCCGAGGAGGAGCCAAAGTTTGAATTCTATACCTCACGTTTGGGTATTGGCTATAAAAACATCGTTCAATTCTATAAAGATCAAATTCAAAACAATCCTCAAGTAGAGTTGAAAATGCTTCATTTCTTCATCAACACAGGAATTAGAGATAACGCCTATTATTGGAATGAGCTTTTAAAATGTTTGAAAGTCTACATCAGTCTGAAAAAGATTTGTCCAACCCTCGATAGCTTGAATATAGGAGGCGGCTTTCCAATAAAAAACTCACTTGCCTTTGACTTTGATTACCAATATATGGTTGAGGAGATCATTAATCAGATCAAAACGGCTTGTGATGAAGCACATATAGATGTGCCGCATATTTTTACTGAGTTTGGAAGTTTTACAGTAGGTGAGAGTGGAGGCGCTATTTATAAGATCTTATATCAAAAGCAACAAAATGATAGAGAGAAATGGAATATGATCAATTCATCATTCATGACAACGCTTCCAGATTCTTGGTCTATCAATAAGCGCTTTATAATGCTTCCGATCAACAGATGGAATACAACTTATGAAAGAGTGATGTTAGGTGGTTTAACCTGTGATAGTGATGATTATTACAACAGCGAACAACATATAAACGCCATCTATTTACCAAAGTATAATAAGGACAATTCGCTTTATATCGGCTTTTTTAACACTGGCGCTTATCAAGAGACCATTGGTGGTTTTGGCGGCTTACAGCATTGTTTAATTCCAGCACCAAAACATATACTCATCGATAAAGATGAGCATGGTGAAATTAAAACTAAAGTGTTCAGCGAGCAACAAACGAGTGAGGCCTTACTATCCATACTAGGTTACCACAAAAACCAAAATAATAAAGAGATCAATAACATCTATAAAGAAACAGCTAACGTATAAGTGTAGCTAAAATTAAAATTAAAAATGAATACTAAAACTTATGCAGGTATCCCTGCAGAATACGCAAGATTAGATAAAGCTAATATTGTTTTAATACCTGTACCTTTTGATGGTACAAGCACTTGGCAAAAAGGTGCTGACAAAGGCCCTCAGGCATTTTTGGAAGCTTCAGAAAATATGGAACTTTATGATATTGAAACTGAAACAGAAGTTTATAAACAAGGTATTTTCTTAGCGAATGCGGTTACAGAAAATAGCACACCTGAAGCAATGGTTAATGCTGTTCATTCTGTGGTTAAGGAATATATAAAGAAGAAGAAATTTGTAACCATTTTTGGTGGTGAACATTCCATTTCCATTGGTACCATTAGAGCATTTAATGAGTGCTTTAATGATTTGACTGTTTTGCATATCGATGCGCATGCTGATCTACGCAAGAGTTATGAAGGCACCCCATATAATCACGCATGTGCGGTTTATGAGGCGAGTCAGACCACCAATTTAATTCAAGTGGGAATCCGTTCTATGGATGCCAAAGAATTAACGGTAATGGATAAAGAAAATGTATTTTTTGCCCACGATATGGCAATAGATGATAATTGGATGGATGATGCTATAGATAGCATGACCAATAACGTCTTTATCACATTCGATCTAGACGCACTAGATCCGTCCATTATGCCAAGTACCGGAACACCTGAGCCTGGCGGTTTATTGTGGTATGAAACCTTAGAGTTTTTACGTCGTGTTTTTGAGGAGAAAAATGTTGTAGGATTTGATATTGTAGAACTTTGTCCAAACCCAAATGAAAAATCTTCAGATTTTCTGGCGGCGAAACTATACTACAAAATGTTGAGTTATAAATTCATGGACCTCAATGAAGATGACAATTACCATGATGAAGAATTAGAATTAAACAACGTAGGTAATAACTTTAAATATAACGAAGATGACGACTACTAAGGGAGCCATTTCAAACTTTATTGAAAATTATTATTTGCATTTTAATGCAGCTGCTTTAGTAGACGCTGCTAAAGGTTATGAAGCCCAACTCGAAGGTGGTGCAAAGATGTTAGTTTCCCTAGCAGGAGCAATGAGTACTGCAGAATTAGGGAAAATATTTGCAGAAATGATTCGTCAAGATAAGGTTCATATTATTTCTTGTACTGGAGCAAATCTTGAAGAGGATATCATGAATTTAGTGGCACATTCGCATTACAAACGTGTACCTAACTATAGAGATTTAACACCTCAGCAAGAATGGGATTTGTTAGAGCAAGGTTTAAACCGTGTTACTGATACTTGTATCCCTGAGGAAGAAGCATTCAGACGTTTGCAGCAGCATATATATAAAATCTGGAATGACGCAGAAGCCAATGGCGAGCGTTATTTTCCTCACGAATTTATGTATAAAATGTTATTGTCTGGTGTGTTAGAGGAATACTACGAGATCAATCTGAAGGATTCATGGATGTATGCGGCGGCTGAAAAGAACTTGCCTATTGTTTGTCCGGGATGGGAAGATAGTACGATGGGGAATATTTTCGCCAGCTATGTACTTAAAGGCGATTTGAAAGCAAGTACCATGAAATCAGGTATAGAATACATGACATTCTTGGCGGATTGGTACACTATGAATTCTAAAAAGGGAATAGGGTTTTTTCAAATCGGTGGCGGTATAGCTGGCGATTTCCCGATCTGTGTTGTGCCAATGTTATATCAAGATATGGAACGTACAGATACGCCTTTTTGGTCGTATTTCTGTCAAATTAGTGATTCTACCACAAGTTATGGTTCGTATTCAGGAGCCGTACCTAATGAGAAAATCACTTGGGGTAAATTAGATATAGATACACCAAAGTTCATTATTGAAAGTGATGCCACAATCGTCGCGCCATTAATTTTCGCTTATTTATTAGACATGTAATTATGAAAAATAAGAGTAATCAAAATTTGAAAAGAGTCATTGTTGATTTCAAAAAATTAACACCAGAGATATTGGCCTTAGTAGTGGATAAATTTCCAGATGGCTACGGCGATAATGATATCATTACCTTCAGAAATGCGCAAGGCGAACTTATTGATGCTGTAGAGATTATAACGGAAGACACCAAATATCTCGTTAAGGTAAGCGCAAGATTAGAAAGGGTGATGATAGATTATGATGAGGATGATTATGAAGATTATGATGACGATGATCCTGAAGCAGTGAAAGACCCTTTTGATGAAGACAATCCAAGTGATGAAGACCTTGAATAAAATGAAATCTATTGAGACCGACGAATTCTATGATAATTATATGCAATTTATGCTGAACGAATTTGAAGCAATTGAGTTTGAAGTTGAAGGAAACGGGGATATTTTAAATTTAAAACACCAAAATCACAAATAGAGATGAAAACACCGTTTCACCTAGCATTGCCCTGCGAAGATATTGATATTACAAAGGATTTCTATGTATTTACCTTAGGAGCGAAATCTGGAAGAAGTTCAGATAACTGGATTGATATAAATCTATTTGGACACCAAATTACATTTACAAAAGTTGGTGATTTTGAATTCAATTATAAGAATTATCGTTTTGGCGAACACATTTTACCATCATTTCATTTCGGTGTAATTGTGGATACGGAAACATGGGGTAAAACCTATTCTCGTTTGCTTTCAAAAAATCTTGAAGTCACTACAGAAGCGACATTTTTAGAGCATAAGATCGGAGAACATTTATCTTTTTTTATTACCGATCCTAATGGCTATAAAATAGAATTAAAGAGTTTTAAAAATATCAACGAAATTTTCGAAACCTAAGCCATGTATAACGTTGTTGCCTATCAAATTGCGAGCGGTCTTCATATAGGCCGTTGCAAGCAACTTCTTAATTATGATCTGAAATTTCAGGATAGTGATGAGTTGTTTTATCAAACGGATAAAGCATCGTATATCTACGTGTTTCAGTTTGGAATGGTGAGTTTCTTCAACATAGAGGAAACCGAGATTAAAAGCATCATTGAAAATCTAAAGATGGCTTCTGCAAACTACTTTTCAGAAAAACTTTCCGAAGAGGTCACAGTAGAGGTAAGACCAAATACCACGAAGGTTGAGTTTAATAACATCATACTTCCGGAGTTAGATGATGAAATGATTCGTTTAGTTATGCTTAACGTGTCACAATCAGTGGCTTTAAATCGATATGGGGAGATTACAGAAGAATTACTAACTGAAACAAATCAGCATACTAAATATCTTGAAATTAATGGTAAGCTAGATATTTCAGGAAATAAGTTGAAACGTTTTATTGGTAAAGCATTGAATATTAAGAATGGTATATTAGAAAATCTATACATTTTTGATTCACCTGAAATTACCTGGGAAAATGAAGCCTTAAGCAACCTTAATAATAGTTTAAAGCTTGCTTTTGACTTAAAAGATCGCTACCGACGTATTTACGAACGCATAGAGATTATAAAAGAGAACTTAGAGCTGTTCAAAGATATTATGGAACATCGCGAGAGCAGCAGATTAGAATGGATTATCATCATTCTTATCCTTGTTGAGGTCATAGACCTATTTATTTTAAAGTTTGTATAGCCAATAAAAACAGAACTTTTAAGCCAAACCACGGTTACTATCAAAATTTGATAGTACTAAAAGCAACGGACTTGAGGTGGCAAAACATCCGATTAATCTAATAGACAACAATTAAAATTTTAAGAAAAATGAAAATATTTAGCATTGTTATTTTAGCATTGGTAACCATAGTAAGTAGTGATTTTAAACAAGAGACAAAATTACTAACGGCGACTTATGACGGGTTTGAAGATGGTATTTTTTACTTCACAGATAGTGTGGATGAAGATGAAACCTACGAATTTGAAAAAATTGAAGACGGTGTTTTAAAAACATTCGATTTGAAGGACAAGAAATTTGAGGGTAAAACTTTCAATATTTCTTATACCATCGAAACAAAAACTGATGAAACAGAAGATGAATATGAAATCTGGACCATCGTAAAATTAGAATTGGTTAAGTAGAAGATCTGAGATGGATGATGAAGGTTGATTAATGTTTGCAATTGATTGATTGAACGAAAAGGAGAGCAAAAAAGGCTCTCCTTTTTTATTTTTAATACTGAAATTCAAATAGTTAGGTTTCAATTTTTAGTAGAAAATAGAGTTATTGAAAATGAAATAAAAACGTTAAACTCTGTTAATGATTTGCATTTTTTAAAGGAAAATTTATTTTTAAGTTATGCAAAAAATCTATCTATCGTCATTTGTTTTCTAGGCTCTGCCTATTCTGTTCTTCGTACGCGATATTTAGTTCTATTTCATCACATTTCTTATCAACTATTATTTAAATAGATCATTCTATTCAATTAAATCAATAAAATTCATAATTATGAACAAAAACAATTATTTAAATCAAGCATTAAAGTGGGTCAATAAAAAACAAACAACAAACTTAAGGGCAAAACTTGAAGGCTATGAAGATCCTAAGGTATTTCGAAGTAAATCCAACAACGAGGAATTTCAAGCGGATTTCTCATTCATCACTCCAAAGGGAGCAAAACACTTCACGGATGTTGCTCTAAAAAACGAAAACCCCAGAAAGACGGTCGTTAAGTGGAAAATACTAAGTTTTATGGCCTCAATGAAAAAAGGCAAATTACATTTATTAGCACCGCGAGGGCATAAGGCTTTTACCGAGCGAATTGTAAAACGTCATAATATCAACGCCGTAATTCATTCAATTTAAAAAATCAAAGACCATAATAATCATGAAAATTGTTAGTATTAAGAGAAAAACAACAACAGAAAATTATTTCAGCCGACCTATGGGTAAACTCACTGCCCGGGTAACCTACATTAAAAGATACTTTTTTGGAGTCCCGATTAAAACGCTTCACAAATATCGAGAAACCTATTATGGCGAAGTGAAAGACTGTAAGGATTGTCACTTATTTATTTAATGACTTTAGTCTAAAGCATAGCCATCTGTAAGAAACGAAAAGGATTTATTGGCATAATTGCCAATCATAACAGCTTGAATTAAAGGTTTAATCTCTTCAGATTTTGCACTAACTTCAACAATGAAGTTTGCACCATTTCCACCAGAGTCATCCTCCTTTTCAATAACATAATTTACGGTTGCCATTGGAGGAAGATTGATGGTATAGTCTATAAACTTTTGTACAAGATTTCCGTTTGTATTGTAGTATTCAATTTTACTTATGAAAAGCGAATCGGTTAAATGAGTGTTTCTTATGCTTAAGGTTGCTGATAAAAGTTGCTTAGGATTTTGAGCATCCACATAAATATCTGAATAAATTGGCACATAAAATCTTTGATTGTAATTAAGGGCATCTTCTTCAGGGACAGAAGTAGCTTCGAGAGCCTTCAACTCGTCCTTACCTTCAGTGTCCAAATTTGGATTTTTATCTATACATGATGATAGGACTACGATTAATACAAATAATAGATTTCTTGTCTGTCTCATTTTAAATTCAAGTTTGGAATTGATTATAAAGATAAATAAATGATCCTAGTTAGGACCAAATGCGCTTTTGAAATATAATGAAGAACATCCAGATGTTAAGGTGTTCAAAAAATAGTTAAACCTTGTTAATCTTTTGGATTTTTGAGATATAGCTTTATATTAAAATTATGACATTACAACTATAAACGAAAGAAAAAGTGTTCTAGGTATCCTAGCTTAGATTTAATGTCTACACTCATTTTGAGTGACTATCTCATAACTAAAATCAATTACATAGAAATTAAATAATTCTGGCAAACCGCTTCGGTTATGTTAGGATTTAAGATGAGCTTACACCGTGAAACAATAGTTTAATAAAATAATAAAACCATAGACCTTGAGACAATTAAAAATAACTAAACAGATTACCAACCGAGAAACGGAGTCATTGAATAAGTATTTGCAGGAAGTAAGCAATCTAGAAATGATTACCGCCGATGAAGAGGTAGAACTTGCCCAACGAATTAAAAAAGGTGATGAAAAAGCACTGCATAAATTGGTCACTGCCAATTTGAGATTTGTGGTGTCCGTTGCCAAACAATATCAAAATAGAGGCTTAAGGTTAACAGATCTAATTAATGAAGGAAATATTGGATTGGTAAAAGCGGCCAGGCGTTTCGATGAAACTAGAGGATTCAAGTTTATATCCTATGCCGTTTGGTGGATACGTCAGTCTATTTTGAAAGCCATTGGTGAGCACTCCAGAACGGTTAGATTGCCGGTTAACAAAAATGCTGCAATAAATAAAGTGCTTAGTGCAAGAAGCCTTTTAGAACAAGAGTTTGAACGTGAACCATCGCCTGAAGAGCTTGCTCAGGCTACAGATTTGAGTAAAAATGAAATAAAAGGTGCTATTAAGCATGCGCGTCGTGCAATATCGATTGATGCGCCTTTATCAAGTGATAATGACGACTTTAATCTTCAGAGTGTACTAAACACTGACGACTCACCAAAACCAGATGCCAACTTAATAAAGGATTCGCTTCAAACTGAGATAAGCAGAAGCTTAAATTTACTGACTTCAAGACAATCTGCGGTGCTTCAACTTAATTTTGGCTTAGACGGTTATAGGGCAATGTCATTGTCGGAGATTGGTGATTTATTCAATCTTTCTAGAGAGCGGGTGAGGCAAATAAGAGATAAAGCATTGAACAAATTAAGAATAAAAGCATTGCATCAAAATTTAATTCCATTTTTAGGCTAAAATGGAATGGCTTCAGACAGAATGAACACCATAAAAATCACTTTATCTAGTCAACATTCATCTATTAATGTTAAGCCATTCTTAAAAACGTTAAACCCTGTTAATCTTTTGGAATTCTGATAGATAAGTGTATCTTTTACATATGACATCAAAACAATCTACAATAGAAAACGTGTTCTAGGCATCTTAGCCTAAACACTATGTCTGCACTCTTTTCGGGTGCCAAAAATCAAAAATTAAATTATGAATTGATCTATCCTAAACATTTGGGATAGCTTACAATTCTATTCGTTAAACAATTAAAACAAAAATAATATGGAAACTAAAGAAATAAAGAAAAACATAAAAACAAAAAAATTAGGATTCACCTTAGAAGAAGGATCAGAACTGGTAACTGGATTAAAACATTTATTAGCCAACTACCAAATGTTTTACCATAAGTTGAGAAACTTCCATTGGAATGTAGAAGGACCAGATTTTTTCGAACTACACGAGGAATTTGAAAATGAATATACCACGGTAGCGGCAAGTATCGATACCATAGCAGAACGTATGAGAATTTTCAACATTAAGCCAATGCTATCCTTAAAAGATATTTCAAGCATTGCAACAATTAATGATATTGAAAAACCATTATCCGCAACGGCCATGGTAAGTGAAATACTCAAAGACTACGAACTATTGCATGATGGTTTATTGAATGTGTTAAATATCTCCTTGAACATAGGAGACAATGCCACCGAACAAATGGTGACCGATTTTATGAGACGTATCGAGAAGAGAAACTGGATGTTTACTTCATGGTGTAAATAATAGATCGGATTCAATAAATAATTAATCAAATAAAATAATTGCAATGGAACAAGAAATAGGAACAACAACAAGCGCAGTCACAACTAAATTGGAGTCTTGGTTAGATACTCTGGTATCTAACCTCCCAAATTTGGGAATTGCACTTATCGTAATGGTGCTGAGTTATTTTATGTCGAGACTAGTATATAATGTGGTATTGAAACTAGTCTATAAGAGAATAAATCAAACAGCCGTAACGAAACTCATTGCCAGAGTTTCATCAGTAACAATTGTAATTGCTGGTTTATTTTTGGCATTAAGTGCACTCAATTTGAGTCAGACTGTTAGAGGCTTGCTTACAGGTGCTGGTATTTCTGGTATAGTGATTGGTTTGGCACTTCAAGGAACTCTGTCTAATACTATTGCCGGTATCGTATTATCATTTAGAAAGAATATACGCTACGGCAATTGGATCAATACCAACGGATATGAGGGTGAAGTGGTCGACATAGCTTTGAATTACTTAACCTTAAAAGAAGCGGACAATAACGTTGTTATTATTCCTAACAAGTCAATTATTGATAAACCATTCAAAAACTTTTCACTGACCAAAAAAATGCGTGTCTCCATTGAGTGTGGCGTTGGTTATAATTCTGATCTCGAAAATGTAAAAGAGGTCACCTTAAACGTAATCAACACACTTTATAATCAGGATGACATTGATGAAACTGCAGAGTTTTATTATACTGAGTATGGAGATAGTAGTATCAATTTCTTAGCGCGGTTTTGGGTTTATGGTGAAAATGGTTTAGCAAAACTAAGGGCAAAAAGCGACGTTATAATTGCTCTTAAAAAGGCATTTGACAAGGAAGGAATTAATATTCCATTCCCTATCAGAACGCTCGATATTGATAAGAATACCTTATCAGTACTCAATAAAGAGTTAGAAGTTTTTAGTCATAATTAATATGGTTAAAGATTGATTTTTTGATTGATTGTTTTTGAAGAAAAGCCACCGAATAGGTGGCTTTTTTCTATTTAAAAATTTCTGAATCGTAGACCATGCAGATAAAATTCTATGTAGAGACCTATAAATCCAAAACACTTTGGTTATATTTAAAAGGAAAAATCAACCACTATGGCTCGTTTTATAAAGGATCGCTCTGATACCAAAGGTCTTGCTCCAGGAACCCTCGTTTTTATCGGAACACAAAAAATGGAGAGTCCGATTGTTCAGGTTATGGATTATGA
The DNA here is from genome assembly GCF_003260205.1 of Winogradskyella tangerina. GTDB lineage: Bacteria > Bacteroidota > Bacteroidia > Flavobacteriales > Flavobacteriaceae > Winogradskyella > Winogradskyella tangerina. The sequence goes on along the minus strand of NZ_QERF01000008.1, from coordinate 216,949 downwards.
CAAGAAAAAGCTCATCGAAAAAGACCTGTCTTCTGTTTCAGAGATCGAACCCAATATTACCCAAGAAGGCGTTACTTGGTTAAATATCTGTGGCTTGCATGAGATTCAATTAATAAAGGAGTTTGGAGATATTTTTACCATTCCTCCTTTACTACTCGAAGATATTCTTAATACAGATCAACGACCAACCTTTGAATGCTACGATAATTTTGATGTGTTTATCATAAAGATGATAAGGTTTGATGAGTCGAAAAAAATAATTATTGCTGAACAGATCACTCTCATTTTAGGGAAACATTTCGTAGTTACCATACAAGAGCGTAAAGGCGATGTTTTTGAGCCTGTAAGAGAACGTATAAGAAATAATAAAGGCAGAGTGCGACTCAATGATAATGATTATCTAGTCTATGCGTTAATGGACGCTATCGCTGATAATTATACGATAGCTATCGAAACCCTTGGAAGAAGAATCGATGAGTTGGAAGACCGAATATTTAAGACCCAAGAAAAGGGACTGGCGCAGGAAATATACAACCTCAAAACCGAGCTCAATTACTTAAGAAAAACAGTTCGACCTGTAAAAGATGTGATCATTGGCTATTTAAAATCTGAAAGCACACTATTTCAAGAGAAGAACAAAGTTTTTCTTCAGGATCTTAGTGATTTGGTTACCATGTCTTCAGAAGCCATTGAATTATATAATAATCTGGTCTCCGATCAGCTAAATATTTATAATACCAATATGAGTAATTCACTCAATAATGTCATGAAGGTGCTCACAATTTTTGCATCTATATTTATACCATTGACTTTCCTAGCAGGCATTTATGGGATGAATTTTAAATATATACCAGAACTTGAATATCCGTACGCATATCCTATTTTTTGGGTATTGGTAATACTTATTGGAGGTGGATTATTAATTTATTTCAAAAGGAAAAAATGGCTGTAAGGGCTATATAAAATAATAGAAGACATGTGCGTCGATTGTCGAGATTAATACTGACAATATCTATTTCTAGAATATAGGATAGAAAGAAATGTCAATGCTTAAAATTCCATTTCTCAACCAATACCGAACCTTTAAGGATGAAGGTATCGAAATACCTTGCACACATTTATCAATTTATATTGGTGAAGTAACATAACCCCTTCCAGTTGTAAAATCATTGATAAAGCGTAATAATTGTAAAAATCGAAAAGAGCGGAATTTTATTTCCGCTCTTTTCTTCCCTAACTGGAAATCAAATTAATGATCTCCTGATTAACTAAAGCTGGGCATTAAATAATGCCGCTATTAAAAATAAAGACAATTAATCTTAATTAATAACCGTATTTTGGGTATTCTTATACACTTACGAAAAAGTAAATAAGGTGGTTTTATAAATTTTGAATTTTTTTTCGGAAGAATTAAAAGTTGTGATGCATACTAAACTGTAACTGACCTTTTTGCCAGTTGACGGTAGTTTGCTCCATCCATCCGATTTGAAATCTAATATTTTCGTTCAGAACATAGCCGAGACCTAAATAGGTTCTATTTCGATCAAAGAATTGTACATTTTGATTATCACCAATTTGGCGCTCACCATTGATGAATATTTCATTATAAAATGCAAAATAGGTGGTCTTCGGACTTAAAGAAGTACCTTTTAACGGAATGTTTACAAACAAATTGTAACGATATCTTGTTCTAAAATCTTGGTTTTCTACAAACCGCTGCTCGTATCTAATTCTATGGGTGAGAAGTAGTTTTTTCCAAAGTGTTTGTCCGAATAGTGCTTCTTGGTAAATTCTATTTTCTGATACCGGAGCATCTAATTCTTCACCGAACCGACCAGTGGTAATATTTGCATAACCGAGTGTGAATTTAACATTAGCCTCTTTAGGTCTATAGGTTAATCCTGTACGCAGAAGTAATTGTTCTCTATCACCCAAGCCTCGCCAATCACGATATTGATAATCTCCTTGAATTCCCCATTGTGACTCGTTAAAATCGGCATTAAAGAAATACATATACCAGGCACCAAGTTGATCTTCATCAGGACCCTGTGCTGTTATAATATTAGAAATGCCGAAGCAGAAAACAAAAAGTAAAATAGTGTTCTTCATGTAATTAATAAGTTAAAACCCATCTCCAATCTAGAAGTTGGGTATTTGTAATTTTATTTTGACGTTCTATAATTAAAGATTCAAAATTATAGAATATTATGAATTCTTCTGGAATAAATTACTTCGCCGGTGTATAAGGCAATGAGGACTGATGTGCAACGGTTCTTAATTTCCCAGTCTTATCTTTCACATAAGCAAAGGTATATTCAATTTTAATTGCTGTCAGATCAGATTGAATATGCCCAATAATCTGATTAATAAAAATTTTTTAAAACCCCCTCGTAGATTTTTTCGTAGGTAAAACAGAGACACAATAATTAACAAAATCTCAAGTATTATGAAAAAATCAAAATTATTAGTTGCAGCGGCAGTTTTAGGCATCGCCACTTTCGTTGCAATTGCAGCAGATCATATTGATGCTCCTGCTGTTCAAGGTGGTACAAGTGATATCACTGATTTCTATGCCTTTCAAGGTGAAAACACGTCTAACATCGCTTTTGTAGCAAATGTTCAAGGCCTTTTAGCTGCCGGCAACGACAGTCAAAATGCAACCTTCGATGAAAATGTACTCATCGAGTTCAACATCGATAACACTGGTGACAATGTTGAGGATTTAGTTATCCAGGCTATTGCACAAGATGGTAAAATGTATGTTTTCGGACCAACGGCTCCTGCTCAAACAGGAATTAACAGTACCATTGTTACCAATGCTGCTTCGCAACTCGAGGTAGACATTACACCTTACGGACAATCTGCAATTACTGCTTCGTCTGGTGGAATGATGGCTTTTGCTGGGCCGAGAGATGATCCATTTTTTATGGACTTTGCGCAGTACAGTCAGATCATATCAGGTAATGCTACAAGTTTTAACAACCCAGGCGCCGATACTTTTGCCGGAACTAATGTTTTATCAATTGTAATAGAAGTACCAAAATCCATGATTGGAGGTTCAGGTACGATCAACACATGGGTTGAATCAAAAAGAAGATAATAATTAAAAAACAACATTCTCATGAAAATTAATAATATAAAATATTTCGCGATCGTCCTTGGCCTATTAATGGTTACATACAATTGTAGTAATGACGACGATAATACTAATAATGATCCAACTGGCCCAGACTTCACAGGTACATTTGTTCAACAAGATCAAATGGGTAGACCAGCAGTTAATACTGTTTTTGTGTCTTCGGGGATGAAAGACGCCTTTAATCTTACAATACCATCTCAACAGAGTGGAGCGTTTCAAGCCATGTTTCAAAACAATTTACAAGCTTTAAGTCCGGCATACGCCAATCCAGGTGATACCAATGCATTAGGATTAGATGCCGCTGCATTTACAGGTCTTTTAGCTACGGATGTACTAAATGTATCCTTGGATGGAACAACAACCTTTTTTGATGGTACAAATGTTTTAACTGGAAGAGCCTTGGCTGATGATGTTATTACAGTTGAATTACTTCTGATTTTTGGAGGCGAAGATTTTTCTGAAAATCCTGGATTATCTAACGATAATGTAGATGCTAATGATAAAGCGTTTTTAACGTCCTTCCCATATCTGGCCACACCTTGGTAAGATACTGAACCCAATTTCTGAAGTAAGGTAACCGCCTTACTTCAGAATACTTTTTAATCACAAAAAAACTCAATATTATGAAATTAAAATATAGCTTCCCCTTACTCGTACTCCTGATTTTTTGCAGTTGCAAAGAGCGTTCGTTAACAGATCAGAGTGACTATGCAGTCTACCTAAATGAAGATGCTAATACTTCAAACTTAATGGAGGACGTAACATTTTGGACAAACAAACTTGAAGCAAACCCTGAACAGTTTCCGTACTTGGCTAAACGCGCTAATGTGTATACAAAATTGTTCGACGCTACTGGGAATATTTCCTATTTGAAAAAAGCCGAACAAGATCTTACAGAGACCATTGCCTTAACAGATAATAAAATGCCTTCCTACCAAAAGCAATTAGCTGCTAATTATATTTCACAGCATCGGTTTAAGGAAGCCTTGCAATTATTAAAAATGGCTGAAGCTAACGGAGAAAATCTTTCAGGCACTAAAAAGATGTTATTCGATGTTCATCTAGAACTGGGTAATTTCATGATAGCCAATACATATTTAAACCAAATAAAAAATAATAAAGATTTCGATTATCTAATTCGCCTTGCAAAATGGGAGGATCATAACGGTAATTTGGAAGGTGCTATTTTAAATATGGAAAGCGCCTTGGCAATTGCTGAACGTTCAAATCTTAAAGGGATTAAACAATGGTCGTACACCAATCTAGCAGATTTTTATGGTCACGCAGGACAGATAGAAAAATCCTATAATTATTATTTAAAGGCTTTGGCATTAGATCCAAATGACGCTTACGCCAAAAAGGGAATCGCATGGATTCTGTATTCACATGAAAAAAATACAGAAGAAGCTCTAAAAATTTTAGACCATATTTCAAGCTATTATCAATCACCAGATCATGCTCTTTTAAAAGCAGAAATCGCGGAGTTTTCGAATGACCTGAATCTAAAGAACAAATCCTTGATCAATTTCAAATCAGAATTAAGAAATAAGGCATATGGAGCCATGTATAATAAACATAAAGTTCTTATTTATACCGATGAATTCTTGCTGCCAGAACAGGCTTTAGAAATTGCAAAGCTCGAAGTTGAACAACGTCCTACGCCACAGTCTTACGACCTTTTGGCATGGAGCTATTTTAAACTCGGAGATGTTGAAAAAGCGAATGCAATTATTGAAGAGCATGTAGATGGCAAGACCTCAGAACCAGATGTGCTATATCACATCGCTGAGGTATACAAATCGATGGGAAAAAATGAAAAAGTAAAAGAATTAAAGAATGAGTTGGTTGCAAGTCTCTATGAACTTGGACCTACCATGGCTCCAAAAATCAATCAACTCTAATGAAAAAATTTGTCAAATTATTTATTTGTGTTTGTGGGATGTTTCAAATTTTACAAGCACAAAATGTGAACGGTGTTGTTCTAAATGAAATAGAGCAACCTCTTGAAGCGGTTTATGTCTATAATTTAAATTCGAAAAGCCACGCCCATACTTCTGAGAATGGCGTATTTAATATTGAAAAAACCGAGATTGGTGATTCGTTGAGAGTAGGTCTTTTAGGTTATAAAACACAGATAATTACCGTAACTACAGTTGAAATGAACATTATTCTCGAAGAGAAAGTATTTCAACTCGATGAAATGGTAATCAATGAGGAACTAGATCCGATAAGCACAATTGCGAGATTAGATCTCAATGTTACGCCGGTAAATTCATCTCAAGATGTTTTACGCAAAGTACCAGGACTATTTATTGGTCAACATGCGGGTGGAGGAAAGGCTGAACAGATATTTTTAAGGGGGTTCGACGTTGATCACGGTACAGACGTAACTATTGGCGTTGATGGAATGCCTGTAAATATGGTTTCGCACGCCCATGGACAGGGTTATAGTGATTTGCATTTTGTAATACCCGAGACCATCAATAAAATCGATTTTGGTAAAGGCGCTTATTATGCAGCAGAAGGTGATTTTAATACTGCGGGTTATTTTAATTTTAATACCAAAGACTATATTAATTCCTCTAGTATTTCAGTAACTGCAGGACAGTTTAATACCTTAAGAACGGTTGGGCTTTTTGATCTTTTGGAGACGGCTAAAAACAAAAATGCTTATCTCGCTTTTGAATACATTGCTACGGACGGACCTTTTGATTCGCCACAGAATTTCAATCGACTTAATCTGTTTGGAAAATATGTGATGTATGCACCAGAGCGCGATAAGTTGACCTTAACAGCTTCGCATTTTACAAGTAGATGGGATGCTTCAGGGCAAATTCCGCAGCGCGAAGTTGATAATGGAAATATTACAAGATTTGGTGCCATTGACGATACTGAAGGTGGGAATACCCAACGAACTAATTTCAAAGTCGGCTATAATAAAACCCTTGATGAACACACCAATTTATCAGCGAATGCATATTATTCAAATTATGCTTTCGAGCTGTATTCAAATTTTACGTTTTTCTTGGAAGACCCAGTTAATGGAGATCAAATTAGACAAAAGGAGAATCGACATATTTTCGGCGCTAATTCAGAAATAAACTATGCGTCATTTTTGGGTGAAACTGAATTTGATCTTACTGCTGGAGGAGGAATTAGACACGATATTATTAACGATGTTGAATTATCAAAAACACGAAACAGGTCTGAAACACTTCAAAATATACAACTTGGAGATATCAATCAGACTAATGTTAATGCCTATGTAAATACATCTTTTGAAATAGGGGATTTTAAAATAGCTCCGGCACTGCGATTAGATTATTTTAAGTTTTTATACAATGATCAGTTGCAAACCAATTACGAAACCCAGTCAGAAACTAAAAGCATTATTAGTCCGAAGTTGAATTTCTTTTATAATGTACAGCAGAATCTTCAATTATACTTAAAATCTGGATTAGGATTTCACTCCAACGACGCAAGGGTAGTAGTCGCCAACAATGGTGAGGATATATTACCGCGATCATATGGTGCAGACCTAGGAACAATCTGGAAGCCAAGCTCAAAATTGGTTATCAATTCGGCATTATGGTATTTATTCCTCGAGCAAGAATTTGTTTATGTAGGTGATGCTGGTATCGTTGAGCCAAGTGGACGTACAAGACGCTATGGGATTGATTTAGGGCTGCGCTATCAAATTAATGACTGGCTATTTTTTGATGCCGATGGAACCTATACTCATGCAAGAAGTATTGATGATCCAAGTGGTGAGGATTTTATCCCTTTAGCTCCTGATTTTACACTTACAAGTGGCTTATCTATAACTGATTGGAATGGTTTTTCGGGAGGATTGCGTGTTCGATATTTAGATGATAGACCTGCAAATGAAGATAATTCTATTGTTGCTGAAGGTTACTTTATAACGGACTTTAACCTTAATTATAAATTGAAAAATATTACGCTAGGTTTTACAATTGAGAATCTATTTGATGTTGCTTGGAATGAAACCCAATTTGCAACGGAATCGCGCTTGCAAAATGAGGTGGCTCCTGTTGAAGAAATTCATTTTACTCCTGGGACACCATTTTTTATAAGAGCGTCTATACAATATAATTTTTAGGGTGTCAACCATTTAATTTGATGGGAAGAAAAATTAGATGAGTTGACTGGGTGCTAGCAAAAAAGGTAAACAAGTGATTTCAGTTTACCATTATCATAATTGATTGTGATATTTTTTGAGTTTTTTTGTTAGTTAAATACCCGCACAATTTGTGCGGGTATTTTTATATCGTTATTTCTGATCACTATAGATCAAGTGATCTAAGGCTATTTAAATGAAATATAAAATTAAGGGGTAGAGGCTACAACTCCAAGTGTATAGAGTTGTTCCATGGTTGGGCTTTGGCTTCCGCCTTCTGGTTCTAAAGTAATACCAAAAGCTTCACTATCGTTTGCGTTGGAAATCGCAAATATTTTGTTGTCGTCTGTATTAAAATCATCGATTGTTCCTAAACTTGTAGGAGTTAGCGGATTTAAAGTTAATGACCATACTTGCCATACTTTTCCGGCCGGCGCATCTGGCAGACCTTCACCATCTAAATAAATAGTATTATCGGCTTTGTTCCAATATACTTTGGCGTAAGTAGAAGCAAAATCTCCTTGACCGCCAAGCGGAACAGAAATGATGTCTTTATCACGAATGGCATCGAGTAAATTTTTAGTATTTGCCAGATTATTTCTAGCCGCTTCAATTTCGATTTCTAGCAATTGTTTTTCAGTAGAAACCGTTTGAATTTCTTCTTCAAGCTGATTTTTCGTGTTTAAGGTCCAGATTAACCCACCGAGTAATAGAATTGAGGCTGCCCAACCCGTGTAAGAGATCCAATTTGGTTTTCTTGGTTTCAAATCAATGACTTTTCCATCATCTTCATTGAGCTTGCCTTTAAAGGAATCAAAGTCAATAGAATGTGGTGATACAGATGCCGTTAATTTAACGACAGCCGCTTCAATTTCTAACACTTCTTGAAGTATTTCAGGATGCTTTTGCATTAAGGCATAGATCTCCTGGTTTTCTTGTTCAGAAAGTTTTCCAGCTACGTATAGCTCTAAGATTCCAGATTCTATGTATGCCTTGATATCCATTTTATAATACCATATCCCTTAATTGTTGAATACAGCTTCTATTTCGTGTTTTAATTGTGCCAATGGGCATATTTAATTCTTCAGAAGCTTCTTTTTGAGTAAACCCTTTAAAATAGAGTAGCTCAATAACTTCTTTACATTTTTGGCCGAGGTTAGTAACGAACTTATTAATTCCGATAGCATCTGTTAGATGATCTAAATTATCTCTGCTCATTATTATATTTACGAAATTATCGGCATCAAGGTTTTGTACAGATTGCCTAAATGCTTTAGATCTTATTTTATCGATCGCTGCATTTCTAGCAATATTCAAAATCCAAGTAAAAAAACGGCCTTTAGAAGAATTATATGTATCTGATTTTTGCCAAGCTTTTATGAATACATCTTGCATAAGCTCATCAGCAATATCGTCATCTTTCACGATGTTAAGAACCACACCACGAATACTAGTACCATACATTTGATATAGTTTTTCAAAAGCCTTTTCGTCTTTGGCTTTGAATTGGTTAATAAGACGATCAATGTCGGTCATTAATGCTGTGGTTCCTTGTACTTATCTCGTAAAAGTAACTGATTATAGTGGACCAATCAAGATTATTGAATTAAAATTGATTTGAAATCGAATTTTGAAGTCATGCGAAAAAAATAGAGGACTTCTCGATAAAAATTTAAGATAATTATGGACGATTGAATTGCATTGATTCTGCAATTTTTGAATCTAGATCGCTATATAGATTAGTTGTCGATATGTTGATTGGCATCAGCATATTCCTCGAATATTTCATCTTTTGAAAGGTCGGGATAGTGGTTTTTCTTTTGTTTTCGGTGCGCTTTATAAATGTTATAAAACATCAAATAAAGATAGATCGCAAAAATTATGGCTCCAATAAATAAAAATGCTTTACTCATGACTTCGACCTCCTTTGTCTTATTGCGATTGCGAATAATAAAATTGTTGCCGGCCAATGCGCTGAATATCGCGCCTCGTCGGTCATGCCATAAAGGCCAAGTCCCACAGAATACAGTAAGCAAATAAATGCTAGTAAAATGGGGTACCATTTTAATATAAATGTTTTCATAGTATATTTTTTTGTTCATCTTTAATATAGCAAAAAATGAATAATTCGCAAAATATATACTATTAAATAGGCGTGTATTAACAAATGTTTATTAAAATTAATAAAATATTAAGAATACATCAAAGAATATAAAATGACTGTATTTAGTATTTCGGTGGTTTCTTGAGAAAATGGTTTCTATGATTTTCCTAAAGCATAATTAATGATAAGTTATAGTTCGGACTTGCTTTTGGTTGAGCGTATCGTTTTTAAACATTTGCCGTTCAATCCAATTTCCATGCTCATCAGAATTTAGGTATTTGTATGTTCTTATGCTGTAACGTTTGCCTTTGGAATTTTCATAAAACCCTTTAATGACCCTGTTTTCAGAATCAAAAAATAAACTATCAAGCCCCCGATATTGTCCCTTGCCATTTGAATAGGTCTTAAGAACAGGATTTCCATTTTCGTCTTCTGTTATTGTGGATCTCCAAGTAATTTGATTATCAGAATTCAGAGAGGCTTCAACTTTTCTACCTTCAGAATTTGTATAAACCGTATCTCTACTAGGTTCGGTATCTCCAGCTTCAAAATATTCGGCTCCGATTAGGTTTTTATTGGAATCATACTTCCGATAAAATCTTAATATCGTGTCCTTGTCTTCGCCAAGCCAATAGACGTCTATAGACTTTCCATCTTTATCAAAATTCTCTATAGTACCTGAACTGAATATGACGGAATCATTTCGGAGATCAAAATTTTCTTCTTGAATTTTAGCTATTTCAGGAGCTAAACTTTTAGCTGATTTTAGGTCAGTATTCTTATTCGAATCTTTACAAGAAACGATCTGTATGAGTAATAAAAATATTAACGGAAACTTTTTCATAGTATAATCTTTACTCTATTCTTCAAATCCATTTTTAGACAGAATATCTGAATACCAACTGTAGGGTATGTCGCCCCTTTCGTAGTATTCTTTTACCTCTTCAATACTGCCTTTTTCACCGTAGTCGATTGTAGATTCTAGATTACCATCAATGTCATAATAATTCCAGGTTCCAATCTTTATTCTCCAATCTTTGTAAGTTCCATCTGCTTTAAGATTACCGTTTTCGTAGTATTTTTTAATAGGGCCTTCAACCAAGTTGTTGTTGTAGTTTCCAATTTCTTTATAATTCCCATTTTCGTAATAATTGATCCATTTGCCCTGACCAACACCATCGACAAACTCTTGCCATGACAAATAATTTCCATTCGGATAGGTCGCATATAAGATTCCTGTAAACGGTTCGTCTTCGCCCTTGGCGTAGTATCTATAAACACCATCAGTACTTTTGCCAGTAGCATCGGCCATTGAAACTTCTCGTTTTGTCTCTGTCTCTGACATCGGTAATGTTTTTTGTGCATAGCCTATGGTTGTTAAACAGCATACAAATAAAAGGGTGATTGTTTTAGATAAAGAATTACGAAGTGAAATCATGGTTTTGTTTTTTAAGATTATTTGAAATGATCAAATCTGAAATGAAATACAAAAGGGTTTAGAATTGCCCTATGTTTGTAGTTAACTTTTATTCAGACGAGATATCGTTTCTTGTATATACACATAAAAAGTTGGTTTGGATGAAGTTAGCTTTTTTTTATGCTGTATTCTTAAGATTCTGCGCGTATCTTAATTGATGAATGCTTAATCTGATTTCAAACTGAATAGGGTAGTCTATCCATTCATAATTGCCGTTATATAGTAGTGGTAATCGTATCTTATTTAAACGAATTTCAAATTGTACTTACCACAAATAGCTGTGACCTTCTCCATGTCTGGTGGTCCCGCAGGTAAATCCGCTAATTCTTTAAACATTCCTTCTAAACCAGCAGGAAAAATGCTCAACATGGCTCGCGCTTTTTCTTCTCCAACCACTCTCCATGAATGAGGAACACCTTTAGGACAGAATATCAGATCACCTGCTTGTAAGATGGTGGTTGTTCCATCAACATTCATCTCTACTTGGCCCGACAATACTTGAAAAACTTCATCCTCATTTTCATGTACGTGAGGCGGAATCCCGACACCTGGTACGTTATTCTGCTCAATAAGGGTGTACTGTCCGTTTGTGTCAGCACCTGTCAGTTTAATGTTCTGATTATCGCCCAAAACATTCAACTTGCTTCCTTCGTTATCTTTAACAATTTTGGGTTTTTGTAATTCTGTAACTTCAGATTTTAGGGGTTCATTGTTAACCGCTTCTTTTGATTCGGATTTACAAGCATTGATCATTGGAATAATTGACAATACTCCAACTCCGGCTGCTGTTTTTTTTAAGAAATCTTTACGTTCCATTGTATTGCGTTTTGATGGGTTAGTTTTTAGTGTTGGCTGCGGTTTCGATACGTTGTGATACATGAGTGTCATGCGATCATAACGAACTATCTCTGGGTTTGAATTTAGTACTTTAATTCATAAATCTGATTCTTTCTCCAGTATCAGGGTCTGACAAAAAATACCACAATTGATAATGATTCTTTAATTTATAAATTTCTAAATCTTTTGTGTTATTTGTTTTATTGAAATTCAGCTTAATTTTCTTTGTGCCGTATTGATCAAAGATTTCCCAAGTTCCAGATGAGATTCTGTTGTTAATTTCTCGGTCAAACAGATTTTCGGAATTATTCATTTCAAATTTATTATTAGGCTTAAAAGTCAATACAATACTATCGTTCTTAATTTCTGAAAGATATTCGTATGAAAATTTATCCATTCTCCAAGTTCCAATAATATCATTTAAAGTTACATCTACATTTTTTGTCTCAATATTTGCATCAATCGGTTCCATAAATTGGCAAGATGTAAATCCTAGAATTAAAGGTATTAAAATCCAATAAGGTCTTTTCATTTGAATTTTAAGTTGGTTGTTAGTTCGGCTTTAGCTTTGGTATTGTTAGCTTGAAACCACGTTGTTTAAAGTTACACAAATTTTAGTAGGTGGAGAGTAGGAGTGCTGGGTTATGGTTGTTGTTGTTGTTGTTGTTGTTGGTAGTGGTATTTTAATAATCTTATTTGTCTTTAGCGAAATCCATAATCTTCATAATTTCATTTAGTTCATATGCGATTAAGTCTTTTTCTATTTTCGTAATTTCATCCACAACTTCTGGAATAGGGTTTAAGTTCTCTAAATAATGACTCAATAACGGAAATATAAATGGATTGATATTACCAATAAATAATTTTTTCATTTGAGCAATATCGTTACTTTCTAGATTATTAGTTTTTAATACATTTTCGATTAACTCTAAAACAATATTAATTCTCTCAACAGATTTAATTATGGTTTTTCTGTTTAAATCAACTAATTCCTTAATTCGATTTAAGTTGTCATTTTCCTTTAATTTATCCAAGTTTGAAACAAATTTTTCAATACTTACATTGACAGCTGTATTCGTTTCAGTTTTATTGGTTGGATTGTAGGTTAATTCATCAATAACTTTGTTCAAATAATCAAGTTGTTTGAATAAAATTGTTGTTATCCGATTTGTTTTAAATTCTAATCTTGTTTCTTCTAATTCTTGTCTTTGATAATTTAGTTCCTTTTGTTGTATTAATATCGAAATTATAATACCAAAAAGTGCTAGACCGGAAAATAGCGCATTAATAGCACCAAACATATCTCCCAATGTTCCTCTTGATTCATTGTCAAAATTTAAGTAAATTAGAATACCTGAAATTGCCCAAAGAAGGATTATTAGTAAAATACCGAGGATTATATTTCTTCTGTTTATTTTCATTTCACTTCACATTAAACACAACGGTCTGGCTACACGCAGAATCCCAAAGGATATTGCGCATAGGTTTTGGTGGCAATAGTTATTTTAAATCGAAGGATAGTCTATTCCTTCATCTTTCCATGTCTTTAATTTCATGTTATAGTTATTCCCATTTGAATCTGTCATTTGGTTAATGTATTTAATTAAATCTTGAACAGAGTTTGGATGAGAGCTTGCTATCAAAATCCCAATGTCAGGTTTTAAACCGTCAATGATACAACCATCCCAATACATTTTTAGTTGGTATAAATCTTGAACACTTGTAAATTCTTTTTTCCCTTCATAAATTACTAAACCATCATTTGTTTTTTGATACAGATCAATCCGTATTCTTTCTTTGATTTCTTTAAAAACATTTTGTTCGGTGGTTATGGTTTTAGGGTCAGGAAGTTGACGGTTTTTTAAATCTTTTAATTTTTCAAATAAGTCTACTTCGTGGTCTATGTCTTTTGTGCTTTTTGGTGGTTCTGGAATATAGCTTCTAATCCAGCCGAATAAATCTTCTAACTTCTTGTCCCCTTTTCTAATACCATTTTTGGAAGTTCTTGTTGTTGGTAGTGATTGGATTTCATCAGAAATTAAGTTAACCTTGATTAATAAGTAGTTGTAACTATTGTGTTTTTCAATTCCCCAAATTTCTTTAAAAATGTTAGTTGCTATTACTCTTCCGTTTAGTCTTATTTCAACTCCTGAGGTTGACATATTGCGCTTATAGTATTTTCTGTGTTCAGAATCACGCATTGCGCCAAATTCATACTGAACCGTAACATCATTATTGTCTAATTTGATTTTGGTTGTACCTTTTGAAGGGTTAATATATCTTTCAAAGTCAGGTTCTACGGATTTTACATTTTTATTTTTTTGCGTACCATGAATGTCTGTATAAACAATTGAAATATTTGCAATATCATCTTTTATCAAATTTGAGTAAGTAAATCCTACGTCTTCAATCAAAAATTCTACTCTTTTTTCAAATCCGAAATTTCCAGAATGTCCTTCCGTAACCGTCTTAAATAAGTTTTCATCACATGTAAAAGCCATATATGTTCCTGAACCGTTCAATTGACCAGGCCATGGGGTATCTGTTACGTTTATTTCAAAAGCCTCAAAATCCTCAAACTTATATGAAGCTTTAATTTTAGTATATAATCCTTTTTCGGATTGCTCTTTGTTTCTTGAGCAAATTTCCCATGTATTATTATCAGGGTTTGCTGTAGCTAATGCATGTTTAAATCCAAAACCATGCTCGTTCATTGGTGAATCTTTGGCATCTTGTGCTCCTAATGAAAATGCAGAATCTAAATTTTTGAAGCCTGTTCCAGAATCTTCAATTGAAAAGAAGACCTTTTTATTTGGTAGTTCCTTAATACAGATTACAATGTTTTTAATAATTGGATTATTTCCTTTAAAATTTGAAATGGAATTATCTAAAAATTCATTCAATATTTGTGACATTGAGTCGAAATGACCACCTAAACCTCTCCAAATAATATTTCCTTCAGGTTTATTGTTTATTATTCTTTTATTCATTTTTTTCTATTTATTGCCAACCATTGAATACACGCAATACGCTTATCCTAAGGATGTTTATACCTTTAAAAATACACATTATATTGAAAATGTGAGCTGTAGACTAATGGAAAGATTATTTTATACCCAATTACCATTCGTCGACACTTATCTGCCATCCGTCTACACTAAATACCGATCAATCGATACGAAATAACAATTCTCACTTTGTAAAACTAACTTTGTCATTTAAAATTAGCTGCCAAGGAATGAAGAATTTAAACATACTATTAATTGAAGATGATATGATCGAGGTAATGAAACTCAGTCGTGCCAAGAAATCACTTCAATTAGAACACAATATTATTGAGGCCAATAATGGGGAAGAGGCACTTCAAATACTTGAAGACAAAAGCAACCTTCCTGATATTATTTTATTAGACCTTAATATGCCAAAGATCAACGGCATTGAATTTCTAAAAATCCTTAAAGCCGATGATCAGCTGAGATATATCCCAACTATTGTACTGACCACGTCAAGCAATCAACGCGATCTTTTAGAATGCTACAAGATTGGTATTGCTGGTTATGTTTTAAAACCTTTAAAATATGAGGATTATGTTTCGAAAATTGAGAAATTATTATCATATTGGAGTGTTAATGAATTAATATCAGTATAATGAAGGGTGTTATTTTTACCGAATTCCTCGAGTTAGTCGAAGAAAAGTTTGGTTTCGAAATGGTAGATCAGATCATTTCGCAATCTGAATTGGCATCGGGAGGTGTATATACCGCCGTTGGTACCTACGAGTTTTCGGAGATGCTTCAGTTATTAACGCACCTTAGTGAAAATACAAATATTAGTGCCGATGATCTGTTATTAGTTTATGCGGAACATTTGTTTAAAGTTTTGGTGAGTTCGTATCCCCAACTTGTTGAGCATTACAAGGACCCGATGAGTCTACTAGCCTCCATTGAAAATCATATTCATGTTGAGGTTCAGAAAATATATCCCGAAGCCCAATTACCTACTTTCGATCTAGAAGAACGCACAGATGATAAAATGGTTATGGTTTATAAATCTGAAAGAGCACTGTATATGCTGGGTAAGGGTTTAATGTTAGAAACCTTTAAACTGTTCGATGTACCTGTGCAGATCGATTATGAAAAGCTCAACGACAACGGTACAGAAGTTCGGTTTTTCATTGAGAAAGCATGAGCCAGAAAGACGTAGAAATTCTAAAAAGAGCATTAGAACGCGAACGTGCTTCACGTAAAGCCGCGGAGAAAATTCTTGAAGAAAAATCTGCTGAGCTTTTTGAGGTCAATAAACAGCTCGAAGCAACAAATGCTGAACTGACCGTCCTTTATAATAAAACCTCTTCTCAGCTTCAGGGTGTATTTGAGAACATCGTAGATGCCTATGTTATTATGGATCTGTGGGGTAATATTCTCAAAATGAACGAAGCTGCAGTGACACTGTTGGGTTTCGAAAATATTCATGATGAAGGAAATCTTACGGCTTTAGTTGATCCAACTGAAGTTGAAAAGGTTGAACCGGCCTTCAAACAATTATTTGAATCCGGATCTATCACAGATTTCAAAATTAAGATTAGAACCAAGCAAAACAAAGCTAAGCTAGTTCATATAAATGCCAGCATCGTTTACGAAGATGGTAAACCGGTTGCTGCGCAAGGTATTGTTAGGGATATTACTTTAGAAAGCGAATATCAGCGCGCTATTGAGACGGAGCGCGAAAAGTACAGGCGCATAATTGCCAATATGAACCTTGGTCTCGTGGAGGTTAATAACGACGATGTTATTCAGATGGTGAATCAGAGTTTTGTTGAAATGTCGGGTTATGATGAAGATGAACTTATTGGAAACAAAGGAGGCGAGCTCTTAATAGCAGACAAATCTTCGGATGTTATAAAGCAAGAAAATCAGAAACGACTTGAAGGACAATCTAATTCTTATGAGCTGGTAGTGAAAAACAAAACCGGTGACATTAGATATTGGCTCATAAGTGGAGCACCAAATTATGATTTGAAAGGCAACGTTATCGGTTCCATTGGGATTCATCTAGATATTACCGAATTCAAAAATTTACAGTTTCAGAAAGAGAAACTTCTTGAAAAGCTCGAAAGGAGTAATGAAGAACTTCAAGAATACGCACATATCGTTTCACACGATTTAAAATCACCGTTGCGCAGTATAGATGCTCTTGTGCAGTGGATTAAGGAAGATAATAAAGGTGAGTTTGATGACGCTACAACACAAAATTTTGAACTTATTGAGACCACTCTAGAAAAGATGGAGCAGCTCATTTCTGATGTGTTAGAGTATTCGAGCATAACAGCAGATTTAAAGGATCGCTCTAGCATAGATCTCAATGCCCTTGTTGAAGATCTGAAACAAATTCTTTTTGTACCAGAGCATATCAGTATTAATATTTTGAATAAGCTACCTACTATTGAAGGCGATAAAACCAAGCTTCAGCAATTGTTTCAAAATCTCATCAGTAACGCCATAAAATTCAATGACAAGGAAAACGGCCTAATTGAAATTGATGTAGAAGAGCAAAAGTCGTATTATCAGTTTTCAATTAAGGATAATGGTGTAGGTATAGAAAAGAAACACCACGAGAAAATATTCAAAATATTTCACGCCTTGAATAAGAGTAAAGAATCCACAGGTATAGGTTTATCAATCGTAAAAAAGATAGTAGATTTATACAAAGGTGAGATCTGGCTTAGTTCAACGCCTAATGAGGGCACTACATTTTTCTTCACCATCAAAAAATAGATCATGGAACAACCTAACCTATCTTATATTGAAAGTATGTCTGGTGGAGATAAGGACTTTGAGCAAAAATTAATTGATATAATTCAGAAAGAATTTCCTGAGGAAAAAGATATTTACTTCAAAAATATCACAGCAAATAATTTTAAAGAAGCTGCGGAGAACGTACATAAACTTAAACATAAAATTAGTATTTTAGGACTCGTTAACAGTTATGAATCGGCCGTCCAATTTGAGCATAACCTCTTGGAAGGCAGTAAGGAAGGGCAAAACGAATTTGAAGCCATTTTACAAAACATGACTGATTTTTTAAAGACGTTATAAACCTATTTTATGAATTGTATTATTATCGACGACGAAGCTACCGCCAGAGCTATTATTTCGCAATTATGTAGTAATGTACCCAGCTTAACAGTTTTAGATGAATTTCCTAACGCAATTCAGGCCATAAAATATTTAAACCAGAATGAGATTGATCTCATTTTTCTCGATATCCATATGCCAGACTTCACAGGATTTGATTTTATTGAAACCATAAAGAATCCTCCTAAAATTGTTTTAACAACGTCTGACGCCAATTTCGCTATTCAAGCTTTTGAGTACGATTGTATTGTTGATTATTTGGTAAAGCCCATTACACCAGAACGCTTTCAAAAAGCCATTCAGAAAGCAGAATCCTCTCCAGTGAGTGCCACCTCTTCGAATGCATCAGAGCACGTTGAAACTACTTCAGGTAACGACCTCTATGTGAATATCGATCGTCGTTTAATAAAAATAGATATACCTAGTATTTATTTGGTTGAAGCCAAAGGTGATTATATTCTCATAAAAACGGAAGATAAAAATTATACTGTGCATTCAACCTTAAAGAAAATCGAAGAAAAGCTACCGGATAGTTTATTTCTGAAAATACACCGTTCTTATATCATCAACGTTCAGAAGATCATAGATATCGAGGATAATAGTGTATTAATTAAAAAGGATGTAATTCCGGTAAGTCGATCTAACCGACCTGAATTAATGAAGCGATTAAACTTGCTTTAAACCACTAATCGATCAAATTTTACCAACCACCGTTTCCTTAGGTTTACTCATCGAATTTGAGATTTTCGAAGGTCTAATCCGATATATATTTGTATCAGATTCATAGAGTAGGTTTAAAAATTGAATTAATAGCAACTTGAGGTATTAGATATTCTGATGCCTCTTTTTTTTTGCAAAAGAATTCGTTAAATCCATTCATCGACAGTTAACCACCATCCGTCGTTAGTAGAATTATGACAATCGAAAATCTCAAAAAATAGTTGGTTTACAGAATAGATTTGTCTCAGAAATTAAAAATGAGACCGTATGAAATCCCAACTTTACAATGTTAAGAATGCACTACTACTTATTTTGTTTTATACCTTAAGTTTTAGTGCTAACGCACAAGATGAAGACATTCCTTTCTTATGCGATTACAATGCATATTTATTTCAATACAACGATGTTTTTGCAATAGATCTCGCCTCTGGTAGTTCTTTTCAAGTCGCAACTGATGTGACTCCAGGAAGTATCAATGCAGCAGCTTATAATCCTGCAGACGGATTTATTTGGGGCTCTTTAAGTAGTCCTTCAAGATCCATTGTAAGAATAGGCAAAAACTTTACCGCCACTGTTTACTATGTCCCAGAACTACCTTCAAATAATAGATATATAGGCGATATAAGTGCAAATGGTATGTATTACCTAAAGGGAAGCGGAAACACTTATTACAAGATAAATCTGAATCCAGATTCTGTGACACACAGTTATGTAGAGCATGTTGCTACAGAGACGTTGCCACAGAGTTTGAATATTCACGATTGGGCTTTTAATGCTGTAGATGGACAATTATACACGGTGGAGAAAAATTCAAATAAACTTTATAGAATTAATCCAGATAATTCTGAAGTTACCGATTTAGGCGAAGTGCCTATCATGGCTGGAAATAACTACACCTATGGCGCAGTATATTTTGATGCCGATGGAAGGTTTTATGTTTCGTCGAATCAGACAGGAACAATCTATGTTATTCAGGAAGTTCAGAATGTAAATTCATCTGCGGATATGGATTCTAACCTGTTTGCTTTTGGTCCGTCAAGTAACCTTAATGATGGTGCACGATGCCCAACAGCACCAGTACCACAAGAAATCTGTGACAATGGTATTGATGATGATGGAGACGGGTTGACGGATTGTGAAGATCCTTCTTGTTCAGGATATGGAGAATGCGATGTTATTGAACCACCAACCTCTCGTGGAAACGACGGCGGATTAGAAAGTAATAGTCGACTTTCTGAACAAATCAACCAACGTAATTTTAATAGAGCAAAAACAGGTTATACTTTCGACGTTACCACAGCACCAAGAGTGACTCGTGGATTTGAATATGCCCAAAGACATGCTAATAATGGATTTGCGCTTCAAGATTTCATTCCTTTAGAAGTTATTGGTGAAACGGAAGCCATTGAATCAACTCCTTCAGATTTGATTGGTATTACTAATGCCACAGAGATTTTCGCGGTAGATTACATGAATGAAGACACGCCAATAGCTACAGTATTAGCACTCAAAACTGAAGACGGCGTCTACGAACACACCAAATACATTTGTGACCGTTTACTCGGAGCAGAGTTGATTTCGGTGAACACAATTACGATTAATGAACAAGCGTTCATAAAATCGATTATTAAAAATGTTGATGGTACGTATGAATTCGTACTAAGCTTATCGGCCAAATTGATCAATAATGACGAGAACTTTTCTATTGAAAGTCACTGGAATTTAGATCAGTACGAGGCAAATACAACTTTCTATAATTTCCAGATATGGGCGAATACCGTAGATGACCTCTATATTTTGGGCGAAGAAGTACTCAATTTATTAAATATTGAAAAGCCAATTGCGGCGTATAATAATTCTGCACCTCCAACAGTATTTGTTAGAAAAGGACAATACAATAATGGTGCATTAGATCTACAGATTGTAAATACAAATGGTACGCCATCTGTAAACATAGACGCGGGTTACAGAACTACTGAAACTAGCGATTTTGAAACCATGAGTAATACCCTAACCTTAGGAGGGCAATACATCACTGATCTTACGGTGGACACTGGAGGGTTGTTTGATATCGGATTTAGGATTGGTGATGGCATTGCCACACCCGATGATTTGTTCATGTCTGATGGTCCATGGGGAATTGACGATTCTCAGCAAGGCACTACAGTTGGCGTTTATAATGTTACTGAAAATAACTTCAACTTTGAGACGACAGATTACCCTATTGAACGTAATATCGAATTGAGAGCCACTACAAACACCTATGTAGCGGCATATAGAGCACTAACACCACGATTTAAAGCTACAGATCTTAGCGATTATAGCAGCCTGAAATTAAGTGCTTCAGGAACTGGGAATCTAGAGGTTGTGCTAGTGAAACAGGGAATTACCAATTGGGAAGATCAATATAAAATGACCATTGCCCTTAGCAATACGTCACAAGAATTTGTATTGCCATTTGCAGACTTTACAAGTGCTAATGATACTGATCCTATTTTTGATGATGTGGTAACGATGGTCTTTACTATGGCTTCGGAAGATGGCACTTCAGTGACTAAGCTTCTTAATCTCGAAAACTTAAGACTTTCGCAAGACAATGCCTTATCAATTGATGAGTTTGAAACTGAAGCAAATGGTCTAACTGCATATCCGAATCCCGTGAAATCTTCAGCGACCATAGACTTTACTGTCGCTCAGAATGAAACAGTAACCTTCGTTGTGTACGATCAGTTAGGAAAGCAAGTGTATCAAAGATCAATTGAAGCTAGCGCAGGTAAAAATGCCATAGTATTTAACAGAGAAGGTTTAAGTAGTGGCTTGTATTTCTGTAAGGTGTTAAGTAAACAACTATCATATAATCCCCTTAAGTTGATTATAAATTAACCAAAAGGTTATGGTTAATTGGAAAGGGCAAAAGCGAAAGCTTTTGTCTTTTTTTTGTCATTAATAAATGTAATGTCATTCTGAGTGCTAGCGAAGAATCTGTCTCCATTTGCATGAGATTCTTCAGTCATTCTTCTCTTTGAATGACCTTTCATTCCGTAGAATAAAATTAAAGAACTAGGTGACCACTCTACTTTTTCCAAGTCCCGCCATAACGGTAATTCGGATTATTGGGTTTTACTTTAAGCAGGCAACTTTCACAAACAAAGACCCATTTTTTTGGATGCTTATATTGAATCCGATACATAGTCGAAAATTCTTCCTGACAAACTTCACAATACTTAGTTCTCAATGTGTTGGTTTTTCAAGTTTACTAGACGTTTTATTTCGGCTAACTTGTACATCCATTGCTAGTTAATAAGTTCATTTTTTAATGAATTCAAAAGAGCTATAAATTTTTCATCCTTTAACTGTACCTTTTCCTTACCGCTGTTTCTAAACAAAAGCGTGATCTCGCCCCCATTTTCGCTAGTGATGATAATCTTTTCGTTTTCAACGATCTCAATGTTTATGATAAGATAACACGGGATCTTTATTCTTTTCTTGGTTTTGAAATTTTTATCGGTATGAAAAATGAACTTCTTTCTGCGATGACTATAGTAGTCAAATCCATGAATTAATAAACCTGAATCAGAGTGTAAAATATGAAGATCAGAATCAATCAGAAGATGTAATCGAGAAAATTTAACCCTGCCACTTATCTTAATGATTTGCGGGTAGTTTAACTCTAATGACTTGAGGTAGCCGTTAATTAATTGTTGTTTTTTATGAGAACGATAAGCCGAATAACTGATGTAAATAATTATTGCAGCTAATACATAATTGTTTATTTGTCCGTCCATGGTAATTCAACCTCATCCCATAAGATAAAGTAGAACAAAAATAGGAGTTTAATACCTGATATTACGGATTCTGTAACTGAAAGAATTTAATTGAATGTAGGATTCAATAGAGTTTTATAAACTCCACTTAAATCTGAGTCCAATCTCCGTAAAGGTAAATCCGGCGGCCGTGGCAGAAGCAATGTTACTATGAGTCCCATAAACATTCAATAGAGTGCGCTCTGAGAATTTATAACCAAATGCGCCTTGTATTCTATAGGCTGTTTGTTTAGGGTCGTTTTCAATAAACTGATACCCAAAAGCCCCAGTAAGATTGTAAAACCATTGGTTGGGTTTCGCTACAGCTTCATCTTTAATCAGATTGATAAAGACTTCATAGGCATTAAATTTCTCCGGACTAAAGTAAATGCTAGGTAACTGATCTTTAAACGTAATATACTGATAGTTGACTCCAACTTTTACACCAGGTTTTGGTAAAATATTATAATATAAGGACGTAAATAGTAAGTTTCGGGTATTATTATCACTTTGTGAGGTATGCATTAATTGCGTATACCAACCTAAATTAAAATTGGTGCTTAGGTTATAGTTGGCATAAAAATTATTCTGAACCAACTCTCTATCGAGTAAGTCTGCATTAAAGTTTTCGACCTGGCGTTGGTAGCCAATGTCTAATGTCTGTAACTTGAAGGCTTTAATATTTAGCGCAATATTCGCTAGTATTTGATTGTAATCTCTGCTTTCTGCCGTTGCTGATGTTAATCCGGCTAAACCTTTTATAGTGATGTTTGGTAGGATTTGGTAAGCCAACCCAACCGACATATTATTAGATGTTGCATTATTGTCGGTTAATGTATTATTGGTTGTTCTATAGCTATAATTACCTAGAATATTGAGTTTTGTAGATAATGGATAACTTAACGATGTACCAAACATGTAGGCTCTATTGTCACCGTTATCAAAAGTGTGGGACGCTTTACTATCAAGCTGAGGTGAAAAGTTAACATCCATTTGCGCTATGAATTTCACAGCATCTTTTTGGTTGCTATAGAATTTCAAGGTGTTTTCAGCTGAAGTATA
The DNA here is from genome assembly GCF_003260205.1 of Winogradskyella tangerina. GTDB lineage: Bacteria > Bacteroidota > Bacteroidia > Flavobacteriales > Flavobacteriaceae > Winogradskyella > Winogradskyella tangerina. Next base: position 193,535 of record NZ_QERF01000008.1, on the reverse strand, counting down.
AGCTTCGTCATACCTGCCTAGTGCTTTAAGTACATTGGCTTTTCCGAGGTTGCCATCAAAAGAGGTGCTGTCATTAGCAAGGATCTGATTGTAATCTGCAAGACTCTCTTTAAAGTTACTCTTATATATATTTAAAGTTGCTCTTAATGCTAAGACCCAATTTTCATTTGGGTATTCAGCAACTAACGCTTCAATTTTATTTTGAGCAGCTTTAAATTTTTTATTCCATATCAAAGCTTGAACATAGCGTTCAGTGGTTTGTTGTAGTAGAGTTGACTCAGTATTTGTAGTAAGACCGTTGTAAGCCGCTGTACTCAAGTTTAGGGCTTCTTTCTCTTTTCCCTTCAAATGTGAAACTAATGCAAGTCCGTTTAAAGCCAATATTTTATGTTGTGGTTGAAGTCTGTTGTACATAACTTCTGCCTCATCAAACTTCTCCCAAATTAAATAAAGGTTAGCCAAATTCAATAATGTCTCCTTATCATCTCCAAACAATTCCAGATTCTTGATTAATAGAATTTCTGCTTTATCATAGTTTTGCGATTGTTGATTTTGATAGGCATAACCTAAGTAGATGTATTTTTTAGAAGTCATCGCATTCGGGTTGTTAGGTGAAACCTCTAATGCTTTATTTACGTAGCTTAAGGCATTTTCATATTCCTTTAAGTTAGAAAGCGTATTGGCAAAGCCTAAAAGCGCTGCAAAGTTGTTGGGATCTTCTTTTACTAATTCTTTATAATACACCTTTGCCGCCGTGAAGTTTCTATTCCATAGTAATGATTCTCCATAATTTAATTTTACTTCGAAATCATTCGGGTAATCCTTCAAAAGTTGAGTAAATAATTGTTGGGCAGCTTCAGACTTGCCATTTAATCCTATAGCGCGACCATAACAGAGACGAGCGGTTTTGTTTTTAGGATAGTCCTTTAATATGGTTGTAAAGAATTCTTCCGCTTTTGCATAGTCTCCAGTTTCTAAATAGGTAAATCCTTGTTGCATATTTTGAGCGCTTGTTTGTAATACAACAACTAAAAAACAAGTACGTATTAATGATTTCAGGGTCTTCATAACTGTGTCATTTTAACTACTTGCAAGTTACGGACAGGTAGTGCTTCATTCATCTACAGCAAACTACCATCCGTCGAAATAGAACGCTCATACATGGAAATACTGAAGATATTTACGCCAGAATTGAACGAAAAACCATTTAAAACTTATAAAATTATGGCACTTACAATTTCAGAAAACAACGGAATATTTTTAGTAGAAGGTACAATTAATGCTACAACTTCTAAAAATCTTAAAACCCACTGTAAAACCTTATTAAAGGTATGTGGACATGTAACTATCGATATTCAGCAAATTGCTTACATCGACGTGAACGGTTTATTAGCTCTACGCGAATTATATGACTATGCAAAGCAAACTAACACCGCTTTCTTTATAGTCGGTGATGGATGTAAGGAGATCTACGACGAATTTAGATACGCAGCCTAAAAAACTACTTTAAAACAATAGCATCATGCAAGCTTTAGCCCTTTTAAAATCTCGAAAAATAACTCCAGAGCAATTATTCATGTTAAGTGTATTAGTTGTAAATGGAGGCAACTACCTATACAATTTAATACTCGGGCGTATTTTGGGTCCAGAGCAGTTTGCAGATGCCGCAGTACTGATAACTTTTTTATTGGTATTGTCTTTTGTGGCCATGACCTTTCAGTTGGTAACTGCAAAGTTCTCAGTGCTTTTTGAAGAGGCTACCTTTAGCAGTTTTATAAACAAAGTTTATAAGCAAGCTTTTGTGGTAGGATTACTTTTTGGGGCATTGATCGTTGGGTTTGCATCGCAATTGCAACATATTTTTAATACATCGTCATCAAGTATGTTTGTCATATTTGGATGTGGTGTTCCGCTGTATTTTTTAATGAGCGTAAATCGCGGATCTTTTCAAGGTATAAAAGCGTACAAATCATTATCGATCACTTATCAAGGTGAAATGTTAAGCCGATTATTCATAACCCTAGCGATTATTCTAGTATTAGGAATAAAATCTTCATGGGTTATTGCCATCGGAATCCTTTTATCTTTTGTCTTCGGAATGTTTCCATTTAAGGTGAAACAATTCAAACTTGGAAAAGCGTTGCCGTTAGAAAAATCCTATAGCCAACAAATTCGTAGTTTCTTTTTGCTCACCGCATTTTATGAATTAACGCAGATCATTATTAATAACAGCGACATTCTTCTTGTGAAGCATTATTTTGAATCGTATGAAGCCGGATTATACGCATCCCTGGCACTGATAGGACGTATCGTCTATTTCATTACTTGGATGTTTGTAATGTTGCTTTTACCAGCGGTAGTAGAATTGCAAAAGGAAGGTAAAGAAACAGCTCCGGTATTGTTTAAATACGTCGGTTATATTGGTACAATAGCATTGGTAATTGTTTTAGGCTGTTTAATCTGCCCAGAACTTATAATACAGATGTTATTTGGCGATGCCTATTTAAGTATGGCACCTTTACTATGGAAATACGCCATAGCGACATCTATGTTTGCTTTGTCTAATATTTTCGCTTATTACTACTTGTCCTTAGATCAATATATCCCGGTGATCATTTCAGGTGTGTTCGGAATGCTTCAGGTGGTACTCGTTGTGTTTTATCACGATAGTTTGGAGCAAGTGGTTCACATGCAGATCGTTGCAATGGCCCTATTATTAGGGATTCAACTATTATTTTTTAAAGGACAGGCCCTAGTTAGAAAAAGCCTTAATCTAAAGTAAATTACCATTCGTCTACACTTAAAAGTAACCTATCTAAAGACGACCGTTTTTATTCGTTATTAACCCCAAATTTGTAGTGTAAATATTAAAATTATACAATCATGAAATTAGCAATTGTAACAGCATATCCACCAAGTAAAGTCACTTTAAATGAATATGCATACCATTTAGTAAAACAGTTTAGACAGAAGCAAGAAGTTACAGAATTGATCTTGTTAACAGACAGAACAGACGGCGCCAAAGATTTAGAATTTACAGAGGCCGGATGTAAAATCACTGTGAAAGAATGTTGGTCTTTCAATAGTTATAAGAACATTTTTTCTGTAACTAAAGCTATCAATAAAACACAACCAGATTCAGTTTTATTCAACCTTCAGTTTATGAAGTTTGGCGATAAAAAAGTAGCAGCAGCCTTAGGTTTAATGTTACCATTGGTTTGTAAGTTGAAAAGAATTCCGAACGTAGTTTTATTGCACAATATTTTAGAAGAAGTAGATCTTGGTAGTGCAGGATTTACGTCAAACAAATTGATGCAGAAGATCTACGGTTTCATCGGTACTACCTTAACCAAATTGATCTTACAGGCCGATTCAGTGGCGGTAACCATGCAGAAATATGTAGACATTCTTGAAGCTAAATACGGTGCTAAAAATGTGAAATTAATTCCGCATGGAACTTTTGAAATTCCGGCTGAACCCGATTATAATTTACCGAAAGGTCCACTTCAGATTATGACCTTCGGAAAATTTGGAACTTACAAAAAAGTAGAGGGCATGATCGAAGCTGTTGAGATGGTCAGAAAATCTACAGGTTTAGATTTAGAAGTAGTGATTGCAGGAACTGATAATCCAAATGTACCTGGATATTTAGAAAGTGTAAAAGATACATACAGCCATGTGCCTAATGTAAGATTTACGGGTTATGTTGAAGAAGAGGACGTACCTGTAATTTTTAACGAAAGTGCTGTGGTGGTGTTCCCTTATACATCAACGACTGGGAGCTCGGGTGTTTTACATCAGGCAGGAAGTTATGGTAAAGCTGTGGTTATGCCAGACTTGGGAGATCTAGCATTGTTAGTTCAGGATGAAGGTTATAAAGGTGAATTTTTTGAGCCAACAAGTGTTGAAAGTTTAGCCTTAGCCATAGAAGCATTAGTGACTAACGAAGCACATCGCCTAAACATTGCAATGGCAAACTACAAAGCCGCAACTGCACATCCTATGTCTGAAATTGCTCAGATGTACTTAGAAACATTCAAACAAATCATTGATAAAAAACAAGTTGTAAATCCCTTAATTAATAGTGAGACGAAGGAGGTTGTTCTGTAGTTGAAATATGCTTAAAGGAAGGTTTTTTAACGCCTTCTTCGTTTATAAATCCAAAGTGCTTTTGTGCATTTTGACGCCAAGGAAGTCTGCCCACGACTTCCTTTGGTATTTCAGAAAAGTCGTAAAGTGTCCATGACATAAAGGGTAGATCATTCTCGGAAAATATAGATTGCATGGCTTTATGATACTCCGCCTGATCTTCCTCAGAATTCCCGAAGGGATTCCAAATACCGCTGTATGAAGACATGCCATACTCTGTAATTACTACAGGTTTGTTTTTAACTTTTGATTTAAGAGACGTATAGCGTTCATTGAGATCTTCGACCTTCTCATAATAATGAAAGGATACAAAGTCGAGTTGCTCATTCAAAATTGCAGCACTTTCTGCATTAGACCAACCAATCGTAACAGGATGATCAGGATCTTGGGACTTCACTAAAGTGATCATTTTATTTAACCAAGCGGTTACGAGTTCTTTGCCACGATTTTCAAAGTCTAGATCGGGTTCATTCTTAATATCCCATCCCAGCAAGGCATTGTGCGTCTTTAAGGTATTAATAATTGTACTTGCATGCCGCTGTGTGAGTGTCCAGTCTAGAACCGAATAATCTCCGTAGAAGTCAAATAGTGTGATTAAAACCTTTAAGCCTTTGGAGTCAGCCACGTCTAAAACTTGAATTAGTTTATCTAACTTTTCTTCAGAAACGGTAGACTTTCCGAAGTCCTCATAAGGCACAAAAACTCTAATGCTGTTGAGTTGGGCGTCACTGATCACTTGAAAATCTTCAGCAATTATAGTTCTGTCAAAATTATCGCCATACATGTTCCAAGGCGTAGCCTGCGGATAGTAATTTATGCCCTTTATTTCTTCTGGGTTAAATGAAATTGTTGATGCTGAAGGAATATAGGGTTCGCTTTTAACTCTAACCAAATGTCTTATGCGCCAAAATCCGTCTTCTAAAAGCAGCGTTACTTTATAGGTTGACTTTTCGTTGACTTCAGCTACTAACTTTTCACCAGTGAAAATACGTTTAAATTCAATAACATCATGATCAGTAAGAACAGCGATTTGACCATCTTCACTAAAAAACTCGAGTGTCGGGTGATGGGCCAACGTGGTAGCTTCAATAACGGTATTGCTTTCAGAATTGATAGAAATAACGTTTCGAATATTTTCTCTTGCACTTTCGGTATAAAAATCATCAATACCAGTCATTGAGTTTGTCATGAAGGCTACATGTTTTACATACCAAGCATCTAAATAATCTTCTTCGATGGCTTTTAGGTTTTCAGTATCCATCGGGCGACCCTCGTTACGTAATGGAGACCATTGTAATTGTGGTAAATATTGATCTATTTGTTCCACTTCGGTATGAAGCATCGTACTGCGATCAGCGCCTGTATTTAGATATGAAAAAATCGCGGCAACACCATATATCACCAAGGCTATCACAAGTACATAGCTAAATAAAATAACACCACGTAATATGTTTTTATTCGAATTACTCATAGCTTGTATTTTCGAATGATTTTGTGATACCCGCAGCTTCAATTTTTAAGTCGTACTGACCTTTAGTGTAGCGGTCTTTATTCAAAATGAACTTAACATACCCGTCAACACTTTGCTCTATAATCTGATTTTCAATCGCACCATCCTTAGTAATCGTCAATACAACGCGAAGTCCATCAGGTATATACTGATCCATAAAGCTTTGTAGTGGACCGACCGTGATCATTCTGTTAGAGTCAGAGAAGGAAACTTCAAAATCTGTAACAGCTTGTTCAAATTTTATATTAATAGTTTCACTATTTGCCATTCCTTCAATATAGGCCTTAATCGCCCATTGCTCTTCATGATCGGGATGCAAAAGTTTTGCAGTTGCAATTCCATCAATGGTAGCACCCGAAGTCTCTTCAATATTACCATCACTATTGATGATAATGAATGAAACAAATGTGCCGTCACTGACTGTGTTATTGTATCGGTCTTTAATCACTGAAGTCCTAAATGTGGTGATTTGATTACCATCCGCATAGTTGTGGATTCGATCTGCCGAAATTGTAAAATTTGTAGGTATAGCAGGCACTACATTTACATCAAACTCTTTAGAATTGAGATCTAAGCTTTCAGAGTTAATGAGCATACGCCCAGTTTGCTCATAAGAAAACAAATTCTTATAGGTGAAGCCGTGTTTTGTATAGATATCATCGTCTTTGTGATCATCCAAAAATTGATGTTTCACCACCACCTTTGTGCTATCAACAAGCGGATTGTCTAACTCATCTGTAGGAATAGCTACCAACATGGTATAATCGGTTCCTCCAGCTTCGATACTCGGTGGACCTATATACGTCTCGAGCTTATTTATTTCTGATTTAGGTTGAATTAAAATTTGCCCAGAACTTAGTTTCGAAGTTGCATGCAATTCCCAGTTGATTGTGCCAGATTTATCAGTTATTGATTTGGGTATTTCAAATTTAAGGGTGTTACCAACAGTTGGTTGAATGATAACAGAACCGTAACTATTAGAGCAATACATAAAAACATCTGCGCTTCCTTCAAAATTGAAATCTAACGAAACCATGTCGCCTGCCGTATAAGTTGAAGTAGTAGAAATTAGTGTATAACTAGAATTTTTTGTGTCCTGTTTCATACTGAATCCAGATACAAGCAGTACTGCAAGAATGATCGATATGTAAATGGACTTATAAGACATTAGTTAGGATTACCAATATAGGAATTGACTTCGAGTTTTAAATATTTAAAGTTAGGATGCTCTATGGATTGCAAGGTTTCTTTTGAATGATCCGTGATTCTGTCTGAAACAATTTTATCTGAAATAGACGTATTTGGCAAACCATTGACATAGCAGTTACTCATATCGTCATTAATAGTTAGAACAGAATTAGTTTGCAATTGGTATTTGAAGGCTTGTGTTCTTTGCTGACGAATGCCATCTTTTACAAACATATGGTCAACCCACATAAGTTCTTTGTTTTCGTCATAATAGGAAACCAATAATTGTGGAATAGTGACCTCTTCGGTACCACTATTAAATAGATAACCCGAGATAGTCTCATTGTTTAAATCAGAAATTGAAACTGTTGTATTTTTGAATAGATCAGAGCCAGAAACATTACCTGCTGCTTGAAGGTTAAACTTCGTCGGCTGTTCGTCCAGTTCTATCGGTGTAAACTCGTCTGGATTAAATGTTTTTGGAATAGAATCTTTAGTCTTAGACCAGGCGATACCTTCAAAATTTATTCTGAATGCACTTACTTCCTTTGGCATTAATTTGTGCTTAACATGATATTTTGCGTTGTAGGTAGCCAACATTTTATCAGCATCATTATATAATGTACCCTTCAAAACAACATCTGCAGGAACATTATCAATATTTTGAATCTCACCAACTATCGCATAACTCTGATCGGCCTTTACCAATTTAGCACTTAGAATTTCTAAAACAGGCTGTTTAAGAACGTCTTCGTGATAGGTTTGTTCTGTAGTAATGCGTCTTCGGCCTTGATTAAAATATGCGGTTTTATTGCTGGCATAAAGCTGATCAGGAGGTAGGTCGGCCGTGATTTCTTCAGGTTGGAGATACCATTTACCATCAACCTTTACCAGTGTTCTATAGTAGATTTTGTTTATTTTTTCAAGTGGTGTGATCCAATCTGTAGTTACTTTTACGCTAGCTAGGTCTTCAGTTTCACTAATGATTTCTGTAGATATTGCATCGAGTTTCGCATAAGAACTCAGTAAGCCGTCGGTCACTGAAACTTGAAGCATATATTGCGCAATACTCATATCGCTTTCAGGATTAATAAGGCTAAAGGCCTTTTCAAATTCTTTAAAATCTAAAGCATCGTAGTAGGCCAGAATGGCATTTTTAGGTGAATGATGCGACTCATTTTTAATGTAGAATTGATAAATACCAATAAGAATAATGATTGCCATTATAACTGACCAAACATGACTTATTCTTAAAAGTCCTCTCGAAAATTTGCTATAATCATTTTTAAAATTGAAATACTCGGGCAGCGACGTAACTTTAGTTTTCAAACTACTGACCAGCACGGATTGTACATTTAGTAAAAATGCGATGAGAACCGTTAAAAAAGGCACGATTCCCCAAAGTAATTTTTGCCACCTACTGACGTCTTCTTTTGGTAAAATAGACGATAAAGGAGGAACGTTCAATTTTTCCCAAACCATGATGCCATTTTCCAATTGTCGTAAACGTTGCCAACCACAGAAATAAAGAATGGGGTCATAAAACTTATCGTTGGAGAAAATGTATTTCAAATTATATTTTTCGGGTGTCGTTAAAAATTGCTGCAGAGACCCAATACCTTCTACACCTTTAAACTTTGAATTTTCTAAACGCTCAATTGGTCTTGTGGTTAATTCTGGTAAACGCCGCGCAGAATGATAATTTCCATCAACCGATAATGCATTGGTTTGAGCAGCAAGCCAAGCCATTTGATCGCCAAAACCTAAAGTCATATAGCGCCATTGATCGTGTTGATCTTGATTTAGGAAATTGATGATTGGCAACATTTTAATTTTTTGTGGCTGAGATGGTTTGAAATATCCTAGACTCATAGTGAAAATGGTCATAAAAAGAAACAAACCCGCCAAAACTCCACCAGCAATACGATGATAAACGGCACCCAGTTTAGATTGAATAAGTGTCTTTAAATCACCCTCTGCAAATCGATAGGTGAACTCACCAAATAAGGGCAGAGACATTATAGATGCCCATAATGTAAATCGATCTAAGGTGAGAATATTAAATGCCGTTTCACCAAGAACCATTCTCGGAATTGGCGTTGTACCACCAGTTCCTAAAATAAATAGGATGGTAATTGATAGGCCAAAGAATAAATAACGCTTGCTGTAAAATCTATAGAATATATAAGGTAACAGTATCAATAAAATTCCCCAGGGAATTAGAAAGAACACCAATCCGGATGAGGTAATTTCAAGAAAATTATCTCTTGATCCATGAGGAATAGGAACTTGCGTAATTGGGTTATTCTTCGAATTTATCCAATAAGGAAGTATACAGACTATAATGATAAATAACGATGAAAACCCAAAACCTACAATGCGTTTAAGAAGTTTGAAAAAACTCGAAATGAATACTTTTATGGTAACAGCCTTCAAGGACGAAACTTGCTCCTTAGCGTGGTCCATGATTACCATTCCTATCAATGGAAATATGAAAAACACCATACCAAAAATAGGTGTTACGTGGTGTGAAGTTACTGTTACAGCTATCAAAGAAAGTGAGGTTGCGAGATAGCGCCATCTGCCTGTTTTCAACCAATTATAGATCTCGGGTAGGGCATGCATTAAAACTGAAATTCCTATGATGCTTGGGAGCTGTCCGAAAATATGTAAGGTTTCAACAAAAGATGATGAAAATACGGCTAGTATAGCGGCGTAGCCTGCTACAGTTCTGTTGGAGGTTATCAAAAGTGAAAACCTGTAAACGCCTGTTATAAAGAGGATAATACCAATTAGTGCAACGGAAAACAATCCGAATTTTAGTCCACCAATAAAAGACAGTGCTGCAATAGATTGGTGTACTAATGGCGGGTAACTCATCACTGTAAACCCTGTATACCATTTATAGTTCCAAGGTTCAAACCAGCTATTGGCATAATGGTCTGCAAAAAACAAATGAATAAGTGCATCATAGGTAGTTTCTAAGGTGAAGAAAATAGATGTACCATGAAATGCTAATCCTATTAAAAGGGCAGCGATTAAATATTTATTTGAGGCATTTTTCATTTAATTCATTGATAATGTAATCAATACCGTAAAGATATATAATTTAACTTCTGGTACTGATTTTAATCAACTACAGGAAATTACCATTCGTCTACACTAACAGTTCAGTTCATCTAAATTAAAAATTTTAGGACGCCTTCTCGAGTACTTTTGGACTGTAAATAAATTGAAAAACCAATTATTATGAAAGTTTTAGCCATAGATGACCAACAGTTAGTTTTGTTACCATTAGAAAAACGATTAACCAATTTAGGGTATACAGTTCAGATTGAAACTGATGCTAATAAAGGGTTAAACGCATTTGACACTTTTCAACCAGACTTGGTAATTGTAGATATTAATATGCCAAATATTTCTGGGTTCGATATTATAAATCATATTAGAATTACTAGGGCGTCTGAAACACCGATAATGATCTTATCTGGAAATACCTTAGATAATAATATTACCAAAGCTTTTGATTTAGGTGTTAATGATTACATGAAAAAACCATTAAGCCTGAATGAGATCTGTGCTAGGGTAAAACGATTGATAGGAGTACCACAGACAGAATCTTCAAAGGAAGACGAGGATACTATAATGATTCAAAAACGATGCGTAGGTGTTGTGATTCCATGTTATAATGAAGAGGAGCGATTACTAAGTGATGAGTTTTTAAGCTTTGTAAATCAAAATTCAGGATACCACTTATGTTTTGTCAATGACGGAAGTAAGGACAAAACACTCGAAGTATTACACAATCTCCAGAAAGGTAGAGAAGATTTTATCACAGTTTATGATTGCGAAAAAAATGGAGGTAAAGCGGAAGCTGTGAGACTTGGAATGTTACATATGGCAGAGAAAACAGATCTGGATTATATAGGCTTTTTAGATGCAGATTTGTCGACTGATCTATCAGATTTTGATGACTTGGTTAAGACGATGGAAGGGTCTAATTTTAAAATAGTAAGTGGGTCTCGTATATCAAGAATGGGTGCCAATATTACTAAGGAATCTGCTCGAAAAATCATAAGCTTAACCATCAATTTTATTATTCGAAAAATTCTTTCAATGGATTTTAAAGACACACAATGTGGTGCTAAGATTTTTCATAAAGATGTTATTGATATTGCCTTTAAAAAGAAGTTTGTGACCCAATGGATTTTTGATGTTGAAATTTTCAAACGAATGACTATTCATTTTGGCTTAAACCAAGCAAAATCTATGCTTTGTGAGCAACCTCTGAAGCGATGGATACACGCTGATGGTTCAAAATTATCCATGAAAGACTCTGTAAAAATTGTAATGCAATTAGCCCAAATTGCTTGGGTTTACAGAAAAAGAAAAGGTCAGCTAAACTTTGAACTAAATAATGAACTAGAAATCATATAATTAGATTTAGTGTCAATGAAAGTAGGTGTAATAATCATATTTCACAATAACGCTGAGGAAATCAATTCGAAGCGATTAGTCAAAATTATCAAGGCTTCAGAGCAAATTGTAATGTGCTTTGTTGATAACGAAAGTAGAGACAATACATTAGAAAAATTATCGGAGGTTAAAGAGGCTTGTTTCGATAAGGTGTCGATAGTTGAAATAAAAAAGAAAGTTTCTCAAGAGGTGGCTAAACGCGCAGGAGCTCGGTCCATGTTTAACGATTTTGATCTAAAACATATAGGGTTTTTAGATGCTAACGTACTAACAGATTATGACTATGATTTTGATAATATTCTCAGTGCATTAACTGAAAATAAAGATGGAATTATTCAATTTGATAAGGATATCAGAAGTAATCAACGTGTAAAACCAACCTTATTAAAAAGTGTTTTTTCAATTCTGGATTATTTCAAATCTCAAGATTTTTTAAATAACAATAACATACAACAGTCAACGCTTTAAGTATAAACATTAAAACTTAATAGTTAATAAGGCTAATTATTTTGTCACTTAATGGTCTTCAATCAACCTTTTAACTTCTTGGGCACAACCCCAAGAAACTGTAAATCCAGCACCTCCATGGCCGTAATTATGAATGATGCGTCCTTCTCTTTCCACACGAATTTCTGGCCGTCCAGGTCGTAAACCTACATGAACAGACTTAATTTCCACTTGTTCTAATTTGGGTTCAATACGGGTACAGCGTTCAACAATTTCTTTTGTAAGTTCAGGATTAGGTTGGGTATCTTCCTTATCCTTAATGGCAGTACCACCTAACACCAAGCAATCACCTCGGGGCACTACGTAGGCCAAACGATCATCGGACTTTTCAAACGTAAAATCTGCCACTATACAATCAACTTCAGATTGTGGTTTGGCCTTTACAATTTGTCCATGAATTGGATAAAGTGCTTTATCATTTATTAATTCTCTAGACCCTAAGCCAGTGCAATTCACTAGTAGTGCATCACTATTGTTGAACTCGTCTAGACTTTCAACCTTCCTGATCGTGACTTTTCCGTTAAGTGTTTTAAACTTATTGAGCAAAAAGTCCAAGTAAATCTGGGTTTCAGCTAAGGGCACGTTCATTTTATAACCAATCGGAAAGTCGTCTGGAAGTTCTTCTGCGCTAGCCTTTCGTATTTCATTTTCTGGAAGCGCATCGATCCACCAAGCATCTTCTTCGCGCTTAACCAAAACAGTTAAAGTGGTCATGGAAACCCCTGAATTTGCAATACGACTCAGTTTTAAAAATTCAATATAAGAAGCTTTACTCCAAATATTCGCCAAAGCTTTTGGTTTAACTTCATAAGGAAACCAAATTGCAGCAGCCACTGCTGAGGTTGTATGTTCAGGCAGTTGATCCGTAATGATCTCAACATCATAGTTGTTTTCCGACAAGATAATTCCGACGGAAAGTCCGGAAACACCACAGCCAATTATTTTGATTTTTGATTTCACATGAAGGCTTTTAATTACGAAACGACATAGTTTTCTGCAATAGGATTTTTAAAGTTAATAAAATTAGATAATGCATTTTTAAACGTTCTTGATAGCATTATGAAATTGTTTTACTAACAATTACTCAACCTCTTTTTTGAACATTGACTATTCGGTCTGCACTGCCTTAATTACGGCATCGAATGGGTCTAAAACCCGTAAATCTCGAAAATTTCAAATGGCTTTTTTTCCTTTCTAAGGCTAATTTTTCCTCTTGAGTCAACTTCTTTTTTTGATACAACAGCTACCCTCTAATATTGCTTTTGAATTTGAAACACAACGGCTCATGTAATTCCCTAGAGCTAATCAATATCAGATTCAATGAATCTAAATCTAATCAAAAATTGATCTTATGAAAATTAGAAAATTAGTATCCGTTTTCTTCGTGTTAAGTCTGCTAGCTTGTAGCTACGACAGTGAAGATGATTTAATAGACATTTCATCTGATGATACCGGTATCATTTCAGATGATCCCAATGACGATCCAGACCCAGATGGTGAGGTCACCTACAACGATGATATTGCCCCGATTATGCAAAGCAGTTGTGTGAGTTGCCATGGGAGCCCGCCAGTTAATGGAGCGCCTTTTGCTTTAGTTAATTACAATCAGGTAAGTCAAAGAGCTGAAGGTGTTTTAAACAGAATGAGCCTTCAAAATGGCGCACCCGGTGCAATGCCACCTTCAGGGCGATTACCACAAGCGACAATCGATTTGATCGCTGAGTGGATCGATAACGGAAAACCACAGAACTAAATCAATTAATTCAAATACAATAAAAATGAAAAAGGTAAATAGCACACTATTTGTCTTGTTGATCTTACTTTCTTTCAATGTTGGTCATACAGTGCTAGCACAAGGGAAGTACATCGATAAGACCGGAAAAATTGCTTTTGAAGCTTCAGAAGAACTTTTTGAACCTGTAAAGGCGAAGAACGAATCGGTTACAGTCATTCTGAATACTGAGACAGCCGAGATTGCATCTTTAGCTTTAATGAAGAGCTTTAGATTCAAAAATTCCTTAATGGAAGAACACTTTAACGAAAATTACATCGAGTCTGAAACTTACCCAAAAGCGACCTTCAAAGGGAAGTTATTAGACTTTGATCTTTCTGAATTAACTACCGAAGAACAAGACATTGAAGTGGATGGGAAAATTGAATTGCGTGGAAAAGAAAAACAAATTAACACAACACTGAAGATGAAAATATCTGATGATGACGCCATTGTCATTAAAGGAGCCTTTTTTGTCAAACCCGAAGATTTTGATATCGAAATACCAAGTGTGGTAAGAAATAAGATCGCAAAGGAGATTATTGTAAGTCTAGATTTTAAACTCACTAAGCGATGAAAAGGAAAAAGCTAATTATTCTCGCAATCCTTATCGTTGCGCTTATTTCAGCTGCATTTGTATACAATTATGTTTTTAATGGTGAACACAGAAATATTGCCGAAGAGGAAGTAAGCATACAAATTGCTGCCGAGGAAATATTCGCAGAATTTCAGGCTGATGAAACTATTGCAACCTCTAAATATCTAGATAAGGTAGTGGCGATCACTGGAGAAATATCGCTTGTTGAAACTTCCGCACTGAGTTTGAATGATATCATTCAGGTAAGCTTTATTGAAGGTACCATGCCAGATGTAAAACTAAAAAACACCGTTACAGTGAAAGGCCGTTGTGTGGGCTACGATGAGCTCCTCGAGATGGTTAAAATCGATCAAGCCTCAGTAATAACTAACATCAATTAATATGAAAACTTTATTCTTTATCCTTCTAATTTTTCCTGTGGTCGTTTTTGGTCAGGACGACTTGCTGTCAGAAATTGATGTCGATCCTCAGGAAGATTATAAAAGTGCAGCATTCAAAGGACTTAAAATAGTCAATTTTGAATCGACTAAAATGGTATCTAAAAAGGAACTTTATTTTGTGGTTTCGCACAGATTTGGATCTCTAGAAACAGGGATTCAGGACTTCTTTGGATTGGACCAAGCGGTAACACGGCTCAATGTTATTTATGGTATTTCTGACGGCATCAATATTGGTGTTTCTAGGAGTTCATTTCGAAAAATGTATGAATCATCACTAAAACTCAGGCTTGTTCGTGAGCGTAGAGGCGGCTTTCCATTTACTATTGTAAGCTCTAGTAACATTTTAATCAATACCTCTTTGGATGAACAGATTTTACCAGGGCTTGAATTCAAGAATCGACTGGGTTACACAACTCAGTTATTGATTTCAAAGAAATTTAATGAGAATCTTTCACTACAACTTATGCCTACGTTTTTTCACGATAACTATGTGGATTTCGACTCACAGCACAATTCGCAATATGTAATTGGTTTTGGCGGTCGACACAAATTAACGAAGCGTTGGTCTATAAATTTCGACTATGGATTGCATCTTAACCGAGCGGATAATTCGCCATTTAACAATCCGCTTTCAATAGGATTTGACCTTGAAACAGGTGGGCATGTATTTCAATTACATTTTACGAATGCACAACCCATGAATACTAACGGATTTCTTGGTCAGGCTACAGGTGATTGGAGTGACGGTAATATTTTCTTTGGATTTAATTTGTCGAGAGTTTTTTAATATGGAACAGTATCGAGTAGCTGCACCTGTTTCAATGGCTAGAATAGAAATTGAACGAAGTTTTTGTGAAACGTGTTCAAAAGTAATAAGGCAAGAATTAGAAAGCTTAGATGGTATTAAAAACCTAAGGTTGTATCCTAGAGATCTCATGATCACCTTTAATTTTTATAAGGCACAGGATCTTTCAACATTACTCAATAAACTTTCGTTTTTAGGTTATCCCGAGCGAGGCGAAGCGTTGTATGATTATAATGACATAGGGATTTGCAAATGCTAGTTTGGGATTAGTTTTGAGGTTGGGGATAGGCGATACGCGTAATGTGTATCGTCTATTTTTCTGTTTGTTTTTGAATCCAATCCATAAGCTCAACTTTATTAATGCCGTTCCATGTAGACTGTGCTGTTTTCGCTTTTGAAGGTTTGTCTTCAGGCTGTATAACGATCAGTTCTGTATTGTCATTTCCTCTCAGATTTAATTCGGCAATAAACCCAACCATATCCGGTGCATTATTATCATAAAGCGTTCTGTAGTAAGTTTTAAGTCGGTAATTAATGGCTGGTTCTACATAAGCTCTTACAGCGAAGTTCTTAAAATGATCAATATTGTCGTTAATGGCATCAAAATAACTGTATGATGAGAAATCATGATAGCGCTCAGGTGCGGTTTCTGGTGTTCCGTCTAAATAGGTTTCCAACATGTAATTCATAAACTTAGGTTCCCATAAGTCTATCCGGTTTAGTTTAATATCGCGCTGGTGTTGATACCATTTTCTTGTCCAGTCCATCGTAAAATTACAGGGCACAATACCTTTGATATTTAATTGAAAATCGAAATCCCCTTCATTCACGTATTTAATATATCGAAGTGCTCTATGACCCACTAAACTCGGACCAAGAAAGAAAATATTCTCATTTGGTAACGCGTGGGTTTTAAAGGCACTTTTAATGGTTTGATGCACCGACTGCATGGAGGCCTCAGTAAAGAAAAAATCGAGTGGTATTTCCGTGGAAACAGATAGCACAGCAAAGTCTTTATCAGAAGCCAGTTCATAGAGTAGCTTGGCGTTTCTATTCTTTTTGTCAATCCCTGAATCTTCAAGGAAAATCAGAACGCCTTTAGCGGTATTACTTTCAGGAAGCATTAGCGTATAACCACTTTGTATGTATGGTAAAAAGTCTTTATCTCCAGGGCCAATTCTTAAACTGTCGTTTTTAATTGGTTGGTAGTCTTCGACTATGGTTTGTGAATAAACCGACTGAGCAAATAGGCTTATAACAAAAAAAAGTAAAATCTTAAATGATGATGTCATGATGGTTTGTTAGAAGGTGTCAAAAAGTTCGCTGCGTGATTATTCATATTCCGGGATATTCAAACCTAAAATTAGATCTCTATTTGCTGTATAAATGCCGTCCCTCATTTCAAGTTTTATAATCCCCGATCCGCCTCGATCTTTTTGAGAAGACTTTTCACTTTCTGTGAGCAAAGGATCACTTTCAAACAAATAACTATCCAGATAATAAGGTATTGTATGAGGTTCTTTTACATAAATGTGGATGTGTTGAGGCTCTGAAGTTCCTGGGTAGGAGGCAGGTCTAAAGGTATAAAATGTAAATTTACCATCCTTACCAGTTTTTAACCAAGCGCGGTACTGACCGTGCCGTTTTTCCCAGCCAACGGGGTCGTCACTTGGTTGGTATAGTCCGTTACGATCTACATGATATATGTATAAAATGGTATTTTCAGCAGGGGTGCTACCATCCCTTTTATATACCGTTCCGGATATTTTAATTTTAGGTTCATGCTCATTAAACCTTGGTAAAGTATCAACGGCTAGCGGCTGAATGTTTAACTTCTGATAATCCATTAATGCCACACAATCTTCGCAAGGCCCTCCAACTTTGCGTTCTTCTTCATTGGTAACTTGCCCTTTACACGATAAGGTAAACACCACAATGATTAGTACTAGAAAGTGCTTCATAATTTAACGTTCTACGTTCTTTGTTTCCACTTGGCTAGAATATCTTTTTCTCTTCGCATCAACGACCTTTCATTAGTGAGAATATTATCGCGTCTTTCTTGCGAAACTGCTTCAGAGTACCACCATTTTTTAGTGGCTTGAACAGTTTCAGAGAGCGACCTGAAGGTAAGCCCTGCAGCTATCGCTTTGCTGTTATCACTTTTAGACATACCAGCGTACTGCGGTAATTGAATGACCCAAGGTTGAATTCCAATTAAACCATTTTCCTCTAAAAATTTATTGTCGTCAATTTGAATATAATTTACAGCAGAAGTATAATTGGCATGAATACCATGCACGAAGGCATTGGTCGTCATATCAAATCCAGGACCAGATCCGTTATAAATTCCAGCCGCTTTAGTTTCGCATAGACGAATCATCCATTCGGCCAAATCTCTTACATCGATATACTGCACTACCTCAGTGCGACTTCCCGGAATTATAATATCGCCGCCTTTTTCTAATCGTGCTAACCAATAAGGAAAACGGTCTGTTCTGTCACCCGGACCAACAATTAAAGTGGGTCTCACAATTATTGATCTATCTGCTCCAAAGCTTTTGATAGTGGCGGTTTCTGAAGTTGCTTTCATGACACCGTAAGCATATGTGCCTCTTTCACCTTCGTCAATATCATCAGGAATTTCCGTCACCAAGCTGCGTTTTTCTGAGAAATCTTCACCTGTAAAAGGGTAATAAACGCTAATCGAGGAGGTGTACATATAATAACCAACATTATCAACTAATAATTTGGCGGTATCTTCCGTCCATTTAGTTTTACGCCCCGAATTATCAATAACTACATCCCATTTTCGATTCTTTAGGGCTTCAAGGTTATTCTCTCTATCGCCAATAAGTTGTTCTACTTTTGAAAAAAGATCAGCATGAATCTTAGGTACAGTCTTACCTCGTGTAAAAGTCGTTACCTCGTGACCTCTGTTCAATGCATATGAAATTTGATGCGGACCTAAAAAACTGGTACCTCCCAAAATCAGAATTTTTAATTTTTTGTCCTGCTGAATTAATCCACTTGATGCCTCTAAACTGAAGGGGTCTATTAATGAGGTAAGTCCCAATGCCATACTGTTTTTCAAAAATTTCCGTCTACTTTTTCTCATGTCTCTGCGATTTTAAATTAGACTTCATACCGACTCTAAGTTACTATTTTATATGCAAACTATTCAGATTGAAACATTTACGTTCGATTAGTTTTTTGATAGTCTATCTAAAGCATCTTTCGCCTTAGTAATAATTTCTAACTCTTCATCTGTAGGGTCGTCTACATGTTGAATTTCGGGGAATAAGCCACTTGAAAGTTCTCTTGATTGAGATTTGAAATCGTTAATAATGGCCTTGTAAATATTCATAGATTGATCCGTTAGACCAACATTTTCATAGCTCTCCGCGTATTGAAGCATATCTATTCCGAAGTCTTTTTTTTCAATCCAACCTAACTGAAGTAAGCTTCCGCTCAGTTGTGCTTTAATTGCACTGAGATCGGCTTGGTCATTATTCAGATCTTGTTCTTTTACAAATTGAATAAAGTCTTGTAAGCTTTCTCTAAGATTGGGATCGAATCTTATTTCACCAAATAGATTGTTTCGAATGAACGTACTTATTTTAAGAATGATATGTTTAGAAATTTTGAGGTACTTCTCTTTTTTGTCTTTGGGCCAGTCAGAATCTACTAAGAAGTAATAAATCCTGATAGTTTCAAAGAACTCCTCAGGTAGTAAATTTTCATCTAATCTGATTTCTTCTTCACTAAAATCTGAATCCAAATTGATCTTATGCCAAGCCTGCTGGCAGATATAAACGGTGTTTTGTTTTTTAAGTTGAGATTCAATTTCTGCGCTTGCTTTTGAAAAATTTCCTTCGTTTATTAATAATGAGATATCGATTTTTTTCTTTTTGAAAAACATAGAATTAATTAGGTTTTTGATCAGTTGAAACTAGACATTATCCCTTCAACAGATTTCAGCTTTCATAAAAATACGCATAATTATAACTAACATCCTTAAAGGCTTCAGAAATCGAATGAAATGGAAAGATCACATGGAAATTATAAATTTTTATCGTTCTCTTAATATTAATTTGTTTACAAAAAAGCTATCTTTAGAAACTCTCAACATCTCAATTTAGAGCCTTTCCTACAAGCATCATTTATGTGATGAATTTAATGGGAAAAACTAACTATTTAAATTAAAAAGAATAAAACCAACCATCAGATTTCACTTATGAAAAACTTTGCATTAGTTGTTCTGGGTTTGTTACTCAGTTTCAGCACCACAGGTATAGCCCAAAAAAAATCAAAAAAAGACACCGACGACAAAACACCTTTAGAATCCATAAATATTTCAGGATTAAAATGGAGAAATGTCGGACCTGCACTAACATCAGGAAGAATTTCAGATTTTGCATTCAATCCTAATAATCCATTCGAATATTATGTTGCTACATCATCAGGTGGGGTTTGGAAAACAGTTAATTCTGGCGTTACCTATGAGCCTATTTTCGATAGCCAGGGTTCGTACTCCATTGGCTGTGTAACTATGGATCCTAATAACCCTAATGTTATTTGGGTTGGTACTGGCGAGAATAACAATCAACGCTCAGTTGCCTACGGAGATGGTATTTATAAATCAATAGATGGCAGTAAATCTTGGGAACATATGGGTCTTAAAAATTCGGAACACATTGGTAAGATCATTGTGCATCCCGATAACTCTGATGTTGTTTATGTCGCTGCCATCGGACCGCTGTGGAGCAAAGGTGGTGATAGAGGTTTATACAAAACCGAAGATGGCGGAAAAACCTGGAATTCGATCATTGAAGTAGATGAGCATACTGGCGTCAATGATGTTGTTATGGATCCTAGAGATCCTGAAGTACTTTATGCTTCAACGCTTCAACGACGACGCCATGTATATACTTATGTAGGTGGTGGTCCAGGATCGGCTATGCACAAAAGTGTTGATGGAGGAAAAACCTGGACGAAAATCAATAAAGGGTTACCCAACGTAGAATTAGGTAGAATCGGTTTAGCTATTTCGCCTGCCAATCCAGAAATTATATATGCAATCGTTGAGGCTGCCGATCGAAAAGGTGGGTTCTATGCTTCTACAAATAGAGGCGCAAGTTGGCGAAAGCGCAGTTCGCATGTGACCAGCGGAAATTATTATCAGGAGATTATTGCAGACCCAGTTGATGAAAACACCGTGTATTCTATGGATACCTGGATGTCTGTTACACACGACGGTGGAAAGACTTTTAACAAGGTTGGAGAAGATACTAAGCATGTAGATAATCACTGTATGTGGATCAATCCTCATAATAATAAACATTGGGTTGTAGGTTGTGACGGTGGAATTTACGAAACCTTTGACGCTGCCAAAACATGGGATTTTAAAAAGAATCTTCCAGTAACACAATTTTATAAGGTAGCTGTAGATAATGATTATCCATTTTATAATATTTACGGAGGAACGCAAGACAACTTTAGTTTAGGCGGTCCTTCGAGAGTATTAACCAATCATGGCATTCGAAATTCAGAATGGTTTATTACCAATGGTGGTGATGGTTTTGAATCCCAGATCGATCCTAATAATCCGAACATAGTTTATGCTCAATCACAATATGGAGGGTTGGTACGATTCGACAAAAAGAGTGGTGAAACTGTTGGGATTAAACCAAAAGCAAGAAAAGGTGAAAATGCATACCGCTTTAATTGGGACGCACCGCTTGTAGTGAGTAGACATGTACCTGGGCGACTCTACTTTTCGGCAAATAAAGTATTCAGGTCAGATGATTATGGTAATAGTTGGAATGTTATAAGTGAGGATCTTTCACAACAAATTGATAGAAATAGTCTAAAGGTCTACGACCGAATTGTAAGTATAGATGCCGTTATGAAAAATGGGTCAACATCACTGTACGGAAGTATTGTCGCATTTTCTGAATCACCACTAAACAGAGATTTATTAGCGGCAGGTACCGATGACGGTTTAGTGCATATCTCTGAAGACGGTGGACAAACATGGCAGAAAATTTCGAATATTGACGGCGCTCCTAAGCAATCTTATGTCAACAGCGTACATCTGTCTAAACACAACGAAAATGTAATATATGTAGCATTTAATCACCATAAATACGGTGATTTCAAACCTTATATTTTTAAATCATCTGATAAGGGTGCGAGTTGGACTCCAATTCAATCAAATCTTCCAGAAAGAGGAAGTGTTTACGCCATAGAAGAAGATCATGTAGATGATAATCTCATCTTTGTAGGAACAGAGTTCGGTGCTTTCTTTTCGCCAAATCAAGGTAAAAACTGGAAACAACTTAAAAATGGTTTACCTACAATTGCGGTGAGAGATATTGCTATACAAGAGCGAGAAAATGATCTTGTACTAGGTACATTTGGGCGAGGGTTCTATGTGATGGATGATTATTCAGTTTTAAGAGACATAGAAAATTCTGAACCAAAGGATGAAGCAAAAATTTATCCTGTAAGAACAGCTTTGATGTGGGAATTTAGTAGCCCTTTAGGTTTGCCAGGCAAATCCTTTCAGGGAGATAATTTTTACACTGCGGAGAATTTAGGACCTGAAGCCGTTATAACGTATTACTACAATTCTGATTTTAAATCGCTAAAGGATAAACGACAAAAAGAGGAGAAAGAATTAATTAAAGCGAATAAAGATACACCGTACCCAAGTTACGATGCTTTAAAAGCTGAATCTGAAGAGTCTAAAGAAGAATTGGTGTTTACCATCAAAGATTCCGATGGTCAGGTCGTAAAGAAAGAATTCAGACCAGCGAAGAAGGGCGTTCAGCGCTTTCACTGGAATTTAAGATACACCCTTCAAAACCCAATTAATCTCAGCAAACCAAAATTTTATAATCCATTTGGTGGTAGAGATGAAGGAACCCTAGTAGCACCGGGGACTTACACGGTTGAAATGGCCGTAATGAAGGATGGTAATTTAAAGTCAGTTTCAAGTCCGGTGGCATTTGAAGTCAAAGCCTTAGATAATGTTGAAATGCCAGCTGAAAATAGAGCTGAGAAAGTAGCTTTCCAAAGAGAATTGGCGCAACTTCAAGCGGATATGGGCATCACTCAAAAATTAATATCTGAGTCTAGAGATAAGCTGAAATACATGAAGGCTGCAGTTAAACGCGCGCAGCAACCAATGGCCGATTTATCTACTAAAATTAAGGCTATCGAAGATCAACTCGATGCAGTTCAGTTGGCTTTATTTGGCGACCCGGTTAAACGTCGATTAGATATAGATCAACCTTTATCGCCTGCAAGTCGATTAGGATCTATTGGATATGAACAAAAATATTCCACCGCCACACCAACGCAAACACATCGCGATAGCTATGCGATTGCAAAAGCTGAAATATCAGCTATAAAATCTAAGATGGAGGTGATCTTTAATTCAGATTTAAAAGCATTAGAACAATTGTTAATCGCGAAAGGTGCACCTTATACACCCGGGCGAGGTTATGACAATAAAAATTAAAAAAATTGACACTATGAGAACCTTAATAATTCTATTTTTCTTTACAATAATTTCTTCAGGTTTTGCACAGAAAAAAGTGATGCAAAATGATGATAAAGCACTGTGGAACAGTATTCGAAATGTGAATATTTCTAACTCTGGTGATTACGTACTTTATGCTTTAGAGAAGGGCGAAAAAGATCAGTCGATTCAACTATTAAATATTGAAGGAGAATCTATAATGTCTTACGAGCGAAGTGAGGGAGGACGATTTTCTTATAATTCTGAATATGCTGTATTTGCTGTTAATGCCTGGAAGGACAGTATACGAGAAATGAAGCGTAGAAAAGTGAAGAAAAAGGATCTTCCGAAAGATACTCTAATGATCTACAATATTGAATCGAAATCACTTCAGAAAATCCCCAATGTAAAATCTTATAGCATGCCCGAAAAGTGGTCTGGAATCGTAGCTTACATGCTCGAAGCACCGAAGCCAGCTAAAAAGGATACTGCAAAATCCAAAGTAAAGGATACTTCAAAAGTTAAGATGAAGAAGCCTAAGAAGGTATCAAAAGACAATGGTTTTCATTTAGTGATTAGACAATTGAAGAGTGGTGAGGAGGATACCTTAAAATTTGTTCTTAGTTACAAGATGGCTAAAGAAGGGCGATTTCTAACCTATACAACCACAGGCGAAGATGATAAATCAGAGGCAGGTGTTTACAGATATGATGTAACAAAGGGAACAAGTACGTTGTTGTTTCAAAGTCATGCGAAGACCAAATATCCGCAACTTGGAATTTCAGAATCTGGAAATAGAATAGGTTTTGTTGTAGATGCAGATTCAACAAAGAGCTTAATTAAGAAGCCAAAACTATATGCTTGGAATCAAGGAGAGGCTATGGCAAGTATAATCGTCAATTCTGATGATAATCCTTCAAACTTATTAGTTTCGGCTGATCAAGCTTTGCGTTTTTCAAAAAACGAAGAACGTTTATTTTTTGGATTGCGAACAACACCAATTGTACAAGATACAACCCTTCTCGACGAGGAGATCGTTAATGTTGAGGTTTGGACCTACGATGAGCCTAGATTATACACCGTTCAGGAGTTAGATGTAAAGGATGATAAGAAGAAGGCCTACTTAAGTCTCTATGATTTTAAGAGAAATCAAATGGTTCAAATTGCCGATCCAAATTATGATCTTGCCCGATATGGCGATGAGGGTAATTGCGCCTATGCCGTAGTAGGGAATGGAACACCGTACCAACTTCAAAGTCAGTGGACGGCTCAACTTCCGAGAGATTTGCAACGTGTTGATCTCAATACAGGTGAACGTACAAACTTAGCAAGTAAAGTCTACGGCGGTTCATCAATTAGCCCGAAGGGTAAATACCTTTATGGTTACAGCAGGAAGGATAGCACTTGGTTTACCTACAATCTCAAAACTCTTAAATATAAAGCGCTAACCAAAGGGCGACAGTTTTATAACGAGTTGCATGACTATCCGGATGATCCTTATAGTTATGGCTCAGCAGGATGGACAGAGGACGACTCGAAATTTTTAATTTATGATCGTTTTGATATATGGGCTTTCGACCCTGAAACAGGTACTTCAGAAAACTTGACAAACGGAAGAAACTCAAAAAAGAGGTATCGCTATGTTCGATTAGATAATGAAGAGCGCTCTATTCCGAATAACAAAAAGTGGATGTTAAGTACTTTCAATGAAGACAATAAATATGGAGGTACTGCGAGTTATGATCCAAAACGAAAAGCATTAAAACAACTAGTAGAAGGGCCTTATACCTATGGTCGATTTACGATGGCCCAAAACGATAAAAGTAATCGCATGCTTTTTTCTAGAGAGTCCTTTACAGATTACCCAAATATATGGTCTACAAATACCAGTTTCAAAACACCGAAGCAAATTACAGATGCCAATCCACAACAGAGTGACTACAATTGGGGTACTGCCGAAATGGTAGAATGGGTATCGCTCGATGGTAAACCTTTGAAGGGAATGCTTATTAAACCTGAAGATTTCGATCCAAATAAGAAGTATCCAATGATCGTTAATTTTTATGAGAAGAGCTCAAACGGATTGTATCGCCATCGTGCGCCATCATACGGCAGAAGTACGATCAATTATCCGTTCTATGCCAGTAGAGGCTATGTAATTTTTAATCCAGATGTTCATTATCGCGATGGTTATCCGGGTGAAAGCGCATTTAATTGTGTTATTCCTGGTGTTACCATGTTAATTGATAAAGGCTTTATTGATAAAGATAATATTGGTGTTCAGGGCCATAGTTGGGGAGGTTATCAAATTGCATATTTGGTGACTAAAACTGATATTTTCAAAGCGGCAGAATCGGGTGCACCAGTTCCGAATATGATCAGTGCATATGGTGGAATTAGATGGTGGACAGGCTTAAGCCGTCAATTTCAGTATGAACATACGCAAAGTAGAATTGGTGGAACACCATGGGAATATCCGCAGCGCTATATTGAAAACTCGCCAATTTTCAATATTGATAAAATTAATACACCATTGCTAATTATGCACAACGATGCTGATGGCCATGTGCCATGGTATCAAGGCATCGAGTTTTTTGTGAGTCTGAGACGTTTAGGAAAACCGTCATGGTTCTTAAATTACAACGACGAACCACATTGGCCTTTGAAATGGCAAAATCGAATAGACTTCAATATTAGGATGTCGCAATTTTTTGATCATTACTTGAAAGGCGCTCCAAAACCCATGTGGATGGAACGTGGTGTTCCGGCCTTAGAAAAAGGAATCATCCAAGGTTATGAATACACTGAAAGTGACAAAGACTAACTATTTCAAATTGAATAAAACCAAATTAATGATGAAACAGATCACCTATATTTTAGCAACTATTATTCTTATTCTTAGTGTGTCTTGCAAAGAGAATAAGGACCAAACTTCTGAAACTGAAAATGAACCATTACCCGTAAAGGTTAAAGGAATCGAAGTAACCTACGCAACGGATTCTACAAGTTTGAAAGGTTATATCGCCTATGATGAGAATCAGAAAGGAAAACGTCCGGCCATATTGATCGTTCATGAATGGTGGGGACATAACGATTATGTAAGAGAGCGTGCCGACATGCTGGCCAATTTAGGATATACAGCTATGGCTGTTGATATGTATGGCGACGGTAAACAAGCAGATCACCCTGATGATGCCGGAAAGTTCGCCATGAGTGTTTTTACAAACCTACCTGAAGCCAAAGCACGATTTAACGCAGCGGTAAGTTTGTTGGAAGCCCATGAGAGTGTAGATGCAGATAAAATGGCGGCGATAGGTTATTGTTTTGGAGGTAGTGTGGTTTTAACCATGGCAAATAGTGGTGCAGATCTCGATGCTGTTGCGGCATTTCATAGCGGCGTAGCACTACCTGTAATGCCTAACGATCAGCTGAAGGCTCGTGTTTTGGTTTGTAATGGTGCAGCGGACCCATTTATTAATCCTGAGTCGGTGACTTCTTATACTAAGGCTATGGATTCTATTGGAGCGAAATACGAGTATATTTCTTATCCAGATGTGAAACACAGTTTTACATCTAAGGCGGCAGATGCCAATGGCGAGAAATTTAATTTACCATTGGCTTACGATGCAGAAGCGGATGAAAAATCATGGAACAGTCTTCAGGTATTATTGGATGAGGTGTTTTAGACGCCCCCTCACTACCGCCACGCTAAAGCGTGGTGGTAAAGAATAATAAGATTAAACCACAGTATTTTGCTGTGGTTTTTTACTTCCGATAATTGAAAGATTTGAATATTTCAGATATTTAAAAACACATGCTAGCGCTAATCTGTGACATGTGACGGTAACAGTTTAAAAGAAATTCTATGTCGCATTGTCGATAATTTTCGTCAAATATTTAAAAATTCTAAAGGAGGTATTGGTCACAACAGACTAATTTTTTCTTTCAATTCTTTTTCAGGGACTAATTTAAACGAAAGCTTTTCTTTCGCCTTAGCATTTGTTGTAAAATTTGTTCGTGCGAAGTATATGTCGTCTTGATTTGCTCCTTTAAACAGACCAATAACAGATACTTTCATGCCAACTGGCACATTGCGAAAAACTAACTTATTGTCTTCCCTGTAACTGTAGGGGAGTACTGAGTTGATCTCAGTAAAAACAAGTGAAGCATCTGGCGAAAAATCACCATCGTATTCAACGATCAAATTCATTATGGGTTGATTACTACGATAAAACCGATCACAGTTGATCCAACCTAATTTGGGTGTAGATAATACCAGATCTTTCATTAATCGTTCACTCCTTACCGATAAGGTGTCATAGCGTTCAACACCATTTTCTTCAGAATACTCAATTTTGAAAGTTTCACCGTCAATATCTTCGTACCACCATTTCGACCTACTGATGGTGTCTGTTGCAATATAGGTTACCGACCAACCAGATTCACTAACTAAAAATGATTCCTCTCTTATGGAAGGTGTCCAAACCATTTCGTCATTAGTTCTTGTGCCAATAAATAGGCTAGTTTCGTCTCTAAGTTTTCGGTCTTTGAAAACGATATCTAGGGTTTTATCGTCCTTCAATTTTAATTCGGTATCATCCTGAAATACCTTAAGATCGATCATTCCACGCGACTCAAGTAATTCGCCGTCGAGCGTTAATGTACTTAAATTAGAAGCAACAAAATCAGACTTTTTGTAAAACTCTTTGACTTTAATGGTGAGCTCTGATTCATTGTTTTTAAGTTTGAAAAGATCGTCTTTAAAATCTAGAATTGTGCCTTGTTTACAAGTAATTAAAGTGTCTTTATTTGACGGAATCTTATAAATTTGATAATTACTTTTTAAGGCATCATAAACCATGTTCTCAGAGGTGAGGTTTAATATGATCTCAACCCTTCGATTCTTTGATTTTTCTATTTCTGTGAGGCTTTTATTTACTAATTCACTTTCACTTTTAGAAATAATGTGAAACCTGTTTTTTAGTCCCTTCGAACTTAAATATTCTTTTACGGCAATTGCGCGTTCGCGGGATAACGCTTTATTGTAGTCAAATGAGGCATCAGAGTCGGTATGCCCAATAATACCAATTTCATTAACAGATTTACTGTGTTTAATTTTTGCAGTCAGCACATCCAATTTTTGCTTTGCTGCGGATGATAAGTTGTGGCTATCAGATTCAAAATAAATTAAATTAGATTGTGCCAAGCCCATAAAGGTCGATAAGATAAGTGCTAGGGTTAAAAGTGAATTTTTCATAGAACGGGTTAATGCTAAAAAAATGAATATGCTGTGATAAGCACAAAAATGATTCCACTTTTTTTAAAGTCATTAATCGTCGTGAAATTATGTTCAGAATTGATCTTTTACTTTTGAATTCGGTCAGAATTACTTTTTGGTCGCAGTGCATATGAATATAATGCCATTCCTATTATAACAATGCTTACAAAGATAAATGGACCCCATAAAATATCCATAGACCAAAACAACATAAAAAATGTTCCAATAGCATAAATTACAGCCGTAAATGCCGACCAGAAACTTGCTCTTGAATGCAATAGCTTAGCTCTTTCGGGCATCGATTTTCCTTTAATGAAGCATATATAGTGTACCCAAAATAATATACATGTTAATCCCACAAAAACGATTAGGAATTGTTCCTCGCCCATAGCATCTATTCTGTCACTGCTAATCGTGATAATTGAAATAATATTTAGCACATGTAACAATGACAGTGCAGAGACAGCAGACCAAACGGGATTGAGCTTGTTTGTTCTAGCGTATGTGGAGTAGGTGCTAAGAAATATTTTTTCGTAGAAATTCATTTTATCTCATCAAAATTTTTCATCATCTCATTGCCATATTTGAAAATCGCCGGAAACCCACCAGTATGCCAAAACATTACATTAGATCGTAAAGGAATCTTCTTTTTTTCTAACATATCTAACATGCCATAAAAGGCTCTACCAGTATAAACCGGATCTAACAAAATCCCTTCAGACGAGGCAAGTTCCTTAATGGCTTTTACCTCATTTTTTGTGACATTCCCATAACCGTCATGGTCGTAGTTTCTATTAAGTTTAATGTCGGATAATGTAATGGTCTTGTTGATTTGTAATGTCTTTAAGCCTTGGTTAACGATATTGAGCACTACCTCTTCTAGGGCTATACCATTTGTTTCATCTTTATCAATATTGATCGGAATTAATTCAAACGGTAAGTCATAGATCAATTGGCCTAGTGTGAGTCCGGCTTGCATACCACCAGAGCTCGAAGCAAAAAATATATAATCGAGGGTGATGTCGTTTTGTAGTATTTGTGTTTTTAGCTCATTCACAGCATTTACAAATCCAAGAGCACCGATGAGGTTAGAGCCACCATAAGGAATGACATAACATTTTTTACCCTTGGCTTCAAGTTGGGTAGTAAGTATTGGTGTATCTTCTCCTTTTCTGTGCGCTCCTGTAAAATGAATTTTGGCTCCTAAGATCGAAGAGAGTAAAAGGTTGCCTTGATAATTTTTGGGTTGGTCACCACCTAAAAGTAAATGACATTCTAAACCTGCAATAGCACAGGCAGCCGCAGTTTGCCGGCAATGATTAGATTGTTGAGCACCAGCTGTAATAACAGTATCACATCCTGAATCAATGGCTTGTTGAATTAAATATTCAAGTTTTCTGGTTTTGTTACCGCCAGTGGCCAATCCGGTTTGGTCATCTCTTTTAATATAGATCTTATAATCAGGAAATTTGGCCGACAGGTTTTTCAATTCTGTTAAAGGCGTTGGAAAAAATCCAAGGCTAAATTTGTTATTGATCATTGAAGAATGCATTCTGAAATATTGATTGATCGTAGTATCACAGAATCAGTTAATCCAGATCGAAGGTTGGTGTCACACACGAAATTAGTTGATCATCAACCGTAGCGCCTACATAACCATGACCCTTGAAGTAATAAAATTTGAATGTTCCGTTTTTTAAGACGGCTTCAATTACCATTAGATCTTCATATTCACAAAAAGGCGTTTTTAAGGTGCCCTCATAGGTAACGATCTTGTATTCGCCTTCGCCGCTTGCCGTTTTCCAAGTATGTCCTTCTTCAAAATTTTCATCATAACGAATGGTCTCAGTTTCGCAGCATTCTTCGTATTGATAAATCACACCGTCTTGTTCACGCAAGTATAAAGTTGCTGTGGTGCCGCCTAACCATTCTTGTGAAAATTCAACATAGGTTTTTCCATTAAGTTCTTTGGTGCCTTTTTTGGTTTCTACATACCGCGTATCGGCCCAAAAGAATTTCTTTTTTTTGATCACTAGAGGAAAGTAGCTGCCATCTTCGGTCGGATCGCAAAAGTTTTGACCTTCTTTTAATTGTGCGAAGGAATTTGTAACAGTAAATAGGCTAAATAATACTATTAGGATTGGTCTCATTTTTAATAGCTGTAGAAATAGTTTGAACAAGTTGCATTAGAAATCATAACCGATTTCATTCTTAAAGATACATATTATTCGAACATACTGGGCTATATTTTGAATAATGGTAGACCTTTATTTATAACTAAGAATCTAACCACTGTTTAAAAGCTGCAGCCTTATTCTTACCGATAATAATGTCAATTTCTGAAGGCGGAGTTACTTCAATATTTAGTTTACTATTACCAAATTTAGTTATGGTTTTAATAGCCGATATAGCTACGATCACTTGACGATTTACTCTAAAAAAGGAACGTTCATCTAGGTAGGAATAAATAAGATCTAAACTTTCATTAGAAGTAGATCGCTTGCCGTCTTTACGAACTATATATGTAATGGTATGATCGACATAAATATATGCGATATCATCCGTGAAAACAGGTAACAGCTCATTTCTAACATAGGTAAGAATTCGCTTTTTGGAGGTTTCTTTGTTTAGGTCTACAGTTTGATTTGAAGTCGTATCTGTACTAAGATTTTGCTGGTACTGCGATAAGGATTCATTCAACTTAGACAAACTAACCACCTCATCCTTAAGATCGAACAGTTTGTTAGATAATTGTCCGTCGTAGAAATTACTGATTCGGCGAATAATGATAAAAACGAACAATAAAATACTGAGTCCAAGGAGGGTAAAAAATAAATATAGATTACGCTGCCATTGAGCAGTAAGTGCGTTTAGTTTTTCTGTATTAAAATGTCCAACAACGATCCAGTCTGTCTTTGGAACAGGCGCCATATAGGCAATTTGATTTGTGAGTCCGGCGTAGTCAGCCGAATATTCATAGATGGCTTCGGCAGATTGGGCGTTCTTTACGGAAGACGCATTCTGGGTACCTTCCATGGTATTATTGATCTTTATAGCTTCTGGATAACTGATGATTTTCCCAGACCAATCTATCACCGATAAAAAGTGCATATCGGTATGGCTGTTGGCCGTCCAGTTCTGAATGATAGTTTGCATTTTTCTCTTCGAATTATCATCGTCGCTATTGATGCTGGCTAATGCGGCTACCTGATCAACATTCTGTTTTAAGGCCGAAATTTCACTTTCAATAAGTGGTAATGCCATCGCTTTAATAATTAATGGTGAAGCGATTAATGTGAAGGCCATAAATACAACAACACAAGCTAATCCGCCATAGAGATAAAATCGGTTGGTCTTCATAAATTGAATTTGAATCACTCAAAAATACGACATTGTCTTAGATTTAAGCGACGCTTAATATTGAAGTATTCCGTTTTAAATCTAAAAATTCACTTTCAAGCAGAATACAGATGTTTTAGCTATCAATTTTAAGTTTAATAACTAATTTTGTTCAAGTTGAAATGCATCAGAGGATAATAATGACGAACAGAAAAATAGTAATTATAGGAATTGTTTTAGGAGGTCTTCTTTTAGGAGTTCTTGGCATTGGTATGTTTGGTGTTAAGGATACCAGTCGTATTAAAACAAAGGCTAAACTTTCTACAAACGAATTATTGGATAGAACAACCAACAGCGACAGTTTACTATTAAATGACTATATTGAAAAAGCCATTGAAGTTACAGGGCCAATCAAGGACATTACAACCAAAGACAACAAAACTACTATACTCTTACATGGCGGACATGCGAGTAAATTAGTGATTTGCGAAATGCAAACCAACCAAAATAAATACATGGATCAATTATCTAAAGGCGACGTTGTGAATATCAAGGGTGTATTCAAAGGTGTATTGTTAGATGCTATTCTTTTAAATTGCATATTAATCGAAAAAAATAACAATGGTTAAACAGCTACTCTTCGGTTTCGCTTTTCTTTTGTTATCGTTTACAGCACCTGAGGAATATATTACTCGTCAGGGTACGGTGACCTTTTTTTCGTATACCAATGTTGAAAATATTCAAGCGACCAATAATCAGGTTTTGAGTTTATTCAAACCAAATGATTCTGCTATTGCTGTAAGTATTTTGATGCGAGCATTCGTTTTTGAAAAGTCTCTGATGCAAGAGCACTTTAATGAAAGTTATATTGAATCAGACCTCTATCCAAAGGCCACTTTTGAAGGATCTATCATTGATTTTGATCCTAGTTTTGAAGGCGAGCAAACGCGCATTGTTAAAGGTGATTTTACTTTAAAGGATGTAACAATGGAACGCGAGATCAAAGTGAAAATTACCAAATCCGAGACCGGCTATACTATTGAAGGCGATTTTAATGTATCTATTAAAGACCACAATATAAAAGTGCCGGGCTTATTATCTCCCAATATTGCAGAAACTATTAATGTATCGTTTAACTTTCAATATGAACCCTATGAAAACTAAAGTCTTTTATCTTTTAGCATTCACATTAGGTTGCATATCTCAGATACACAGCCAGAATCTTCTTGACCAATTGAATCGTGTAGAAACAGATTCGGTTTTTGAGGTTGCTGCAACCTTTAAAGCTACTCGAATTTCAATTGGCCATTCCGTAGAAACCCGAAAGAAAAATGTATTGGAAATTTCGGCAATGACGCGCTATTGGAACACATCTGCGGAAACAAGTAATTCATTTGTTGCTGATAAAATGTCGGCACGATTTGGATTAGATTATGGCATATCAGATCGATTGACTTTTGGACTCGGCTGGAGTACACAAGGTAATGTTTGGGACGGTTTCTTAAAATACAGATTGTTAAGACAACAAAACAAAGGTAATTTCGCCAGTATAACTTTATTGCAAACTGCTACGCATCGCGATATTGATGTGGCTTCAAGCAATATCTATAACGATGGTTCGGGTTCTTTAAATTTTGGTGATAAACTTGCCTTTACTACACAAGTGCTGATCGCTAGAAAATTTTCAAGAAACTTTTCATTACAGATCGCACCTACTTATGTGCATCGTAATACGTCTATTTTTCAAGGTGACCGCGACCAATATGCACTGGGCATCGGTGGAAGGTATAAAGTTGGGCGTCATGTCTCAGTAGTTTCAGAATATTATTATGTGA
This sequence comes from Winogradskyella tangerina, assembly GCF_003260205.1. Lineage (GTDB taxonomy): Bacteria > Bacteroidota > Bacteroidia > Flavobacteriales > Flavobacteriaceae > Winogradskyella > Winogradskyella tangerina. Next base: position 160,114 of record NZ_QERF01000008.1, on the reverse strand, counting down.
TAAATCCTGTAGATAACCCAAATACTAACGGACCATTTTCACTTGGGGTAAATTGGGAATTAAGTGATCTCATGCTTCAATTTAAAATGACTAATAATGGTGCATTTGTAGAAGATACGTTTATCACTAAAACTCGAAATAATTTCAACTTTAGAGATGGTAATTTCTACTTCGGATTTCATGCAACCTTCTTTCTTCAGCTATAATTAATACTGAAGATCCATTTCCTATGAAATTATTAGTAATTCTTGGTTAAAGCTTTTCAAACCTACAATTTTAAAGGGCTTACTGCAATTCCTTTTTAAAGCCGTTTTTTCCGCTTCACTTCAATTTAGTTGTTAGAAGGTCCATTTGCACCCTTTATTTGCATTATCAAAATTTAAACAAATAAAACCATGAAAAAGATTTTTTTATTACTTCTAATTAGCTTAGGATTTTTCAGCTGTAGTACAGATGATGATTCTTACAATAATGATCCAACTCCAGAATCGAGTGTGGTTCGATTATTAAGTGTTAATGCTATTACTAATCAGATTGAATTATTAAACCTTGGTAATTCAACAGTTAATGTTGCGGACTATTATTTATGCCTCGGACCTGGTAGATATCCTCGTGTAGGTGATATTGCTGTGGGTTCAACTAATTTAGCACCAAATCAACGCGTCATTTTAAATTATGAATTAAATGAAGCGGCCGAAGGAATTTTACTTTTTACCACTAATACCTTTACATCAACAGATCCTGAGGTTTTATTAGATTATATTCAATATGGTGCGCCAAATCAGGTGCGTGTTGAAAATGCAGTAATTGCTGGTCGTTGGGACAATGAAGCTAACTTTATAGATGGAGGTTCGCCCTACACCTTTACAGGTACAGCCGATCAGTTTGGATCGGGTTTTTGGGAATCTACATTTATCGAATCGAGAGTAGTGCGCATTACTGAAGTTAATACAACGACCAATGAAATTGAATTGTCTAACTTCGGAAATGTGAGTGTAAATGTTGGAAACTACTGGTTATGTCTTGGTCCGGGTAATTATGAGCAAATATCAAATATTGCTAGCGGTACTACAGATCTTGCGCCAAATCAGACGGTGAGTATTACCTATAATTTAGGTACGGCTGAAGGCGTTGGAATATTCGCAACAAATACTTTCGGTTCTACAGATCCTGAGGTTTTACTAGACTATATGCAATACGGAGGAGCAAATCAGGATAGAGTAAATCAGGCTGTACAAGCGGGGCGCTGGGATAGTGAAACTAACTTTGTGCAAGGCGCATCGCCTTACCGCTTTAATGGAAATGCTGCAGATATAGGGGTGACATTTTGGGAATAAATTGCTGTGAAAAACTATTGCTTAGAAATGGAGCCCCTTTTCTCAAATCTGCAATAAACAACCTACTTATTCAATGTAAATGATTTAGAAATAAATCTTAGCTAATCATTTAGGGGATTAGTTAGCTAGAGTCTGCCCGACATGCTAGTGTCGGGCAGTACTTAACCAATATAAATTAACCATAATACATAAAACAATGAAATGTAAAATTACTTTAAATCGAGGATTGAAAACGGTACTAGGAATTGTCTTTAGTACAATGATCGGCATTGCTGCGAACGCACAAGCAGTTATTAGAGTTGAAAGCGTAAATACAGCTACTGACGAAATTTCGTTAATTAATCTGGGCGATGCTACACTAGATATAGGCTCTTATTGGCTTTGCCTCGGTCCGGGAAGTTATGTGCAGGTAAGCAATGCAGCTGTAGGTTCGACCAATCTTGCTCCTGGTGAGAATGTTTCCGTAGCCTATAATGTAGATCCTGTTGCCGATGGCTTTAGCTTATTTACAACTAATAGTTTTAGTTCTTCCGATCCAAATATCTTAATCGATTATGTGCAATGGGGTGCAGGCAATCAACCTAGAGTCGGACAAGCAGTAACTGCTGGTCGATGGGATAGTGCAAGTAATTTTGTTTCGGGTGAATCTCCTTATACCTTCACAGGTACAGCTACCGATTTTGGTTCGGCTTTTTGGGCCTCTACCCAAGATATTATTAGAATTTTATCTGTAAATACAGGAACGGATGAAATTGTACTTTCAAATTTTGGAACCACAACCGTAGATATAGGATCTTACTGGTTATGTCTTGGCCCAGGTAGTTATGTGCAAGTAAGTAATGCAGCTGTAGGCTCAACAAATCTTGCTCCTGGTGAGGATGTTTCAGTAGCTTATAATGTAGATCCTGTAGCCGACGGCTTTAGTTTGTTTACAACAAATAGTTTTGGTTCATCAGATCCTGATATATTAATCGATTATATACAATGGGGTGCTGGTAATCAACCTAGAGTTGGACAAGCAGTAACTGCAGGTCGATGGGATAATGTGAATAGTTTTGTCTCGGGGGATTCGCCTTATACATTCGCTGGAACCGCTACCGATTTCGGATCTGCTTTCTGGAATTCAACCTTAGGTATTGATGATTTCTTCGAGTCGAGCGTGAATATTTATCCAAATCCGGTAAATACAGAATTGAACATCAATATTCAAGATGAATCGATTTCAGAATTAGATTTAGACATTTACGATCTTTCAGGACGAAAAGTGATTTCTCAAGTCATTAATGGAGGATTAATCAATTCTATTGATCTTGTTTCGCTTCGAAATGGACTATATATGCTCACAATTTCAGACGGAACAAATGTTGTCCTATCTGAAAAGATTCTGAAGCGCTAATCATAAGAAACGTAATATTAGATTATGAGAAATAGTAAGCAAAATTTGATCTATACTATAGCTTGGCTTCTAATTGTTATCGTACCAATCATAATTTTTGGGTTTTTGATGAATTACTTTTTTAGCTAGTAATTCGATTAAAAAGGCTACAATTAAGTAGCCTTTTTTCTATATTTCAGTCTATAGCTGAAACTTTGAAAACTAATAAATTTCAAAGCAATAGCAATCTAGAGCCTCCTGATTTCGGGAGGTTTTTTATTTTTGAATATATGAATGATAATTTCACGAACGAATTCTTCGGAATTGGTATTCAGAACGGAAAAACACCAGAAAATCTAGGAGTACTATGGCGCTCGGCGCAAAACCTAGGTGCTAGTTTTATTTTTACCATTGGTAATCGCTATGCTAAGCAGGCCTCAGATACTCATAATGCGGTTAAAGCAATGCCTTATTTTCATTACGATACCTTTGATGAATTCTTCAATAATCTTCCTAAAGGGGCAAGGATAGTCGGTGTTGAACTTACTGATGAAGCAGAAGATCTCGAGACTTTTCATCATCCTAGACGTTGCGTGTATTTATTGGGAGCAGAAGATCACGGATTGTCAAAACAAGCCATAGAAAAAAGTCATTTCTTGGTAAAATTTAAATCGCAACTAAGCCTTAATGTGTCTGTCGCAGGCAGTATCGTAATGTACGATCGAGGTATTAATAAACCTCGTGTTTAATCTATTTACGCTTTCTAATTACTAGCATCACGGCTGCTACTGCAATTATACCTAACAGTAACCACAACCACACGTTTTTACCCGAATTTATAGCTATTGGAGCCGTATCACCAATTAATACTAAACCGGCCCAATATTGTGGTGAAGCAGTTCGCCCTTCGGCTTCAGATAAATACTTCAGTTTAGCAGCTTTAAGTGCCTTATCTTTATTTAATCCTTTAGAAATATTATCGTAAAAATGCTCCAAAATTTTTGCGCTAGACTGCTCATCGATCTTCCAAAGACTAGTTAAGATGCTTTCGCTTCCTGCATAATTAAAAGCATGCGCCAATGAGATCATACCTTCACCTGGTTGATAGCTTGGTTTGCCTGTTTCGCATGCAGTTAGTATGGCCAAATTAGAGGCTAAATTCTGATTGTAAATCTCGTAAGTATAAAGCGAATTATTCTCATCTTCTGCGCTTTTAGCGAAAATCAATCTTGAAAACTCTGGTGTGATATTATCAGATTCAGCATGGGTACCGATGTGAATAATTTTGTGCTCCTTGGCATTTTGAGTAAACACACTTTTGGAAGCATTTTCATTAAGGAATGAATTACCGTTAAACAACTTCGAATAACTCTGCGTCAATTGTTTGGCAAAGGGCTGTGGTAATAATTTCAAATAAGTGTAATCCATATCTACAGAATCTTTTATTGCGATTTTGTAGCTGGTTTTCATTTCATCACTAAATTCAGGAGCAAATCCAATGAAGTTAGAGTCGTAGCCTATTGGCTGGCTATTTTTATCAATTAGGAATAAGCTATAATTATAGGAAATATTATACTTCGATAGAAGACTATTGCTACCCATTTCTTTAAAATCGCTACAGACTTTATCCGTTAGTAATTCAAAACTAAGATTGAATAGTTCCTTGTCTGGTATAATTATAAGGTGTTCATTGGTTATGAGCGCTTCTATGGGTTTCCAAAGTTGATTATAAATGTCGGATTGAAGCTTAAATGTAGGTGTAATAAGCTCTGTTTTATTGTTGAGTTCGGCAATTCTAGTGGCAAGATTCTCGGTGTTGATCTCAACCATTTTGATGGATTTAGCATCTATAACGAAAGCATGCAGCGCCTCGTTAATGTACAAGTATCTAACCAAAGTTGAAGAAGCTGGTATTTTACGCTTTAGATCTTTTAACGATTGCGATATTGAAGCATATCGGAGCTCGTAATAGTTGGGATGGTTTCGTTTTAATTCTTCAAGAAAGTCTAACCATTTTTTTTCATTTTCAATGTAAATTTCAAAATTCGAATCTTCCTCGAGGTAAGCATTAAGTTGATCTTTTAGCGCCTTTTCTCTATCTAAAATCTCCTGAGGTAAATTGGCAGTTAATTCAGAAGATTTTGAATTAAGTCGACTACGAATTTTATGATAGATCATCGACTCATGATAACCGAGTAAATCGCTAAGAAAGTCTTCTTTATTTGTAAGTTTGAATAGCTCTAGGTTTAATTCTTTTGCAACCTTGAAAACACCAATGTTATCCTGAATTATTATCGCAGTTGAATTATCATTTGCAATAACAGATTTCTGATTTTCAAGTAACTTAATCGCATCGTCAAGTTCTTTAAGTTGCGCTTTTAAGAATGCCTCATTTCTGGTGGTAGTCAGTTTCAGATTTGTTTTTACTTTCAGAAGTATAGCACTTACTTTATTACTTTCAACACGAAGTGAATTTAATTGACTCTTCTCAATAAATTCGTTTGAATTAATCAATTCTATAGCTCTGTCACAGTATTTCAGGGCGTTTTGGTAGTCTCCATTCTGATAATAAATGTCCGCTAAATTCAATTCCTGATAGTATTCAAGAAGGGTCTTTTCACCTTGGTTTGCTTTTATATAATTTAAGGCATCATTTGCCATTGAAAGCGCCTTGTCTTTATCACCAGTTTCAGAATAAAAGTTTGAGGCGTTAACTGTGAAGTCTAGATACAGCTCATCATAATAGTTGCCAAGCGACGCTTTATAGTAGGCCTCGGCCTTTGCATAGTTAGATTTGGCTAAATCGAGATTGCCTAAATCGGAATGCACTAAGGCTTTATTGTAATAGGCGTCTGCCAGCCAATAACCATAATCACCATTTTTATTTTCAAAGTCTTTAATGCCTTCATTCAAAAGACTATCGGCCAGTGCGTAATTTCTCAGAGAAACTTCAATTTGACCAAGTAAAACCTTTCCTTTTGCAATTTCCGGACTTTCAGGTGCTAGATTCTTATTTTTTAGTTGGAAGGCATAGCTCAGCAATTGTTTTGCTTTTTTATAATCACCGATGTCTTTATAGAGTCCGGCATAATTTTCTATAGCCTGAAACAAAAATTCCTGAGCATAGGTGCGCCTAACATCACTAATATCTTCTTTTAAAAAGGCATTAAGGTTTTTAACCGTCGTTTGCATGGCGTCTATTGAGGCATCAACATCGCCTTGAATACTATAAATACCCGCAATATTATTGTTTAAGGATGCACATCTATAGAATTTATTCCAAGGTGTTTGTTCAAGCGATTTTAGCGTTTTATCAGCTTTCTTGTAATAATAAATAGCACTGTCGAACTTCGACGAATACCACATCATTCCGCCTAAAGAATTATAAGAAATATAATAACTATCTGCAGTTGAGGTTGTATCACTCTGCAAGGATTTAAGTCCTTGTTTATGATATTTTATTGCGGTAGTTATATCACCTAAGCGCGAATAGAATACACCGAGATTACTTTCAATTAGGGCTCGGTCTTTCCCCGTAGCTTCAGGCATTTGCTTCGTAATTTCTAAAGCTTTCAGGTTATAGTTTTTTGCCGTTTCAGAATCGCCGATAGACTCATAAAATGATCCTGTTTCTAAGGCTAATTGCCTAAGCGCTTTTTTATTTGTAGTAAGCGATTCAAACTTTTTTTCGAAAGCTTGGATGACATTTATTGCTGAACTCGTGTTGTTAACTTTTGATTCGATTTGGCCGAGATAATAAACATAATCGGTCACCTCATAGTATTTTTCTATTGCTATAAGCGAATCTATTTGCGCTTTGGCAAATTGCTGAGCTTTAGTATAATTTTTATCCTTGAGGTAACCATCTAATGTTTTGAGATTTGCCTCATTGGTGTTTTGAGAAAACAAAACATTAGTTGTACTCACTAATACTAAGAGTAAAAGTGCTATAATTCTAGACGTTTGCATGGTTAATCTAGTTTGTTGAGTAGGTCTTTTGCCTGGGTAGCATTAGATTTTTTAAGGTATTCGATAGCCTTTTCTTTATTATCTGACTTTAAATACGCCAGCCCGAGATAGTAAAGTGCTTCGTTTTTAAATGTTGAATGGTCTTGTTTAGTAACTTCTAACAAGTATGACAGTGCCTCTTTCTCTTGTTTTGAGGCCAATAAAGCAGACCCAACAAAGTAATTTAAGGTATCGTTTTTAGTTTTTGTATTGAGCTGATCTTTCCAAGTTTTAAGTGCGTCCTTATAATTACCTTGTTTGTAAGAAACCATTGCTTCATAAAACTCATAGTTGTCGGTATCACCCATCGTTGTTGGTAATCCTGGATCTGGTGAATAGTATTTTGCATACAGTCGCTCGTTTGAATTACCAGTTAAAAACCAAAAACTACCCGCAGCAATAATTAAGGCAGCTGCAACGGCAATTCTTCTTAAATTCAGTGACCTTACTTTGGTTTCTGAGTTGGACGCATTGGTTGAATTGTTTATCGCCTCGTCATGAAAGCGATCTAACTGCGCTTTCAGCGACTGTGTTTCAATTCCGATGAGAACAGTTTTAATGTCTTCAACTTTTGAAGCAAAACCTTCTTCGTTTTTAAGTTGGACTTCAAATGAAGAAAGGTCTTCTTCCGATAGTGATCCATTGAGATAAGCCTCGATCCTCTCGAATTCTTCTTGTGATATGTGATGTAAGTCGTCCATTGCTATTAATTTTTTTTAAGGGCTAATTGTCTTAACTTTTGCATACATCTGTATTTTTTGTTTCGAGTTGAAGCCGAATCTAAATTTAATTCCTCAGCAATGAGATTCATCGACATCTTTTCAAAATAAAACATACGCAGTAAGCGTTGGCATGCGTCGCCCAGATTCTTAAAGGCTAGCATTACATCTTCTAATCGTTCATCTTTTAAAATGTCATCATCAATACCATTATTTTCTTCATCTTTTATTTCAAAATGAGCTAATTGGGTAGCAGTGATGGTTTTTTTAAAGCCCTGTGAGCGCAACACATCCATCCACTTATTTTTTGCAATAGTGTACAGATAACCATTTATTGAGGATTCGCTCTGCGGAATAAACTTATCTTGTTTTACATTTTGCCAAACGGCTAGAAAGGCTTCTTGGAAAATATCTTTTGCATGATCTTTGGTGCCACTATTTTTGAGAATGAGCGCCTCTACCTTTGGATAATTACCAGAATATATCCGTTGAAGCGTGGCAGAATCATTTCGCTTGATGGCACCAACAATCTGTAGTCTGTGATCAACTTTGTATACTTCCCTCATGTTAATAGCTAAACATCAGAAAGATACAATTAATTCAAATGACTACCAATTCTTACATTTTATAATTTGAATTTTACGTTCAAAGGTTGCAATGATTACTTTTTTAATAAGTCTTTTCCTGCCAATCCACCGCCAATAACGATAAGGAAAATACCGGCCCATCGCATGAAATTAAATCCTGAAGAAGGCGCGTCCATATCAAATTCAAAAACAGATTTGCCATAAGCATCTTTATCTATTTTAATTCCTTTAGCATCCTTCGGTAATTCAATAATAAAGGTCTGTTGTAAGTTTCCGCCGTATTCTGGCGGACTGCTGACAAGCATGTATTTATGATCTGTTAATTCTGTTAATTGTGCATTTTTCTGGTCAGTGTCAACGATCCACTTTCCACGCTTATTGATCTCACATACACCATAAGCGTTAAGGCTTAAATTGAAAGAGCGATTCATATCATCTTTTTCTAGTTTGAAATCATCCAGGAAATAAGCCGGCATGGAACGTTCGATATCACGTTTCAATGCCGAAGGATTATTTCCGTAGTTACTATTCCATACTTGCCATTGTTGGGCGTTCATGTTCATGGATACCGTAAGTTTTGCATTGCCAATAGAATCTATTCGCATTTCTATTTTTTGTTGGGATTGAGCACCGATATTAAAGCATAACATAAGTGCGCATGCGGCTATGAGTGTTTTTATAGTTTTCATTTTTTTAATTTTATCTGATACTGTTATAGACTTGATTTATTATTCCTGAATTCTGATTGTACAAATAATCTGGTGCGCCGACCGCAACTATTCGTATTTCGCCCTGACGCCTGATGGCTTTGCCAATCCAGTTGAAAGTACCATTAGCAGAATAGGTTTGTCCTGCTACAGCGTTGCCATTAACTTGATATTGCATTTGCATTCCGAAACCAGAAAAGTATTGATTGATGGTTGCCATTCCTTGTTCGGCATTAGATACAGGAATATCATAAATAGTTACCGTAGTCATTTGATCTGGCGCTATAACCTGTGCAGTTACTATTGGCATTTGAGGAACCGGACTCATCATCGTTGACCATCCGGAAGGGATAGTGAATGATAATGGATTTCCAGTACGAAGGTTATTTTCAGGAATTCTAATGTTATTTCCACCGCCTTGGTTAGGTGATACTTGGCGTCCACCAGACCATGACGCAACAATATCATCTACTTTCTTTCGCATAAAATCATTGTCTTTCAGGTCCATTGAAGTTACACCTTGAGAATTCACATTATGAATATCTACAATAGTATATCTTGGGTCTCCTGCTTGAGATCGCTCAATAAATTCTTGTAACTGTTTCTGCCCCTGTTGAAAAGCTTCTTCTGCACTCATAATATTTCCTAATCCTTCGCCGCCAATTCCAGTAGCTTCAATGGCATAGTATTGACCATTCATTCTAAATCCAGGGTAAGCATGTCCAGGAACCATGTAAATGATCGGGTCTATACCGGCAGCAGAAAGCACGCTGGCGTAAAGAACACTAAGTTCTATACAAAGACCAGTATTTCCGGTGATGACTTCACGAGGCAATCGCACCTGCTGTACAATACTCTGTACGTCTTCAGTTGATTTCGGAATTCCTTTGGTACCGCTATATACCATGTGCGATTTACGAGTTGCTTCGTAAATACCACCTAAAAAACGAACGGCATCTTCGGGTTTACGAGTCACCGAAGCAGCTTCACCCTTTAATAATTTCTCCTGTAGATTTTGTGTGTAGTATTTTACCACAGGATCGTTTGGAGTAACAAAGCAAGCAATAAGTGCATCGTTATCGTACATATCTGCCCAAGAGCTGATCTCTTCAGATTTAATTCCTGTGTAGACATATTCATTTCTGTTGGTTAGTTTAAATGTGAAGTCCTCTTCAATGATATCGTCTTCTTCAGCATCATCCCATGAGATCTCAATTTCTGCCTTTTCTACAGATTCGGTAGTTTTTTCAGTAATATCATTTTCAAACTTAGGATAACATGGTACTACTAAAGTCTGACCAGGAAACATTTCACCAGAAACCGTTAATTCGGTCCAGTCAATATAATCAGGGACGCGATATTTAACGGTGACGTCCTCGAGAGTTTTTGAAGAATTATTGGTGATTTTAGCTTTGAACAAATAGTATTTTCCATCTAAAGCATCAGGGTTAGAATACACCCTGTGAGCAGCTGGCATTATGAATGCCGATTTTTCGATACTTATATCAATGTCTTCTGCACTACCACTTTTCGATCCTAAAAAGCTAACTGCAGTTAGAATAAGTCCGACAATACAAATTCCTATGGGAATGGCTAGTTTTTTCATTTTATAAATTATTTGATTCGTTTTCTTCTTATCGTCATTTTGAAAAATTGTCATCATATTAATACTACCTTTGCAATAAATTTTTGAGAATGCATAAAGCAGGTTTTGTAAATATTATTGGAAATCCCAACGTTGGTAAATCCACATTAATGAATGCATTTGTGGGTGAAAAGTTATCGATCATTACTTCTAAAGCGCAGACTACGAGGCATCGTATTCTGGGCATTGTTAATGGTGAAGATTTCCAAGTGATTCTAAGTGATACTCCAGGAATCATTAAGCCTGCCTATGAGCTTCAAGAGTCCATGATGGATTTTGTAAAATCTGCTTTTGAGGATGCTGATGTTTTGATTTACATGGTGGAGATAGGTGAGAAGGAACTTAAAGATGAAGCCTTTTTCAAAAAGATAACCAATTCAAAAATCCCTGTGATTTTATTGCTTAATAAAATTGATAATTCTAATCAAGAGCAACTTGAAGAACAAGCAGAATTATGGCAAAAAAAGGTGCCTAATGCAGAGTTTTATCCAATTTCTGCATTAAATGGATTCAATGTTCAGAATGTATTTCAAAGAATTATTGAGTTATTACCAGAGTCGCCACCTTTCTATCCGAAGGATCAACTTACTGATAAACCAGAACGCTTTTTTGTAAATGAAGCTATTCGCGAAAAGATCTTGATGCATTACAAAAAAGAAATTCCATATGCTGTTGAAGTTGATACTGAAGAGTTTCATGAGGATGAAAAGATCATTAGAATTCGTTCAGTAATTATGGTTGAACGAGATACGCAAAAAGGCATCATAATAGGTCATAAAGGTTTAGCCTTAAAACGCGTTGGTGTTGAAGCTAGAAAAGATCTAGAACGATTTTTCGACAAGCAAATTCATCTTGAATTATACGTAAAAGTGAATAAAAACTGGCGAAGTAATCAGAACCAGTTGAGGCGGTTTGGTTATAATCAGAAGTAATTAATTCATGGCGTGAATATCTTGACTGCGCAAGGTATCTCGCATAAAATGGTGCAGTTCGTGCATTTGATCGTTACCTGCACTTTTTCCGAGTCTACCACTAAAATATAAAGCAAACCACAGAACGACCATTAAAAAGGTTACAAATAACTGTATGGCATAGCTTTCGTCTAACGACCAATTCACATAGGTCCATATAGCAAAGCCAATAAAAAAACCGGCAACAACAAAGTGTAAGAACATAAACATGGTCCAGACCGTTGGGTTTGGCCCAAAGAGTCCATAAATAGTACTAATGTTTTTATCATCATAGTCTTCGTTGATCTCGAGATGTAACTGTGGCGACCAGAAGTGTTGTTTTGCTTTCGGAATCTTAATAAACACATGGTCGTCAACCCGTGTTACAATGAAGTCGGATTGTTTTTTGCCTTCAGATTCAAAGAGCGACAATAAACTTTCATGTTTGCGATCAACATTGAATTTAAATCGTGGCCTTAAGATAACTTCGTTCGAAAGTTCCATAGTTAATTTAATTGTCTTCAATTTACATATTTTCTATTAATCGGTTTCTAAGATTATATGCTACCTTTGCGGCAATAATTTAATTATGGGAAACATAGTAGCTATAGTAGGAAGACCAAATGTGGGCAAATCAACTTTTTTCAATCGACTCATACAAAGACGTGAGGCCATTGTTGATGCTGTTAGTGGTGTAACCAGAGACCGCCATTATGGTAAAACCGATTGGAATGGTAAGGAGTTTTCTTTAATTGATACAGGCGGTTATGTCGTTGGAAGTGATGATATCTTTGAAGCCGAAATCGATAAACAGGTAGAACTTGCTATTGATGAAGCCGATGCGATCATATTTATGGTAGATGTTGAGTCTGGTGTTACCGGAATGGATGAAGATGTTGCCAACCTTTTAAGAAAAGTTGAAAAGCCTGTGTTTTTAGTGGTTAATAAGGTTGACAATAATAAACGTGCCGAAGACGCTGTGGAGTTTTATTCGCTCGGTTTAGGAGATTATTTTACCATTGCAAGTATAAATGGAAGTGGTACAGGTGATTTATTAGATGCTGTTGTAGAAGCCTTACCCGAAAAGGAAGATGTAGAGGAGGAGCAACTACCACGATTTGCGGTAGTCGGACGCCCAAATGCTGGTAAATCGTCTTTCATTAATGCATTAATCGGCGAGGAGCGTTATATCGTAACTGATATCGCTGGAACCACAAGAGATGCCATCGACACGAAATACAATAGATTTGGATTTGAATTCAATCTTGTAGATACAGCCGGCATAAGAAGAAAATCCAAGGTTAAAGAAGATCTTGAATTTTACTCGGTAATGCGAAGTATCAGAGCCATCGAACACTGTGATGTTTGTTTATTAGTCTTAGATGCGACGCGTGGGTTTGATGGGCAGGTTCAAAATATATTTTGGTTAGCAGAGCGCAATAGAAAAGGCATTGTGATCTTGGTTAATAAATGGGACCTTGTTGAAAAGGACAATAAAACGGCAAAGGAGTTTGAAAAATACATTCGAAAGGAAATTGCACCTTTTACGGATGTTCCAATCGTATTTATTTCAGTGCTTAATAAGCAACGAATTTTTAAAGCTATTGAAACGGCTGTTGAAGTTTATAAGAACAGAACAAAACGTATTAAGACAAGTGTTTTAAATGAAGTTTTATTACCTATTATTGAGCATAATCCGCCACCAGCTTATAAAGGTAAGTACGTGAAGATCAAATATATCATGCAATTACCAACACCTCAACCGCAATTTGCATTCTTCTGTAATTTACCGCAATACGTAAAAGATCCCTACAAACGATTTTTAGAAAATCAGCTTAGAGATCATTTTGATTTTCATGGCGTTCCTGTTAGTGTGTACATGCGCAAAAAATAGTATCTTAGCTTTGCTATGTTGAAGTTAGGGCCATACTTAATCTTTCTATTCTATTTCGTTGCTTTTTTACCATGTAGCGGACAAGCACCTCCGCAGGTCGATGTTGTTGGTGAACAAATCTACTGTGGTGAGTCGCCTATGCCTATTGCTACTGAAGTAAGTATCTCTGATGGTTCTGGAGATCTCGAGTTTATTTATGTGCAAATTGTAACTGGTTATACCATTGGTGCAGATGTACTAACTTTAACAGGTAATCACCCAAATATTACATCGACTTGGTCTATTGAAACGGGACGACTTACATTAAATGGGCCGGCAAGTTATACCGAATTTGAAAATGCCATCCTCGATGTGAGATTTCAAACTTCGGAAGGCAACTTTACTGAAGACAAAATTTTCTCGGTGAACTTAGGTGAAGCCAATTTTCTTCCTGCCACAGGTCATTACTATCTTTATGTACCCGATATAGGAATCACCTGGTCAGATGCGAGAGATACTGCGGCGAGTCAGACTTATTTTGGTTTACAAGGCTATTTAGCGACCATTACTACACCTGAAGAAGTACAATTAACAGGTGAGCAAACACTAGGAACGGGATGGATTGGTGGTACAGATAGTGGTGTGGAAGGTACCTGGCGCTGGGAAACTGGTCCTGAAGCCGGACAAGTATTTTGGAATGGTGCCGTGAGCGGAAGTGCACCCGATGGCGTTTTTTCATATTGGAATCTCGGTGAACCCAACAATTTAGGTGATGAAGATTATGCGCATATCACAGACCCAGATATTGGTATTTTGGGTTCTTGGAATGATCTGCCAAATACCGGTTCTGAAGATCCCGACAGTCCCTACCATCCACAAGGTTATATTATAGAATTTGGGGGCATGGAAGGTGATCCTGATAATATAAATGTATCTGGTAGCACACGGATTGTTATGCCGCAGACTACTATTAATACAGTCGATGTGTGTGATGAAGGATTTGCTCAGATCAATCTTACGACCAATGTCGATGAGGTTTTATGGTTCGAAACAGAAACATCAACTGAAGTGTTCCACACCGGGTTAAATTATCAGGAGTATATAGATAGCAATACGACGTATTATATTTTGCCACTTTTTGAAGGGTGCACAGAAGGAAATAGAATTCCGATCACGGTAAATGCTTATATGCTGCCCATTGCAAATGATATCACCATAATTCAATGTGATGATGAAGTGGACGATGGCATTTCAAGTTTTAATTTGAATACCTATACCGATGATATCGTCCGAAACGAATTCGGTCAGGTAGTGCCCATTTGGGATATTAGTTTTTATGAGAATGAAATGCTAACCATACCTATTGATGGTAATAATTACATGAACAGCTTCAATAATCAAGTCATCTACGCAAAAGTATTAGATGAATCATCAGGTTGTTTCAGCAGTTCAGAAGTGACATTGCAGGTTAATTCTTCAAACGGTATTACGGCTAATCTCGAAGTTTGTGATGATTTCATTGTCGATGGCTTTGCATTTTTCGATCTTACAGAAGCAGACAGTCAAATACTAGCAAGTTCTCCAGTTAACGCCTCTCTTGGGTATTATGCTACCTATAACGAAGCCTTATTGAAGATCAATGAGATCGCCGAACCGTATTTTAACGAGGTCGCTTTTGAACATACCGTTTATGCCAGAGTAGATATTGACGACGTTTGTTATGCTATTAACGAAGTTCATCTAAGGGTGAAAGAATTACCAAATGTTAATCAGTATGAGGAAGTTTATTATTGTTTGAATACCTTCCCCGAAACTATTACATTAAGCGGTGGAATTTTAGACGATATTCCAAATAATTATGCCTACGAATGGTCTACTGGTGAAACCACAATTAATATTGAAATTAATCAAATCGGAGTTTACGATGTCTTTGTAACCCGACCAGCAGGATGTACAAATCGCCGAAGTATACGTGTTTTGCCTTCGAGTACCGCAACAATCGAAACCATAGAGGTTAGTGATGTTTCAGACAATAATACCATTACTGTTTTAGTGACAGGAGATGGAGAATATATCTACGCGCTTAACGACGAAAATGGTGTTTATCAAGAATCAAATGTCTTTGAAAATGTCCCCGCCGGCATTCATAATATCTATGTGAAAGACATTAAAGCCAATTGCGGTATTGTGTCAGAAGAGGTTTCGGTTTTAGGATTTCCGAAGTACTTCACACCCAATGGCGATACGGTTAATGACACTTGGCAAATCAAAGGCTTTTCTTCTCGTTTTCCTAATACAGCTTCAGTTAAAATATTTGATAGATATGGTAAACTATTAACTGTTTTAAATGAACAAAATCCGAGTTGGGATGGCGTTTATAATGGTCATTTACAACCTAATGATGACTATTGGTTTTTAGCTGAGTTAGTTGATGGAAGAACTTTCAGAGGCCATTTCAGCTTGAAGCGATAATCTTTTATTTCAGGGTCTAATCCCAGAGTATAAACAGCGAATCGAGTGCTCTTTCTACACCTTCAAAGTAGTTATTTCTCTTAAATTGTGGTATCATCAGATTATCAATAATTCGTTGACAATCGTCATCTGAAATTAATTGTTCAGTTCCTAAACCTGTAGAAATAGCTATTTTCTTTTCAAATTTTGAAATCGTTATTAGCAGGCCATTGTCTTTATCTTTTAAGCCTATTCCCCAAGCATTGGCAACAGCTTTACCAAATTGTTGAATTTCCATTTTTGAAGGTATCGAATCAATAGATAATACGGCAGCCTGATTCGTTGAGGTTTGTTCATATCGAATGATCTTTTCACTGAGGATTTGTTCTTCTACCGTGGTAAACAGATCTGAGGAATCGAATACGACTTTTTGATTAGGATTTTCAGGAATGTAAGATTTATTGATATCAGTTGAAGCAGGCTCATCCTTGCAGCCTAAAAAAAGAAATGCAGTAACTATGAAGACAATAAAAGATTTGTTTCGCATAAGATTATTTTACCATCCACCCGACGCACCGCCGCCACCAAAACTACCACCGCCGAAGCCGCCGCTAAAACCTCCACCAAAACTACCTCCGCTAGAGCCTCCACCAAAACCACCAATGCCACCAGATGAACCTTTTCGGTAACTGCCGCGTCCCATGTTACTTAGTATTATGGCTTCGAGAATACTTCTGCTATCATTATCTCTATTGCCTCCATTACCTCCTCGACCTCCGCCACGCCGTTTTGAGATGGCAATAATAAAAATGATAAAAAATATGAACAGAACAAAGAAAACTACAAATGGAAAGTCGCTATTATTATTTTGAGAATTCAATTGATATTCACCGCTCATCACTTCAAAAATAACGTCTGTAGCCCTTTCGAGACCACCATAGTAATCATTACGTTTGAAATGCGGAATGATCTCCCGATCTATTATCCGCCTGCTCATTGCATCGGTAAGTAAATGCTCTGTGCCTTTCCCTGTATTAATGCCAATCTTCCGATCATCTTTTGCCAGGAGAATTAAGATGCCATTGTCTTCCTTTTCCCGACCAATACCCCATTTTTCACCCCATTGGGCGCCCAGATAATTTATGTACTCACCTTCAGTAGAACTAATAATAGCAATTACAATCTCTGTTGATGTGGTATCGGCATATCGAATTAATTTTTGACGAAGATTTTCTTTTTCATTAGGACTGAGCAAATTGATCTCATCATAGACAATAAAATTTTCTTTTATTTCTTCTGGATCGGTTGGTAGAGGAGGAATTTCATATTGCGCAAAACCCTGCAATGAACTCAGCATGAAAATACCATGACATATTGAAAATACTATGTGTTTAAGCTTCTTCATTAGCCTTTAGATATGGTATTATCTAATTCGTTTCTATCACCGTGTTCCCAAGGGAAATGAGCTGATAGTACTTTTCCGGCTTCAGATATTCCCTCAATGAGACCTTGCTTAAAGTTTCCTGATTTGAAATATGTTGCAATTTTATCTCGAGTAGAATTCCAGAAATTTGAGTCTACATTTTTATTAATTCCTTCATCGCCAAAAATGACAAATGCTTTGTTGTCGACGGCCACATAAATAAGCACACCATTTCTTTGAATGGTATTGTCCATTTTCAAAAGGTGAAAAACATCTAACGCACGTTCATAAACATCAGCGTCGCACCCTTGTTCAATATGAACTCGGATCTCACCAGAAGTTTCGCGCTCTGCTACACGAATAGCTTCAATGATCTCCTGTTCTTCTTGTGCGCTAAGGAAATCTTCAATGTAGGGCATGTTTAATAATTAATCGTTCTTGAATTGAATATCGGGTACTTTGTCTGCACCAGGGTCGGCTTTAAATCTTGCCATTTCCTTGAATCCAAAGATTCCAGCTAATATCTTATTTGGGAATTTAGTGGTATAGATATCGTATTTATTAACGGCTTCGTTATAACGATCTCTTGCGATATTTATTCGGTTTTCGGTACCTTCTTGTTGTGCCTGAAAATCTCTAAATTGTTGTGTCGCCTTCAAATCTGGATAACGCTCAAATGTTGCTATTAGTCGACTGAAAGAGCCTTTTAATTGACTTTGAGCTTGTTGGAATTTCTCTAAATTTTCTGGAGTGAGATCACTAACATCAACATTAATTGAGGTGGCTTTAGAGCGCGCTTCAATTACCTCGTTTAAGACGTTTCTTTCAAAATCTGCAGCACCTTGAACAGTTTTAACTACTGTGCTATATAAATCGCTTCGTCTTTGGTAGGTGCTTTCTACATTAGACCACGCCGTTTTAGCATTAGCTTCTAATTCTACTGAAGTATTATTTATACCAACCGCCCATTGATAGATTCCAAATCCTACAATCGCAAGAACGACTAAAGGGATTAACCATTTTTTCATAATTGATTGAGTTTTAGTTTAAAGTTGTGTTTTTATTTTGATTAATTGTGCTTTAATACTTTCAAGCTTTTCGATAATCTCAAACTTCTCAAGCGATTTTTTCTTTTCCTCTTTTAAATGAATTTTAGCGCCTTCAAGTGTAAATCCTCTTTCTTTAACGAGGTGGTAGATAAACTTTAAATTTTTGATATCCTCAGGCGTAAACTTGCGATTGCCTTTAGCATTTTTCTTTGGTTTGATGATATCGAATTCCTTTTCCCAAAAACGAATTAATGAGGCATTAACATTGAATGCTTTGGCCACTTCACCAATGCCGTAATAGCGTTTTTCTGGTAATTCTATATGCATATTTTAATCGAGAGATTGGTTTTCTAATGATGCCTTTCTTAATAACTCATTAAACTCCTTAGCAGAAAGATTACCATAGTAGAAGTTTATTGGATTAATACGTTCACCGTCTTTAAATACTTCGTAATGAAGGTGTGGTGCTTCTGATCTACCGGTGCTTCCAACATATCCAATAAGGTCACCACGTTTTACACGTTGGTTAACCCGAACATTATATTTATATAAATGCGCATATAGTGAAACATAGCCATAGCCATGATCTATACGTATGTGCTTTCCATAACCCGACGAACTATTATCGGCTCGTTTTACGATACCATCACCGGTAGCATAAACTGGCGTACCACGAGGCGCTGTAAAATCCATTCCGAAGTGAAATTTACGGGCTTTGGTAAATGGATCAGTTCTATATCCGTAACCCGATGCCATTCGAGTTAAGCTTTCATTATTCACAGGTTGAATAGCTGGTATGGCTTGTAAAAACTTCTCTTTATCCTCAGCGAGCTTAGCGATCTCATCTAATGATCTTGATTGTACAACTATTGCTTTTTCAAGAATATCTAGTCGCTTGTTGCTTTCCGCAATGAGTTGGGAGTTGTCAAAACCTTCAAACTTTTTGTAGCGATTGATACCACCAAAACCGGCTCTTCTTTGTTCGGCTGGAATCGGATTAGCCTCAAAATAAAGTCTATAGATAGCATTATCGCGTTCTTCAACATTTTCTAAAGCAGCAATAGCGTCGTCCATACGCTTATTAAGTAATTCATACTGAAGTTCCATATTTTGGAGCTCTCTTGCTAACTGTCGCTCTTTAGGTGATTGAACATAACTACTAATAATAGCAAAAGATAAGAAGCCAAATAAACCTGCTGCCGTCAGAAAAACTGCAGCGTATTTAATTGTAGTTGCTTTTTTACGCTCTATTTTGCGGTAAGAAAGCGTATCAGCATCATAATAATATTTTACCTTAGCCATGTTCTAATTTATACTATTTTTGCAGGAAATATGCACTAATTGTGTTCCGCAAAAATTGCTTAACCTTCAAATATAAAGATTGTTTTGCAAATGTGGTAATAATAACGATACTGGCTATAATATAAGTATATGACGTCTCAAGAAATTCGTACTAAGTTTTTAGAGTTTTTTAAATCTAAATCGCACCTTATTGTTCCTTCGGCTCCGATGGTAACTAAAGATGATCCTACCTTGATGTTTGTAAACTCAGGGATGGCACCATTTAAAGAATATTTCTTGGGCAATAGTGAGCCTAAAAGTAATCGAATTGCTGATACACAAAAATGCCTAAGAGTCTCTGGGAAACACAATGATCTTGAAGAAGTCGGGTATGATACTTATCATCATACGTTGTTTGAGATGCTAGGTAACTGGAGTTTTGGCGATTACTTTAAAAAGGAGGCTATTGCTTGGGCTTGGGAGTTGCTTACTGAAGTTTACGGAATTGACAAGGATATTTTATACGTCACAGTATTTGAAGGCAGCGATGATGCAGATAATCTTCCGATGGATCAAGAAGCTTACGATCTTTGGAAAGCGATCATTCCTGAGGATCGAATCCTTATGGGGAATAAGAACGACAACTTCTGGGAAATGGGCGATCAAGGTCCATGCGGTCCATGTAGTGAAATTCATGTAGATATTCGTTCTGAAGAAGAAAAGGCTAAAGTAGATGGTAAGGACCTTGTAAATATGGATCACCCTCAAGTGGTTGAGATCTGGAATTTAGTTTTCATGCAGTACAATCGCAAGGCTGATAAATCCTTAGAAAACCTGCCAAATAAACATATCGATACTGGTATGGGCTTTGAGCGTTTATGTATGGTGCTTCAAGGGGTAAAGTCTAATTACGATACGGATGTATTTACACCTTTGATCAGAGAGATCGAAGCTATCACTAATAAAGATTATGGCAATGATGAGAAGGTAGATGTTGCAATTAGGGTTATTGCAGATCATGTTAGAGCAGTGGCTTTCTCTATTGCTGATGGTCAATTACCAAGTAGCACAACACGAGGCTATGTTATTAGACGGATTTTACGACGTGCGGTGCGTTATGGTTTTACCTTTTTGGATAAAAAAGACCCATTTATTTATCGCCTAGTCGATATTTTAACTAAGAAAATGGGTAAGGCCTTCCCTGAACTTAAAACGCAAAAACAACTCATTGAGAATGTTATTAAGGAGGAAGAACAGTCTTTCCTAAGAAAATTAGATCAAGGTTTAATCCTCTTAAATAGAATTATAGAAAACGCCTCTTCAAAGGAGATTTCAGGTGCCAAAGTATTTGAACTTAAAGACACCTATGGTTTTCCTGAAGACCTAACAGAATTGATTTTAAGAGAACAAGGTTACACCTACAATAAAGCCCAATTTGATCAAAAATTAAAAGAACAACAAGGCCGAGGACGCGAGGCTTCCGAATTAATTTCTGATGACTGGACGGTGCTGATCGAAGATGAAGAGCAAGAATTTATTGGTTACGATTCATTAGAGGCTGAAGTTAAAATTGTGCGTTACCGAAAGGTGACTACAAAGAAGGACGGCGAGATGTATCAATTGGTATTCAATTTAACACCATTCTATGCTGAAGGTGGTGGACAAGTTGGAGATAAGGGATATTTACAAGACGTCAACGGTGATGTTGTTTATATTTTAGACACTAAAAAAGAGAATAATGTCATTATACATTTCACAAAAAACCTTCCTGAGAATTTAGAAGACAGATTTCAGGCGGTAGTTGATGAGAAACAACGTTTTAGAACTGAATGTAACCACACAGCAACACATTTATTACACCAGGCGTTGAGAGAAGTTTTAGGAACCCATGTAGAACAAAAAGGTTCTGCTGTGCACTCTAAACATTTGCGATTCGATTTTTCGCATTTTTCAAAATTGACGACGGAAGAACTGCGAGACGTTGAGGATTTTGTCAATGCACGAATTGACGGAAAATTACCTTTGGAAGAGAAACGCAGCGTACCTAAAGATCAGGCTATTGCAGATGGCGCTATATCACTTTTTGGTGAAAAATATGGTGATACGGTAAGAACGATCCGTTTTGGTCAGTCTATAGAACTTTGCGGTGGAACTCATGTAAATAATACAGGTGATATTTGGCATTTTAAAATTGTATCTGAAGGTGCTGTTGCTGCTGGTATACGTCGAATTGAAGCTATTACCTATGATGCCGTAAAGGACTTTTATTTTGAAAATAACAGAGCTTATTTTGAAATAAGAGATTTACTAAAAACTAAAGATCCTCTAAAGGCAATAGAAAAATTAAAGGATGAAAATTTAACTCTCAAAAGTCAACTTTCTAGAATGGAAAATGAGTTATTGAGACATTGCGTGAATTTTTATTCAAATAGGTTCGAACATATTGATGGTGTTATGTTTTTAGCGCAAAAGATCAGCTCAACATATAATATGTTGAAATTAAAGGATATAGCCTACCGCTTAGGTGAAGTGTCTTCAAACACTTTCGTAGTGGTAGCGAATCAAAATAATGGTAAGGTTCAAATTGCCTGTTTCGTATCAAAATATATTGTAGAAAACAATAATTTAAATGCTGGTAAAATTATAAAGGAATTAAGTAGTTTAATTGGTGGTAATGGAGGTGGGCATGCAACATATGCTATGGCATCTGGAAAAAATCCAGATGGGATAGATGAGGCACTCGATCAGGCCAAAGCTTATATTTAATTGGATCTTCAAACACA
Organism: Winogradskyella tangerina; assembly: GCF_003260205.1. Lineage (GTDB taxonomy): Bacteria > Bacteroidota > Bacteroidia > Flavobacteriales > Flavobacteriaceae > Winogradskyella > Winogradskyella tangerina. The sequence continues at coordinate 137,926 of NZ_QERF01000008.1, read as the reverse complement.
AATACCATTACAACCTCAGAAATATGATCAGATCGATTATAATTCTGAAGTTGTTTTATTAGGATCGTGTTTTTCAGAAAATATAGGCGCTAAATTCTCCTATTTTAAGTTTCGAACCCGTATAAATCCATTCGGAATATTATTTAATCCCTTAGCTATCGAACGCTTCATTACGCGGGCAATAAATTCAGACTATTATTCTGAAGATGAATTACTTTTCAATAATGAGCAATGGTTGTGTTTAGATGCCCATTCAAAATTAAATAGCTCTAGTAAAGATGGGTTATTAAGTAAGCTGAATTCAAATTTAGACGATTCGTTGCAAAAACTCACCAATGCTACTCATGTCATCATCACCCTTGGTACTAGCTGGGTCTATCGACATATCGAAACGGATCGCATTGTCTCCAACTGTCATAAAATTCCGCAGAAACATTTTTTGAAGGAATTATTATCAGTTGACACTATTTCACAATCGCTCGATGCGATCATTAGTTTAGTTCGAAGTGTGAACCCGAAGGTAAATGTAATATTTACAGTTTCGCCGGTGAGACATTTGAAAGATGGATTTGTTGAAAATACACAGAGTAAAGCACATCTTATTTCTGCTGTGCATAACATGATCGATCATAGATTGCATCAGTATTATTTCCCGTCGTACGAGCTTATGATGGATGAGTTAAGAGATTATCGCTTTTATAAGTCGGATATGATTCATCCCAATGGAATTGCCATAGATTACATCTGGAACAAGTTCAAAATGGTCTGGGTAGCTGAAGGTGCTCATGCCATGATGGATGAAGTTGAAAGTATTCAAAAGGGTTTAAATCACAAACCTTTTAATCCAAATTCTGAGGCGCATCAGCAATTTTTGAAATCACTTGAAACCAGAATTAATCAGTTACAAGGAGCGTTTCCATTTATTAAATTTTGAACATTTAGTATCTTCATCGCAACTTTAATCATAAAAGTTCTAATTAAAGTATGCTAAAAAGTGTTTTCATTCCAAATAAAACCAATGCTTTTGCGTGGGGCAATGTACTATTCTTAATGCTTTTAGTAGCTCTAGGCAAAATTGAAGCTTACGCCGTGTTATTTGGTTATTTTTTAGAGACTATTGTGATTGGCGTATTTAATTGCTTCAAAATGTATACCTGCCATAAGCATAATGGTAAAGGTGAATCTGTAATGAAGTACATTTTATTTTTTATAGTTCATTATGGTTTCTTTATTGCGGTGCAATCTGTTTTTGTGTTCGCATTCTTCAGTTTTGATAATGATGGTTTTGTTAAGGAGCCCTTCCATCTCATCACAAATTTTAAGGCGGTATTTCAACTAGAAGGGATGCCTCTGATATTGACCTTTCTAACAGTTACTCAACTTGTAAAATATATTTTTGATTTCCTTCTACCAAAGAAATATTTAAAATATGAGGTTAAAGAAATCATGTTTAAACCCTACTTAAGAATCGTAATCCAGCAATTTACAGTAATACTTGCAGGATTCTTTATTATTATATCTAGTGGTTCAATAGCAGCAGCAATGTTACTCATTTTGATGAGAGGTATCGTAGATTTCATATTAGTAGGTATTAGAGAAAATAGCGAAATATTAGAGTATTTTGTAGAGAAGTCCTATGACGGTAAGACTCCAAAATCTGAATTGCGCAAACAAATATTACTTTTTACAGAATAGTCGATTATTTTTTTGAATTCGAATTTTTCAATTTAAGAAAGTGACTACTCCATTCGGCGTTTCACCTTTTAAAAAAACGATTTATCGAAAAAATCGGAAATAAACTTACAATAGTTTTAAATTAATGTGCTATTAATCAATTTTAAAACATCATTTGTTGACTTATTTCAAGAGACAGGTGATGTTTTTTTATGCCTAAGATTCAGATTTAATCTTCCGAAATTTTCACACTATCTGGTACTAGCACGGAGTAATCGCCATTATTTCTTATAACATCTCGCACAATCGACGAGGAAATAAAAGATGTTTTAGATGCCGTTAATAAGAAGACTGTTTCAATTTTAGAGAGCTTGCGATTTGTATGAGCAATGGCCTTTTCAAATTCAAAATCTGCTGGATTTCTCAGTCCGCGTAAAATAAATTTTGCATCGACTTCTTTACAATAGTCTACGGTGAGTCCGCTATAGGTGGTAACCTTTACTTTTGGTTGATGCTTAAACGCGTCTTCAATGAATTTTTTACGTTCTTCAAGAGTGAACATATATTTTTTGTCGGCATTAATGCCAATGGCAACAATGACTTCATCAAATAGTTTTACACCTCGCTTAATAATATCGTAGTGTCCTAAAGTTATAGGATCAAAGGATCCGGGAAATATAGCTCGTTTCATCTGTTGTATTTCCGAATGAACGGTTTATTATATCAAAGATAGTAATTCTAAAATCGTTAATTATTTAATGCTTCAGAGATCGCATTGTCAAAAAGATCCGCCATACTTATACCTGCCTCTGCGGCTTGTTGAGGTAATATACTCTCTTTTGTTAACCCAGGAACGGTGTTCATTTCCAAAAGATAGGGTTCGTCATCCTTGAAGATAAATTCGCTACGTGAAAAGCCTGTCATTCCGAGTATGCTATAAATCTGTTTGGCAACTTTTCTGGTCTTTTCTTCATAATCTTTTGAAATTCGGGCAGGAGTAATTTCCTGAGATTTGCCTTCATATTTTGCCGCGTAATCAAAGAAGTCGTTTTCAGAAACAATCTCCGTAATAGGTAAAACCGTTATTTCACCTTTATAAGATATCACACCAACCGATACTTCTACACCATCTAAAAACTGTTCAATGATGATCTCGTTGTCCTCTTTAAATGAATGATCTATGGCCGTTTGTAGGTCTTCCTTTTTATAAACCTTAGAAATACCAAAACTACTTCCAGAGCGATTCGCCTTAACAAAACATGGTAGTCCTACCTTGCTGATAATGGCATCTTCATTGATGGTGTCTCCTAGATTTAAATAAAAGCTCTCTGCAGTTTTTATACCATATGGTTTTAAAGTAGCAAGCAAATCTCGTTTATTAAAAGTTAGTGCTGCCTGATACATACTACAACTGGTATGCGGGATATTGAGCATTTCAAAATACGCTTGCATAAAACCATCCTCGCCCGGAGAACCATGAATAGCATTAAAAACACAATCGAATTTAATGCTTTCATCAGATAATAGAACCGAAAAGTCATTTTTGTCGATCGGATACTCATTATTGTCATCATCTACATAAACCCATTTCTCTTTGAAAATATGAACACGGTAAGCATTGTATTTATCTTTATTCAATGTTTCATATACCACTTTACCACTCTTAAGTGAAATTTCATATTCACTCGAGTAGCCTCCCATAATAATAGCTATGTTTTTCTTCATACCTAAGGTCTAATCCTTTTATGTAAAAGTATCATTTATTTTGAACAATCTAAATCTACTGTTCAATACGTATATTAATTTTATCGCGTTAGATTATTTATTAGATTTGTCCACAAGAAAACAGCCTATGAGTTTAGTTAAGTTTTTAACCAGTAAAGTGTTTTTCAAGCAAGTAGCTTTGGCCGTAGTTGCGGTTGTTGTACTTAGCTTTTTTATTTTGAAGTGGTTAGATGTAACTACAAACCATGGCGAATTTGTTACAGTTCCTGATCTGAAAGGGAAGTCATTAGAGACTGTTAAGATCGAATTAGATGACAATAATCTTGAAATGAAAATTCAGGATTCTGCTAATTTCAATCCCAAATATCCCAAGTATTCTGTGATTGAGCAAAATCCGGCCGCAGGAGCTCAGGTTAAGGAAAACCGTAAGATCTACTTAATTCTAAATCCATCTGGCTACCGTAAGGTTGAGGTGCCTAACATCTTAAAACGAACCTTCCGTCAGGCTAAACCACAACTTCAAGCTCTAGAATTCAAAATAGGCAATATTACTTATGTTGATAATATTGGTAAAGATGTGGTTTTGGGTATGAAGCATAAAGGCGAAACTTTAGAGCCGGGAACTTTATTACCGCTAACGTCTACAATAGATCTAGTCTTAGGGAACGGAAAGCGCTAGAACAATGACTGATATTCGTGATATTTCTGAAGAGGATGAACTCTACGAACATTATGCCTTCAAAGTAGAGAAAGGTCAGCAGCCCTTGCGTATTGATAAATATCTAATGAGCTTTGTTGAAAATGCTACGCGCAATAAGATTCAGCAAGCAGCAAAAGATGGGAGCATATTTGTTAACGGAAAGACTGTAAAGTCGAACTACAAGGTAAAACCAAACGATCACATCACCGTAAAGTTTGAACATCCACCACATGAATATTTATTGGTTGCCGAAGATATTCCTATTGATATCGTGTACGAAGATGACGAGCTACTTGTGGTGAATAAGCCCGCAGGCATGGTAGTACATCCAGGTCATGGAAACTACTCAGGGACTTTGATTAACGGACTAATTTTTCATTTTGAAAACCTCCCGAATAACTCAAGTGATCGGCCAGGTCTAGTTCACCGTATCGACAAGGATACAAGTGGATTATTAGTAGTTGCCAAGACCGAAAATGCTATGGCACATTTATCAAACCAATTTGCTGAAAAGACCAGTGAACGTGAGTATTTAGCCTTGGTTTGGGGGAATGTAGATGAAGACGAAGGTACCGTCGAAGGACATATAGGGCGTCATCCAAAAAATAGGTTGCAGAATACAGTTTATGAAGGCGATGAAGCCTATAAAGGAAAACCGGCTGTTACGCATTATAAGGTTATTGAGCGATTTGGATATGTTACGCTGGTAAGTTGTAAACTCGAAACCGGGCGTACCCATCAGATTCGCGTGCACATGAAGCATATAGGACATACATTATTCAATGATGAGCGCTACGGAGGCGAAAAGATATTGAAGGGAACTACCTTCACCAAATACAAACAGTTTGTCGAGAACTGTTTCAAAATTTTACCCAGACAAGCACTTCATGCAAAGACGCTAGGTTTTGAACACCCTTCCACTGGAAAATGGCTGAGTTTTTCTACAGAGCTTCCAGAAGACATGGAGCAATGCATTGAGAAGTGGCGCGGTTACGCCAAGCATCAAGATAATTAATAGTACTATTAGTTTTATTTGTTAAAGGTGGTTGAACAACTAACTACTTGTTTGTACCTTTGAAAGAGAATAAAAAAACTGATTATGAAACTCGTATTATCACCAGCGAAATCTTTAAATTTTGAAAGCGAAGTGCCAACGACCAAAACCACTGAAGGTTGTTTTTTAACCGAAGCTCAGCGTTTAAATAAGTTGTTAAAAAAGAAGTCAGCTCGAAGTTTATCTAAGCTGATGAATATCTCTGCAGATCTTGGTCAATTGAATTACGAGCGTAATCAGTCTTGGGAATTACCATTTACTGCCGACAATGCCCGACAAGCATTATACGCATTCAACGGTGATGTTTACCGTGGACTAGATGCCTACACTATAGATACTGAGAAGCTAGAACAAGTACAAGATACCGTAAGAATACTATCAGGATTATATGGTGTATTGAAACCTTTAGATCTCATTCAACCTTACCGATTAGAAATGGGTACTAGAATGGCCGTAGGTCGTAACAAAAACCTCTATGATTTCTGGAAAAAGAAGGTGACTCAATCCTTAAACGAGGAGTTGGAGGACGGTGAGTTATTTTTGAATTTAGCCAGTAACGAATATTTTAAAGCCATAGACAAAAAAGTCTTGAAGGTGCCAGTAATCACTGCCAGCTTTAAAGAATTCAAAAATGGTGAGTATAAAATGATCGGTTTCTTCGCAAAGTATGCACGCGGTTTAATGACGCGTTATATTATAGAAACTAATGCCCAAACCATTGAAGATATTAAAGGCTTTGATTACGAAGGTTACGGCTTTAGCGACGAGTTATCTACTGAAAAAGAATTGGTATTTGTGAGATAGTTGTTATCTTTAAAAAGTTAACAAATCTTTCATGATTCGATATTACTTGATTATTGCCCTCCAAGGGTATTGCCTGTATCATATTTATAAAAATCGAAAACCCTATTATTGGTATTTTCTGGTATTCTTCATTCCAGTCGTTGGTCCAATTATCTATTTCATCACCAATATTTATAATAAGCGCGATGCGGAAAAAATTCAAGGTGAAATTACGGCAATTATTAATCCAACGAAGAAAATACGGGACCTCGAAAAGGCTTTAGAATTTTCAGATTCTTATACTAACAGAATTGCTTTAGCCGATGCTCATGTTGAAAATGGTGATATGCCAAACGCCATAGTGAACTACAAACATACGCTTCAAGATACGGATCAAAATGAACTTTATGCCAGGCAGCAAATGGTCTTATGTTATTTTCAAATTGAAGATTATCAGGGCGTTTTAGAGCAAGCTGAAAAAATTGTGAATACCTCTGAGTTCAAAGGATCGAAGCAACAATTTTGCTACGGATTGGCCTTAAAAGAATTAGGTCGAATCGATGATGCCGAAATTCAATTAAAACAGATAGATAGGCCGTATTCAAATTATCATGAGCGTTTAGAATTAGCTAAGTTTTACATTGAAAATAATAGAACTTCCGAAGGCAAAGAACTACTGGAAGAAATTTCTTCGGAAGCAGCCCATATGACAAAACCTAACAGACGAATTTATAGGTCTACCATTATCGAAGTTGAGCGTATTCTGAAGTCCTTGTAATGTTCTTTCACAAGCATCCTTATGAACCATTTATTCAGGCAGATACCAAAAAACTAATCGTTGGTACTTTGCCACCTCCGCGATTTTCAACAGGAGATTTGTTAGAAAAGGATGTTGATTTCTGCTATGGCAGCTATTACAATTCACTGTGGTTGTTTATAGATAAAATCCACAATCTTAAATTGCGATTCGATAATTCTCAAGAAGCAGTTGAACAGCGTAAACAGTTTTTGATTGAACATAAAATTGGGGTTTGCGATATTGTACAAAGTGCTGAGCGCGAAAAGATTGATGCATCCGATCTCGGGATGAAAAATATTCAACTTAGAGACGTGATTGGTTATTTAAAACAGTATCAAAATATTGAAACGATATTATTCACTGGTGGAAATAGCAAAAACGGACCAGAATATTTTTTCAGAAGGCATTTGAAGGAATACAATTTGAAATTGGAAGTAATCAATAACGAAGTTCCGAGAATTCACCAGTTTCTTTTGAATGAACGAATCATAAAAACAGTGTCGTTAACTTCAGGATCTGGAGCAGCTAATATTTCAATAAGCAGGCTGCCTTTATACAAGCAAATGAAAGCTAAAAATCCCGACTTTAATACCTTCGATTTTAGGGTGATGCAGTATCGCGAGTATTTGTGACTTTTGGAATTACCTTATTCTTTTTCTTATCTAAGTAATGTCTTAATACGCCACCTTTTACAGTATTCACGTCAAACTCTACGATAAAGGCTTTTTCGTCAATTCGGTTAACAATGCGATACATTTTCTTAATATCAATACGGTTGATGATGGTATGAATGATATCAAAATCTTCCTGTTTACCAGAACTTCCTACGCCACGAGTACCTTTGTAAAGTGTCATGCCTGTACCGAGTTCTTCCATAATAGCCAATTCTATAGCCTCATATTTTTTTGACACTATAGTAACTCCAATAAAATCTTCAAATCCTTCAATAATGAGGTCGGTTACTTTTGCAGTAACGATGTAAGTAAGAATAGAGTAGAGGGCGACTTCAACGGAGAGAACCAAAGCGGTAATACTGAACAATATTATATTGAAGACCAAGATGATCTGACCAATACTTATCCCAAATTTATCGTTGAGGTACACACCCAATATTTCGGAGCCATCGAGTACAGAACCATTCCTAATGGAAATACCGATACCAGAACCTAGAAAGAGCCCACCAAAAATAGAGATCAATAATTTATCATCGGTAATGGTCTCAAAGTTTTCAAAATAGATGAATAATGCTAGACCTAGAATACTTATTATAGACTTAATTACAATCCGTTTAGATACTGTGTAGTAACCTAAAATTAAAAACGGAATACTAAATATAATGAGTAAATAAGATATGTTGATATCAACCTGAGTACGCACCAGTAGAGCAATTCCGGTGACACCGCCGTCTAAAAATCCATTGGGTAATAAGAAGGCTTTTAAGCCTATACTAGCCAGAACAATACCTAATAATAATTGGCCGTATTCTGAAATCTGTTTGAAGGTTTTCGAACTTTTCAAGTGTTGGTTTTGTTTCCAAAAAGATACAAAACCAAAATCGTATAATGTAACTCAAGCAAAAAAAATCCTCTGAGAACATCAGAGGATTATTAATATTAGTCGTCTTTGTGAGATTTACGACGCTTGTGTTTCATTCGTCGACCTTCATAACTTTCAACAAAAGCAGTATATTCTGCAATATCAATAGTTCCGTTGCCATCAGCATCCATCACATCAAATCGTTTTTGAATGCGTTCTTCTTTTGAAACTTCTTTTCGTGTCGTAAATTCTTCTAAAGATACAGTTCCATTAGCATCAGAATCTAAAGCCTTAAAGCGTTCGTCCATAACTTCTTGTTTTAGATCTTCGCGCTGGCGTTGATCTTTAAACTCTTCAGATGAAAGTTCGCCATCACCATTAGCATCTAGTTTTTGAAAAATCTTCTCAGGGTTTCCTCTTTTCTTGCCACCGCGATCTTGTGCATTCGTAAAGCTAATAGCACATAATGCCACAAGGCATAAACTCATTTTTAATGTTTTTGAAATCATAATATATCGTGTTTTTAATTAATGAACACTACTAGGACTTCAAGGTTTGAAAAAGGTTTAATTCAAGTTCTATTTTAGTTGTCTCAAACCTTCATACACAATAATACTTACCGCATTTGCTAGGTTGAGACTTCTAATATGTTCACTATACATAGGAATTTTGAAGAGTTTGTCTTCATGTTTTTTGATAAGTGGTTTGGTCAATCCAACCGACTCCTTTCCGAAGACTAAAAACATATTATCTTTATAAGTGATATCCCAATGCGATTGGGTGCCATGACTCGATAAAAAGACCATTTCAGCATTCGCATTTTTTGAAAAAAATTCTTCCGTAGACTCGTAATAAATCACTTCTAAGTGTTGCCAATAGTCTAATCCGGCACGCTTTAGTCGTTTATCATCTATTTCAAATCCGAAGGGCTTTACTAAGTGCAATCGAGAACCTGTAGCTAAGGCCAACCGACCGATATTTCCGGTATTATTTGGGATTTCGGGTTCTATAAGAACAATGTTCAGTGCCATACTTAGAAAATGAAATTAATCTTAGTTTAATATGGTTTTTATAAAATCATCAATCTTATCCGTACCGTTATTAGTAACATGCTTTATAAAGGCACTTCCAATAATTGCACCTTTTGCATGAGTTGTTGCCTGAGTAAAGGTTTCATTGTTTGAAATGCCAAAACCAACGATTTGCGGATTTTTAAGTTTCATGGCATCAATGCGTTTAAAATAATTAGCTTGTTCGTCTCCAAAACCACTTTTAGCACCAGTAGTACTGGCTGAACTCACCATATAAATGAATCCGTTGGAAATAGAATCTATATACTGAATACGTTCGTCTGAAGTTTGAGGCGTTATCAAGAACACATTGATAAGACCGTGTTTTTCAAAGATGGCTTTGTAATGCTCATCATATACATCAGCCGGAAGATCAGGAAGGATAAGCCCATCGATTCCGATGTCTTCACATTTCTTACAAAAAGCTTCTACACCGTATTGTAATACTGGGTTAAAGTAACCCATTATGATTAAAGGAATTGATACTGTATCTCTAATGTCTTTGATCTGATCAAAAAGTTTTTCAGTAGTCATTCCGTTTTTGAGCGCAGCCGTAGAACTCTCCTGAATGGTTGGCCCATCAGCAAGAGGATCACTAAAAGGCAGACCAATTTCAATCATGTCGACACCGCTTTTTTCAAGGTCTTGTATAATACCTACCGTATCATCGATGCTTGGGTAACCGGCTGTAAAATATATAGATAAGAGTTTTTTGTCTTCGTTTAGTTTCTTATTAATTCTGTTCATTTTCAAATTCTTTTTTCATCTTAACAAAAATCGCTTTTTGTTCATCATTCAGATTGTCTGCTGTAAATATTGAAATGCCTTTGGCACCTTTCACTTTTGATAATCGTATGGCTTTTTCTAAATCTTCAGGTTTTTGCAAGGCAGGGCTATATAAACCTGCATAAATTGGGAAATCAACTTTATTGACACCTTGCTCAATGGCAAAGCCAATCCAGTTCACATTTTCACGATAAAAATTATTGTAAACCATAGGGTAGGCTGCATCCAAATTAAAATCGTCCCAGGGTTGCCTTACCATTTGCCTTGACATTTCAGGAAATGGAAATACTGCGGCAGTCATTTTGTGATTTTTTGCATGTGCTATTTCTACCAATTCGTTAACCAATGACGACACAGCGTTCAATCGGTATTGGCGCCATTCGGTACTTAATTCAGGGTGTTCAAAATCTATGGGGTCCTTGCCGAAAATTTCTTTGAATCCTTCTCTTGCAATGGGATGGTAGCCATAATCAAATTGTGGCAATTCTGTAGTTTGAACCAAACCGTATTTCGGTTGTAGATCAGCGCCAAGAATAACGTCTACATAGCGAACGTAATCCAAATGTATTGAGGCCAATCCTTCTACTTCTGCTAGCTTTCGAACATTATTTTTTATATGTGCTCTTGCTTCAGGGTGAAATGGACTTAACCACTGGTAATAATCAACATAAGCTCTATATTCCAAGGAATTTTTGCCTTTTCTATTTACGGCATACCATTCAGGATGTTTGTTGGCAATAGTATCACCAGGTCGGTTTAAGGTCCACATCCAAGCATGAACTTTTATATTTTTTGAATTTGCGAGCGGAATCAATTCACGATAAAATTCAGGAGAACCACCAACCAAGATTTCTGAAATCCCTAGGGAGTCGTATGTGTTTAATTTGCGTTCCCATTTTTCACTATCAAATTCGCCGCCAGGATTTGTCCATGTGGCAAAAGTGAAACGCTGAGATACTGCAGGTTCTAATTCTTCCTGTTGTTTATTATTACAGGAAGTGAAAAAGACTAATCCTAAAATGATGATGACATATTTCATAATTCTTTTAGTTTTCCTTCCTGATTAATATAATAAACCTTTTCAGTTTTTGGTGATCTAAGTTCGTATTCAAATCCGAAATTGGTCTTAAAAAATGTTGCTTCAAGAGTTTCTGTTTCGGTAAACTTAGCAGTGACATTTCGGGCATTTCCTTGAGGAATATCTAGCAAGTACTTTAAGTCGCCATATCTTGTCTTTCGGAATAAGGCAAATGCTACTTGTTTTACTTCAAGATCTTCGTCATTTATAAATGAAACGTCTTCAACGTTATTTGATTCCGTGAATTGAAGAAATCCCCACTTCTCAGGTTCGTGCATATTAATCACCTTTTGATTGCTCCAAACCCAGTTATACTCTCGAAGGTATTTGCCGTCCTCTTTTTTACGATAATATTTACCATCGATAATATCATGGTCCCATTGCACTCTAGAAAAATTAACACGCCACTGTTCTCCTTCCTTCGGAATAGTTTTAGGTCGGTTTTTGAGTGCAATAAATGGTTTTAACGGAATGGCCATTTCAACCGTCCATGAGAAATCCGTATCGTTGGGATTATTCAAAGTGCCAAAACAATACACCTCAGTTTTGAGGTCATTTAAATTCCATTCAAAATTAGCATTTCCACCAACTCTGTAGGGTTTATTTAAATAAAGATCCCACACTGTATTGAGTGCATTGATCTCAATTTCGCCATAACCATAACCCGTTCCAGAAGGATCAATAAATACTTCAAAATCGTTGTTGTAATATATAATGGCATCGCGTTCTGTCAATGTTCCCCATATATGAGGTTCTTCTAATTGCGCATAAATGTAGAGGTAGTTATCGTCCCAAAGCATTTTTACTTGTGTATCGTATTTTGGGATTTTTTCGCCTTCAATATCAATAAATTTATCAGTGAATTCAGCTTTTGTCCAGCTAGGCTCACTCGCTTTCCCATCAATTATTATTGAATCTGTTGTTTTAGTGACAATGTAATGTTTAGGTATAACAATGTCATCACTCAGCGCTATTTCTATAACTTCTGACTGGGATGTTTGGCACGAAACACAAACCATGAAACTAAAAATATAGATCCAATATTTCATTTACAGTTTGAAATAATCAATATAATTCTGAAGATCTTTATCGCCTCGACCAGATAGACTGATCACAACAATATCTTCAGGTTTAAATGTTTTATACTCGAAAATTGCTAGAGCATGACTCGTTTCAATAGCAGGAATGATACCTTCAAGCTGTGCTAATTCTAAACCAGCAGTCATGGCCTCGTCATCTGTAGCCGAGTAAAATTCTCCACGCCCCGATTTATACAAATGGGAATGAAGAGGACCAACACCCGGATAATCTAATCCGGCCGAAATAGAATACGGCTCTGTTATTTGTCCGTCGTTGGTTTGCATCAATAAGGTTTTACAACCGTGAATAATACCTTCTTTACCTAGCACAGACGTAGCAGCGCTTTCACCTGAGTGAATGCCCTTACCAGCAGCTTCTACAGCGATAATACCTACATCTTCATTATCCAGGAAATGGTAATAGGTCCCAGCAGCATTACTTCCTCCTCCAATACATGCCACAACATAATCTGGTGCTTCGCGGCCTTCTTTTTCTAGGAGTTGCCATTTGATTTCTTCGGAAATTATAGACTGAAAACGAGTCACCATATCCGGATAAGGATGTGGCCCAATGGCAGAACCAATAATATAATGGGTGTCTACCGGATTATTGATCCAATCTCTGATGGCTTCATTGGTTGCATCTTTAAGTGTTCGGCTACCCGATAGCGCCGGACGAACTTCAGCGCCGAGCATTTTCATGCGCGCTACATTTGGCGCCTGACGCGCAATATCAATTTCACCCATATAAACTACACAATCAATTCCCATTAACGCGCACACAGTAGCCGTAGCCACACCGTGTTGTCCTGCGCCTGTTTCAGCAATGATTCGGTTTTTACCAAGACGCTTTGCCATTAATATTTGTCCGATCGTATTATTTACTTTGTGCGCACCAGTATGATTTAGATCTTCGCGTTTAAGGTAAACCTTGGTATTGTATTTTTCTGAAAGTCGCTTGGCATAATATAGTGGTGAAGGTCTGCCCACGTAATCTTTCAGAAGTTGATTAAACTCCTCCTGAAAAGAAGGTTCTGCCATAATCTTCAAATAATTCTGTCGTAGTTCTTCTACATTAGGATAGAGCATTTCAGGAATGAACGCCCCGCCGAACTCGCCGTAGTATCCTTTTTCGTTAATGTTGTAACTCATTTTTAAATTTTTCTAATTCATTAATATGTTTTAAGCCTGGTTCGATTTCAAATTTACTATTGACATCGATGGCATAGCAATATTCTGACTCTTGTTTACTGAGGAAAGATTGAACACTTTTTAATTCGTTCAGTCCAATTCCACCGCTTAAAAAATAGGGTTTAGTAGATGGGTATGCTTGCAATACATTCCAATTGAAGGTGTAGCCGTTACCGCCAGGGTGTTTTCCTTTAGTGTCAAAAAGGAAATAATCTACTATAGATTCGAAAGGCTTTAATACACTAAAATCAAATTCATCTTTTATAGAAAAAACTTTGATGATCTGAGGAAATATGATTCCTGAATCAACAAATAATCTTCTTAGATCATTGATGTATTCTGGTGTTTCTTCTCCGTGTAATTGTATCAAATCTAGTTGATATGCATTGACTTTTTCCAAAACCTTGTCTGGTGTTTCATTAACGAAAACACCAACCTTTTTAACGGATTTGGGGATCTCAGGAATTTCACCTTTAAAATTCCGTGGTGATTGCTCATAAAATATAAAGCCTAGGTAGTCGGGTTGCAATTGAGCCACCTGAGCAGTATTATATTTCATTCCACAGACTTTTAATTTCATTTTACTTTTGTTCTAGTTGGTTGATAAATGCCTTGGCACTTTGCCCAGGGTTATCAGTTTTCATAAAATTTTCACCAATCAAAAACCCTTTGTAACCATAAGTTTGTAATTCTTTAATTGCACGCACCGAGCTTATTCCACTCTCTGAAACCTTTACAAAGTCGTCTGGAATTATTGAACTCAATTGTTTGCTGGTATCTAGACTTACTTCAAAAGTTTTCAGATTTCTGTTATTTACACCAAGCATGTCTAATGAAGGCATAATAGACTTATGTAATTCTTCCTCATTATGAACTTCAAGTAAGACATCAAGATTTAAACTTTTTGCCAATTCTGAAAATTCTTTGATTTCCGATCTGCTTAAAATTGCAGCGATCAAAAGAATAACATCCGCACCATATGCTTTAGCCTCAATAATTTGGTAGGGGTCAATTATAAATTCTTTTCGTAGTAACGGTAGTTTTAAACTAGCTCGAGCTAGTAACAAATCGTCCAAAGCACCACCAAAATATTTACCATCTGTTAAGACCGACATCCCACAAACACCTGCTGCTTCATAACCCGATGCTACATCCTGAACATTTAAATTTTGGTTGATCACCGATTTTGAAGGTGAGCGCCTTTTGTGTTCTGCTATGATTCCGGAAGTGCTGTTTTTTAGCGCATTCGACAAAGAATACGTTTCTCGATGGAATAGTATTGACGCCTCAAGTTGATTGGTTGGAATCAAGGATTTCCTCAAGGCAACTTCATTACGCTTATCTGCAACTATTTTGTCTAAAATATTCATTGACTTAAGGCTATTAATTGATTCAAACTCTGTTTTGCTTTTCCTCCTAATAAAGAGGCTTTAGCTAATTCAAAACCTTCCTTGTGCGATATTTGATTAACAGTGGCGATGGCCAAGCCAGCATTGGCGCAAACAACATTGTTTTGGGCTTTTGTGCCTTTACCATTAATAATTTTGTTAAATAGCCTTGCAGCTTGCTTTACCGTGTTACCACCAAATATTTCCGATTGTTCTATCTGATCTACACCGAGATCCTTAGGCGAGAATAAAACTTCAGAAGTATTTGAAATGACTTTAGTTTTTCCTGTTAGTGAAATTTCATCATAACCATCGAGTGCATGAACCACAGCATAGTTTTTATCAGTTTCCTGATATAGATAACCGTAAAGTCGAAGTAATTCAAGATTGAAAACACCAACCATTTGATTCTTTGGGAAGGCAGGATTTACCATGGGTCCCAACATATTGAAAAAAGTTTTAACACCTAATTCGCGTCTGATCGGTGCAACATTTTTCATCGCAGGATGAAATAAAGGAGCGTGTAGAACACAAATCCCAGCTTCATCAATACTTCGTTTTAGGAAGTCTATATCATTTGAAAATTTTATCCCTAATTCTTCCATTACATTTGAAGATCCACAAGCTGAAGATACGCCGTAATTACCGTGTTTGGTGACTTTTATGCCTGCGCCTGCAGCTACAAAGGAAGAAAGGGTAGAAATATTGAATGTGTCTTTGCCGTCTCCTCCGGTTCCGCAAAGATCAATGGTATTATAGCCATCGAGATCAACAGGAATACACAATTCTAAAAGGGCATCTCTAAAGCCACGAAGTTCATCGATTGTAATACTTCGCATCATATACACTGTTAAAAAAGAAGCGATCTGACTTTGGTTGTATTCACCGTTTGAAATGTTAACCAACACGTTTTTAGCCTCTTCGCTAGAAATGCTTTCTTGATTTATAAGTCTGTTTAATATCTCTTTCATTTAAAAGATAAAAGATTTAAGATTATAGATTTGAGAATTTGTTAATTAATGAAAATAACATCTTCTGAACTTCTTCAATCTGATTAAAAATTATGATTGTATCCTCTTTTTTTAAGTAGCCAACTCTTTGAGAAATCAAAAGTTGTGTGTTTAATTCATTACTAGAACCATAGGCTATACTTAAAAAGTTTTTAAATTCTTTGTCGGAATTTCGTCCTGCACCTTCAGCAATATTAGATGGAATTGAAACGGCACTTCTCTGAATTTGACTCAGCAAACCGTACTTTTCTTCAGAAGGAAACATGGTACCTATTTTGTAAATATTCTCAACCAATTCCATTGACCTTTGCCAGACCTTTAATTCCTTATAATTATTCACTCTATGCTACTTTATCTAATTTGTCTCTGATCTCTAATCTCTTATCTCTCATCTCCTATCTCTTGTCTCATCAAATCAGAAACTAACTATTCACCCAGTTCTCTAATATTTTTTTTCCATTGGGCGTTAAAACCGACTCCGGATGGTATTGAACACCTTTCACATCGTACACTTTATGACGTAAGGACATTATTTGTCCATTAGTATCATAGGAGGTGGCTTCTAAACTTTCAGGGAGGTCATTACTTACTACCCACGAATGGTACCGACCAACTTCGAACGTTTTATCTAATCCGTTGAAAAGATTTTCATCCTCAACAGATAGCGTTACGTTAGTAGCTACACCATGATATACATTATCTAAATTTACCAGTGAACCTCCAAAAACTTCACCAATCGCTTGTTGCCCCAAACAAACTCCTAGGATACTTTTAGTTGGGGCGTAAGTGGCAATGATTTCTTTTAATAAGCCTGCCTCATCCGGAATTCCAGGTCCTGGTGACAGTACAATTTTTTCAAATGGCTCTACGTCTTCAATTGTGAGTTTATCGTTTCGTTTTACAGTTACCTCGCAATAGAGATCCTCGAGATAGTGTACCAAATTGTAGGTGAAACTGTCGTAATTATCAATAACTAATATCTTTTTCATATTAAATATCTTTTGCTAATTCTATGGCCTTAGTTAAAGCACCTAGCTTATTATATACTTCTTGTAATTCATTTTCAGGATTTGATTTGGCTACCAAACCAGCTCCAGCTTGCCAGAACAATTGGTGGTTTTTACTAAGGAAAGTTCTAATCATAATGGCATGGTTAAAATTCCCTTCAAAATCCATAAATCCTATAGCGCCGCCATAAAATCCTCTGCTTGTTTTTTCGTAACGTTCTATCAATTGCATCGCCATATGTTTTGGCGCACCACTAAGTGTTCCTGCAGGAAAAGTATCAGCAACCACTTGCATGGTGTCTGCATTTTTATGCTTTATTCCGGTCACCTTACTTACCAAATGGATGACATGCGAGAAGAATTGAACTTCCCTGTAATTTTCCACTGTGACATCATGGCTATGTCTACTAAGATCATTTCTGGCCAAGTCAACTAGCATCACATGTTCGCTATTTTCTTTGTCGTCATTGATCAGTTTTTCGGCGAGTTCAGCATCTTGAAGATCATTTCCGGTTCGCTTGAAAGTACCAGCGATTGGGTGAATTTCTGCTTTGTTGTCTTTCACAATCAGTTGCGCTTCAGGCGAACTGCCGAATATTTTGAAATTCCCGTAATCAAAATAGAATAAATATGGCGAAGGATTAATACTTCTAAGGGCGCGGTACACGTTGAATTCATCGCCACTAAATTTTTGTGAGAATTGTTTCGAAAGTACAAGTTGAAACACATCGCCTCTGGCACAGTGCTTTTTGGCAAGTTCCACCTGTTCCTTGTATTCCTCATCAGAAAGGTTAGAACTTATGTCGCCTTCATCATTGAAGCTGTAGGAAGCATATTGTCTGGTTTGAATGAGTTGATGAATCTCATCAATATTATTTTCGGTATCAAAACAGTGAGCAAAAATATAGGCTTCATTTTTGAAATGATTAATGGCAATAATATTTTGGTAAACCGCATAGTAAATATCTGGAATATCAATTGCATGCTCCTTTTTGGAGATATCAATGTCTTCGAAATATTTAACAGCGTCATAAGCAGTGTATCCAAAGATGCCATTATTTATAAATTTAAATTCTTTGTTAGAATCGACTTTAAAGCGCTGGGTAAATTTGTGAATTTCTTCAACTACACCTACAGTATCTACAAAGTTGTTTTTTGAACTCCCGTCAGGATAAGTTTGAGAAATGATTCCTTCATTAACCTGAATGGAGGCAATTGGATTACAACAGATGTAAGAAAAACTATTATCGTTAGCATGGTAGTCACTACTTTCAAGTAAGATACTATTTGGAAATTTGTCTCTTATCTTAAGGTAGATACTAACTGGCGTTATCGTATCCGCAAGAATTTTTTTGTAATGTGTATATAAACTAAATGTTTTCATTCACTTTTGAATTAAAAAAGGCTTGTCGTGAATGACAAGCCTCTTTTTATATTATAGATACCAAGGATTATTTCACGAACATAAGTTTGAGAAATTCCACCACCAAGTATTGTTTATTATCGTTTTCATTTGAATGTCAAATATAGAAATGAAAATATTTAAATTCAAGCAAATCAATTAATTTTTTGTTAATTATTAAATCGACTGCAAATGGATTAATAACTTTATAGCATGAAGCGAATATTATTCATTGTTCTGGTGAGCTTGTTGTCTTGTAAAAATGAGACGGCCAAGGTAGAAAAGGATTCGGCTGCGGTTGTAGAAGAAGACGTCGTTAATCTTAATGCGCAGTCTGAAATCGATTTGAGAATTTATGATTACGATGGTTTAGAACCTCTGATCAATAAGTCTGATGACAATGTTCATGTTGTAAATTTCTGGGCCACTTGGTGTGCACCTTGTGTAAAGGAGTTACCTTATTTTGAAACGATCAATGAAAAATATGCAGATCAAAATGTAGAAGTACTGCTGGTAAGCCTAGATTTTCCTCGAAACTACGATTCAAAGTTGAAGCCTTTTATGATAAAGCATGGATTAAAATCTGAGGTTGTAGCTTTTGACGATGTCGATCAGAATAGATGGATTCCGGCGATAAATGAAAACTGGACTGGTGCATTACCAGCAACTATTATTTACAAGGGTGATAAGCGTAATTTTTACGAACAGTCCTTTACATTAGAAGAACTTGAAACCGAATTACAGCAATTTTTAACTCCTTAGTTGAGCAATTAACATAAAACACAAAACCTAAATTTAAAAACAATGAGAACATTAAAATTACTAGTAGTATTGGTGGTAGCAATTACGACGACGGCCTTTACAATTAAATCTGATGGAACCGGTTATAAGGTTGGAGATGTAGCTACAGATTTTAGCCTAATGAATATTGATGGTAAAATGGTATCACTTGCAGATTTTACAGATGCAAGAGGATTTATCGTCATATTTACCTGTAACACTTGTCCATACGCAGTAGCATACGAGGATAGAATTGAGGCTTTAAACAAAAAGTATGCAGATAAAGGATATCCTGTTGTTGCCATAATGCCAAATGATACAGATATTAAGCCTGGAGATAATATGGAAGCCATGAAAGCGAGAGCCAAAGCCAAAGGGTTTACATTTCCTTATTTAATGGATGAGGGTCAGGAGATCTATCCGCAATATGGTGCAACAAAAACACCACATGTTTATATACTACAAAAAGAAAAAGAAGGCAATGTAGTGAAGTACATCGGAGCGATTGACGATAATTATAAAGATGCTGCACAAGTGAACACTAAATACGTAGAAAATGCTGTTGACGCTTTATTAGATGGCAAGTCGATCGAAGTTGACCAAACAAGAGCAATTGGTTGTTCAATCAAGGTGAAATCATAGCAAACAGAGCTATTTCAAAGAAATAATGTTAAATATTGAACCCGGAGTGTAACACTTCGGGTTTTTTTTCGTCTATTTCACAAGGAAATGTTAATTTTGTTTAATAAAAATGCTAGGAAAAGTGGATTTATTGCAAAATGATTGGACAAAACAGCTCGAAGAAGACAATAATTCGGTTGTTTTAGATGTTAGAACCCAAGAAGAGATCGATTTAGGCGTTATACCTGGAGCAATTCACATTGACATTTATAAAGGTCAAGGATTTATTGAAGAGGTAGAGGCTTTAGATAAAACCAAAAATTATTATGTGTATTGCAAAGCAGGTGGCCGAAGTGCTCAAGCTTGTGCAGTAATGAATCAGTTAGGGTTTCAAAATACTTATAATTTGGTAGGCGGTTTTAGTGAATGGCAAGGTGAGGTTGCTTTCAACGAATAAAACATTAAATCAAAAAATGAAAAAATTAGCTATTGTTGGCTGTCTTATTTTGGCAGTAAGTTTTGTAACAAGTTGTCTAGACAGTAAAATTAACGATACTGAAGTTAAACTTGTCACTGCAGAAGAAATGCAATCCATTTTAGAGATGGAGGATGTGCAATTGGTAGATGTACGCACTGAAAAAGAATATGAAAAGGAGCATATTGTGAATTCACAAAACATTGATTTTAATTCACCAACCTTTGATGAGGATATAGCGAAGCTCGATAAAGAGAAGCCAGTGATCTTGTATTGTAAAGGTGGTAATAGAAGCGCAAAATGTGCCAAGAAGCTGCAAGATGCAGGATTTGAAAAAATATACGATCTCGAAGGCGGTATTTCCAAATGGCGACATTCAGATAAAATAGAGATCGAAGTAAAGTCTTAATAAACCAACCGAACGAAAGTTCGGTTTTTTTATGCCAATTTATCTTCATTTTTTAATTCTTAAGGTTTTTATAAATTAGACGACTCTTAAAGAATAATAGAGACGCAACACTTACATTTGCGCTATAAGGTTTTTAATATGATTATTAAGAAAGCACTTCTTTACTGCATCTTGGCAGTTTGTTTTTCACTCAATTTGAATGCACAGATTTTGGAGCCAGTAAAGTGGGAATCTGAGGTCGAAAAGATTTCAGATACTGAATATAAACTGGTTTTCACAGCAAATATTGATAAAGGATGGTATATCTATTCTCAAAATAGGCAAGAAGAAGATGGCTTTGCCCCAGAAACTTACTTTGAATTTAGAGGACAGGATGATAACTATCAGCTTGATGGCAAGACTTCGGAACCCGAAGTAGAACCAATTTATGATAAGATCTTTGAAGAGAACGTAGTTAAATTCAAAGATCGGGCAATATTTGAACAGCGTATATCGCTTATTAATTCAAGTTTGAATCAGATTGAAGTATTTGTAGAGTACCAGACCTGTGATAATGCAAAATGTATTCCGGGTGATTTCACGTTTTATTTATCACTTGATGGTTCTGCCATAGAAAAGAAAGCTGTAGAAATTGATGAAAGGAGTAAGCAGCTAAGTGAAGGGTTAAATATGAATGTCACAGGATGGGAGAAATACGAAAAACAAACTGTTGAAGAGAAAAGTAATTTTACCATTTTTCTCCTTGGATTTTTAGGCGGTCTAATTGCCTTGCTTACACCTTGTGTATTCCCAATGATTCCGTTAACTGTTTCGTTTTTTACCAAGAGTTCTGGTGAGAATAAGAAAGGATTATTCAATTCTATTTTGTATGGGCTATTTATCTTTTTAATCTACGCCTTATTGAGTATTCCTTTTCATGTTCTAGATTCTGTTGACCCTGGAATATTAAATAATATTTCTACCAACGTAACGCTTAACATCATTTTCTTTATCATATTCATCGTTTTTGCCTTTTCATTTTTCGGCTATTATGAACTGACATTACCACAGTCTTGGAGTGCGGCTATGGATGATCGTGCTAATAAGATTGGCGGTTTTGTTGGAATCTTTTTTATGGCACTCACACTAGCCATTGTGTCCTTTTCATGTACCGGTCCAATTTTAGGAACACTATTAGGAAGTTCATTAACCGCTGATGGCGGAGCCATGCAACTTACTATGGGTATGAGTGGTTTTGGGTTAGCATTAGCTTTACCATTTACTCTGTTTGCTATGTTCCCGAAGTGGCTGAATACACTGCCTAAATCGGGTGGTTGGCTAAATACAGTAAAGGTGGTATTAGGCTTTATTGAATTGGCTTTAGCACTTAAGTTTTTATCTAATGCCGACCTTGTTGAACAATGGGGACTTTTAAAGCGTGAAGTGTTTATAGGACTCTGGATTATAATTGGCATCGGACTCGTATTATATTTATTCGGAAAAATCAAATTTCCACATGACGGTCCGTTGCAAAAACTCGGTAAGGGACGAATTACTACAGGTATTTTATTTGTGGCTTTTGTGATTTATTTGATACCTGGATTGACGAATTCGAAATGGGCAAACCTCAAATTACTTAGTGGTTTTCCACCACCAATGTTCTACAGTATTTATGAAAAAGCTTCAGAATGTCCTCTCGATCTGAATTGTAGAAAAGACCTTGATGAAGGTATTGAATTAGCAAAGGCTGAAAATAAGCCCATACTTTTAGATTTTACAGGTTGGGCCTGTGTGAATTGCAGGCAGATGGAAGAGCAGGTGTGGAGCAAATCAGAAGTATATGATATGCTTAAAGATAACTATGTTATTATTTCATTATACGTAGATGATCGAAGGGAACTTTCGGCTGATAAACAATTCGATTATATCAGATCGAATGGAACAGTAAAGACGATTGAAACCAAAGGTGATAAATGGACTGCCTTGCAAACCACAAATTTTGAGGATAACTCACAGCCATATTATGTGCTTTTGAATTCAGAAATGGAACTTCTAAATACTACGAATGCTTACGAGCCTAATGCAGAAGCCTACTTGGAGTGGTTAAAAACCGGTTTGGAAAATTTCAAGAAATAATATTAGACCTCGAAGTATACTTCTTCAAAAGGAATTCTGAAACGCTTTCCGTAAATCCCTTTTTCATCTCTAATTCCGCAGCCAATAACCATATTTATTTCAGCGCCTCTCGGTAGTTTCAAAATCCGTTTCACTCGTAGAGTATCACTACCTTCCATTGGGCAGGTATCATAACCGATCGCAGCCATACTGATCATAAAGTTTTGTGCAGCAAGTCCGGCACTTTTATGGGCAACAATGCGCATATCGCTTTGTCGTGCTTGCCTATAAATCGGTTTAAATAAGCCCATAATTTGAAAAACGCCATATTTAATCATTCCTAAAATACCGAGGAAATCGGTGTATACTGTTGGAATGAGTTTTTTATAATAATTCGTTGCCATTTTTTTTCGCCTTAGATCGCGCTCACTTAAACCCTCTTTATCATAGGCCTTGTTGATAAAATCAATATTTGCTTGCCTACGTTTTTTCCATAGGTCTTTCCGTGCAACGATGACAACTAATTGTTGTGCAGTTTTAGCTGCGCTCTGATTAAAACATGCTTCTGCAAGTCGCTTAAGCTTCTCTTTATCGGTCACATGATAAAACTCCCAAAGTTGAAGATTACTACTCGTTGGTGCTAATGCAGCATTGACGAGGCATTGTTTCACTTTTTGGGTGTCGATAGGAATATCTTTATAAACTCTTGTTGACCGTCGGTATGCAATTGCTTCTGAAACCGTTTTTTCCATGCTAATCATCTGTATTTAGGTACAAGATAAATGAATAAAGCAGAAAATAGCCCAATTTTAAATTAAAGCTTATCTTGAAAATCGATATGAAAAGTGTAACTATAGATATTGTAAACATAGGCCTGCTTATTATATCCTTGATTGCAGCCATAGTTTTACCTTTTGAATTATTCCTTTTTTCGTATGCCTTTCTCGGGCCATTACACTATTTGACGGAGATAAATTGGTTAGATGATAAAACCTATTTCATTAAGCCAAAACTTATAATTAAGCGGTTATTTATTGTATTCGCTATTGTGGTTGCAATATTTCCAATGATGAAATATCTTGAAGATGTTGCGGTTTTTGAACGACTTATGGAGTGGCTCGGACCAAATATAAATGCCATTCTTTTACTTTCTGGATTTCTATTTTCAATGGCACTGATTGTAATTCGAAAATTGAATTATTTAGTACTTGCCTTAGTGCTTAGCATAGTCCTTTCATTAATTTTTGCATTAGTCATCCCAAAAATAGTTGTTGTTGTTGGTGTGTTTTTGCCAACCATAATTCATGTCTATGTTTTTACGCTACTCTTTATGTTATATGGTGTTTTAAAATCAAAGAGTATTCCAGGTATAATCTGTGTTTTATTAATTGCTTTGGTACCTTTCCTTATCTTACTATTAGATTTAGATGCAACTCGGTATTTAGTTTCAGATTATACCAAAGCATCTTTTACGGATAGTGGTTTTATTCCGCTTAATTACAGTTTAGCAAATTTGATAGGTGCAGATATGGAGAAATTTGCTTTGTTGTCTGAGACTGGCGTAAAAATCCAAATATTTATCGCTTTTGCTTATACCTATCATTATCTCAACTGGTTTTCAAAAACCTCTATTATCGGCTGGAAAAAAAGTCTAACCAATAAGCGAACTAAATATATTGTCGGTATTTGGGTGGCTTCAGTGGCGTTATATTTATATGATTACACTACAGGAATTATAGCCTTATTTTTCTTGAGTTTATTGCATGTGGTTTTAGAATTCCCACTCAATGTAGTTACCATAAAAGAGATTAGTTTGGCAGTCTTCAGAAATAAATTTTGGAATAGAGTTTTAAGCCGAAAAGCCTAATTAAATTATTGAAATATAATACACCATCAGCTCTGGACTTGTCGCCACTTAAAAGCGACAAGTCCAGAATGATGGTGATTCAAGTTATAACAATAGAGACCGTATTCTTATATTATTTGGCTTTCATAAGCTTGAATGCATGATTCCAACGGTTTTCTCTGAATCCTGGGATACAATAAAGTATGCACAACTGTTCTAGAACACCACTAGCTTTTGCCGTTCCCATGTCTTCAGGTTCAAAACCAAACTGTGCAACAATTTCGGTCACTTCCTTTTTGGCATTTTCGTTATCACCAGCAAGAAACATGGTAGGTTTGCTTTCAAATTCAGGGTTCACCATGTAAGTACTTGCTACTGTATTGAATGCCTTAACAAAGTTGGCATTTGGTGCTGCCTCTTGTAATTCTTCCATCAAAGATTTCTCTTTGCTAGTGAAGAATTTTAAAACACCATCCTCGGGTGCCGCATCTGCAATAGGATTAGTGGCGTCTATGATGGTTTTGTTAGACAGATCATTGTCGTCTAATGTATTGATTACATCTTTTGCGACAGTACCTTTAGTTGCTAATACCAGAGTATCACCAAATTTTGCGGTCTCAGCTGTACTTCCTAGCTGAAGCCCAGGTCCAATTTGCGATTGCCATTCACTCAGTTTTGAAGTATCTCGAGTTCCTACCATTACCTGATAGCCATGTTTAACAAAACCTGCGGCTAGTGATTGACCTACAACTCCAGAGCCTATGATTCCTATAGTTTTCATAATTAATTGATTTTATTGGTTGAATAAATATTACCAAGCTATTGCTTGTCCTAAGTGCTCAAAACTTGAAGTTTTATCTGAACTATCTAAGGCCAAATCAACAATGGTTCTGGCACCTTCTTCAACAGTCAATGGAGCATGCTCGGTACCAAGATCTGTTTGAACCCAACCTGGGTGTGCAGAGTTTACCTTGATGTTGTCATTCTTTAAAGCCGTTGCTAAATGAATGGTATACGAATTCACAGCGGCTTTAGAGGCGTTATAGGCAAATGGTTTCACTTGGTAGTAATCTGATTCCGGATTGTTTGCCTCACCCAATGAACCCAAAATACTTGAAACATTTACGATGTTACCCTGATCGCTCTTTTTGATTAGTGGTACTAATTGTTGTGTTAGATCTACAAGACCAAAGAAGTTGGTTTCAAACGTATCTCTTAGAATGTCTTGCGTTAAAGAATTGACGCTATCGGCATCCCAGCTTTCCTTGGAATGTATGATCCCAGCGTTATTTACAAGGATATCTAAATGATCGTGATTTTTACTAATTGTGTCAACAGCATTCTTAATACTTTTAGAATCTGAAACATCTAGTTGTACAAATTCTGCGTCAACACCTTCGTTTTTAAGTTCAGCTACGGCTTTATTGCCGCGCTCTTCATTTCTGGCTCCAACTAAGACTTTGATTCCTTGTTGTCCCAATTCTTTAGCGGTTTGAAATCCTAAACCTTTATTGGCTCCTGTTACTAATGCTACTTTTTTCATGATTTTTAAGTTTAATTTAATGTTTGTACATACAAATAAGTATGTGTAAAAATTTTTATTTGTCGATTTCCATATAGGCCTTATGAATATCGTCTGTTAATTTTCTGGCGGTCTCTTTTCCTAAAATTGAGGTGTATTGTTTATACAAGCTCTGCCAAGCTTTTTTTAGTTCAGGTTTTAGCGCTTCACTTTTTTCCGTTGGGAAAACTTGTGTTGCACGACCAACTGATTTACGTTCTAATAAACCGCGATACTCCATCTTTTCGATAAGGCGCGTCACGGTCGAAGGTGTTAATTGCATTTGACA
The DNA here is from genome assembly GCF_003260205.1 of Winogradskyella tangerina. GTDB lineage: Bacteria > Bacteroidota > Bacteroidia > Flavobacteriales > Flavobacteriaceae > Winogradskyella > Winogradskyella tangerina. The sequence continues at coordinate 111,569 of NZ_QERF01000008.1, read as the reverse complement.
GCTTATAGCTTTAGGCTGAATACCAGGTGAATCATTCACGGTCATTAACAAAAAAGCATACGAAGTAGAAAGCCCGGTAGGGGCAAATGCTTCATCTGCCATTTTGGTCATCACACGAGCAAAAGCATTTGCTGAATGATATAAACATGTACAATATTTAGTTTCCTGTATTTCCATTTATGGAGCAAAGATATAAATAATGTTTGTACATACAAATATAATTTTGAATTTTTAGAAAATTTTATAATCTTAGAAGACAAGACTAAATACAGTGCCTTCACCTTCAATACTTTTTACCATAATACGACCTTTGTGAAGTAGCATAATTTGTTTGCAAAGACTAAGCCCGATACCACTTCCCGTGGCTTTACTTGTAAAGAAAGGAACAAAAATATTCTCTAATATATTTGTTGGGATTCCAGATCCGTTGTCATATACTTTTATGACAATATCTCGATTCGGATTCTGAGAAGCTAAAACTTTAATTTGAGCATCTTCCCTGTGTTTACAGGCGTCAACAGCATTTAATAAGAGGTTAATTAAGACTTGCTCAATAAGATGAGTATCGATATCTAGTTCTAGTTTTGGCCCCGATATTTTAAATTCAATATCAATATTTTTCGCTTCTATGGAAGGTGCCATTAATAATTGAATATTGCTAAATAATTCGGAAACTCTTACACGTTGCAGATTTAAGTTTGTCACCTTACTTAAGCTTCGATAGGTTTTTGCAAATTTGAGAAGACCTTCACTACGATTTTTGATGGTTTTAATTCCAGAATTAAGATCTTCAAGTTCTAGTTGGTGATTCTTAGGTTCCTTAATACTTTGCTCTAAATTAGTTTGAAGCGTATCAGCGAGAGACGAAATTGGCGTAATTGAATTCATGATTTCATGGGTCATTACACTCAATAACTTTTTCCAAGATTCTGATTCATTCTTATTTAAAGTGTCATCTATATTCTGAATCACTATTAGTTTGAAGGCATCCTCATCAACTTGAAAAACCGTATCTGAGATCAATATTTTAATGCTTTCATTCTGAAGGGCTATAGATATAGAATTTGGTTCGCGGTGATAGGTTTCAAAGATTGTGTTGAATAATTCGGGTTTTCGGTTTTCGACAAATCTGATATTCTTGAAAGAAGGCATATCTAAAATCTCACCAAAAGAGTCGTTACTCCATAGGACGTCTCCAGTTTCGAGATTGTAGGCAATGATGCCAATATCTACCATCTCCAAGATTTTCTGAAGGTAAACATATTGTGCCTGATTTTGAGAATTTATCTCTTTGATGGTTCGGTTGATCTCATTAAAACCTGTGTATAAAAATCTTATGTCTTTTGGTCCGCGATCCTCAGGGAACCATCGAGAGAAATCTCGATATTTCACGGCTTCAAAGAAATCATCCATAGCCACAAAGCGACGTTTAATAAATGTGTAAGTATTCCCCATAAGATAAAGAATTGCCATACTTGCAATAATTAAGTATGGTGTTTGATCTTCTTTTATAAAATAAAGAAGTATGAGAATTAGACCAACGAGTAGAAAAATTCTAAAGAATAGCCTTTGAATGTAGCCTTTATAGTTCATATTTATCCAATCGTCTGTACAATGCCGCTCTGGTAATTCCTAGTTCTTTAGCAGACTTAGAAACATTACCCTTATGCTTTTCGAGTACGGTGAGGATTGTGTTCTTCTCAACATCATCGAGATTTAAGCTTGTTGTATTAATGCTTTTAGTGGTGGCGGAGCGCTCAATAGAAGAGAAGACTAGGTCCTCAGGTTTTAATATATTTCCATCAGTCATTATTACAGCACGCTCAAGGACATATTGTAATTCACGAACATTTCCAGGGAATTCGTGTTTCTTTAACTTTGAAATAAATGCAGGATCGAATTTGAATGCACTTTTATTATATTTCTCTGCATAAAGAGATACAAAATAATGAGCGAGTTCAGTAATGTCTGTACTACGTTCTCGCAGTGGTGGCATCATAATATCTACCGTATTTATTCTATAAATAAGATCTTTTCTAAATTTCTTTTCGTCAGCCAGAGTTTTAGGGTCGACATTTGTAGCACAAATGAGTCTGATATCTATAGGAACGGCTTCGTTTGATCCAAGAGGCGTAACTTGCCTATTTTGCAGAACAGTCAATAACCTTACTTGTTGTCCGAGCGTTATATTTCCAATCTCATCTAAAAATAAAGTTCCGCCATTTGCAGCTTCAAAACGACCTTTTCGGTCTTCGCGGGCATCTGTAAATGCACCTTTTTTATATCCAAAAAGTTCGCTTTCAAAAAGTGAGGAGGTGAGGGCACCAACATCAACCTTAACAAAAGGCTGATTTTTTCTGTTTGAATTATCATGAATGGCTCGTGCAACTAGGTCTTTTCCTGTACCATTTTCACCAAGTATAAGCACATTAGCATCAGTTGGTGCAACTTTTTTGAGTTTTACAAAAACATCATTCATAGCATCACTATTGCCAATAATATCTACTGAGCTATTTGTTAAAGCTTGTTTTTGCGAAGTCTTAGATTTTTTGTTTCCTAATATGGTGCTGATGGTTTCAATAATCTTTTCATTCTTCCAAGGTTTCATTAAAAAATCAGAAGCACCTTCCTTTAGCCCTTTAATGGCAAGATCAATATCGGCATAGGCGGTCATTAATATAACTGCAGTTTCTGGTCGAATAGATCTAATTTTATTTAACCAAAAGATACCCTCATTCCCTGTATTAACGAGGCCACTAAAATTCATATCTAAAATAACGATATCGTAATTGGTTCGTTCAATTTGAGAATTAATATTGTTCGGATTTTTCTCTGTGACTACTTCTTTTACAAGTGGCTTTAGAAGTAGTCTCAAGGCGTTTAGGACATCGGCGTCATCATCGACAACTAATATGCGAGCATTTTTTAATACCATCCTTACAATATTACGATTTTATCTTCAGCCTTAAAAGCTTCTGAATTCAAAAAAAGTTAATGTTTCAAAGTGTGCAAATTCGGACACAGAGTGTATCAAAATCGAACACTTTTAAAATCAATTAAAAATGTAAGTATATGATAATCAGTATAATAAATTTTTGGCATCATCTTCACTATATATTAAGTGTCAAAACAAATTACAATGGACATACCAATTCAAAAGAAGAAATTTTCAAAACAAAAACTAGGCTTAATTGCTGGAATTCTAGCCATCGTCGCATTGATTGTGTTTGTTATAATTCAAACTTCAGGTGGTTCAAAATTAAATGTTCAAAAGGAACGCATAACCATTCATACTGTCAATAGAGAAGTGTTTCAGGAAAATATTCCTGTTAGTGGAATTATTTTGCCAATTACGACGATCTATTTAGATGCTTTAGAAGGTGGGCGTGTAGAGGAGAAGTTTGTTGAAGACGGTGCCATGCTAAAAAAAGGTGAGCCTATTTTAAGACTTTCAAATACAGATTTAGAGCTAAGTCTCATTAACCAAGAGACTTCCGTATATAATTTATTGACCCAAATGCAGATTTCTCAAAACGCTGCGCGCCAGAATACTATCAATAGACAAAACCAATTCACCGATGTTGAAAATAATCTCATTGAAGCCGAACGTGTTTATAATTTGAATAAGCGTCTTTATGAGAAAGGAGCAATAGGAAGACAAGATTTTGAATCATCTCAAAATGATTTTGAGTATCAAAAAGAACGTATGAAACTAGCAAAGCAAGTGTTATCCGAAGACTCCATTTCTTCAAAGCTCGAAATTAAACAAGCCAAAGACTCTTATGCCAGAACACAAAGTGCCTTAGAACTTATGCGAAAAAAGGTAGGTGATCTGGTAGTACGAGCCCCAATTGATGGACAGCTAACTTCGCTCGATGCTGAAATTGGTCAGTCAATCAATAAAGGAACACGTTTAGGACAAGTAGATGTAACAAGTGGATATAAAGTACGTGTTGATATTGACGAACATTATATTTCTCGAATTTATACCGGTCAGTCTGGAACATTCACACTAAATGACAAAACCTACACATTAGTAATTAAAAAAGTATTTACACAAGTCACTAACGGGCGTTTTCAGGTAGACATGAAGTTTGAAGGTGAAACTCCGGAAGGCATAAGAAGAGGCCAAAATCTTCAAATTAGATTAGCCTTAAGTGCTGAAAAAGAGGCGTTACTAGTGGCCAAAGGTGGATTCTACCAAAAAACAGGTGGCAATTGGATGTACAAAATAAGTGAGGATGGTAATACCGCTTACAAAATTGATGTGCGTCTGGGAAGTCAGAATACAGAATATTTCGAAGTATTAGAAGGCTTAAATATAGGAGACAAGGTAGTTACTTCAAGCTATGATTCGTTTGGTGATGCAGAAGAACTGATATTAAAATAAGATACAATCAATTAAAAAATGAATACCATGATACAAATTAAAGACCTGGAGAAATTTTACAGAACTGAAGAGGTTCAAACTATAGCCTTAAATAAATTATCCTTTGGAGTTAAAGAAGGTGAGTTTGTAGCCATAATGGGACCATCAGGATGTGGTAAATCTACATTACTCAATATTATCGGGCTACTAGATGATCCAGATAGTGGGAGTTTTATGTTTAATGGCGAAGAGGTTTCTGGATATAGCGAACGTAAGCGTTCAGAACTGCGTAAACACAATATCGGATTTGTATTCCAGAGTTTTAACCTTATCGACGAACTTACAGTTTTCGAAAATGTAGAACTGCCATTAATCTACACTGGTGTAAAGCCGGCGGAACGCAAAAAGCGTGTAGAAGAAGTTTTAGAGAAGATGCAAATTATGCATCGTAGAAATCACTTCCCCCAACAATTATCCGGGGGACAGCAGCAACGAGTGGCTGTAGCAAGAGCGGTGGTAAACAAACCAAAGCTTATTCTTGCGGATGAGCCTACTGGAAACTTAGATAGTACCAATGGTAATGAAGTTATGGATCTGCTAATTGATCTTAATGAAGCCGGAACAACTATAGTTATGGTCACTCACAGTGAACACGATGCCAAGTACAGCCATAGAATTATTAGAATGTTAGACGGACAGAAAGTAACCGAAAATATTCTGGCTTAGACATGGAATCATCAATCAAAATACATAATCAATCAATCATGGTGGAAACACTTCAGTATGAGACCAGCCAAAAAATTATACTGAAGTGTAGAAACCAAATTAAAGCAGAATTGTAATTGCAATGATGCATCAATCAAAAAACGAACGGTCTATCGAAGCCAAGGCGTAGTTAGATCAATTAATCACAGAAGTCATGCTTAAAAATTATTTCAAAATAGCCTTTCGAAACCTCCTTAAAAACAAGGTGTATTCATTTATAAATATTTCTGGTTTAGCTATCGGAATGGCGGCCACCATGCTCATTGGACTTTGGATCTATGATGAGTTAAGTTATAACAAGCATTTTGAAAATTATGATACCATTGCTCAGATTTATCAAAATGAATCAAATAATGGAGACACAGAAACTAGTGAAGCCATACCAAGACCTTTAGAATTTGCTCTGAGAGAAGCACATAATGATAACTTTAAGCATATAGTTATGTCATCTTGGAATTTTCCATGGTACCTCAAATATGATGAAAAGAACATCAACTTTCTAGGCAGTTTTATGCAAGAAGGTGTCATTGATATGCTCAGTTTAAAAATCATAAACGGCAAACCAAATGGACTGAAGGATTTAAATTCTATAATGTTGGCCGAATCTACTGCTGAAAAATTATTTGGAAATGAAGATCCAATAGGAAAAATATTGAAATTAAGCGATTCTTTTGAAATGGAAGTAACGTCAGTGTATGAGGATATTCCAGATAACAATTCATTTTCAGATCTTGAATTTGTAATGCCTTGGAAATTTTATATCACTTGGCAGGATTGGATCAGGGAAGCTGAAGATCACTGGGGGAATAATTCGTTTCAGGCTTTTGTTCAGATCAATGATAATACAACCATGGAAGCGGTTACAAATAAAATCATTAATGTAAAAAAAGAACGATCTCCAGAGGAAGCTGAATTTAATCCGGAAATATTTTTGGCACCAATGAAAGATTGGCATCTTAGAGATACCTATGAGAATGGCGTGCAATCTGGTGGCCGTATTGAGAATGTTTGGCTATTTGGAATTATAGGAACATTCGTTTTACTATTAGCTTGTATCAATTTTATTAATTTAAGTACAGCACGTTCAGAAAAAAGAGCAACAGAAGTAGGAATTAGAAAGTCTATTGGTTCGCATAGAAGTCAGTTGATATTTCAGTTTTTAAGCGAATCTTTTTTAATTGTGTTACTATCATTTGTGCTCGCTTTTGGAATTGTTTTACTGTCTTTAGATGGTTTCAATAACCTAGCTGCAAAACAAATTGTTTTTCCATGGACTAACTATCAATTCTGGATAGCCTCCATTTTATTCATTTTTATCACAGCGATTTTAGCCGGAAGTTATCCAGCCTTGTATTTGTCATCTTTCAATCCTGTTGCAGTATTAAAGGGAACATTTAAAGCAGGTAAATATTCGGCTTTACCTCGAAAGATTCTGGTGGTAGCGCAATTCACAGTTTCAATCGCATTAATCATCGGAACCATAGTTGTGATCAATCAGATTCAATATTCTAAAGATCGTCCTGTGGGTTATGATAAAGATAGTCTCATACAGGTGCCTGTTATGAGTGCTGAGTTTTCAGGTAAGAAAGACTTTATGCGCATGCAACTAATAGAATCGGGTGCAGTAGTGGAAATGGCAACAACGAGTAGCCCAACAACCAATGTTTGGTCTAACAGAAGTGGATATGACTGGGAAGGGAAGCCTGAAGGGTTTCAAGAGGACTTGGCATGGACCGCTGTATCTTATGAATTTGTCGAGACCTTAGGTTTAAATCTAATCGAAGGTCGTGGATTTTCGAGAGAATTTGCATCCGATTCAACAGCGGTGATACTAAATGAAACTGCTGTAAAATATATGAATATCGAAAACCCTATAGGTAAGTTAATTAGAGATTCTGATTATAATGATCCAGATCCTGCGCCACCATTAAAGATTGTTGGAGTTATTCAAGACTACATCGTCCAATCACCTTACGAGCCTGTTAAGCAAGCTATGTATGTATTCGATGCCTATGAAAATGAAAGTTACTACAATTTAAGGATGAATCCAGATCGCAGTATTAGCGATAATCTAGAAACGATAGAAGCGGTTTTCAAAAGAAATTTTCCTAATGTACCATTTAGCTATCAATTTGTAGACGAAGAATATGGAGCAAAATTTAGGGCTGAGGAACGCGTGGCAAGTTTAGCACGCATTTTTACAATACTGGCAATTTTTATTAGCTGTCTTGGATTATTTGGACTTGCTTCATTTATAGCTGAGCAACGAACCAAAGAAATTGGCGTAAGAAAAGTTTTAGGTGCATCGGTTAAGCAACTTTGGATTTTATTATCGAAAGATTTTATAACCCTTGTAATCATTGCACTGGTCATTGGTTCTCCAATCGCATATTACATGATGAGCCAGTGGTTGCAAAAGTTCTCTTATAGAACTGACATTTCATGGACAGTTTTTGCGCTTGCTTGTTCTGGTGCTGTCTTAATTTCGCTTTTAACAGTGAGCTATCAAGCCATTAAGGCCGCAACTGCAAACCCAGTTAATTCATTACGTACAGAGTAATCTCAATCAATCAAAAAACAAACTGTTATGATCAAAAATTATTTCAAAATAGCATGGAGAAATATCATGAAGAACAAGGTATTTTCTCTTATTAATATTATTGGTTTAACCATAGGACTGAGTGCATCTTTTGTCATTGGATTAATGATCTATTACGATTACACGTTCGATAACTTTCATAAAGATGATGATCGTATTTATCGAGTGGTAACAGATTTTACGAGTCCTGAAGGTCAGTTTCATAATCCGGGTGTTACTGTTGCCTTAGAGGATGCAATAAAGGAGAATTCAAATTTTGAAATTATAAATGGGTTTTATACTGAGCGCCCTTCAAAAGTAGAAAACAGAGAAAGTAACCTCGAGTTTAAATGGCCCAAATTTGTTATTTATACAAATGGGGAATACTTTGATATATTCAAGTATAATTTTTTAGCAGGAAACATGGATAACGTATTAGCTAACCCTAATGAAGTGATCCTATCTGAAAACAGAGCTAAGGACTATTTTCCAAATTTGAAACCTTCTGAAATTATTGGCAAGACCCTTGTATATAATGATTCGATTAATACGAAAGTCACCGGAATTGTTGAAAATTTTAAAGAACGTAGCGATATTGTTTTTGAAGAATTCATATCCCATCCCACCTTATTACAGACGAATACACGCGAATTTATTTTAGATAATAACTGGAATAGTACAAATTCCAATTCGCAACTATTTGTTAAAGTCAAACAATATGCAAACATCAATCAGATTAACGATGAATTGAAAGCATTAGCGGATGCGCACATTGATGAAGATATGAAGCGTTATGGCCAAACTCGAGCCTTTACCTTACAACCATTAAGAGATATCCATTTTAATGAGGATTACGGAGTTTATGATTGGGAACGTGGCATGGCTAGTAAACCATTACTTAGAAATTTGGCCTTAGTTGCATTATTTTTGCTCCTACTTGGTTGTATCAACTTCATCAATTTAAATACTGCACAGGCTACGCAGCGTGCTAAAGAAATAGGCATTAGAAAAACCCTAGGAAGTTCGCGTAAGCAGTTAATATGGCAATTTATGGGCGAGACCTTTATGCTTGTTGTAATTTCTGCCTTGCTTTCTATTGGATTAACAAAGTGGTTGATAAATGTCTTTTCAGATTTTGTGCCGGCTGATCTTGAATTCAAATTAATCGGAACACCGTTGATCTTAATAGGAATTGTAATTCTGTTGGTATTTGTAACTTTTCTTTCAGGCTTTTATCCGGCTGTCGTATTGTCGAAATTCAATACAGTTTCAGTTTTAAAAAATCATTTAGGTATAGGAGATAAAAAAGTTGGACTCCGAAAGTTCCTTACAGTATTTCAATTTACGATCGCACAGATTTTCATTATTGGAACGCTTCTCGTCGGAAGGCAAATTAATTTCTTATTGAACAAGGATATGGGTTTTCAAACAGAAGCTATAGTTTCAGTATTTAGTCCGCGTGCTGAGAGAGCACTTTCCAAAAAAGAATTGTTTGCCGAAAAACTAACCTCGATTCCTCAGATCAAAAAAATTAGTATTGGTGGTATGGCACCCGCCTCTTACAATACAAATACATCTTCAACCACTGTGAATAACGGAAAAACAGAGGTGCAATCTGATCTGCAATTCATTTTTGGCGATACCGAATATCTCGATCTTTTTGAACTAAAATTACTCGCTGGAAGAAATTTCAGAAACGATACTATTAGAGAATTGGTCATTAATGAGACGGCGCAACGCATTTATGGATTTGATTCACCCGAAAAAGCTATTGGAGCTTTAGTAGACTTTGGTGATGAAAAAGTACCTGTAGTAGGCGTAATGGCAGATTTTCATCAAAGATCGTTAAAGACTGATATTAAACCTATGGCCTTGGTAGGAGATTGGTATAGACCAGATTTTAGTAGATATCAAGCAATACATGTTGCTTTACAAAATTTAGAAGGTGACGATCTTAAATCTGCATTATCAAAAATTGAATCAACCTATAAATCGGTTTACACGGAGGTTGATGATTACCGAATTGAATTTATGGATGAAACAATTGCAAGATTTTACGACCGAGAAAAGAAAGTCTCAAAATTACTCAATTGGGCGACAGGACTATCAATATTAATAAGTTGTCTAGGACTTCTTGGGTTAGTAATTTATACCACAAATAGACGTGTAAAAGAAATTGGAGTACGTAAGGTTTTAGGAGCATCTATTTTACAAATCAACACCTTGTTGTGTAAGGAATTCTTGATATTAGTGGCCATAGCCTTTGTCATAGCGGCACCAATTGCGTGGTACGGAATTTACGATTGGCTACAAGACTTTTCATACAAAGAGCCAATCAGTTATTGGGTATTTCTTTTAAGTGGTATAGCTATGATCGTGTTCGCACTCATTGTAATAAGTGTGAAAACCTTAAGAGCAGCAAGTGTTAATCCAGTGAACTCGCTGCGCTCTGAATAAAAAACATCAATCAAAAAATGAACATATTATTAAGTTTAAACGAAGCCACACGTGCTGTGAATTCAGGTAGTAATCGAATCAACTTACTCGAAGACATCACACTAAATGTGAATGAAGGTGAATTTATATCACTAATGGGGCCATCAGGTTCTGGCAAGTCTACCTTACTAAATTGTATTGGTATGCTAGATAGTTTCACCGATGGTGGTTATACCTTTTTAGGACAACCTGTGCACAGCATGAAAGAAAAGAACAGATCAAAATTATATAAAGATTATATCGGATTTGTATTTCAGGCCTACCATCTTATCGACGAGTTAAACGTATGGGAAAACATTGAAACACCCTTGTTGTATAAAAATATTAAATCTTCGGAACGCAAAGCCTTGGTGGGAGATATGCTAGATCGATTTAATATCGTAGGTAAAAAAGATCTTTTTCCACGGCAACTTAGTGGTGGTCAGCAACAATTAGTTGGAATAGCTCGCGCATTAATAGGAAAACCAAAACTTATTTTAGCAGACGAACCTACCGGTAACTTAAACTCTAAGCAAAGTAGAGAGATTATGGAGTTGTTTTCTCAATTAAATAAAGAAGGAGTTACCATAATTCAGGCTACACATTCGGAAGCAAATGCAGCTTATGGTTCGAGAATCATTAATCTGCTCGATGGAAAAATAGTTCCGTAAAACAAGGATATCATGAAAACATATAATTTAATAATTACCATCTTGTTACTGATGGCTGAGGTGAGCTATGCTCAAAATCAGATACTACAAAGCTATACCTTAGACGAATGTATTGAAATAGCGCTCGAAAATAACCTCGATCTAAAATCATCGAATTTACGGGCAAATACTGCTAAAATAAATCATCAGCAAACTAAGGCAAATTTGCTACCTAGCATTAATGGAACCTTTAATTTGGGAGTTAATGACGGACGAAGTATTGACCCTTTTACCAATGATTTTATCAATCAGGAGTTAACCTTTTCTAATATGGGGTTAAGTTTAGATATGACCATTTTTAATGGTTTTCGACTGTTAAATGCCGCCAAACAAAATAAATTAAATCGCGAAGCTGCGACTCTTGAAGTTGAGGCAGCAGAACAAGATCTGGTTCTGAATGTTACATTGACTTATCTTCAGGTATTGAATAATAAAGCGGTTTTAGAACTCACCAAGCAACGATATGAAGCCACAAAGAAACAACTGAAAATTCAGGAGGATTTTTATAAAAATGAATCAGGAAACCCTGCAGATTATACTGATCTTCTTGGGCAAATTGCCAACGATGAAACGAGTATTTTAGTTTCAGAATCGAATCTGAATAATTCTAAACGTGACTTGATCCGATTAATGAATTTACCAGGCAATGTTAATGTTGATGCTGAAAATCTTTTGCTAGAAATGACAGGTTATAACTTATCTGCTGACGAGGTTTACAATGAAGCGTTACAAAATTTATTGACCTTTCAAGCAAATGAAAAACGGATTGAAGCTGCTAAAAAAGGAATCAGTGTAGCAAAGTCTCAATTTACGCCAGAGGTATCCGTTTTTGGTGGTATAAATACCAACTATTCTAGTGCTGCCCAGATATTTAATATGACCGGAACTGAAATCGTAGATACGGGTTTGTTTGTTACCGTCGATGGTCAGGATTTACCCGTATTCAATGAACAAATGAATTTTGATGCACAGACCATAAGCTTCGAGGATCAGTTAGATAATAACCTCAATACTGTAATTGGTGTTTCTGTGAGTGTGCCATTGTTTAATGGATTTAGGGCAAAGAATAATGTGGCCTTGCAGAAAATTCAGATGGAAGAATCTATGATCGAGTTAGAACGAACACATCTCGATATTAAAAACACGATTGCCCAAGTTCATTTTGACATGCAGGCCGCCTTCAATCGGTACAATAGTCTGTTAAAACAGGTGGAGGCTTACGAAGAGTCTTACCGAATCAATGAAATTCGATTCAATAGTGGGATTTCAAACTTTTTAAACTATGTAACCAGTAAAAATAACTTAGACAATGCAAGAGTAAATCTGGCTAATGCAAAGTACGATTATTTACTGCGTGTTAAGGTATTAGATTACTACAGGGGACTACCAAATTAATTCCACTCCAAGCTTTGCCGTTCGGCCCAATAATGCTTAGGCAAAATTGCTAAGGATTTTAGTTTTTCTAGTTCTGAATCAGTCAATTCGAAATCTAAGGCTTTTAAATTCTGTTTTAAGTGTGCCGTATTAGAAGCGCCGCTTAGTACTATGGTCGGTGCTAGAATATCTATAATATAACGAATGGCAATAGCATCGGTTCCGATATTATATTTAGTTTGAAGAGATTCGAGTAGATGATAGGCCTCTTGGTAATTTTCAAAATTTGAATGTTTAAAAACACGTCCATTCGCTAGAGCTTCTTTTATGATTACGGTTTTGTTATTTACCAGTAATTGTTTCAAAATTGAAAAGGTGGACTGTTCAAAAATATTGAAGGTCACCTGAAAACTATCAAACAATTCCACACCATCAAAGGTAACCTTAAGAGCCTCAGAAATAATTGCGTTTTGAGCAGTTCCGCTTGATGACAACCCGATTTTTAATCCATGAGTTTGTTTCAATTCATGCAGTCTAGAAAGTACTTTGTTATTGGTTAATACACCAGTTTCGAGGGTTGCAGAATGAATTTGATATATACTCAAATTTGGCAAAAAAGCTTTAGATACTTCCCATTGCTCATTCAATTTTGATAAAGAATGCTCTTTTATTTCATGTTTGCCTTTAAAACCGATTTCCCAGTTAGCCACATAAGTATAACCAAACTTAGTTGAAAGGTTAACATCAGAATAGGCTCTTGACTTATTCCATTCGAGTAAGAATTGTTCACCCAAACCGTATGAAGGTGCCACATCAAAATCTCTAATACCCATAGTGTAGGCCTTGTCTAAGACTTCAAAAGTATTTTTTTTAAAAGCATTGACAGATTTATCAATATCTGGATTCGAGCGAATATTGATATAATCTGGTCGGCCTAAAGCGGCTAATCCTAAACCAATTCTAGTTTTTTTAGCCATTTTAATAGTTCTTTATCTGATGGATTTCTAAGTTTCTTTTTGCCAATGGTTATAGTAGGAAAATTGAGTTTTCGATTTTCATATAGGTTGCGTAATTCTTCAGCGTAATCGTCGTTCAATTCAACATCTAAAAAAGAATAATCTAAATTTTGGTCATCTAAAAACTGCTGATAGTATTGCGTTTTATGGCAACGTGCTGCACCAAATAATTTAATTTTAGAATGAGCCATATTTGATTGAATAGTGCATAAACTCAAAGCCGCTAAATCAGCGGCTTTGAATTCAACTTTAAGTATTTTTTAATTTATCTGCGTGAAGCTTGCGAAACTTCACCAGTTTTGGTGTAATCACAAAACTGCAGTAGCCTTGTTGTTCATTATTCCTGTAATAGTCCTGATGCTCTTGTTCAGCTTCAAAAAACGTTTGAGCTTCAGAGATTTCAGTTACTATAGGGTCTTCAAAGTATTTACTGAGTTCGTTAATTACGGCCTCAGCAATTGCCTTTTGCGTGTCATCGTGATAAAAAATTACGGAACGATATTGTGTGCCACGATCAGCTCCTTGTCTGTTCAAGGTCGTGGGATCGTGAGTGGTCATAAAAATGACAAGAATATCCTCGTAACTTATAACGTCGGCATCAAAAGTTACCTGAATAACTTCAGCATGCCCTGTTAATCCTGAACATACCTCTCTGTATGTTGGTTTCCCTGGGACATTTCCACCTGAATATCCTGATACTACTTTTTCAACACCTTTTACTTCAAGAAATACAGCTTCCGTGCACCAAAAGCATCCTCCGCCAATTGTGGCAATTTGTAAATTTTTAGTTGTCATTAGCCAGCTCCTTTTCTAAAGTCATTGATTCAGAATTAATACAATAACGCAATCCACTTGGTTCTGGGCCATCAGGAAAAACATGTCCTAAGTGTCCATCGCAAGTATTACACATCACTTCAACCCTTACCATTCCGTATGATGTGTCTTTTTCATATTTAATGGCATTTTCTTTTATAGGCTGGGTAAAACTAGGCCAACCAGTTCCTGAACTGAATTTAATTGTAGAATCAAATAATGGTGTTCCGCAGCAAACACAGTTATATTTACCAGCGTCGTAGATACTGCAAAGTTCACCGCTGTGTGGACGTTCAGTCCCTTTTTCACGCGTTATTCTATATTGTTCTGGTGTTAATTGTGCTTTCCATTCTGCTTCGGATTTCTCAACACGTCTGTCTGGCGTTGGATTTCCATTTACAGCAAAATTGATCACATCTTTCCAAGTTAGCATACAATATGTCCTTTCTTTTCTAGTTAATAAATAGCCTTTTTTGGAAGTGCTAAGTTAGTCGATGAAAGTCAATATTCCTTGCATCATGGAGGTTAAAGTGCTCTTAAATTTTTAATGATTTTGAATTGATTTTTTTAGGGTATATTTATCAGAACAACTAACTAAAATCAAATGAACAAAGGAGCATATTTATTACTCATTACGGCCATCTCAGCATTAGGGGGCTTGTTATTTGGGTATGATACGGGTGTTATAAACGGCGCGCAGTATTTTTTAAGTCAATATTTTGAACTCGATCCAGCATTAAAAGGTTGGGTTGTTGGTAGTGCACTAATTGGCTGTCTTGTTGGTGCCTTAATAGCAGGTGTATTGAGTATAGTTATTGGGCGGAAAAGTTCATTGATTATATCGGCATTGTTATTTACCTTATCCGCTTGGGGCTCAGGGTTACCTGATATCTTTCCAGAAACGGTTACTGTTTTGGTGATCTTCAGAATTATCGGCGGTTTAGGTATTGGGATCGCATCAATGAATGCGCCTATGTATATCGCCGAAATTGCGCCTAGTCATATTCGAGGTAAAATGGTAACCTATTACCAATTGGCGATAGTAATTGGGTTTTTTGTGGTGTTTTTAGCTACCTATTTTATTGGAAATAGTCTATCTGAAGCCGAAAATATTGAATTCGGCTGGCGCCGTATGTTTTGGTCCGAGTTGGTGCCAAGCGGTTTGTTCTTGGTATTGCTGTTTTTGGTGCCTAAAAGTCCGCGCTGGTTGGCAATAAAGGGTAGGGACGAAGAAGCATTAGGAATTCTGACTAAAGTTCATGGTGAAGAGCATGCCCAACAAGAGATTGCAGAAATCAAGGCTTCTTTGCAAACCAAGGAAGACAAGGTAAAGGTGAATTACTTTTCAAAAGCAATTCTTGCCATTATCATTATTGGAACAGCACTGTCAGTTTTACAACAATTTACTGGAATCAATGCCGTACTATACTATGGCGCCGATATTTTTGAAAAAGCACTTGGCTTCGGAAAAGAAGATGTCTTAGCACAACAAATCTTACTAGCATTTGTGAATCTCGTCTTCACTATTGTTGCTATGGTCACTGTAGATAAATACGGTAGAAAACCACTTTTATATATTGGTTCTGTAGGAATGATAATCGGTTTCTTACTACTTGGTATCTCCTTGCAGCAAGAAGCAGTAGGTTTGGTATCATTAATTGGTGTGCTTGTATTCATTGGTGCTTTTGCCCTGTCGATGGGTCCTGTTGTTTGGGTGATTTTATCTGAAATGTTTCCGAATAAAATTCGAAGCGTCGCTATGGCAATTGCTGTGGCAGGTCAGTGGGCGGCAAACTACCTTGTTTCCCAAACCTTTCCGATCGTTATGGAAAGTGAGACCAATAATACTGCACCTTGGAATGGTTCTATGCCATACTTTATTTTTATTGCGTTTATACTAGTTATTATCTTTATAACGTTTAAGTTCATTCCTGAAACTAAAGGTAAAACCTTGGAAGAGATCGAAGCGTTTTGGGAGTAACAGAGTTTATTGCTATGACCAGAGACATTATTGACATTAACGATTTCACCATTTTAGTTGAGACTGCAAATTCTGATGAAACTATTCAGGATTCTTGCTGTTTTGATGAGCCTGTTATTGCAGTAGCATTTTATGGATCAGGAAATGTAGATTTAGAATTCGAATATCCTACGGCGTCCAAACACTATAATTATACCAAAGGCCTTGCTCTGTCTTTTTATTCTGATGAAAAGGTGATGTGTCATCATACAGTGACAAAGGATTGCCCTCTAGAATGTATCGTTATAGCGACAGCCACACGAAACCTTCACAAGTTACCAAATCAGGAAGGTGAGTTGTTTTCTGAATTACTCGAGCAATTGGTAAAACCAAAAGATCATTATGTTGAAGGTCCATGCTTTTTTATGACACCTGAGATGCTCAAAATTGTGAATGGTATTTTCAATATGAAATATGAAGGTAAAGCTAGGATGATGTTTTTCCGAAGTCAGATCACCGCCTTGCTATCTCACTTTTTTGGACAGTTGGCACTTCATAAGTCTAAAAGTTTTAAAACCCACGATCGTTCTCGCCTTGAAGAAGTAAAACAAATTCTAGCTCAAAATCTAGATAATCCACCATCATTATCAGAGTTATCCAAGATTATTGGCTTGAACACCACCAAGCTTAAAAAGGAATTCAAGGAAGTCTTTGGCGTCCCTGTTTTCAAGTATCTTCAAAATGAAAGATTAACTACCGCACACGAAATGATCAGTAGCAAAAGTGCAACGGTTCAGGAAGCAGCGTGGCACGTTGGCTACGATAGTTTGAGTTCGTTTTCAAATGCTTTCGCGAATAAATTCGGCTATCGCCCCAGTCAAATTAAATAATCGTCCTTTCCGACAAATCAAAATTCTTTTCAAATAAGTCAATGCTCTAAAGCAGAAATACTTTTGTCTTGTAATTAAAAATTATTAAGACATGAAAACTATTAGAGTCGTTTTAATCGGAGTAACCATCTGGATACTGGGCGTGTCCTTGTACACAATTTCCTTTCAATTTTCTATGATGGAAGATGCAGAAATGCAGGCCAATTTGGTGTTATTTCTTTCTGTTATTCCGTTAGTATGGTACGGAAGTGCTTTATACTATAAAGCCGAATCCACAACTCCTGGCTATAAGGTTGGACAGGCCTTTTTATTGACCAGTGCGGCATTAGACGCTTTAATCACAGTCCCATTTTTTATGATGCCTAATGGGATTGACCATTTTTCGTTTTTCACCTCATTCGGATTTTGGTTGGTAGCTTTAGAATTTTTATGCATAGCAGCACTTTATTACTATATCAAAGTGTATCCAAAAACGATCAAACTAAATCAGTAGCCGCATGGAATTCTCATTACAACACATTGTATTTTTTACATTGGTAATTTGCACCGGACTTAGCGCAGGACTCTGTTTCACTTGGTCTAATACAGTAACTGCAGGAATAGGACGATTAGATGATCTGGGCTTTTTAATGGCCTTTCAACAAATGAATCGCGTTATATTAAATCCCACTTTTTTTGTGGTGTTCTTAGGACCATTTTTTCTTGGGATAGTCAATCTTTTCATATTCAAAAATTTAGAATCACATGTTTGGTGGATGCTTTTGTTAGCAGTACTTCTTTATGCCTTAGGTGTGATCCTCGTAACAGTTTTTGGAAATGTACCATTGAATGAAATGATTGATCAGCATCAGCTGGAAACTTTGAGTAAGGTTGAGCTGAATGATCTTAGATTAGCATTCGAAGACCAATGGAACCGCCTTCATCTCGTGAGAACTATGACCTCAATACTATCATTTATAACCTTAGTAATTATAGCAACACAAATCACAAAATAAATATTAAAATCATGAAAACAGAACATTTTTTAATCACAGGAGGAACTGGTAAAACAGGTCGAAGAATAGTAGATCGTTTGCAAAATTTAGGTCAAAACGTACTGATTGGTTCAAGATCAGCACAACCAACTTTTGATTGGGATCGACCACATAATTGGCCTGAAGTCGTTGAAGGAATTGATAAAATCTATATTACCTATCAGCCAGATTTGGCGGTGCCTGGAGCAAAAGAAGCCATTTCAGAATTGGTAAGAGTATCTAAAAATGCAGGAGTAAAGAAATTGGTGCTATTATCGGGTAAGGGAGAGCGTGAAGCAGAACTATGTGAAGAGATCGTTATCAATTCTGGGATCGATTATACAATTTTAAGAGCAAGTTGGTTCAATCAGAATTTTAGTGAAAATTTCTTATTAGAGCCAATTTTAGAAGGGGTCGTGGCCTTACCACAAGCTCATGTAAAGATTCCTTTTGTAGATGCAGATGATATAGCTGATATAGCGGTTGAAGTTTTATTAAACGATCAACACAATAGCGAAATTTATGAGCTTACAGGATCGCAGTTGTTTACGTTTGAAGAGGCGATTGATACTATAGCAAGGGCTACTGAGCGAGAGATTTCTTTTGTGCCCTTGAGTTTGGAAGCCTACAGTAATGCACTGCGTGAAATGCAACTCCCTGAGGACTTTGTTTGGCTGATCGATTATCTATTTACCGTGGTACTCGGAAATCCGGATAATTCAACAGTGACCCACGACATTGAAAAAGTCTTAGGAAGAGCACCCAAAACATTTCAAGAATATTCAGATGAGGTTGCTAAAACCGGACTTTGGAATAATGCGAATATCAAGGTCTAACCAATCGATTGTTCATCAATCAAAATCAAAAACCCTTGCTGTTTTCAGCAAGGGTTTGGCTTATTAATTATTTGGTGCCGCATTACCAATCGTGTTTGGCAATAATCACACAAACATAGGTTTTATATTTACTTCCTTTTTCTCGTCTCACAAATCCAATACCAATATCCTTTAAGGAACCATTCCATTCATCGAGTCCTAACAGATGAATTCTATGACCAAAAGAAGGAACTCCTTTGTCAATAATAAACGTAGAGATGGCTGAAACACCATTATCTACATTGGCGGCAATGGATTCAAAATTATTATCTCTTTTATTTTTCAACCAACTCGGATTAAGTTTGTATCCACTCTTATTGATATAATAATTAATGCCGTAGCCAGAAGGATCTACATGACCATAGTAGTTTCTTTTGGCCATGTCATAGGCCTTGTTTTCAGCTACTTTCGCTAAGGTATCGTTCCAAATGAGTTCGGTCTTTTTTACTTTAGAATATCTTAAAAACGGGAATTGATCTTCAAAGTCTTCAGGATTGAGCCTAATCTGGTTCAGCAATTCATAGGCGTTTTGGGCTTCGTCTTTATCAATAACTATGGTTTTATCACCAGAAAATGTGGTAACAATAATGGTGAAGACGAGGATAATTATTTTTTTCATGTTTTCGAATTATCAAGTTGGGATCTTAGCTTTTGAATCTCCTCATTTTTAGTCTTTACCTCCATCTGAAAATATTTAAGACTCGTAAACAAGTAGATGACCACAAGAATATTTCGAAGATCAATAGAATTATATGCAGTTAAGATTTCAAACTTGCTAAACACCCAAAGAATACCGAACATTAGAATGGCAACTGTAGATATTATTTTTAATGCTTTTTTCATTTTATGAAAGGTTATTTCGCTTTAATAATATATTGATATGGAAGTAAATTGACATTAATATCGAAAGAAGTATAGCCAGCCTGCTTTAATTCGTTAACTACGCGATCTATGGATATTTTATGGTGTAATGGTGGGCCAATTTCATTTTCAGCCTTAATAAAATCGATAATAACTAACTCACCATGATCGGTTGTTCCTGTTTTTACTTTTTTAAAATATTCAGGTCGGTTTTCAATGTGATGATAGGTGTTCACTATCAATACCATATCAACTTCATTTTCATCTAAATTAGGTGAATCGTAAGGGATTTTACGTGTTACTATGCCTTCTAGATTGTTAGTGTTTATCCGGTTATTCAAATAGTTTAGAAATCCGTCGTCAACATCGGCAGCAATCACACTCGCACCTTTTTCAGCTAGTTTCACCGAGAAGTAACCCGAACCCGCACCAATATCCATAATGGTTTTTCCTTGCAGATCACCGAGATAGTTCAATACCTCTTCAGGTTTTTGATATGCATCACGTTCGGGCGATTCAAACCGCTTTACCAGTTCATCTACAGATGACTGATGCATATAGTCATTGGCCGTTTTATGATCAGAATGATGCTCTTTCTGGTGCTCTTCGTTCTTGTGTTTTTGGTGATCGGTATCTTTAGGGTGATTGTCCTTACATCCCAAGCAAACCAGTAATGAAAGTATTAAAACTATGTTTTTCATGAATTTTTAATTTTTAGACTTTTCACCAATAACCTCACCCTCTTTAGCATCTATTTTCATTTCACTGAGGTAGCTTAATATTTTTCCTTTAGAATCAACATTACCCACATAGCCAAAATCAGGCGAGTAGAATAAGAAATATTCTTGGCGTTTGTTTTTATCTCGATTGGTTAATTGCAGGCAATGCACCTTAACACAATTCTTGTATTTTTTTGCTGGTGTTTTAAATTTTAGATCAGTCTCAATAACCTCGTAGCTCCAGCTTTCATCGGCTTCATACCACTTGTCACCAAGTTGAGGTTCTACGGGAAGCGTAATAGATTCGGTCATGTTTTTACTATCAAAATGATAATAATGCGTGTCCGCTTTTCTGTAGTAGGCGGTATCGACATCGCCCCAACTGTACTTTCTATATCTCACATAGTACTCAAGATCGTTAAAGGTCTTTTTGTCATTGTCAAAATATTCAATAAAGTGATGTTTACCATACTTGAAATATTTAGCACTATTTGAATTTTCGAACAAGGTCATGTATCCTAAAGAGTGAAATGTGAAGGAGAATAAGGTTAAGGCAAGCAGGCTAATAAGGATTGGTTTTTTCATTAAGAAAGGATTTAGATGTTATTTTGGAGTAGTATTAGAATTTTAACGATAACTAATTTAATTAAATTACACGAAATATCCTGTAATTAAAATGACCTTAAAAATGAATCGATTTTTGACACACATAGGTAAGCAGAGTGAATAAAGAAGCCCTACTTCGCTTCTCAAAAGTTTGAAGCTTCGCAGGGTACATGTAGAGTCGGAGGGACTAACTTCGTTGGACCCACCTTGCCGAAAGTGCAAATGCCATTTGCTGGCTTCACAATCCAGGCGTTTAAAACAAAAAAGATCTTAGCAAGTAAACTTCTAAGATCTTTAAGTTTTATCCGCAACCAAATGGCGCTTCTTGTGGAGTCGGAGGGAATTGAAATTATTAAACTTTAACATACTTTAACATATTAGAATCCTATAGATATGTTCATAATCAGTGATTTTTTATAATTAATTATAATAATGAGTTATATTTGATAATATTAAAATTGTCACCGATTTTGTCACCTATTATGACTTCAATATAAATGAAACACTCTTTTTATCTTAAAGAGCCACAGAAAAGAAAGGGGGCCAAGCCAACGCTTGTATATTTTACTTGCCACTTCAATAAAGAAAAGAAGAAGTTTG
The DNA here is from genome assembly GCF_003260205.1 of Winogradskyella tangerina. Lineage (GTDB taxonomy): Bacteria > Bacteroidota > Bacteroidia > Flavobacteriales > Flavobacteriaceae > Winogradskyella > Winogradskyella tangerina. The sequence goes on along the minus strand of NZ_QERF01000008.1, from coordinate 89,945 downwards.
TTTACTCTACTGGTGAAAAAATAGCACCCATTAATTGGAATTTTCAGAATAATAGACCAGTCCTTAAAGGTAGTAAGGCTGCAATAACTGCGAGGGCAGTTCTACAACAATTACAGCGATACTCGATTAAGTTTGAGGAATTAGTTGGTTTACATTCCAAAATAAATGAAGATTTAACATCTAAGTTACTTAAAGAGTATTTTGATTCCGAGTTTAAGAAGAGTTCAAAAAATAAGAACATTTTTTATTTAGCATATGATGCTTTTACTGAAGAGAAAATTAAGAGGCGAGAGTGGAAATCATCTACAATAAAACGTTACACCAATATTAAGAATCATTTAATAAGCTTTGAGGAACGAGCTAATTACAGACTCACTTTCAGCAACATTAATGGGAAATTCTATACTGATTTTACAGATTATTGCTACACTACTTTAGACCATGGCACTAATACATTTTCTAGGAACATTGGTCTTTTTAAGACCTTTATGTATTGGGCCTTGAAAGAGAAATATACGTATAATGATGCCTTTATAAGTTTTAAAAAACCCGAACGTGTAATCACTGAAGAGATAGCTTTAACATTAGATCAGGTTAAGACTATTTTTGAGTTCGAAATAAAGTCAAAATCGTTGGAAAAAGTTAGAGATATTTTTGTATTTCAATGTTTGACTGGACTTAGATATGGGGAACTTCGTCTACTAAATAAGCGCACTATAAGAGATGGAGTACTTCTGATAAAGGAAGATAAAGATGTAACAAAAGAACCTAGAGAGGTGCCATTGTTTGATATAACTGCCTATATTCTAAAAAAGTATGATAATAAATTACCACTAATATCTAACCAAAAGCAAAATCAACTAATAAAAAAGGTTTTTGAGGATGCTCAATTTGATTTTGAGGTGCAGTATTCAAGAAATAAAAACAAGCAGAAAGAAACTATTATTAAGCCTTTTTTTGATAGGATATCTACGCATACAGCCAGAAGAACCTTTATTTCGATCATGAAAAAGAAAGGTATAGCCGATAAAACGATAATGAAAATGACCGGACATCGAGACTTGAAAACGTTTAATAGTTATTACAAAGTTGATATAGAAGCTAAGGTAGATGCTATTAATCTAGCATTCGGAAGCATGGAATTACCAAAACTTAAAAAAGTCTAGATTTGATGGAGACAACAAAATATTTAGGTAGCTTAGAGAATGTTAATCTATTTGTTATCAGAAAAAAAACCATTAAGCAATTATTAGATAAGGAGATAATAAAAATTGATGAAAGGAATTACGGCTTTGATTTTGAAGACTCAGAATCGATTAAGTTGTTTACTCACTACAAGGGTTTAACTTATGAGATATCTGAGCTTCTGCTGAATGAGATTTATCTAATTCTAAATGATTACGTGGAAAGGGTTAGTGATAGTAGTCTAGATTTTAAAGATATTGTGTTTAATTCAAACGCTTTTATTGAAAAAAAAGACAAAATTGGTTATTACAAAGCTCAATTTGAAAATTTTTTTCCAAAGAGCTCCTTGGGTTTTTCGATATATAAAGGTCATCCTGGAACCGGGTTTCCTTCTTGGCAAGAATATGCTAAATTTTACATAGGTGATTCCACTACCTTGTTAAGTCTATATTTGAATTTTAATGCGAAAGATGATTCTCCAGAATGGGAAATTCCAATCAGTCTAAGGTTTATGAGATTTCTTTTAGATTATCATAAGGCAAAATTTATTGAGTATAATGATGAGTTTTTAGAATTTTTAGGGAAATGGATTGAATTTAGTGAAACAGATCATATTCTAGAATCGATAAAATTGAAAATAAATGAATTATCCAATAACAATGTCAAAGTTAATGGCCATGTCGACTTGAGGGGAGTATTCAGAGATAAAAAAAAGTTTGATACTATAATTAAATCTTTGATTACGAGAGGTATTGTAAATAATAAACTTGAAATCATTTCACAAGTTAATTGTAAAGATTTGAGAATATTAAGTGCATTTTGTTTTTTATTGAAAAAGCAGAATCTCGTTCACTGTAATGATAAAAATTTAATCAACCTTGCTTCGAAGACTTTTAGTTTAGAATTAAAACCGAGTACTTACTCGGAAGCGTGCAAAACTTTTAAAAACTATTATCCTGAAAGTATCAAAGAAGAGGAGCATTTGAATCTCTTAAGGTTCATTTAACCATTTACCATATATATATTAGTTTTTTGAATTTTTGAATTCTTCAAACATTCAAAGGTTTGGTTATCAGTAAATATAAATTTACCATTATTAACCATAATTAATTAATATGGAAGGTATAGTATTTCAAAATATTGATAAGGAAAAATTCGAGGCTCTCTTCAATAAGGTTCATCAGATAAATGAAACTCTCTCACTATTGGTTGATAAAGAGAATTCTGAGAAAATTTCTCCAGAAATGGCAGCTGAAGAACTAGATGTGACCACTCAAACTATCTATTCTTATATCCGTAAAGGTATTTTGCCTGCGTCAAAGGTTGGTAGAAAACTATTAATCAAGCGAAGTGATATTTCACAAGCACTCAAGGAGGTCAAATCTTTAAAATATCACAGAAAATAAGAACGAAACCCTATAGTATTACCAGTACTATAGGGTTTTAATATTGTTTATCATAAAGGCAACAAACGATGAAATATAGTAAAAAACGGTATAATAACCCAAGAAATCCAGGAGGTAAAGCCAATCTAGTTTCAATTTCTTCTTATGAATTGGCAATTAAAATAAAAAAAATCAGAAGAATTTCGGATCCATGTGAGCAACTCTTACAGTGTTATGAATTGATTAAGGCCTCTGAGTACGCCGTCAAATTATACGAAAAAGTTCTTAATCTAGATTTGATTAAGAATAAATCAACAATTATGACAGATTAATTATGGCAAATTTCATAAATAAGGAATTCGTGTTGATGATAATCGAAGACACAAATATTGAGGAAATTATCAAGGATTATGTAGAATTGAAACCAAAGGGAGCGTCACTTTTTGGACTCTCACCATTTACTGATGAAAAAACTCCAAGCTTTTGCGTAGATATAAAAAATAACTGCTACAAAGATTTTAGTTCGGGTAAAAGCGGAAATGTCGTTAATTTCCTCATGGAATTAGAAAATGTTAGTTTTCAGGATGCAATTGAAATTTTAGCAAAAAAACAAGGTAAAGAAGTTGTTTATATAAGTAAGGAATCCTCTGCAGAATTGGAAAGTAAGAGAAGTGAAAAAAGCAGGTTAATGAAGCTCTTGATAAAAGCACATAAGAATTATCAAAAGTTATATTTTAACCTTGAAAATGACCACTCGGCTAAAGTTGAAATTGAGAAAAAAAGACAATATACTCAAGAATGCATAATTGAATGGGGAATTGGTTTTGCTAGGGGAGGACAGCAATTATACAAACTTTTTCATGAAAAGGAATTTACTGATGCAGAGAACTTGGGGCTAATAAACCTCGAGAAGAAGTGTGATAAATTTTGGAATAGGGTAATCTACCCTATTCATGATCAAAAAGGTATTCTTATAGGATTTTCAGGTAGAGACATTTCCAATACTGAAAAAGCAGCAAAATGGATTAACCCAAAAACCAATTTGCTTTATGATAAGAGCAAGGTCTGGTATGGTTTACACAGAGCCTTACGGTCAATTAGATCAAAAGACCAGGTCTGGATTACTGAAGGTTATAATGATGTAATTTCATGGCACCTAAATGGAGTGATAAATACTATATCTCCCTGTGGAACTGAAATTTCTGATTTTCAAATCAATATTTTAAAGCGGTATTGTTCAAAGGTAGTTTTGTGTTTTGACAGTGATAAAGCAGGAACAAATGCAACGGTAAAAGCAGCTAAGTCTTTTATTGCTCAAGGATTTAAAGTTGATACAATAGTACTTCCAGGATGTGACCCGGATGAATTTGTGAGACAGTTTAAAGAAGATTTCAAAGAACTTGGGTTGGAATCATTTGTTGTTGAAAAATTCAGTAAAGATGGTTTCAAGTTTCTTTTAAATGAGTTGGTGAGTGGTGATGCCACTGAAATTTCAATGGGAGCGAGAGAATTGTGTGGTATTATTTCTGATATAGAGGATGAAGGTTTACAAGAAATCTATTTAGGATGGATAAAAAAAGAATCCAATATAAAAATAGGAATTTTAAGAGATTGGATTAAGGATAAAAAAAATGAAGCAGAACGATCAAATCAAAATCTTGAAGATAATAAACAATTTGAGTTGCCTAGTGAGGTTACCACTTCATTCGAAGAATTGAGTTCAGATATATTGAAATATGGTCTTTTTATTGATAACAACAAAATCTGGGTTATTGCAAATGCAAAAGAATCCGAAAAAAAACACTTTAAGCCAATTTCGAATTTTGCTATAAAAATTATTCAACATATGCAAGATGAGAAATTCCCAATGAAATTGATTAAAATAGAAAACATCCATGGAGACTGTTTTGTTTTTGATACACTATCTGATAACCTTAATTCAAAGCAGAAGTTTGACAACATAATGACAGGATGTGGAAATTTTTTGTTCAGTGGATCACCTTCCGAGTTTGATAAGTTAAGAGCCTTTTTATTCGATAAAATGGGTAATGGTAGAAAGGTTGAAACTTTGGGTTGGCAGCCAGAAGGGTTCTGGGTATGGAACAACAAAGTAAATACAGCAAAAGAAATAATTCCGATTGATGAGAACGGAATATTTAATCATAATGGAGTAAGTTACTATGTGCCATCAGCCAATATTATATTTAAAAACAACCCTTATAAATTTGAAGCACAAAAAAGAATAATTTCTTCGGAGAGTGAAATAACGTTTGCAGATTATACAAGAAAAATGCGAGAAGTACATAAAGATTTTTCGATCACAGCGATATTATTTACCCTGGCGAGTATTTTTCAAGATTACATATCCCATAAAAATGAAAACTTTCCACTCATGTTTATTTATGGGCCTGGATCTACCGGTAAAGATCAACTAATAAAATGTTGTATGAGCTTTTTTGGCAAACCTCAGACTGCGATTAATTTAGAAGGAGGGCTTTCAACTGACAAAGCAAAAATTCGTGAATTTGCACAATTCTCGAATCTAATTTCTCATTTATCTGAGTATAAGAGTGGAGACGCCAAATTGGATGGCATTCTCAAAGGTCTTCATGATAGACGCGGTTATAAAAGAGGAACTATTGATTCTCATGTTTCTACAGAAAGTATTCCAATACTTTGTTCTGTTGCAATGACTGGTAATGATTATCCAGATAATCCACCATTGATTACAAGATTATTGTGTATGGAAATGGATCAAAACCAATTTACGGTAGATGAAAACAGAAATTATGATAGTCTAAATGAAATGAGTGAGCTGGGAGTTAGCCATATCACCGATAGAATCTTGACCTATAGAGAATATTATATAGACAATTTCAAAAAGGTCTTTCAAGAACAAAAGGACTATTTATCAAACATTTTGTCAGGAGCAGTCGGAAGAATGATATCAGATAATGCGGTACTGACCACTACCTTTCACCTATTGAAAAATCATCTGGAATTTCCATTTACTCAACAAGAAATGGAAGAACATTTGAAAAGCTGTGTTAAAAAGCAAATTGCAAAGATAAATTCCGCAAGTAAAATTACTAAATGGTGGGATTGTTTTATTGCTTCATTAAGAGGAGCAAATAACGACCGTATAATAGTTGGTATCGATGTAAAATTGAATAATAATTTTCTTTCTTTCAATTTTACTCAATGTTTTAATAAGATCCAAAGGCAATGGTATCAACAATATAAAGAGTTGTCTCCATCAAATAATGAAATGATGAAAATAATACAGGCCGATAGCTGCTATGTTGAAAATGTTAAAAGTATGCGAATGGGGTCTGGCGCTAATTCAAAAAATACCTCTGCATATACTGTTAATTTAGATAAAATTAATATTGGAGTTGATTTAAAAGAGGAAATAAACAGATTGTCAAGTCATGAATTTATCCCAAGTTAACTTTGATATTAATTTTGAAAATTAAGATTTGTCCATAAAAATAAGCTATTTAACTTCCAACAAATCCAACATTAATATAAATACTTGAAAATTAATAGTTTAGATAATATAAATTGTTGAAAATATTGTTGGAGGGTGTTGGAAGCTGTTGGAAGCTGTTGGAACTAAAAGCGCATTTCCAACAGCTTCCAACATCGATAACAATTTAAATAATTGATTATCAAATACTTGTTTGTGTTGGAAGTCAGTTACGGTTTTTATAATTAAGAAGCACTTTTAAAAAATAATCCATGTTGCGTAACGATCGCGAATAATCGCCAGTTACGGCTTCCGGTCAATATTTTTCTACTCAGCATTGATGTTAGCAATTCTCAGCGAATTCGGACGTAGTCCAATCGCCGTAATTAGGGAAGTCAATTATGTGGGTGGCTTTTAATTCTTTTGAGATATTATTTTTTCCCCCATTTTTTCATCACGGATAATTATTCCATGAAATTCTTCTTTGTCAGGCGAGTTCCAATTTCCTTTTGCAGCTTTTCCTACGAATATGGATTGCTTATCTGAATTTAAATTTAGTCCTGTCGTACCATCTGGCATTACTGAAAGTGTTGCTCCTTCAGTTCCATTGCTTTTATCTAAACCTAAAACAACTCTGTCACTCCCATTAACATCAAGAATGCCATATCCAGTTCTTTCAAGACCAGTCTTGTCGTTAATTATTATTCCAGTAGAATTTCCTATTCTTTTCCCAATTATTGGATCTGGTGTTGGATCTCCAACAATTATTTTATCCCAACCATTTTCATCTAAAATTACTATTCCATTGGCATCATGTTTGTATTCTTTATACCAACCCATATATTTTTCCCCAAATTTTTTACCCCAAGTTTCTTTAATTTTTAAAGTATCAGTCCTTGCTCTGTTCTTAGCATACGGAATCGGAGCACCAATTAGTATTCTTTCCTTTCCAGAGACATCCTCAACAATTATTCCTTGAACACGAATAATTTTATCGTTTTTTAAGCTACTATGCTTTAAATAAATAAAGACTGCTAGAGATACTAGTATAATTGAGAGAAATATATCTTTTTTTCTATTACGATTTTTTAGTTGTTGAATTTCGTTTTTAAGTGTTTTGAATTTTTCATCCATAATTTTGTCTTCTTAAGTTAGTTTTCTAAAAGACGAATAATTTTTGTTGATGTTGCAAAATCTATTCAAATGGATCAGTTCAAATTATGTACAATGTGTTCGTGTATGCCTTGCGTCATGAATTAAATATGTCTCAAGTTTACAATCTATTATTTTTAGAAGATTAATCAGAAACTACAAAAGAGAGAATTAAGATTAGTATACACCTTGAGGCGATAACTTCAACAACAATGACAAACCGTTCTCTTTCCTACTTAAATATCGTTCAGTTCTTTGTTAGGCATTGGCATTTATAATTCTTTTAAAGATTTCACGATATCATTAATAGTATGAATAGAGGTGTTCAAAGCCATTTTGTCAGCAAGAGATGGACTAAAGTTTAGGACTTCATCTTTGGTAATTTTATGCCAAATAGGGAGAATTACTTTATGACCGTTCATTTCTCTTGCAACCATTCCATTCAGCTCGTACTCTGTCCAATTTTTTTTTACAAACGATGGTGAAATAATAACAATACCGTACCTGGATTTAATTAGGCCATCATCAATTTTTTTTCTTAAACTATCTCCAATTTTTAATTCAAATTCATCATACCAAACATTAAACCCATTATTTATCAGTGAATCAGCCAAGTCTCTAACTATATCATCTTTATCTTCTGTCGCATGGGAAATAAAAAAGTCATATTCTTTTGAAGTTTTTTTCTCATCCTTTTTGGCGTTTGATGAAGTATAGTTCTGATTTATAAGGTAATCTAATTGATCTTTTTGTCTTTCAATTTCAGATTGGAGCTGTCTTTGAAAGTCTATTTGTTCTTGCCTTAGCTTTTCTTGTTCATCTAATTCAGATTTTCTTAGTGCTTGCTTTTTCTTGCCAAGTTCTAAAGTTTTATTTGATATCTTTAATTGAAAATCTGCAATTTTTTTTCTGCAATTGGCGATGAATTTCGAGTGACTATCAATTTGCCTTTGTTTACTCCTAATAGAGGTTGCTGAAGTGTTTCTAGTAATGGAGCGATTAATAGAATCAATTTGCCTGTTTTTATCATTTATCTTTTTGCTCTCTGCAGCAATTTTCTTTTGAATATCAGATAATTCTTTCTCAATTTTATTTACTTGATTTTGGTAGTAGGATGAATTCATTACTTGCTTGTACTTAACGCATTCGTGTATGGCCCGTACTGACTAAAGAGTAGGAGTGATATAACAAAATTTTTGTAGATTAAAGATATATAAATTTTAGTGTATTCAGAGGTATGAGCTATAGACGTTGTTGTATGCTGTTTTATTTACCCTTATTTATTTTTACTGAATAGTTTCTTAATCCAGCTTGAATTTTTGTTTTGATAAAAGGACTTGTGCCTGCTAAATCTATGAACCCAACCTTCTTCACCGAAGATCTCTCCATGTAAACCGTCAGATAATTCTGCGACGTTTTTATTATCCATATAAACTTTTAATTCAGTGTCTAAATTGGCACTTTCCTGTATGGCAAATAGAAAATCGTGCATAGCACCCTCTAGTGCTTCCTCTAAAACGTCTGCTACCACTTGTTTTTGTTCTTGGGATAATTTTGAAAGTTTAGCATGTAGATCTTTTGATTCTTTATCCCTCCATTTACCCTGTAATAGACCTTGGAACTTATCGATTTGTTTATCCCTCAACTTTTCAACTATCAGTTTTCCAAATTTATCTAAAGTGTCATTCATTGAATTAATGGTTTAAATGGCTTACAACAACGGAATAAACTTATTACGTTTATTACCAAAATGTTTGCTTACAAATCTAGTATTTTTTCCAGTTAATTAAAGAAGTGAAATGGTTTTCATTTCCATGCCAACACAGGTAAATTTTCATTGCTTCTTGTGATAATTTCCATGGCAAAACACCATGATTTCCATGGCAATACACTATAATTTCCATGGCAATACACTATAATTTCCATGGCAAAACACCATGATTTCCATGGCAATTAAATTTCATTTCTTCTGAAAGATCAGTAATTACAGGGTGTTTGGCGTATAGGGTTAAGTAGCCATGGATTTTTCTTTTCATGGCTTTATATTACGGTTACTGTTTTAATTTTTTAGATCAATATCTTTAGATGATAAACCTGTTTTTTATGCAGTTTTTGCTGATTAATAATTACAAAAATTTTATTTTATTATTTTTTGTTGTTGAGTGCAGATTCGTTATTTAGAGTCATAGTTTTTAGTTTAAACTTTTGTGAAATCTCTTCATCAATTGTTGCGAGAAAATTGAAGAGGCTCAAATTCATACATGAAACATACCTGAAATCGAAATTTAAGTATTCCCCAATATTATTTTTCAATTCAGGAAATTGCTTGGCAAACTCTTTTGTAATTTTACGTCTATTGTGCACAGTTAGGTTTCGCTGTTTAACATAAAAATTGATATTTTTTCTCTGTACCTCAGTTTTAAAAATTTCTAAACCTAAACGATTTTGAAAGAATTTTTCAATGTCTTTGATTCCCTTATAAAATAGTTCTTCAATCTTTTTACTAGCGATAGAACTAATTAAATCATCCATTGATTTATGTTCCAAAATGAAGTCTAGTCTTTCAGATTCTTGAGTTTTTAAAATTTCAGGTTTTACCACCACAACTTCTGAGAGAACATCTTTAAAATAATTAGTAAAGTTATCAATTGAATTAATGTAAATCATGGAACTTAAGTGAATTTCATAAAATTTCACGCTTAAAAAGTCGTCTAAATTACTATCCAAACTTTTCTTTACAGTTTTAGGATTGTATACATGATCATAAATATTTGAGTAATATTCTCTTGCCTCATCATAATTATTAGAAATAAGTTTGTTGCCAACTTCTAAATAACTCATAAGCGATTCTGATCTCTGAATTTCTTGCCAAAAAATCGCAAAAGATTCAGTGCATGTGGTTATAATTTTCGCAGAATATTTAAGATTCTTCTCATTCATTCAATTTCGTTGATTGAGTTACGACTGAAGGTTTTGGCTATGTCTTGGGTATGGCACTTATTCTACAGAATATAGACTATACCATTCGTTATAGTAAGTTATTTTTCTTCAAAAGTTTCGTTGACTTTCTTAAATAACTTTTCAAAATTATTTAAGGTTTCTTCAGATAATACATCCAAATATTTATCTCTATTTCGTAGGAACACATCAGCTGGTCGGCCATGATTGAAACGTGGTATTTTTTCTAGTCTAGCTAATTTATTTACTATCTGATCATTTCCTTGAAGATCTTCAGGTTTGTATTTTTTGCTGAAAGTATCATTATATAATTTTAGATAGTCATTTTCCGAAAAAAGGTCTTCAATATCAGCTAGTTTTGACGCTACTATCTCATTGAGAGTGATAATTCTTTTTGATTTTAAATAACCTTTTGTCGAGAGGTTAGCTAGTTTTTGATTTCCTTCTTTTCTCGCGTCAACAATCACGGTTAAATCTAAATGAATTCCTAATAAGGCAACAAAGGTTGGGATCAAGTCTGCGCCACCAACGGGAATTAGTGTCCATTCATCTCTTAGTCCAATTCGTCCGTTTGCTAACAAGTAGTCTGATATTGCAGAGATATAAGTATAATCTGAAGTTCCTTCAAGTATCAAGTTGTTTTTCGATATGAACATATGCTGTGAGAGGTCATAACCTAATGCTCCTTGTAGCGGGAATAAAGTGTCTGGATCAGAAGTCATTACATCTGAGGTGACTTTCGAACCTTCATCTCTATTTTTTTCTTCAACTATTCTAGCCCTTTCCAATTTGTCTGGCTGAACCATAAAAGGTGAATGAGTTGAGTAAATTACTTGCCTTTTAGGCGCTAATCTTTCTTCAATAAATTTAAGAAAGTCGGCTTGAGCTTTTCCATGTAAGCCCAAGCCTGGCTCATCTAGTAAAATTATAACAGGTTCATCCTTATATTCATATTCGCTAAAAGCCGCAAGGAAAGAAAAAAACCATTGAAAACCTGTTGAATGTTCATTAAAAGGAAGTGATAGAAAGTGTTTATCGTCCCATATTCTAATTTTTAGCTCATCAATGACCGTAGTTTGGCCGTTTGTCTTGTTGACGGTCATTTTGTCAATATCAGGATTCACGCGCAATGAAGAATTTTGACTCCAATATTCAAGGACATCCTGAGTTAGAGCATTGGCTACATTTTCTAGTTCTCTTTTTCTTCTTTCATAGTCAGGATTCAGCAGGTAATCATCATCAGCAGCCGCCATTCTTAGCAGCGATTTAGCTGTTAACAAATTGTCATCAAGTGTTGAATCATCTGCCTCTAATACTTCTCTGATTTTTACAGTATATGGTAATGTGCTGTACTTATCGAAATAGATAAATTTTGGAATGAATTCCTGAATTAAACTATAGCAAGCGAAAATTAATGTTTTTGAGTCTCCTATTTGTTCTTCAAACCTTTCTTTTAATGTTCCGATCGACTCTTTTTCTTTTTCTGTAGTTTCTTCATTCAATTTATAGGTATCAAGAAAACTTTTTAATTCTAAAACTTCCGAACAGTTGGTTATCTGCGTTCGTGTTTCCTTACTAAAAGATAACTCCTGGATTATGTTCTTTAAATACTGACTCTCGTCCAAATTGAGCCAATGATATAGTATCCCTTTATAGGATTTGCTTAATGTCAGAGTAGATGATTTAAGGACATTGTCTCCAAATGTTTTGTTTATAAGTTGAATTTCATTTTCTTCTAACTCAAATATTGTATTCACTGGTCGTTCATCTTCGAGAACAACTCCTTTCATTCTATCTTTTTTCTCCAACCAAGCAGGATATTGATCTTCAATCTTGAAATCTGCATTTTGCCGAACTGGATTTAGTCTATATAGTGCATTTAAAAAAGAGGATTTTCCAGATTCGTTCTTTCCTACTAGACATGTAATATCCTTTTCAATTTCAACTTTTGTTGAATCAATGATATTTCTAAATTTTTTGATTGTGACTTCCTTTAATATCATATTTTTTGTTCTTTAATACACTTTGTTAGAAAACGTTGTTTTTTAAAAAGATCATTAGTCTAATAACTCAATTGTATGTTCTCTATCAGTGTCAAGATTTGGATTGTCATAAACTTCATTATTAGAAATATTTATCGTTACGTTAAGTCGTTCAAGAACATCACCTACCGTTAGTTCTACTGCTGGATATACGTCAACCAAAATCTCTCTCTCATCAGTGCTATCTTCATTATCTCTGCATATAAGTGATACACTAATATCATCAGTTCCGTAAAGTGAAATTCCAATTATTGTATACCTTTCTTCTAAATTACATTGTATAGCTATTTGGCTATAGTCAATACCTGCAATGTCAGCAGAGGCGTGTCCTTTTCTATCGTTATATTGTACTGATGCTTTCATAATTTGATAATTGTTATTTTTTACGATTTTTGCTAGCGATGGAATAAATGTAATGGGTTTATTTCCAATATAATTATTTACAAATTTAGTTTTTTTTAGCCGCTTAAGCTCCGCTCTAAGTTACTTTAATCTCTTGATTTATTACTATTAAAATTCAAGATTCCTTTTCAATTTTGATATAAATTTAAAAGCCATAGTACGGAATATTGGGTGCATGAGCTTTCCCAATATTATTCGATCTTAGCACTAATTCCAACCATTTAAAAAGGCTTTCATTAGATTTATACTGACTAATTCCCTGTACGTATATCCAAGGTTCAGAGTATTTTTCAAACACGTATAAGCGAAATTGATTTCATTTAACATGTCCTTTTTTATCTCCTTGAGTTATGAGGAGCCAAGTCAACAAGTTATAAAATAATAACCATAATTTTATACGTAGAACTACGTATTTCTCATGGCCATGCTCTATTATTTCCATGGCTGACTACAGTAATTTCCATGGCAATTACATTTCATTTCTTCTGAAAGACTGGTAATTACTAAATGTTTGATTCACAACGGAATTTGCCATGGGTTTCTAATTTTCATGGCTTACTATAAAGTCCGCTGATTTTAATTTGTATTTATAATACGGCAAAAAGCACCTCTCATGGGAAATGCTATTATTATCAAAAAGGGGCGCCATTAATTAATTTGGGATTAAACCTAACTAAAAGTTTAAATTTAATAAAATATATCATAAAATTTTCACGCATTTTCAGATGTATTTATAAGGTCGGTAATTACCCTAGACAGTGAATTAAAAAGTTTCACTATATTCTTTTCATAAATAGGTTGCTTCTTATTGTGGGCCATCTCGCAAGATGCTCTTGGAATTTTAGTCAGTCAGCTGAGTATATACATTATATTTAGGTAACCCAATAGCTGTCGGCAACATCAATATTACCTTTTTAGCATAAAATAATATTTTGTTTCAAAGTTATAATAAAACTTATTTATTAATTATGTTATCAATCCATTCATCAAAGTTCTTATGAAACATCTGTTGTTCCATAGATATTTCCAATTCAATTTTTAGAGATAAGTCTACAACTCGTTTTAATTCTTTCATTTGTTTTTTGTAAACGCCGATAGGCATTAAATTTTTCTTACTTTTTAGTTCTTGTAGGCGAATCCATAGGGCTGTAGTTACATCTTTCATATTAACTTGTTTTTGGTAATTATTTCGCAATAAAAAAAGCCTCTAAATCATTAAAAACAATCAGAGGTTTAAAATTAATTTATATCGTAAATCTTTTGTGATTTATTTAAATCCATGTTCTAATTTACAATAATGTTTGTTGGAAAATAAATATGTGAGGTTATTTGCAAACTTAATTTAGTCATCTGTTTTGTCACCTAAAAATAAAAACCCCAGTATATATAATATATACTAGGATTTTTAGTGGAGTCGGAGGGACTCGAACCCTCGTCCAAACAAGTAACCAAAGGGCTTTCTACACGCTTAGTTTTTATTTAATTTTCGACTGTAAACTGATTAAAAACTACCCATTTACAGCTTAGCTTCTAAATCTCGAAAGGGCATCGAAGCACTACCCAATCTTAGTTAATTTTTACGATGCCTCTAAATAGAACGCCACTAACCAAGGCTTTCTGGAGACATTTAGCTTTCCCGCCTCGCGGGACTAGGCAAATCTTACTATAATTCAGATTATGCAGCTAAAGCGTAGTTATTCTCGCCGTTTAAAATTTGGTCTAGCCTTTTACGTGTTTCAATACCATTACACGACGTGCTTACCATTTCATTAATCTCGCTGTCAAAACCAGTCGACCCCAAAATGATAATTTTTGTGCGTTTTCTCGTTCGCCGAAACTTCAGAGCAGGCGAACGGGCTGCAAACTTACAAAAAAAGTTGTGCAACCTCTTTATTACAATTATTTTCGCACAAAAATTATTCCAGACCATTTTCCTGACCATTTTGTCAGTTTTAAAACCTATTGCGCATGAAATTCGCCATCATCAAAGAACGCAAAAACCCACCAGACCGTCGTGTGGTATTTTCACCCGAAACTCTTGCTGAAGCTCGTAAACGCTTCCCAGAAGCTGAATTTATTGTGGAGTCTTCAGATATTAGAGTATTCCCAGATGAGGCTTATGCAAAATTAGGCTTCGAGGTTACTAATGATGTTTCTGATGCCGATGTGATGATAGGCGTAAAGGAAGTCCCTATTGAAAATCTTATACCTAACAAAAAGTATTTTTACTTTTCGCATACTATCAAAAAGCAACCCTATAATCGAAAGTTATTGGTAGCTATGCTCGAAAAGAACATAGAAATGTTCGATCATGAGACTATTGTGAATCAAAAAGGTTACAGACTCATTGGTTTTGGTCGATATGCCGGATTAGTTGGTGCCTACAATGGTTTTAGAGCCTTAGGATTGCGAGATGGATTATTCAACTTACCAAAGGCAGAAACGCTTTCAGACTTAAATGAAATGAAGGCTGAACTCGATAAAATTACTATTCCGAATATAAAGATCCTCCTAACCGGAACGGGAAAAGTAGCACGTGGCGCTAAGGAAATTCTAGATCATTTAGGGATCAAAGAAATTAGTGATGCCTTATATCTCACTTCAGAATTTACGGAGCCAGTATATGTTATGGCCGATGTGATGGAATATGCTAAACGCAAGGATGGTAAAGTTGGTGAAAGACAAGAATTTTATAAAGATCCTTCAGGCTATGAAAGTAATTTCATGGCGTATGCGAAACAAACCGACTATTTTATTGCTGGTCATTTTTATGGTAATAACGCACCATATTTTTTCACAAGAGAAGATGCAAAGCACCCTGATTTCAGAATTAATTTAGTTGCCGATATTTCGTGTGATATCGATGGGCCAGTAGCAAGCACCATTAGACCTTCAACCATCGCTGAACCATTCTATGGATATCAACCTCAAACAGAATCAGAAGTAGCATACGATGCTGATGACGCTATAACTGTCATGGCAGTGGATAATTTACCGTGTGAATTACCAAAAGATGCTAGTGAAGGTTTTGGGGAAACATTTGTGGAGCATGTTATTCCAGCGTTCTTTAATTCGGATGCCAACGGGATTCTAAAGCGTGCAAAGATCACTACCGCAGATGGTCAATTAACAGAGCGGTTTAGTTATCTCCAGGATTATGTAGACGGAAAAGAATAAGGTCTTATCGTTTAAGCGTGAAATGCCCAAAATGGACGTCACCATTATTTCTAACTACTCTAAACCAATAGTCATCACTCGGGAGGTCAACACCATTGTGTCTGCCATCCCAGCCCTGATCATTATAGTCTAATATGGCCATAGTTCTGCCATATCGATTCACCACGTGGATCTCAATATCCTCTTCTTTTTGGGAATTAATGATCTGCCAATAATCATTTACACCATCGTCGTTTGGTGTAAAGAACTTATCGTAATACAATAGAAAGAGTCGCTCGCTCGACACCTCATAAAGACAATTTACATCTCTCACATAAACCGTGTAATCATCTATAGGTAGATTATAAAAATCTGGTGAAGATTGCCAATTCGCACCGTCAACAGAATATTCAAACTCTCCGGATGTATTGTTGCTTAAGGTGACTTTAATTGAATTATGATTTTGACTCCAATCGAATACTTTTATGTCCTCAATGATCGGTGCTTCAGCATCATTAACTACAATAGTGATCTCAGCCTCGCACACAAAATCACCAAAGTCTTTAACAGCTGTGAGGACGTATTGTCCGGTGTTAAAGACAGTAATGTCTTGGGTGGTATCTCCGGTTGACCATTCATAACTAATAAATCCATCAGGAGGACTTAGGGTAGCGCCATTTTCATCACATATAAATGCCTTGGTCGGCATATCTATTGTGACATATTCTGGTGTGATGACACTGAAATTTGTCATATCAAAACAAGACGGATTAATCGAGTTCTCCACTCTTACCCAAATGGGTTGTGTGCCAATTTCAGGAGTAAATTCTGAAACTTCATTACTCATTAATAAGGCATCTATTTCTGAAAAATAGTAAGAGACACTAAATACATTTGGATCCAAACCATTCAAAATTTCTTCATCATAATCAAACAAGAAGATATTATTGTCTTCTGTACATAGAAAAAGATCATCGGGTCTGCTTGCAACTGGTGTGTCGTAAATTGTTATTTCTTTTGTGTCTGTAAACATCAGTTCGTCATCATCGTTGTAAACTTCCACAGAGGCAGTATAGGTGCCAGGTGCACTATAGGTATGCTCAATGTTTTCGCCTTCGGCCGTTGTACCATCACCAAGATCCCAAATATATGTTGGTCTGTAGACCGGAGCTGAATAATTAAATTCAGTACTCTCGCCTAAACAAATATTTTGATGATAAATACCTTCAGGATATTTGGGAAGCAAAAATGCTGGAAAATCTAAAAGTGTTTCATTAGTTAAACCCTGCACATTTTCTTCGAAATTACATCCCAAGCCTAAGACATCAGGATTATTGATAGCGCCAACAAAGAAATTACCACGTTCAAAAGTGTATATTTTGCCATTCGGGCCACGCTTTAAATAAGGAAATCTACCTCCATCGACAATGCTAGTTGGCTCTGGTATATTTTCAATATCAGAAATATCAAATTGCTTTATGCCTCTACTGTCTTCGCCATAATAAAGCACTTCACCATTTGCTGAAAACTCAACAGCACTATTAGGTTGTTCATTAAAATCATCATCAACGTCTTCATATTCATGTAAAAATTTTACACGACCATTAAGATTGTTGAACTCTAATAAAAATAGCTTATTAAGGCCTGGATAAGTTGCTGCCAATAAATCGTTGTTGGGAGACACTTCAATGGTTCCGTAGTCTACGAAGTTACCATCAAAAATACTCACTCCAGCACCTGAAACTACTGGTGTAGTTGCGATTCCATTTTCAGTAATCAGGTACGCATAATATTGCCCTCGTCTTACGCCAACAAGCCAGCGGTCTCTACCATTTCCGTGTCTTGCTACCACCATGTGTTGCGCTACATCATTGATCATTACCACATGCGTATTGTCGGGTTCTAGGCCGCCTAATCCATCATCTAATTCCATGTTCACCACGGTATAGGTCAAATAGTTTTTTAGCCCATCTTGAATATTGACAAAGACATAGTAACGGTTATCGTTTCCTGGGTCTCTTGATATGGCCGCATCTGCATAATATACGGAGTACTCGTCGGTTGGTGAATTGAGCATATTTTCATGCTCTCGGTTTCTGAAAATACGTCCATCTGAATAGAACATTAGATCACCTTCTTCATTATTTGCACATATAAGATTATCTGGCCCTTCTATAAAACCAAAGACGATTCTGCGTTCAATTGTATTATCTGAAATACTTGAGGGATTACCTGCAAGATTAAATTGCATACCTGCCTTCTGACCAAAATACCAAATATCTCTTTCACCTTGTCCATTGACAGTAATGGACAAAAGGAAGAAGAGGAATACAATAAAACCGTTATTTAAATTTTTGGTATTCAATTTATATCCTATTTCACAGCTTATATAAAGATAATACTTACGTTTCTAAAATCCATTAAGTAAATATTAAATTCCATGAATCGGCAAATAAACAGGATGAAAATCCAATTATTTGGCTGATTTAAACAGTTGATTTTGGCGGCATTAGCTGCTCTAATTGCAGCAAAAATTATGCCGAAAACCACTGAGATTTAATTTGAAAAAGTCCGCCTAGGACCTTATGATTTTAAATGTTCATGTAGTTTTTTATGGTATTCCAAAATAACCCCTAAGTTCTTTTGATCTAGACGTTGGCAATGCACAATTGCATTTTCAATATTGGTAAGCAAGATATTAAAGCCTCCATTTTCAAATATATTCCCTACTTGCTTTCTGAATTCGCCACCATCAATAATTGCTTCTTTTAGATCGTCAATACTATCGATATTTGGTAACGCAACGAAGGTCATATTGTCGAAACTCTTTAAATCATCATTCAAACTTACTACGAGATCATTCACTCTAAATCCAAATCGTCTCACATCACTTTCGCTAACTTCTTGAGCTTGTAATTGAGCTAGTTCACCATAAATGGTATTTTTTATAGCCACTGTTTTCTTATAGAATATAGTTAGCTCCTGGTGTTGTTTATAAAGATTACTGAGAAGATTTTGATCACCAAACTTTTTAGCTAAGGCCAAATGGAATTTGCAAAAATCCGTATCCCATTCAATGAAGTTTTCTGAAAACAGTTTTTCGCGTTCGGTTAATAATTCGTTATAACCTTCCTGAATTGTTCGTTTCTTATAGGTTTTACCTTTGAAAGCAAAAGAATTTTCCTTCGTTGTACCACCAGCGATTTCACCCGCTTTAAGCATCAGGTTTTCAATTTCCTTAATAGGTTGCATGATCGTTTCGAGCCTATGTTTTAGATCATCATAGGCTGATGCTTTCAAATCCACACCATCGAGATCATTTTCGATAGTTTCAATTTCAGGAATATTTAAAAATCTGTTTTCAAACGAATTACCAAATTCATTGAGTAATTCTTTCCCATGGTTTTCGGAAGAAATAAAATTTTCAAATTCATCGGTGCTACAGAATTCTTGCGGAATTTTATTGACATACTGCTTATAAATAAGTTTTGTCATCTCTATTTGCAGCGCTTCCTTATTATTAAAAAGTAACCACGGAGAATCCTCATTGCTTTCGCATTCCACAAAAGGCACCTTTGCATTGTCTTGTCGCATGTCATTCGGCGGGTGACTTGCGTACATATTCACCTTAGAATGTTCTGAGCTTGTAAAATACGTTTTACCACCTCGATTATCTGCAGGAAGTGCTTCTAGCATCGCCATTTGTGCCTCTTTAATTCTTGCCAAACTTAAATTGTTGTGCGTGTAGAGGTTTTGGGTGAAAAGCTTTTTCTGCGAAGCTAAGTACGCATAATTAATAGTGTTATTCCATTTTTCAAAACCGCTATCTAACTTCCATAATCCGGAAATGATGGCATCACTTCCAGTCGTGCTGATTGCTACTTTATCCGCATTAAATTCCATTTCACGAGATAAGGAAGAATACATTATGTTCAGAAATTGATAGAAAAGATTTAAAATTTGTCTAATGATCCAAATTACAGGCGTAATGATCCAAGCGGCGAAAGATAGTCTTAGGTCCGACGCTCGCCATTGATCGAGAAGGTCATCCCATTTATCACGTGCAAAGATCATATCGTGAATGATCGTATTTGCAGAAATTATATAACTGCCAATTTTCATACTGCTCTGAGAAAAATGACCGAACTCATGACTCATTACTGCTTTAAATTCACTTAGATTCAAACAGCTAACCAATCCGAGACCAATGGTAAGTTCTTTTCTTACGGGAAGAAATAAACTCAACCACATATTTGTATAAGAAACATAAGCGTTCACATCGGGATCGGCATATATGGCTTTTGGCTTAGGTGCGCCTGTTTCCTCACAAATTTTTAGGATAAACTCCCACAATTGCGGATAGTCTTTCTTTTTGAGTTTAATTCTATTTTCACGTTTATGATTTTTTAATTTGAAAATAAACTTCAAAGTGAAAAACCATAACATTACTGTCCCGGCAATAGCTCCGATTTTACCCAAGATTGTTAACTTATTTACGCTCACCATATCATAGGTAAATGCCCAAATTACCAGATAACTTAGGGCTACAACTAGAGCGCCATACAAAACAAAGAAAAGAATTATAGACAGAATTGCAAGAAACGCACGCGTCTGATATGAGGCAGTTAAAGCCGTAAGTTTTTTAGGAACACTTTTGGGGCTAGGAGGATAAAGATTTGTTGTCATCGATTTAATTTAGTACATGAAATT
Organism: Winogradskyella tangerina; assembly: GCF_003260205.1. Classification (GTDB taxonomy): domain Bacteria; phylum Bacteroidota; class Bacteroidia; order Flavobacteriales; family Flavobacteriaceae; genus Winogradskyella; species Winogradskyella tangerina. The sequence goes on along the minus strand of NZ_QERF01000008.1, from coordinate 69,486 downwards.
TAGGAATTTATGTACAAAATCAAAATACGGAAATGGCTTATTAGATTAATTACATTTATTTTCTTTAAAGTGAGATTGAATTCTTTTATTTAAAGAGTAATGACTGGGATTTCAATTAATTACCATTGTGGTGTAAATTTTTAAAAACCCAAAAACCAACCATTAAAAATCCGCCAAAACCTAAGGTGAATAGCCATGCTTCTGAATGTTGAAAAGGGGAAAGGACAATATTAATAACATCCATGATTAAAATCTTTGGGTTACTGATAATTTCCCACGAGTTGTAGCGCAATACTCGACCTAAGTAAACACCAAAACCACAAAGACCTAATATTGAAAAGGTCATTAATTTAATGGGTGCCTTTTTGAAGGTTAATGCCATTAAACATTGCATATCGCGTACAGATAAAAAGAACAACAATAACCCAGAAATAGCAAAAGAAATCAATACTATAACATCTAACCAAAGCATAAGATCATTACTGCTTCTAAGGTGAATAAGATCTGTGACAAGGTATGGCGCATTAGGTAAGAAAGCCAGCCAAATCAAAAACCAGAGCCCCAGTTTAACCTTACTAAGATTCCTGGTAGTACTCAAGTACATGGTAATGGTGTAGGGAATAATTGCCAGAAATATGTTCCAAACTAAGAATAGATAGAAAAAAGATTTGTTCAGCTTTATTCTTACCATCAATGCAATTAAGCTAAAGCTAAGTGCCACTGCTACCAATGATAAGGTTTTAAACTTCGACTGTATTAGTGTTTTTATAGATTCCATAGTAATGTTCAAAAATTAATATTGTGATAATTCCTAATGTATAGGCAACGAGATCTCCGAGCTGAAAAGTGCTGCCTAAAATAAGTTTCGCAACCGTACTGTTTTGTAAATTAAAGTAGGCTAAGAACGACGTGAGTTGGAGCAATTCAATACCATACGCAATAAAGAGGACGGCAAAAGCCGAGGCCCTCACACTCAGACTAGTGCATCCTCTAAAAATTGCATACAGTAGAATTACAACTAGGTAATCACCTAGCGTATATCGGATAAATCCGGTTTTGATGATAAAAGCAATGGCTAATTCTAATAGAAAAATAAAATGTGCCAGCGCCAGGTAATATTTGTTGAATTGGAGTTTCATGGTTATGAATCGATAAAATTTAAAACAATAAAGAAGTACCCTATGGCCACAGGAATATTTAGTGTTAAAAGCATAGCATGTCCTAAAAGTTCAATGCTGTTTTTCCAAAGAAATAATGCCGATAATATGACTAAAAAAAAGAGCATAGCATTAATGGCAAATGCCGCATAGAGATACCAAATGCCAATGTAAGTAAAGGGGTCAATTTCTCTAGTTATCATAAATAAGATCAGAATGATCGTTCCGATGGCGAAACTTACTAATGCACTTACTTTACAGGTGTTCTTTATGGCAAATACGATATCCATTTGATTTATGTAAGATTTAACCATTATTCCAATCGATCTTCCTTGAAACGTACATTACAATAGCAAGGATCACGAATAAGCCAATACTTCCTACAAGCAGGGCGTAATTTTCTAATTGAATTATTACATAGATAAAGGCATATAGTGCCGATAATGAAATACCTATGAAAATGGGGAATTTCATATTCTTCAGAATAGACCTTGAATAAAGGGTGATCAGTGCAACTACTGATATGCCGGCAATGAGATAGGCTTTCAAGAAATTACTATGTTCTGATATCGATAACAACAAGGTATAGAACATTATCAAGGCTAAACCGATCATTAAATATTGAAATGGATGTATGTTGATCTTACTTAATGTTTGAATTAAGAAGAACAGTAAAAATGTTAGACCGATCACTAAAAAACCATATTTGGCAGAGCGTTCACTTTTTTGATATTCATCTACCAGAATGACAAATTTTGTTCCGAAGGCAAATTGATTCAGATTCGGGATTTTATTGAAATACGTTTGAGAAAAAGCACGGTTTATAGAAAGTACTTTCCAATCTACCTTAAAGCCTTTTTTTGAAATACTTCTCGTTTCATCGTTTGGTGAATAATTACCAATAAACCCAGGATCAGCCCAGTTTGAAACCATGTCCATGGTGGTGGTTTTACCCACCGGAATTAACTGGATCTGTTTACTACCGTCATAGGTCACATTCATATTAAATTGAAAATCTTCTTTTAAAGTTTCTTCATTTATAAATCCAGTTTCGAGTTCATCGAGATGCGTACCATAGCTTTTACTATCAATGAAATTGGTTTCATATGCATATGAAGTACCATTAACCTCAATCTGCATTTCGGTTTTTATACCCTTTAAATTGGTGGTTTTGAAAATCACTGATGCCTTATCCCATAAGATATCCTCATTTTGAATATCTTTTGAAGTCAGATCAATAGAATTAAATCCTCCTGTCAGTTGAATTTTTGAAGTGAAAACGGCAGACTCAAAATTTCCTAGGTAGATGGATTTTGATTCAACATCTACATTGGCGTCCAAGGTTTCTGGAAAAATATACGCGTAATTAGTGTGCGTTTTAGTTTCCTTTATGTAAGTGTCGGTTTTTTCATTATAGGTTGAAGTTTCTGAATAAGATTTATAAGGAACTTTTAGTATGGGACCGTACATAATTACTTCATTTCCCCACTTGCCATTAATCTCCCTAATTACGTCTTGCTGTCTAAATGCCCGCTCTTCGATTAAAAGATTAACGTAAGTGAGCGGAATTAATAAAACCATAATGAGTAACCCTACGATTATCATTCGGGCCGTAATTGAGGTTCTTAACCAATTTCCAAATTTGTTAGGTTGATTTGCTTTGTTCTGTTGTTCTGAGTTTTCCATGTTGTTATGTTTTTTGATCTGACTTATATATTTAAAAATGTAATTGCGGATCTAGAGAAAATTGCCGATCTAAAGTCTTCAATAGATACGTTTAAAAGTTGTCTGTAGTTGTAATGGTGAAAAGGATGGGCTTGTTTGCCGATCTTGTAAGCGTTGTAATAGTAGCTGAAATAGTCTGGTAATATAGCTATGCCTAGAATAATAGCGCCGTATAAATATGGGCTTCGTTTACCATTGCCATAACAAAGACATTGCAGAGCAATTTCATCTTCAACTTTAGTGCTAAATCCGCAAAGCACATGGTAACAATCGTGGCGTTCTACTTTCGGAATTAGTTCAAAGTTGTTTTCGTCTAAAAATTCACCAAGATGTCTTCCGAAGGAATCTACAGGGAAATTTAAAAGATCTGCTTTGTCAACATCCCAGGGTTGATGACTTTTGAAAAGTGACGTATAGATACGTTGTGAATGTTCAAACAACCAAATGATAAGCTGTTTCCTTTTGGACCTCCAATATTTTAGTAGGCTGTTCATGGCAGTTGGGTTTGATTTGGTTCAACGGCAAAATGTTCTAAAATACTTTTGAAAAGTACTTTGAAATTCAGAGTAAATATGTAAAAAAATAGATTCATGTAATGTTCATTCGTTTGATGTCTTCTTTGTAAGCTGTGGGTAGGAGCAAGTCTTTGATTGGTCCGTCTAAACGAATACGTCTTAATACTTTATATACGGCAACTAAAGGTTTTAAAAATGAATATTTCCTTAAGTGCAACATGGCTCTAACGGATTCTGGGACCAAAAGGATTTGAGCTTCAAGCAGTAAATAGTATCTCATAAATCCGAGATGCTTTTTATACTGTTTGTAAAGGTCTTTTGAAAGCTCGCCATTTAATAGATCTTCTTGGAGGTGTTTAGTGCGATCTTTTTCAAATTCTGAATAGCTAAGCGGTACGTCTTGTATTCCCATTCGTCTCCCAACATTACCGAATACGGTTAAGACTTCTTGTTTTTCGTTCGTAGTGAGTGGCCTTTGTAATAATTCATAAGACCTGATCGAATAATCAATAAGCATGTAAAGCACATCTTTATAAGCCCATTGAGGGATTTTTTGATTGCGATTTTGTTCAACAGCCTCATGGATAGCTGTTATTTGATCAATAGCCTTATGTGCATTTTCCTTTTTTGAAAACACGATCATTTTAGCATACTGCACTGTTGAGAACAGTCGACCCAGAGGATCTTTTGGAAGTTTCCCTGTAAAGTACAACCAATCCACAGCCTTGTTTAGCGCAAATTCAGCTGAAGCACCTGCAAACACCATAAGTATGGTATCGCTTTTACCCCAAATCTCTCTAACAATAGAATTATTGTCAACAAAATTAGTCATGCTATCAGGTCTTTTTAATTAATTTTTCGAGGGCTTCAATATGTTTTTTAAACTCTTTTCTTCCCAGTTTGGTCGCGCTATATCTTGTATTTGGCTTTCGACCAATAAATTGTTTTTCTACCAATATATATTCAGCCTTCTCTAAAGCTTTAGTGTGGCTGGCCAAATTGCCGTCAGTTGCACCCAACAATTCTTTAAGCGTATTAAAATCAGCATACTCGTTTACCATTAGAATAGACATTATACCGAGTCGTATTCTATGATCAAAGAGTTTATTTATGTTGGTTATTATGCTCAATTCAATAAAATTTGTTCAAAGTTAGTCAAAGCCAACCTTGTTATTGCTAGTTATTGGCATCATATTTAAAATGCATCCAAGTTCCGTAAACAATATGCATAATGCCAAATCCGATGACCCAAAGCCAAAAGCCGTATCCTGGGTAGTAACTTGCTATAAGTCCCAGAACAATCTCAATATATCCTAAATACTTTATATCGCCCAGACTATATTTTGAAGCACTCACCAATGCTAATCCGTAAAAAATAAGCATAAGCCCACCTGTTTGTCCATAGCGTCCCTGACTTAATATGATAAAGCAATAAATACCACCAACAGCGAGTGGTACGAGAAAATTAAAAAGTAAGCGCTTTGAAGAACTATCCCAAATCTTCTCTTCATTCTTTTTTGCTTTTCGGGTGGTTAGAATAATTCCAGTTATAGCACTTAGACTGGCCACCATTAAAAGTACGGCCATGCATGTCCAGAATACCCATCCATGAAAAATATATAATGTACCTCCGCTATAGGTGATAACCAACCAGTAAACCACCGCTGCGCCTATTAAGGCGTAGACACCAGCGAGTATTCCCGATAAACCACTTAATGATATAAAACGCGAGGATCTGTGCATTAGATCCTTGATCTCGCTCAGGTCTTTTAGATAGTCTTCGTTGCTCATAATTAAAAGTACTTTGAAATACAAAGTAAATAAAATTATCTGGTTCTGGCAAAACAATTTTAGAGGATATTAACTAAATTTATAGTCTAACATCAAAAATCGATATAATCATGTTTGGATTGCTTTTAACGATTGCCAACCTTGCAGGCGGGATTCTCCTCGGATTGGCCACATTAGATAAATGGGATGGAGAAAGTAACTTCTTTAATAAGATCGCAGGAGTCTTGGCCCCATTTCAAACGGTGATTGGCGGGGCGCTAGTAGTATTGCCCTTAATTAAATTTAGTGTAATCGGTATCATTAGTATTTTAGGTGGTATTTTGTTGCTTACACATGTATTTGGTAAAGTACCAGCATTAGAAACGAGTCTGCGCAAGTTATCGGCATCATTAATGCCATTTAAAGCGATTATCGGAATAGCTTTAATTGTAATTGGATTGTTGAGACTATTTGATTAAACTATGAATCCGGCCGAAGCCTACATCCTAAAACAACCCGAACCTTATAAAACTATTTTGCTACAACTACAGGCTATCGTTGAAGCTGTAGCACCTAATGCTGAATTAAAGTTCAAATATGGCATACCCTTTTATTACAATAATGGGTTTCCTATTTGTTACTTAAACCAGTCTAAGGATTACGTTGATTTTGCCTTTTGGCATGGTGATAAATTAGATCAATACAGGGAGCATTTCGTTACAACCAACAGAAAAGTAGTGACGTCATTGCGGTATAAAAGTGTTGAAGATATTAACGATGCTGTAGTGGTTTATGTTATTGAACAACAACTTGCTATAAATATCAACCCTTTTAAATTGGTTTTAAGCGGAAAGCACAAGAAAAACGACTAAAGATCACTCTGTGAAATTAAAGTGTGCTATTTGTTAGTTTAACATTTAAGGGTATATTGCATAAAATCCCTAGACCCTAACACATCGTGAAAATTAATTGGCATTCAGATACACAGTTATCTAGTGATGAATTAGATAAACGCATACAATTTGAATTTGATTTTCGTCAGAAAATGACACGATTTCTTATGCGATTTCCAATACTCGATCGTTGTCAGGATTTTGAATGTTATGTTTTTGATTATTTCGTTGAAAGTCAAAAAATAGAACTCTCAAAGGATACAGCTGAACCTTTCTTTTCAAATTTAAAAAGTCGTTGGCATTTATTCGAAACCGGAGAAAAATCTGCTTAAAACGTATTTATTACCTTTCTAACAGCAACCAAGCGCTCTAACAAACCTTCAAGTTTGTCTAAATGTAGCATATTAGCACCATCACTTTTTGCATTTGCAGGATCGAAATGTGTTTCAATAAACAAACCATCTACGTGGTTTACCACGCCTGCCCTTGCGATAGTTTCGATCATTTCCGGACGGCCGCCTGTAACACCAGCACTTTGATTAGGCTGTTGCAATGAATGGGTAACATCTAAAACTGTAGGAGCCATTTGTCTCATGGTCGGAATTCCCCTGAAATCAACGATCATATCTTGATAGCCAAACATTGTACCTCTATCCGTAATCCAGGCGTTTTCATTACCCGCATCTTTAACCTTTTGAACAGCATGTTTCATGGCTTCCGGACTCATAAATTGTCCTTTTTTCAGGTTAACTACTTTACCTGTTTTTGCAGCAGCGACTACGAGATCCGTTTGTCTTACCAAAAATGCAGGAATTTGAAGCACATCAACATATGCTGCAGCCATCGCCGCATCTGAAGCCTCATGAATATCGGTAATTGTAGGTATATCGAAAGTCTGAGATACCTTTTCAAGAATCTTTAAGGCTTTTTCATTGCCAATACCGGTAAAACTATCTATTCTACTGCGATTTGCTTTTTTAAAGCTTCCTTTAAAAACATAAGGAATCTTCAGTTTATCCGTAATAGACACCACACGTTCTGCAATGCGTAGGGCCATATCTTCACCTTCAATGGCGCAGGGTCCACAAAGCAAAAAGAAATTATCTGAATCGGTATGTTTTAATTTAGGAATCGCCATCGATGCAACAGAGTTAAAAATTCAGTTGCAAAGATATATTAAAAAAGCTTTTTAATACTATTTCGAATGATCCAGAGCGACATTACAAAGTTTCCAATAACAATGGCACCACTATAAAATAAGAAGCGTTTAGCATTTTCAGACCAATTGACGATGTTTAACACATCCGACAAGTAAGCCAAAATCACATAAGAAGACAAACAAACAAACACAATCCCCAATGAGAAATTCAGTTTTCGATTTGGTTTAATGAGTTGCCATAAAAAAGGAATACCAAACAATAATATTGGGTACGCAGAAATGCCTTCACTTCTATTTATGTATGTAAACCAATAGGCGGTAACAGACAAAAAATATAGGTAAGGAATAAATTTGGTGTATTTGCTAATTGTATTCATCTGGGTTTGTTTTAGGGTTCAGACGTAAACAGCCCAATTAGCGGTTGAAAAGAAAAAGGCTATTACTATTAATCAATTTCTAAAACGTAAGATACGAATTGAAATTGTTTGATATTCAAAATATAACATATTATTAACGAATAGAGGATAATAAGACGTACCTTTGCACGCTGAAAATCAATACGGCTTATGACCAAGATTAAAAATATTGCAATTATTGCACACGTCGATCACGGGAAAACTACGCTGGTAGATAAGATTATGTACCATTGTCAGTTGTTTAGAGATAACGAAAATACAGGAGATCTCATTCTCGATAATAACGATCTTGAACGCGAACGCGGTATTACCATTACCTCTAAAAACGTTTCAGTCGTATATAAAGACACAAAAATCAATATTATTGATACACCCGGTCACGCCGATTTTGGTGGTGAAGTAGAACGTGTTTTGAACATGGCCGATGGTGTTTTACTATTGGTTGATGCCTTTGAAGGCCCAATGCCACAGACACGTTTTGTGCTTCAGAAGGCTATTGATCTTGGGTTGAAACCTTGTGTAGTTATCAATAAAGTGGATAAAGAAAATTGCACACCAGACGAAGTGCATGAGAAGGTATTCGATCTTATGTTTGAATTAGGTGCTGAGGAGTGGCAATTAGACTTTCCGACGGTATATGGTTCAGCGAAGCAAAACTGGATGAGCGAAGATTGGCAAAATCCAACAAGCAATATTGAACCATTGTTAGATATGGTTATTGAGCACATTCCTGAGCCAAATATTGCAGAAGGCAATACACAAATGTTAATTACCTCTTTAGATTTCTCTTCTTTTACAGGTCGAATAGCTATAGGTCGATTAACACGTGGTGTACTTAAAGCGAATCAACAAATATCATTGGTAAAACGTGATGGTTCGATTGTGAAAAGTAAGATCAAGGAATTACATACGTTTGAAGGCTTAGGTCGAAAAAAAGTAGAGGAAGTTCAGGCAGGAGATATTTGTGCGATCGTTGGTCTTGAAGGTTTTGAAATTGGTGATACTGTTGCCGATCTAGAACAACCTGAAGGCTTAAAAACCATTGCCATAGACGAGCCAACAATGAGCATGTTATTTACTATTAACGACTCACCATTTTTTGGTAAAGACGGAAAATATGTAACCTCTCGTCATATCAAAGAACGCCTAGATAAAGAATTAGAAAAAAATCTAGCACTAAGAGTTGAAGATACCGATAGTGCCGACAAGTTTATGGTTTTTGGACGTGGTGTATTGCACTTGTCTGTTTTAATAGAAACCATGCGTCGTGAAGGATATGAACTTCAAATTGGTCAGCCACAAGTAATCATCAAAGAAATTGATGGTGTTAAGTGCGAACCTTTTGAAGAAATGACCATTGATCTACCGGAAGAGGTTTCAGGAAAAGCCATAGAAATGGTTACCATGCGAAAAGGTGAAATGCTGAGTATGGAAGCTAAAGGTGAGCGTATGGTATGCGAATTTATTGTGCCATCTCGTGGTATAATCGGTTTACGTAACCAATTGCTTACAGCTACTGCTGGTGAGGCCATAATGGCACACCGATTTAAAGAATATCAGCCATTAAAAGGTGGAATTCCAGAACGTCAAAATGGGTCATTGGTGTCTATGGAAAATGGTACAGCGATTCCATATTCTATTGATAAATTGCAAGAACGCGGAAAGTTTTTCATTGATCCGGGTGAAGATATTTATGAAGGCCAGGTTATCGGTGAGAATTCTCGAGGTGATGACATGGTCGTTAATGTCACCAAAACTAAAAAGTTGAGTAATGTCCGTTCTGCGGGCGCTGATGATAAAGCCAAAATTGTTCCAGCAATTAAATTTTCGTTGGAAGAAGCCCTAGAATATATTCAGAAGGATGAATACGTTGAGGTTACACCAAATCATTTAAGATTACGTAAGATCTTATTAAAAGAAGTGGATCGAAAGCGAAATAAAAACGTTTAGATTAAATAGGAAGGAACCTCGAAAGGGTTCCTTTTTATTTTTTAAGCCCTAGAATACTAAAGAAAAAACTGAAAAGTATGGTTTGAATACCTAATTGTAGACAGGTTATAGCCGGTATTACCAATCTTAGAGTTGATCTTACATCAAGGTTTCCAAAGTTTTGATCCCTCCAAACAGATAGGCTTTCAAGACTTAAAAACAATCCAATAAGTAAAAGTACAAATCCTAAGATTAGACCTCTTTCAAGATTAATTATATGGAAGAGTTTGTTGTAACGATTCGATTTGGGTAAAAGTTCATTTTCTACAGCGAATACCTTGGTCAGTCCATAAAATATTAAAAACTGAACCCCAACGAGTAAGAATGCAGAAGCATACAAAAGCGTATGCACATCGAGTGTTATACCTTCAAATTTAAGTGGATTTGCCAACAGGAAAACACCTAAGATCAAACCAATTAAAACCAATAGAATCCCTGGATATAGAAACACCCAGTTAGGTGCATATAGCATTAAAAAACGCAGGTGTCTCCAGCCATCACTCCAAGTTTTTAGGTGTGGTTTTCTGCTTCGTCCGTCCTTTTTTAAGGTGGTTGGTACTTCGGTTATTGAAAGTCCATTGAGTTTAGATTTTACTACCATTTCTGAGGCAAATTCCATTCCGGTAGTTTTCAAATTCATTCGGTTATAAGCTGATTTAGAAAACCCTCTTAGTCCACAATGAAAATCTCCGATCTTTATTTTAAAAAATAGTCGCCCAATAAAAGATAACACCGGATTGCCAAGATATTTGTGCAAAAAAGGCATGGCATTATCTTCGATACCGCCTTTAAAGCGATTACCCATAACCAAATCAAATCCTTTTCTGAGTTGATCTAAGTAGGGCATGAGGTTGCTAAAATCATAGCTATCATCGGCATCTCCCATTATGATAAATTCGCCATTAGCGGCTTCAATACCAGTTTTAAGTGCATTACCATAGCCTTTTTGCTTAGCGTGTACAACCGTCGCATTTAAAGATTGTGCTATTTCTATGGACTTGTCTGTACTTCCGTTATCTGAAATGATAATTTCTCCTTCAACCTTATGTGTTTCAAAAAAAGCATTTGCCTTTTCGATACAAATTGCCAAGGTCTCTTCTTCATTGAGACACGGCATTACGATTGATAATTCAGGATTTTTGGCCACGGATAACAAGGTTGTAAGTGCTAAGAAACAATAAAAATATCAAACTGTAATTATAGAAAAGATACCGTTGAATCGAATGCACTGCAAAAGCGATGAACATTGCATTAGATAAAATTAGCGACGATAATACAAAAACAACGATATAGCGCCTTTGATAGCTTTGCAAGCTTTTTATAAGGCTAAAGAAAAACATTACTACCACAAACCAAAGCAATAATTGACTTTTGAATCCGTAAGAAATATTAGCATAATATAGCTTTGCCCAGGGTTTGAAGTTGTTAAGAATGAGTGTTTTTGTGTAAGCCTTACAAGCAGCTTCGGTCTCAAAGAATATACTAGAATTTCGTTGGTTTTCAGTCCAATCTTCAGGAAAAGACTTTTCAGAATAATACGCTTTTCCAACTTCTCTAACGGTTTGGTTACAGATCTTTGGTAGATTATCGTGAAAAAACTTATAGGCTTCTTTGGTGGTATATTCAGGTTTTATCAGAAGATCTTTTATCACTAAACTATCATAACTCCATCTGAAGATATTTTTGTAATCTTCGTTTTCAAACAGCTTGTAATCCTCACGCTCTGAAAGATAAATTGGTGCCGTGGCAGCACTAGTAAATCCTAAGGGCGTAGGTTTGAAAAAGCCATCTTTCAATTTATGATAACTGCGTTCTGTTAAACTAGCAATTACCATTACGCCACAAAAGAAAGCGATTCTGAGGATGTGCTTTTTCTGTAGAATTTGTTTTCTGTGAATTAAGAAATAGGTCCCTGCAAAAATTAAGGTAGTGAAGATAAACTGACTTCTCACAGAAATTAATGCGAGATAAGCAATAAGATAGTATTTGAAGTTTTTGGTATTATTATTCAGAATAATATCTAGCCCTGTGGCTATAAAAATTAAATAGAGACCAAACCCTAGACCTTCGGAAACCACATTATTTGCAATGCTTAATGGTGGGAAAAAGGGGAATAATAAAAGTATAATTACAGGAATTTTTAAATAAATCTTCAGCTGAAATAACTTTGAGATCTTCGAGAAAAAGTAGTGCACAGAAATTAAGCTAAAGGCCGCATGAAAGGCAACCGCTGCAACATCAAAATACGTTCCAAACAGTGTTGTAAACGCCTTCAGGAACATAACATAACCCATCTGTCGGTAAGGCATTGCCCTCAGGTAACTGTAGGTGTCGGGTGAGTAGATGGGATCAGTAAGTATGCAAAAAAGGAATACAATGAGATACGACGACAACAGAACATAAGAACTAATTGAGAGATTTTTGAGTTTAAATTTGAGCATATGTTCTATTGAATGATTATTGTAAAAATAGAAAAACTAATCAATCATTTTCTGAAGACGATATTCTTTAAAGATAACCTAAGGAATAATTCTCATTTACTTATCTTGACCCCTCTATGAATATTAGCATTTTAAAATCTTCAAAGCTCGGCATTACACTGATCATAGTAGTTTTAATTCAACTATTAATGGCCTTTCAGGGATTTGATGTTTGTGATGATGGCTGGGTGCTTACATTTTATCAGCAAATTTTTTCTAATCCTGAATCTGTAGAGTATAACTTTCTGTATTGGTTCGCAGGAATTGTAGGTGGATTGTGGTACAAATTATTCGAGGATGGTGGAATTCTGTGGTTTAGAATTTTAGCTATTATTGTAAATACTTCAGCATTTTATCTGTCGTATCAACTTCTAAAAAAATATCTCAACAAAGATTTTTTGCTTTTAGCACTTACCATGGTGTTGTTCGTTAACGACTATGGATTTTTAACTTTTTATCACAATCAGCTCACAGCTTTAATGGCAGTAATTGTTGTTTTTATTTTGAATAAGGCACTTCGTTCAGATAATCGACGCTTGTTTATTATTGCTGGTTTCGTATTGAGTTTTACGGTTTTTGTGAGAATACCCAACGCGGTATTGCATATTCTCATTTTTGCAATTCCTTTTGCATTCTTTATTGCTGATAAAAAGGTTTCAAAATCAATACAACCCGCTCTATTGTTCGTTTCAGGATCGATCTTAGGCTATCTCAGTATTTACTTGATATTGCTCGGCTTAGGTCAGGTTGAGATTATGAAAAATGCGCTTTTAACCATTGTAGATCTAGGAAATACTGAGAACAGTTCGCATAACTTCAAAGAGATTTTTAAAGCTCCATTACATAATTTTCTGTCTATTGTTCAAGCATTTAATGACCTGATCGTATTGGCTTTCATTCTTTACATTCTGAATTACATTCCACTTCCAAGAAAGATACTCTTGGCAATGACATCGATAGTTGCTATAGGTGTATTTATTTTTTGGTTCAACACCGGAAATATTTATCCGGTTTACAGTTTGTGTCTATTCGGAAGTGCTGTTTTAATGTTTAAGAAGAGTATACCTAATGAGATTAGGGTGATAAGTTTCATGTCGCTTTTAATTCTCTCAACCTTGTGGCTAGGTTCAGCAGGCGGACTTAAAAACAGTGGTTATATGGCTATTTGGATTGGTTTGCCATTGTTTTTTTATTTGATGCCTAAGGATTTTTCTATTAAAGGCGGTGATAAATCAATTTATATTCACAAGTATTTATATTGTCTTGCTTTCGCCTTTTTAATTTTGAAAGCCTATAAAATCCCACAACAGTCATATTTTGATCCTGGAAGTCGTTTCGAAAAGACATTTGCGATCAATAATGTGAAAGCTAGAGGTGTTTATACCACAGAAAGACGGGCCCAAATAATGAACGAACTATTACTTAATTTGAATAGATTTGTTAAACCAAATGAGTATTTGCTGGCATACGACAAGATTCCTATGGTTCATTTCTTAACTGAGACCAAACCATATATGTATAACTCTTGGGTGTGGATTTATGATTACAATTCCTTCGAGAAAAAGCTTTTAAAAGCGGAACAAGAGATAGACGAGTTGCCTGTGGTAGTTCAGCAGAAGATTGAAACGATCTATGAATTTTCAGAACCGATAGAAGATTATATGTCGGAGACTAAAGAGAATACAAACTTTCATAGCAATGAACGAAATGCCACAATGAACTCATTTTTAAAGCGAAATAATTATGAGGTTGTTTGGAGTAATGCGTATTTCAATATTTATAAATCTAATTTGAACCAGTAATCCACTAAAGACAGATTCAGATGAAAAAGAGTGATATTTCAGTTGTGATTCCAATATATAACGAGCAAGACAGCTTACTCGAATTATATGAACGCCTCACCAAGAGTCTATCTAATTTTACCGATAATTACGACATAATTTTTGTCAATGACGGAAGTTCCGATAATTCCTTAGAGATTATGTTAGGTCTTTCAGAAAAAGATAAGCACGTCTATTATATCAATTTCAGTAGAAATTTTGGACATCAAATAGCCCTTTCGGCTGGCCTCGAGTACTGTCATTCCGAAACTACGGTATTGATGGATGGTGATTTACAAGACCCACCCGAACTCATTGAAAAGTTGTATTCAAAATATAAAGAAGGATTCGATGTTGTCTATGCGAAGCGTCAAAAAAGGGAAGGTGAAACATGGGTTAAAAAGTTTACGGCCAAAGTATTTTATAGACTATTTAAGCGAATGATTCCTTTTGAAATCCCTCTAGATACTGGAGATTTTCGACTTATTTCACAAAAGGTGGTGAAATCACTTAATAAGATGACTGAGCGTAGTAAATTCTTAAGAGGCCAAATTGCTTGGTTAGGATTTAATCATGCCGAAGTTCTTTTTGACAGAGAACCGCGAAAACATGGTGAGATTAAATATTCTTATAGTAAACTAACAAAGTTGGCTCTAGATGGCATCACAGGATTCTCGGATAAGCCATTAATTATGGTGAGTCGATTAGGTTTTATTATATCAATATTTTCGTTTTTGGTGATCATTTATGCCATTTTTTCACATTTCGTATTGAAACACAGCATAACCGGATGGACGTCTTTGATCATTAGTTCAGCTTTTATCGGCGGTATTCAATTATTGTCTATCGGAGTGATAGGTGAGTACATAAATCGAATCAATAACAATACTCGAGAGCGCCCTTTGTTTATTGTAAAAGACACCAACATTAAAAGCGATGAAGATTGATTTAAACTCACAAATTAGCCAAATAAAGAATTAAAGCTATTTTTGACTGATGCGAAACGTCAAAGTTTTACAATATCAACCATCCGATAAGCACCTTTGGGACAGTTTTGTCTTAGATAGTAATCAGCAAACCTTTCTATTCCAAAGGGGTTTTATGGATTATCATAGTGATAGATTTTCAGATTTCTCCTTGATGATCTACATGGACGATAAGTTAATTGCTCTATTACCGGCCAATAAGGTTGGAAATGAACTCCATTCGCATCAGGGATTGACCTATGGTGGAATAATTTGTAATTTTCGGTTAAAATCTGAAGAGGTGATTGTCATTTTTAAAGCAATCCTTCAATTTCTAAATCAAAGCAAAATTGAAAAGCTTCACATTAAGGAGTTACCATTTATTTATTTAGATAGTCCAATCAACAATCCATTTTCGTATCTATACTTTAAAGTAAGCGCTCAATTGTACCGAATGGATATGCATTCGGTTGTAAAACCAACTAGTTTGAATTATTCCAGAAGCAGGAAGAACGGTATTAAACGTGCCGAAAAGCATGACCTTATTGTTGAAGAAACTGACGATTTTTCGGCATTTTGGAATGAAATACTTATTCCAAATCTAGATAATAAACACGACGTGAAACCTGTGCACTCACTTGATGAAATTCAGCTATTGAAATCCAGATTTCCTCAACAGATAAGGCAATTTAATGTGCTTCATGAAGGTAAGATTGTTGCAGGAACGACTATTTTCGACACTAAAAATGTTGCTCATAGTCAGTATATTTCAGGAAATAAGGATAAAAATACTTTAGGATCGTTAGATTTTTTACATCGTTTTTTACTTCAAAATGTATTTGCTGATAAATCGTATTTCAATTTTGGAATTTCGCACCTCGAGCAAGGTCAGCTTATTAATGAAGGTTTGATGTATTGGAAGGAAGGATTTGGCGCCCATTCCGTTACACAAGGTTTTTACACTATTGATACTAATAAACACGGCTTGTTAGAAGACATCTTTGTATGATAAAGTTTTTAGATCTTCATAAAATCAACGATAGATTCAGGGCAGATTTTGAGGCATCCTTCAAAAATTCTTTGGACACTTCTCATTTTATTTTAGGGAGGAATGTTTCAAATTTTGAAAATGAGTTTGCCGATTATTGTGGAACTAAATTTGCTGTAGGAACTGCCAATGGATTAGATGCTCTAACCCTTATTCTGAAGGGTTATATCCGACTGGGTCGTCTCAAAAAAGGGGACAAGGTTATTGTTCCGGCGAACACATTTATAGCTACTATTTTGTCTGTGTTTCATGCTGATTTAGAACCTATTTTTGTTGAACCAGATCCGAGGTCTTATTGTCTTTCTTCAGAATTAGTTGAAGAAGCGATTATTGAAGATGTAAAAGCTATTGTGATGGTTCATCTTTATGGTCAATTAGCTGATGTTGAAGGTCTGAAAGACTTAGCTAAGACACATGATCTGCTTCTAATTGAAGATGCTGCACAAGCCCATGGTGCAATTAGTAATACCCAAAAATTGAAAGCAGGTAATTTGGGTGATGCTGCGGCTTTTAGCTTTTATCCGAGCAAAAACTTAGGTGCGTTAGGGGATGGTGGTGCCATTACAACAAGCGATCCAGAATTATACAATGTGCTTTCATTGTTAAGAAATTACGGAAGTGAAGAGAAATATAAGAATGACATCATTGGCTACAACAGTCGTTTAGATGACATGCAATCCGCGTTTTTACGCATCAAATTAAAAACGCTAGATTCAGACAACGAACAGCGACAGCACATCGCAAAACAATATCTTCAAGGAATTAAGAATTCTAAGATTAATCTTCCTGTTTACTCAGGAACTAAAGATCATGTATTTTATGCTTTTGTTGTTGAGGTAGAGGATAGGAATCATTTTATGGATTACCTCGATAAAAATCATGTTGGTTGGTTAATTCATTACCCGATTCCTCCACACAGGCAGAAAGCACTCAGTAGATTTTCAGAATTAAAATTGCCAGTAACGGAGCAAATTCATCGTAGAGTCATAAGTTTACCTATGAGTCCTGTTTTAACAGATCACGAGGTAAATTATGTAATTGAAGTTTTAAACAACTATTAATTGAAAAAGTTTTTCCACTATATAAATACCGAAGTTTTGGTGAAAGCCGCAAACTTAAACACTGCAAATATCAGTGTTAAGATTCTTGCTGGTATTCTAATTTCCAAATTTATAGCTGTATTTATTGGCCCGGAAGGAATGGCATTGATCGGTAACTTAAGAAATTTTCTTAGTACCATTCAATCTACAGCCATAGCCGGACTCTACAATGGTATGGTAAAACTCATTGGTAAATGTAAAAATGATCTTGCTGCACTCACCAATACCTTGTCTACAGTATTCTATTTAGGCTTTTTCTCGTCAATACTTTTGGCCTTTTTGTGCTACTATAATGCGGAATTTATTAATGAACTCATATTCCTAAACAATAACTATACCTATGTTATTGAAACCATGGCCATCATACTACCATTCTACGCGCTGAATATGTTTGTGTTTTCGATAATGAATGGTTTTTCCAAGTATCGCATTCTCCTGGTGATTAATATTACTGGGCAAATTCTGGGCTTATTGGTTACCTTACTTTTAATTAAGCAAGAGAATATTGATGGTGCATTGGTTGCAGTTGTCATAACACCAGCGCTAAATCTTTTGATTACTATTGTTGGTATTGCCTTTCGGAAAAACTTAATGTCGTACATCAGAATAACAAATATCAATTTAGGTGTACTGAGAAACCTAAGTCCATATATGATTATGGCATTGGTAACTTCAATAGCCTTACCAATCGTTTACATCATTATTAGAAACTATATTATTTCAGAAATTGGTATTAAAGAAGCGGGATACTGGACCGCAGTTACAAGAGTCTCTGATTATTATTTAATGTTTATCAATTCGTTGATGGCACTCTATATTTTGCCGCGGTTTGCCGAACTAAAATCACAATCAGAATTTAGAAAAGAAGTCTTTAGTTTTTACAAAACTGTTCTGCCAATTTTCGCCGTAATATTGGGAATAATCTATCTCTGTAGAGGACTATTAGTAACCGTTTTATTTACTGAAGAATTTAGACCAATCGAAGATTTATTTGGATATCAAATATTGGGCGATTTCATGCGGGTGATGTCTATGGTGATCGCTTATAAATTTTTAGCCAAGAAGATGTTTACACACTTCATTATTATAGAAATATTCTTATTTGTAATAATGTATTTCTCTAGTATTTATCTCATCGATGTCTTCGGTGTGAAGGGTGCTGTTATGGGACACTGTCTTAGTTATTTTATGCACTTCGGAATAGTTTTGCTGATATTTGGAAGTTCATTATTTGGTGTATTAAGTGATGAAGGACTCGATGAATACTAATTAGCAAAACGTGAAAATACCTAAATTTCTTAGAGAAAATATTATCCTGAAGATTACCTCGCTAAATGCCGTAGTCATCACAATTAGGCTAGTAGTCTCAGTTTTCGTGCAACGCCTTTTAGCCATTACAGTAGGCGAAGCAGGGATAGCAAGTATTGGGCAGGTGCGTAATGCGATGGTAATGCTAACCAGTACTTCAACCCTCGGAATTTTTAGCGGAGTTGTAAAATATGTTGCTGAGTATAAAGAAAATAAACCTGAACTTGCGAAGTTGTTTTCAACAGCAACCGTGTTTTTGATTTCCGGTTCGATAGTTTCAGCGTTGATCTTGTTCTTTGGGGCGACTTATTTCTCTGATTTTTTGTTCAAATCTGAAGACTTTGTTTACGTCTTCAAAGTACTAGCTGTAATCGTCCCTTTTATTGCCATAAATAGAGCCATTGGTGGTATTGTAAATGGTCTTTCAGATTATAAGCGTTATGCTAAAATTGAGCTTATTAGTTATCTTTTAGCGACTTTGGCATTATTACTCGGGTTATATACATCAAATTTAGATGGTGTAATTATTGCCATTGCATTTGCGCCAATTATTCAGTTAATCGTCCTTGGTTTTGTATTTGGCAAAACTCTGAAATCTTATATAAAACTGAAAGACATTAACCTTAGTCTTAGCTACAAGAACAAGCTTTTAGCATTTACATTGATGTCTTTCGTTTCGGCATTTCTACTCAACTATATAGAAATAAATATCAGAACTAAGGTGGCCAACGAGATCAATATTAATGAAGCGGGTTACTGGACGGCAATGACCTTTATTTCAAAAAATTATATGGTATTTGCTACTGGATTATTCACCTTGTATGTCATCCCGAAATTTGCAAATATTCATACCAAATCAGCCTTCAAAAATGAAGTGGCGAATATCTATAAAACTATTCTTCCAGTGTTTGGCCTCGGAATGATCCTAGTTTACTTTTTACGTAACTTGATAATTGACATTATTTATCCCGATTTTAAGGGAATGGAGCCATTATTTAAATGGCAATTGTTAGGTGATTTTGTTAGGCTTTGTGCCTTAGTCTTGGCCCATCAGTTTTTAGCCAAGCGTCTGGTGAAGAGTTTTATCATTACAGAGATTATTTCGTTGGTACTTTTCTATGCGCTCACCTTAATTTTTATTAAAGAATATGAAACAGAAGGCGTCGTTATAGCCCATTTAGTACGTTATCTTATCTATTTTGTGATCGTTGTATTTGTATTATGGATGTACTACCGAAACAGAACAACTGAACAGTCTTAATTTTCATTTGTTTGCCAAGCCTTTAAATAACCTTTGGCAGAAGAAATATAATCATGATGCTGCTCAATAAACTGTCTTGCATTTCGAGATATATCTATGATTTTTTCAGGATTATTAATCAACCAAATAAGTTTATCAGCAATTTTTTGCGCATCAGGTAGCGCATTTATAGCAACGGTATCCGCTTTTAAATTGTAATACTCAAGCCATTCTTTTTCAGCGCCAGTAAATACAACCTTGCCCTTGGCCATTGCTTCTAAGGCATTAAACCCTTGATCGTACGCATAAACCTGATCCAATAGAATATGTGCATTGTCGTAAGCATTAATATATTCAGCATATGGTAAGCTTCTTACCGTAATAATTTCTACGCGATCGGAATAAGTTGTATTCAGAATATCCAAAGCCTTTTCAAAAATATCGTTTCCTTTTTTGTAATAGTGATGAGAATTGATCCCATGGAAGATCACGATCTTATCTTCTATCTGAGGAAGTTTGAAGTCCAATAGCGCTGTATTTATCGGATTTGCAACTAATCCTAAATATTTTGGATGATCTTCCAGCGGAATATGATAATCGATATCTGAGGCAATAACACCTTTTATTCTACCATAAATATGATGATGTAATTCTTCATATTCTGGTTGTAGAAATTTTAAACCATAAGTGCTCAAAAAGGTTTGATCCTTGCCATTTTTGTAAGGCGTTAATATAGAGTATCTGAATTTATCATCATTAGCGTAATTAACGCTGATATAGTCGGTACCGCAAGAGAGTAAAAAGATATTCGTATTCCATGAGGATATTAAATCAAAGATCGATTTTTCGATATCAACCACACAGCCAAAAGGCGTCTCATTTATAAATTGCACGATATCGTAATCACTAAGTTGAGGTTGTAACTCTCGGATTTGTTTTTTTATGTTGAGCGATTCAAGATCTATGCCTGTCAAAGAGAAGAGGAGATTTTTCAGTTTCTTCAAAAATCCTTTTTGATAGTTCTTCTTTATGAGTAGATCAACATCATATTTTTTGAAACCGTCATAACTCGCAACGATAGTGACCTCATGATTCAGTTTTTCTAATCCTTCCTTTAAAGAATTATGAAGTCTGCTGTATTCACCAACTAATAAAATCTTCATTTATATCGTTACATTTGTTTTCAAATATAGTGGTTAATGTCAAAAGCTGAAGCGAAAAAAATTTGCATTGTTGTTTCATCCCTTGGAGGAGGCGGAGCCGAACGCTCCTCTGCTTTATTATCTGAAATATTATTCCACTTAGGTTATGATGTTCATATTGTTTCAGTATTAGATAAGATTGATTATCCATTTAAAGGGCAGCTGCTCAATTTAGGTGCACTAAAATCTAAAGATGATAGTCGGCTTGGAAGGTTAAAGCGACTAAAGGTATTTAAACGCTATTTACAAACACATAATTTCGACTATATCATCGATAACCGAACTCGAATAGGTTGGTTTAAAGAATTTGTGATTTCTAAATGGGTTTATACCTCGCAGAAAACTATTTACTGTGTTCGAAGTTATAACACAGACATGTATATTAATCCTAGTCGTTTTCTAGGAAAGTGGCTTTACAACTCAGCTTTTAAGATTGTTACCGTGTCTGAAGCAATTTCAGAAAAACTGAAACTTGAATACGGATTTGAAAACCTTGAAGTTATACATAACCCCATTGTTGATGAGGTTGAAATACTAGGTTCTAAATCAGAGATTACGGAATCGTTTATTATTTTTTATGGTCGTTTAGAAGACAAGGTTAAAAACATCTCTTTATTGCTGAATGCCTATTCAAGATCAGAGTTACCCAAGGCAAATATGAAACTGAAAATATTAGGAAAAGGAAATGACAAAGCCTTGTTAATCCAAAAATCTGAAGAATTACAGATCAATGATCATGTTGAGTTTTTAGGTTTTTCTCCAGACCCATTTAGTTTGGTGCAAGCTGCGTATTTTACTGTTCTTACAAGTCATTATGAAGGGTTCCCACGTGTTTTGGTAGAGTCGCTTGCCTTAGGCACTCCAGTAGTTTCAGTAGATTGCAAATCGGGTCCAAGCGAGATTGTTATCCATGAGCACAACGGACTGTTGGTTGAAAATCACAATGAAGAAGTATTAGTAAATGCTATGAATAGAATGTTAAAGGATAAAGATTTATACTTACATTGCAAGTCTAATGCAAAAACTAGTGTTGCCAAATTTTCAAAAGAGGCGATAGGTTCACAATGGCAAACCCTACTAAAGTAAGCACCAAAAATACTATGAAGACATTAACGCATACGCAATTGATCGAAATTCCGAAGGTACACGACGAGCGCGGATCACTTGCGGTTGTTGAGAAAGATATCATTCCTTTCGAAATTAAACGCGTATACTATTTATACGATGTGCCAACGGATAGTTTTAGAGGTGGTCATGCGCATAAAAAACAGCAATCTGTTGTAATAGCACTTAGTGGCAGCTTTGAAGTTATTATCGATGATGGTCATACACGTCAACGTATAATGCTAAATAAGCCAAATCAGGGCTTGTATATTCCTACTGATATTTGGCGCGAAATCGATAACTTTTCTTCAGGTGCAGTGTGTTTGGTTTTAGCATCTACCAACTTTGATGCCAGCGAGTATGTGAGAGATTATGATGCGTTTTTATCATCTAAACGGTGAGCTGTAAAGTTGCTTTTTTAAAAGCAGAAATTTCATTCTTTTTAAGAATCTTAATATTCCAGAAGGTAAATTCAATAGCAGTCGCAATTTAAAGTTGAGATGATTTGGATCGATATCTTGCTTTACCTTTTTGTAGTTTTCATAGTCATTTCGCAATTTCGCCTCCATCGCAATCATAAATCTATTCACATCTAAAAAAGCTTTAAGTGAAGGATTGTTTTTTTCTTCAGCTTTGTGCTTATCGATCATCATCATGAGATTTGGGATATTTTTTGTGAGAGAGAGATGATTTTCTTGCGTATGAATCATTTTATGAGCAGTCACCTTTGAAGAAAACGCAACTTTGTGATTATTCGCAATTCTAATCCAAAGATCGGTGTCTTCGCCCCAGCCGAGATGTTCATCGAACAAAAAACCTGAATCAATTATTTTCTTCGGAATTGCCACAGCAGACGTCCAGAGGATATTGTCTACTAAACTTGTCTTGAAATAGTCCTCTACAACACCAAAAAAGGGATGGTCTACATCACTAAATTTAGGTGAAGTAGTATATTTATTAAAAAAGTGTTTTTCGTACGACGTGGCATAAATACCGCAATCGCTGTTAGCGTCGATTAAATTTTTAAGTTCTTCAAGATGATTTTCTAACCAAATATCATCGCCATCAGAAAGCGCAATGAATTCGGTTTTGGCTTTTTGCATACCAAAATTTCGGGCAGCAGAAACACCTTGATTTTTGTTTGAATAAATGATAATCCGTTCGTCCTTGATACCTTGAATAATTTCCAGACTATTGTCAGTACTACCGTCATCAACGATCAATAGTTCGAAGTTATCAAACGTTTGATTAAGAATACTTCTAATCGTTTTTTCTATAAAGTGCCCTTTATTATATACGGTAACTACGACTGAAAAGAAAGGCGTCATTTTTTATCGAGACTTATAGCACAAAGGTAGCCCAATTTATAAAACTGCAATAGCTTAACATTTGGACTATTGCCAAGCAGATGCCTTTTAATTGGCTGTCTGAACGTATTAAACATTCCACTTACAATTCTTACCATACCAAGTCTCTTAAGAGATTTAAATAATTTTAGAAGGCTGTTTTGAGTGGTATTGATTTTTTGTTCATTCAGAAGTCTATAATTGGTTTCTACAGATTTTTCCACCTTAGCTAAATATTCTGAATTTTCATCCAAACCAGTATGTAGCACAGGATTGTCGATATGATGTACTTTAGTCTTATGTTCTTTCATTAAAGCCCCAATAAAAACATCATAGCCGTAACCTTCATTCTTAATTTCTGAAATAATATGTTGAAAGGTGTGTTTTTTAATTAGAAAATTAGCCGATACAATGGACTTGTAAGGTGTTTTGTTTCTGACGCTAGAATTCACTTCCTCGTAGGCTTTTCCGTATTTCCAACGTAGTAATTGTGATGTTTCAGGCTGTTCTGATGCATAGGAGCAGCCACCATAAATCGCCTCTTTTGATTTATCAAAATAGTCTGAATAGGTTTTGATGAAGTCATCATTTGAAATTTCCACATCAGCATCGAGAAAAAGTAACCAATCGTATTTAGCATTCTGCGCAAGGCGTTTCCTCGAATTTATTCGGCCTTTATTTTCCTCTGAAATGATATGAAGCGTATGGTCATAACTATCGCATGCTGCTTTATTTTCTTCAACATACAATTGCGAGCCATCTTCTAAACATTGTATTTCGTAAGCAAGGTCAAAATTATCCAATACCCTATGTAGCGACGCAACAAGCGCACTAATTGGATAGTTATATGTGGGAATCAAAATGGATAGCATGGTGTTCTGCCAGTGGATCACAACTCTAAAAATTTAGGTCTTCCTTTGTACCACTTCAAATACTTTATTTTCATCACATTTTAAAGTTTTGCTGGGGTACTTCAGAAGTAAGGCGTAATCGTGGGTTGCCATTAATATCGTATTACCGTTTTTATTGATGTCTTGTAAAACCTCCATCACCTCTATACTCGTCTGAGGGTCTAGATTTCCTGTTGGCTCGTCAGCAAGAATTAGTTCTGGGTCGTTAAGTAATGCTCTTGCAATAGCTATACGCTGTTGTTCACCACCAGAAAGTTCATGAGGAAATTTAAAGCCCTTTGTTTTCATGCCAACTTTGTCTAAAACCTCTTCAATTCGTTGACTAATCTTGTCTTTTTCTTTCCATCCGGTAGCCTTAAGAACAAATTCTAAGTTGCCATTGACAGTACGGTCTGGAAGCAATTTGAAATCTTGAAATACTATTCCAAGTTTCCTGCGTAAAAAAGGAATGTCATTTTCCTTCATGGTTCTAAGATCAAAATCTACGACTTGCCCTTCGCCTTCCGTAAGTTCAAGGTCACCATAAAGGGTTTTCATAAAGCTACTTTTTCCACTTCCTGTTTTACCGATAAGGTACACAAAGTCACCTTTTTCCATTTCAAAATTAACGTCGGTAAGGACCATATTTCCACCTTGGTAAATGGTAGCGTCTTTAAGCTGAAGAACGGTTTCGGACATAGATTTAGATAGTTTTTAATCCCTGTAAATGTATGGCGTAAAATTTCAAATCCCAAATGCTATTTATACCTTGGCATAGTAATTGGAAACCTATATACATGAGAATTATTTTTTGCATATTTTCTTTAGTTTTAACCATGACTTCATTTGCTCAGAACGAATATCATGTGTTTCCTATTGATGGAAAAAACATTAAAGGTTCAAAGGTGGGAGATGGAAGCCTTGATCGTCCGTGGGAATTGCAAACTGCATTGTCGCAGTCTTCAGAACGTATAAATGGCGGCGATATTATATGGATCCATGAAGGAACCTACAATGGAAATTATGTAAGTACTCTAACTTCTACCGTCAATTCTGAGTTTATTACAGTTTCGGCATATAAAAATGATAAAGTAATTCTCAATGGAAATATTCAAGAAAAGACCCATTACGTGCTCGAGGTTATGGGAAGCAGAGTTATTTTCAAGAATTTTGAGATCACATATCTGGGTGAATTTAATCGTACTAAATCAGGGAATAAATTTAAAGCGGTCACTGGAGTTAATCATATTGAAGGTGAAGATTGTAAATTTCAGAATTTAATTATTCATAATATTCCAGGCTCTGGATTTGGGTCTTGGAAATCAACTGGCGGATCTATCATTGAAGATTGTTTGATCTACAATAATGGTTATCAGGCACAGCGAGGTCATGGTGTTGGAATCTATGTGCAAAACGAAAGTAACAAGACAAGAATTCTCCGCAACAACATCGTTTTTAATAACTACTATAAAGGCATTGAAGTATGGTCAGCCAGTTCTGGAACTAATCGAGAATTTGTTAAAAATGTCGATCTCGAAGATAATATAGTATTCAATAATGGCGCGCCTTCAGGTCAACCATGGTCGAACCTTATCGTAGCCTCTGGTGATCGAAAAGGTGTCAATATTGCAAAAAATATCAATGTGAGAGACAACGTATTTTATCATAATGTAGATTTTCAAAGTGCAAAGAATTATGGCTACGGAAACTCTATCACTGTTGGGTTTACTGATAAAGCATTGGTCGAGGATATTTTAATCGAAAACAATGTGATCATTGGAAGAAATAATGCGCTTAATATTCTGCATGCAAAATCTCTGAAATTCCAAAATAATACAGTTTATACCGGTTATATACATTTTGAAAAGTCAACACTCACAGGACTCGAAAATGGTAGCATGGTATTTAACAATAACAGATATCACACTAGAAAAGTAAAGGGTTTAAGGATATTGAAACACAAAGATTTTCAACTGTCTGAATGGAAAACTAAATACGATTTAGATGCTGAAAGCCAATGGAAATCGCTTCAAACATTTGAAGTTGATCCTGTATTGAAAGTAGAAAAATTGAATACAAATTCTCTGCAATTCAATGTGGCGGTATTAGATAAAGAAGGCGATGATGTTGAAGTAGATTTTAGTTCGAAAGGATTAAAAAAAGGATTGGTTTATAAGATCTATGATATTGAAAATAGGCACAAGGTTATAAAAACAGGGCTGCTTGGTGAAGATATGAAGATAACCTTTCCTATGGGTCTTTCAGAATTTGAAAAACCCTTACATAATAGTGTTGCCGTAAAGTCACAAGGAAATTTTGGCGTTTACAGAATTGAATTCGAAAGTGCTAAAAAGACTGTGGGTTTTCACAATCGATTTTTCGGATGGCTTTTTTAATGAAATAGAAATTATGAATACATTGACTCATAAGGAAATACCCAATATTAATAAGTCGGTTTATAATTATACTAATTTTCTACCGTTATAGGATTTGTATTCAACTATATTTGAAACGCTATTTATCATCAATATTAATTAATCAAAAAACGACACTGATGCTACTTTTAAAGAGACAATTTATCATCGTTTTTCTAATCATTAGTTCACTTGGATTTTCGCAAAAATCCTCAGTTTACACAAGTGAGTTAAGAGATTACCAAAAGGCTTTAACCTTGTATAATAATAAACAGTACAAAGCCGCTCAATCATTATTTGACGACATAAAATACAATACGGAAGATGAGGTTTTGAAGTCTGATTGCTCGTATTATATTGCTAATTGTGCAGTACGGCTAAATCAAAGAAATGCCGACGATCTCATCACTGAATTCGTTGAAGAATATCCAACAAGTACAAAGCGTAATACAGCATTTTTAGATGTGGCAGATTATTATTTTGAAAATTCAAAATATGCTTATGCACGGAAGTGGTATCAAAAAGTTGATGAGATGAGTATAGCCCGATCAGAGCGCGATCGCTACTATTTCAATTATGGTTACAGTTTATACGCCACAAAGAGTAAGACCCAGGCTACCAAATATTTAAATAGAGTTGTTGATTCTAAAGAATATGGCTCACAGGCCAAGTATTACATCGGATATATGGCCTATGAAGGCGATGATTATGACACTGCCAATACCTATTTCGATCAGGTTAGTGATAATGAAAAATATAAGGAGAAGCTCTCTTATTATCAGGCTGATCTGAATTTCAAGTTAGGGAAGTTTGAAAAAGCTATAGAATTGGCCTTAGAGCAATTACCAAATAGCCAAGGTGAAGAAGTTTCAGAACTTTCAAAGATAATTGGTGAGAGCTATTTTAATCTCGAAAAGTATCCGGAAGCTATTCCATATTTACAGGCTTATGAAGGCAAACGCGGTAAGTGGAGTAACACCGATTACTATCAGCTGGGCTACGCTTACTACAAGCAGAATGACTTCGAGAAGGCTATTTCAGAATTTAATAAAATCATTGACGGTAACAATTCAGTAGCTCAAAATGCTTATTACCATTTGGGTGAGAGTTATATCAACCTCGATAAAAAACAAGAAGCTCTTAATGCCTTCAGAAATGCTTCGGAAATGGATTACGACCTAAAAATTCAAGAAGATGCATGGTTAAACTATGCGAAGATCAGTTATGAGATAGGAAATCCTTATCAGTCAGTTCCTCAGGTCTTGGCAGGTTATTTAGACAAGTATCCAGATACCAGCTATAGAGAAGAGATCGAAACCTTACTTATCGATTCTTATATCACTTCAAAAAATTATAAAGAAGCGCTTGAATTGTTGAAAGGAAAGAACAGTTTTGAAAATAAAGTCGCTTATCAGAAAGTAGCCTTTTTCAGAGGCATTGAATTATACAACGAAACACGTTATAGTGAAGCATTGGAGATGTTTAATAATTCTCTGAAAGAACCTAGAGAGCCTGTATTTGTGGCTAAAGCAACATTCTGGAAGGCTGAAACAGAATATAATCTCACCAATTATAATGATGCCTTAATCGGTTTCAAGCAATTTGCAGGTAGAGCAGAGGCTTCAAGCTTACCTGAAAATGACAATCTCGACTACAATTTGGCCTATACCTATTTTAAGTTGAAAGATTACAATAATGCATCAAAATACTTTCAAACATTCATTGATAAAAATGCCAGTGATCGTCTCAGAAGAAATGATGCTTATTTAAGATTGGCAGATGGTTATTTCGTATCTAGTAAATATCAAAATGCAATTAGCGCTTATGATAAGGCCATTCAGATCAATGAGATCGAAACCGATTACGCAGCCTTTCAGAAGGCCATGAGTCATGGTTACTTGGGAAAAGTTTCTACTAAGATTTCAGAGTTAAAAACGTTTATTGAGGGTTATCCAAAATCGGCCTTACGCGATGATGCCATGTACGAATTGGCTAATTCTTATGTGAAAAAAGGCGATACAGACAATGCTATGCAAATGTATGATCGTTTAAATTCTGAATACCGAAGAAGTGCGTTTACGTCAAAGGCTTTATTACGACAGGGGTTAGTTTACTATAACGCCAATGATAATGAGCGTGCCTTAACAAAGTTTAAAAAGGTGGCTGGAGATTTCCCAGGTTCGGGTGAAGCTGTTCAGGCAATTTCAACGGCACGTCTGATCTACATAGACCTTGGTCAAGTTGATGAGTATGCCGCATGGGTACGATCTTTGGATTATGTTGAGGTTACTGATGTGGAGTTAGATAATACCATGTATTTAGCCGCAGAAAAACCGTATTTAGACAATGATACAGATAAAGCCATTAGGCAGTTTAATAAATATTTGAATCAATTCCCAAATGGTATTCATGCTCTAAAATCGCATTTCTATTTAGCGCAATTGTACTATAAGAAAGACCTGTTTGAAAATGCACAACCGCATTACAAATATGTTGTTGAGGCATCAAAAAGTGAATATACCGAGCAAGCCACTGTGAGGCTTTGCGAGATCTATTTGAAAGACTCCAATTGGCAGCAGGCTATACCGGTGTTGCTCACTTTAGAAGAAGAGGCAGATTATCCGCAAAATGTATTGTATGCACAATCTAACCTCATGAATGCCTACTATCAGACCGAAGATTACTCCGCAGCTGAAAGTTACGCAGAGAAAGTACTGGGCAATTCAAATCTAGATAATAAAGTAAAAAGTGATGCTCAGATAATAATTGCACGCTCTGCCATAAAAACTGGAAATGAGGATAAGGCTAAAACAGCTTATGCCAATGTTGAAAAAATTGCCTCAGGAAGTTTAGCGGCTGAAGCACTTTATTACAATGGTTATTTCAAGAATAAAGAAGGAAAATATGAAGCATCAAATGCCACAATTCAACGTTTAGCTAAGGACTACAGCAGCTATAAATACTTTAGTGCGAAAGGCTTGGTGGTAATGGCGAAGAATTTCTATGCCTTAGGCGATGCGTTTCAGGCGAATTACATTCTTGAAAGTGTGATTTCAAATTTCCCTGATTATGACGATGTGGTTGAAGAAGCCACCTTCGAACTCAATAAAATTAAAGCCGAAGAAGCCAAAACAAATTCATCAATCGAAACAGACGATAATTAGAAAGCTTTAAAATAGCAGAACAATTAAAAGTCTGAACCCTCAATCAAAACATTATTTATGAAGATCAAAGTTTTAATTTTTATAATCACAATAGCAAGCAGTTTAACGCTCAGCTTTGCTCAAGAGCGCAAAAAGGATACTATCGACGATCAGGTGGTGAATGTGATCAAGCCATATACACCAACAATTTCTGATGCTTTCAAAATTAAGGATACACCTAAATTGAACGATTCAAATGTGGTAAAGAAAAAGGATGTGAAGTATAATATTTTTTCGATACCTGTTGCTTCAACATTCACACCCGCAAAAGGTAAAGCGGCTAATGTTGATAAGGCAAAACCCGTTAAATTGTATGATAATTATGCCTCGTTGGGTGTGGGTTCATATACCACTATTTTAGGTGAGGTTTACCTCAATCATGAGATCAATAGTACGGAGAACGTCGGCGGTTATTTTAGTCACCATTCGTCACAAGGTGGCATCGATGGCTTGCTTTTAGATAACGACTTTTCTAGTACCCATATCAATGCGCATTATTCTCAAAAGTTAGGAGATTTTTCATGGAAAATTGACGGTGGTTTTGACGCAATGACTTACAATTGGTATGGTTTACCACAGGAGTTCTTCGGGCAAGCGGAAGCGAATATGATCGATCCGATACATACATTCAGTAGTTTCAATGTTGGTGGAAAATTGAAATTTGACGACGCGATCATCAATGACGGAAGTGTAAGATTTATACGTTTTGGTGACGATAGAGATTCTGGCGAAAATCGATTTATAGCTAAAGCTAGTTTTGATGTGCCAATACAGGGCGAAGAGATAAATACTGAATTTTATGTGGATTATATCGGAGGTAGTTTCGATTCAAATTTAAACAATACTGCAGGCATAGATTATGGTAATGTTACTTTTGGTTTATCGCCGTCATATCAGCTTAAAGAAGATGACCTTACTGTAAATCTTGGCGTGCGTTTTGTATTTCTGAATGATACTGAATTGAGTGATAATAAGTTCTTTATATATCCAAATATAACGGCTTCTTATCGTTTGGTTGATGAGATCTTGATTGCCTTTGGTGGAATTACTGGTCAGTTGCAGCAAAACTCTTATTATGATTTTGCGAACGAAAATCCGTTTGTGTCACCGAACCTAATAATCGCACCAACAGACGAGCGTCTTAATGGTTTTATCGGACTGAAAGGAAAACTCTCTAATAATGTGAGTTATAATGTAAAGGGTAATTATTTTTCAGAGGAGAATAAACCGCTATTTAAAGTCAATGATGCAAATTTTGATATGGCGAATAGAAATGATTATGAATACGGAAATTCGTTTGGAGTTGTTTACGATGATGTCAGAACCTTCTCTTTGGCTGGTGAATTGAATATTGATGTTAACCGCAATTTTACCTTAGGATTAAAAGGTGAATATTTCAACTATAGCACTGACGAACAAGCCGAAGCGTGGAATTTACCAGATATTACAGGCTCGGTTTTTATGGATGTTCAGATTTCTGAGAAGTGGTTTGCAGGTGCAAGTGCTAATTATGTAGGTGAGCGAAAGGATCTGCAAGAGGTTACAGGGACTTTAATTTTTGTAGAGCCAGTCTCTATAACACTCGATAGCTTTTTTGATGCCAATGCCCATTTAGGTTATAAGATCAACGATCAGTTGTCTGTATTTGCTAAGGTGAATAATATGTTCGATCAGGATTATCAGCGCTATGCGAACTTCCCGGTACAAGGTATTCAAGCATTAGCTGGGGCAACCTATCAGTTTGATTTTTAATTTTTATAATTCTAAAAACCAAGTAAGTTTCTGTTGAAATCATAATGATTTGCCAACATTTAAAATAAGGCACCTGAAATTAAGTCTTAAAAATATATCAATTCTGCTCTATGTAATTGCATTAATCTTACCCTGTTTTGTTGGGGCAGAAGGACTCTTGGGTATTATGGCGTTACTTTTGGGATGGATGGGTGTAATGTCACTAGATGTTTTTGTCGGTTTACCATGGTTGGCAAATCTACTATTTTTCGTTTCTATGATGTTTTATATGCTTAATAAAAAAACAAAGATTGTATTAACGTTATTGGCAATTGTCTTTGGATTATTCACTTTAGGAATAAAAAAAATTCCAGCCGATGAAGGTGGTGCATATTATACCGTTTCTGTTGGTTTAGGTTTTGTGTTTTGGATGTCAAGTTTTATCATTTTACTCATTTCCCATATTAGAGAGAAGTCAGCCTAGCCAAATAATCAAAATGTGGGCCATCCATAAGCTTTTCGCAATACAATCCAACACTTTGGCAGGCCGCATTCAAAGTATCAAAATCGAGATATAACCATTTCATAGGTAATTCTGTTTCACCTTTATAACTCAAGTAATAGTCGAGCTCACCATAATAGCGACTATTAAGATCTTGCCAAAAACCTCCATCATCATCTTCGTACATATACGCAATGTCTGAAGAGTCCATGAGAATTTGACCCTCAGGGTTCAAAAGTGATTTAAGATGTTTCAGGTATTTCGAAACTTGAGACAACTCCTGAAATATTCCGCTACCATTCATCAGTAAAAGAATGGTATCATAAGAATTAGTTTCTTCTAGTATAGCTCTGTGGTACGTATCTAGAACACCGCGTTGTTCCGAAACCTTGATGGCGCCCTCAGAATTATCAATCGCAGTCACCTTCAGTCCTTCATTTTGTAACCAAAGTGAATGACTTCCTGAACCGCAGCCTACATCAAGAACATGACCTTTACTATGCTGAAGGGCTTTTTGTTCAAGTATTGGCATTTCAGAATAGCTTCTAAATAAATAGGGAAGAGGTAAAACATCTTTGTCTGAAATATGAGTCCAGGTGACAATATCTTCAGAATAATCGCCATTCTGATAATCCATTAAAGCTTTTCCGAAGATATCTTTCATTATAAAATTGTTATAACAGACTTGATTCAATTTCCCTTTCTCGTTATCTTTACATTTATGCAAGACCAAATCCAAAATTTACCTAAGCGCGCCAAAGATAAGCATAAGGAAAATAAAGCCTTCTTTGCAAAACTTAGGAAAAAGCCACCCAAACAATTAGATTATTTAATGCAAGAGCTTCATGAAGATGAATTTGAGCGTACCGATTGTTTAGAATGCGCAAACTGTTGTAAAACCACTGGGCCATTATTTACAGACAAGGATATCGATCGTATTGCAAAGTTCTTTAAAATGAAACCTCAAAAGTTTATTGAAACCTATTTACGCGTAGATGAAGAGAACGATTTTGTCTTAAAGTCAGTGCCGTGTACTTTTTTGGGTGCAGATAATTATTGTTCAATTTACGATGTGAGACCTAAAGCATGTAGAGAATTTCCTCATACCGATCGAAAAAAATTTCAACAAATATCTAATTTAACCTTGAAAAATGTTGCTATTTGCCCGGCTGCTTTCAACATTGTAGAAAACATGAAAAAACGAATTTCAGTATAGCAATCAGGATTCGGAATAATTTTTGATAGACTATTGAAAACCACAATTACCATGAAACAACGTCTCTTAATCATCTTCTTCGTTCTATTTGCCATTAATCTTACTTCTGCACAAGCCTGGATGACCAATCTAGAGATTGCCCAACGATTAGCTTTAGTTCAGAATAAAATGGTGTTAATGGTATGGGAAGAGACGACCAGCTATGAATATCCTGTCTTAGTCAAAGATAAAAAAGGGCGTACCATATTTATCAATAATTTATTCGAAGACGAATATATTAGTCCATTGATTTGGGAGCATTTTGTACCTGTAATTGTGAGTGAAGATCGCTACGCCGATCTGTATGAAAAGATAAAGGGCAAACGCAGTCAGAAATACATCGATAAGTTTAATGACGATACCATTAAGATTATGGATGTTAATGGCAATATCGTTAATACCGATTATTTGGTTGAAGACTTTCAGAACGTTACAAATATTATCAATCAATATGCTTTTGATACATCATTTTTAGAAGAAGAATTAAATAATTATAGAAAGGACAAGAACTTTTTTTCTGCCTATTATTTAGCTTCAAAGTATTTAGATATTGCGCTCTATACAGGGCGGAAAGTAAGATCTAATATTGTCGAATTATCAAACATATATCTAGATGAGGCAAAGGCACTAGTTGTTGAACAGGAGATTAAAGAGAGAGACGCCTTAAGACAACGCTGTGAGCTTCTTAAATTGCAGGAATTTATATTACTAAGGCGCCCTAAAAAAGCAGTAAGAGCACTTAAAAAAATTGATGAGGAAACTATTGCCGAAAGCAATAAATCTTTCGTCGCATTTTTGTATTACACGGCTTACATGAGTATGGATAAGTATGACGATGCCGAGCCATGGAAATCTAAAATATCTTCACTAAATTTGAAAAAAGCACAAAAGCTTATAAATCTCAACACCTAGACCTTTGGAAAGCATTGTTACTTATTTTGAAACCATTCCGTCCTTACATAGAAGCTTAATTTTAGTTGGTGGCCTCACCTTTTTTTGGTTACTAGAAAGCGGTTTACCGCTTTTCAAATTTAAATACAATAAGTGGCGACATGCATTACCAAATCTGTTCTTTACATTAACTACCGTCATCATCAATTTTGCTTTGGCATTTTTGTTAGTAGGATCGGCAGATTGGGTTGCAGCAAATGACTTCGGAATGATCAATTGGATGTTTCCTAATTCCCAACCCTTATGGCTTTATGTGTTGTTAGGCGTTTTATTCCTTGATTTTTTTGGTGCTTATTTAGCACATTTTGTTGAACATAAAGTAAAGCCACTCTGGATGGTGCATTTGGTGCACCACACAGATCATAAAGTAGATACTACCACAGCCAACAGACATCACCCAATCGAAAGTTTAATACGCTTTACGTTCACTTTGGCTGGAGTATTTATTGTAGGAACACCAATAGCCATCGTAATGCTATATCAGGCGCTATCATTGATTTTTACGCAATTCACACATGCTAATCTTAAAATGTCTAAAGGCTTTGATAAACTTTTAAGTTATGTGATCGTTTCTCCAGACATGCATAAAATTCACCATCATTATCGTTTGCCCTATACCGATTCTAATTATGGAAATATTTTCAGTATTTGGGATCGCATCTTCGGAACCTACATGTACATGGATCGCGAGAAACTGGTGTATGGTGTAGATGTTTTTCCTGATGAGCAAAAGAATACACATATTGGTGAATTGTTGAAACAACCTTTTCAGAAGTATGAAAAACCTACGTTTTCGCCAGACGCTCAGAAATAGTTGTGTTTTACTAATAATCGGTTTTCTTGTGAGTTGTAATCCTAAAAAACATGTCGACATTCAAGGGCATCGCGGTTGCAGAGGACTACTTCCTGAAAACTCACTTCCAGCATTTGAAAAAGCTATTGATCTCGGTGTACATACTTTAGAACTAGATATTGCTATTACAAAAGATCGAAAGGTTGTTGTATCTCACGAACCATTTATGAGCAGAACCATTTGTTACGATCCTGAAGGGAATAACATTCCTGAAGAAATGGATATGGCGTACAATCTTTTTGAGATGACACATGATGAAATCAAACGATTTGATTGTGGTTCTAAATTTCACTCGAAGTTTTCTAATCAAGAAAAAATAAAGACGTACAAACCACTTTTATCCGAAGTTTTTGAATTGGTGAAAGCGAAAAAAGCCGATGTGAAATTCAATATTGAAATAAAATCCAAGCCAAGCTATTACGGCATTTATACGCCACAGCCGAACGACTATGTCAAAATTGTAATCGATGAGATAAATACCTATGATATGTTTGAATTTGTGAATCTTCAATCCTTTGATCTCAATATTCTCGAAGAGATAAAGAAGCAATCACCTAATATGCCAGTAGCCTTACTGATCGATGAAGATGAATCGATAAATACTAAGCTGTCACAACTTTCTTATAAACCTGAAATTATTAGTCCATATTTCAAATTATTATCCCAAGAAGAAACACAAAAATTCCAATCGGAAGGTTACCTTATTATTCCCTGGACGGTCAATGAATCAGCCGATATGAAGACCATGCTCAGTTGGAAAGTAGACGGAATTATTACGGACTACCCAGATAGATTGATCGCTCTATTGACCAATTAAGGTTTTCAACACCTTATTAACATAAAAATGTTGTTCCTCTGATTTCTGTGTAGTTTATGGATTTTTTATAGCCTCATGCCTTTATCCAATTATGTTTGTGACGGATTGATTAATTACTGTTGAGCTAAACACCCTTATGTTTAATGTAACGCTTTGCTGTATTGAAAAATTTAATCCGCATTTTCCTCATCGTTATCCTCATCTTTTTGTTGAGCTTTACACTTAAAGCACAAGAGCGTATTAAGCTCGAAAAAAACAGAAACATTCAAGCTAAAAATCTGATCCATAAATTAAATGAGACCAAGGATACTTTAATTCTTCAAAGTGATCAAAAGATCAATTATCTGTACTCTATTAATAAAGATTATGGAAGAGATTTCGAAATCAATGTAGACACAACCTACTTTGAATTTCCTTTAAATAAACTAGCTATTGGTAAACATGTTCTGGTGGCTGTGCAATCGCCTAAACGTATCGTTTTTGTAGTTAAAGTATTTGAGGAAATCCCAAGTCCGGAGCCAGTTAAATTAGTTCAAAATGAAAGTGTAGCCATCGAACCTAAAGGGGTCGTTACAACTAAAAGCCACTAGTTATAGAGCAGGTATTTTGTTCTCATGGTCTTATAAGAATTCAAATCCTTTTGCCAACTTTTTTTAATTTCAGCCTCACTCATTCCAGCTTCTATTTGCTCTTGTAATTTAGCAGTACCAGCATGTTTTGTAAAGTTTGAAGTATTAAAAACCTTCGATTTATCTTTGGCATTAGTATAGGCATCAATAATATATTTCAGAGTAAATTTACGTTCTGCTTCAACCTGAGATAAATCAGCGCCGTAACAAATCTCATTTTGATGTTTTGGATATTTAGAACCAAAATTCGGAATTGGTGTATAACTAAAGTTGTAATGTTCTTTATCTAAAAACGGAGCACCATAGCGTTGGAACTGAAATTCAGTACCTCGACCGGCATTAATATTTGTGCCCTCAAATAACCCAAGACTTGGATATAATGTGATGGCTTGGTCATTGGGTAAATTGGGTGAAGGCCTAATGGGTAAGCTATACGAACTATTATGATCGTAATTCTTTAGACCAATAATTGTAATATCACAAGTAATACCATCCTTTAGCCAGCGCTCCCCATTGATCATTTGCGCATATTCACCTATAGTCATCCCATGAACTAATGGAATGGTGTGCATCCCTAGAAAGCTGCTGTGTTCTTTTTCTAGTACTGGTCCATCTACATAATTTCCGTTTGGGTTTGGGCGATCAAATATGAGCAATGGCACATCATTTTCAGCACAAGCCTCCATCACATAATGTAAAGTAGAAATATAGGTGTAAAACCGAACACCCACATCCTGAATATCAAAAACGACAACATCTAAATCTTTCAGTTGCTCATCAGTAGGCTTTTTGTGCTTTCCATGAAGCGAGAAAATTGGTAATCCGGTTTTGGTATCAGCACCATCTTTTACATTTTCTCCTGCGTCTGCTTTTCCTCTAAAACCATGCTCTGGAGAGAAGACTTTAGTAACGGTTATCTGATGCTTTAATAATGAATCGACAAGATGAACATTTGAAGATTTTGTAAATATTACAGATGTCTGATTGGCAACAATCCCAACACGTTTTGCCTTAAGCAATGGTAAATAACGTTCAGTTTGATTGGCACCAACAATAATTGGTTGTTCTTTCTGTTCTAGTTCATTAAGTTCGTCATTTGTGGTACTTTCATTTTTAGTTTTAGAAGCACAAGCAATGGCTACCAGAACAAATAATAAAACTGTATTTTTGAAAACCTTAAAACGCATATTTCGGTTTTGAATTTTGAGTTGTTTATAGCTAAACGCATTATTGGCAATAAAGCGTATAAAAGTAGTGTTTCGGCACCAATAATTAAAATTGGTATTGCTGCAATTGCAATTGGTATAATTGTGATGCTTGTTGCTATTGCTACAGGTTTAGGCTTGCAACAAAAGATCAGGGATAAGGTAGTGGCCTTTAATGGTCATATTGAAATTTCTAATTACGATACGAATGCTTCAGACGAATCTCAGGTTCCAATTTCATTAGATCAAGATTTTTACCCAAACTTTACAGCACTTGAAGGTGTAAAACATATTCAGGCTATAGCAACCAAATTTGCTGTGATCAGAACTGAAACTGATTTTGAAGGCGTGGTTGTAAAGGGCGTAGGTGCTGATTATGACTGGACGTATTTTAAGGAATTTCTCATCGAAGGGCGTTTGCCTGATTTCTCAGGAAAACGTAATGAAGAAATCTTAATTTCGAGCTATTTGGCCAATCGGTTGAATTTCAAATTAGGCAATAAATTTCAAACACTATTTGGAGATAACCTCAATTCTAGACCTCGAATCATGAATTATGAGATCGTAGGAATTTACAATTCGGGCTTTCAAGAGTTGGATGAAAAATTCTGTATTGCCGATCTGAGACATATCCAACGCTTAAATAAGTGGGAAAATAATGAGGTTGGCAGTTTTGAAGTTTTTGTCGATGACTTTTCAGAATTAGAAAACCTTACCATACAAGTCGATAGAGAGATAGGTTCTTTACTGAATGCAACTCCTGTTAATCGCAAGTTTTTTACAGTTTTTGAGTGGATAAAGATTTTTGATAATAACACCTACGGTATTATCGCTATAATGATCATTGTTGCTGGGATTAATATGATCACAGCACTATTAGTGCTTATCCTTGAGCGGACAAGTATGATCGGTATTTTGAAAGCTCTTGGAAGTTCTGATTGGACCATTAGAAAGGTCTTTTTATACAATGCATCTTATTTAATTGGTTTAGGATTACTATGGGGAAATATCATTGGGCTAGGCTTACTTTTTGCGCAAAAATATTTCAAATTATTTCCTCTAAATCCTGATACTTACTATGTGAGTGAAGCACCTGTATACATTAGTTTAGATTACATTATAATACTCAATATTGGGACATTTCTCGCGTGTTTATTAATGCTTTTGATTCCTTCAGTAATTATTGCAAAGATTTCGCCAGTAAAGGCGATTCGTTTCGATTGATTTATTATTTCTGAAACATAACTCACTTTTAACTTTGTACTTCTCACATTTGCCGTAAATTTGCGCAGCAAAAATATTCTATGGATTACGCAGAAAATATACTTGGGACAATTGGTAATACACCTTTAGTGAAAATGAACAAATTAGTCGAAGAACTACCTTGTTTAGTATTGGCCAAATATGAAACCTTTAACCCTGGTAACTCAGTGAAAGATCGTATGGCTCTACAAATGGTTGAAGATGCTGAAGCCGATGGACGATTGAAACCAGGAGGAACCATTGTGGAAGGCACATCTGGTAATACTGGGATGGGTTTAGCGCTAGCCGGCGTGGTAAAAGGTTACAAATGTATTTTCGTTACAACAGATAAACAGTCTAAAGAAAAGATAGACATTCTTAGAGCTCTAGGAGCACAAGTTGAGGTTTGCCCGACCGATGTTGCGCCCGATGACCCAAGAAGTTATTATTCGGTATCTAAGCGATTAGGTGAAGAAATTCCGAATGCGTGGTATGTAAATCAGTACGATAATCCTAGTAACACCAAAGGACATTATAAAACTACTGGTCCAGAAATATGGGAACAAACCGATGGTAAAGTCACGCATTTTGTTGTTGGTGTTGGTACTGGTGGAACAATTTCTGGCGTTGGTACTTACCTCAAGGAGAAAAACCCTAACATTAAAGTTTGGGGCATAGATACTTACGGATCGGTGTTTAAGAAATACCACGAAACGGGTATTTTTGACGAGAACGAGATTTACCCATATGTAACCGAAGGTATTGGTGAAGACATCCTACCTGCTAATGTAAATTTTGATGTCATCGATGGCTTTACAAAAGTAACCGATAAAGATGCTGCGGTTTACACACAGCGATTAGCTAAAGAGGAAGGCATGTTTTTAGGTAATTCTGCCGGAGCAGCTATAAAAGGTGTGCTTCAGTTGAAGGAACATTTTGGTCCAGACGATGTAGTG
Source organism: Winogradskyella tangerina (assembly GCF_003260205.1). GTDB lineage: Bacteria > Bacteroidota > Bacteroidia > Flavobacteriales > Flavobacteriaceae > Winogradskyella > Winogradskyella tangerina. The sequence continues at coordinate 29,601 of NZ_QERF01000008.1, read as the reverse complement.
GTGGTGTTATTCCATGACCATGGTAGTCGTTATGTTGGCAAAATGTTTAATGACGACTGGATGCGCGAGATGGGATATATCGACTAAATCTCCTATTTTATTTATTGTAAGAAATATACTACATTTGTGTAGTAATATTTCAATTCATTTCCGTGTATGCAAGAAGATTTTCTTCATTACATCTGGAAGCATAGTGCATTTTCTAATCCAATTCTGTACACCTATGAAGGTCAGGTTTTGACTATTCAAAACTTGGGTCAACATAATTTTAATTCTGGACCAGATTTCTTTAATGCTCAAATTCGTATTGATGAACAGCTATGGGCTGGAAATGTTGAAATTCATGTAAAATCTTCAGATTGGTATTTGCACAATCATCAATCAGATATGGCCTATGATAATGTTATTCTACATGTAGTATGGGAGTATGATGCGGCTATTTTCAGAAGAGATAATACCGAAATACCAACTTTAGAACTCAAGAATTTAGTAGAAGAAAATCTATATTCAAACTATAAGAAATTGATGCAATCCAAAACTTGGATCAACTGCGAAAAGGACTTTCATAGTATAGATGAATTCCATCTCAACAATTGGTTAGAACGGTTGTATGTTGAACGACTCGAAAGGAAATTTAATGAGATCTCACTTCTCTTGAGTGAATCTCGGAATGATTGGGAGGCCGTTTTGTTCAAAATGCTTTTGAAGAATTTTGGACTAAGAGTAAATAGCGATGCTTTTCTGAGTATTGCAAACTCAATTGATTATTCGGCTGTAAGAAAACTACAATACGAAGTTACTGATCTTGAGGCCTTATTATTTGGGCAAGCCAGATTGCTTATTGATGATATTGAAGACTATTATTACAAGTGTTTACAAGAACGCTATAAATTTCTGAAACGAAAATTTAAACTTGAAAACGATAGTGTAATTCAAGTAAAATATTTTAGGTTGAGGCCAGCAAATTTCCCAACAATTCGATTATCACAGTTTGCAAGCCTTTATAGCAAAGAACGTCAGCTTTTTTCAAAGTTAATTCAGTTAGAAAAGAAAGACGAATTGTATGATCTTTTTAGTTATGGTGTCTCAGACTTTTGGAAATCACATTATACGTTTAATACAAAATCAGGGACTTCAACAAAAACAATCACTCGGTCGTTAATAGACTTAATAGTGATTAATACAATTATTCCATTAAAATTCTGCTATCATAAACTACACAGTAATACCATGGATGAGGTTTTACTCGATTTAGCCAGAGAAATTTCACTCGAAAACAATACCATTGTAAATAAGTTTTTCGATTTAAGACCCATGGCTAAAAACGCTCTCACATCTCAAGGATTGTTAGAATTAAAACAAAATTATTGCGATAAAAATAAATGTTTACAATGTGCTGTTGGGAATCGTCTAATCGTTAAAAATTGAGTAAATTTGAATACCGTTTAACAATTGGAATTTAAATATCAACGGATGAATTTATTCTATACTTTGTTACATTATTTTCAGAAGCGAGGTTATTATGTGTGCCAGCGTATTGCGGATCGATTAGGAATAAGAGCAAAAATTGTTAGAACATCCTTCATTTATTTAACCTTTGTTACCTTAGGTTTTGGTTTTGCATTGTATTTATTCTTAGCTTTCTGGATACGAATTAAAGATATAATTTACACTAAACGCTCTTCGGTATTTGATCTTTAGGCCTATGAATAACCGTCTGATAAAACTATTTAGATCTAAAATCTATACGGCATTTTTGCTGCTATTCTTAGTTTTGTGTATTGGTGTTTTAGGGTATAGATATATTTCGGACTACACTTGGATTGACGCCATGTATATGACGGTTATTACGATTACGACTGTCGGTTTCGAGGAAGTTCAACCTTTAGATGTACCAGCAAAAATATTTACCATTTTTTTAATTTTAACCAGTATCGTAATTGTTGGTTACGCGATATCAATTATCACCGAGTATATTTTAAGTAAAAACAATTTTGAAGACATAAAACAACGTAAGATGCAAAAGGAAATTGAATCCATGTCTAACCATATTATTATTTGTGGATTTGGACGTAACGGACGGCAAGCGGCTAAAAAATTACAAGACTATGGAAAACCCTTTGTAATAATTGAACGTAATAAAGAAATTGTAGAACGTCTATTAGATGACGGAATACCTCATGTATTCGGAAATGCCAATGAAGATGAAACTCTAATTGAGGCTGGAATTGAACGCGCAAGTACATTAATAAGTGCCTTACCCAGTGATGCCGACAATTTGTTTGTAGTCCTATCCGCAAGACAAATTAATGCTTCACTTGGAATTATAAGTAGAGCCTCCCAAGAGACGTCATACAACAAGCTTAAATTAGCTGGTGCCAATAATGTGATTCTACCAGATAAGATTGGTGGTGATCATATGGCTTCGTTGGTTGTAATACCTGATCTTGTAGAATTTATAGATAATCTGGGAATTGTCGGCGAACAAAATATCAATATTGAAGAAGTTAAAGTTGAACAATTGTATAATGCCAGCGAAGTAAAAACCATTCGGCAATTAGATCTTAGAAAAAAAACCGGTTGTACCGTAATTGGGTTTAAAGGTGTTAATGGCGAATACATAGTTAATCCTGAGGCAAATACTAAATTAGTTGCAGGTTCTAAAATTGTAGTTTTGGGCCGTCCTGAACAAATTAAAAGCTTGAATTCTCAATACAATATTGAACAAGAGACCTAGTCTTTTAACGTCTCTGACTTTAAAAAATCATTTTTTTTTAGCATCTTGTCGGCTGTTTAAAATAACATCTAACTAATAATAACTCTCATGAAGAAATATCTTCTATCTATTTTTGCACTTTTATTACCACTATTAAATTTTGCTCAAGAAGCTCAAGAAATGGGTATTGACGAAAAGATTGACCAAGCATTCGGTAATGCAACAGGTTGGTTTGTAAATGCCATTTTTTATCAAATTGATTTTGGAGGCGGTGTAAGAGTATTTTGGGTGTTATTTCCCTTAATAATAGGAGCAACTTATTTTACCTTCTATTTCAAGCTGATTAATTTCAGAGGTTTCTTTACCTCCATAAATATCGTTAGAGGTAAATACGATGATATAGATGACCACGGCTCATTAATTGCTGCCGGAGATTCTACGCCAGGTGGTGATATTATCGAAACCATAGCAGTTGAAGACCATGAAGGCGAAGTATCGCACTTCCAGGCATTAACAGCAGCGTTGTCAGCAACTGTTGGTTTAGGAAATATTGCAGGTGTTGCTATTGCCGTTTCAATTGGTGGAGCAGGAGCAACATTCTGGATGATCATTGCCGGTCTTCTAGGTATGGCTTCAAAATTTGTAGAATGTACCTTAGGTGTAAAATACCGTGATATAGCCGAAGACGGAACCGTTTATGGTGGTCCGATGTATTACCTTACTAAAGGACTAAAATCAAAAGGATTTACAGGCTTAGGTAAGGTATTAGCAGGATTATTTGCCGTATTTGTTATTGGTGGATCTTTTGGTGGTGGAAATATGTTCCAGGTAAATCAGGCTTTTCAGTTAGTTCAAAATATAACTGGTGGTGAGAATTCAGTACTCGACGGTTACGGTTGGGCCTTCGGAATAGTGATGGCTATCCTTGTAGGTATTGTAATCATCGGTGGAATAAAGAAAATTGCTAAAGTAACAGATAAGATCGTACCATTTATGGTTGCTATATATGTAGCGGCTTCGTTATTTGTAATCTTTGCTAATTTTAATATGATTGGTGATGCTTTTGCGCAGATTTTTAATGGAGCTTTCAGTCCTGAAGGTGTTGCTGGTGGTGCAATAGGGGTGTTAGTTCAAGGATTTAGAAGGGCGGCATTCTCAAATGAAGCAGGTGTTGGATCTGCATCTATTGCACATTCAGCGGTAAAGACAAAATACGCGGCAAGTGAAGGAATGGTTGCATTATTAGAGCCGTTCATTGATACGGTTGTTGTATGTACAATGACTGCTTTAGTGTTAATCATTACAGGAAATGTAACAGCAGCTAACGCTGGCTTAAACGACGCTCAGGCCATCTTATTAACTTCAGGTGCATTTGAATCTGCAATCTCATGGTTCCCTTATGTACTAACGGTAGCGGTAGTTTTATTCGCATTTAGTACAATGATATCTTGGTCTTACTACGGTTTCCAAGGATGGGCCTATTTATTCGGAAGATCAAAGAAAATGGAATATACCTATAAAGTAATCTTCTGTATTTTCGTTGTGATTGGCGCTGCGGCAAGTTTAGGATCAGTAATTGGATTCTCCGACGCGATGATCTTTGCTATGATGGTTCCAAACATGATCGGATTAGTAATACTAGCACCAAAAGTAAGGGACGAACTCAAAAAATATATGACAGCCATAAAGGAGAGGAAGGCTTAAAGAATTTAAATAACATTATGAAATCCCATTTCCAGTTTACGAATCAACAACGAAATGGGATTTTTCTTTTAATCACCATTATCATTGCCTTGCAATGCATTTACGCGTTTGTAGATATACCCGATAGGAGTGAAGCATTAAATAATGAAAAGCTAGATGCTTTCAGAAGAGAGATAGATTCTATCAAAGTAGCTAAGCTCGAAAAGAGTAAACCAAAAATCTACCCTTTCAATCCAAATTTTATCACCGACTATAAAGGGTACACGCTAGGAATGACCAATCATGAAATTGATAGGCTTCATGCGTTTAGAGAAAAAGATCAGTGGATCAATTCTTCAAAACAATTTCAAGCGGTGACTAAAATTTCAGATTCATTGTTGAACGAGATCTCACCTTATTTTAAATTTCCCAAATGGGTAACACAGTCAAGATCTAATTCAAATAAAAACTATTCAAATAATAGTGAGCCAAAGTCATTCGAACAAAAAATTGATTTAAATACAGCAACTGCTGCTCAACTTCAAAAGATATATGGAATTGGTGAAAAGCTTTCTGAACGAATTATCAATTACCGCAATAGGCATGAGGGAGGATTTGTTGACATCATTGAACTCACTGAAGTTTATGGGTTAACAACTGAAGTGATTGAGCGCGTAAAAAAAGAATTTGTTGTTAAAACTCCACGTGTAATTAAGCAATACAACCTGAATACAGCGACCAGAGATGAATTGGTAAACATCAAATACATTGACTATGAAGTCGCTAACAATATTATTGAAGAACGTACACTTAGAGATGGCTTCAAATCTGTGGAAGAATTAACAAAAGTTGAAGATTTTCCCTTAAATAAGATCGAGATAATTAAGTTATATTTGCAGTTGTAAAAAAATTGCGAATTATCATTTATGTATTTTACAGAAGAACATAATCTATTTAGAGAAAGTCTAAGAGAGTTTTTACAGAAAGAAGTTGTTCCTCATATTGAGAAATGGGAAGAAACAGGGAACATAGAACGCTTCATCTGGAAAAAGTTTGGAGATATGGGCTACTTCGGTTTAGCCTATCCTGAAGAATATGGCGGACTGGATTTAGATCTATTCTATACCGTTATTTTATTAGAAGAATTACAGCGTATTAACTCAGGAGGATTTGCTGCTGCTATTTGGGCACATGCATACTTGGCGATGACGCACCTAAATGCAGAAGGTGACGAAAACATAAAGTCGACTTACTTAGCCGATAGTATTACCGGTGATAAAATTGGTTGTCTTTGTATTACGGAACCTTTTGGAGGTAGTGATGTTGCAGGGATGAGAACCACGGCTGTGAAAAAGGGTGATACCTATGTAATAAATGGTTCAAAAACTTTTATAACGAATGGAGTGAGTAGCGATTACTTAGTGGTAGCCGCTAAAACCAATCCAGAATTAGGAAATAAAGGTATCAGCATATTTTTAATGGATAGAGAAACACCAGGAATCTCTGCGACTAAATTAGATAAGCTTGGTTGGAGAGCATCAGATACTGGTGAAATCGCTTTCGATAATGTAGAAATCCCAGCTTCAAATTTAATGGGAGAGGAGAACCAAGGTTTTCCTTATATCATGCAACATTTTGCCCTAGAGCGATTAATTATGGGAATCAATGCCCATGCAAGGGCTGAATACGCATTAGAATATGCCAAGCAATATATGAGCGAGCGTACTGCCTTCGGAAAATCTATAGACCAATTTCAGGCTTTACGACATACATTCGCTGATTGCACAACACAAATGGAAATTTGTAAGCAGTTCAACTATTATGTAGCTAAACGATTAGACAAAGGTGACTATGTGGTGAAAGAAGCTACAATGTCTAAGTTGCAATCTACTAAAATGGCTGATGACGTCATTTATCAATGTTTGCAGTTTTTAGGTGGATACGGCTATATGGAAGAATATCCATTGGCTCGAATGTTTCGAGATAGCCGTTTAGGACCTATCGGTGGAGGTACCTCAGAGATTCTTAAAGAGATCATCGCAAAAATGGTAATAGACAATAAAGACTACAAGCCTGCAACCTAATTTGTAGATAATAAATATTTAAAATCCTGCTTCGTGCAGGATTTTTTGTTTGTTTCAAAAAAGGTTATATTTATTCTGAAGAAGAATTATGAGTTTAAGCGCATTTTCAGATTATTTATCCCTAGAGAAAAATTATTCTAAGCATACCGTATTGGCCTATCAGAGAGATTTGGAGATGTTTCAAGAATTTCTGAATGAGACATACGATTCAGAATCACTAGATAAAGTTAATTATCCAGAAATAAGACAATGGATTGTTGAACTTGTCAATAGTGGAGTTTCTAATAGAACCATAAACAGGAAAATATCGTCGCTCAATTCTTATTATAAGTTTCTTCAGAAAGTAGGCGATTTAGAATCAAACCCTTTAAAACGACATAAGGCACTCAAGGTTGGGAAAAAAGTGCAGTTGCCATTTTCTGAACAAGAATTAAAACAAGTTCTCGAGACTGCAATTGAAATAAACGATTTTGAAAGCGCGCGAGATCAACTAATTATTGAGTTATTTTATGCAACTGGCATTAGACGAATTGAATTAGTAAATCTTAAACTGTCAGATATAGATTTTAGTAACAATCAAATAAAAGTACTAGGAAAGCGAAATAAGGAGCGCTATATCCCTTTGATTGAAACATTAACGGGTACCATAAATAGTTATTTAAACTTCAGAAATGAGTTACCAATTATTAATGACAAGGAATTCTTACTATTAACAAAGAAAGGTTTAAAAATTTACGAAATGCTTGTTTACCGAATAATAAATAAGTATTTTAGTAAAGCATCTTCAAAGGCAAAATGTAGTCCACATGTATTAAGGCACTCATTTGCAACTCATCTTTTAAATGAAGGCGCAGACTTAAATGCAGTAAAAGAACTTCTTGGACATACCAGTTTAGCCGCTACACAAGTATACACGCACAATAGTATAGCAGAATTAAAAAAAGTGTACGCTAAATCGCATCCAAGAAATAGACGTTAAGAACTAACCTTAACACCAAATTGAAGTATTGAGACCAAGTCAATACAAATGTTTAACTTTAAAAATCAATGTATGAAAGTAAACACCCAATCCGTTAATTTCACAGCAGACCGAAAGTTGATTGATTTCATTCAAAAACGAATGGATAAGTTAGATCTATTTTACGATAAGATCATTCAGTCTAATGTATATTTGAAGGTTGAAAACACAAGCGATAAAGAAAACAAGGTTTTTGAAGCTAAAGTGCTTGTACCAGGTGACAGTTTTGTGGTTAAAAAACAATGTAAAACATTTGAGGAAGGAGCTGATATAGCAATAGCATCTTTAGAAAGACAAATAAAAAAGCGAAAGCAAAAATTAAGAGCTAGAACAAAGGCTTAAAAATATTTCAAAAATGTTTTGATTAAAAAAATAAAACACTACATTTGCAGTCCGTTAGAAATAGCGGACTTTTTTATGGTTCAATTTGACTGTAAATAAGGAACAAAAAGCCGATATAGCTCAGCTGGCTAGAGCAGCTGATTTGTAATCAGCAGGTCGTGGGTTCGAGTCCCTCTATCGGCTCTTGAAATTTTGAAAATGCATCAGGAGAATCTGTACAAACTTTAATGTTTAAAATACAGGTTTTGGGACGAGAAGTTTATCCTGAGCGAAGTCGAAGGGAGTCCCTCTATCGGCTCTGAATTCCTAAGAAATTAGGAGCCTCAAACGAAAAGTTTGAGTATGTTATTTGAAAATATTTGGGGAGATACTCAAGCGGCCAACGAGGACAGACTGTAACTCTGTTGTTTTTTAACTTCGCAGGTTCGAATCCTGCTCTCCCCACAAAAAAATTCAAAATAGCGAATGTCGAAAGCTAGCTTTCGTAAATTTGCAGCTTGAATTTTTGTTTGAAGGGCATCTTAAAGGATCATGAGCGAAGCGAATAATCCTAAAGAAACCTTCAGGGATCACCGAACTGTGTAAGGTAATCCACATCCTTGAAATATTGAATACCATTAATTAAGGAGACTTAATTATAAATGCGGGAGTAGCTCAGTTGGTAGAGCGTCAGCCTTCCAAGCTGAATGTCGCCGGTTCGAACCCGGTCTCCCGCTCAAAAGCGGAATGTCGTCACGCCGAAAAGCGAGATCACCCGCTTAAAGAATTTACGAATTACGAATTTCGGTTTGCGAATCGTAGATCTAAGGTCGGCAGTCGTAAATTATTAGCCGGCGTAGCTCAGGGGTAGAGCGTTTCCTTGGTAAGGAAGAGGTCACGAGTTCAAATCTCGTCGTTGGCTCTAAATTTTGAGATTGAAGAATAAAAATTGAACACTAATATTAAATAAGATTAAATAAATTAAAAATGGCAAAGGCAACTTTTGATCGTTCAAAACCACACTTAAACATTGGTACTATTGGACACGTAGATCACGGTAAGACAACTTTAACTGCGGCTATTACTAAAGTATTAGCTGATGCAGGTTTATCTGAAGCTAAAGATTTCGATCAGATCGATAACGCACCAGAAGAGAAAGAAAGAGGTATTACAATTAATACATCTCACGTAGAATATCAAACAGCTAACCGTCACTACGCTCACGTTGACTGTCCAGGTCACGCGGATTACGTAAAGAACATGGTTACTGGTGCTGCTCAAATGGATGGTGCTATCTTAGTTGTTGCTGCAACTGATGGTCCTATGCCACAAACTCGTGAGCACATCTTACTTGGTCGTCAGGTAGGTATTCCTCGTATCGTTGTATTCATGAACAAAGTGGATATGGTAGATGACGAAGAGCTATTAGAGTTAGTAGAAATGGAAATCAGAGATTTATTATCATTCTATGAGTACGATGGTGATAATGGTCCTGTAATTGCTGGTTCTGCTTTAGGTGCACTTAACGGTGAGCAAAAGTGGGTAGACACAGTATTAGAATTAATGAAGAGTGTTGACGAGTGGATCGAAGAGCCAGTACGTGATATGGATAAGCCTTTCTTAATGCCTATCGAAGACGTATTCTCAATTACTGGTCGTGGTACTGTAGCAACTGGTCGTATTGAAACAGGTGTTGCTAACACTGGTGACCCAGTTGAGATTATCGGTATGGGTGCTGAGAAATTAACATCTACTATTACTGGTATCGAAATGTTCCGTCAAATCTTAGATAGAGGTGAAGCTGGTGATAACGCTGGTATCTTATTAAGAGGTATTGAGAAAACTCAAATCTCTAGAGGTATGGTAATTACTAAGCCAGGATCTGTAACTCCTCACCAAAAATTCAAAGCTGAGGTTTATATCCTTAAGAAAGAAGAAGGTGGTCGTCACACACCATTCCACAACAACTATCGTCCACAGTTCTACGTACGTACAACTGACGTAACTGGAAATATTTCTCTTCCAGATGGCGTTGAAATGGTAATGCCAGGTGATAACCTTACAATTACTGTTGACTTGATTCAACCAATTGCAATGAACGTAGGTTTACGTTTCGCTATCCGTGAAGGTGGTAGAACAGTTGGTGCTGGTCAGGTAACTGAAATTTTAGACTAAACAAACAATTAAATAGGCAATTAAAGGTGTCCCGAAAATTCGGGATGCCTTGATTGTTGTTTACGGGTTTAGCTCAGTTGGTAGAGCACTGGTCTCCAAAACCAGGTGTCGTGAGTTCGAGTCTCGCAACCCGTGCGAAGCGAAGGATAACAAGACGACATTAAGTCTTAACATCTGAAGCGCTAACAAAAAAGGTTAATAAACAACCAAAAATTAAATACAAATGGCAGGATTAATAACATACATTAAAGAATCATTCGCAGAGTTGAAAAACCATGTGTCATGGACACCTTGGCCAGAAGCTCAACGCTTAACGGTTCTTGTTGCAGTTTTTTCAATTATTTTTTCTCTAGCTATTTGGGGAGTGGACACTGTGTTTAGTAGAGCAGTGAAGGCGTATTTCGATATATTAGGCTAACAAATATTAGGGAAGAAGATGTCAGACAAAAAATGGTATGTTGTTAGAGCAGTAAGCGGTCAAGAAAACAAGATCAAGACTTACATAGAAAATGAAATCTCAAGATTGGGATTAGAAGATTATGTAGATCAGGTTTTAGTACCGACTGAAAAAGTGATTCAAATTCGTAACGGTAAGAAAATAAACAAAGAAAAAGTTTATTTCCCAGGTTACATTATGATACAAGCCAATTTGAGTGGAGAAATTCCACACATTATTAAATCTATTACAAACGTAATCGGATTTTTAGGCGAAACAAAAGGCGGTGACCCTGTTCCATTAAGACAATCTGAAGTAAACAGAATGTTAGGAAAAGTAGATGAGTTGGCGATTGAAGCAGATGCAAATATTGCAATTCCATTTACTAAAGGAGAAACTGTAAAAGTGATCGATGGACCATTCAATGGATTTGATGGTACTATCGAAAAGATATTTGAAGAAAAGCGTAAGCTAGAGGTTATGGTGAAAATCTTCGGAAGAAAGACACCATTAGAACTGAGCTATATGCAAGTTGAAAAATTATAATAATTGTTACAATTAAGATAGCGTTAATCTAAGCTTCCAAAATAGAAAAACGCACTAAATTTTTAAAAATGGCAAAAGAACTAGACAAAGTAGTTAAGTTACAAGTTCGGGGAGGTGCTGCGAATCCATCGCCACCGGTTGGACCCGCTTTAGGTGCCGCTGGAGTTAACATCATGGAGTTCTGTAAGCAGTTTAATGCTAGAACCCAAGATAAACCAGGTAAAGTTTTACCTGTTGTGATCTCTGTTTACAAAGACAAATCTTTTGAATTTGTAATCAAAACACCACCAGCAGCAGTGCAATTATTAGAAGCGGCCAAAGTAAAGAAAGGATCTGGAGAACCTAACCGACGTAAAGTAGCAAAAGTAACTTGGGATCAAGTTAGAGCAATTGCTGAAGACAAGATGCAAGATTTAAATGCATTCGAAATCGGTTCAGCTATGAAAATGGTAGCTGGAACAGCAAGATCGATGGGTATCACTGTTAAAGGAGGTGAAGCTCCAAACTAAAATTTCAGAAATGGCAAGATTAACAAAGAAGCAAAAAGAAGCAAGAGCTAAAGTTGATAGAAACAAACTTTACTCTTTAGAAGAAGCTTCAGCTTTACTAAAAGAAATCACATACACTAAGTTTGATGCTTCAGTAGATTTAGCAGTAAGATTAGGTGTAGATCCGCGTAAAGCCAATCAAATGGTACGTGGAGTAGTTTCTTTACCACATGGTACAGGTAAAGACATGAAGGTTCTTGCATTAGTAACTCCAGATAAAGAAGCAGAAGCTAAAGAAGCTGGTGCTGATTATGTTGGGTTAGACGAATACTTACAAAAAATTAAAGACGGTTGGACTGACGTTGACGTTATCGTTACAATGCCAAGCGTTATGGGTAAGTTAGGACCATTAGGTAGAGTATTAGGGCCAAGAGGTCTTATGCCGAATCCAAAGACAGGAACAGTAACCATGGATATTGGTAAAGCTGTTAGCGAAGTAAAAGCTGGTAAAATAGATTTCAAAGTTGATAAAACGGGTATCGTTCATGCGCCAATAGGTAAAGCATCTTTTAGTGCTGAAAAATTGGTAGGCAATGCTAACGAACTTTTAACAACGTTAATGAAGTTAAAACCAACTGCTGCTAAAGGTACTTATGTAAAGAGTATTTACATGTCAAGTACAATGAGTCCAAGTATTCCTGTAGATACAAAAATTAGTTAAGTAGTTAAACTTTAAAATATTATGACAAGAGAAGAAAAATCCCTAGTAATTGAAGAGTTAACTGCGCAATTAGCAGATAATACAAATATCTATTTAACAGATATTTCTGGATTAGATGCAGCAACAACTTCAAATTTAAGAAGAGCGTGTTTCAAGTCTAACATTAAGTTAGCTGTAGTAAAGAATACACTTTTAGAAAAAGCAATGGAAGCATCGGAAAAAGATTTCGGTGAATTACCAACAACTCTAAAAGGTAATACTTCAGTAATGTACTCTGAAACAGGTAATGCTCCAGCCAAAGTAATTAAGGAGTTTCGTAAAAAATCTGAAAAGCCTTTATTAAAAGGTGCTTTCATTGAAGAAGCTATTTACATTGGTGACGATCTATTAGATACTTTAGTAGATATTAAGTCGAAAGAAGAACTTCTTGGAGAAATTATCACATTATTACAATCTCCTGCTAAGAATGTTATTTCAGCACTTAAGTCTGGTGGAGGAACAATAGCAGGCATTGTAAAAACATTATCCGAAAGAGAAGGATAATCAAAGAAAACACACTTTAAAAATTATTATAAAACACACACATTAAAACAATAGAAAAAATGGCAGATTTAAAAGATTTCGCAGAACAATTAGTTAACTTAACAGTTAAAGAAGTTAACGAATTAGCTACTATATTAAAAGATGAGTATGGCATTGAGCCAGCTGCTGCTGCAGTTGCAGTTGCTGCAGGTGGTGCTGCTGGAGGTGGTGAAGCCGCTGAAGAAAAGACAGAATTTGATGTAGTATTAAAAGCAGCAGGTGCTTCTAAATTAGCAGTTGTAAAATTAGTTAAGGAATTAACTGGTTTAGGCTTAAAAGATGCAAAAGGATTAGTTGATGAAGCACCAAGTACAATTAAAGAAGGTGTTTCTAAAGACGAAGCTGAAGGCTTAAAATCTTCTTTAGAAGAAGCTGGAGCTGAGGTTGAGCTTAAGTAAGCTCAGCTTAACCTACAACATATGGTTTAGGTCTGGAGTAGTTCTCTAAGACCTAAACCCTTTTGTGTATATAAACGTTATATACATATTTTAGTTTTTTTAATAAAAATCTCGTTCATCAATGCAAGCAAATAAGGCTGAAAGAATTAATTTCTCTTCTATTGTAAATAGAACAGATTACCCAGACTTTTTGGATATCCAAATAAAATCCTTCCAGGATTTTTTCCAATTAGAAACAAAATCAGAGGAAAGAGGTAACGAAGGTTTATACAACACCTTCATGGAGAACTTTCCAATTACCGACACACGAAACCAATTCGTGTTGGAATTTTTAGACTATTTCATTGATCCACCAAGGTATACGATCGAAGAATGTATCGAGAGAGGATTAACGTATAGCGTACCCTTAAAAGCAAGATTAAAATTATACTGTACCGATCCGGAGCACGAAGATTTCGAAACTATCGTTCAGGATGTATATTTAGGTACAATCCCATATATGACGCCTAGCGGAACCTTCTGTATCAATGGTGCAGAACGTGTTGTTGTATCTCAATTACACAGATCTCCAGGTGTATTCTTTAGCCAATCATTCCACGCCAATGGAACCAAGTTATATTCTGCTAGAGTAATTCCTTTTAAAGGATCTTGGATTGAATTTGCTACGGATATCAATAGCGTTATGTACGCTTACATTGACAGAAAGAAAAAGTTACCTGTAACGACGCTTTTCCGTGCAATTGGTTTCGAACGTGATAAAGATATCTTAGAGATCTTCGACCTCGCAGAAGAGGTGAAAGTTTCTAAAACTGGCTTGAAAAAAGTAATCGGTCGTAAGTTAGCGGCACGTGTACTTAACACATGGCACGAAGATTTCGTGGATGAAGATACTGGTGAAGTAGTATCTATTGAGCGTAATGAGATCGTACTAGATCGCGACACCATTGTTGATAAAGACAATATCGAAGAGATCCTAGAAGCTGAAGTGAAGACTATTCTTCTACACAAAGAAAGTGCTCAGCAAGGTGACTACGCTATCATTCACAATACATTACAAAAAGATCCAACAAACTCTGAAAAAGAAGCTGTTGAACATATCTATCGCCAATTACGTAATGCTGAACCGCCAGATGAGGAAACAGCACGTGGAATAATTGACAAGTTATTCTTCTCAGACCAACGTTACTCTTTAGGTGAGGTAGGTCGTTACAGAATGAACAAAAAATTAGGTTTAGATATCGGAATGGATAAGCAAGTACTTACCAAAGAAGATATCATTACCATCATCAAATATTTAATTGAGTTAATCAACTCTAAAGCAGAGATTGATGATATCGATCACTTATCTAACCGTCGTGTACGTACAGTAGGTGAGCAGTTATCATCTCAGTTTGGTGTTGGTTTAGCACGTATGGCGCGTACCATTCGTGAGCGTATGAATGTTCGTGATAACGAAGTATTTACGCCAATCGATTTGATTAATGCTAAGACCTTGTCTTCAGTTATTAATTCTTTCTTCGGAACAAATCAATTGTCTCAGTTCATGGATCAAACAAATCCATTAGCAGAGATTACACATAAACGTCGTTTATCAGCTTTAGGTCCAGGAGGACTTTCAAGAGAAAGAGCTGGTTTCGAGGTTCGTGACGTTCACTATACACATTATGGTCGTTTATGTCCAATTGAAACACCAGAAGGTCCAAACATTGGTTTGATCTCTTCACTTTCAGTATATGCGAAAGTAAATTCAATGGGATTCATCGAAACACCATACAGAAAAGTTGAAAACGGAGTTGTTGACATTAAAAATGCACCGACTTACTTGAGCGCTGAAGAAGAGGAAGAGAAAATGATCGCTCAGGCAACTGTAGAAGTTGATGGTAAAGGAAAAATAATACACGATAAAGTTATTGCTCGTCAAGAAGGTGACTTCCCAGTTATTGAACCAACTGGAGTTAACTATACGGATGTAGCGCCAAACCAGATCGCTTCAATCTCAGCATCATTAATTCCATTCTTAGAGCATGATGATGCAAACCGTGCACTGATGGGATCAAACATGATGCGTCAGGCAGTACCGTTATTAAGACCAGAAGCGCCAATCGTTGGTACTGGTTTAGAGCGTCAGGTAGCATCAGATTCTAGAGTATTAATTAATGCAGAAGGCGAAGGTGTTGTTGAATATGTTGATGCTGATAAGATCGTAATCAAATACGAGCGTACTGAAGAAGAAGCAATGGTAAGCTTTGACAGCGATGTGAAAGAATATCCATTAGTGAAATTCAGAAAAACAAATCAAGGTACGTCTATCAACTTAAAGCCTATCGTTAAGAAAGGTGATAAGGTAACTAAAGGACAAGTACTTTGTGAAGGTTACGCAACACAGAATGGAGAGCTTGCTCTTGGTAGAAACATGAAAGTAGCCTTCATGCCTTGGAAAGGATATAACTTTGAGGATGCGATCGTAATTTCTGAGAAAGTAGTTCGCGATGATATCTTTACATCTATTCATATCGATGAGTACTCACTTGAAGTAAGAGATACAAAACTAGGTAACGAAGAGTTAACCAACGATATACCAAACGTTTCTGAAGAGGCAACTAAAGACCTTGATGAAAATGGTATGATTCGTATTGGTGCTGAAATCAAACCGGGTGATATCTTAATTGGTAAGATCACACCAAAAGGTGAGTCTGACCCAACACCAGAAGAAAAACTTCTTAGAGCGATCTTCGGTGATAAAGCAGGTGATGTTAAGGATGCATCATTAAAAGCGTCTCCATCATTAAATGGTGTGGTAATCGATAAAAAATTATTCGCGAGAGCAGTAAAAGATAAACGTAAGAGAGCTCAGGATAAGGAAGATATCGAAGCACTAGAAAATGCTTATGATAACCGTTTTGATGATCTTAAAAATATCTTAGTTGAAAAACTATTCGCAATTGTAAATGGTAAAACAGCTCAGGGTATTTATAATGATTTAGGTGAAGAAATTATCCCTAGAGGTAAGAAGTACACCTTAAAGATGTTAAACGCTGTTGATGATTACACGCATTTAACTTCTGGTAAATGGACGACTGACGATCATACTAATGAGCTTGTTGCTGACTTAATTCACAATTACAAGATCAAGGAGAACGATCTTCAAGGATCTTTAAGACGTGAGAAATTCACCATTTCGGTTGGTGATGAATTACCAGCAGGGATCATTAAACTTGCTAAAGTTTACATCGCTAAGAAACGTAAACTGAAAGTAGGTGATAAGATGGCAGGTCGTCACGGTAACAAAGGTATCGTGGCACGTATTGTTCGTCAAGAGGATATGCCATTCTTAGAAGACGGAACTCCAGTTGATATCGTATTGAATCCACTTGGTGTACCATCTCGTATGAATATCGGTCAGATCTATGAAACTGTATTAGGATGGGCTGGTAAAGATCTTGGTAAGACCTATGCAACACCAATCTTTGACGGTGCTACATTAGACCAGATCAATGCCTACACTGATGAAGCAGGAATTCCAAGATTCGGTCATACTTATCTATACGATGGTGGAACTGGTGATCGTTTCGATCAACCAGCAACAGTTGGTGTTATCTATATGATCAAACTTGGTCATATGATCGACGATAAGATGCACGCACGTTCTATCGGACCTTACTCATTAATTACACAGCAGCCGCTTGGTGGTAAAGCACAATTCGGTGGACAGCGTTTTGGTGAGATGGAGGTATGGGCACTTGAAGCATACGGTGCATCAAGTACTCTACGAGAGATCTTAACTGTAAAATCAGATGACGTAATTGGTAGAGCAAAAACTTACGAAGCTATCGTTAAGGGTGAGCCAATGCCAGAACCAGGACTACCAGAATCTTTCAACGTACTTATGCACGAATTGAAAGGTTTAGGATTAGATATTAGATTAGAAGAATAAATTATTCAGTAAACAGTATTCAGTCTCAGTAAATAGTTACTGCGGCTGAAAACTGTCCCTGAAAACTCAAGAAATATGGCAAGAAAACAAGATAAGAATACAGTACTGAAGTTTAACAAAATTTCAATCGGTTTAGCGTCACCTGAATCTGTTTTAGCAGCTTCACGAGGCGAAGTATTAAAGCCAGAGACTATTAATTATCGTACACACAAACCAGAGCGTGATGGTTTGTTCTGTGAGCGTATTTTCGGTCCTGTAAAGGATTACGAATGTGCTTGTGGTAAATATAAAAGAATACGTTACAAGGGTATCGTTTGTGACCGTTGTGGAGTAGAGGTAACTGAAAAGAAAGTTCGTAGAGATAGAGTAGGTCACATCAATTTAGTAGTGCCAGTAGCACACATTTGGTATTTCCGTTCATTACCAAACAAAATTGGATACTTACTCGGATTACCATCTAAGAAATTAGATATGATCATCTACTACGAGCGTTATGTAGTTATCCAACCAGGTAGTGCAGTAAATGCTGAAGGTGAGCCTGTACAAAAAATGGATTTCTTAACAGAAGAAGAATACTTAAACATTCTTGAAACTCTTCCACAAGAAAACCAATACCTTGAAGATACAGACCCTAACAAGTTTATCGCTAAAATGGGTGCTGAATGTTTAATCGATCTTTTAGCAAGAATTGATTTAGATCAGTTATCATACGATCTTAGACACAGTGCTAATAACGAAACATCTAAACAACGTAAAACTGAAGCTTTAAAGCGTTTACAAGTTGTTGAGGCCTTTAGAGAATCTAACGAGAACAGAGAGAATAAGCCAGAGTGGATGATCATGAAGGCTATTCCTGTAATTCCACCAGAATTAAGACCATTAGTGCCATTAGATGGTGGACGTTTCGCAACTTCAGATCTTAACGACCTTTACCGTCGTGTTATTATTCGTAATAACCGTTTGAAGCGTTTAGTAGAGATCAAAGCTCCTGAAGTAATCTTACGTAACGAAAAGCGTATGCTTCAAGAGTCTGTAGACTCATTATTCGATAACACTCGGAAGTCTTCTGCAGTTAAAACGGATTCAAACAGACCATTAAAATCACTTTCAGATTCGCTTAAAGGTAAGCAAGGTCGTTTCCGTCAGAACTTACTTGGTAAGCGTGTTGATTATTCAGCGCGTTCGGTAATTGTTGTTGGACCAGAATTAAAATTATTCGAATGTGGATTGCCAAAGAATATGGCAGCAGAGCTTTACAAGCCTTTCATTATTAGAAAATTAATTGAAAGAGGTATTGTAAAAACTGTAAAATCTGCGAAGAAGATTATAGATAGAAAAGAGCCTGTAGTTTGGGATATCTTAGAAAATGTCCTTAAAGGACATCCTGTATTACTAAACCGTGCTCCTACATTACACAGACTTGGTATTCAAGCATTCCAGCCAAAGCTTATCGAAGGTAAAGCAATTCAGTTACACCCGTTAGTGTGTACTGCATTTAATGCCGATTTCGATGGTGACCAGATGGCGGTGCATTTACCATTAGGACCAGAAGCGATTTTGGAAGCGCAACTTTTAATGTTAGCGTCTCACAACATTCTGAATCCTGCAAATGGTTCTCCTGTAACCGTTCCTTCTCAGGATATGGTACTCGGATTATACTATATGACCAAGTTGCGTAAAACTGATAAAGACTATACAGTAAAAGGTGAAGGCTTAACATTCTATTCTCCGGAGGAAGTTACTATTGCTTACAACGAGAAGAAGGTTGACCTTAACGCCGGAATTAAAGTAAGAACAAAAGACTTTAATGAAGAAGGTGAGTTGACTACTCAAATCATTGAAACTACTGTAGGTCGTGTACTTTTCAACGAAAAAGTACCAGAAAAAGCAGGTTATGTGAATGAAGTATTAACGAAGAAATCGTTGAGAGATATCATCGGTCAAATTCTGAAAGTTACTTCAGTGCCTGAAACTGCTGAATTCTTAGATGAGATTAAAACTTTAGGATATAAGTTCGCATTCCAAGGTGGATTATCATTCAGCTTAGGGGATATCATTATTCCAGAAGAAAAACACGGAATGATCGATGCAGCCAACAAAAAGGTTGATGGTATTATGGGTAACTATAATATGGGACTTATTACCAATAACGAAAGATATAATCAGGTTATTGATATTTGGACATCTACTAATGCCGAATTGACTGAATTATCTATGAAGCGTATCCGCGAAGACCAACAAGGATTTAACTCAGTATTTATGATGTTAGATTCTGGAGCTCGTGGTTCGAAAGAACAGATTCGTCAGTTAACTGGTATGCGTGGTTTGATGGCTAAGCCGAAAAAATCTAATGCTGGTGGAGGTGAGATTATTGAAAACCCGATCTTATCTAACTTTAAAGAAGGTCTTTCAATTTTAGAGTACTTTATTTCAACTCACGGTGCACGTAAAGGTCTGGCAGATACCGCTCTTAAAACTGCGGATGCTGGTTACCTAACACGTCGTTTAGTTGATGTATCTCAAGATGTTATCGTTTACGAAGAAGATTGTGGTACATTACGTGGTATTGAAGTTTCAGCACTTAAGAAAAACGAAGAAGTTGTTGAAAAACTAGAAGCTAGAATTGTAGGTAGAACATCACTAAATGATGTTTACGATCCACATACTGAAGAACTAATTGTTGAAGCTGGTGGCCATATCGATGATGCTATCGCTAAACAAATTGGTGATTCTGCAATCGAGTCAATTGAAGTACGTTCACCATTAACATGTGAAGCTAAGAAAGGTATCTGTGTGAAGTGTTACGGACGTAATCTTGCAACTGGTAAGATGGTACAACGTGGTGAAGCTGTTGGTGTAGTTGCTGCTCAATCTATTGGTGAGCCTGGTACACAGCTTACCTTACGTACATTCCACGTAGGTGGTATTGCAGGTAACATTTCAGAAGAAAACAAATTAGTTGTTAAGTTTGATGGTGTTGCAGAGATCGAAGATCTTAAGACTGTTAAGACTACTGATAATGAAGGTAACGAAGTAGATGTTGTTATCTCTAGAACTTCAGAATTAAAATTAGTTGATGCTAAAACAGGTATCGTTTTAAGTACAAATAATATTCCTTATGGTTCTCACATTTTTGTGAAACCAGGTGCTAAGGTGAAGACAGGCACTGTAATTTGTCAGTGGGATCCTTACAATGGTGTAATTATTTCTGAATTTGCTGGTAAAGTACGATACGAAAACATCGAGCAAGGTGTAACTTACCAGGTAGAGATCGATGAGCAAACAGGATTCCAAGAAAAAGTTATTTCTGAATCTAGAAACAAGAAATTGATTCCAACATTATTGATCGAGGATAAGAAAGGTGAAACTATCCGTTCTTACAACTTACCAGTAGGTGCTCACATAATGATCGATGATGGTGAGGAAATTAATATCGGTAAGATCTTAGTTAAAATACCACGTAAGTCAGCAAAAGCTGGTGATATTACAGGTGGTCTTCCACGTGTAACTGAGTTATTCGAAGCACGTAATCCATCTAACCCAGCGGTTGTAAGTGAGATCGATGGTGTTGTATCATTTGGTAAGATTAAGCGTGGTAACCGTGAGATCATCATCGAATCTAAATTAGGTGAGGTGAAGAAATACCTAGTTAAATTATCTAATCAGATCCTTGTACAAGAGAATGATTATGTAAAAGCTGGTATGCCATTATCTGATGGTTCGGTAACACCAAACGATATCTTAAATATCAAAGGCCCATCTGCTGTTCAGCAGTACTTAGTGAATGAAGTACAAGAAGTATATCGTTTACAAGGGGTGAAGATCAATGATAAACACTTCGAAGTTGTGGTAAGACAGATGATGCGTAAAGTGAAGATCATGGATTCTGGTGATACTATTTTCTTAGAAAACCAACTTGTTCATAAATCAGATTTCATCGAAGAGAATGATAAGATATTCGGAATGAAAGTGATTGAGGATGCAGGTGATTCTGAGAATTTACAATCAGGTCAGATCGTTTCTGTAAGACAACTAAGAGATGAAAATTCAATCTTAAGAAGAGAAGACAAGAATCTTGTAACTGCTAGAGATGCACAGCCAGCAACGGCTACGCCAATCTTACAAGGTATTACAAGAGCTTCGTTACAAACTAAATCCTTTATCTCAGCAGCTTCCTTCCAGGAAACCACTAAGGTTCTTAATGAAGCAGCAGTAAATGGTAAAGTAGATACGCTTGAAGGACTTAAAGAAAATGTAATCGTAGGACACAGAATACCAGCAGGTACAGGTGTTAGAGACTATGACAATATTATCGTAGGTTCAAAAGAGGAGTTTGATGAAATGATGAAAGCTAAAGAAGAGATGAATTTCAACTAGAATTCATCTTAACTGTCGGTAAGGCAGAAATTACATAAACAAAGCCTTCATACAATATAAAGTGTGAAGGCTTTTAATCTTTAAATAAAATATTATGGCAGAGGAAAAAAAGAATCCAAAAAAAGGACAGATCAATATAGAATTAGATGAAAAAGTAGCTGAAGGGATTTATTCAAATTTGGCAATTATTAATCATTCTGTGTCGGAGTTTGTAGTCGACTTTGTAAGTATTATGCCTGGTACTCCAAAGAGTAAGGTGAAGTCTAGAATAATTCTAACACCGCAACACGCTAAACGTTTATTAAAAGCTTTAGGAGAAAATGTGAAACGTTTTGAAAATGCACATGGTGAAATCAAAGATTACGAGCAACCGCCAATTCCGTTAAATTTTGGCCCGACGGGACAAGCATAATTCGAGTAACAAAAGGTTGCTCGAAATGTTTTCAATGAGCAACCGCCAATTCCGTTGAATTTTGGCCCGACGGGACAAGCATAATTCGAGCGTCAAAAGGTTGCGCGAAATGTTTACATTGAGCAACCGCCAATTCCGTTAAATTTTGGCCCGACGGGACAGGCATAATTCGAGTATCAAAAGGTTGCTCGAAATGTTTTCAATGAGCAACCGCCAATTCCGTTGAATTTTGGCCCGACGGGACAAGCATAATTCGAGTATCAAAAGGTTGCTCGAAATGTTTTCAATGAGCAACCGCCAATTCCGTTGAATTTTGGCCCGACGGGACAAGCATAATTCGAGCGTTAAAAGGTTGCTTGAAATGTTTTCAATGAGCAACCGCCAATTCCGTTGAATTTTGGCCCAACGGGACAAGCATAATTCGAGCGTTAAAAGGTAGCTCGAAATGTTTTCAATGAGCAACCGCCAATTCCGTTGAATTTTGGCCCGACGGGACAAGCATAATTTGAGCGTTAAAAGGTTTCTCGAAATGTTTTCAATGAGCAACCACCGATTCCATTAAATTTTGGCCCGACAGGACGGGCATAAAAAAGAAACCCTTTGAGACTATCAAAGGGTTTATATTTTACGGTTCAGTACCTAATCGTTAGGCCACATCCTTTTGGTTAAGGTGAAACTTCAAAGCACCCGAAGGGCATTTCTTAATTTGATTTATAATGGCATCATTGTGAGCGCCATCTAAATCAATCCATGGAATTACAGAACTCCTAAAAACATCGGAAAGTTGTCTAGCGCAAATACCTGCATTAACGCAACAACGTGGATCGTAGGTTACAGTAATGTCTTCATTACTGAAAACGTTAGCATTTAAGTCCATAATAAGTAGATTAGTTTGGGGTTAATCTCTAAATCAAAGTAGAAATTGATGTTCAAGAATAATCAAATTATCGACAAAAAGCAAATAACATCGATAAAATACGTTTTTGAAACCTGCTTTTCGATGAAATGCATAGTGTTTTTATTCAAATTCCGAAGTCATATGGAAGGTAATGCTCGGGTATTTTTGTTGCGACATTTGAAGTGAAAACATAGAATCGGCCAGAAAAACCAACTGGTTTTGCTTATCCCGA
This sequence comes from Winogradskyella tangerina, assembly GCF_003260205.1. GTDB lineage: Bacteria > Bacteroidota > Bacteroidia > Flavobacteriales > Flavobacteriaceae > Winogradskyella > Winogradskyella tangerina. Next base: position 6,580 of record NZ_QERF01000008.1, on the reverse strand, counting down.
GCTAAATAACGCTGCTTAACCCTTAGAAATTCCTTGTATTCTTCACTCTTTTCATCATCGGTCTGAACCCAACAAGCCTTATGAACATTAAGGTTTTCGTATGTGCACTTAGCACCATACTCATGCTCTAGACGGTATTGAATTACTTCATACTGAAGTGCTCCAACCGTTCCAATCACTTTTCGTCCGTTGTAATCGAGTGTAAAAAGCTGAGCAACTCCTTCATCCATTAGCTGATCAATACCTTTGTACAGTTGCTTGGCCTTCATAGGGTCGGCATTGTTGATATACCTAAAATGCTCAGGTGAAAAACTAGGTATGCCTTTGTAATTCAATACTTCACCTTCTGTTAGCGTATCACCAATTTTAAAATTACCTGTATCCTGAAGCCCCACAATATCACCTGGATAAGAGATGTCAACGATTTCTTTCTTTTCAGCGAAAAAGGCATTCGGACTCGAAAATTTAAATTTCTTATTATGTCTTACATGCAAGTATGGCGTATTTCTTTTGAATTCACCTGAAACGATCTTAACAAAAGCCAATCGATTACGGTGATTAGGATCCATATTGGCATGAATCTTAAATACAAATCCAGTAAACTTGTTTTCGTCAGGCTTTACTAATCGAGTGTCACTTTGCTTAGCGCGTGGTTTTGGAGCAATTTCTATAAAGCAGTCTAATAATTCACGTACACCAAAATTATTCAAAGCTGACCCAAAGAATACGGGTTGCAGTTCGCCCTTTAAATAAGCTTCTTTATCGAATTCAGGATAGATACCTTCTACCAATTCGATTTCATCTCTAAGTGTTTGAGCAGCAGAATCACCAACCAGTTTATCGAGTTCTTCAGAATTTAAATCCGAAATTTCTACGGTATCATTTATATGTTGTTTGCTTTCACCTTTAAATAAGTTGACATTCTTTTCCCAAATATTGTAAATGCCCTTAAAGTCGTAGCCCATGCCAATAGGAAAACTAAGAGGAGTAACCCTTAAGCCTAACTTTTGTTCTACTTCGTCTAGAAGGTCAAAAGCATCCTTACCTTCGCGATCGAGTTTGTTTATAAATACGATCATGGGGATGTTTCGCATACGACAAACTTCAACCAGTTTTTCGGTCTGTTCCTCAACACCTTTAGCGACATCGATCACTACAATAACACTGTCAACAGCCGTGAGAGTTCTAAAGGTATCTTCAGCAAAATCCTTATGCCCTGGTGTATCCAAAATGTTGATTTTGATGCCGTTATATTCAAATGCCAAAACTGAAGTAGCAACTGATATACCACGCTGTCTTTCAATTTCCATGAAATCACTTGTAGCACCCTTTTTGATTTTATTACTTTTTACAGCACCTGCCTCCTGAATAGCGCCACCAAAGAGTAACAGTTTCTCCGTCAAGGTAGTTTTACCTGCATCTGGATGGGATATAATCCCGAAGGTTCGACGTCTTTCAATTTCTGAATTAAAACTCATTTTATTTTTTTGAGAATTGCAAAATTAAAACAATCAGTAGTATTATGTTTCATTTCTGCGAATATTATTCAAATTGAAGGCTTAATTTAAGCTTGAAGGGAATATTTGTCAATTCATCGAATAATTAGTTAGAATAAGAATTCTATGAGTATTTTTCGCATGCATGAGAATTAGTAATAATGTTAAGTATTAAATGACCATGTTAGATAGTCCCAAATCACAAGTTTTTTTTCTACAAATGAAGTTGATTAATAGCCAATCTCTTCTTTTTTTAATTCAATAGGAACATACAACTCGTTTTTGGTGACATTTTAGATGTGGCTGTGTCATAGTTTAAAGGCATTGGCAATTCTTTAGTACTGAAATTCTTACTTAAAAAATTTGTTTATTACAGTTTATCGAATATATTTGCATTTAATCGATAATTGTATAAATTGTTCAGTGCACAAAATTGAATTATACATCAACTATTTAACCATATGAAAATCTCTACCCGATTCTCTGTTCGAAATATTGTTACTACCACAGTGTTAGCATTATTTTTCATTTCTATTAACTTTTTGAATGCACAGTCATTTTCTCTTAATACCCCAACAAATCTAGATCTTGGTGGAACGATTGAAGGAGGCTTTACTTTTGGTGACTTTAACGGTGACGGCTTACTAGATGCAGCTTTGGGCAACCACAGCAGTGGCGGTCAGTTATTTATTCAACTTCAAGGTCCAGTTGGGACATTTACTAATAATGGAGTTTTTTCTGGATTAGATGCTAGAATCAGACAGGTCACGGCTGGCGATATGGATAATGATGGAGACCTAGATCTTCTAGTTGCATCGGGCACGGGGAATAATTTATACATTTTTGCTAATGATGGTACAGGTACCTTTACTCTATGGCAGCAAGGAGGAGCTGCAGTTGGTGGCAGACCAGCACTTACTGGTTTTAGCTCTACAGAATTTGCGACTTGGATTGATTCAGATGGTGATGGATATTTAGATATAATTGTTGATAATAATACCAATATTTTACTTTTTGATAATGATGGCACAGGTATTTTTACCTTGGTACCAGGTGCGACTTCAGGCTTTACAGCTACGGGTGGCTTTGGAGACTATGGTGCTGCCGTTGATTATAATAATGATGGATTTGTCGATATTGCCATCCGACGAGATGGTACAGCAAGTACTCCTGCTGAAGCAGATATATATGCAGGCAACGGTGATGGCTCTTACACACCTTTTTATGGATTAAATTTTGACGCATCCAATGGTAATAAAGGTGGTGTCGTTTGGGCGGATTTCGATAATGATGGAGACTTTGATGCCATATGGACTGACTTTTCTACTAATAATGATGCAACAATTTTAATTGAGCAAACTGGAACTGGTTCAGGGAATTTTGCAATAGCATCAGTTACTGTCACCAATGATGGTGGAGGTCTTACAGCTTTGCCAAATACTTCAGATGTCGATGGAGTAACTCAAGGTGATATCAATCATGATGGGTTAGTGGACTTATTTTTAACTAACGATAGTGGTACATCATTTTTGCTATTAAATACTTCCACAGGAGCAGGAAACTTTAGTTTTTCTTCAGATAACTTAGGAATAAATGTTAATGCCAATGGAGAAGCTGCAGAATTTATCGATATAGATAATGATGGCGATTTAGATTTGTATGTTGCAGTTACAGGCGGTGCAAATCAATTGTGGGAAAATACATTTACTGATACAGATTATTTGGATGTAGAAGTTTTATTCGACAATACGACAACAGGTGGTACTGGCACTAGACCAGCTTTAGGTGCCACAATTTACCTTACGGATTGCGCTGGTAACGTCCTAAGTGGTATTAGAGAATTCAATGGTGCTTCAGGACACGGTTCCCAGAATAGTTCTGTTGTTAAATTTGGATTGCCTCTTGGAGCCAGTGAATACTATCGCGTTGTTGTTTCTTTCGTTGATGATTTAGGAGGTTCCCCAAGAACTATTGTCTATAGAAATGTTATCCCAAATACATTGCCTAATCAAAAACTTGTTTTATCAAACACAACAACCTCAGATCCTTCTGATTTTGTAACAATTTCAAATTCTGTAGTAACTAATCCTACTTTTATTGGTGCTTCAGACGGAAGTATAACCTTAGAAGGATTATTGCCAAATAATAATTATACAATTGATTATTTAGATGATGGTGTGCCAGTAAGCGCATCTATAACTTCCGACGGTAGTGGGAATGTAGTAATATCAGGTTTAGATGCCGGGGATTATACTCAAATCGTTGCGTCCTTTTCTCCAATATGTCAATCTACACCTCCGTTCGATTTAACCTTAGTTGATAATACAGATTGTCTTGATGTTATTCCTTCGGGAAGTCCAACAGGTCCAATTCCGGGTACAGATATTACAACAAGTATTACTGGTCCTGGTGGTTCATCAGGTGCTGTCTTAAATTCTATTTCAGTTGCTGGCGAACCTAATGCTTTTACTGAATTATATCCACCAAGTCAGGTGAATTACAATTTTGTAAATGAGGCTGCAACAAGTCAATTTATCAGAGATCAAAATATTATAACTTCAGATATTACTATCGGAACAGCAGCTTTCGAATCTGCGGTTCTAGAAGCAAATAGAGACAGAGATCTCACACATTATTTAGCTTTAGATAATACAATTACAAATTCAGACTTCGTAGAGTATTATTACAACACACCTTTAACTGCTGCGGCTAACAGATATATCGTCATAACTGAAAGAAATGGAAATAACCGTTTAACTATTCAAGCAATTGATGGCGGAGGTACTCTAGTTGGTTCACCTCAGTTAGTAAACACACCAGACTATTTTGATACTGGTGTATTAGCAGATAACGTATCTGGTCAGAATGTATTTATGGCTGTTTATCCATTAACAACATTCTTCGCTGCGGGTACGCCGGTTGAAGGAATTCGATTAAGTTACATCAGTTCTGGTGGCGACGGTGGTGACGGTAAGGCATTCATAATGTATGACCCGGCAACATTAATCCCACCACCTTCTATATTAACCAGTACAGGAGCTATTCAACCTACATGTCCTTCAAATACAGGTTCAATAACGATCGATGCACAAGATAATGGCGGAGGAATAATAGAATACAGTATTAATGGTGCTGCAGGTCCTTGGCAATTGTCTCCAACCTTTACAGGTTTAGGACCAGCAACATACACACCTGCAGTGAGATATCAGTCGCGTCCAGATTGTTTGGAAGTGTCTATTAACCCTATAACTTTAGATGATGCTTGTTGTAATTTATTGAGTATTTCAGCTAGCAATATTTCGGTATGTAACGACAATGGTACGCCTTCAAACATTAATGACGATACGTTCACCGCAGATATTACGGTAACGTTTAATTTATCTCCTGGCTCTGGAACTCTTGATTTATCTGGCGATGGAACAGCTTCAGTTTCAGCAGTTGGTTTAACATCACCTCACACTTTTGTTGGTGTTGTTTTACCTTCGAATGGATCTGCGATATCATTAACGGCAACATTCTCAGATGAAGCCATTTGTCCGTTTGAAGATACAAACGTGTTTACCGCACCTTTTGAATGTAGTGATGATGATTGTACAGATACAATTCCACCAGGGAACCCAACAGCGGCTCTTTTGAGTGGTGATGTTGTTTTCGACATTAATAGTGGAATTAACGAAGGTGATCCAGCAATATTGAATTCAATTACAGTTGCAGGGCAACCTAATCCATTCTCAGGATATTATGCGCCGAACAATGTGAATTATCAATATGCAACACCATTGGCATCAAGTCAATTCATTAGAGATCAAACGGCAGTTGTAGCTACCGTAGCGGACGGACCAGCGATTTATGATGCGGCTCTTCTTGCAGCAAATGCTGAAAACGATCTAAGACATTATTTATCAATGGATGATACCATTGACCCAACCGATTTTAACGAATTTATTTATAATAGTCCAATCGCTTCTGCATCTAACCGTTATATCGTTATCACAGAACGAAACGGTAATAACGAGCTTAGTGTACAAGCGTTAGATAATACTTTAACTCCATTTGGAAATGTAGTTTTGGCAAACCCTACAAATTACATAAATACAGGAGTTGAGACGGACTTCAATCAGGATGTCTTTGTAACTATTTACCCATTGACAGCCTTAGTACCTTCAGGAACAGATATCCAAGGTATTAGAATTACTCAATCAGGTGCTGCGGCAACTGGTGGCGATGGTGGTGATGGTAAGGCATTTATAATTTACGACCCTTCGTTTTTCGTTCCTCCACCAACAATCGATGTAACAACGTCATCTGTACAACCTGATTGTTTGACCAATCTTGGTTCTATAACAATAGATGCAACCGATAATGGTGGTGGTGCTTTAGAATATAGTGTGAATGGCCTTGCAGGTCCTTTCCAGGCTAGTCCGATTTTTACCGGATTGACACCAGGCTCATATACTCCAGCAGTGAGATATACAGGAACGCCAACATGTTCAGAGGTGGCGATTACTCCAATTGTATTAAATTCTGCTAGCTGTAGTATTAGTTTGATTAAAAGTGTAGCGAGTGTTACTTCAGCAGGTGCTCCAGGTTTATTAGACGATGTTATTAATTATTCATTTACTGTAACAAATACTGGTGACGAAACCTTATCAAATATTGTAGTTACGGATCCTGTCGTTGGAACAGTAACTTGTATAGATTCAAGTTTAGCACCAGGAGCAAGTACAACCTGTTCAGCTTCTTATACGGTTGTTCAGGCGGATATCGACGCCAGTGGTGTTGAAAATTCGGCATCAGTTGTTGCTGAAGTTCCAGGTGGTAATACCGGAAATACTGCAGATGATATAACAGATACTTCAGATACAGGAACAGCCTCAGATGGTTCTGCAGTTACTGATCCTGAAACTGTTGAGACTCCAGATATTGATGCAGTTAATGGAGACAATAATGATGGTGATACTACAAATGATGTTACGCCATTTGCAATTGCACAGAACCCATCTATAGAACTTACCAAGACCGCAGCGATCACTACAGATGTAGGTCCTGCAGGTGCAAGTGTAGGCGATGAGATCACCTATACC
>NZ_QERF01000007.1 GCF_003260205.1 Winogradskyella tangerina | reverse complement strand
CCGATATCACTATCGAGTGTACTAATGATGAGTCTTCTGCCAATACTGGTGTCGCTACAGGTTCTGATACTTGTGGTACAGTGACCATCACTGAGTCTGATGTTGAGACTGCCGCTTGTGGTAATACGAAAACTATTGTGCGTACTTGGACAGTAACTGATGAATGTGGTAACGCTGTTTCTGCAGATCAGACTATTACTGTTATCGATACGACTGATCCTATTATTAATGTTCCTGCAGATATCACTATTGAGTGTACTGATGATGAGTCCTCTGCCAATACTGGTGTCGCTACAGGTTCTGATACTTGTGGTACAGTGACCATCACTGAGTCTGACGTTGAGACTGCCGCTTGTGGTAATACGAAAACTATTGTGCGTACTTGGACAGTAACTGATGAGTGTGGAAACGCTGTTTCTGCGGATCAGACTATTACTGTTATCGATACGACTGATCCTATTATTAATGTTCCTGCCGATATCACTATTGAGTGTACTGATGATGAGTCTTCTGCCAATACTGGTGTCGCTACAGGTTCTGATACTTGTGGTACAGTAACTATCACTGAGTCTGATGTTGAGACTGCAGCTTGTGGTAATACAAAAACTATTGTGCGTACTTGGACAGTAACTGATGAATGTGGTAACGCTGTTTCTGCAGATCAGACCATTACTGTTATCGATACGACACCTCCAACAATTGATAATACAAATACAAGTGATATTGTTATTCAGTGTGGTGTAACACCTGATGGAACTTTAGAAGCTTGGCTTGCTAATAATGCTGGTGCTACAGCAAACGATACTTGTGGAAATGTAACTTGGTCTAACGATTATGGTGCTAATACCAATGTAGATTGTGCAAATGGTGCAATAACTGTAACATTTACTGCAACCGATGAGTGTGGAAATGCTGCTAGCACAACTGCCACCTACTCTATTATAGATACAGTTGATCCTGTATTAACAATTCCAGCTGATGTAACCATTGAATGTACTGAAGATGAATCTCCTGCTAATACAGGAACTGCAACTGCAACTGACGATTGTGCTTCACCTAATGTGTCATTCTCTGATAGTGAAGTTGCAAATTGTGGAATCACTAAAGTAATTACTAGAACTTGGACTGCTACTGATGCTTGTGGTAATAGCGTTTCTGCAGATCAGACCATTACTGTGGTAGACACGACTCTTCCAACATTTACGGTTCCTGATCCAATAACTATCGAATGTGATGTAGATTCAAATGATCTTACTATAACTGGAGATGTGTTTGATGAGGCAGATAACTGTTCAACAGGATTAGAAGCCGATTATAAAGATATAATCATACCTGGAAGTTGTCCTAATTCATTCGAAATTCACAGAAAATGGAGACTATTTGATGATTGTGATAATTTAGCAACTGAAGTTCAAATTATTACTGTTGTTGATACTAGAGGGCCAACATTTACGGTCCCTGCAGATATTACTATTGAATGTGACGTTGATCCAACAGATCTAACGATTACAGGTGATGTGACAGATGAAGCTGATAATTGTTCAACTGGACTTGAAGCAACCTATTCTGACAGTGTTGCCGCTGGAAGCTGTGCTAACGAATCAGTAATCACACGTACTTGGACTTTAACAGACGAGTGTGCTAATACAACAACTTTAGTTCAAACAATTACTATTGAAGATACTACAGCACCTACCTTTACGGTACCTGCAGATATCACAATTGAATGTGACGTTGATCCAACAGATCTCACAATTACAGGTGATGTAACGGATGAAGCTGATAATTGTTCTGCTGGACTTGAAGCAACGTATTCTGACAGTGTTGCTGCCGGAAGCTGTGCTAACGAATCAGTAATTACGCGTACTTGGACTTTAATAGACGAGTGTGCTAATACAACAACATTAGTTCAAACAATTACTATTGAAGATACTACGGCTCCTACCTTTACGGTTCCTGCAGATATCACAATTGAATGTGACGTTGATCCTACTGATCTAACAATCACAGGTGATGTAACGGATGAAGCTGATAATTGTTCAACTGGACTTGAAGCAACCTATTCTGACAGTATTGCTGCCGGAAGCTGTGCTAACGAATCAGTAATTACACGTACTTGGACTTTAACTGATGAATGTGCTAACACAACAACTTTAGTTCAAACAATTACTATTGAAGATACTACGGCTCCTACCTTTACGGTTCCTGCAGATATCACAATTGAATGTGACGTTGATCCAACAGATCTAACAATCACAGGTGATGTAACGGATGAAGCTGATAATTGTTCAACTGGACTTGAAGCGACCTATTCTGACAGTGTTGCTGCCGGAAGCTGTGCTAACGAATCAGTAATTACGCGTACTTGGACTTTAATAGACGAGTGTGCTAATACAACAACATTAGTTCAAACAATTACTATTGAAGATACTACGGCTCCTACCTTTACGGTTCCTGCAGATATCACAATTGAATGTGACGTTGATCCAACAGATCTCACAATTACAGGTGATGTAACGGATGAAGCTGATAATTGTTCTGCTGGACTTGAAGCAACGTATTCTGACAGTGTTGCTGCCGGAAGCTGTGCTAACGAATCAGTGATTACACGTACTTGGACTTTAACAGACGAGTGTGCTAATACAACAACTTTAGTTCAAACAATCACTATTGAAGATACTACAGCGCCTACCTTTACGGTTCCTGCAGATATCACAATTGAATGTGATGTAGATCCTACAGATCTCACAATCACAGGTGATGTGACTGATGAAGCTGATAATTGTTCAACTGGACTTGAAGCAACGTATTCTGACAGTGTTGCTGCCGGAAGCTGTGCTAACGAATCAGTGATTACACGTACTTGGACTTTAATAGACGAATGTGCTAATACAACAACTTTAGTTCAAACAATTACTATTGAAGATACTACGGCGCCAACTTTTGATGTAACACTTCCTACAGATGTAACATTAGAATGTGACGCTGTTCCTACAGCAGAAACCATAACAGCAACCGATAATTGTGGTGATGCAACTGTGACCTTAGTAGAAGATATTACTGATGGTAGTTGTGCTAATGAATACGTTCTAGTAAGAACATGGACAGCAACTGATGCTTGTGGAAATGAGACAATTCATACACAAACAATTACAGTAATTGATACAACGGCCCCAACATTCAATGAAAGCTTACCTGCTGACATGGATGCAGAGTGTGATTCAGTTCCAGAGGCAGCGATTTTAACCGCCACTGATAACTGTGGCGATGCTACTGTAGATTTTGAAGAAGTTATTACAGAAGGTGCTTGTATTGGAGATTATATTATTGAACGTACCTGGACTGCAACTGATGCTTGTGGTAATGATGAAGTTCATATTCAGATCATTACTGTTCAGGATACCACTGCTCCTACATTGGTAACACCAATCGATGATATTACGGTGGCTTGTGATGATATCCCAGATGTACCGAATTTAGTATTTGAAGATGCCTGCTCTAATAACATTAGCGTTGATTTCAATGAGGAATCTACTCAGGCCAATGACTTTGACGACTATGAAATTATAAGAACCTGGACCGTAACCGACGATTGTGGTAATGAGGCCATTTTCACTCAAAATATTACTGTTGAAATCAGTAATGTGATCACTGCATTCGATGCTAACCGTTGTGTGCTTGACGCTGAGTTCGATTTATTCGATCTGTTAGAAGGTGATTTTGATATGAATGGTACTTGGAGCGTTGTTGCTGGAAGTGCTACACTAGACGGTAGTTTCTTTGATCCTTCAACGGTTGAAGTTGGTATTTATACCTTCAAGTATGCAATTACTGAAGGACCATGTCCTACTGAAGTTGAAGTTAATGTAGCCATTGATGATGATTGTTTAGTATTAGCTTGTGGTCAGGATAATGTAGTGATTTCAAAAACAGTAACAGCTAATGGAGATAATTACAATGAGTTCTTTACAGTAACTGGTATTGAGCCTTGTGGTTTCACAATAGAATTACAAATATTCAATCGTTGGGGTGCGGAGATTTATAAGAATAACAACTACCAAAACGATTGGAATGGTGACGCCCACGGATCATCTGTAGGTGTCTCAGGAAAAGTCCCAACAGGAACGTACTACTATGTAGTTAATTTAAGAAATAGTGGATTAGCACCATTTGCAGGTCCAATCTATGTTGCAACTGATAAATAAACTTAACCGATGAAGTTATCTAAATTTTTAAGTATTGCGATCTTTATATTAGGTATTTCAACTGCCTTTGCACAGCAGTTACCTCAATTTACGCAGTACATGTTCAACACCATCTCTATTAATCCGGCTTATGCAGGAAGTAGAGAAACATTCAGCGCCGTTGGTCTACATCGTAGTCAATGGGTTGGATTAGAAGGTGGACCAGAAACACAGACCCTATCTGTACATTCCCCGTTAAGGAATGATCAAATTGGACTAGGTTTGTCATTTATCAATGATAAGTTAGGATATGAAAACTTCTCATATATCTATGGAGATTTTTCATATACCATCAGAACAGGTGCAAATTCTGAATTGGCTTTTGGTGTTAAAGCTGGATTTACTCATTATAATTTAGATGAAGAGTTACTTAACGACCCATCTGTTGTAAATGATCCATTCTTCAATGATGTATCTAATCGATGGAGTCCGAATATTGGTGCAGGGTTTTACTGGCACTCTCAAAGATGGTATGTCGGGTTATCTGCGCCGAGAATTCTGAATACAGATTATAATAATGGGCAACAAGGTCAATTAGACTATGTGGCTTTAGAACGTGTAAGTTACTATTTTACTGGAGGTTATGTTTTCGATCTTAGTGAAAACACAAAACTAAAACCATCTGTTTTATTGAAAGCTACAAACGGTGCGCCATTATCATTTGATATTTCTGCCAATTTCCTGTTTAATGAAACCTTTTGGATCGGTGGCGGTTATAGAATTAACGAATCTGCTGCTGCCATTGGTGGTATTGCCGATTTTCAAATTTCGAAACAATTGCGAATTGGTTATGCTTATGAATACCCAATTTCAGATATTAGAGCTTATACAAGTGGCACCCACGAAGTACTGCTTATGTTTGAAGTATTTAAGAGTAGACGTATAAAATCACCTCGATACTTCTAAAAAGAAACGATTATGAAAACAAGACTTTTAGCATTTTTATTTATACTAAGCTGTTCTCTATCGTACAGTCAGACCAAATTAGCTGATAAATTCTTCAAGAATTATGGCTATATAAAGGCTATTGAGCTTTATGAAAAAGCCTACGAAAATGGTGATGATAGTGCTCACGTATTGACACGACTTGGTGATGCTTATTATAATAATTCAAATTCTGAGAAAGCGGCTTATTGGTATGGCGAAGCTTTAAAAGCCTATAAAAAAATCGACGCAGAATATGTTTATAAATATATCCAATCCTTAAGAAGTATTGGAAACTATGAGGAAGCCGATAAGTGGTTTAAAGAACTGAGTGCGGCTCAGCAAGGCGACAGCCGACTTAAAGGTTATAATCCCGATGAAGTAGATATTTATGATAAATTAACCTCAAAGAATGAGGTGATTGTTAGAATTGATAATCTGGCATTTAACTCTGAAAACTCAGATTTTGGTGCATACATTTATGACGATCAGCTTTATTTTGCATCTGCTAGAAATGACAACGGTAAAGTTTATAGTTGGAATAAAGAACCATTTCTAGATCTATATCAGGTTGCACTTACAGACGATGATGGTGTTATCTCTTATGGTACGGCATCAGAACTATCTGGTGAAGCGGTGAATACAGAATATCACGAAGCCTCTGTAGCTTTAACAAACGACGGTAAAACCCTTTATTTTACGCGCGATAACGTTAACAAGCGTAACCGTTTAAAATACGATAAAAAAGGAACCACACATTTAAAACTTTATAAGGCGACTTTAGAAAACGATCAATGGACAAATATCGTAGAATTACCATTTAATGATGAAGTATTTTCTACAGGTCACCCAGCATTAAGTCCAGATAATAAGACTTTATATTTTGTTTCTGATCGTGAAGGAGGCCTTGGCCAGTCTGATATCTATTCAGTTTCTATAAATGACGATGGTTCGTATGGAACACCAGAAAATCTTGGTGAAAAAGTAAATACTGAAGGTCGTGAGATGTTTCCATTTGTGGCTAAGGATTCTACATTATACTTTTCTTCCGATGGTCATCTAAATTTAGGTTTGCTTGATATTTTCAGATCAGACATTTTAAAAGGCTTTCGTACCGACCCAGAGAATATGGGCTCACCTTATAATAGTGGCTATGATGATTTTGCATATTTTGTAAACTCAGACACTCAGAAAGGATACTTCTCCTCTAACCGACCAAATGGTAAAGGAAGTGACGATATTTACAGCTTCAACGCGCAACAATGTAAGCAAGAAATCGCTGGTACCGCGCGCGATAGTAAATCTAATGTTACGCTCATCAATGTGACCATCAGACTTATTGATGAAACCGGTAAAGTAGTTGACGAACTAAAGTCTGAAAATGGCGAATACACCTTTACTGTAGACTGTAATAAGACATATACTGTTGTGGGTAGTAAACCCGATTATAAAGATGACCAACAATCTTTGACAACGACAACAGATAACGATAAAGTGAACACTGTAGATCTTAACCTAGAACCCTTGATTATCGATAATCAGATCGTTATTAACCCAATTTTCTTTGATTTCGATAAGTGGAATATTAGAACAGATGCACAATACGAATTAGAAAATATAGTAGATGTAATGCGTAAGCATCCTACAATGGTTATTAAAATTGAATCGCATACAGACAGTCGTGGCGGAGATCGCTACAACTTGAAGCTGTCAGACAGACGGGCAAAATCGACTCGAGATTATATCATTTCGAGAGGAATTGATCCTAACAGAATTGAAAGCGCAATTGGATATGGTGAAACCCAATTACTCAACAAATGTGCTAACGGTGTAAAATGTTCAGAAGAAGACCATCAATTAAACAGACGTTCTTACTTCTACATTGTGAACGATTAATTTTACCCTCAAAATTACTTAAGTGAAAGCAAGCTCTTTTGGGCTTGCTTTTTTGTTTGAAATATTTACTTATTGATAAAGAGTGATAGCTTTTTTAATTATTAATTAAATTTATGATTGAAACAGCCATAATCTTGAAAATTGGATAAAAGAAGAGCTTATAACGAAGAATCTAAAAAACTATTAATTGTTATTGACATCGCTATTGAATCATTTCAGAAGTATATGCCAGTGGGTATGAATCAAAGTCAAATTGATAGGATTGTGAGTATTCATGAAGAATGGAAAAATGAGATTATAAATACAAGTCCAGAAAGTAAAAACCTTAAATCTTTAAAATACCGTATTGAAGATGTTTTTACCTATTTCATAGATGGATCGGGCGAGACAGTAGCTTATTTCTGGAAAAAATTGGAGGAAGAAAACCTTAACTATAAATATGAAAATAAACTCAAAAAAATTCTCAAACGAGGTACAATAAATAATATTCATGATTACAACCATGTAATAGACATGATTGTAGTTTCACAACAATTAGGTCTGATTAGTAGCGAAGATTCAAAGATGTTGAACAAGTTGCTAGGTGAATTTGAATCACGGAAAAAATAGTCACTAATACCTATAGAATCTTTAATAGGAATCTAATTTTACTTAGAATTTATAAAATCCTACTCTTTTTAATTAAACTAAAAAAAGCCACAACTTCCGTTGTGGCTTTCTGCTGCTATTAATCAACTTTTTATGCGGTTTAACGCTTAATGAAGATATTGGTAAAAAACCATTTCCCTTCATTATTTTGTTCGGCGGAAATATCAAAATCTGTATAATCGCCTTCTATATTATCTCTATGACTTGGACTGTTTAACCAAGCATTAACTACACCTTCTGCTGAATTAAATCCATAAGCTACATTCTCTGAAACCACATTGGCATTAGCATTTACTTGTAAGCTCTCTTTTCTTTGGAAAAAATTATCGTGTGATACATTATCTACCTCGATCATATAATCTGTATGCGTAAACGCTACAGCTTTAACCGTATTGTGGTCATTTAATGTTGGTAAGCCTTGAGTGATTCGGTGGGCATTAATAAGTTCCATGATCTCAATTTCGATGAGTTTCGCCTCAGGCGCAACTGGAACTTCAATAGCATCTATTTGTTCTTCTATACTTTCAGATGAACATGACGTAAAGCCTAAAAGGGCAACAATAGCCAGAAATGGCAGTAGTTTAGCAGCATTCATAAGTAGGTTATTTAGGTTTGGGATTACTAATTTAGTAGCCTACTTATGTATATTCGTTAAAGAAATGTTAAAATCGATTAAAAACATGTATTTCGTCGAAATATTTTGCAAAACATCGATTAAATGCACGTTGAAAAGAGAATTTTAAGCTTTTAGCCGATTATTTATGTCTTTTTATCGGATAAATAACTCGGGCTTATGGAGAAAGTCGTTCGATCTTCCAATTGTAGTCTTCTTGCAACTGATAACGTATTCTATCGTGTAAACGATTTGGCCTTCCTTGCCAAAATTCGAGTTCAACTGGTTTCACAATAAAGCCACCCCAATTTACTGGTCTTTCAATTTCTTGACCTTCAAGTTTAGATTCGAGAGCCTTCAATTTATCCTCTAAAACTTTCCTATCGGCAATGACTTCACTCTGATTAGAAACAATAGCACCTAATTGACTTCCACGCGGACGCGATTCAAAATAACCGTCGCTTAAATTTTCAGCTATTTTTTCAGCCCTACCTTTAATAATTATTTGTCGCTCTGCAGAATGCCAGAAAAAGGACAAACACACATTTGGGTTATTTGTTATGGCCTTCCCTTTTTCACTATCGTAATTGGTGTAAAAAATAAAGCCTTCGTGTGTGTATTTTTTAAGTAACACTACTCTACTTTTAGGATAGCCATCCAAGCCAATTGTCGAAATAGTCATAGCATTGGTTTCTTCTACATTAAAATGCGTATCTACTTCAATAAACCAATCTCGAAATAATTCTATCGGATTCTCGGGAACATTATTCAATAATAGTTCCCCTTTTTCGTAAGATTTTCTGTAATCACTAAGGTCTTTCTCCATCATATTGCGAAATTAATTCAATATTTTGTTTCTATCAAAAAAAGTGTAGCTTTGGAAGCCTATGACCAACAAGTTTCAACCTAACATGAGATTTGAAGATTCCCACTTTTCAAAAACCTTAAGCTACGATAAAGTTATATTAGATTTTGGATCTTATTATTTGTTCGATAATTTTTTCATTATGGAGGTTAATGAAGGTGAACATTTTAACTGGGACAAACTTAATAGTCTATTAGATTCTCTTAGAGCGTATTACGGAAATCATAAAACCTTAGCTTATATCGCTAATCGCGTTCACTCCTATTCTATTGATCCTGTGCTTTGGTCTTATTTTGATAAAGATGATAGTATTTTAATTGCTGCTTCTATCGTTAGTTATCGCGATTCAACCTACCTTAATGCGAATATTGAAAAACAAATGGCATCTATTCCTATGAAGCGTGCTTTAAGTCTAGAAGAGGCCATAAATTGGGTGCAGCATTTGAAGGAATTCAATTAAAACTCAAACTGCTTACCGTCCTTGGCTAACAAAACATTTTCAAATTCTTCTTTGGCTTGAGCTTCAAATTCGTCATAGCCATTATAGCGCGTAGAGAAATGCCCTAATATTAAATGACTAACATTTGCTTTTTTTGCAATTCTTCCTGCTTGTCTAGCGGTACTATGTTTGGTAGGTTCGCAAAGCACTTCATTTTTATCTAAAAATGTAGACTCGTGATAGAGCACCGTCGCATTTTTAATAATTGGTAGTATAGCTTCATTATAAGCGGTATCACTACAATAAGCATAACTTTTTGCCGGAACAGGATCTTTCGTTACAGTTTCATTTTTAATTAAAATACCATCTTCATTTTCAACGTCTGCACCTTGTTTCAATTTACGATAGTAAGCTACGTTGATATTGGCATTTAATACAGCATTTATGTCTAGTTTGCGCTCGTTCTCTTTTTCTTTGAATAAGAATCCATTGGTATAAACACGATGTTTTAAAGGAATTGTATAAACTTCGACTTTATCATCTTCGAAGATCAACTCAGACTCTTTTGAAGTGAGCTCATGAAAATATAATGGATAGCTCGTCCAGGATTGCGATAATTTAAGTTGAAGTGTAATCACCTCTTTAATCCCTTTTGGCCCATAGATATGAAGCTCTGTTTCTCGTGTCAACAATTGAAAAGTACTAACCAAACCGATCAATCCAAAATAATGATCGCCGTGAAGATGCGAGATAAAAATGTGTTTTATTCTTGAAAACTTTACTTTATTTCGACGTAGTTCAACCTGCGTTCCTTCACCACAATCAATAAGAAACATGTGGTTTTTTATTTCTAAAACTTGTGAGGTCGGATTGGTATTGGTACGTGGAGTAGCGCTATGACAGCCTAGGATGGTTAACTTCATAAATCAAAACCCTAAATCGCGTTCAATGTCTTCCATTTCAATAATATCATAGGCTTCTTGGATGGTTGGGACCACAACTATTTCATCTGGCATTTCATCTAGATCTACCTGATCTGAGACAACAACAAATGACTTTTTATCATTACGATGGTTATTACTGAGACGTAAGAACTCGATAATATCCTCGAGCTTAATTTTTTCAAGACTCGATAATCTTATGATAAGATGGTAGTTTTTATATTTATGATAAGACTGTTCAATATTATTCACTAAGGTCTTTACTGAGGCCTTTTCTTGAGCAATTATGGTAATATTTCCGTCTCTATCGATAATCATAGTCTACTGTTTTATTTTTGAAGCTAAGAGGTAAATAACCGCCATTCTAACAGCAACACCATTTTCAACCTGATCTAGAATTATGGCTTGCTTAGAATCCGCCACATCACTAGTAATTTCTACACCTCTATTTATAGGACCTGGATGCATAATCACTATTTCTTTGTCTAAACTGTCTAATAATTCTCTGTTGACTCCAAATTGCTGTGTGTATTCTCTAGTCGTTGGAAAGTAACTGATATCCATGCGTTCATTCTGTACTCTCAGCATATTGGCCACATCGCACCATTCAAGGGCTTTTCTTAAGTTGGTTTCTACTTTTACACCAAGTTCTTCAATATACTTTGGTAAAAGCGTTTTTGGACCACAAACCTTAACATTTGCACCTTGTAATTGCAAAGCATAAATATTAGAGAGCGCTACTCTACTATGCAGAATATCGCCAACAATCACTACATTTTTACCTTTAACCGTTCCTAATTTTTCTCTTATTGAATAAGAATCTAACAGTGCTTGGGTTGGGTGTTCGTGAGCACCGTCGCCTGCATTAACAATACTGGCATTAACGTGTTTTGACAAAAATACGCCTGCACCGGGATTAGGATGACGCATAACAACCATATCCACCTTCATTGATAAAATATTGTTTACGGTATCAATTAGGGTTTCACCTTTCTTTACGGACGACTGTGATGCTGAAAAATTAATAACGTCAGCAGAAAGACGCTTTTCGGCCAATTCGAACGATAATTTAGTTCGTGTTGAATTTTCAAAGAATAAATTGGCAATAGTAATATCTCGGAGCGAGGGAACTTTCTTAATCGGTCTATTGATCACTTCCTTAAACTGATCGGCCGTTTCAAAGATTAGATCTATATCTTCCTTTGTTAAGTATTTAATGCCCAATAAGTGATTTACACTAAGCTCACTCATAGTTTTAATTTTCTAATTATCAATAAGGTAAACGGTATCTTCACCTTCATTTTCTACCCAATTCACCTTTACTTTTTGGTGATCAATAGCATCTACTTGTCGACCTTTATAATTTGGTTGAATAGGTAAATGTCTACTAAATCGTCTATCTATTAATGTCAATAACTCGATGTTATTTGGTCTACCAAACGACTGAATGGCTGTAAGTGCCGATCTTATGCTACGGCCAGTATACAGAACATCGTCAATAAAAACCACATTTTTATCTTCTACAATAAAATCTATCTCAGTTGTATTGGCCTCTAATGGCTTGTCACCTCTTCTGAAATCATCTCTAAAAAAAGTAATGTCTAAATGACCTAATTGGATGTTCTTAATCTTATAATCTTCGGTCAACATTTGTGCTAAGCGATCCGCTAGAAATTTACCTCTTGGTTGAATTCCAATTAATACAGTTTCAGAAAAATCATCGTGGTTTTCAATAAGTTGGCAAGCCAATCGATGTAGTATAATATTGACTTCCTTAGAGTTGAGTAATACTTTTTGACTCATGCAGTATCCAAACGTTATTGGTTGGCAAAGTTAAGTTAAATAATTTGAGTTTCAAATTTATACATATGCATAAAAAAAGCCTTTCAAAAATTGAAAGGCTTTATATCATTCAAATGATAGGAAATTATTTCTTTCCGTCCATTTTATCTTTAAGTGCTTGTAAGGCATCGTTAGCGTCACCTAAAGTTGGTTTAGCTTCAGCTGCCTGAGCTTCAGCCTTCTTAACAGCTTGCTTAACGATTTTAGCCTCTTCTGCTTTAAATACTGCAGTATGAGACGCTACCACACGTTTGAATTCTTTATTGAACTCAATAATCTTGAATTCTGCTTCTTCGCCTTTCTTAAGCTTAGAACCATCTTCTTTTTCCATGTGTCGTGAAGGTACAAACGCAACGATATCTTCGTTAAAAGCTACAGTCGCACCTTTGTCTACAACCTCAGTGATTGCCGCAGTATGAGATGTACCTAAAGCGAAGTCTTTTTCGTATTTATCCCAAGGGTTTTCAGTAGTTTGCTTATGACCTAAAGATAGTTTACGACCTTCAACATCTAATTCTAATACGATGACGTCTAACTTATCACCTACATTACAGAATTCAGATGGGTGCTTAATTTTCTTAGTCCAAGATAAATCTGAGATATAAATTAATCCATCGATACCTTCTTCTAATTCAACGAATACACCGAAGTTAGTAAAGTTACGTACAATACCTGAATGCTTAGATCCAACAGGATACTTAGCAGTGATATCTGTCCATGGGTCTGGTGTTAATTGCTTAATACCTAAAGACATTTTACGATCTTCTCTGTCTAAAGTTAAGATTTGAGCTTCGATCTCATCTCCAACTGAAACAAAGTCTTGAGCAGAACGTAAGTGTGTAGACCAAGACATTTCAGAAACGTGCACTAATCCTTCAACTCCGTCAGCAACTTCAACAAACGCACCGTAATCTGCAATAACGACTACTTTACCTTTAACTTTGTCACCTACTTTAACTTCTTCACCTAAAGCTTCCCAAGGGTGCTTAGATAATTGCTTAAGACCTAACTGGATTCTAGATTTGTTCTCATCAAAGTCTAAGATCACAACATTTAACTTCTGATCTAACTCAACGATCTCATTTGGATGGTTGATACGTGACCAAGATAAATCTGTGATATGAACTAAACCATCTACACCACCTAAATCGATGAACACACCATAAGAAGTGATGTTTTTAACCACACCTTCTAATACTTGTCCTTTTTCTAACTGGCCAATGATTTCTTTCTTTTGCTCTTCGATATCTGCTTCGATAAGCGCTTTGTGAGATACTACGATATTTTTGAACTCATGGTTTATTTTAACCACCTTGAATTCCATAGTTTTATTTACATACTGGTCGTAATCTCTAATTGGTTTTACATCAATTTGAGAACCTGGTAAGAATGCTTCAATGCCAAATACATCTACGATCATACCACCTTTTGTTCTGCACTTTACAAAACCATTTACGATCTCACCAGAATCGTGTGCGTTGTTTACGCGATCCCATGCTTTGATTACACGAGCTTTTCTATGTGATAATACTAACTGACCTGTTGCATCTTCGCGTACATCAATTAATACTTCAACTTTGTCACCAACTTTAAGATCTGGATTGTAACGGAACTCATTAAGAGAAATTACGCCTTCAGATTTTGCATTGATATCGATAATAGCATCTCTATCTGTAATATGAATTACTTCACCTTCTACTACTTCGTCATCTAAAGTATCAACGAAGTTTTCAGATACTAATTTTTCAAATTCTGCTAATTTCTTGTCCGCTACTTGCTCAATTCCTTCTTCGTAATTGTGCCAATCGAACTCCTTTAAGAATTTTTCTGGATTTGCTTGAGCTTCAGAGATTACTGGAGCTTCAACTTGAGTAGCTTCAGTTGTTTCAACTTCAGCCTTTTTTGTTTTCTTGTCAGCCATTGCTGATTAAAATTTGTATTCTGTAGTTTTGAAAGTTGTGCGGAAACCCTACAGAAGCTAATTAATTATTTGATTTCATTTCCCTTTCTTACTTTCACAAGTCCGCTAAAAAGGAGCGCAAAATTAATCATTTTCAAACAATTAACAAATTAAAACAACTCTATTTATTGAGGATTATCTAAGATTCCGACGTAAACAGCAAAAATGCTATAAAAAAACGTCTCGTGTGACTTTGCAAAAAATTATGTGTCTTAAAAATAGATATCAATATAATGGCATTAATTAGCATTAAAAATTGGTATATTTACAATTACTATTAATCTTAAATCAATACAATTATGGTTAGAGCTAAATACCAAGCTGTACTAGACTTGGGCGAAAAATTAAACATTCAAAACGGAGATGTTAGCGAGGACAACGGCGTACTAAAAGTTAAAGGTACTGCTGCTACTCAGTATGAAAAGAATTTACTTTGGGATGCTATCAAAGCTGCAGGTGGAGAGAATCCTTCAGATATAAAGGCTGATATTAGAGTTGCTGATGAATCAGTTTATGCTAGACATACAGTGGCTTCAGGAGAAACTTTAGGTAAAATTGCTAAGCATTATTATGGCGATGCTATGAAGTACAAGGAAATTTTTGAAGCTAATACTGATATTCTTAAAAATCCGGATCTCATTTACCCAGACCAGGAGTTAGTTATTCCGAATCTATAATTAAGACAAACTTATTTAAAAAGCGGCCTTTGATTACTTCATGTAATCGAAGCGTCGTTTTTTTTATATCATCTCCTGAGCAAGTTTTAAGAGCTTGTCTAGTTGAGATTCTATGGTCAAGTCAGAATTGTCTATTTCAAGGGCATCTTCGGCTTTAACCAAAGGTGAATCTTCACGCGTAGAATCTATGCGGTCTCTAGTTGTAACATTTTCTAGAACATCATCATAACTTAGATTATGACCTCTTTCTAACAGTTCTTTGTAGCGCCTTTGTGCTCTTGTTTCTGCTGAGGCGACCATAAAAATCTTTAATTCGGCCTTGGGAAATACAACCGTTCCGATATCTCTGCCATCCATCACGATCCCTTTGTCTTTTCCCATGATCTGTTGTTGTTCCACCAACTTTTGTCTTACTTCTGAAACGGCTGAAACAAGACTCACATATCGAGAAACTTCGAGTGTTCTTATTGATTTTTCAATATTTTCACCATTTAAGTACACCTCTGCAAAACCTAATTCTTCATTGAACTTGAAGGTGATATGAATTTCTGGTAACCTATTAATTAATTCCTCTTCATGAAAAAACGATTCACCAATTAGTTCATTTTCCAAAGCAAAATAGGTCACTGCTCTGTACATGGCACCAGTATCAACATAAATGTAATTTAGTTGCTTGGCCAATTGTTTGGCGATGGTACTCTTTCCTGTTGAAGAAAAGCCATCAATAGCAATGATAATTTTGTTCTTACCTTCTTCTTCCATCTAAATCTATTTGAAGTCCAAAAAAGCTTGTATTAGAGGCGGATGTGTACCTAGCGTGGGTGTAACTAAATCGCATTGAGTTTAATCTAATTCCAACACCGACAGACAATCCAGAAAAATTCCTCTGGTCAACAATTCGCAATTCTTCAGCTCTTCTAAAGTTATAACCAAATCTCAAATTAAATCCACGATCTGGCCAAAGTTCTGCACCCAAAATTAAATGACGCAGCGTATTATTCAAAAATCCTACTTTTTCCTGCGTCTGATTACCATCAAGATCAGTAGTAGCTCTAGCAGGGTTAGAAACACCAATAGGCCACTCTTGTAAATTCTCTAAGGTCAAATGCCAACGAATTGGGACGTTTTCTAGAGTTTGAGACATTCCGAAGTTAACTTCAAATGGCAATGGCTCATTTTGACCTGCATATGTTGTAAACTGGGTGCCCAAATTTCTAACAGTCAATGCTGCATGAAAATCTAATTTTTCATTAATATACATAAAACCAATATCAACAGCACCTCCGACGGAGTTATATTGCTCTAACAAAGATGTAATGATCTTTAAATTAGCGCCTATATAGAAATCTGTAAATGGAATATTATAATTATAGCCGGCTGAGATCGCCGCTTCATTTCCGCTAAATGTTCCTGTTGGCATTCCGTTTACATCGTAACCATCAAAAGTCCCGTAATTAATATAGGTTACCCCAAAATGAAAGGTCTGTACATGTCTGTCCCAAGTATAAGCATAAGCCGCAGTTCCGTAGGTTATTCCGCCTAAAAAACTAGAAACATTTACTGCTAATTGATTGTGCATTTGCCAATTCAATGAAGCCGGATTATAGAGAGCTTCAGTAACGTCGTGATCAAAATTGGTGATGATTTTACCACCTAGAGCAGCTTGTCTTGGCGAGGACACTAAATTGAGGAATTGATAAGTAGATTCGCCACCCAATTGCGCAAACATTGGTAATGCTAAAAGCATAAAACAGAATTGGGTAACCCTCTTTATCATAGATTTTGCAAAATAAATAAATCTATCTTAAAACGATGATATGATTTTTTTATTTTTTGGGTGAAGTTCTTTTCTACTTTAGCCTTAGCGTCTGCCCTACTTTTATAAGGTTACTGCTAAGATCATTAAGGGCTTTGAGCTCATCAACTGTTAGTCCGTTTTTCCGTGCGATACTATATAAGGTATCTCCTTTGGAAACGATCCAGGTAGAAAGATCTTCGTCGATCTGTTCATTAAAATTAGCAATGCGAAGTTCTTGACCCACAATGATAAGGTTTGAAGTTAGTCCATTATTAGTTTTTAGTGCATCTACAGTAAGTCCATAAAGTTTTGATATGCTATACAAGGTTTGATCTTCTTCAACGATATGAAAATCTGTAGAGCTCTTCATGTATTTCGTTCGACTAGAAGTTACCTCTTCCGTCTCAGCTTCTGGCTCTACTTCTTCCACAACTTCTACAACCTCGGGCAATGTTTCTATATCGAGCTCTCGAACTCTAATGATTTGACCTTTATCAACTAAAGTGGTTTCCAAATTATTGAGCCGCTTTAGTTCGGTGAGCGTCGTATTGTATTTATTTGCGATATCGAGAAGTGTTTCCTTTTCCTGTACGGTGTGAAAATCCGAAGTACTTTTTACAGTTACAGAATCCTTAATTTCAACTTTAGTCATCTGAAGACTATCAGCTTTTACTGATTCATCCTTGATCATATCACTAACCAAAATGATCTCACCAGTTTCAATATTCAATTTTGCTGGTTTTCCATCTAGCAAGACATCCTTATATTTTGAAGTATCCTGAGCAAATGAGAATAACCCGAACACTAAAGCAATAAAAACCGAAAGCCTTATTCTATAGCGTCTTTGCATGCTTTACTTTTTGATTTGTAATGGCAATATCTAAAACTTCGCTCATATCTTTCACGTAGTGAAATGTTAAGCCCTTTAGATATTCAGGCTTAATTTCATCAATGTCTCGCTTATTATCCTCACATAGTAAGATCTCTTTTATTCGAGCACGCTTCGCCGCAAGGATCTTTTCCTTAATGCCTCCAACAGGTAATACTTTTCCTCGTAAAGTAATTTCGCCTGTCATGGCTAGGCTTTTCTTCACTTTTCGTTGAGTAAATAACGAGACCAAAGAGGTTAGCATTGTGACACCAGCGCTAGGTCCATCTTTTGGAGTGGCACCTTCTGGTACATGAATGTGTACATTATACTTGTCGAATACTTCAGGATCGATATCAAAATGGTCGGCATTCGCCTTAATATATTCCATGGCGATGGTTGCCGATTCCTTCATGACCTTTCCTAAATTACCAGTAATCGTTAGACTGCCTTTTCCTTTAGAAAGGATCGATTCTATAAATAAAATGTCGCCTCCTACACGCGTCCAAGCTAATCCTGTAACAACTCCGGCAACGTTATTGTTTTCATATTTATCGCGTTCAAGTCTCGCGCTTCCTAAGACTTCAATGATATCTTCATTCGAAACTTTCACATTGTAAGTTTCGTCCATCGCAATATTCTTTGCGGCATAACGCACCATTTTTGCGATTTGCTTTTCAAGACCTCTAACACCCGATTCTCTGGTATAACCTTCAACAATTTTTTCTAATTGTGGCTTGCCAATTTTAAGGGCTTTGCCGTCTAATCCATGCTCCTTCAATTGCTTTGGTAACAAATGGCGTTTAGCAATCTCTACTTTTTCTTCGATCGTGTAACCAGTCACATTGATGATTTCCATACGATCTCGCAAAGCAGGTTGAATGGTATTCAGACTATTTGAGGTAGCAATAAACATCACTTTAGAAAGGTCGTAGCCCATTTCAAGGAAATTATCATAGAACTCACTATTCTGCTCAGGGTCTAATACTTCGAGCATAGCTGAGGATGGATCACCTTGATGCCCTGCTGAGAGCTTGTCGATTTCATCTAAAACGAACACCGGATTTGAAGTTCCGGCTTTTTTCAAACTTTGAATAATTCGACCTGGCATGGCACCAATATATGTTTTTCTATGACCACGAATCTCGGCTTCATCTCTGAGTCCTCCTAAGGAGATACGCACGTATTCTCGGCCCAGAGCTTCTGCAATTGACTTTCCTAAAGATGTTTTACCAACACCAGGAGGTCCATATAAACAAAGGATCGGTGACTTCATATCGTTGCGAAGCTTCAAAACAGCCAAATATTCGATAATACGTTTTTTAACATCGTCTAATCCGAAATGATCGCGATCTAAGATCTTCATGGCGCGTTTAAGATCGAATTGATCTTCACTAAACTCATTCCAAGGTAAATCTAAAAACAGATCCAAATAATTGCGTTGGATGGAATATTCTGCAACTTGAGGATTCATACGTTGCATTTTGGCTAATTCTTTATCAAAATGCGATTTGATCTTCTCATTCCATTTTTTAGTCTTTGCACGCTCGCGCATTTCTTCAATTTCTTCGCCATAAGAGACGCCACCACCCAATTCTTCCTGAATGGTTTTCATTTGCTGATGCAAGAAATACTCGCGTTGCTGCTGGTTCATATCGCTTTGAACCTTGCTCTGAATGTCGTTTTTAAGTTCAAGTTTTTGATATTCGAGGTTCATGAACTTCAAGGTTTGAAGCGCACGCTCTTTTAGATCATTAACCTTCAGTAATTCTTGTTTTTCCTGAACTTTTAAATTCATGTTAGAAGACACAAAGTTGACAAGAAAGGAATTACTTTCAATATTCTTTATAGCGAATGAAGCTTCCGTTGGAATGTTTGGGCTTTCCTTAATAATTTCTAAAGACAGATCTTTGATAGAATCAATAATTGCATTGAATTCTTCATTATCTCTGTCGGGCTTACTTTCGGGCAAGTCGGAAATTTTCGCCGTTAGATATGGCGTTTCTGAAATTAGTTCATTGATTTGAAACCGCTTTTTCCCCTGAATGATCACTGTAGTATTACCATCAGGCATTTTAAGAACTTTCAAGATTCTTGCAACCGTTCCGGTGTTGTATATATCTTGTGCTGAAGGTTTTTCTACAGACTCATCTTTTTGTGCTACCACACCGATAACTTTTCCGCCTTTATTAGCGTCATTTATCAGTTTAATAGAAGTATCTCTTCCTGCAGTAATCGGAATTACAACACCAGGAAATAAAACTGTATTTCGAAGCGGTAAAATGGGTAAAGATTCGGGTAAAGACTCACTATTTATAAGTTCCTCGTCTTCAGGTGTCATCAACGGAATTAATTCTGAATTCTCGTCAAAATCCTGAAATGACAAACTGTCAAGACTTAAAAAATTTGATTTCTTCATATTATTTTTAAGCCAATCTGTCATTAAAAATTTCAGATTAGCATTTGTTTAAAAGTATTAATAATTAACTTTATACTGAATATCAACACATTAGAAGATATTCAAAGTTATTCACACTTATATAATTTCAATTGTTGTGCCATTACCTTTAGAAAAATTAAAAGTTTTTTCGGTTAAACTGTAACACTTCATGAAACGTTTCATCTTTATACCAAAGCAATTGTTTTTTTGACATCAACCAATCAAGATATCGAACAGTTATTATTGCTTTGTAAATCTAGTAACCAACGTGCGCAGTTGGAAGTTTACAACAGATATAACAAAGCCATGTATAACACAGCCTTAAGAATTGTAAAGGATTCTTACAAGGCTGAGGATATAATGCAAGAGTCATTTTTGACCGCATTTACAAAACTGAATACACTAGAAGACACCAACTTATTTGGTGCATGGTTAAAACGTATAGTCGTAAATAATAGTATTGCACATTACAATAAAACCATAAAGCAAAATGAAGTGCCTCTAGAACAAGTGATGTATAAAGTTGAAGACGATAACGGCATTAAAGAACATGACCAAAAACGTGATAAAGTAAAACACATTATGAGTGTTATGAAGACCTTAAAACCCAATTATAGTTTAGGATTGTCATTACATCTCATTGAAGGTTATGATTATGAAGAAATTTGCGAAATCATGGATATATCTTACGCCAATTGTAGAACTATGATTTCGAGGGCTAAAGAAAGTTTACGTAAAAAACTAGTGCAAACTGTTTAAAACAAAGAATAATGGAAAATGATAGAATAGACGATCTGTTTAACGACCTGCAAGGTGAATTTGATATCAATGAGCCAAATGGGGGTCATCAGCAACGGTTTTTAAATAAATTGAATGCAGATCAACTTACTTCAGACGTAAGTGATATTAAATCTTCATCTGGTTTTAATTGGAAACCATTCTTAGCCATTGCTGCTTCGCTAGTAATTTGTTTCACTGCATTCACTGCGATCAATAGCGATTCCGAAGTTATGGATCTGGCTAGTGTTTCTCCTGAAATGTCCGAAACGCAAGATTTCTTTACCGCGACCATTGAAACTGAATTAAAAAAGTTAAACCAGGAGCGTTCACCACTAACCCAGCAAATAGTAACAGATGCTCTTGAACAAATTAAACTATTAGAAAACGATTACGAAGATTTAAAAGTGAGTCTTACCGAAAACGGAAACGATCAGCGTGTTATTTATGCTATGATCAGTAATTTCCAAAGTAGGATTGATATTTTGAATGTAGTACTCGAAGAAATTGAAAAAATAAAACAACTAAACACCAATACTGATGAAACAACAAATACCATATAAATTAGTCTTGTGCTTTTTGCTCATTCCTTTTATTGCATTAGCAAATACTGGTGTTGATGCAGGAAAAGTCACAAAAGAAAAGACCATTAAAAAGTCTTTTAACGTAAGTAGCAATGCCACTTTAAAGGTGAGTAATTCCTTTGGTAACTTAAATGTTATAACCTGGGATGAAAACCGAATTGAGTTTGACATCTCAATAAAAGTTAGTGGAAATAACAATGAAAAGGTCGAAGAACGACTAGAAGGTATAGACGTAGAGTTTAGCTCTAGTTCGAGCATGGTAGAGGCCATTACTAAGATCGAGAAAACCAAAAATAATTGGTGGAATTGGGGTAAAAAGATGAACCTCAAAATGGAAATCGATTATGTAATTAAGATACCAATGTCGAATAATGTAGACCTTAAGAACAAATTTGGTACTATTAATCTAGATAAATTAGAAGGTGCTGCCAATATTCGATGTGATCACGGAAAAATCACCACGAAAGAATTATTGTCTAATACTAACGATATTAAATTCAACCATACTAAAAACAGTTACTTTGAATATATCAAACAAGGCAATATCTCTACAACACATAGTGATTTTACTGTTGCCAAAGTTGAAAATCTGGATCTAAAAGCAGATCACACGAAGTCAATTATTGAAGTAGCTGAAAACGTAGATTTTAAATGTTCTTTCGGTTCATTAAAGATCGACAATGTCAATGAATTAGATGGAAAAGCCCAGCACTTAACTGCGCGAGTAGGTAATCTATTTAAAACAGCAAACTTAAATACAAGTCACGGTTCCTTAAAGATTTCACGGATTGCTTCAAAAGCGAATTCTGTAGATATTAAATCACAGTTTACGGGTATAACTTTGGGCTACGATTCAAGCTTCAATTTTAATTTCAAGCTCGATTTCCAACATGGTTCATTAAGAGATTCTGAAGGATTCAACTTTGTGAATAAAGACGTGGATCGTCATCACAAAAAGTATAGTGGCTACCATGGATCACAAAATTCTGGGAATACAGTTTCTATTACTACTCAACATGGTAGTGTAAGCTTTAAAAAACAATAATTATAGAATCAATTCACCTTCGCACTAGGCTTTGGTGAACATAGAAAACGAATAAAAACCAAACAATTAAAACGATGAAATTATTAAAATCAATTACAGTATTTGCGTTCTTGTTATGTGTATCAACATCTTGCGCACAATGGAAAAAAGTGAAAGGTGATGGAAACATTACTACAGAATCGAGATCAACTGGCGATTATGATGGCGTTAGTGCTGCAGGCTCAATGGACATTAAGCTTGTTGAAGGAAGCGAAGGAAACATCAAAATAAAAGGCGATGCTAACCTTATGGAATATATTATTACCGAGGTAAAAAATGGTAAACTTCATATTAAGACCAAAAAAGGTGTGAATCTTAAACCATCTAAATCAATTGAGATCACCGTACCATACGAATCTATTAGCTATGTAGCATTAGCGGGTTCAGGTGATGTTGAAAACTCAGGAACAATTAGATCTAATGATTTTGAGGTGTCTTTGGCAGGCTCTGGTGATATTGATCTTAACATTTCAGCCGATTCTGTTAAGAGTAATATTGCAGGTTCTGGAGATATTTCTTTAAGTGGATCAGCGCAAAACCTCGAAACAAATATTGCCGGATCTGGTGATTTTGAAAGTAAAGGTCTTGATAGCAAAAATGTAACTACCAAAATATCTGGTTCGGGCGACGTGAGTGTAGTATGTAATGGTGCATTAAAAGTCCGTATAGCAGGATCTGGTGATGTTTCATATTCAGGAACACCAACATCGAAGGATACAAAGGTTTCAGGCTCTGGAAGCGTAAGCAACTAGACCGTTAAGACCAATCAAAAAAATGAAAGGACAAGCGCTAAGCTTGTCCTTTTTTATTTCTATTTCTAAGTTTAATCAAATAGGAAACTCCTCAAAGATCTCGCTAATCATTCTTGTCATCAGAGTTTGATCTGATATATGTGCTTTGAAGTCTTCGGCAATTCCTACCCAAACCAATTCCTTTGATGCTTTACTGAACACTTGTACAATTAATGTTCCCTTTTTATAAGGCTTATTGTAAAGCGCATCTTCGCTATTGCTAAAATAGCGTTTGTAATCTGTTGAACTTATCGCAGCGTAATTAGGACTAGCTCCTGAGGTACTTCCACCAGAAGGGGCTTGTTCATAATTATTACGTGTATTTTGAAGATTACTTTTAATTTCATTTGAAGTACTTAACAAAACAAGTAAATCTGGATTTCCAGTATCAATACTAAAGCCTTTTTCTACCATTTTATCATTCATAGTTGCTATTAAAGAAGCTTCTATTGATTTGTCCTCTGAAGTATTAAATTCTTCAATACTAAAAGAAGTATTAGGTAAATACGCAAATGTTTTAAATTTGTTAAAATCGTCATCTGTGTACTTTTTTGATCTAATATTTGAAGCACAACTCATAATAATGAGGAGCCCAAAAAGAGAGAATAGTTTAAATAAATGTTTCATAGCTAATGTGTTTATTAAGTAATAAATTAGTTAATTAAATATTTGATTTACAACTCAATAAACCATTTCACATTTAGTGATTATTTAAATAAAGCAGCTGAAAATCAAATGACAGTTATTTAAAGATAATACTTAATTGATTATCAGGATTATAGAAAACTGTTATTTTTATGTTAATCAGATTTAGGCATAAATGCCTAGAAAATGACAACAACAATATCCGATTTGTTCTCTATTCAAAAAATTTATTCTTCTGAGATCTTGACGTTTTTAATGGTATTCAAAATCAGAAGCCCGATAATAAAAAAGGTAATTAGAAATAAAATAGAATAGCGCATACTACCGGTGATCTGAGCCACAAATCCATAAAGGAATAAGCCAATAGTAAGACCAATCTTTTCTGCAACATCATAGAAGCTAAAGTAAGACGCGGTGTCTTCCGAACCGAAAGGAATGAGTTTGCTATAGGTTGATCGCGAAAGCGCTTGAATTCCTCCCATTACGAGTCCAACAGAAGCCGCAGTAATATAGAATTGTATTGGCGTTTTTATAAAATAGGCGAAACCACATATTAATATCCAAATGGCAATCACTGAGATAAGGGCTTTTATATTGCCTATTTTCTTTGAAAGTTTGGCCGTATAGTTAGCGCCAACTATAGCAATTAATTGAATAAGCAGAATACTAATTATTAAACCGGTTGTTGAATCTTGAGTTCCCCAATCGAGCTCTTCTACTGCAAAATATGTTGCTGCCAGCATTATTGTTTGTACCGCCATACTGTAAATAAAAAATGCTGATAAGTAGCGTTTCAATATTCTATTTGATTTAAGGGCATGCCATATCTTCTTTAATTCATTAAATCCAGAAACGAGAACCGTCTTTGTGACTTTATGACCTTCATTGGTTCCAGTTGGCAAATACCTAAAGGTGTATTGTGCAAATAAAATCCACCAGACACCAACCATAATGAAGGCGATTCGTGTAGGCTGAGCGTCGTTCTGAAAGCCAAACCAATCATATTTCAATATCATAACTAGATTAACAACCAACAATATTACACTCCCAATATAGCCTAGCGAGAATCCCTTGGCACTTACTTTATCTTGTTGTTCAGGATAAGCGATATCTGGCAGATAGGAATTATAGAATACCAGACTTCCCCAAAAACCAACAAGACCAAAAATATAGCAAACCATCCCAAAGACTATATTTTCAATTGAAAACCAATAGAGTCCAATACACGAAATTGCACCCAAATAACAAAAGAACTTCATGAATGATTCCTTATTACCAACATAATCTGAAATCCCAGATAGAATTGGTGACAAGAAAGAAACGATGAGAAAACTAAAGGCTGTTACATAACTGATTAACGAGTCGTTATTTATCTCATAACCAAGAAACTGAACTGTATCATCTAATATTTTCCCAGTTTCTTCGTCCTTAATTATAGTTAACGCACCATAAAATATTGGAAAAACAGCTGAAGAAATTACTAATGGATATACAGAATTTGCCCAGTCATAAAATGCCCATGCGTGCAAAAGTTTTTTACTTCCTTTTTCTAGTTTACTCATATCTGAAAATTAAAAAAGCTGCCCTAATTGAGCAGCTTCTAAAATAGTTAATTATAATTTAATATCGTATTAATTTATAGGTCGGAATGACGTCACACCGTACTTTTCGGCTTCAGCTTTCGCTTTCGGTGCTAATTCTGTAAGATTTGAAATTCTAGTATCATTATTTGGATGTGTACTTAAGAATTCTGGCGGTGCTTGCCCTCCACTATTCGCTTTCATACGTTTCCAAAGCTCTGCCGCCTCATCTGGATTATAACCTGCAATTGCCATAAGATATAAACCAATTTTATCAGCTTCGTTTTCGTGCTTTCTACTATAAGCCAGAATTCCAAGACTTGAACCTATACCATAGGCTTGCATCCAAGCTTGTTGAGATTCTGCCGAACCTCCGCTTGTACCAATCGCAACTCCTGCAGCACCAATTTGCTGTATTAATCCTTTACTCATACGTTGCTGGCCATGGTTTGCTAAAGCATGTGCTACCTCATGTCCCATAATTGCCGCAACACCAGTTTCATTTTGTGCTATTGGTAATATTCCAGTGTAAAAAGCAATTTTTCCACCTGGCATACACCATGCGTTCACTTGTTCAGATTCTATCAGCTTATATTCCCATCTGTAATCATCTAAATAACCTTGATAATTATTTGCGTTTAACCATCGTTCTGCTGCAACTGCAATGCGTTGCCCCACACGTGTTATCATTTCAGCATCTTTAGTTCCTGTAACAACTTTACTCTCACTTAAAACCTGATTGTATTGAGCAAAGGAAGACGGAAATAATTGATCGTTTGAAACCAAGGCTATGGTCTTCTGACCAGTAAATGGATTAGTTGCACATGATATAATCACGGCAAGTATCCCTATGTAGACAAGTGCTTTTTTAAAATTCATTGCTATTGATTTAATGTAGTTATTAAAAATACGAAAATCTATTCGCAATTATAAGACACGAAATTAATTTTTGGGTCACTTTGTTTTTGAAGGTTTCCCTATAATATGTAATTCTGAAAAGTTCTTATCTACTACAAAAGATACAGCACCATTAGATTTAAGCTGTTTTAAAGAGATGGTTTCGTTATCTAATTGAATCTCTTTAATATCGAATGGCAATCCGTGAATTTGAATTTTAAAGGTCTCGTAAGAGGTAATAAACTTTCCTTCTTTATATTGATTGATGATCAACTCGTTAGTTCTACCCGTTAAGGTGAAGTTTCTCAAACTATATCGTCCTTTTTTGTAGTCAAATCCATCGTTAGCATCGCTGTATAACTCGCTTTCCTCTTTACCCTTCTTGAAATAAACATCTAAAGTGATCTCTTTAATTTCTTTTTCGCCAACGTATTGCTGAATAGGATACTTCGGAATAATTGCACCTTCCTTGATGTAAATTGGCATACTGTCAATATCAGCATCTACCCACATCTCTTTACCACCTTTTACAACTTCATCATTCCAGAAATTATACCAATTTCCTCGTGGTATATACATACGACGCCCTTTGGCATTTGGTTCTAATACCGGACAAGCGAGAATTTGTTCACCTAGAATAAACTCGTCAGTTCTGTAATGCGTATGCACATCGTCCTGATCGTAAAGCACAAGCGATTTCAACATTGGTGTGCCGTGATCGGCATAATTCCAAAACGCGGTATAGATATAGGGCAATATTTGATATCGAATTTCAATAAACTTTCTTACGATATCAGTAACATCTTCATCGAATGCCCATGGCTCTTGATCACCATGATCTCCAGAAGAGTGTACTCTAAAAAACGGATGGAAAATTCCTAGCTGAATCCATCTTGCAAATAACTCCCCTTGCGGCTGTTCGGCGAATCCACCGATATCACTTCCGGCGAAGCCAAAGCCAGACATCGACATGCGCTGTGCTTGAATATTTGCAATCCATAAATGCTCCCAGGTTGCTACATTATCGCCTGTCCAAGTGGATGTGTAACGTTGTGTGCCAGAGTATGCAGCTCGTGTAATGACAAATGGTCGCTTAGGATATGAGTATTTTTTTAGTCCTTGATATGTAGCTCTGGCCATTTGCATGCCATAGACATTATGTGCCTTTCTGTGACTACAAGGATTACCATCGTAATCGTGACGCACATCATCAGGGAACGTTTTATTCGGAACCTCCATCACGGCAGGTTCATTCATATCGTTCCAAACACCTTTTATTCCGACTTCTTCTATCAACTCTTTGAATAATCCAGACCACCAATCACGAACTTCAGGATTGGTAAAATCTGGGAAATAACATTCGCCTGGCCAAACTTTTCCTTTCATATACGCGCCATCTGCACGCTTACAGAAATAGTCATTTTCTAAGCCTTCCTTAAAGACCGAATAGTTTTTATCAATTTTGATTCCGGGATCGATAATCGCTACAGTTTTAAAGCCCTGTTCTCTCAGTTCTTTTACCATGCGTTTCGGATCTGGAAAATAGTCTTTATTCCAAGTAAAACATCGGAAACCGTCCATATAGTCAATATCTAAATAGATGGCGTCACATGGAATTTTTAGTTTTCTAAAGGTAGAAGTGATCTCCTTTACCTTACTTTCTGGATAATAACTCCATTTACATTGATGGAACCCTAGAGCCCACATTGGCGGCAAATGATGTGGCTTACCTGTAAGATCGGTATAACTTTCAACAACATCAGACATCTTTGACCCATAGAAGAAATAATAGTTCATCTCTCCTCCTTGAGCCCAAAAACTGGTTACATTTCTGCGTTCGTGCGCAAAATCGAATGATGCTCTGAACGAATTATCAAAGAAAATTCCATAGGCTTTACCGTGGTGGAGACCAGTATAAAATGGAATGGCCTTATAAATAGGATCTGTCTCTTTTCCGTAGGCATAGGAATCCGTAACCCAATTGGTATATCGTCTGCCCTTAAGATTAAGGTGATTTGGCTTGTCTCCTAACCCATAATAACTTTCACCATCATTAGAGACTTTACTCATCTTTACAATGTTACCTCCATATTGGTAGCTTTCCTCCCAGTGAAATCCTATTTCATCCTGATTGATTAGCGTATTATCCTTGGCATCATAAATTGATATTCTTAAACTTTCCTTGGATATTTCACAGCGTAACTTTGAGGTTGTTACAATAAACAGATCGTCTTTTTCTTCGATATCGAGTTTATTGTAACCAATACTAGCGTATTTGGTTATGGCATAAGAAAAATCTTTGTCGAAATTGCCAACGGTAGTATATCTAAAGCGAAGTAAACTATCTCTTAAAACTGTAAGTTGAAGAATGACATCATTACTAGTTGTGAAATACAACTT
Organism: Winogradskyella tangerina; assembly: GCF_003260205.1. GTDB lineage: Bacteria > Bacteroidota > Bacteroidia > Flavobacteriales > Flavobacteriaceae > Winogradskyella > Winogradskyella tangerina. The sequence goes on along the minus strand of NZ_QERF01000007.1, from coordinate 246,435 downwards.
ATCTACATCCTTTTCAAACTCAACTATCTTTGAGGGAAATTGATTCCCCTTGTGTTCGATTTCAGTATTTACAATCATAGCTAGATTTTAGGTAAATCACGTAAAAAAACGGAAAAATTAGAACTTAAGAAAGTGTATGCAATTCTTTTTATTCAGAATTGTCAACTACATCGATTTCGGAGACTTATTTAATTGAAATGTCAGTTTTTTAGCCTGTTTTTTAAGAATTATTTTGAGTATTTAAAGACTACCATTCCAAGTGGCGGAATGTTAATTTCAACCGAATCATCTCTAAATTGCCAAGGTTCAGACTTTGTTGATTGTACTTTATTTTTATACTCACCAGATCCGAAATATTTCTTCAAGTCACTATTGAACACCTCTTTGAGTTTTCCTTTTCTAGGAACGCCCATCTTGTAGTTTTCTCGAGGTACTGGAGTCATATTACAAGCAATAATAAGATCGTTCTCCTTGTCGTGACCTTTTCGAATATAAACCAATACAGAATTCTCAGCATCGTTGTAGTCTATCCATTCAAAACCTTCTCCCGAGAATTGTTTTTCATATAAGGCCGGCTCTTTCTTATAAAATGTGTTCAAATCCTTGATTAAGGTTTGTACGCCTTTATGCGGACTGTATTGTAACAAGTGCCAGTCTAAACTTTCTTGGAAATTCCATTCTTCACTCTGACCAAATTCAGCACCTTGAAACAATAGGTTTGTCCCAGGATGTGTAAACATATACGAATACAGTAATCTCAAGTTTGCAAATCGTTGCCATTCATCACCAGGCATTCTTCCTAAAATAGAGCGCTTTCCATAAACGACTTCGTCATGACTTAAAGGCAACATGAAGTTTTCCGTAAAAGCATAGGTCATACTGAAGGTAAGATCATTTTGATGATGTCTTCTGTAAATAGGTTCTTTGGCGAAGTACTGCAAGGTATCGTGCATCCAACCCATCATCCATTTCATACCAAATCCTAGTCCACCGAGATACGTTGGCTTTGATACCATTGGGAATGACGTCGATTCTTCTGCAATCGTTTGAACATCTGGGAACGCACTATATACGGCCTCGTTCATTTCGCGCATAAAGGAAATGGCTTCTAAATTTTCGCGACCTCCAAACATATTTGGTTCCCATTCACCTTCTTCCCTACTGTAATCTAAAAACAACATAGAGGCCACGGCATCTACTCTTAGACCATCAGCATGGAATTGATCTAACCAAAATATCGCATTACTGATGAGGAAAGATTTAACCTCATTACGGCCGTAGTTAAAAATCAAACTTTTCCAATCTGGATGATAGCCTTTGCGGCGATCGGGATGTTCGTATAAGGAAGAACCGTCAAAGAAACCTAAACCATGAGCATCTTCAGGGAAATGTGATGGTACCCAATCTAAGATAATTCCGATATCGTTTTGATGTAACTTATCTACTAACAATTTGAATTCTTCAGGATAACCAAAGCGCGAAGTCGGCGCAAAATATCCTGTAAGTTGATAACCCCATGAAGGATCATAAGGATATTCCATAACTGGCATTAACTCCACATGAGTAAAATTCATTTCTTTAACATACGTCACCAATTCGTCCGCCAATTCTGTGTAAGATAAAAACCGGTTTTCTTCAACTTGTTTTTTCCAAGATCCCAAATGCACTTCGTACACCGAAAATGGCGCATCAATCGCATTGTGATCTTTACGATTTTTCATCCATTTGCTGTCTTTCCAGCTGTAATCGTCGTCCCAAACGATCGAAGCTGTTTGAGGCGGATGCTCACATCGTCTTGCATATGGATCTGCCTTTTCAGTTTTTATGTCGTTATGGTGACTGTGAATCTTATACTTGTACTTATTGCCTTTACCAACGCCAGGTATGAATCCTTCCCAAATACCGCTTTCATCCCATCGTACCATTAATTTATGGTCGCCTTCAAGCCAATAATTAAAATCGCCTACAACTGAAACAGACTTGGCACTAGGAGCCCAAACTGCAAAATAGGTGCCTTCAACACCATTTACAGTGGTAATATGAGAACCGAATTTTTCGTATAATCGGTAGTGCTTACCTGACTTGAACAGATCTATATCAAAATCTGTAAATAAACTGTGTGCAATAACTTCTGCCATAAATTAGTGGTTGATAATGTTTGAAATTCCTTTAAGTGGAATTACCGCCCATCTCGGACGAGAATTTAGCTCATAACCTAACTCGTAGACTGCTTTTTCTAGCATAGCATATTTCAATAAAAATATACGTTCTTGGTTATAGCCAATGTTTATGTTTGCATTCTGAATCTCAACAACATAAGTGCCTAAAAACACATTTTTGAGATATCGATATAAAATTTCTCCAGCCTCAAATAACTGATCCTGAGAATGATTGTAGCTGTTCAAATTATTGAAAATAGTTGCATAGATCGCATAATGAAAAGATCTGAATAATCCTGCCACGTCCTTTAATGGCGGCTGTTTCACTTTACGATCTCGAATGGTGCTTTCAGGTTCACCTTCAAAATCGAGGATATAAAAATCATCATCCTGAACTAAAACTTGTCCTAAATGATAGTCACCATGTACTCTTAGTCTTTCGCCCTTAAGTTTGGTCCAGTCGAAATTCACAAAGCGTTTTCGTATTTCATTCTTTTTTTCTAAGAATTCATTCGCTAATTCTAAGGCTAAACCTTCAAGCTTATGCAAATTATTTTCAACAGCATTTAATCGGTTTTGAAATTGATATAAAAGTCTATTTTTTAACCAAACCGTATAATCGCCATTAAAGCGTGCTGGCGTGAATGAGGTGTCTTCAAACTCAGAACCTAAAGCAATGTGCATTTCTGCTGTGCGCTGTGCTAAAGTCTGAATTTTTGTAAACACATTTAAGCCTACCCAATCAATAATCTGTGGCGGAATGTCTCTAATGGTCATGCGCTCAAAACGATTAGCAACAGGAAGGGATTTAATATCTATATTCTTTGTTTCAAGATTGGTAAAAACCTTGAAGAGTTCTTTCAGCATGTAATCCCAAGCATCACCTTGATTGGGCACTAATTCGTTCATTAATGCGATGGTGATATTAGTGTTTTCCTGATCTTTAATTTGAACACTTCCCAGATAGGCTGGTGTATTTTTAAAATCTTTCTTTTCAGACAAGAAACGACTCATTTCGTAGTCTGGATTGCGATCAGCATAGATACGTCTGAAGAACTTCAAAACATACTTCTCGTTATAAATAATCGAAGTATTACTTTGCTCCATACCCATAAATCGCGACGATTCATATTGGCAATCCTTAAATAGAATGCTCTTTTTGTATTGAACGCGTGTTCTATCTTTAGGGACTGCGGTTAGAATTCGTTCAAAAACAACTTTTCTAAAAGCTTCGAGGTTAATAGCATCAATGATGTAGCCTTCTTGATTCTGAATACTTATAGGAAGTATGCGATCATCTTTAGCAAAACTTTCATCCGAAACAAAAGCAATCGGCAAGAAGTAATGCTGATAGAAGGCCTCGTAAAAGTTGACCTCTAAAATAAGACCGTAGTAAACCTCCTCATTCTGTTGAATTCTGAAATATTCAGCCAGTTCTATATATTTGAGTTTACTCGATTTACCGCCATACCAGCGTTGCTTTACAATGTAATTCTCGAGAACATCAGACAGAAAAGTCTTTACAAAATCCTCATTTTCCATTAATTGCTCCCACTGCACATCAAAATTGTACGGTGTTTTCAGATTAACAGTGGTGGATTTCTTCTTGGTCATTTCTATTTATTTATCTTAAAGATATGAAATGGTAAGGTTGGGTGCAACTCTACAAAATTCCATTCGCTGTGCCAATTATAACTGCTTCCAGTAACTAAATCATTAACAGTAATTTGATGCCCAGCATGAATACCTAATTCGGCAAGTGGCAACTGCACGGTTCCTTGTTGTAAATAGTAATGGTCTAAACTTACAATGATCAATAACTCGTCGCTGCGGTCTTCATTCCATTTGTAGTACGCCATTAAATTGTCATTCTCGATATGACAGAATTTTATGTTATTCGTTTGTTGTAAAGCTTCGTGTTGATGACGAATTTGATTAACTCTCGAAATGATGGTTGTTAACTTATTCTGAACATTCCAATCGTAATGTTTTACTTCGAATTTTTCAGACATATAGTATTCTTCCTTCCCTGGAATTGCATCATCAATCATTTGTTCAAATACAGGGCCATAAATTCCTATGTTTGAACTTAATGTAGCAGCTAAAACATAGCGCTGGATGTATTTTGATTCGTTTGAAGCTTGAAGGTGATAAGGATTGATGTCTGGCGTATTTGGCCAAAAATTAGGACGCATATATTCACGCTGATCGGTCTGAGTTAACTCTGTCAGATATTCCATCAGTTCGTGTTTTGTATTCCGCCATGTGAAATACGTATAGGATTGTGTGTATCCTTGTTTTGCAAGTTGTTGCATTACCTTTGGTTTGGTAAAGGCCTCGGATAAAAACAACACATCTGGATGCTTTTTCTTTACTTCGGAAATAGCCCAATTCCAAAAATAGTAAGGTTTTGTATGCGGATTATCTACCCTGAAGATATTGATCCCGCACTCCTCTACCCAATACAATAAAATATCTAAACATTCTTGCCAAAGGTTTTTATAGTCCTTGCTTTCCCAATAGATCGGCAATATATCTTGATATTTTTTAGGTGGATTTTCTGCATATTGAACCGTACCATCTGGACGCCACTTAAACCAATCTGGGTGTTCTGTTACCCATGGATGATCTGGCGCAGCCTGTAAGGCATAGTCCATTGCCACCTCTATATTTAATTCTTTTGCTTTCTTAACTAAGGTTTTGAAGTCTTCAAGCGACCCTAATTGTGGATGAATATCCTTATGTCCTCCATGCTTTGAACCAATTCCCCATGTAGACCCTGAATCATCATCATTAGCCTCTGTGGTATTGTTTCGACCTTTTCTATTAACCTCACCTATGGGATGAACTGGCGGAAAGTATAAGGTATCGAATCCCATTTCTGCAATTCGCGGTAATAATCGCTCACAATCCTTGAATGTACCGTGTTGACCTTCAACTTCTGACGAAGACCTAGGGAAAAATTCATACCATGTGCTGAATAATGCTTTTTTTCGATCCACATAGATCTGAAGCTCTTTAGATTCGTTTGCTAAATGCTTTTCAGGATATTTAACGAATATTTCATGAAGTTCAGAGCTCACCGCTTCCTTAATCGCTTCATTATATTTAGATTCGTCTTCAAACGCATCAATACAGTAATTGAGGTAATTCTGTTCTTCCTTGGTTGCTTTTTTAATCAAGGGTTTCAAATACAAAATACCTTCAAGCAATTCTGATTTTACGTGTTGATTGTCGTCGATCTTTCGTTCTATACCGTGCTGCCAATTCAAACCATAATCTACCCAACCTTGCACTTTATAACTATAGAACCCTTGTTTTTCAACAACAAATGATGTTTTCCATTCGTCATTAACCACATGGTGCATTCTGGCTTCATTCCACTTTCTAGCCTTTTCATGTTTAAATAAAACCGAAGCAGCAATAACGTCATGTCCGTCAACGACAACATGCGCATCGACATTTACAACTTCGTTTACAATACGTTTTATGAAAAATTCACCGCAGTTTATTTGAGGTCTAACTGCGTCTATAACTACTCGCCTTTGGTTGTACATAGTCTTGGTTGAAAGTTTATTACGCCACGAAAGTACTATACAATCCTGACATATAAAAGCTATTAAAATCTGTAGAAGAACTACAACGTTTGAATTGGATAACTATTTTGAAAAAAGCTAAAAATGGTTATTGAATGATCGTTTTTGAAGGAATTATGGCGTCTTTCTTTACTACTACGATTCCATCTTTCACGAAGTAATTTTCGGTTTCAACATCTTCGAGATGGCTACCGCCGTTAATCCGCACATCGTCACCGATTCTGCAATTCTTATCTAATATTACATTTTTAATAAAGCAACGCTCACCAATACCCATATAAATTTTGATATTGTTTTTTTCTACTTCTTCAAGGGATTCGTAATGATCATTACCCATCATATAACAATTAATTACCGTGGACTCCGCACCAATTCTTGACCTAATTCCGATTACTGAACGTTCAATTTTTGCAGCATGGATTAAACATCCCTCAGAAATTACGGTTCTGTCTAATAAAGTTCCCGATATTTTTGAGGTAGGTAAAATTCTTGCATTCGTATAGATTCGCTGCGTATTATCGTAAAGGTTAAACTTTGGGATTTCGTCTGTGAGTCCCAAATTTGCCTCGAAGAAGGAGTCAATATTACCAATATCAGTCCAGTAGCCTTCAAATTGATAGCTCAGTGTTTTGTGATTTTTTATCGCATCTGGAATGATCTCTTTACCAAAATCAACCTTATCTGGTTCTTCCATAAGCTGAACAAGCAGATCACGGTTAAATATATAAATGCCCATTGAAGCAAGGTATAATCGCCCTTCATTTTTCATTTCTTCGCTCACGGGTGACGTCCATTCTGGCAATAATGATGCATCTGGTTTTTCAATAAATGATTGAATGATATTGTTATCGTCCGTCTTTAATATGCCAAATGAAGTAGCATCTTTGCCATTTACAGGCTGCGTAGCAATAGAGATTTCTGCTCCACTTTCTTCATGTGCCTCAACCATTTTATTGTAATCCATTTGATACAACTGATCTCCAGAAAGGATAAGCACATACTTGAAATCGTGCTGCAATAAATGGTGCATACTTTGACGCACTGCATCAGCTGTTCCCTGAAACCATTTGTCGCTATTAATAGTTTGCTCTGCGGCTAAAACATCAACAAAAGCTGTACTAAAAAAACTAAAATGATAAGTGTTTTTTATATGCCTATTCAGCGAAGCTGAATTGAACTGCGTTAAGACATACATTCTTTTAATGTCTGAATTGATACAGTTTGAAATTGGTATATCTACCAATCTGTACTTACCAGCTATAGGCACCGCTGGTTTTGAACGGTTTGCGGTGAGAGGATATAGTCTCGAGCCTTGACCACCTCCCAAAATGATGCTAATTACTTTTTGATTAATCATTGCTACTTTATTAACGATTTATATATGTCTACGGTTTGTTTGGCGATGGCTTTCCAATCGAAAAAATCTTCCACGCGCTTTCTTCCTTTAATAGCCATTTGATCTCTGAGTTCTTTATTCGCCGTAAGCTTATTGATTCCATAAGCTAAATCTCTGGAAAATTTATCGGGATTCACAGGTTCGAAAGGTGCAGAAGACTGTTGCTCTAAATTAATTAGAAGACCCGTCTCTCCTTCTACTACCACCTCCTTAATTCCTCCTACAGCACTAGCGACAACTGCAGTTTCACAAGCCATTGCTTCAATGTTTATTATACCAAAAGGCTCGTAGATTGAAGGGCAACAAAATACGTCGGCATGCGAATATAATTGAATGACGTCCTTCTTTTCAAGCATTTTGTCGATCCAAAAAATATTGTCTCTATTTTTTGAAGCTTCAGCAACGGCATCTTCCATTTCTTTGGCAATTTCTTTTGTGTCTGGTGCTCCAGCGCATAAAACGACCTGAGTGTCGGCATCAATATACTTGATTGCATTAACCAAATGAATAATTCCTTTTTGCCTTGTAATGCGTCCAACGAAAAGAACATACGGTTTTGATTTATCAATTCCATAATGATCCAACACATCCGTTTCATTTACAACCACATATTCCTTAAGGTCAATACCATTGTAAACCACCTGGATTTTTCCTTCATCGACATCGAAATGTTTTAAAACATCTTCTTTGGTTTCTTCGGAAACCGCAATAAGACAGTCTGCCATTTCAATAGCTGTTTTTTCTACCCAGGATGAAGCATCATAGCCTCTTCCTAACTGCTCACGCTTCCAAGGCCTTAAAGGTTCTAGGGAATGTGTTGTTAAAACTAAAGGCGTACCATAGCACAATTTAGCCATAATCCCAGCAAAATGAGAATACCAGGTATGACAGTGAACAATATCAGCGTCGATAGATTGGGCGTTCATATGTAAGCCTGTACTAAGCGTTTTAAAAACCGCTTTAAGTTTATCATCACTGATGTCAAATACCCCATCTTCGAACGGATACCCTTTCACGCTCAATGAGTTACTACTTTTGTCCTGATCTCCAAAAGCTCTTACTTCAACTTCAATAAGTTCGGCTAATTCCTTTGCCAAATATTCAACATGTACACCTGCGCCACCATAAACATATGGCGGGAATTCACGTGTTAGAAATAATGCTTTCATAATCTAATTTTTACGAAGAAAATAGCCTCAATAAATGAAACTGTAAATTAACGAATTAAAGTGATTTTTCAAGCTATAATATCAAATTACTTAACAAAAACATAAAGTTTGACCATGCTGTAATTCTCTTATAATGTTAACGACCAAGAAAGCGATCAATTTTTTGTAATTTTACCATATGAAAAAGAATTTATTATTAGTATTTGCAGCTGTGCTTTTAAGTTGTAATGGCATTGCTCAGAAAGATGACACTGAGAAGAAGGAAAGCTTTCCAATTACCAAAACAGAAGCCGAGTGGAAAGAACTGCTAACTGACGATCAATATTATGTATTGCGAAAGGCAGGTACCGAACGACCATTTTCAAGTCCATTAAATAAGAATTACGACAAGGGCGTTTATCATTGCGCTGCATGTGACACACCATTATTTAAAAGTGAACACAAGTTCGACTCAGGGACAGGATGGCCAAGTTTTGACCAAGAAATTGAAGGGAATGTAGCTTTCTCAACAGACTATAAAATTGGCTATGCACGCACCGAAGAGCACTGTGCTACGTGCGGTGGTCACTTAGGTCATGTATTCAATGATGGTCCAAGAGCTACTACTGGTAAGCGACACTGCATTAACGGCGTGGCATTAAAGTTTGTGCCAGACGCCACCGAAAAAGATGAATAGTTACCTAGAAAGTGTATTAAAACAATTTGAATATTACAAAAGCCTTGGTGATAAAACCATGGCCCAGCTGACCTTTGACGAACTCAAAAAAGAGTTTGCAGATGATTCAAACTCTATAGCAATCATTGTAAAGCACATGGTTGGTAATATGTTAAGTCGCTGGACAAACTTTTTAACCGAAGATGGTGAAAAAGAATGGCGCCACAGAGATGGTGAATTCATAGACACTTATAATACTAAGGAGGATATCCTTACCTCATGGAATACTGGTTGGGCTTGTTTATTTAATGCACTAAAACCACTTTCAGAAAAAGATCTAGAGCGCATAATTTACATCAGAAATCAAGGGCATACGGTCATTGAAGCCATCAATAGGCAAATGATGCATTACGCATATCATACTGGGCAAATTGTGTTTTTAGGCAAACTCATTAAGGGTAGCGCGTGGTCGTCTTTATCTATTCCGAAGGGAAAATCTAAAGACTATAATTCTGAAAAGTTTTCAAAAGATAAGGGCAAGAGACATTTTACGGATGACCTTTAGATTAAAGTTTCAAGCTATCAGATGCTAATTCTCTGCTCCTCTTACACTTATATTTCGTGTTGAAGCCTTCAAAAATCTATTCGGAATTTGTTACTTTTGTACTCTCAAATTTTCAACTAAAAAATTACTCATGAGTAAATACGATATTATAGTTTTAGGAAGTGGTCCTGGTGGCTATGTTACAGCTATTAGAGCATCTCAATTAGGATTTAAAACCGCCATTATAGAAAAAGAAAGTCTTGGTGGCGTATGTTTGAACTGGGGCTGTATCCCAACAAAAGCGCTTTTGAAATCTGCACAGGTGTTCGAATATTTGAAACATGCTGAAGATTATGGTTTAAAAGTGAAGGATGCTGAACACGATTTTGATGCTGTTGTAAAACGTAGTAGAGGCGTTGCTGATGGCATGAGTAATGGTGTAAAGTTCTTAATGAAAAAGAACAAAATTGATGTTATTGAAGGATTTGGTAAGGTAAAGCCCGGAAAGAAAGTTGACGTTGATGGTACCGAATATAGCGCTGATCATATCATAATTGCTACAGGAGCACGCTCTCGTGAATTACCTAGTTTGCCACAAGATGGTAAAAAGGTGATTGGATACAGACAAGCAATGACTCTAGATAAACAACCAAAGAAAATGATCGTGGTTGGCTCTGGTGCAATTGGCGTAGAGTTCGCTTACTTCTACAACTCAATGGGGACAGAAGTTACCATCGTTGAGTACATGCCAAAGATCGTTCCTGTTGAGGATGACGAGGTTTCTAAGCAATTAGAGCGTAGCTTCAAAAAATCTGGAATTAAAATAATGACTTCTGCCGAGGTTACTTCTGTAGATACATCTGGTAAAGGTGTTAAAGCAACCGTAAAAACTAAGAAAGGTGAAGAAGTATTAGAAGCTGATATATTATTATCTGCTGTGGGTATTAAATCTAATATCGAAAATATTGGTTTAGAAGATGTTGGAATAGCAGTAGACAGAGATAAGATCTTAGTGAATGACTATTACCAAACCAATATTCCTGGTTATTATGCCATTGGAGATGTTACGCCGGGGCAAGCTCTTGCTCACGTGGCATCAGCTGAAGGTATATTGTGTGTTGAAAAAATAGCCGGACATCATGTGGAAGCGTTAGACTATGGTAACATCCCTGGATGTACCTATTGTTCACCTGAGGTTGCTAGCGTAGGTTTAACTGAAGCTCAAGCTAAAGAACAAGGCTTCGATATTAAAGTTGGTAAATTCCCATTCTCTGCTTCTGGTAAGGCGAGTGCTGGTGGAAATAAAGAAGGTTTTGTCAAAGTTATCTTCGATGCTAAATACGGCGAGTGGTTAGGATGCCATATGATCGGTGCAGGAGTTACGGATATGATCGCAGAAGCCGTTTTAGGCAGAAAACTTGAAACTACTGGTCTCGAGGTTTTAAAAGCAGTACATCCTCACCCAACCATGAGTGAAGCTGTTATGGAAGCCGTTGCCGATGCTTATGACGAAGTGATTCATTTATAGAATTATTTAAAAAATATAGAAAAGCGATTCAATTGAGTTTGAATCGCTTTTTTTTATTAGAACTTATATCCTATTCCAAAATTAAAGGCATGTCGTTTTTCATAAATCGGATTTACTCCAAACCCTTGAAAAACCGGAAATTGATTGGTTAATCCATGCGTATATCTGGCATCAATAAACCAATGTGAATTGATATTGTACTGTGCTCCAATAAGAAATGACATCCCCCAACGTTTATTCCGAGATTCTTCATTTAGGTTTTGTTGTTCAAAAGAAAAATCTAACTGAGGACCAGCAAAGAGTTCAAACTTTTTTGAGATTTTATATTTTAATAAAACAGGAAGCTGTAAGGTTGAAGATCCTGAGTAGTTATAGTTTGCTTCGATCTGCAAGGCCCATTTTTTAGTCAACTCTGATTCTAAAAATATACCTCCATAATACCCACTACCGGTTGGGTTTTGGCCTGAAGTATTCAAGAAATAAGTGTTATACCCTGCTCTAATTCCGAAGTCGAATTTTGATTCTTCCGTCTTTGTTCCTTCTTGCGCACCGATACTACTTAAAGTTAGTGCAAGCATTACTACTGATAAAATGGTTTTCATGATTGATTGTTGTTAGAATTAATGAAACAAACCTACTACGGCAGAATGTTAATTAATCACAATCAAATCACAATCAATTCGAAAGCTTAGGTTAATAGAATGTAAAAACTCTTAATTTTTTAGGATAAACCAATTAAATGCGATAACCTAATCCTAGAAATAAGACATTGGGAGAGAGCTCTTCGAAACCAATAGTATATTTCATATGCATGCTCACCTTAGACGTAAAATCATAGTCTAAACTTAGGTCGGCGCGTACCTTGAATTTGTTTGAAAAAAAGTCGAAGAAATAATTCAAACTTGGTCCAACTAAAATATGAACTGAATTGTATATGTCGTATTTTAAATAAATAGGAGCATTAATAAATCTAAAATCTCCAATACCCTTATAGAGTACTTCAGGCTGAATATGAAACCCATTATCTATTGGGAAATCAACAAAAACACCACCATAATAGCCTATTTCAGTATCTGGATTGGTTCCGAAGTCTCCTTCGTTCACTTTAAAAAACGTAAAGTTTAGTCCCCCTTTAACACCAAATTCAGTTTGAGCAATGATAAAATTGCTTAAAAAACAAAAGATTAAAACACTTAGAATACTTTTCATACTTAATAAAGGAAACTTTCAACGGCCAGATCATAACTTTTGAGTCCAAACCCTAGAATCACTCCTTTTGCATTTGGAGATAAGTAAGAATGGTGTCTAAATTCTTCTCTGGCATATGTATTAGAAATATGTACTTCAACTACTGGTGTGTCTATTGCTTTTATGGCATCACCAATTCCTACCGAAGTATGCGTATAGGCAGCAGCATTTAAAATAATTCCATCGTAAATAAATCCGACTTCTTGTATTTTATCAATTAATTCGCCTTCAATATTAGATTGGTAGTAATCTATAGTAACATTATGAAACTTTGATTTTAGCACTTCAAGGTATTCTTCAAAGGTTTGAGTTCCGTAAACTTCAGGTTCGCGCTTACCAAGCAGATTTAAATTTGGGCCGTTAATTATGATCAGTTGCTTCATAGAGTAAAGATATTAAATTAAGCCCATAAAAAAAGGAAGCTGAATGCTTCCTTTTTCTTATTTAATTTAATTCAGAATTAATCAATTCCGAATTCTATACCTGCGCTTATGATATCCCAAGAGCCTCCATCTACGCTCACACCTCTGTAGGCTGCAACGATATCAATAGCTTCTGAAACGCTATACTGAACGCGTGGTGAATAATAGAATCCTCCATCATTATTATCACCAATTCCGATAGCATAACCCAAGTCTGCACCTAATGTAAAATCAGGAGCAACCTCAAAACGACCAGAAGCCGCTATAGGAATAAATTGCACATCGTCAATATCAAAACCATTAATCTCATCACCAAAAGAATGAGAGTAGCCAGTAGCTACACCAGCATCAAATTCATCAGATATTTCGAATAAATACCCTAAATCTACGGCAATAGCAAACGTTGCTAAATCACCGGCGTCTCCAATTGGTAAACCACCACTAATACCAGCTCTAAACTGACCTTGGGCGTTTACTGAGGCAAAAGCGAATACTGCAAATACAGCTAAAAATAATTTTTTCATATAATGAAATTTTGGTTAATAGTTGCAAATCTAGGTCATAATTGAAACACCAATCATGACAATTATCAGTAAAAGATAATAAAAAAACCGAAGTTTAAGACTTCGGTTTTAATTTAATGTTCGTTTTAAAATTTAAAATCGATACCCTAAACCAACTTGAAAGAAGTTAAATCTGGTCTTTACATCAAATCCTTCAAACCCAACTAGATCGCCATCCAATCTGTCAGAAATTCCGAAGGTATAACGTGTATCGATAAAGATGTCTTCCGAAATGTCATAAGATGCTCCAATAGACAATCCTATACCTAATCTATTAAGACCTTCAGCATCTTCTTCATTTAATAAGTAGTCTAATTGTGGACCTGCATAGATCCCCAATTCATTATTGGCGTTAAACTTCATTAATAATGGCAAAAATAAGATACTACTACTCTCTCCATCTTGACTGTAGTTAGCGAAAAGTAATTCAGGTTGAAAATCGAATTTATCAGAGACCTCAATTTCACTGGTTAAGCCAACGTAAAAACCAGAAACATTATCTGAACCTGATGCACCATCCACCTTTACTTTAGCAATAAATGATGTATAACCAGCCTTAATTGCTAAGTTACTTTGTTTAGAATCGTTATCGTCTTGCGCATAACTGTTAAGTGTAAAACATGCTATAAGAATAGCAACAAATAGTGTTTTTTTCATTTTTAAGTTTTGAGATTAATTGAATATCAAATGTAGGAATATGATGACCTATTTCAAGAATTAAAATGTTAATTTTTGAAGGCATTTATCGAAATTTTTGACAAAAAAAAGAGGCGAAAATCGCCTCTTTAATATTGTATATGATTATTGGTTACAGTCCGAACTCTACACCTAAAGAAATAGAATCCCAAGAACCACCATCAAGGCTAACTCCGCGGTAAGCTAATACTATATCAATTGATTCAGAAACGCTGTACTGTGCACGTGGTGAGTAATAGAATCCACCATCGTTTCCATCAGGAGCAATTCCGATACCGTATCCTAAGTCAGCACCTAAAGTGAAATCCTCAGAAACACCGAAACGTCCAGCTGCACCAATTGGTAAGAAAGTAGCGTCATCGATTTCAAAACCAGCGACTTCATCACCAAAATAGTGACCTATTCCGACAGTTGGGCCAGCATGAAAACTTTCAGATACTTCAAATAAGTAATTAGCTTCAACTACAATTCCTAAAGTTGATAAATCACCAGCGTCACCGATTGGTAAAGCACCACTAATACCAGCTTTAAATTGACCTTGAGCACTTACTGAAGCAAAAGCTAAAACTGCGAATGCAGCAAAAAATAATTTTCTCATAATTTTTTAAGTTTTAAAATTGATTAGTACAAACTAAAGCCTTTTTTTTGAAATAATAAAGTTTCTTAGTGCAGTTATTAACAATTTTGTAAACATAAATTTTTAAATTATTGATAATCAAATATTTAAAAATTACGTTATTAACATTATTTTTAGAAAATTCGATGAAATACGTAGTCATTTTATTACATTTGAGCGTTTATGAGTGTTTTTCTACATGAATTGGTCCAATGCTTTAAATGATTATCAGCACTATCTCAAAATTGAGCGTGGTCTTTCCCATAATTCTATTGAGAATTACAGCTACGACATTAAAAAATTGATTAATTATCTTGAAGAGAATAGTTTAGGCTACTCCCCTTTAGACATTACTCATGAACACATTAAACAGTTCATCTATACCATATCTAAATCAATTAAACCAAGGTCTCAAGGTCGTATAATTTCAGGATTAAGGAATTTCTTTGATTACCTAGTGTTTGAGAATTACCGTAACACAAATCCAATGGATTTGATTGAGTCTCCAAAGATTGGTAGAAAATTACCCGACACCCTTTCTGTGGCTGATATAGATCTTTTAATTCAAACTATCGATCTCAGTTATGAATATAATGGGGTTAATCTTGGGGAGCGTAATAGAGCCATAATTGAAACCTTGTATAGCTGTGGATTGCGTGTAAGCGAACTAATAGATCTGAAAATTTCAGACTTATTTTTTGAAGAGGGATTTATAAAGGTTACTGGTAAAGGCAATAAACAGCGTTTTGTGCCAATTGGTGATACCACACAACGCTATATCAATATCTGGATAGACATTAGAAATCATATTGATATCGAAACTAGTTCTAAAGATATTTTGTTTCTTAATTACAAAGGAAAACAACTTACTAGAGCTATGATTTTCACGATCATTAAAAAACTAGTTGAAAAATCAGGATTGAAAAAAAGCGTATCTCCCCACACCTTCAGACATTCATTCGCAACTCACCTATTAGAAAATGGCGCCGACCTGAGAGCCATTCAAATGATGCTAGGACACGAAAGTATTACCACTACAGAAGTTTATATGCATGTAGATCGTTCGTACCTAAGCGATGTTCTCAATAAATTCCATCCAAGGAAATAGCTCAGTCTTTAATAAGTAATCAGTATCCAGTGTTCAGTAATCAGTAAACACTATATACTTTTTACTAGACATTTTACACTGAATACTGAATACTGTACACTATTTCGCAATATTTACAGCGCGTGTTTCTCTAATTACTGTAACTTTCACCTGACCAGGATAGGTCATATCGGTTTGAATTTTCTGAGAGATCTCGAAAGATAGACTCGCTGCTTTATCGTCCGAAACCTTTTCACTTTCAACGATCACTCGTAATTCTCTACCCGCTTGTATGGCATAGGCCTTTTTCACACCGTTGAATCCGAAGGCAACATCTTCAAGATCTTTTAGACGCTGAATATAAGAATCTAATACCTGACGTCTTGCACCTGGTCTTGCACCAGAAATCGCATCACAAACTTGAATGATCGGTGATAAAAGCGTAGTCATTTCAATCTCATCATGGTGTGCTCCGATGGCATTGCAAACTTCTGGTTTTTCACCATGTTTTTCAGCCCATTGCATACCAAGAATTGCGTGAGGAGTTTCTACATCCGATTCCGAAGATGGTACTTTTCCAATATCGTGTAATAAACCAGCGCGCTTTGCCAATTTCGGATTTAACCCGAGTTCTGCTGCCATAACGCCGCAAAGTTTGGCCACTTCACGAGAGTGCTGTAATAGGTTTTGTCCGTACGATGAGCGGTATTTCATTCTACCAACCATCTTAATTAACTCTGGGTGTAACCCATGAATACCAAGATCTATTACTGTGCGTTTTCCAACTTCAATAATCTCCTGCTCTATTTGTTTGGTTGTTTTTCTAACCACTTCTTCAATACGTGCAGGATGAATTCTACCATCAGTAACCAAACGGTGTAACGATAAGCGTGCTATTTCACGTCTAACAGAATCGAAACAAGATAAGATGATTGCTTCAGGTGTATCATCTACAATAATTTCAACGCCAGTTGCAGATTCGATGGCTCTAATATTTCGACCTTCACGACCAATGATTCTACCTTTAACATCATCAGATTCAATATTAAAAACAGAAACACAATTATCTATAGCCTCCTCTGTTCCTATTCTTTGGATGGTATTTATGATGATCTTTTTAGCTTCTTGCTGCGCTGTTAATTTTGCCTCTTCTAATCGGTCTTGAACAAAAGCCATGGCATCTGTTTTAGCCTCCTCTTTAAGAGATTCTACCAATTGTTCTTTAGCCTCTTCGGCTGATAATTGCGAGATGACCTCTAACTGCTGAATCTGACTTTTATGTGCTTTTTCTACTTCAACTTTTTTCTTCTCAAGGAATTCTAGTCTGAAGTTGTAGTCCTTAATTTTATCGTCGAGTGACTGATTAGATTTCTTCGCTTTCGCTAATTCGTTAGAAACTTGAGATTCTTTATCTCTGATTCGCTTTTCGGCTTCAGCCATTTTCTTATCGCGAGATAAAATGACCTTTTCGTGCTCGGCTTTAAGTTCAATAAATTTTTCCTTCGCTTGAAGTATTTTATCTTTTTTTAGTGATTCTGCGTCTACTTTAGCCTGCTTTAGTATTGATTTAGATTCACTTTCGGCGTTTGCTATGAGTTTCGATGCTTTACCTTTTTCGAGGGCCTTAGCGATAACATAGCCTAGTATTAATCCAAATACCACTGCGCCAACAATATATAAAATTGTGTTAGTGTCCATTTTAGTTATTAGATAGTTAGTATATAAAAAAAGCCTACATCAGTTTTGATTCTGTATAAACTCCTTAAAAACAAGTTTAGGGCTAACAAACTGATCAAGGATCCATTCTGAGATGGCTTGCTTTTACAATTTCAACTCACCCTTTTTAAAGAATTAACGTTGAGTTTATCAAAAAATATAACTAATGTAGGCAGTAACCTTTGTTTATTTTAAAGAACGTACGAGTTAAATATGTTTTCCTAAAAGATCATTCAGCGCTTCTAACTTCTGCTGAACTTCTTCATTAACATATTCTTTATCTATTGACTTTTGCTCTACTTGAGCCGCAAATTGTAAGGCACACATGGCCAAAACATCTTGCTTATCTCTTACAGAGTAATTCTGCTCAAATTGTCCTATCATGGCCTCGATTTTCTTGGTGGCCTTCCGTAAACCTTCTTCTTGCTTGGGATTAATCGTCAATGGATATACCCTATTGGCAATTGAAAGCTTGATTTTTAATTGATCGGACATTTAGTCTAATTTACAACTTTATTCTGAGAGTTGACCAATACAATGGTCTATTTCTCTAATAAGTGCATTTATTTTGAGCTTCGTTTCTCGTTTATTTTCGTCACTACCAAGCATTGAATTCGCAATTTTGAGCGTTTGGTATTTGTCAGCCCAAGAAGCAATCTCTTCTTGCTGCTCTAAAATTTTTTG
This sequence comes from Winogradskyella tangerina, assembly GCF_003260205.1. Classification (GTDB taxonomy): domain Bacteria; phylum Bacteroidota; class Bacteroidia; order Flavobacteriales; family Flavobacteriaceae; genus Winogradskyella; species Winogradskyella tangerina. The sequence goes on along the minus strand of NZ_QERF01000007.1, from coordinate 228,356 downwards.
TTGTTGTTGCTCCAATTGTTCAGAGAGCTTAGCGTTAGTTTGCTTTAAGACCTCCTGCTTATGTAAAACCTTACTGATCTTATTTTCAAGAGCATCAACAATATCTTCAATTTTACTCATTAAAGTAATTCAATACTAATGAAACAAAGTTAACATACCATTCGAAAAAATACAATTCTTTTACAATTATTTTTACTCCATAAAACATTTCAAGAAATAAAACGTTCAGAAAAATATTACAAATTTAGATTTGATAATTTTAATCAAATTAATATTTTAGCTAAATATCAATACTGATGAAAAAGACCCTAATTCTCTTATTATTCACATGTTCTATTTATTCTCAGAATGAATATCCGCAAGACTATTTCCAAAATCCGCTGGATATTACTCTTGTGCTTTCTGGAACTTTTGGCGAATTACGGAGTTCTCATTTTCATGCGGGATTAGATATTAAAACACAACAAAGACAAGGTTTAAAAGTTTATGCTTCTGCTGAAGGCTACGTGAGTAGAATTAAAGTTTCTCATTACGGCTACGGAAAGGCATTATATATTACTCATCCTAATGGTTACACCACCGTTTATGGGCATCTACAAAAATTTTCAGATAAAATCGAAAAGTTTATCAAGGAATGTCAATACGAAAAAGAGAGCTTTGAAGTTGAAGTTTTCCCTAGTACCAAAGAACTCCTGGTAACTGCTCAAGAAGTCGTTGCCTATTCTGGTAATACTGGTGGCTCAGGAGGTCCGCACCTACATTTTGAAATACGCGACAATCAAGAGCGCCCAATAAATCCTATGTTATTCGGAATAGACGTGAAGGACACAAAGCAGCCTTTTGTATCTGCCGCTTATGCCTATCCGAAAGATGAAAATGCGGTTATCAACGGTAAAAATCAACGCGTACCTCTTCGATTAATTCCCCAGAAAAATGGTAGCTATGAAGCTGAAGAAATTACGGCATATGGTAATATTGGCTTCGGAATTACTTCTTACGATAAACAAGATCTTGCACCTAATAATAATGGCGTAAGTAATATTCAAACATTTTTTAACGGTAATAAAAGTCTCGAAATAGATTTTAAACGCTTTAGTTTCGACGAATCGAAGCATATAAAACGCCTTATCGATTATGGTTACTTCAAGGAAAAGAAGTCGAGAATTCAGAAATTGTTCATTGAAAAGAACAATCCGCTAAGCTTATACAAAGATGCCTACGACAACGGATATGTTAGCATCGAAGATAGTACCTCGTCAGTCTATAAGGTCAGAATACGAGATTATAAAAACAACGAAACTTGGGTAAATATCCCTATTACAGGCCGATATAAAAAAATCGATGCCGATTTAGAGGACAAGTCTAACAAAACACTTATCAACAGCAATCAATACACAGAACTCAAATCTGGTCATATCAGTGCGAATTTCAGTGAAAACACGGTTTACGATGACGTATATATCGACTTTAATGTTAAGAGCGATACTATTCAACTACATACAGATAATATTCCTCTTCAGAAGAATTTCTATATAAACTACGATCTAAGTAATTACAAATCAGAGCACCTCGATAAAATCTTTATTGCACGCTTATATGGTTACTACAAAAAACCTAGTTATGTGACTACCAGACGAAAAGGCAATGTTTTAAGTGCTGGAAGTAAAACCTTTGGTACTTATGCTCTTGCCATAGATACTATTGCCCCTACTATTAAACCTACTAACTTTCAGGATAAGAAGTGGTTAAGTAAGTATCGTTATTTGAAAGTAAAAATCGACGATGACCTTTCAGGTATTAGTAAATACCGAGCAACTGTAAATGGAAAGTGGATTTTAATGGAGTACGATTATAAAACAAAAATGCTAGTACACGATTTTAACGATAACGTCGTTAATGACACAAAGAACGATTTAAAGATAATTGTTACCGATAATGTTGGAAATAATTCTACATTTGAAGCAACATTCTTTAGAAAATAAAACTAGACTTTTTGAAACGCTTACATTTTGTTGTTTTACTCGGCTTGCTTTTTTTCGGGCTCTCCTTCTCACAATCTGCAAAGATTAGGGGTGTTATTCTAGACGAACTCAACAATCCAATAGAAAATGTAAATATTAAAGCCAGTACTGGAGAAGGTACTGCCAGTAATGAAAACGGTTTTTTTGAAATCAGAATTCCTTCAGATACTGAAGTCACCATTGAATTTACACACATCGGCCATGCGCGTGTTGTGCTGAAATTCAACTTAAAAAATGGTCAAGAGTTAGAGTTCAACCCTGTAATGAAAATTGATGTTGAACAAATTCCACCGGTAGTTATCAATTCTAATACGAAACAATCGGTTGAAGGCGTCGTATCCATTTCGCCACAAATGATTAGAACAATCAAAGGTGCACAACCTGGTGTTGAAAATATTCTGAAAACGCTTCCTGGCGTCAACATTTCGAATGAATTGTCCACACAGTATTCTGTGCGTGGTGGTAACTTTGATGAAAATCTGGTTTATGTGAATGAGATAGAAGTTTATCGGCCATTTTTAATCCGTTCAGGAAACCAAGAAGGCTTGAGTTTTGTAAACACAGACCTGGTTCAAAATGTTGATTTCTCTGCTGGAGGATTCCAGGCGAAATACGGCGATAAGCTGTCCTCAGTATTAGATATCACCTACAGAAACCCTGTTAACTTCGGAATAAGAACAGACCTTAGTCTCTTAGGCGGAAGTTTAGCCGCTGAAACCGTTTCAAAAAATGGTAAGTTTTCAGGTATCGCTGGTGTGCGTTACCGAGACAATAGTTTAATTCTGAATAATCTCGAGACTGAAGGTAATGTAGAGCCCGTTTTCGCAGATGCCCAAACGTATTTAACGTATCGCTTTTCAGACAAGTTTCACCTGAATTTCCTTGGAAATATTTCACTCAATCAATATAAATTTCAACCAGAAAACCGCCAAACTAACTTTGGTACGCTTCAAGAACCTGTTGCCTTATTGGTGTTTTATGAAGGTCAGGAAGAAGATCAATATTTTACCTCGTTTGGTGCATTTAAAGCCAATTATTTCGTGAATGATGATCTTACGCTTAAACTTATTGGTTCGGCTTATCATACCACAGAGCAAGAGTATTTCGACATCTTTGCTCAATACCGTTTGGGAGAGGTTAATACCAATATTGGAGACGAAGATTTGGGTGAGGTTGAGTTTAGTGAAGGAATTGGTTCACAGTTAACACATGCTCGTAATAAACTCGATGCTTTCATTGTAAATGTTGAACATCGCGGTGATTATAAAATTGATGAAGAATCTACTGTTGAGTGGTCTGTAAAATATACGCACGAAGACATTAGAGACCGTTTAGTAGAATACGAGATCATTGATTCGGCTGGATTTTCTATTCGACCTCCAAATTTTAGTATACCTAATGAACAGCCATACGAGCCATTTTCTGGTCCGTTAACTGCCTTTGAAAATATTAGAAACACCAACGATATTCAGATAGATCGTTTGCAAGCTTTTGCACAATATAGCAAGCGGACAGAATGGGGTGAAAATGAAGTATTTTATAATGCCGGTATTAGAATTCATAACTGGACAGTTAATGTCTCTGAGACAGATATCTTAAATGACGACGGTGTAACCTCATCAACGCAGACCGTGTTTAGTCCAAGGGCACAATTTGCCCTAAAGCCTAATTGGGAGAAGGATATGCTATTTAGAGTAGCTGGTGGATTATATTATCAACCACCTTTCTATCGAGAATTACGTGATTCTTCAGGTGTAGTTCAGCCTAATGTAAAAGCACAAAAATCTTTTCATATTGTCGTTGGAAACGAATACAGTTTTGAAATATGGGATAGACCGTTCAAACTTGTAACCGAAGCCTACTACAAAGGGCTTTCAGACGTCAACCCTTATACGGTTGAAAATGTTAGGATCCGATATCGTGCCCGAAATAATGCAGACGCCTATGCCTATGGTTTAGACATGCGCCTTAATGGAGAATTTGTCCCAGGAACTGAATCATGGTTTAGTTTTGGATATCTCAAAACAGAAGAAAATATCGATAACCGAGGCTATATTTCGAGACCAACGGATCAACGTTTGAAATTTGGTGCTTTATTTCAGGATTATGTACCGAATATGCCCGATCTTAAGATGTATCTAAATCTCGTCTATAATACTGGTGTTCCGGGAGGTTCACCGAGTTACGCTGATCCGTATGATTTTCAAATTAGATTAAGAGATTACAGACGTGCAGATCTTGGTATTTCATTAGAACTTGTAAATCCAAATAAAACCTACAACTCTCAGTGGAAAAAAGCCTTTAAGGAACTATCGATTGGATTTGAGATTTACAACATGTTCAACAATCAAAATACCATAACTAATACATGGGTTAGAGATGTGTACACACAACGTCAATTTGCGATTCCTAATTTCTTAACCCCAAGAGTATTTAACCTTAGGTTATCAGCGAAATTTTAAAGGATTTCAGCAAACACCTTCTATTTTTTAGCGAAACGACCTAAATCCTCGTTGTAATACAATTCTGGATTCAGCAAAATTTATAAATTTGTAATTGTCTAATTCACTTTAGGTTACCCTACTAAGCTATAGTTAAAAATTATAAAGCATGAAAATTTCCCTCATCGCATGCCTAATGCTATGTTTTAGTTCGGCTTCTGCACAACTCAGTGTAAGAAACAATGCCTATGTCTTCGTTAATGATCAGATCTTATTTGTTGAAGATGATGTTAATTTAGAAGAATCTACTGCAAAAATTTATTTGCGAAGCGAAGCACAACTCATACAAGGTACTGGGACAACTGGTAATTCTGGTATTGGTGAACTAAGCGTCTATCAGCAAGGAAATACGAACCAATGGGAATATAATTATTGGTGTTCTCCGGTTGGTGGTATTCTTTCAGACACCAATGTCAATAATGCTTTTAGAATCAATCAACTTGATGATCCTTTGCTTGGTACTGCGGATCTAATTGATAGTAACGATAGTTTTTTTACAACTAATTATAACGGTAATGACAGTCCGTTGACCATTTCAGATCGATGGTTATGGTCATTTGTGTCCTCAAGTCAGTATAGCCAATGGTTATATCTTGGTGATTCTGGCGATATAGCTCCTGGCTTAGGTTTCACAATGAAAGGGTCTGGTACAACGGCAAATTTCGGAGATACCAATTACGATTTTAGAGGTAAGCCAAATTCAGGAAATATTACTAGTCCGGTTGCTGCTGGTCAGTTCACACTTGTTGGTAATCCTTATCCAAGTGCTTTAGATGCACGCGATTTTTTATACGACACTGATAATTTAGCCGCGATAACGGGTACTTTATTTTATTGGGATCATGACACGAGTACACCACAAAGACAAACACATGTATTACAAGAGTATGTAGGTGGATATCATGAATTCACCATAAATTCAGATGGCTCTTTGCCTACTCTGGCTCCTGCTGTGTTTATGACCTACACTGAAGACGATCAGGAGTTTCCACTGCCTGGCCCAGGAGAAAGTGGTACAAGAACTGCTAGACGTTATATTCCAATCGGTCAAGGATTTATGGTTGAAGGTAGAGTTGGTACCACAGGAACTGTTACTGCTAAGAATTCGCATCGCGATTATGTAAAACTTGGAGCGAGTAGTTCGTTTTTCAGAAATAGTGAAGGTCAGAATGATAATTATGATGGATTTGTATATCAGGATAACGGTTTAGTTGTTGTTCCTTCAGACTATAAGCGTTTCAGAATAAATGTAGACTTTACCGTTTCTGAAAATCAGTATACACGACAAATGATACTTAATTTTCATGATACAGCAACCATGGGCTTTGATTATGGTCTTGAATTATCGCGCTCTAGTAATTACGAATCTGACGCCTATTTTACCATTGATGACAAAGCTTATTCAGCGCAAGCTTATCCATTTAGTGACACATTAATTATTCCTTTGGTTTTAGATATTGAAGAGCAGCAGCCATTACGTTTCAGAATTTTCGATATTCAAAATTTTGAAGACAGTCAGAATATATACATACATGATATTCAAGACAATATCTATGTGAATTTGCGAGATCAGGACTACGAATTGAATATTGATGCTGGTCATTACCCAGATCGATTCGAAATTGTATTTACCGCTGATAATGTTTTAGATATTGAGGATATTGAGTTTAGTGACCTCACCATTCGTCAGAACAACAATGATCAACAATTGAATGTCATTAATCCTAATGGTCTTGATATTAAATCTATTGAGGTATATGACGTTGCTGGTAAAAGAATGCTGAACGGTCTTTATGATACAGTGCAAAATCGTTACGAATTGTCAACTTCGAATTTAAGTGAAGGGGTTTACATTGTAAACGTGAAATCAAACTCTAACGCTGTTACTTCTGAAAAGATCATCGTTAAACACTAACGAAATCTTTTAATACTTCAACCACATAATCGATATCTTCTGTAGTATTAAAAATACTGAATGAAAAGCGCACGGACGGTTGTTTTAATCTTTCGTAGTCTAAAATAGCAGATAAGACGTGTGATTGTTGTGAACTTCCACTCTGACAAGCACTACCTTTAGAACAAGCTATACCTTTAAGGTCGAGTTGAAATTGCAATAGTGGTGCTTTCTCAGGAGCGATAGGCAAACCAACATTTACTAGTGTATACGTACTATTTACAGTGTCTTCACAACCACCATTGAAGCATACATCAGAGATATTCTCTTTTAACTTTTCTATGAAATAGCTTTTGATTTCAGAAACATGTTGACGCTCTTCATCTAAATTATCATAAGCCATTTTTAGAGCTTCATCCATTCCAACGATATTGTGAATAGCTTCCGTACCGGCTCTGAAGCCACGCTCCTGCTCTCCTCCAAAAATTAAAGGTTTAAGTCCTGATTCCTTCCGAACATAACAAAAACCAACACCCTTTGGACCATGAAATTTATGCGCACTTGCTGCTAAAAAGTCAATAGGTGTTTCCTGAAGATCAATTTCGAAATGCCCAACAGATTGTACGCAATCTGAATGAAATAAAGCGTTATAATTTTGACAAAGTGTTGCCACTCTTTTGATATCTAGAATATTCCCTATCTCATTATTGATATGCATTAAACTAACGATCGGCTTTTCCGATGCATTTAATAAGACTTCCAAATGGTCGTAATCGATCATACCACATCCGTCGAGATTTACAAAACTCAACTTAATGTTATATTCGGTCTGTAATTGCTCAGCTGTATGTAAAACAGCATGATGCTCAATTTGAGAGGTAATGATCTCTGTACATCCCAAATCTCTAACGGCACTTCTTAATGCTAAATTATCGGCCTCAGTGCCACCTGAAGTAAATACAATTTCGGAAGCAGAAACATTAAAATATCCAGCAATATTCTTTCTACATTGTTCGAGCAAGGCCTTAGATGCACGACCAAAACTGTGGGTCGAAGAGGCATTGCCAAAATTATTGGCCAAGATTTCAGTCATACGTTGAATGACCTCTGGTCGCAGAGCCGTTGTTGCCGCATTATCTAAATATACTTGCTTCATGCTGCAAAAATATTGTAAATAAAATTATTTGGATAATGCAGCGTTATAATTTTACAAATCATTTATTTTTGCTGAAAAAGAAAGTCCATGCTTCAACGATTTTGCGCTTTATTCTTACTGGTGTTATTAACAACTTGTGATGATGGTGATATCATTAATATTACTTTAGAATTTGATCAGGAGTTGCAACGTTGCGACAATTTTGAAAACTTCTACCTGATTTACGACACCCGAGAAGATCCTAACGAGGCTTTGATTCTGACTTTACCAAAACCAGAGTACGATTATTTATTCGACGAGTTGGCAGAGGACGCTGTAACCACACTTTCTATTAGTTCGGCCACTGGAATTCGTTTTAACTACAGAACCTATAATAGTGTAATAACAGAAGGTGCTTTGTGTAATGAGCTATCTGATCCAAATCTTATCTTAGACAATGACTACGAAACCAACACAGGTGAGGTCATCGTAGACGTTATTATTGTAGATGACGATAATGATGGGATTCCTAGCTTTGAAGAAGATATTAATGGTAATGGCAATTTAGATGATGACGATACCGATCTAGATGGAATAGCTAATTATTTAGACCGCGATGACGATAATGATAATGTTTTAACCATTGAGGAATTGGATGAAGAAAATGCTGATGGGGATGACGACCCTTTAACAAACCCATTAGATACAGACAATGACGGAACACCAAACTATTTAGACAATGACGACGATGGTGACGATATACTTACAAGATTAGAAGATATTGATGAAGAAAAAAATCCTCGCGGTATAAATAATTTAGTTCCTGATGAAAACGGTGTAGATGTCTATAGATATCTTTACAACCATCCGACGGCTATGGAAGCCTTTGCTGATGTAGGATTTAATGACAATGAATATACGAGGTCAATTACAACCAACTTCACTTTGATCAATATTGGATTAGAAATTATCGATGCAACAGTCATTGAACTTGGTTCGTTTGCAAGTCCAAATCAAACTTTCACAACGGTCATTGAAGATTAAGGCTGTAGATTCTGAAAAATTCTAACCTCGGTAGCGCCAAGACCGTAGGTTTTATAATCAGCATCATAAAATTGAACATTGTTATACCTGCCTAAAAGGGTTTCAAGTTCTTGTCTAAGAACACCTTCTCCAACACCGTGAATGAATACCATTTTCGGAATCCGTTTTTTTATAGCAAATTCAAGTTGTCGTCTTGCAGTATCGAGCTGTAGATTAAGCATATCAAAATTTGTCATCCCTTTTGTTGAATCGGTAAGATGATGAATATGGAGATCAACTTCAAACTTAGGTGTATGACGTTCCTTAGGTTTGACTGCAGGTGCAGACTTTCGCTTTTTGATTTCTTTTTCTTGTTTCACAGATTCAATATCTGCATCATAAACTGCAATTTCTAAGGTGTTTTTTTTCGAACTTAGCATTAGTTCAGATGCATCAAATTCGAACTCAAAACCATCTTCAGCCTCTATGGTTACCGAACGTCCAGAAATTCGCGTCACGACACCTGTTATGGCATCATCAATAGTTTCAACGCTATCACCGATATTAATCTTCATCTTCTGGTTCGCTTTTAATAAAAGTCTCATCCTCTTGTCTATCGTACTTGCTAGGGATATTTCTAGAAGTACGGTAGACCCCGAACATAAGCAATACGATACCACTTATTAATAAAAAGGTGTTTTGTTCCGCTCCGGCTTGAGCATAAAAAGCAATAATACTACCAACTGCGATACAAACTATATTTATGGCCCTAGAAATGTTCATTGAATACAATATTTATACAAAAATAAGATTTACAAATATTTTGAATGTAATTGTATTCAACTAATCCGTACATTAGCATCATGCAGCTCCTAATAAAAGGAATAGAAGACTACATGATACCTTGTTTAAACAAGAAACTATTCGGTTTTGAATGTTTGGGCTGTGGTTTTCAACGATCTGTGGCGTTGCTTATTAAGGGTGAATTTGTAGAATCCTTTTTAATGTACCCTGCACTTTATAGCCTTATCGCTCTATTTGGATTTATTGTAGTAAATACCTTCAAAAGTTTTAAAAACGGAAATAAAATTATTAGTATATTGGCAATACTGAATATCGCAGTGATCGTGCTCAGTTATTTAATCAAACTTTACTTTAAATAGATATTATGGAACAACAAAAACTTAATCCAGCACTTGTATATGTATTATCATTTATTGGTTTACTCTGTTGTTGTTTTGGTGGTTTGGGTGTTTTCTTGGCAGGACCAGCATACATCGTAGCTAATAACAACTTAAAAAAAGTAAGTGACGATCCGGAAGCCTATGAGCCTACTAGTGTCTCTGCGATGAAAACTGCTAAAACTGTAGCATTGGTGATCACAATTATTTGTGCTTTAACACTGATCTACAATATCTATGATCTCGCCACAGGAGGTTATGAGGAAAGAAAAGCCATTATGGAAGAATTTATGAGAGGATTTCAAGAAGGAGCGAATAATGCGCAATAGTACTTTTGTTCTATTATTTTTGAAATTCAAATAAATTATATAACTAAATCGTTTAACTAACCATTAAAAATTATGGAAGCAAAACCAACTAGACCACCAAATTATTTAGCATTAGCCATTATTTCAACAATTTTATGCTGTTTACCAGCAGGTATTGTGAGTATTGTGTATTCAACACAAGTAAACAGTGCCTATGACATGGGAGATTACGACAAGGCCATGCGTGCATCAAAAAACGCTAAGACTTGGGGTATTGTTTCTGTCGTTGCAGCTGCAGTAGTATGGATAATTTATGTTGCATTTTTTGGTTTAGCTTTTTTAGGAGCGGCATCTAGTGGTGGGTTCTAAAGCTAAATTCTTATTAATAATAACTATAGTGATAGTATTAATTTTAATGCTATCACTATATTTTTTCTACGATCCTACAAAACACGGATCACCATTTCCAAAATGTCCTTTTCACCAATTAACAGGTTTTCATTGCCCTGGATGTGGCAGTCAGCGTGCCTTGAATAAAATTCTTAATGGCGACATTATTGGAGGAATAAGACACAATTACCTTATCCCTTTTGCTGTATTTGTAATACTATATCAGTTGATCTATTACTTAATTACCAAATACACAACCAAGACCATGAAAAACATTTTTCATAACGCGAAGGTTACAAATGTTATATTAATATTGGTTATACTTTTTTGGGTATTGCGAAATGTTCCGTATTTCCCATTCACAGAAATTGCTCCTTAAACTTCAAACTCTGTTAAGGTCTTAGTAATTATAGACACGCACTCTAACAATTGATCTTCCGTCATAACTAACGGTGGTGCAAATCGAATAATATTACCATGTGTTGGCTTGGCCAAAAGACCGTTATCACGAAGTTTCAAACATATATTCCAGGCCGTATCGCTGTCTTCATCATCATTAATCACAATCGCATTCAGCAAACCTTTACCTCTAACCGAACTTACAATCGAACTGTTTTTGATGTATTTGTTCATTTCTGCTCTAAAGACTTTCCCTAAGTAATCAGCATTCTCTGCAAGCTTTTCATCTTTTACAACTTCGAGCGCAGCAATAGCAACAGCCGCTGCTATTGGATTACCACCAAAGGTACTACCGTGATTACCTGGCTGAATTACATTCATAATTTCATTGCTTGCCATAACTGCCGATACAGGATAAAGTCCACCACTTAATGCTTTCCCTAGAACTAAAATGTCAGGTTTTACATCTGGTGTGTCTGAGCAATCTTTGTTTGGACAACTACAGTTACCACATGTTGCTAATAATCTTCCTGTTCTTGCAATCCCCGTTTGAACTTCATCTGCAATGAATAAAACATTATATTTCTCGCAAAGTGCTTTTGCTTCAATGAGGTAATTTTCACTAGGCACGTAAACACCGGCTTCACCTTGAATTGGTTCAACCATAAACCCTGCAATATTAGGATTCGTGCTTAAAACAGCTTCTAACTCTTTTAGATTATCATATTCAACCTTGATAAATCCGTCTGTGTATGGTCCGAAGTTTTTACGTGCTATCGGATCGTTCGAAAACGAAATTATAGTTGTTGTTCTTCCGTGGAAATTATTCTTGCAAACAACGATCTCTGCTTTGTTTAGATCAATTCCTTTTACTTCATAAGCCCACTTTCTACAAAGCTTCAAAGCTGTTTCTACAGCTTCCGCTCCTGAATTCATAGGTAACATCTTATCGAACTTAAAATACTGAGTGGCGTATTTCTCATAGCGCCCTAGCATATCGTTATAAAACGCTCTCGATGTCAATGTTAATCGCTGTGCCTGCTCGGTCATAGCATTAACGATCTTAGGGTGACAATGTCCTTGATTTAAAGAAGAATAAGCCGATAAAAAATCGTAGTATTTTTTACCTTCTACGTCCCATACATAAACACCTTCACCTTTACTTAATACAACTGGTAAGGGATGATAATTTTGTGCTCCATACTTGTTTTCTAGTGCCATCGCCTCTTGCGATGAAATGTGGTCTAAAACAGCCATTTTAATAAAATTTTAATGATAATAAAAACAACCATTCCTGCTCTACCTTTATTCCTTCGAAGGCTTAGCGCATCCATTTTGAAGTCATGGTGAAGCCTTGAAAAAGCAGCGTGGGAGAGAAATCATCCCTAGATGTGGGCAAGTTACTAAATATTCTGTATGAAATAAAATCCTATTCTGAGATTTTTCCAGAGAGCGAAGACACCTGTAACTCTAATCGTTTTATTTCTCTGATAATTGCCTTTTTATCCATTTGCATCCAGGAGAACAGTTTAAGCATACTCGAAGCCATCAAACTGATGGTTCCAAAAACACCCCATTTTATCAATTCGTTAGTCGCTTCTACCTTAAAAAACTGAATGGCGCAATAAATAAAAAATCCGAAGAAAATAACTTGAACAATGCTCATTAGGTATACGATCCAGCTGTTCTTTCCTCTGAATATACCGAAGATCATATGCCATAGATTTTGTTCATCTAACTCATCGTAAAACTTCGCTTCCTCCTCTGTTAAGGTCTCCTTGATCAACTGATCGATATCTTCCATTTTAGTTTTCATAATTCTTATGTTTTAATGTTGTTTTTAATTTTTCTCTCGCGTGAAACAGCCTTGATTTAGTTGTTCCTATCGAAATATTTAGCAAGTCGCTAATTTGCTTTAAACTGTAGGATTTTAGATAAAAGAGCCTCACGACCATCTTTTGGTTTTGCGGTAAATTATTGATAGCATCTAGTAAAAGTTTTTTCAAGTGTTCATCTGCTGAATGATCCTTTTTTGTCGGATTTGCTTGAAGGTTATATCCTTCGGAAAACCGAACGTTCTTCGACTGTAATCGCAGCCAATCCGTAGATTTGTTACATACAATTCTATAAGCCCAATATTTAAATTTCTTCGGTTCATCGAGTGATTCAATCTTCTGAATAATGGTGCTCCAACTATCTTGCGCTATATCCTTTGCAGCACTTTTATCGCGCGTTATCCAATAGGCTTTATTGCAAAATGGCCGATGCCAACGTTTTACCAGAATGGCAAGGGCTTCCTTGTTACCGGCTTTGAATTTTAAGATCAAAGCTTCATCCGTATCTCGATCATCTTTCAATTAGACCTATTATTTATCGCATTATTTATAAGAGGCTCTCAGCAGTTTTACCCAAAAGCCATGCGCTGTTTGTTTTTCATCCGTACTGAAATAGTTTTCAACAGTGTCAAAAGCATCCTCAATTAAAGCATCATGAAGCCAGCGAATTGTAAAAAGCCACAAAAGACTAGCTCTTAAAGATGTTTTCATCTTTATTTCGTGAATGATTTCTGTTGTTGAATCATCTATGGATTTCAATCTTAATTCGTGTGTTCCGTTAAAACCTTTTGGTTCTGAAAACTTAAACTTGATAAGTTCGCCTTCAATATATTCTACAATTGAATATTTAATTGGACCATGTCTTCCTTTATTCCCAACCTGTAAGCCATTTTCAATCTTCATAGCAGGCCATTTATGTTTGGGCCAGAACTTGTCATTTTTTGAACCTAAAGTCTTCAATAATTCAGACAGCTCATCTTTGTGTTGGGTAATTGTTCTTTTATGAATATTTACAACCTTCATAACCTAATGACGGTGAATTAATGAAAAGGTTCAATTTTATTTTAAACTATTTAAAGATACTCTAAAATGCCACTATATTTGCAGTCAAATTTTATCATCAATGCCAAGACGAGAGCGAAATAAATTTGTGAAACGTGGGGAGATCATCGAAATCCTTATAGAAGACTATGCCTTTGGTGGCAAAGGAATTGGGCGGATTAGAAATGAGCATGGAGAATTTGTGGTTTTCGTTCCTAACACACTTCCTGGACAATTGGTAAAAGCTCAAGTAAAAAAATCGAGTAAAAAATACGCTGAATGTAAACTACTCGATATCCTTAAGGCGTCTGATAATGAAATTGAAATGCCTTATCAAGATATTCCTGGAGCACCTTATATAAATCTTCCTGTCGATTTACAGCACAGCTATAAAAAAAGTAGTACGTTCGAATTGTTTAAACGTATTGGAAAAGTAAAAGATATCGAGTCAAAATTTGATGAGTTTGTAGCATCGCCGAATACATTCCACTATCGCAATAAAATGGAATATGGATTTTCTGCCATTGGTTATGATAGGGATTTGAAAACTGATGTGGATGAATTCACACTAGGTTTTAAACGTCGTGGTCTATGGTGGTGTGGTGATAATCTTGAAAAAGACTCTGGAATATTTGATGCCGAATTAGAAAACAACATACGACATATAAGAACCTATTGCGAAAACTCTACATTGGCGCCTTGGCATGCACCAAAAAAAGAGGGGTTTTTTAGGTATTTAGTAGTTCGTAAATCTTATAAAACTAATCAGCTTCTATTCAATTTAGTAACCACGTCTTACGAATTATCAGAATTCGATCTTGATGAATTTTCGAAATACCTGGTATCACTTTTTGGAGATCGCATTGCTGGGGTTTTGCATACCATCAATGACGAAATTGGTGATAGAACTATTGCCACAACCGGTAGTATTCGTCTGGTTTATGGCGAAGACAAAATTGTAGAAGAACTCCTAGGTCTCGACTTTGAAATTAGCATGAAAAGCTTTTTTCAAACCAATCCGAAATGTGCAGAAAAATTGTATTCTAAGGTTGTAGATTACGCCTTAGAAAACAAGGAAGCCGTTGATAACTCAGTTGTATTAGATCTTTTTTGTGGCACAGGTACCATTGGGCAAATTATTGCGAGTAAAGCTAATAATACAAAAATCATTGGTGTCGACATTGTAGCTTCTGCTATAGAAGATGCCAAAGAAAATGCTAAACGCAATGCTATTGAAGGTTTAGAATTTTATGCGGCAGATGTTGGTAAGTTTTTGAATGAACACCCAGAATATATCAATAAAATAAGAACATTGGTGTTAGACCCAGCACGAGCAGGAATTGCGCCAAAAACGCTAAAAAAAATAATAAACCTAAACGCAGACCGTTTGGTTTATGTATCTTGTAATCCTGCTACACAAGCAAGAGATACCGAACAATTAATGCTTGCCGGTTATCAAATAAAAAAGTTTAGCTTAGTTGATCAATTTCCACATACAGCTCATATTGAAACTGTGGTATTGTTTGAAAAAAATAAATGAAAAGAATAAAGTTTTTACTAGTCTTATTTCTAGTGGTCTTAGTAAGCTGCGAGCGCGACGATATCTGCGCGGAGACTACACCAACTACACCCCGTTTACTTATAGAATTTTACGATGCTGGAAGCCCAGAAGACCTAAAAAGTGTTCCGCGTTTAACCTTATATGGTGAAGGATTAGCCACAGATCCGGTAGAACCTTCAAGTTCAACCTTAATCTTTAATTCTAATTCAAATTCAATTGAATTACCACTAATTGTTGGTCCAGAAAATGAAACGACCACAACACGATTCATATTAGAACAGAATAGCAATTTAAGAATTGATGAAACTGGGACTTCTAACATCGACATCATAGAAATTACGTATACATCAGAATTTCAATATGTTTCTAGAGCCTGTGGATTTAAAAGCATTTTTACAAATTTAAACCTGACGGTCGATGACGACACAGACAACTGGATCAGTTCAATAGATATAATAGAACCAACCGTAGAAAATGAAAATACAGTACATGTTCACATCTTTCATTAAAAGTACAGTTATACTGCTATTGTTTTCTACATTGGCCTTTGCTCAAGGTGAAAAGAAAACAGTCCAAGACACTCTGGTATACAAGCAAAAGTACGGTTTGCGTTTAGGTGCTGACATGAGTAAAATAGCACGTACCTTAATTGATGATAATTATACGGGCTTTGAACTCATGGGAGATTACCGTTTAACTAAACGCATTTATTTGGCTGGCGAAATCGGAAACGAAGAACGCACTATTGATAACGAAGTTTTAACCAATACCACAAAGGGTAGTTATTTCAAAGGTGGGATAGATCTCAATTTTTATAAGAACTGGCTAGACATGGAAAATATGATCTATGTAGGATTCAGAGGTGGTGCCAGTACTTTTACACAAACCCTAGATAATTATAATATTTATAACGTAAATAATCAATACTGGAACCAACAGTTTACGATTCAGGAGGGCACAGAATTTGACGGTCTTACAGCAGTTTGGGCAGAGATCATTTTAGGAATTAAAGCTGAATTGTTTAATAATTTCTTTGCCGGGATCAATGCACAACTTAAGGGATTGATCACGGAAACAGTTCCGGATAATTACGAAAACCTATATATTCCTGGATTTAATCGCACTTATGATAGTGGGCGATTTGGTGTAGGCTTCGGTTTTAATTTGTCGTACTTAATTCCTATATTTAAGAAGGATAAAGTGGTGATTCAAGAGAAAGATGCTGAGGAATAATATCCCTTGTATCTATTAAACTATTTTGAAGTTTATGGACAAAGAAGCTATAGCCGAGTTGATCGACGAAAAACACACGCAACTTATCGATTGGTTGCGGCAACAATCAGAGGAGTCCTGGACAGAAGGCCCAGTAGGAAAATGGACCACCGGGCAACATGCACTTCATTTGTTACAAAGTATAAAGCCTTTGAATTTTGCTTTAAGTATGCCTAAATTTTTTCTAAAGTATAAATTCGGAAAAGCGAATCGTCCAGTAAGAGCATACGATGCTATTGTTAAACGCTATGAAGAACGCCTAGAACAGGCTCAGGGCGCTACTTTCAGAGGTTCACAAAACATGAAGATTCCACCCGTCAGTGAAAAAAACTATATTCTGAATAGATTACAAACAGAAAGCAAAAAACTGCAGTTCAAAACAAAAAAGATGAGTGATAAACATTTAGACAACCTCATCTTGCCGCACCCATTAATGGGTAAAATGCCGATTCGTGAGATTATTATGTGGACAGCACATCACGTAGAACATCATAGCGAGACGCTGAAAACCAAATACTAATTAGCGATTCAAATACGTTAAAACATTAGCTTCTATCCTACTCTGGATATCGCTTACATCAGCCTTCACAAAGGTTTCGCCAGTAATATTTTCGTAAAGCTCAATATAACGATCACTGACGGTTTCAATATATTCATCGCTCATAAAAGGCACCGATTGTCCTTCTAAACCTTGAAATCCGTTACTAATTAACCATTGGCGTACAAACTCTTTAGACAATTGCTTCTGTGCTTCACCTTTATCTTGGCGTTCCTGATAACCATCAGCATAGAAATAACGCGATGAATCTGGTGTATGAATTTCATCGATTAAAACAATCTTTCCGTCTTTAGTCTTACCAAATTCGTACTTAGTATCCACCAAGATCAACCCACGTTCAGCGGCAATCTCGGTACCCCTTTGGAAGAGTTTCCTCGTGTAATCCTCTAGTATTAAATAGTCTTCCTCAGATACGATTTCACGTTTTAGGATATCTTCACGAGAAATATCTTCATCATGATTGCCCTGTTCAGCTTTGGTTGCAGGTGTAATAATGGGTTCAGGAAACTTGTCATTTTCTTTCATGCCTTCAGGCATTGAAACCCCACAAAGCATGCGTTTTCCAGCTTTGTACTCTCGTGCAGCATGACCAGACATGTAACCTCTAATAACCATTTCAACCTTAAATGGTTCACAAAGATGACCTACAGCCACATTCGGGTCTGGTGTTGCCACCAACCAATTAGGTACTAAGTCTTCAGTGTCCTTCATCATTTTCGTAGCAATCTGGTTTAATATCTGACCTTTATACGGAATACCTTTTGGCATTACTACATCGAATGCACTAAGTCGATCGGTTGCAATCATTACTAATTGCTCGTCGTTGATGTTATAAACTTCCCTAACCTTTCCTTTATAGACACTTTTCTGCCTTGGAAAGTTAAAATTGGTATCAATAATCGTGTTACTCATGCTTCTTAGTCTCTATTCTCAATGCTCTTATAAGCTGCAATTACTTTCTTCACTAACTTATGTCGTATCACGTCTTTATCATCGAGGTAAACCATGCCAATACCTTCAACATTCTTCAGCACTAATAAGGCTTCTTTTAATCCTGAAATGGTTCTTCTTGGCAAATCTACCTGACCCGGATCTCCTGTTAGAAGGAACTTGGCATTCATACCCATCCGCGTTAAGAACATTTTCATTTGTGCATGCGTCGTATTTTGTCCTTCGTCTAAGATCACGAAGGCATTGTCTAATGTACGTCCACGCATGAAGGCCAAAGGTGCAATTTGAATGACGCCTTTTTCGATATAACTCTCTAGCTTTTCACTCGGAATCATATCTCGCAATGCATCGTATAATGGTTGCATATAAGGATCGAGCTTCTCTTTCAGGTCACCCGGCAAGAAACCAAGATTTTCTCCTGCTTCTACGGCTGGTCTTGTTAATATGATACGCTTAACTTCTTTGTTTTTTAAAGCCTGAACTGCCAAGGCAACGCCCGTATAAGTCTTACCAGTTCCGGCAGGTCCAATTGCAAAGACCATATCATTTTTGCGAATGCTTTCAACAAGTTTGCGCTGATTAACCGTTTGTGCTTTTATAAGCTTGCCTCCTACACCATGAACAATGACCTCACCGCTTTTCGCAGAAGTAGAATAATCCTCACTGCTATTACTGGTTAAAATACGTTCAATTACATTTTCGTCGAGTTTATTGTACTTCCCAAAATGCTTCATTAGCATCATCATTCTGGTATCGAACTCTTCAAGAAGGTCTTCATCACCGTAGGCCTTTATTTTATTACCGCGAGCAACAATCTTAAGTTTAGGATAGTATTTTTTCAGGAGTTCAATATTGGCATTTTGAGCACCGAAGAATTCTTTAGGTGTAATTTCTTCAAGTTCTAGAATAAGTTCATTCAAAAGGCTACTAAATTTAGTGTTAATCTGTTTTCTTTTCTTAGTTTTGCGTAACGTTTGTGTACGAACAAATCTAACAATTTTACAACCTCAATTCGAAAAAAAATATCAACAATTAATTCATGGCAATCATCACTCTGACCACCGATTTTGGAGAAAAAGATCACTTTGCTGGTGCGATTAAAGGTGCGATCTACAGTGAATTAGCTGATATAAATATTGTTGATGTTTCACATTCGGTGTCCCCTTTTAATATTTCTGAAGCGGCCTACATTATCTTAAATGCTTATAGTAGTTTTCCGAAAGGGACCATTCATATCATAGGAATTGATTCTGAGTTAAACCCTGAAAATAAGCACATTGCGGTTAAGTTAGACGACCATTACTTTATATGTGCCAACAACGGAATTATGAGTATGATCTGTGCTGAAATTGCACCAGAGAAAATTGTGGAGATCAATATTCATGATAAAATTGAAACTAATTTTCCGGTTTTAGATGTGTTTGTTAAAGTTGCTTGCCATATTGCCAGAGGTGGAACTTTAGAAGTGATCGGAAAAGTTATTAACACTATTAAGCCAATTAAAAATTTGATTCCGTTCGTCAACGATGAAAAAAATCAGATTATTGGTTCGGTCATCTATATTGACAATTATGGCAATGTTGTAACCAATATTAAAAAGAAGTTTTTTGAAGACATCCAGAAAACACGCAATTATGAGATTTCGGCGCGGAATCATAAATTCAAAAAGATCTATAACCGTTACAGCGATATAGTAAATTTTGAGATCGACGAAGCCAAGCGAAATGACGAAGGCAAAGGTCTCGTAGTATTTAACTCATCGGGCTATTTAGAAATTGCGGTTTACAAAAGCAATTGCAGCACTGTTGGTAGTGCCTCTACCCTAATGGGTTTAAAAACTATGGATACGGTAACTGTTAACTTTATAAAATCTTAGCATTGTTAGTAAGAATTGTAAAAATGAGTTTTGAACCGTCAAAAATAGATGAATTCTTGTCTAATTTTGAAGCCAATAAATTTAAGATTCGCAGTTTTGAAGGTTGTAATTTTCTAGAATTGTATCGCGATCAGAACAATACTAATATCTTTTTTACGTATAGTTATTGGGATTCTGAAACGCATTTAGAAAATTATAGGCATTCAGAATTATTTAAGGCGGTATGGGCAAAGACCAAACCCTTATTTAATGCAAAACCTGAAGCTTGGAGTGTGGATAAAATTGCAAGCTTAAATTGACGATATATGAAAAAGATATTAATGACTTTGTTATTATGTTCTATACTATCGTGCACTAATAATACTGGTAATATTTCTGGGATGGATTATGTTATTTTTCAATCTGTTGAATCAAACAGATTTAGTGATCATACTCCTACCAAACTAAATCATTCAGAAGTAGAACTTATCGAAACCATTATTAAAACTGAATTAAAAGAAATAATTGAATTTCATAAAATTCAAACAGAAAGGATTTACTCTAATTCAAATAAAAGTGATTTAGAAAATCATATTAAATTTGTTCGACAATATCTACCATTCAGAAACAATCGCAATGAGAAGATCGTATTTATTCAATTTATTTGTAATCCAGATGACAAATATGAAAGGTATAAAAATGAGTGGGAAACAAAGCCTGTTGGAAATATAATTGATGGTGGAAGTTGTTACTTTAATTTTATTGTAGACTTGACAAACAATAGTTTAATTGATGTATCTATCAACAGTGTAGGTTAAAAAAACAAGTGAAATATTTATAAAAAATTAAATGCTAGCAATACTTAAAAAAGAAATAAACACCTTCTTCGCCTCACCAATTGGCTACCTCGTTATTGGTGTCTTTTTGTTATTGAACGGTTTGTTTCTTTGGGTTTTCAAAAGTGAATTCAACATTTTTGATAACGGTGTTGCAAGTCTTTCATCCTTTTTTCTTTTAGCACCTTGGATACTGATCTTTCTTGTCCCAGCCGTAACCATGCGCAGTTTTAGTGATGAAAAGAAACAAGGCACTCTTGAACTGCTAGTAACAAAACCAATTTCTCATTTTCAAATTGTATTAGGTAAATATTTTGGTGCTTTTATTCTCATTCTTTTGGCTTTAATACCAACTGTATTATATGTCTATACGGTTTCACAATTAGGGAATACTAGTGGTCAACTCGATGTTGGCAGTACCTTAGGGTCGTACTTTGGCTTGCTCTTTTTAATTGCGTCTTATACTGCCATAGGGGTTTTCGCCTCTACGCTTTCAGATAATCAAATTGTGACATTTATAGTAGCCGTATTTATTTGCTTCTTTATGTATTTTGGATTTGAAGGACTTTCAAATTACAATGTCTTTGGTAATCTTGTATACATGGAAAGCCTAGGAATGTCTTCGCATTATAAAAGTATGAGCAGAGGTGTTATTGATACCCGAGACCTGATCTATTTTATAAGTGTTGCCGTGGCATTTTTAATTTTCACAAAACTTAGAATTCAAAAACGATGATAATTACCCCATTTTTAGTAATCTCTATGATCATAGTCTTTGTGCTACTATTCTTGTTTTTGAATACTGTAGATAAACGCAAATGGTTAACGGCCATAATAAGTTTGGTACTGACACCTTTTGTGTACTTCTATATGTTTTATCCATTCATAAATATCGTAAGCAATTATCATCACCAGAAGTATTTTGATAGTGAGGCTTGGATTGAAAAGCCAGCACTACGCTACGAAATGATAGATGAAACTATTGCCTCAGACACTTTAGTCGGACTCTCAAAACAAAAGGTGAATGAGTTATTGGGCAATTACGAGTGGTTGTCGTGGGACGATGCAAAAAAAGCCCATGATGACAACAAATGGAATTATGGTTTAGGTATTGAACCCGGTGCTTTCAATGACGATAAGGAATGTGTTGAAATAACTTTTGAAAACGACAAGGTGGTATCCTTAAAATCATATCAGGAGAAAATTACATACGAGACGAAAGATGAAGAAGAATAAGACTTTAATTCAAATACTCGTTGTCATAGTAGGGCTGATCGTGATTAATGCCCTCTCTAGTCAGTTTTACGGCAGATATGATCTTACTCAAGATCAACGTTACACGCTTTCGGATGCAACCAAAAGTTTAGTTGAGGATATTGATTCGCCTCTCATTATTGATGTATTTCTTGAAGGCGATTTTCCTTCAGAATTTAGATTACTTCGAACTGAAGTAAGACAGATCATTGAAGAATTTCAATTACAAACTAACAAGATCAAGGTTAATTACATCGATCCAATTGCTGATGAAACCACACGGCAGCGTAATATAGAAGAGTTAACCAAATCTGGATTAGAACCCTATATCAACACGGATAACAGTTCGGGGAAAGTTACTCAAGAATTAATTTTTCCATGGGCCTTTGCCAGTTATAACAACCAGACTGTTAAGATCCCTCTACTAAAACGAAGTATTACGGAAGGACTACAAGAGCAGATTAACAATTCTGTTCAAGGATTAGAATATGCCTTTGCTGATGGCTTTAGCAAACTGATAAAAGGTAAAACCAAAACCATCGCTTTTTTGAAAGGAAATGGCCAACTCGATGATTTAGATTCTGAAGGACGAATAAACACCAAAAATCTCAATGATTTTTTAACTACACTTCAGCCCTATTATAATATAGGTTTTTTCACTTTAGATAGTGTTGCTAAAACACCTGAAAGAGCATTGAATCAACTGCGCCAGTTTGACCTGATTGTTTCTGCAAAACCAACAGAAGCCTTTACTGAAAGCGAAAAACTAGTTTTGGATCAGTATACCATGCATGGTGGAAAAAGTTTATGGTTAACGGAGTCTGTAGTTATGGATACAGACAGTCTTTATAACGAAAGTGGCAGTGCAGTAACTACGATAAGGGATTTAAATCTTACAAATTTCTTTTTTAGGTATGGCGTTAGAATAAATCCTAGTTTGGTTAAAGATCTATTCTCTGCACCAATTATGTTGTCTCTAGGTGAAGGCAACCCGCTTCAGCCATTGCAATGGCAATACTCGCCGTTAGCAAAAGCGAATTCTGATCATCCAATCACAAAGAATCTCGATATCATTAAGTATGATTTTGCAAGTCCGATCGATACTTTAAAAAATGACATTTCAAAAACGATATTGCTTCAGAGTTCGCCAAAATCTAAAATTGAAGGCACACCGGCAATTATTTCCTTATCTGATGTGACAACAGCACCAGATGAAGACAGTTTTACTTCAGGGCCTCAAAATTTAGCTGTGCTTTTGGAAGGAGAATTTACATCGGTTTATGACCAATTGGTTTTGCCTTTCAAAATGAAAGAATTTAAATCTAAAAGCGCTCCAACGAAGATGGTAATTATTTCGGATGGTGATGTGATCAAAAATAAGGTCCGAAGAAATCGTCCGATAAAACTTGGTTTAGACGAGTTTTCTGGTCGTGTTTATAGCAACACCGAATTCTTGCTGAATACCGTAAATTATCTCTTAGATGATACCGGACTTATAAACATCAGAGCTAAAGAAATAAATATCGCATATTTAGATTCAGACAAGCTTAAAGATAGTAAAGGGCAATGGCAATTAATTAACATTGCACTTCCTCTAATTTTTTTGGGTATTTTTGGGTTTGCCTTCAACTACTTTAGAAAGAAAAAATATACCTAGACTTTGTTAATAAGTTTGTTTTATAAAACCCTTCTATTAGGATATATTTGTAGGATAAACTCAGAAGTTAAAAATTACAAATTCAGCACATGAAATTTATTGTTTCAAGCACATATTTATTAAAGCAACTCCAAGTCCTAGGTGGTGTCATTAACAATAGCAATACACTTCCTATTTTAGATAACTTTTTATTCGAGCTTAGCCAATCAAAATTAACCGTTTCAGCAAGTGATCTAGAAACTACGATGTCATCAACCATTGATGTTGAAAGTGATTCTGAAGGAAGCATAGCTTTACCTGCACGTTTGTTGTTAGACACCTTAAAGACGTTTCCTGAGCAACCATTAACATTTGTTGCTGAGGATAATAACACTGTAGAAATTAGCTCAAATCATGGTAAATATGCATTAGCATACGCAGATGGCGCTGAATTTCCAAACGCGGTTGCCGTAGAAGACGCCAGTAAAACTACCATCATGGGAGATATTTTGGCGACAGCTATAAGCAAAACAATATTTGCTGCTGGGAATGACGATCTCAGACCAGTAATGAGTGGTGTGTTCTTTCAGTTTTCGCAAGACAATTTAACCTTTGTTGCTACTGACGCACATAAACTTGTAAAATATACCAGAAACGATGTTAGCGCAACTGAATCTGCAGAATTCATTATGCCTAAAAAGCCATTGAATTTGTTAAAGGGTATTTTGGCTGGAAATGACGATGATGTACTTGTAGAATACAACGAGTCTAATGCGAGGTTTACTTTTGACAATTCTGTTTTAATTTGCCGTTTAATTGATGGTAAGTATCCAAATTATGAAGCGGTTATTCCGAAGGAAAATCCAAATAAATTAGTGATCGGCAGAACACAATTTTTAAATTCGGTGCGTCGTGTGAGCATATTCTCGAATAAAACTACTCACCAAATTCGATTAAAGATCGCAGGTGCTGAACTAAATATTTCAGCAGAAGATATTGATTATAGCAACAAAGCCGAAGAACGCCTTAGTTGCGATTATCAAGGTGATGATATGCAAATTGGATTTAACTCACGTTTCTTAACAGAAATGATCAATAACTTAAACTCTGACGATGTACAGTTGGAAATGAGTTTACCAAATAGAGCTGGAATTTTAACTCCAATTGACGGGTTAGACGAAGGTGAGCACATTACGATGCTTGTTATGCCAGTTATGCTGAACAACTAATTAACTATACATAAATACTATAAAAAAATGCTCATCAGAATTGATGAGCATTTTTATTACCTCTTGTGAACAACTGAAATCATTCAGTACAAATAACTAACTAACAAAATTAAGAGATAATGGATAGCTAGGTAATTCACCATTACTAGCCTTTATTGCATTTACAATTGGCATGACAAACGCCAGGATACCAATTAATATAAACGTCAGGATTCCCAATCCGAAAACAAATATTAACGGAATGCTTAGAATACAATACACAATAACACTTAATTGAAAGTTCAAAATAGCTTTACCGTGTTCATCCAAACCTTCTACACGATCCTTTTGCGATGCCCAGATCACTAGCGGAACTATAAGTCCACCAAAACCAGTGATATAAGTCAACAATTGGGTTAAATGTGTAATCACCAATAATTGATTGTCGGTTCTTTTAAGCGTATGATAATTTGATTCCATGATTATTTTAAGTTAACACTTATGTGACGCATTTTTTCAAATTATGTTACAAAAAAAGAGCACAATTTTTTGTGCTCTTAAAAAACGAATGAATAAATAATGCTAATTATCCTGAATATCTTTATTGTTTTTCTTACCTGTCATTAAACTGACAAGCACACCTATTAAAATAATACAGACTAATGCGAATACAGCGATCATAACCACGCCATTATTCCAGTCATAAATAAGCAAATTATGTTTCATTGATTGACTATTTAAATTTACACTTGCTAAATTATGAACACCTTTTCGCAATTAAAATGACATTTGTCATTGAATGTTTATACTTACGAGATGTAATAAGTTGCCCATACCTGACAATGGTTATCTGTATTTCAAAATTCCACCTTTGAGATCATATATTTCATCAAAGCCAAGTGCTTCTAATCTTTTGGCAGCTTGCCTACTCCGACTTCCACTTCTACAATACACATAAATAGCTTTTTGCTTATTGAAATTATTAAAACTCATTTTGAACTTTCCTGAGAAAAAATCTATGTTTATTGCACCTTTTAGATGACCCGATTTATACTCTGCTGGAGTTCTAACATCTACGAGCTGTACGTTTCTGTGTTCGATTTTTGACTTAAACTCTTCTGGTGTGAGAACTTTAATGACTGTATTCTTTGAAGTTGTTGAACCAAATAATGAAGCAAAAAAAGACATCGTTAAAATATTATTCGTTAAAAATTAATTGAAATTAAATTTCATTAAAATTATGCCATAAAACGAAGCTAAGTTGTAACATTAGTTACATTGAAAGTTCTTTATAAATAATGTACACACCCATTATCAAAACGAACCATCCAAAGCCTTTTTTAAGCTTCTTCCCTTCTATAAAATTTGAAAGATAAATTCCCAGAAAAATACCAACCGTTGAAATTGATGTGAAAATTAACAGAAACGTCCAATCAATTTCTAAATTTTCGACGTCACCAATAAAACCAATCAAGGATTTAATAGCAATAATTAGTAATGAAGTAGCTACTGCTTTTTTCATTGGTAGCTTGGCCAATAATACCAAGGCCGGTATTATTAGAAAACCTCCTCCTGCACCGACAATACCTGTAATGACTCCCACCAGAATTCCTTCAATAATAATGAGTGGATAGTTATATGAAATTTTAGTTTCTTCGCTCGAATCTTCGCGCTTATTTCTAATCATAGATAAGGATGCCACCAGCATAACTATTGCAAAAAACAACATAATGGCAATGTCTTTGGTTAAGATAAAATCGCCAATAGAAAAGACTTCTTCTGGTATTGCAGGGACTAGATACTTTCGGGTTACATAAACAGCAATAAAAGCGGGAATGGCAAAAACAATGGCTGTTCTAAAATCAACCAATCCCTTCTGAATATTTCTAATTGCGCCAACTAACGAAGAAACGCCTACAACAAAAAGCGAATAAGCAGTTGCCGTAACAGGATTAACGAAAAGTAAATACACCAATATAGGAACTGTTAAGATAGATCCGCCGCCGCCTATAAGACCTAACACGACTCCTATAAATAAAGCACCAACATAACCAAAAACTTGATTGATTTCCATGTATTCGTATTAAATGGTTGTCAAAACTAAGGGCGACACCAATATTTTGCAGTAACAATTGTTACAATTCTCATTACTCGGTTCTATCGCATCTGAAAAAATGAATTGAAGATAGCTAATTAATTCGGTTTCTAACTAGTTTATGAATAGAATGCTTTAAAGATTGATTTTTTATTCGATTTCAACTGCTCCTTCCCTATCATATGTACTATTTCTTTTCCAGACAATGTTCGTCGAGTAGATTCAAATTCTTTAAACCCTGTAAACCTTAAGCAAAATGTTTACCAGTAAAAGTAAAAATTTACTAACACTTTGTTATCTTGAAAGCATGCTTTCAAGGATTTATTAATAACCTAAAAAAGTAACCAACTAAAATTTTTAATACTGATAACTTTTACCCAAGAATACTACTCAATTTAAACATTGGGAGATACATTGCGATCAGAATAAAACCTACAAACAATCCAATAAATAAGATAATGACTGGTTCCATTATTGTCGAAAGCATTTTAGATCGTTGTTGTACTCTGGCATTATATTGATCGTTGAGTCGCTCGAACATCAATTGTGTTTGATTTGTTTCTTCCGCAACTTTCACTAGGGCAATCATTTTTTCATCGAAGAGTTTATTTTCACTCAAACCTTGACTAAACGTCTCGCCTTTCAATAGTTGCTGTTCAACTTTTTGAAGCGCTTTAGTCAACGGATAGTAATTAATCATCTTCTTTACGAGACCAATACTATTTACAATTGGTACTTTAGATGCGGTTAACAGCGAAATAGCCTGTGTAAACTGCGACAGGTAAACCATTTTTACAAAATTCCCAACGAATGGGATTCTATCTATTACAGAATCTTTAATCTGCTGATACCAACGCTTTTTGTTCAAAATAAATCTCGACAAAAAGAGTATTATTAGCACGAGCAATAGAAGTAGTCCATAAGATTTAATAAATTCAGAAATAGAAATCACAAAAACAGTAACCCCTGGCATTTCAACGTTTTGTTGTCTAAAAATATCTTCAAACATGGGTACTACAAACTGAAGCATAAAAATCACTACTAAAATTGCCGTTGTGAGTATAATACAGGGATATGTAAGTGCATTGATTAGTTGTTTTTGCTGTTCATTTTTTCGGCTATAAAAATTGCCAAGCTGAGCTGAAATTTTAAATAATGTACCCGTTTCCTCGCCTATTTTGATGGAATGGTATTCATAGTCCGTAAATTCTTTATGGGTTCTTATGGCATCTGAAAAGCTCATACCAGAAATCACATCGTCTAGTACATGCTGCAATATGGCAGCTGTACGCTTTCGCTTTTGGGTATTTTTTATAAGTTCTAAAGCTTCTTTTAAATTGATTCCTGCTTTTAATAATACCCCAAGTTCCGTGTAAAAGTCCTCTTTTATTTTATTAGAAAACGCCTTTTTTAAAACAATAACCTCCTTCTCTAAAAGCGTGGTGATTTTAGAATGCTCTTCAGACTTTACAGATGATTTCGATATATTATCTAATTGAAACGCCATTTAGTCTATTAAGTGTTTTGAATCATTGGGTTTAAACATAAAAATTGCACGGTCTTTATAGGTTTCTGCTAATTCTAATTTGATGGCATCGAGTTTACCTTTGGTAATTTCAAGCCCTTTAAAGTAGAACGTAGATTTTGCAATTGGCAAATAAAAAGTATCTAAATCTTTAAGCACATAATCCTTTTCAAATCGATATACGGTCGAATCTAATACAGTTTTAAATTTAATAGTGTGTTGAAGTGCATTAAAGTCGATAGTATTATATCGATGAATATCTACCCATAAGACTTCGTGAAGTCGATTATACTCTGTATTTAAGTTGAAATTTTTCTGAATAGACCACATGTGCCGTTGCACAAGTGTAAGTACGGTAAAAGCTAAGCCAATCACAATGGATGTAATAATCATTACAATTACCATTTCATTAAGTGTTAATGCGTTAACTTTAGTTTTCATCGACGATAAAAGGTTTTTTCGATAGTCTTTGGAGCTGTTAACCGAGTCGCCTTTAGACTCACTTTGGCCTCGTTTTTAATTGGTATAAATTCAATATCCCAACCATCATATTCATCATAATAGGGCAAACTAAGCATGTCATTAATGTATAGATATTCGATCTCAAAAAGCTTGCTTGAAATGGCTCTAGTATTACCTTTCATACTGCTTGTAAAGAGGTTGTTTAATATTAAACTCGAAACAACAAAGATCAACATAATGAGCACGGTAGCTATTAAGGTCTCCATCAATGTTGCTCCTTTTATTTTTTTTAATATAACCATTTTGCAATTCCTTTAGGTGAATTTTCAAATCCTAGTCCTACAAATTTCTCATGTAATACGGTGACATCAATCAGTGCATTAAAGAGGTGATTTTGATAGGTCGATCCTGCTTCCTTAATTATGAAATTATTGGTATACACCGAACCGTAAACCGTACCTCTCAACTCTAAATTCTGCTGGCAATAGATTGTACCTTCAACTATGGCATTGGCACTTATTTTGAGTTGAGCATCATAATTATCTACTTGGGTCTCTCCTAGTATTAAAATTTGTCCAGAAACGACGGAACCGTCAGCTATAGCAATCCCTGATGACTCTCCGATTTTATTTTTTTCGTAGTCTTTTTGAAGAATTAAGGCGGAAGGATAAGCCAAAGTAACGCCCTTTTTCACATCAATTTGTTCTGTTGCTATTGCTTGAAAAGATCCTGAAACCTCCGTTCCAATTTCAATAATTGGTGCTATCAGCAAAATATCTTGTAGTTCTGCTGTTGAATCAACTGTTATTTTAGTCTCCGATTGAATGATAAGGTGTCCTAATACTGTAATATCTGCTAATAGGATTTCTGAAGTATCATAGATCACTTGTATCGAATCTTCAAAGGAGTTCTTTAGAATTTTTTGTCCTCGAATGTGTTTGTATTCCATCGTTGAACCCGCGTACTTACTGCGAGATATATCTTCTAAATAACCCAAAAATTCAGTACTCAAATGTGGTAAGTTATTACTTAATAATGATTTGCCATTGATATATTT
The DNA here is from genome assembly GCF_003260205.1 of Winogradskyella tangerina. Taxonomy (GTDB): domain Bacteria; phylum Bacteroidota; class Bacteroidia; order Flavobacteriales; family Flavobacteriaceae; genus Winogradskyella; species Winogradskyella tangerina. The sequence continues at coordinate 198,357 of NZ_QERF01000007.1, read as the reverse complement.
TCCACCAGAAAAAGATTGTCCCGCAATATTACCTGATTTCACGCCACGATAAGGCAGATGGGACTTCCCAGTAATTCTGGTCTGCCCTACGAGTACCAAAGGTTTATTATTATCTTGAAGATAAAGGGCGGGTGTATTAGTATCTTTCAACTGACCGACGAGTGCTACTTTGCTTAGCTTAGTAGTTTTACGTTTTGCTTCGACATAGATCCTTTCAAACCCTCCCCAATAACTGCCATATATGGAAATAGATTTAAAGTCCTTATTGGGTGAATCAATGGCTATGGTATCATTAAGAGTCATTTCTGAATAAAGAAATGAATCAATGCCATAGTTTACCAGGTTCACCATCTCAATAGTATGGTTAGTTTTAATACGAAATTGCTTATGTAAATGCATAAGTAATATAAACGATGAAAGCAGTAGTGCAATAACCACAACTACAAAAGTTACTAATTGTAAAGCACCTGCCCTTAGTTTCATAACTATTGTTTTATAGGGAAAGCCTTTGTTTGCATTTTAAAGCGCAAGGCGAGCGACTTTGCATTGCCATGAATCAGTTTAATATTGTCTTTGACCTGTCCTTTTTTTAGTAAATGCTGTTTGCCATTGATGGATAAGATGTACATGACATTTGATCCACTTTTTATAATCCCCTGATATGTTATTTGAGGCCAAACCACTCTTTTCTTTTTAGATTTAGTTTTAGATCTTTCTTTTTTAACATAGGTGCCTAAAAAAGGATCTCTATTGACTTTAGCGACTGAGAATGTGTCAACATGGTTTTCAATTTTGAAGTTGGTAATTGAAACCTTGTCTTCCTTTTGAAATTCTGGCACTTCTGGATTTAGAGCAACAATAATTTTATAGGCAATAGTACCCCAAACGGCGATTACTAATACTAATAATACATATGTTTTTTTCTTAGTCTTCAATAGTTAGATTTTGGGTTGAATATGGCGTTTCGTAAGCAAAATTGATGGCTTTTATACGCCATTGATAATTGCCGTTTTCTAAAGTTCTAGAAAAGTTGGTTGTTGTAATTGTAGAATCCTCAACAATTAGAATGGCATTCTCAAAACTTGGTTGCGCCACCTGAAGCTGATAAGAGTCTGCATATTCTAAAGGTTGCCAAGAGAAATTAATGGTTGATTCAGATACGACGCTATTATCTACCGGTGCTAAAACATTTACTGACTCATTAGAAATATCCTCTACTTCGATAAGATCTTCACAACTAAATATTACACAACAAAAGAAAAGTATTAAAATCATTCTGCCCATAGCTTAGAATTGAAGAATTAAGTGGTAAATTAGAACAATTCTTGCTCATTTAACTATGGTTTTAGCTTAGAAAAGCTAAGCAAAACTACTATCAATTTAGTTTCACTAATATCTTTTTAAAAGTAAAAACCACAGTCAATGGCTGTGATTTTTAAATATACTTACGACGAATACGATTCAGCGGTGATAACAACGAAATTATTATGAAACCTATATCTCCAGCTTATTCTCTAAAATTACAAAAAGCTCCTACATGTCTGTAAGAGCTTTTATTTTTGTTTTATCTGTACCGTCACTCGTCGCAGACGCGCTAGCGGAAGAATGCCAAATCTAGTGGGTAAAGTTTCTTAAAAAAATATCCAAATTAACCTCAATATTAGTTAGAAAATCCTTGTTAAAAACAAAAAATTCTGAATGTTCTGGAAAACGAAATTCAATATAATCTTTTGATAATTCTAAAAAACTAAAAAACTCATCACCCTTGTTTTTGATTGATAGATAATGATGACTATTTGTTATTGAGTAATTTTCAATTTCAACGGATTCATTAAAATTTTGATAATAATTATATAAACACCTTAGTACACTTAGATAATTCCCACTTTTTTCTGAATTTAAAGAATCTATAATTGAACCTATATCATCTAATAATTTTTTCTTGTTTCTCATAATTATAACTTTATTCTAGGTTTTTTAAATGGATTAAAAAAATAATGAAGTTTCCCTTCTAATCCATAGTTTAAATGGGTAGTAAAAATAGGTTTTCCATAATTCGTATTGAAACTATGTCTTTCTAATGAAAAATGATATTTTGTTTTAGTATTTATTAAGCGAAATCTAAACATTAAGTCATCTGTCACACTTCGTGATGAACTCATAACAAATTTAGATTCTGAAATAAATATTGTTGCCTTAATTGATGCGCTTATCGGTACTACATTCATCATTCCGAAAATACCATGATCTAATTTCTCATTTCCCGTCACACCATATCCATTAAGATGTGTTATTCTCATATCAAAAGGGTTCATAGATTGAAGGAAAATTGAAGTATCATTAGCAAATCCATAACTCATCTGAGCAAAAATATTAGATGACTGAGACCAATCATCAACCCATGTATTCTCTCTCGCGGTTACCTCGCCCGTCCATGGAGTTCGATTTTTTCCAAATTGGGGTTCAGTAAACATGGATGCAAATACCGCACCAATTGGCGTATATTTACCAACTAATCTTCTATTAAAATCTGTTTTAACATCTGCAATCGATTTTCCAACATAAGCAAAACCTTCAGGAGTATTTTCTCTTGATGTTACATTACCGTCCCAAACATATAATTCGGTTTTTACATTAAGTATCCAATCTTTGATTTCATCTAAGGAATCAGAAAAATATTTTTTATATTTCGCACTACTCTTTTTCTTTTTATGGCTTACGACGTCTACAAAATTGTACCTTGTGGCTGCAGCACTATGTAAATCTCTACCATAGCCTCCATCTAAATGTGATCCAGAATCGGCTCCAGAAGGATCCGCCCAAAACACTGGGTTATTATCAAAGGCATGGTATGGTGAATATTCATAATGTAGTACGGGATCTAGAGCCGTCCATCTAGCTAGAGCCGGGTCGTACTGTCTAACATCCATCTCATACCAATCAATACCAAGAGACTCTTCTAGTTCCATACCGTTGTACTTAAACTTACTCGCCATAGCATTACTATTAGAAGAAACATTTCCATTATAACCTTTATGTTTTAACCCAAAAGGATAGTAATTATTTTCTTCAATAATATCTAAACTTACATTACTGGCATTATTTTGATTAATATCCATATAAGTAAGGCGAATATTTCCTAGATGATCAACATACTGATAGGCATAATTAAAGTTTGTGCCATCTGGTTCCACATAGCCTTCAGGGGTTGAAAACATCTGCAATTCTGCTGGATTACTACCAGACTGTTGGTAAATAAAACTCCCCGCATATTCTGTTGTAGTTCCTGTACTCACTATTTTTTTTAGTTTTACACCTGTTGCATCATAAATGTACTGAATATTCCCCGAAGCAAAGGTCACTTGCGTTGGTAAATTGAGGTAGTTGTATGTAATATTCGATGAAATACCTTTATTTAGATCGGTAAGCATATTTCCACTATCATCATAGGTATATTCTGTAGTTACATCAGCACCATCTACGAATCCATAATCAGGGTTAGCACTATCATCAACTTTTATGAGTTTATTACTATCGGTTTGGTAAGTATAGTCCAGATCGTCCATATCACCAAAATCACCAGAAATCGCACGGTCAGGTTGCGGAACAACATGCCCTTTTCGTTTTAAACTAAGAATATTCCCATTTTTATCATAGGTAATATTTTCAACATTATATCTAGACCAATAACCTCCACCAGCAAACTTTGCCACTTTTAAACGGTTTAAGGCATCGTATTGGTAATAATATGAAAAGGGCGTATTATCATTTGCAGTAGTCCATCTGGTATAGAATATATTACCATTATATAAGTGTAGAGCATGTGTCGTATTCGGTGAATTGTTATAATGTATATCAAATCCGAACAGATCATTACCTAAGGAACCAGCATCATTTATATTTGTTAGCCAACCTCTTATATTATAACTGTAATCAATGTCTTGTAATCGGCTACTTCCTTCTTCGCCACCAACACCTTTAGTTTCTAATTGACCACGATCGTCATAAAAATGTTCTGCAATAACTTCATCTAATGTAGCACTATTGATATTCTGTTTATGCAGTACTAAGCGATCCATATGGTCATATTCGAATCTATCAATAATGTTAATTGTCGTGGAATTCTTTGTGTGATCTGTATCCGTTTTAACAATATTACCAACAAAATCTAAAGTGCTTTCAACAGAATCTGTAGCACCTAAATACTGATTTTTGCTTTTGGTAACTATAGCTCGTCCTTTAACATCGTAGCCCATAATAGTAGTTATCCATTTCGCAGGTGTAACATCTAGTACTTTAACCTTCGTACCAGTAGATAGTCCTTTAGTTAATTTTTGGGTCGATGTATTGTTATTATAATTAATAACAGACTGCCCATCCACAGAGGATGGTAAGGTCAACCCATCTAAATCAAATGAATAATCGTCATAGTAATTCACAGTTAATATCTCATCAATATTGAAGGGGTAGGCGTTGTTGGTGTAATAGGTACCTAGATAACCTGTGCCTGTTGACACCTTTTCCTCATATTGCGTTGCTGTGGTATGCGTGTTAACCAAATTTTGAAAATAAGCTCTAGACGCAATAGAATTTTCTAAACCAGTATAAGCCACGCGACCAAATTTATCATATTTAGTAACTAACCATTTCCCTTGTGCCCATAAGGTGCGATTACGAGTCATGACTGGCTGGTCTAATTTATTGTAAACAATGTGTTCCCATCCTGAGGTACCAGGTATTCTTTTTTCCACCAACCGGTTCCGGTCATCATAACGATATTGGTAGCAAAGACCATCAAGCGTAACATTATTGACATCATCCACTTTAGGTGGAATAACATATGTTAGATTTCCGTAAATGTCATATACATAGTAGGTATCGTGTTTAGCATCGGTTTGTGAACTACCGTTAACTACTGAATTACCATAGGTTCGTTTTAAGATCACCCTTCCTTCAGCATCCTTATACTCTTCTATTGTATGCGCCTTAGTACTAGAACTATCATCGTAGTTTTCATCTTGAACAACACTTTTGTAGAGTTCGTTGGCATTATAGGTGCCATTATCTTGAAGACTTGGGATATATGTGATTACACCACCAGTATTATCATAAGTCAATTGAACACTGAAATTTCTAACGTTATCAGACGCACTATTGCTTAAATAGCTCATACCAATCTCGTGATTGTGTCCTATTTTCCAGGCTTCTCCTGTTGCTCCCTGTTGAAGTACCCTATTTAGTGGAGCACTTTCAAACAATTGTTCAGAATATGGATTAATATCTAAGGTGGTCATCCCTGGAAAGTCATCATCAAAAGCTGTATCGTCATAATAACTATTGGTTTCACTGAGTCCTCCTGTGCGATAAGGACCTGCCGCTAAGTCAGAAGTATATGGTAAATATTCTTTGGCAGTTCTTCCATACTGATCAAATTCAATATGGGTGATGATATCTTCAGAATTACCTCCAGCCCGAATTCCAACCGCTTGCATAGGCCTGCCAAGTCCGTCAAAATAGGTTACGGATTCTATTTTCTCATTATTATTTAGACCACTAACACTAGTGGTTGCCGTTTGTGGTATTAAGGTGTGTACGAAGTTTTCATCACTAAGTACTGTATTTTGAGATCCGCCACCACTAGTGATTGTTACATTTAAAGTTTCAACTGGTCCACCAAAGTCATTAATAGTTACTGACCCACTACCCACAGCACCCCAGACTACTGTGGCGTGATAGGTAGTATTTCCTTTAGTACCAGTGGTCCATGTGAAGGCCACAGTTCCACCAACTGAAGACCATGAAGCTGACAATATGAATGGATTACTGTAGGAGTAATTGTGAGAACTACCAGATAAAACGGTTGTTGGTCCTATTATACTCTGTGCTGTAACAAATGCTGATAGGCTCATAAATAGAGCTACCATTACTATAATTCGATTTGAAATATTTATACTTTTCTTCATGGTAGTTTCTAATTAAGAGTTAAGGTTTCAATACTATAATTGATGATTTGCGGATCGGCTTCAGAAGTTGGGTTAGTAATTTGAATTTCAGCTGAAATACCTTCTGAAGTTCCAACGATTTTCAGATTTAATACATAATCATTTAATGATCCTGTCAGTGTAATACTTCCTGTTTGGGTGTTTTGATCCCAATAATCCCCTATAGTACTTAATGATATGCTAACTTCTTTTTCACTCGTATAGTTATTCTGCTTCCATAGAAGTGTATTTCCTTGCTTGGTAAAGGTTGTAAAAACATAATTATTGTCTTCACCAGACTCATCAATTGCAGTAAAATCCGTCAGGGTTTGTTGTGCGTAAAGTGAAGTGCTGCAAATTACCAACACCACCGTAACTACTAGTTTATATAATGTTTTCATCTTTAATTCAAATTTTTAGGTTAGTACTGGTTTTTGTAATTATAGCTGTTCTCACTTAAGATATGACCGCTGGTATCTTTAACCCTCAATAATCGGTTTAGCTCATCATACTCATAGGTCATTTCATATTCCTTGTCGTCCTCGCTACTGATAAGTCCTTTTATAGGGTCATAGCGATAGAAGGACACAAATGTGTTGGTAATACCTCTTAGTGTTGTTTCATCTGATGCGCTCAAATTTCCACTAGGAGGCGTGAAAGTTCCTCCAAATGCTGATTCAATGGACGCATAATCAATATTAGTAAGTTTTGCTACAGGAAGCGTTCCATTAAAACCGTAGATGTAGCAAATTTTTATACCGTCCTCTTGACTCACCTCTTTTGGGTTTTCGTAATCATCGTAATCATGAAAATTGATGCGTGTCGTTGGTGTTAATGTATTTTTACCAACCCTTACTTCTAGAGGAAGTACAATCCCAGTATCAAATTCGTTATAAACGTTGTAGGTAGTACTTAATTTGGTGCCATTTCTAAAGGATTCAACCTCAAGTACTTCCTCAATCTTATTTATGCTAATAAGATCGTTCTTTACGGCTATACTATTACTGCCCAAGTCTGGACCTACTGGATAATAATATTTAGTTTGTAAATGTTCTTGTGTGCCTGATTTAAAATAATAGGCATCTTCCTGACTTATAAGATTGTTATCAGCATTGTATTGAAATTGTTGCTCTGTACTTTTAATATTCGGCGTACCGTTTTCGTAGAAATATTCGTTGGTATTCGTTTCAGTAAGTTGAGCCAACGTACTGTTAATAACGGTCACCTTTTGTAAGGCTGCGACACCACCGCAATTATAATAAGTATCTTTTGGTCCAGAAGAATAGGTGCATCCATTAGTATTGTCTGGTATACCACTAAGTAAGCTAGAATATTTATCATACCAATGAGCCTCAGCACAATCAGGATTTTTATAGGCAAATCTTGCTGAGTACAATGCACTTTCTGTAAAGGTGTAATTAGGCACTTCATCATTCCCCACGACAGTCACATTGCTCACCTCTTTTAAAATATCATTGTTGGCATTATAAATACGCTCCTTTAATAATAGACCACGTTTGAAGTCAATATTAGGTGCAGGTGTTGGATTTGGTAAATTGAAAACTGTAGAAGGTGATGGATAATCGTAAGCAGATGTATAGTTATAAGTCGTGTATCCGTTTCCAGTTTCAAATACTTTTACATGTCGGTATCCAACATAACCGCCCTGTGTAGCCTGAACTCTCGTACCTTTCTCAGTGACCTCATATTCAGATTTAACAGGATTTCCACTAGAACCAAAACTCTCAGGACAACTATCGCTAAAAGATTTGAGTTTATAACTTCTAAATAGTCGATAATATTCAGAATCTAAAACTCCTGATGACATATCACTGTCATTTTCGTCATCATAATTGACTATAATCCGGCGTTCAACTTCGGCTGATAACGGATCATTTTTAAAAATTACTTGTTCTACTCTAAAACCACCAGCAAAAACAAATTTATCAATGGGTGTGTTGAAGTTTTTATATCCAATACACATTGCTACATTATAATTGGTTCCTGTTGTTAACGTACCAAAACGGATTTCATAGGTGCCAGAATCAACGGTGAACTTAACTTCTTCAGCATCCAGAGCGAATCGCTGAAGATAATTATTAGGTCCTGTAATTTCAATGAATGCATTTTGCTGTTCGGCTACTGTTGCTGTTGTAGCACCACGCTGATAAACAACTTCTTGAGTTTGTGAAACCATAAAACTTGTAAAGAATGATGAACCGGCATAAGCATTTTGTGTAGCACTATTAAAGGTTTGTGAAACTGATGTTGCATTGAAATTGTCAGGGTTCTGATCACGATACTCATCATCTGTAAGTTGTGTATTTCCGAAATATGAGGCTGTATGTTTGCCAAATACAAATTCTTTTGCGCCACCTGTTGGATAAATAATTCGTTTGAGCAGTCCTTTTTTAAGAGAGCCACTATTGGGTTCATATATTCCACAGTCGGTCGTACCTGTACCAACATAGTATCCCCAATCATCAGTTAGATTGATATTGTCAAAGCCAGGAAGAGAAGCTTTGTCATCATATTCTAGAATGTAATCTAGATTAATTGATCCAGCCGTTTCGGTAATTTTAGTGAGCCATAATCTTGATTGAGAAGGTATAATGGACGTATCCGTTGTGGTTTCATATGTCATGCTATAGGTCTTATTGGTGGAAGCACCATTCTTTATAGCGATACTCTGTAATTGAGCTCCGTTAGTCTCTGGGTGATTATTTATGGAGTTAAATTCTACACTGGTTCCATCTCTAAAATTAATTGTAGATAATTTTTGAGTCTGCGCACTAATTTGGTAATAGGACAATGATTGTTTTGGTTCAAGCCTAGCTTCATTGTCTTGTACATCCTGATTATTAAAATTTGGATTTCCTTGTAGACTTGTTAATCTGTTGTAAGTGCGTGAGACAGAAACAATATAAGTCTCATTATAAGTGGAGTCATAACCAAAGGTTACCAAATTTTCACCATGAGCATTTTTAACAGACGTTAGATGCCAAGCTGTATTTAAATTGATATATTCTTGACTTCCAGATACTGGAACGACACCTTCAGGATCTCCTTGAGGTATGGTACCACTAAATGTTGTCGGTAAGGACGTTTCTATTTGATCGAAAGTATAAAGGTATCCATTAGTATCTGTGATTCTAATCTCGTCAATTGTATTTGCCCCAAAACCAACCTGACTTCCATTATTATATAATACAATATCTAAGTTACTGCCCTGGTTGAGCTGTTTGGCTTTAAGGTCATTTCCATCTTTAACTACTACAAAACGCCCTGAATAACCCATAAAATCGAATTGATATAAGTCAAGTTCAGTGTCATATTTATCCAGACTTGTTCCATTAGCCTTCCAATTGTATTCCTCTTTTTGAGGGAATGTTAGACTTTCATAATCCCAATATTCGGTTAAATGATGCGCACCAGTTTTAATCCCGATATAACCATTAGTGTTCTTCTTTATTTCATCGGGTACATCTCTCACGGTGCGAGATATTGCACCTCCAGCAGCTAATGTCCAGCCAGTTCCAGTCCAACCGGATCTACTATTTATTTTAACCCCCTGAGTATTATAACTCAAGCCAATATTCATGCTCAATTTATTGGTGATTGGTTTGGAATAAATTGGTATTGAAATATTAGGTTGACCGGTATAATAACTTATTGGCACTTCTTCAAACTGCATAAGGTTGGCCACTGTTGGAGAGGGAGGGATTACTTCGGGAAGTTCTTGTGCCATTAGAAATGGCGACAAAGCCATGATAAAAATCAGGCTAATAGTAAGTTTACGTTTCATCTTCGGAAATATTAAGATTAATAATGAAGGTCATTAAACAATTCAATTGATTGTTAACCTTTAGATAACTTTAGTTTTATGGATTTTGATGTAAATTTATAGTTCCCATTTTCATAAAAATTAGGGTTTTCACACAGTTTTTCTATGTAAAAACCCTAATAGGAATTTCTGTTGACCATATAATTTAGTGTTGAACTTTATCGAACTCTTCCCTTAGGGGTTCGGCATTATTATTCTATGGATAAATTTTTTGAATACGCTTATCGTTGAAGAAGAACCTTTGATGGTAGAACCTATGAAATTAGCGCTAGAGCAAATTGGGGATAATAACGGACTATTAGATTTTAAAATCAAAATTGTTACAAGTTGCGATTCGGCTATTAATGAAATTAAACGAGCAGTGCATTCAGATCCTATTGATCTCGTTTTATTAGATATCCATCTCTTACCTTCTTCTAATGGCTCTTATGTTTCTGGGGAAGATATTGGTGTCGACATACGCAAGTATTTCCCTAATGCGAAGATTATTGTCTTAACATCCTATAATAACAATTTTAGACTCAATAATATCCTTAAGAATCTAAATCCTGAAGGGTTTCTTATTAAAAGAGAACTCAATTTTGAAAAACTTAATAACGCCATAGTTTCGGTAATTGAAGACTGTCCGTATTACAGCAAATTGATCTTGCAACTAATGCGACGTCATATCACAAATGACTTTACCCTCGATAGGATAGATCGGCAGCTCTTGTATCAATTATCTAAGGGTGCGAAGATGAAACATCTTTCTGAGATTATACCACTTTCAAAAAGTGCTATAGAATTACGAAAACGAAATCTAAAGGAGGTATTTGGTGTCGAAGAAGGTGACGACAGACACCTTATCCTTAAAGCTGAAGCCTGCGGATTTATTTAATATCAACAGCCTATGAAATTAAAAATATCAAATAAAAAGCTTAAAGCTTTTAGTCTTCAAGAGGTGCTCATAGTGCTATTAATAATAGGTGTTTTTATGCTTATTGCACTTCCAAATCTTATGCCATTGGTTGTTAAAGCAAAGAGTATTGAAGCTCAAATGCAGCTGAAGTATATATACAATAATCAAACTTCACATCGCTACCTATATTCTAAATACAGTGCTGATCTTTATGAATTAGATTTTGAGGCGCCTAAAACCGTAAAGGAAAATGGTACAAGTAATTATACTTATGAAATTTTAAGTGCCGACAACACCACCTTTGTGGCCAGAGCAACAGCAATAACAGATTTTGACGGCGATGGGATTTTCAACGTTTGGGAAATCAACGAAACAGGCGCACCAAGGCAAATTATAAAGGACTAATGATAGTAATAAAACTCATATTAATAAGCTGTATTGGTCTTATATCTTATCAGGATATTAAAGATCGACAGGTCTATTGGTTTCTCTATCCAATACTTGGCATAAGTAGTGCTATTTTATTTTATAACAGCACCCTACCAGAATTATTTTTTGTTTCTATTGGTATGAATCTATTGTTTGTTTTGACACTTATAATAATTCTAATAGTCTACGCAAAAATGAAACTTAAAATGAAAATAAATGAAGCCATTGGTTTAGGAGATATACTGCTATTCTTTGGTCTTGTATTCTCATTTTCAACATTATCGTTTTTAGTTCTTTTTGTATTCTCACTGCTGTTTTCGTTAATTCTTCATCTCATTGTAAAAAAATATTCTAAATGGCCTTCGGTTCCTTTGGCAGGCTACATTAGTTTATTTTACGGCATTGCATATGCATTGCATTGGTCTGGGTTTACAAATTCATTATATGCTTACTAAATAATGGTGAAGGATGATTTTAAAATACCAGTCCATCTAACTCAACTTATTAGTAGTGAGCAAGCTCATGCCTATCAAATTATTCCTATCGATGACAATGCCAATGGATATACGTTTAAGTCTCATAACACCACTGAAAAATTCAAGCAGGAATTAGAAATTATTTTAGGCAAGGACGTTTCTTTGGTAAATGAATCAAAAGATAATATCCAGCAATATCTGGCTGTAAATTTCAGAAAACGAGAGCAGTCAAGTTCTGAAGCCTTTAGCTATTCCACAGACTTTTTGGAAAAACTTCTTTCAACAGCCAAGCACATAGGTAGTAGCGATGTTCATTTTGAAATTTACGAGGAACGCTGCCGTGTAAGACTGCGTCTCGATGGTAAACTAAAAGAGTATTTTATCATAGAACCTGATCAATATCCTATTATTGTCAACAAACTAAAAATAAAAGCAGGATTAGATATCTCCGAAAAACGCCTACCTCAAGATGGCCGAATATCAATTAATACCGAATACGAAGAATTTGATATTAGAGTATCCTCCTTACCCACTTTACACGGTGAAAAAGTAGTTTTAAGAATATTAAGTAAAGATTCTGATCAATTAGAATTAGAGGATCTTGGATTTACTAAAAAAGAACTAAGATCGTATTTAGAGACCATTAAAAAACCAAACGGTATAGTTTTAATTTCTGGTCCGACAGGATCTGGTAAAACAACAACACTCTATGCGACCTTAAAACTTTTAAATGACGAAAAAACAAATATTCTCACCATCGAAGACCCCATTGAATACACCCTTGAAGGTATAAATCAGGTACAGTTAAAAGAGAGTATTGGATTAGATTTTTCGAGTACCCTTCGTACGTTTTTGAGACAGGATCCTGATGTAATTATGGTTGGTGAAATCAGAGATGCAAAAACAGCCAATATGGCAATTAGAGCCGCATTAACAGGTCACTTGGTCTTATCTACCATCCATACAAATTCGGCTTGGGCCACCATTTCTAGGCTCATTGATATGGATATACCTGCCTTTTTAATTGCAAATACATTAAATATAAGTATAGCCCAACGTCTGGTTAGAAAACTTTGCTCGACTTGTAAAATAGAGAAGCCAGTGAGTGCTTCAGACTTTCCAGAACAATTTGAGATGCCTAAAGACTTAGTAAATCATTACGTCGCTGTGGGATGCCACGACTGCTATTTTACTGGATATTATGGTCGAAAGGCGATTTACGAAATTATCCCTATTTCCAAAGTGTTGGTGGAGCATATTAAATCTAATCAATTAGAGATCGATGATTATTTGATTGAAGAAGGTATTGCAACGCTTAAAACCAACGCTATTGAACTTATAAAGAATGGTGAAACTTCTATCGAAGAAGTATATCCCTTATTAATTGAATAGTAATTAGTAATAACCTAATTACTTCAAGATAAAACAGAATTGATGAAATTATTTCTAAAAATAGTACTAACCCTTTTCATAGTTAGTCTGGGTCATTCACAGAACAGTCCAAGACTGATGCAAATAGATGCACAATTAGAACAGCTTTCTATTGAAAACCCAGGGTTTGCGGACACTCTTGATGCTAACATAGCATTAAATGATGTGACTCTACCAAATTTTCTTTTGGCGGTTTCTAACATTCATAAAATAAATATTAATGTCTCTGCTGATCTTAATAACATCAATATTAAAAACAATTTTTCGAATGTCACCGTTTCAGATATGCTGTTATTTTTATGTAAGGAATATAGTCTAACCATAGAATTCACTAAAAATATTCTATCCATAAAACGATATGAAGAAACTCCGGTAGAACAGGTTTACCCCTTTTCAATTCGGTACGATCCCATTGAAAATAAAATTGATTTAGACGCTAACAATAATCAACTCCATGAAGTTTTTAAGGAGATAATGGATCAAAGTGCTAAAAATTTGCTCTTTGCTCCTGGTATGGAGACCATGAAATTATCCGTCTATATCAAATCAACAGATTTTGATACTGCAATGGACAAACTGGCCTTGAGTAATAATCTAAAGCTTACCAAAACACGGGATAATTTTTATGTGTTTGATAAAGTTCTTAATTCAGGTGAAAATGCCTCGAATAATAGGCTTAGCCAACGAATTAATCCCAACTTAAATTTCAAAATCATAGATACCACTTTACAGTTATTGGAGGTTGATTTTAAAAATGCCCCCTTACAAAATATTATAGAAACCATTGGTGAGGCCCTAGATATAAATATGTTTATGGCTTCTCCCTTAGACGATGCTGGAAATGCGACCGTCAAAGCAAAGTCCATCAGTTTCGACAATCTATTAATCAAGCTTTTTGAACCACAATCCACAAGTTTAGTAGACCCAACAGCTAATAATAACCAAAATCGCAAAACCGCCACTGTAGCCTCCTTAAATCGTTATACCTTTAAAAAGGAAGACAACATTTATTTCTTTGGTACCGAAAAGCAGCTTAGTGTTAGGAAAGTTGAAATCATAAGATTAAAACATAGGTCGGTTAATATGATGGCTGACCCTCAAAATCTGAGAAGTGGAAATACCATTAGAGATAATTATCAGGCAGCCGAACAAGGGTTTAGAAATCAACTTAACTTTGGGTTTAATAACAACAATCTAAATGCCGTTAATAACAGACCACAAAACAGAAACTTTAATACCAACTCAAGTATTTCTCCTGCAAATGAAAATGCTAGTACTATTCTCGATTTAATTCCAGAGGAGGTTAAAGAAGGATTAGAATGTAAAATTGATATTGAGCTTAATAGTATTTATGTTACTGGTACTGGCGCAAAAATTGAATTTTTTAAAAAATTTATTCAAAGTATAGATAAGGCTATTCCTGTTATTCTGATTGAGGTAATGATAGTTGAAGCCCAGGTATCTAGTACTGTTGAGGCTGGTGTAAGTTGGGGAATTGGCAATGAACCAACAACGACACAAGGTTCGTTATTTCCAACCACAGATATCAATGTTGGTGCCGAAACAATAAACAGGATCATAGGCGGATTTAGCAGCACTTCTGTATTTAATTTTGGTAGAGTTGTACCAAACTTTTTTGCCACTGTAAAAGCCATGGAGACTAATGGCGATCTAAAAATTAAATCGACGCCAAAATTAGCCACTCTAAACGGGCATAAAGCATCGTTCTCAAATGGTCAAACCTCCTATTATGCCGTGGTACAAAGAAACATTATTGGAACAGATAACCCTCAGACTTCAGAAATTCGGAACTACTTCCCTATTGATGCTAAACTGGGTTTAGAAATTAAACCTTATGTCACAGGTGATAAAGAAGTGCTACTAAATATTAATGTCATACAGTCGAGTTTTGGACAACGCATTGCTGATGATGCACCACCAGACATAAGCTCTAGAAATTTTTCCTCTGTTGTTAGAATGAAAGATCAAGATATTGCCGTATTAGGTGGTCTTGAAGAAAACTTCTCTAATAATTCGGGTTCTGGTGTACCCTTTTTAGCTCGGATTCCCATAATAAAATGGCTATTTAGCAAACGCGTTAGAGAAGGTAGAAAATCAAAGTTAACCGTATTTATTAAGCCAACTGTTATTCAATAATAATGGATCACATAATCACATATTTGAAATATGGTAATCGCTTTGTAAGTATTGAGCACACGCAACAGCATGGCAAAGATATTATTCATGGATTAGTATTAAAGAAAAAGAAAAATGAACTTTATATTGAAAAGAGTTTTTCTGAAAATACGATTACTGAGTTAAAGCGAATTATTTCAAAAAACAAGTCCGTGAACTTGGTTATCAATACTAATGCAGTATTAACCAAAATGGCGAGAACCAAATCCACTGATTTATTAAAGTTAGCACATTTAAGCTTCCCTAATATAAAAATTAATGATTTCTATGTTGAAATTCTAAATCAGGGTGATATTCATTTTGTTTCAATATGTAGAAAATCTTATATAGAAAATTTAATCAAAGATTACAGTTCAAACGGCATTACAATTGTAGATTTTTCCCTCGGAAATTTAATTGCTTCAGAGCTAACTCCTTTTATTGAATTCGAATCTTTTTTTTCTTCAAACGCAGAGTTACATATTGAATCGAATAAAATAACAGAAATAACAACTCTTGATGCAGACAAGGAATATGAATACAACATTAATGGTCTGTCGATCATAAGCACCCAACTATTAAGTTTTGCGGCTGTACTTCGAAAACTCTCCAAAAACAAGACTACAATTACTAGTTTTAGTAATAGATCGTCTGAGTTGTTGTCATCCTTTAATCAAAAATTATTTGCAACTCAATTTCTTAAAATTGGACTTAGCATTTTATTTATTTTACTCCTTATAAATTTCTTGTTCTTTAACCACTATTACAATGAGCTTAGCGCGCTAAAAGGAACTTCTCAGATATTGGAGACCTCAAAAGAGAAAATGTTGAGCCTCAACCAAAGCGTACAACAAAAAGAAAAAATGGTTAGCGATATTCTTAAACACAGTTCGTCAAAAAGTTCTTACTACATCAATGCCATAATAAATCAACTACCCGAATCCATATTACTAACTGAATGTAATTACCAGCCTGTATTTAAACGTATTAAAGATGGTAAGCCTATTGAATATGAAAAGAATACAATTATTATATCTGGGAGAATAAGTGATAGGAATTATTTTTCGCATTGGATATCGCAATTAGAAAATTATGATTGGGTTAGATCGGTCAATATAACAGTTTTCGAAGATCTGGATAAGTCAACCTCAAAATTTACAATTAGAATAGACATTCATGAAAAACCAAAGGACTAAAAATATTGTTTTAGTAGGTAGTTTTATTCTAGTCGTTTTTATAGCCTACAAATGCGCCTTTTCAAATACTTATATTATTAAACAAGAACTACAAATGTTACAAAAAGAGGCATCTGTGTTTGATAACATTCCATTGGAAATTTCACGTTTAAAACAAAAGGAACACTATTTTGATTCTATTTTATCTGAATATAAACTAACTGATAGTTCAATTCAGAATAATATGCTGGGTACCATCAATGAATTTGCGTCTAGCCATAACCTGAGTGTTATTGAATTTATAAAACTTCATAAAATTGAACAAAATGAACTAGAGATCAACACCTATAAATTTACAATTCAAGGTAGCTATAACGAGATTATAACTTTGGTGCATCAATTAGAACAACGCACAAAATTTGGGGAGATTTTTAATTTAAAATTCGTAAGGAAAAAGAATTACAAAACAGGTAGGTATTACTTGCAAGCCCATATTCTTATTAGTTGTTATGCTTAAAACAAAGTATCTAAAATTGCGAGAACTAAAGTCTAGAAAATGTGAAATTCGCATTTCATCCCAATTGTAAATATTTTAAAGACTATCTATTAAAAGGTCTTTCGAATAAATTGATTTTGATTCGTACAATGCTTTAGCTATTTCCCAATACAAAAATTTGCAAAAATATTGCCTAATAAATCATCATTGGTTATTTCACCTGTGATCTCTCCGAAGTGGTAAAGTGCCTGACGAATATCTATAGCCAAAAGGTCGCCTGATAATCCGGTTTCTAGCCCGTGTTGAACCTTATTGATTTCTTCAAAGGCCTTTAATAAAGCATCGTAGTGCCGGGTGTTGGTAACAATAGTTTCGTTATTTCTTAATGCACCAGTATTTATGAGTTTCAATAATGAATTTGTTAATTGCTCAACGCCAAATCCAGTTTTAGCCGATAATAGCAGCACATCTGGAATTGTAGTATTAATATTAGCCAACTGACCATCTTCCAATTGATCAATTTTATTTGCAATCACCAATAGTGGTTTCTGTGAGTATTTATTGCGAATCTTTTCGATTTCAATTCTAACACTTTCAAGATTATTAATTTGAGTCAAGGCATCAAATAAATATATCGTCACCTGAGACTGCTCGATCTTTTCAAAAGTCTTTTTGATACCTATACTTTCTACGATATCTTGAGTATCTCTAATCCCCGCAGTATCAATAAATCTGAAGCCAATTCCGCCGATTGATATTTCATCTTCAATAGTATCTCTAGTTGTACCCGCAATCTCTGAAACAATGGCTCTATCTTCATTCAAAAGCGCATTTAATAACGTCGATTTACCAACATTTGGCTCGCCAACTATAGCAACAGGGATTCCATTTTTAATCACATTACCCACTGCAAACGAGTCAATCAAGCGCTTCAAAACGAAAATAATTCGACTTATAAGCTCTTTGAATTGTGTTCTATCAGCAAACTCAACATCCTCTTCAGCAAAATCTAACTCGAGTTCAATCAAAGAAGCAAAATTTAATAGTTCTTCTCTCAACTTGGCAATTTCAGATGAAAATCCACCACGCATTTGCTGCATTGCAATCTGATGAGAAGCTGCATTATCACTAGAAATAAGATCGGCAACCGCTTCAGCCTGACTCAAATCTAATTTGCCGTTTAAAAATGCACGCAATGTAAATTCACCAGCAGTGGCCATTCTACAACCCAGTCTTAAAAACAACTGTATTATTTCTTGCTGAATATAAGCCGAACCATGGCACGATACCTCAACCACATCCTCACCAGTATATGAATTTGGATTCTTGAAAACCGACACTAAAACCTCATCAAGTGTTTTTTCACCATCAATAATATGACCCAAGTGGATGGTATGTGTAGCCTGCTCATTTAGATTTTTATTGGAAACCGATCGAAATGCTTTTGAAGCAATTTCAATAGCCAATTTGCCTGATAATCTAATAACGGCAATGGCACCGCTACCCGAAGGTGTTGCTAAGGCTACAATAGTATCGTTGTGCATAATTAATAATTTAATGCAAAAGTATTGCAAAATATGAGATTCAGGCTGTAAGTAATAAGTATTTTAAGATTTAATTCACATCCCCTTTTTAGGTGTTTTAAGCTTTGTTTTTATATTTGTGAAGCTAAATTTTTACTTATGAAATCAATATATGTTTTATTCATCGCAGTTTTGTTTTTTTCGTGCAAAACTGAATCTAATCCAATAGACGGTTATTTAGTTGAAGGTGAAGCGCCTGGTGTTTACAATGGAATACGAACTTACATTACTTTACCAGATGCCAGAGGTATTCAAAAACCTATAGACACCGCAATTGTGATGAATGAAAAGTTTGTTTTTGAAGGGAATATCGAAAATCCGGGGCAATATTATCTAAAGGTTGATAATGTTCAGCAGCCGATCCCTTTTATTCTATCAAATGAAAAGATTACCGTAAAAATCAATAAAGAAGATGCTAATGCTTCTGAAATTATTTCAACCAACAACGATGAGTATAAAAAGTTCAATGACGGGTTACAATCTGTTGTTGCTGAATTACAAGAATTAAGTAAAGAAAGGCGTTTAGCGGTATATAATAAAGATACAGCAAAGGCTGAAGAGCTGTTAGAAAAACTTCAAAATGAGCAAAGTAGAGTTGTAGATTATGGCTTCGACTTCATAAATAATAATCCTAACAGTGTGGTTTCTTTAGTATTACTAGACCAGCAAACACGAGTTCGTGGAATCGATGGTGAAAAAGTGCAAAAAGCTTACGATAATCTAAGTGATGAGCTAAAAGCAACTACCAAAGGGAAAAGCCTGAATTCAATTGTAAAAACTCTTGTTGAACAAAGTAGAAAAGAAGCTGCTTTAGCCATTGGTAAAATTGCACCTAACTTTGAAGCTCCTAACCCAGACGGTGAAATGATCAGTCTTGATGATATTAAAGGAAAAGTAACTATTATCGATTTCTGGGCGGCTTGGTGTGGGCCTTGTCGACAAGAAAATCCGAATGTGGTTAGAATCTACGAAAAATATCATGATCAAGGTTTAGAGATTATTGGTGTTTCTTTAGATGGGCAAGCCAGACAACCTAATGCCAGACAAGCTTGGTTGAGTGCTATTGAGAAAGATGGCTTAACTTGGAATCATGTATCTAACCTCAAATATTTTAACGATCCGGTTGCGAAATTATACAATATACAAGCAATACCAGCCACATTCATTTTAGATAAAGATGGTAAGATTGTAGACAGAAATCTTAGAGGAATACGTCTCGAAAACAGAATCAAAGAACTCATTGAGGCTCAATAATCTGTTAGCCTAACTTTCCGGTTTTATAAAGAATAAATAGAATTAGTATTGGGATAGCCAATAACCCAATATGACCCAGGTCGGTTTCAAATAGACTAGGTAGAAAAATAAGGGTTACCACATAGCCACCTACCGCACCACCAAAATGGGCGTCATGACCAATATTACCTATTCTGTTTTTCATACCATAAATTGAATATAAAAGATACCCAATACCAAATACATAACCCGGTATTGGAATAGGCACAAAGAACATATATAGATTCATTTCAGGCCTTAGTAGTATAGCTGCATACAAAATTCCTGTTACAGCCCCGCTAGCTCCAACAGCACTATACCAGTATTCTTCTTTATGAAAATATAAGGAGAGAAGATTTCCAAAGATCAAACTAGCCAAATAGATAATAACGAATTTAACTTGTCCTAACTCAACCAATACTGCATTTGCAAAGAAATACAGTGTTAGCATATTAAATAATAAATGTGTGGTATCTACATGAAGAAAGCCAGAACTGAACATTCTGATTTGCTCTCCTCGCCTAATGCCGCCAACATTAAATTTATATTTTTCAAAAAAAGAGCGATCATCAAAGCCCTTTAATGACACCATAACGTTTGCTGCAATTATAGCGATGGTAACAGGATCTAATTCGTACATAGGATATCTATTAAGCCAAATATAATATATTTGCGCTTCAGAAAGAACACGCATTTATGCAACTTATTGCCTACATAATAGTTTATCCTATACTTTGGTTAATTTCCCTATTACCCTTCAGGCTATTATATGTGCTATCTGATATTGTTTGTTTTATTGTTTATAGACTACTAGGCTACAGAAAATCTACAGTAAAAGGTAATATAAAACTCGTTTTTCCTGATAAGTCACCACAAGAAATTAATGCCATTACCAAAAAATTCTACACACATCTTTGTGATCTTTTTCTTGAAATGATAAAAACGCTAAGTATCTCTAGGGCGCAATTAAATAAACGCTTCGTTCTTAAGGATCCAGAGCAAATCAAAAGTTTAGAAAATTCACAGAGTAGCTCTATTTTAATGTTCGGACACTATGCAAGTTATGAATGGTCTATTATGTTGCAATCTCACATTGATATCCCAGGACTTGTGATATACAAACCAATCGCCAATACCTATTTTGATAATTTGGTAAGACGCATTAGATCAAAATATAATACCGAACTCATTAGCTCCCGAAAAGCAATTGGTCGCATCAAAGCCTTGGATCGAAAAGGAGAAAAACGCATGATTGCCTTCCTAAGCGATCAGTCACCAAAATTAAAGGTTAACAATGTATGGCTCGAATTTATGGGAATTAACGTACCCTGTTTTATAGGTGCCGAATCTGTTGCTAAGAAATACAACTATCCTATCGGATTTCTGAAAATTGACAAAGTAAAACGCGGACATTATGAAGCCGAAATTGTACCGCTTTCTGAAAATCCAAACGAGGAGTCTGAATTCAAAATAACGCAAAAATTCAATCGTCTTTTAGAAGAACAAATAAGAACGAAGCCTGAATATTATTTGTGGACGCATAAACGCTGGAAGCATAAAGATAATGCGCCTAGTCAAGATTAAACCATTGATCAACATTAGTGGCGTTACAAGGCTTATTGATCAGTGATTTGTGAACAAATTCATTATTACATCGCGAGTATTCATAGTCCTTTTCCCATGACTTGTGATTTTTTGCTAATGCAATAATACTGTCGCACACAAACTCAATTTCTTCATTTGTAGTTGTTGGATGGATAGACATACGTATCCAACCCGGTTTACGAACTAGATCTCCAATAGAAATTTCATCTGTTAGTTCTTTAGACGTCTGCTGGTCTACATGCAATAAGAAATGCCCATAAGTCCCTGCACAACTGCATCCACCGCGTGTTTGAATGCCAAACCTATCATTTAACAACTTAACACCAAGGTTATAATGAAGATCATCTATGTAGAATGAAATTACTCCTAGCCTATCCTTATGTTGACCTGCAAGGATATTTATATTCTTAATCGGATCTAATTTCTTAAAAATGATATCTATGAGCTGGTGTTCGCGTTCAAGGATATTTGAAACACCCATTTGCTCTTTCAATTTAATTGAAAGTGCTGTTTTTATAGTTTGTAAGAATCCTGGAGTACCACCATCTTCACGATCCTCAATATCATCTATATATTTGTGCTCGCCCCAAGGGTTAGTCCAACTTACGGTACCTCCACCAGGACAGTCGGGCACCATATTATTGTATAATTCTTTATTGAAAACTAATACCCCAGATGTACCAGGCCCACCCAAAAACTTATGAGGAGAAAAGAAAATTGCATCGAGTTGTGCGTCTTTTTCTTCAGGATGCATATTGATCTCTACATAGGGTGCTGAGCATGCAAAATCAACAAAGCAAACGCCACCGTGTTTATGCATTAATTTTGCAACCTCATGATAAGGTGTTTGAATTCCTGTAACATTAGAACCTCCAACAATAGAGCATATTTTTAAGGTTCTGTTTTTATGTTTTTGAAGAAGCTTTTCTAAATTATTTAGGCTGAAAAGACCGTCATTATCTGGTGGAACGACTTCAACCTTTGCCATTGTTTCTAACCATGAGGTCTGGTTAGAATGATGCTCCATGTGTGAAACAAATACTACTGGTCGAATTTCATCAGGAATGTCAGCAT
Organism: Winogradskyella tangerina; assembly: GCF_003260205.1. Lineage (GTDB taxonomy): Bacteria > Bacteroidota > Bacteroidia > Flavobacteriales > Flavobacteriaceae > Winogradskyella > Winogradskyella tangerina. The sequence continues at coordinate 175,918 of NZ_QERF01000007.1, read as the reverse complement.
AAGGTCGTAAATTTTCAGGGACTTTCAATCCAAGAATACGCTGAAATTTATTAACCACACCCGTCATCCCATTTCCGCAAACAATGAGAACATCATCTTCATTAGCATTAACGTGGTCCTTGATAATATGCTTTGCCTTATGGTAAGCTTTTGTCATTGCCGTACCAGAAACGGTCGTCTCTGTATGCGTATTGGCAACAAATGGACCGAAGTCATTTAACAGCTTTTCTTCTATAGGTCTATATAAGCGACCAGAAGCCGTCCAGTCTGTATAGATAATTCTTTGCTCTCCGAAAGGTGACATGAAGGTCTGATCCTGACCGATAATATGCGATCTGAATTGGCTAAAATAAGCCTCCAAATTATTGATATCACTTTTCTTAATGTCAGTAATCAGGGCCATAAATGAGTGTTAGGTTCGTTTCAAAGATACTAATTATTGGCAACAGCCTCAATTTCTGCTATAAAGCGATCGGCTAATGCATCGGCAGCCTCTTGTGAAGGCGCTTCTGTATAAATTCTTATAATTGGTTCTGTGTTACTTTTTCTTAAGTGTACCCAACTGTCAGCAAAATCAATCTTTACGCCATCTATCGTAGTCAACTTTTCGTGACTGTAGTTAGACTCCATAGTACTCAAAATAGCATCTACATCTAATTCGGGCGTTAATTGAATCTTCTTTTTACTCATAAAATAGTTCGGATAACTAGCTCTTAATTCACTAACCGTCATTTTACTTTCAGCCAATAAACTTAAAAATAGAGCCACACCAACAAGTGCATCCCTTCCGTAGTGTAGTTCAGGGTAAATAATACCACCATTACCTTCTCCTCCAATAACTACTTTGTTTTTCTTCATTAGCTCCACAACATTCACCTCACCTACCGCACTAGCTTCGTACATACCTCCATGTTTTTCGGTAACGTCTCTTAAGGCTCGCGTGGAGCTCATATTACTCACCGTATTTCCGGGAGTTTTGCTCAATACATAATCGGCACAAGCAACTAGTGTATATTCTTCACCAAACATATCGCCTTTCTCATCCATAAATGCTAATCGGTCAACATCAGGATCTACAACGATACCAAAATCAGCATGATGCTTTACAACAGCTTCTGCCAAATCTCCCAAATGCTCTTTTAATGGTTCTGGATTATGTGGGAAATGACCAGTAGGATCACAGTATAATTTCACTGGGTGTACACCTAATCGATCTAATAATAATGGAATAGCTATTCCTCCCGTTGAATTAACTCCATCAACGACTACCTTAAACTTAGCGGCTTTAATGGCCTTCGTATTTACAAGAGGTAATTTTAGAACCTCATCAATATGCATATCGATGTAAGCGTCATTTCTGGTAATCTTCCCGAGGTGGTCTACCTCAGCAAAGATCATATTATCAGACTCTGCAATCTCTAAGATCTTCTGTCCTTCAGCACCATTCAAAAACTCGCCTTTGTGATTCAATAGTTTTAAGGCGTTCCACTGCTTTGGATTATGACTCGCCGTGAGAATAATTCCACCATCAGCATGTTCCATTGGAACCGCCATTTCAACGGTCGGCGTTGTTGACAGTCCGACATCTATAACATGAATCCCTAACCCTACTAAAGTATTCATTACCAAACTCTGAATCATTTCTCCCGAAAGCCGCGCATCTCTTCCAACTACTACTCTGTAATTTTCTTTATTGCGTTGTTGTTTGATCCAAGTACCATAGGCAGCAGCAAATTTTACTGCATCAATTGGAGTTAAATTATCCTCAACAGCACCACCGATTGTACCGCGAATTCCTGATATAGATTTTATTAATGTCATAGATTTTCCATTTTCAGCAAATATAATATCTAAAACCTATTTTGTTATTATGAATTTGTAAATTCGACGAATGAATTTTCTTGCCCATATATACCTATCTAATAATGATGAATTGATCACAATTGGTAATTTTATGGCTGATGGTGTAAGAGGGAATAAATTCAAAATATATTCAGACGAAGTGCAAGTTGGTATTCGATTGCACAGAGCTATCGATACCTTTACTGATGCGCATCCAACTTTCAGAAAAAGTACGAAGCGATTGCACAAAAACTACGGCCATTACAGCGGTGTTATTGTAGATATATTTTATGATCATTTTTTAGCTAAAAACTGGAATACCTATTCAGACGTACCCTTAGCAGAATTTGTTAATGATTTTTATCAAAGTTTGAATAAACACTTCGATATTCTACCGTTACGATATAAAAACATGACGCCTTACATGATTGAAGGTAATTGGCTTTTAAGTTATGCCAGTATCGATGGTATTCAGTCCGTTCTCAATGGCATGAATAGAAGAACAAAGGGACAGTCCAAGATGAACGAAGCCACCAAGGAGCTTAGATTATTTTACAAAGAATTTGAAGAAGACTTCACCTCATTTTTTGAAGAACTCATAAAATTCAGCACTAATAAACGTTTAGAACTTATACAACTTTACAACCTATGATGCGTACAGCCCTTTTCTTATTGATCCTTCTCACCTTTTCAAATTGTAAAAACGAACCTACTGCTGTTATATCGCAAACCAAAAATAGAGGTCTAATTACTGAAAGTGCAATGGTCGTAAGTGCCCGAAAGGAAGCCTCTGAAATTGGTGCTGCCATTTTAAAACAGGGTGGTAATGCATTCGATGCCATGATGGCCACAGAGCTCGCGCTTGCGGTATGCTATCCTTATGCAGGAAATTTAGGAGGTGGCGGTTTCCTTGTTTACCGTATGGCAGATGGCACTAAAGGTGCATTAGATTACAGGGAAAAAGCTCCAATTGCTGCCTCTAAACACATGTATTTAGATGAAAATGGTGATGTTATCAAAGATCTCAGTACTGTTGGAAGTATGGCTATTGGTGTGCCAGGAACCATCGCCGGTATTTTCAAAGCACAAGAAAGATTTGGTAACTTAGACGTACAAACGATTATAAAACCTGTTATTGAACTAGCCCGAAATGGTTATAGGGTAACAGATAAGCAAGAAAAAAGAATTGCCAATTACGACAGTATTCTTAAAGCTGTAAATGGGAAAACCATTATTTACAATGATAGTCTTAATGCTGGTGAAATTGTTGTTAATCCTGAATTAGCAAAAACCTTAGAGCGACTTGCTATCAACGGTGCCGATGAATTCTACAAGGGAGAAACGGCACAAAAATTAGTTGATTTCCTAAATTCTAAAGGCAGTATCATAACCATCGAGGATCTGAACAAATACGAAGCAAAATGGCGCGATCCAATTACCTTTGAATATGATGATCTTACAATTACATCAATGTCACCACCTTCCTCAGGTGGTATATGTTTAGGACAAATCATGAAGATGATTGAACCCTACGACCTTGAAGATTATGGACATAATTCCTTTAAAACAATTCAGGTATTAGTAGAAGCTGAAAAACGTGCTTACGCCGACCGAAGCCACTATCTGGGAGATCCTGATTTCGTAGACATACCCGTTCAAGCTTTATTAAGTGATATTTATCTCGAAGACCGCATGCAAAAGTTTTCTTTTGGAAATCCTACGCCGGTAGATTCCATCAGTCATGGTCATATAGTAGGGTATGAAAGTGAGGAAACAACCCACTACTCTATTGTTGATCAGTTTGGAAATGCCATCGCAGTTACCACAACTTTAAATGGTGGCTATGGATCAAAACTATTTGCAGATGAACTTGGGTTTTTCTTGAATAATGAAATGGATGATTTTAGCAGCAAACCTGGTGAACCCAATTATTATGGACTTATCGGCGCTGAGGCCAATAGTATTGCTCCAGAAAAACGAATGCTAAGTTCCATGACTCCAACAATAATTGAGAAAGATGGTGATTTTTATATGACGCTAGGAACGCCTGGCGGATCTACAATAATAACTTCTGTTTTACAAACCATTTTAAACGTTCATGAATTTGGATTAACCATGCAAGAAGCTGTGGATGCACCGCGCTTTCACAACCAATGGTTACCCGATGAAATTAGAATGGAACCAGATTCGTTCAACAATGAACTCAAGAAACAGCTAGAAGAACTCGGCTACTTTATCAACGAAACTAAAACTCCAGTTATTGGCAAAGTAGACGGGATTTTAAAACTAGATACAGGTCAGTTTGAAGGTGGTGCAGACCACAGAGGTGATGATACAGCCGTTGGGTTTTAACATTGTTTTAGAAGATTAGAACGGTCTAAATTGTATATTTATAGACACTAACAATTCTTTTTGTATTACCACTAAAACCAACCAAAATGCGACATCTTTTTGTACTTTCAGCATTCTGCTATTCATTATTTAGTTTTTCCCAAGGCACACAATTATTAAGACAACCTACATTACACGGCGATGACGTTGTTTTCGTTTATGCTAACGATCTATGGAAAGCCTCTACAAACGGTGGAACAGCCATAAGGCTGACTAGCGATGATGGCTATGAATCAAATCCGCACTTTTCAAATGATGGGAAAATGATTGCCTTTACGGCCCAATATGATGGTAATGTCGATGTTTTCGTTATTCCTTCTGAAGGTGGTGAACCAAAGCGATTAACTTATCATCCTAGCGGTGATATTGTTCAAGGCTGGACTCCAGATGGAAAAGTACTATTTCGCTCTGGTCGCGAGGCACAACCAACCATGACTAACAAATTCTTTACTGTTTCGACTAATGGTGGTTTACCTGAGGCATTAGATATTCCGAGAGCAGCTTATGGGGAAATTTCCTCTGATGGCAAACATATTGCCTACACGCCCATCACAGGTTGGGATGCCGAATGGCGAAATTATCGTGGTGGACAAGCCATGCCAATTTGGGTTGTAGATATGAAGACTAAAGATCTCATACGAACGTCACAACCTACCAAGGAACGTCACTTAGATCCTGTATGGTTAGATGGAATAGTTTATTTTATGTCCGAACGTGATTACACAATGAATATTTGGTCCTTTGATCCTTCAACGAAGGAAGAAAAGCAAATTACCTTTCACAAGAAATTTGATGTAAAAAGTTTAGATGCCAGTTCCGATAAGATCATTTATGAACAAGGTGGGTATTTACATATGTATGACCCCAATTCAGGAAATACGAAACAATTAAATATTGATGTTAAGGCAGATCTTAACTTTTACAGAACTAAGTGGGATAATGTATCAGGTTTTCAATTATCAAATCCGAACATTTCCCCAAAAGGAAAACGTGCCATTTTTGAGCATCGTGGTGAAATTTTCACAGTTCCAAAAGATAAAGGAACATGGATGAATCTCACGAATTCTCCAGGTGTCGCAGACCGTACTCCTATTTGGTCACCAAAAGGTGATAAAGTCGCATGGTTCTCAGATAAAAGTGGCGAGTATCAATTGATGTTAGCGGACCAGGATGGGCAAAATGCTGAAGCCATAAAATTGCCGAAACCTACGTTCTATTTTCAGCCAGATTGGTCACCAGATGGCAAATACATTGCTTACACCGATACACATTTTAATATCTGGATCATCGATCTAGAAACGAAAAAAACGAAGCAAATAGACACCGATCGCTATGCACATCCTGTGCGTTCTATGAATCCTAAGTGGTCGCCAGATAGTAAATGGATTGCTTATGCCAAGCAACAAGACAGTCATTTCAAAGCCATTTTTGTATACAATATAGACACCAAAAAAACAATTCAGATCACAGACCCAATTGCAGATGCTATTACACCAGTCTGGGATGCTTCGGGTAAATATATTTACACTTTAGCTAGCACTAATTATGGCCTACTAACGGGTTGGTTAGACATGAGTAACTATGATCCTGGCGCAAATCTTAGACGAAGTCTTTATGCCATTGTATTAAGTGCTGATGACGACGCACCGAATCTTCCTAAAAATGATATGGCGGAAGTTGAAAAGAAAAAAGACGATAAAAATGAGGATGATAAAAGTGAAAAGAATGGTGATAAATCATCAAATGGTGTTACGGTTAAAATTGACGAGAATGGTATTTTCGATCGTGCTGTGGCCTTAGACCTTCCTGCAAGGAATTATGTAGCCCTTCTAAAAGGACCTAAACACACCGTTTTTATTGCTGAGTCAATTCCGAATACAAATGGTTTAAAAGTACATTCTTACGATGTAGAAAAGGAAAAGGCTACTGATTTTGCAGATGGTGTATCTCAAATGGTAGCTTCTGATGATCGCGGATCAATCTTGCTTAATAAGCGTGGAAGCTGGGTTTTAACCAAAACATCTGCACCACCAAAGCCCGGTAAAGACAATTTAAAGATTAATATTAAAATCAAACTAGATCCAAAAGCCGAAGCGCATCAAATATTTAAGGAAGGTTGGCGCTATATGAGAGACTTCTTGTATGTAGATAATGTGCACGGTGCACCTTGGGATGAAGTGTATAAATGGTATGCTCCATGGATTGATCATGTGCGTCACAGAACAGACTTAAATTACGTAGTAGATATTATGAGTGGTGAAGTTGCTGTAGGACATTCTTATGTTTCAGGTGGTGATTTCCCAGAAGTGGATAATGTTTCGGTTGGCTTATTAGGTTGCGATTTTGAAGTTGAAAACGGCAACTATAAAATTTCAAAAATTTATACTGGTGAACGTTGGAATCCTAATTTTGAAGCACCACTTGCTAAGCCAGGTATTAACGTAAATGAAGGTGATTACCTTATTGCAATTAATGGTAAGTCACTCAATGCCAATACTAATCCTTATGAACTCTTAGAGCAAACGGCCGGAAGGGAAATTAATATCACCGTAAATTCTACGCCATCTGCTACAAATGCCAGAACAGTTCTGGTTAAGCCTGTTTGGAATGAAAGGAGTTTAAGAAGCATCGATTGGATTGAAGGTAACCGAAGAAAAGTGGATGAATTATCAAATGGTAAATTGGCCTATGTTTACGTCCCGAACACAGGTGGCGGCGGATTTACTTCGTTTAACCGCTACTACTTCTCACAACAAGACAAAAAAGGTGTTATCATTGATGAACGCAATAACGGTGGTGGTTCCGCTGCTGATTATATGATCGATGTTATGTCTCGCGAACTCTTTGGCTATTTCAATAGCAAGGCTGGAGATAATCGACCTTGGACGACTCCAATGGCAGGTATTTGGGGACCTAAAGTAATGCTCATCAACGAGCGTGCTGGTTCAGGTGGTGACCTCTTACCTTATATGTTTAAGATGAAAAACATCGGGCCATTAATTGGAACAAGAACATGGGGTGGATTAGTAGGAACATGGGATACACCTCGTTTTATCGATGGTGGTCGCATGGTGGCACCGCGTGGTGGTTTTTATGATATCGACGGTAAATGGGCTGTTGAAGGCGAAGGTGTAGCTCCAGATATTGAAGTTATTCAAGAGCCGAAACAAACATCAATCGGAAACGATCCGCAATTAGAGCGCGCTGTTCAGGAAGCAATGAAGTTATTAAAGAACAATGAGTTTGAATTAAAACCAGAACCAGCAGCTCCGATTCGTTGGAAACGCCCTTCAGGTTACAAATCAGACAATTAATGATGTTTCAAAATTAATGGCATTCATTGAACAACTAAAATCGCAGTTCGAAGCACATAAAAATCCTTCACACGCACTGCAAATGCAGGCTTACATGAAACATCTGTTTCCTTTTTATGGGATTAGATCTCCACAACGGAAAGCTATTCTTAGGGAGGTTTTTAAGGCGGAAAAAGAGGATGTCAACGCTAACTGCAGAAGCATTGTCAATTCGTTGTTTCAAATGAATGAACGCGAACTCCAATATTGTGCTATGGAAATCGCGTCTAAAGTTCTTCGAAGAAAATATGTAGTCTCAGATTTTGAGTTTATCACAAATCTGATTACCACAAAATCGCATTGGGATACCGTCGATTATATCGCGAAGCATTTGCTTGGCCAATATATCTTGATGTTTTGGGATGATCGACATCGGCTAATTAGTACGCTCTCAGAAGCAGACCATATGTGGCTTAATCGATCGGCGATTCTATTTCAATTAGGATATAAAGCGCAAACAGATGAAGCCATATTGTTTGATATGTGCAAAGCTCATGCGCATTCAAATGAATTCTTTATCAAAAAAGCAATTGGTTGGGCATTGCGCGAGTATGCTAAGACCAATCCACATTCAGTTAGGGAGTTCACTTCAAAAGTACAATTAAAACCATTAAGTATGCGTGAAGCATTGAAACATATAAAATAAGTGTATGTCATACGATATTGTTGTCTTAACCGATCATAAACACGCCTATCCGGAGAAAATTGACGACTACACAAAAAATGTAATTGCAGAAGATGCTTTGGTTGTCAATGCACTTTCAAGTTTTGGTCTCAAAGTTATACGTCTTGCTTGGAGCGACCCTCATTTCGATTGGTCTTCAACTAAAGCGGTTTTATTCAGAACAACATGGGATTATTTTGATGATTTCGAAAAGTTTTCTGATTGGTTAAATCAAATTTCAAAAGTAACAATGCTGATTAATTCTGAAGCTTTGATCCGCTGGAATATCGACAAGCATTATTTGGCTGATCTTCAAAAAAATGGTGTCCATATCGCTGAGACTTTGTTCATTGAAAAAGGAACGACTAGGAGTTTGAATGATTTGCATGAAGAAACTGGGTGGACTAACACCGTCTTGAAGCCATGCATATCTGGTGCTGCCAGACACACCTATAAATTAACAGCTGAAAATAGAGCTGCTCACGAAGACCTATTCAGAACCTTGATTGCAAAGGAATCGATGATGTTACAGCCTTTTCAGGAACGTATTGTTTCAGAAGGTGAAATTTCAATGATGGTATTTAATGGTCAGTTTACTCATGCTATTTTGAAGACAGCTCAGGCTGGAGATTTTAGAGTTCAAGATGATTTTGGTGGCTCTGTTCATAATTATACACCTTCGAAGGCAGAAATTAAATTCGCTGAAAATACAGTAATGGCATGTGATGAAGCACCCTTATATGCCAGAGTTGATATTTTTAATGACAACAATGGGAAAATTGCCTTGGCAGAATTAGAACTTATTGAACCCGAACTTTGGTTCAGAAATTATCCTAAAGCTGCAATAATCTTGGCTGAAGCCATTAAAGAAAAACTATCTTTGTTTTAAACATTTCAAACATTGAAAAAAACATCTAAGACTAAGCGCATACTAAAAATCATTGCAGGAATAATTATCTTCTTTACATTGCCTTCACTCCTATTTTTTGGATTTCTATATCTAAAATACAATGAGGATTTGCCCACAGGAACTAAAGGTCAGGAAGCCGATATCTTAGCGTCGAAAATGTTGGAGGCTTTAAATGAAGAAGCCTATTTGAATACAGACTATTTGGAATGGACGTTTAAAGGAAGACATTACTACAAATGGTACAAAACTGACAAAACATGTGAGGTTTCATGGAATGAAATTACCGTGATACTCGATTTACAAAATCGCAAAAAATCTAAGGTGTTTGCCGGCCAACAAGAGTATAATGGTGTTGAAAAACAAGATTACATTCTAAAGGCTGAAGGATTTTTTAATAATGACTCTTTCTGGCTTGTAGCACCATACAAAGTTTTCGACCCTGGCACCGAACGACGCCTAGTCATTTCTGAAGAGGGCGAGAATTCCTTACTTGTAACTTATACATCTGGCGGAACAACACCAGGCGATTCTTATCTATGGCATTTTGATGACACTGGTAAACCTAAGAGTTATCAGATGTGGGTAGATATCTTACCTATAGACGGCCTTGAAGCAACTTGGGATCAATGGACCACTACCGAAAGCGGTGCCCTCTTACCAACATCTCACAAACTGCTGGTATTAGACCTAGATATGGGAGAAGTTAAGGGATTGTCCTTCTAACCATTAATTACATCTATTTCGAACGCTGACCAACAAATTGTTGGGTTTTTAGTTTGAAAAGCACGTTAAAACTGGTCAAACTTCCATAAATACGTGTAATATACTGCTGAAGATCTATTTTTTCTTGCTCCTCCAGATTGCTAGCGTTGATTTTTTGTTCCATTACACGAAGACGATCGCGAACCATTGTAATTTTATGAAAGAATTTATCAATAGGTAATTCACTTGCCTTTAAATTTTCATCGCCAGGTTGCATGATCAATTTGCCACCTTTCCATTTATCTCCGATGGAAACAACTTCAGAAACATCAGACCATTTCTTAAGTATATCACGTAAACTTTTTTCAACTTCGTAAAAACTCACTGTATCCACGTCATCTTCGGCAGCTTCGATAATTTCAAATTCATCATCGAGTTCTAAAGTTTCAAGGCCGTTTTCGATAAATGTCACCCAATAGTGTTTTGAAGTTACGTTGGTTACTACACCTTTACCATATTCAGCGTGATTTATCCTTGAGCCAATTCCTAATAATTTCATATCCTTTGTTATTCCTACAAGTGCAGGATTCTCGTTTTTCGTTAAACTTTATTCAAGGTCTAAAATAAATATTATCAATCAATATGAGGTATTATAGTTTTGTTAATTATCAAGTGAAATTTTCAATTTTTATGTAATTTAATGCAACATTAATCAACCGAACTATGACGCCCCAAAATAAAAATTTCACGGCAGTTGTGCGGCACTAAAAACTCAACTCGAATGGGATTAAACTAGAATTAATCACTGTAGCTAATCCGGTCTCTTATTCCACCACTTTCGCGATGAATAATAACATCAGCCTTATACCGCTTTGCTAAAGTTTTCGCCTTTCTAATTGCTGTACTTTGCTTGCGATGTTTAGAGGTGATACGCTTATTTCCTTCTCTACGAACGGCCCAACCTTCTTCATAAGGCACGACATGCTGATGCCCAGTGCGTTTTTTTGGATTGTGATGACCCAATGCATGAAGTATGGCTTCGATTAGATTTTGAATGGCATTCACCAAAGAATTTCGTTGAGACATTGGTCTTAGTAACTGTGTTGATTTCGGTAAAAATAACAATTAAACTCAATCTATGAACGCTTTAAAGAAACACATTATCCAGCTACATTAATTTTCACAAAAAGAATCAAAATTTCAAAAACATTAGCCCCTTGTTTTGAAGGCCTAAACAACACTTTAAAATTTCATAAACAAAAAGCTCTAAAAGGTTGAAAGTCTTGGAAATTCTCAATATTTTTGCAATATTCTTAATTTAGATGCCTTTTATTATGAAAAAACTATTTTTAACCCTGTTATTTTTAGGATTTTATTTTATCACTTTTGCGCAATCTGAACCAAAAGTGGGAGATATCCTTGTTATTGAAAGCCCGTCATCACATGTCTATAATCATGTGAAGTTTCCAAAATTGAATACGTTAATTAAGCGTGGTAAAGTTGGAAATTACAAAAGTGTGAAAGGAAATGTCGTTGTTGTAGAAGAAGTTGTAGAAGGTAAAGATGGATCAACACACGTTGTTTTAAAAAGAAAAGATGGATCAAAGTTTTTTGGTTATTTGTCAACAGTTAAAGCCAATTATGACAAATCAATTGCTTCAGGAGAAATTTCAGTTAAAAGCTAAGAATTGGCTTAACTTATATCAATACAAGTGCTCTGCAATATGCAGAGCACTTTTTGTTTTTAACTACGATCAATATCAGAATGTTGTATTTACCTTCACTTAAATTTAACAACTAAAATCGTACCTTTGCAACTTCGCTATAAATCATAGAAAACACTGTCCATTAAATGAGTCAATTTGAAGAGTCTATCGAAGTTAAAGGTGCACGAGTTCACAATCTGAAGAATATCGATGTTACTATTCCTAGAGAGAAGCTCGTTGTTATTACCGGACTCTCAGGCAGTGGTAAATCTTCACTAGCCTTCGATACTATTTATGCTGAAGGACAACGCCGTTATATTGAAACTTTCTCGGCCTATGCCAGACAGTTTTTGGGAAGTCTTGAACGACCAGACGTCGATAAAATTGACGGACTTTCACCTGTTATCGCCATTGAGCAAAAGACAACCAGTAAATCACCAAGATCTACCGTTGGTACAATTACAGAAATCTACGATTTTCTACGCCTATTATTCGCAAGGGCTGCCGATGCCTACAGTTATGAAACTGGAGAGAAGATGGTTAGCTACAATGATGAACAAATCAAAGATCTCATCCTAGATTCTTTCAACGGTAAACGCATAAACATTTTGTCGCCTATAATACGTTCAAGAAAAGGGCACTATCGCGAATTATTTGAACAAATTGCCAAGCAAGGTTTTGTGAAGGTGAGAACAGACGGTGAAATTGTTGACCTAGAGAAGGGAATGAAACTCGATCGTTACAAAACACACGATATTGAAATTGTGATCGACCGCCTGAAAATTGACAATTCACAAGACAATGAAAAGCGGTTAATGGAATCCATAAATACCGCCATGTATCATGGCGATGACGTGCTCTTAGTTATTGATCAAGATACCAACGAGGCGCGCTATTTTAGTAGAAACTTAATGTGTCCGTCTTCCGGAATCTCATATCCAAACCCAGAGCCCAACAACTTTTCATTTAATTCACCCAAAGGCGCTTGTCCTAATTGTAATGGTATTGGCGAATTGTATGTTGTGAATGAAAGGAAATTGGTTCCAGACGAATCACTTTCAATAAAAAACGGCGCCTTAGCACCACATGGCCCTGAAAAGAAAAGCTGGATTTTCAAACAGTTTCATACTATCGCTCAACGCTTCGACTTTTCATTAAATGACGCCTGGAAAGACATTCCGGAGGAAGCTAAGCAAATGATTTTATACGGTGGAAAAGACAAGTTCACTGTTGAAAGCAAATTATTGGGTGTGGCCAGAGATTACAACATTGATTTTGAAGGTGTGGCTAATTTCATCGAAAGTCAATATAAGTCAAACTCAACATCATTAGTGCGCTGGGCGAAGGAGTACATGGACAAAGTTGAATGTTCGGTTTGTGAAGGTTCAAGGTTGAAAAAGGAATCGCTCTATTTTAAAGTGGATGGCAAAAACATTGCTGATCTCGTAAAAATGGATGTGGTTGAATTAGGCGAATGGCTTGAAGGTTTAGAAGATCGCCTGTCGGAAAAACAACGGAAAATATCGGCTGAAATTATCAAAGAAATTAAAAACCGTGTACGATTTTTATTGGATGTTGGACTTACCTATTTATCCTTAAACCGCAGTTCTAAATCACTTTCTGGTGGTGAAGCACAACGTATAAGATTGGCAACTCAGATTGGGTCTCAATTGGTTGGAGTCCTTTATATTCTCGATGAACCAAGTATTGGTTTACATCAAAGAGATAACGAAAAACTCATCAATTCCTTGTCGTCATTGAGAGATGTAGGAAACTCTGTAATCGTTGTAGAACACGATAAAGATATGATAGAACGTGCCGATCATGTCATTGATATTGGCCCATTCGCTGGTAAACACGGCGGTGAAATTATTAGTGAAGGCACACCAGAAGAACTGCTGTCGCACGAGACTTTAACGGCTGAATATTTAAACGGGAAAAAAGAAATTGAAGTACCGAAGAAACGACGAAAAGGTAGTGGCAAAAAGATAGTACTTAAAGGCTGTACTGGAAATAACCTTAAAAATGTCGATGTCGAATTTCCTTTAGGAAAAATGATAGGTGTTACTGGAGTTTCCGGAAGTGGTAAATCTACTTTGATTAACGAAACCCTCTATCCTATTCTGAATGCCCATTATTTTAATGGGGTTAAAAAACCAATGCCCTATAAAAGTATAAAGGGCTTAGAGCATATTGATAAGGTTATTGATATCAACCAGTCTCCTATCGGAAGAACACCGCGAAGCAACCCTGCAACCTATACTAAAACCTTTGATGAAATTCGGAAATTATTTGCTCAAATCCCCGAAGCTATGATCCGAGGTTATAAACCTGGTAGATTCAGTTTTAATGTTGCTGGTGGTCGCTGTGAAACGTGTCAGGGTGGCGGATTACGCGTCATTGAAATGAATTTTCTACCAGATGTTTATGTGGAGTGTGAAACATGTCAGGGGAAACGATTCAACAGAGAAACGCTAGAAATTCGCTACAAAGGAAAATCTATCAGTGATGTTCTTAATATGACCATTAATGAAGCAGTAAGCTTCTTTGAACATATTCCAAAAATTTACAGGAAGCTTAAAACCATCCAAGATGTTGGTTTAGGTTATATAACACTCGGACAACAAAGTACAACACTTTCTGGTGGCGAGGCCCAGCGTATTAAGTTGGCTAGTGAATTGAGTAAACGCGATACGGGAAATACCTTTTACATTCTTGATGAACCTACAACTGGGCTTCATTTTGAAGACATTAGAGTATTAATGAAAGTTCTAAATAAACTTGTGGACAAAGGCAATACGGTGCTGATTATAGAACATAACCTAGATGTTATTAAAACGGTTGATTACATAATCGATATTGGCTACGAAGGTGGTAAAGGTGGCGGACAGGTCGTTGCTAAAGGAACTCCTGAAGAAATTATTAAGGATAAAAAAAGCTATACAGCTAAATTTTTATCGAAGGAATTGAAATAATAGTATCTTGTCAGAACGCATTTAAGAAAGTAACCATTTTTGGTTGTGATTTAAGAAACATAAATTATGAGAAAAGAGAGTAAACATAAAGGTTGGAATGAAATAAAAACAAACGACTCCTGGGCGATCTTTAAGATCATGGGCGAGTTTGTAAATGGTTATGAAAAACTGAGTAAAATTGGACCTTGCGTTTCTGTTTTTGGTTCAGCAAGAACCAAACCGAATGATAAATTCTACCAACTTGCAGTAGATGTAGCAAAAAAAATTGTTGAACACGGATATGGTGTAATTACTGGTGGTGGCCCAGGAATCATGGAGGCTGGTAATAAAGGTGCGCATATTGCAGGAGGTACTTCTGTTGGCCTTAATATTGAATTGCCTTTCGAGCAACATGATAATCCCTATATCGATAAAGATAAAAGTCTAGACTTTGATTATTTCTTTGTGAGAAAAGTAATGTTCGTTAAATACTCTCAAGGATTTGTTGTGATGCCAGGAGGATTCGGAACCTTAGATGAACTCTTCGAAGCAATGACACTCATTCAAACCCATAAAATTGAAACCTTCCCCATTATATTAGTTGGAAAAGAATTTTGGGGAGGATTATTTGAATGGATAAAAAATACATTGTTGGAGGCCGGAAATATTAGCCCTAAAGATCTAGATCTATTTCATTTGGTCGACACTGCAGATGAAGTCATCGAAATTCTGAATAATTTCTATAAAGAATATAGACTCAGTCCAAATTTCTAGACAAATTAAACGTTGTATTTAAAGCTATGAAAAAGAAAATACTAAGTTTTTTAACGGTCATTGTATTATTTAATTTTAACGTATCAGGACAAGAAACCTTTAAGGTAATGTTCTATAACTTACTAAATTATCCTGATGAGACGACAATACCAAATCGTGAAGATGACCTCGAATTCATTTTATCAGACACCCAGCCAGATTTATTTTTGGTATGTGAGCTTAACAATGAAACTGGGGCTAATTCAGTTTTGAATATCACCAGAAGTGCCATAAGTTCAAATTTTGAAATGGCGACCTATGCGTCTAACACATCTGATGATTTTTCGGGTGACTCAAATAGCCTTCAAAATTTATTATATTACGACAGTACTAAGTTTATTCTTGAAGATCAAATAATTGTGCCTACAGACCTCAGAGATTTTAATATTTATAAACTCCTACTTAACACGGTTGATCAGGTAACTAACCCGGTAGAACTTTATGTAGTGGTTTGCCATTTAAAAGCCTCTAGTGGTCCTCTCAATGAACAACGACGGTTCGACATGGTCGTGGCATTAGACAATTACTTAAGTACATTACCATCAGATACTAACGTGTTATTAGGTGGTGATCTCAATCTTTATGCAGGGACAGAACCTGCTTTCCAATTACTGCTTCAAGACACCAATAATATAACGTTTACAGATCCCATAAATCGCGTAGGAAATTGGAGCAACAATCCAAATTTTGTTGATGTATTTACGCAATCAACACGTACGCAATCAGGATTGGGTGGCTCATCAGGAGGATTTGATGATCGTTTCGATTTTATTTTAACTTCGGAAAATATGATTTCTACATCGAACATTACATATGTTGATGACTCCTACGAAGTTTATGGTAATAACGGTTTATCAGCTTGTTATAATAGTGCTATAAATTCTTCAAACTGTGCCATTCCGGGATCGCCATATTCATTTGCAGTTAGAGATGCGCTTCATGATTTTAGCGACCACTTACCCGTAATCGTTTCTTTAGAGGCTAACGTTACCTTGTCAGTTTCAGACGCACCGAATATTGCAGATGATTTCAAACTTGAAAGCACCGTGATAAATTCAGAAATAGCCATTCAAATTAATGCTTCAGAATACTATAATCAAACTTTGAATGTATATAATACGCTTGGTCAGGTGGTTAAAAACTTTCAAACAAATTCTAATCAAAAGCAAAACTTTAATGCCAGCGATTTAAGCAATGGAATTTACTTTATTGGATTTTCGCAGTCTAATACTAAACCTTTAAAATTTGTAGTTGCTAATTGATTAGACGATTGCTCATATCGTATACCTTACTCCTGTTTTGTGTATTTATCAATGCGCAAAACAAAATTGATATTGTGGCCGATGTTGATGTCGAAACTAAAACAATTGCGATTAGTCAGACCATAGTTTATAAGAATGACACAAATGATACTTTAAAGGACATCTATTTACACGATTGGAATAACAGCTATTCTGATAAATCAACACCTTTAGCAAAGCGTTTCGAAGAAGAATTTAGTACAAAATTTCATTTAGCCAGCGACGACCAGCGAGGATACACAACCATTTCAGAGATAAAAGATAATTCAACGTCTTCTCCACTCACTTACGTATATCCTAAGGGACATCCAGATGTTATTAAAGTGACTCTCAATAATCCCTTGCAACCGGGAGAATCTTACCATTTAGATCTGATCTATGACTTGGTGCTGCCAGATGCCACCTTCACGGATTATGGCTATACAAAAAACAAGGAGTTTGAATTAAAATATTGGTATATCACCCCTGCAGTCTATGATGGTAAATGGCATTATTATAGCAATAAGAACTTAGATGATTTGTTTATTCCAAAGTCTGATATTAGCATTACGGTAAAACATCCTCTTAACTACAGAGCAACTTCAGAATTAGATAATATCTCTATAGATGCTAATAGACAAACAAAGATTCAGACATCGGTTTTTTACGGGCGAAATCGTGTAGACACATATCTCTCTTTAAAGAAGTTTCCACGCTATAGTTTTGTCCAAACAGATGATTTTATTCTCATCTCTAATATCAATGAAAAAGGCTTACCTAGTGGCGAAAAAGCCATATTAACAGATAAGATCACCAGATATCTCACAAAGCATCTGGGTGTATATCCGCACCGTCAATTATTAGTTTCAAATATTGAATACAACAAGAATCCACTTTATGGCCTGAATCAATTGCCTGATTTTTTGAGACCTTTTCCCGATCAGTTTCAATATGAATTAAAATTATTAAAGATCGCTTTAAAGAAGTATCTCGAAAATACACTTCTGCTGAATCCAAGGAAAGAACATTGGCTAAGTGATGGTCTTCAGATTTATTTCATGATAAAGTATGTTGAAGAGTATTATCCGGATATGAAATTACTCGGAACTTTAGCAAATGTTTGGGGCATTAGGGCCTTTCATGCTGCTGATCTAGATTTTAATTTTCAGTACTTTTTATATTCAATGGAGTTGGCCAGAAAAAACAGGGACCAACCATTAAGCATGTCGAAAGATTCGCTGCTTAAGTTTAATGCCAACATCGCAAATAAATACAAGGCAGGTGTTGGTCTTAATTATCTTGACAATTTTACGGATGATATAAGCTTAACGAACACTATTACAGAATTTCTGAAAACATATAAACTGAAAGACGTAAATACTTCAGATTTTGAATCTTTCCTTAATACAAAAACCCAAAAGAATGTAGACTGGTTCTTTACAGATTATGTTGGGACTCGAAAGAAGATAGATTTCAAAATAAAAAAGGTTGTAACAACCGAGGATTCCATTTTAGTTACCATAAAGAATAAGCGCAAGAATTCTATGCCTATTTCTTTGTTTCAATTAAGTAATGACTCCATTATTGGCAAACAATGGGTTGAAAACATACGTGGTACAAAAACTATTAGCTTACCAAAAGACAGCACTGACAAGTTTGTCTTAGATTACTATAACGTGATTCCGGAGTTTAATCAACGTGATAATTATAAGTCAGTCAATGGGTCATTCTTGAACAATAAACCCTTACAATTTAGACTTTTCAAAGACATCGAAGATCCCTATTACAATCAGGTGTTTTTTATGCCATTGGTTGAATTCAAAAACATCTATGATGGCTTAACTCTTGGTGCAAAAATTTATAATAAGACCATACTCAGAAAACGCCTGAACTACAGGTTTTCACCACAGTATGCCACACGTTCGAAAGCATTAACAGGATCTACATCTATATTTTACACCCATAATATTGAAAACCAAAATCTCTTTGATATCACTTATGGTATTTCAGCAGGTTACCAATCCTTCGCAGAAGACGCATTCTTTACACGAATAAGACCATCGATCACCTTTAGCTTTAGAAATGACGATGATTTTAGAGCTGACCGCATAGATAATATTACAGCGCGCTACCTAAGTATTAATCGCGATGTTGGTGAAGATGCAACCGTTGTTATTGACGAGCCTGATTATGGTGTTTTTAATTTAAGATATACCCATTTTAAACCAGGGCGAATAAACTTTTCAAGATTTAGCACGGACTTTCAGGTGTCAAGTAATTTCAGCAAATTGTCATTTAATTATGAATTTAGAAAGCTAACACGCGGTAATCGAAATATTAATCTGAGAATCTTTGCCGGTATGTTCTTAAAGAATAATACTGACCCTAATTCAGATTTCTTCAGTTTTGCCCTAGACCGGCCAACAGATTACCTCTTTGATCTGAATTATTTAGGTCGTTCTGAAGCATCTGGCTTATTTAGTCAGCAAATTATTATTGCTGAAGGTGGATTTAAATCTATGCTCGAAACACCTTTCGCTAACCAATGGATGACTACGGCAAACTTTAGCACTTCAATTTGGAGGTATATTCAAGCCTATGGTGACATCGGACTAGTGAAAAATAGACTAGATAGCGCACGATTTGTTTACGATTCTGGTGTTAGACTTAACCTTGTTGAAGATTTCTTCGAACTTTATTTTCCTGTATATTCTAATCTGGGTTGGGAAATAGCTCAGCCTAATTATGAAGAGCGTATCCGATTCATTATTACTGTTGATCCGCAGGTTTTATTAGGTCTATTCAGACGTAAATGGTATTAACATATTCTCACTTAAATGTTAATTATTTAAATATTTTTAATTATTATTTTAATTATTTAACTTTTAATTGCGAATAATTCAATTTTATAACAGTTTTAGCTATTGCATAAAACCGCATGATTTAGTACCTTTGTGGCTTCACAACTTTGTACCCTAATGAAGACGAATCCAGATACAAAAACAGAAATTACATTTGAAGATTTTAAAGCTGAAGTAATCAATGATTACAAATTAGCCGTCACAAGTCGTGAATGTAGTCTGTTGGGACGTCGGGAAGTTTTGACAGGCAAGGCTAAATTTGGAATTTTTGGTGATGGAAAGGAAGTACCACAAATTGCATGGGCAAAGGCTTTTGAAAACGGAGACTTTAGATCTGGATATTACCGCGACCAAACCTTCATGATGGCTATTGGTGAGTTAACTATTGAGCAGTTTTTTGCTGGTCTTTACGCTAATACAGATCTCGAAGAAGAACCGATGTCAGCTGGTCGTCAGATGGGTGGGCATTTTGCAACGCACAGTTTAGACGCCGACGGTCATTGGAAAGATCTTACGCAACAAAAAAATTCTAGTTCAGATATTTCACCGACTGCCGGACAAATGCCAAGATTACTTGGACTAGCCCAAGCATCGAAAATCTACCGTAATGTATATGGCATAGATACTACCAAATTCTCAAAAAATGGTAATGAAATTGCCTGGGGAACGATCGGAAATGCAAGTACCAGCGAAGGTCTATTCTTTGAAACGATCAATGCGGCCGGAGTATTACAGGTACCAATGGTAATCAGTATATGGGATGATGAATACGGAATTTCAGTTCATGCTAAGCATCAAACTACAAAAGAAAATATATCTGAAATTTTAAAAGGATTCCAGCGTGATGAACATAACGACGGATATGAAATATTTAGAGTTAATGGTTGGAATTATGCCGAATTGATAGATACGTATCAAAGAGCTGCCCAAGTGTCTCGTAAGGAACATGTACCTGTGATGATCCACGTGCAGCAGTTAACACAACCACAGGGACATTCCACTTCAGGATCTCATGAGCGTTATAAAGATCAAGATCGATTGGCTTGGGAAACCGAGTACGATTGTAATGCGCAAATGCGTAAATGGATGATTGCTAATAATATCGCTTCAGACGAGGAATTAACTACTCTCGAAAAAGAGATCAAAAAAGCAGTTAGAGATGGAAAGAAAAATGCATGGGCAAAGTTCATTAAGCCGATTTTAGCAGAAAAGCAAAATGTGATTACCCTCTTGAATAACGCGGCATCGTCAAGTTCAAATGGTGCATTTATCAATAAGTTGAAAAATGACCTCGATCATATCGACGAACCTTTACGAAAAGATATTTTATCTACAGCACGTAAAGCTTTGCGTTATTTGATTTCTGAAAATACTCCTGAAAAACAAGCATTGCAGAATTGGATTAATCATTATATCGAAATAATTCAACCAAAATACAGTTCGCATTTATATAGCCAATCTGATCTGAAGGCTATAAACCAATCTGAAATTTCACCAACATACGATTCAAATCCTGAAGAAGTAGATGGAAGAATCGTACTTAGAGATAATTTCGAAGCCATTTTCAATAAATATCCAGAAGCCTTAGTATTTGGTGAAGACGCAGGGTATATTGGCGATGTAAATCAAGGTCTTGAAGGACTTCAAGAAAAATTTGGTGAATTAAGAGTGTCAGATACCGGAATTAGAGAAGCTACCATCATTGGTCAAGGTATCGGTATGGCCATGCGTGGGTTAAGACCTATTGCTGAAATTCAATATTTAGATTACCTTCTTTATGCACTCCAAATTATGAGTGATGATCTGGCCACAGTTCAGTATAGAACCCTCGGTCGCCAAAAGGCACCATTAATTGTAAGAACCCGTGGGCACCGCCTTGAAGGCATATGGCATTCTGGTTCTCAAATGGGTGGTATTTTAAATCTTATTAGAGGAATAAATATTCTGGTACCTCGGAATATGACTAAGGCTGCAGGTTTTTATAATACCCTTCTGGAAAGCGACGAACCTGCATTGATCGTAGAATGCCTGAATGGTTATCGCCTTAAGGAAAAAATGCCTAGTAATATAGGTGAATTCAAAACACCTATCGGCGTTGTTGAAACGATTAAGGAAGGTGACGATATAACACTGGTGTCTTACGGTTCTACCCTAAGATTAGTAGAACAAGCTGCTCAGGAATTGTTAGAAGTTGGTATTGACGTAGAAATTATTGATGTACAGTCCTTATTGCCGTTCGACCTTAATCACGATATCGTTAAAAGTATAGCCAAAACCAATCGTGTTATGGTTATAGATGAAGATGTTAAGGGTGGCGCATCAGCTTACATTTTAGATCAAATCTTGAATGAGCAAAACGCATTTATACATTTAGATAGCCAGCCTAAAACATTAGCAGCTAAGCCTCATCGCCCTGCCTATGGTTCAGATGGTGATTATTTCTCAAAACCATCAGTGGAGGATATTTTTGAAGCCGTTTACGACGTGATGCACGAATTGAGCCCTATTGATTTTCCAAAATTGAGATAATTCCTATACATTTAGGTTTTAAACCTAGATGTCTTTATGTTTCCAGATTTTAACAGGCACAGTCTTCCGTTGTTAATCCTTGTGTTACAAGGGATGATTTTTGTGATATTACTATTTGTTAGATATTACAAAAAAAGACATCTGTCTGATCTCTTTCTTGGATTAATTCTGCTATTATCATGCTACTCGCAAATATGCTACACCGTAGGATTTATGGGTTGGTATAATGAATTTAGAACCACAAAAATCAACTACTTCCTCATCAATATTGCCGTCGGAATTGCACCGTTGATATATTTATACGTGAAGTCTATAACCACCTCTAACTTTACCTTTAAGAAAAAATATTGGTGGCATTTTTCGTTGGCCTTTCTATATATAATTTACAGATTTAGCATTTATACCTACGATGCCTTGCAACCCGGATTCCATGAAACACAAAATGGGATTCTAAAAATAGAACTGGATGAAGAATATGTTCAGGCGATAATGGGTTATGTGGAAACGCCATTTATGCTGATGTATTTGGCCTTTACCTTTCAGTTGTTTTACAGTTATAGAAAAAAGATCATTCAATATTTTTCGAATACCTACAAGCTAGAATTGAATTGGATTTTGAGCTTTCTTATCCTTTTCAGTTTACTCTTTTTATATGGAACCATTCAAGATATTATAGGATCTCGGTTTATGGATCTAGGTTACGAACAACGCTGGTGGCTTAATCTCACTATGGCCATTGTTACACTTTATGTTGGTGTGAAAGGTTATTTTACGGATACCACAAAGCTTAACAAACTAGATTTTACCTTCTCACCAAAGTCGATTGGTATTCCTGAGGATGCTAATATCATGGAAGAAGACAAATCTATTTCAGATGAAGATATTGCAACCGTTAAGCAATTGATGGAAAACGAAAAGGTTTATCTAAATCCTGAACTCAATCTGTCGGATCTTGCCAAAATGGCAAAAATGTCACGCGGTCAACTTTCAGAGATCATCAATACAGCATTTGAAAAGAATTTTAATGACTTCGTGAATGGATATCGAGTCGAAGCATTCAAACAAATGCTAAAAGAAGACAAGCACAAACAGCTCTCATTACTCGGTATTGCTCAAGAATGTGGGTTTAACAGCAAGGCTACTTTCAACCGTGTATTCAAAAAATTAACCGACCTCTCACCTACCGAATATTTAAAAACTCAAGTAAATTAAGACGTCTCAAATCGTATTTAGGACGCTCTAGGACGTTATAAGTCGCCCACCGAAGATTCTTACTCGAAATTTGTGTCATCAAACATTTAAACCCTTTTGTTATGACACGAATAAAACCAATTTTAAAATTCATTATTACACCAGTGACACAAAAACACTGGTTTATGGATGCTGTTTTTGCCATCCCTAGAATTCTGTGTGGACTTTGGTTAACTACCATGTTCGGAGCCGATAAATTTGGAATGCCTTGGACGGCTGATAGCCAAAACCTAAACTTGTTTGAAGTATCTGCCTGGTTCCCTGAAGATGTAGCTAGTTACGGAGGAATATTCGCCATGGCACCAGTCTTCTTTGCATGGATGGGTGCATTCAGTGAAGCTGTAGGCGGCTTATTTCTTATGTTAGGATTAAAAACCAGAATAGCGTCTTTCCTCATTATGTGTACCATGCTAACGGCCATTTTCATGCAAAAATGGAATCAAGGACTTTGGGGAATGCTTCCTGCTATGGGCTTCCTTTGGGTAGCCATCTATAATCTCTTTTTAGGTTCGGGACGTTTCGGACTTGATTATCTCATCAGTAAAAAATTAAAATAAATATTATGAAAACATTATTTACCATCGTATTACTATGCATTGGATCAATGATCTCTGCGCAAGACACCATTAAAATTTCAGATTTTGAAAGTATCAACAATACCAGCTGGAAAGGCACTTTAACCTACACCGATTATCAAACAGGAAAACTAACCGATGTTGAAGCTACGATGCAATTCAAAATTGAAAATGACAAAATTATCACGCAAGTACAATACACTTATGAGCCTAGTAAAAATTACAAGGGCACTGTTAAGATCAGAAAGAACGGGACTTACTTTGGAAATGAGAAAGTGGTAAGTTTTACGGAAGACAACGGAATGAAAACTTTAGTGACCACTTACACTGGCAAGGACGACAATAGAAAAGCCGATATGATTTTAACACATAAGCTTACAGATAGCACATATTCGGTTACCAAAGAAGTGGTTTATCTCGATACTAAAGAGCGATTAATTAGAAACACCTATAACTATAAAAAAATTAAATAATCATGAAATATTTTAAAGCAGTACTCCTTTGTTTATTCATAATCTCACAAAGCTGTGTCCAGGAGACACATACAAAAACCGTGACGTTCAAAATAGATATGAGAGGCGTTGAAAATCCTGAAAATGTAGGGATACGCGGAAACTTTACCGATAACCCATGGAATGACACAGCGCCGTTAACCGACGACAACAACGATGGTATTTATGAAGGTACTTTTTCTCAGAAGACCGCAGTTAATGGCATTCAGTTCAAGTTTGTGAATAACGGCGAATTTGAATTAGAAGGACAAGATAACAGAAGTATTCAGTTTGAATACCAACCAGAAACCATCATTTATGAAGGGATATTTAATAATCCTGAAGGACAACAAAAAACAATAAACAATTAAAATTATTAATCATGAAACGAATTAGCTTATTAGTAATACTACTCACAAATTTGGCCTTTGGCCAGGTAAAAGGAAACAAAACGATCGTAACTAAATCTTACGATGTTAGTACCATAGAATCCATTAAAATTAATCTATATGCCAAGATCACAATCGACCAATCTGCTGAAGAAAACCTAACAATTACGGCAGACGAAAACCTATTAGACTTAATTGATAGAGAGGTCGTTGATGGACAACTCCATCTTGATCAAAAAGAGTGGATATCGCCTTCAAAATCGATAGTAATTACCATAGGAGCACCAAATCTAAGACGTGTTGAAACTGGTACACACGATATCACCAAGATCGTGAATTTAGATAATGATTATTTACAAATTATGGCGCCTATCGGAAATATCACTGTGGAAGGTAAAACCAAAGAACTTAGAATTGGTGCTGAGCTTGCTAAAGTTAATGCCCTCAACACAGAAGCTGAAAATGTTTATGTAAATCTTTGGAGTTGGGGACAAGTGCAGGTCAACCCAATCAATACATTATGGGCAGAAGTTTCAAATGATGGAAAGTTGATATATCAATCGAAACCCGAATCTTTCAAAGTAACCAAGAAAAAAGGAGGTCAAGTTCTAAGTCTTTCAGAAAAAGATGAAGTTAAAAACCCAGATGCTGTTTTTATTAACTTCAAGATTAAGAATAATTCCTCTAATCGAAATAATTTCTATGTTGTGGGTCCGAAACCAGATGGGTCGAAATTCAGTTATGGCTTCCCAATGATGCCCAATACCAAACGCAAAGAAAACTGGTCGGTTGGTACCAAGGTTTATAAGGTAAATAGTTTGGGCTTCAGGAAATTGCTAATTACCATCAAAAAGGAAGACGAAGGCAAGGTTGTAGATCTCTTCGATTGATCTAAATATGAATTAAGAGACCATCATTTTATGATGGTTTTTTTATATTTAAAATCTAAACTTAAAAGTCGATTCTGTGTCAGACACCTCTAAAAATCAAGATAAGAACCTTATCACGCGCGATTGGCTCGCTATAGAGCGCACAAAGCTCGCCAATGAACGTACCTTTCTGGCCTACTTCAGAACCTTTCTGGTGATTCTTGGCACGGGAGTTACCATTCTTAAGCTAGAATTTTTTTCAGACTTAAAATCATTTGGGATTATTCTCATCATTGTGTCTTCAATAATACTCGCCATTGGCATCTATCGTCTATTCAGAGTTAGAAAGACCATTAGAAGGCATTATTAAGCTACAAATCAATTCAAAATATAAGACCATAAGTGTTCGGCATGAGTTGGTCAGTGTTTGTCGAAATAAATTGTAATACTTTAGGTATATGTAGAGTTTAGCATAAACTTTAAAAGAAAACTCATTATGAAACTTAAGACCTCATTTATTTTAATCGGAATAGCATTACTACTAAGTTCGTGTATTGTAAAGTCAATCCAGCCATTTTATACGGCAGAATCCCAATTTTTTGATGACCGTCTTGAAGGTGAATACATTACCAAGAGTAAAAAAACCTGGAAGTTTGTATCCTTCAAAACAGAGTGGGAAAAAGAAAACCAAGATCAAACAAAACTCATGAAAGAAGACATAGAGGCCTACGAACGCTATAAAGATTCTTATGTTGTTGAGTATGTTACCAAAGACGACGACGCTGTTTTTATAGCAATGCCATTTAAAGTAGATGATCATCTGTTTTTAGACTTCACACCATTCTACTATGAAGATAGTGGCTTAAATAGTATGGTGGCTCAACACCTTCTTAAAACACATTCTGCGGCAAAGGTAGATTTTAATGACGACGGTAGTATTAAACTATCTTGGATCTCTGAGTCTGTTATTAAGCGTTTATTTAATGAACAGAAAATACGTTTAAAGCATGAAAAAGTTGGTATCGATGAAGATCTAGTACTTACATCGAACAGCGAAGAACTTCATAGCTTTCTACGAAAGTTTATGAAAGCTGATTTTGAAAACAAATGGGATAATGACGATATCATGACCTTAAATCCACATGATGCAAAACCTTAATATCAATCTTTTTGAAAGAAAAGCCAATTACCACAGACCACTTGTATTCAATGGTGTTCTGTGGTCTTTGGCCTTTGTGATTTTATTGTTTGTTTTCTCTAAAGGAAATAAGCCAATAACCATAGATTATATATACACCGTTACGTTTTTGATTGCTTTAGCCATACCCGCTTCAATTAATTTTTACGTCTTAATGCCAAAGCTGTTGAAAAAGGAACGCTATATCGCCTATATTTTAGCCTTTATATTCAATTTGGTGGTCTTCGCATATTTGAGCACTTGGTTATTAGAGCCTATTTTAGATCTGCTTTTTACAAGTTTCTTCTTTATCTCTTATTTGACTAAGGAGAACATATTTTTTGTATTCACGATCTTTTTAGTGGTTTCAACCTTAATTAAATTAGCTGAAGATTGGTTCTACTTCAATAAAAGCGAAAACAAAATTCTACGTCTCAAAAATCAACAGATCGAAACGCAACTTTCGGCACTTAGAGCTCAGATCAACCCGCATTTCTTATTCAATTCGCTGAATGTCATTTATGCACTAGCCTTAGAACAGAAAGAAGGCATTACCAATGCCATTGTACAATTATCAGATATTCTGCGCTATGTGATTTACGATTCAGACAACGAGCAAGTTTCATTGAAGGATGAGATCAAGCTACTGAAAAATTATATTGCATTTCAAGATCATCGCGTAAATACACCAAACACGACAAAGTTAGAATTGGAAATAGAAAATGAAGATTTCAAGATCTATCCAATGCTATTACTTCCTTTGTTAGAAAACAGTTACAAGCACGGAATAGACACCAGTAAAACTGAGCAACCTATTACAATTACAATGTCTCAAGCTAATTCTAAATTCGAATTTATTATCACTAATAAGAATTTAGACACCAATAATCAACTTAGGGATAAACATTCGGGTGTTGGACTAGAAAATATCAAGAATAACCTTAATTTGGTATATCCTAACAACCATCAGTTCGAAGTAAGTGAAACCAGCGATCAATTTAAAGTAAGACTAAGCATCAACAATGACAACGCATAAATCGATTTCATGTTTAATTATTGATGATGAACCATCATCGCAGCACGTTTTGCAACACTTCATTGCAAAAACACCTGTGCTCGACTTAAAATTGATATGTTCTAACACAGAAGAGGCTTTTAAGTATTTGCAGCTCAACGGTAAGATCGATCTGCTATTTTTAGACATCAATATGCCTAAGCAATCTGGTTTAGATTTCTATAAATCCTTGCAAAACCCGCCACAGGTTATATTTACGACGGCCTATCCACAATACGCTGTTGATGGTTTCGAGGTCAATGCCGTCGATTATCTATTAAAACCTATTGCTTATGAACGCTTTCTAACAGCCATAAATAAGGTGCTCAATAAGAACGAAAACAGCTTAAATGATACCGATTTTATAGTTCTTAAAGAAAACAAAGCCCTTCATAAGGTACGATTTGAGGATATTCAATATGTTGAAGCCTATGGCGATTATGTGAAGGTTCATACTCAGCAAAAAACCATTACCACGCATAGTACATTTTCAAAATTCATAGAAAGTTTACCCAATTACTTTCTAAGAACGCATAAATCATTCAGTATCAATCTCAACAGACTCAATCATCTCTCAGGAAACCAGATCAGTATAGACGATCATAAAATACCTATCGGTCAGACCTATAAACAGACTGTTCTAAAAGCCTTAAATTTGTAGTGCATGAAAATTGAATCGATCGTTACTATAAAAAAGGAGCTTCAGCATCTACCAAAAGAAGACTTGTTAGAATTATGCCTGAGGCTCGGTAAGTTTAAAAAAGAAAATAAGGCACTCCTCACCTATTTATTATTCGAAGCGCATAATGAAGATGGCTATATCGCGAGCGTGAAAAGCACTTTAGATGACTTATTTGAAGGCATGAATACGGATAGTTATTTCTATATGAAAAAAACGATTCGTAAAATTCTGCGACAGATAAGAGTTTACAGTCGCTATTCGCTTAAAAAATCTACAGAAGTTGAATTACTGATTTATTTCTGTGAACGTTTAAACGAATTGAAACCGTCCATCCACAGAAATCGGACACTTAGCAATTTATACGAACGCCAGATTATCGCCCTGCGAAAAAAAATCAGTCTACTGCATGAAGATCTGCAGTACGACTATAATTTACAATTAGAAGACCTACGCAAGTAATACATTGTCTTATATTTGCGACAAGCTAAAGCCATAGAATTCATTTCAACCATTGAATAAAGCAAAACTATCCCACTTTTTGAGGCAACTCAATTTAATATACCTCACCGACTTGGTAAGGTTTCGCATTCAAAAGTTCAAGAATAAAGACGCAAATAAGGTATTTAAACAAGAGCATCCGAATGTTAATCTTCCTCCAGATTATTTGATGTATGAATCCTTCGGAATCAATTACGACAATTACTATAATGGTGGTTTAAAAATGGCGCAATGGTTGGTAGATCATTTCAAAAAACATATCGATCTAAAAGATAAAACCATTTTAGATTGGGGTTGTGGACCCGGACGAATAATCCGCCACATGCCAGATGTTATTGGCAACAATTGTCAATTCTTTGGCACAGATTATAATGCAGAATCCATTAAGTGGTGTTCGGAACATCTACCGGGAATAGCTTTCAATAAGAACAATCTCAAAGCAGAATTACCTTATTCTGACCATAGCATGGATGTGATCTATGGAATTTCAATTTTTACCCATTTGTCTGAAGAAATGCACTATGCCTGGTTTAAGGAACTGTATCGCGTTTTAAAACCGCAGGGAATTATGTTGCTGAGTCTTCAAGGGGATAATTACAAACCAAAACTTACAGCTTCAGAATTAGCCCGCTACAATGAAGGCCAATTAGTAGTGCGCGGTAAAGTTAAAGAAGGCCATCGCACCTATTCTGCCTTTCATCCTAAATCATTTGTTGAAGACCTATTCAAAGATGCGGATATCCTAGAACACATCGTTCAAACTTCCACAAATAAGCACTGGGTACCTCAGGATATCTGGATCGTTAGGAAACCTGAGTAACATTTCTTTCAAACTTGACAATTGTCATAGTATTTCTTCCTCGTAATTCGGAACTTTAAGAACATTCAAAATTTCTGTGTTATGAGAATTAATTCAATTTTATGCAGTTTATTTCTGGTTTTATTACTTGGATGTGCTGCTTCGAGTGAGGTGGTCTATGATTACAACTTAGATGTTGATTTTAATCAGTACGACACCTATGTTTTGTGTATTGAAGACTTTACTGTTGAGCATACTAATTATCCGAATTTAGATAATGATTATGTAAGGCAAACTATTGGCGACGCTGTTGCCGTTGAGATGGAAAATAAGGCGCATAAGACCAATGTTTTAGAGCCACAGTTACAAGCAGGGTTTAGAATAATGATCACTGAAGAGAAAGCGAATTTCAAAAGCTGTGAACATTCAGGCGACCTTGAATTTTGGGAAAGTTGTAAAATTCATGAAGAAACCTATGAACAAGAAACGCTTATCGTTTATGTTGCCGATTTCGAAACCAATAAAGTGCTTTGGCATGCTTCTATTATTTGTGAATTAAACAAATCGAAAAAGAAGCTAAAACCCTATATCAGTGAATTGGTAAAAGAATTGTTTAATACCTATCCTAAAACCGAAATTGGACAAAACCCAGACGAGTTTAAGGAAGATATTCAATGATGTTGTTTCTTGGCTTTGCGGCTGCCTTCGTACATTTCGTATTTAACCAAACGCGATTCCAGTTTGGCATTAAAGACTTTTATCTTTCTTGAAGGTCGGAGTCCAATAAATTTCAACGCTTCGAGGTTTGAAGTGATAAGCCATGCATCGGTATTTGGATAGCCGTGTTTAAGCGTAGTTCCTATATTTCCGTAGAATTCTTCAACATTCAAATTTTCTAGGCGTTCGCCATAAGGAGGGTTAAATACCATGTGCAGTTTTTCAGTTCCTGCCTTTTGAGTTTTGAAGAAATCTTCATGCTGAATATGCACAAATTCGTCTAAATGTGCATTTTTAATATTCTCCTTTGCTTTTCTCACCGCCGAAGGTGATTTATCATATCCTATGAGCTTATGATGAAAGTCTCTGGTTTTTTTCAGAAGTGATTCTTCAATAGTTTCAAACAGATCAACATCCCAATCTTCCCAACGTTCAAAAGCAAACTCCTTTCGCATTAAATTAGGAGGAATATTACAAGCAATCATTGCCGCTTCGGCCAAAATAGTACCACTACCGCACATCGGATCCATAAAATCTGATTGTCCATCCCAGCCGCTCATCATAATTAATCCGGCTGCCAATACTTCACTAATCGGTGCAATATTGGTGGCGGTTTTGTACCCACGACGGTGCAAAGATTCGCCCGACGAATCTAGAGAAATGGTACAGCGCTGACGGTCTATATGAACATTAATTTTCAGATCAGGAAACCGTAGATCTACATTTGGACGCGTACCACCTTGTTCGCGGTAGCGATCAACAATGGCATCTTTGGTCTTAAGAGCTGTGTACTTTGAATGGGTGAAAACACTGTGATGAACCGTAGCGTCAACGGCTAATGAGCCTTCAGGTTTTAGGTAGTTTTCCCACTTAATAGTCTTAACATTATTGTAGAGATCCTCTTCTCTTGCCACTCTAAAAGACTTGATGGGCTTAAGAATTTTAATCGCAGTTCTGAGTGCCATATTAGCTTTGTACATAAAGCCTTTGTCGCCAACAAAACTAACTTTGCGCACGCCTTTTTCAACTTGCATTGCACCAAGCTGCGTTAATTCTTTTGCCAGAAGATCTTCAAAGCCAAATAAGGTTTTGGCTACCATTTTGAAATTATTGTCCATGCACTACGTCATAAAGAAGACAAATTTAAACTATTTTTGCAGCACGCATTACACTTATGACAAAATCAACTGAACAGTGGTACGCTTCGTGGTTCGACACACCTTACTACCACATTTTATATAAAGACCGAGATTATTCTGAAGCGCAAATCTTTATGGATAATCTTACCAACTACCTCAATATTCCTGAAGGTGGTAAAATTTTGGACTTGGCTTGCGGAAAGGGAAGACATTCTATCTATCTGAATACTTTAGGCTATAACGTCACCGGCATTGATCTTTCTGAGCAGAGTATTAATCATGCCAAGCAGTTTGAAAATAATACTCTAAAGTTCGAAGTGCACGACATGACGAAGCCTTACCCTGAAACTTTTGATGCGGTTTTCAATCTATTTACAAGCTTTGGTTATTTTGATAATGAAATTTGCAATCTTAAAACCATAGAATCTATAAAACAGGAATTGAATGCTACTGGTTTTGGCGTTATCGATTTTATGAATGTGGATTACGTTGTTGAAAATCTGGTGAGCGAAGATGTAAAAACAGTTGATGGCATTAATTTTCATCAAAAAAGAAGCGTGAAGAACGGCTACATTGTGAAGGATATTAGTTTTAAGATCGATGACCAGCAGTTTGAATACCAAGAACGTGTAAAAGCTTTAACGCTCAATGATTTTAAAGACTTGTTTGAGAAAGCCGGTGTTTATTTACTCGATATTTTTGGCGATTACAATTTGCAAAAATATCACTCCAAAACTTCCGAACGCCTCATCATGGTTTTTAAGTAATTTTGCCAGCATGAATAAGTATCTGTTTCCAATTTATGCCATCATTATTGGTGTTGTTATTGCCTTTTTAACCAAAAGACAAAAATCTATTTACACCAAATTATTGTTGTCCTTCAGTGGTGCATTTTTACTGGCTTTAACCTTATTCGATCTGCTCCCCGAAGTTTATGAACACTTGGATGCCAAGCGCACAGGCCTGTTTATTATGTGCGGTATACTGCTACAGATCATTTTAGAATTTTTGTCTAAAGGTGCTGAGCACGGCCATGTTCATATCAGTGAAAATGATAAAAAATTTCCGTGGTTACTCTTTGTAAGTTTATGTATTCATAGTTTTTTAGAAGGCTTTCCTATTCATCAGCACAACGATATGGTTTATGGGGTGTTTATTCATAAGATACCTATTGCAGCGCTCCTCACCTCCTATTTGTTGCAATCCAAATTCATGAAAGAGCAAACCCTAAGTTTTCTATTGATCTTTACCGCGATGACGCCTTTAGGTACTCTGGTTTCTAATACCACATCTATTGCACCGATGTATCTTACCAGTATCAATGCGGTGGTTATAGGTATCTTTTTACATATTTCTACGACTATTTTGTTTGAATCTGGTGAGGGTCATAAATTCAACTTGTCTAAGCTCTTAGCCATTTGTTTAGGTGTATTAATTGCATACGTACTATAGATGTTTAGCAAGGAAGAAAGTCGATTATTGCGCCAAGAATTCTGGACGAGCTTCGGAAAATCATTTCCTCGCAAATGGCTGTTGTACAATACCAAAATAAAGGGATTGTCTTTTAAATTTCACTTCGATACTAAAAAAGCGCTTATTGCACTAGATCTAGAGGACGATCTCGAAAACCGGATCAACTGCTGGGAAAAGCTGGTCGCTTTAAAATCTATTCTGAAAGACGATTATCTCCCAGATGCGATCTACGAAGAAGAATTCTTTTTAGATAATGGTAAAGAGATATCCCGTATTTATTTGCCCTTAGACCGCAAGGTCTCTATCCATAAAAAAAATACCTGGCAAGAGGTCATGGAATTCTTCAATGTGAATATGCTCTTGTTTGAAACTTTTTTTGAGGAGTATAAAGAGATTATAAAGGGTTAAGAAAATAGTTGTCACTATTTTTTAATTGAAAGTATTTTCCTACATTTGAATTATCTATCCGTATTTACCTCCCATTATATATAGATACACTATTTAACTTGGTTTGTGCCGTTCGGGTTTTTTACTTGGCATGTCCATAAAGAGACTAGCTGTAAACCATGCAACTACTCATAGCCGAGACCGTTACCCAATATTTGGAATAACGACAAAACTGAATAAATAAATCTTTATGAAATACTTAATCACACTTTTACTAATTACAAACCTTTCGTTTAGTCAAGAATGGTCAAAGACCGAATTGACTGATTTTGTTTCAATTGAATTTCCAATTTCACCTGAAAAAACAAATCAGAATGGAAGCATTTATTATTCCACTTCAGATGATATTGGAGCATATATGGTAACGATTAAAGATTTAGGAAACCAAAAAATAACTGTATCTGGCTTACCAGAATTTTATCAAGGAGTTATATCTGGAGCATTAAAAGCTGTAAACGGTGAGCTATTAGAAAAGAAAGTATTTCAATTAAATGGAATTAAAGGTATAGAAATAGCTTATTTAGCAAATTCTAATCCACAACTGCCGAATTTAAGATACAAACGAATCCTTGTAGTGAATAATAATTTTGTCAGCTATGAATTTTGGACTTTTAAAGAAAATGAACAATTAGCTACAATCAATAAAGACAAGTTTTTTAATTCAATTTCTATATCAGCCGACAAAGTAATTGAGCCAAAAGAAAAAGAAACTAATTTTGCGTATGAAATCGGATTTATGTTAGGGAAAATAATTTCTTATTTACTGATAATTGGTTTAATTATTGGTGGAATTCTTTTAATCCGGAAGCTGACAGGAAAAAAGAATAAAAACGTTGGGTAACAATTTGTATAATTAATTGCATGTTCTAGCCTAAAGCCAATTTATCATGACTTTAAGTTTGAATAAATTCAAAAATTACTTCGGTTTTAGAGTCAGATATATATTTCGGCAAATTAATTATGATTTTGATAGTATTTTAGTTTATGCGATAATTTGGACTACCATTGCATTAACCAATTTTCAGAGCCCATGGATTCACCTGACCCTATCAATAATACCATCTATTTATTTTCATTTAAATCGAGGTGACCTCTCTTTTTTGCGAAAAGTGTTCTATAAGAATATTTATTTCTTAATTCTCTGTGAGTACTTTATACTTTGCAGCATTTCTCAAATAATAATATTATTCAAATTTGAATTCTGTTCGATTTACCTGATTAATATCACAGTTTGCATTTTATTACCCCTGATTAACATTAAAAAGTTTAAACTCACCAATTCCATAGATTTAAAGTGGATTTCAATGGACGTTTATGAGTGGAAATCATATATGCGTCGCAAACCGTTAAACTTTACTATAACATATTCTTTGTTCATTCTATCTGCTATTCATCCATTTACATTTGGCATAATGACATTTTTGTTTTGTGGTTTGATCAATTCAATTTATTCATATAAAGAGTCTAAGGAGATATATAGTATGTATTTTCAAGAGAATAGTCTTGAAAATAAGATTCAAAACTCGTTATCTTTTTTCTTCAAGATCACGGTTCCGCCTCTTCTGATATCCGTTTTTATCAATCCTCTTTTAATTTCTATTGCTTTATGTATTTACTGCATTTTAATAATGTTTTTCATTAAAATAATATTGTATAAGTATGCACACTATAGCTGCGATTATAATAAGATAAAACCTATTGGGACTACTGGGATTATCGAAATCTTTTGTTCAATATTATTAGTCCTTCCATGGATTCATAATTATTTTAAAATGAAAGAAATAGGTACTTCAAAAATTAATGAATATGTTAAAAATTAATAGTTTAAACATTTCCTATGGTAATAATTTAATTATTGAAGATTTATCATTCAAGGTCAAAAAAGGTGAAGCTATTGGAATCTTTGGTTTAAATGGTTCGGGTAAAACATCATTCTTCAATGCCATCTTTGGCCAGATTCCATTTAATGGAGAAATTACTTTTGAAGACAAAATTCTTAAACCTAATAAAGTTTCTTTTGTAGAAACTGACAACTACTTCTATCCATATATAAAGTCCCAAGAATATTTAGATTTTTTTCATTCAAAAAATGTTTTAGCACTACAATTAGCAAATTTATTTGATATTCCTCTCAATGAGTTTGTACAAAATTTATCGACTGGTATGAAGAAAAAACTTACCATT
Organism: Winogradskyella tangerina; assembly: GCF_003260205.1. GTDB lineage: Bacteria > Bacteroidota > Bacteroidia > Flavobacteriales > Flavobacteriaceae > Winogradskyella > Winogradskyella tangerina. The sequence continues at coordinate 140,168 of NZ_QERF01000007.1, read as the reverse complement.
ATAGCAAATGTGATATTGGATAAACCAATACTTCTATTAGACGAACCTTTTAATGGTTTAGATTGGGATAGTTTGGCAAAAATGTATTTACTAATTGAAAAGATTAAAAAAGCCAATAAAATTGTCTTGATTAGTTCTCACATTCATAATACTTTAATTAGTAGTTGTGATAAAATAATACAAATAGATCGAGGAAGCATCAGTAACATATTTGAAAAATCTGAATTTGAATTAATACGGAATTCCTTGAACGATAGATTAGATGAAAATCTTGATATTAACAATATTTCACTAAAGGTTTAAGGATGCAATTAAAGTGAGATTTGAAATTATTTCTATCTTGGACAATAGAAGCGCATTGTATATAGAGTTGCGTGTTTTGGCATATATAGGATGAATATTATTAAACGAAACAAGGAACTAAATTTTACCGAAGAAAATATTAGGTCGCTGACCAAAAGCGTGACTGAATTAAAAGATATTTTGACTAAGATTGGAACAAGTCTTGGACAACAAGAATTGACGAATGTCTTAGCATCTGCAATTAAAAAGGATTCTAAACTTTTTAAAAAACACGTCCTAGTCAATGAGCTTTTTGGTGGTTCTGGAGCATTATGGGAATTAAATTGTGGAAACGATAATCTGCAGTCTGAATTTAAAAATAAATTGGATAATTTTTGCAGAGATATAATCAAAATTGGGATTAAAAACCACAGAATTAGACAAGTAATGTTGTAATGAAAAAAATTATACTGAAAACAGAATCATATTTAATTAGTGGAAAAGAAAATGAACGCTTTTTCCCTTTCTTGGAATTAGAATTCAATGAAAATGTTATTTATGAAAATGATATTCCAAAATACTATTTAAGATTTTCAGACGACTTAAAAAACGCTCATGGATTAGGAAATTGGATATTGACAGATTTGAAGAATAACGGATACAACTTAAGAAGTTTAGTTGTCGAGTTAGGTAATAAAATGAATTTGAAATGGGACATTTTCTCAAAGAATGTTGGAAATCATGTTGAGAATAGTTTTCAAACAGAAGAAGTTGAATTAGAAATACTGACTGACATAATAATTGATAAGATCATAACGAAGTCAAAAAAAAGGCATTAAACAATTACTTGTTCTAACCTAATTCCGAAAAATTATACTTCCAAACATTAGCTGTTTCTTTTTACTATCTTAGTGCAAAAGCAACTAGCCATACATATAACCACTAGCAAACATTTAAAAGGCCTTATGAATAAAAGAAAAGCTATTTCATTATTACTTTTACTTATTGGTACTGCGTTAAGTATTGCCTTTTTATTGAACATAGATTTTCCCCAAGGAATTGAGCCGTACTTTAAAAGAGCATATTATAATCAATTTGGTCCTTTAGCCATAAGTATTGAACTAGTAATTGCAAGTTATTACCTTTTCAAAGGTGATAAAAAGACGAATTTCGCTCTAGCCCTTTTTGGATTTACCGCTTTACTAGACCCATTTTTTGATCAAATCGGCCTTTTTGATAGTCTTGTCCCTTTGTACGGAACCATAATTTTAGTGATTTGTGGTCTTATAGGACTGTGGCTAGCTTTTTCAAACACATTTAAATTAAAACGATTATCTCGTTTGGCAGCTTTTTTTAGTGTTATACTTGGAATCTTTATTGAGCTATTCTTTAATTATCTATAATAAATATTGAAGAAGAACCGCAAATGGAAATTAAAGATTACAGCGAAAAAGAGAGAAAAGAGGAACTTGATTATCTAAAAGCAAATGTGTTTAACGGACTTGAAAATCTGAATGATGGATTCGACGCTGAATCTATTTACTATTTCTCTGAATCTGACTTTAAAATTGTTCTCGACCGAGTAGAAGAAAACAGAATTTCTATTTTCGGCATTGAACCTTGGCTGAATGAAAATTTTTATGATGTTCTGACCTATGAAGATTTTGAAACTCGTGCGAATGACCCAAAATGGTATAGAAAAGCTTTTGCCGAATTTAATAGTCGTGGGAAAGATTTAATGTACTCAGCTAGTTATCAAGTTCCGAAAAAGTTATTTGCGGAATAAAAAAGGTTACACAACAACGATAACTGTTACAGAGTAGCCAATGAAATTGATAGAAATAATTAGTGCAAAAAGTTCGCTTTAATTTTAAATATTCGAATTAATGGATTGGATAGATATACTGCTTGGATTTTGCCTTTTGATCCTTGGATTTGTTTGGCTGAACTATCAAATAAAGGAAACCAAAAAATTTAAAAAAGAGGAATCCTACGGGTTATTATCTACGCAACCAAGTCAATATGTCGGAATTCTACTTTTAATATTAGGCGGAATTTTAATGATATATAGAGCAATTTGAAAAAGCGATTTAAAATACCTGGGGTAGTCAATGCTATAAATTCCTTACCAGAATTTCTTCTGCTTCTGAACCTTGGGTTCACGCCCATTCTACTAACTTAGTGATCAAACCACGAAATGAAATCACACACTTGAGCGTTGTAGCCAATTGAAAATCAAGACTTAAAAAGCATATTCTACATTTGTAGAAATAAATTTAAATCTCTACGTTTGTAGAATTAAATATCATTATAAATGAAAAAAGTCTTACTTCTACTTATTATTCTGCTCGGATTAACGTCTTGTAAAGACAATACAGAAAAACAAACCACATCTGATGAAACGTCAATTACTATTGAAAATTCTGTAGAAATGACAGAAGAGCAAAAGGATTTGAAAAAGAACGCCATACCTATTAAGAGCTTAACAAAGTTGGGCAACAAGATCTATGATGAAATTGCAAATTTTGAAGTATTGATGATTGGGGAAATGCACGGAACAAATGAACCTGCCGAATTTGCTTATGGTTTATGTGAACTAATTACTGAACACGAAGACCAAGTGATCATGGCTATGGAAATTCGTGCTTCACTTATGAATAACTTGTCAGACGATATGTCAATTTCCCAGTTAAAAGAATTGAATTTTTTTCGCGGAAAAAATTTTGATGGTAGAAATGGTGTAGCATGGCTTGATTTAGTGCATAAGAGTACTAAAAATAAAAGAATCATTTTAAAATTTATTGATAATTCTTATGCGTCTTCAACCAGAGATTCGTCTATGTACAGGGAAATACGCAACATCCATATTAAATATCCAAACACCAAAATAGTTACTCTAACAGGAAATGTACATAATTCTTTTACACCTCTTTTTGACAAAGAAAGAATTGGAGGTTACTTATTAAAAGATACTGTGAATTTTGATCCTGAAAAAATCATGTCTATTAATCATGTATTCAGTGAAGGCAGCATGTTAAATAATGACGGTACAGGGTTAAAAATTAACACTGTTGAACGAGAGGATAATATCTATAACACTACCCTATCCCATGAAATGTTTTTATATAAGAAATTGCCTGAAGAACAAAATCGATGTACACATATTCTATATACTGATAAAGTAACGGCGTCAGAAATAATTCAAAAAGATGATAGGTAATTATAGCATATCACTCTTTTACAGAAAAATGGACTTCGTAAAACGAACTCAAGGACATTGAATTACGAACCGCACATCCAATAAATCGTAAAAAATAAACGGCTATAGTTCATTACGGTTGAAATTACTAATCGGAATTCATTGCAATTCGCTATATTTAAGCTACGGTGGAATGATAGTCGAGACCGTTGGCTACAATTTGAATGAAAACCAAAATAATTGACATAAACCAAAAGCATTTCAAGGCATCTTTTAGATATAATAAAAGTAACCCAAAGGATTTTGGACTTAAAGAAGTTAGCGGAAAAGACCATTATGTTGACAAAAACGGAGACTTATGGAAGAATGAAATATTGTGGGATTCAGGCTGGGGAAATGAATACGGATTTGTACGACTTCCTGTACCGAATTTTGAACAATTATGGATATTATTGACTGAATCTAATATTGAGAATAACTTGTTAGGTTCGGCTGAATTACTCACTCATTATCCGAATGAACTTAAAGAAAAGTTGCAAACTCTATTCAATCGGAATGAAAGACTGAATCGAAAATTGACGAAAAGACTTTCTCATTTGGAATTACTTAATAATGTTACTAATCATTCGGCAGTTAGAGGAAAAAGACCTGAGCAAGTTGATGCGGAATATCAAGAATGGAAAAAACTAAAAGACGATTTCGTCAGATTAAAAACCGAAAATCTTTGGAAACGAATAAAAAACTATTGCCAACAACGGCTATAGTTCATTACGGCTGATTTCCAAATAATAATTTCTCCAGAATTAATTAACTTTAGACTGTAACGGAAAAGGGCTCGTAGCTCATCTCGCATCTCATCTCAAAAAAACTTTGCCTCATTATCAAATGAACCAAACAAAAAGCTTTATCACTTTAGTTCTAGCCTTTTTTGCAACATGTCTTCATGCTCAGATAACAGCGGATAATACAGGCAAAGTTACCGACTATTCGTATGCAGAAGATAGTCTGTACATTTCAAACTTAAGCAACGTGAGTTTAGACTTTCTAAGTCCAAAATTAGCTGAGCTCAACGACACGAGTATCCTTAAGATCACCGATTTAAAATCAGTGCAATTACTAGAGCATTATTATTCAAGAAGAAAGGCGTTCTATACCTCATATCCTGCCGATAAATTAGATGATATAGAAAATTATCCTTCATACGCAGAAAAATATGCTTCGGGCGATCAACGTATAATCGATGAGGTGAATAGCATCATCAATTCAGGTGATAAAGACTCTATTAAAAAGCTACTTAAAAAAATTACAGATAGTTACGCTTCAAAGGGTAATCCAATAACCGATACCGAACTCATAAATTTTATACTGTCGACCTTAAAAGATCCGTTTTACGAAGAAGTTGTCATTCCTTTGATAGCATCATTACAAGGAACAGACGGGTTAAAGCTTTTAGAAGATCATTTGACTTCTGTTCAACCAGAAAATGAGTACAAACTGTTGTACCATCTGGTTAAAAACAATAGCCAAATCGGTGTCGAACTGTTTATGGAAAAAATCGTTCAAGAAAAGGATAGTGTGCTTTTTAAAAGTCATTTAAGTCGAATTTTGATTTTAATGAATCCTACGTCATTCGGTAAAAAAATCGATAAGCAAACAAAAGCAGAAATTTCCACCTTGGCTATAAATAATGTATATGCTTCAATTCTTTCGAAAGCCGAAAAAAAGTATGATCCCTACAGTAGCAGAATTAAAATTTTAAATGTAAATAGAAAAGGCCTTCTTAATGGCAGAAATAATTTTACCCACTTAATAGAAAACGCCGACGAACGCATCATCCCATTTCTGCTTAACCTCAGAACAAATCAGGAAAAATTCACTGATCTGAACATCAATTACATAAATTTTCATCTCCTGAAGTTGGGTTATGATTTAGAGCCCGAGGCCCTTCAAAATCTTCAAAATGACAAAAGGATACTACGGTATATGTGTAGAAATAAAATTGTTATCGATACGCTCCGCAAATCTGAGAATTTCTACGAAATGATATTCAAGGATTATATCACCTCAAGAGATATCAATGATCTCAGATTCAATAATGAAATTATTTCGACCGTTCTACCCTATTTTAAATCTGTAGATCACGATCTTTTCAAAGTTCAACTAATCAGTCTTATTGAAGACAATGAATCGTTATGGCAACTAGAAACTCAAAACGAAAGAGCAAAACGACTGATCAGTCTTCATCAAATACTGAATGAAGATGATAAAGAGGTATTAAGTTTTCTTGAAAGTGTCGGTTTTTTGTCGAACGAGGAAGTAAATCGCATACGATCTGTTTTATCCACAACCGATCAAAAATCAGATAAAATAACGTCAAACCTGTTCAGAGTCCTTAACGAAAGTGGCAAAGTATTGAGATTTATCAATGGCACTAAGTCATCTTTACATGCCATTGAAAGCAGTGAAAATATGTATTTGAAAGATTTCAAAATACTTAAATGGTACGATTCAAAAGATAAAGTTGAAACCATCTGTATCCTATACAATCAGAAGGCTTATGCTGTAAACCTCAATAAATACTATCCGTACGATTGTAATTATGATAAATTCATTGAGATCGTCAATTTTATATTAAATGATAACGGTATAAACGACAAAATCGTAATGTATAGCAATTTGTTCTGCGATGTTTATTTTTCTTTTATTGGTGATCAAAGTGCTATAGATGCTGTAAGAGAAAAATATATAGACTACTAAATCAGCATTATTACTTTCAGGAAATTCAAATGACATTGCTGATACAGCAGGCATTCCAACTGTAACAACCTAGAGAAGAAAATTGTTTTGATTTAATTATACAATATCCATTGGTAGGCATAACTTTCCTATCTTTTTCAAATTGAATTCTTTTCTAATTGCTATATTAGGTGATGTCATTAGCCAAATACTAAAACTGCATTGACCATCTCAAATATGAAAGCAAATTCCTGGATAAAAGTTCTCAATTTTCAAAATCAGAATCTCAACAAAGACCATAGCAACTTTTTTGGCTACACCTATATTGATCATGAAGCAGGTTTAACTGTCGACGCCCTAAAATTCTTTAAAATTGAAAATGATTCCATTCAAATAACGGAAGATGCTATTGCAACAAACCAAAGAACTATATTAAGATCAGAAGCTTTAAATAAGGCCTCTGAAGTGTCCTATGCTACCGAAGATGAAATTAAAGAGTTCAACCTCAATGTGCCTGATTATCTGAAGATTTACAGCAAACCAAAACTCGAACTATTTAGAGAAGAAAAGTTATTTGATGAATTTAGAGCTCAGGGCTATCCAGATGATGTTATGGTCTTATTACCACCACACAAAGACATAAGGCCAGAGCAAGTTTGGTTGCGGGTTGAAGAATACAGTCCGGAAAATAAGATTATTGGTGGCACGCTCCTCAATCAACCTCATCAAAATTTTGGGGTTAATAAAAATGATGTACTTATTGCAGTGTACACAGAAATTAAGGGCGATGCTTATCTTATTGCCAGCATCGACTTTGAAAAAATTCCTAAAAAGAAGAAGTGGAAATTTTGGTAAGCGACATTTTAATTTATTGGGGCCATCGACTGCAACATAATGTTGATTTCTTATGGCGATTTCATAAAGTACATCACAGCGCCGAACATCTCGATTGGTTGGCCGCTCATCGTGAACATCCTATTGACTCTTTATACACCATCGGGTTGATCAATTTACCCGCATTTATCATGGGTTTCCCCTTAGAATCTATAGCTGGAGTTATCGCTTTTAGAGGCATTTGGGCCATTTACATTCATTCAAATGTAAGATTACCAATCGGACCTCTTAGAATTTTAATTGGTGCTCCCGAGCTTCATCATTGGCATCATGATCTCGACAGAAGAGCAGGCAACTACGCCAATATCTCTCCGATAATGGATGTCATTTTCGGCACCTATAAATGCCTAGATAAAGAACCTGAAAAGTTCGGCATTAAAGAAGAATCACCTAAAACATATCTTGGTCAATTGGTAGAACCAATGTTACCGAAACAAGTTTGGAATAAATTAAAAACATTAACCCTGAAACCCACTGCGCATGACTGATGATTTCTTTAAATTCATACTAGAAACCAACAAGGAAAATTTTACAAATTCTCAGAAGGAGATCTTTTCAGATAAAGATTATAATCCATATTCGAATGATCTTGAAGTTCTCGAAGAATTTTTATCGACCCAGCAGTTTGATAAAGCAGTAGCCTTCAATAATATCAACCTCTTGCTTTCACCACGAGCACATTTCTATAAAAACTATGCGCTAGAAAAATTAGGTAAGGAAAAAGATGCACAATCCGAATTGGTATTTGCGCACAAAATTATGGAAGGCATTTGTACTACGGGAGACGGAACTGAAGAAAATCCATATTTAGTAACCCGAATTTCAGACGAACGAGACATACTCTCCTACCTTTCGGAGGAAAAGGAAAGTCAAATGCTTGTTCAAAAAGATGGTAAGTACTTTGATTTATTAAACTGTAAATCTGGAAAGGCAATTTACTTCGATATCACCACACCATATACGAAGATGCAAGAGCTTATGGATAGTGGGAAAATAAGTTTATTTGGTTCGGAAGAAGCGGAAGAAGACGCGTCTGCTTCAAATAAAAAATGGTGGCAATTCTGGAAATAAGCCTTATTTGAAATTTAGACCGATGACACCTCAATAAACTGAATGAACATGTTTCGAAAATTTTTCAAAAAAAATAAGTCTACCCAACAAACTGGTAAGTCTCATGCCGAGCACAGAAATCTATTTGAAGAATACTTACCTCTTACTCCTGAGATTGAAAATAAATTTGAGGCTGCTTTTGATTCTATTTTCACACTGATGTATGAAAAGGATCAATACGAGAAATTAAAAAATTACGCCCGAAATTATGGTTCTAAGAACATTCAGCTGGGTAGTCTCACATACGATAATTTGAATTGGAATCTACTCGACTCCACTGATAAGGAGCAACAATACCGCAGTAATGAAGGCGAAGTGATGATTGTTGACAGTATCGATTTTGACAATAAGATCGAAAAAGGACAGATTGAAAATGACATGTTAATGTATAGAAATTGGGTTAGAGATCACGCCGCCAAAAAAAGTGGTGGCTTAATTATGTGTCAAACAATTTCTGATGATATAGGAATTGATGGTTACGAATGCATTATTAAACTTCCAAAGGATGAAACTCCCGGAATGGATTATGTTTATTTCTTGAATCTCAATAACTATCAGGAGCAAAAAATGTATAAATTTCAGGTCATGGTGGCTGAAATGAACCCCACCGGAATGAGAGATAATATTAGCATGCATCCTATTTGTGAAATAGCAGGGATAGAATTATTCGATCTTATGAATTGTTATCGTCAAGACCCTTACGACAAATCATACAATCAGGGTAATTTGATGAATTTTTCAGAGATAGAAGCCTTTGATAAATATTTCCCTTATCATCCGCTTAGTATCATTCGCAGAGAGATAAGGCCCAAAATTTTAGGTAGTATTAAATTCCAGTAATTCATTTAAAATGGGGTTAATAATGAAAAAGGTAAAAGGTGATCTTTTCGATATAATTAAGAATGAAGACTAACAAATCTACGCATGACGACCATTGAAAATATAATAACTCTGTTCAAAAATTGGTATGAACAAGAACTTAAAAATACTCAAGTTCAAATACCAACAGCCGTGTGTTTATCTACCGTTGGGATTGATAATTTCCCAAATGCGCGTTTTGTTTCTCTCAAAGAAATAATTAATAATGAATTCGTAATTACTGGCCCCTTAAATTCGCGAAAAGGTCTTGAGTTTAAGCATAACAACAATGTGGCACTCACCTTCTGGTGGACCGCAACTGAGCGCCAAGTAAGAATTCAGGGTATTGCCTCTCAACTCTCTGAAACACTAGCAGAAAAATATTTTGAAGAGCGCTCTGCGAATTCTAAGGCCGTTTCTCTTATTTGTGAACAAGGTCAAGAAGTTCAGGATCTAGAGCTTCTCGAAAAAAAAGTGCAAGAAGTAGTTTCTGAAAATAAGAAAATCGATAAACCCAAGGACTGGAGCGGCTTATCGATTAAGCCTATAAGGATTGAGTTTATGGAGTTTAAAAAAACAAGATTCCACAACCGAAAACTCTACGAACTTGAAAATGAACAGTGGCATATGAAACAGATTCAACCGTAGAATAAATGTAAATTAGTGATTAATGCGTTCTAATTCGTTTAATAATGCCATAAAAATTAGGAGTTACTAACTCACAATCAACCAAAATTTCAACCCATGGAAAAAATTCAGGATCAAAAACATAACTTAGAAACACTTTTTTATTGCATTTCGAGAATGCTCGAACGCAGTGCTTATTACGGTTTACGCGCCCTATTGGTGATATATATGATAGGTGAAGTGATCAATATGGACAGTGTTGTAGCTATTCAAATTTTTGGGGTGTTTGCAACTGCAATCGTCTTTACACAGGTTTTAGGAGCGCTTCTTGGAGACTTGCTAATTGGAAACAAGCGCGCAATAATTATAGGCTGCATTATTGAAGCCCTAGGTGCATTTGTATTATGCATTGGGACGACCTATTCGGTTTATGCTGGTTTATTTCTTGTCGGCTTAGGAAGTGGTCTTTTTACGCCAAATATCATTTCAAATTATGGTAAATCTTATCTAAATAAAACAAAACTTTTAGACGCTGGCTTTACCCTATTTTATCTTGCTATAAATATTGGCTCATTCCTAGGAATAGCACTTCTGGGATATATCGGTGAAGAATTCGGATACCCTGCTGCCTTTATACTTTGTGGTGTAATATCTCTATGTGCAATGGTGCCTATTTTATTAACTTCTGAAAGCGAACTACCACAAAATGAGAATTATTCCACAGGCAGACGAATAATTACCGTGCTCATCGTCTTTATTATTGTTGGGCTGTTTTGGGGCGTCTATGAAATCGGCAATTACAGAATTTTTGACCTTCAACTCGAACTTAGCAGTATTGCTTCATTCGATATTCCTGAGTATATCTGGCAAGTGTTCGGCTCCGTTTTCTTGTTACCAATAAGCATCATTGCCATTATTATTTGGTCGTTATACTACAATTCGCAGTTCTTCAAATTACTTATCGGATTTAGTTTCGGAATTATTGCATTTGCGATTTTGCTATTCATTCCAGACGTTCCAGAAGAGAAACATATGCTCTTTTACTTTGCTTCGTTGCTATTTTTTGCAATTTCAGAAATACATATTGCACCCATCATACATTCAATTCTAACTAAGTTTGCTAATCCTAAATATTTGGCAATCTTGGTGAGTTTAGCTTATGTACCAACGCGCGTTATAGGATATGTTTTTAGTCTGTTTAGCGATGAACTCTATGATAAACCAAATTTGGGTGTCACCATTGGATTGGTGATTATGATTCTTGTAACTCTTGGTATTGTTGGTTTTATACTGTTAGATAAAATGACTCAAAAAAGTACAACATGAAAAGAGTCAACTAAAATTTGTTGTCGTTCCATTTTGCTATCTTAGTTCAACCTTAGGAAATCCTAATCGAACCTTTAAGACCTAACGCAATCAATGATAAAATTTTTCAGAAAAATTAGACGGAATCTCATACGTGAAGGAAAACTGGTTCTGAATTAGTAGAATTCTGATACCACAAACTTAAAACAATTCAAATGGAAAAAAGACTTACCATAATTACTTTGGGTGTTTCAGATCTCATTTCGGCTACTGATTTTTATGAATCTAAATTTGGGTGGACTAAGTCTGAAGCTATTAATGACAACATTTCATTTTTTTTACTCAACGGAATCTATCTTTCCTTATATCCCAAAGACGAATTGGCTGAGGACGCTACTATTAATGCTGATGGTAATGGATTTAAGGGTTTTACATTAGCTTACAATACAAAATCTAAAGCTGAAGTTGATCATTTCATTAATACCCTAAGAGCCAAGCATGTTAATATCGTTAAAGAACCTCAGGAAACGAATTGGGGTGGCTACAGTAGTTATGTTTCAGACTTGGATGATAATTTATGGGAAATTGCCTTTAATCCCTTTCTCGAACTCGATAAAGAAGGTAATATTGTTAATTAAAACTGAGCCTTCAAAATGGTCTAACTAATTTTACCATTGACAATTCAAAACGTAAACCGAATTGTGATGGGTCACATAAATTTTTAGACAAACCCAACTAAACTACTGCCCTATTTTCCAGTAATTTATTTGTAATTTTAAGTACTAGATCAATCGTTACCTTGGTTATAGAATGAAATCTAATATTCTGAATTTTCTCCTAATTTTATCCTCTTTCTTTGGCTACCTAGAATGGGGAATAGATAATTCATCTTTCTTATTTGAAGTAGAATATCAGGTGATTTCAGGACTTTTTACAGACTTCAATTCTGTAAGTCATCCATTTACATTATTGCCATTGTTAGGTCAAATATTGCTTGTAATTACCTTGTTTCAAAAGCAACCAAGTAAAAAACTTACCTATTTAGGGATTGTTCTATTGGGACTTTTGTTCGGACTTATGCTATTTATTAGTATTATCAATTTGAATTTCAAAATACTACTCTCAGTCATCCCCTTTTTCATAATAACATTTCTTATTATTAGAAACCAACGCAAAAAATAGATACAACCTATATGAATTCCATAGAAACTATTATTAAAAAATTAGATTTAAAACCGCACCCGGAAGGTGGCTATTTTAAGGAAACCTATCGAAGCAAAGGTATTATTCAAGCCGAAAGCCTTGATACTAACTATAAGGGCAATCGGCATTATTCAACATGCATTTATTTCTTGTTGACTTCAGAACGGTTCTCTGCTTTGCATCGCATTAAACAAGATGAAATTTGGCATTTTTACAAAGGATCTCCTATTCGACTTCATATCATTTCTGAAGAGGGAGACCATTCAGAATATATCATAGGTGATAATCTTAGTAAAGGACAAGTTCCACAATTGGTTGTGCCTGGCGGAAATTGGTTTGCTGCTGAGATCATTGAACCAGATGCTATTGCCCTAGTTGGTTGTACCGTTTCCCCTGGATTTGACTTTGAGGACTTCGAACTAAGGTCTGGCGCAGAACTCACCAAGATGTTTCCTCACTTAGAATCTACTATCAAAAAACTGACTTATCATTAACTAAACTATCCGAAAATTTCTTCAAGAATGAAATTCACACAACATATTGCCAACAATTTACAGAAAGTTTATTTCGGTGGAAATTGGACAGCCTCTAATCTAAAAGATCAACTTAAAGATGTTGACTTTCAGATGGCGACATATACTATTGCCGGACTGAATACCATTCTTTCCTTGACCTTTCATATTCATTATTATCTGAAGGGTACCATGGACGTTCTCAAAGGTGGTGACCTAACCATTAGAGATCAATACAGTTTTGATCATCCTCAACTTCAAAATGAAGAAGAATGGCAAGCTTTTCTTAGTAATATCTGGACGGAAGCCAAAGAATTCATTGTACATATAGAAGCACTAGAAGATGAAATCCTTGAAACCTATTTAGCTGAAGAAAAGTATGGTACCTATTTTAGAAATTTAGTCGGAATTATTGAGCACACGCATTATCATCTTGGGCAAATTGCAATAATTAAAAAGATGATTAAATCACGTGATAAAAGATCATGAAAAAATGACAAATGGCACCACCTAAAACAAACATGTGCCAAATCACATGATTAAAAGGAATACGCTGTATGGCGTAGAAAATAATTCCGACGGTATAAGAAAGTCCACCTGCAAATAACCACAATACGCCATTAGGACCTATAGCCTCTGACAGGTTTGAAAAATCAAAAACGATCAACCAACCCATAACCAAGTAAAGTAATGTTGAAAAGAGTTCAAACTTACCAGTAAAAAATAGTTTTAGGATCACGCCAAAAGCGGCAATTCCCCAAACGACCCAAAACAGATGCCATCCTAAACTATCTCTAAGCAGAATCAGTAAAACAGGTGTATAAGTACCAGCAATAAGCAAATAAATACTAATATGATCTACAATTCGGAAATAGTGTTTACGGCGCTCCCCTTTTACTGCATGATAAAAGGTAGAGGCTAAAAACAGTACAATGATTGAAATACCATAGATAATCACACTAAACAGACTCCAAGGCTTTGAATTATCATCAGAAAAAACAATGAGTAAAACTAAAGCGACAATTCCTAGAGCAGCCCCAATACCATGAGACCAAGCGTTTAATTGTTCTTCGAGTTTAGTTTGCTTGCGCATTTAATTTTTAGGGTTATCGCGTTCGGTTTTAGGTTTAGACCATTTATCAACACAAGCATAAAAATCTATATCAAATGCAGGCTTTTGGCGCTCTAGTATTTCACTTCTGAATGCGCGTTGCAAAATATCCTCAATTAAATAGTCTTCTTCAACTTCTATGGGATTAAATTCTCTTTTTAAAGAAATATCGAATAAACTCGCCGTATTATTAAACCAGAAGGCTCGCCAGCCATTCCGAAGTTCTTTAATGAGTTGAAACGCCGTTTTACCAGTTTGTCGATGAATCAGTTTAATTAATATTTGCCCTTCGGTCTTAGTGAGCTTTTTAAGTTCTGCTGAGAATTCATTCTCAATATATTTTTGAATCACCTTAGCGTACTTTTTTCGGTCTCGTTTTCGTTCTAAGGTGGCCAATCGTTTCTGTAATGTTTCAAGACGCTCAGCAGCCAATTTGGCATATTTGTAGACTTTCAGTGTTTTTCTGCGTAAAACGATATAACGGATACGGTCATCTCTGTTTTTAAAATTAAGATCTGGAAGTACAAGGACTTCATCGAGTTCAACCTCAGTAACCATAATAGAATCGCCCTCAATGATCATATAATGCACCTGAGTGGTATCCTTCTTTACAGGGTCTTCTTGTGCATAGGACAAGGACGAAATTAGCAATATGATTAACGCAATATATCTCATATATTTTGTGGCTTCCAAAATTGTTCCAAAGTCGATTTTTGGCAGATTCAAAATTAATAATTATTACAGGCTATAACCATAAATTCCTATTAATATTATTATTTTTAAAGAAAAATTTTTCAAATGGCAAAAAAGCAATTACTTACTAAAAAATCGATGAATTTTTTAGAGAAATATCTCAATAATGCATCACCTACAGGCTACGAATGGGATGGGCAAAAAATTTGGATGGATTACCTGAAACCTTATGTAGATGAATTTATCACAGACACCTATGGTACGGCGGTAGCTGTTATTAATCCAAAGGCTAAATATAAGGTGGTTATTGAAGGTCATGCCGATGAAATTTCATGGTATGTTAATTATATTTCTGAAAAAGGGTTGTTATATGTTATTCGTAATGGTGGTAGCGATCATCAGATTGCACCAAGTAAAGTGGTTAACATTCATACTAAAAAAGGTATTGTAAAGGGTGTTTTTGGCTGGCCAGCGATCCATACCAGAAATAGAGCTAAAGAAGAACCACCAAAGCCTGATAATATTTGTATAGATATAGGAGCTAAAGATAAAGCAGAGGTCGAAAAAATGGGCGTTCATGTAGGATGCGTTATTACTTATCCTGATGAATTTCATATTCTGAATAAAGACAAATTTGTTTGTCGTGCTCTTGATAACCGAATGGGTGGTTTTATGATAGCCGAGGTCGCTAGACTTCTTCATGAAAATAAAAAGTCTTTACCTTTTGGGTTATATATTACAAACTCAGTTCAGGAAGAAATTGGCCTGCGTGGAGCAGAGATGATCACTCAGACTATCAAACCTAATGTCGCAATTGTAACCGACGTAACGCACGATACAACAACACCTATGATCGATCAGAAGAAACAAGGTTATGCAGAGATCGGTAAGGGGCCAGTAGTAGCCTATGCACCTGCAGTTCAGCAGAAACTTCGTGATCTCATTACTGATACTGCAGAAGAAAAGAAAATACCGTTTCAGCGTGCTGCGCTTTCTCGTGCAACCGGAACAGATACTGATGCCTTTGCTTATAGTAATGGAGGTGTTGCATCTGCATTGATTTCTTTGCCTCTACGTTACATGCATACCACTGTTGAAATGGTGCATAAGGATGATGTTGAAAATGTGATTCGTCTCATCTATGAAACACTCCTTAAAATCGAAGACGGCGAAACTTTTAGTTATTTTAAGTAAGTAAACTTGAAGAACTTTGGCATCATTAGCCGGTCTGTTTGCTGCATCAACTTTTAATAATGAGATTTAAACGTATTCATTACATATTATTATTGATCACGGTCATTTCTTATGGTCAAAATCCTATACCATTAGATATTTACGACTATGATTATACCATAAACGATTCCATACAGATTTACGCTTCGAACAATAAGTTGCTCGATGGAACCTATAAAATTGGTTATAAAGATAATAGCACTACCTGGAATAAAGATTATACCATTACAACCTTTAAAAAAGGAATTAAAAATGGTATTGAAACTCAATACTATAATGGTAAAATTGAAAGGCGTACTATGTATGACAACGGTTTGGAGCTATACAGATACGAACTCAGTCGTAATTATGCGGATATGCCAAATAAGAGGTCTGATAGCACATATTTCGACAAGAACAAAGAAGATAGATTTTATTATGATTTCGATGGTAACCTGGCGCTTCGTATGCTTGAGGACAGACTTAATGATCAGTCTATAAGAACAACCTACTACGATACTGGTGAAATTGCAATTATTGATTATTCGACCTTAAGTACTTATAGTCAAGATAGTATCTATCATTTTCACAAAAACAAACAGGTTTTAAAAAAGG
Organism: Winogradskyella tangerina; assembly: GCF_003260205.1. Lineage (GTDB taxonomy): Bacteria > Bacteroidota > Bacteroidia > Flavobacteriales > Flavobacteriaceae > Winogradskyella > Winogradskyella tangerina. Next base: position 123,811 of record NZ_QERF01000007.1, on the reverse strand, counting down.
CTTATTTCAACCAATCTAAGAAGACAGGTGTTGAAAATTGGTATACCGAAAATGGTGATAACTGGCTGAAACTAGTGCATTCAGAAGATAAACTGAAACATGGACAACTCATTAGAAATGGCAAGGTTTATACCTTTCAAATTGAATCTGACTGGCCTGAAAATATAATGTATAACACAAGTGTTGAAATTAAAGAAGGGTTATATATTAATCCAGTTACAGGATATTTTAGCGATTTGGATGAATTTGATATCGTTAGAAGTGGTTTTGCAGTAGATGAGTTTGAAGTATTTCTGAGGTTTACCAATTACGCTAAAAATCGCTTAGATGGAGAAAAGTTTTTTATGAATGTAAAGGGCGAATTGGTAAGTTCAGCATTTTTTAAAGATGATATCGCAAACGGTCCGTTCGAACTTTACAAAAATGGAAGGTTAATTTTCAAGGCTGCCTATAAGAATGGTTCCCTCGCTGAAGAAGGTTGCTTTACTTCTGATGACAATGATGAGACCTGTAAATACAAATACCTTGAAGAAAATAACATTAAGGTCGATAACCATCAATACACCTTTCAGAATGAAAAACTAGACGGTCGCTACATTGTTAATATAGCCTTTGGCTCGTTTTTCGACGATGAAGATATTCTAAACCTATACAAGCTTATGTATCCTGAATTCGGAATATTAAGCGAGTATACAACTACCGTTAGCGATGTTTACAATCAGAGTATGCACCTCGATGTAAACTTCAAAAATGGTCAAAAAACCGACAAGCAACGAATTTACCGAACCCATGCCCTGCTGGGTTTCTCGCCGCATGAAACAATAAGTGAAAGTTTGTTCAAAAATGGTAAGAAAGAAGGACTTTCTTACGTGCTTTTTGATGATACAAGAATTGAGATTCCTTATGTCGATGGTAAAAAAGAAGGAATTGTAAAGTTTTACGAAGTTGTACGCGGCTTCAATGAAAATGATGAAGATGACTTCTCAGATAGGCTTGAAGTTATTTGCGAATTTCCATTTACTAACAATATGCTCAATGGTGTTGCCAAGTATTATAACAATGACCATTTAGAAAAAACAGAAACTTATAAGAACAATCAATTAGATGGTCTAACAACCATTCATAAAAAGTACTATACGGACTCGTCTCTCGAATTAATAAACTACAAAAATGGTAAAAAGCACGGTCCTTATGAATATTCTGAAAATGACCAATTAGTTAAAAAGTGTAGCTATAGCAACGGCTTACTAGATGGTAAATATCAAGAATTTGAAAATGGAAAAGTGATTTATGAAATAACCTATAAAGAAGGTGTAATTATTGATTGAATTAAATTGGACGAATACATCGACATAGTAACCAAAGATGGCAAGCCAACAGGTAAAAGTGCCTTAAAGTCTGAAGCACATAAAAACGGATGGTATCACAATACCATTCATCTGTGGTTATATACTAAAGAAGGTGAAATTTTATTGCAGCAACGTTCACATAAAAAAGCCATTCACCCACTCCTCTGGGATGTTTCTGCTGCAGGCCATATTGACGCAGGTGAATCCTTTATTGAAGCAGCATTAAGAGAAACGAGAGAAGAAATAGGCTTACAGTTGAAAGCTGATGATCTCACTAAAATTGGCGTTAAACTTTATGAATCTTCCTATGACGATGGGGCCATTCAGGATAATGAATTTCATCAAGTTTATATAGCTGAATTGAAAGTTGATATGAATGAGCTCGTTCTTCAAGAAAACGAAGTCGAAGCACTTAAACTAGTCACTTTTAGCGACTTTTTGTTATTATTAGAAAACAGCAAAACTAACTTGCACTTCATTCCAACGAACAAATCATATTACCTTTTCGTTTTGAATGCCATTAAAAAACAGCTCAAACTATGAACACCTATCTATTGCTTTGTGCTGTGGCACCTGTACTTACTATAATTATTTACATCTATATTCAGGATAAATATGAAAAAGAACCTGTCGGCTTATTAATCGCGAGTTTTTTTCTAGGTGGAATTATAAGCGTTCTAATTGTTACAGGCTTATATATATTCACAGGAAACTTTATACCCATCACCGATGAATATAGCATCTGGCAACAGTTTATCAATGCCTTTATTGTTGTTGCGCTTTCGGAAGAATTCAGTAAGTATGTCATTGTAAAATACTTTGCACAACCTAAAAAAGCCTTTAACGAACCTTATGACGGCATCATTTACGCCGTAATGGTATCTATGGGTTTTGCTTGCACAGAAAACATACTGTATGTGCTACAAGGGGGTTTCGAAACTGCAGTTTTACGCGCATTTACGGCTGTACCAGCTCATGCAACATTCGGAATACTAATGGGTTATTATATGGGAAAGGCTAAATTCTCTAATAATAGATTTAAGCTCAATATGGCGGGTTTATTTTTAGCAGTATTATTCCATGGAGCTTATGATTTCTTTTTATTCATAAGGTTTATTCCAGGCATTTCAACTGGTGCATTTGTTTCTCTTTTTATAGCTATCGTTCTTTCTAGAAAAGCCATAAAACGCCATCAGAACAATTCAAATTTTAAAACTTAGTAAGGGCTTTTCTAAACATGATTTATTTCATATTTTAGAAGCACTTTATAATCTAATTTAGCCAAAGTTTAATAATCACAATATATGTATAAAGCTAAAGTTAATGCGTCCTATGAGTTTGAAATAAACACGGATGCAGTAGAACAACTTGATGCTGTTGAAACCTCAAAAAATCAGTATCATATACTTCACGACAATGCTTCTATTAAAGCGAAAATACTAGACACTGACTTCAATGATAAACGCTATCGTATTAAAGTCAATAATAATATTTATGAAGTAAAAATCAGCGACGCCCTCGATCAGCAGATCACTGCAATGGGTTTTGCCATCGGTACAGCGAAAAAAGTCAACAATATCAAAGCTCCAATGCCTGGCTTGATCTTAGAAATCAACATCTCGGTAGGACAAGACGTTAAGGAAGACGATCCGCTACTGATATTAGAAGCTATGAAAATGGAAAACGTCATCAACTCTCCTAGAGAAGGCGTTATTAAATCCATCGAAGTAAAACAGGGAGATACTGTAGAAAAAAATTCACTTTTAATAGAATTCGAATAACATGAAAAAAATACTAGTTGCTAATCGTGGTGAGATCGCCATCCGTGTGATGCGCACTGCAAAACAAATGGGTATAAAAACGGTCGCTGTCTTTTCTGAAGTAGACAGACATGCGCCTCATGTAAAGTATGCTGGCGAAGCTGTATGCATTGGACCAGCTCCTTCTAGTGAATCTTATCTAAGAGGTGATAAAATAATTGAAGTTGCCAAAGCCATGAACGTAGACGGTATACATCCCGGTTATGGATTCTTAAGTGAAAACGCCGAGTTTGCCGAGTTATGCGAAGCAAATGGTATAACCTTTATTGGCCCTCGTTCTAAAGCCATTAAAATGATGGGCGATAAATTAGCGGCCAAAGAAGCGGTTAAGGATTATAACATTCCAATGGTTCCTGGTGTAGATCATGCAATTACAGATCCGAAAGAAGCAGTTGAAATTGCTAAAAGCATAGGTTTCCCGATTCTTATAAAGGCTGCTGCTGGTGGTGGTGGAAAGGGAATGCGAATCGTAGAAAACGAAAAAGATGTTGAGAGTCAAATGAAACGCGCCATAAGTGAAGCTACATCAGCATTTGGAGATGGTTCAGTTTTCGTTGAAAAATATGTGACTTCACCTCGACATATTGAAATACAAGTGATGGCAGATACGCATGGTAATTACTTGCATTTCTTTGAGCGCGAATGTTCCATCCAAAGGCGTCACCAAAAAGTTGTAGAAGAAGCACCATCTGCAATACTTACACCTCAATTAAGAGATAAAATGGGTCAGGCAGCTATAAATGTTGCTAGATCTTGTGATTATATCGGTGCCGGTACAGTAGAGTTTCTCATGGACGCTGACCACAACTTTTACTTCCTCGAAATGAACACACGACTTCAGGTTGAACATCCAGTTACCGAATGGATTTCAGGGGTAGACTTAGTAGAGCTTCAAATAAAGGTGGCCCGCGGCGAAGAATTAAACATTAAGCAAGAAGACTTAAAAATTAATGGACATGCCCTCGAGCTTCGTGTTTATGCGGAAGATCCAATGAACGATTTCTTACCAAGCGTCGGTAAGCTAGAAGAATATAAATTACCAAAAGGAGAACATGTTCGTGTTGATAATGGCTTTGAAGAAGGCATGGAAATTCCTATTTATTACGATCCAATGCTTTCAAAATTAATTACCTACGGTAAAACCAGAAGCGAGGCCATTGAATGGATGATTTATGCCATCGATAATTACAAGGTAAAAGGCGTTCAGACCACATTACCATTCGGACGATTTGTATGCAAACATGAAGCATTCCGAAGTGGTAATTTCGACACGCATTTTGTAAAGAATTATTATTCACCAAGCATTGTAGAAGAAGCGAGTGAAATTGAAGCCGAACTGGCTGCTACCCTAGCTCTCAAGCAATATTTGAAAGATCAAAAATTATTAAGACTACCTAATTAAGATATTATGGACACTAAAATAAAAACACTTCAGGATAAAATTGCGCTGTCAAAATTAGGTGGTGGACAATCTAGAATTGATAAGCAACACCAAAAGAAAAAATTAACGGCCAGAGAACGAATCCTCTATCTCTTAGACGAAGGGTCTTTTGAAGAAATTGGAGCGCTAGTAACGCACAGAACCAAAGACTTCGGAATGGAAAACCAAAAGTTTTACGGTGATGGTGTAGTTACAGGATACGGTACAGTTGACGGCCGACTGGTGTATGTATTTGCCCAAGATTTTACAGTTTTTGGGGGGTCTCTTTCTGAAACACATGCTGAAAAGATTTGCAAAATAATGGATATGGCAGTCAATGTAGGCGCGCCAATCATTGGCTTGAATGATTCTGGAGGTGCTCGTATACAAGAAGGAGTACGTTCCTTAGGTGGATATGCTGATATTTTCTACCGAAATGTTCAAGCCTCTGGAGTTATTCCTCAGATTTCAGCTATTATGGGACCCTGTGCCGGTGGTGCTGTATATTCACCTGCAATGACCGATTTTACTATTATGGTTCAAGATACAAGTTACATGTTTGTTACTGGACCTAATGTTGTAAAAACGGTGACTAATGAGGAAGTTACTAGCGAAGAATTGGGCGGAGCAAGTGTACATTCTACCAAGTCTGGTGTTGCTCATAAAACGTCGGCAAATGATGTTGAATGCCTTGAGGATGTTAAGAAGTTATTGAGTTATCTACCACAAAGCAATCGCGAAAAACCTGAATCCTTAGAGTTTGAACTTAAGGATGAAGTTAGAGAAAGTTTATCTGATATTGTTCCTGATAACCCAAATAAACCCTACGATATGCATAGTGTCATTGAGGGGATTATAGATGAAGACTCATTTTACGAAATTCATAAGGATTATGCCGAAAATATTATCGTCGGTTTTGCACGTTTAGGTGGACGATCTATAGGTATTGTGGCCAATCAACCTATGTTCTTAGCAGGTGTGCTTGGTGTGAAAAGTTCAAAGAAAGCTGCTCGTTTTGTACGCTTCTGTGATGCTTTTAATATCCCGTTGTTAGTACTCGAAGATGTACCAGGATTTTTACCAGGTACTGATCAGGAGTGGAATGGTATTATTGTTCACGGCGCTAAATTATTGTATGCATTTAGTGAGGCAACTGTACCACGAGTTACCGTAATTACAAGAAAAGCCTATGGAGGTGCGTATGATGTAATGAACTCTAAACATATTGGCGCAGATATGAACTTTGCATGGCCGAATGCAGAAATTGCCGTAATGGGCGCAAAAGGTGCTGCAGAGATTATTTTCAAAAAGGAGATCACAAGTGCTGACGATCCTGAAGCCAAGTGGAAGGAAAAAGAAGCGGAGTATGCCGAATTATTTGCCAATCCATATAGCGCTGCCGAACGTGGTTATATTGATGAAGTGATTCTGCCTAAAAACACCAGACGAAAGTTGATCAAGGCGTTTAGTATGCTAGAAAATAAAGAAGTAAGTGAGCCTAAGCGAAAGCACGGGAATATTCCTTTGTAAATTGAAGCACAATTAGTTTTCTAACCACTGTAGTGCATCTTGAATAATGCTTGCGGTAGAAGATTCTTGGTCAGGTTGAATAGCCTGACCATATATTTCCAAATTTCTATCCGCCATGTTTGATGTCGTTAAAAATAAGGTAGCACTATCGCTTAAGTTAAATCCTTCGTTAGCAGTAGATAACCCGCAAGTAGCCGACCCAAAAGTCTTTGCATTAGGTCGTCCTAAAAAACTTACCGCAATAGCTTCACCAGAACTAGCTACAGCGTTATCTAAGAGTACAGCCACCTTTGGATTAGGCATTTGTAGTTGATAAGAATTTTCAACCTGTAATACCGAGTTATTATTAAGCATTGCAGCGCCATTGTTAAAACTCCATGGCACAAAAGTATTATCGGGATAACTAAAGTTACCGGCAATACCCTCTCCTAAAACAGGTCCGACACCAGCGAGCATCGGCCACATATTGCCACCCAAATTGCCTCTCAAATCAACGATCCAACCCGTAATTTCTGGACTGTCATAGGCTCTAATCTGATCTTGAATTTCTAAGGCAAATGCCTGTCCCTCGTCGGTTTGTGTCGCTCCATAATAATTATTAACCTTTACATATCCAATGGTTGATGGTAAATCTGGTGTTGAAAAACCAGTACCATCGCAACTCATAGAGTTTGGATTAAGGTAGGTTCCTGTGGCAGCCCTATAAAAACTATGATTATCACCAAGCAATTCGAGAGCCTTTAGAATACCAGGATAAGTTTCGCTTATGGTCTGTGCACCATTAGCTTCTGCATAGACCGCTAACCTGAAATCTTCCCAAGCAATGGAATTTCTATGCAATGCATTGTCCTCCATAATACCGATGAGTTCATCAAGATAATTCTGAGCTACAATAGAGATTTCAATTAAGGTGGTATCGGAAGTACTTGAAGAAGCATTTCTGATTTCGTTTCCGCTACAACCAAATAGTAGCACAAAAATGATAAGACGAATTCTAAATTTCATATTACGGGTCACTTTCATACGGACTATAAAATTATCAAAAAAGTAGAAAACAACTTTAGAATTCTGTATTCAACTCACAAAACAGAATTAAGTAAGGCCTAAGACATGCAATCAGCGCACTGCCCTTTAAGAATAACATCTGCCGACTGAATGTTACGGTTGGATATTTCAGGAATTGAAATATTTATTTCAAGGCATTCAACTTTTCCGCATTCTTTGCATTCAAAATGAGGATGAGTGTCATAGTGTTGATGTGAAGAACATTGGTGGCATTTAGCGTACCATTTTAAACCCGTGGTACCTGTAAACGAATGTATGGTGCCTTCATTCTCTAATCGTTCAAGTATACGATAAACCGTCGTCTTATTCATGTCTTCTTTGAGCTCTTCAACGAGATCAACTACCGACAATGCCTCTTGCCTATTTTCGAAAATAGACAAAATTGTATTTACCGATTTGGTTTTTCTTCTAACAGTCATAAAACAAATTTAACGCAACTATGTGGCATTATCAAATTTTATATTATTTTTGCAACTAAGTTGCATTAGTATATTATGATATTACGTTCAATTAAATCAAAAAATTCAGACCTCATTGGTGCTTTTGCTAGTGGCTTATGTTTATTACACTGCATTGCAACACCATTTATATTCATCGCTCAAACAAGGGCAGCAACATACAATAATCCTCCTGTATGGTGGGGATTAATTGATGTTTTATTTATCGGCATATCATTTTTCGCAGTGTATTGGTCTGCTATAAACACTTCAAAGACTTGGATGAAGTATGCCCTCTGGATAAGCTGGGCTATGCTTTGCCTTATTATTTCGAATGAAAAAATAGGGCTTGTTTTTATACCTGAATTTAGTATATACATTCCGTCCATTACTTTAATTGGTTTACACCTTTACAATAAAAGGTACTGTAAATGCAAAGATGACAATTGTTGTGCGTCAGGAATTAAATAGAATAAATGCTGTTCTTTTCGGAACATCATTTCAAAGCAAATTGATTTGTTGAGGAATCAATTTAAAGTGTTTAATTAGTTAATTAGACAATGATTTGTTTGAAAAAAGCTCACTTTGATCGGTGAGCTTTTTATTTGTTTTAATTTGATACTATTCTTCTGATGCGTCATTATGATCTGCCATAATAGAATTATGATCATTTTTCATAGCATCATGATCTTCTTCCATTTGTTTATGGTCTGCAATCATTTCACCATGTTCTTTTTTAATTGCTTCATGTTCAGACTTTACATCCTCAATAGACATTTCGCCCATCTCGTGTTTGGTCTCTAAATTAGCATGTTTTTCAACCAATTCCTCATGCTTTTGAATTAAAGCATCATGCTTCTCAATAAGCAAGTTGTGCTTCTGTTCGATCTCTAAATGAACAGAATCAGTTTCTGGTAAAGATTCGTGTGCTTCAACCCAACTTGCATGCTCGGCCTTTAGTTTAAAATGGGATTTTTCTAGATCAGAATGTTCATTTTCCATTTTTAAATGTTCAGCAGCAATTTCTTTGTGTAATTCTGCATCAAAATTGGATTTACAAGACCACGCAGTCAATAAAATAGCAACAGCTAAGAATTTAATAAGATTGTTTTTCATTAGTATCGGGTTAGTTAATAGTTGATTTTGATTAAAGTTATTAAAATAAAATTAAGTAGGCTATTTGTCTAATAAACGTCTGTGATAATTAATCTGACCTAAATGATAGGCCAAGTGCGTTGTTAAATGCACCAGAAAATATTCAGTGGTCATAAAGTCTTCAAACGGATTTCGGCGATATTCTTTTTGCAAATCAGAAGCCGTTATTTTACTCAGTACCGTTTCTATCATAACAATTGTATCATCAATTTGTTTGATCATTTCAATTTTTGAAACGTCCTTCAGAGAAAACTCTAGGTCGCGTTTTCTCACATATCCTGTTTCACCTAAAGTTGCACCAATAAAGTGGTTTAAATTTCCAACGAGATGTAAACAAAGATTTCCTGCGGAATTTGAAATCCCTTCAGGCACCAACCATAAATGCTTTTCAGTATTGTAGGCATTTATTTCAAGTTTCAATTTATTAAGATCTCTTTTGAATATTTTAATTAAAGTCTCGGTCAACATGCTAATTAGGTATTAAATGACGGTATTGGAATTATGTATCACAACTAATCAAAAATAGCTAATAATTGACTTACTTTTGCGCCATGCAAAAACAAAACCGATCGCAGTTTGAATTTGTAGTCTTAATGGCTGCTTTAATGTCTATTGTGGCACTATCTATTGATGCGGTATTACCCGCGCTACCTATGATTGGTGACTACCTCAGCGTAAGCAATCCATTAGATAATCCTAAACTAATTACCTCTATTTTCCTCGGGCTCGGGATTGGGCAATTAATATTCGGACCCTTATCAGATAGTTTTGGTCGTAAACCAATAGTTTATGCTGGTTTTATTTTGTTTTTTATTGCATCTATAATTTGCGTTACTACAAAAAGTTTCGAAATGATGATTTTAGGGCGCGTACTCCAAGGTGTGGGACTCGCTTGCCCTAGAACAATGTGTATTGCCATGATTAGAGATACCTATGAAGGCGATTATATGGCTAAAATAATTTCGATTGTAGTAATGGTGTTTATTCTTGTCCCTGTAATTGCACCCACCCTAGGGCAATATCTGATGAATCACTATAATTGGCAATTCATCTTCACGTTCAATTTAATTTTTGGACTTATTGTAATGCTTTGGTTTTGGTTAAGACAACCCGAAACCTTGAATGATAAATATCGTATTCCCTATAGATTAAAGATCTTTAAAACGGGAACAGTGCAGTTCTTCAAGATAAGATCTGCCGTAATCTACACACTTTTGTCTGGGTTTATTACAGGGTCATTTATGGTCTACCTCAGCACGTCTCAACAAATTTTTGAAAAGCAATATGATCTTGCAGAAGAATTCCCCCTAATATTTGCAAGCTTGGCTATTTCAGTAGGATTAGCAACATTTTTGAATAGTCAGTTGGTCATTAAATATGGTATGAAACGAATTGTACATACGGCTATGATTAGTTTCATTATTATTTCGCTTTTATTCATCATACTTTACAATTCGGGTACGAATCCAAGTATTGGAATTTTGATTGCTTTTTTTGCCTTACAATTCTTTACAATCGGTTTCCTTTTTGGCAACCTACGTGCATTGGCGATGGAACCTATGGGACATATCGCCGGAATTGGATCTGCGTTAAACGGCTTTATTTCTACTGTTATGGCCGTACCAATAGCAGATTATATCGGAACGTATGTCGTTAACACTGTAACACCGCTATTCATTGGTTTTTTGGTTTGTGGATTAATCTCATTGGCCCTATTTTATCTGAATAGCAACAAGGGCGCTAAAGTTCTGAGTAAAATCTAAAAGATTTCTAAGCTACCTTTTCCTTCTCTTATAATTTCAGGTGGATCTACAGACAGGTCGATAACGGTTGAAGCTTCATTTCCGCCATAACCTCCATCAATGACCACATCTACGAGATTACTCCATTTTTCATAAATAAGTTCAGGGTCAGTGGTATATTCAATAATATCATCTTCATCTCTAATTGACGTAGAGACAATAGGATTTCCTAAACCATTCACTAAGGCCAAAGCAATTGAATGATCTGGTACTCTTATACCAACCGTTTTACGCTTTTTAAAAGGGTTTGGCAGGCTCTTAGAACCAGGTAGAATAAATGTATAAGCACCAGGAAGTGCACGCTTTAAAATCTTAAATGTTGATGTGTTAATCTGCTTCACATAATCGCTAAGATTACTTAAATCCTCACACACAAAAGAGAAACTAGACTTTTCTAATTTCACACCTTTAATTTGTGCTATGCGCTCTAATGCCTTAATATTAGTAATATCACAGCCCAAACCATAAACAGTATCAGTAGGGTAAATAACTAAACCTCCGTCTTTTAGAACATCTACAACCTTTTGAATGGCCTTAGGATTTGGATTTTCTGGATAAATTTTAATGAATTCTGCCATAATTTAAAGATACGACAAATGCTAAAAAAAGCATAATCTTTTATGCCTGCTGTAACACTCTCCATAGACCAGCCGTCTATATAATATGCATCAATCAATTAAAATCATCATCGTACTATTAATTTCGTCTCGCTTATTCGCAAACGAAATTATTCCCATCAAGGACATCCCTCCCATTTATTTTACTAAAGCTGAAATGGTTAACGCCTCCACTACGCGTATTCCATTTAAAGTTATAGATCAACTCATCGTTGTTGAAGTTGAATTATTAAACAAAGAGGGTAACTTCATTATCGACACAGGGTCTGAGTCTCTAATTTTGAATAGCGCTCATTTCAAACCTTCAAGAAAATATGGTGATCAGGGTAAGAAAAAAAGCGGCATTCATAATGATATTGAAGGCGTGAAAGAAAAACACCTCAATTTACTGAGTATAAATAATATTGATTTGAAAAAACTCAGTGCAGACGTTATTGATTTGTCACATATTGAAAAAACTAAAAAACTTAAACTTCTAGGTATTATTGGTTATAGCATTCTAAAAGATTTTGAAATCTTTATCGATATGCACTTAAATCAGCTCACCTTGTCCAAAGTAGATAAGAATGGTGATAAACTTTCCGACAAGGTCTATGCCGAAACCATAAAGGATAGTGTGGATTTTGAATTAAAAAAGCACACCATCATCATCGATGCCTATATCGGTGAGAAAAAGGTAAAGTTTGGTTTAGACACGGCTGCCGAATACAATCAACTAAATAAAAACTTGCGAAAGGAAATTTTAGATTACTTTTATCCTAATCAAGAATTGAAGCTCACTGGAGCCAGTGGAAAGAAAAAAAGGGTTCTGGCAGGGAAATTGTATAGAGTTAAATTGAATGACTCTATTTACTTTGGACCCATGAAAACAGTACTTACGAATCTTAGAAAAATGAATATAGCATTTGGTACTAAGCTCGACGGTATTCTTGGCTACGAATTTTTCGCACAGAAAAGAACGATAATTAATTACCGAAAAAAGAAACTTTACTTTATTGAAAATCCAATCGTTACGCATTGAAAATTAATTTCAAAATATCAGTAGTTCTTAGCATTCTATTTATATCCTTCTACACATTTGCACAAGAGATTAAAGGATATAAAATTGAAGGAGAAGAGGTGATTTTTATATTCGATGTCAACGATTATCCAAATATCAAAAATAACGGTGACACCATAGACTTTGTTTGCGTTTCGGGCGAATTTAACGACTGGGCTAAAGATCAATGGAAAATGACTAAAGTGAGTGACGAGATCTACGAATTAAGAAAAGAGCTCTCCTTTTTCACCTCTGATTTTGATTGGGAATTTAAATTTATCGTTAATGCCGAGCATTGGGCAGAACCTTCGGCAGATTTCGAAAACATCGTCGATGCCATCGATTACAAAGGTCATAATTTAATGGTCTACAACTTAAAATTATACAGTGCTTTTGCTACAGATTACGGCAATGTCACCTTCAAACTGAAGGGCTATAAAGATGCTGAAAGTGTTATTCTAAGCGGAACTTTCAATCGCTGGGATGAATCAGGATTTGTAATGAAACCTACGGATAGTGGCTGGGAAATAACCCTTCAGTTAAAACCAGACATTTATCAATATAAATTTATAATTGATAAGCAGCATTGGATTGAAGATCCACAAAACCCTTCTGTCGTAGAAAACGAATTTGGCGGTTATAACTCTGTTATCGACGTTCAGAAAATAATAGAATTTCAACTGTGTGACTACGCCGATGCTGAGTCCGTAATACTAAGTGGTGATTTTAATGATTGGTCTGAAGAGGACTTTGAAATGACCCGTGTTAATAATTGCTGGACGTACAAAGTGAAACTCTCTGGTGGAAAGTATCAGTACAAATTTATTGTTGATGGCAATTGGATTACCGATCCTGAAAATTCAGTAAAGGAATACGATAATAAAGGAAATATCAACTCTGTATGTATGGTGAAGTGATTAGCTAATGACTTCAAGCTTTGCAAATCGCAGTAGCAACTTCTTGGTATCGCCATTTTCAAATTTAATCTCAGCTTTGAGATCGCCACCTGTACCTTCGATCTTTAGCACTTCTCCTCTACCAAATCGCTGGTGATTCACAATATTTCCAACGGTTAATTTTGTGTCAAATAAGTTTGAATTGCCTTTAGATTGACCAACCGGCTTTAATTTCTTAGGTGTGCTTATCCTAAAAGGCTCAGCTTTTTTAGTTTCCTTTCGTTTGAAATTTGAAGTCTTAGGCTTTGAAAATCTAACTTTATTCGGTTCAATATCACCAAATATTGAAGCGTCGAGCATCGGATTGAAACGCTGTTCTTTCAATGGCGTAGTATTGTTGATATATTCGTCTTCAATTTCTTCGATGAAACGGCTAGGCTCGGCATCGATGAGTTTACCCCAACGGTAGCGAGACAAGGTATAAGTGAGATATGCCTGTTTTTCGGCACGTGTCAAAGCCACATAAAATAATCGACGTTCTTCTTCGAGCTCACTTCTGGTATTCATGCTCATCGCGCTTGGAAACAGATCTTCCTCCATGCCAACAATAAATACATGTGGAAATTCTAATCCCTTCGCTAAGTGAATCGTCATCAATGCCACATGATTAGGATCACCCTTATCACCATCGAGATCCGTAGCCAAAGCCACATCTTCTAAAAATTCTGCTAAAGAACCTGTACTATCTGCAACTTCAATCTGACCTTCCACAAAATCTCTGATACCGTTTAATAATTCTTGAACATTATCTAACCTTGTTACACCTTCTGGTGTACCATCTTTGTTCAATTCGCGAATTAAACCGCTGGTTTTAGTGACGTGCTCTGCCAATTCAAAGGCATTGGCGTTGGTATTCATCACCTTGTAACTTTCAATGAGTGTTACAAAGTCTTTAAGCTTGTTTTTAGTGCCATTATTGATATTGATCGACACATTATCAATATCCTTCATGATCTCATAAATGGTTCTTCCTGAAGCATTCGCCGCAACGACCAAGCGATCCACAGTTGTTTGACCAATTCCTCTCGCCGGATAGTTAATGACACGCTTTAAAGCTTCTTCATCAGAAGAATTCAAAATAAGACGCAAATACGAAGTAACATCTTTTATTTCCTTACGCTGATAGAAGGACAAACCACCATAAATACGATAAGGAATATCGCGTTTTCTCAAGGCATCTTCAATAGCACGCGATTGTGCATTAGTTCTATACAAAACAGCAAAATCACTGTTCGCTAATTGCTTATTCATTTTGGTTTCCCAAATGGTACTGGCCACATAGCGCCCTTCGTCACCGTCAGTAATAGAACGATGTACAATGACCTTTTCTCCAATTTCATTGGCCGTCCAAACGATCTTATCGAGTTTGGTTTTATTATGCTCTATGACCGAGTTTGCCGCACCAACGATCATTTTTGTTGAACGATAATTCTGTTCCAATCTATAGACCTTAACATCATCATAATCTTTTTGAAAATTTAGAATATTGTTGATGTTTGCACCTCTAAAGGCATAAATACTCTGCGCATCGTCACCAACCACACAAATATTTTGAAAGCGATCTGCCAAAGCTCTCACAATAAGGTATTGCGAATGGTTCGTATCCTGATACTCATCAACCAAAATATATCTAAAACGACTCTGATACTGCGCAAGCACACTCGGAAATCTCGTAAGCAACTCATTGGTGCGAAGGAGCAGATCATCAAAATCCATGGCTCCTGCTTTGAAACAACGATCTACATACTCTTTATAAATTTCACCCATTTGTGGTCGACGTGCCATGGCATCGGCCTCCATCAACTCAGGATTATTAAAATAAGCCTTAACTGTGATTAGACTGTTTTTATAAGAAGAAATACGACTGTAAACCTGTTTGGCTTTATAGATATCCTTATCAAGGTTCATTTCCTTAATAATTGAAGCTAACAGTTTTTGCGCATCCTGCGTATCGTAAATTGTGAAATTACTCGGGAAACCCAAATGATGCCCTTCAAACCTTAATATCTTAGCAAACACAGAGTGAAACGTACCCATCCATAAATTCTTAGCTTCACTATCACCAACAATGCTTGCAATTCTCCCCTTCATTTCACGAGCAGCTTTGTTCGTAAATGTCAATGCCAAAATATTAAAGGCATCTACACCCTGACTCATCAAATAGGCTATACGATAAGTCAATACTCGTGTCTTTCCAGATCCGGCGCCAGCAATGACGATCATCGGGCCGTCCTTCTGCAAAGTAGGTGCTAATTGTGCTTCGTTAAGTTGACTGAGATACTGTTCCAAAGTTTAATTTTTTCGAACTGTGAAATTACATATAGTATAAGGTTTTTCAATGCATAAAAACCAATAATTATAAACAATCTATCAAGAGATGAGTTTTAGCAATTTTCAATATCTTAGTGCAAATTTGAAATCCTATGAAAGCACTAATTGCATTATTCCTTTTTACATCAACCTTTAGCTTTGCTCAAAATTCTCTCGAACAAGATATTATTGATATTGAAGATAAACTCATTGAATGGCGACACTACTTCCATCAGAATCCTGAATTATCAAATCAAGAATTTAAGACAGCCGAAAAGATCGCAGATCATTTAAGATCCTTGGGTATGGAAGTTGAAACAGGAGTTGCTATTACTGGTGTTGTAGGGCTATTGAAAGGTGATCTTCCTGGCAAGGTTGTAGCCTTAAGAGCTGATATTGACGCCTTACCTGTTACCGAGCGTAATGACCTTCCGTTTAAATCAAATGTGAAAACAACATTCTTGGGCACGGAAACTGGGGTGATGCATGCTTGCGGACATGATACTCATATTGCTATTTTAATGGCAACAGCAGAAGTGCTTTCAAAGCATAAAGATAAAATTCGAGGAACGATCAAGTTTATATTTCAGCCTGCTGAAGAAGGTCCACCTCCAGGTGAAGAAGGTGGTGCAAAATTAATGATCAAAGAAGGAGTTCTCGATAATCCAAAGGTAGATGCCATCTTTGGGCTT
Source organism: Winogradskyella tangerina (assembly GCF_003260205.1). GTDB lineage: Bacteria > Bacteroidota > Bacteroidia > Flavobacteriales > Flavobacteriaceae > Winogradskyella > Winogradskyella tangerina. The sequence goes on along the minus strand of NZ_QERF01000007.1, from coordinate 107,619 downwards.
CATATCAATTCTGAAACACCAGTTGGCACCATTAAATATAAAGCTGGAGGAATTATGGCTTCTGTAGAGCGTTTCGTTATTAATGTAAAAGGAAAACAAACCCATGGCTCTCAACCATGGTCTGGTGTTGATCCTGTGATGATTTCAGCTAAGATCATTGATGGACTTCAAACCATTATCAGTAGAGAATCTAAACTCACTAATGAAGCTGCAGTGATTACCGTTGGAAAAATTACAGCAGGAACCCGATTTAATATCATTCCAGAGTCAGCCGAGCTAATTGGAACCGTTCGAACTCTAGATCCAGAAATGCGTGAAATGATTATTAAGCGAATGACTGAGATGTCTGAAACCATAGCCAAAGCTTATGGTGGTGAGGCTACGATATCATTCAGAAATCAAACATCGATTACTTACAACGACCCTGACCTTATGGCTCAGGTACTGCCTTCTTTGCAAAAAGCAGCGGGCGAAGAGAATGTTGTACTTCGGAAAGCCACCACAGGTGGTGAGGATTTTTCCTATTTTCAGGAATTGGTACCAGGTGTTTATTTCTTTTTAGGAGGAATGACTCCAGGAACTACAGAAGCTTTCCCACATCATACTCCTGATTTCAAAATTGATGATAGCGGTATGCTTCTCGGGGTGAAAGCTTTTACGCAGTTAACCTTAGATTACTTAAATCAATAACTATGGATTCTGTTTTAGAATTCCTAGGTAGTATTTCTTGGTGGCTTTGGATCATCATTGCATTGGTCTTGATCGCCATTAGAGATGTATTTCTTCAACGTCGTCATACCATTAGTCACAATTTTCCAATTGTAGGTCATTTGCGTTATTTACTTGAAAGTATTGGTCCAGAAATGCGGCAGTATTTTGTGGCTAACAACAGAGAAGAACTACCATTCAACCGTATTGAGCGCGGTTGGATCTATGCGTCTGCAAAAAAGGAAAATAATTACGAGGGCTTCGGAACAGATAGAGATATTTATGCGCATCAGCATATTTTTATAAATAATGCCATGATGCCTTATAAGGTTGAAGACAACCACCCTTCTGCCGAAGACAAGAGTTTTGTACCCTGTGCCAAGGTGATGGGTGCTTTTAATAAGCGTAAACGACCATATCGACCTGCGTCTATAATTAACGTCTCTGCAATGAGCTTCGGTTCACTGTCAGCAAAAGCTATAGATTCCTTAAACAGAGGTGTTAAAATTGCTGATGCATATCACAACACTGGTGAAGGTGGATTGTCGCCTTATCATAGCAATGGTGGTGATGTTATTTTTCACTTCGGAACGGGCTACTTTGGTGTTAGAGCTGAAGATGGTGGTTTTTCAATGGAGAAAATGATCAAACTTGTTGAAGACAATCCTTTCATTAAGGCCATTGAGGTGAAGCTTTCTCAAGGTGCCAAACCCGGTAAAGGTGGGGTTCTACCTGGAAAAAAGATCACTAAAGAAATTGCAGAAATCAGAGGTGTTGAAGTTGGTAAAACAGTTTTATCACCTCCGAATCACAAGGCTTTTTCAAATGTACCTGAGCTTGTAGATTTTATTGAAAGTATTGCAGAAGCCACCGGATTGCCAGTAGGTATAAAGGCGGCCATTGGAAAACTCGACCAATGGGAAGAGCTTGCAGACATTATGAAAAACGAAAATCGTGGTCCAGATTTTATTGCTGTTGATGGTGGCGAAGGCGGCACTGGGGCTGCACCTCCTAGTTTTGCAGATCATGTGTCCTTACCTTGGATCTACGGATTTAGTGATATTTACAAATTATTTCAAAGTCGAGGCCTTACTGATCGCATTGTGTTTATTGGAAGTGGTAAGCTAGGATTTCCTGCAAAAGCGGCCATGGCCTTTGCTATGGGTGTAGATTGCATCAATGTAGCGAGAGAAGCCATGATGAGTATTGGTTGTATACAGGCTCAGATATGTCATACCAACCGTTGCCCTGCAGGTGTAGCAACTCAAAGTAAGTGGTTGCAAAATGGCATAAATGTGCCATTAAAGTCTGAACGATTAGCGCAATATTTTAAGACCTTCAGAAAGGAACTTATAGAAATAACCCACGCTGCTGGTTATGAACATCCGTGCCAATTTAATATGAATGACATTGAAATGAATGTCGATGATCACAACCTTACCAAAGATTTCGACCAAACCTTTAAATACGAAAAAACACCCGTGCCATTTCAAGGTATGCAACATTTAAAAGAATGTGTTTATCTTGGTGGCTTAAAGAAGAACTAAATTACTTATGGAACAACAACTCATCGATCTATTAATGTATACCATTCCAGCTTTAGTTACTGGAGCCATCGCCTATTTATTTTTCAGAGAACACGTCGATAATGAAAGTAAAAGACGTAATTTTTTAATCGCAAAAGACTTACAAAAAGAAGCCTTCCCTATACGTCTTCAAGCCTACGAACGCATGTCGCTTTTTTTAGAACGAATTGCTCCAGCAAAATTATTAACCAGAATACACCCAACTTCCTCAAATAAAGAAGATTATGAAAATTTACTTGTAGCAACAATTGAACAAGAATTCGAGCATAATTTATCCCAGCAAATTTATGTGAGCGACCAATGTTGGAACATTATAATTGCCGCAAAAAATGCCACAATCCAATTGATTAGAAAGGCTAACATGAATGAAAAAACAGACACTGCAAATAAGCTACGTGAAGTCGTTTTAACGGAACTCATCGACAAGCCCGCACCAAGTAATGCTGCTTTATCTTTTATCAAACAAGAAGTTGGTGAATTGTGGTAATTTGAATGTCACAAATTTTTCATTAAACACAAATTATAAAATACGGCGACTGATAACTAGAAACTATTTATCGTGTTTCTCTTGGGCATAATCATAACCTTGTTGCCACCATTTTTCCATGAGTCGTTTACTAAAGATCAAAGAGTTTTCTGTGAGGCTAACTGGCGTATAGTATAAATTCAATTTTACGTTGTTATTCTTTGCCGCCAACTTACCGATAACTATATCGTTGCGCTCTACCTGATCGAGTAGATGCCCGAATAAATTCATCATTAGCGAAAAAGGATTTTTTCCTAAGACACGCTGTTTTCCCATATTTTCGGCTTCGAGCACTATGGCGTCTACTTCAGTAGCACCACGTAGTATGGCTTCTCTTATAGGAATCACACAGCCTAAGCCGCCATCAGCGTATTCATAACCATCCACCTTAGCTAAAGACATAAAAGGAATGTAGTTACAGGAAATCCAGATCCAATCACAAAATTCCTCATAGGTACAATCCTTTATCGACTTGTACTCTACCCGATTCATCGACAGGTTAGACACGGTAACAACCACATCGTGTTTGGTGGCTTTGATCTTCTGAAATTCTTCTCGCGTAAAGTTCTTTCTAATATTTCGCTTAAGCGCTTTGCTTTCTCCAAAGGTGCGCTTCATTTTAATAAACTGCCAAAGAGAATTCACAAAATCAATCGACACATACTCACGATCACCCTTTTTGCGCTGCACAAAGGGACTTACGCTAAAAATATCCTTCTGCTGTACATTAGTGAAGATATCATAGAGCTTCGGAATATCATTAGCTGCCAGATGAGGCACCAATAGACTACCGGTAGAGGTTCCTAAAAACATGTCGTATTCTCTACCTTCGCGCTCAATCAAATATTGAGCAACACCTCCTGCAAATGAGCCTTTACTTCCACCACCAGATATGACTAATGCACGCATTATCGTTTGTTTTCGAGTTTTTCAGATAGTTGTTTAGCGAACTTCACCAACCTCCAATTATGATGCGATTTGGCATTTTGGAGATTAGCCTTACACGTTTGGTTGCATGATTTCATAAGATCTAAATACTGAAACGCTCTCATTCTGAGTTCGGCGTTATGATATTCGAACGTATAACCAACCAGTTCATTAAATAATTCTTGTTTATTATCCGCCTGATAGAAAGGCGTGCTTAGATTAAGCACAATCCATAATATGCGCACATTTTTATCGTGAAAACCGACGATATTTCTGGTTTTAGACAAGTATTTAGCACGTTCCTCTGGAAAGCTAGACCATAGATTATATAAAGCATTTTCAACTGTGATATAAGACTTATCATCAAGTAAGGTTTCGTAGTCTGCCTTCAAGTTTGAAGGGATTTGCGTGACGTACTGCGAAATAGCTTGCCTCACTTTTAGCCCATGCTTAAAAGTATCAGATGTGACTAATTCAGGCGCATGTGAGATTACTTTTATTTTGGCTTCATCAGAAACATAATACTTTAGGTATTCATTGCATTTAGACGATTTCACCTGGCAATCCACCATTAAATATTCATTAATAAAGGTAGATTGTTCTTTTAGGAGTCCGAAAGCTGCATCTACCGGAAAGTCTTTGTTCTTTATCCATACATCAACAAAAAGTGAAAGTGATTTGTCATGAAGTTTTTCAACTTCACTTATAAAATCGGACGTTTCCACGTTTCCAAATTGGTGCTTCTCAAGGTAGTTTTTAACCGCCTCTTTAAATACGTCATCACCAACCAAAGTGCGCAAAGCATGAAGCACCCACGCGCCACGCTCATAGAATGTGAGACTACTAGATTTCGGATTTAAAAGTGATGTGCCAGCTCCATCAATATCTTGCCTACCTAGATTCACAGCTGACTCATAAAGCTTATAATAGTAGTGGTTTTCACCAAAAATATCACGCTCAGCCAAATACGAATAGTAAGTTGCAAATCCTTCTTGCAACCAATGGTGCTCTCCTGAAGTTGCTGTAACTAAATTTCCAAACCATTGATGTGCTAACTCATGAGCATTAATATTAATATAGTTTTTATCGTTAAATCCAATGTCATCAACCATAAAAGCATCAGAGAAGATCGTACAACTCGTATTCTCCATACCTGCATAGAGAAAATCATGTACCGGAACTTGTTTATAGTTTTGCCATGGGTAAGCGAATCCTATTTCTTCCTCAAGAAAATCGAACATTTGTTTCGAGTAGCGATAGGTAGGTTCAACCTTTAAAGAATCTTCCGGATAGTAATAATATTCAAGAGGAATGCCACTTTTGGACGTCTCAGTTTTTTTATTGTATTTACCAATAGCAAGTGCAACGAGGTAGCTAGGCATGGGCTTATTCATATCGAATTGAACCAATTTCATATCCTGATCATTAACCGGCAATTGAGATGTTTTAATTCCGTTAGAGACAACCTCATATCCATGTTTGGCGCTAATCGTTAAATCAAATTCAATTTTGTCATTTACATCATCGATACTAGGCAACCAATTACTTGTGTACTTTCCTTGACCTTGGGTCCAGATATTCCACTCGTCATTCTTTGTCAAAATATATAATGCTTTTTTTGGTATACAATTATATCTAAAAGAAACTCTGTGATTCTTACCAGCTCTAAAGCGACTTAACAACCATAATTTCTGACCATCATAACTATAACTAATACTATCATGATCAAAAACTTCAAACTTAAAATTCATGTTTTTAGCATCGATAAAAATTGAATCTACATCTTTCAAAATGTTGAATTCAATTTCAACCAAACCTTCTACTTTTGACGAATCTGGTTGAATCTTTATTACGGCCTCAATTCTTTCAAAATCCACATATTCAGTCTGCTGACCATGTGCAATACACAGCTGAATAAAACATAATAAGGTTAAAAGTTTCTTCATGATTCAATTCTGAGCAAGAATAACGCCAAAATAGCATTTTTATGTCATTCCTGCATAGGCATGAATCCAAAAAGAATTGAAATTCTTCGCTGTGACTATATGAAGCTCAGTCTGACAGCTCAAAATGACAAAATGTAGAAGACCTCTTTTTCAAAGGAATTAGTAAATTCGCTTTATGAGTGCAAACTTACAGACTCCTATAGATTATTTGAAAGGCGTTGGTCCCAACCGTGCAGATCTGCTGCGTTCAGAGTTGGGCATCCACACTTATCAAGACCTCATCAATCTATTTCCTAACCGCTATATAGATCGCACAAAATATTACAAGATCAGTCAATTAGAGCGTAATAACGCGGAGGTTCAAGTTATTGGTACCATAACCAATATTCGTGAGGTTGCGCAAAAACGTGGTAAGCGGCTTGTTGCTGATTTTAGAGATGATACTGGCGTTATGGAACTTGTGTGGTTTAGGGGTCAGAAATGGATCAGAGAGAGCTTAAAAATCGACCAGCCTTATGTGATCTTCGGAAAAACCAATTGGTTTAATGGTAAGTTTAGTATGCCACATCCAGAGATGGAATTGCAATCTGAGCACGAAAAACAACTTCGTACAGCGATGCAAGCCATCTATCCTTCAACTGAAAAATTATCAAATAAAGGAATTACCAATCGGGTGATTGCTAAAATCATGCAACAATTGTTTCTAGAAACCAAGGGACAATTTGTTGAAACCCTATCGGAATCAATCCGAGGAGAATTGAAGTTAATTTCAAAGTCCGATGCGCTTTTTAATATTCATTTTCCAAAGAATCAAAGTTTTCTTTCAAGAGCTCAATTTCGACTGAAATTTGAAGAATTATTTTACATACAATTGCAATTAATTCTGAAAAATTTAATTCATAAATCAAAAATTAAAGGGTTTACATTCGACAATGTCGGAGACTATTTCAACACGTTTTACAAAGACCATTTACCCTTTGAATTAACGAATGCTCAGAAACGTGTTTTGAAAGAAATTAGAGCCGATCTTGGCAGCAACGCACAGATGAATCGACTTTTACAAGGCGATGTAGGTTCTGGAAAGACCATAGTAGCCTTCATGTCAATGCTCATAGGACTTGACAACGGTTTTCAATGTTGCTTAATGGCCCCAACTGAAATTTTGTCAGTCCAACACTATAATGGCTTACTTGAATTATGTAATAAATTGAATATCAGTATTTCTATATTAACTGGTTCAAGTAAAACTTCAGAACGAAAAAAAATTCATGAAAATCTCGAAAATGGCAATTTACAGATCCTCATTGGTACTCATGCCCTACTCGAGGACAAGGTGAAATTCAAGAATTTAGGGCTCGCCATAATTGATGAACAACATCGTTTTGGAGTTGCTCAAAGATCGAAACTTTGGAAGAAAGGAAGCCCCCTTCAGTTCCCCCAAAAGGGGAATGTAAAGTCAATACTTCAAAAGTATAAAACAGCTCGCCCTTCGACTTATAAATTAATGAAAGAGCTTCAACAAGAAAACAAAAAGAACAGTACCGAAGCCGAAGGTATTTTATGGGAATCCCTGCGTGCAAAAAAAATTGGGTTTAAGTTTAGGCGACAACACATCATCGATGAGTTTATTGTTGATTTTGTGAATCTAGAAAAGAATTTGGTCATTGAGGTTGATGGAGGCTATCACAATTCAAAGGAGCAAAAAGAAGTTGATGAAATTAGAACTTTAATTCTTTCTGAACTTGGCTTTAATGTTATTCGGTTTACAAATGAAGAAGTAATTGGAAATATTGACGCTGTATTGAATACTATTGAAAATAAATTAAAAAGCCTCCCTTCTGGGGAGGTTGGAGGGGCTTATATCCCCCCTCACATCTTGGTTATGACTGCAACACCTATTCCAAGAACCTTGGCAATGTCTGTTTATGGTGACCTAGATATTTCAGTAATTGATGAATTACCAGCCGGACGTAAACCTATCAAAACGGTTCATCGCTATGACAATAATCGCTTAAAGGTTTTCCGATTTATGAGAGATGAAATTGCAAAAGGTCGACAGATCTATGTCGTATATCCTTTAATTCAGGAAAGCGAAAAAATGGATTATAAAGATCTTATGGATGGTTATGAAAGTATTGCACGAGAATTTCCTGCTCCGGAATATCAAATTTCCATAGTTCATGGTAAAATGAAAGCAGCGGATAAAGATTATGAAATGCAACGTTTCGCAGAGGGCAAAACAAACATCATGGTGGCCACCACTGTAATCGAGGTAGGTGTAAATGTACCTAATGCATCTGTGATGGTAATTGAAAGTGCAGAACGTTTCGGCTTATCTCAATTACACCAATTACGCGGACGTGTTGGTCGTGGTGCTGAACAGAGTTATTGCATTTTAATGACCAGCCATAAACTGAGTAACGATAGCAAAACCAGACTAGAAACCATGGTATGCTCTAGTGACGGCTTTGAAATTGCGGAAGTCGACTTAAGACTTCGTGGTCCTGGAGATGTAATGGGTACTCAACAAAGTGGCGTGCTCAACCTAAGAATTGCCGATATTGTAAAGGACAAAGATATTTTAGAGCAGGCGCGTTATTATGCGAAATCCGTATTAAAACTAGATCCGAGTTTAGGATTACCTGAACACAAAGTCATATTAAATACCTATCGACAGATGAGCAAGTATCGAAATATCTGGAATTATATTAGTTAATTTGCTCTTTGCTATCAAAAAAAAGGTCTGGCACCAACAACAACCAGACCTCCAAAACATAACCAAACGTGTTTTGCTGATGAATACTTTACAAAGCACCCAACTCTTTCAAGTTCTTTTCTGAGGTTGCTTTGTCATTATCCGAAGGATTGGAAGCAAGTGCCTTTTTATAATGCTTAATGGCTTTTTTATCATCACCTTTAGCCTTATAAGCTCCTGCTATGCTGTTATGCCATGTGGCATTATCTGGATCACTTTTTAAATTCATGTTGTAATATTTCAAAGCGCGGTCATAGTCCTTAATGCTTACCATATAATTGCCCATACGATTTAATTGCCCTGGATTTGCCAATGTTGAAGCTTCATCCATGGCGCTTCCAAAGCCTTCCATATCGCCTTTCTTCTGAAGTATCTGAGCTTTAGTTGCTAAACCATTTACTGTTTTCTCACTGAAGAAATTACCTTCTAGCGCAGCATTTATCCATTCTAAAGCTTCATCGAGATCACCGCCATTATTTAAAGCGAAATTCGCGGCCTGTTCCCAATTTTGTCGCGTAAAGCCTTTCTGGCCTTTGAACTGAGCTCTGATGTCTTCCATTACTATGGAAGTGACATCCACTTCAATTTTAAAAGGAATTGCTTTTTTCTCCCACTTTAAGGAAGCGGTTGTTGAATTCTTACCGACTTCTTCAAAATCATAAGTCAATAATTCAATATGGTCAATGTCTTTTAATTTTACATCTGCTTTCAAAGCATCATTTGCTGGATCATAGAAATAACTGCCCCAGGCATCTTTGTCTGTGGAAAGTATGATAGTCGCATTTTCAGCATCTTTCACATTGATATGCAAACCATAAGTTCCTGCTGCAATAGCTTTACCTTCTACCTTTGCATCATGAGTAAATGTAATAGTGGTATTCTCGTTAGCACCAGCACGCCAAGGTGCAGCTTCAGACGTTCCGAAGCCAAGATTATTTAAACCATATGGTACAAGTTTTCCCCAAATTTCGCGACCATTAACACTTGGTCTAGAATAAGTAATGGTAATGTCTGTGGTTCCTACACGTTGCATAACGGAAGCCATCTGGCTACCACGTGGAGTATTGAGCTGGGCGTTTGCGGTAAATGAAACGCATAGTAATAAGCCTATTACTAGAGACGTAATTGTTGCTCTCATTTTCATAAGTTTTGATTAGTAGTACCACCAAATTAGACGGATTTTAAAAGCAATGCTGTTAGGGACTTGTTAAAGAAATAGTACCGACTGTTAATTAACGTATTCTTAAGAGTACGTATTAGCGATTATGAATTGAAGTAAAACATTTATATTCGTGATACCAACCAAGCTTCTATGATTACAAAACTCGGTCAGAAATTTACGGACGGTTTTACTAAATACATGCCCAGTGCATATGTCTTCGCACTACTGTTAACACTGTTCACTGGTATTTTAGCAATAACAATTACTGACAGCCAGCCGATAGTGATACTTGAAGGATGGTACAATGGCTTTTGGAATCTTTTATCTTTCGGAATGCAGATCGTTTTGATCATTATTACAGCGTATTGTATTGCTCAATCCTCGCCTGTAAAGAAAGGTATTGATCATATTGCAAAATGGATAAAAACACCTGTTCAGGTTTATGTGATCATTATTGCTTTGGGTGCATTATTATCTTTGGTAAGTTTCGGAATGGTCGTCATTACTGCTATTTTGGGTCGGGAACTAGCGCTGCGCATCAAAGGAATCCACTACCCTTTTTTAGTTGCTTGTGTTTATTTTTCATTTAATGGATGGGTTTGTGGGCTTTCAAGTTCTATCGCTTTACTTCTGAATACTGAAAACAACTTCTTAATTGAAAATGGGATATTGAATGACACCATTTCTACAAGTTATAGCCTTGGTTCAACCTTAAATTTGGCTATGATCATTTTATTTGTAGTGATCTCACCCATTTTGATCTGGGCATTAATTCCGAAATCATTTGCCGGAAAAGAATTAAAAGACCTACAATCTTCACTCGATGATGAAGAAGGTTCAGTAAAAGATGAAGCCATGTCCTATAAGCTTCCATTTAAAGCATTATCTGACGCTTTGAATAACGCAGGTTGGCTTCAGATAACAGTTGCACTTTTAGGATTGATATACATTATCTATCATTTTACTACCAAAGGATTTGATCTCAATTTTAACATCATGATCTTCATTTTCCAGATCGTTGGAATGCTTTTACACATAACGCCTATGCGCTACAGCATTGCCATGAAACGTGCCAGTAGCAATATATCAGGTATATTGTTTCAATATCCATTTTATGCAGGTATAATGGGTATTATGATGGCCTCTGGTTTGGGCGAAAAGATTAGCGACTTACTCGTATCTATTGCCACACCTGAATCTTATGCTTTTATTTCCTACCTCACTGGCGGTGTGATCAACTTTGCGATTCCATCTGCTGGCGGTGAATTTGCTGTGATTGGCCCAAGCATTATTAATATGGTTCAGGATATAGGTGCTAACCTTCCGTCGAGTGAGGTTACTGCAATGACTGCACGAGCTTCTATGTCTGTGGCATACGGTGAAAGCTTAAGCAATTTATTACAACCCTTTTTCTTATTGATCGTCTTTCCGGTAATGGGTAAAGGCATTAAAATACAAGCGAGAGATGTAGTGGGTTATTTGTTTATTCCATTCATTGTTTTGTTTGTAATACAGGCTTTGATGGTTACTTATATACCCATGTGAAAACTGACTGTTAAAATTCAATTGTAATGATTATAAGTGAAGAAATTTCATTCAAAATCATTAACTTTCAACAACTAAGATTCGAAAGAATTTTCATAAACCTTCAAAATCAAGCTATTAATCAAAAACGCAATTATTACATGAGCTTTTTCAAAAAATTATTTGGGTCAAAAGACCCTAAAAAACCTCAACAGGCAGCACAACAAACACCTCAGAAGCCACAAACAAAAGAAGAGGTTTTAGAACTTTTCAAGAAGGTGCCATGGATGACTGATCTTAGACTCGAAAATGTAAAACTATGTCTCGATGCAGGATTTAGACCAACCAATTCCTTACCCACTGAATTTGATCGTAAGCTAAGACCATCAGTTGAAATCGCCCAACGGTTAAACGCTATTAAGGCAATGGTGCTTTGGTTAATGATGCCTGAGGACAAACTAGAAAGTGAAAAGCTACTAAACTTTGTCGAGAACAACGACCTAAAGCGTTTTATGGAGCCTAGTGAACAAGAGATATTCAATACAGCAAGAGACGACGAAGAGGCCAGAAATGCCATTGGTTGGAAATTTGAAAATGCATGGCCATTGGCTTGGTATTTTGGATACAAAGAACCTGATATGATGGGTCAAATGATGACAGGTGAGCAAATGCAAGAGATTTTGGTAGACTTTACTTGTCCGATGGATGGCAAGATCGAAGATTGGGTAAATGGCAAAGATACCTTATCGGAAGACACGTTGAAACAAAAGGAAGATTTATTCTATTGTTTGCACAATGCCGTTCGAAGTGCACAATTTGGAAGAGAGACCGTTCCCGCAGGATTTGACCCAATGGGAAATGGTGGTGTTATTCACGAACGGAGACATTCTTTAACTTGGATGCTATCGGATGGCACCAAATGGGAAGATACTGACTTAAGTACATAAACTAGAGGTTGATAACCTCAATTGACTAAACTTTATTTTGATGGATTTCAAATGAGACTGAATTCTACGTAGACCCTGAAGATGAGAACAACAACTATTTAGATTTGAGCTTCTTAGAGGGTTAGCATCAATAACTCTTTAGGGTAAATCCAAAAGTCAAAAATTGGTCTTCGCGCTTTTGACCTTCAATAACAATGCTCTCAAAAGTGCGTAAATAATTGATCTTGAAATTAAGAAACTTCCAAATCGGTAATTCAAGTCCGAAATCGGCTTGCCAGCGGTAATTATCGCTTTCTTCTAATGAAGGCTGGATATAGCTTTCATGTGTAATTATTACCTTCTCCTTAAAGAGATAATATTTACCATTGACCCAAATCGTACCGCGAAAGGTATTGATCTCATCGCTACTATCGTAGGCGTCTACATTAAAATCGGTATTGTCAAAATTGGTTTGTTCGTATTCACTGGTTAATGAGAACTTCAGCCAATTCTTATCTTTCTTATACGCTTGCCATGTAAAGCCGGCCCCTATCAAAGATCGCGAACTAATTTCACGTCTAAAATTTGTGCTTAAAAAACCCAAGATTTGTGGATAGATTTTTTTCTCAGGATTGAAATATAAAAAGTTAAGACTCAAAAAATCAGCATCCGCCTTCTCCTTACCAAACTCCTGGTATACATAAGAGTTTTGAGTTTTAACCACCCATTTTTTCCAGGGTTGATAGGTAATTCCAGATTTTGCCCTAAAAATTAAGGTTTCTACATTTCCACCCTGCCAAAAACCAGTTAATGAAAGATCGGCCTTTACTTTTAAGGAGTCACTTTCATTGATCTGCGCGTTCAATAATATTGGAACCAGTATCAATATCCATAATATCTTTTTCATCTTAAAGCGACTAGAAATTAAACTTCCTAATGATATGCGAAGATATTTAAATGCTTAAAATTACTCCACAATCACTATAAAAAGTTACGATAACGTTTTCATGATTTCACTTGGGAAAGCAAAATTATAAGAACGGATGTAACATTTTAAAATTTCTGCATCTAAAGGGAAATCAAAATTTAAAATCATGAAAAAATTAATCGTTTTAATACTAAGTACATTTCTTTCTCTTAGCACAACCGATGAACCCGAAACCTCACCTATTCATGTTACAGTAACGGGACAAGGTGATCCTATTATTTTAATTCCAGGATTTACAGTCCCAGGAGAAATTTGGAATCCACTGGTTGAAGAACTAGAAAAAAATTACGAATGTCATGTTGTTACCTTAGCAGGTTTTGGTGGGAAGTCTCCTATTGAATTTCCTTGGTTACCTAAGGTAAATGAATCTTTACAAAACTATATCGCAAAGCAAAACCTTGAAAATGTTACCATCATAGGTCATAGCTTAGGTGGAACAATTGCTACTTGGTTGGCGAGTAGAGAAAATTCTATGGTTGGCAATATTATTTTAGTGGATGCATTACCAGCGGCAGGTGCCTTGATGATACCAAATTTCGATCCAGACCAATTGGCTTACGACAGTCCATATAATAATCAACAATTAGCTATGGATGACGCCCAATTCGCTCAGATGGCCACAGCCATGTCTCAAGGCATGTGCCTTGATTCTTCAGCGCGTGAAGACATTAAAAACTGGATTCTAGAAGCCGACCGAAAGACCTATGTCTATGGATATACGGATTATCTTAAATTGGACTTGCGCAAAGATCTTAGGAATATATTAACACCAACCACTATTATTGCTGCGACACAACCGTACGGCAAAGATATGGTGACCAAAACTTATGGTGATCAATATGCAAATTTGAATAATTATGACCTTATTTTGGCCGAAGATGCTGCGCATTTTATTATGTTAGACCAGCCTGAATGGTTCAATAACGAGATAAAAACAATTTTGGCTAAACACTGATGAATATAGAATCGGAATTCAGTACTATATACAATATGCATTCACCCAAGGTATACAGGTTATGCCTTGGCTATGCCTCTGGTGATAGTGAATTAGCAAAAGAATGGCTCCAGGAGACCTTTATTAAAGTTTGGAATCACAGACAATCATTCAAAGGTAATTCTGCTGTAGAAACATGGATCTACAGGATTGCAGTAAATATATGTTTAAGCGATCTGCGAAGAGCCAAGCGAAATATTCCGATTAATGAATCTATTCTTGAAGATCATGAGTATAGTGAGCAAAACTCAACGTCAACGGAGCAAAACATCAGAAAGATGTATCACTGTATAGATCAATTAACAGAACAAAACAAAGCCCTGATTCTATTAGAACTCGAAGACATTCCTCAATCTGCAATTGCTGAGACTGTTGGATTAGCACATGGCACACTGAGGACACGTTTAAGTCGAATTAGAAAAGCCCTTTTAAAATGTATTAAAAATGGAAAATGATATCTTAAATACACTTTGGAATAATCAAAACGAATTAGATCCTATGGACCCTAATCGTCTTATTTCAAAAGCAAAAAATCAGAGAAGGCGACAAATAGCAGCCATCATCATAATGAGTGTTACGGTTGTAATATTGGTAGCTTACACACTCTATATATCTCCAAATCGTTGGAATAATTTCACCTTGGGTCTATTGTTAATGATTACTAGTTTAGGCTTTAGAGTCTTCCTCGAGATCCGATCAATTTATCAAAAACAAAACCGTCTAGTCGCATTAGATCACAATAGTTATAAATCGTACCTAAAAAAATACTACAAGTTGCGATTGCTTATCAACTACCTCATAACGCCGGTATGTGTTGTAGCTTATCTCATTGGGTTTTTTCTACTCCTTCCCTATTTTAAGGTTGAGTTTTCAGAAGGATTCTACACCTATATTTTGATTTCAGGGTTCGTTTCTTTAGCCTTTATTATCATCATAATCATTCATAGTATCATTAAAGAGTCTCGCTTTCTTAAACTCTTGAAACAACCATGATGGATCAATCTTACTCTGCTAATAGTTGAGTGACGAAACCTTCAAATTCGGCTTTAAACTCAGTGTATTTTTCACCTGTAGCCGGACCGTTAAATCCGGTGTGAATTTTACGCACTTTACCTGATTTATCAATAAATATCGAAGTCGGATAAGACAATACATGATTAAGCATAGGAAGTTTTTCCTGTGCTTTTGTTTTACTCGAAGTACCGAATTGTGCTAATAGGATCGGATACTCAATCCCAATCTTAGTTTTAAGTCGTTCTATACGACTGAAGGCCGTTTCTTTATCCTTTACATATTCAAAGGCCAATGCTATAAATTCAATGTCTTTATCCTTATTCTTTTGATAAAAATCAGCGTAGTATTTACTTTCATCCAAACAGTTTGGGCACCAGGTTCCCATGACCTGAACGATTACCACCTTATCTTTGAATTGTTCATCTTTCAGACTGATCATTTCATCTGAAGTATTAGGAAACTCGAAGTCAATGCTCTCATAACCCTCTTTCAAGAACGTAAGCTCGTTCGGACTTGGTAATTCGTAATCAGCATTACGTTTGGCTACAAAAGGCTCTTTCCAGTGGTTACCAGAATAAAAGGTGCCTTCCATCGTTGAGTCGCTCACTTTAGCAGTAAATAAAAATGCATGTGCGCCATCGAATGTAGAAAGTTTCATAGTGTTACCATCAACAACGCCTTCAAGATAGCGGTAATCTCCAGTGGTAGTTCTAAACGTCCCTGTTACCGTTTGTCCTTTCTGCTCAAAAATCCCTTTTGCAATATATTCATCGCCTTCAACGCCTTCACTAAATATGGTTTCCCAAACGCCGCTAACACTTAATAATGGTTTTACGGAAGTTGAAAATCTATTAGGATTATTAAACTCAGCTTTAAATGGCACAATGCGATCCAAACTTTCTTTAATAAAACTACCGCTCAGATTATCACCTTCAAAAGTTGCAGCTATATAGCCTTCAAAAACTGGTGTGGTAATAAATATCGAATCGTTGCGGTATTCAATTTCATCCACTTCAATAACTTCTTCTGCATTATAAATTTTGAGCGAGGTTGGCGATACTACCTCAAAAATAAACGGCAATTCCTTATTATCCTGAACTTCGAGTGTCGCCCTGTAAGTGCCTACTTTAAGTTCATTATTTATTCCTTTTTGATCTTTAGTTTCATTTTTACATGAAAGCATGACCAGTGCTAAAAATCCAATTGCAAAATACTTCATCCTGATTTTTTTTATAGATAGTTCGAAATAACAACATTTCCCTTACATAAAAAAGCAAAGCTACATTTCATTTAGCGGCAAGTATTTTTATCTTTGTGGCTTGATTAATTGAACCGCATGAAAATTTCATACAACTGGTTAAAACAGTTTATAAAGATAGATTGGGACGCTGAGAAAACCGGAGAACTACTCACAGACCTTGGCTTAGAAATAGAAGGAATTGAACAGTACGAATCCGTTAAAGGTGGACTAAAAGGCGTTATTGTTGGCGAGGTTTTAACCTGTGAACAACATCCTAATGCTGACCGCTTAAAGGTCACTACTGTTAATATTGGAGAAGATGAACCTGTTCAAATTGTATGCGGTGCACCAAACGTTGCCAAGGGACAAAAAGTACCGGTAGCAACTATCGGAACTACACTTTACACACCTGAAGGAGAAGCTTGGAAAATCAAAAAAGGTAAAATCCGTGGTGAAGAAAGTCATGGTATGATCTGTGCCGAAGACGAACTTGGCCTTGGCGAATCGCACGATGGCATCATGGTATTGGATAAGGATCTCAAAGTCGGTACGCCGGCTGCTGATATTTTTGAAATCGAAAATGATCAGGTGTTTGAGATAGGTCTTACACCAAACCGTGCAGATGCTATGAGCCATTTTGGAGTGGCGCGTGATCTTAAAGCCGGACTCCTACAAAAAGAAGTTGCCTTAGAGCTTATCACACCATCGGTAATGGCCTATCACGTAGACGCAAGGTCACTTAAGATTGACGTTGAAGTAAAGGATAAAGATAAATGTCCTCGCTACTGTGGTGTTACTATTTCTGGTGTAAAAGTAGAATCGTCTCCAAGTTGGTTGCAACACCGACTAAAGGCCATTGGTCTCTCACCTATTAATAATATAGTAGATATTACAAATTATGTTTTACATGAGTTGGGCCAACCATTACACGCTTTCGATGCGAACAAAATTGCTGGAAATAAAGTAGAGGTTAAAACCTGTAAAGCTGGAACGAAATTCACAACCCTCGATGAAACCGTAAGAGAATTACACGAAGATGATCTTATGATTTGTGATGGCGAAAAACCAATGTGTATTGCTGGTGTTTTCGGTGGAATAGATTCAGGTGTAACAGAACAAACGACTAACATATTCTTAGAAAGTGCTTATTTCAATCCGGTGAGCATCCGCAAAACAGCGAAGCGTCATGGCTTAAATACCGATGCCTCTTTTAGGTTTGAACGCGGAATCGATCCAAATATCACAGAATATGCTTTAAAGCGTGCGGCTTTATTAATTGTTGAAATTGCTGGTGGTGAGATTACAAGTGATATTTCTGATGCCTATCCAAATAAAATTGAAGACTTTCAAGTTCGACTAAGCTTTGATAATGCAAAGAAGCTCATAGGTGAAGAAATTCCAAGAGAAACCATTAAAAGCATTTTAACCTCACTTGAAATTAAAGTGAATAACGTTACCGAAACAGGTTTAGGTCTTACCGTTCCTGCTTACAGAAATGACGTTCAGCGCGAAGCCGATATTATTGAAGAAATACTCCGAGTTTACGGGTACAACAATATTGGCACCACTGAGAAATTAAATGCTTCAATTTCAAATTCTAATCGTTTTGAGGATTATAAACTTCAGAATGTTATTGGCAATCAGCTCGCGTCACAGGGCTTTTTTGAGATTATGGCAAACTCCTTAACATCTCCAAAATATATTGAGTTGGCTGACGATCTTAATCCAGAGCACAATGTGGTTATGCTGAATCCTTTAAGTAATGACCTC
This sequence comes from Winogradskyella tangerina, assembly GCF_003260205.1. Classification (GTDB taxonomy): domain Bacteria; phylum Bacteroidota; class Bacteroidia; order Flavobacteriales; family Flavobacteriaceae; genus Winogradskyella; species Winogradskyella tangerina. Next base: position 89,553 of record NZ_QERF01000007.1, on the reverse strand, counting down.
GAAGTGATGCGCCAATCATTGCTGTTTTCGGGACTGGAGGCGGTTTCGCACAATATCAATAGAAAGCGTAATGATTTAAAATTATTCGAGTTTGGTAAAACTTATCATCAATTCTCTGATCATCGCGAAGAACATAAACATTTATCTCTTTTTGTTTCCGGAAATAAAACAGAAGAGCGTTGGAATTCCGTTTCAAATCCGAGTGATTTCTTCTATATAAAAGGTATTGTTGAAACAATTTTACAGCGTTTAGGCTTAAATAGGTTACGAACAGCACCAACTAAATCGAGCGTTTTGAGTGAAGGTGTTAGCCTTTCGCTTGGTAAGAAAACATTAGTAAACTTCGGGTTGGTTAAAAAATCTGTACTTAAACATTTTGGTATTTCTCAAAATGTCCTTTTTGCAGATTTTAATTGGGATAATGTTTTGGAAATGGCGAAGCACAATAAAATTAAGTTTAGTGAAATCCCGAAATATCCAGAAGTTAGAAGAGATTTTGCCTTATTATTAGATGACCAAGTGACTTTCGAGGATATTCATACCATTGCAAAGCAAACCGAAAAGCAATTACTTAAAAACATCAATTTATTTGATGTGTATGAAGGTAAGAATTTGCCTAAAGGCAAAAAGAGTTATGCGGTGAGCTTTACCTTACAGGATGAAAATAAAACCCTGACCGATAAGCAAATCGATAAAATAATGTCGAAGCTTCAAGGTAATTTTGAATCTAAGCTCGGTGCAGAATTGCGCTAAACATTATCATTTTATTTACACTTTTGACAAACCCTTTTTTTATTTTTAACAAAAATTAAAACATTAGAAAAATGGCAAACGTAACACTTGGAGGTACTCCAGTAGAAACTATAGGAAATTTACCAGAAGTTGGTAGTAAAGCACCAGACTTTAAATTAACAGGAACAGATCTAACAGACAAAACCCTTGCTGATTATTCAGACACAAGATTAGTTTTAAATATTTTTCCAAGTGTGGATACAGGTACATGTGCGCAATCTGTAAGGACTTTTAACGAAAAAGCAAGTCAATTAGACAACACCAAAGTATTGTGCATTTCTAAAGATCTACCATTTGCACTGGCACGTTTTTGTGGTGCTGAAGGCATTGAAAATGTAGAGAATCTTTCAGATTATAAATCCGGAAATTTCGGAAATGATTACGGATTGACCTTTACCACAGGCGCTTTTGAAACCTTATTATCTAGATGCATCGTAGTAATTGATACAGACGGAACAGTTTTACATACTGAGCAAGTCGCTGAAATTGCTGACGAACCTAATTATGAGGCTGCCATCGCGAGTTTAGCATAAATTCTTATGCAACAAAAAGAACCGTTCATTATTAATAGGCTGAAAAGTGTTGGATACGCTTTTAAGGGAATGCTCATTCTCATTAAAACCGAATCGAGTATAAAACTTCAGGTTTTTATAGCCATAATTGTGACGATAGCTGGATTCTATTTTGAAATTTCCACCATCGAATGGATCATTCAAATTGCAATGATCGGATTGGTAATGAGCGTTGAAGGTGTTAATACGGCAATCGAATATATAGCGGATTTTATTCATCCGGATCATCATCCTAAAATTGGTCTTATCAAAGACATTTCGGCCGGAGCAGTTTTTATTGCCGCTGTAGTTGCTAGTATTATTGGGCTTATAATTTACATTCCCAAAATTTTTTAATACCAAAAACTAGTTGTAAGCGTTTACAAAGTGCGGTCTTTAATGATGCTAACCTTAGCATTTTCAAAATGAAACAATTAGTACATTTTCTTTTTTTTGCTAGTATTTTATTTAGCTGTAAATCTGAAACGGAACAAATACCTCTGGGTCAGATGACACCACAAATAAAGGATACCATTGTTTCAAAACCTAAAGACACACTAAATTTAAATAAGGACAAGGTTTTAGGACGAATTAACTACCGAAACGATTCGACCTTTTCAAAAGTTAGACGAGAATATTCAAATAAAACTATATACCTTCAAAAAGAGGTATATGGGGCTTTTCTAAACATGGTAGAAGCAGCTGAAAAGGACAATGTTAACCTCAAAATTATTTCTGGAACGCGAAATTTTTACGAACAGAAAGCGATTTGGGAGCGTAAATGGGAGAAATATAAAGACCTAGATTCTATAACCCGTACTCTAAATATCTTAGAATATAGCTCAATGCCAGGTTCATCACGCCATCATTGGGGAACAGAAATTGATTTGAATAGTTTAAATAATTTGTATTTTAACAGCGGAAAAGGTCTTAAGGAATACAACTGGCTACAAAGCCACGCCAATACCTTCGGATTTTATCAAGTATATACTGATAAATCAAGAGGCAGATCGGGATATCAACTCGAAAAATGGCACTGGTCGTATTTACCTTTGGCAAGCAAATATTTGGCATATTACAATGCAAATATTAGCTATAAGGATTTAACCGGATTTAATGGCTCAGAAATGGCTTCACAACTTCAAATAATTGAAGATTATGTAAATGGGATTTCAAAGAAAGCTATAAACTATAATTAAACTTCCAGATGTTATGGAAGACATATATGGCAAAAAGAACAACTAAAAAGAAAACAACCACAAAAGCTAAGGCGAAACCAAAGACAAAATTTAAAAAGCCTTCGTTTAAATTATCTAGTCAGCAGAAACTTATCTTCGGAAGTTTGCTGATCATTCTTGGTGTTTTATTATTCATTTCATTTTTGTCATTCATCTTCACAGGTAAAGAAGACCAAAGTGCATTAAGCACATTTCCTGAGCGTTCTGATTCATATAAAAACTGGGCAAGCCAACTTGGAGCATGGGTAAGTGAACTATTCATTAGTAAAGGATTTGGCGTGTCATCCTTCATATTTTCTGGACTGATCTTTCTTTCAGGGGTCTATGTTACCTTAAATCTAAAAAAGACAAAACTTAGAAAGCATTGGATTTGGGGAACACTTATCGTCATTTGGCTGTCTATTTTCTTCGGATTTTTTACCCACAAATACGATATACTTGGCGGAACAATAGGATTTGAAATGAATCACTTCTTTCAAGACTATATTGGTAAAATAGGAACCGTTTTACTATTGCTTTTCGGTCTTATCGCCTATCTAGCCATCAGATTCAAAGTATCAGGCGATACTTTCGTTAAATTGTTTAGCAGGGCGAAAAAGGATTTAAAGGAAGATTTAGCCACAGATTCTGAAATTGAAACGCGAACCGTGGCCGTTGATAATAGCTTAACTGAGGAAGCAGAAGCCATCAAATCAGCTTTTGAAATTGAACTCGATCAGCCAGAGCCTACAATTAGTAATCATTCTAAACCTAAAGATAAGACACCAAATATTGATATAAAGGTAGATTCTAAGCCTGCAGAAAAAACTATTGACACACCAGAACTAAAAGTCGAAGTTGAAACTGTTGCCGAAGAGAAATCTGAAAAGGACAACCTTGCGGATAAATTAGTTGAAGATTTCGGGCAATTTGATCCTACCTTAGAATTAAGTAATTATCAGTTTCCGCATCTCGACTTGTTGAAAAAATATGATAACGAAGGAATTTCTATAGATCAGGAAGAACTTGAAGAAAATAAAAATCGAATTGTTGAAACCTTAAGCAATTACAAAATTGGAATAACAAGTATCAAGGCAACGATTGGTCCGACGGTAACACTATATGAGATCGTTCCGGATGCTGGTATACGAATTTCAAAAATTAAAAATCTTGAAGACGATATTGCCTTGTCACTTTCTGCCTTAGGTATTAGGATCATCGCTCCTATTCCTGGCAAAGGTACCATCGGTATCGAAGTTCCTAATAAGAAATCGACTATCGTTTCTATGCGTTCTGTGATTGCCTCTCAAAAATTTCAGCAATCAAAAATGCAATTACCAATTGCTTTTGGTAAAACCATTAGTAATGAGACCTTCGTAGTTGATCTAGCAAAAATGCCTCACCTATTAATGGCAGGTGCTACGGGTCAGGGTAAATCCGTTGGTTTAAATGCAGTATTGACTTCACTACTATACAAGAAGCATCCTGCTGAAGTAAAGTTTGTTTTGGTCGATCCTAAGAAGGTTGAACTGACATTATTTAACAAAATTGAACGTCATTACCTAGCGAAGCTTCCTGATAGTGAAGATGCAATAATTACCGACAATACCAAGGTTATAAACACATTGAATTCATTATGTATTGAAATGGACAATCGCTACGATATGCTTAAAAATGCATTTTGTAGAAATATTGCTGAATATAATGCAAAATTCAAAGCACGAAAACTCAACCCGAATGATGGTCATAAGTTTTTACCCTACATTGTTTTGGTGGTAGACGAATTTGCCGATCTAATAATGACAGCAGGTAAAGAAGTAGAAACTCCAATTGCACGTTTAGCTCAACTCGCGAGGGCTATTGGTATTCATCTTATCATTGCAACACAGCGTCCTTCTGTGAACGTTATCACAGGTATAATAAAGGCGAATTTCCCAGCTCGAATTGCATTTAGAGTTACCAGTAAAATTGACTCTCGAACTATTTTAGATGGATCTGGAGCAGACCAGCTCATTGGTCGTGGTGATATGCTTTACACTCAGGGTAACGATCTTATAAGGCTACAATGTGCCTTTGTTGACACACCTGAAGTTGAAAAAATCACAGAGTTTATCGGTAGTCAAAAAGCCTATCCAGATGCCCATTTACTGCCAGAATATGTCGGCGAAGAAGGTGGCACAAATCTTGATATAGATATTGCAGACAGAGATAAGTTGTTTAGAGAAGCAGCAGAGATCATAGTAACAGCTCAGCAAGGTTCTGCCTCCTTACTACAACGAAAACTGAAATTAGGCTACAACAGAGCCGGTAGGTTGATCGATCAATTAGAAGCTGCCGGTATTGTGGGACCTTTTGAAGGTAGTAAAGCTCGACAAGTTTTAGTGCCAGATTTAGTAGCACTAGATCAATTATTAGAAAATGAAAAATCATAACAATACAACATACATAGACAAAATGAAATCGAAGATTGAAATACTCAATAAGTCCAAAAACCAACTTGTGAGTAAAGGGGTATTCGTTCTGTTGTTCTTAGCTATAGGAATGACAGGATTTGCGCAGAACGACGCTAAAGCTAAATCCTTACTAAATGAAGTAAGTGCTAAGATTAAAGCATATAAAAATATTAGCTTAGACTTTAAGTACGAGCTTAATAATGTAAGTGAGAATATAAATCAGGAGACCAGAGGTGATGTTGTTATTGAAGGTGAAAAATACAAGCTAAATGTATTAGGCGTAACGCGTATTTTTGACGGAGATACCTTGTATACTATTAGTCCGGAGGACGAAGAAGTGACTATATCTTCAGACAACTCTGATGAAGAAGGTACAATAACGCCTAGTAAAATGTTGTCTTTTTATGAAGAAGGCTACACCTTTAAAATGGATATTATTCAAAACGTAAAAGGGAGGAAAATACAATATGTTAAGTTAAATCCGATGGATACCAATTCTGAAATAAAACATGTTTTATTAGGTATCGATGCCACGACTAAACATATCTATAATCTTATTGAAGTTGGAAAAAACGGAACGAAAACAACATTAACTGTTAATTCTTTTCAAACCGATCAGCCTATCTCAAAAACCTTATTTACATTTGACGAAAGTAAATACGAAGATTACTTTATCAACAGAATCGATTAAGGTTTTAAACGCTAACATGTGAAAATACTTGATAGGTACATACTTATCACATTTCTGAGAACGTTTTTCAGCGTCTTTATCATATTCATGTTCATCTTTGTTCTGCAAGGGGTATGGCTCTATATTTCTGAACTTGCCGGCAAGGACTTGGATATTTCAGTAACTGCTAAATTTATCCTTTACTACATTCCGAAGTTAATTCCATTAGTCGTTCCATTGACCATTTTATTATCGTCAATTATGGTCTTCGGAAACTTTGCAGAAAACTATGAGTTTGCGGCAATGAAATCTACCGGTATTTCCTTGCAACGCGCTATGAGAAGTCTTAGTGTTTTTATTGTTGCCCTCGGAATTGCTTGTTTCTTCTTCGCCAATAATGTCATTCCTTGGGGAGAATACAACTTTTATAACCTTCGAAGAAACATTGCAAAGGTAAAACCAGCCCTAGCTATCGCTGAAGGTCAATTCAATGAAATCGGAAATATTAACATCAAGGTTGATAAGAAGTCAGGAGATAGAGGCCAATATCTTGAAGGTGTAGTAATGCATCAAAAGAGCTCTACAAGACCTGGTAATTATAAAGTCATTGTGTCTGAAAAGGGTGAATTGGTTAGCACAACCGATTCAAATATTCTTCAACTTAAGCTCATCAATGGTAATTATTACGAGGAAATTGTAAATAGAGATGCTCGAAAAAATGAAAACAAGCCGCATGCGCGTAGTTATTTTGATACCTATAATATAAATATCGATCTTGAAATTCTGAATTCTGAAGACTTCGATGAACGCAATTATACGAATCGCCATAACATGTTTAACATTAGTCAGTTAAACCAAACCATCGATTCGCTTCAAACGGCTCGTACAAAGGATCAAAAGTCCTTATCCACAACGCTTTATAGCAGAACAACCTACGGTGCATTGAACGTAAATATTGATACCACTAAAACCGATTCTATATACAAGGGTGATATTTTAGATCTGTTCCGAGCAAATAATAAAGTTCAAATCGTCAACCTAGCGATTAATTCAGCAAGTAGTACCATTCAAATATTAGATTCAAACAAGAAAAATTTTGAAGCAAAAGAGATTTGGTTAAATAAGCATATCATCTCTTTACACGATAAATTTGTTCTTGCCTTTGCTTGTGTTATTCTATTTTTTGTTGGCGCGCCTCTTGGTGCACTGATTCGTAAAGGCGGCATTGGATTACCTATGGTAATTGCAATAGTATTGTTTTTAACTTATCATTTCTTCGGGATTTTCGCAAAAAATAGTGCTGAGAAAGGAAGTTTCAGCCCAGTAGTAGGTGCTTGGCTATCAACCGCTGTTATGCTACCCTTAAGTATTTATTTAACAACAAGAGCAACCAATGATAAAGGCGTCTTTCAGTTTGATGCCATACTCGTACCATTAAAACGAGCATTTACACCTAAGAATAAATTAGAACTTTCAGAAAGTGAAACTAAATCCTATAACTATTACAAGAGATATTCAGTTGAAGAATTGGTGAATGTAATTAAGCAACAAGGTGAATTCGACCTCGACAAAAAACCAAAAGAAATTGCCTTACATAACTTACTAAATCGAAATATTTCGCTAGAAAGCCTCGAGGACGAGGGATTAGACGTAGATCCAAGGCTTATTAAAGGTAAACGTCTTTTAAAGGACTATAAGGATTATTCAAAGACGAGTTTAGTGAGCTTTATCGTTGGTGGTGCTTTAATCGGACTTCATTTTATTTTCAAGAATAATAAATTACCAAGTCTTGCTGATGCTTCGATTAATCTAAGTATTATAGCTTTTATATTTTTTGCGATCTATGTCGTTGTCGATGCCTATGTCTATTCAAATTTTTACAAGTCCATTGGTCAAAAGGATAAGCGTATTAATCCTATTTTATTAATTCTTTCACTACCACTCTATCCTTTAAAATACATCATCCTCAGAAATAAGATTGCGCACGACTTCTACCAAAGTTGTATTCAGAATATAAAATAAGCGTATCTTTGCTTAGTATAAATCCGTTGTGATGACTGTTGAATCTATGAATACACAGACCAAACTTAATACTATTGAAGAAGCCATCGAAGACATTCGTCAGGGCAAAGTAATTATTGTTGTTGATGATGAAAATCGAGAAAATGAAGGCGACTTTTTAGCAGCCGCTGAGAAAGTAACTCCAGAGATGATCAATTTTATGGCAACCCATGGTAGAGGATTGATTTGTGCACCACTTACCGAACACCGCTGTGAGGAACTAGATCTAAACATGATGGTGAGGAATAATACGGATCCTATGGAAACGGCCTTCACGGTTTCTGTTGATTTAAGAGGAAACGGCGTCAGTACAGGTATTTCGGCTAGCGATAGAGCTAAAACCGTAAGAGCATTAGTTCATAAAGAAACGAAAGCTTTTGAACTTGCAAGACCAGGTCACATTTTTCCATTAATTGCTAAAGAAGGTGGTGTATTGAGACGAACTGGTCATACAGAAGCTGCAATTGATTTCGCACGTTTAGCAGGATTTGAGCCTGCTGGAGTTATCGTTGAAATAATGAACGAAGACGGCACAATGGCACGCTTACCGCAGCTGATGGAAGTGGCAAAGAAATTCAATCTAAAAATTGTATCTATTGAAGACCTTGTTGCCTATCGAATGGAATATGATTCATTGATTGAAAAGAAGGAAGACTTCGATATTGAAACGCGCTTCGGGAAATTTAGACTCAGAGCCTATTTACAAACTACAAATCAACAGGTACATATTGCCTTGACGAAAGGAAATTGGTCTTCAGATGAACCTATTCTCACACGAGTTAATGCTACTTTGGTGAACAATGATATTCTCGGTACGCTTACCAACAATGCAGATCAGAAACTTGATGACATGTTCAATGCTATCAGTTCTGAAGGAAAAGGTGCTATTATCTTTATAAATCAGCAGGCACAATCCATGAATTTATTGTCGAGATTGTCAATTTTGAAAGAAAATCAGGTTGATGGTAAGCTTGTTAAAGCTCCAAGAATTCCTATGGATAGTAAAGACTTCGGAATTGGTGCTCAGATATTACACGACTTAAAAATTAGTAAGCTAAAACTACTTTCAAATAGTCTTCAGACCAAACGTGTTGGAATGATCGGTTACGGTTTAGAAATTGTTGATTACATTAACTATTAATCGACCAAAATTCTTTCACTCAGAGATCGATCTCCTGAATAGATCTTCAAAATATAAACACCTGAAGTAAAACTACTCACATCTATTGCTTTTGTGTTACCAAAGCTTTGGCTAATGCGTTGTCCGATAGTATTGTAAACCTCCACTCGGTCAATAAGCTCTTCAGTTTTAATATGAATAATATTTGAACTTGGGTTCGGATAAATTCTGAATTTATTTTTGAAAACCTCATCAATACTTAATCCAGTATTTTGATACACCCTAACATAATCGATTACCATTGCACTTTCAGTAAAAGTTGGGTCAATTCCACCTGAAATTCCTCCCATGGCCACATTCAACAATAAATACTGTTCTAAATCGAAAGGCCAAGTATTGGCATCCTTAACCGCTGGGTTATACGTGTAAAATCCTACATCATCAATTAAGAAAGTAATCTGATTCGGTGACCAATTCATAGAATAAACATGAAAATCATTGGCCACATCACTTAACATAAATGCCTGATAATTAACCGTATTCCCAAAACTTGAAGGAGTGTGAATGGCACTACTCACCTGATTAGTGGCACCTAAACCGTGCTCCATGATATCTAATTCACCACAGGCGGGCCAGGTCGTTGTACCAAATCCTTGTGTTTGCCAGTAGGCACCTGTTTCATTAATGTTTTTACCGAGAGTCCAAATTGCAGGCCAAGTACCATCTCCTGCAGGTAATTTTGCTCTTACATCTACTCTACCATAGGTAAAGGCAAATTTTGAATTCAGTCGTGCAGAAGTATAATTCAATGTTACACCATCTTGGGAAAACACTTCACTCTTTGCAACAATATTTAAAAAGCCATTTTCAACGAATGAGTTATCTAATCGATCTGTGTAATGCTGTTCTTCACCATTAAACCATTGTCCGCTATTAGGCCCAAATGTTTGATGATACCATTTCGTATTATCCACAGCTTCTGGTGTGGTACTATCAAACTCATCAGACCAAACCAGATCCGTATAGATAACATCTAACTCATGTGGATCACCCGGAGTAGATCCATCATTTATATCATCAATTCTAAAGGCACCAGGAATTAAACTTCCATCGTCAATTCTAATAGTAAGACGACTATAAGCTCCGCTTCCTCCTACTGTTGAAAAATCAAAAGTAAGGTCAGACCAATTATTTTGATTAGGAGATACAGCAACATTCATCTCAATATCTGGATTGGTGCCATTTTCTAATTTTACAACAACATTATGCGCATTTGGATCGAAAGCATAAAATCGCATTGTAATTTCATCTTCAGTATCTAAATCAATGGGTTGTGCCAAATCTATATAATGTCCTTGCTCTGAAGCTGAACTAGACCGAAAGAATTCTCCGGTAGGATTACTAGCATCAATTGGTGAGGGTACTATGGTAAAAGTACTTCCTCCCCAAACATTAAAATTATGCGAACTCTCTGAAAAATCAATTGGCAATTGTTGCGAATGTAACACACAAAATGAAAAAGAGAAAAACAATAGTAACGCGTAGATTTTCTTCATAGCTCTTATTTTGAACTAAAATTATAAATACTTCAAAACAAAAACTAAAAAGAGACCTATACAATAACTGTACAGCTAGTCTTGGGAAATTACGCTACAAGCCTCGCTAACTATGTTTGCCATTGCATTTGCCCGATCTCTAACCTCATCTTCACTCCATGATAGTTTAATTAGACAAGAAAGATTTCGAGCGATATAGGCATCAGACTGTGAGTAGGTTTTGGTTTTAAGATACTTTAAACCTTCTCTAACTTCTGATGAAATTGGGAATAAGGACTTAAGATCTTTTAAATGATCCCATTTTCTTATGTAATGCCAATTGTTATCGTAATAATGAAAGCAAGCATCTATTCCGTTTGCCTTAAATGCTTCAGAAACTTTTCTTGCTATTCCAAGATTAGGTAAGAAAAAATTCAGAAATGCATAGCTCTCTTCTCCACCTTCCGGAACTCTTCTGAATTCAACTTCAGGAATCTGAGATAATGCTTCTCTAATAATTGTGTAGTTTTTCTTTTGAATTTGAATAAACTCAGGCAGTCGTCGCACTTGTGCCAAACCAACAGCAGCATTTAATTCCGAAATTCTAAAGTTATATCCTAAGAATGGATGTGTTTCTGCACCACGATCGTTACCAACATGGTCGTGCCCATGGTCTGAATAATGATCAGCGTTCAAATAGTAATCCTTATTATTGGTCACCACTGCTCCACCTTCACCACAGGTGATCGTTTTTACAAAATCGAACGAGAAACAACCAATATCTGCAATACTACCTAAAGGTTGACCTTTGTAGGTTCCACCTATCGCCTGACAAGCATCCTCAATAAAAATAAGATCATGACTATCACATACTGCTCTCAATGCGTCCATGTCACCCATACTACCGCACATCTGCACAACCATAATAGCCTTAGTTTTAGACGTAATCGCCGCTTCAACCGCCTTAGGATCTAATGTTAAGGTATCATCAATATCTACTAAAACTGGTATGGCGCCAAGCATCATTATGGCTTCAAAACTAGCAACAAAAGTGAATGTGGGCATAATGACCTCATCTCCTGCACCAACGCCCGCCGATGCCAGTGCAACAGTCACTGCGGCTGTGCCACTCGACACCAACTGAACATATTCAGAATTGAATGTTTTACAGAGTTCTGACTCTAGTTCTTTTGCTTTCCAATGGCCTTTGCGCATGCCATCAAAACCATAGCGCATTAACACGCCATTATCTAAAACATCGTTTACTTCTTTTCGTTCTGAATCACCAAATAATTCAAATCCTGGCATAAATATGAGTCGTTTTAGGTTCTTAACAAATATAACCTTTTGAATACTTTTTAGAAATGTCTTTTTACAATTCTATGATGGTATCGCTAATTGATTTTCTTACCTTTTCCAGCGTAGCAAACATATCGTCTTCTGCTCTAAAACCTACCGGAAACATTAACACCGAACTTAATCCTAAATCATCTAGCTTTAATGCTTTATCGATTTCTGAAGGCACAAAGCCTTCCATTGGACAACCATCAATACCTTCAACAGCACACACTGTCATTAAATTTCCTAAGGCAATGTAGGCTTGCCTTGTAGCCCAATTAGTCTTAGCCTCTTTTGGCATATTATTAATAGTAGACGTCAATCCATTTTTGAAAGGCTCCAAGACACTATCTGGTGTTTGGCGAATCTTTTTCACATTATCGAAATGCTGTTCTACATCCGAATCATTGATATCCTTTTGAATACACAATATCAGCAAATGAGAAGCATCCGCAACCTGTCGTTGCCCGTATGAATGCTGAACCAAATCTTCGCGACGGTTTCTATCTGCTACAATGACCATTTTTAGAGTCTGTAATCCGTAAGACAAGGCGGTGAGATTGAAAGCCTCTTTTAAGGTTTGAATTTGATCGTCTGACAAGACCTTTGAATTGTCAAATTTTTTGGTGGCATAGCGCCATTTTAGATTATCTATGATCGACATGTTTTCTTTTTCTGCAAAAGTAAGGAATAATGCTAAGTTATAGTCCTAATTATTGCTGCTCTTAACTATTGATCACTTTTCATTGATAAATAAAATTGTACTTTTATAAATCTTACGATTCTCATTAATTGAATACGAAATGACGCACGAATTCAAAAACATAATTACCCAGGCTATCGCTGATAAACAAAAAGGTATTAAGAGCGTTTTAGCTACTGTTGTTGATCTTGAAGGTTCATCTTATAGAAAACCTGGAGTGAGGATGCTAATTTCTGAGGATATGACGATGACAGGTGCAGTGAGTGGTGGTTGTGTAGAGGCTGAAGTAAGACGACGCGCGCAGTCTGTATTTCAGGATGGTAAATCTAAAATGATGACTTATGATGGGCGGTTTCGTTTAGGTTGTGAAGGCACCCTTTATATTTTACTTGAATTGATCGATCTAGATAATAGCTTTATTGATGCCTTTTATAAAATGCTAGATTCTAGAAAATCCTTTCAAATTGAATCTTATTATCTAAAGGAAGATGACGTTACTGGCGATTTTGGAAGTCAAGTTACATTTGATAACGACCATATTTTTCAATTTAATACTTCAATTAATACTGAAGCCAATCAGAAGTTTTCTCAAACACTTAATCCAAGTCCAAGACTAGTAATTATTGGTGCTGAACACGATGCGGTTAAACTCTGCAGAATGGCTTCATTATTAGGATGGGAAATTGACGTAATAACCTCAATTAATGACCCAAAACAACTTTCAGATTTTCCAGGTGCAAAGTCCGTTACAGATAGTACCCCAGAATTATTTGATCTGAAAATTGATAAAGAAACTATAGTGGTTTTAATGACACATAACTACGCCTTAGATTTGAAATATCTCATTAAACTGACCGAAGTTGAACCCAAATATATTGGGATTTTAGGCTCAGTAAAGCGTAGAGAACGCTTGCAAAATGACCTCTTTAGTTATAAAGAAGATCTTGATGGATCATTTTTAGATGCTGTTTATAGCCCAGCTGGATTACACATTGGAGCCATCACACCCGAAGAAATTGCCTTGTCTATTCTTTCAGAAATATTATCGGTTCTTCGTAAAACTAAACCAACATCATTAAGAACACTTTCAGGTAAATCCTATGCCTAAAATTAGAATTGCAGCACTAATACTCGCCGCGGGAAGCTCATCTAGAATGGGTACTCTTAAACAATTGCTTCCCTTCAAAAAGACTACAATCCTAGAAGAGACAATTGAAAATGTTAAACAAGCCGATATAGATAAAATATATTGCGTCCTTGGAGCTGAGGCTAGTTCCATTAAGCCTTATCTTCAAAAGCATTCTATAGATTTAGTAATAAACTCAGACTATAAAGAAGGATTAAGTTCAAGCATTAAATGTGGTATTGAAGGTATTCAAAACGAAGGATTTGATGCTGTTCTCATTGCATTAGGCGATCAACCGCTAATTCAAACCAAATTTTTTAATACCCTCATTAAAGAATTCAAAAGTGATCAAAAAAAAATTGTAGCAGCTGATTACAATAACAGTTTTGGTGTTCCAGTCGTCATATCTAATAATTACTTTTCTGACCTATTAAAACTTAAAGGCGATAAAGGCGCTAAAGAATTTCTAAATTCACAAAATCATACTATTATTGGTCTGAAAACAGAAAATTTATTCGATATAGATACACAGAAGGACTATCAGAAATTGATTAAAAGAATCGAAAAAACATAATATGCTCGCATTTAATCCGACGCCAAAATTACTGCACACCAAACTAATTGCCATTTGGGCAATTAGCGAAAGTGGTTTGGGAGGTTTATTACATGCGGCTAAAATCCCATTTAGTGGTATTCTTTTAGGTAGTTTTGCCGTGATCATTATTACCTTCATTGCCAAGTCGAGTGAAGAGCGCTTCAATTCTATTATTAAGGCAACAATGCTTGTTGTATTAATCAAAGCTATGGTAAGTCCACACTCGCCACCAATGGCTTATGTTGCAGTACTTTTTCAAGGCATTCTCGGGGCAAGTCTTTATGGTATTTTTGGAGTCAATAAAATGACTTCAGCCAGTCTTGGAGCTATTGCTCTTCTAGAATCTGCTTTTCAAAAAATACTCACACTTACCATTATTTTTGGTATGAATTTATGGGTATCCATTCAGCAATTTTTTGATGGACTTCAGGAAAAATTGAATGCAGAATGGATCACAGAATTGCCTTGGCTATTTCTAACAATATATGGCTTATTATATTTTATTGTTGGAATTCTGGCGGGCGGTTTTGCATTCAGACTCCCTGAAAAAGTATTTCAAAATGCAATGGAATTACAACATAGAAGTTTTGAATTTACCGCTAATAAAACACCATTAAAGAAACGCAAAAGAAAACGGTTTTGGTTAATTGTTGCTTTGTTGCTGTTTTCAACAATCGTATTTATCTTTTCAGGAATGCCAAAACAAGCGCTATCCATTATTCTGCGTACACTCGCTGCAATCGTGTTCTTTATGTTTCTATTCAATCCAATCTTTAAATATTTTATGCAAAAATGGGCACGTAAAGAGAAAAGAAAAAACCAGAAAACCCTGAATCATATTATGAACTTAATGCCAGACATTAAAAATAATGTAGGTTTAGCCCAACAGCTTTCAAAGCAACAAACAAAGGTTGTAAATCGCCTAAAATGGTTTGTAATTAATTGGTTAAGTCTTTCGTTGTATTATTCTGAAGATGAGCAATAATAAGGTTTACATATTGTCTGAAGCCATTAGAACTGGTAAAACAACAGCTTTACAAGATTGGATAAAAAAGAGGTCAAATGTTACTGGGTTTTTAACTCCTGATATTAACGGAAAACGCATGTTTTTTGATATTGAAACTGGTCAGCTATTAGACATGGAAAAACCTAACGGTGAATTATCCGTTGGTAAATTCAATTTTGATAAAAAAAGTTTTGAATATATAGAAAAAAGCGTCAGAAATTCGTGGGATTTATGCCATGCTGAATTTATGGTGATCGATGAAATTGGCCCTTTAGAAATAAGGAAAGATTCAGGTTTTCATCAGTTAGTACTTCATTTGCTCAGTACAATCAACGAGGCAACTCCTGATCTACTTTTCGTAGTGAGAGATAATTGTCTAGAAGAATTCGTTTCGAAATATAATTTCAAAGAAGTAAAAATTTTAAGGATAGTCGATATAAAAAATAATTCATTTTAATTACTCAGAATACTCTTCTTTATGAAATGTTAATTTGAATCTTTTCCCTTAATACTGCTCATAATTTCTTAAATTTAAGGAATTAACCGATTATTATTATGTCAAGTTTTAACTTAAAAGTCAATGGCAACAAAGTTTCTGTTACTGCTGACGATGATACACCACTATTATGGGTGCTAAGAGATGAACTCAATTTAGTGGGTACTAAATATGGCTGTGGAATTGGACAATGTGGCGCTTGCACAGTTCACGTTGATGGTGTTGCCATGCGAAGCTGTTCTATACCAGCATCGCGATTAACCGATTCAGACATTACAACTATTGAAGGATTAGCAAGCGATAAACTCTCACCTGTTCAAGAGGCCTGGAAAGAACTCGACGTGCCACAATGTGGATATTGCCAAGCTGGTCAGATCATGACAGCAACCTCATTTTTGAAGCAAAATCCGAGTCCGGATAACGAGGAAATAAGAAGTGCGATGCATGGTAATTTATGCCGCTGTGCTAGTTACAATAGAATTGAAAAAGCGGTAGCGCTAGCTGCTAAGAAAATGTCTTAAGCCCAAGAATTATGAAAGATCAAAATAAAGTAACATTTAGCAGACGAAGTTTTATAAGAACTTCGGCACTTGCGAGTGGTGGATTATTAATTGGGTTTAACTTCTTAACGGCATGTGAAGAAACAGCCAAACCGCCAGTAGATATTTCGAAACTAAATTTCAATGAGTTTAATGCATTTATTGAAATTGCTGATAATGGCTATGTCACCATATATTCTCCTAACCCTGAAATTGGTCAAGGTGTGAAAACATCCATGCCAATGATCATTGCTGAAGAATTAGATGTGCCTTGGGAGCATGTATCGGTTAAGCAAGGAGATTTAGACACCAAAAATTTCCAGAGACAAGTTGCTGGAGGTAGTCAATCAATACGATTTGGTTGGGACGCCTTAAGGCAAACTGGGGCAACCGCTAAGCAAATGCTAATTAATGCAGCAGCAGCAAAATGGGCCGTTGATGCCTCAACTTGTAAAGCCGCAGACGGAATAATCACTAACGCCAATGGTGATACTTTAGGATACGGCGATGTGGTAAATGAAGCCGCAGGATTGGAAGTTCCGGAGGACGTTTCCTTAAAATCTCCTCAAGACTATAAGATCATTGGTAAAGACGCCATTAATGTAGATATGGAAAAAATCATTACTGGTCAACCTCTATTTGGATTAGATTATACAAGTGAGGGTATGTTTTATGTGTCAGTAGCCCGCCCACCTGCTTTTGGTCAGAAGATAAGTTCGTTCGATGCGACGGCTACAAAAGCTGTAAATGGTGTTTCTGAAGTGGTTCAATTTGGTGATAAGATTGCTGTATTAGCCTCGAGTACCTGGGCGGCTATGAAAGGAAAAAAAGTACTTCAAATTGAATGGACCAGTGATGGCAATTTAGAAAATACCTCAGATCACAATGACGAGTTGAATAAAATTCTAGATCGCAAAAATTTAGATGTTCGAAGAGAAGACGGCAATGTTGAAAAAGCTTTCGCCGAGGCAGATAAAATTATAGAACGCACTTATGAATCACCTTTCCTTCCACATAATTGCATGGAGCCAATGAATTTCTATGCAAATATTACGGAAGAAAAAGTGCATTTAGTTGGTCCGATTCAAACACCAGCAGGTACTGCCAGAAGAATCGCTAATTTGATTAACAGAAATGAAGAGGATATTCATTTAGAAATGACGCGAATGGGTGGCGGCTTCGGAAGAAGACTATATGGCGATTTCGCCTTAGAAGCGGCCGAAATTTCTAACCTGACGAAAAAACCTGTTAAGGTCGTATTTTCGCGTGAAGATGATATGGCTGCAGGTATATATAGACCGGCAATAAAGTACAGAATTAAGGCGTCACTAAAAGATGGAAAAGTTACAGCGTATCACCTGAAAGAAGCGGCTATTAATTCAAATATGTACGGACTGATTCCACATTTCTTTCCTGCAGGTGCTATTGAAAACTACAAAGTTGAATCAGGAAATTACAGAAGTAATATCACTACAGGTGCGTGGAGAGCACCGTACACTAACTTCTTAGCATTTGCAGAACAAAGCTTTTTTGATGAATTGGCCAACGAATTAAATGTTGATGCCGTTCAGTTACGATTAGATTTATTGAGTAATGTTGAAGACGGAAAAGACCCTAACATACAGTACTCGGCCAAACGTATGATTGACACCATCAAATTGGCAGCAGAAAAAGGCAAATGGGGAAAAACGAATGCTAACACCTATCAGGGCTTCGCGGCCTATTATAGTCACAACACTCATGTTGCCGAAGTTGTAGATATAACTTTAAATAATGGGCAACCTAAAATTGAAAAAGTAACTGTAGCTGTTGATTGTGGAATAGTAGTGAATCCTACGGGAGCAAAAAACCAGATCGAAGGTGGAGTCATTGATGGCATAGGCCATGCGATGTATGGAGACTTTTCTTTTGAAGAAGGGAAGCCAAACGACGTGAATTTCAATACTTACCGTTTAATTAGAATGAGGGAAACACCGATCGTAGAAACTCATTTTGTTGAAAATGAATTATCCCCTACTGGTCTTGGAGAACCTGGCTTACCCCCTGCTGGAGGTGCTTTGGCTAATGCAATTCGAAATGCAACGGGTCAGATTCTCACAAAGCAACCTTTCATTAAGGAGTTAAATACGCGTAAAACGGATTTAACCATATGATCACGTTAAATAATGATTACAGATAAAAAAAGCCCGCATTGAGAATGTGGGCTTTTTATTTATTATACTTTTTCTACCTTATTTTGAAACCGATAGGCGGGAAAAAAGCTTACCTCATTTAAGTTATAATCATCGCCTAACCTATTTAAGGATAATTCTCGATAAACTTGTTCATTAACAATGTACTTCCATGTTTTGAACTCTTCAAAAGTCTTAGAAAAACCACTTTTAAATCTGAACAAGGAGTCTTCGTTACTACCCAAGCCACCGCCTAAATTAAATATCTCGTATCCTTCATTGGTTGATTTTATACGCATTTCATCTAAAATCAATTTGATAGGATTGAGTTCGAAGTGATCTTCACTTAAACCTGATAAATGATATTGAACAATATTACCTTTTTTCATAAACATAGACGCTGCGATAACTTCTTGAGTTTCGTTATGAATACATATCGATAATTCAGATTTGTAATCGCTACTAGTTAACACTTTTCGGTAATATTCATTAGTGAAGAAGTAATTATCTCCCGCACCTACTCGCCTCATATTCTGGTGATACAAGCGAATAAAATCATCGAGATGCTGATCGAGATCACCCTCAATCACCGTGCAGGTTCTTCTGCATTTATTTATATAAGTTTTTAATCGTCTATTGTATTTTGCTCTTTGGATTTCAAGAGGATCTTTCAAATCGATATACACCACCCTTCCTAAGGTAGAAACTTCACCTAATCCGCTTAGGATTATTTCCTGATTTGGAATAAAAGGATGTAATCGAGAGAAAATAGAAACAATTTTGTGATCATGTAGAAACGCATTAAACTCGTTTCTAAAGTCTTCAAAATTGAAGGATTCTCCGATATTTTGTACTAGTGGTCCGGCGTAACCGTAAACAGAAGTGGCATCCTTATAGTCTGTATCTTCAATATTTCTAAATAGCAAAGGAATCAACAAAGATGTAGATCCATCTACATAATGAATAAGCACAGGGTCTTCACCATCATTTTTCGAAAGCTGATGATAATCGTAGGTATGGTAAAAATCCGAATTCGGTACCATATCAACCTGTTCCTTCCAGGTGTTTTTATCTTTTATTATTTCGATCATAGGTTTGCTTAAAATTTGAGAACTAATTCTTTTTGGATACTAAATTCTGAACATTGCACCTGTAGGCTTTAATCCTACATAAGCCATTCCAGCCTGCTTCATCCAAAGCGGTTGTACAATTCCATGCTGATTTACAGCATATACATCTCTGTGCGCACGCTCAATGATGTTTTTTGTGTAAAGTGCTACGGTTCCGGCAGCTGCATAGATTTCAGAAACCATTGATCTCGCTGTTACAGCGGCCTGGTGCGAGGCTGTCCAAACATCAGCTAATTGTATATCTGTATATTCATTTCCTGCTTGGGCTTCTTCCCAGATAACAGACACAGAATTATGAAGCTGACATCTTGAAGCAGCTAACAAAGTTTTACTTTTCGCAATGACATCCTGCACACGATCTCTGTCTCGTAAATCAGGATTTTTACCTGGAGTTATCTTTTCGAAACAAATCTTCACAAAATCATCTAATGCTGCGCTAAAAATACCAAGTGCGATTGCTGCATTTCCAGCCGCATTCATACATCCAATCGGTAAACGACTATAAGGACTATCAATGGCTACCGGACTCTCAAAATCAACAGCATAAGCTTCAGGCACAAAATGATCTTTAACTTCAATATCGTGGCTACCAGTACCTCTTAATCCACCAACATGCCATGTGTCGATAACATTAATGGCCTCCTTAGGTATAAAAAACAACTTAAGTTTTGCGCCAGGGCCAAGTGTGTTAGGTAATCCTTCACCTGTAACAAGGCAACGCAAGGCAAACCAATCTGAAATTTCACATCCAGATACTAAGGTCCAACGTCCGTTTACTTTATATCCACCGGATACAATTTCCGCCACACCTTCTGGGCGAGCAGAATTCGCATAAACATGTGAGCCATCTTTATAAATTTCTCTCATACTCTCTTCATCGAGAAAACGACCAAAAGTACAAGCCAAGTGGTTATTCCAGGCACTCCAACCAGCAGCAGCTTCTCCACTACTGAGAATTTCATAAGCTTTTAATACTTCAATTGGATCATCTGACCAACCTCCCAGAAATTTTGGTAGGCCTAATCTAAATAAACCTGTTTCCTTTAAGTGGTCTACCAGCGCTGGTGCTAATCTTCTTGATTCTTCAGTTTCATGGCGACGTGCTCTAGCTGTTTCAAAAACCGCTTTAGCAGCATCTGACGGTAACATTGTAGAGATTTCTAATGTCGATTTGTGCATAATAATTGTTTATTGTAATGATATTTCTATCACTAAATTCATAATAATTAATTATGTGCTTCATACCATAAGTTGTAATTCTGACACTGAAGCACAGGGCTTTAATTCGAATATATTGCTAATAACCTGAAGGGATGAAATTAATTGATTAAATACCAAAAAATTGGTCGAATAATAGCATTACATTAATCTTGACGGTAATATGTTAAAAATCTATCGGAAAAAAATAAACTTAAATCAAATCTAATTTTAAGGTCATTTATGGCTCTGTCAACGGCATAATGAAATAATGAAACCCAATAAATATAATACTTATTAGAGTTGAGGCTTTCGCTATATGGAGGAAAAAGGAATACTTATTAATCTAAATAACTGCCCTAGCGTAGTATAAAACCCTATTTGAGCTTCGCTCAATATGATTTTGTTCTTTTAAACTTATATACGTGAACGTTCACCATTCAAAAAAATAAAACCCACAACGCGTGTTGTGGGTTTATTTTGCGGAGAAAGAGGGATTCGAACCCCCGGAGGTGTGACCCTCGCTGGTTTTCAAGACCAGTGCATTCGACCACTCTGCCATTTCTCCGATAGCGGATGCAAATATAAAACCCTTTTTGATGTTGCCAAAGGGTTTTTTTAGTTTTTTCAAATTTAAATAGACGAATTGATTACCAAATAAAATTAGCATCATTAAAAATTGGATTGTATTTTCGGCACAATATATGTTAGTGTTAACGTTATAATCTCAAACCAATTTTATGAAAGCTTACTTACTCTTATTCTTTATATCCTTCGCCACATTGTGTATCGGGCAAAATAAAACCGTTGCTGTAGGCGAAAAATTAGTGTATTCGGCATCTTATAATATGTCTGGCTTATTAACTGACATTGCTCAGATAAAAATGGAAACAAGTGAAGTTAAAACTTCAAAAAGTACTTTAATGCGACTCAAATGTACAGCCACAACTTACGAGAAATGGGACAACTTTTTCAAGATTAGAGATTTGTATGAGAGTTATGTCAATCCAAAAACCTTAACGCCATATTTGTACAAAAGGGATATCAGTGAAGGCGGCTATTACAAGTTTATGCAATACAAATACAATCATAAAGCCAATTTGGTTAAGAGCCTCAAACGAAAAAAAAGAAAGGATGGCAAAACTTGGGATGAAAATAAAAACGTAACCATTAAACCATCAACAAAGGATATTGTTGCTACACTTTATTATATAAGGAATCTTGATATTCATAAAGCAAATCCGGGAGATCAACAAGACTTCACCGTACTTTTTGATAATGAAGAAAATGTAATAACCCTAAAGTATATAGGGAAAGAAACCATTTCAACAAAGATTGGAACAAAAGAATGTTACAAACTGGCGATTTCGCTTAAAGGGAGTGATGTTCTGAGAGGGAAAAACGCCAACTTATTGTGGCTAACTGCAGACGCAAATAAGATTCCTGTATATGCAAAATTCAAAATTCCAGTTGGTAATGGAGAATTGAAAATTCAATCTGCAACAGGACTCAAAAATTAATCTTAAAACCAAAATAAGTTATGCTTAAAAAACTTTTAATCGCTTTAGGATTCATTGCTGCTATTTTAGCTGTAGTTTTGGCTGTAACTCCCCTATCAAACTTGTCGGTAATACCAATCATTGTAGCCTTCGTTTGTGGTTTATTAATACTATTAATTTCGAAAAAAGAAAAATCCAAAACCAAAACCATTCAATATATTTTTATAATGGTCATAATAGCTTTGTCTCTAACCATTTATAAAAGCATTTTTAGCACTTCAGAAATAGGTAACACAGATCAATTAGAACAGCGAGATGAAGAGAATCTCGAAGATTCTAAAGAATTACTAGAGGATATTGAAATTGATGAAGATTTTTAATATTTCACAAAGGTGTAAAGCTATTTATGTGCTTTTAACTTATTTTTGCGCAAACCAAACCATTAAATGAAATTTTTAGTCGCCTCCGCCCTCGTTCTTGTAGGTTCATGTTCTACAGTTAGACATAGTGAAAAAATTGAGAATTTAAAGGAAAGTATTTCTTACGAAGATAAAAGCACTGTAGAAAATTATCTCAAAACGATCAACGCAGAAGAACTCAAAACTTTTGTAGAAGAAGTGTCCTCGGATAAATACGAAGGCCGAATGACAGGCGAAGATGGTCATAATATGGTATGTGATTATATCAGGAATTATTATAAAGACTTAGATATTGCTGCACCAGAATCACATCCGGATTATTTTCAAAAAGTTCCCAAAGAAGCCCTGCCAGATGACCTTAATGCATCTCAAAATGTAATAGCGTTTATCGAAGGTTCTGAATTTCCGGATGAGTACATTTATATCGCTGCCCATTCTGATCATGAAGGAATTGTAGATGGACAAATATATTCTGGAGCTGACGATAATGGCTCTGGAACAGCGGCTGTTTTTGAAATGGCCGAAGCGTTCAAAGTGGCTGCTGAAGACGGAAATGGTCCTAAGCGCAGTATTGTCTTTTTGCATGTAACGGCAGAAGAAGTGGGCCTACATGGATCGCGTTATTACACCAATAACCCTATCTTTCCCATGGAAAATACTATTAGCACCCTAAATATAGACATGATAGGACGCGTTGATGAAAGGCATGAGGATAATGAGGATTATATTTATGTAATTGGTGCTGATCGTATTAGTACCGAACTTCATTTTGTAATTCAAGAGGCAAATTCGAACTTTACAAACTTAGATTTAGATTACAAATACAATGAGGATAGCGACCCAAATCGCTATTTCTATAGATCTGATCATTACAACTTCGCGCTAAAAGATATTCCTGTTGTATTTTTCTTTAACGGAGAACATGAAGACTACACACAGCCAACAGATACCGCGGACAAAATTAATTACCAGCTTTTAGAAAAACGCACAAAGCTAATCTTTGCAACAGCGTGGTATTTGGCTAATTCACCTTTCCCTATTAAGGCTGAAATTATCTAGTGTTAAAGTTTGTTAAATGCCGAAGGGCCTAAACTTCAAGACATTTCGAATTTTGTATTTTTAGCAAATTTTGCAATAAATCCGTTCTTAAAACCTCTATTGTTATGAAAAAAAATCTTATGCTTTTGGGTATATCAGTATTATTTGGCTGTGGTACCTCATCAAAAAGCAACCAATCTTCATCACAACTTAACGAAGAAAAAATAGTCGATCCGGTTGAATATGCTAATACCATTACCTCAGATGAACTTAAAGAAATGCTTTATGTATATGCTTCAGATGAATTTGAAGGAAGAAATACTGGTGAAAACGGTCAGAAATTAGCCGTAGAATATCTCAAAAAGCAATATAAAGCTATAGATGTTGCTACGCCATTAGGAAATGACGATTACTTTCAAGAAGTCCCGTTAGAAAAACAAGGAGTTGCAGAAGCGAAGATATCTGTTAACGGAACTCCGTTTTCAAGCTTTGAAGATCATATCGTTCTCAGATCTTCCGGAAAAACCAACCTGTCAGTCGATGATATTGTATATGTCGGCTATGGCATTCATGCCGATAATTATTCAGATTATAATGGAATAGATGTTAAAGGAAAAATTGTTTTAGCCAAAGCTGGTGAACCTAAGGATGAGGCAGGAAATTATGTTACCTCTGGAAGTCAAGAAAACACCAAATGGTCTTATGGACGTCAATCTTTATCGAGTAAGAGAGATGCGGCAAGAGATCAAGGCGCTAAGGGTCTCATTTTTATGGACAACAATTTATTTCAAAGATATGCACCTTATTACCAAAGACAAGCAGCTGCCGGCGTTTCTGGGCGTTTATCATTAAAAAGCAATGAGCCAGAAATGATGATGTTAATGATTAATGCCAATATGGGGAAAGCTATCTACAGTAAGATTGAAGAAGATTCTAAACCCACTGTTTTAAATACAAAAATGGACATATCTGTAGAGAATACAGCTGAACAAGTTATGTCTGAAAATGTAGTTGCTTTTATTGAAGGATCAGAACACCCAAATGAGATTATTGTAATTTCCGCTCATCTGGATCATGAAGGTGTGAAGAACGGCGAAATTTACAACGGAGCGGACGATGATGGTTCAGGCACAGTAGCTATCGTAGAAATTGCTGAAGCGTTCAAAATGGCTGAAAAGGCTGGTAATGGCCCAAAGCGTTCAATTTTGTTCTTACATGTTACTGGTGAAGAGAAAGGTCTTTTAGGTTCTAGACATTATACGGATAATGACCCTGTTTTTCCGTTGGAAAACACTGTTGCTAACTTAAACATCGACATGATTGGTAGAACTGATCCGAAGCGAAAAGAAGGAGAAAGAAATTATGTTTATTTAATAGGTAGTGATAAACTAAGTACTGAGTTACATGAAATTTCTGAAGAGGTAAATAGTAAATATTGTAATGTTGAATTAGATTATACCTATAATGACAAAAATGACCCAAATCGTTTTTATTACAGGTCAGATCATTACAATTTTGCAAAAAACAACGTTCCAGTAATATTCTATTTTAATGGAACGCACGATGATTACCATAGACCTAGTGATACAGCAGACAAAATTGAGTACGACCTGCTTGAAAATCGAGCGCGATTGGTATTTCATACCGCATGGGAATTAGCAAATAGAAGCGACCGTATTACCGTAGACAAAACGTTTGAATAACGGTTATATCAGAGATTAAAGAAATAAATAACTAAAAAAAGGTTTTGCAGAAAAACGTAAATCGTTTACATTTGCAATCCTAATTAAAATGGTGGTTGTAGCTCAGTTGGTTAGAGCGCCTGATTGTGGTTCAGGAGGTCGTCGGTTCGAGACCGATCTTCCACCCAAAAAGACCAAGCCTTTCAGAAATGAAGGGCTTTTTTTGTACCCTATTCTAAATTAAATCAAACAGAGAATCAACTGCAGGGTAACGTTCTACAGTGAATCCTTCGCCAAATTCAGTTCCGATAAGACGGCCCATGTTCCTGGCCCTATACGTTATACTATCTGTGAAGTTCTTGCTTGAAATCGGAGTTTCAGGTTCTTTACTATCTGGATCAAAGAATTGAGTTTTATAAGCCAATACAGCTTCCATTTTTTTGTCCATATATCCTGAAACGTCAACTACAATATCGGGTTGTAAGTCTTTCCACTGTACATAATGATAAACTGCTTTTGGTCGCCATGGTAGTTGCCAATCATCCTCATCCTCATGTTTTGTGTCAATTTTACGTAATCCACTTAAAAAACAAGCATCACTAACCAATTGACTTCCCTTACCGTGATCTATATGTCTATCTTCAATAGCATTGCATAATACTATTTCAGGTTGGTACTTTCGGATTTCTTTAATGAGCTCTAATTGATGGGCTTTATCATTAATGAAAAATCCATCTGCAAATTCCATATTTGTTCGCATAACCACATTTAAAATTTCCGCAGCATTGCTAGACTCTTCATCACGAGTTTCAGCAGTTCCACGAGTACCTAATTCGCCTCTCGTTAGATCAATAATGCCAACTTTTTTACCATTTGCAACCTCTTTTGCGATAGTTGCTCCACAGCCTAATTCAACGTCATCTGGATGTGCTCCAATAGCTAAAATGTCTAATTTCATGTGTTATGTGATTTTCTGTAATGCCAAAAATATTAAAAAGGTTATAGATTCTCGATTTCTTTTTAATTCGCAAACGGTTTCGTTTCAATTCTCGACATATTTTTTCTTAATTACCCCTATAAAATTGAATAATTCACAATTCAGTAAAAGCATGACATTCGTCATAATAATTACACAGCATTGCCTGTAACTTTACGGTA
The DNA here is from genome assembly GCF_003260205.1 of Winogradskyella tangerina. Taxonomy (GTDB): domain Bacteria; phylum Bacteroidota; class Bacteroidia; order Flavobacteriales; family Flavobacteriaceae; genus Winogradskyella; species Winogradskyella tangerina. The sequence continues at coordinate 63,057 of NZ_QERF01000007.1, read as the reverse complement.
GTATTTCTAACTTTATAGAGTAACATAAAACTCTTCAGAAATGACTTTAATGCTAATAATATTAACCTGTACAATACTACTTTTCATTTGGGGAAAATTCACACCAGATATCATTGCCCTACTATCTATGCTAAGTTTATTTGTCTTTGGGATATTAGATCTAACCGAAACGTTAAGCGGCTTCAGTAATCCAACAGTAATTATGATCGCCGCTTTATTTATTATAGGAGAGGGATTATCACAAACAGGTTGGACAGCATTAGCAGGACAACAATTTATTAAAATGGCTCGTAAAAGCACAACTAAGCTATTACTCATTACCACCTTAGGTTCAGGCCTTCTATCTGGTGTTGTTAGTAATACGGGTACTGTTGCTACATTAATGCCTGTTACTATTTCTTCGGCTTGGAGTATAGGAACCTTACCTTCAAAATTATTAATGCCAGTGGCCTTTGGTTCTAATACTGGTGGCTTGCTAACATTAACAGGTACACCGCCAAATATTATTGTTAATAATACCATGCTAGAAAGCGGCATGGAAGGTTTCTCCTTCTTTGAATTCGCTCTAATAGGATTACCCTTATTAATACTAACATTGATCTATTTCAAATTTATTGGATACCGATTACTACCAAGTAATAAAACGAACAATAAACCAGTTGATATAAGTTCTACACTTCATAAATGGATTGAAGCATACAAAGTAAATGATGATTATTATCGATTGAGAGTACGTTCTGTTTCACCTTTATTAGGAACTGAGATCGGTAAATGGAATTTTGAAGAAGAACATCAAGTATCGATCTTGAGAATTAAACGCCGTCACCCAAATGTTTTAAAAGGAAACGATCCATTTATTGAATTCCCTTCCGATGATACCGAATTCAAATATCACGATATCATTACTGTAAAAGGAGATACCGAAGCCATAAATGCCCTGATGATTAAATTCAGACTTGGTCTTCTACCGCTAGAACCAATCGCAGATGAATTGCGTAACAACCTCATAAATCAGGAGGTCGGAATGACTGAAATTATTGTAACTCCTAAATCAACCCTTGTGGGAAGACGTGTTAGAATTGGAAGATTTTTTAAACGTTTCGGAGTACAACTAATGGCTGCCTCAAGAAACAATAAGCCTCTTACAGATCGTGAAATTGTAGTGAAAGCCGGAGATGCATTTTTAATTCGCGGAATATGGAATGACATTGAGCAATTAAAAGTTCATCATGAGAACCTTGTTATTATTGGTAGCCCAGAAGGAATGTCTAAAACCGTAACAAACATTACTTATAAATCATACATTGCTCTATTTGCATTAGTGCTGATGATTGGTTTATTGGTACTTAAAATCGTGCCAGGTGCCATCGCAGCCCTAATTTCCGCAGGAATAATATTAATAACAGGTTGTGTCCCTATAACTAAAGCCTATAAAGGAATAAGTTGGATAAGCGTAGTAATGATTGCTGCGATGATTCCAATGGGATTAGCATTACAAAAAACAGGCGTAGCACAGCTCATCGCGAATGGTTTAGTTGAAACCCTCGGGAGTTTGCATCCAATTGTATTATTAGGTGGAATATTTCTTTTAACAACAACCTTCAGTCAGGTTATAAACAACTCTGCCACCGCTGTTTTAATGGCGCCTATTGTGATTTTAGCCGCAAGTAGTTTAAACCTTTCTGCTGCACCATTTATGATAGCTGTAGCCATAAGTGCGTCAACGGCATTTTTAACTCCTGTAGGAACTACTACCAATGCTATGGTAATGACTGGTGGTGGATATAAATTCAAAGATTACGTTACCGTAGGAGCCCCTTTACTCCTATTGTTCTTAATAACAACATTAATATTAGTGCCAATTATTTGGCCATTTTAAAATTTTTAACTCATGGAAACACTATTAAAAGATCCGATTATGAAAACTAGAGACCTTACCAAGTACGGTATAATAGATTCTAAAGTTCATTGGAATCTATCACCGGAAGAATTACAAGCCATTACCGTTGAAAAAGGAATGGGGAAAGAAACTGCAAATGGTACATTAGCCATTAATACAGGGAAATTTACTGGACGTTCACCACAAGACCGATTCCTAGTAAAAGATGATTATACCAAAGATAGAGTATGGTGGGGAAAAACAAATAAGGGAATTTCTCCTGAGAATTTTGATTTCTTACAATCTGAAATAGAAAAGTACCTCAGCGGCAAAGAGATCTTTGCAAGAGATGGTTTTGTATGTTCTGATCCAAAATACAGAATGGGCGTAAGAACCATTACTGAATACCCTTGGTCTAATATGTTTATTTACAACATGTTCTTGAGACCCACAGCCGAAGAATTAGTAGATTTTGAAGAAGAATGGTTAGTGCTTTGTGCACCTGGTTACGAATGTCCAGAGCCAGCTAAATACGGCCTAAGACAAGGTAACTTCTCTATACTAAACTTTACCAAAAAGATCGCTCTTGTTGGTGGTTCAGCCTATACGGGTGAAATGAAAAAAGGTATCTTCTCTGCGCTTAACATGATTTTACCAGTAGACAAAAACGTATTACCGATGCACTGTTCAGCTAACGTAGGTGAAGATGGTGAAACTGCCATTTTCTTTGGACTTTCAGGTACGGGTAAAACAACGTTATCTGCCGATCCTAATCGTAAATTAATTGGTGATGACGAGCATGGTTGGACTGCCGAAAACAGAATTTTCAATTTTGAAGGTGGATGTTATGCAAAATGTATCGACCTTACTGAAGAGAAAGAACCAGAAATTTATAGAGCTATTAAACCTGGAGCTATTCTTGAAAATGTCATTTTTAAAGACAACAATGAAGTAGACTATTTTGACAGTAGTATAACTCAAAATACAAGAGTAAGTTACCCGATTTATCATATTGACGATATTCAAATACCATCTTATGCAGACAATCCAAAGAATATTTTCTTCTTAACCTGTGATGCGTTTGGTGTATTACCTCCAGTATCTAAATTAACTCCTGGCCAAGCTGCATACCACTTTATTTCTGGTTATACAGCTAAAGTTGCTGGTACGGAAGCAGGAATTACGGAACCAGTACCTTCATTCTCTGCTTGTTTCGGTGAGCCATTTATGCCATTACACCCTACAAAATATGCAGAAATGCTTAGTTCAAAAATGCAAGAAGCTGGTGTTAATGTGTGGTTAGTGAATACAGGATGGAGCGGTGGCCCATACGGTGTAGGTTCTCGTATCAAACTGAAATATACAAGAGCAATGATTACGGCCATTCTTAATGGTGAATTAGATAACGTTGATTATGAACAACATCCAATATTTGGATTATTTATGCCAAAATATTGTCCGAACGTTCCAACAGAAATGTTAGATCCAATGAATACTTGGTTACAAAAAGGAGCTTATATAAGTAAGGCTATTCAATTAGCACATTCTTTCCACTTGAATTTTGAAAAATTCGCAAGTGAAGCTTCTAATCAGATTATAGAAGGAGGTCCATTAATTGATGAACACCATCATTTAACCGACCACGTTTAATAATTCCATGACAGAGAGGAGCTCATCTGGGCTCCTCTTTTTTAATTAATCTACTATGAGAATTTTACTTTCTCTACTTTTCCTTTTATCTACATTTCAATTAGCTGCTCAAAACCCCTCTGAAGACTACTTAGGGTCTTGGTATACCTATGGAAGTCACCACAGATTAAGCGAAAAATTCAGTCTTAATCCATATGCGGAGTTGCGGTTTTACGAACCATCTTCAAATTATAATTTGGCATTCGTTTCTATGCGAGGTAATTTTCACTTCAACCCCGAGGAAACCGTCGGTGTGGGATATGCTTACTTAGATATTGATACGGTTTTCGAATTTGATAACGAGCCAAACGTCCACGAGCATCGTCTGTTTGAGCAATATACTTTAGTGCATAACAACTCAAAAATAAAAGTTAGTCACCGTGCACGACTAGAACATCGTTTTTTGGATTTTACCGAGCGAAATGAAATTCAAAATCGATTTCGTTATCGCATTAGTTTGAAATACGATATTAATACAACATTTCATTTTTTAATGTTTGAAGAACCCTTTGTGAATTTTCAAGATCAGGTATTTCATGAAAACCGATTTTATACCGGAATTGGCATCAATATCATGAAGCAATTACAATTACAGATTGGCTATTTAAAACAACATATTAGAAAAAATAACCTAAACAGGATTCAAATTGGAATAACCATAAGAACCGATTCGAGACCTGCAAAACCTACCCTAGCGCAGCTATAGCGAGATCTATATCTTTCTTGAGATCTTTGAAATCTTCGATTCCCACCGAAAACCGAATCAATTGATCACTGATGCCTACTGCTTGGCGTTCTTCTGGTGTTAATAAGGCATGAGATGTTAAATGCGGAGAAATGACCGTACTTTCAACACCGGCCAAACTCATTGATGATTTAATCAGTTCTAATGCTTTCTGAAATGCATAAGCATCTAATCCTTCGACTAATTCAAAGGAAAGCATCGCACCAAATCCTTTCATTTGAGATTTTGCAAGTTTATGCTCTGGGTGAGATTTCAAACCCGGATAGTACACCTTTGCGATCTTTGGGTGTTTATGTAACCACTTTGCTAGTTTCAACGCATTTTTAGTTTGTGCTTTAACTCGTAAGCCTAAAGTTTTCATGCTTCTTTCTAACATCCAAACGGTCATATCACTAAGACTTCCTCCTAAATTCTTGCTTACATTCCATATTTTTTCAATATGAACAGCGCTACTTGCCACAGCACCAGCACAGATATCACTATGACCTCCAAAATATTTTGTTGCGGAATGCATTACCATATCAATACCCAAGTCGATTGGGTTTTGATTAACAGGTGAAGCGAATGTGTTATCAATTGAGGTTAATATCTTTTTCGATTTGGCCATTTTGGCCACAGCCCTAATGTCTGTAATGGTGAGTAATGGATTTGAAGGTGTTTCAATATGTATGAGTTTGGTATTTTCCTGAATTGCGGACTCAAAATCTTCGACCTTATATCCATTAGTAAATGTGAACTCAAGTCCATATTTAGGAAATTCTTCCTTGATAAAATTTACCGTTCCGCCATATAAAGTGTTTTGTACTACCAAATGATCACCTTTATTTAAAAACGCTAAAAACATGTGACTGATGGCTGCCATCCCAGAACCAAAGATCATTGCCGCTTCAGTGTGCTCAAGCGCTGCGATCTTTTTAGCCAAATATTCTTGATTGGGTGTATTAAAATATCTTGGATAGCGTTTAATATCAACATCTAAAAACTCATAAGACGAGCTTAAATATATTGGCGAAACAGCTCCTTTAAACTGTTCATCCTTAACTTCACCAACGTGTGTACATATAGTATTAAGTCCTAATTTTTTCATGACATAAAAATAAGAATTAGAACTTTTAAAAAGGACTCAATGACGATTTAAAAAATACATTACAATAACATGCGGAACAGTTATAGCAGCCAAGAATGCGAAGAATACTGTAATAAAATCAATATTGAAGTAAGTGGTCGCGTAATAAAGTACAACCAAGCCAGCAATTGAGATTAGCCAATAAACAAATGAAGATCTAACAAATTGCAACAAATTCACCTTATTAGCCTCACCATAAAGTGCTTTAATTTGATCAATAAGGCTTGGCACTGAGTGCCATACAATAAAGTAAATGGCGAAAGCCCATAATAGAGCAGCCAATTTGAAGAGTAATGCAAATAACAAGATGAGAAACAACTCCTGAAAATGATTGTATCCAGGCTTAAAGTTTTTAAAATTAACAGCATAAAAGCTGAGAGTCGAAACAATTCCAACAATTAAAAACCAAAAAAACAGCTGTTCTGGTAATTTGAAACCAATAAGTTCATTAATAATTATTATGGTTTTTTCAGAATTGAAATAGAACAGCAACCCAAATATTAAGATGCCATAGCTTAAAAAGAGAAGTCTGGCGTAAACATTAATTTCTTCAATATGATTATGAAAGTGTTGTTCGCCAAAATGATAGCAACTTACAAACACAAAAAATACTAATGCAATGGTCGGCGAAATGAGAAATGCTGAAATATTTACAAGGATTAAAACAACATATAATACTAAATACCGAACTGAAACCTGATTTTGCCCCTTAAGAACATTTATTAACGAAATGTCATTTGATCCATGAATAATGCCAACAGTGAGTATAAAAAAATACGAGAGATACTCCTCATATGACGCACCGATCTGAGTGGTAAGCCAAAACAGGAAAACTGTTAAGATTAAGTTAAAAACTGGCAATTTCATAATGTAAAAGTACAAATATTCTGTTTTGTTTAATTTTTTTATGAAAACTTTAAACATTTATTGTTTAACTTTATTTAAATTTGCTTGAACAAAAAAATCATTTTTATGAAACTTCTAACTATACTCATTGACGGCGCTCAAAAAATCGCTACCGATGATTACGTTGGCTTTACATTCTTCGTAGGGTGTATGGCTATGATGGCCGCATCGGCTTTTTTCTTTTTATCAATGAACAGCTTTGATAGAAAGTGGAGAACTTCAATCCTTGTTTCAGGATTAATTACATTTATTGCCGCAGTACACTACTGGTACATGAGAGATTACTGGGCTAATTTCGCAGAATCACCAACATTCTTTAGATATGTTGATTGGGTTCTAACAGTACCACTAATGTGCGTTGAGTTCTATCTTATCTTAAAGGTAGCAGGCGCTAAAAAATCTTTAATGTGGCAGATGATCTTCTTATCTGTAGTGATGCTTGTAACCGGATACTTCGGTGAGGCAGTACACACAGCTGCTCCTGGTCCTGCTATTTGGGGATTCATTTCTGGTGTAGCGTACTTTGCTATTGTTTACATCATTTGGTTTGGTGCCGCGAAGAAATTGGCAGAACAAGCTGGTGGTGCAGTATTAACAGCACACAAAACGCTTTGTTGGTTTGTATTAGTTGGATGGGCAATCTATCCATTAGGATACATGGCCGGTACAGAAGGTTGGTATGACGGTTTAGCTGGATTAGGCTTAAACATGGACGTTATTTACAACATTGGTGATGCCGTGAACAAAATAGGTTTCGGACTTGTAGTATATAGCTTAGCTGTTGCTTCAACAAAAACTTCTGAAGCTTAATCTTAGTTTAATTAGGTCAAAAAGCCTTTCCTTCTCGGAAAGGCTTTTTTATTTTATTAGACTTTAACAGCTTTCCAAAGTCCTTTTTTAAACCAAGTGAGACCAATTATGGTTATTAAAACCTCAGCTAAAGTAATAGCAATAAACACCCCAAGAGGGCCTAAATCTAAAGTCAAGGCTGAAATATACGCAAACGGCAACTGAAATAACCAAAAACAGATAAAGTTAATCCAAGTTGGTGTTTTGGTATCACCGGCGCCATTAAATGCGTTAATAATAACCATACCATAACCGTAAAATACGTAACCGGCAGCAATGATTCTAAGACATAGAGCTCCATTACTTATAACGTCTGGTTCAGAAGTAAACCATGAAATAATTTCAGGTGCAAAAATCAAATAAATAATGGATACAAACCCCATAAAGATGGCGCTGTATTTACCAGTTTTCCAAACTGAAGCTTCCGCCCTATCAGGCTTCTGGGCTCCTAAATTCTGGCCAACTAGCGTCGCAGCAGCATTACTCATTCCCCACGCAGGCATTAATGTAAACATCATTACTCTAATAGCAATTGTATAACCCGCTAACACTTCACTACCAAATTCGCTCATAATTCGCATTAAGAATACCCATGATGACGTACCGATTAAAAATTGCCCTATGCCACCTAGTGAAACTTTAATAAGATTCACCATAACTGCAACTCTAAGTACAATATCTTTAAATGCGATCTTTATCTTACTCCAGCCATAAAACAGCACCATTAATTGAAAGATAACAGCAGTCCCGCGACCGATAGTGGTTGCGATAGCCGCACCCATTACACCATACTCAGGGATTGGACCAAATCCAAAAATGAACATTGGATCTAAAATAATATTAAGCCCGTTAGATAATACCAAAGCCCACATAGCAACAGATGCATCACCCGCACCTCTAAATACCGCATTTATTAAAAATAGAAGCATTATGGTTACATTTCCACCTAATAACACTTGCGTGTAACCAAATCCTTCGGCAATAAGGTCGGGTTCACCACCCATTAATTGAAGAATTTCCTTTGGAAAAAATATTCCGATTACACTGATTATCGCAGCCACAAAAACACCCAGACCAATTACCTGAACTGTTGCTTGAGATGCACCTTCTCTATCTTGTTCACCGATTCTTCTCGCCACTATAGCGGTTGCTGCCATACTTAAACCAATAGCCACAGCATATACTAAGGTGATTACGGATTCAGTGAGACCAATGGTTGCAACGGCGTTAACACTAACTTGAGATACATAGAATATGTCTACAATGGCAAAAATCGATTCCATTAACATCTCTAAGATCATAGGGATAGATAACATAAATACTGCCCTACGAATACTGCCAGACGTAAATTCTTGTTCCTTACCAGAAACTGCGATTCTTAAATACTTGAAAAATTGTTTTATTGAAATTTTATTGGATTGCATAACTTTTTTTAAACTATTGAACATTGCTAAACAACTGTAATTTGTTTAACACAACTGCATCACAAGAAGTGGTGATGACTTTTCCGAAAATGTAAGTTAGGCTATCATAATGGCACAAATATGCACATTATTTTTTAATTCTGAAGAAAATTGACCAAGCTTATTAAAAATAAAAGCGTCCATAAAACTGTTCTCAACCAATTTTTTCTTATCAATTTCTGACAAACATTAGGCACAGGATTGTTATTATCAATACTAAAATGAAGTGGTACAAAAACTCTGAAAGTCAACACCCAAAGTATGAATATTAGTATGAGACTTAAAATTGTATACCAGTTTCTTATCTGAAAGATGTGTAGCACACCCAAAATTAACTGGCTGAACATTAAAGGAAGAACAATGTATGTCACACGTTTAGTATAACTACGATGCCATTTCAGTAAGTTTGCTTCGGAATAATGGGCAAAACTTGGATAAATCACAAGTTGAACACACCAAATTAGTACTACAAAACCAAAGTCGATAAGCAATCTTATTAGTTCAAGTGTCATTTTAATTTGTTTTTCTTACTGCCCAAGACCAATACATGAGGATGGGATGAATTACCAATAATCTTACCCATGCAATCCAAGGTGACACACAAAAGGCACTTTCAACACAAGAGCCTTTTATTATAAAATCGACATGGGATGGAATGAATAAAATCAAAAGAATAATAAGCCCTTTCACAGCAAGTAATCTTGTTTTTGGAAAGGCAACACCTAATCCCAGTACAATTTCAAGAGCACCGCTTAAATAGTTTATAGCCAATGGATATGGCAAATAATCCGGAATTAAGTCAGAATAAAATTCAGGATTAATAAAATGGTAAGCCCCTGCAAACACATAAAAGCCAACTAATATAATTCTTAGAATTTTAATCATGAAAGCTTCCATTTGTGATCCGTATGGACTTTCTTCAGAATTAGAAAAAATGGAATCCACCATACAAAATCGTTGGTTATTAAAGTATAAATAAACTCGAAAGGCACATCCCCATTGAGATAATTAAACATAAATCCTAAGGGTCCAAATATCTTTCCTAAAAAGCCAACAGCCACTATAGGCCAATGCCTCATTGGATTGTAAGATGCCCACCAATAGCCCAAACCATAGACACCAATTACCATACCCATTCCTTGCCAAACCATGGGGTGATTTAGCGGTTCCATACCAACAAGTCTAAAAAAATGATTGGGAAATAATACAACCCAAGCTCCCCAGAGAATATTATAGATGGCTGCAAGACGAAGTGTTAAACGCATTTTATTTTTTACGCAAAGATAAGGAACGTAAAATAGCCTAGTAACAAGGTTTAGTCGTTTCTACTTGCTTTATTATAGGCTCTGATCATTAGAATTGCCCACAAAGCAACAAGCCCGATGACAACAACAGAGAACCAAAATACGATGTCATTTGCTACCATGATCTACAAGCTTAAGGTAGATCATAACACCTAGTAATGTGGGCGCCCAAAGGCCAACAAAAATACCATGCATTTGATCTCCTGTTAAAAATAAATATTCTGCGACAATAATTATAACTGCGCACAAGATCAACATAAGCAAATTTGCAGTTCCTAATTTTTTGAAGTAATCCATCTTTGAGGGTTAGTTTGAATGTTCAAGTTAACAAAAATTACAACGCATTAATAATTTACCACTGTAATTATTGCCTATTTATAATAAATCTTATTCTTTCGGTAAGCTAAAAATGCAATAATGGCGATTATAACAAGTGTTATAGCAATAAACTGGAAGCTTAATATTTGATCACCACTTGCGTAAGCATGAAGACCAGATAAGTAGAAATTCACACCAAAATAAGTCATTAGAATACTTCCGAACGTTACGACAGACATCAGGTTGTACAACCAGCGTCCACGTAACCCAGGTATTAATCGCATATGAATTACAAAGGCATACAGCATAATACTAATTAGTGCCCAGGTCTCCTTTGGATCCCAGCCCCAATAACGTCCCCAACTTTCATTAGCCCACATACCACCTAAGAAGTTTCCGATGGTAAGCATTACAAGACCGACTGTTAATGCAAGTTCGTTTATTATGGTTAGCTCTTTTATATTGATTAGCATTCGTTCTTTATTCTCCTTGTTGGTTAGAATCATTAGTAGTAATGCTACCAAACCAAGAATCATTCCTATGGCGAAAGGTCCATAACTTGCAACAATCACGGATACATGAATCATTAACCAATAACCTTGAAGTACAGGTTGAAGGTTAGCAATTGCTGGATCCATCCAATTCCAATGAGCTACCATTAAGATCATGGAGCACACAAATGCTGATGACGCTATGGTTAGATTACTTTTTCTTCCAAACAGAAGACCAAATAGCATTACCGACCAAGCCACGTAAATCATGGACTCATAAGCATCACTCCATGGTGCATGACCAGATAAATACCATCGCCAGATTAAACTCAATGTGTGTGCTACGAATAATAAAATAACAACACCAATCATAGTGTTAATGGCCAATTTTAATCTCTTGTCCCTGAACTTAAATATTTGAACAATTATTAGGACAAATAAAACGGTGGCAGCATACATATACCAGCTAAACAATCGTTTGAAAATATCGTACTTGTTATACAATATCTCCGATTCGATCTTATCATCCGACAGCATGATCTCACTACCAAATTTAATTTGGGTTTTCTTTATAGCTTCTAAAATAGATTCAGCTTTTTCAAAATCACCGGTCTGTTTGGCACTATTCAGTCTCACCAAATAGGTCGTAAAACCATTATTTATAAAACTGTGATATAAGGTATCCTTGATCTTTTCGCGATACCCTTCTTCTCTGAATTCTAATGCAGATATCCAGGTATTATTTTCATCGTCTGGAACAGGAAATATCTTCACCGATCGTCCTTCAATAGCATTATACAGTAAGTTTACACGAGAGTCTGCTTCTTTTACTTCCTTTTGAAATCCATTAGGCACCTGGGCTTTATAGGCTTCTTCGAGATAAGGTCCTAATTTGTAACTTCCATCTGGATTGAAAAAATCGACAAGACTCGCATACTTCACACCGTAGTCGATTCCGATGATTGTTCGGATAGAATCAGCCTTTCTTTTCTTTAAGTATATTACAGGAACATTATACCACAACAAAGGACTCTCTTGAATAGAAAGAAATACTTGTGTTGCATTAAACTCCTCATAAACATCACTTTTGCTCAGCTTGCGTAGCGTTTCAGAAGCATAAGTGTGCATGGGCATCATTCGACCACTATAATCCTGAATGACCATTTTTGCGAACTTATCCGCGTGCTCTTTCGGAGTTATATTAGCTCTTAATATCGAATCTATTACCTCTTTATCAGGTTTCTGAGAATGTTCATGCCCATCATTTTCTGAATGATCTTGTGCAAACCCCGATAAACTGAAGAGTAAAACGATCATAGTCATGATCTTCGCCTTTTTCGTTTTTAACTTCTTTAGGCGTTGTCTTAGGTCATCAAATCTGGTATGCTTTGCAAAAATGATGGCCATTAATCCTAAATAAAGCAGTAAATACCCAGCATAGGTGATGTAGGTTCCCCATCGGTCGTGGTTAACTGAAAGCACGGTTCCTAATTCATCTGGATCAAAACTTGCTTGAAAAAAGCGATACCCTTTATGATCGAGAATATTATTCATGTAAATGTGATAGTCGAAATCGCCGTCCTTATCCAAAACGGTAACCTTACTTTCATAAGACGAGTAAGCACTTTCAGTACCTGGATACTTTTCAGCAATAAAATCATTAAGCTTAACTTGGAAAGGTAATTGTTCTAGTCGCGAACCAAAGCGCAAGTCTATATCCAATCCACCTACATTAGTTTCCTCAATTCTATTATATGTTCCGGGTCCACCGAGAAGATTAACACTTTTCGTTTCGCCATTTGCTGTAACATCGAGCACAATACCGCTTTCATCTCCTTTTAGAATACTAGGTTTTTGCACAATATCAAAGACACCTTTTACCACAGGTTTTGGGAAAACCATAACCATATTTCCAATGGTATAAGTAGATCTCAATGCTAAGCGCTGTAAGGAATCTATTTCAATCTTACCGCGTTGCCCTGTTGCCATTGTAAAGTACTCACCCTCATATGGTGATTTTATATATAAGCTTCCATCAATTTCTTTGATATTTATGGCGCCTTCCTGTTCTTTATTAAGCGAAATTAATACGTTATGCAGGTTCGCTATTTGACCATCTTCTAGAAAGTGATTGTGTGATCTGCCTTCAGAAGCCTCAACGATTTTCAAATAACGCTTTCCGCTGGCATCAGGTCTAATATCTTTTTCTGCGCCTTTAATGAATTTCTTAAGTTCGAATTTTACCTTGGTACCACCGTAATCATAGACACGTTCAAAATCATTATTGAGTCGATGCGAAAAATCCACTTCCTCCATGACATTTCGTTGTTGACGCTGACCATTAACTTCATAATCACCAACTATTCGACCGCTGATATAGGTTTTTAAGGATCTAAATTGACTTTCAGTTTCGCCTTCTCTAATATTCATCATGCCCTCGTAACCAATGTAACGCGTTACGCCAGCTCCGACAATAATGAATATCCATGCTAAATGCAATATAAGTGTTGCCCATTTTTCCTTTTTATGAAGTCTGTATCTGAAAATATTACCAACAAAATTGATCACAAAAATGACCATAATGGTTTCAAACCACCATGCATTATATATCAGTGTTCTGGTGTAAGGTGTTGGTGAAGTTTCCATGTTTCTATCCATGATTGTTCCGGTGGCCATAGCCACAGCGAAAACAATAAATAGAACAGCAGTAAGTCTTGTAGAAAATAAGAAGTTCAGGATTTTCTTTTGCATAGCTATGAAGGCTTTTTTAAGCTCGTGCAAAGATAGTGTATTTTGATGATTTTTGTTTCGCTTTTCAGTCACCAAAATGCTTTAAAAAATCTTAAAGTTTTTTCAATTAATTTGAAACTTTCGCTTTGAGTAGTTGGTTCTGCTCTTCCATTAGTTGCTTAAGGTCTGACAGCAACTCAATATCTTTTGGTGTTACCACAGTTGTATCCTCAGTATCTTGTGCTTTGCTACGTAAACGGTTCATGGCTTTTACCACCATAAAAATGGTAAATCCGATAATTAGAAAATCGAGAAAAACTTCAAAAAGTGCACCATAAGCAACCGCTACTTCTCCTGTGGTTACTGTTCCAGTAGCATCGGTAACTGCCTCGCGTAATATCATCTTTTTATCTTGAAAATTCACCCCGTCAGACAATAGGGATAACGGAGGTAACAATACTTGTTTGGCCAATACATCAATGACTTTATTAAAGGCTGCTCCAATAATAATACCAATGGCCATATCCATCATGTTACCTTTAACGGCAAATTCTTTAAATTCTTTAAGTAGTTTCATAGTTAATTATTTATTTAGTTCTAGCTTCAAATATTTTCAAATATAAAAATGTGCTCATTTTTCTGGCACGACGTTTTGCATTTTCAGCATAATCACCTTTAAAAAGCTCATCGATAGTTTCGTACCAGAGATTTAGCCATAGCCCGAAATGCAATTCAGAAATCGAATGGTCAAAGGCCTGATCAACCTTAATATGTGCATCTAAAGGATTTCCGTAGTATTTTGTTTTTAGAAATAAACTAGATTCCCAAAATGTGGTTAAATGCTCAAAGTGTGCGTCCCAATCCTCGATAGTTCCGTTAAAAAAAGGGCCTAATACCTCATCCTTTCTTAGTTTGGTATAGAATTGAGAGACTAATTGGTAGATGTCTGCTCTGGTTTTGATATCTGATTTAGTCATAATTCAAAGTTATTCTTTTAATCTAAATCTTACTATTTTTACGGCATGATATCAGTTGTAATTCTTGGCGCTGGTAATGTGGCCACCCATCTGTTTAAAGCATTTAGTGCATCTAACCACACTGAAGTTATTCAATGGTATAACCGCAGCTACAGCGCAATTTCTTCTTTTGCTAACGCGGTCGATACCACGGATAACATTTCAAAATTGAAAATGGCCGATATCTATATTATGGCTGTGAGTGATGATAGTATTGCACAATTATCGAAGACTTTACCTTTTGAAAATCGATTAGTTGCACATACTTCCGGAAGTGTTTCGATTCACGACCTCGACAAGAAAAATCAACGCGCCGTTTTTTATCCATTACAGACATTTTCAAAAGAGGCTAAAGTTAATTTTAGTGAAGTCCCTATTTGCATTGAGGTTACAGAAAAAAAGAATCTTCAATTCATGAAGGAATTAGCGGAGGCCTTAGGCTGCACGCCCTATCGTATTACAACCGAACAGCGTCAGACCTTACACTTGTCGGCAGTGTTTGTGAATAATTTCACAAATCAACTATACCGAATTGCTCATGAAATTAGTGATGCCAAAAGTATAAATTTTGATATCTTGAAACCGCTAATACTAGAGACCGCTAAGAAGGTACAACATATGTCGCCTTATACGGCGCAAACTGGTCCGGCAAAACGCAATGATAAAAAAACCATTAAACGCCATTTAAAACAGCTTGAGAACGAAGAACATAAAATGATTTACGAGCTGCTAACCGCTTCAATTAAGAAAACGCATGGACAACGATAAAAGTTATAAAGAATTACTAATCGACATTAATACATTCATATTTGACGTAGATGGTGTACTGACTGATGGTACCATCACCGTAACTACAGAAGGTGAAATGCTAAGAAGTATGAGTATTAAAGATGGGTTTGCACTTAAAACTGCCGTTGATGCCGGTTTTAATGTTTGCGTCATCTCTGGCGGAACAAACGAAGGCGTTCGTAAACGACTTAGAGGCCTAGGAATAACTGATATTTATCTCGGCGCACATCATAAAACCGAGCAGCTAGATGAATATTTGGACATTTACAATATAAAATCAGAATCCGTGTTGTATATGGGAGACGACATCCCTGATTATCCAGTAATGCAATTGGTTGGGCTCCCTTGCTGTCCGCAGGATGCAGCACCTGAGATCAAAGCAATTTCTAAATATATTTCTCATAAGAATGGTGGTAAAGGTGCCGTAAGAGATGTTATTGAACAGGTGCTAAAAGTACATGGAAAATGGAATGGTAATTTCGATGCAAAATACGACTAACTAAATGGGCAGACGAGGCAGACGACATAGTACAGGTTTTGGTTATATTGGATTTGGAAACAACCAATCTACATTTAACCAAAAAACCAATGTCCCCTTTTCCGTCTACAAAGAAAAACTAGATCTTGAAGCACACCTCCATTACGAAATGGAATTCCTTCACAAGGATCTGAGCAAAGCAGATAAACAAAAAATAAAAGATAAAATTAGAAGGCAAGAACGCATTCTATTTATCAGAACGACTATTATTAGTCTAGTTGTTTTTGCAATTGTTGCCTATATCGCTTACTATTTAATCAATCAAATTATTACGCGCTAATCCCTACTATGATTCACTTTCTTAATCTCATTCGTTGGAAAAACTTATTGATGATTGCACTAGTGCAAGTCCTTATTAAATATGCATTGCTCCTGCCTTTTTATGAAAGTTATGGCGTTATCACAACACTAGGACCGTTACAATTTGCTTTATTAGTATTTGCTACTGTTTGTATTGCCGCAGGAGGCTATGTGATAAATGATATTTACGATATTGAATCTGACGAAGTAAATAAACCAGAACGCGTCATAGTAGGCAAGCACATTTCTGAAAAAATAGCCCTGAGATCTTTTATTATACTCAATGTTATTGGCGTAGGGATCGGATTTTACCTTTCTAATGTTATTGGTAAATCAGGATTTTTTGTGCTCTTTTTTATGGCTTCAGCACTACTCTATTTATATGCATCCTATTTAAAACAAATACTATTAGTTGGCAATATTGTAGTATCACTAGTCGTGGCATTAAGTTTATTACTCGTAGGTTTTTTTGAATTATTACCCGTCATAAATTCTGAAAATAGAGAAGTTCAGATTTTCTTTTTCAAACTTATTCTAGATTATGCCATTTTCGCATTTATGATTAATCTCATTCGCGAACTCGTGAAGGACATCGAAGATATAGATGGCGATTATAAAGCCGGAATACAAACGCTTCCCATCGTCGTGGGAAGAGATCGTGCCAATAAAATTGTATTTATTCTGTCTCTTATCCCATTATTTTTTATCATCTATTATGTGATCACCTATCTTTTTAAGCAACAATTATTCGTGTGGTATTTTCTCATCCTAATCATCGCACCTTTAATATATGTTACCATTAAATTATTTAGTGCTGAGCAAAAATCGCATTATAAACACATTAGTTTAATTCTCAAATTGGTAATGTTAACCGGAATGCTCTCCATGGCAATTTATCCCTACGTCTTATAATAAATGCTCAACGATAAACTTAAAAATTACAATATCATATTAGCATCGGCTTCGCCGAGGCGTCATGCGTTTTTAAAATCGATGGATATTGATTTTGAAGTGCGCTTACACCCTATTGATGAAGTCTATCCTGATCATTTAAAAGGAACTGAGATCACCGATTACTTAGCAAAATTGAAGGCTGAAGCCTTTCATAATGACCTACAGGATAATGATATTTTAATAACTAGTGATACTATTGTTTGGTTAAATAACAGTGCTATAGAAAAACCGAAAGACAAAGAAGATGCCTTCAGAATGATTAAATCCTTGAGTAATACCACTCACGAGGTAATGACTTCGATCTGTTTCACACAAACCACCAATCAAAACATTGTAAATACTGTAACCAAGGTAACTTTTAAAGCACTTTCAGATGAGGAGATTTGGTACTACGTCAATAACTACGATTCGTTAGATAAAGCCGGCGCATATGGTATTCAAGATTGGATTGGCGCAGTTGCAATCACAAATATTGAAGGATCTTATAATAATGTGGTCGGTTTACCCACACATTTACTATACGAAACGTTAATTAACATGGTGAAGCCTTAATATCTTCATATTTTTGTAAAAAATTTGAAAATGAACAAGTCTATTAAAGCGCTCATCGTTTTTTTATGCTTTATATGTGTGCTGATCGTAGTGATGTCATGTAAAGAGAATGCTGCTGAAACAACCGAAACACTCGCCATTTCTGAAATTGAGGAAATCCCTGAAAAACCAAAAACAAAGCTTTCGCAGGAATTCAAAGGCTATTGGTATGCTGGCGAGGCTGAAATTACATCTTATAAACTAGAACAAGCGCGCTATGGCGAAATGCGAGACGGTGAAGCTGTTTTGGTATTTGTTACTGAAGACTTTTTGCCTAATGTTCAGGTGAAAGCAGATAACTATAGTGACACCAATATTCCTGTTTTAAAGTTAAATGCTACCAAGAAATTCAATACGGGTATTTATCCATATTCTATTATGCAAAGTACCTTTTATCCTGTAGCAAATAATGCACATGCTATAAAAGTATCGGCTTCAATTCAAGAATGGTGTGGACAAGTTTATACTCAGATTAACAACCGAGATCAATTTGAAATTATGTCACATTCATACTTTCAAGGTGAAGCGGACCAAAATTTCAAAATTGAAAAAACATGGACCGAAAACGAGTTATGGACAAAACTTCGCATCGACCCTAAAAGTCTTCCCGAAGGCGACCTATCTATTATTCCTTCTTTAGAATTTACCCGACTGAGGCATAAAGACATTAAGGCTTATGACGCCTATGCGAAATTAGATGAAACTCACTACACTATTACATATCCTGAATTAGGCAGAACGTTGAAGATCAATTTTAACGCTCAATTTCCATACGAAATCTCCGGATGGGAAGAAACAACTACTAATGGATATGGTGCATCAGCCAGAACCTTAACTACAAAAGCCACAAAGTTAGAATCTATAAAATCGGCTTACTGGGGTAAAAATAGCAATGCCGACGAAGGTTTGAGAAAAACTTTAAAATTGCAATAAAATAAATCTATATTTGTTACAGACCAACTTTGCTGTAACATGACCAATTTCCTCGAAAACTATCAGACAGAATTGATATATTCGGCTATTCTGCTGGTTATCCTTTTTATAGTTCGAACCATTATTGTAATCAGTGTTAAGCGTATTGGTAAACGCAGTGGTACTACTGAAGCTAGGGCAAATTTAATAGGGCGCTATGTAACGGTGGTTTTTATTTTAATTGCACTTTTAATTGAGGCCTTTATTCTCGGTTTCGAAACCCATGATATTACACTAGTCTTTTCATCTGTATTTGCCGTAATTGGTATTGGTTTATTTGCTATTTGGTCTATCTTAAGTAATGTAACCTCGGGTGTTATCATGTTCTTCTCCTTCCCGTATAAAGTAGGCGATAAAATTAAAATACATGACAAAGATTACCCTGTAGAGGCCATTATTGAAGATATTAGAGCCTTTCAGCTTATATTGCGGGAAGACAATGGTGATCTGGTAACCTACCCAAACAACCTTATACTTCAAAAGGCCGTGACACTAATACAGAAGGACGCCTTAAACGATATAAACACTAACTAAATCAATAATATGACAAGACAAGAACACCTCAAATTCTGTAAAACATGTGTTAACAGAAAAATGGACTTAAAAGCCGGACTCTTATGCCAACTAACAGGCAGGATCGCTGATTTTGAAGACGAATGTCCTTCCTACCAAAAAGATGAAAAAGCAATTGTGGCCATGGATGACGAAGTCGAAATGGTTCGAGATGAAATTACTTCAAGAGTTTCTGACGCTACTTTAGAAAAACTGAAATCAGAACAAAACCTACCAGCCGCCATATTTGCCGGAATTTTTATAGGTGTCCTAGCAGGTTTTGGCTGGGCTGCAATAACCGTAGCTACCGGTTGGCAGATCGGAATTGTTGCAATTGCTATAGGCGCCGCTGTTGGATTTGGAATGCGATTCTTCGGAAAGGGAATCGACCAGATATTTGGAATTAGTGGAGCTATTATTGCATTAGTCAGCTGTATCTTTGGAAATCTATTGAGTATTATCGGCTTTGTTGCGATTGAGTTCGATCAAGGGTTTTTTGAAACCTTTATTAATTTTGACTTTTCATACACGTTTGAAATTTTAAAAGAAACGGCGCGCCCTATGGATCTGTTTTTCTATGCCATAGCTGCTTATGAAGGATATAAGTTCTCATTCAGAAAATTTACTCAGAAAGAACTACACGAATTAGAGCGTCCAAACGGTTCTGAATCATAGAATTTAAACCGTTAAACAAAACCTAAAAGCAAAGTCATGAGCTAGTTACTTTTATATATTTGACAAGCAACTAACTAATAAGCACATGCGCCATTTTAAACTATACCTATGTATTGTTTTAGGTAGCTTGGTTACTCTTCAAGCTCAAGAGCCTAAAAAATTTAGTTCATCAGAAATATACGAAGCGGTTCAAAAACTTAATGTTTTAGGTTCGGTTTTATATGTCGCTGCTCATCCAGATGATGAGAATACCAGACTAATTGCGTACATGTCTAATCAGGTTAAAGCACGTACCGCATATCTGTCTTTAACCCGAGGTGATGGTGGACAAAACCTCATCGGACCTGAAATCCGAGAATTACTCGGTGTAATACGAACTCAAGAACTTCTCGCGGCAAGAGGTGTCGATGGTGGCGAACAAAGATTTACCAGAGCCAATGACTTCGGATATTCAAAACACCCAGATGAGACCTTGGAAATTTGGAATAAAGATGATGTTCTCGCAGACGTTGTATGGGCCATAAGAGAATTCAAACCAGATGTTATAATCAATCGATTCGATCATAGATCTCCAGGAACGACACATGGTCATCATACCGCATCTGCTATGCTGAGCATGGAAGCTTTTGATTTAGCTAATGATCCTTCAAAATACGCATCACAACTCAACCTTACGGAAACATGGCAACCTAAACGCCTGTTTTTTAACACCTCGTGGTGGTTTTATGGGAGTCGTGAAAATTTTGAAAAAGCGGATAAAAGCAATATGATCAATTTTGATATAGGGGTTTATTATCCTTCAAAAGGCATGTCTAATAACGAAGTAGCTTCTCTGGCGAGCAGTCAACATCTTTGTCAAGGTTTTGGTCGTCTTTCTACACGTGGCTCTCAAGAGGAGTATATAGAATTTCTAAAAGGTGAACCCCTTGATGGCAGCAATGACGTCTTTGCAGGAATTGATACCTCTTGGAATAGAATTAAAGGCGGTAGTGCCATTGGCGCTATATTAACTGAAGTTGAAAAGAACTTCAATTTTGTAAGTCCATCATCTCATTTACCGCAGTTACTAGAAGCCTATAAACTTCTTCAGAATGTTGAGAATGAGCACTGGAAAGCATTAAAAACAAAGGAATTAAAAGCAATTATTGAAGCTTGTGCAGGTTTATATCTAGAAGTCTCGGCGAGCACACCTCATACATCGCCAAACTCAACCATTAGTTTGAGAATAGAAGCATTGAACCGAAGCAACACCAATATAAATTTGGTATCCTACAAGCTTTCATCTTTATCGAATGGCATTACAAAAAACATGGATATGCCAGAAAACCAAAGACTAAATTTTGAAGAAGGCATCACCATTCCAAAGGATATTGCATATACCGCTCCTTATTGGCTAAATAAAAAGAGTACCTTGGGCATGTATCATGTTGAAGAACAGGAACTAATAGGCTTACCTGAAACGCCAAGGGCTGTTCATGTAGATTTCAATTTGAATATTAACGGCACGCCGATAACCATCACAAAACCTGTTGTATATCGCTACTCGCAACCTGACAAAGGAGAGTTATACAGACCATTTGAAATAATTCCGGAAGTTTCAGCAAGCATCAGTGATAAGGTTTTTATTTTTGAAACTGATCAGCAAAAAGAAATTGAAATTACGGTAAAGGCTGGTCGCGATGCAATTGAAGGCTATGTGAAAATGGCCTATCCGAATGACTGGAATATATATCCAGCAAAACAAAAAATTGAAATCGCCAATAAAGGCGACATCCAGAAAGTTGTTTTTACGGTTATCCCGCCAAAAGGTCAGAGTGAAGGCTTAATAACACCCATTGTGAATATCAATGATGAGTATTATACCGATGAACTTATCGAAATTGACTATGCGCATATCCCATATCAAACCGTTCTAATGCCAAGTGTGAGTAAAGTCGTTCGATTAGATATTAAAAAGCGGGGCAATAATATTGGTTATATTGAAGGAGCGGGAGATGTTGTACCTGAGAGTTTACGCCAGATCGGTTATAACGTTACTATTATAAAACCTGAACAGATCTCAGCTGAAAACCTAGTGAATTTCGATGCCATAGTTGTAGGAATTAGAGCTTACAATATTTTGGATGAATTAAAATTCAAACAGAAATTCTTACTTGATTATGTAAATGAAGGCGGGAATCTTATCGTTCAATATAATACCAGTAGACGCGTAAAGACTGATAATATTGCTCCTTACCCATTACAATTATCAAGAGATCGTGTAACTGATGAAAATGCTGAAGTACGCATTATAAATAATGATCATCCACTCTTGAACTTCCCCAATAAGATCACGGCAAGTGATTTTGAAGGCTGGGTTCAGGAACGTGGTCTATACTTTCCAAATCAATGGTCGGATGAATTTACACCTTTATTAGCAATGAATGATAAAGGCGAAAGCTCGAAACAAGGAAGCTTATTAGTGGCCAAATACGGCAAAGGAAATTACATTTACACGGGCTTAAGCTTTTTTAGAGAATTTCCAGCAGGTGTTTCAGGTGCTTACCGCCTATTTGCTAATCTTCTTTCCGCTGGAAAGGAAGAGCCAACAACCCTTAAAAACTAACAACTGATTAATATGCACAACCAAGATCAACCTCAACAAAAACAAAAATGGGACAAGATGTACACCGTAGTTCTAATTGCAAACGCACTATATATCGTTCTATTTTACTTTATAACTGCATCATTCGCTTAAGCCTATGCCACAAACTTTAGATTGGATAGACTGGGCGGTCTTAATTGCCACTTTAGCCACTATCGTTGGATATGGCACCTGGAAAACAAGAGGCAGTAAAAACGTTCAGGAGTACGTACGCGGTGGGAATTCCACAAAATGGTGGACCATTGGCTTGTCTGTTATGGCAACGCAAGCCAGTGCCATTACATTTTTATCTACCACCGGACAAGCCTTTTCGGACGGAATGGGATTTGTTCAGTTTTACTTCGGACTTCCAATCGCTATGGTGATTATTTGCATGGTATTTATTCCATTATATCATCGCTTGAAAGTATACACAGCATATGAATTTTTAGAAAATCGATTCGACTTAAAAACAAGAACGCTTACAGCAATTTTATTTTTAATTCAACGCGGATTAGCGGCCGGAATAACAATTTTTGCGCCTGCGATTATTCTGTCTGTCGTACTCGGTTGGAATATTATAACTCTAAATATCATTATTGGAGTATTGGTGATTATATACACGGTTTCAGGCGGTACAAAAGCGGTTACGGTTACTCAAAAACAGCAGATGTTTGTCATTTTTGCTGGAATGATCGCTGCTTTAGTGATTATAATTGGACTCATCCCAGACGAAGTTTCATTTACTGATGCCATTGATATTGCTGGCGCTACCGGTAAAATGGAGGTGCTAGATTTCTCATTCGACCTTGAAAATAGATATACCGTTTGGACAGGGCTCATAGGTGGAACCTTCTTAATGCTATCGTATTTCGGAACGGACCAAAGTCAAGTACAACGTTATCTCTCTGGGAAATCGATGAAAGAAATGCAAATGGGATTGCTATTCAACGGTTTACTTAAAGTCCCGATGCAATTTTTCATACTCCTAGTTGGCGTTATGGTTTTTGTTTTTTATCAATTCAATCCAGCTCCTCTAAACTTCATCGATGCGTCAACTCAGACTGTTTTAGCATCAGAATATGGCAATGAGTATAAAATACTTCAAACTAAACAAGCCGAACTATTTGATATAAAGCAACGTTTAAGTTTGGCTTACGCGAAAAATAAAAGTGATGATTTAAGAGCTGAACTGGCCACTATTGATAGTCTAGAAAAAACTTACCGCTCCGAATCTAAATTTCTAATTAAAAATGCGATCGATCCTGAATATCGAGAGGCTTATAATAAACTGCAAACTGAAGTTGATGAATTAAAATCTAATTCTGAGAGCGCAACCTACAAGGAAAAATCAAACGCTTTAAAAACGCTCTATAATGATGCAGCTAAGGATACTCAAACAAACGACAGAGATTACATGTTTATTCGTTTTATCCTGAATCATCTTCCTAAAGGATTGATTGGTCTGCTCTTGGCCGTAATATTATCTGCTGCTATGTCTTCAACAGCCTCAGAAATTAATGCCTTGGCAACTATCACCTCCATTGATCTTTATGGTAGAAACCTAAAAGAAGATAAAGGTGATATGCACATGGTTAACGTTACCAAATGGTTTACCTTAGGATGGGGAGTTATAGCCATTATTATCGCCTGCTTTGCAAATCTTGCCGAGAACTTAATACAATTGGTAAATATTATTGGTTCTATATTTTATGGTAATGTTTTAGGCATATTCTTGCTTGCTTTTTTCTTTAAGTACATAAGAGGAAATGCCGTTTTTATAGGGGCGTTAATTACTCAGGTATGTATCATAGGGTTATATTTCCTAGATAATGCCGATCTTATTAACCTACCTTATTTATGGCTAAATCTAATTGGCTGTGTTATTGTAATTGTTATTGCACATATAATACAAGCAACTACGCCAAAAACGGCTAAGTCATGAGTTTAAGAACGATCCGATGGGGAATTATCGGAGCTGGAAAAATTGCCAAAAAATTTGCCGAAGACCTAAAAACAGTGAGTAACACTGAACTTTATGGTGTGGCTTCTCGTAGTTTATCTAAGGCAGAAAAATTCGCTTCAGAAAACAATGCAACGGTAGCATATGGTAGTTATAAAGAATTAGCTAACGACTCACGTGTTGATGCTATATACATTGCTACACCACACAGTTATCATCATCCACACACATTACTTTGTTTGAAACAAAATATTCCTGTTCTCTGCGAAAAACCTTTTGCACTAAATCTTCAGGAGGTCAATGAGATGATTCAAACGGCAAAAGATCATAATACTTTGTTGATGGAAGCCATGTGGACAGCTTTTTTACCACATTTCAATTATGTTGAAAAACTTTTGAAATCGAATCATTTTGGAACCATTTTGAAACTTGAAGCTGATTTTGGTTTCAATCCAGTTTATGATGAAACCTCAAGGGTTTTTGACAAGTCAGTTGGCGGCGGAAGCCTTATGGACATTGGCATCTACCCTATTTTTGCTGCGCTTTCTACTTTAGGCTTACCAGATACCATCGAGGCCAAGGCAAAATATTTTCCTAATGGAGCTGATGCTGATTGCGAAATGATCTTTAGTTATAACAATTCAGAAGCATACCTCAAAAGTACTTTACTAGAAGAGACCAAAACCGAGGCCATATTTTATTGTGAAAAGGGAATAATTAAAATTAATGGTCGTTTTCATGAGCCAACAACAGTAGTGCTTATCGATCAATACGGTAATAAGGAGCTAAAAACATTCGATTATAAATCTATCGGCTACAGTTACGAAATTGCCCATTTCAACCAACTAATTCGTCAACAGAAAAAGGAAAGTGAGATCATGTCATTCGAGAGAAGTAGAGCGCTCATCGCGACTTTAGATAGAATAAGAGGCATTATCGGATTAGATTATCACAAAAAAAGCGCAACCGAGTAAGTTGCGCTTCAATTTTATTAGTTGAGAACTTTTACATCGCTCCCCATTCTTTTAGAGAATCTGTATTCATTTTGACATAGTCTTCATTTTTAGCTGCTTTAGCACCTTCGAGAGACTTTTTTGCTGCAGCAATAGCTCCTTTTTTATCACCATTAGCAGCATGAATTAATGATTGCTGTCTTAAATACCAAAAACGAGGTTGATCGCTAGTCATATCAACAGCTTTATCAATCCATTCCATTGCCATTTTAAGATCTTTTCCTTCGGAAAGCTTGTAAACTGCTGCTGCGTAATAGTCGTTTGCAGATGGCCCAGACATCACTTGGTCTATAGACGCAGTTACCTTAGTATCCGTCGGAACTTCAAAGGTTACAGCAGCATAGGTGTTTTCCCAAATAAACCCAATACTCGCTGATTTATTAGTAAGATCATCAATACCGATCGTCCATGTTTCCACATTCATAGGCATTTTATAAGTCTCTGCTGTTACTTTAGCTGCCACTTTGTTATCATCCCATTCTGCTGGTGTACCCCAGTTTTCTGTATCTGTATAGAAATAAACATTCCATGACGATTCATTAGGCACGATAAAAATGGAATAAGAACCAGCTTTTAACTTATTATCACCAATCATAACATCGTCACTAAATGTAACCATGGTATTCTTGTTAGCACCGGCTCTCCACATTTTACCGTAAGGCACGAGATCACCAAATATCTTTCTTCCTTTCATACTAGGGCGTGAGTATTCTAAGGTAACATCAGTTAATCCAACTTTCTGTTCAATTTTTGTAAAAGGACTAGGTTGTGGGGTTTCGATTTGCGCTTCAATTGAGAACATTAATGTTAATGCAAATGCGAAGCATACTAATTTCTTCATTTTTGTTTAGTGTTAAGTTTTGTTAAACTGCCATAAAATTACAACATAAGTAAAGGATGTATGTTAAGGAATACTTAAAAGACAATTGAAAAAATTAACTAAAAAGGAAGAATTAATCATTTATTAATCGTAATATTGCAATATATAAATAAAAGAAGAAATGGGACTTACTAAAACCGAAATTTTCACTGATGCTCAAAATGAGATTGCCAGACTAGCGAAGGCCTTCGCACACCCAGCTAGAGTGGCGATCTTACACCATCTTTTCAAGTCTAATACTTGTATTTGTGGCGACCTTGTTGATGAAATTGGTTTAGCGCAAGCCACCATATCGCAACATCTAAAAGAACTTAAAAATTTAGGCTTAATAAAGGGAAATATAGAAGGAACCAGCGTTTGCTATTGTATTGATCAAACTAAGTGGAAAGAAATGAAATTATTGTTAACTACCTTTTTTGATCAAGATATTAACTCTAACAACTGTTGTTAATTAGAAAACTATTTAAACATGAAATTATCTGAAATAAAAGAAAAACTCAAATCGTTGGAAACCATTGCATTCCAACTACCAAACGGAAATTTAGTACCTCGACATTTTCACGTTACTGAAGTTGGTAAGGTGACGAAAGATTTTATTGACTGTGGCGGAACTGTTAGACATGAAGAAGTAGTAAATTTCCAGCTATGGGAAGCGAATGATTATGACCACAGACTACATCCAGAAAAATTGATTAAGATCATTGCGCTTTCTGAAGAAGTTTTAAATATTGAAGACTTGGAGATTGAAGTCGAATATCAAGGAGATACTATTGGTAAATATAACCTCGATTTTGACGGCTCTAACTTCCTACTCACAAGCAAACAAACCGATTGTCTTGCTAAGGATAATTGCGGTATTCCAAAAGAGAAACCTAGAGTAAAATTATCAGACTTGCAAAAAATATCAGCCTGCTGCGAACCAAATTCAGGATGTTGTTAATATACTTAAATCTTTACTTATGATATATGATTCTATTAATCATGAAATCAATAATTTAAATATTAATTCAATAGATGAAAATCGAAAAATTATTCTTCAAGATCTTATTGATTACATACAACAAAAGATCACTAAAAATGACATAATCAATCTCAATTTTATTTGCACCCATAACTCACGCCGAAGTCATTTGTCGCAAGTTTGGGCACAATGCTTAGCGCATTATTTTGGTATCAAAAATGTCTTCACATATTCGGGAGGAACAGAAGCTACTGCCCTATTCCCTTCTGCAGCGGAAGCCTTAAATTCTTCAGGTTTTGAAATTGAAAAACTTTCAAATGAAGACAATCCTATATATAGTATTAAATATTCGGATGTATTTCATCCTATTATCGGATTCTCCAAAACCTTCGACGCATCATTTAATCCTTCTTCAGAATTTGCAGCGATCATGACCTGCAATTCGGCCAATGAAGCTTGCCCGTATGTTCCTGGAGCTGATGCACGTATTCCAATAACATTCGAAGACCCAAAGGCCTATGACGGAACGCCTCAACAAGCTGAAAAATATAAAGAACGAAGCCTTCAAATCGCCACTGAATTAAAGTACGTCTTTTCAAACTTAAAAACGTCGTGAAAAAACTTATTGCAGAATTAGTCGGAACTTTTTCAATGGTCTTTTGTGGTTGTGGCGCAATGACCGTTAATGAAATTACAGGAGGAGCAGTCACTCATGTTGGAATTGCCATAACCTGGGGCTTAATTGTGATGGCCATGATCTATGCCTTTGGAGAGATTTCAGGAGCGCATTTCAATCCGGCTGTGACCATTGGATTTGCTTTCGCGAAACGCTTTAGTTGGAAAGATGTCCCGATGTACATAATATTTCAAATACTTGGTGCTTTTTTAGCTATAACCATTCTGTGGGTACTTTTTCCTGAAAGTCAGAGTTTTGGGCATACCTATCCGGCAGATGGTTTCGAGCCTTATAAAGCATTCATACTTGAATTATTACTCACATTCTTCTTAATGGTTGTGATTATTAACGTCTCTACAGGAAGCAAGGAAATCGGTACTATGGCGGCCATTGCCGTTGGTGCTGTAATCTTATTAGAAGCCATGTTTGCTGGTCCAATGACTAAGGCCTCAATGAACCCTGCACGATCGCTAGCGCCAGCTGTAATTTCAGGCAATCTTCAGCATTTATGGCTATATCTTTCAGCTCCTGTTATTGGGGCAATACTAGCAGTTATCAGCTGTAAATTGGTGAAAGATGACCAATGCTGTAATGAGGACTGTTAAGTCTTAATCAGCCTGAATTTTTATGTTCTTGTTAAATTTTGTTTAACCTTTATTCTCATTCGTTAAACAATTCGTATCTTAGCACTGTAAAACTAGTAACATGGCTAAGAAAAAATCGATCACACAAGAAGACATCATTGGATATTACATGGAATATGTTTTATCTCATAATGAAAATCCGAAATCTGTATACGCCTTCGCAAAGGATAATAATTTTGAAGAACAACGTTTTTACGAATTCTTTGCTTCGTTTGATTCACTCGAACAGTCAATCTTCAAAATATTTTTTGACAATGCCCATGAGGTCCTAGAGAAGAGTGAAGATTACATCAATTTCGACCCAAAGAATAAGCTTCTGAGCTTTTATTTCACCTTCTTTGAAATTTTAACTGCAAATCGTAGTTACGTGATTTATGCATTAGAAAGTCATAAATCGTCTTTAAAGTCCATGAGAACATTAGTGCATCTAAAGAAGAGGTTTGTTAATTACATAGAGCACCTCAATATAAAAACGATAGATCTTAAGCAGGAACAACTGGTACGAATTCAAAAAAGAAGCCTGAAAGAGACCGCTTGGTTGCAATTACTTACCACAATTAGATTCTGGATAGATGACACCTCACCTTCCTTCGAAAAAACTGATTTGTTTATAGAAAAATCGGTGAAGGCTAGTTTCGATCTTATTGATGTTACACCACTTAAAAGTATAATTGACCTCGGAAAATTCTTGTATAAAGAAAAAATTCAAATGAATTAAATGAAGACCATAGACAGCATACCAATAACCAAAATATCACGTGCCTCAAAACTGGTTACAACTGGAGCTAAAGTTGGTGTTAACTATTTGAAGTACTATGGCGATAAAATGGTCAATTCAAAAGAAGAAGCCAAAGAACGCCTCAATCAAAATAACGCAGAAGATATATACGATAGCCTAAAAAAGCTTAAGGGCAGTGCCCTAAAGGTTGCGCAAATGCTGAGTATGGAAAAAAGCATTTTACCGAAAGCTTATGTTGAAAAATTTTCGTTGTCACAATTTTCAGTACCTCCCTTATCACCACCTTTGGTGATTAAAACATTTAAAAAATATTTTGGGAAACATCCCAATGAACTGTTTGATACTTTCAACGCAACTTCAGTCAATGCTGCGAGCATTGGACAAGTCCATATCGCAGATAAGAATGGGAAAAAATTTGCTGTGAAAATCCAATATCCTGGAGTTGCGGAGAGTATCGCTTCTGATTTAGCGCTGGTAAAGCCAGTAGCTGTAAAAATGTTTAATATCAAGGGAAAAGACTCTGATAAATACTTTAAAGAAGTTGAAGATAAGCTGGTTGAAGAAACCAATTATCTCTTGGAAATAGAACAAAGTAAAGCGGTTGTTGAAGCTTGTGAGCACATTCCGAATTTGAAGTTTCCAAACTATTACGAGGAGTATTCTTCGGAACGTATAATTACAATGGACTACATGAAAGGTGAACATCTTTCAGAATTTGTTGCGCATAATACGGACCAAGAATTATCGAATAAATTAGGTCAAGCTTTATGGGATTTTTACATGTATCAAATTCACAAATTGAAAAAGGTCCATGCAGATCCGCACCCAGGGAATTTCTTGATTTCTGAAGATGGAAATTTGATTGCCTTAGATTTTGGTTGTATGAAATCAATTCCAGACGAATTTTATACGCCCTACTTCGAGCTTGCCAAAAAGGAAAGTATTGAAAATCCTGAAATTTTTGAGGCGAAGATGTATGAATTGGAAATTCTTAGGCAAGATGATTCAAAAGAAGAGATTGAGTTCTTTAGTGCTATGTTTTATGAGCTACTAAGCCTCTTCACGCAGCCGTTCCACAATGAAGTATTTAATTTTTCTGATCCTGAATTTTTCAATCAGGTAGCAGAAATGGGACAAAAGTATTCAAAGAGTACAGAACTCAGAAACATGAATGGTAATCGCGGCTCTAAACATTTTATTTATATAAACCGAACATTTTTTGGATTATACAACCTTATGTTCGATTTGAAAGCAGAAAATATTAAGATCAATAATTTTATAAACCTGTAATGGCACAGTTCACTTTAGATGATATTAAGAAGATGCACCATTTGTATCGCATCAACTTGATTAACAGTTGCTCTGGGTATAAATCGGCAAACCTCATTGGTACTAAAGATGAAGCAGGCGTCAGCAATGTGGCCGTTTTCAGTTCGGTTACGCATTTAGGATCCAATCCAGGGTTATTAGGTTTTTTTTTAAGACCGACTACGGTGATTAGAAATACCTACGACAACATTAAAAAAACAGGTAAGTATACTTTAAATCATATTCACCAAGATATTTTAGAAGACGCTCACCATACCTCAGCGAAGTATGATCCTTCAATCTCAGAATTCGATGTTACGCAACTAGAAGAAGAATATAAAGACGGTTTTGTGGCTCCTTTCGTGAAAGGATGCCCAATTCAAATGGCTATGGAATATGTTGAGGAATATCCAATAAAAGCTAACAACACTATTTTATTGATCGGAAGAATCACTAATTTGTATGTGCCAGATGAATTGTTAGAAAAAGATGGCTTTATTAATTTATCTAAGGGTAAAGTTGCCACTATCAATGGTTTGGATGGTTATGCAGTGCCCGAGTTAAAAATCCGATTAGAATACCAAAGACCAAAAGCTATAGCTGAAAAAACAGATGACTAATGCGTATTCTAATAACAGGCACAACAGGCTACATTGCCAAACGACTGGCGCTTCAGCTTCTAGAAGCTAAGCACGAGCTTATTTGTTGCGTCCGTGATATGAATCGTATTCCCGATGAGATCGAGGAACATCCACTTTGCACATTTATCAAAATTGATTTTTTAAAACCTGAAGAAAATCAAATTCCGAAGGACATTGATGCTGCCTATTATCTCATTCACTCTATGGCTACGCAATCTGAAGATTTTGAGGAACTAGAACTCAAATGTGCTTCAAATTTTAAATCTCTGGTTTCTAAGACGAACTGCAAACAGGTGATCTATTTAAGTGGTATCGTTAATGATGATTCCTTATCTAAACACTTGAAATCGAGACTTCAGGTAGAAAAAACGTTGATATCTGATCATTATGCGCTTACGACATTTAGAGCAGGAATAATTGTAGGTAGTGGCAGTGCATCTTTCGAAATTATAAGGGATATCGTTGAGAAACTTCCAGTTATGATCACGCCAAAATGGTTGAACACCAAATCGCAACCTATCGGCATTAGAGATGTACTCACCTATTTGGCGGGAGCCATTGGCAGGGAAGAACTTTATAATAAATCTTTCGACATCTTTGGTCCAGAGGTTCTGACGTATAAAGATATGCTATTACAATTTGCGGAAGTACGAGGTCTTCGTAGGTACATTTATACTTTACCAGTACTAACCCCAAAGTTGTCTTCATACTGGTTATATTTTGTGACGTCGACTTCCTTTCAGCTCGCACAGGCTTTGGTAGATAGCATGAAAGTTGAAGTTATCGGTAAACCTAGTAATATCAATTCAATCATTGATATTCAACCTATGGCTTACAAAACAGCCGTTGATCTTGCGTTTCAGAAGATACAACAGAATTCCGTGATTTCAAGTTGGAAAGATGCGGTAAGCAGTGGTGTTTTTAAAGATCAATTGTCAAAACATATCGAATTACCACAATTTGGTTGTTTCAAGGACGTGCGATCTAGAAAAGTTCAAGACGAGCAGTTCACCATGGATAAGATTTGGAGTATTGGAGGACGCAATGGTTGGTACAGTTTTAATGGATTATGGAAACTTCGAGGCTATGTAGACAAATTGTTTGGTGGTGTAGGTCTGCGCAGAGGAAGAACACACGATACTTATTTAGAACCTGGCGATCCATTAGACTTTTGGCGCGTATTGTTCGCCGATAAAAAGGAAAAGCGCCTTCTACTTTTTGCGGAGATGAAATTGCCAGGAGAAGCTTGGTTAGAGTTCAAAATTGTAAAAGACAAACTCTACCAACGCGCCGTTTTTAGACCCAAAGGCGTTTGGGGTCGCCTGTATTGGTATATGGTTTTGCCTTTCCATGCCTTTGTTTTTAAAGGGATGATAAATGCCTTAGTAGAACCCAAATGAGAGGTGTTAAAAAACAGCATTTACCAGAAAAAATTTGTCTGGTATGTGGACGTCCATTCACGTGGCGTAAGAAATGGGCAAAAGATTGGGAGAATGTAAAATATTGTAGTGAAAAATGCAGAAGACAGAAAAAATAAATTTAGTTTGGTTTAGAAATGATCTAAGAACCGTCGATAATGCGGTCTTAGCGGCCGCAGTAAACAATAGCGATAAGGTTATTGCTGCGTATTGCTTTGATCCAAGACAGTTTGAGACCAATAAATATGGGTTTAAGAAAACCGAGAAATACAGAGCCAAGTTCTTGATAGAGACCATTCATGATTTAAAAGATCAATTAGAGAAATTGAATATTGATCTATTGGTTTATCATGATTTACCGGAACAGGTTATTCCTCAAATATGTAAGAAGTTCAAAGTATCTGATATATATCTTCAAAAAGAATGGACACAAGAAGAACTTGAAATTGAAAATGCCGTTAGATCTGGTTGCGAGCTTATAGAATGGCATTCAATCTATAGCCAATTTCTATTTCATCCTGAAGACATCAACTTCGAGATAGCGCAAACGCCGCAAGTCTTCACTGTTTTTAGAAAGAAGCTTGAAAAATATGTCGCTATTCGTGAAGAAATTCAGACAGAGACTCAACCCATCGAAAATAGAATTGAGAACAACACGGTGATCCCAACACTTTCTGATTTAGGTTTCGAAGACTTTGAAGTTTTACCGCATACCGCTTTTCCGTTCAAAGGTGGTGAAACAGAAGCCTTAAAGCGTCTTGATGATTATTTTTTCAATACTAAAAAATTAGGTTTTTATAAAAAAACAAGAAATGGTTTAGTCGGAGTAGATTACAGTTCGAAATTCTCACCATGGTTGGCCAATGGTAGTATTTCAGCTCGAACTATATATTGGAAGGTAAAACAGTTTGAACGTGAACATTTCAAAAATCAATCGACCTATTGGCTCATTTTTGAATTGATCTGGCGTGATTACTTCAAGTATATTTCTTTAAAACACGGGAATCAAATTTTTCAACTACCAGGTATACTGAATAAAGATTATGAGTGGTCCACCAATGCTATTCAAATTGAAAAATGGATCAATGGCGAAACACATTCCGATTTTGTGAATGCCAATATGATAGAGCTCAAAGAAACTGGCTGGATGAGCAATCGCGGTCGCCAAAATGTGGCCTCTTATTTTGCAAAAGAATTAGAGCTCGATTGGCGAATAGGCGCTTCCTATTTTGAATCGCTTTTACTCGATTACGATGTACATAGCAACTATGGCAATTGGATGTATGTAGCAGGTGTGGGTAATGATCCGAGGGATCGGAAGTTTAATGTAGAATTGCAGGCGGAACGTTACGATACCCAAGGCAAGTTTAGAAGGTTGTGGTTGCAAACAAGCTTATTTTAAAAGGATGACAGAAGCAGCACTTATATTTCCGCATCAGTTGTTTAAGAATTCCCCAATTCTTGAATTGAATTGTGATATCTATTTAGTTGAAGAATTTCTATTCTTTAAGCATTATAAATTTCATCAACAGAAGATCGCTTTTCATCGTGCGACCATGAAAGCCTATGCGGATTATTTAAAATCGCAAGGCAAAACAGTCGAGTATATTGAAGCAACCTCAGATAAATGCGATGTTAGAACCTTAATTCCTCACCTCATTTCAGAAGGTGTAGGTCACTTACATATTATTGACCCTACGGATAATTGGCTTCAAAAACATATCAACTCGGTTTCAAAACAAATTGAAATTACATGGTATGAGAATGCCTTGTTTATCAATTCAAAAGACGAATTAAAGTCGTTTTTTAAACCGACAAAAAAGAAATTTTTTCAAACGTCATTTTATAAACAGCAGCGTAAAGACCGAAACATATTAATGACTTCTGATGAACCTGAAGGTGGTAAATGGACTTACGACTCTGACAATAGAAAAAAATATCCTAAAGATAAAACACCGCCGAGTATTCAATTCCCAGATAAGACGAACTATCACAATGAAGCTGAAGACTATGTTAATGAAAATTTCAGCAAGCATTACGGGGAGCTTACAGATTTCACACTATACCCAATAGATTTTGAAGCTTCAGAAAACTGGCTTCAACAATTCTTTGAGGTAAGATTTCATGAATTCGGTGCTTACGAAGATGCCATCGTCAAAGAAGAGCATTTTTTAAACCACAGTATACTTTCACCTCTTATTAATGTGGGCTTGCTGCATCCCATGGATGTAATTGATAAAGCTATCGACTATGCCAATAGTAATGATGTGCCCTTGAACTCTACTGAAGGTTTTGTTCGACAGATATTAGGCTGGCGCGAATTTATAAGAGGTGTTTATGAAGCAAAAGGCACAGAAGAACGCACAAAGAACTTCTGGAATTTCAATCGAAAAATCCCATCATCCTTCTATGACGGTACTACGGGAATTCAACCTATAGATGACGTCATCAAAAAGGTAAACAAAACGGCATACGCCCATCATATCGAACGTCTCATGATCTTAGGGAATTTTATGGTGCTCTGCGAATTCGATCCCGATGAGGTATACAAGTGGTTCATGGAACTATTTATTGACGCCTATGATTGGGTTATGGTACCCAACGTTTATGGCATGAGTCTTTACGCAGACGGTGGTTTAATGTCAACCAAACCATATATCAGCAGTAGTAATTACATTATGAAAATGAGTAATTATTCGAAAGGTGAATGGCAAGCGACCTGGGACGGATTATTCTGGACCTTCATGGACAAGCATCGCGAATTCTTTCTGAGTAATCCACGATTAGGTATGCTAATACGCACCTTCGACAAAATGAAACAAGACACCAAAGAAACGCATTTCAAAAATGCCCAAATCTTTTTAGAATCCTTATAATGTCAGATAGAGAACCTATAAATGTTGTTTGGTTAAAGCGCGATTTAAGACTTCAGGATAATGAAGCCATTGCGAATGCCCTAAAATCGAAAAGACGCACACTCCTACTCTATGTTTTTGAGTTTATACTTCTCAATGACAACCACTATAGTGAACGCCATTTTAATTTCATTAAAGAATCCCTTCGAGATATTAATGAGCAATTGAAAGCTTATAACTCGAAGGTACTAACGGTTACGAGTGATATTCAGACGGCATTCAATTTAATTCAGGAGTTTTACAAGGTTGAAACCATCTTTTCTCATGTTGAAACAGGTTTACTTGTAACTTATAATCGCGATAAAGAATTTACCCGCTATTGTAGAAATAATTTAATTCAGTGGTCTGAAAGTAAAAACAATGGTGTTGAACGAGGCTTGGTAAACCGTGAAAATTGGTTCGAAAACTGGGAAGACTACATGAATCAAGACCTTGAAGTCTTTCAACCTAATGATTTACAGTTACTTCAACTTGAAGATATTGAAGACCTGGAAAACGTATTGACCGTAACGGATTTAGAAACACCTTCAGAAAGTAAGTTTCAAAAAGGCGGTAGTACTACGGGATGGAAATACGCCAATTCATTTTTAGAAAGTCGGCACGAAGTTTATATGTTCAACATTTCTAAGCCTGAAGAATCACGTTCAAGCTGTAGCCGAATCTCACCCTATATTGCTTGGGGAAACTTATCTATTCGTCAGGTTTTTCAGAAGGCACAAGAGGTGAAGTCAAACACCAACGATAAACGCCATATTAGTGCTTTTATTTCAAGATTACGTTGGCAAGCACACTTTATTCAAAAGTTTGAAATGGAACATACCATGGAAAATGCTAGTGTGAATAAAGGGTACCATAAGTTAAAAAAGAGCATTTCAGAAGATTATCAAAAGGCTTGGCGCGAAGGCCAGACCGGATTTCCATTGGTCGACGCCAGTATGCGCTGTTTGATCGAAACGGGTTATGTCAACTTTAGAATGCGAGCAATGCTAGCTTCATTTTTCACACATATCCTATGGCAGCCATGGCAAGCTGCAACTGCACATTTGTCACAACAGTTTCTCGATTTTGAACCTGGAATACATTTTCCACAACTTCAAATGCAAGCTGGTGAAACAGGTATTAATAATCTTAGAATCTACAATCCTACCACTAACAGTCTTAAACACGATCCTGGAGCTATATTTATCAAAAAATGGGTACCAGAATTAGCGCATTTAGACACGCCCTTTATACATGAACCTTACCTCATGACCGAAATGGAACAGGCTTTTTATAACTTCAAACTTGGTGTTGACTATCCACATCCTATTGTCGACATTAAAGAGAATCGAAAACGAGCAAGCGATATTCTTTGGAATATGAAAAAAGATCCTGAGGTTATTGAAGAAAGTTTTCGCATTCTTAAACGACATACTTTAAGAGACAGGAACCGTATGTTGAGAAATGAATAAACCCGCGAACAAAGTACTTTTCTTACATTCTTAATTCTGTGTTAAACTTTGTTTAACTATATTTAAAAAAGGTTAAACATTTTGTATCTTTACTTCGTAATGATATTAAACACAACACATAACAATCCTGAGCACAAGCAAATTATTGCTGACCTTATTGGCAGTCCTTTCAGTTTGGTACAGAAATTGAAAATGAATGGAGTGGGTTCAAAGCGCATGATTGTTGATGAAGTTAGCCCTAATATGCAAAGCATGATGAACAAAGTGTCGGATATTAATTATGCCAATATTGAGCTTCGACCAAAAGGTATATTAGTAATGATCAATCAAGGTTTGAAAAACTTTACATGGATTATTCCTTACTACCAACTGGTAATTTATAAAGTAAATGGATCGAGTATCCATGCACAAGGTAAGTTTATTCATTTCAGAAACAGTAAGACTTTCAAAGAGAACAAAAAGTTTTTTGATAAACTACTCGATGAAAAAGTGAAATATGATATGCAATACAGCATGCCCCAGAGTATATGACACTAACTACGGAAGAAATTGACAGAGTAATTGAGATGGCTTGGGAAGACCGCACACCATTCGAAGCCATTACCTTTCAATTTGGATTGAAAGAGCAAGAAGTGATTGAACTTATGCGAAGAGAAATGAAACCGAGCAGTTTCAGAATGTGGAGAAAACGTGTGCAAGGACGCTCAACAAAACACAGTAAAAAAAGAACGTTTGACAAAGGCAGATTTAAATGCTCGCGTCAAAGAACGATAACAAATAACTCTATTTCAAAACGTTAACACGTGCTTTGATTTAAGCCTGGAGTACTTAAAGACAGCACATTAAAAAGATTCT
Organism: Winogradskyella tangerina; assembly: GCF_003260205.1. Classification (GTDB taxonomy): domain Bacteria; phylum Bacteroidota; class Bacteroidia; order Flavobacteriales; family Flavobacteriaceae; genus Winogradskyella; species Winogradskyella tangerina. The sequence continues at coordinate 25,083 of NZ_QERF01000007.1, read as the reverse complement.
ATGAATACAGAAACAATTTCCGCTAAAAACGGTCAGCACATCAACGGATTCAGTGTAGAAGAGATCGGTGATGACCATCTATTTACTTCGCTAGACACGCCAATGAAGGCAAATGCATTCGATATGTCTAATGAAGAAAAAAAAGAGCGTATATCTATTTTATTTTCAGAAATAATGGATGTACTAGGTTTAGATTTAACAGACGACTCACTTAAAGGAACACCCGATCGTGTTGCTAAGATGTACGTTGAAGAGATATTTTCAGGATTAGATCCAGAGAACAAGCCAAAGGTTGCTTTATTCGACAATAAGTATCAATACAATCAGATGTTAGTAGAGAAGAATATTACTTTCTATTCTAATTGCGAGCATCACTTTGTACCTATTATTGGAAAAGCGCATATTGCTTACAAATCGTCTGGGAAAGTCATTGGCTTATCAAAACTGAACCGCATTGTACAGTATTATGCGAAACGCCCTCAAGTACAAGAGCGTTTAACAAATCAAATTGCAAACGAACTAAAAACAGTACTCGAAACTGAAGACGTTGCTGTTATTATTGACGCGAAACATTTATGTGTATCATCGAGAGGTGTTAAAGACGACACTTCAGCGACTGTGACAACATACTATGGTGGAGAATTTAATACCCCTGAGAAAATTGCAGAATTACAAAACTATTTAAATAATTAAGCTATGGATATTTTAGAAAGAGCAGTTGAGTTTGAAAACAGAAAGCACACGTTCAAGACCACAAGCGATAGAATTTTAGCAGCTAGAGAAGCTAAAGAAATAATTCTTGGTGTAAACGAAGTCTATAAGCAAAAGAAAGATGCCAAATTAATGGATTTAATGAAGCGTCTTACAGTAATTAAACAGAAAATTGAAAAACGCCTAAAAGGCAGACCGTTAACAGCGGCATAAGAACATAATGAAAACTATACTAGTAGTTGGAGGAAGCAAAGGCATAGGCAATGCAATCGTCTCTTCTTTGCTTTCTTCACATAAAATAATCAACATCAGCAGAACCGCTCCTGAGCAGGCGCATGAAAATCTTACCCATTTTGATTGCGATGTTCTCACTGATGAACTTCCAGTTGTTGAAGAATTAGACGGACTTGTTTATTGTCCGGGAAGCATTAATTTAAAACCAATTAATCGCTTAAGTATTGATGATTTTAAGTCCGATTTCAATATCAATGTCATTGGAGCCGTGAAAACTATTCAGAAGTATTTACCGCTTTTAAAAAACGGAAATGCACCATCAATTGTATTATTTAGCACCGTTGCGGCAAAACTAGGAATGCCGTTTCACGCAAGTGTAGCTGCAGCCAAATCGGCTGTTGAAGGCCTAACAAAATCGCTTGGTGCAGAATTAGCACCGACTGTTAGAGTAAATGCCATTGCACCAACAGTAACTGATACTGATTTGGCGTCTAAATTATTACGCAATGAACGCATGATCGAAAATATGAACGAGCGTCATCCATTAAAAAAATACCTTCAACCTCAAGAGGTTGCTGATATGGCTACATTTTTATTGTCTGAAAAGGCAGCTTCATTATCAGGGCAAATATTTGAAATGGACTGCGGTATAGTAAGCTTCAAAATTTAAAACCTATGAACCCAATTAAAACCTTTATAAGCACACTTTCAGCTACTGATAATGATGTAATCAATAAACCTTCAAAATCTATATACGATATAGAAATTAATAGTTTACAAGGGCGAGCTATTGATCTGGCTGAATTTAAAGGAAAGAAAATATTGTTTGTAAATGTCGCCTCAAAATGCGGCTTTACTCCACAATACAAAGAACTTCAGAAGTTACACGAAACATTTAAGAATGATCTCGTTGTTATAGGCGTTCCCTGTAATCAATTTGGAAAACAAGAACCCGGAAACTCTGAAGAAATCCAGGAGTTTTGTGAGATCAATTACGGTGTTTCATTTTTAATCACTGAGAAGATCGATGTAAAAGGACCAAATCAACATCCTTTGTACGAATGGTTAACAACTAAGGCCATTAATGGTAGACAAAATTCTTCAGTAAAGTGGAATTTTCAGAAATATTTGGTAGATGAAAATGGGGAATTTTTAGACTTCTATTATTCTATCACAAAGCCTTTCAATTCAAGAATTACAAAACATTTAGACTAAAATTATGTTTGGGTTATTTAAAAAAACATCGGAGTTAGAAAAACTTCAGAAACAATACGAAAAACTAATGGCCGATTGGCACAAATTATCAACTACCAATAGAGCCGAAAGCGATAAAAAGTATTCTGAAGCTCAAAAGGTATTAGATAAAATCGAGGCCTTAAAAAACTAGTCCCGTGAGCAAAGCGGCTTACTTTGTAGTATTTCTAATTATCAATTTCGGGGGATTAGGCCTTGGAATGTTATTAATGAATAACGGTCCAGAGTCTGACTGGTATTCCAACTTAAACAAAGCGCCATGGACACCACCAGGCCCTGTTTTTGGAATCGCATGGACCACCATAATGCTCTTTTTTTCTTGGTATTTAGCAGAGTTATTTTATGATCGCTCATCTAAATATCTATGGCTGGTTTATGGTTTTCAAGTACTGTTGAATGTAGGATGGAATTGGGTGTTTTTTAATCAGCACCAAATCACATTAGGACTAGTAGTAATTAGTTTACTACTTCTGGTGGTTTTCTATTTCTTTATTACCTTTAGAAACGACCGCCTGAAATATGCCAAATATTTGCTCCTTCCCTATTTAATATGGTTATGCATTGCCACATCCTTAAATGGCTACATTGTATTTAACAATTAGACATTAGATTTTAATTGAAAATGAAAATATACACGCTACATAAAAAGCAACATTTACCAATTTCTGTTGACGAAGCCTGGGAGTTTTTGTCTAACCCAAGAAACCTGAAAGTCATCACGCCAGACTATATGAGTTTTGATATACTTTCTGGTGCAGACAGACCGCTCTACGCCGGACAAGTGATTCAGTATAAAGTAACGCCTTTATTGGGAATTAAAACGAAATGGGTAAGTGAGATTACCCATGTTGAGCCCAAAAAGTATTTTGTTGATGTTCAGCTCTACGGACCCTATGCTTTATGGCACCACAAGCACTTTATTAATGAAATTGAAGGTGGTGTAGAAATGGAAGATATCATTGACTATAAGGTCCCTCTAGGTATATTAGGTCAAATGGTTCACCCATTTTTGGTAAAACCTAAACTTGAGGAAATCTTTAATTACAGAACTAAAAAATTGGAAGAATTGTTTGGCACCCTTAAAAATGAGTAAGAAAGTAAATTTATTTTGGTTTAGAAGAGATCTAAGATTAAATGACAACGTAGGATTATTTCATGCGCTTAATGATGAACATCCTGTATTGCCTATTTTTATTTTTGATTCTGAAATTCTAGACAAACTGCCTAAAGATGATGCACGCCTCAACTTTATTTTTGAAACACTGCAGGACATGCGTGGCGAACTTCAAAAAAACCATGATAGTAGTATTGCAATGTTTCACGGTAAGCCCATCGATGTTTATAAATCCTTGATTAAAGACTACGACATTGATACCGTATTTACCAATCACGATTACGAACCATATGCTACAGAAAGGGACACTGAAATTAGGTCATTATTAGAATCTGAAGGCATCGGCTTTCAAACATATAAAGACCAAGTCATTTTTGAAAAAGACGAGGTTGTGAAAAACGATGGCGACCCTTACGTCGTTTATACGCCATATATGAGAAAGTGGAAGGAAGCTTTTAAATCTAGTGATCTCAATTTTTTTCCTTCTGAAAAGCATTTAAGCAACTTAATAGCCGACAGTGACTTACCAAATCTTAGTTTAGCCGACATAGGATTTGAACCTTCGTCGCAAAAAGTCACGCCATATACAGTGAACCCAGAGTTGATACAAGAGTACGAAGCCACACGTAATTTCCCTGCAAAAGATGCTACGTCACGCTTAGGACCACATCTCAGATTCGGGACTGTAAGTATTCGTAGAATGGTTGAAAAAGCCATTGCTGAAGAAAATGAAATTTTCTGGCAGGAGTTGATCTGGCGCGAATTCTTTATGCAGATTTTATGGCATTTCCCACACACAAAGGATAAAGCCTTTAAATCAAAATACGACCGTATTGAATGGCGCAATAACGAGGATGAATTTAAGTTATGGTGTGAAGGAAAAACAGGTTATCCTCTCGTTGATGCAGGAATGCGTCAATTAAATGAAACAGGATTTATGCATAATCGTGTGCGCATGTTAGTAGGAAGTTTTCTGTGTAAGCATCTATTAATTGATTGGCGCTGGGGCGAGGCCTATTTTGCAGAGAAATTACACGACTATGAAATGGCAAGTAATGTTGGCAATTGGCAATGGGTTGCTGGTTCTGGGGTTGATGCTGCACCTTACTTTAGAATATTTAATCCTACCTCTCAAATTCAGAAATTCGACAAAGACTTAAAGTATATTAAAAAATGGGTTCCAGATTTTCAGGAATTGACCTATCCAGAAAAAATGGTTGATCATAAAATGGCCAGAGAACGTTGTCTTGAAACTTATAAATCTGCATTAAATTAACATTTTTATTCAATTTATTTAAATTTTTTAACGACTATACAATAAAGTATAAAAAGCAACGTTACTTAAATATAAGACATGAAATGTCTTATCCTGAATAACCATTTCACGAAACAATTTAAAAGACTCTGACCATCGTCGGAGTTTTTTTTAGTACAATTATTAATTATAATTGTAATCTTATTCTTACTTTATTGTATTAATAGAAATGTGTAAGCTATTTTCTTATTAAGCTGAATATATGTAAGTTATCATAATTTATAATTTTAATTTATGAGAATATTCTTTATTTTTGTATTGTTATTCTTACAAATCATGTAATAGTTGTTTAGAATAATAAATTCATAAACAATTGAAAAGCCCTGATATTTTCGGGGCTTTTCTGAATTAACATTTCAAACTGTTTTAGTAATTTTTTAAGTTTTAAAATTGATTAATGACTTTACTAATTACAGGAAAGCCCAAATTTAGTTTTGGGCTTTTTTTGATTTATGGATGACCTAATGGGGAAATTTTATCTATTCACACCTCTATTATCTTTTCAAAGTGAAATGACCCGTATGCGATTTACCATTCTGTCGTTCTACGAGAAACCAATAATCGCTAGTAGGCATTCTTCTGCCATTATAGGTGCCGTCCCAACCTTTTTGATCACCATTAAAAACGTTAAGTAACTTTCCGTACCTATCAAAAACATATACCAGTAAATTGGGTTCTAATTTAGAACCACATATTTGCCAATAATCATTTTCACCATCACCATTAGGTGTAAAAAATCTTTTATAGTCGAGTAAGGACAGTGTTTGTGTAACAACACCACACCCATTCTTATCTCTTATAAACACGGTATAATCGCCAGAATCTAAATTTGTAAAAAGGCTTTCTTGTTGATAAACGAGTCCATCTAAAGAATACTCATAGTCTCCTAATCCCGACACATCAATATTTATCGCGTTATTATTGGCTGTAAAATCTTCAGTTGTAATTGCATTAATTATTGCAGCCCCAGAAACGTCAACATTGTATGTTTTGGTGGCACTACATAAAAAGTCATCATAATCATTCGAAACAGTAACAGTATAGACACCGGCTGAATCAACTATAATATCTCTTGTCGTTTCTCCTGTAGACCACAGATAACTTGAATAACCTGAATCTGCAGAAAGTAAAAACGAGTCGTCCTCACAAATGATTAAAAACTCATCTGAACCTAAATCTGGTGTAAGTCCGACAACGAGCTGAAATGAAGCCGTTTCATAACAAACGTCCAAAGAATTATTTACAATTCTGGTAAAAATAGTCTGGGGATTGATTATGTTTTCATAGGATTCTGGTATTGGATTATTGCCAGAATCAGCGTCTAATTGACTGAGATGATATGTAATGGTAAATCGTTCAGGGTCTTGATTTCCGAGTAATTGTTCATTTTGTTGAGACAAATCAAATAGCACTTGATTTGTCCCTTCATCGCTACAGATTACTAAATCTGACGGCGTTCCGATATCCACTACAGGTGGTAAATCTTGTAAATTAATCGTAATGGCCTCGATACTTCCGCAGACATCTTCAACCCTTATTTCGTAAACACCTGGATCTAATCCTGTAAAAATATTATCCTCGCCATTATCAATAACTACTGGTGATATTATAGAGAAATTATACGGTGGAACACCTAAAACGTCTACAATAATATCTGAAGGACCAGAACCGCCTTCGCAATTAAGACTAAAAACATCATTGATTATTAAATCTGAACCAACATCGAATTCGGCAAAGAAATCAAAACAATAGTCATCGGAACCTGGATTATTTAATGATTGAAAAGTTTTTATCAATCTAAAGGTTCCAGTAAAAAAATTGTTGAGAATGGTCTCTCCATTTTGAATAGGAATGGAGTTTGAATTCGTAGGTAGCTGTCCTTCTGAGTACAAAACACCAGTTTCTGGGTGTCCCCAACTATCACTTTCTGAATAATACTTTTGAAACCAATACGATATATTCGTCACCGAATTATCCGTATCAAAAATACTAAGATCGAATGAGCCACAGTTCCTTTGCAAATTATAAATTGAAGGGTTGCTCGTATAGCCCAGAATATCTTGATTAACTGCAAACAGATTACCACAACTATCTGTAAATTCAACAGAATAATTTCCTATTGGCAAATTTTCCACATAAAAAAATCCACTATCAGTTATAGCATCACTATAATCAAAAGGAAGCGTTGATGCGAATGTTGCAGGTGCATCAATAATAACAACTGATTCAATAATACCGTAAGAACCAGCAATTCTTAGACTACCAGTTTCTGAGGTACAATTCGGTGATGTGGTAACATTGAGTGGTAAATCTTCCAAATCTGGGATAACAATTTCTTCGATATAGACATCCCCACAATTATCAACAACTTCCACGATATAGGTCCCTATTACGAGGTCGCTGACCACGAGAACATTACCTGATAAAATAAAATTACTAATGTCGTCTGGTAATTCATTTTCATATTCTTCTGGTGCATCAGTAAATACTGCCGATACAAGATCTCGATCTGGTACGCTGAAAGTCAATTCGCCCGTCAGTGGGTCGCAACCACCATTACTTGTTGTTATCATGGGTTCAATGGGCTCTTCCACCAATTCAATGGTAGCTGTATCGCTTTTATCGCAAGCATCTACTAAAAGAACAGTGTATACGCCGTAGGGCAAACCAATGTCTTGTTCAAAAAAAATGGTAGATTCTGTGTAAACACCATTATTGTCGTTGTAATCTGAAGGATCAAAATCAGCAGGAGCTTCAACAAATTCTATGGTGTATGGCGGTAAAAAATTAGCTACATCAATGATTAAGTTCTTTCCACATTCACTTGGAACGTCAATCAAGGTTACTTCAGGATTTGTAGTAATAAAATCAGTAACAATTACCGTATTACCACAATTATCTTCAACCACAATTTCCAAGGCAAATGTCGAATCATTCAAATTTGGTAGGGACTCGATGATTTCAATTTCATTTTGAGATCCGTTGTCGAAAACCGCTGTAAAACTAACTGTTTCTTCGCCATCTAATGAACTAGAATTGTAGGTTATGGTTATGGGATAAGACAGTATTGTTCCGTTATCTGCAATTATTGAAAAACTAATTTCGGTATTGTCGCAGGTCTCTACAATTTCTGCTTGCTGAATGCCAGAAATTGAAAATGGCTGTTGGTTAGATATTAAGGTGTAAGTCTTAGTTAAAGCATTCCCACATTCGTCAAAAACACGAATAACATAGGTACCGTCTGGAAGGTTATTAAAAATATTGTCTTCTTGCAATGGTACAATCACAGGTCCTGATATAATCTCGAAAAACTGTGAGTTACCAGACAATGTACTTACTATAAGATTAGAGCCATTACATTCATCAGATAAACCCTGGCTAATTTCAAAATCTAAAACTGAGAATACATTGTTAATTGTAGCATCAGCACTTTCAGAATTTTGCTGATCACCTAAGGTTTGAATAGCTTCTACCCTATATTCTCCACTTTCCAAATTATTAAAGCTACTCGTCGTAGTCTGAGCTATAGGTGTCGCCGTCTCTGGAAGAAGAAAAAGATTGTAAGTGATTGTAGCCCCATTGGTAGTCCCTGAGACGGACATGGAGATTGAGCCATTGCCTGCACAAGATTCATCAATTACTGATAACGACAAATTGAAATCATCTAATTGAGCAAACGCAAGTTGACTCAACAGTACAAAACAAAATACAATACGATACTTTTGAGGGAAAACAGAATCCATCGTACTCATAAACAATTTTGTTTAAGGTACGATAATTTAACATTTGAACCCGAAACTCTTAGATATAATTAACACAAAACTCTGTTAATTACACATTTAGAATATGAAGAAATGCTGCCACATAATTAATTCAAAGGGGTTGAATCCAACATTAGGTGCTCATTCCGAAGTATTTCAAAAGATGTTTTAGTTACCTGGAAGACGTTCTATCTTGGCACCTATAGCTCTAAGGCGCTCGTCGATATATTCATAACCACGATCAATTTGTTCTATATTATGAATAATAGACGTGCCTTTTGCAGAAAGCGCTGCAATTAGCAACGAAATACCAGCTCTAATATCTGGCGAAGTCATTGTTGTGGCCTTTAATTGAGACTTGAAGTCGTGCCCAATCACTGTTGCACGATGCGGGTCACATAGTATGATCTTTGCGCCCATATCTATGAGTTTATCAACGAAGAACAAACGACTTTCAAACATTTTCTGGTGGATGAGGACTTCTCCCCTAGCTTGAGTGGCAATCACCAAAACAATACTTAAAAGATCTGGTGTAAACCCTGGCCATGGCGCATCTGCAATAGTAAGAATAGAGCCATCAATATAATTCTGAATTTGATAACCATTTTTATGTGCAGGAATGTGAATATCATCGCCTTGCTGCTCTACTGTTATACCGAGTTTGCGAAAAACACTAGGTATTTGTCCGAGATCGTTCCAGCTAACATCCTTAATTGTCAATTCGCTCTTAGTCATTGCTGCTAAACCAATCCAACTACCAATTTCAATCATATCTGGTAGCATCTTGTGGTCTGTTCCACCCAAACGTTCAACACCTTCAATGATCAACATGTTAGAACCAATACCAGAAATCTTGGCACCCATTCTATTGAGCATTTTACATAACTGTTGAAGATAGGGCTCACATGCCGCGTTATAAATCGTAGTGGTTCCTTCAGCTAAAACTGCCGCCATCACAATATTGGCCGTACCGGTAACAGAGGCTTCATCTAAGAGCATGTAAGTTCCGGTTAACTTATCAGCTTCAACACCGTAGAAATAATCTTCCCGGTTATATCTAAATCTCGCTCCTAGCTTTATGAATCCTTCAAAATGGGTATCTAAACGTCTTCGACCTATTTTATCTCCACCTGGCTTCGGAATATATCCTTTGCCAAATCGAGCTAATAGCGGACCTACAATCATTATGGAACCACGTAGTCCGCGTCCTTCAACCTTGAATTGATCCGACTCTAAATATTTTAGATTAATATTTTCAGCTTTAAACGAATAACTTCCAGGAGCTGATTTTTCTACCTCAACACCAAGGTTAGCTAATAGCTTAATCAGCTTATTAACATCTACAATATCAGGTATGTTATTAATTATTACTTTCTCTGGAGTAAGCAAAACAGCGCATAAAATCTGTAAAGCTTCATTCTTTGCACCCTGAGGTTTTATTGAACCTTTTAATTGGTGACCACCTTCAATTTTAAATGTACTCATACGTTGTTAGTAACGTTTTCTGTTGCCTGAATATTTCTTTTTGGATTTCTTTGAACCACCTTTATTGCCGTATTTAGCTTTGGTTCTCATTAAGCTAGAAGAGTCTGTGAGGTCTTCTTCACTATTTTTAAGATTGATTTTACCATCTGAAAGTTCGTATAGATGATCGAAAATCACAACGTCCTCAACGGTGTCTTTATTCCAATTAAGGTAGCATTTTTTCATGTGGTTCGCTATGGTATAAACCAGCGCTTCCTTCATTTCTCCATCTTCCCAAGTGCACGCCACATCAATCATCGTTTTAATATTGTTTCCGTAAAAACGATACTTAGGATGATTTTGAGGATATTTTAAAGGCTCTGGTCCTGCCGTTAATTCTTCTTTTGATGGCATTGGAAAAGGCGAATCGGCATCTAATTCAAAATCAGACATAATAAAGAGCTGATCCCATAGTTTGTGCTGAAAATCAGGCACATCTCTTAAATGAGGTTGAAGATTTCCCATCACCGAGATAATGGCCTTAGCCAACTTATTTCTTTCTTCTTTGGTTTCACGAGATTTCGCATAATTGATCATTTTTTGCAAATGACGACCGTATTCAGGTATAATTAAATGCTCGCGTTCTGTGTTGTATTCTAAATTATCTATCAAAATGTAATATGTGTAGTAAATATTCTGAAAAACCGAAGTCTAGGTTTTGCTGCAAAGTACAAAAAATAAAGGAGCCAAAAAGAAATTTAAAGAGAAATTACACCTTCAACATTTTCTGCCACTTCTTTGTATTTAGCGATGACAGCTTCAGGGTTTTTCATTCTTACATTTATGGATACACTTGTATACTTCCCGTTTTTAGATGCATTGGTATTAATTACCGCTCCCAAATCATTAAATAAATTCTCAATATCCTTAATCCCAGTACCTTTAGATAAAACGATAAACTTGTACAAATACTCCGAAGGCCATAAGGCTGTATCGTATAATTGGGATTTTAATTTTTCGTAAAACTCGTCACTTTTGTTAGAACTATCCATATCCGAAATTTTCAGTTGCAAAGATACACTTAACTTTGCATTATTATCAGTATTTTTAACCACTTATTTCATAGCAAAAACATTGCCAATTTGAATCCGAAAAAAGTTGTCATAGCTGGTGGACCAGGAACAGGAAAAACGTCCGTCATCAATCATTTGAAAGACCGTGGTTTTATCTGTTACGATGAAATTTCAAGGCAGGTTACCTTGCAAGCAAGGAAAGACGGCATTGAACAGCTATTTCTAACAAAACCTTTACTTTTTAGCGAAAAACTGCTTGAAGGGAGAATTCAACAATATAAGAGTGCTTCTAAAGAAGAACAATCTGTGGTATTTTTAGATAGAGGAATTCCTGATGTTTTAGCCTATATGGACTATATTGGTGATCAATACCCTGATCATTTTATCGAAGCCTCTAAAACCAACACCTACGACTACGTATTTATCTTATCGCCTTGGGAAGCTATTTTCACAAGCGACAATGAACGCTATGAGAACTTTGAACAGGCTATAGAAATTCATCACCACCTTATGCGTACCTACATGCGTTTTGGCTACCAACTTATTGATGTACCATTCGCAACGGTTGAACAACGATCAGATTTTATATTAGAGGAACTAAACATCTTATAATGCATCCTATTGAAGTTTTAGAACGGTATTGGAATTATACGTCTTTTAGACCTCTTCAGGAAGAAATCATCAATGTCGTATTAGAAAATGAAGATACGTTTGCTTTATTACCCACTGGCGGAGGTAAATCAATCTGCTTTCAAATTCCTGCTCTAATAAAAGACGGGATTTGTATTGTGGTGTCGCCCTTAATTGCATTAATGAAGGACCAGGTCAATACTTTAAAACAAAAAGGAATCAAAGCCATTGCGCTGACTTCGGGTATGTCTTATGCGGAATTAGACACGCAATTAGATAACTGCATTTACGGTAATTATAAATTCCTCTATTTATCGCCAGAACGCCTTCAGCAGCCTTTGGTTCAAGAACGTATTCAACAAATGAAGGTTAATCTCATTGCTGTAGATGAGGCGCATTGTATTAGCCAATGGGGAAATGACTTCAGACCGGCTTACCATAATATTTCGATTTTAAGAACTATTCATCCGCATGTAAATTGTATTGCCCTCACAGCAACAGCCAAGCACGATATCGTTGAAGACATTATCAATAATCTCGATTTTGTAGCACCAAAGATATTTAAGGCTTCATTTGCAAGACCTAACATTTCATATCACGTTGTTCATACGGACGACAAATTTTATCAGATTGAACATCTACTTAATAGGCATTTAGGTTCATTCATTATATACGTAAGAAATCGAAAGGCATCACAAGACATTCATAACTATTTAGAATCGAAAGGATTCGCATCGGCGTTTTATCATGGCGGCATAACTAATAAAGAAAAACAAGAACGACTGCAACAATGGAGCAATGGTCAAAAACAAGTTATGGTGGCGACCACGGCTTTTGGCATGGGAATTGACAAAGCCAATGTAAAAACAGTTATTCATTACAACTTACCCGAAAGTTTAGAAAGTTATTATCAGGAGGCTGGTAGAGCCGGAAGAGATGGTGACTATGCACATGCAGTGATCCTAAAACAGCATATTGATGAAGATCACCTTCGCCAACAATTCCTAAATAGTTTGCCTTCTATAGAATATATAAAGCGAGTTTATAAGAAACTTAGCAACTACTTTCAAATTGCCTATGGTGAAGGGCAAAACACAACCTATCAATTCGATTTCAAATCCTTTTGTTCAACGTACGAATTACATCCTAGCATAACTTACAATACCCTAAATCTGTTAGATCGAAATTCAGTAATAGCATTAACGCAACATTTCAATTTTAGAACCAAAGTTCAGTTTTTAGTTTCAAATAACGCCTTGTTTGAATATTTAGAACGCCATCTCAACCTTAATACTTTGGTCAAGGTACTTTTAAGAACCTACGGTGGCATTTTTGATTATGAAACCAAGATCAATTTGAATCTTGTTATCAAGAAATCAGAGCTCCCTGAAAAGCAAGTGATTGCTCAACTGAAGCACCTCGAGAAAGATGGAATCATAAGTCTTGAAATGGCTAATACCGATTCAGAAATCACCTTTTTGAAACCTCGCGAAGATGATGCTACGATTAATCCGATTGCTAAAACTATAAAGCTGCAACACGAGCTAAAGCACCGTCAGGTTGAAGCTGTACTTCGTTATATTAATAATGATTCGATTTGTAAAAGTCAGCAATTATTGAGCTACTTCGGGGAAAAGTCTTCAAAACCTTGCGGCATTTGTTCTGTATGTGCTTCAAAAAAAGTGGTCGAGAACCAAAATGAAATAAATATTTCTGAATCTATTCTGAAGGCATTAGAAACTGAAGAATTATCTTCGCGTCAATTATTATCTGTGGTCGCTTGTAGTGAAAAACTATTAATTCAAAATCTAAAAAATCTGATTGAATTAAATAAAGTAAAGATCACAGATGCAAATACTTATAAATTAATATGACAGAGAAACGCGATTTACGAATTGTTTTTATGGGAACACCAGATTTTGCGGTGGCCAGTTTGAAGGCATTAATCGATAATAATTACAATGTAGTGGGTGTTATTACAGCACCAGATCGAAAAGCTGGTCGTGGACAAAAACTAAGAGCCTCTGCAGTGAAGGAATTCGCACTCGAACATAATTTAAATGTACTTCAGCCCACCAACCTGAAAGCAGAAGCATTTATTGAAGAATTAAAGGCTTTAAATGCAAATTTACAGATCATAGTGGCGTTTAGAATGCTGCCGAAGGTAGTTTGGCAAATGCCAGAATATGGAACCTTTAATCTGCATGCGTCTTTATTACCACAATATAGAGGAGCCGCTCCAATTCATTGGGCCATTGTTAATGGCGAAACCAAAACTGGTGTGACTACATTTTTTATTGATGAAAAAATAGACACTGGCGCCATCATTCTAAGTGATGAAACGCCTATTGGTAGAGAAACCACAGTTGGCGAACTTCATGATGAATTAATGGAAATAGGTAGCGCTCTAGTTATTAAAACTGTAGAATTGATAGAACATGACACAGTTGAAACAACTATTCAACCGCAATCTGAAGATCTTAAAACAGCCCACAAGCTCAATCGTGATAATTGTAAAATTGACTGGACGAGAGATTTAGATACCATATATAATAAGATTCGTGGTCTGAATCCATTTCCAACGGCATGGTGCTATTTAGATAATGGTGAAGAAGACCATTTGACTATAAAGATTTATGGAATAGATAAGCAATTTGAGGAACACGATATCGAATCTGGTGTTATTAGCGTGTCTAAGGATACCATAAAAGTAGCATGCGCGGGAGGTTACATCATAATTAAAGAAATTCAGCTTCCTGGAAAGCGAAAAATGGATCCAAAATCACTTTTAAATGGATTTCAATTCTCAAAATCAGCCAAACTGCTGTAAACCCTTATTGGCATTGGGATGATAAAAAATCCGACAAAATACATTCCTTTATTAACAAATGCCATGACTTATTAACAAAAACGCTCATTTCCCTTGCTATTACTTGCATAGCTTAATATTACTAATAAATTTGTGTACGGATTTTTAAAGACTATAATTAAAAACCGAATTTTTAACAATTTAAATTTAACATTTATGAACAAAACAGATTTAATCAATGGTATGGCAGAGAATGCTGGAATCACTAAAGCAGCTGCTAAAAAAGCATTAGATTCTATGTTAATTGACATCGAAGGCGCTTTACAAAAAGGAAATAGAGTTTCTTTAGTAGGTTTTGGTTCTTGGTCAGTTTCTAGAAGAGCTGCAAGAGACGGAAGAAACCCACAGACTGGTAAAACTATCAAGATTAAAGCTAAAAATGTCGTAAAATTTAAGGCAGGTTCTGACTTAAGTAATGCTGTAAACTAAGATATTTTTTCTTAACAATACTGAGCCTGCTATTTTAGCAGGCTTTTTTTTGCTCTAACTTTTAGGAAGTTAAAGTTGTTTAAGTGCCAAAAATACCCTAGATTTAGTTGACGTAAATTTTTCAGTTAGATGATTAAGCCCGAAAAAGGCAATTTACTTATTGCTGAACCATCCATAATTGGAGATATCTCCTTTAATCGTGCAGTGATCCTCTTGGCAGATCATAATGCACTGGGATCGGTTGGGTTTATTCTTAACAAACCACTCGACTATAATCTTAAAGATCTAATTGACGGCACTGAATCTGAATTTACAGTTTACAATGGTGGGCCGGTAGAACAAGACAACCTTTATTTTATCCATAAATCACCGGAGTTAATACCTAATAGTATTGAAATTTCAAATGGTATTTTTTGGGGAGGTGATTTTAATGTGGTTTTAGAACTTATAAATACAGATCGAATTTCTAAAGATGATATTAGGTTCTTCCTAGGCTACTCGGGCTGGGCAGAACAACAACTCGATAATGAATTAGAATCTAATGCTTGGCTAGTTTCAGAAAACATTTATAATAATGGAATAATTGCTAAATCTTGCAATTCCTTTTGGCGTGAAAAAATGCTAGAACTAGGTGGTGAATACAGCATCTGGTCTAATGCTCCTGAAAATCCGAGTTATAACTAAACGCCTAACCTCAATTTCGTATTTAACTTTGTAATTAATCCTTCGGAAAAACTAGTTCCGTAGGTCTTTTTACGATATTTTCTTATAGGTATAATCCCTTTAATGACATTCGTTATGAACAATTCATCTGCTTTTTGAAGTTCAAACGGACTAATTGAAGATTCTTCCACATAAAGATTGACATCTTTGGAAATGATTTCGAGAATTTGTTTGCGCATTACACCTCTTAAACAACCATCTTCTAAAGGTGGTGTTTTGATCTTATCGCCTTTCACAAGAAATAAATTTCCGTTCAATGCTTCAATAACTGACTTATTGGTATTAAGCACCAAACAATTATCATAATCATTTTCCTTGGCGTAAATACTTCCAAGAACCTGAATGGCTTTATTATTAGATTTTAATCCTGAGAGTATTCCTGGTGCCATCATGAAATCTTTGTAAAGATCAACGGTGTAATTGGTTTCAGAATTAATTGCGTAAAAAGGATTTTCGAGTGGTTCAGCAATAATATTGAAGGCTACTTTAGCATTGTCATTTGGTAGATACTTACCGCCTTCACCTCTATCAACATTTAGCCTTACCCTTGCCGCAGCATTTGTTAGACCATTAGCTTCAACAGTTTTAAGGACCTCTGCCTCAAGGAATTCCATAGTAAAATGCATCGGAATATCCATACGCATTATGCGCATAGAAGCCATTAGTCTGAAATAATGATCTTCCCAAAAGAAGATTTTACCATTAACTACTTTTAGCGTTTCAAAAAGCGCGTCTCCGTACTTATAACCTCTGTTTTCTGAGGTGATTTCAGAGTTAATATCTTGGGTGAGATTTCCGTCAAAATTCAACATAAAAAAAGTCTCGATTTAATTTTAAAATAAACCGAGACAAAGATATAATAGTTGAGTTAGTTAAAAGTTAACGAGAGCCTAAAACTTGCTTTAGACTAGAGATTTGATTATCCCATAGCATCTTGCCTTCTTCAATTTCATCGTCTTCTGCAAAATCGGTAATCATTAATGAGACATCTTTGGTAATTTCATCGACTTGAATACGAATTTCAAAATAATAACTAGCACCATCCTCCTCATCGCTCAACCAGCGAAATTTAACGCGTTCACCGCTTTTCTTAGTTAATAATTTGGCTTGTTCTTCTGAACCGTCCCAGATAAAAGTAAAAAGTTCGCCTCTAGAATTTACATTGTCGGCAAACCATTCTGATAAGCCTGAAGGTGTAGATATGTATTGGTAAATAAGTGATGGAGATGCTTGAATCACAAACTCCATTTCATATTTTTCTTTGTCGTCCATATAAGCATTGTTTATTTGCTCAATATATACAATTATGATACAATTCAAAACTTTAGACTAAAATTATTTTTTTGGAATGTTATGTTTGTTGTAGCAGAATTTGTTTTTATATTTGCAGCCGCATTAATGGCGAGGTAGCTCAGTTGGTTAGAGCGTCGGATTCATAACCCGGAGGTCTCGAGTTCAAATCTCGATCTCGCTACAAATTATAAAAATCTGTGCGCAAGCGGTTTAGGTTTTCCTAAACCGTTTTTTTATGCTTACATTTAATCAAATTCTGACTTTTGCATACGAAAGTGCATACGATTTGAAACTAAAACAAAATTTTTCACTTCCTAAAATTTATACTGCTAATGGCAATATAAACAAACGTTGGTATGTCTATTTCTCATTTCGAAATCCTGAAACAGGAAAAATGAAACGTATGACGCCATTCTATGGGATCGCAAATAAATTCAAGACTAAGGAAGAGCGTATGGAAGTTCTAACTGTGTATAGAAAATCACTAATCAAACTTCTTAAATTAGGGTTTAACCCTTTTGAGGATAATACTAAACTTTTTGAAAAGCTCAATAACCCCAAAAAGAATTTTAACGATCAATCCAAAAAAAAATCAGAAAAAAATCTTGAAGTGTCTAAACCAGAACCTTTTGATGTGGCTGATAAAGTACTAATAAAGGATGTGCTCTTCATGGGATTAAAACTAAAAGAAAAAGTTGTTAAAGAACGTACCTACAGGGACTATAAAATTAATATTAATGCATTCTCAAAATGGTTAAGTGTAAATCATCCAAATGTTCAAACCATTGATCATTTAAAAAAGGCACACTTTACAGGTTTCTTGAACTCTATTTTAGAAAAATCATCAGCAAGAAATAGAAATAATTATCGGACAAATATTAGCAGTATTTTACAAGTTTTAGTAGATAATGACATCATTGAACGAAACTTCTTAAAAAGTATTCCCAAATTAAAGACTAAACCAGAGAGGCATAAAAGATTCTCATCAGAAACTGAATTAAAAATCTTTGAACATTTAAAGAAGGTAGATCCAATACTATTGTTATTCATCAAATTTTATTCTTATGCATTTATGAGACCTCAAGAAGTTTGCAGAATAAGAATTAATGATATTAATATAAAAGAAAAAACCGTAAGTTTTATTGCAAAAAACGGCAAGCTAAAAACTAAAATTATCCCATCAATATTATATGACGAACTACCAGATCTATCGGATTATCACCCTGAAAATTTACTATTTACGCCGAATAAAATTGGTGGAAATTGGAATGCAAAGGAATTGAGTAGAAGAGATCATTTCTCAAAACGATTTAGAAAAACTGTGAAAGAGCATTTCAATTTAGGTATTGATTATGGCTTATACAGTTTTAGACATACATATATTACCAAATTATATAGAGCCTTAAATAGTCAATATTCCTCTTTTGAAGCTAAAAGTAGACTTATGTCGATAACAGGACATGAATCTATGGCTGCCTTGGAGAAATATTTGCGAGATATTGATGCTGACTTACCTGATGATTATTCAGATATGCTAAAAAATAAATGAGATGAACGACAAGTCTTTATATCAGTTCCATTTAGATCTTATTCCTAATTTATTTAATGAATTATACTTCTATATACCCAAAACTGAATATACCATAGATATAATTGACAAGATTGATATTCTTAAAGATTCAAAGGTTTTCAACAAGGTTTTTGTAATTGATTATCACAAGGGGCCAATTTTTTATACTGAAGAAAGAAGTCTGAAATGGATGCTTATTATGGAAAGTAGGATTGAAAAGAACATATTTGAATTGGTAGAGAAAAAAAGTAAAATATCAGAACTCGAATTTCAATATATCTTAGATAAGTATTTTGAATATGTGGATATATTACTTTACTATTCTGATTGGATGTACGTAAATCGACTAAGGTATTTAAAGACTGATGAAAAATTAGACAGTATTTTTAATATTCAGTTTAAACGATTTGAGAAGCACTTTAAATCTTTAATTGAAGTTTTTTATAAAAACAGGATTCCCCCTAAGGTTAATTATAATCTTCAAAAAATAATAGACAACTTCTACCCAAAAATTGATTTCGATTTTCTGAATGAAAATTCATTGGATCGTTTAGTTCTGAAACCAGATATTAATATTATTAATAAGGAGAATAATCCTATTCTATTATCTTCAAACTGGGAAAACGACAAAGATAAATCTAGAAAACCACTAATAACAGAAGCAGAAGCTGAAAAAGTATTATTAGAAAAATTTTTTGGTATAAGTAATAATGATTAATTTAAGCGTAAATTAAACGTTTAATTTACGCTTATTTATGAAATTTACCGAAGTATGTATTCAATGTGGCAATGAATTTATCCCAAAACGTAGAGGTGTACAAAAGTTTTGCAGCAATTCCTGTAGAAGCAGGAATTGGCAATTAAAAAATGTAAAAAAGCAAAAACTTCCAACTAATAACGAAGTACTACCTCCACCAAACATTACGAATAAAACGAACGAAGGAATTTCTTGGAGTGGATTTGGTAATGCTGCTCTAGGAACAGCCACTGTTGACCTAGCAAAGCATTATTTAACTCCCGAACCAAAAAGAAATGCCACTAAGGAGGATATTCGCAAACTATATTCATTAATTAAAGGACAACGTTATTTACCTGTTAAAAACATTCCAGATGATCCTTTCGGCAGAAAACCATATTATGATATTGAGACTGGGAATATTGAGTTCTTTATTCCAGAATTTGTTAATGATATAATGAAAAACAACCATTAGAATTTTAACAAAATAATCTTCGGGTTATGAGTTCGATGGTAAAACTGTTTACAGCCTGTTTATAGGGCTTCCCAGCGTTATATTTTACAAAATCGTATGCATTTCCGTATGCACTTTCGTATGCAGTTTGATGTTGTGGTTAAACAATAAAATAAAATTAGTTCATTAATTGACAAAATCAAACTCCCTTAATAAATAATTGATAAGTCATGTTTGTGCATGAACAAATAAATAAAGTTTTTTCTATTTTTAAAGTGTTGAGATGAGTTAGGGGTCTCAACAAAATTATCCTTTTAGCCTCATTAGGTTAATCCTTAATTTAATAGCTTCTAAAAGCACTCCATAAAGGGGTGCTTTTTATTTATTATCATGAATTGGTAGTCTATAAGTTCACTCAGTAGAAGTTATTAGATGTAACAGAACCAAACAAAACAAACAATTATATTTTTAATTTATAACAAATTCAAACTTAATAATATCTCTAATTTATTCTCAAATTTAATATAGAAAAAGGGATTGCCATTAAAGACAATCCCTTTTTAATTTCAATATTTGAAAATTGAGAACTAATAAATAACCTCAACATTTATGGCGTTTAAACCCTTTTTGCCTTGTTCAGTCATGAATTGAACTTTGTCATTTTCTTTGATGTTATCAATTAAACCTGTAGAATGTACAAAAATGTCTTCTTCTGATTCATTTGATTTAATAAACCCAAAACCTTTTGAGTCGTTAAAAAATTTTACTGTGCCTTCTTGCATCATATTTAATTTTAAGTTAAAATAAATTGTGTTCAATTAGACTGATTATTAGCGTTTCGCTTTGATTTATACTAAAATCTATACGATTAGCATTAATTCTTAAAAAAATAAAGTGATGATGAAATAAAAAAGGAAAGAAGAGTATACTCTTAAACTAAATACTAAATAATACCTTACTATTAAAAGGTGTTCTATCTTGAACAGGGCAAACATACGTCATTAATTATTAGCAAAAAGCTTAAAAGTGAAAATAATTCAATTTTCGTAGTAATTATGCTTTTAAAAACTTTCGTACGCGCGACTCAGCAATGATTTTTGTTCTTCTACACTAGAGTATTATACTACGAAAACATCTATTGATCAAAGCTATTATATTCGAGTCTAGTTTTGTAAAATATCAGAGATTAAAAATTATCATAGGGGAGCTATCTAAAGAAAAACTTTCCATGTTGTCACTTCTATCCCAGATATTTTATGAGTATATCTGCTCTGTATGAGCGTCTAAGTCCTCGAATTGCTGATTCCCTTATTTGACGTACCCTTTCTCTAGACACGTCATATAATTGTCCTATTTCACTAAGCGTCATTGGGGCTTCATCCCCTATTCCGTAATGTAGCCTTACAACCTCTGCCTCTCTCTCAGAAAGTGTGCTTAGTACCGCATCCAAATCTATTTTTAGAGAATCTGTTATCATAGAAGTATCGGGGTCAGGAAATGTATTAGATTCTATGGTTTCGTGCCTACTGTAATTACTATCGACGAAGATAGGTTGATCCATAGAAACATGATTACTCGAACTTTTTATGCAGAGCTCAACCTCGGAAGCAGAAACTCCTATGAGGTCGGCAATTTCATTGTATGAAGGAGGACGATTGTTTCTTTGTTCAAAAAAGGCGTTAGCCTTCTTAACTTTGTTTAGTATACCAATTTTATTCAGAGGTAACCTAACCATCCTTGAATCTTGGGCTATGGCCTGAACAATAGACTGTCTTATCCACCAAACAGCATATGAGATAAATTTAAAACCTCTTGTTTCATCAAACCTTAATGCAGCCTTGAACAGACCAATATTACCTTCACATATTAAATCTGAAAGTGTAAGTCCCTGTTGCTGATATTGTTTGGCAACAGATATCACAAATCTTAAATTTGCTTTTGTTAGCTTGTCTAATGCGAATTGGTCTCCATCCCTGATCTTGGTTGCCAACTCAACCTCCTCCTCAGCAGATATCATATCAATCTTACTGATTTCGTTTAGATATCGGTCCAATGATTTGTCAACTCTATTGGTAATCCGTTTATTGATTCGAAGCTGTCTCATGGCAATTGAATGTTTAAGTAAAAAATCTTTTATAAATCAATAATTGAATTCCCTTCAGATAATTTAAGTTTTTATTCATCAAACTTATCAATGGAATTTCACTTACATTTTAACTTTTACTATTTAATTTCCTTTTCTCCAACCAGTCTATCGTAACAAAATGATCGATTTAGGTTAAATAAAACCTCTCCAATCCAGAGGATATTTGTACTTTGTTAAGTTTTGCTTCAACACTTATTGCTCTAAATCCCTTATTACCATGTTGGATAATAATACTTAATTTGTCAAGATTTATTGAATATCCTCACAATATCTTCCGTGTGATATAAAAAATAAAAGGGTATGCTTAAAATGCGCTTTGATCAATCTAGATTGACCTAAGAAATAAGTAATGATCTGCTGACCTGTACAACAAATTGTTAGTGATAAAATATAGGAAGGAGACTTAACTGAAAAAGAATAAATATCTTTACTAAAAATGATGTAACTAACAATCGTAAAGTAATGCCTTTATTTTGGTATTAACTAATTTTTTATTCTTTATTTATTGAAAATACTTAAACAGTATCCTCAATATTTTCTTTTTATTTACTTCCAACAAAGAAATCTACAATCTCTATGACATAAAAATAAGCGCCATTAAATTAGATTAATCAAATTTAAAAGTGTTTCTTTGGTAGAGTTAGTGGAATTATTTTTCAGCAAAGTCTTTACATCCCCATTTAATTCCTTCCTAGATTATTATTTATCACTAACACATCTATAAGAAATCAAGAAGATCTATCGTATTAATTTACAAACTCGATCGAGGATTGATATATATTTCCTATAGTTAATCAATTTTCAATTTTAAAAGCATATACAATGAAAGAAGGAACCGTTAAATTTTTTAATAAGGCTAAAGGGTTTGGTTTTATTACCGCAGCAGATAGCCAAGAGGAAATCTTTGTCCACATATCTGGCCTGTTCGATCAGATAAATCAAGACGACAAAGTTAGATTCAATGTCGAACAAGGAAAAAAAGGATTGAACGCTATTGATGTTCAACTTATAAGCTAGGCCTTTGAATACTGTATTGAGCTGCCTTAGCTATTCGGTCTTTTTACTAGTAATCTATAGAGGAGTATTATGCTAAAATTTAACAAAATAACCGATTATAGGATTGTGTTTAACGTTAAAGCGATATAGGGGAATGAAACGGACTAAACAATTGGACATTATCAATAAGAACAGGTGTTATTTAAAAACAAATATTAAAGGTAATTGGTAAGTCCGTTAAATTCAGCTTGAATAAATGATCCAAAATAAGGTTGTAAATCACTAAAACAAATGGCAGATAGTTATAATAAAAAAGAAAGAGAGAAAAAAAGGAAGAAAAAAAAAGAAGATAAGGCAGAGAAAAAAAGGCTCAGACAATTAGAGGAAAAAACTTCTGATTTTATTTATGTAGACGAAAGAGGAAATTTAACTAGTACACCTCAAGACCCCAATCAGAAGAAAGAAGTTCCATTGGAAGAAATAAGTATAAGTATTCCAAAATTAACAGAGTCGGAATTGGATCAAGAAGAAAAAGAAAAAAAAGGTATTGTTAAGTTCTACAATGTTGAAAAAGGATTTGGATTTATAAAAGAAGTAGATCAAAAGATAGATTATTTTGTTCATGCGGACAATCTAATTGATAATATTAAGGAAAACGACAATGTTTTGTTTGAAAATGAAAATGGACCGAAAGGTCCCGTAGCGATAAAAGTAAAACTAATTAGGTAAATAATAAAAGAGATGTCAATTGGGGAATCATCCTAAAATTTAGATTTTCAAATGAGCCTCGAGATAAATCTTTTTCTTTTTCGTTTTACTTCTTTAAAATCGAATAAAATTGATTTTTTATGTGAGTTTTTATTAATCTTTAAACTAAGAATACTATGCTAATAATTACCAAAAACCAAGAAGAAAACATCGACCGTGTTTTGAAACGATATAGAAGAAAGGTTAAACGAACAAAACAATTAAACCTCTTAAAGAAGAATAAGTATTTTAAAAAAAAGTCAGCAATGCGGAGAGAGCAAATTGCTAAGGCAAGGTATAAAGAGGCGTATGAACGTTCACAAGAAGTATAGAATATTATGGCAGATGAAATTCAATTGGCTGTCTTAATTGACGGTGATAATATTCCTTCAGGCCATGTTAAGGAACTATTGGAAGAAATTGCCAAATATGGTAATCCCAGTTTGAAACGTATCTATGGTGATTGGACAAAACCTAGGTTGACAAAGTGGAAATTGGTACTTCTGGAAAATGCAATAACCCCTATACAGCAATACAGTTACACTA
The DNA here is from genome assembly GCF_003260205.1 of Winogradskyella tangerina. Taxonomy (GTDB): domain Bacteria; phylum Bacteroidota; class Bacteroidia; order Flavobacteriales; family Flavobacteriaceae; genus Winogradskyella; species Winogradskyella tangerina. The sequence continues at coordinate 1,018 of NZ_QERF01000007.1, read as the reverse complement.
AAGGAAAAAATGCAACAGATTCTGCAATGATTATTGATGCTATGGATATATTGTATTCACAAAAAGTAAAAGGGTTTTGCCTTGTATCCAGTGACAGTGATTTTACTCGGCTTGCAATCAGATTGAGGGAAGCGGGTATGGTTGTTTATGGAATTGGAGAAAAGAAAACTCCGAATCCATTCATTGCAGCTTGTGACAAATTCATTTATCTTGAAATTCTAAAAAAGGATTTAGAACTAGACAAGTCAGGTACAAATAAGACAAAATCTCACAAAACCAAAATAGATAAAATAACTCCAAAAGTAATAAATCTTATCCGGTCTACTGTATCAGATCTTGCAGATGAAGAGGGTTGGGCTTTCCTCGGGGAAGTGGGTGCACTACTTCAGAAAAAACAACCAAATTTTGATCCTAGAAACTATGGCTTTCAGAAATTGACACCTTTCATTAACTCTATAGATATTTTTGAAATAGAACCAAGAAAGAGCACAAGAAATAATCAAAAACTGATTTATGTAAGGACAATTTCATAATATCAATTACAATATGAAATCTTCACGATTCTGTAGCATCTATTTAACTTTATGCGATTTTTAATGGCATATCCAACCATTTGTTCTTAATCTTAAATATATATTTTAAGTGAACACAAAATTATCTGTACATTTAATGGTATAAACATAATGGGAATAAACGTAATACGTTTATTCCGTTGTTAGGCAACATTTGGAAATAAAATTTTTAATTAGAAGAACTTAACATTACAAATCTTACCTTTGAGGTTTATACAACTCGATTTCTCTTTCAAAGTAAACTTTTTCGTTTTCATCTGGCATATTTAACACATCACAATAATAAACTTTACGAGCAAAAACTCTAACCTTTAATGGCGTTGTTGGATTAACTTTCGCGCAGACTATGTCACCAGATTTAAATTTATTTTCCATAATAATTTTTAAACTTAATTTTTTGCGTATTTTCTAATCGTACTTAATTGTAGTACAAATCATTTTAAACT
>NZ_QERF01000006.1 GCF_003260205.1 Winogradskyella tangerina | reverse complement strand
CCAATCCCTAAAAATATTTGATCTTTATCCAAATCATTGCTAACGAATTTATTATCTTTTCATTCGCAATACGGAACTGCGTTTAGCAGGGCGTTAGGCAACATTTGGAAATAAAATTTTTAATTAGAAGAACTTAACATTACAAATCTTACCTTTGAGGTTTATACAACTCGATTTCTCTTTCAAAGTAAACTTTTTCGTTTTCATCTGGCATATTTAACACATCACAATAATAAACTTTACGAGCAAAAACTCTAACCTTTAAAGGCGTTGTTGGATTAACTTTCGCGCAGACTATGTCACCAGATTTAAATTTATTTTCCATAATAATTTTTAAACTTTATTTTTTGCGTATTTTCTAATCGTACTTAATTGTAGTACAAATCATTTTAAACGGTTGGTTAGCTTCAATTGAACTTTCTGTATTTCCAGGGATAAGTATCGAATCGCCTTTCTGCAAAAAAGTAGAGTTTTTCCTGATAACAACCTCTGCTTTACCTTCCGCTATATAAATAAACCTTAAAAAGGGTGACTTTTCAAATGCTTGAACTTTTCCAAAATCAAAAAGTAGATATTGAATGATAACAGCATTTCTTATCAATATATTTTTAACTACAATATCATTAGATTTATAATCTATGATATCTGATAGATTAAACGTAATTGCTTCTTCAAAATCTTCATTTTCCATTTCAAAACTATTCTGAATTTCTCTTTAAATTCCGCTTTAAAACTTTAGCAGCCCTTTTTTCTTTTGCTGTTGTTGCTGCAGGCGTTTTATCATTTTTCTTCTTACCCTTATTTTCTTTTGACATCTTCTTCTAAATTATTTGATTAGGGCATAAGATACCACTACTAGCAGCTAGTTAGTTACATTAACAAGAAGATAAGTTGTAGATATCACAGATTATTTGATAAGGTATAAATATCAGTCAATTATGTAAACATAGATTAATAGGCTGTAAACTTGACGGAAATAATAGTCTCAACTTTGTAGAAACTATTAAAAAGTTATACTATGAATAATTTATAGATTAATTACGCCATAACCTTAAAAGAAAAGGGTATTAAACCAAATAAAAAGGCAAAACTTAAAACTCTATTAAAACCAATATTTCAAAAAATCAGGTCTGCTTTTAAGGATAAGCCAATACATTTAAACTTTGCTAAAAATGGAAGAAGACAAATAACATTTATACAAAAAATAAAACCTATGAAATGGGAATAAAAAAAGCAGATTTTTAAGTCTGCTTCTTAAAGCCAAATAAATTAATATTTGGTCTTCCCTAATTGATTAATAGCATTACAAATATCGTTATCAATGACAATAATTTCGTTATAGAATAAATACCTTTAGTTACAGATATTACAGGTTGAAATAATTAAAAAAAGAACAGATTATTAATAAACTGCTCTTTAAATAAATTTTAGTATTAATTAGATTAGATTGCTTTTGTAACTGTTGCATAGTTTGATTTTAAAATCCCAACCACTTCATTACGGTCTTTATTTAACTTGTTTTCTAGACGCTTTATCAAATCTAACTCTTTACCACTCTCAAATTTTACATCTTCTGACGTAAGCTTAGGAAATTTTGCTTTTAATGCTTTGGATTGCTTGTCCCAATCACCACTAAATTTAAATAACTCACTAGACTTTCTCTCACCTTCTTTGTTCTTGGTTTCCATAATATTGTATTTAACCTAATGCTTAATTGCATTATTAATACAAAGATGAGGACTAATGCCTTTCTGACTATTACACAAGTAGTTTATAAGATTACACATCTTACAGATTCTCTAGATTACATTTCCTTTTTTGACCAATTTTTTTGTAATAAGAAGGTGTGTG
>NZ_QERF01000005.1 GCF_003260205.1 Winogradskyella tangerina | reverse complement strand
ATGTAAACTATAATGTACCTTTTGCAGATAACTGTCCTGGTAGTACCATAGCGCAAACCGCGGGAATCGCTTCAGGAGGAACCTTCCCTATCGGTACAACAACCAATAGCTTTACCGTAACTGATGCCGCTGGGAATACAACAAGCTGCTCCTTTACTGTAACGGTTATTGATAATGAAGATCCAACCATCACATGTCCTGCTAATATCACCGTGAATAACGATAATGGTGTTTGTGGTGCTGATGTGAACTATAATGTACCTTTTGCGGATAACTGTCCTGGTAGTACCATAGCACAGACTGCGGGAATCGCTTCAGGAGGAACCTTCCCTATCGGTACAACAACTAATAGCTTTACCGTAACTGATGCTGCTGGGAATACAACAAGCTGCTCCTTTACTGTAACAGTTATTGATAATGAAGATCCAACCATCACTTGTCCTGCTAATATCACCGTGAATAACGATAGTGGGGTCTGTGGTGCTGATGTGAACTATAATGTACCTTTTGCAGATAACTGTCCTGGTAGTACCATAGCACAAACCGCGGGAATCGCTTCAGGAGGAACCTTCCCTATCGGTACAACAACCAATAGCTTTACCGTAACTGATGCTGCTGGCAATACAACAAGTTGCTCCTTTACTGTAACAGTTATTGATAATGAAGATCCAACCATCACATGTCCAAGTGATATAGTAATAGGTACATCTGGTGTTGATTGTTCTGAAATTGTTACATATAATGTAACAGGAAATGATAATTGTTCAGGTTATACATTAAGTCAGACTGCTGGTTTACCCTCAGGTAGTGCGTTCCCGGTGGGAACAACAACTAATAGTTTCACGATTACCGATGCTTATGGAAACACAACTTCTTGTTCATTTAATATCACTGTAAATGACGATACTCCTCCAACAGCTACTTGTCAGGATATTACGGTCTCACTAGATTCGACTGGAAATGTGACTGTTGCGGCTTCTGCAGTAGATAATGGTTCAAACGACAATTGTGGTGTTCAATCTATGACCATTTCTCCATCTACATTCACTTGTAGTGATATTGGAAATAACACTGTAACATTCACAGTGACTGATACGAGTGGTAATACCGATACATGTACAGCAACTATAACCATTCAAGATACGACTGCACCTGATGCAAGTTGTGGTTCTATATCTGTTGTTTTAAGTGCCACAACGGGAACTTATACATTAAGTCAGGCAGAAATTGATAGTTTATATTTAGGTACAGGTGATACCTGTGGCAATGTTTCCGTAAGTATTACCCAATCATCATTTGATTGTAATGACATTGGTATAAATAACCTTACTTTAACCATCACAGATCCTTCAGGTAATACAAGCAATTGCAGCGCTGAAATAACAGTTGACGCACCTACAATTATGACTGGTTCTTTAACAGGAACACAAATCGATCCACTACCAGCTAATCCAGTCCCTGCAGATGATCTAATAGAGGTAAGTGCTTGTCCAAATGGAATTCTCGAACCCAAGGATTTTCAGTTAACTTTAGACTTATCCGGTTCAAATATTACTACTGCTCAGATTCAAATATGGCAGACTTCAGATGATAATGGTGAAACATGGATAGATGTTGGAGGTACTGCAAATCAGGCGACTATAAATTTGATTGATATAACTATGACCACAATAGTTCGAGTAGTGCTTCAATCTGGAAATTGTATAGAGTATTCACCACTTGCTGTCATTCGATTTTTACCACCAGATATCCCACCGAACATCGTCAGTGTAAGTTCTACAGATATTTGTCTTGGTGATTCAGTAAATATAGAGGCCGAAAGTTATTTTGAAACCGTTGGATCAGGACAATTCGGTGAAGGAGGATTATTTAATAATGCTAATCCCGATGATTGGTTAGTAGATGGGATAGAATTCTTGCCAGCACCAGGAAATAATTCTAATCCTGGATCATGGTATGAAACAAATGGTCCTAAATTATTAAGTGGTATTCGTTATGACACTAGTGACAATACTAAATTTGCCGTGGCACACGGAATTTTTGACACAACATTAGAAACACCAATTTTTAATACTGTTGGTATGGATGCGGCGGACGCAATTTTGCAATTCCATACAGCCTATTATTTCTGTAATGGTGCTTGGGGAGATATTCGGTTATCATTAGACGGCGGAGCTACCTACGACATAGTTTTAAGTACGATTCAAGGGGATAATTTCACTACAGGGAATAATTCTGGAGTTCAAGTTATTAATGTTTCAAATAGCTGTGGTGGCGGACCACAAGGTCAACATCCAACTTCTGATGAGCTTCAACTTGCTCAAATCGATCTTAGTGCCTATATCGGTATGGCCAACCTAAGAGTAAAATTTTCATATTGGGGTGGCAGTTCGACCGAATGTGAGGATGAAAATTTCCCTGCCCATCCTAATAATACATGCAATAATATACCTAGTACATTTGATGTTTTTAGTTCTTGGGTAATAGATGATGTTGGTTTTCCTCTTACACCAGTTGATAATGAAGATCTCCAATGGACTGATGAAAATGGCGTTGTAGTTGCAACTGGAAATAATGTTACAGTTACGCCAACATATCCTGGAATTCGTGAGTATGGGGTTACAACATTAATTAATGGATGTAGAGCAGATGGTGATGATGCGACAGAATTTATTAATATTAATACAAGTCTGGCATATGCAGGTATTGATTATACACCAGTATCTGGGGATTGTGGCCAGTCAGTTTTTAATTTAAAAGCCTACGATAATACACAAACTTTTGTTCAAAATTATAATGACGGAGCATGGGAATCTGGGCTTTACCCTGCACCGACTGGAGGTGAAACAGAATATTTAGGAACAGGTGTTACAGGTACGTGGTCCATTAATCCAGTTTCTTATTCAGGTTGTGGAAATTCTGCAGTATTGTCCAGTATAACCAATCCACGTGCAACGTTTACAGCCGACCCTGGTACTTATATACTTAGATGGACTTTATCAAATGGATGTTTTGATGAAGTTACAATAACAATAAATAGCTGTAGTAATATAGACTTTGATGGTGTTGACGATTTCATTACCCTGAGAAATAATTACGCTTTCGATAGCAGTTTTACTCTAGAAACCTGGATAAAATCCAACAACGCTACGGGAAATAAAACAGTATTTTCTAAGAGAAACGTTAATGTAACCAATGCAGGTTATAATTTGAATGTTGAAAACGGTGTTGTGAAATTCTATTGGTACTCAACAGCAGGTAATGGTGTTATTTCATCTCAATATAATATTGATACAAGTAGGTGGTACCATATTGCAGTTACATTTAACGGTTCAGAATATAGGCTCTACATCGATGGTATTGATGTTGGTCAAGTTACAGGTTCTGTTAATGCACCTGAGGCAACTACTAATGATGTAGAAGCATTAATTGGTGCTATAGATGAGGATATCGGATCTAATAATAATGTGGGTAATTTCTTCAATGGCTGGATTGATGAAGTTCGAATTTGGAATCAAGCATTAACAGTAGATCAAATAAGAATGATGATGAATCAGGAAATAAATGACAACACGGCTATTATTGGTGAGGTTGTTCCATTAGATGTTCCTGGTCTTAATTGGTCAAATTTAGACGGTTATTATAGAATGTCCGTGGGATGTGGAAACTTGAATGCTTTTAAGGGAGTAAGCGGTCGATTAAGAAACATGAATTCTACCCAAGATGATACAGCTCCCCTACCTTACACCTCTCGGATAGACGGACAGCTATGGTCAACTGATAACACTTGGACTAATTTCAATGTTTGGGATCCTCCAAATAGTATAGGAATTGACGGTTCAACGTCAATTGATTGGAATATTGTTCAGATTTCACATAATATAAATTCGGGTAATAAAGATATATCTGTTCTTGGTTTAATTTCTGATACCTCTGGAAAAGAATTAGCGATATACAATCCCAATGAAACAAATGATGAGAGCAACTCTGGTCAAGGTTTATCAGTTTCACATTATCTCAGACTTGATGGTTATATTGATTTAGTAGGAGAATCGCAATTAATCCAAGGTGAAGGAAGTATTCTAGATTCAAGTAGTTCAGGCTATCTTGAAAGAGATCAACAAGGAACTACCAATCTCTATAATTATAACTTTTGGAGTTCCCCAGTTAGTCCTATTAATACTAGCACAAATAATAGCAACTATACTGTTAATGGTGTATTTAGAGATGGGACAAATTCCAATAATCCTTTAAACATACAGTGGACGAACAGCTACGATGCTAATGGAAGTACAACACCAAAAACATTAAGTAGAAGATGGCTTTATGTTTATGAAAATTATCCTGCTGACACCTATGCCGATTGGAGATACTTAACTGAAACTGGAAATTTACCAGTTGGATTAGGTTATACAATGAAAGGTAGTGGTGCCACTGGTACCAACCAAAATTATGTATATATCGGTAAGCCAAATAATGGTACAATTACTACTCCTGTGACAATAGGAAATCAAGCTTTAGTAGGCAATCCGTACGCCTCGGCAATAGATGCAAACGAATTTATTTTGGATAATATACCTGGTGGGAATACAGGTACATCTTCGAGTATTGATGGTACTCTTTATTATTGGGAGCATTATCCAAGTAATTTCACCCATATACTTGAAGACTATGAAGGTGGTTATGCCACTTATAATCTTACAGGCGGAAATCCAGCCGTTTCACCCCCATTAGTTAGTGGTAATGGTACACCTACTAAGATTCCTGGCAGATATGTGCCAGTCGCACAAGGTTTTTACATTACAGCAAGCAATACTGGTGGTAATGTTACTTTCAATAACGATCAGCGTCAGTTTGTTCGAGAAGCTGTAAATAATTCTGTCTTTATAAGAGCATCACAGGAATATACTAGTAATTACCAAGTGGATGATGGGGCCTTAGATGATATTAAACGAGTAAGAATAAATTTCACAAATCCAGATGGAGCCGTAAGACCACTTTTACTTGGTTTTATTGAAAATAGTTCGGCTACAGATGATTATGATCATGGATATGATGCAGAAGAAACAGAATTATTGAATAATGATATGCTTTGGATGGTAAATGATATACTGTGTTCTACGCAGGGTGTAGGCGCCTTCGATACTACTAGACAATTACCCCTAGGCTTATTTATGACCACAAGTGGTACAATACAGATTTCTTTATTCCAATTAGAAAATTTTGAAGAAGATATTGACGTGTTTATATATGATTCCCTTTTAAATATATACCATCAAATCAATGATGAAAATTTTGAAATGACTATTAATGAAGGTGATTATATCAATAGATTTTATCTTACCTTCCAGGAAGATTCAACCTTATCAGATGATACGTTTCAAAAAGACAGAATAGAAATAAACTATTTGAGTGATTCTCACAATATTTTTATTGAATCCATTAACATTCTCTCAATCAAAAATATTGAGCTTTACAACGTCCTGGGGCAAAAGGTCAAAACTTGGTCGAGTAACTCCTTTGAATTAGATATTAATTCGATTTCAATTCCTGTAACTGACATTTCAGAGGGTACATATATTGTAAAGGTTTATGACAATGAAAGAGTTTATCATAAGAAAATACTAATATCCCTTTAGGCGCAAATCATTAATATTGAGTAATTAGATTAGTGCATTTCATCGATTTTTTTTGCATTTTATAGATTTTTTATCTTTTTTTGGTATTCCCCAAATCTATTAAAATGAAAACATTAGTTCTTATTTTATTACTATTGTTATCTACTCCAGGTAACTCGATTCCCACAGAAAGCGCAGTGGAGAGTACCAATAATGAAATTCAACGTGTTCGTATTAATTTCACTTCTGCAACTGGATATGTAAGACATCTTTTATTGGGCTTTACACCAAATAATGAAGCCACAGACGGATTTGACTACGGATATGATGGTGCCAATATTGAAGATCTTCCAAACGACATGAATTGGATTATCGAAGAAGAACGCTATGTAATACAAGGTGTTGGAAGTTTCTCTGAAAACAAAGTTTACCCATTAGGTATGTTTCTGTCAGATTCAGGAGTGATATCGATTAATTTGCAATCCTTAGAGAATTTTGACACAAACATTAATGTATTTATTTATGATAGTCTTGTGGGTTCTTACACACAGATTAATAATTCTTCATTTTCCATAGACTTAGATCCAGGGGATTATCTAGACAGATTTTTTATCACTTTTTCCAATCCATCCATGGGAGTTGCATTAAGCACTGCTGAACACATCCAAAAAAATCTTAAAATATACTTCTCTAAAAGAAATAATAAGCTAACTATAAGTCATCCATCAGCTATTATTGATGAAATTATTATTTATGATCTTCTCGGTAAACGACTAGTAAATAAGAAAAATATTAACGAGTCAACTCTAGACATACAATTTGATAATCTTAATAACGGTCCTGTTATCATTAAATTGATTATAAATGACTTAGTATTAACTACAAAACATATTTTTTAGCGACAAGTTTCTGAAAATAAAACGCAATACACTTCATTATAATTTTGATAATTGATCAAACTGATAAATATCATTATTAAATTAAACAACGAAGATTATCTTGCAAATCGATTTAAACTAAATTTGTCAAATTCGCGTTTAGATTAAATTAATAGTATAAAAGCACCTTACAATGAGGTGCTTTTTTATTTTTCTTGTTAATAATCGATTAAGATAAATTACGGGACAACTAATAATTCTTATTACTTTTAAACATTAATAATAAAGTGAACACAAAACTGAACACGTTTTGGAACACGATTTATGACATTAGCATCTTGAAACCCCAATAAAATGGTTTGAAAAGATCTTGTAGTTGAGTTCATAACCCGGAGGTCTCGAGTTCAAATCTCGATCTCGCTACAGCAGTAAAGGCTTGATGGAAACATCAAGCTTTTTTTGTGTTCGGCACTGAAGCTTGCTTCATAGTGCAAGAGCAGAAAATAATAAAGGTGCAGTGCACCTTGCCTTTAATATTGTACAGCCTCCCAAAAAAGATTCTGTAAATCTCGATCTCGCTACAGCAATAAAAGTCCAATACCATCGGTATTGGACTTTTTTATGCGTTGCCGTGAAGCTTGCTTCAAAAGGCAAAAGTGTAACAAAATGACTTTCATGTATAAACTATCGCGATTGCACCAAAATAAAACTCACCACTTAACCAATTATTACTATTTTTAATCAATGATGGATTCATCGTAAAACACTAACTAAATAATTCGTCAACCAACTATGCCTTCAGCAGAAACAAGTATTTCAACCCATAATTCCTGGTTCAATAAATACCAGGCCTATTTAGGTGAATTTGTTTATGGCGGCATTGACGGTGCTGTTACCACCTTTGCCGTAGTATGCGGCGCTGTAGGTGCTGGCTTAGATAATACAGTGATCATTATTCTTGGTTTTGCTAATTTATTGGCTGATGGTTTTGCGATGTCTGTTGGTGCATATCTTTCTTCAAAGTCAGTTAAAGACAATTACTATAAGCATCGGGCAATGCAACTAATTGAGATTGAAAATGCCCCAGAAATGGCCCGAGAACAGATTGAAATAATTTACAAAAACAAAGGATTTGAAGGTGCAATATTGCAAGAGGTTGTTGATAAAATTATTACAGATAAAGAGCAATGGGTAGATGTGTTGATGAAAGATAAATTAATGATGACCGAAGAAACCAAATCACCATTTACGATGGGCCTTGTTACCTATATTTCGTTTATTTTAATTGGTCTAATTCCCCTACTCATCTACGTTTGGGATTACTTTAGTGCCTTTACTGGGAATCTGTTTCTCTGGACGAGCATTTTAACATCTATAGCCTTCATAGTTATTGGATTTTTAAAAACCTATGTTACCGAAACCAGTAAACTGAAGGGTATTTTAGAGACCCTCATTCTGGGTGCATTGGCTGCAACGGTGTCTTATTTTGTAGGTGATGTTCTCGAAGGCATTATTTTAGGAGGTTAATTCAATACACTATTGATTTTCCTGAACTCCAAAATTAACAGGATCTACTAAGTTTTCTGATTCCAAAACCTCAATAATTAAGGTGATATAGTCTTTAACTGTTCTATTGATCGACTGTGGATCTACAATATTTATAGAGCCTTTCCATAGTAATTCTCTGTCCTTGGTTGGACAAATACAAAACATTGAAGTCTCAGCATAATATACGGTATATTCTTCGTAGTAATCAGGGTTGTAGAATATGTCTTGATAACGCATATAGTCTTCCTTAAACTTTATAAATGTTTCGTCATAAACATCAAAGTTTTTGGTGTAAGTAATCTTATCTTCACTACCTACAACCTTAGAAAATATAATGGTATCGAAACCATCACTGATCAACTGATCTTCGAGGGCTAATATTTCGCTTTCAGTTAATCGTTCAGACTTAAATGAAGGCTGAAAGACTTCTAAACTGGTGTATGCCTCGGCACCTCTAAGTTGAAATTCTTCTTTAAGCTTATTTTCGAATTTCGCTTTGGCCTCAAGACTTGTAGTCAATCCCACCACCAATACTTTCGAAGGTATATAAGAATCTATATCAGGATTTTTCCAGCTGTCCACTAACTGCGCTGTAGAACAACTATCTAGCAGAAATATTAAACAAAGAATGAGTACTTTTTTCATGATGTATAATTTATTTTTTGTCTAGCAAGCGTTTTTGTTTTCCTTCCTTCATTACAGTTTTAATGAGACTAAAAAACTTTGTTTTCAAAGTAAGATAGCGGATTTTAAATTCGTCGAACATCTTAATTAAGTTGCGATGTTCTTGTCGGTAAGCCTTCTCCTCTTCGATCTGATCTATACCATCAACCATAATAGATAACTCCTTTTCATGAGATTTTACAGTGTTGATCAACATCTGCGTTTGCTCAACGATCTCAGTTAATTTATCAATATGATTCTTACTTTCTTCAAAATGATCGTGATCTAAAATCTGAAGTGTATACGAGCGAATAAGGTCTTCAAAAAACCATTGTTCTTCTTTATAAAACTCTAATTCCGATAGCCATTTCTTTGATTCTTCGTGCATTTCATCAGCACTTAACCATTCGGTATACTTAACATTGGTGTAAATTGGTTTCATGATTTTATTATTTTAGTTTCTAAGATCGTGCATGGCTAATATTGGTACATTTAAGTGAAAGGTTATTTCCTTCACCAAAGGACTGCTTAAAATGCTTCCAAAAAATCTATGCTTCTTATTAATAAAAGCCACCATATCGCTTTCTCTACTTTCAACAAAGAGGTTAACCGCAGAAATCACCGAATGGTGAGATAATGTGTGGTATTTATATTTGGTATCTCCTAAGATCTCTTCGAGAAGTGCCTTGTTGGCCTTTTGATCTTGGTCAAGCTCGGCCGCTTCTTTAACATGTAGCACAACAACTGTGGCATTACTTTTCTTTGCAATATCCGTTAGGTAAACAAGCTCACGCCGTTTGAAAGGCACTTTAAACGCTGTTGGAAAAACGATCTCCTTAGGGAATGCGAGAGGCGCCTCCTTTGGTACGACAATCACTGGGCAGTTCCGTACTTTTTCCATTACATATATTGCTGTACTGCCAAATCCGGCAGTTCTTGAATAGGTTTCTCCTTTAGTACCCATAATGATCATTTCAATATCCTTTTTATCTACAACTTCCTTAATTGCATCTATGGTATGACTGAATTTTGATAACACCTTGAACTGATGGTTTGGATTACTATGTTCACCCAAAATGAGTTGATCTAAAAGTTGGGCTAATCCCTTTTCTGATTCCTCTTTTTTGACTTGATAAAGATCTGTGCCAGACTGTGGATTCATTAAATTATCAACAATATTTCCACCTGCCGAGAAGACATTCAGAATATAAAAATCTGTGTCTTCATTTTTAAATAGCTCTATAGCATATTGAATGGCATGCCAGGCGTTATCAGAAAAATCCGTTGGTAATAATATCTTATGTTTCATGGTAAAATTTTTAAAAAAACTTTTATCATTTAAGTAAAACCATGCTAGTTCAATGCAGGAATTACAAAGAATGGTACGGGCGCATGGAAACCAATTTTCTTAATTATAGGCTCGTTAATTATACTTTCAATAAAACTGTGTTTGTAATTGATCATTACCAGCATATCAATATTTAACTTATCTATGAAGTCGGCAATGATCTTTGCTTTTTTGGTGTAATCTGTCATCCAATGAAAGGAGTGCGGATTATCTTCAAGGTATGCTTTCAGCATTGCTAAATTGTAATCTTGAATATGACTGAGATGTATTTCTTCGGTAATATGAAGCACTTTGATTTTGGAGTTATGCAATTCTGCAAGCTCTTTTAGTGGTATCAATTCCTCACCGTAAAAACGATTAAAATCTGTTGGGAATGCAATTAATTTAGGTTGTTCAAAATCAAACTCATCTGGGACTAATAAAATTGGGCAATCTTTAATACGCTTTATCATTCTTACGGTATTGCTACCCATAAAAATCTCGCTTGCCCCGGTCGCTCCTTTAGACCCCATTACAATCAGATCTATGTTGTGTTTCGTAATTGCAGATTTAATGGCATCATCTAGACTGTCTACACTCAGAATAACATGAAATTCGTGCTTTTCATTGATATGCGCTTCTTCGGCCATCTGTTTTAATTCTAATAAATCTTTTTTAGCATTATCTATCATTGTTGTCAACAATCGATTAGAAATATTAGACATTGTAGATGCCTTCATTTTTGTAGAATGCAAAAAGTAAAATGCACATTCTTCCTTAGCATAAAGTTTAAATGCATATACAGCTGCACACCAGGCATTATCTGAAAAATCGGTAGGTAAGAGAATACTTTTTTTCATGACTAAATCCTTTAGAACTAGCTGTAAATTACCACTAAGATTTACATTCTGAAATGATATTAATCAGTCTTAAAAAGACAAGAATCTAACTAATAGATAGACTATTATTAAAGTAGAAACAGGGAGTAAACTCCCTGTTTCCGTTAAGTGCTTAATCCTATAATTCGCCTCTGTTGCAAACCAATAAATTTTACTTTATTGCTAAAGGTATAATACTGACTTCTATCCAATCAAACCAAAGCTTTAAGCACTTTAATTATCCATAAATCTGAGAGATTTACGAATGATTTTTGTTAATTTTATAAGAACCCCTTCTTTAATAACGTCCTAAATATAAGTCGAAGAATCCTTTACTAAAATGAGGAATATCAGTTTTAAATAATTTATTAATCAGAATTCAAAAAAAGCCAGATTTCTCTGGCTTTTTAAGTGATTAATAGCATTTTATTGAGACTACATACGGTCTTAATATACTTACGAACATAAAAACAAATACCCATTTGAAAAATGATATCAATCAATTTTACAGATATCAAATCGGAATTATTTGATATACATGGTTGAGTAAAAATAGGCCCACTAAAAATAAGAGTATATAAATAAACTGTACAAGTTTAACATTAGTGATTATCAACCATTTGACTGTCTTTTTTGGAAATATAAATAATGCTAAGCCAGCAAATAAGAAACACCATCCTATAAGGGTTATAATGAGATTATAATTCAATTCCCAGATATTATGCCAAAGGACTGTAACAAGCCCCATTGTAATTGATAAAAAGGCACTGATAATCAAAAATTTCTCATCCTGAAGGTTGTTGAATATCTGTTTTATTCGTTTCGGATTTAAACTCAAAACGAAGAAAAAAATAATCAGATACCATCCCCAAAATTTGGTAAAGAATATTGAATTTTCCATAAGATTAAGTTTTGTTTTCGTGTAAGACTAAAAATGGTTTGTCGGTATGGTAGCTTATTCTCTCAATCCTACTATGAAACAAAATCTGTTGAAAATAGTTTAAGTTTTTTGCAACCATACAAATAAGATCGATGTCCCTACTTTCCACAAAACATTGCACGGCATCTTCAACTTTTCGGTTAGATAAATAATGAAAGCTACTCGGCTTGTTATAGAAATAGTCCTCTATCAAGGCTAAGTTTTGCTTTAATTCGTCTTTTAATGGTTGCTTGTTTTTATTTATATGAAGAATTCTTAGTGCTGCATCAAAATGATCTATAACCTCAACCATTGGCTGAAGTACCTGAATATGGTATGTTAATGCCAAATCGGTTGGAAATGCAATTTCTTTAGGTGGAATAAACTTGGCATTTTCTGGAACTGCCAACGTATTACATTTTACTTTTGTTATCACATCCGCAGTATTTGTACCCATTATTATTTTATTCAATCCTGAAGCTCCCTTAGTACCCATAACAATGAGATCTATTTGCTTTTCCTTGGTATTCTTTCGGATAGAGTTTACAAAAAAATTGACATCCGTAAACGTGAAGAATCGATGTCTTTCCTGATTCATTTTTAGCTCAGAAATTCGTTTTAAAAATTGTCCTAGTTTTTTATTTGCAGGAATGGTGTAGGTATTATCAATATAGGTCTGATCAATACTTGGAGACTCGTCTACAGGAATAAAATGATTAAAACTAATAACATGCAATAGATAAAAATTACATGCCATATCTTCAAAGAAACGCAGCGCATATTCAATGGCATTCCATGAGTTTTCAGAAAAATCCGTAGGTAGTAAAATATTTTTCATAATACCTTCGATTTAATAATATCAAAAGTACGCTTCAGGCAGAAGTCCTAAAATGACAAGAATCATTTTCTACTTTATTTGTTTCAAGCCTTCTAGATCCTTAACCACAATGTTTCGCCCTTCGGATTTAATAAGGCCTTTATTTTTGAAATTGGTTAGTGTTCTTATAAATGTTTCAGTAGCAATACCGGCAACACTAGCTAAGTCATTCCTTGATATTTTAATGGGATCGTTAGGTCGGCGATTGATCTTTTCAGCAAATTGAAGAATTGTATTGGCCGTTTTCTTATTTACCGAACTATAGGCCATATCCAGAAGTTGATCTTTTATGTGAGAAAGGTCATCTGTGAGGTGATCAATCAAGGCAACGGCCACTTTATTATTATGTTCTAAAATATCTGAAAGCTGAAGAATCGATAAGCCGACTAATTCCGTCTTTTTAATCGCAATTGCAGTTTCCTTATGTGGCAGATTATGTGTAAATGAGGTGTAACCAAACAGATCATCTTCTTTGTACAAACCTATTGCGAGCTCTTTTCCATTGTCATCTAACTTATGGCATTTAACTGCCCCAACACGCACTAAGTAAATAAAATTGGAGTGATCTCCTTCCCTGTAAATGATGTCATTCTTTTCAAAATGAAACTCCTTTCCATAATCATCAAAATAGTTTTTAAGGTCATTCAAGTTGATCAATTCGTCCTTTTCTGAATAGTTATTGACATTGCTTTCACCTTGATCTCTTAAGATACTTGCCTTGGCCAATCTGCTTTTTATGGCACTTACTAATTCATCTTCAGTAAAAGGTTTAGTAATGTAATCGTCTGCACCGAGATTCATACCTTTTCTAACATCTTTATGCTCGGTTTTTGCCGATAGGAAGATAAACGGGATATGTTTGGTCTTATCGTTCTCTGAAACTTCTTTAAGCACTTCATACCCGTCTAGTTCAGGCATCATTATATCGCAGACAATAATATCTGGAAGATTAACATTGATCGACTTCAGACCGAGTTTTCCATTCGGTGAAGTAAGAACATCAAAGTTTGAAAGTTCTAATAATTCTGCCGTATTTTCTCTTAATACTGTATCGTCTTCTATGAGTAAAACTTTAGTCATGACTTACTTTTTTTGGAATTCGAAGTTTTACTAAGGTTCCTTCATTTTCAGAACTCTTTATCTCAATATGACCACCTAAATTTTCAAGATGGGTTTTAACAATGTTCAAACCAATGCCAGTGCCTTGCATATTCAATACGTTTTCTGCGCGGTAATATCTAGTAAAAATATTGTCTAAATCCTTTTTCGGAATTCCAATTCCATGGTCTTCAATTTCAAAAACAACATCTGTTATATCTTTTTTTACACGAATATCGATCACCGTATTTTCGCCTGAATATTTAACCGCATTCTGAAGCACATTCGAGAGGATCAATTCTAGAATTCTTTCATCTTGATAAATAGTGATATCATCTATATCATTCGGATAATTGATGTGCTGTCCTTGTTTCAGTAACATGTTAGCATTATATACCACTTCATTGATCACTTTACTCAGTTTAAAATCGGTAAAGGTATAATTGAAGGTGCCAGATTCTAAACGTTCTATCGACAGGAAATCATTAAGAATAGTATTTAGATAATTTAATTTGTCTTTAACAATACCAATATGTTTATCGCGCTTAGATTGTTCTTCGGTACTTTTATATTTTTCGAGAAGCATTACGGATGTTGCTATACCACTCAGTGGTGTTTTAAACTCATGAGACACTAAAGATAAGAACTTAGTTTTCAATTCATTAAGCTCCTTCTCTTTACTCAAAGCTTCTAGTAATTGTTCTGTTCTTTCTTTTACGGTTTCTTCGAGCTTTATGGTATAGTTTTTTTGTTCTGTGATGTCTACAACAATGGCGACAAATACATCTTTATCAATTAATTGAGACTGTTGTAAATGCACCATTACGGGATAGGTTGACCCGTCTTGCCGAACAAATAATGCCTCGTAATCCATTTGTTCTACTTTTTTACTCAGCAGCAGATCGGCATGTTTTTCGCGGAATGCAGATTCATCCATATCAGCCTTTAAATCTAATATGGTCATTTCCCGAAGTTCATTAATAGAATAACCTATGTTTTGTAATGCACCTCGGTTAACGTTTAAAAATTTCAAGGATTCCGCATCAAACACATAGATCTCATTTAAAGATTCATCAAATATCTTTGCCAAGTGGTTTTTCGCCTTTTCTGCCCTAATACGCTCGGTAACGTCATTTTGCACACCAATAAAATTTGTTACTATCCCTCGTTTATTGGTAATTGGCGTGATGTATAAATCATTATAAAATAAGGTACCGTCCTTTTTATAATTACGAAGGGTTACCAAGCAACTTTCACCCTTTTTAATGGCCTGTCGTACTTTTGAAAGCCCTTCTTGTTCTCTGTCTTCACCTTGTAGAAATCGGCAATTTTTATTTAGTATTTCATCTTTTGAATACCCTGTCAACTTTTCAAAAGCTGGATTATAATAAATAATTGGGTTGTCTGGTTTGGTGGCATCAGTGATTAGAATACCGTTACTGGCAGACTCTAGAGCTTTACTTCTAAGCATAAAATCAAACTCTGTTTCCTTTTGTTTCGAAATATCTTTGATCAAGGCCATCACATAGACCTTATCATAAATACTAAAAGGATTAAGCTCTATTTCAACTGGAATGATATTTCCATCCTTTTTTAAAGCAAAGACATCGGTTGTTTTACCCATCTTAGTCCGATGATACTCTTTTAAAAATTCATCGACATTTTTTCTATGAGCTTCATGATAATTTGAGGGCATTAAAACATCTAATGGCTTACCTTTAATTTCGGCTTTAGCATACCCAAAAATAGTTTCCGCAGTGCCATTGATTTCCATGATGTGTTGCTTATCGTCTACGATAATAACAGCCTCGGATACTGCGTCTAATAAGATGTTGAATATTTCCTGATCTTGCCTAATCATATGTCAAGATTATCCTATTAAATATAAGCAATTAAAGCTGATTGACCTATGATAATGATCATTATCATTCTTTATTTTTTGAGGATTCTTTACCTTGCAGTAATACATAATTCTTACTATGAATTCGGAAATGTTAGTACATATAGGTTATTTATTTTATGCTATCGCGAAGGCCGATAAATCTCTAACATTTGAAGAATATGTAAAACTATCAGATTCATTAGAGAAGCATTGGTCTTTTATTGGTAAAAGTGGAATGAACGAAATTAAATCATCGTTTAATACCCTTCAGAATAATGATGAACCAGCTTCAGACAGTTTTAAAACATTCATTGACTACTTTCATCAAAATCCAGATAATTTCACTGAAGAGTTGAAAGATCTCATTCTTAAAACTGCCAACGAAATTGCTTATGCCTTTGCCAAGATCAATAAATCTGAATTAAACTTCATGGCCCGACTGAGCTTAGAGTTTAAAAAGACCTGAAGGAATTCTATCATTCTAGATTGACAAATATCATTTTATATTTTTTTCACCAGACTTACATTTACGCGATAAAAATTAAACCTATTGTCATGAAAAAAATGGTAATCCTTGTCATTATTTTGACTTTAAATTATAGCTGCAAAAAATCGAACCAATTAACTGACTTTGCACAAGTTCAAATTGAAGAATCTGAAAATTTACACCCAGGCAAACAGCTGATGGAGAATTTATGTTACACGTGCCATGCTATAAATGTAAATAATAATAATAGGCTGGCTCCTCCGATGAAAGCTGTTAAAAAGCATTATATCAGCGGCACTACAACTAAGGAAGAATTTACAGAAAATCTAAAATCATGGGTTGCTAATCCGAATGAAGACGACGCTAAAATGTATGGCGCCGTACGACGATTTGGTATAATGCCAAAGGCTAATTTCAATGAAACTGATATTGAACAAATTGCTGATTATATGTATAACAATGTTATAGAAGCACCTCGTGGTTATGGTAAGCATCACAAGATGAATTAATTATGGAAAATTTAAAGGTTGTAGACGTCAATTTAGACAATGTCCACAAAGAAACTTTTTACTGCATTAAGGATATCAAAAAGCCTGGTTTTGAAAGTAAGCGAAAATGGTTTGAAAAGCGCCTAAAAGAAGGTCTACGATTAAAGATTCTAAAAACCGAATCTGACAAAATGATAGGATTTATAGAATTCATCCCTGCTTCTAAGGCTTGGCGGCCAGTAGCTGGAGATGATTTTATGTTTATTCATTGCTTGTATATATATGCCAAAAAGAATCGAAATACTGGTTATGGAAAGTTACTGATCAATGAAGCCGAAATGGAGGCCAAACGGCTTAATATGTCAGGTGTTTGTGTAATGACCAGTGATGGTTCGTGGATAACAAATAAAACCATTTTTGAAAAATATAATTTCACCCAAGTTGATCAACGAGGGCGATTTGAATTGTTGTCGAAGAAATGGAACTCTAAAATTGAGCATCCTAAATTAATAGATTGGACTGCAAAGCAAAGGCAATACCAAGGTTGGCATTTAATTTATGCTGATCAATGTCCTTGGCACGAGAAATCAGTATTCGATCTATTGAATACTGCAATGGATTTCGGAATAGATCTTAAAATTACAAAGCTAGAAACCTCAGAACAAGCAAAAAATGCACCATCAGGATTTGGTGTTTTTAGTCTAATTTACAACGGTAAGCTCATAGACGATCACTATCTCAGTACAACACGATTTAAAAACATCCTGAAGAAAGAACTTGCACTTTAAATTGTGCTCACAAAAAAAGCTCTAAGTTGATGAATATCATTGTAGTAGCCTATTATAATTTGTTCTTTTGAACAAAATAAAAATCATGTTATTAGGTGCCTTCATAACGCTTATAATTTTTATCATAGTTTACCTTTTATTGGCGCCGATTAGGTTAGTAGTAAACACCGATAGAAACCAATATTATGTTGAGCAAAAAGGCCTTGTAAAAGCACAAATAGCACCAGATGAAAAAGACATCTTGAAGATTAAAATGAAGGTTTTGTTTTTCAAATTCAATATCTATCCTCTGAGAAAAAATAAAACTTCAAAAATTAGAAAAAAGCAAGTCAAAACTAAAAGCACAAAACGCTATTTAAATTTTAAAAAAGTTATCCGGGTTATAAAGTCGTTCAAAATAAAACGATTTCACTTGTATATAGATACTGGTGATTGTATAAGTAACGCCAAGTTATATCCCGTCTTTGCTTTGCTCAACTATTTCAATGTTGATTGTAAGGTCAACTTTACAGGAAGAAATTCATTGATATTGGCTATTGAAAATAGACCAATACGAATTATAAAATCATTTATCAATTTTTAAAACATTAGTATTATGGAATTACATTTAGAAGAATTATTAGGAAAGATTACGGATTTTATGAAAACAGAAGCTAACGCCGAAACTGTAATTGGTGAAGAATTTCAATTAGGTGAATTTAAATGTGTACCTGTGATTAAAGTAGGTATGGGATTTGGATCTGGAGGAGGCGAAGGATCAGAATCTAAAGAGAAAAAAGGTGAAGGTATGGGAGCAGGAGCAGGTGTAGGTATTGAACCTTTAGGTTTCTTAGTAACTCGAGGATCTGAGATATCATTTATTGAAGCTGGTAAAGCTCATGGTTTGTCTGCTGCTTTTGAAAGAATACCTGATATTATTGAGAAAATTGCCGAAAGCAGAAATAAAGAAGCTGTAGCCAATTAATAATTTCTGGTTTAAAATCTGAATCAAAAAGTCGAGCGATTTCAGGTAATTATTTCATTATCTGAAGTCGTTCCTTTTTCCCAACAATCCAAATTGTAAATTGTAGTTTCAGCGATATTTTTAAGGGCTTCTGTTGTTAAGAAGGCCTGATGCCCTGTAACAAGTACATTAGGCATTGCAATTAGTTTTAGTAACATATCGTCTTCAGGGATTTCTCGAGATAGATCCTTAAAAAATAATCCCTTTTCATTTTCGTATACATCCATACCGTAAGCCGCAATAGATTTGCTTTCTAAGGCCTTTATAAGATCTTCAGTATTCACAACGGCACCGCGAGCGGTATTAATGAGATAACAACTAGGTTTCATTTTATCTAAAAGATCTTCATTGATCATATAATGGGTGTCTGAATTCAATGGAACATGCAGTGAAATTATATCTGAATTCTCGCATAAGGTCTCGAGCGGTACATATTGAAGGCCGTATCGTTCCTCTAGTAGATTATCTTCTTGAACGTCGTAACCTAATAACGTACAACCAAATCCATTCATAATCTTAGTCATTACCGAACCAATTCGCCCAGTACCAACAATACCAACAGTCTTGCCATTAAGATCAAAACCTGTAAGATAATTAAGGTCGAAGTTAAACCGCTTAATATTTGCATTCGCTTCAATCAGTTTTCTATTCAGCGCTAATAAAAGGGCTACAGCATGCTCTGCGATGGCATAAGGTGAGTATGCCGGTACATTCGCCACCTTAATTCCTTCCCTTTTTGCTGCTTTTATATTTACATTATCGTATCCAACCGAACGTAAGGAAATATATTTTACACCAAAACTCCTGAGTTTTTCTAAGGTTAAAAAACAAGCCTCATCTGAAGAAAAAATAGAAATTGCATCGTAACCTACAGCTTTAATAGCAGTTGCGGATGATAAAGAGTCACTAATAAAGGATAGTTCATGCTTGGAATTATTGGCGGCATCGATATAAGGTCTCTCAAAACCCCTAGTGCTGTAAACAAGAACTTTCATAATACTGGATTTAGTTTAAACTATGTTAAGTAAGGTTATTATTGGTGTAGCACAATGTATTCTATGTCTATTAACTCAAAATACCTTATGCCGGAATTACCAAAAACGGCGTACTTAAATGCATTGCAATCTTAGAAATCGTAGGCTTAAAGAATAGATTTTCAAAAAACATGTGCTTGTTATTTATCATTACTAAAAGCTCAGATTTATTTTTTTGTTGATAATCATATATGATATCTGTAACGTCTTTACTGTCCTCAACAACGAAGTTGGTTTTATGATCTGAAAAGGCCTCCTCCAAAAGTGCCTTATGCTTACGCTGTGTTGATGTTAACCCTCTAAATGAAATATGAAGGATATTGACATTGCATTGATGCAACTCAAGAACTTTGGTAATATCCTTTAAATGGTTATAAGAAAATGTCAAATTTAAATCTGAAGGAAACAGAATATTATCAATACCATTAAACTCGAATCCTTCAGGAACGGCAATAACTGGGCAACAGCGTTTATTAATCACCTGAATTGTATTTGTACCGAAAACTACTCTATCAGAACCCGTTTCGCCTTTTGTTCCCATAACGATGAGATCAATTTTGTTGTCGGAAGCCACACGAGCTACCTGATCTGGTAAAAAACCCGTTACAACTTCGACATCAAATTTCTGACCATTACCATGATCTCTCATCATCGAAATAGCAAGTTCATATAAGCGTTCTTTAGTTTCGCCTTGAACGATATCATGTATATTTTTCCCAACAAGCCCTCTTTCTATTTGATATTCGTATGAAAATATGACGGGCGGATAGCAATGTAAAAAATGAAATTTACAATCTTCATCCCTATAAAACTCTAATGCATATCTGATGGCATTAATAGAGTTCTCAGAAAAATCGGTGGGCAATAAGATAGATAACATAGCGAACAGATTTTAATTTCCTTGAATTTAAAGTTACCATTGTCAATTCTATTTTCCCATGATATTTATCAGCTTACCGACTATAAAAAGCTAACTAAATAGTTAATTATTAATTTGAATTATGTAAGAAAATTAAAATCAAATCTTTCATAATTAATCAAAATTATGTATTTCATCGGTTTTTTTTACCTTTTATGGATGTTTATTGAATTTAATTGATATATTAGCCTGCATAATGATTTCATTCAATCCCAAATCTGATGAAAAAAATTACACTTTGCTTAACCGCTATACTATTATCTATTCTCGCCGCTAATTCACAAGAATTAACCAAACATGAAATTGATGAATTACTTTCATCTCAAGGCGAACTCACTTTCGAGTTTAAAATTGATGATAAAAACCAAATTAAGGAACTCTCTAAGTCTATGACCATTGTAACCCTCAATAATGAGACTAATCTTGTTAAAGTGTGGGCAAATAATGAGCAGTTTCAAAACTTTCTCACTTTAGATATTCCATTCAAAGTATATAAAGAAGATAATGACGTTAACGATAGGCTTATGTCTAACGACCTTAGTTTATATTCAAGAGCACCAAAACCTGGTTATACGCTCGAATTTCCTATGACCGTATATCCAACCTATGCAGACTATGCTGCACAAATGCAAAATTTTGAAACCGAACATTCTGATATTGTCGATTTCTTCAGCATTGGAACTACCGGTCAAGGGGATAAAGAACTGCTTTTCGTTAAAATCTCAGATAATGTTTCAACTGATGAGACCGAACCTAAATTATTATATACATCCTCTATGCATGGTGACGAAATAGCTGGTTTTCCTATGATGCTGAATCTCATTGACTATATCATTACCGCATACAAGGACAATACACACGCAGACCATACAAGAATCTTTAACCTCGTTAATGGTTCTGAAATATGGATCAACCCTAACGCCAATCCAGATGGTACATATCACTTAAGCTCAGATAACACGTCTGTAGCGAATGCACGAAGAGGAAACGGCAATAATGTAGATCTTAATAGAAATTATCCAGATAATCTAGGAGGAGCACATACCGATGGCCAAGTTTATCAGACTGAAACCTTGGCATTTATGCAATTGGCTGAAGATCATCATTTTGTGATCTCAGCGAATTTTCACGGTGGAATAGAACTAGTTAATTATCCATGGGATAATACCTACGACAGACATCCAGACGATTCTTGGTTTATTCTAACTGCTGGTGAGTATAGAGATAACGCTCAAAATGACGGCCCTGCTGGTTATATGGACGATGAAAATAATGGTATAACCCATGGCGCTGATTGGTATCTGGTAAATGGTGGTCGTCAAGATTTTATGAATCACGATCATCATTGTAAAGAAGTTACTATTGAACTTTCAAATACTAAAAAACCGCCAGCAAACCAACTTGACGACTTCTGGAATTATAATAGAGAAGCCTTATTAGATTACTTGGTACAAGGAACTTATGGTTTTAATGGATTTGTGAAAGATGCTTCAACCGGCAACCCTATTGAAGGTGCAACTATCACGGCTGTAGGACATGATGCACTTGGATCGTGGACCGTTTCTGATGTTGATGGCGATTATTACCGACCAATATTTGCTGGGACTTACGACCTTTTGTTTGAAGCGCCTTGCTATCAGTCTGTAACTCTAAGTAGTGAAACTATTGGCAACTATCAGTCTAGATCATTAGCGGATGTTTTAATGACGCCTCTTACACCTACCGTTCCCAACAGTTTGAATGTAACCAATATAGTCTCATCTTCTGTAACGTTGAACTGGACGGTAACCAATGGCTCTAGTTTTGATATTAGATATAGAGAAGTTGGTGCATCGACATGGATCGATATATTAGACGTGGATTCAACCTCCTATGATCTATCAGGATTAAATCCTGAAACTGATTATGAATATGAAGTACGTTCTAATTGCGGCTCAAATACATCAGCGTATTCTACCGCTGATAACTTTACTACAGGTGCTGTGGTATACTGTAATGCAGAGGGAAGCAATATTAATGACGAATATATTGGTGAAGTTAGTTTGAATGGCATTACCAATAATTCAGTCGGATCTACATCTGCAGGTTATTCTAACTATAAGAGTCTTTCAATATTCAATCCGATGGAAGCAGGAAGCTCTGGTCATACAATTTCTGTAATGAAATATTGGGATGGTACGCAATATAATGAAGCCGTTTCAGCTTGGATTGATTATAGTCAGGATGGTATTTTCACTAATGACGAAAAAATTCTCGAGGCTGGTGCTTTTATAAATCCTCAGACAGTTTCTAATACTTTTGACATTCCTAATACTGCCAAAACTGGTAATACAGTAATGCGTGTTATTATGAAATATTATAACAATGCGAATGAAGGTACATTTCAAACTGATCCTTGTGAAACATTTACTTATGGTGAAGTTGAGGACTACACCGTTAATATTTCAGAACAGACTCTTGGTATTGAAGAATTGGCTTTGAATGACATTAAGATTTTTCCAAACCCGTTTACCAATGATGTAGAAATCAAAATTCCTTCATCATTATTAGGACATGAATTTTCAATTGATATATATGATTCTTTGAGTCGATTAGTATATAGTGAAAGCATTGAAACATTATCTAACGATATTTTGAAACTTTCAAATTTGAATGCCTTCAATAATGGTACATATCTACTGCAACTTAGAGATGTTACTTCAAACCAAACAATTGTAAAACAGCTTATTAAGCAATAGGTCTTTCACCTTAAGCAAAAAACGCCGCAAACACGCATGAAATTGACCGTTTTTATAGTATTGAATTTCAGTATGTTAAAATTTTAGTGTGCATTTCATCGATTATTTTTGCACTTAATAGATTTATGCTTTATGTTTGACACATAATTTTAGTCCCAAACTAAACTTAACCGCTTATGAAAACTTTTACTCTAACCTTAAAGGAGTATGTGTTGTTGTCATTATTTTTAATGTTCAACTACATTGCAACTGCCCAAGACTTTAATGTCCAGCATTTACAAGATGATATAGGCAATACTGGTGGATCTAATACCAGTTTTACCGCAGTATCATCAACCAACAATGCGTTCGCTCTACCTAATAACAATAGGAAGATGAATGGAGGCTTTAGTGGATTTGCAAGTACTCTCGCTATTGATGACGTCTCTGGTGCCAGCGTTTTAACCGGAACAGGCACACTAAGCTATTATAGAGCATCGGGATCATCAAGTACTTATACAGCACGATTTAATACCTCGATATGGGAGTATATTGGTGCGCCAGGAGGTAATAATGAAATGATCGTAAGAGGACGCTATGCTATTTCATTAAATGGGACAACAAACAGTGTCACTCAAGCTTTAACAGGAATTACAAATGCAGATGATTGTATTCCATTTATAACAGGAATTATTTCAGATAAAAATTCGGGGGGATCAGATTCTGGTTCAGCCATTGCTTATTTAGAAAATTCAACAACATTAAGAGTTCAAAAAGGAACAAACGCCAACAACGTTACCGTTTACGTCACTGTAGTAGAATTTACAGGAAGTAACTGGACGGTTTTACACGGTGATTCTGGTACCGTAAGCAGTTCAAGTGGTACTTTAACTTTAAGAGATAATTCTGACGGTACAGGTACAGCAACCGACGTAAGTGCTTGGAGTGAAGCCATAATCTTTGCACAACACCGAGGTGATAATACCAACGACGGAACAAACCAAGGTATTGTAGATAACTGGCCTATGATGGACCCAGGATCTAACGATCAAACGGTAGATTGGACCTTTCAATCTGGATATGGCGGAAGCAGTAACAGACATTTTGTTCATGTTCTAACGCATGCAGATCTAAACGTAACAAGGTTTCAAGATACGTCTAATTCCCAAGGTGAAACAACTATCGATATTAGCTCAGCTGGTTTAACTAACACTAATCAAGCTTTAATTGTAGGATCATCTATTAGTTCTGGTGGTGGTACTGCCTATGGTAGAGGTTGGAGAAACTATTACTTTAATTCAACAACACAAGCTGCACACTGGGCACATAGAAGTGGTAATACCATGAATCATGAGATTCAGATTGTAGACTTATCGGCTATTAATACACCAACCGGACCCGAAATAAACATTCAAGGTAATGGAAGTACAATTGCTGATGGAGACACAACGCCATCCGTGGGCGATGATACAGATTTTGGTTCAGTGATCACTTCTGGTGGTACACAAGCTCATACATTCACCATTCAAAATACTGGAATTTCAAATTTGAATTTAACAGGTAGTTCACCTTATGTTACGATCTCCGGTACTAATGCCGCGGATTTTTCAGTAACTACAATACCATCTTCAACCATAAGTGCTAGTGGATCTACAACATTTCAAATTACTTTCGATCCAAGTGCCGATGGCGTAAGAACAGCGTCGATCTCGATCGCTAATAACGATTCAAACGAAAACCCATATAATTTTGATATCCAAGGTACAGGTTATTCACCTAGTTACTGTTCTGCAGCTTCAGCAAATGATACGTTTGAATGGATTAGTAACGTTACGGTTGGAACGATAAACAACAACTCTGGTGCTGGTACAACGAGCACAGGTTATTCAGATTTTACAGGTAGTGTTGCTCCTACAGACCTTACACAAGGCTCTACTGGAAACGGAATTTCCGTAACACCATTCTGGCCAGGTACGCAATATACAGAAGGTGTAACAGTTTGGATCGATTTCGATCAGGATTATGTATTCGAAGCCGGTGAGATTATTTTACAAGTAGGTCCTAATACGACTTCACCTCAAACCGGAACGTTTACCGTTCCTTTGGGTGCAGCTTTAGGTAATACGAGAATGCGAGTTGTTATGGATGATGCTATTGTAGTAACCGATCCTTGTAACAACCCAAATTTTGGTGAAGTAGAAGATTATACAGTAAATATTATTGCTAATGTTCCACAGCCTGAAATGAATATTACAGGTAATGCTGTAAGTATTGCTGATGGTGATACTACACCAGATGTAAGCGATGATACTGATTTTGGTAACGTCGTAACAGCAGGTGGTACTGATACACATACGTTTACAATAGAAAATAATGGTACACTTGATCTAAATTTAACAGGTAGTTCACCATATGTTACAATATCTGGTACAAACGCAGCAGACTTTAGTTTAGTAGTTACTCCTACTACTCCAATTAGTGCAAGTGGAACTACAACATTCCAAATTACATTCGATCCAAGTGCAGACGGTTTAAGAACAGCATCTGTTTCTATTGCCAACGATGATAGTGATGAAAACCCATATAATTTTGATATTCAAGGTACAGGTTATACGCCTGCGCCAGAGATTAATGTTCAAGGAAATGGTGTAACAATTGTGGATGGAGATGCTACGCCAGACCCAAGTGATGACACTGATTTTGGTGCGATCTCAGTTACGGGTTCAACCAATGCTAATACCTTTACTATTCAAAATACAGGAACCTTAAGTTTATCTGTAGGAACCATCACTATTGGTGGTACACATGCGGCAGATTTTACTGTAACTTCAAGTCCGGCTGCATCTGTAGCTGCTTCTGGAAGTACAACTTTCGAAATAACATTCGACCCAAGTGCTGTTGGTCTTAGAACAGCCACCGTAAGTATTGTTAACGGTGATAGTGACGAAAATCCTTACAACTTTAGTATTCAAGGTTTCGGTATTACACCGGGAGCCTGTACATCAACCGTATCTTCTTATCCTTATCAGGAGAGCTTCGAATCTGGTTTCGGATTATGGACTCAAGATATTGATGGTGTACAAGATGATTTTGATTGGTCGAGAACTACAGGTTCAACTCCAACAGCAAGTACTGGACCTGATGCTGCCAGAGATGGTAGTTATTACATATTTACAGAAGCGGATGGAAATACAAGTAGTACTGCCCAATTGATCAGTCCTTGTTTTGATCTAACAGGTACTGCAAATCCTAGAATGACTTTCTTTTATCACATGTTTGGTACTTCAATGGGAGATCTTTATGTAGAATTGAGTACAGATAATGGACTCTCATACCCAACTACGGTATTTTCTCAAGTAGGTCAGAACCATACGTATACCAACAGTTCATTTACAGCAATTACTGTAGACCTTAGCGGTTATGTTGGTCAAACAGTACAGATACGATTTAGAGGTGAAGTAAGTACAGGCACTACTAGTGATATGGCCATAGATTTTGTTACTATTGAAGACAAAGCTACCCCTACTACTGGTCCTGGTGGAATTACATCTGATTTAGCACTTTGGTTAAAAACAGATGATGGTCACACTTACACTGACGGACAAGATGTAACGGCATGGGAAGATCAAGGATTAGGTTCTGATGCTCGTGTTGAAGTAAGTTCTCAGGCACCAACTTATCGTGATAATGCTACAAGCAACATAAACTTTAACCCAGTTATCGAATTTGATAATACCTATTCAACCTTTACAAGGGATACGGATTTCTCTCATGACGATACAAATTCTGAATTTCTATCAGGTGACTATGGATTCTATACGCAGGAAATATTTATTGTGTTCATGCCAGATGATACGCCAATTAATAACTCCTTTGGATTTATGGATGTATTCTGTAGTGATGCACATTTAGATACACCTGCAGAAGATGCAACTGGTATTGGTCTTGGTGATTACTCAGGAAGAGTTAGTGGTGAAATCATAATTTATGCGCATGACTCCTACACGAGTTCTGAATCTGGAGATGGTTATGCGGTAGCCGAAATCGGAACAGGTTCAAGCTATGATAATGTTGGTATTATCAATACAAGAAATAATACTGCCAATACGCAACAAGAATTATACTATAACGCCAATGATATTGAAACTACCCAAAACGATACCGCCGAGTATATGAATACCGATGATTCAAGATGGTGGCTTGGTCGTAGTGAAGGTTGGGAAGCGTCATTAAACGGTAGAGTTGCTGAGGTTATTACATTTTCGTCAAGAAAAAGTGATACAGACTTAACCGATGAGCGAAACAGAATTATGTCTTACTTAGCTATTAAATATGGTATTACGCTAGGTGTAAACGGTACAACTCAAGATTATGTAGATAGTGATGGAACTGTTATATGGGATCAATCAGCTAACAGTGGTTACAACTATGATATTGGAGGTATTGGTAGAGATGACGACTCTAACCTCAACCAAAAACAATCTAGAAGTGTTAATAACGCTACTGATGGTACTGGTAGAATTGAAGGTGTCTTAACCATGGGATTAACCGACATTTACGATACTAATAATATTAATAAGTCAACTAATACTACAACCTTCAACGATAAGGAATTTCTAATGTGGGGTAATAATGGTGCTGATTTAAATTTAGCAGCATCAACCATTACCGTCAACATGAGTGCTGGTATTACACCTGCACTAACAACAAACGTTACTTTTACAGGCATGCAACGTGTTTGGAAGGTTGTTGAAAATGGTGGTGATATTCCAACAGTTAAAGTAAGATTAGAAGAACAGGCGGTAAGAAATATTACACCTCCAGGAAGTTATTACATGTTCATTTCTAATACTGGTGTTTTCGATCCAACTGCGGATTATAGAGTAATGACTTCTGATGGAAATGGAAATTTAGAAACTGAATACGACTTTGACGGTACCAAATACATCACATTCGGATATGCACCTCAAGTAGTTGTTGAGCGTTCAGTGTATTTTGATGGAGCTGTTGATTATGTAGATATGGAAGACAATCTTGACCTAGATGCTTCAGGATTTACAATTTCTGCATGGATTAAGCGTGATGCAGCAGATACAGGTACTAAGTCTATTGTTTCAAAACGACCAACAACATTCTCGTCTGGTTATGACTTTAGAATTTCAGATGCCAACAGAATTCAGATGTACTGGATTAATGGTAGTGGTACACAATCCTTAAATGCTAATGTAGGTATACCAGATGACGAATGGCACCATGTTGCTGCTATTTACGACGGTACAACGATCTACTTATACATTGATGGTGTATTAAATAGATCTACAGCCAGAAGTGCACCAGTGGATACTGATGATTCCTTCTTAATTGCTGCAGCTGGTAAAGGAACAATTACCCAACATTTTAGAGGTAATATCGATGAAGTTAGAGTTTGGAATACAGCACTCACTCAGGATCAATTACGATTTGTTATGAATCAAGAAATTGAAGATAATTCTGGTCAGGTAATGGGTAAAGAATTACCAACATCGATTACTAAAAATGATATTGATGCTATTCCTTGGTCTGATCTAGCCGGATATTACCCAATGTCTGTTTATACCTATACGAACACCGATGATGCTTCGGGTAACGGTAATCAAGGTGCATTAAGAAATCTTGATACGGTTGACAGACAAACAGCACCATTGCCATACGAATCGACTCAGGCAGGTGACTGGGATACCAGTACTACATGGGCAAATGGTGATGTACAGTATATTCCTGGATCGCCTTCAATTGTTGATCCAACAACGACAGTAAATTGGAATATTGTTAGAACATCACATGATGTAACATTAGATAATTCATCTTTACCTTCAGGTAATAACGATAACAGAAATGTACTTGGTTTATATGTAGACGCAAATGAACTTACTGTTTCGGGTAATAATGCAACGCAAACTGGTAACGGATTAACTGTAACACATTATTTGAGCCTAACAGGTAAAATAGATCTTGAAGGTGAGTCACAATTAATTCAAACAGAAGATAGTGATCTTGTTGTAGCTGTTAATGGTGAATTAGAAAAAGACCAACAAGGTACTGCTGATACATTCACTTATAATTATTGGTCTGCTCCGGTTGGTGAAACTGATGCAGGAACCAATGAATACAGCTATACGGTACAAGACATTATGTACGATGATACAACCCCGATAGATTTCATTACGAATAACTATAACGGTTCTAGTGGAAGCCCTATTGAAATTGCTGATTATTGGATTTGGAAATTTGCCAACTTAACAAGTGATGACTATTCAGCATGGATACACGTAAGACGTACAGGTAATTTGCTGGCGGGTGAAGGCTTTACAATGAAAGGTCCTGGAACTGGTGGCATCTCAGATGATCAAAACTATGTCTTCTTAGGAAAGCCTAATAACGGAGATATTACATTGCCTATTAGCCAGGATAATGATTACTTAGTTGGTAATCCTTATGCCTCGGCCCTAAATGCAGATGAGTTTATTAATGACAATCCAGATCTTTCCGGAACACTTTATTTCTGGGAGCACTGGGGTGGCGGAACTCATATATTACAAGAATATCAAGGTGGTTACGCGACTTATAATTTATCAGGTGGATTGGCTGCTCCTGCACCAGATCCTGATGTAGCACAAGTTGGTGTAGGTACAAAAATACCTGGACAGTACGTACCTGTGTCGCAAGGATTCTTTGTTACTGGAACAAGTAACGGAACGATCACTTTTGAAAATGATCAGCGTGCATTCCAAAGGGAAGGCGGATCGAGCTCATTGTTTGTTAGAAATGCAGATCCTAATCTTGCAAGTAATGACGATAACGAAGATGAAAATGCAGATACTAGAATGAAGTTCAGATTTGGCTTCAATGCAAGTTATAATATGCAACTTCATAGACAGATCTTGTTAACTATCGATCAGAATGCAACTATCGATGTAGATTGGGCGTACGATGCTAAATTGATCGATAACCTAACAGATGATATGTACTGGATGCTAGATGATGAAAAATATGTGATTCAGGGAAGTAACGATGATGATCTTAATCACATCTACCCAATCGGTATTAAAGTACATGAAGATGGATTAAACTCTATCACAATAGATTCATTAGAGAATGTGTCGAATGAGGTTAATATCTATGTGCACGATAAGCAATTAGGTATATACCACGACCTTAGAGAAAGTGATTACGAGATCTTCTTGAATACAGGTGAATATACAGAACGTTTTGATATTGTTTTCAGAAATTCTGTTGCGACCTTAGGAGATGATGAAGTTGATCATAATAGTCTTGATGTTCTCTACTCAAATGATAAAGAACGAATTGTTTTAATTAACCCTAACCTTATAGAAGTACAATCTATTGAGCTATTCAATATGCTAGGTCAATCGGTTTACACTATCGAAAATATTTCGGAGAGCGGTTACTCCGAATATGAAGTTAAGAATTTAAGTACTGGAACTTATGTCATTAAGTTATATACTGTAAGCGGTTCAGTATCGACTAAGAAAGTTTTAGTTAAGTAATTTTTGCCCCAAATCTTAAATCTTAACCTACGAAAAAGCCCTGAAGAAATTCAGGGCTTTTTTACTTTAATACATTTATATATTCATCGCAGTATATTAATTAAGGACGGCAAATCTAATTCTTGTTGCTCTCCGGTCTCCATGGTCTTTAACGTGAAGGTATTCGAATTGAGCTCCTCCTCACCTACTAAAACTACATAAGGAATATTACGCCTGTTTGCATACGTCATTTGCTTTTTCATTTTAGCTGAATCCGGATATAACTCTGCCTTGATATTTTCAGCTCTTAAAGCTGTAACAGCGTTTAAACAGGCCATCGCTTCTTGCTCACCAAAATTTATAAATAAAACCTTCGTAGCATCAGTGATCGTTTCCGGAAAGAGATCTAATTCTTCTAAAACTAAATAAATACGATCTAAGCCAAAACTGATTCCTACGCCACTCGTATCTGGTTTACCAAAAATACTCGTAAGATCATCATAGCGACCGCCGCCACCAATTGAACCCATATTTACGCCTTCTGGTGCAGAAACTTCAAAAATGGCGCCTGTGTAATAATTAAGACCTCTTGCTAAGGTAACATCTAACTGAAGTTGAGCCGTTTTCAATCCTAAGTTTGAAATAGCACCATCAATAAATTCTAGCTCTTCAATACCTTTTAATCCTATTTCTGATGAGTTCAGAATTGATTTCAAAGTACCTACCTGAGTTGCAAAATCCCCTTCGAGTGAAAACAAAGGTTGAAGTTGAGCAATACCCGCTTCAGAAATGCCTTTAGAACGCATCTCTTCTTTCACCTTCTCCTCGCCTATTTTATCGAGCTTATCGAGCGCTACGGTAAAATCGATCAACTTGTCCTGAGCACCAATAACTTCAGCTATCCCAGACAAAATCTTTCGATTGTTAATCTTTATTGTTGCACTTTCTAATTTTAAAGCTGAAAAAACGGCATCATACAATTGAATAAATTCAACTTCCTGAAACAAAGAGGTCGATCCTACAACGTCAGCATCACATTGATAAAACTCTCTGAAACGCCCTTTCTGTGGGCGATCGGCACGCCATACAGGTTGAATTTGATAGCGTTTGAAAGGAAATTCGATCTCATTTTGGTGCTGAACTACATAGCGTGCAAATGGTACGGTAAGATCATAGCGAAGTGCCTTTTCTGAAATTTTTGGAGTGAAATTAGCTTCAGATCTTGAAGCATAATCATCTTCAGAAATCTTTTTTAAATATTCCCCTGAATTCAAAATCTTAAAGATCAGACGATCACCTTCATCACCATATTTCCCCATAAGTGTTTGAGAATTCTCAAAACTTGGGGTCTCAATAGGTTGAAATCCATAGAGCTCAAATTGTTCTTTTATGGTATCCATAATGTAAGAACGCTTTGCTACTTCAACAGCATTAAAATCTCGTGTACCTTTAGGAATGCTTGGTTTTTGCGCCATGTTCACAATTTATTTGTCACAAAAATATTATAAATTTTATAGGCAAACCCAAGGAATTTTAAATTTATAGTAACTTTATGCTGTTTAGAACGTCTTATGGTTATAAACAACCTAACTAACTTTAGAAAAGACTATGTTTTCACTAGCTAGAGAGAATATTAAAATTGCTTTTGGCTCTATAAAAAGTCAGCTTCTACGTACCATTTTAACCGTTTTGATCATTGCTATAGGTATTATGGCTCTGGTGGGTATTTTAAGTGGTGTTTCGGCCTTAGAAAATACCATTTCGAGCAATTTTTCTTCGATGGGTGCTAATACCTTTAATTTTCAACGGTATGAGTTTAGAGCACAACGTCAGAGCAGTAGAGAACGCCAAAAAATAAATCCGGTTATTAGCTATCGAAATGTTAAGGACTTTATAGATAATTACGACTATCCATTCACGCAGGTGGCTGTTTCGTTTTATGGCTCGGTGACTTCCGAAGTAAAATATGAAAACAAAAAAACAGACCCTGAGGTTGCTGTAATCGGTTCTAATGAGTACTATATTGAGAATTCTGGTTTAGAAATTGAGAATGGCCGCTCCCTAAACTTTGCGGATGTTGAAAACAACAATGCCGTTTGTGTTATTGGTAGTGATCTTCAAAAGGCCTTGTTCCCTGAAGAAAATCCTATAGACAAAACCATAAGTGTTAGAGGTTCAAAATTCAAAGTGGTTGGTGTGATCAAAGAGAAGGGTTCAACCTTTGGAAATAACCAAGATTTAACCGTCGTAATGCCGATACAAAAAGCACGATCAATCTTTACAAGCCCTAATATTAATTACAGACTTAGTGTGAAAGTCGATAAAACCGATATGCTCGAAGGTGCTCAAGATGATGCCATTCTTACCTTTAGAAATGTACGAGGATTAAATCCTGTTGAAGAAAACAACTTCGGCATAGAACGCAGCGAGGACTTAATAAATCGTGTTGCTGAAAATACAAGTACTCTATATATAGCGGCTTGGGTTATTAGTATTATTACCATTTTTGGATCAACGATCGCCCTGATGAATATTATGCTTGTTTCTGTGAGTGAACGTACTCGTGAGATCGGCGTGCGCAAGGCCTTAGGTGCTAAGCGAAGAACCATTGCATTTCAGTTTTTTATGGAAACTATTATCATTGGGCAACTTGGCGGTATCCTCGGAATAACCTTAGGTATACTGATTGGTTGGGGTGTTGCATCTGGATTTGACCTTGAGTTCTCTACCCCGTGGGTGGCTATGATCTGGGCAACAAGTATTGCCTTTATTGTTGCTGTTATTTCTGGTTTATACCCTGCAACAAAAGCAGCGAGATTAGACCCAATAGAATCCTTGAGATACGAATAAAAATGTTGAAATTCTTCAATCGTATTAATAAATTTTTCAGAGATCTATTGTTGGAAGATGTGGACCAACCACATAACGGACCGCTACCCTATCATAAAGGGTTTCGCTCCAAGGACTCCTACAAAAAACACAAAGAGGCCCTTAATCGTAAACGAAATTACGAACAACAAGAACAAAGTCGTGGTATTTAATTGTTTTGCCCTAATAAGGTTTCAAAATACTGAAATAACTCGCCCTTAGTAATATTAGCGCCTTGCTGAATAATCTTGAAAATATCCTGATGCTTATCTTCTGAATAGTCTTTTTTAGCATTAAAGAACTCAATATCATCAGATAATAAATTATCTCTCAACCATTGAAAACCTTCTTTGGTAGTGAGGTCTGCCTTATTTTCTTTCAATTTTAAGGCAATGAGATGCATGTCTTTTTCACGACACTTAAAAAGATGAATCTGATTGGCAGAAATATGTTCTAAATACTCTACTTTACTAAGTACACCAAACCAAACTAAATCACTAAACACATCGAGTTCTTGCTCTGCCGCTTCTGGTTTGTTCTTTTTTATGTCTTCCCATTCTTCTGCCGTTATCGATTGGGTAGCTAAAAAATTAATGAATTCGTGGTGTAATTCTTCAAACTGCTCTTTTGTTAATCTCGCGTATTTCATCTTCAATCATTATTATTTATTGCATTATGGACCTCAAAGGGTCGGTCTGTGGCAATAATATCGATACCACTAGCTTTCCAAGTCTTATATAATTCATCCCCTCTGGCTTTGGCTTGTCGGTCTAAGTTACCCAATGTACCGAGCATACAAACGATATCATTTTCATGTAAACGATCGTATAAAGCCGATGGTGATAAACGTGTTCCTGTAAAGGCAATCATATTTTCTACGGGTATATTCGCTTTTAATAACCGGTCAAATTCCTCGTTATTTCTCGCCGAAACAGATAAAAGAAGTTCAGGAGCCAATTTATAAGCTGATTTTGCCTGTTCTACATCATAAGTAATAAGAATGCAATGATCTTGAGCTTTGGCACGCCTAATAGCTTCAATAACCTCCTTTTGAGCTACACTTCGCTTAATATCTACCGTTAGAACAACATCATTTGCTTTAGACCATTTGAGGACATCTTCAAACAGGGGAACTTTGAATTTGGTTTCATTTCCAAAATCATCAACCAAATTATAATCGAAAAGCTCTGTATAGGTTAATTTTCGTACTAAACCACTTCCTGTAGTTGTCCTATTGATTGAATTATCGTGCATTAAGACTAGTTTTCCATCCTTTGTTTGCGCAACATCGATCTCATAAATGGCATTTATACTATCACTTACGTACTGAAGGGTTTCTAAACAGTTTTCAGGGTAATTAAAAATGTCTTTCCCACCTCTATGGACACTAATATTCGGAAAATCTCCTTTTGAAGGTCTAAATACCTCTAAAAGTTTAGATTTTTCGGTGATTTTTTCACTATTTGGCTTGCAACCAGCAAAAATTAGTGCAATTACAAGATATAATACTAATCGTTTCATTTAATTGATATAAAAAAACCGCTTAGTAAACTAAACGGTTTTCTTTAAACATTTTATTGTAATTATGCTTCTGCGATTACCTCAAATGGTAAATCTATAGTAACATCTCTGTGTAAACGTATTACAGCGTTGTATTTTCCTAAACGCTTAACGTTACCACCAATTACATTGATATATTTCTTTTCGATCTCGTGACCTGCATTTTGTAATGCTGCAGCAACATCGATATTATTTACTGATCCGAAAAGTTTATCACCAGCACCAACTTTAGAAGCGATTTTCACTTCTAAACCTGAAATCGCCTCAGCAGTTTTCTGTGCTGCTTCGATAATTGACTTTTCTTTGAAAGCTCTTTGCTTTAAGGTCTCAGCTAAAACTTTCTTAGCTGATGGTGTTGCCATAATAGCGTGACCTTGAGGAATTAAATAATTTCTACCATAACCGTTCTTTACTGTTACAATATCGTCTTTAAATCCTAAATTTTCAACGTCTTGTTTTAATATAAGTTCCATTGTTATGATATTTTATTTTAATAAATCAGCAACATATGGCATTAAAGCTAAGTGTCTAGCACGCTTTACAGCCACAGATACCTTTCTTTGGTATTTTAAAGAAGTTCCTGTTAAACGTCTTGGTAACAATTTACCTTGCTCGTTAACGAAGCTCAATAAGAAATCTGGATCTTTGTAATCTACATACTTAATACCCGACTTCTTAAAACGACAATACTTCTTTGTTTTTTGAGTCTCTATGTTTAATGGTGTAAGATATCTGATCTCACCATCTTTTTTTCCTTTTGCTTGTTGTTCTATTGATGACATAATTAAGCTTTTTGTTTGTTTCTTTCTCTTCTTTTCTCAGCCCAAGCAATAGCATGCTTGTCTAATTTTACAGTTAAGTAACGCATAAAACGCTCATCACGTCTAAACTCTAACTCTAAAGGTTCAATAGCTTCACCAGATACCTGGTACTCGAATAAGTGATAAAAACCACTTTTTTTGTTCTGGATTGGATACGCCAGCTTTTTCAAGCCCCAATCTTCTTTGGCGATCATCTTAGCTCCTTTAGAAACGAGGAAATCCTCGTATTTCTTAACTGTTTCCTTTATCTGATCTTCAGATAAAACGGGATTTAAGATGAAAACAGTTTCATAATGATTCATAATAAAAATTTTGTTTGTTAATAAAACGGCTGCAAAAATAAGCATTAATTCTAACTCTAGCAACGTTTTTAATCGCAAAGTTGCGAACATTTTTTGCACTAAAGATTATGTTAAATTTTACAGTTTGTCGGTAAAATTTGTTTTTTAACCGAAATTATTGTACTATTGTCGATATCTTAACCTAATAAAATATTAATGTTATGACTTTAAACTGTGTAGTTGTTGATGATTCTGCGATTCAACGTCTCTCTATAGTAAAGTTAATTGAGAACCATTCTTCACTTAACCTTATTGCAGAGTACAGCAGTGCGTTAGAAACAAAAAACGGTCTTAATACACATAAAGTTGATCTTATCTTCTTAGATATAGAGATGCCTGTATTAAACGGTTTTGAGCTATTAGATGTACTCAACAACAAACCCCAAATTATTTTTGTGACAGGTAAAACGGAATATGCTTTTAAAGCATTTAATTACGACGCTACCGACTATCTTCAAAAACCAATCACCAAAGAGCGTTTCAACACAGCTGTTGAAAAGGCTATTGAGCAACACAAATTGAAACTAGATTTCAACGAGACCGATGGTGAACACATCTTTGTAAAGAGTAACCTTAAGAAACGTAAAGTTTACATTAAGGATATTAAGTGGATTGAAGCATTAGGCGATTATGTAAAAGTCGTAACAGAAGAAAACAGCCTTGTCGTTTTATCTACAATGAAAGCTTTTGAAAAAGAACTACCTGAAGGTAAATTCTTAAGAATTCACAAATCCTACATCGTGAATTTAGACAAGATCGACCGCTTTAATAGTAAAAACGTCGAAGTTGGAGCTTATGAGATTCCTTTAAGTCGAAACAAAAAGACACAACTTGTAGATGCTTTAAACAATATGTAAAAAATTACACTATTTAGAATATCTTAAAAAATCCTGGCTAATCGCTGGGATTTTTTGATTTTAGTAATTATCAACGTTCAGAATTACACGTACCGCTCTGAAGTCTTTAATTGCATTAAAACTAGCATCGATCTTCTTAATGGCCGCCTTAGTCTGAACCAATGATTGTTGTTGAGGGATTTTAACCAAAATATTCTTATTGTATAAATTACGAATGCGAGAAATCGGTGGAAACTCTGGCCCTAACACATTTGCTTTGAATATCTGTCGTAAGGATTTTGCATACCAGTCAGCCGCCTTATTAACGCGATTGTAATCCTTATGCTTAAAAGTGATCTTAATTATGCGATAGATAGGTGGATATTTAAAATTGTAACGATCGTCCATTTGTTCGCTATACATTTCCTTGTAAGCATTGGTAGATACTTGTTGTAAAATCTTATGATTTGGATTATAGGTTTGAATTAGTACCTTTCCTCTTATGTCTGTGCGCCCTGCCCTACCTGAAACCTGTGTCATTAACTGATAGCTTCTTTCATGTGCTCTAAAATCTGGGAAATTCAACAAATTATCAGCATTCATAATGCCTACGAGCTTCACATGTCTAAAATCTAGTCCCTTTGTAAGCATCTGCGTTCCGACCAAAACATCAATCTCGCGCTGTTCAAAACTGGTAATGATCTTTTCAAAACTATATTTACCGCGTGTAGTGTCTAAATCCATTCGTGCAACCTTATGATCTGGGAAAAGTACTTTGACCTCCTCCTCTATCTGTTCGGTTCCGAAGCCTTTAGTGTCTAAAGTTGCGTTACCGCATGCCTCACAACTTTTTGGCATCACCGTATTGAATCCACAATAATGGCACCTTAGTTGATCTCTATATTGATGATACGTTAAACTTACATCGCAATTAGGACACTGCGGTGAATGCCCGCAGGTGGTGCATTCTACGATAGGTGAAAATCCACGTCTATTCTGGAATAAAATCACCTGAAACCCTTCTTCCAAGGCTTCAGTCATTTCTTCGATCAACCGATCTGAAAAATGGCCTTTCATTCGTTTTCGGCGATATTTATCTGCCAGATCAACCAATTCAATATCAGGTAATAAAACATTGTTATAGCGTTTTGTGAGCTCAACCAGTCCATATTTACCTTGCTGCGCATTAAAATAGCTTTCTAAACTTGGCGTAGCCGATCCTAAAAGTGTTTTTGCTTTATGCATATTTGCAAGTACAATGGCCGCATCTCGTGCATGATATCGCGGCGCCGGATCGAATTGCTTAAAAGACTGTTCGTGTTCCTCATCTACGATAATACATCCCAAATTAGAAAACGGTAATAACATTGCAGATCTGGCACCAATGATCAATTGTGTTTTTTCAGAATTTGCAATTAAATTGTTCCAAACCTCAACACGTTCATTACCTGAATATCGACTGTGAAATACAGCTACTTTTTCTCCAAAATAATCCTGCATACGTTGCACCAATTGGGTTGTCAGTGCAATTTCAGGTAACAAATAAAGAACTTGCTTGCCAGCCTGAAGCTGTTCTTCTATTAGCTTAACATAAATCTCAGTCTTCCCCGAAGATGTTACACCATGCATCAGCACTACAGATTTATCTTCGAATTGCTTTTTTATAGTTTGAAATACTTCGAGCTGGGTTTCCGTTAATGTTTTAGGCCCATTAGGTTGTTCACCTTCAAACTGAAAACGATCGGTTTGAATATGAAAATCTTCAAGAATAGTCTTATCGATTAAAGTCTTTATATTAGCTGATGACGCATTGCTGTGTTTTACCAATTCTGAAACTTTGATAGGCCTTTCATTTGAAGCTTCCAAACTGAACAGTGTTAGTATTACCTGACGTTGCTTTGGCGCACGACTCAGTTGTTCTAACAACTCCTGAAGTTCCTCATCAGATTTGTAATGATCTCGAAGTCTTACATAACGTACTAACTTAGGTTTGTACTTTTCGTAAAGTTCTTCTTGTAATTGAAGAACACCCTTTTCTACCAAACCATTCACAACAGGTAAAATGCGTTTTTTATCTAAAATAGAAACCACATCATCAATCTTTAATGAGGATTGGTATTGCAATGCTTCATAGATCAAAAACTCATCATCTTTTAATTCAGTATCCTTAACATCCACCAATTCATTTCTGGAAATTATGGTTTCACTTTCTAAAATAAAAGCATTTGGCATGGCGGCGCGCATCACTTCACCTAAGCTGCACATGTAGTATTGTGCGATCCATTCCCAATGCTTGAGCTGAATTGAAGTCACTACAGGCTTTTCATCTAAAATTTGATGAATGGTCTTTGGTTCGTAGACCAAAGGTGGTTCAGAATGAATCTTATAAACCAAGGCTGTGTAGATCTTACTTTTTCCGAAGGGCACAGCAACGCGCATGCCCTGTTCTAGGAAATCAGCTTCAGCTTCTGTAATATGATAGGTAAATGCCTTTTGAAGCGGAATAGGTAATATAACGTCTATGAAGTAAATCGTATCTAGTAATTAGAAGTTTGTGCTCAACAAAAATACAACTGATTTGTCACAAGAAAATACAAAACCAAGACTTCTTACTATGAACTTATTACTTTGTACTACTTTACACGTTTCCAGTATTGGGTTTTATAAAAGAAGGCTACATACCCTCTTACCTGCAGTGTGTCTTTGTCTTCTCCTATTTTCAGTCGGCATTTGTATTCTTTGCCGTTTTCAGGATTAAGGATTGTTCCACCTTCGTAGGCATCATCATCCTTTTCTAATCCTTCAATGATAACCATATCTAGAATTGGTTGTCCTTTTTTATCACCATCACACTTGCTGCAAACCGCTGTTTTATTCTTGGTTAAGATCTCAACGATCTTGCCATAGACCTTTCCGTTGTCTTCATAAATTTCAACTATG
This sequence comes from Winogradskyella tangerina, assembly GCF_003260205.1. Lineage (GTDB taxonomy): Bacteria > Bacteroidota > Bacteroidia > Flavobacteriales > Flavobacteriaceae > Winogradskyella > Winogradskyella tangerina. Next base: position 281,723 of record NZ_QERF01000005.1, on the reverse strand, counting down.
GATTTTTCTTTTCCGGTTTCATCATCAATGGTCTTCCATTTACCTAATATTCCTTCTTGTGCGTGGGTTAATTGAAACGTAATACAAACAATTAACGCTATTATTAATCTATTCATCATTCAAGTTTATTTTATGTAAACGTCGGAGGGTAGCATTTAGTTCATAACCCAGTAAGATTATATTCGAATTTAACCATAGGTACAACAGCAATATAAGAAGGGCTCCGATAGAACCGTACAGTTTATTGTATTGCGAAAAATTATCGATGTATATTCCGAAGAGATACGAGGTTAAAATAATGAGCAAGGTGGTTAATAGTGCTCCTACTGAGAAAAATCTTGTATGTCGACCCTCTTTGGTTCCGAAGTAATAAAGAGTTGCTGTGGCGATGTAAACCATTATGATGAAGAACAAATATTTAACCACCAGTATCCATTGCTTTCCTGTGGCTTCCTCCGCATGTAAAGCATCATTTATTGGGGTAATAACATAGATTTGAGTGTACCCAAATACCGCCACGGTTAACAGCACCAAAAATACCAGAATTAAAGCAATTCCAAGGGCATACAAATACTGTTGAAAAAAGTTTCGGGTGAGTTGCTCGTGATATGAATTTTCAAATCCAGAAAATATAGCATTCACTCCATTAGCCATTAGTAACATTGAAAGCACAAATACCGATGACAATAACCCTGCTCCAGATCCACCACTTATATTTTCAAAAATATTAGAAAAGAAAAAATCTGAGGTCTGTGGTGGCAAAAAGGAATTTAAAAACTCTAAAAACTCCGTTTGAAAATTATCTATAGGGATATAGGGTATTAGAATAATTACAAACAATAAAAACGGAAAAATTGCTGTAAAAAAACTAAAAGCAATGGCACTAGCTCTCGTTGTAAGTGTTCCTTTGGCAATTCCAAGGATATATAATTCTAAAAGATCGTATAAAGACAACCCTTCAAATCCTGGAAGTCGTACTCTTTTTAGAAAGCGTACAACGAGGTTTATTACAGGTATCTTTTCTAGCCTATCTTCTATTGCCTTGGTCATCCTAAACGGCCTTTAAGCTTAAATCCATATTGTACACCGAGTGCGTTAATGCCCCAGAGGAAATATAATCAACACCGCATTCTGCATAGTGTCTCACTGTGTTTTCATTAATTCCTCCTGAAGATTCAGTTAAGCACTGATCACCAATAAGTGCCACGGCTTTGCGCGTATCTTCATAGTTAAAATTATCGATGAGGATTCTATATACGCCACCTTCTTCTAAAATCTCTTTGATCTCCTCTAAATTTCGAGCCTCAACGATGATTTTGAGATCGCGATCTGTGTCTTTTAAATACTGTTTGGTCATGGAAATCGCCTTGGCTACGCCGCCTGCAAAATCAATATGATTGTCCTTAAGCATAATCATATCGTATAAGGCGAATCTATGATTTTCACCACCACCTATTTTAACTGCCCACTTTTCTAGGGCTCTTATTCCTGGCGTAGTTTTACGAGTATCTAGAATCTTTGTTCCGGTTCCTTCCAATAGATCAACAAAATGCTTCGTTTTTGTGGCTATAGCACTCATACGCTGCATGGCATTTAAAACCAGGCGTTCTGCTTTCAGAATTGATTGTGATGCACCTTCTACATAAAATGCAATATCACCATGTTTTACAGCGGTTCCGTCTTCGATCAGGACTTCAACAGACATCTTAGGATCAACATAAGCGAAGACTTGTTTTGCAAATTCAACACCAGCAATAATGCCTTCATCTTTAACTAATAGCTTAGCTTTACCTACAGCGGTCGCTGGAATGCAAGCTAAGGAGCTGTGATCACCATCACCTACATCTTCGCGAATGGCATTGGCTATAATTAATTCAATTTCTGTGTTAAATTGTTCTTTTGAAATCATCTATTATGGTATTTACTGTAAAAATAGGGATTGAAAGATTAAATCATAAAAACAAAATAGAAAATCTAAAATCCTTTGTTACCGATAATATTTTTTGAACATATCTATGACAGAATTAGCTTAACTAAATTTGTGTTAAACCTGCTTCAATTCTTTCAAAATTCGCGGTATGTTCGTAAATTAAGGTGTTTAATAAAATCCAACACCATGAAGACTTTCAAACAATATGCAAGCCTATTATTATTTATCTTTAGTTTTTTTTGCTTTGCCCAAGAAAATTCAAAAACAAAAGTCTATTTAGATGAAAACTTAAATCAAATTGAAGAGAGTGAATTTTTAAAAAAAACCTCTACTTCAATCTATTCTTCAGAAAGACACCCTAACACAACGTTAGATATTCAGATTCTTAAACAAAATTATGATTTCGGTAGTTATGATAAAGATGAATTTGAAGAAATAAAGAAAGAACTTCAAAACGAAATAAACGCTATAAACTTTGACGATAATGTTATTTTAATTTATCAGGAAAATCTTAAAATTAACTCGGATAATGGAGATGATGATAATTCTCTTAGTGATAAGAAGCTATATGATTCAAAACAAAAAAAATGCAAAAGATTTGCTAAACGTAAAAACGCCTCTGCTTATCACTTATATTCTGACAAATCAAACTATACATTTCAGCCTGAAAACTATACAGAGTTTCAAATTTCAAGTGATTTGAAATCAAAATTGTTTGCAAATAATTCTCACGGTGTAATAATTTTAAGACCAAATGGTGAATATTTCTTTTATACTGAAATTAATCAGCTATTTTTAAACCGAATTCTGAATAAAGATTGGTCTGATTACATTGAGGACTTTAATAAAACTAAGACTGCTTTGAATAAAACTCCTAAGTTCATAACTGACATGAATGAATTTGCAGAAAATTACAAGATAATGCGCTTGAAAAATGAAATACGATTAGAGCCTTTTGCAGTCGACTCGAAACATCAGTATGACAGTATGCATGTAAAACCAAACACAATATCTGTTGAGGTAGAAATACCAAGTTGCTATAGTTATGCCCAATATTAAGTTAATCGCTATTGGCAAAACAGATAATAATCATCTTCAATCGTTAATTGATGACTACCAAAAACGCCTTGGTCATTATATTCGATTTGAGTTTGAAATTATCCCTGATCTAAAAAAAGTAAAGCATCTTTCTGAAGCCCAGCAGAAAGAAAAAGAAGGAGACCTTATTATTAATAAGATTCAGAAATCTGATGTTGTGATCCTTCTCGATGAAAATGGAAAACAGTTAGATTCTGTGGCATTTTCAGGCTATCTTCAAAAGCATTTAAACTCCGGCATTAAAACACTCATCTTTATAATTGGTGGTCCATACGGATTCTCTGATCAGCTCTATCAACGTGCTAATGGCAAATTAGGACTTTCAAAAATGACCTTCTCACATCAAATGGTGCGTTTATTTTTTATTGAACAGCTCTATCGTGGATTCACAATTCTAAGAAACGAGCCCTATCATCATCGATAAATGCTATCACCTAAATTTATAAGAAATCGAAATTTATACTTACCATTTATCATCATTTGGTTCATTTTTGGCACTGTATATTCTATTCTAGAATTTGGTATACTAGGCGATAGTGAAATTTATCCAGCCACCGGAAATATTTACGACCCAAAAAACAACTTTAAATTTCTAATTCCGGCATGTATATTAATGGGACTGTTTCAAGGGTATCTCGAAATTGTCTGGCTTAAGAAGAAATTTAAACATACGCGTCTATGGCTGAAGGTGTTAATTAAGACCTTATTTTACTTATTAATTATAGTTGTCTTCATTTTAATTGTTGGTGTCATCAACAGTGTTTTAGTCAACAAGGTTGGACCATTTAGCGCAATAGTATATTCGGATTTAACCAATTTTGTTTCTGAATTTGCCTTCTGGAGTATTGTCATCTACACCGGACTCGGCGTGTTTTTTGCATTGCTATTTTCTGAAATAATTGATTACCTAGGGAATGAGGTTTTCTATAATTTTCTCTTCGGGAAATATCACCAACCCATTGATGAAGTCCGCATCTTTATGTTCCTAGATATGAAATCCTCAACTACCATCGCCGAAAATATAGGACATCAAAAATATTTCAATTTGATACGTGCGTACTATTCAGATATGACTAATGCTATTGTTGAATGTAAAGGTGAAATTTATCAATATGTCGGTGATGAAATTGTAATATCTTGGAATGCAGAAAAAGGCATAGAAAACAATAATTGTATTCAATGTCTCTTCGAAATTGAAGCTGCTTTACTTAAACGAAAATCATACTACTTGGAGACTTTCGGGATCTTCCCCACATTTAAAGCTGGTGTTCATATGGGATCTGTGACCACAGGTGAGATCGGAGTTCTTAAAAAGGATATTATCTATACAGGTGATGTTCTAAATACGTCCGCCAGAATACAAGCCAAATGCAACGATTACGATTCAAAATGCATTGTTTCGAGGGTATTAAAAGAAGCCCTACAACCCGACGACAGGTTACAGTTTAGTCATCTTGGGCATTTATCTCTTAAAGGGAAGCAAATACAGGTAGAATTATATGATCTTAAAATGGATAAATAAAAATGGTATTAAAGGAATCCTCTAATACCATTCGATATAGTATAAGTATTTGTAGTCATTAAGCTAAATAGCCATGAACCTAATGCGTTTTAAACACTTCTTTTCTTTTCTTTAATTGGCGTGTTAAATCACTTATAGTTTCATTAACTGCCATCTCGTAAGTGGCCTCATTGGAAGTGGCATATATACGTGGTCCTGGTAAACTCAATTCTATATTACAAATTTTACCTGCCTCATGGTCTTTGTCATCATGCTTGATATAAACCTGTGCAGAAATTAAAAACTCAAATTTGTTTGCTAATTTTTCTAATTTTTCTGTTGTAAAAGCTGATAATGTATCACTTACATGCGTATTTACATATTGAAAATTTACCGTCATAATCGTAATTGTTTTAATTAATAATTCCTATATCTAATATACGATTTTAAGTGACTTTTCCACCTGACAATTATCATAAATAATTTTTAAAATTCTTCATCATTGAAAGTATTTGATCAGACTTACGTCTACTTATTCATAAAACAATTGATCATGGAAAATCCTTCTAAAGACATTATAATATTCGACGGCGAGTGCAATCTTTGCAATGGTGTTGTGGGTTGGCTATTGAAATTTGCACCTGAAGACTTATTTCAATTTGTCGCTTTTCAGTCTAGTTATGGACAAGAATTATTGATGGAATATGGATTTCCAACGGAACGCTTAGATACTGTTATTTTAATTGATGAAACTGGTGTGAAGACGCATTCAGATGGATTTTTGAAGATCATTTCAAAAATACCGAAGTGGAAACGCGTAGCGGCATTATTGGCATTTATACCTCGAATGATTCGAGATTTTATCTATAAAACTGCTTCTAAAAACCGCGTGAAGTGGTTCGGACAATCGAATAGTTGTACTATTGATTTTAGATAGTTGCCCGTTTATTCAAAAACAACATCGTCTATATAAATGGTTTGAGGATACCCATAACTACTTGCAAACATTACCAAACCAGATCGTATACAACTTAGATCTTCCCTTTTAATTTTGAAGGTGTACTTGGTCCATTCCGAATTCAATTTAATCTCCTCAAGTTTAATGGATGTATCAGGGAAAGGCTTGTCATCTTCAATTAGCCCGAAACCGAGTCTCACAACCACGCCACTAAATTTCGATTTTGCCCAAAAGCTAAAAGTTTTGGCTCCCGAAATATCATAACCGCCCAATATTTCGCCCCAATCATTTGCCGGATCAACAAATGCAATTCCGTACCAACCGCTTTCTTCTGAATAGGTAATCTTTATGGCAGTTTCGCCAGAATGCACTTCTTTTTTTTCATTTAGATCTACATTCAGGGCCTTATAATTACCCATATAACCTGTAGGCAGATAAGGTAATTCTGAATTGTCCTTAAACACGTAAAACGGTAATTCTACTTTTGGCACCTTATACTTTACGGCAGCAGCTTCCTCATCTTCAACAATAATAGAACTTGAAGCAATGCCTAGGTTTGAAGTTCTAAAATCTACAACATCATCTTCAACATAAACATAAACCTTAATAGCACCATTTTCCTTTGGGAGTTGAATTTCAAAGCCTTCGGAAAGACTACCTCTATAATTCAACGGAAGAATTTGATTCCTTCGTTTTCTGCTACCTTCGCGTTGGTTATAATGAAAACTGATTTTTAAGTTATCATTTTCGGCGTCATTCACATTTAATTTCACAGGAACCCAAGTACCACTTTCGTACTTTGAATCTGGAAGAGAAAACACTTCAATAGTCGGCACCATATCTACTGGCTTTTCACCCGTATATGCTTCCCTGATGGCCCAATATTGTGGCCTGAACTTACCATTGAAATGAGACATTAGCCACACACCTCCGAAATCCGTACCACTGCTGTAATGAAATACATAAACCCCAAGACAAGATGGTTTATTAGAAATCCAGTCTTTATAGCCTTTCACGATTACATCGTATTTTTCTGAGTCTGATGGTTCTATTTTTACACCATTTTTATCCGTTGGCGCATCCCATTCTCCTGTCACTCCAAACTCAGTAACGATATAAGGTTTGTCAATGTTTCGTTTGTTTAATTCCTCTTGAAGAAATCCGGCTCCAGGACCATAACTATTCAGTCCGTAAATATCGAGTGAAGGCACATGTTTCTCCCACCAATCTAAGCCAAATGTCCATGCCTCAACTGAGGTAATGGGATGATTAGGATCTAGTTTCTTAATGTTACTGCATACACGTTCAAGAAATTTTGAATAGACTAATTTCTCTTCATCTGTTGCCATATTTAGATATACCTCATTACCAACGCCCCAGGTTAAAACTGCTGGATGGTCTTTGTACTTTTCAACAGTTTCAATGGCGTTGTTGTACATAACTTCCATCCCTTGCTTATCAGTTAGGTAATCGAAATGGTCGTCATCTTCCATTCCTGGCCTACCGTGACGCATCCAAATACCTACCATTACTTTAATATTATGCTTTTCTGCGGCTTCAAGTAAAAAAGGCGTGGTCTCACCAGTTGCCCATGTTCTAATCGTATTAACGCCGAGGTATTTTAAATCTTGAAAATATGTATCGTAATTAGTGTAGTACTCATCATACCCAAAAGTTGCTCCTTTGATGTCAAAAGGCTCTCCATCTACTTTTAATAGCCATTGATCATCAATTTTTTCAACAGTAGTTTGAGCAAACGATAGATATGAAACAAAGAAAATAACAAGGAGTAACCGCATAGCCTGTTTTTTTTATAAAGATACGCGATTCAATCAAAAATATAAGGCTCATAGATACTCCACCATTCCTCAATATCAACTTTTGGATTTCTGCATATGTAAAGAGGAATATTATTTTCCTCATCAATAGCATATTTATGCGTTATCATTTTAACTAGTTCTATATCTTCAAAAACATATTCAACAGAGGCTTTTTCGTTTCCTAAGCTAATCCAAACCTCAGCATTTTTGTTGCCGTAACCCCATGTCCAGAAACTTCCATGTCTGCTAATAGGATTTGGAAGTCCATAGCGTTTGCCTATAATTTTTAAGGCTCCAGCTTCACCGTAGTTTTCAGCCCATAGCACGCAATTCACTCTTTCGTCCTCAGTTAAGGATTTATATACACTATCTACGAGTTTCACCTGTTCTTCCCAACCATGCATATCAGCAAAATCACCAGTGAGTTCATAGCGACCATCAACTTCTTCTAAATTCATGTAATCTGTATATTTTTCAATTGGCAAAATTGGTGCCGCTTCAGGTATAAAAAATACCATTGGCAGAAAAATAGAGCCTGCAACTAGATAAATTAATCTTTTACGTTTTACTAGGAGTTGTTCAATAAAAACAGCACCTGCAGAAAATAACATTGGATACAATGCAAAAACATAATACGTCTTTGCTTTAGTAATCCACATTGTGAAAAATATTACCAAACAAGCAATTCCTATAAACTTATAGTTCTTCAGCCTTTTACTGAAAAATAAACCAATAAAGCCACAAATAAACATGATGAAAATCGGCGCCATTTCAACTTGATCTAGGATAAATTCCCAAGGGCTGATACTTTCAAGCTGACTTTCATTTAAACGCTGCATATGAGCTACCAATGGGAAATCATTATTTATTTGCCAGATAATATTCGGTATAAAAAGTAATAATGCAACCAACCCAGAAATGTACAACCATTTATTCCTGTAAAGACGCGATTTTTCAAAGAAAAATAACCCAACAAAAACTCCAAAAGCCCAAACGAGCATGGTATATTTATTCAGCAAGCCAAAACCAAGCGTAATGCCTACCAAAATGAGATAATTTCTATTTTTAGAATTTATATATCTAACCAAAATATAAAATCCCAGAGCCCAAAACAATTGATCAAAAGCAACTGGCTGAAACAATGTATGATTTCTGTAAAAGGGCACAAAAGCAAGGATACATATACCCGCCAAAAAAACTGCACCAAACTTTCCTCCTAACTCCTTGGCCATTACACAGCACAAAACCAAAATTGCTACGCCCGCCAATGTTGGAAACAATCTAACACCAAGTAAATCATAATCAAAGAACCAATATGAAAGTTTACCTATAAACCCTATGAACGGTGGAAACTCCATAAAACCCCAATCCATGTGTTCGCTTACCGAAAGATGTAATAACTCATCACGGTGGTAGCCATAATTTCGATTACCTATCCAATGGACAATAAATTTGAGGACTGCAAAAACAAGGATAATCGGGAAGTATTTTTTCATCATTTGATTGATTTGAGATAAAATTAGTGATTATGTAATTATATTTGAATAAAATCAATGTCTCCATGCAAATCGTCTTTGCGACCAACAATCCTAATAAGATTAAAGAAGTTCAATCACTTGTGCCGCAGCACATACAATTGCTCAGTTTGAAAGACATAAACTGTATTGAAGAAATTCCTGAAACCACCGGAACCATTGAAGGTAATGCTCAACAGAAGGCAAATTACATTAAGGAAAATTACGGCTATGATTGTTTTGCTGATGATACAGGGTTGGAAGTAGAAGCCTTAAATGGCGCTCCGGGTGTTGACACAGCTCATTATGCAGGGCCACAGCGAAATGCCAGTGACAATATGGACAAACTCCTAACCGAGTTAGAGACAAAGAATTCTAGGAAAGCACAGTTTAAAACGGTCATTGCCTTGCACCTCAATGGACAGTTCAAAACTTTTATAGGAATTTGTAAAGGTGAAATAACTAAAGAAAAACATGGCGAAAAAGGCTTTGGATATGATCCGATTTTTAAAGCCGAAGGTTATGACCAAACTTTCGCGGAAATTTCATTAGAAGAAAAAAATAAGATCGGTCACCGTGGAAAGGCGGTTCAGCAATTAATTAACTATTTAAATCAATCATAAAGCAAACATCTATGTTCAACAATTTATTTGGCAAGAAGAAAATCACCGAAGACACAGAATTCACAGTCGACTTTAACGACGCTCTCATAAGATATATGGGATATCCAGGCGGTGAAATAGAATATACCTTCAAAGATAAAAAGGGTCGTGTTATACCACCATCCCATGCTTTTGAAGGCGCCTATAACGAATGGAAAAACATACAATCTGTTTGGGATAAACGAAGCGTGATTTTTTCTGCTCTCGATGACATTTATCTGAGTAAAATGACAAAATCACAGATTATTGAAAGGTTCGTCATTGACAGATACCCTGAAAAAGCTCTTATGTTTCATAATGAATTTGTTAAAGATGATAACCTAGAAGATCCCGATTATCTTGCCGCATTAGCTAAATGTTACTTTTTCTTAAATAAACTCGACGAGAGTGTAGATTTTGCCAATAAGGCCTTAGCTAAGGAAAAGGATCATAAAAAGGCTCAAATTATCTTGGCAGACGCATTACATTTACAAAGTAAACACGACGAAGCACATCAGATCTACGAAGCTGTCATTAAAAATAGTAAACTAAGTTCTTGGGGTAAAGATGAAATAAATGTCATTGAAATTATTGACTTCAATAATGACATATTACATTCTTCGGTATATGCTGTAGGCCTATTGTCTAATGAACAAACTGATGAAATTACCTGGGATAGAGCAGCAGAAGAATTTTACCACTGCCCTTATTTTAGAAGTCAGCATGCCTTTTGGCTATTAAATAAAGGCGAAAGTCTAAGAGGAATGGCAAAGCTGTTAACGTGTGCACAAGAATTTCCTTGGTTTAAAGATGCCGTGATCAATGCCAAAAGCGGAATTCTTCAATTCAGAGAACAAATGGGAAGTGACGATCTCTGGGAAAACGAATTGAATTATTTAAATGAAGTTATTAAGGTTGCAAATTGGGAGTCGGCTGAATAAACACTATATTTTGACACTGATCTTTTGATTTATCAATTGATGATATTCACTTCATTTTTAGTATTTTAGTGAGAAATACTAAACCATGAAATCAATCAAAAAACTAAGCACTCAAGCTATTCTGGTAGTGCTTGTCTTCTCAGGACTATGTGCATTTACGCAGGATAATAACACTACAGACATTGAAAAGAAAATCGATGAGATTTTCAAAAACTATAACGATATCAATAAACCTGGTGCGGCTGTTGCTGTGGTTAGTAAAGGCGAAGTGGTCTTTAAAAAAGGATATGGTAGTGCTCAGCTCGAATATGACATTCCGGTGACACCATCTACCGTTTTTCATATTGCTTCAGTGTCGAAGCAGTTCACGGTTTATTCAATTTTATTGCTCGAACAACAAGGTAAACTTTCCTTTGATGACGATATCAGAAAGCACATTCCTGAGGTTCCAGATTTTGGTACAACAATCACATTAAGACATTTGGCTTCACATACCAGTGGTATGCGCGATCAGTGGAGTTTATTGAATCTAGCCGGCTGGCGTTGGGATGATGTGATCACAAAAGAGCATATCATGAAAATGGTTAAAAAGCAAAAGGAGCTCAATTTTCAACCTGGAGAAGAATATGTTTACTGCAATACTGGGTTTACCTTATTAGCTGAAGTTGTAGCTCGTATATCCGGGAAATCTTTTGCAGAGTTTACCCACGAAAATATTTTCGCACCTCTTAAAATGAACAAAACACTATTTTATGATGATCATGAAAAAATTGTGAAAGACCGCGCCTACTCTTATTATAATCAAGGTGGTAACTATAAAAAAAGTGTTTTGAGCTACGCCAACGTTGGTGCCACTAGCCTATTTACTACGGTTGAAGATTTAGCGCTTTGGTCTATGCATCTCAATCGCCCAAAAGACGATATAAAAGACATCGTTTCTAAAATGAACACACTTGCCGTTCTTAACAACGGATCTGAATTTGGCGGTGCTTATGGTCAATTTGTTAATGATTATAAAGGTTTAAAGCAAATCCAACACGGTGGTGCCGATGCTGGTTATCGCAGTTATTTGGGACGCTTTCCAGAACAAGATTTTGCTGTGATGGTATTTAGTAATTTGGCTCAAGCCAATCCGACGGGTTTGGCACTTCAGGTTGCAGATTTGTTCCTTGAAGACCAATTCGAAGTACAAAACTCAAGTGATCAGAATAATCAAAATCAGAAAGATGACGCGTTTATTGTACTAAGTAATAAAGAATTAAAAGCATTTGAAGGGAGCTATTGGAATGAACCTGGAAGCTATGCTCGCAGAATTTATGTAAAAAACGATACCTTAATGTACAATCGCGGAGCAAGTAATGAAAGTAAACTTGCACCTGTTGCGAGCAACAAATTTAAAATGTTGAATGTGGGCGTTGACTTATACGTTGATTTCACAGGAAGTGATAATAACAAGATCATGACTGTTGTTATCAACAACGAAGATCCTATTATTTCAGAAGAATTTACACCTCCAAATTACAACGCTACCTCGTTGAAAGAGTTTGCAGGGTCTTATTACAGCGAGGAACTCAGTACAACCTACGACTTTATTGTTAAAGACGATCAATTAGTCGGAACACACTCTCGAGCCAGTGATTTTGGACTTAGCACAGCCAAGCCCGATGTTTTCATTATTGGCGGAAACATTATTAAGTTTCTACGAGATAAGGACAAAAGTATTAGTGGGCTTACCGTTACTACAGGACGTGTGAGAAATTTATTTTTTGAAAGAATCGACTAACTTTGATTAATATATTGATTTTCTGATTTATAATCCGATAAAAGCCTATCTTTGCACCCGTTCTGCAAAATAGTTTTAAGTAGAATGTAAAACTTGACTTAGTTAAAGCTACGTTGAGAATATCCTCAGGGTGAGGACGTGTTACCAGAAGTTCAGGTTAATTGTATGTCGATACGCTTCTTATGTAACACTACATAAATTTATCGCATACATCAAACAAGAATGAGTACATTCCAAGAATTAGGTCTTAACGAAGACCTTCTTAATGCTATTAACGATTTAGGATTCGTTACACCTAGCGAAGTTCAACAAAAAGCAATTCCGGTTCTATTAGAAGAAGAGCGCGACCTTGTAGCTTTAGCACAAACAGGTACAGGGAAAACAGCCGCCTTCGGTTTTCCTATGCTTCAAAAAATCAATATTAAGAGTCGCACTACACAAGGACTGATCTTATCTCCAACACGCGAACTTTGTCTTCAAATTACAAACGAGTTAAAGCTTTATGGTAAGTACTGTAAAGGTCTTAATGTCGTTGCTATTTATGGTGGTGCTAGCGTTACTGAGCAAGCGAATCAAATTAAAAAAGGGGCGCAGATTGTCGTTGCCACTCCAGGTAGAATGAAAGACATGATTAGTCGCAAACTTGTCGACATTTCAAAAATCGAATACAGTGTATTAGACGAAGCCGATGAAATGCTTAACATGGGTTTCTACGAGGATATTACTGATATTTTAGCACATACTCCAATGGAAAAAAGTACCTGGTTATTTTCTGCAACCATGCCAAAAGAGGTGGCTTCAATCGCAAAGAAATTCATGTACGATCCTTTAGAGATAACAGTTGGTAACCGCAATGAAAGCACCAATCAGGTATCACACGAATACTATGTGGTTAACGGGCGTGATCGTTATTTAGCACTTAAGCGATTGGCCGATGCAAATCCTGATATTTTCTCTGTTGTTTTCTGTAGAACAAAGCGCGATACGCAGCGTGTTGCTGAAAAACTAGTAGAAGACGGCTATAACGCCGGTGCACTTCATGGTGATCTCAGTCAGAATCAACGCGATCTGGTGATGAAAGCCTTCAGAAATAATCAAATTCAAATGTTGGTGGCAACCGATGTTGCTGCACGAGGTATAGATGTTGATGATATTACGCATGTGATCAATTACCAACTACCAGATGAAATTGAAACCTATACACATCGTTCCGGAAGAACTGGTCGTGCAGGTAAAACTGGCGTTTCAATGGTGATTGTTGCTAAAAGTGAGGTGCGAAAAATAAAGAGTATTGAGCGAATTATTAAAAAGCAATTTCAGAAGAAAGACATTCCATCTGGAATGGAAATTTGCGAAGTTCAGCTAATGAGCTTGGCCAATAAAGTCCATAATACTGAAGTTAACCACGAAATTGATCCCTACCTGGATAGTATCAACGATTTGTTTGAAGACACCAATAAAGAAGAGCTGATCAAAAAGTTCTTTTCGGTAGAGTTTACACGATTTTTCAATTATTATAAAGACTCTAAAGATCTTACAGTTTCAGAATCTGGAGAGAGTCATTCAAGGGAACGTTCGTCTGACGATGTGCGTTATTTCATCAATGTTGGTCGCAAAGATGGATACGATTGGATGTCTTTAAAAGACTTTTTAAAAGCAATTTTAGAATTAGGTCGAGACGACGTTTTTAAGGTTGATGTGAAGGACAGTTTTTCATTTTTTAACACAGAAAAAGCCTTGCAAGAGAAAGTCTTGTCCTTTTTTACCGACTTTAAATATAATGGACGTTTCGTAAATGTTGAGATCACCGAAAATAGAGGTCGAAGCGGCGGCGGCAAACGCGACAGAAAACGAGGAAGACGAAATAGAGATGAACAACCACGCGGCGAAAGACGTTCAAGAAGATCAAAGGACTCTGGAAGACGAGGTGCTTCGGGCTCTAAGAAAAATAGACGGTCAGCATCAGATCGACCACGTCGTTCTAGAAGAAAATAGACTAAGTAGACCCCGTTAAATTGAAGTATCAATTTGGCGTAAAATTTAAGTTATAGCTGTTAATATTTAGTCAAATCGGTAATATCAAGACACAAAATCGGTTTTGTTTACTACCTTTACATTGTAAATTGTACAAATGCGATATTTATTAGCGATAATTTTATGTTTTACTATAGTATATAGCCATAGTCAAGACAGTACAGCCACCAAAACTCCTGAAACCGTAAAAGGGACGATCACCAGTTCTACGACCGAGGGACCTTTGAGTGAGGTGAATATCGTGAATATCAATCAAGTTGTTGGAACGGCTACAGATGATGATGGTAAATTTGAAATTAAAGCCAAAGCCAATGACACGCTGCACCTTTCCTATTTAGGCTACAAATCAATTAAAGTAAGAGTTACAAACGACTGGTTGAAATTTGGTAATACTGAAATTGTAATGACCGAATTGGCTCTGGCCTTAGAAGAAGTGACCGTAAAATCACTAGAACTTACCGGCTATCTTGAAGTAGATATGAAGCAGGTTCCCATTCGAAATAACAACCAATACCGAATTTCTGGTTTATACGGTAAGGCTTATGAAGGTCGAAAGACCAATGTTGCCACCAAGGTGTTAGGTGCTATTTTCAATCCTGCAGACTTCTTGTACAAAATGTTTGGAAAGAAGCCTAATGAGATGCAAAAGTTGAAGAAGATCAAAGAAGATGATGAGATTAGAAATCAGCTTGCTAAGCGCTTCGATCGAGAAATGCTTATGGTATTACTTCAGGTTACCAAATACGATTTGGATGAGATTGTAAACCAATGTAACTATTCTGTAGACTTTATAAACACGGCAAATGATCTTCAAATATTAGATGCCATTAGCGAATGCTACGAAGAATATAAAGTTATTCAACGCAGTAAAGAGCGCAAAAACAAAAAGAAGAAAAATAAAGCCTAGGCTTTAGAATGCAGCGCAACGCGATTTCCTTCCGTATCAATAAAAACACCCATATAACCATGCTCTTCTGATATCTGAGTTTTCCCTTGGTGAATTTTTCCACCTGCCGCTTCTACTCTATCAAGTTCATTTTGAACATCCTTGCTCATAAAATAAACCAAAGTACCATCCTGACACGGCACATAAGCCTCATTCTGAACTAAAGTTCCTGTGGCGCCATAGGCACCATTATTATCAGGAAACCATCCCATTTTAAAGCCTCCAAAATCTACCTCTTTCACTTCAACCTTAAAGACAGCCTCATAAAAGGCAATGGCACGATTCATATCATTTACCGGAATTTCAAACCAACCAACCATAATATTTTAATTTGATTCTAAAATTTGTTTTAAGTCATTCAGGCCCTCTTCAAAATCTTTTCCAACGGTTTTATCCATATTAAAAAACAAAAAGAAAATATTAGAAGGTGGCTTATTTACACCCGAAAACCCCCAAACCACTTCAGTTGAATGATCACTAAGCTTAGTGGTATTAATGTAGGCATCTGATTGAGATTTCCATGGTTTAAAAAAGCGCAATTGACTTTTTATAGATTCGTTCTCCGCGATAGCAACTATTTCTTGCTCACCAGTTCCTACATCTTTATTGCCTTCCCATTTAGAAATAAACCCAACTTCTCCGTCTGTGCCAACAAATTCTTGGGTCATATTCGGATCTTTCTTTTTCCAAGGTGACCATTCGTTTTGGTTTTTAATGGATTTTAAATAACTAAAGACTTCAGCTATGGGTCTCTCAATAGTGATACTTCGATTTACGTGATACGTTTTGGGTGCTACTAAGGCCAGAAAGACGATAACGGCAATAATACCACCAACGATATAAAGTGCAGTCAACATGATTTTTTGATTTTTTAGTTAGTACTTAAAGTTACAAAAAATTAAGCTTGAGACTTATATCGTTCTACAATAGCATCATAATTTTTAATGGTTTTTTTAATCCAATCGAATCGTTTTTCAATCAATTCAGCTTCAGTGAGCTGCCAATTTAGGTTTGATTTGCGCAATTTGGAGGTTACATGTTGTAGAATTATAGCTGCTGAAACTGAAATATTCAGACTTTCAGTAAAACCAAACATTGGGATTTTAATAAAAGTATCCGCTTCGTCTATAACTTGTTGCGATAACCCTTCTGTTTCTCTTCCGAAGAAAAAACAAGACTTCTTCGTAATATCAAAATCTACCAAATCATATCCATCAACATGTGGACTTGTAGCAACAATTTGATAGCCTTTATTCTTTAGGTTTTGGATACAAGAATTTACCGTATTATATCTATTTAAATCTACCCATTTCTGAGCACCCATTGCTATTTCACGATCAATTCGTTTTGAGTTGATCTCTTCCACAATATTCACTTCCTGAATCCCAAAAATATCGCAGGATCTGATCACCGCACTCGTATTGTGTAATTGATAGACATCTTCAGTAGCAACTGTAAAATGTTTGGTGCGTTGTGCTAATACCTTTCTGAATCGCTCGCGTCGATTTTCGGTTAGATAAGATTCAAGATAATTAAGGAGTTCTATATCTGCCATAAAAGTTTATATTTATACTTATAAATATTGACTATGAAACATAATACCATTCTATTTGCGTTATTATTGACGCTTTCATTGCACCAAATTGGATTTACACAAGATAACAATAAAGACTGTTCGTGCCAACTTCTAGAAGAGACTGAAGAAAATGACGCCAAGGTCATTGCACTTGCAGAGTATATTCAAGATTCATTCTTCGAATACGAAAAGACAGGCTTTGACGAAAAATTTGACAAATGTTCTTTTGAAAATCGAATCGTTAGTGGGTACAATATCGATACTAATGACGAATTTACTAAGGGCTTTTTAAGTGGTATTAACGATACCACAAAAGGACTATCACAGAACATCCTTAATGCAATTGAAAATGGCGCTTATTATAATTTGGTGAACTATCAATATAGCGCTGAAGTAATGACGTATTACTTTACTTTTAGACTTTATTCCGAAGATATTGGTATCAATTATCACGATTACCAAGTGTGCTGGGATGGTGAAAAATTCAAGTTTAACGATATCTACATTTATATCACAGGAGAAAATATTTCTTCCACATTACGCAGAGTATTACTGCTTTCTCAACCCTCAAAGAAAACCTTTAAAAAGCTGTTTAATAAAAACACAGGGAATGAGTTTATAAAACTCCTTGAAGCCAAAGAGTTTGCCGAGAAAGGCAACTTTAAAAAGGCTTATGAAACCATTGATGAATTAAAAGGTCCTTTTTCAAAAGAGAAGTTTGTTTTACTTCTGAAAGGGAATTACGCCAGTAATTATAATGATAAAATATATGAAGAGGATTTAGTTGAATTTGCTGAACTCTACCCAAATGATCCTACGCTTTATCTGAAGGAAATTGACTTCAATATTTTAAAAGGTGATTTTGATAAAGCACTCCAAAATGTCAATAAACTCGAATATGAAACCGAAGATGACTTTCTAAATCTCATTAGAGGGAATCTGTTTATGATGAGTGAAGATTTTGAAAAAGCTGAAAAGAATTATAAATATATGATTGACAATTATCCCGATTTGCTCGAAGGTTATGTTGGTTATATTGTAAGTCTAAATTTTCAAGAGCGATTTGAAGAAATTATTTCTACGGTTGAAATCTTAATTGAAAAGGGATATGAGAAAAAGCTATTGGTCGACTTTTTAGAAGAAGACGAGGCTGATGGCTCTAACCCTCTCGAAGCTTTCCTAGCGTCTAAAGTGTATAAAAAATGGAAGCGTAAGTCCTAACACAATAGCATGAAACATATCGTAGTACTTACCGGTGCAGGAATGAGTGCCGAAAGTGGCGTTAAAACTTTTAGAGATCATGATGGTCTTTGGGAAGGACACGACGTTATGCAGGTAGCTTCTCCAGAAGGCTTCAGACAAAATCCTGCGCTCGTTTTAGATTTCTACAATCAAAGACGTAGACAACTAAAAGAAGTAGAACCTAATCAGGCACATAAAGACTTAGCGGCCCTAGAAAAAAATTATAAAGTAACCATTGTAACTCAAAATGTAGATGATCTGCATGAGCGTGCTGGTAGTAGCAATGTAGTACATCTTCATGGCGAATTAAAAAAAGTACGCAGTACTGGGAATCCAAGAGATGTAAAAGTATGGACCGAAGACATCAACCTTGGTGACACCTGCGAGAAAGGTTATCAATTAAGACCACATATTGTTTGGTTTGGTGAGGATGTTCCTATGATCGAAAAAGCCGTTGAAATATGCCTTACTGCAGATATTTTATTAATTATTGGCACAAGTATGCAAGTTTATCCTGCAGCTGGATTAATGCACTATGTAAGTGCTAATACGCCTATCTATTACATAGATCCCAAACCAGCCACAGTGCGCGATTCAAACATTCAGGTCATTGCTAAAACAGCAACTGAAGGTATGATCGAAATGCGCAAAGTACTGTTGTAATTCTATTTATTGTCTTGTAAATACTATAGTGAAATCTTCGGTTACGATATCAACCTGACCGGTTAGCGTATTGTAAACTTCTATTTCAAAACCATTTAAAATGGTTACTGTTATGGTATTACCATTGATTGTGCCAATAATGTCACCTTGTTCGTCATCGTTTGCCACGGTAATGGTATTGCCATTTTGTGTCCAAGTTGAACTTATTCCGAAGCCATTCTGACATTCAAAATCTTGGGTATTTGTGTTGTCCACAAAAATATAGGTGAAGTCAATATCGATAGTAACACTACCATTATCAAAAAACTCGATGAAGTTACCAGCGTAGCAAGGTGTTTCTAAGAACAAATCTCTTGAAGCATTGCCATCATTATTAAAATCGAAGGACGATTCTACGAGCAGTGAATTTATAAACCATTGACCTTCAGGAGTTATAGTTACATTTCCTTCGTCATCGGATGAACACGATCCAAAGATTAGACATAGAAAAAGGATTGTAATTGATTGAATTTTAGATTTCATAATAGTGTAGTTTTTTGTTTTACACTATTCTATCGAAATACTAAAAAAATGTCATCAAAAAGTTGATTTTCATGATATTACAATTTTCAACTAATCGTCTTCAGTAAGCTTAAAAAACGCATTAACGGGTTTATTAAATACCTCAGATAATTTCAATGCTAATACTGTGGATGGCACATAACGATTGGCCTCAATAGAGTTTATGGTCTGTCGGGAGACACCAATCTTCTTAGCTAATTCATCTTGAGTAATACTCAGAATTGCGCGTTCAACTTTAATTGTATTTTCCATTATCTATTGCGCTTTAAAACTTCGAAAAAAAGAATCTGTATTAATAGCATAAATGATAATACCTGAAAATAGCTGAACCCATTGGAGATATCTTTTGAGTCTAGTATATAAAATACCAATGCATTTACTAAGGGCTGAATCAAAGCGTATAAAACTGCTAAAACAAAAGCAAGTGTGAATGATTTTGCTCTAAGAGAAACGATCATTTCATCTTCGAGTTGCTCCTTAGATAAGGTAATGATCAATAGTCCTATCAAAATGGCACGTCTCAATACAAACCTATGTTCAAGGAATTCACCATCCATAAACTTCAGACTTGTTAGAATTCCGAAGGCCACTAAACAAATTATTATACCAACTCGTTTCCATCGGTGCGACAATTGAAATTGAGACCAACGCTCTAATCTACTACGCTCACATTCATTTATTTTTTTAAAATTCATGACAAATACTTTTTATATTAAGTAAAATTATTTTTACTATATGACAAATATACTTTACATTTTCTAAATTTCCAAATCGATCACATCAACCTGTTAAATCTATGTTGCAACTCGTGAGTAATTTCATTGGTATGGTTATATTTACATAAAGTCAAATAAAATGCACTATAGATCTAGCTTTGTAATTGAAAATATCCTTGCACTATTCCTAATAATCGGGCTAACGGGCTGCAAGCAGAATGAAAAATCATTATCCACAGATACAAGTGAAGTCATAACAAAAGATTGGACTTTAATTTTTGAAGATAATTTTGATAAAGGCCTTGAGCAATGGAATATCTGGAAGAGCGGTGCCTTTAATAATGAAATTCAGTTCTACCAGCCCGAGCAGGTAACTTTAAATAATGGCATACTTGAAATTAACATAAAACGCGAAGCCGCTCGTGGTGTTACTAATCCAATTAATAATGCTTTAAAGGATTTTGAATATGTTTCAGGGCGGATAGAAAGCAAGACGCTGTTCGGCCCCAGCGATGCCGAAGGTGAACGTGAGTATCGGTTTATGGCTAGATTAAAATTACCTCCTGGACATGGTATGTGGCCAGCCTTCTGGACATACGGTGATCCATGGCCAACCACTGGCGAAATTGATATCCTTGAAGCACGAGGTGGTGAACCTGAAGACTATTCGAGTAATTTATTTTTTGGTCGAGAACCTAGCATAAACATCAACTCCAATACCGAAATTAAGCATCATATAGGAAAGGATCTCACTAAAGAATTTCATATTTATGAAATGATCTGGCGTGAAAATAGCATAGATCTCTTATTCGATGGGGAGCTACTACACAGTTATCAATCTGCGCCAAACAACAACATTAACAACATGTTTGGTAAAAAACAGAAAGTAGTTTTAAACACAGCTGTTGGTGGTTGGTTCATTTCTGATCGAAATTCGAAAAATTACGTGGACAGTTCGGTTATGGAAGTAGATTGGGTGAAAGTTTATAAAAAATAGCGTATTAATTCTTGTTCTTCTCCTCGATCCATTTACTTAGATACTTAGTGCTTTGTAAAGTCTGATGTTGTAACATGGTCCCGATGAAGTTTTTCTGACGGTGTGTTTTCAAATGATGAGTTAAGTCCTCAATTTTATTTCTGAAAGCATTTTCAAAAGCGTTTTTGTTGAATCGCTCATTTATAACATTAAAACCTATCGCTTGATTAGAATTCCAAAGTTTTTGGTTGGTATATAATTCCACAGCCCTTTGAGCATAAACCAGAGGATCATTTTCTATAAACCCATTAACCTCGAACGGACCATTATCAGTACTTGAATTAAACATGCCTTCAGCAGCAATTGAGGTCATAACACAAGGCGTCCCATTTTGCATGGCATCAATCAGTTTACCTTTAAGTCCGGCGCCAAATCGCAAAGGTGCCAAACAGACCTTGGAAGATTGCATAACCTCACTGACCTCTGTAGCAAAACCTTTAACTAAAAATCCTTGCGCTTCATTATGCAATTGTGTGACCTTCTGAGATTCATAGGCTCCATAAAAATGTAATTCGGCATGAGGTAATTCCTTTCTTATTAAAGGCCAGATAGTTTCATTAAGGTAACGAACAGCATCATAATTTGGCGGATGTAAAAAATTACCAATGGAAATAAAATGTGAACGTTCATTAAAACCAGGTAATTGGTTTATTATTTCTTTTGAAATTGGTTCGAGCAAAAACGGTAAATAGTACAATAATCTCCTATCAATACTGAATTGCTTAGTTAAAATATCGATTTCTGCCTCCGAGATCATCAGACTGAGGTCGCATCGGTATAAACTAGCAATCTCACGCTTTGTGGTGTCGTTTTGTAAATACGAAGTTGTTACATCAACACCATCCTTCAATGCGAGTTCTCTAGCTTTTCGCAAGCCATGAAAGTCCTCAGTATCTAATATTCGTAGAGCGTCAGGGCACTTTTCTGCAACACGCCAACCATATTGCTCTTCAGTCATAAACCGATCAAATAAAACAGCATGAGGATTTAATTCTGATATAAAATCGTCAAAACTACTATCATTTAATCTTATTTCTTCTGTTTTTACGCCTAACGAAGATAAATCATAGGTGTTTTCAGAAGTTTTTGCAGCCGAGGCAAATGTGACCTCATAATCTTGATTTTGAAACTGTTGAATCAATTGAAGCATTCGACTGCCGGCAGCAGAACTTTTAGGCTCTGGCCAAACAAAACCAATGACTAGTAACTTATTCAAAATTGAAAATTAAATACTACTCGGCTTCCTTTAAAAAGGCATACTTTAAACGGGCTGTTTTAACCCAAGCCTCAACAGCTTCGATTTGCTCTTCGGATAACTTAGCGTCACTGTGAGTCCAAGTATAACTAGGAAGAGGCATGTGTCCTTCTTCTACTTCTTCGGCTAGTTCTTCGAGTTTATGATCCTTTTTCTTATCTGAATAGTCATTCCATTTCGAAACGTTAAAATCGCCCTTACCATGTCTTATATGATCAGCCAACCAATAATTTACAGGCGTGATATTATTGTACCAAGGATAACGTGTGTGATCACTATGGCAGTCGAAACATGCAGTTTTTAAGATCATTTTTACGTCTTCAGGTGGATTGGTATCTTCAAGAAAGGCTTCAACTGAAGCAATATCACCATCGTTCTTTTCAGGTCCAAAAAATTGAGCTATAATGAATACAATTAAGATAGCGAGACCAAGATTCTTAAGGAGTTTTTTTATCATCGTTTTTTAACTAATTTAGAAGCGTTAAAAATAAGAAACGTTTTGACAAAAGACCAACTTTATCAAGAATTAAATTATGTTAATCACTCTCGTGAGAAACGTTTGTACTATGCAAATTTGGTTATCGATAAGCCTGAATTGACAAATCCACTTCTAGAAATTCTGTTTGAAGTAGACGATAAGATCTCTTGTAGAGCCGCTTGGGTTTTTGAGTTTATGTGCGGTGAAAAACTTGAAGCCATCATTCCATATCTCGATATTTTTACTCAAAATGTTTCAAAAGTACATCTCGATCCTGCCGTAAGGCCAGTTGCCAAAATTTGCGAATATCTTATTAAAGCCTATTATTCGAAAGACGATAATCCTATTAAATCTGCATTAACAGAAACACATAAAGAAAAAATTGTAGAGGCTTGTTTTGATTGGATGATCAACGACGAGAAAATCGCACCTAAGGCCTATGCTATGAATTCTTTATTTCTATTAGGAAAGGATTACGATTGGATACATCCTGAGCTCGCAATGATCTTAGAGCGCGACTTTCAGATGCAAAGTTCAGGTTTTAAGGCACGTGCACGTCATATACTTAAAAAAATAAAGCCAAATTAGAGGCTAAATTTATGGTTCATTAAAGGTTGAAAACTTCTAAGGTCTTACTTCATTCTTCAAACTTACTTTGCTATCTTTGATGCTTCTAAATTTCCAAGTAAATGGCACTTTCAGCTCTTAGCGCAATTTCACCCATCGATGGTCGGTATCGGTCTAAAGTAGAAGCATTAGGCAATTATTTTTCTGAAGAAGCTCTGATCAAATACCGCGTTTTAGTGGAGATCGAATATTTCATTGGACTTTGTGAAATTCCGTTGCCACAATTAGAATCTGTTCCCGCAGCTATTTTTGATGACCTAAGAGCCATTTACAAGAATTTTACGCCTCTAGACGCATCCGCCATTAAGGAGATCGAAAAAGTAACCAACCACGATGTTAAAGCTGTAGAGTACTTCATAAAGGAGAAATTCGACGCACTTGGTTTATCGGACTATAAAGAATTTATTCACTTCGGGTTGACGTCTCAAGACATTAACAATACGGCTATTCCTCTAAGTATTAAGGAAGCGATGAACGATGTTTATGTGCCTGAATATTTAACTTTGCTTAATAAGATCGAAGAATTGGCCAAAGAATGGGCAGCTATCCCAATGCTCGCGAGAACCCACGGTCAGCCTGCATCACCAACACGATTAGGAAAGGAAATTGAGGTATTTGTGGTACGTTTAAAGGAGCAATTCAACCTCTTGAATGATGTGCCTAGTGCTGCTAAATTTGGAGGTGCAACCGGAAACTTTAATGCGCATAAAGTTGCGTATCCTTCTATTGATTGGAAAGCCTTCGGAACCTCATTTGTACAAGAAAAATTAGGCCTTCAACATTCATTTCCAACAACTCAAATAGAACATTACGACCATATGGCTGCCTTGTTTGATGCCTTAAAACGCATTAATACCATAGTCATTGATTTGGATAGAGACATCTGGACTTACGTGTCGATGGATTATTTCAAACAGAAAATAAAAAAAGGAGAAGTTGGAAGTTCTGCTATGCCGCATAAAGTAAACCCTATTGATTTTGAAAACAGTGAAGGAAATTTAGGAATGGCGAATGCTATTTTTGAACATTTAGCAGCGAAATTACCCATTTCGAGATTACAGCGCGATTTAACAGACAGCACCGTATTGCGCAATGTAGGCGTGCCTTTTAGTCATACAATCATAGGTTTTAAATCAACACTTAAAGGTTTAGGGAAATTACTGCTGAACAATGCTAAGTTTGAACAAGATCTAGAACAAAACTGGGCAGTGGTTGCAGAGGCCATTCAAACCATTCTAAGACGTGAAGGCTATCCAAATCCTTATGAAGCTTTAAAAGGACTTACAAGAACCAATGAAGCTATTACTAAAGGTTCTATTTCGGATTTTATTGATACCTTAGAGGTTTCAGATGTCATCAAATCTGAATTAAAAGCAATTTCTCCAAGTAATTACACTGGGATATGAAATTATTACCCCTAAATAAGAATTCTTTGGCGCTAATCACAGTGGCTGTGTTGAGCATTGGTTTTTTCATTTCAGGATTAATGCAAATACTCGATTACTTTATCGTTAAGGTATTACTTTTTGGTAGCTTCGGAATTTTGATCGTTATAGCTATCTCATATGCTTTTCAAAATGAAGCCAAAAAAAATCGTCCTGAAGAACTTCCTCAAGACGATTTACATTAACATTTAAATAATTGTCAGTTTATTTAAAAAAGTCGGTTAGCCCGTTAAGGTTAGAATCATCGAACTTAGCGTTTTCCAATACATTTCGTAAGGAATAGATCTTTCCGGCATTCATGTTATCTCCTAATAACCGAGCAATTACAAACCCTTTATCTTCAGAACTTCCGAATAGAATAACCTCATCTACATTATCAACCTCACCGATATATTTGACACTAAATTTACCATCAACTGTGCTACCTCTAATGAGTTCTTCATATTTTGGGTCCTTCAGTATTTTATTGACTTTTTCGATTTCTGTGCTTATGCCTTCCAAAGAATCTGTAGGTGTATAAACTAATATATTCAGCTTATCCACAGATTTATACGCTTCTCGCTGGTCATCGGTCATTTCAACCTGTTCCATATTGAGGATACTGGCTGGTGCATCAATTTGCGAATAGCCTGGTTTAAGCTCGTTGTCAACGAAATAGGTTTGTAAAGTAGGACCTTGGTTGCAACTCACTAAAGTTGCAACCAAGAAACTGATTACTGATAATTTTTTGATTGATTGTGTCATCCTACGATAAATATTAGTTTTTCTTGTCGCCAGCTTTCTTTAACTGGTCACCTCCTGGAATATCCATTTGGTTGGTGATCTTCGATACTTGTCTTAGATCAATATCACCTGTTAAGCTTAAAAGAACCGTTTCGATTTCACGCTTTTTACCGTTGATCTCGATATCGCCGTCCATAATTTCTTTCAATCCGGTAACGAACATTAAAAGTTCTTTCACATGATTTTCATCTTTACCTTCTTTAACGTAAAACTTAACTGTTTGATTTCCGTCTTTAATACGCATTAATTCTTCTAATTCAGAAGATTTTAAATATTTGTTTACGGTAGCCTTCATATCTGCTGATACTTTCTCATCACCAGTAGTAAAAACTTTAAGACCTGTGATTTTCTTCACCATGTCCATATATTCCTGAGCTTCAGGATCGTCCATATCAACATCGATACTTGCGATCATACTGAACATTTTCTGATTAACGATAACCGATGCAACCTCTGGCATATCTTCGTATTTATCAAAAATGCTCTGTGCTCCTGACACCATTGGTGCAACGATAAGCGCGATTATTGCAATAACTTTTTTCATGATTTCTTAATTTTTGTTTGTTTGTTTGTTACTTGTTTTTAAAAATTTTGTTTGTTGTTTTTGAAAATTCACTTAATCTACTCGCCTCTTCGATTCCTTGATTTAAATTATCTGAAACCATTGCCAGAGAATTAAGCTGTTGCTTTCCTTCGTTCATTCCTAACGAAACCAACTTAAAAGCTTCCATAGTTTGATTGTAAACTAATAAGGCTTCTTCTTGTTGCCTCTTTTCTTCGGCTGTTGGACCGAAAAATTGTGGAACTGCGAAACCAAGCATTAGAACTGTAACTGCTGCGACAGAAATCCATTGATACATTAATGTTCTCTTAGGTTTTAATGGAACGTCCTTGGTATACTGCTCTTGTTGTGCTATTGAAAAGTACTGGAACAAAGGTCTGTAATGCTCTAAGTGCGGTGCTACATTATCACTTTCGAAATAAGCTCTTAACTGCTCTTCTTCTTTCAGTGTAGTCTCTGCACTGTTATACTTTTCTAATAATTTTTCTATACTATTTAATACCATAACTATGTGTATTAGTCAATTTTTCTCTTATTGTTTTTCTAGCTCTCGATAAGTTAACACGAATCGCTGTTTCATTCATATCTAGCATTTTAGCTATCTCTGCGTAGTCGTATTGTTCTATATCTCTCAACTGTACTATTATCTTTTGTTGTTCGGGTAGCTCTTCCATGATCCTTGCAACCCATCCCATGCTATCCCTTGCTTCTACCTGTTTTTGTAATGACGCATTGTTATCTGTGTAATTACTATGAACGATTTTCAGGTTTTGGGCTTGTTTTGATTTTAATCTGTCTAAACAAAAATTCTTAGTCATAGTCATCGAGAATGCTTCTACATTTTTGTATTCGCTGATCTTCTCTTTATTATTCCACAATTTCAATAGTATTTCTTGAGTGGCATCTTCAGCCTCCTCACGGGAAACCAATAATCGTTTGGCTAACCGAAATACTTTATCTTTAAATGGCATTACTAAGCTTACAAAATCTGCCTGCTTCATTACTTGTTTGATTGGTGGTCCCTTCGACTTGCTCAGGGTTAATAAAAACGCTTTTTATGCGCTTTCATAGTTACGACGATGTACATTACATTTTGTTACAAAGTTTTTTTATTTATAATAATGTAAGTAAATTTAGAGTTTTACAGACAGAAGTAAAAGATTGTTATTTATTAAGAAAATTGAAACTATGAAAAAGCTAAAAATTCTGATATTTACATGTATTGTGGGCATATCACTTACAGGTTGTTTTGAAGATCTCGATGATAACCTCATCGCCTCTTCAGAAATTAATGACTTTGTATGGAAAGGTATGAATGCAGTATATTTATATAAGTCTGAAATCCCCGATTTGGCGGATGATAGATTCGCCACAAATGAAGCTTATTCAAATTACCTTAATAGCTTCAATTCGCCTGAAGCTATTTTTGAATCCTTACTTTATTTACCAAATACAGTTGATCGATTCAGCCGAATATTTGATAATTATTTCGACCTTCAAAATGCACAGCAAGGAACAAGTATAAGCAACGGATTAGAGTTCAACCTTTATTTCCTACCCGGAAGTACAACCGAAGTGTACGGTGCAATAACTCTGGTTTTAAACAATAGCGTAGCTGACAATTTAGGCCTTCAGCGTGGTCAAATTTTTAGGGCAGTTAACGGTACAAATTTAACCGAGTCGAACTTTAGAAGTTTGTTATTTGAGCAAGATAACTATACTTTAAATTTTGCTGATTACGACGATAATGGTACACCAGAAGACAATACTGACGACACAGTGACTCTTAATGGTGAAAGCGAAACCTTAAGCAAGGTTCAGTATACAGAAAACCCTGTGCATATCGCCCAAACCATTACGCTAGCCGACGATACTAAAGTTGGGTATTTGGTCTATAACGGTTTTAATAGCAGTTTCGATGGCGCATTAAATGATGCATTTGCGGGATTTTTAGCTGATGGCGTAGACGAGTTAGTACTCGACTTTAGATATAACGGAGGTGGTGCTATTCAGACGGCAGCATACTTGGGTAGCATGGTCACCGGACAATTCAATGCGCAGGTGTATTCAAAGTTGTTTTATAATGAAAATCTACAGGATCTAAACAGAGACTTCCTTTTTACCAATACAATTGATGGTATCGGAGGTATCAATAGTTTAGGCCTTTCTAAGGTCTATGTATTGACTACTAACCTAAGGACAGCCTCTGCAAGCGAATTGGTAATTAATAGTCTAGGATCATACATCGATGTTGTGGTCATCGGCGAAAATACTGTTGGAAAAACTCAGGCCTCAGTAACCATATATGATTCGGCGACTTTATCTTTTGAAGACGTTAATCCTAATCATACCTATGCGATGCAACCTCTAATTGCGAATTCAACAAACGTTAACGACGAATTAGTCCCAGCAAACGGGATTTCTCCAGATATTTCTGTAAGTGAACGCCCTAACACCTTAGGAACTTTAGGTGATATTAATGAACCTTTATTGGCAGCTGCACTTGCTGATATTCAGGGATTAGGACGCTTTTTTCAACCTGAGATTTACAATTTAGATCTCATTAAAACGAAGCCTTCTATACTCGGACAAGACATGTATATAGATTAAATAAAAAAGCCGCTTTATAGCGGCTTTTTTTATGGCAATCGAACACATTAGAGATTTAAATTAAACCCTAAACTAGCACCTCTTCCTCGTGTTGAAAAACCAAATAGCTCCTGATAATCCTCATTGAATATATTAGTAACATTGGCAAAAACCGTCATTTTACCTTTTAGGATCTTATGACTTACATAAAAATCTAATAACCCAAAGGCATCTAATGTTACAGCCTCATTTTCGAAAGTATCAGTGTTAAATACAAGATCCTCACGCTCATCATTATATTGATAAGACAAGCTAAATTGCGTGGTTTCGCATAAGGCATAATCCAATCTTGCATTCACTTTTATTTCAGGAATTCTTAAACTTAAATCCTCGTCTAAATTTGTATATGTGGCATTCATATTAAGATCTAGATCGTCAAGAAGTTGCGCTTGTACAACAAACTCCAATCCACTAGCAGTAAAGGATTCGTCGATATTTTGATACTGAAAAACAAAATTTCCTGTATCAACAAAATCAATAAAATTGTCTTCATTTCTATTATAATAAACCAAACTAAAGGTGGCTTTCCCAGTTATGGCAACTTCCGCGCCTACTTCAATGGTCTGATTTTCTTCTGGCTCTAAATCCGCGTTACCAAAACTAGGTTCGAATAATTGAAATAATGATGGTGTAATAAAGGCCGTGCTATAACTAGTTAAGGCTTTTACATAACCAAAATCAACATCAAACTTGTAAGAAGGGTTCAGATTATAAACAAGGTGGCTACCATACTCACTGTGGTTATTCAAACGTAAACCAGCGTTGACGTTTAATCCAAAATCAGAGATATAAACCACATTGGCATAGGGATCTGTAATAGTGAATTGGGCAGTTTCAGGATCAATAGCTTGGCTAAAGTCAGTTTCTCCGAACGGAATATTAAAACTCTCCATTTGGTTATCCTGATAGTTAATCCCTATCACTGTGTAAAACTTATCATTAAAATTATAACGGTTAAAGGCATCAATGATAACGCTCTGTGCATTAAACATTGAAGGAAAACTAGATTCTATTTCACGCTCTACATCATTAAATGCCGCATTAACCCTTACACTTCCGTTATTGTATTTAAATTCGGGCGAAAGTCCAATTCTATATTGTTTGGAAAATGAAGTATTATCCGCGTCCATTCTACCAAAACTATCATCAAAATCAGCTTTATAATCGTCTAAGCTGGCATAAGCACTAACCTTAAAGGCATTACTAAACTTGTAACCGAGTTTAATGTTCGTGTTATAACTATTGAAGGCGTCAGATTCTGTACCACCATCTATTGCAGACAAACCATCTGTAAATTGTTGTCCGAAACTTGCTAGGTAATTGAAATTCCCTACACTACCATTTACCGAAACACTATTTCTAAAATCTTCGATGGCATAATTATTCTCGTCAGAGGATTGATTAGTCCCTAAAGTACTTCTTAGATTCAAATTAAAAGCTTTCTGCGAGGCCTCCTTCAATTTGATATTAATCACAGCAGTTGCTGCGCCGGTTCCATAAAGTGTACTTGCAGCACCTTTCAAAATCTCAATCGATTCAACCTGATCGGCATTCAAAAGTCGTAGATCATAGTCGTTGGCAATTTGTGAAGGATCCGTCACCTGAATACCATCGATCATAATAAGCACCTGGCGATTACGCCCACCACGCACAAAATAACTTAGGTTTTGTCCGGCATTACTACGTACACCGTTGACCTCAATTCCGACAGTTCTACCTAAAATTTCTGCAATAGACTGGCCCTGTAATTTTTCTAGGTCTTCAGAAGTGATCTTAGTTATCACTTTCCCAGAATTTTCTCTTTTTAAGGCGAAACGCGAATCGGTTAAAAATACTTCATCTAAGGCCTCAACCTTTATCGAATCTTGCTCAGATTGTGCAAATCCGACTGAAAACATACTCATACAAAGTATGCTCCAAAACAGTTTTGTTTTGTTCATTTTAATTTTTAATTGCTCGAGAGAACATACAGCGATGTCGAAATAGTTACATATTTCGATAATCGAGTTAACTTTTATCCCGAAAGTTTGACTTCTTTGTTGAAATTGGCAGGTCTCCTGACTTGCGTCTTGTTGTCGGTCTTCCCAAGTTAAACTCAGTGACATTGAAGGTGACAACAAGCTTTGTAGCTTACAGTTGCGGGAACAGTTCTGGATTTGCACCAAATTCCCTTTTAATCCATTTCCGTTGGGAAATGAAACCTAATTTCGCGGCTAAAATAGTCATTTTTAGATTGGATTTATTTAAAACTCCAAATAATCTTACTTTTGAAAATATATTAAGTGCCCATGAAATATTATCAATTTCTCTTTGCAATCATCCTCATGGTTTCGTGTAAAAACGAAACAACCACTGTAGTTGCAGACTCTGAAAACAATACGCTTGAATTAAAATATGCGCAAGGATTTAATCTGGTGGATGCCAATACACATAAAATATTGGAGATCTCTAAACCTTGGCCAGAGGCGTCAAAGAGTTATAAATATCTGATTGCTTCTATGGAGGAACTTTCAAAAATGACATTTCCAAAAGATGCTTATGATGGCATTTTAAGTGACGATATCAAAAAGATTGTTGTGACCTCAACAACACATATACCCGCTTTAGAACTTTTGGGAGTAGAACAGACCTTAGTTGGTTTTCCTGGCACCAATTATATTTCTTCTGAAAGAACTCGAAAACGCATAAATGCGGGAGAAATAAGAGAATTAGGTAAAAACGAAGGGATTAATACAGAAGTCTTACTTGAATTGAACCCAGATGTGGTGATTGGGTTTGGTGTTGATGGTGTTAACAAAACCTTCGAAACTATAAAAAAAGCTGGTATTCCGGTGATTTACAATGGTGACTGGGTTGAATCTTCGGCATTAGCTAAAGCCGAATGGATCAAGTTTTTTGGTGTGCTATTCAATAAGGAAAAGGAAGCCGATTCTATTTTCAATCAAATTGAAAAGGATTATCAGTTAGCAAAAGAAATTGCTAAAAAAGCCAAATCAAAACCAACAATCCTAAGTGGCGCCATGCACAAGGAAGTTTGGTATTTGCCAAATGGCTCTAGCCCTGAGGCTCAATTTCTGAAAGACGCCAATGTAGATTATTTATGGAGCGACACATCCGGAAATGGTAGCCTGGCATTAAGCTTTGAAGTCGTTTTAGATAAAGCTAAGGATGCCGATATTTGGTTAAGTCCTTCTTATTATTCAAGTTTTGACCAACTGGAAGGTGCAAGTTCACTATATACTAATTTTAGTGCCTTTCAAAATAAAACAGTGTACACGTTTTCAAACACTACAGGAGAAACGGGCGGCGTTTTATACTATGAATTAGGTACGGCAAGACCAGACTTGGTTCTAAAAGATATTATCAAAGTGTGTCACCCTGAACTTCTACCCGATTATTCACCGTACTTCTTTAAAAAATTAAACTAGACGAACTTCTGGGCGTAGCGATGCATCTTTATTGTTAACTTTGGCAAAACTCATGTCACCATATTCTACAAATCAAAAGTTATATTGAAGACCTCATACACATATTCTTTCATTCTTTTGACTGTCATATTAGCGATTTGCTTACTGGTCAATATAAGTTTGGGCTCGGTTTACATACCGATTAAAGGAATATTTAGTAGTCTTTTTGGTTCAGCAGATAACAATACTTGGCAGATCATTATTACAGATTATCGCTTACCAAAGGCGATTACCGCTATTTTAGTGGGATCTGGACTAGGGATATCTGGACTTCTTATGCAAACACTTTTCAGAAACCCGTTAGCAGGACCATTTGTTCTCGGCATAACCTCTGGTGCAAGTCTTGGCGTGGCATTGGTTATCTTGGGATCTGGACTTTTCGGTGGGTTTTTAGCAACAAGTTTAGTCTCTAAATGGAGCATTGTTATTGCAGCAAGCCTTGGTAGCTTTTTAGTATTATTGGCGGTTTTGGCCGTCTCAAATAAGGTGAGAGATACAATGGCCATATTAATTATTGGATTGATGTTTGGCAGTATCACAGCGGCCGTAGTAAGTGTACTCTCCTATTTTAGTTCAGCCGAACAATTACAGCAATATATTTTCTGGGGATTTGGAAGCTTAAGTAATCTGTCATGGCAAGAACTATTAATTTTCTTCGGAATTTATAGTGTAGGATTGTTACTCAGTATTGCTTCTATTAAAGGTCTGAATAGCCTTTTATTAGGCGAAAATTACGCGAAAAGCCTTGGTTTAAATCTGAAACAAAGTCGATTGATCATAATTTTGGCAACAAGCCTCGTTGCCGGTACCATAACTGCATTTGCAGGTCCGATTGCATTTATCGGTCTTGCGATTCCGCATTTAACGCGACAGATTTTCAAGACCTCTAATCACAAAGTACTATTGCCAGCTGTATTTCTATTTGGTGCCATAGTAATGCTCGTATGCGACAGTATTGCCCAACTACCGGGAAGTGATTATACCTTACCAATTAATGCCATTACAGCAATGGTTGGTGCTCCCGTGGTGATTTGGTTATTAGTTAGACAACGTAAAATGATGTTTTAAATGAATGAAGATCCTAAAAATATCATTTTAACTGCCCAAGAGCTTACCATTGGTTATAATGCTAAAAACGCGCGAACTGTTGTGGCGTCGAATATCAATTTCGAATTGGAACAAGGTCAACTAATTGGGCTTGTCGGTGCAAACGGCATTGGTAAATCTACATTATTGAGAACGCTTATTAAGGTTCAACCTGCACTTTCAGGATCTATAATGTTGAATGGGAAAGACTTGAAATCTACCTCGAGTATAGAACTAGCTAAGCAATTAAGTATTGTACTCACAGAACCTATTAGTTCTAAAAACCTTACTGTTCACGAATTGGTGGCTTTGGGAAGACATCCTTACACCAATTGGATTGGTAGTCTTTATGAAGATGATGAAAATATTATAAGCAACTCCATTCAACTTGTAAATATCAATGAACTGAAGGATAAAAGATGTTACGAACTTAGTGATGGACAATTACAAAAGGTGATGCTGGCTAGAGCCTTGGCACAAGACACTGATATTATTGTTCTAGATGAACCTACAACCCATCTCGACATGTATCATAAAGCCTACATTTTAAAGTTGCTTCAAAAGTTGACTAAAGAAACCGGGAAGACCATTTTATTTTCTTCACATGAAATAGATCTAGCCATTCAGTTGTGCGATACCATGATTGTGATGCATAACGATCGCGTAGATTTTGATCAGCCTTGTAACCTAATTTCTCAAGGAATTTTTGAATCGTTGTTTCCTTCAGATCTAATTCGCTTTGACACCAATACTGGTAGTTTCCGTGTTAATAAATAAGATTTAATTCTACTGTTAAAAACGGTATATTTGAGTCTTACAATTCTATTTTAATGAACGATAACCTTATTCTCATATTAGCCATATTAATTTCTGCCGCAATTGGTGCTTATTTAGGTATGTTATTCTCCAAACTGAAAAACAAGGGCGAAGAAAGTATGCTGAAAGAGCGTCAGAGTCAGTTAGGTCATACGATTAATGAGCTCAAGGAAAGTGTTTCAAAAATTGAAGGTGAACGTGAAGCCATTCGTCGTGAAAAAGAATTGCTCAATACCGAACTAACAAGACGTAATGCCGAATATGAAAATCTACAGCAAGAGAATCTAAAGCGCGATGAAGCTCTCGCCAAACAGCAAGAACAATTGCGCAAAGATTTTGAATTGATGGCTTCAAAAATCCTGGATGAGAAGTCGCAAAAATTCACGCTTCAGAATAAAGAAAATATCAAGAGTATTTTGAATCCACTCGAAGAGAAGATCAAAACTTTTGAAAAAAAGGTTGAAGACACGCAAAAGGAAAGCATTAGTATGCATTCAGCCTTAAAAGAACAATTACGAGGTTTAAAAGACCTTAACCAACAAATGGCTAAAGAAGCCACCAATCTCACAAAGGCCTTAAAAGGAGACAGTAAAACTCAGGGGAATTGGGGTGAGTTGGTATTAGAGCGTGTACTCGAAAAATCTGGATTAGAAAAAGATAGAGAATATTTCGTTCAGCAAAGTTTTCAGCTCGAGGACGGCTCGCGTGTTATGCCCGACGTTGTTTTACATCTTCCAGATGCTAAGAAAATGATCATTGATTCAAAGGTTTCCCTTACCGATTATGAGCGCTTGGTACATGCTGAAGACGATGAACGTGATGTTTATTTAAAAGCACATGTGAACTCTATCAAAAAGCATGTAGATCAGCTTTCTGCTAAAAATTATCAGGATTTATACGATATAGAATCACCAGATTTTGTGTTGATGTTTATCCCAATTGAACCCGCTTTTGCTGTGGCTATCAATGAGGATAACTCTTTATATAACAAGGCTTTTGAACAAAATATCGTGATTGTTACACCTTCGACCCTTTTGGCCACGTTACGTACCATAGACACCATGTGGAATAATGAAAAGCAACAACAAAATGCTATTGAAATTGCTAAACAAGCTGGTGCCTTATATGATAAATTTGAGGGACTAGTTTCTGATCTTACTGGCGTTGGTAAAAAGATCGATGCAGCAAAGAATGATTATTCAGCAGCTATGAATAAATTAGTTGAAGGAAAGGGGAATTTAATTTCACGAGTTGAAAAGATCAAAAAAATGGGTGCAAAGGCCAAAAAAGCGCTTCCTGAAAATATTATTAAACGCGCGTCTGAAGACTTATAAATTCTAACCAGATGTATAAAACAATAGACTCCTCGAGGATTAGTATTTCCGAATTAATGTTGCCATCGCATTCTAATTTCAGTGGCAAAATTCATGGTGGATACATTCTAAATTTAATGGATCAAATAGCATTCGCATGTGCATCTAAACATTCTGGCACCTATTGTGTAACCGCTTCTGTAGATACGGTAGATTTTATTAATCCAATTGAAGTTGGCGAATTAGTAACCATGAAGGCCTCTGTGAATTATGTAGGTCGCACATCAATGGTTATTGGCATTCGTGTAGAAGCAGAACATATTCAAACAGGTGAAATTAAGCACTGTAATTCGTCGTATTTTACAATGGTGGCCAAAGATGAAAACGGACAGCCAGCTGAAGTGCCAGGTCTTATTTTAAACGATAAGATCGAAGTAAAGCGATTTTTAAAATCCCTAAAGCGTATCACTACTAAACTGCAACGAAAGGCCGAGTTTGATAATACCAATTTTTCACTTCAAGATTATCTAAAAGAACTTGAAGGTTATCGTGTAAAAATTGAACTTCCAGAAAATCAAGCATAAAAAAAAGCGATCTAGAATTAGATCGCTTTCAAATATATTTTAAATTCTTACTGCTTTATAAAGCGTTTGGTCTGAGTAGCTGAGTCATTTGAAACACGCACTAAATATACACCGCTTCTCCAGTTAGTCACATCAATAGATGATGAAAGCTGAGAAATTGTTCCGTTGTATACACGCTTTCCAAGAACATCAAAAACTTCTAATTTTACATCTGTATTAGTAGGTAATACGATGTTTAACTTGTCTTTTGAAGGATTTGGCTTAATTTCGAATTGTGCATTGTTAGCTTCAAATTCTGGTGTACTTAAAGACGATTGTGCTGTAATATTATCAACTTCTATAATTGCCGAAACTTCATCTGCATCAAGCCAAGTTGGATTGGTGCTGCTTAAAATTCTTAGCGTCAATACATTCGACAACACAGTGGTTGCATCACCGGCACCACTAACTACAGTAAAGTCTGAAGGGCTGATTGGTATAGTAATACTCGTCCACGAGCCATTAGCGGCAACGCTGACAGCATTAGTAGTACAAATTTGAGTACCACCTCCCTGCATCGCAATTCTTAAGTTCAATGCTGTAGTTTGTACTCTCACATTCATTGTGATCTGATCTACACCTTCACTAATAAAATCGCCGCTCCATTGTTGGTTCTGAGAAAAGAATACCATTTTACTCGCCACCATTCCAGAATTTCCATTAGACGTATACTGAAGGCAATTATCTCCAGCACCTGCAGGACCACCATTTGGAATATTAACAGGTCCATCCGTTGCATTACCTGCGCCACCGATACGCCATTGCTGAGTTGTACCATCCTGAAAATCATCTACTTGGTTCAAAGTAACCTGGGCAGACAGTAAACTGAAAGAAAACAACAGGGAAAATAAGAGTAAAGTTTTTTTCATAAACAATATTTCATAAACAATTATTAGAGCTAAGTTAATAATTATTAGCGAATTCGCTCTACCGTTAAACGAAAAACTCGGATTTTACTTACTCAAATACATCTTACGACGCGAATAAAGATCGTAGAACTCGTCCTCTTTTAAACTATCAATAAACAAGATACTCTCACCTGTACTCTTCATTTCTGGACCTAATTTTTTGTTCACATTAGGGAATTTATTAAACGAGAATACGGGTTGTTTTATAGCATAACCGTCTAATTTCGGTTTAAAATCGAAATCGGTAACTTTATTATGTCCGAGCATCACTTTAGTTGCGTAATTCACATAAGGTTCCTTATAAGCTTTTGCTATGAATGGAACCGTACGCGATGCTCTAGGGTTAGCCTCAATGATATAAACGATATCATCTTTAATTGCAAACTGAATATTGATAAGTCCTACCGTATTTAGTGCCAAAGCAATTTTCTTGGTGTGATCCTTAATTTGTTGCATCACAAACTCCCCTAAATTGAATGGTGGTAACGTCGCATTACTATCGCCCGAGTGAATACCACAAGGCTCAATATGCTCCATAATACCAATGATGTAGACATTTTCTCCATCACAGATCGCATCAGCTTCGGCTTCTATAGCTCCGTCTAAATAATGATCTAGAAGTAACTTGTTGTTTGGTATTTTTCTAAGAAGATCAACAACGTGCTCCTCTAATTCTTGCTTATTAATAACAATCTTCATACCCTGACCACCAAGAACATAGGATGGTCTCACCAAGATTGGGAAATTCAAACGATCTGCAATTGCTAGAGCTTCGTCAGCCGTTTCTGCAGTATCAAATTCTGGATAAGGAATGTTATTTTCTTTTAATAAGGTTGAAAAGTTACCACGATCTTCAGCTAAATCTAAAGATTGGAAATTAGTACCAATGATCTTAACGCCATAACGTTCTAATTTCTCGGCTAATTTCAAGGCAGTCTGCCCACCAAGTTGCACAATAACACCTTCTGGTTTTTCATGCTGAATTATATCATAAATATGCTCCCAGAATACAGGTTCAAAATATAATTTGTCGGCAATATCAAAATCTGTTGAAACAGTTTCAGGATTACAATTGATCATAATGGTTTCATAACCACATTCAGATGCAGCTAATACGCCATGAACGCAACAATAATCGAACTCAATACCCTGACCAATTCTATTTGGCCCAGAACCAAGAACGATGATTTTTTTACGATCGGTAACAACACTTTCATTAGCCACTGAAACTATACCATCAGCAGTTTCAACTTCACTTTCAAAGGTTGAATAGTAATAAGGTGTCTGCGCTTTAAACTCAGCAGCACAAGTATCTACTAATTTGTATACACGATTTATATTAAATTCTCTACGCTTGTTGTAAACTTCACTCTCTAAACACTGAAGCATATGAGCTATTTGTCGATCACCATAACCCTTTTGCTTAGCTTCGAGCAATAATTCGCG
This sequence comes from Winogradskyella tangerina, assembly GCF_003260205.1. Taxonomy (GTDB): domain Bacteria; phylum Bacteroidota; class Bacteroidia; order Flavobacteriales; family Flavobacteriaceae; genus Winogradskyella; species Winogradskyella tangerina. The sequence goes on along the minus strand of NZ_QERF01000005.1, from coordinate 243,305 downwards.
ATCTATAGAATCTATCGTATAAGTGGAAATTTCTTTTTCTAATTGGAAAAGCTCTTCGTATTGTTTCAGGAACCACATATCGATCTTAGTGATCTCATAAATACGACTCAATGGAATTCCCATTTGAATGGCATCGTAAATGACGAACACACGATCCCAACTTGCATTTTTTAGTTTGCTAATAATGGTATCATAATCTTTATACCCTTTACCATCAGCACCCAATCCGTTTCGCTTAATTTCTAACGACTGCGTGGCTTTGTGCAATGCTTCCTGGAATGAACGGCCAATACCCATAACTTCACCTACGGCTTTCATTTGCAAGCCTAAAGTTCTGTCTGAACCTTCGAACTTATCGAAATTCCAACGTGGGATTTTCACAATCACATAATCTAGGGTTGGTTCAAATAAAGCTGAAGTCGACTTCGTAATTTGATTACTCAACTCATCTAGAGTATACCCTAATGCCAACTTAGCGGCGATCTTTGCAATCGGATACCCAGTAGCTTTACTTGCTAAAGCTGAAGAACGCGAAACCCTTGGATTGATCTCAATAGCGATAATCTCTTCGTCCTCATCTGGGCTCACTGCAAACTGAACATTACAACCACCAGCAAAATCACCAATACTTCGCATCATATGGATAGCCATATCACGCATTTTTTGGAAGGTTTTATCAGAAAGTGTCATGGCAGGTGCTACAGTTATAGAATCACCAGTATGAATACCCATCGGGTCCATGTTTTCAATGGTACAGATAATCACAACATTGTCGTTCTTATCTCTTAAAAGCTCAAGCTCATACTCTTTCCAGCCCATCATAGCTTTATCGATCATAACCTCGTGGATTGGGGATATCTCTAAACCTCTAGTAAGCGCTTCATCAAACTCGGCTTCATCATATACAATTGAGGCTCCTGCTCCACCCAAGGTAAAGGATGCTCTGATACAAAGTGGAAATCCAAATTCCTGTGCAATCTCTTTTCCTTTTAAGAAAGATGTCGCTGTTTCCTGAGGTGCCATGCCAACACCAATTTTTGTCATTAGATCTCTAAACTGTTCCCTGTCTTCAGTTATATTTATCGCGTCGATATTAACACCAATAATATCTACATTAAAATCTTCCCATATTCCTTTCTCGTCGGCTTCGATACAAAGATTCAAGGCTGTTTGCCCACCCATTGTTGGTAAAACCGCATCGATTTGAGGATGTTCTTTTAAAATTTTAATTATAGACTTTGTAGTTAATGGCAACAGATAAACATGATCGGCCATAGTGGGGTCGGTCATAATAGTTGCCGGGTTAGAATTGATAAGAATCGTTTCTATACCGTCTTCTCTAAGCGAGCGTAAAGCCTGAGAACCAGAGTAATCGAATTCGCAAGCCTGACCGATAATAATTGGACCAGAACCAATAAGTAAAATGGATTTAATGTTTTTGTTTTTTGGCATGAGATTGTCTTTTGGTTTGCAAAAATAAATATCAATAGAGTAAAAAAAAAGGTGCTACACCTAAGTAACACCTTTAAAATATTAACAATTGTTAATCATTATTTTTTATGTCTTAATTCTGAAGATACAGACAATTTCTTTCTTCCTTTAGCTCTTCTACGTGCTAAAACTTTTCTTCCGTTAACAGAAGCCATTCTTTCTCTGAAACCGTGCTTGTTTCTTCTCTTTCTTTTAGACGGTTGAAACGTTCTTTTGCTCATTGTCTTATATCTTTAGTAAACTTGAATCTATTTTTTAAATGTTTTGAGCCTGTTCCCAAAACTGCGTGCAAATATACAACAAGTTTTTACTTTAGCAAGCCTCAAAATAAAATTATTTTGTTAGAAATTTATTAACTTTGCCATCCTTAAAAATAAACACGATTCATGTTCAATAAATATATCAAACTTGTATTAGCTGCCTTAATCATTGCCTTCGGAATCTACCAATTCACTGAAGGTTACATTGGTAATGGCATAATGTACCTATTGCTTTCAACAGTTTTCATTTTCCTTTATTTTAAAAATGAAATGATCTTGTTGGCGTTTTTCAGACTGCGTAAGCAAGATTTTGTTGGTGCAAAAAAATGGTTAGACAAAATTAAACATCCTGAATCGGCATTGGTTAAAAAGCAACAAGGCTATTTAAACTATTTAAATGGTATTATGGTTTCTCAAACTAATATGAACGAGGCTGAAAAATATTTCAAGAAAGCGATAAGCTTAGGGTTATCGATGGACCATGATTTGGCCATGGCGAAATTAAATTTAGCTGGAATTGCATTTACAAAGCGCAGAAAACAAGAAGCACAAAAATTATTATCTGAGGCTGAAAAACTCGATAAGCGCGATATGCTTGCTGAACAAATCAAAATGATGAAGCAGCAAATGAAAAAAGCTTCAATACCAAAACAGCATTACGGTCAGCCTACCTCTGCAAGACAAAATCGTAGAAGCAGACGATAAACTTATAGTTGGGAGTTTAGAGTGGTGAGTTAAAAGTGACAAGTGTAAAGTTGCGAGTGTAAATTCACTAGTGTGAAGTGGTTAGTGTGACACGTGAAGTTCGCAGCACAAAACATTCAATTTTAAATATCTAATTAATCTAAAGATCTAACTGTCTAATAATCTAAAGGTCTAATAATCTAACTATCCAAAGATCCAATTGTCTAACAATCTGGTTGTCTAAGCAATTTCGCTAATTAACTCATCAACTCATTATCTCATCAACTCATCAACTCATCAACTCATTATCTCATCAACTCATCAACTCATCAACTCATAATCTCATTAACTCATTAACTCATTAACTCATTAACTCATTAACTCATTAACTACTTATAATACCCTTCCTTTGGAATTTCGATCTTGTAAAGTTTGCGCGATTTATTATTAAGATGTCTTTCGCGCAGCCAAGGATTATGAATTTTTAAGATCTTATAATTGATATTAAATTTCTTAGCAAATTGTGAGAAATCTGTAACTGCAGTATCAACTTCTACTTTATAAGTTGGAATGAAATTATAGAGATCACTTTTGTTAAAATTGAAACCATACTTCGATGGATTTTTTAAAATTTCTTTTAAAGCCACTATTCTAAACATATATCTCCCTGTTTCCTCACCTAATAGTAAATCGTAGTAGTCGCTCACACCTTGCTCTTTTAGACGTCTTGAAATACCTGCGTTACCAGCATTGTAAGCCGCAGCCGCTAGAGTCCAACTTCCCAATTCGTTTTTAGCCTTTTTTAGATACTTACAAGCCACTTCAGTTGCCATCTCTAGATTATAACGCTCGTCTACGTTAGAATTTACTTCAAGTCCATTTTCGCGACCAGTAGTTTTCATTATTTGCCAAAACCCTCGTGCACCTGCCGGTGAAACCGCATTTGTTAGTCCACTTTCAATTACTGCTAAGTACTTAAAATCATCAGGCACTTCGTTTTTTTTCAAAATAGGCTCTATGATTGGAAAATATTTCTGAGCACGCTTAAACATCAACAAACCGTTAGATTGCCAATAGGTATTGACTAAAAGTTCTCGGTCCATACGCTCATAAATATCTGGGTTTTCAACAGGAACTGCTTCCCCTGCAAAATTTAGACCTTCAGGCATTTCTAAGGCATATACGTTATAGTCGTTAACAATTGGTGTTTCTTTTCCGATAGTTTCGTCTGAAGGTGCTTTCTGCATTGAGAAGATAAAAAGACCTGAAATACAGACTAATCCTATTCCAGCGAGGATGTTTTTTAAGATTTGCATGGCGTTATTTTTTGTACAATGTAAAAAAAGAATTGAATTATACAAACCTAAGCCTCAATTAGTTTCGGCAGATTTTCGTTAAACCACTTGAACTTATTGATTATCATTATATGTGTTCCTCCCTTGAGAACGATGCAGTCGCCCTGACAAGAATGTGGAAAGACAATATCCTTATCTCCATGAATGTAAATTGCTTCAGGATGCGGTTCTTCCTGATCCCAACAAACCACTTGTTTTATAGCCCAATCTAAGTAGACTTTATCACTAACAGAAAGGTACTTTTTGTAAAGATCAACACGCTTTTTTATGGTTTCACCAAAGGCATATTTTGCCAAAAGATCAATATTACTCACCAATTGTGTTGGTAAAATTTTATAAGCTTTAGTGTATTTAAGTAATTTCAAGCGTTTTGGCAATTCGTGATGAGATTTCACACTAGAAACAACGAAGAGTTTTTTCAGCTTTAAGTATTTACTCATCTCTTGAACAAGCATACCACCAAATGACACACCTAAAAGTACACTGTTATCATAAGTGATAAATTCGCACATCTTCTTGGCATAAGCTTCTAAAGACTCGTCTTTTTCTGGAATCTGCCATTCTAACCAATGAATCTTATAGCGATCTTCAGGTAGTTTTATGTGCTCAAAAATTGTTGGATTCGCCGCCATTCCCGGCATTAAATAAACATGGGTCAATTCTGAGGTCATTCGTTTTTTCTTCGCTTTTAAATTTCAAAATTTATTCAGAGCCTAAATACTTAATTAGTTATAATTTAACGTTTTAACAACCCTATCTTAAAACTTCCACTGAATTTTTGTACCTTTGCACTGCAAAACTATAATAAAATATAGTATCTACTTGCCAACCGCTAACTTAAAAACAAAGAAAATTATGACTGAAACTGCTGAATTGATTGATAATGACTTTCTGCGTCAATATGAATTAAAGGTTGAGAATGAGATGGCTGTTATTGAGTATTCCCTTCAAGAACGAAAGATTTTTTTAACCAAGTTGGTAATACCTGAATCGATAAGAACAGTAGAATTTGAAAAAGAATTTTTAGCCATGGTGTTTGATGACATCAAAGAACGAAACATAAGCGTTGTTCCTACTAGTCCAGAAATTGCAAAATTTGTTAGAAGCAACAGAAAATATAAGCGTATGTTACCGGTTGGTATCCGCATATAATTTTAGGAAAAAGAAATAAAATGAAAAGCCCAAAGCACTAGTGTGGAGGGCTTTTTTAATTTAAACAACTAAACTTTCTATAAAATCGAAACGCACTAAACCGTCTTCATCGATCTTTGTAAGTTGAACTTTATGCAGAGTATTCACCAATTCAGGGTTCCAAGGGGTTTTCACCTTAACGTAGTTTTCTGTAAAACCGTGAATATAACCCTCTTTATTTTCTCCTTCAAATAAGACGACGCGCTCAGTGGAAAGCTGGCTTTCATAGAATGCTCTTCGCTTTTTAGCAGATAGGCCTCTTAACATTTTACTGCGTTTTGCCCTCACATTTTTTGGCACCACACCATCCATACTTGCGGCCTCCGTATTATCACGTTCGGAGTAGGTGAACACATGTAAATACGAAATATCTAACTCATTTAAGAAATTATAAGTTTCGAGGAAATGCTCATCAGTTTCTCCAGGAAACCCAACAATGACATCTACTCCAATACAGGCATGAGGCATCACTTCTTTTATTTTTGAAACGCGATCCACATACAATTCGCGCATGTAACGACGTTTCATTTTCTTAAGAATAGCATTGCTACCGCTTTGTAATGGCACATGAAAATGCGGAACAAATGCTCTCGATCTTGAAACGAGTTCTATGGTTTCATTTTTGAGCAAATTTGGTTCAATTGAAGAAATCCTTAAGCGTTCAATACCTTCTACCTTATCGAGTTCAGTAACTAAATCTAAAAAAGTGTGTTCATGTTTTTTATTCCCAAATTCACCCTTTCCATAATCACCAATATTTACACCCGTTAATACAATTTCCTTTATACCTTGGGCAGAAATCTCTCGAGCATTTTTCAGCACATTTTCCATGGTATCACTACGCGAAATCCCACGAGCCAAAGGAATGGTGCAATAGGTACATTTGTAATCACAACCATCTTGTACTTTCAAAAAAGCTCTGGTTCTATCACCGATAGAGTAGCTTCCTACATAAAAATCAGCATCTTCGATCTCACAACTATGTACTTCGCCAAAGTCATTCTTTGTGAGGTCATTTAGGTAATCAGTAATCTTAAATTTTTCGGTTGCACCAAGCACCAGGTCAACACCATCAACGTCTGCTAATTCTTGTGGTTTTAATTGAGCATAACACCCTATGGCTGCAACAAAGGCATCTGGATTTACTTTCTGCGCTTGTTTTACGATGGTTTTAAAACGCTTGTCAGCATTCTCGGTAACCGAACATGTATTTATAACATAAATGTCGGCTTTCTCATTAAAGTCCACACGATCGAAGCCCTCATTACCAAAACTTCTGGCAATAGTAGAAGTCTCAGAGAAATTAAGCTTACAACCTAGTGTATAAAAAGCGACTTTTTTTGTTTCCATCTTTTATTATCCCGAACTTGTTTCAGGACCTTTTTAAAATTACCTTTAAGGCTAAATTTTTGGTGGCAGCAAATTTACAACATATAAGTTATATGCAAAAACCCAGTCGGCTCTTATTCAAATACTTAATGATCTGTCTTTGCCTATGGTCTTGTAATTCAAAAGATAAGACGAATAAAGACCATTTAGTATTTCGTTATAACGAACATAAAAATATTGGCTCTTTAGATCCGGCGTTTTCAAAGGATATTGCTGATATATGGGCAACACATCAGTTATTTAATGGTCTTGTTCAGATGGACGATCAGCTCAATGTGCAATCTTGTATTGCTAAAAATTGGGTGGTTACCGATAGTGCTACTACTTATACATTTACACTCAGAAATGATGTGTTTTTTCATAAGCATGAATTATTCGGAACCGATTCTACACGAACTGTAATAGCTTCGGATTTTGAATACAGTTTGAATCGTTTAAAGAATAAATCTATTGCTTCACCAGGAAGTTGGGTTTTAAATAAAGTTGAAAGCTATTCAGCCCTTAACGATTCAACATTTCAAATTAAATTAAAACAGCCATTCCCAGCATTTTTAGGACTGCTAACCATGAAATACTGTTCTGTCGTACCTGAAGAAATTGTAGAGCATTATGGTAGTGAGTTTAGATCAAATCCCATTGGTACTGGACCATTCAAATTCAAACGTTGGGAAGAAAACATCAAACTAGTTTTTAGACGAAACAATAGCTATTTCGAAAAAGACAAAGATGGAAATTCATTACCTCACTTAGAGGCCGTAGCTATTACTTTTTTACCCGATAAACAAAGTGAGTTTTTGCAATTTGCACAAGGTAATATCGATTTTGTTTCAGGTTTAGACGCTTCTTACAAAGATGAAATATTGACATCTGATGGAGCGTTGCGATCACTTTATTCTGAAGATGTAAATATGATTCGTGGGCCCTATCTTAATACAGAATATTTGGCATTTTTTATGGAAACCGAGGTTGCCGAATTACAAGCTTTAAAATTGAGGAAGGCTATAAATTTAGGCTTCGATAGGGCTAAAATGATGACTTACCTCAGAAACGGTATTGGTATTCCGGCCTCTGGTGGTTTTATTCCGAAAGGACTTCCAGGTTTTGATGAAACTATCGGATTTAGTTACCAGCCTGAAAAAGCAAAAGCTCTGGTTGCAGAATTTAAGTCTGAAACAGGGATTACCAATCCAGAAATCACTTTAACCACAACGAGCAACTACCTAAGTTTTTGTGAGTTCATTCAGCGTGAATTACAAAAGATCGGACTACTTGTAAATGTGGATGTGATCCCTGCTTCAAGCTTAAAAGACGCTAAAGCAAACGGACAACTCGATTTTTTCCGGGCAAGTTGGGTAGCTGATTATCCCGATGCTGAGAATTATTTATCGCTGTATTTCAGTAAAAATTTTGCACCTAACGGACCTAATTACACACATTATTCTAGTGAAGAATTCGATCGACTATACGAAGCTTCATACTTAGAAACCAACCCTGAATTAAGAGCCGAATTATACACAAAAATGGATTCGTTGATCATGACCTCCGCACCGATTGTTCCGTTATTTTACGACGAAGTGGTTCGATTTACAAGAAAAGAAGTTGAAGGACTTGGTATTAATACTACCAATTTACTAGAGCTAAAACAAGTTAGGAAAGTGGAAAGTAATGAGTTGTAAGTTGTAAGTTGTAAGTTGTAAGTTGTAAGTTGTAAGTTGTAAGTTGTAAGTTGTAAGTTGTAAGTTGTAAGTTAATAAATTTATGTTCTACTAACGCACAAAACAAAAATCTAATTATCTAATTAACTAATTAACTAATTTTCTAATTTTCTAATTTTCTAATTTTCTAATTTTCTAATTTTCTAATTAACTTAGAATTTCTCAAAATAATACAGATCATCACCGCCTTCACCTTTCAAACGACGAGAAGATAAATATCCTGTAGTGAGGTCATCATTTAAAAAGAAAGAAAAATCATCGCCTCTACTGTTAATAGGTGCTTCTAAAGAAATTGGTACTTGCTCGCTATCCGTAGAGTTAAGATCATAAACATAAATATCAATGCCACCTTTACCACCTCTGCGATTAGAGGAGAAATACAATTTATTATCAGCGCTCACAAACGGAAAGATTTCAGTGCGCGATGAATTTATAGTCTCCCCAAGACTTGTGACTTCACCATAAGTACTATGGTCAGTCACAGACACTTTATAAAGATCAGATTTTCCCTTGGTACCCTTCACATCTGCAATAAAGTAAAGTGTGCTTCCATCTGGGCTCAACGCCGGATGGGCATAATTATGATCGGGTTCACAAAAAGGTAAAGTTTCAAAGTTCGTCCAGCCTTTACCTTCAACATATTCAGCACGTCTAATTTGTAAATTGTAGGTTTCTATACCCTTTAATTTATTGGTTCCTTTTCCCAATTGATTGGTTGTAAAATACATAAATCGCCCGTCTTTAGAAAAAGTAGCTGCAGACATATTAAATCGTCCTAATTCGGTCTTCGTAACAGGTTGTGCATCTTTTATTTCGCCGTCTTCGCTCAGTGGCGCTTCATACATGGTATAAATAAATCCGTCGTATTTATCCTTAATAGCACGACCACGTTTTGTAGTAAGGTTATGGCTGAAATAAATTTTATCACCAACAACACGGGCAGCAAAGTGATCGAGCTCGGTATTAATATCAAGCTTTTTAATTTCAGTAGATTCGCTTTGTGAATAGCCGAAAACTATCGTAAAAACAAGTAGGATCGAAATTTGGGATTTGAGTTTCATATTATTCTCTTCTGTACGATTTAGTTATTTCAAAAACATGCTCTAAAATGGCTTCATCTTTTTCCGTGAACTCTTCTTTGCGTCTGCCCATCACCACTTTTGCCACTTCAAATGCCTTATTGGTTTTATAGGTTACAAAGCCTTTACTTCCACCCCATGAAAAACTAGGGACGAAATTACGCGGGAATCCACTTCCAAAGATATTAGCACTAACACCAACAACTGTACCAGTATTAAACATGGTATTGATACCGCATTTGCTATGGTCGCCCATCATGAGGCCGCAAAATTGTAATCCTGTTCTGGCAAAACCTCCTGTTTTATAATCCCACAACCGTACTTCTGCATAGTTGTTCTTTAAATTACTATTATTGGTATCTGCGCCGAGGTTGCACCATTCACCTAATACCGAATTCCCTAAAAATCCATCATGCCCTTTATTAGAATAGCCAAATAAGACGGAGTTATTTACTTCGCCTCCTACCTTACTGAATGGTCCTACAGTTGTTGGTCCGTAGATCTTTGTTGCTAGTTTTAGTGTTGCATTATGACAAAGTGCTAATGGACCTCTTACCACGGAGCCTTCCATAATTTCGGCATCTCGACCAATGTAAATTGGACCCGAACTCGCATTGAGCGTCACAAAGTTGAGTTTTGCTCCTTTTTCAATAAAAATATTTTCAGGATTTAAAGTATTTACAGTCGATGGTAATGGCTGTGAAGTTCTATCCTTGGTGATAAGGTTGAAATCTTCCTCAATAGCCTCACCATTCTTTGAAAAAATATCCCAGGTATTTTCGATCTTAACAATCTCACCCTGAACTTCAATGGCCTCAAATTTTGAAAAATCATTAACCTCCTCACCTTCTTTTGCAAAAAAAGCAATAACATCTTCACCTTTGAAAAGTGCCTGATTGTGCTTTAAGTTTTTTACAAACTCTACAACTTCAGCATTCGGTAAAAAAGACGCATTGATCATAATGTTGTCTTCCATTTCAACCATGGGATACTTATCTGACAAATAATCTTCTGTTACCGTGGTTGTGGTATATTCTAAATACGATTCCCATTTTTGGCGTATGGTTAAAATACCAACTCTAATATCTGCCACTGGCCTTGTATAAGTAAATGGCAAGAGATTATCTCGATAAGGACCGTCAAAAAGTATATAGTTCATTTGATAATGCGTTTGTGTAAAAATAAAAAAAGCCTTTCTAGTAAAGAAAGGCTTTTTAAAATAACTGAGTGTTTCAGTTTATTTCTTGAACTTGGCGTATTTGTTTTTGAACTTATCAATACGACCAGCTGTATCTACTAATTTAGATTTTCCTGTATAGTAAGGATGAGATGTTCTGGAAATTTCCAACTTTACTAATGGGTACTCAACACCATCAACCTCAATAGTTTCATTTGTATCTGCAGTAGACTTCGTTAAGAAGACATCATCATTCGACATATCTTTAAACGCTACAACTCTATAATTTTCTGGATGTATTCCTGATTTCATCACTAAAAGCTTTAAATAGTTTCGATTTTTTCGAGGTGCAAATTTAAGTAATTTTTATAAATCTACAATCTTTTTATAGATTTTTTATTTAGTTAAATGCTGTAACAAATCACTATATTTGAATACTAACTAGTCAATTAACTAAAAAATCAACAAATTATGGAACATCAAAAACCAACTGCTGGTAAATTTTCGCTTAATTACGGGGTATTGTTAGGTCTATTAATGGTACTTATAAGCGTGGTAACTTATGTAACAGGGATGGCTTTAGAAGGTGCACAATGGCCAAACATTATTTATTACATCGCTTTCCCAATTGTAGTTATTTATGCTATTAGCCAATACAAAAAAGCTAATGCCAACACCTTAAGTTTGGGAGATGCTATTAAGGTTGGATTGGTAGTAGCGATCATTAGTGCCTTGGTTTTTGTGGTTTACGGATTGCTTTTTAACTATGTAATTGATCCGGAATTTACACAACAAGCTATTGAAATTGCTAAGGAAAAAATGCTCGAAAACCCAAATATGACTCCAGAACAGGTAGAACAAAGTATGGTTTGGGTTGAGAAGTTTTCAAATCCAGCAATTGGTATGACCTTTTGGGTAGCCATGAGTGCATTCTTTGGACTTATCTACTCTTTGATCGGTGGATTAGTAATGAAAAACAATTAATAATCTCCATTAAATAATTTCTTTATTTTTGAAGTCTTAGATATTTAGACAATATTCATATGGACTTATCAGTAGTTATACCACTACTTAACGAAAAAGAATCTTTAAAAGAATTACACGATTGGATTGTATCAGTGATGCAATCCAATTCGTTTTCATATGAAATACTATTTATTGATGACGGTAGTACCGACGGTTCTTGGGAAGTGATTACCCAACTTAGCTCTACTAATCCGAATGTAAAAGGTATTCGTTTTTTGAAAAACTTCGGAAAATCTCAGGCGCTGCACGCCGGATTTGCTCAAGCTGAAGGTAATGTGGTGATAACCATGGATGCTGACCTTCAAGATAACCCTGAAGAGATCCCAGAGCTATTCAAAATGGTGAACGACGATAAATTCGACCTCATCTCTGGCTGGAAGAAAAAACGCTTCGATTCGGTAATAACCAAAAACCTTCCTTCAAAATTATTCAATTGGGCAGCTAGACGCACCTCTGGCGTTAAATTGCACGATTTTAATTGTGGACTCAAAGCATATAGCAATACTGTTGTAAAACACATCGATGTCTATGGTGAAATGCATCGCTATATACCGGTTTTAGCAAAAAATGCCGGCTTTACCAAGATTGGTGAAAAAGTTGTAAAACATCAAGCGCGTAAATACGGAAAAACAAAATTTGGCATGAATCGTTTTATCAACGGGTTTTTAGATCTCATAACCATTTGGTTTGTATCGCGATTTGGTAAACGTCCAATGCATCTCTTCGGTGCACTTGGTGTAATAATGTTCATTATTGGTTTTGGCTTCGCTTTTTATCTAGGATTAGATAAACTTTATTTTAATCCAACTGGGCGATTAATTACAGAGCGTCCACAATTTTATATTTCATTAGCGACCATGATTATTGGTTCACAATTATTTATTGCTGGATTTTTAGGCGAATTGATCTTAAGGTCTAAACGCCAACAACAACGCTACTACATCAAAGAGGACTTAAACATATCATAACATAGAAATATCGATAAGATTTAAGCATGCATCTGTAAGATTGATTACATTTGTGTTACCATAATACTTTCTCATGATTTATATTAAACCTGAAATTTTAGAACGAGTCAATTCTTGGCTTACACCAACGTTTGATAACGATACACAAGAACAGATAAAGCATATGATCGCTTCCGATCCTAAAGGATTAGAAGAAAGTTTTTATAAAGACCTCGAATTTGGTACTGGCGGTATGCGCGGAGTCATGGGATTAGGTACCAATAAAATTAATAAATACACCTTAGGAAAAAATACTCAAGGCTTAAGTAACTATTTGAAGGCTACATTTCCCGGCGAATCTATTAAGGTCGCCATTGCTTACGATTGCAGGCATAACAGTAAAACTTTCGGCAAAGTGGTTGCCGACGTATTCTCAGCGAATGGCATTCAGGTGTATTTATTTGAAGATCTAAGACCAACGCCTGAATTGTCTTTCACATTAAAACATTTAGGATGTCATTGCGGTATTGTATTAACGGCATCTCACAACCCGCCAGAATACAACGGTTACAAAGTTTACTGGCAAGATGGTGGGCAGCTTGTTCCGCCTCAAGATGCTGAAATTATTGCTGAAATAAACAAACTAGATTATTCAGAAATTAAGTTTGAATCGAATTCAGATTTAATTCAATACATAGGAAAAGATGTCGATGAAGTATTTATTAATTCATCCATAAAAAATGGAAGTTTTAACACGTCTCCTGAAGCACGACAAAACCTGAATATTGTTTTCACATCCTTGCATGGTACGTCGATTATGTCAATACCTGAGACTTTAAAGCGTGCCGGCTATACCAACGTTCATATCGTAGATGAACAAGCAGAACCCAATGGTGATTTTCCAACAGTGGTGTCACCAAATCCAGAAGAACCAGGAGCTTTAAAAATGGCTGTTGAATTGGCAGATAAAGTTGATGGTGATATTGTTATTGGTACCGATCCTGATTGTGATCGTTTAGGTGTTGTAGTGAGAAATTTAGAAAACGAACTCGTTATTCTGAATGGAAACCAAACCATGCTACTTATGACTGATTTCTTGCTGAAACAATGGAAAAATGCAGGTAAAATTAATGGTAATGAATTTATCGGTTCTACAATAGTTTCTACACCTATGATGTCTGTATTGGCCAGTGCTTATGGCGTAGAATGTAAAATTGGCTTAACTGGTTTTAAATGGATCGCGAAGATGATCAAGGATTTTCCTGAACTCGATTTTATCGGTGGTGGTGAAGAAAGTTTTGGATTCATGGTTGGCGATTTCGTTAGAGATAAAGATGCAGTTACTTCTACTCTATTGGCCTGCGAAATTGCTGCACAAGCTAAGGCCCAAGGTAAAACCATGTACGAATCTTTAATCGATCTTTATTTAGAACACGGATTCTATAAAGAACGATTAGTTTCACTCACAAAAAAAGGTATTGAGGGTGCACAGGAGATTAAGCAGATAATGATCGATTCTAGAGAGAACCCATTCAAAGAATTAAACGGCTCAAAAGTGGTTCGTGTAGAAGACTATCAGCTTTCAATTGCAAAGGATATGGTCCAAGGTACTGAAGAACCTATCGATATCCCAAAATCGAATGTGCTTATCTACTATACCGAGGACGGTAGTAAAATCGCATTAAGACCAAGTGGTACTGAACCAAAGATAAAATTCTATATAAGCGTTAATACCAAACTTGACAATGTGTCTGCTTTTAATGAAACGGAGCAATTATTGGAAGACAAAATTGACGCTATCCTTAAGGATATGAATTTATAATGCATGAATTATTTTAAGCAAATCATCGGCTTTGCAAGGCCTTACAAAAGTTTTGCAATTCTAAATATTGTTTGTAATATTTTTTACGCTTTTTTTAGCGCATTGTCCTTTATTGCACTCATTCCAATGCTCGATGTGCTTTTTGCCAAGCCATCAATCAAAGAAGTTACAACAAAACCTGAGTGGCAAGGCATAACCAATACCATGGATTATTTTAAGGACTATATGGCGTTTCAGGTGAATCAAAATGCGAGTGACGACGCTTCAAAAGCACTTTTATTGGTTATTTCATTGGTAATTGTATTATTCTTTTTAAAGAATATATTTAATTATTTAGCGATGTATTTCATTACGTTTCTGCGCAATGGAGTCCTCAAAGATCTTAGAAATGCCATTTTCAAGAAAATCACCGAATTGCCTATTTCATTTTATTCTGAAAAGCGAAAAGGTGATACAATAGCTAGGATATCTAACGATGTACAAGAGATTCAAAGTTCATTTCTTTCTATCTTGGAGTTGATTGTAAGAGAACCGTTGACCATCATTTTCACGATCGTGATGATGCTATTAATAAGTGCGAAACTGACATTGTTCGTATTTATTTTCATTCCGATCTCTGGGTTCATAATTTCAAGAATTGGCAAGTCTCTAAAGAAAAAATCTGATCGTGTTCAAAAAGAACAAGGCACATTTCTTTCAATTATTGAAGAAACTCTAGGCGGCCTAAAAGTGATTAAAGGCTTCAATGCTGAAGGAACCTTTTTAAACAAATTCAAAGGCTCCACCGAGCGTTTTTACAACTTCTCGAATAAACTCCTTAATCGCCAAAATTTCGCATCTCCGACTAGTGAATTTTTAGGAATCACGGTGATTGCAATATTATTGTGGTATGGTGGCCGTATGGTACTTATTGACGGAACTCTAGACGGCAGTTCGTTTATTGCTTACATGGGATTAGCCTATAACATATTAACACCTGCAAAGGCCATAAGTAAGGCAAGCTACAGCGTTAAAAAAGGTAATGCCGCTGCTGAACGTGTGTTAGAAGTATTAAATACAGTTTCACCTCTTCAGGATGCGCCTGATGCTAAAACAAAGGAGACTTTTGAATCGCAAATCAGCCTGAATAATATTTCGTTTAAATACGAAGAGGATTTCGTTTTAAAGAATTTCTCATTGATTGTTCCGAAAGGAAAAAGTGTTGCTCTTGTTGGCCAATCGGGAAGTGGAAAAAGTACCATTGCGAATTTGGTTACCCGTTTTTATGATGTAAATGAAGGCAGCATCAGCATTGATGATATTAATATTAAAGATCTTACGAAACACTCTGTTCGAAACCTCATGGGAATTGTTACGCAAGATTCTATTTTATTTAATGACAGTATTAAAAACAACATTCTTCTCGGGAAAGAAGATGCCTCTGATAAAGAAATAGAAGACGCTTTGAAAGTTGCTAACGCATGGGAATTTGTAAAGGATCTTCCTCAAGGCATAGAAACTAATATCGGAGATTCGGGCAATAAATTATCTGGTGGACAAAAGCAGCGATTGAGTATTGCGCGTGCCGTGCTGAAAAATCCGCCAATTATGATCTTAGATGAGGCTACTTCAGCATTAGATACGGAAAGTGAACGTCTGGTTCAGGAAGCGCTCGAAAATATGATGAAGAACAGAACATCTATTGTTATTGCGCATCGTTTATCTACTATTCAAAATGCAGATGTTATTGTGGTTATGCAAAAAGGTGAAATTGCCGAACACGGAACGCACTCAGAATTAATAACACAGAACGGTGTTTATAAGAAGCTTGTGGAGATGCAGAGTTTTGATTAAAGCTAGAAACCTAAGTGCCCGTAGGTCCAGTTCTCACCATCACTAATAAATATTAACGTTTTTGTAGTTATATTGGAACCACTTAAGGTAACACTAGTTGTCCCTGTGGTACTATTATTTCCAGCAAAAAATTCAACGCCAGTACCTAGTGTAATAATTGAAGCATCATTACTATTATCAATATTTCTTAAAATATATATCCTTCCAGGATAGGCAGTTGCGTCGGGTAAGCGGAATTGTTGACCAGACGAAAAAGGATCTATAGAAAAATATACACCATCATCAATATCCTGAAGTGTTGCGTCTGTAGGTTCTAATTTAGTATGTTTAACTGAAAGCGTACCATTAATATCCAGTGTACTTTGAGGGTCGGTAGTATTTATGCCAACTTGAGCAAATATTAACGCAGGCAACATTAATGAAAAAAGTAGGGAAAATAGTTTCATCATCTTATGATCTTAAAGCAATATTTTTTCGAAGTTACGATAATTCCACTTTAATCAAAAAATAAAGTCAGGGTAAACCTTTATTTAAAAGGTAAATAGAAGCTTTACAAAATCAAAAAGGGTGCACTTTTACATGCACCCTTCTCATTTTGTTACCAGATTTGGGGAACTGATAACAGTTAATAGGTTAAGCTGTGTCAAACATATAATAAATAATACTATAAACCAAGAAAAAAATGCTTTTTATCGTATTTTTTTGCTTTTAGTCGATTAAAATTAATATAACTATCTGATTATCAGTAATAATTTCAAAAAGCGAAAAAATATATTTTTTACCTTTAAACTTTTCAGACTTTTTATAGTCTAATTAGCAAAGTTTTATACTTGATCAACGAAACTGAATTCATATCACGCCTTAAAGACCCCAAGTCTAAAGAAACGGCTTTTAAAGAACTGTTGCAGCTCTATAAAGAACGTTTATATTGGCATGTTCGTAAGATTGTGATCTCTCATGATGATGCGGATGATGTGCTTCAGAATACCTTTATTAAAGTTTATCGCAGTATCGATAAATTTAAAGGTGACAGTAAATTGTACTCGTGGCTTTATCGTATAGCGACAAACGAATCCATCACCCATATAAATAAGAATGCCAAGCGTCTTCAAATAACAAATGAAGAACATCAAAACTTGGCCATAAATAATTTAAAAGCAGATGTTTATTTTGAA
Source organism: Winogradskyella tangerina (assembly GCF_003260205.1). Taxonomy (GTDB): domain Bacteria; phylum Bacteroidota; class Bacteroidia; order Flavobacteriales; family Flavobacteriaceae; genus Winogradskyella; species Winogradskyella tangerina. The sequence goes on along the minus strand of NZ_QERF01000005.1, from coordinate 226,161 downwards.
GGTGAAGCGATTCAACTTAAATTACAGAAAGCTATAGCTACCTTGCCACAGAAGCAACAGCTGGTATTTAATATGAAATATTTTGACGACTTAAAATACAAAGAGATCGCGGAAATTTTAGAAACAAGTGAAGGCTCTTTAAAGGCGTCCTATCATATAGCAGTGAAAAAAATAGAAAGCTTTTTAACTTCAGATTAAACCATTTTATTATTTTGAAGTCAAAGCATTAGAATAAAATTAAACGATTCTTGATTAATCAGGAACAAACGATGAAAAACGATAAATTACATAACATCAAGTCGACGGGGTTTAAAACTCCAGACCAATACTTTGATTCTTTTGAAGATAAGCTTTTTGAGCGTTTAGATCAGGAGAAACAAATTCAAGGTGTTGATGAATCTGGGTTTAAAGTTCCTGAAGGTTATTTTGATACTCTCGATGATCAGATCATTGCCAAGGTAAAGACTGAAGAGACGCCTGTAATTAAATTAAGTAGTCGTAAAACCCTCTATTACGTAGCAGGTATTGCTGCGTCATTGATCTTAATGATAGCTGTATTTATCAACTCTTCTAATGACGAGATTTCTGTTGAAATGGTAGAAACCTATTTTCAAGAAAGTGATTTAGATAGCTATGAATTAGCAGAATTATTGATGGATGCAGAAATACTTGAAGAAGATTTTACCATCATAGAAACTGAGTTTGATGAAGAAAATCTAGAATCTTATTTATTAGAAAACACAGATATCGAATCTATTTTACAACAATAAAAATATTATAATGAAAAAATTAATCCTACTTCTAACATTAATGATCGGCTTTTCGAGCTATGCTCAGATGGGTGAGAAAATGCAAGAAAGAATAAGGGCGCAAAAAATTGCTTTTCTAACAGACAAGCTTCAACTCACAACTGAAGAAGCTCAGCAATTCTGGCCTATTTATAATGCATTTGAAGCCAAAGTTGAAGAAATTAAATCGAAGGTTTTAAGGCCATTAAAGAAAGAAATGCGTAGCGGTGATGTTACAGACAAACGCGCTGAAGAAATTTTAGATAAAGTTATGGAAGCCGAAACCGATACCCACAATGCCAATTTAGAACTAGTTCAAGATCTTAAAAAGGTGATTTCAGCAAAAAAGATCATAAGACTTAAAGCCGCTGAAGATCAGTTTAATCAGATCTTACTCGATAAACTAAAAGAATTTCGAGAGCGTAGACGTAACAAGAAAAACTAAAAAAGAGGCCTGTTGGCCTCTTTTTTTATTCACTAAAAGTTAGTTTACTTATACGTCTATTCCCTGCGGCATAAGCAATAGAATCGTTTAAAATCCTTATTGTATAGTAGCCTTCGTCACTGAGATGCTTCCAAGTTTCTCCCGCATCGCTACTGTAATCGATCCCTTTAAATCCAATGGCTACAAGTTCTTTACCGTCACTATTAGGGATATATTGCACACAGCTTCTATAACCAGGTCCTTGTCCATCTGCAACTACTTCCCAGGTTTTGCCACCATCTTTTGTTCTGATCTTATTGGCTATTTTATCATCAGCTTTTGTATAATCACCTCCAATTGCAAATCCATTTTTCTCGTCATAAAAATCAATAGAATACATATCTGTCGTTTCCTTTCCTTGAATAATCGGTGTATCAAAGGCTTCCCAGGTTCGACCTTTATCAGGAGAATATAATATTCTACTGGTCTTCCCTCCTGTTGCCACCCAAGTACGGTCCCCTACAATGGCAATATTGGTATCACTAGCAGCAAAAGCGGCCTCACCCTCATTCGCTTTTGGCAAAACATCACAAGACAATTTATTCCAGCTGTTTCCACCATCTCTGGTAATTATGATGCTCATGCAGTCACCCGTGGGATCGCCTATAGCAATACCTTCCTCATCGTTCCAAAAATCCATAGAATCATAAAATGCTTTTGAGTCATCTTCACGATAAACAATTTTGTTCTTTTTAATATCTACATCGAGCGAATAAAGAAGTGCCGGAGAACCAATAGTAATGCCATAACAGTTCTTTTTTGTCATTGCTAATGCCCTAAAGTTTAGTTGAAATGAATCGTTCTCGATCTGTACCGGAAAGGCATTATTTATTTCTTCGGAAAAGTCAAATTCCTGTCTCATCATTGCACCTAATTTTCCGTTTGAAGTCAAATAAGCAATTCCAACAGTATCAATAAGTTCTAGCGCTCTTACATTGAGTGTAGAATCTATCACAAGGTGTTCAATTTCAACCTTTGAAATCGTTCTAATCTTTGAAGGTTTATCGTTTGTAAAAAAACCTAACCCAACAATTAACAATACAATAAGTAAGATGCGCATAATTTCAATTTTCATTAAAAATAGAAAAGCTTTACGACATAGCCGCAAAGCCTTTCACATTAACAATAAAAATAGCTATCAATCATTAACTAACCAAAGTTATTTTTCTGCTTTCAAGGTCTTAATATCTTCAATCAACTGCATCATCGAAGCCCTGTTAAGACCATTATAAATACCACGTATATGCTTATCCTTATCGATCAAAATAAAGTTTTCAGTATGTAAAAAATCATCGAGGTCTTTGGGTTCATCCAGATCGTTCTCTACAAAGTAGGCCTCTCTACCAAGGTTATAAATTTCAGTACGATCACCAGTTGCTAAATGCCATTTATTAGCGATAACCCCATGAATTCTTGCATAATTCTTCAACACAGGAACTGAGTCCAAGGATGGTGTTACGGAATGCGACAGAAAGACCACCTCGTCATCATCGATAAATGCTTCTTGTAACTTAAACATGTTGCCTGTCATTTGCGGACATATGCCTGGGCAACTGGCAAAGAAAAAATCGGTGACATATATTTTATTTTCAAAAGTTTTCTGTGTGATAGTATCCCCGAGCTGATTGACTAATTGAAAATCAGGTATCGTATGAAAGATTTTGGCTTCGTTGCTTTCTGAAGACAACCAATGAGGCGTAAATGAAGCCTCATTATAATATGGTAGTTCAGCCAAACGCGCATGGGCTTTGTTCTTTGAGTCATTAGCACAATTTACCAACAACATTATTCCTAAAATAATACTCAGTCGTTTTAGACTAATCTCTTTTAACCACTTCATCTTCTAATTGATAACATAAATTGGTACGTCGCATCCCATAAATACGACCATTTTTTACTTCGTAATTAACATATATTTTTCCGCTCTTCAACCAGCCTTTTTGAAGACCTTCTTCCTTTCCGTTAACGATATTCCTCAACTTTGCAAGCTGTCCATTAGGATACCATTGCTTCTCTTCACCATTCAATATTCCACTCTCATAATGAGCTTCCTTTGAGCGCTCTGCATTTTCCCACCAAGTTTTGTAAAGACCATCTAAGCGATTATTACGGTAAGTGCATTCCACTCTTAACACACCATTTGCAGACCACTGTTGAGCCAATCCTTCTCGGCTACCATTAATAAAACCTAAACGCTCACCTAAAATGCCATTTGAATGAAACTTTAAGGCATAGCCATTATATCGTTTTCCCTTATAATACCATCTGCCTTCAATCTGATTTAACTCAAGGTCGCTTTTAAGAACTTCTAAAGTATTGATTTCCATCGAAGTTTTATCCTCTGCTGGAGTTGTTACCGTTAAATGCGGTGTTTTCGCAGGGCGAACACAACCAAAAATTAACAGCATAATTACTATGGACAACCGTTTTCTCATGGGTCTAGTAGCCTTGATATGGTCCGGCAAAAGCGATATAAGACCCTGTTGTAGAATATACTTCATTGATGATATGATAATGATATTCTCCATCCGGATTATGAGGTGTTGGCCCAAAATGACCACCAGATTCATCTAAGTCCGTAGGATAATCATCCGAAGGATAATCGCGTCTACCATATAAAAACACACCGTCAAGCAGAATTCCTACAAGGTTCTGATCATCGTTCGTGATTGCTTTTGGTTCGAGGTGATAATGATACACACCGGGTCCAATATGTCCGCCAGTCCAATCGAGACTCGCTGCAGCATTGTCTAGCGGGCCATTACCTTCCTGATCGTTAAAAATTGAAGCGCCACTTAACGCAATGCCAATAGTGCCAAGATTGGTTGCAACTGTATTACCCGTTAAATTAGGCGTGGCATCTACAACAATCGTAACGGCATTATTGTTACTTGACATAATACTTGGCGTGGTTTGCACATTGGGTTCTTCTATATAGAGTTCGTGCCCAACCCCCCAATAGACCGTTTCGTGGTTTGGCAAACCAGTTGTTTCGATAACAACATCAGAGCCATCTAGATAAATTGTTGTCGCCTCTTCATTGAATTCGGCAAAGGCAGCATGCAATTCTACAGGTACAACACCGTCATCATCTGTTGTTCCCATATCGTCTGTAGATGCGTTACTATCATCACTAGAGCACGCTATTCCAAAGGTAAATATGGTAAGTACCAGTCCTAAAAGTTTAAGGAGATTTTTCATAATAATTGATTTAGTTTTTAATTTATTAATTGTTTTTGAAAAGAGCATTTATGAAATGATCAGTCACGTCGTGGTGGACCTTGTCTTTCTGGTGTTGGTGCATTTTTAAATTCTTCCTCCGTTAAAAATCCATCCTTGTTAGCATCAATGCGATCGAATAAGTCTTTCAAAGGACCTTTAGATTCATTTCTACTGATCTTTTTATCATTATTGGCATCTAGATCATTTAATAACTCCGAAAAGCTTGGGGCTCTTCTTGGGGTTCTTCTAGCTCTATCATCTGAATTGGCATTTCCAAATGGTGGTCTAACTTCTTCCTCAAATTCGCCCATCAAACAACGGCTTACATACGGAAATTCATTGGTAACTAAATACATGTATTCTCCATTGATTGTTATACCGTTACATTCGTCGAGATCACCATATCCGTCTATGTATTCAAAATCTGAAGTGTAAGTTCCATTATGATGGCCTCCTACAGAAACATCCATTTTCTCCATTGGATTTTCATATGTACAGTCCTCGCCTTCTCTTTGCCCACTCACTGCTTTATAGCTAGGTTTATATTTACCACTTTTTGAATAGTACATCGGAAATCCGTCATGAGCAAAACCAATATGAACCAAATCTTCCCCTGAATCGAAATTTTCTATGACTGAAGTTGGCGTTCCGTGATAATGATAAGCTCCGGTCGGTTGAACGTGAGCATGGTTAAAGTCTAAACCGAGATCAAAAACTTCTTGTAAAGCTTCAACCCTATAGTTTTCACCAGATTCACAAAGAACCACTTCAGCAGTTCCTGGTTCAAACTTTACACCGTTTAAAGCAACACCAGGTTCTCTTGCCCATTTCGCTTTGCCAGTATATTTTGGTTCGAGAGGAAACTTGTAAGTTTTACTTTGAGATGAAATACGATTAGGATTTCCTTGATTTGGAAAATCCCCAGTTGTATGGTCGGGTAATGAATTTGTAGTCATAACACGTTGATTACCTCTAATTTTCACCTTCGTTTTTGTTCCAAAAGTTTTACTATTCAGGGTATACTCCCCGAAATAGTTCTGAGTATCTTGAGGTTTTTCATGCGTGTGTGACACACCATCATGGGAATGTGCATATTCGGTTTTATGACCGTTACAATTCAGTAATAACAATACTAACAGTCCAAATGAAAATTTTTGATTTAGAAACATAATTCTTGATTTAGTTCAGCAACAATTTTTTGTCGCCTATAAATCTTTAGATGATTACTTTCTAAAAAACTTGCGGTAGACATTTCAAAAAATGAAAAGAGCTCTAAGAAATTTATCATAGAGCTCTTCATATTGCAAATAAATGCTTTCTTTAATTGTCTTGTTTTCTTCGTTTTGGTCTTGGTGCTTTTTTAAATTCCTCTTCAGAAATGAAACCATCTTCATCTAAGTCGAGTCTTTTAAAATGTTTCTTTAAAGGTCCCTTAGCTTCATCCTTCGATATTTTTCCGTCCTCATTTTTGTCGAGTTTTTCTAAAACTTGAGCAAAGGTTGGTGGTTCTTTTGGTCTTTCGCGATCATTAGCTTCTTCTTGGGCATTAATGTTAACCGCAAATAGCAATGAAAATATTGCTGCAAGTAATACTGATTTTGATGTTTTTTGATTCATGATATTTATTTTGATTATTATGTATTTGTTATTGTTTACTCTTTCACTTTATACCATCAATTTAAATTATTTTTCAAAGAATAATGCTAAAATTATTCTAAAACCTAGAGCTAATGTCTTGGTGGTGGACCTGGATGATCATTCCCCTTCTTCATTGGCGATCGCCGCCCTCGAGGCGGTGGCCCCTTATGCAGGGCATCTTTAACTAAAGAATTAAATTTCGCTTTCTGAGAATCATCACAGATGTTATAAATGGCCTTGAAATGTCTAAAAACTTCAAGATCCTTATTCTTCTCAAACTCACCAATAACCGAAGTAATAGAATCGATTTTTGAATCACTGGCTTCAACATTCGAAATCTGATCAAAAAGTGCCTCCTTAGAGGATCTAATTTCATTTGAAATTCCCCTCATCGTCTTTCTATGTTTCTGTTCTAGCTCTTCAAATTGTTGAGTTTGTTCCGCGTTAAAGTCTAAACGTTTCGAAATAAAATTATTTGGTCCTTTCGGTCCTTTAAAATCACCATCATCAGATATACCAAAGTGATTTATTAAGAAAAATCCGTTAACTATAATCAGGAATAATATTAAAATATAAAGTGGTAATTGTTTTTTCATGATCAATTAATTAATGTGTCCGAATCGCTTTCTAACAAACCATAGCTTTCTGCGAAATTAGAAACGTCGCTATCGTAATTTGAGGATCTAAACTGCACTAAGGCATATACATTTATTGCAACTATGAGTACCAATGCGGCAAATTGTAATTGTGGTGTAAACCAAGTCCACAACTGCGATTCCTTCTCTTTGTTTTCAGAAAAGATTTGTCGTAGCGCTTTGTCTTTCAAGAATGGCGAAACTTTGACCTCTTCAATGTGATCCGCACTCGCCAAAGTGGCTTCTACCTTCTGATTTATATCCTTATTTGTTTCCATATTCATTCATTTAGATGCACTATTTTTTAAAAACTTGCGTTACCCATTCTTTTTGTAATATTCCTCAAGCAATTTTTGAAGATTTTTTTTCGCTCTAAACATCAACGATTCAACTGATGGTATACTTTTTTGAGTGATTTCACTAATCTCCTGATAGCTCCTTCCGTCAATTTTATGTAATGTAAAAGCAACTTTCTGTGCTTCAGGCAAACTATTAATTGCTAAAAATAAAGTCTCATTCATCTCTTTATTTTCTAAAATAATTCCGGGATGATTCATCTCAGTGAAGTATGACGTTTTATCTATCGGAATCGAACTTCCGCTTAACGACTGTAAAAACCCAAAGCGCTTTTTTGTGTTTCGTTTCCTTATAAATTCTAAGCACTTGTTCGTTGTTATTCTGAAAATCCACGTGGAAAGCTTTGCGTTACCCTTAAACTTATGGATAGACTTATATACCTCAACAAAAACTTCTTGAGTAAGATCTTCAGCCTCTTCCTTATTCGGAACAAATGAGATACATGTTGAAAAAACTTTCTGTTGAAAATCATCTAACAACTTGCCATAAGCAGCCTCATCACCAGCAATCAATCTCTTAATAAAGTCGTTGTGTCCCAAATACAAATGAATTATCGCCTACAAATTAATGAATTAAATGTACCTTTGCGAGCTTATCTAAATCAAAATGCGATTACACAAAAATTTATGCTTTGCAGTCATTGACGGTTTACACCAAATCTTTAATGAAAACGAGTATGCCGACAAGGTCGTTCAAATACTTTTAAAACGTGATAAACGCTGGGGCAGTCGCGATCGTGGTTTTGTGGCCGAAACAACCTATGAAATCGTCAGATACAAGCGGTTATATTCTGAAATTGCTAATGTAAAAGCACCATACGACCGAGATAATTTATGGCGCTTATTTGCCGTTTGGGCGACCTTAAAAGGAATAAAATTACCCGATTGGAAATACTTCGAGCAAACACCTTCACGAAAAATAAAAGGCAAATTCGACGAACTTATTAAAATCAGAAAGTTTAGAGAATCGATTCCTGATTGGATGGATGAACTGGGTCTTAAAGAGTTAGGTGAAAAAATCTGGACAGACGAAATAAAAGTTCAAAATGAACAAGCCGAAGTGATCCTAAGAGTAAATACACTCAAAACCAATAAAAAAGACCTTCAGTTAAAACTACAATCTGAAAATATTGAAACTGAATTTTTATCAAATTATCCTTCAGCCTTAAAACTCAAAGAGCGCACTAATGTGTTCAGAACAGAAGCCTTTAAAAATGGTTGGTTCGAAGTTCAGGATGCATCCTCACAACTTGTTGCTGATTTTCTGGATGTTAAACCAGGCATGAAAGTTGTTGATGTTTGTGCAGGTGCCGGTGGAAAGACCTTACACTTAGCTTCATTAATGGAAAATAAAGGGCAGATCATTGCCATGGATATTTACGAAAGTAAACTTAAGAAGCTGAAAGTTAGAGCGCGAAGAAATGGTGTCCATAATGTCGAACTTAAAGTGATAGACTCTACAAAACCCATCAAGAAACTGCATGCTAAGGCCGATCGCCTTTTAATTGATGCGCCATGTTCTGGTCTGGGAGTTTTAAGACGAAATCCTGATGCCAAATGGAAATTGACACCAGAGTTCATTGAAAATATTAAACAAACTCAAACTGAAGTTTTAGATAAATACTCTAAAATGGTAAAACCAGGCGGAAAAATGGTTTATGCAACCTGCTCTATTTTACCATCAGAGAACGAAGAACAAATTGATAAATTCTTAACTTCGGAAACAGGAAAAGCATTTACATTTGTAAAAGACAAGAAAGTGTTGGCCCACAAATTTGGATATGACGGATTTTATATGGCACTTTTAGAAAAAAAGACTATTAACTAGATATCAATATATGAAGCATTTTTACCTAATATCATTATTATTTGTTTCGTCCATTTCATTTGCTCAAGTCCCTTCAAACTATTACGACTCGGCAAATGGCCTTTCAGGATTTGCATTAAAAACGCAATTAAAGCGCATCATTAATGATAGCAATGATGGCCTCTCTACGGAGTTTTTACACATGGACCAAGGCGACAATCTCGATAACCTATACGGCACTAGTGATCTGGATCTATATTACGAGAATGACGGAACAATACTCGATATCTATTCTGAAAACCCCACAGGTGTAGACCCTTACAATTATGTTTTTCAAACAGACGAGTGTTCAGGAAGTTTCTCGAGTGAAGGCGACTGCTACAATAAAGAGCATATCATACCAAAATCTGTTTATAATGATGCAAGTCCGATGGTAGACGACGGTCATACTGTTATTCCTACCGATGGTAGAGTAAACGGTTTACGCAGTAATTTACCGTTTGGTGTGGTTGACGACAGTCAACTTATTTCTCAAAGTGGTGTAAGCAACCCAACAATGAACGGATCTAAAGCAGGAGGAAATCTAAACAGTGGATATTCAGCAGGCTATACCAGTACTGTGTTTGAACCTATTGATGAGTTCAAAGGTGATGTTGCCAGAATGTATTTCTATTTCGTAACCCGTTATGAAGATCAGGTTGATAATTGGAGTGCCTTTCCTATGTTTAATGGCAGTAATAACCAAGCCCTAGACGAGCCATTCTTAACTATTCTATTAACCTGGCATGCTAACGACCCAGTTTCTCAAAAAGAAATAGATCGAAATAATACCGTATTCAACTATCAGAATAACCGAAATCCGTTTGTAGATAATCCTAATTATGCCAATTTAATTTGGTCTAGTTCATCAGATACTACGCCGCCGTCAGACCCAACCAACTTGGTTGCTTCTAATCCGACTAATAACTCTATTGATCTTAACTGGACCGCAAGCACAGACGATGTTGGAGTTGTTGGCTATAATATTTATGTTGATGGTTCATTATACGGACCAAGCCTAAGCACTGACCCATCTTTTACAGTGTTGAGTTTAGGGCCAGACAATACCTATTGCTTTAGAGTTACAGCATTAGACGGTGCGGGTAACGAATCTGGATTGAGTAATGAGGACTGCGAAACCACAACTGTGGGCAATAATTTGAATTGCATTGAAGAGACCTTTCAAAACATACCGGCAAATTCAAGCCAATACACTAGCTTCATGTGGACTGGAGATAATGGTTTTGACTTTAGTGCTACCGATGCACGAACTGATCAAACTCTAGATGGCAGAGCCATTACAATCAGAGACGGTAGCTTACAATACACAGATAATCTTTCAGATATTATTGAAGAGTTTACGGTAACTACACAACGTGTATTCAGTGGAGGTTCAGGAACATTTGATCTTGTAATTAACGGTAATGTGGTTGGCACAATTCCTTACGACGATACGGTAACAACTACAACAATCAGCAATATTGATTTAGGTTCAGAAACATTTAATACACTCTCAATACAAAACAATAGCAACGGATCTAACCGTGTTAGATTTGATAATATGTCTTGGACTTGTGGACTATTAAATACTCCTGAATACGACCTAGATAACGTTAGAATCTATCCAAATCCTGCTAAGGATATTTTGAATATCGACCTTCAAAATAACGTTGATACCACCATAGAGATCTATGATATCTTAGGTAAACGTATTTTAAAACGACAAATAAATTCAGAAAAGCGATTGAATATTCAGGATTTGAAATCTGGTATTTACATCTTAAAAATCACTCAAGGCGAAGCAAGCACAACTAAACGTCTTATCAAAAACTGAAACTGATTTTTGAAAAACTTTAAAGCAACTCGATAGGGTTGCTTTTTTTATTCTGAACATCTGAAGGATTCTAATTTTCAATGTCAACTACTGGTGAATAACTTCATCTTTTACATGAGGTCATAACACTTTATTTCAATTTAAAAAGCGTAAATTTGCGCTTTAATAATCGCAACAATACCTGCATCTAATGATTCACTTCTTTGGAAACCAAAACAGTAAAGTTTTTGCTGTTCAAGCCACAAAAGAATTATCAACTGAAAAAATATCTAAACTTACATGGTTATTTGGCAACCAGCCTAAAATAGAGCAAGCATCAATTGATGCTTTTTTTATTGGCCCAAGAGCTGCTATGATCACACCTTGGAGTACCAATGCCGTTGAAATTACCCAAAATATGGGCATTGACGGAATTGTTAGAATTGAGGAGTTTACTTCGGTTCAATCAGATTTTAAGGGTTATGACCCTATGATTTCTGAAAAATTTCAAAGTTTGAACCAAGATATTTTTACTATAAATATTGAGCCTGAAGCAATTCAGAATATAGAGGATATTTCAGCTTATAATCAGCAGGAAGGACTAGCCTTAAGCGACGAAGAGATCGATTATCTTGAAGGTGTTTCAAAAAAGATCGGAAGACCACTTACGGATTCTGAAGTTTTTGGATTTTCACAAGTCAATTCAGAACACTGCCGCCATAAAATTTTCAACGGAACATTTGTAATTGACGGTGAGGAAAAACCATTATCATTATTTAAAATGATTAAGGAAACGTCGAAGCGTAATCCGAATGCGATTGTTTCAGCCTACAAGGATAACGTAGCGTTTATTGAAGGTCCGGTTGTTGAACAATTTGCGCCAAAACGTGCGGATATTCCAGATTATTATACTACTAAAGATTTTGAATCTGTTATTTCACTCAAAGCAGAAACCCATAATTTCCCAACAACTGTTGAACCATTTAACGGTGCGGCAACAGGGTCTGGTGGTGAAATTAGAGACCGTCTTGCAGGTGGAAAAGGCTCAATTCCTTTAGCCGGAACAGCTGTGTACATGACCTCCTATTCGCGATTAGAGGAAGAGCGACCATGGGAAAAAGCATTCCCTGCACGTAAATGGTTGTACCAAACACCGATTGATATTTTAATTAAAGCGAGTAATGGGGCTTCCGACTTTGGAAATAAATTTGGCCAACCGTTAATTTGTGGTTCTGTTTTAACCTTCGAACATCAAGAAAAAGAAGATCGAATCGGTTACGACAAGGTCATCATGCTGGCTGGTGGAATAGGATACGGAAAAGCAGATCAGGCCATAAAAGAAATCCCCAAAACAGGTGATAAAATCGTCATTTTAGGTGGAGATAATTACCGAATTGGTATGGGAGGTGCGGCAGTATCGTCTGCCGACACAGGCGAATTTGATTCAGGAATAGAACTCAATGCTGTTCAGCGTTCGAACCCAGAAATGCAAAAACGTGCTGCCAATGCTGTAAGAAGCATGGTTGAAAGCGATGAAAACTTCATTGTCTCTATTCACGATCATGGTGCAGGTGGTCATCTCAACTGTCTGTCTGAACTCGTAGAAGATACTGGTGGCCATATCGATTTAGATAAACTGCCCATTGGAGACCCAACACTATCTTCAAAAGAGATAATTGGAAATGAATCACAGGAGCGTATGGGACTCGTTATTGCCGATGAGCATCTAGACACCTTACATAAAATTGCAGATCGAGAACGCTCACCAATTTATGACGTTGGCGAAGTTACTGGGAAACATCGTTTCACTTTTGAATCTAAATCTAAAGGCGATAAACCTATGGATTTAGCATTAGAAGACATGTTTGGTAGTTCACCAAAAACCATAATGAACGACGTTACAGTTGAGAAAAACTATCAAGACCTAAGTTATAATACTGACCAGATCTATGATTATTTAGATCAGGTTTTACAACTTGAAGCTGTAGCTTGTAAAGACTGGCTCACAAACAAAGTAGATCGTTGTGTAGGAGGAAAAGTTGCTAAGCAGCAATGTGCTGGTCCATTGCAATTACCACTTAACAACCTTGGTGTAATGGCTCTAGATTTCAAAGGTAAAGAAGGCATAGCAACTTCAATTGGGCACTCACCGGTTTCGGCGTTGATAGATCCAATTGCAGGTAGCCGTAATTCAATTACAGAGTCTTTAACCAATATAATTTGGGCGCCTTTAAAAGATGGTTTAAAAAGTGTGTCCCTTTCAGCCAACTGGATGTGGCCTTGCAGAAATGACGGTGAAGACGCCCGTTTATACGAAGCAGTAAAAGCGGTGTCAGAATTTGCAATCGATTTGGGCATTAATGTTCCTACGGGTAAAGATTCACTTTCAATGAAGCAGAAATATCCTGAAGGTGATGTTATTGCTCCAGGCACAGTGATTATTTCAGCAGCGGCAAATTGTAATGATATTTCTAAAGTTGTTGAACCCGTTTTCAAAGTAGGAAAAGGTTCGATCTATTACATAAATATATCTCAAGATGATTTTAAACTTGGCGGTAGTTCTTTTGCACAGATCAATAACAAAATTGGTAGTGAAACTCCAACGGTTAAAGATGCTAATTACGTCATCAATGTATTCAATACTATTCAGCAGCTCATTAAGAACGATAAGATAGTTGCAGGCCATGATGTGGCTTCAGGAGGACTTATTACAACGTTATTGGAAATGTGTTTTGCTGATAATAATATTGGTGCCGAATTAGACATTACTAGTCTAGGAGAAAAGGACGCTTTCAAAGTTCTATTTTCTGAAAATGCTGGTGTCGTGATTCAGTCTACGGACGATTCAATAGAAAACACATTGGCACAAGCCAATATTGAGTTTCATAAGTTGGGTGAAGTTACTGAAAGTGATGTGCTCGGGGTTATAAATAGCAATCAGGTTTATACGATGACCGTTTCGCGATTGAGAGATGTATGGTATAAAACCTCGCTTCTCCTCGACCGAAAGCAAACAGCAAATAACCTTGCTGATGAGCGCTTCAACAATTATAAAAACCAACCTCTAGCGTATAAGTTTCCAAAGCATTTTACAGGAAAACTACCAGAGGTAAATTCTAATCGCCCTAAAGCAGCGATTTTAAGAGAAAAAGGAAGTAATTCTGAACGCGAAATGGCCAACGCCATGTATCTAGCTGGTTTTGATGTGAAAGACGTTCATATGACCGATCTAATTTCAGGTAGAGAAACACTTGAAGATATTCAGTTTCTTGGTGCTGTTGGAGGGTTTAGTAATTCTGATGTACTAGGTTCTGCAAAAGGTTGGGCAGGTGCAATAAAATACAATGAAAAGGCTAATAAAGTGATTTGGGATTTCTTCCAGAGAGAAGATACACTCTCAGTTGGAATTTGTAATGGTTGCCAACTTTGGATGGAATTAGACCTCATTAATCCAGAACATGAGATTCATGGGAAAATGACTTACAACGATTCTCATAAACACGAGAGTGCCTTTACATCTGTGAAAATTCAGGAGAACAATTCAGTGATGTTATCGAGCTTAGCCGGAAGTCAATTAGGGGTTTGGATTTCACATGGTGAAGGAAAATTCAAACTACCGTATTCCGAAGATCAATACCATATCGTGGCTAAATACAGCTACGAAGGTTATCCGCATAATCCAAACGGATCAGATTTCAATACAGCCATGATGTGCGATAAGACTGGAAGACATTTAGTGACTATGCCGCATATTGAGCGTTCAACATTCCAGTGGAATTGGGCACACTATCCAGACGGCAGAAAGGACGAAGTTTCTCCTTGGATAGAGGCATTTGTAAATGCGAGATTATGGATAGAAAATAAACACGCTTAAGTTGCTGAATTTGAATACAGTACTTATATTTGTATAAAGAGTGATACTTTTTTACTAATGATATTGATTAATCACTAAGGGGTTAAGACTTAAATTTATTAGTAGTTAGGGTGAAAAGTATCATAAAATCGAAGGGCTTTATTATTTAAAGCCCTTTTTTTATTTTCTTCAAATCGATTTTAGAAAAATTTGAATCTTCATAATCTTTTGTTTAATTCGCAACAGCTAAATAAAATCGACCTAAATTTCTTATTTTCGTAGAAATCCCCAGTAAATTTTACAGATTTATAAATTATGACAGACGTTACGCGCCTCTTTGATTTTCCTTACTATCAATTAAAACATAAACCAAATGCCAAGGCTTTGGTTACAAAATACAATGGTGAATGGTCACCAATGTCTACCCAAGAGTATATTAACAAAGCCAATGCGGTTAGCCGTGCTTTGATAAAACTTGGTGTACAATCAGGAGATAAAATTGCTGTAATATCCTCAACAAATAGAACCGAATGGAATATCATGGATATTGGTGTGCTTCAGGTTGGTGCTATCAATATTCCTATTTATCCAACAATTTCTGCTGAAGATTATCAATATGTCTTAAATCATAGTGAGTCTATCTATTGTTTTGTTTCAGATGAAGAAGTCTTAGAAAAAGTTAGAAAGGTTCAAGACAATACGCAACTAAGAGATGTATATTCATTCGACCATATTGAAGGCTGCAAACATTACTCTGAACTTTTCGAATTAGGTGCAGACGATAGCAATCAAAATGAAGTTGAAGCAAGAAAAGAAGCCGTAAAGCCTGAAGACTTAGCAACCATTATTTATACATCGGGGACCACAGGAAAACCCAAAGGTGTAATGCTTTCACATTGGAATATTACAAGTAACGCCTTAGATGCGTCAAAGCGCTTACCTCCTATTGATGGTGAAACTAGAATCTTGAGTTTCCTACCCATTTGCCACATTTTTGAACGTGTACTTATCTATATCTATCAATACGCCGGAACAAGTATCTACTTCGCTGAAGGCTTAGACAAAATTGGAGATAATGCCAAAGAAATAAAACCACATCTTATGAGTGTGGTACCGCGACTATTAGAAAAGGTCTTCGATAAAATTATGTTGAAAGCTGATGAACTCTCCGGCATAAAACAAAAACTTTTCTATTGGGCAGTAGAGCTTGGTGAGAAATGGGAACCATACCGAGCCAACGGTTCTTGGTACGAATTCAAACTAAGCATTGCTAATAAACTAATTTTTAGCAAATGGCGAGAAGCACTTGGCGGTGAATTAAGAACAATGGTTTCAGGAAGTGCGGCACTTCAACCTAGATTATCTCGTGTGTTTTCTGCAGGACAAATGCAAGTCATGGAGGGCTATGGTCTTACGGAAACGTCGCCAGTGGTCTCTGTTGGAATGTATAGCGATAATCATTTCAAAGTCGGCACCGTAGGGAAACCTATAGATAACGTAGAGGTGAAAATAGCCGAAGATGGTGAGATCTTAATTAAAGGACCAAACGTAATGATGGGCTATTATAAAGATCCTGAAAAAACAGATAGCGTAATGACTGGTGAATACTTTCATACCGGAGATAAAGGCATTATAGATGACGATGGATTTTTGAAAATCACCGGGCGAAAAAAGGAAATGTTTAAAACCTCTGGTGGTAAATACATCATTCCTACGCTACTAGAAAACGACCTGAAGCAATCCTTATTCATTGAGCAAGTTATGGTTGTCGGCGAAGGCGAAAAAATGCCTGGCGCCATTATTCAACCAAATTTTGAATTTATCCGTGATTGGATCGAACACAAGGAACACAATATCGGAACTTCCGAAGAAGAAATTGCATCTTCAGAAACGGTGATTAATCGCATTCAGAAAGAAGTAGACAAATACAATAAAAACTTCGGAAAATGGGAACAGATAAAACGCTTTGAGTTAACTCCTGAAGCATGGACGATCGACGATGGGCATCTGACTCCTACCATGAAAATGAAGCGAAGTGTTATCAGAAAAAAATACGATGCACTCTACGAAAAAATCTACAGACCGTAGAAAATTAAAGGGTTTAGCACGTTTTTAAAACTTAATTAATACTTTTTTCAGACTGTAAAAATTTCTATTGCTCTACCTTTAGAAATAGTTTTGTAGTATTAACTTTAAATAAAAATATTATGAAACGTTTATTAATTTTTCTACCGCTATTATTTGTAGTTTTTAGTTCAACTGCATTTGCTCAAAGCACTGATTTTAAGATTACACGAAATCTTGGATTTAAAGAATCTTCCAAAATACAATCAGTAGATATTAAAATTTCTGAAAAAACATCAACCTTAAAATTAGAGATTGCATGTGCCGTACGAAAAGGTACCGTTACGATAGAAATTTACAACCCCGAAAATGAAAAACAAGGCGAATTTACAATTGAAGGTATGGAATCTGAAGGAGATGGCAGTCTATTCAGTGAACTCACTGAAGGTGTAACAGGTCACATTAATAAAATCATTAATGATCCTAGTTTAGGGAATTGGCAAATAAAGTTTATTCCAAAAGATGCGACTGGTAGAGTAAATATCCAATCGCGCCAAGTCTTGTACTAATCAAAATAACCAACCTTTGCAATTTTATAGAATCTTAAAAATATTAATACTCTTACCAGCATTTTTGAGTTGCGCTACAATAACTGCTCAGAACAAAACGGACAAGCATCTTATTGAAGGTCATTTAACTCTTGACAGCATTTGGGAACCAAAACTATACCTGTCATATATCTCAGATTTTAGCAAAATGTACACAATGTCTAACAGTATGATTATTGCAGAATCTGAGGTTGATGCTTCAGGGTACTTTAAGTTCAATATCGATTTTCTTCCAAAAGAAAATAGCCTTTATCGTATTCATATTTCAAAACGGGGAACATCTAAGGTTTCAATAATAATTGGTGGTAACGCCGAAAATCACTTTTTCCTTGTTGCGAATAACAAGTCTTATATCAAAATTGAAAACCAAAGTCGCATCTTTAGTAATGTGACTTTTCATGAGGATGAGAAAAATAAAATTCTAGACAAAGTTGATGATATTGTTAAACTCATGGACAGTACTAATTTCAGCGCGCCTCGAATTAAAAGCGAATTTGTAACCAATGCCTTTAACGAACAACTAAGGCATATTGCTGATACCTGTTCTTATGCCTTAGTATCCTTGTATACTTTGCAACGCAGTAAATATGAAAGCGATCTTAAGAATAATCTAGAATTTTATCAGAATTATTCCGATAAATGGAAAACTGAATCGTCAGCGTATTTTGAAAAGTTCAGGGCGAAAATACCTGAGAGGAAGAGTGCCATCGACTACAGGTTATTAATGGCTCTAGGTGTTGGGGCAGCCTATCTACTAGGTTATTTCATTGGTAAAAGAAATTCAGAAAAAAAAACTTCTGATAAAAGATCTATTGATGCGTTAAGCATTCAGGAAAGGCGGATCTATTCACTTTTGGTGGAAGGTAAATCTAACAAGGAAATCTCAGAAGAATTCAATATTGGTGTAAGCACCGTCAAGTCTCATGTGAGTTCAATCTACAATAAGCTGAACGTTAAATCACGAAAGGAAATTGTTGATCTTTAGTAAATTCTAAGCACCTCTCAATACACCTAATAGTTATAAAGCGTTTCTCATCCGGAACGCTTTTTTTATTCAACAATTTACATAAATTTATTATGCATGCATAGTATTTTTTATTATCTTTGGAAACCAAACTAAATTTTAATGAAGGACAAAACAATAGATTATGTACTGAGAACCACTTGGTTAGCAGTAAATAAGATGTATAACGAGGAAGCCTCAAAGTTCGATACAACGATGGCTACTGGTTTTGCATTACTAAGTATTGACCCAGAAAAAGGAACACCCTCAACCTCATTAGGTCCAAAAATGGGTATGGAAGCGACAAGTCTTTCGCGTACACTCAAAACGATGGAAGAGAAAGGTCTTATTGAGCGCAAACCTAATCCTGAAGATGGACGTGGTGTACTAATTCACCTCACAGATTTTGGAAGAGAAAAAAGAGAATATTCTAAGGACCGCGTATTAACCTTTGATAACGCCATACGTTCGAATATTTCTGCTGATAAAATTGAACATTTCTACGAAGTTGCTGAACTCATCAATAATATGATTTCAAACAAAAAAATATACAATCAAAAAGAACATAGTATAAAATAATGAGTAAACGAAGAATCAAAAAAATTGCCATTATTGGCTCTGGTATTATGGGAAGCGGAATCGCCTGCCACTTTGCCAATATTGGTGTAGATGTGCTTTTGTTAGACATTGTTCCGCGTGAACTTAATGACAGAGAAAAAGCCAAGGGATTAACATTAGAAGACAAAATTGTACGTAATCGATTAGTCAATGATGCCTTAACTACATCTATCAAATCTAAACCTGCCCCACTTTATCACCCATCGTTTAAAAATCGAATCACTACTGGAAATCTAGAAGACGATATCGCTAAAGTTGCGGATGTTGATTGGATTATGGAAGTGGTCGTTGAACGCCTAGATATTAAACAGCAAGTTTTTGAAAAACTTGAAAAATATAGAACCCCAGGAACTTTAATAACGTCGAATACTTCAGGTATCCCTATAAAGTTTATGAGCGAAGGGCGAAGTGAAGATTTTCAAAAGCATTTCTGCGGAACACATTTCTTCAACCCTGCGCGTTATTTAAAACTTTTTGAAATCATTCCTGGACCAAAAACAGATGCTGCAGTTCTAGAATTCTTAAACGGTTATGGCGAACAATTCTTAGGAAAAACTTCAGTGGTTGCAAAAGATACGCCAGCCTTTATTGGTAATCGTATCGGAATTTTTAGCATAATGAGCCTTTTTCATACCGTTAAAGATCTAGATCTAACCATAGAGGAAATAGATAAATTATCTGGTCCTGTGATCGGTCGCCCAAAATCAGCAACCTTTAGAACAGTAGACGTTGTTGGTTTAGATACACTCGTTCATGTGGCTAATGGTATTAGAGAAAATTGTCCGAATGACGAGCGACATGAATTATTCCAACTGCCAGATTTCATCAATACTATGATGGAAAATAAATGGTTAGGAAGTAAAACCGGACAAGGATTTTACAAGAAGCATGTCTCTGCGGAAGGCAAAAAAGAGATTCTTTCTTTAGACCTAAACACCCTAGATTATAGAACTAAGCAACGTGCAAAATTTGCAACGCTAGAGTTAACAAAGACTATCGATAAGGTTGTTGATCGCTTTAACGTTTTGGTGAAAGGAAAAGACAAAGCCGGCGAATTCTATCGCAAAAGTTTTGCTGCCTTATTTGCTTATGTCTCCAACCGTATTCCTGAAATTACAGATGATCTTTACAAGATCGATGATGCTATGAAAGCGGGATTTGGATGGGAACACGGACCATTTCAAATTTGGGATGCTATTGGCGTTGAAGCTGGAATAGAAATGATGAAAGCCGAAGGTTTAGAACCAAATGCATGGGTCACTGAAATGTTAGCTTCGGGAAACACTTCTTTCTACACCGTTAAAGATGGTGCGACATTCGCTTATGATATCCCTAAAAAATCACAAGAGAAAATTCCTGGTCAGGATAGCTTTATCATACTAGATAACATTAGAAAGTCTAACGAAGTATTTAAAAATTCTGGTGTTGTTATTGAAGACTTAGGTGATGGTATTCTTAATTGCGAATTCCAATCTAAAATGAACACTATCGGTGGTGATGTTTTAGCCGGATTGAACAAAGCTGTTGACCTTGCTGAAAAAGACTTTGAAGGTCTCGTTATCGGTAATCAAGGCGCTAACTTTTCTGTTGGAGCCAATATTGGTATGATCTTTATGATGGCTGTTGAGCAAGAATATGATGAACTCAATATGGCCATCAAATATTTCCAAGACACTATGATGCGTATGCGCTACTCGGCAATTCCAACGGTAGCTGCACCACATGGCATGACACTTGGTGGTGGTTGTGAATTATCATTACACGCTGACAAAGTAGTCGCTGCAGCAGAAACTTACATCGGATTAGTAGAATTTGGTGTTGGTGTAATTCCAGGTGGCGGCGGTTCTAAAGAAATGGCGCTAAGAGCTTCAGATACCTTCAATAAAGGTGATGTTGAATTAAACGTACTTCAAGAATATTTCTTAACCATTGGTATGGCAAAAGTGGCAACTTCGGCCTATGAGGCTTACGACCTAGGCGTACTTCAAAAAGGAAAAGATATAGTTGTAGTCAATAAAGATCGCCAGATCGCTACTGCAAAGGCACATGCTAAATTAATGGCCGATGCAGGCTATACTCATCCGGTTAAACGAAAGGATGTAAAAGTGCTTGGAAAACAAGCTTTAGGTATGTTCTTAGTAGGAACAGATGCCATGGAAGCGAGTCACTACATCAGTGAACACGATCAGAAAATCGCAAATAAGTTAGCCTATGTAATGGCTGGAGGAGATTTATCTGAACCAACTTTAGTGTCAGAACAATACCTCTTGGATTTAGAGCGTGAAGCGTTCTTATCGTTATGTACAGAGCGTAAAACTCTTGAACGCATTCAGCACATGTTAAAAACAGGTAAACCATTAAGGAATTAAAAAAATGAAACAAGTATATATAGTTAAAGGATACAGAACTGCTGTAGGAAAGTCTAAAAAAGGCGGTTTCAGATTTAAAAGAGCTGATGAATTGGCTGCTGAAACAATTCAATATATGATGGGTAAATTACCAGATTTTGATGTGTCTCGTATTGATGATGTTATTGTTGGTAATGCCATGCCTGAAGGCTCTCAAGGTCTAAACATGGCCCGAATCATTTCATTAATTGGTTTAAATACCGTTGATGTTCCTGGGGTTACAGTAAATCGCTTTTGTTCATCAGGTTTAGAAACAATTGCTATGGCCGTGGCCAAAATCCAGGCTGGAATGGCAGATTGTATTATTGCAGGCGGGTCAGAAAGTATGAGTTCTGTTCCGATGACAGGTTTTAAACCAGAACTAAACTACGACATCGTAAACTCTGGGCATGAGGATTATTACTGGGGAATGGGAAATACAGCCGAAGCTGTTGCGGACAAATACAATGTATCGAGAGCAGATCAAGATGAGTTTGCATACAACTCTCACATGAAAGCCCTAAAAGCATTAGCAGAAGATCGTTTCCAAGATCAGATTGTACCAATTGAAGTTGAAGAGACCTATGTGGATGCTAACGGTAAAAAGGCGAATAGAAAATTCACTGTGAATAAAGATGAAGGCCCAAGAAAAGGAACAAGTATTGAAGCACTCGCCAAATTAAGACCAGTATTTGCGCAAGGCGGATCGGTTACAGCAGGTAACTCATCACAAACAAGTGACGGTGCTGCTTTTGTACTTGTAATGAGCGAAGACATGGTAAAAGAACTTAATCTTGAACCTGTTGCAAGATTAGTAAGCTATGCCGCAGCTGGTGTACCACCGAGAATCATGGGTATTGGACCGGTTGCAGCAATTCCAAAGGCTTTAAAACAAGCTGGTCTTTCACAAAATGACATCGAACTCATTGAGTTAAATGAAGCATTTGCCTCTCAATCACTCGCTGTGATGAGAGAATTAGACCTAAATCAAGACATCGTTAATGTTAATGGTGGGGCCATTGCTCTTGGTCACCCACTTGGTTGTACAGGCGCTAAACTTTCAGTGCAATTATTTGACGAGATGCGTAAGCGAGACATGAAAAATAAATATGGCATGGTGACAATGTGCGTTGGTACTGGTCAAGGTGCCGCTGGAATTTTCGAATTTTTAAACTAAAAAGAATCATATAAAATATAAAAAATGGAGACTGTAGAAAAAGACATATTAAGAGGAGGACAATTCCTTGTGAAGGATACCAATTGTGAAGATGTATTCACTCCAGAAGATTTTACCGAAGAACAAAAAATGATGTTAGAAACGGTAAAGGAATTTGTTGACCGTGAAATTTGGCCAAATAAGGAACGTTTTGAAAAGAAAGATTATGCACTTACTGAAGAAGTGATGCGTAAGGCTGGTGAACTGGGGTTATTAGGTATCGCTGTTCCAGCTGAATATGATGGTCTCGAAATGGGCTTTGTTTCAACAATGCTGGTTTGTGACTACATATCTGGTGCTACAGGTTCTATAGCTACAGCGTTCGGCGCACATACAGGAATTGGTACTATGCCAATTACACTTTATGGCACGGAAGAACAAAAGAAAAAATATGTACCTGCATTAGCAACAGGAGAAAAGTTTGGTGCTTACTGTTTAACTGAGCCAGGTGCCGGATCGGATGCTAACTCCGGTAAAACCAAAGCAGTATTATCTGATGACGGTAAACACTATTTGATATCTGGACAAAAAATGTGGATCTCAAATGCTGGTTTTGCTGAAACGTTTATCGTGTTCGCTCGTATTGAAGACGATAAAAACATAACAGGTTTCATTGTAGAATTTGATAAAGACAACCCGAATGGAATTACTTTAGGTGAAGAAGAACACAAACTTGGTATTCACTCATCGTCTACGCGTCAGGTATTTTTTAATGAAACAAAAGTTCCTGTTGAAAATATGTTATCTGAACGTGGCGGAGGATTTAAAATTGCCATGAACGCACTAAATGTAGGACGAATTAAACTAGCAGCAGCTTGTTTAGATGCACAGCGTCGTGTTATTACTGAGGCTGTAAAATATGCTAATGAGCGTGTTCAGTTTAAAACACCTATTGTAAAATTTGGTGCTATTAAATCTAAGCTTGCTGAAATGGCAACTAGTGCTTATGCTGGCGAATCTGCTTGTTATAGAGCTGCGAAAGATATTGAGGATCGTATTGCGATCAGACAGGCTTCAGGAAACACACATCAAGAAGCTGAGTTGAAAGGTGTTGAAGAATATGCTATTGAATGTTCAATTTTGAAAGTAGCGGTTTCTGAAGATATTCAGAATTGTTCTGATGAAGGTATCCAGATTTTTGGTGGTATGGGCTTCTCTGCCGATACACCTATGGAAGCTGCATGGAGAGATGCGCGTATTTCACGTATATATGAAGGAACCAACGAAATCAATAGAATGTTAGCTGTGGGTATGCTTGTAAAGAAAGCCATGAAAGGTCATGTGGATTTATTAGGTCCAGCTATGGCAGTAGCAGACGAGTTAATGGGTATTCCATCCTTCGATACACCTGATTATTCAGAATTATTTTCTGAAGAAAAAGCCATTATCAAAAAACTTAAAAAAGTCTTCTTAATGGTCGCTGGTTCAGCAGTACAGAAATTCGGGCCAGACCTAGAACAGCATCAACAACTATTGATGGCTGCCTCTAATATCTTAATTGAGATCTATATGGCAGAGTCTACCATCTTAAGAACTGAAAAAAATGCAAAGCGTTTTGGTGAGGAAGCACAATCGCATCAAATTGCTATGGCTAAATTATACTTATACAATGCTTTAGATATTATCACTAAAAATGCAAAAGAAGGTATTATCAGTTTCGCTGAAGGTGATGAGCAACGCATGATGCTAATGGGCTTAAAGCGTTTTACAAAGTATACGAATATGCCAAACGTAGTGGCACTACGTACGCAAATAGCGGATAAGTTATCTGAAGAAAATGAATACTGTTTTTAATTTAGTTTAAGTTAGAACGAAAAGGCCAATTCATTAATTTGAATTGGCTTTTTTTAGTTGAAATAAATACAAACAAAAAGTCTCAAGATAGACTATCTCGAGACTTTTCACTAACTAACTAAAATATGAAGATCAAAAAAATTACTCAGAATTATTCTCCCTGTCGCAGTATTATTTTACAAAAGATCTAACAGATCAACGAACAATCCTAAACTATTCATATCGATAAATGTATAAAAAATAACGATAAAAAGCCTAATTTATTCGTTGAAATGCATTTTATTGAAGGTTTTTCTTACTTTTTAAGTGAAATATGATGGTTCTAGTAGCCTCAAAACAAGATTATCATTATATTTAATGCATCAATCTTGCTATATCATGAAATATTATCAATTAGTCCTACTTCCCCTCCTATTTTCTTATCTGTCAAATGCGCAATCCAATATAGAAATCTTTCTTTTTGACCTAGAAACGAAGAATTCTCGCATTGAAGTTTCCAACGGAAAAAATATATCGAACAACGAAGGTTACGACAATCAACCTTCATTTATGAATAATGATTACATCCTCTATGCTTCTACTAGAAAAGGACAAACCGATATAGCTCAATATCATATTAATTATAAATCAAAAAACTATATCAATTACACGCCAGGTGGCGAATACACACCTTTAAAAATTCCAAACAAAAATGCTGTTTCTGCCGTTAGATTAGATAGTGACGGAAAGCAAAGATTGTACACCTATAACTTAAGTAATGGTGAATCCACAGAACTTATAAAAGACTTGGTAGTCGCTTATTATACTTGGTACGATGATAACACCACAGTTTCTGCAGTAATTGAAGATGAACAATTAAATCTTTATGTTACCGATATTACTAGTGGCAAAAGTAATAGGTATGCCACCACCGTTGGGCGTTCATTTCATAAAATCCCTAATTCAAATTTAGTAAGCTTCATCTACAAAGAAAGTGACGAACGCTGGCAGATCCGCTCGCTTAATCCTTCAAATGGAATAACGAGGCTCATTGCAAATACCATGGAAGGTGTTGAAGATATTTGCTGGTTAAATGGCAAAACTTTACTTTCTGGAAAAGATGGAATTCTTTATAAACTCACACTAAAAAAGGATAACAACTGGAAACGTGTTGCCGATCTTTCGTCCTATGGGATTAAAGATATTTCAAGACTCACAATTAATCCTGAAGGCACAAAACTTTTAATCGCAGCCGAAATTGGCACTTCTGAGACTGCACCAAATACTAATGACACAGATACGGCGTCTAATACTCCAGATACTGAAACTATTCTGACTGCTGAAGAAGCCGCCGCTGTTGTTCAGAGACATATAGAACCGTTTAATAATAGACACCTAAGTGACTTTGCAAATGCCTTTGATGATAATGTTCTTGTCAATCGATTTCCTAAAGATTATATGTATTCTGGTCGAAATACGCTTAGGGACAACTACAGGCAATTTTTCAAGAATAACAAAAAGTCTAATGTGAAGGTATTGAACAGAATGGTTTTAAAAAACAAGGTCATTGATGAAGAATTGGTCACCTTAAACGACATGACCATCAGACAAGCTACAATTTATGATGTAGATAAAGAAGATATCAACTCAATGACATTTATTAGGAACAAGAAAGCAACTTCTAATCCTGAAACCATTGTAAATAAACAGCTAGAAGCTTATAACAAAAGAGATATTGACGAGTTTGCCAAAACCTATTCTAAAGACGTGAAGCTTTATTTATTACCAGATAATTTAACTACTGATGGTAACGATCAATTGAAAAAACGTTACGAAACCATGTTTAATTCTGTCCCAGATCTCAATGCAGAAATTATGAATAGAATTGTTTTAGGTAATAAAGTTATAGACAAGGAAAAAGTAACCATCAATGGACAAATCTATTACGCAATTGCCATTTATGAGGTGACTGATGGTCTAATTTCTAAAGTTACTTTTATTCAATAATGTTAGAATTTTTGAAATCGGCAACCAATTAGAAAGGCCTATATCTGAACTTCATTAAAACTGGTATAGTGAAACTATTCCACCTAAGTCTAAGCAAAAAAAATTAATTATCTTGATTACTCTGAGGAAATCAAAATCAAGTCTTCTTGAGGAGCAATTAAATATTCAGCACCGTCCTTTTTAACAACAGCCATCTCCTCAACTGAAATTGTTTTTGTACCGCCATTCTCTAGAGTCCAGGCGTGGAAACCATCAAAAGCAAAGGTCATGCCTTCTTTAATCTCCTTTTGAGATGCTGGCCTAACATGAGAAGCTTGCGAACCACCTAGATTCGGTCCTACATCATGTGCAACATATCCTACCGGATGTCCCGTACTCCACATCACATATTCAGAACCAGCTTTTTCCATTAATATGCGCTGAGCTTTATCTACATCTACACCTCTGGCACCTGGTTTTAAGGCTTTTAATGCTGCCCTATTTCCTGCCTTACCACTTTCCCAATAATGCATAATATCCTTAGGAGCTTCAGTTTCACCACTTTTAAGAACATAGGCAAAACGTTGAATATCACTTACCCATCGATCGTAAACTTTAATTCCAAAATCAATTTGAATCACATCTCCTGGCATGATGACCTTATCTGTAGCGTGAGAATGACCTCTATCTGCGCCAGAATTTACATTTGGATTCTGATCTGGAGCCCAACCGTCAGTTACCCCATATTCAGCCATTTTTTGCTTTAAGAACTTTGCAATATCTGCATCTGTAGATTTACCAGGTACGACCTCTTTATAAGCTTCAATTTGCCAATCTGCCGTAAGCTGTGCGGCCTTCTTCAAAATTTCAACTTCCTCAGGTAACTTAATTGACAGCCATTCATAAACGACTTCTGTTGATGATACCAAACGGCTTGATAAAGCTCCAAGACGTTTTTCCAAATCTATACGCTGCGAATACGTTAACCCGTCTGCCATAGAATTACTTGTTGATGAATTTACCGCAATCGTTGCAAAATCTTTTTCTTTTATAAAGTCTACAGCCATTCCAACGGCCGATATTCCGCGTTCAACCGAAACTACTTTATCATGGATATCGAGATCATCTAAGGCTGTGCTCTCGCCTGAGGGTGAAAATACAAGAGAATGAAATCCTTCTTCATCATTATAAAATAAAAATGCTGCTGTTCCACCAGCATTTTCGCCACCAATATGATCCGCAATCGGATCGTTATTATTTTCTCTGCAAATTATTAACCAACAATCTACTTTAGCCGCTTCCAACGCATTTGGCAACAACTCACTAATCCTTTTCTTTCGAATTCCAGGCCATGGGTTTTCTCCCCAATATTCGTCTGGGTCAATTTTTGAAATGATCTCCGAATCTGACTCATTTGGACTTAAACAGCCCATAAAAAACAGCAACAGGGCTAACATTGGTAGGTGTTTTCTTTTCATTTTTTAACTTTATAGTATCTAATGGGAAAGATAATCATTAGAATAAAAAATTAAAAGCACCTTATAATGAAATACCTTTCAATACTTCTCGTCCTTTTCTGTTCTTCTATAATAGCGCAAACTGTTAGACTTGAACCTAAACTCGATAACATTAAATGGATTTCTGGTACTTGGCACGGTGAAGCCTTTGGAGGTACAACAGAAGAAATTTGGAGCGAACCTTCTGGTGGCTCAATGATGGCAACATTTAAATTGGTTGTGGATGGCAAGGTTCAGTTTTATGAAATTGAGATCATTCGCGAAATTGAGAATAGCCTTGTATTACAACTTAAACATTTTGGAGGAGACCTTAAAGGCTGGGAAACTAAGGATGAAACTGTAGATTTTCCATTAAAATATATTTCCGAAGACAAAGTGGTTTTTGAAGGTATGACGTTTGAAAAAGTAAGTGCTAATGAAATGAACGTTTATGTCGATATCAAAGAAGATGGTAAGGTAGAAACCATGAAATTTAATTACCATAAGAAAGAAAATAAAAAACCCATAAAACAACTTTTAAATGTGCCTTACACTAGTGAAAGTCCAATTATCGATGGTATTGCAAATGAAGCCATTTGGACGTCTTCTGAATGGTATCCAATAGATCAATTATGGATTGGGTCTGCATTTAGTGAAGAGGATTTTAAAGGTCAATACAAACTTGCTTGGACCGAAGAAGCACTATACTTACTGGCCGAAATTACAGATGATAAACTAAGGGATGTTTATAAAGACCCCCTAAAAAGTTGGTGGGATGAAGATTGTTTAGAAATTTTTGTTGATGAAGATAATAGCGGTGGTGGCCATCAGTACAATCATAATGCCTTTGCCTACCATGTCGATTTAGAAGGTAATGTCGTTGATGTCAATCACACTAAAGAAGGTAAACTCTATAACTCTCATGTAAGCTCAGCAAGGCAAACCACTGGAAATACAACTATTTGGGAAGTGAAAATTCTATTATATGATGATACTTATATAGACGATGTAGCTAATCAACCCGTAAAGCTAAGGCAAAATAAAAATGTGGGCTTTGCCCTCGCCTACTGTGATAGTGATAACAGCGAACATCGTGAAAATTTTATTGGATCTATATTTGTTGAAGGCGCTGATAAAGATCGCGGATGGAAAGACGCTAATATTTTCGGGACACTCGTTCTAAGGAAATAAGTATTTCTTGAGAGATCTCCTAATTATGTATTAACAGTTTTTTAAAAAATCACAACTCTTAAAACCGTAACTTTAGAGTTTCACTAACCCTATTTAATATGAAGTTCATTTTTACCCTATTATTTGTTTCAATTTGTTGTATTAACAATGCCCAGACTGATCCTAAGATCTATGACATTATAGATGAAATTTCAGAAGAAAGGCTCCGCAATGATGTAAAAAAATTAGCAGATTTCGGAACAAGGCACACCTTAAGTGATACCATCTCTGAAACGCGAGGCATTGGCGCTGCACGTCGTTGGATCAAGTCAGAATTCGATAAAATATCTGAAGATTGCAATAACTGTCTTGAAGTGTTTTTTCAAAATAACTTTTTTGAAAAAGGCACTAACCAGCGCATCGTTAAAGACGTCAATATTGTCAACGTCGTAGCAATTCAACGCGGTACGAAATACCCTAACCGCTTCATAATAATGAGTGGAGATATTGATTCGAGAGTGTCAGATCCTACAGATTATACTTCAGATTCTCCGGGCGCTAACGATAATGCCACTGGTATGGCGGGCGCTATGGAAGCAGCGCGTGTTCTATCAAAATACAAGTTTGAAAATAGTATCGTTTACTTAGGGCTTTCGGGCGAAGAACAAGGCTTGTTCGGTGGTCAGGGTATGGCAAAGTACGCGAAAGATAACAACTGGGAAATTATTGGAGTTTTGAATAACGATATGATTGGTAATATTGAAGGTGTCGATGGTGTTATCGATAACAGAACATTCAGAATCTTTTCTGAACCTATAACAACTGATGAAACCGATCCTCAAAGACTAGCACGACAGGCAAGAGCACGACGTTTTTATGGAGGTGAAATCGATGGAATCTCTCGTCAGTTAGCGCGTTATGTCTACGCTACTACAAAAACATATATGCCTGAAATGAATCCGGTAATGATCTATCGATTAGATCGTTTTGGTCGTGGTGGACATCACAGACCTTTCAATGATGTTGGGTTTGCGGGACTCCGAATAATGGAGGCTCATGAAAATTACACCCAACAACATCAAGACATTAGGACAGAAAATGGCATTAATTACGGTGATACTTTTGAACATGTCAATTTCCCGTATTGTAAAAAACTGACGGCAGTAAACGCAATTACTATGGCAAGCCTGGCCTCTGCGCCGCCGTCACCTAAAGAAGTGGCGATTGGTGGAATTGTTGAAGCTTCGGCAAAGTTAGAATGGTCTGAGGTTGAAGGTGCTAAAGGTTACAAAATCTATTGGAGAGATACAACCTCGCCTACCTGGGATCATAGCAGGTATGTAGAAAATGTCAATGAATTTACACTTACTGGTATTGTTATTGATAATTTCCTTTTTGGTGTCGCAGCTGTAGGTGAAGATGGCCACGAAAGTGTTGTCGTCTTTCCGAATAGAATTAAAAGATAATCGTAAATGAAAGCTTCAAATTTCAGATCTATAGTCCCTGAACTCGTATTAATTGGTTCGGTGATCTATTATTGGACCTTAACGTCGAATCTCTTAAATCCTTTTGCTATCGGATTGCTTTGCATTCTGATTTATCAAATCCTGAGCAAAAAAGCAACGCTCGGACTGATTATTTCTAGCATAGTGATTGTCCTCTCATTGTTTATGGTACTCGCACTTATTTCAGAATTATCAGAATTTGAAGTCGTTGACCAAAGTTTCAAAAATCTTATGATTTTTGGGACCTTGTATCTAGGGCTAAATCTTGTGCTTGGTAGCATAATGTTCATTAAATATTTAAAGCTTAAAATCAACTAAATGATGAAGCGTCAATTCCTTTTTCTTTTTTTATGCATAAGCGTGAGTTTAAATGCACAATTACTTCAAGATAAAACTGAATTCACAAAATTAGACACCTTAAGAGGCAGTATTACACCCGAACGCGAGTGGTGGGATCTAAATTATTATGACCTAAATATCAAAGTTCAACCAGATAAAAAGTATATCTCTGGCTATAACATCATTCGATATAAGGTGTTGAAATCTCACGACGTTATTCAAATTGATTTGCAAGCACCTCTAGAAGTTACAGCATTTACTCAGGATAAAGAAGAGCTAGACTACACGAAAATTGGACCTGCATATTTTGTTAATCTTAAAAAGAAACAAGTTCCGGGAGCCTATAATGAGATTTATATTCAATACTCTGGAAAACCAAAAGAAGCAATTCGTGCGCCATGGGATGGTGGTTTTTCTTGGAAAAAAGACGATAACGGGAAGCACTTTGTCGCTACCTCTTGCCAAGGATTAGGTGCCAGTGTATGGTGGCCCAACAAAGACCATATGTATGATGAAGTGGATAGTATGCGCATTGCTATCGACGTGCCAAAAGATCTAATCGCAGTTGCAAATGGAAGATTGAGAGAGGTCTACGAATATGAATATGGTGGTTTCAAAATGTATGAGTGGTTTGTTTCAAATCCGATAAATAATTACGGCGTTAACGTAAATATCGGGGATTACGTTAATTTCTCTAAAGTCTATAAAGGCGAAAAAGGAGATCTGGATATGGACTATTGGGTACTTTCTTATAATCTAGATAAAGCCAAAAATCAATTTAAAGATGCGCCAAAAATGATGAAAGCTTTCGAGCATTGGTTTGGCCCATACCCATTTTATGAAGATAGTTTCAAATTGGTTGAAGTGCCCTATTTAGGTATGGAACATCAAAGCTCTGTAACCTACGGTAATCAATATCAAAATGGTTATTTAGGAAGAGATCTATCACGAACTGGATGGGGATTAAAATTCGATTTTATCATTATTCACGAAGCGGGCCACGAGTGGTTCGCCAATAATATCACTAACAAAGATGTTGCAGATATGTGGATTCATGAAGGCTTCACCGCCTACTCAGAAAACCTGTTTTTAGATTATTATTATGGCAAAGAAGCCTCTGCGGATTATGTCATCGGGACGCGAGCAAATATTCAAAATGACCGACCATTAATTGGACCTTACAATGTTAATAAAGAAGGTTCTAGCGATATGTATTACAAAGGTGCTAACTTACTGCACACCTTGCGTCAGCTTGTGGAAGACGATAATTTATGGCGTCAAATTCTTAGAGGTTTGAACGCTGATTTTTACCATCAAACGGTGACAAGCAAACAGATCGAAGATTATCTGAGTGAAAAGACCAAGAAGGATCTTTCGGCTTTCTTCAATCAGTATTTAAGAGATATTCGCATTCCGATGTTGGAATATAAAATTGAAAATAAAGAACTGAAATTCAGGTATGTTGATATCGTTGAAAATTTCGATATGCCAATTGAGGTAGAAATTGATGGGAAATCACAATGGATCTTTCCGAATTCAGAATGGAAAAGTATGCCATTTGAAGGTTCCGAATTTAAGGTCGATAGAGATTATTACATCTATTCAAAAAAAATCTAGTTACGATTTTACAGATAAAAGACCGAAGTATGAACGAACTACCAGAACTCTATTTTGAACGCGATACCGATTGGTACGACTGGTTGTTGCAAAATCATGATAAGCATAAAGCTGTCTACCTCATTTTTTACAAACTAGACACAGGTATGCCAACAATGCGTTGGGAAGAAGCCGTGAAAGTGGCCTTATGTTTTGGCTGGATAGATTCTACTGTAAAGAGCTTAGGTAATGGCAAACGCAGGCAATACTTCTCGCCTCGGAATCCTAAAAGTACCTGGAGCGCTCTTAATAAGAAATATATTGTAGAACTCGAAGCTGCTGGATTAATTCAAGAGTCTGGTTATAATATGATCGATCTTGCCAAAGAAACTGGTAAATGGACGGAAATGGATGATGTTGAAAATGGTATTATTCCTGAAGACCTACAATTGGCATTCGATAAAAATGAGCGTGCATTTGAGAACTACCAGAATTTTTCAAAAGGCTATAGAAAGAGCTATTTATCTTGGTTGAACAGTGCAAAACGACAAGCTACTCGAGAAAAACGAATTTCAGAAATCATAAGACTGTGCAACGCAAATATCAAAAGTAGAGACAGCTGGTAATTTAATACATCAGCTTTTTAATATTATCCATATATCCTCGGCTTACACGAACTACATCACCATTCTTCATGGTAACATCATAGCTTTTTGTGTATTTATTCAATTCTTTAACCGCATTGAGGTTAATTATTGATGACCGATGTACTCTAATAAAAATTGCACCATTCAATTTTTCTTCGAGGGTTGAGATCCCATAATTACTAACGTAAGTTTTATTTTCTGTGATAAGTTTGGAATAATCGCCATAGGCTTCAATTCTAATAACATCTTTCAAAGCCACAGTTACCAATTTATTCTGACTTTGCACCAAAATACGTTCCGGAAACTTTTGGGTATCCATTAAAAGACTTTCTGCAAGTGGCGCCACTTTATTTTGATCGCTATTTTGTTTCAGACGGTCAACGGCGACTTTAAATCTATCTTTAGTGTATGGTTTTAAAAGATAATCAACGGCATGAACTTCAAATGCTTTTAAGGCATATTGATCATAGGCTGTTGAAAAAATAATTTGTGGTAGTTCTTCGAGATGAGTTAAAACATCGAAGCCCGTCATACCAGGCATTTGTACATCTAGAAATACCAGATCTGGCTTAAATTCGTTGATGATTTTTACAGCATCCACTCCATTATTAGCTTCACCGAGTAATATTAATTCTGAATAATCCTGAAGATATTCCTTTATAAGCTGACGGCCCGCAGCCTCGTCATCTACTATAATTACTTTCCTCATATAGCAAATGATATTTTTAATCCTTTTGGTAAATTATCCGACAGATTTAAGGTGCTCTGATACATTTTCTCTAACCGCAGTTTTGTATTTGTTAACCCTATACCTTGTTCAAAAACAGCATCTTTATCTTTAATTCCAACACCTGTGTCAGAAATCTCGAAGTGTAACTTTTCATTCTTCTTAAAAATATTGATTGAAATATTACCACCTTCAATTAGAGAAGATAAACCGTGTTTAATAGAATTCTCTACAAGAGGCTGTAGTAGCATCGGCGGAATCATTTCATTCATTAAATTAGGTTCTACAGTGACTTCTACTTCAAGGCGTTCTTGAAAACGTTCTTTCTCGAGGTCGAGATATTTATTAACAAATTCTAGCTCTTCATAAAGTGGTACTTTTTCTACCTGAGACGCCTTTAATTGATATCTAAATAGATCTGATAGCTCAGCAATTAAACGTCTGGTTTTTTCATTCTGTGGAGGAACAGATGCGCTTATTGTATTAAATATATTATATAGAAAATGTGGGTTGAGTTGTGCTTTTAAGGCTGATAATTCACTCTTCAAAGCTACGGTTCTTAACTCACCTTCTAGGCGAATCTTTTGTTGATTTTCAATATAATAGTTGTATGAATGGATTATGCCGAACTGTAATGCATAAAACAATGCCGGAATATAAATATCCCATGCACTTGCAGGGCCAGATAAATGACCAAAACCAATCCATTCACAAACAAAATAATAGATTTGCTGCCAAACAAGAACGAATGCTGGTAATAAAATTAAGTGTAGTAAAATCTTCTTGGCGTATTTCCAATGCTTTAATTTTTTTATAAGTAACCACCAAATTGGATAGGTCAGAATAGCTTTGATTATATAGTCTAAACCTACAGTATCGAAAAATCTTGTGAGATCAAATAAACTAACTTCCCCTTCAATCCAAGATCTACTGTTAAAG
This sequence comes from Winogradskyella tangerina, assembly GCF_003260205.1. Lineage (GTDB taxonomy): Bacteria > Bacteroidota > Bacteroidia > Flavobacteriales > Flavobacteriaceae > Winogradskyella > Winogradskyella tangerina. The sequence continues at coordinate 191,452 of NZ_QERF01000005.1, read as the reverse complement.
GTAATTGCACAATGATAGGCAAAGGCCCAAAATAGATAGAAGGCTATAAACAGTCCTAACTCCCCTATTTTGATACCAAGGAATCGCTTTTGGTGAAATGGTTTTGTTGCTTCCATAATTCTGTTTTCAACAAATTTAAAGTTAGTATAATTTTTTTTGGCAGTCTAATCGACGAGTTGACCCATAGTCAGTTGAATGGTCCTGCCCACTCATCGCTTTATAGGTTCACTCGTCATTTACGACGTGTATAGGTTCTACTTCCTTCAGACATTTGTCTCGTAACAACAAAACAATCTAAAAACGAATATAAATTTTTAAGCATGAAAACTTTTATCCAACTCACTGTATTACTATTCATGTCCTTAGTAATAAACGCCCAATCTAATGTCACCGGAATCATCGTTGACAAGGAGCTTCAAGGCATTCCGGCTGCCATAGCTACCGTATATAATGCAGATCAATCTACTTTTATAAAAGCATCTGTTGCCGACAATGACGGACAGTTCGTTATTAAAAATCTCCCTACTGGCGAATATGTATTGGTAGTCACAAGCTTGGGCTTTGAAGATTACACTTCAGAAAAATTTCTTCATACCGATACGGCTAAAGATTTTGGTGTTATTACTTTAAAGGAAGCCTCAGAGGTTTTAGATGAAGTGGTTATTGAAGCTGAAAAACCAATGGTACAAGTAATGGCTGATAAAACAGTTTTCAATGTTCAAAATACCATCAATGCTGCTGGCGATTCCGGTTTTGAACTTCTCAGAAAAGCACCTGGTGTTATCATCGATAATACCGATAATCTTATTGTTGAAGGTAAAACAGGCGTACTTATTTATATCGATGATAAGCCTTCAGTTTTAAGAGGTGAAGACCTCATCAACTACCTTAAAAGTATTCAGTCTAGCGATATTGAGGCCATTGAGATTATTACTCAGCCTTCTTCAAAATTTGATGCTGAAGGTAACGCTGGAATCATCAATATCAAATTCAAAAGAGATAAAAGTCTGGGTACAAATGGTAGTGTAGCTTCTGGTTTAACCTATGGTGAATTTGCCAGAGTTAACAGTTCGGTTTCTTTCAACAGTCGAAGTAAAAAGACGAGTTTCTACGGTACTTTTAGCAATCGCTTCGGGGAAAGTTTAGGGTTTATCAACCTGTTCAGACAACAGAACAATACCATTTTCGATGCACGAACTGAAACTATTTACGACAATGTAAATAACAATGCGCGTTTCGGCTTTGATTGGTATGCCGATAAAAAGTCGACTTTCGGAATTATTCTCTCAGGAAATTTTTCAAATGACGAATCTTTCGCAGACTCGAGAACGCCCATAATTCCAAATGGTAACACAACTCCTGATCAGGTATTGGTTGCAGGTAGTGACACTCAAAGCGATGTTTCAAACTTATATGCTAATCTTAATTACAAGTTCAAAAGTGAGAACGAAACCTCTGTGAATGTTGATGTCGATTTTGGTCGATACACCAGAGAGCGTGAAAATTTTCAACCTAATCAATATTTTAATGGCGACGAAACGCAGATCATTAGCGAGACTATCAATTTTATGGTGACGCCTATCGAAATTGATATTTTCACAGCCAAGGTCGATTACGAACAAAACTTCCTTAAAGGCAAACTAAGCTTTGGTGGTAAATTCTCAAAGGTAATAACTGACAATCAATTCGATTTTTACGATCGTATTAATGGCCAAGATATTTTAAATGAAGAACGCACCAACGATTTTGAATACGACGAAAACGTGAATGCCCTTTATTTTAACTATAAGCGCCAGGTTAAGAAATGGAATTTTCAGTTCGGGTTACGCATGGAAAACACACAATCTGATGGTATCTTAACCAGTCTTCAAGAAGATCAGAATAATCGTGTAAAACGTAATTATACCGATTGGTTCCCAAGTGGCGGAATTACTTATCAAATGAATCAGAAAAGTTCTTTCGCCTTAATTTATAGCCGTAGAATTCAAAGACCAAATTATGCGAGTTTAAATCCCTTCGAATATAAAATTGATGAGTTGTCATTTAGTAAGGGAAACCCTTTCCTTCAGCCACAATATACGGAAAATATTAAGCTGTCGCACACCTATAATTATAAACTTACGACCTCATTGAGTTATAGCTTTGTATCTGACTTTTTCGCTCAGATCACCGAGGCTGTGGGCGATGATCAAAACTTCCTTATTACACGTAATGTAGCCAATCAAAGAGTGATTAATTTAGGTGTTAGTTATCCGACGAGATTTGCAGATTGGTGGTCTGTTTATTTAAGTGTGAATGCCTACCGAAGCATCTACGAGGCTACCAACCCAGATTTTAACGAAATCTCACAGAATACGCTCAGCCTTTATGCGCAGCATACTTTTAAATTGCTAAAGGGAATAAGAGCAGAAGTTTCCGGATGGTATAGTTCGCCTTCAGTTTGGGGCGGCACCTATGAAACTCGAAGTATTGGAGCACTTAATCTTGCCGTACAAAAACGATTTTTTGATGACAAGTTAACGGCACGTTTATCCTTTAACGACATCCTTTACACCTCGCCTTGGGAAGGTACAACCGAATTTGGCAACCTTATAATTAATGGTGATGGTGGTAACGATAGCCGTCAAGTACGTTTTAATCTGACTTATAACTTCGGAAGAAATGAGATTAAAAAAGTAAGATCGAGAAATACAGGTCTTGAAGATGAAAAAAATAGAATTTAACATTAAATATAACATATCATGAAAACAACATTTTTTACTATCGTACTTTCAATACTTTTTATAAGTGTTGGTACAGCACAAAAAACCTATTTGAAAATCACTAAAGGTGAACAAGAACACGACATCATTATGTATCCTCCTGGGACCAAATTCGAATTAAAAACCAAAGAAGGCTATATTATATTTAAAAATAGTGATGATCCTGGTGTGATCGACATCCATGAAAAACATACTCTCTATGTGTACCCTGATTGGAAAGATGATGCCGATGTGTTTGTTTTAACTGAAGGTAAGGTTGAAAAACTTCTGACATACAAATTTAGTGACTCTGATGATTCACATGATAACACCTTAATGAGCAACGGTGTTACGGCAACATCTAATGTCACTGATTCTGAAACTCTTGAAGGCAAAAAGAACTTAGAATTCACCTTAAGTAATGGGATATCCTTTAACTATACGGATGGCTTATTTAGCGCAACCCTAGACAACAAACCACTAACAATTAAACACAAGTATCTTGTTTATAGTGATTTGGGTGTTCTAAAGTTAAGTTTTAATCCAAGCAATGGAAAAGTTTGGTGGGTCTTTGAATCGGCTGATCACTAATAATAATATCAATTAATCATGAAAACATTATTAATATATACTGCAGTATTTTTTACACTTCTTTGTTTTAAATCAGAGACTAATAACAATATCATTGGTCAATGGAAAATTGACCTTAGACCTACTCCCGATGCTGATGCATACTATCAGACTCTTGTTATATCAAGTATCGATGACAATACCTTTGAAGGTCGTTTTTATGGCAGCGCCATTGAGAATGCTTATTTGAATAAAAACTGGGAGAAATTATTTTTCGCTTTCACTACGAAAGATGCTTCTAACTCCTATTACCATTCAGGTTATATTTTAGATGGAAATATTTACGGGATATCGTATTGCCCCAATCGCGAATTAACGGCCCCATGGACAGGAATAAAAAAGAAGAAGAAAAACTAGAGTTAGTTAAAAAAGGGCGGCCGATTGGCCTCCCTTTATTTTATAATCCGCTGATAAAACTTCCGTAGGGATCCTTGATCTGTAATCCTTCAGCGTAGCGGTATTTACTTAACTTCTTATACTGTACCAATCCCCAAAGGACAAATTCCTTTTCAAAATAAGCATCTCTAGGATCGATATCTGGTTGATGTTCTGCAATTAACTTACCTAATGGCGACACTTCATCTAATTTCGATTTGTATTGTGCATCGTTGAAATCATCCAACAACTCGAAACTATCCCCATTGAAGAACCAAGAAATGATATCATCATAAGGGGTTTCTTCATCTTGCTTCTGAAGCTTTTCGATCTTAGGAAAATATTTCGGAAACAAGGTTTTAATAGCTTCATCTATCAAAGTATTCGCCACAAAATCAGCCCCTTCTTGTTCACCTTCATAAACCAATTCAACTTTACCAGTAATTGCAGGTATTACACCAACAAAATCTGATAATCGAACTACCGTAGTGTCATCTCCAGATTGCAAAGCGCGACGCTCAGCTGTGCTCAACAGATTTTCAAAAGCCGTAATACTCATTCTGGCGCTTACACCACTTTTTACATCCACGTACTCACTTTCGCGAGCTTCAAAACTGATCTGCTCTAAAAGTTCTTTAGCCAACTCTGGCACGTAAACTGAAGCCGATTGGCGCTCATCTAATTTCGCCTCTTGTGATGTTATCGTTTGAGCAATTTCCACATTGGCCGGATAATGTGTTAAAATCTGCGACCCAATTCTGTCTTTCAAGGGTGTTACAATACTTCCGCGATTGGTATAATCTTCAGGATTTGCCGTAAAAACAAATTGCATGTCTAGAGGCAGTCGTAATTTGAATCCTCTTATCTGAATATCGCCTTCCTGTAAAATATTAAAAAGTGCAACTTGAATTCTTGCCTGTAAATCAGGCAGCTCATTAATAACGAAAATGCAACGGTTAGCCCGTGGTATCATTCCGTAGTGAATAACACGATCATCGGCATAGTTAAGCTTTAAATTCGCTGCTTTTATCGGATCAACGTCCCCAATAATATCAGCAACTGTAACGTCTGGTGTTGCAAGCTTTTCAGCAAAACGTTCATTTCTGTGCAACCATGTGATTGGTGTTTCATCTCCCTTTTCAGAGATAAGTTCAACAGCATATCTTGAAATGGGTTGCAACGGATCGTCATTAATCTCGGAGCCCTCAACCACCGGAATATACTCATCCAAAAGATTAACCATCATCCGTGCTAAGCGGGTTTTCGCCTGGCCTCGTAACCCAAGTAAATTTATGTTGTGCTTGGATAAAATTGCGCGTTCTAATTCTGGTATAACTGTATTTTCATACCCGTGAATACCTTCAAAGGTTGTGACTTTATTTTTTATGTTTTCGATTAGATTATGTCTCAATTCGTCTTTAATAGATCGAGATTGATAACCTGACTTTTTTAGTTCACCTAGTGTTTTGATGTCTTTCATTGTTCTCTCTGCTTTACGCTTTTGGCTTTTAGCCTTTTATTCTTCTTTTTCTATTGTTTTCGTAATCTTCAAATATCATTTCCCCTAGACCTTTCAGTCCAGTGTAAAATGCTTTCCCTCTATTTGCCTGTGTAAACTCACGAATAAATCGCATTAAATAAGGGTCTTCAGCAATCATAAAGGTTGTAATAGGAATATGCAATCGTCTTGCCTGCTGTGCCATCGCATAGCACTTATTTGTGATATACGGATCTAGACCATTACTATTCTTATAATATTGTCCGTCGGGTAACCTTAAACAACTCGGTTTACCGTCAGTGATCATAAATATTTGTTTGTTTGTATTTCGCTTTCTGCGAAGCATATCCATTGCTAGTTGTAATCCAGCAACTGTGTTAGTGTGATACGGCCCAACTTTTAAATAAGGCAAATCTTTGATCTTTATGGGCCAAGCATCATTGCCAAAGACAAGTATTTCCAAACTGTCTTTGGGATAACGTGTGGTTATTAATTCAGACAATGCCATCGCTACTTTCTTAGCAGGTGTTATCCGATCTTCGCCATATAAGATCATACTATGACTTATATCGATCATTAGTACGGTACTCATTTGGCTTTTGTGTAGGGTCTCCTCAACAACAAGATCATCTTCAGTTAAGTTGAAATCGCCAACACCATGATTTATTTGCGCATTACGCAAGCTTTCGGTCATAGACACTTTATCTAAAGCATCTCCGAACTGATATGCTCTAAAATCTCCCGTGTGTTCATCACCTAAACCAACACCTTTACTTTTATGATTACCTGAGCCGCTACGTTTTATTTTACCAAATATGTGATCTAGTGCTTGCTTTCTAATGGCGCGTTCGGTTTTGGCCGTAATTGTAGTTTTTCCCTTGCCATTTCCGTCACCTGTAGGATCGATCTCTTCGCGGATATATCCTTTATTTTTTAGGTCTTCAATAAAATCATCAATAGTATACTCTGGCGTAGTGAGATTATACTCTTTATCGAGCTGCCTCAACCAGTCAATAGCTTCATCAAAATCACCAGAAGTATAAGTGATGAGTTCTTTAAAAATCTCGAAGAGCTTATCAAAAGGTGATTGGTGAGGTGCTTCATAGGTCTTAAATATAAAACCTGATCTTTTATCCTTTTCTTTCATAGTTATGTAAAAATACTGCTTTTTTCAACGCGAAAACAGCAATACAAATACCTTAACAACACATTAAGATTTACTTTGTTTAAGGATAAAGAATAAGACTATTGCTTGATGGAAACAGGAAAATCTTGTCCAAATCCAAAGCTCGATGGATACTGAGGTGTGCCTTTGTATTGTTCTGAAAGTTCAGGCACTCGCGATTCTAAATATGCTTTGATCTCGTTGACTGTTATTCTTGAGTCACCGCTATCTGCCTTTCCTGCTAATGCTTCTAACAGCGCATAGGTAAACGCACCATGACCTAAGTCGGCAAATTCGGTTGCAAATTGTTCAGAACCACTTGCTGTGAGCCAGTGAGTGCCTGTACTTCTTGCTAATTGTGCGATCGCTCGTTCTTCTGCTGCACCACGTGCAACCAAATTCTGTAAGGCTCCTCCACTCTGACAAGCATCTAAAATGAAAAGTTGTTTCTGAGCTGCAATATTCCCGGATAATGATTTTAATTCTGTAGCTGAAATTCCTTTATTATTTAGTGCATCATCATTACCATAGAGCTGAGTAAGATCGTGAGGTATAATGTAAAATTCTTTCTGTTCACCTTCACTCATAACACCGTGACCAGCATAGTAAAAAATTAAAATATCTTCGGGTTTCGCATTCTTGGAAATAGCATTCATGGTTTCAATAATACGTTGCTTAACCGCTTCATTATCTTGAATATTATAGCTATTAGTTTTAATCACCAAATCTTTAATTCCTTTGGTCACGGAGCTTTCAAAACCAGACGCGTCGGCTACGGCATAATTGAGATTGTACTTCGGATTTTTGTACTTATCAATTCCTATGGTAACCAAATGCAAATTGATATTTTTAGAATCAGTTTGTGCCTTTTTTCTACGTCTTACACGCAGTGTTCTTGGTGCACTCTCGGTATCTTGACTATTGACTGCAACTGCTTCGATGGTATTGTCGCCATCGATCAACTCAATATCGACTTCCATTTTTGAATCCCTTATTTTGCTATCAGCTAATATCCGTTTCCCATTTTGGTAAATCCGAATTTCCTTGATCTCATCGTTGAAGGCCTCAGCTGAGAGTTCGATTGAGAACGTGGCATCCTGCACTTCAATTGAGTCATCTTCAGTGCGAAAATCTCTGCTTGCACCTGAAGGTTGCATACTGATCTCTGGAACTTGATTTAATTGGGAAATATCTAAACCAGTGTTTAGATTTGAAGCATCTTCAATTAAACCAGAAATCAAATTCGGCGTATAAAATTTTGAAAATACCTGGTTCAATGGAATTACTTCAGACCCTTTAGTGAAGATGACTCTACTCCAAGCTTTTTGAGAACCTTCAAACTGGCCATTAGGCGCATGTGCCAACCATTCACCATCCAGAAATATATACAATCTGAAAAGCTCTTCGTGACTTTGAATGCTGTAAAACCTATAATGCCCATCGATTAACAGCGCATAGATATTTTCACTAAAAAACTTCGCGAAAGCATAGTTTTCATCAAATTGTGATGTGCTACTTATTTTTTCTCCACTAGAAATATCAAATATCTGTAGATCCCTTCTATAACCAGAAACTATCAATAAAGATTCAGACGGACTCAATTCTATATATTCGCCATAGCTAAGGTCTGGAACCTTGAATGCGTTCACTAAATTTCCCGTTTTAGCATCTAAAACTTCGACCTGACTTTCAGAAATATTAAGAGTGATTAATTGATCCCGATTTTCCAAATGCAAAAGATTGCCATATTCGCCTTCCTTTTGCCATATCAAGGTTTTTGACTTGTAATTGTAATAGTCAATTCGCTTTTTGTACGTCTGATCGAAAACGACTTCATCATTTATAATAATACCAACATAATCTCCGTGAACAATAGCATTAAAATTTACGATGGTATTTACATTATTTATTGGGATCGACACCTCACTTTGGTCACTCACATTTGTAACTACGAAACTATTTTCATTTCGTGTTACTACGATATCTTGCTTTGTATCGATATTGATACTATTGTAGGCTTCCGACTCAAAATATTGCCCGAAACTCAAAGGTTTTCCGATAGTAAAAGACTTTATGCCTTCTTTATCTCCCATCACGTAATAGGCCTTCTTATTAGCGTCATCAATTTTAAAGCCACCACCCAAGGACATATTTTGTTTGTAATTGGTGTTGTAGTTATAAAGCTCTACACCCTGTTGGTTCACCATGAATGAACCAATATTCCCCATTAGATCGTTAAAAACAAAACCGTTTTCTGTTTCGGTTTGAAAAGTTTCAAAATTGCTTCCGTTGAAAATTGCATAACCGTAAGTTGCTAACGGATTATCTGAATAACGTCTGAATTTTCTAAAGTAGCCCGAAGCTTTTAATGAATTGGTTGTGCGCTCTAAGACATATACAAAATCATTATCTGCAATGAGCTTGGTTTTGTTTTTATTGGATGGAATGGTTCCTTTTACTTCGCCTGTTTTAGCATCTAATTCAAAAATATCAGATTTAGAGACCATTACCCAAATGCCTGATTCATCTGGTGTTAAGGCCGCATGTACATTAGCCGTTCTATTGATTAGTCGCGTTTCTTTTACATTAAGATTTTGTTCCCAAACAATACTTTGACTCTCAATATTATACCTTAAAACTCTTATATGCTCGTCGTCTACAACATTGGCATACAGCAAGTCATAGTTGCTAAATACCGCCAGATGTTCACTGTTGAGACTCCCGAATTCACCCGAATCTGGATTGTAATAAATCTTTTCCATATAGTTCGTCCTGAACTCAATGAAATTATTTTCTCCAACCAGATTGGCCTTCATTGGATACCCTTGGCTTGGCCATTTTGATTTATACTCTATACTTTTGCCAGTATTCGGATTCAACTCATAAAATGAGTTAACACCTTCAAATTCTGCTGTGCCCGAAACGTAATAGATCTTATTGTATTTTGGATAATAGACAAAGTTTTTCAAAAATGAAATTGGATACTCTTTTACATTTTCAAAAGTATTATTGCTAATGGCCCTTATTCCTTCTTTAGTGGATATATAGGTTAGTCCATTTGACGCATCAATAACAATATTTGAAATTGAAAGATCATTATCTATGGCCTTCAACATGGTTCCGTTGTCTAAATCCCAAAATTTAATGGACTTATCATCAAAGCTTCCATAAGTCACCAATAGATTTTGTACGCTATCAATTTTTGCAAAACTGATATGTCCCGCATGTGCAGATTGCACCATTATTTTCGATTCCTGAGCCATCAAAAACGCAAAGCTCATGGTTAAGATCAAAAAACAGATATGTCTTAAAAGTGAAGTCTTCATAAAGTACTAAACTGGCTGTTTAAGGTACTTAAATCAAAAACAAAGCCAAAATAATGGATCGATAACCGCATTCAAATATTAAAGATATCAAAAATCAAAAATTATAGTCATTTTTAAGGCTTATACATTAACATCTCTTTTGGAAAACTAAAGCTTCTTTTGCTTAACTTTAGGCAATTCTTAACTAACCCAAAAATAATGAAACGATTTTTTTTATTGCTCATGCTAAGCTGCATGGCATCACTTTCTGCACAAGAATTTTCAATGGACATGGTTAAAAACATGACGCCGAGGAATATAGGTCCGGGCGGTATGTCTGGTCGTGTTACAGCCATTGACGTGGTTATTGATAACCCAGACATTATGTATGTCGGAACCGCATCAGGTGGTCTTTGGAAATCAACTTCAGGAGGCATAAAGTGGGAACCTATTTTTGATAATGAATTAACCGCTTCTATTGGAGCTGTTGAAATTCAGCAATCTAACCCAAGCGTCATTTGGGTCGGTACAGGTGAAGGTAACCCACGTAATTCGCTAAATGGCGGTTATGGTATCTACAAATCCTTAGATGGTGGTAAAACTTGGATGGCTATGGGGCTAGAAAAAACACGACACATTCATAGAATCATCGTAGACCCAACAAATCCTGATGTTGTTTACGTCGGCGCGATTGGTTCTCCCTGGGGAGAACATCCTGAGCGTGGCGTTTTCAAAACCATTGACGGCGGAAAAACATGGAACAAAATTCTATTCACCAATAATAAAACAGGTGTTGCTGACCTTGTAATGGACCCAACAAATCCAAATAAACTTATTGCTGCTATGTGGGAGCACAAGCGCGACCCTTGGTTCTTTAATTCTGGTGGTGAAGGTTCTGGCTTACACATGACACACGATGGTGGTAAAACCTGGAAAAAAATTACAGATGAAGACGGTTTACCTAAAGGTAATTTAGGACGAATCGGTGTGGCAATAGCACCAGGAAAACCGAATATTGTCTACGCTTTAGTTGAGGCGAAAAAGAATGCGCTTTATAAAAGTACTGATGGTGGGTTCAATTGGCGAAAAATCAATGATAAAAGCGATATAGGAAATCGTCCGTTTTATTATTCTGAAATTTACGTAGACCCGCAAAATGAAAATCGTGTGTTTTCGATTTTCACCTATGTCAATGTTTCTGAAGATGGTGGAAAAAATTTCGATCAATTAATGCCAGCCTATGGCGTTAGTAATGGTGTTCACCCAGATCACCATGCATGGTGGATACATCCTGAAGATGGTAGTTTTATGATCGACGGAAATGATGGTGGAATGAATATTACCAGAGATGGTGGTAAAACATGGCGTTTTATTGGCAATTTACCAGTAGCGCAATTCTACCATATTGCCGTAGATAACGAATATCCGTATAACGTTTATGGTGGAATGCAAGACAATGGTTCTTGGCGCGGACCTGCGTATGTATGGCGTGCTCAAGGCATTAGAAATAGTTACTGGCAGGAAATTAGTTTTGGTGACGGCTTTGACGTGGTACCAGATAGAGATGATTCGCGCTATGGATGGTCTATGAGCCAACAAGGTTACGTGAGTCGTTACGACTGGCAGACTGGTAATAACTATGGGGTAAGACCAACACATCCAGATCCTGAGGTAAGACTCAGGTTTAATTGGAATTCTGCCATAAATATCGATCCTTTCGATAATAGTACCATTTACTTCGGAAGTCAATTTGTACATAAATCCACGGATAAAGGTGAAACCTGGACGGTAATATCTCCTGATTTGTCTACTAATGATCCTGAAAAACAGAAGCAATCTGAAAGTGGCGGATTAACTATGGATGCAACCGGAGCCGAAAATCACTGTACAATATTAGTTATTGAACCTTCTGAAGTTGAAAAAGATATGCTTTGGGCCGGAACTGATGATGGTCGCGTACATTATACAACTGATGGTGGGACCAACTGGACGGATGTAACCAAAAATATTAAGGGTCTGCCTGAAGGTAGCTGGATTGCTCAAATAAAAGCTTCAAACAAAAATAAAGGTGAGGCTTTATTAATTGCAAATGATTACCGACGTTTTAATTATGAACCTTATGCCTATAGAACCAAAAACTATGGAAAAACATGGGAGCGTATTGTTGATGGCAATGATGTTCAGAGTTATACATTATCAATTGTAGAAGATCTTGAAGAACCAAACCTCATGTTTCTAGGTACAGATGACGGTTTATATGTTTCATTAAATGCAGGTGAAAAATGGACCAAGTGGACCGAAGGTTTCCCTACGACTTCAGTAAAAGATTTAGTTATTCATCCAAGAGAACACGATCTTGTTATTGGAACTTTTGGACGTGCTGCTTGGGTTTTAGATGATATTAGACCATTAAGGGCTATGGCGAAGAATGCCACTGTAATGTCTTCAAAAATTGAACTTTTTGACCCACCAACAGCCTATCAAGCGGCCTATCAACAACCAACTGGCAGTCGTTTTGGTGCTGACGCCCTATATCATGGTGAAAATCGTGGTGGCGGTGCTAGATTCACATATCTATTCAACAAAAAGCAAAATGATAAATCAGATATTAAATCAGATGCCAAAAAAGGAGACAAATCTGTAAGTGATAAGAAAACAGATGCTGAAAACGCTGTGAAATGGGATTCTTTAACCTTAAAACTTTATGATGGTGATCGCCTCATTAGAACTTTAAAACGTAAGGCTCCAAAGGAAAATGGTCTTCACAAATGGACCTGGTACATGGACGAGGCTGGTGTTGATTATCCATCGCGTTCTATCAGAAAACGAACAAGAGAGCCAGGAGGCGTAAGTGTTAAACCAGGAACATACAAAGCCGTTCTTCATTACGGTGATATCATGTCTGAAACAACAATAAAAGTAGAGTCCGATCCAAGACTTAATGTCTCTCAAAGTAATATTAATGAAGTTTACACAGCAGCCAAAGAACTTGAAAAAATGCAACAATCTGCTGCAGATGCGGTAAAACAATTGGTTGAAAGTAAAAACATTGCAGAGGCTTATAAAAATCAGTTATCAAAACTAGATAAAGAAGCCTATAAAGATGACATTAAACTTTCAAAAGAAACCATAAAGTCCATAGACAGTATTATAGATAAATTTTTGGGCAAAAGAGACGAACGCCAGGGCATAACAAGAAATCCAGAAGTAACTCCAATGCAACGTCTTGGTTTAGCCAGAAATTACGTGTACAACAGTCAAACAGGATTAACCTCAACGGAAACTACGCTTATGAAACATGCTAAGGATGCATTAGATAAAGTATTCGGAGAGACGAACAATTTCTTCAATACAACTTGGAAAGATTATGAAACTAAGATGAGCCAGCTTCAAATTAATCCATTTAAAGCAACCAAAGTCTTTAGCACAGATTAAAAAATAACTTAAAATCGATCAATATGAAATCAAAACTTTTAGCATTTTTAATTATTCTATTTGTTTTTTCCTGCAAAGAGGAAAACAAAGATAAGGATATCGCTCAGCGTGAAGTTCAATTATACTCTATTGAGCAGTTCATGGATAATGAAGCTGTTGGTGGTGGTAGCTTCTCATCAGATAATAGTAAACTTTTAATGTCGAGCAACCGTACTGGCATATACAATGTCTATACTGTACCTGCGACAGGTGGCGAATTAACTCCTATTACACAATCAGATACAACATCTTATTTTGCTGACTCCTATTTTCCACAAGATGACAGAATGTTACTTAGTGCTGATGGCAATGGAGACGAAATAGATCACTTATATGTGCGAGAATTAGATGGAACCATAAAAGATATTACGCCATACGAAGGTGTAAAGTCCAATTTTTATGGCTGGTCTAAAGATGATAAATATCTTTATTATGGATCAAATAAACGCGATCCAAGATTCTTTGATGTTTATAAAATGTCTATCGATGATTACTCTGCGGAAATGCTATATCAGAATAATGATGGTATGAATTTCTCTGGTATGTCTGATGATGAAAATTTCTTCGCATTGTCTAAGACTGTAAACACCAACGATAGCGATCTGTTTGTTTACAATGCAAATACCAAAGAAACCATTAAGGTGAATGACAACTTGAGTGCCAATTCTGCGCAAGATTTTTCTAAAGATAGTAGTAAACTCTATTATACTACTGATGATGGTTCTGAATTTTCATATTTAATGTCCTACGATTTAAATACAAAGGAAAAGAAGAAAGTTGTAGAAAAATCATGGGATATTTTAGGTAGTGGTTTTACTTCGGAAGGTAGTTATATGGTCGTTTACGTTAATGAGGATGGCAAAAATGCTATTGAAGTTATAGATACCAAAAATTCTGAACCAATAGAATTGCCAGATTTTGAAGGTAAGAGTATCACTAGCGTTGGCTTTAGCGATGACGAAAAATGGATGCGTATGTATGTTGGTGGTTCTAATTCGCCTTCAGACATGTACACTTATAACCTTGAAACCAAAGCGCAACATAGAATTACGAACGTATTGAATGACGACATCAATCCGCAAGATTTAGTTAAGGCTTCAGTTGTGAGATTCAAATCATTTGACGGTGTTGAAATACCTGCAATTTACTATTTACCACATCAGGCTTCTGCGGATAATAAAGTGCCTGCAATGGTTTGGGTACATGGTGGACCAGGTGGACAAACACGACAAAATTTTAGCTCATTAATTCAATTTATGGTCAACCAAGGCTATGCAATTTTAGCAGTCAATAACAGAGGCAGTAGCGGATATGGAAAAACATTCTACCAAATGGATGATAAAAATCACGGCGAAAATGACCTCCAAGATTGCGTAGAAGGTAAAAACTGGTTGGCGACTCAACCTGAAATTGACGGCAATAAGATTGGAATAATTGGTGGGTCCTATGGTGGTTATATGACCATGGCAGCCTTAACCTATACACCAGAAGAATTTGATGTTGGCGTAAACCTGTTTGGCGTAACCAACTGGATGCGTACATTGAAAAGTATACCACCATATTGGGAATCTTTCAGAGAAGCTTTGTACAAAGAATTAGGTGATCCGTATTCTGCAGACTCTGTGCGTTTGAAGCGAATCTCACCACTATTTCATACAGATAAAGTTACAAAGCCATTGATCGTGCTTCAAGGATCGAAAGACCCTAGAGTTCTTCAAGTTGAATCTGATGAAATCGTAGCTGGCGTTAGAAAAAATGGTGTTCCTGTTGAATATGTACTGTTTGAAGATGAAGGACATGGTTTTATTAAAAAGGAAAATCAAATTGAAGCCTATAGCAAGATTGTAGAATTCCTAGACAAATATCTTAAGGAAGATAAGCCGCTAGATGGCGAAATCGAATCCAAAGAAATCGAAAGCGAATCTGAATAATTAGTTCACATAAATTTAAGCTGTCTGAAGTCTTAAATTGAAAGATTTCAGGCAGTTTTTTTTATGAGTTACATTTCAAGATAAAGACTTGAGCTCCTCTATTGTTCTCACACCCAATTGAACCATATTATTCTTTAAGTCGTCATTTAGAATATGAGCAACATGATCAGGTCCATATTTACCAATTGCCGCAACTCCATATAAAAATGGTCGCCCAAGCATAACAAAATCTGCACCTAGGTACAAAGCACGCATTACATCTAATCCCGTTCTTACACCACTATCAAATAAAATCGGTACTTGCTTAGAAACCATTGCCGCCACATCTGATAATACCTCAATCGAAGCAGGTGCACCATTAAACTGACGACCGCCGTGATTAGATATCCAAATGCCATCCATCCCTGCCTCAATAGCCATTTCAGCATCCTTAGGGTGTAAAATTCCTTTAATAATTACAGTACCTTCCCAATAGGATTTCAGGGCTTTGCAATACTCCCAATCGAGCGTGCCACCTAATCGATTACCAACAAAACCACTAACAAACTTAAAATCGGTTTGATCTGCATAGGTCTCAACAGTTCGAAGTCTAGGTAGTCCTCTTTGCAACGTTTGAAGTGACCAAAATGGATGCTTAATTCCGTCCCAGATTAAACCAGCAGTTATTTTTGGTGGCATGCGCATACCAGCGCGCTTAGTGCGTTCACGGCGACTTGCCATAGGTACATCTGCAGTTATGACCAACGTATGAAAACCAGATTGTTTCGCTCTATCTAAGAGCTCATAAGCCAAATCCAAAGACTTCGGAGGATACAGTTGAAACCAACCTTGTTCGCCCACCACGGACCCGACCTGTTCTGGTGTTTCAGTGGCTACAGTACTGAGGCAAAATGGTAATTGCAGCCGATTTGCTGCGCTAGCAAGAATCAATTCGGCCTTTGGCCAAATAAGACCAGTTAAACCTACTGGAGCTATTCCGATCGGACTAGAATAATGCTTACCGAAAAGTGAAGTGCTAATATTTGCTTCTAAGTGGCCTTTACAAAATCGCGGTGTAAACTGAATAGCTTTAAAGGCTTCTCTGTTTAGTTCTAACAAAGCTTCATCGCCTGTTCCAGATTCTAAATACTCCCACGAGACATGCGGTATTCTTTTTTTTGCTTTTTTAGCTAAATCTTCAATTGCAGGGAATTGATTGGAATACTTGGGTTGGTGCTTTTTGTAAGACATTTAAGCATATTGAGGATAGTGCTATTCAATCCATTTAAGGCTTCCGTAGTCTTCAATCTTAATCTGTTTACCACGTGTAGAAATAAGACCTTCTTTTTTAAATTGAGACAAGATTCTTATGGCAGATTCAGTAGCAGTTCCTACAATACTCGCATAATCTTCCCTAGATAGAACTATGCTTAAATAATCTTCATTGTCTGTACCAAAATTATCATGTATGTACATTAAAATTTCGGCCATGCGACGCTTCACCGATTTTTGAGCCATATTCACTAATGACTCGTCAGATTCTTTAAGGTCGTGAGCCATTTCACGTAAAACATCCATTGTGAATTTAGGATTTTTAGACAGGTCGCTCATTATCTCGCTCTTCGGAATGAAGCACATTTCCATATCATTTAAAGCAACAGCACTAAGGTTTGTTTTTTGTTCAGTAACTAATGAACGTTTGCCTAAAAGTCCTCCCTTAACCACAAGTTTTACAACCTGATCCTTTCCATTTTCGCTAAGTTTAGACAATTTACATACACCGTCTCTAACGCAGTATACACCATTTAACGTCTCTCCTTCTTCAAAAATGATCTGCCCTTTTTTGTATAATCGGCCTGTTTTACATGCAGAAACACGCATCAATTCTTCTTTTGTCAATGATTTCAAAGCGTTAAATTCCTTTATAATGCACTGTTCACATTTACCCATACCAATTGATTTTCGTCACTATTCAAATATAAAAATTCCATGACAAATATCATATTTTAAATATGAAGTTAATGTCACCTTTGTTACAGGTATAAATGAGCAAATTAAATTATGGAAAACAAATCCTGTTTTCATTGTGGTGACGTTTGTGGAAATCATCCGATCTTATTTCAAGAAAAGTCATTCTGCTGTAATGGGTGTAAGACCGTTTTTGAAATATTTAGCGAAAATGATCTAACCTGTTATTACGATCTACAGAATTCACCTGGAGCAATTCCGAAGGAAATTGAAGGCAAATATGATTTTCTATCTCAAGAAAATATCATTGAAAAACTTACAGAATTTAGAAGTGACAATATAGAGATCGCTACACTTTACATTCCTCATATTCACTGTAGTTCGTGTATATGGATCCTTGAAAATCTGAAAAAACTCAACCCAAATATTACCGACTCTCAAGTCAATTTTGGTAAGAAAACCGTGAGGGTTACCTATAACTCTGAAACTACAGATCTTAAGTCGATCGTTCAGCTATTAAGCTCTATTGGTTATGAACCTTACATCAGCTTAGATGATTTCGAATCTGGAAAGAAGCACATTAACCGAACTCTAATCTACAAACTTGGTGTTGCAGGATTTGCCTTCGGAAATATTATGTTTTTATCATTTCCGGAGTATTTCGAAATTAATGAATTCTGGTTAGAAAAATACAAGCACTTCTTTAGATGGTTGATGTTTGCGCTATCAGTCCCGGTAGTTTTCTATTCTGCCCAGGATTATTTCATTTCAGCATACAAAGGCTTAAAGGCTAAACTATTAAATATTGATGTTCCGATTGCGCTTGGTGTTTCGGTATTATTTATAAGAAGTACCATTGAAATAGCACTCGATATCGGTTCGGGATTTTTTGATAGTCTGGCCGGATTGGTATTCTTTTTATTGGTTGGAAAATTTTTCCAACAGAAAACCTACAATTTCCTTTCGTTTGAGCGCGACTATAAATCCTACTTCCCTATAGCCATTACAAAAATTGAAAGAGATGGCACCGAAAATGCCATTCAGGTTTATGACATTAAAAAAGGCGATCGATTATTAATAAGGAATGAAGAACTAATTCCTGTTGATGGAATTCTTATTAATGGCAGAGCCAAAATTGATTATAGTTTTGTTACTGGCGAATCTCAGAGTGTAACCAAGGTATCTGGTGATAAACTTTTTGCTGGAGGAAAACAGACAGCTGGGGTTATTGAGCTTGAAGCTCTAAAGTCTGTTGAACAAAGTTATTTAACTCAATTGTGGAGTAATGATGTGTTCAATAAAAATAAAGAAGACGGTTTTACCAACATAACCAACGCCATTAGTAAGCATTTTACTATCGCAATTCTTAGCATTGCAATTATTGCCACTTCTTATTGGCTATTCACCGATGCGAGTAAGGCCATGAATGTCTTTACAGCAGTATTGATTATTGCATGTCCGTGTGCCATTGCTTTGTCTGCACCATTCACCTTCGGAAACTTATTGCGCCTTTTTGGTAAACTTAAATTTTATATCAAAAATGCAAGTGTAATCGAGCAATTAGCACAGATTAATACCGTAATCTTTGATAAAACAGGAACCATTACCTCAAATGAAAGAAGTAATGCCCTTTACGATGGCGAACAATTGTCTGCGTCTGAAAGTCTGGTATTGAAGAACTCCCTACGTGGGTCTAATCATCCGTTGAGCAGAACCTTATATAATATACTTGAAGAACATAATATTGTTACTCTCGATGAATTTGAAGAGCACATCGGTAAAGGTATTGAAGCGAAGCATGATCAAATTAATCTCAGAATTGGATCGGCTAGCTTTGTTGGCCAACCCGAACAATCATCGGCTCTGAACACTACAGTTCATATCACTAGTAATGAAAAATATAAAGGGAAATTTACCTTTTATAATAGCTACAGAAAAGGTGTTTCTAAGTTATTCAATCAATTGAAACAACATTTCGATCTCGTTATTCTATCAGGAGATAATGAAGGTGAACGCGAAAATTTGAAAAAGCTATTACCGTCAAAAACTAAACTGATTTTTAATCAAAAACCAGAAGACAAATTAGAGTTTATAAAATACCATCAGTCTGAAGGTGCAAAAGTACTAATGGTTGGTGATGGTCTAAATGATGCAGGAGCTCTTGCACAGAGCGATGTAGGTATCGCCATCTCCGAAAATGTGAATGTCTTCTCACCTGCTTGCGATGCTATTTTGGATGCTACAAAATTTCAAGATTTATATCCATTTATTAAAGCTTCAAGATCTGCAATCACCATAATAAAATGGAGTTTCCTACTCTCATTTATTTACAATGTCATCGGATTATATTTTGCTGTCACTGGTCAGTTAGCACCTGTTGTAGCAGCTATTCTGATGCCATTAAGTTCTATAAGTATCGTCGTATTCACAACAATATGTACCAATCTTTTAGGGCGAAAATTAAAATAAAAAAAACGACATGATAAAAGTCATGTTTTAAAAAAAGGTTCAACAGTAAATTTGAACCATAACTTCAAATAGGTATGAGTGTTATATACATTGTTTTAACGGTTAGCGTCATTGTTGGCATGGCTTTCTTTATCGTTTTTTTATTGGCTGTAAAATCAGGTCAATACGACGATAGCTATACGCCTTCAGTTCGCATGTTATTTGAAGATGAACTTGTAACAGAACCTTCTAAAGAATCAATACAAACAAAATCTGACTAATTTTTTTAATATGGAAATGCAACAATTCTATTACGATAATAAAATCGTCAAAAAATTCCTCTACGCTACCATAGTTTTTGGTGTGGTCGGGATGCTTGTTGGGCTTATTCTGGCCTTTATGTTTTTATTCCCTAACATGACCGATGGTATTTCGTGGCTGAGTTTTGGCCGATTAAGACCATTGCATACTAATGCGATCATTTTTGCATTTGTTGGTAACGCACTTTTTGCAGGTGTTTATTACTCAATGCAGCGTTTACTTAAAGCGAGAATGTTTAGCGATCTACTAAGTAATATCAACTTTTGGGGATGGCAATTAATTATTGTTGGTGCTGCAATTACCTTACCGTTAGGTATTACAACATCTAAAGAGTATGCCGAACTCGAATGGCCTTTTGACATTGCAATCGCATTGGTTTGGGTTGTTTTTGGTATCAATATGATTGGAACCATTTTAAAACGTCGCCAACGCCACTTATATGTTGCTATTTGGTTTTATATCGCAACATTCGTAACCGTTGCTGTACTCCATATTTTTAACAGTTTAGAATTGCCTGTTAGTGGTTTAAAAAGTTATTCAGTTTATGCAGGTGTACAAGATGCCTTGGTACAGTGGTGGTACGGACATAATGCTGTTGCATTCTTCCTTACTACACCATTCTTAGGCTTGATGTACTATTTTGTACCTAAAGCTGCCAATAGACCTGTCTACTCTTATAGACTATCTATTGTTCACTTCTGGTCCTTAATATTTATTTATATCTGGGCTGGACCTCACCACTTATTGTATACAGCGCTACCAGAATGGGCACAACATTTAGGTGTTGCGTTCTCAGTAATGCTGATTGCACCATCTTGGGGTGGTATGATCAACGGTCTCTTGACCTTAAGAGGTGCTTGGGATAAAGTTCGAACTGATCCAGTTCTGAAGTTTATGGTTGTTGCTATTACTGGTTATGGTATGGCAACCTTTGAAGGCCCAATGCTTTCCTTAAAAAATGTGAATGCCATTGCGCACTTTACCGATTGGATCATTGCACACGTTCACGTTGGAGCATTAGCTTGGAATGGTTTCTTAACCTTCGGTATGATCTACTTCTTAATTCCGAAACTATTTAAAACTAAGCTACATTCTGTTGGACTTGCAAATGTTCATTTCTGGATTGGCACATTAGGCATCATCCTTTATGCATTACCAATGTATGTTGCTGGTTTCACACAAGCAAGTATGTGGAAGCAATTCAGACCTGATGGAAATTTAGTTTATGGTAACTTTCTTGAAACCGTAACCGAAATTATTCCGATGTACTGGATGCGAGCCATTGGTGGTACATTATATCTCATCGGTATGTTGATCTTGGTTTATAACGTTATTATGACCGTAGTTAGATCAAACGCAAAAGTTACTGATGAATTGGCTGAAGCACCAGCATTACAACGTGTTTCTAAAGGCAGAGTTGCAGGAGAAGGATGGCACACATGGTTAGAGCGTAAGCCAGTACTATTAACTATTTATGCTACAGTAGCAATTTTAATTGGAGGTATCGTTCAGATCATTCCAACCATTGTTGTAGAATCAAATATACCTACCATCAGTAGTGTTAAGCCTTATACGCCACTCGAATTAGAGGGACGTGATCTCTACATCAGAGAAGGTTGTGTGAGTTGTCACTCTCAAATGATTCGTCCATTTAGAAGTGAGGTAGAACGTTACGGTGAGTATTCAAAAGCTGGTGAATTTGTTTACGACCATCCATTCCTTTGGGGAAGTAAGCGTACCGGACCAGATCTTCACCGCGTTGGTGGAAAATATCTAGACTCGTGGCACTTTAAGCACATGTATGAACCACAGGTAATGTCACCGGGATCAATTATGCCAGCATATCAATGGCTAATCAGAAATGAATTAGACAAATCTATGACTGAAAAGAAAATGGAGGCCATGGTTTCTCTAGGTGTTCCTTACACCGAGGATGAAATAACTAACGCACAACAATTGATGAATGTTCAGTCTGAAGCAATTGTTAAAAGTTTGAAAGAAGATCCTGATCTATTAGAGTCTTTTGAAAGCGGCAAGAAAGAAGCTTTAGCAAATGGCGAAGACTATGTTGAGATGAAAGACAGAGAAATTATTGCACTTATTGCATATCTACAACGTCTAGGTACGGATATCAAAGTAAAAGATTTAACGAACACAACTGCTCAAAACCAATAAGACCATGTTAAAATTTGTAAAAAATCATATGGATAGTATCTCGGGTATAGAAATCTACCCGATCATATCCTTGTTAATATTCTTTATCTTTTTTGTAGCCTTGTTTTATTGGGTTATTACAGCTAAAAAAGAATACATCACCTCAGTTAGTAATTTACCGTTAGACCAAAATAATAATACAAGATCATGAGACATTTAATTCCATCATATATAAGAGTCCCAGTCGTATTTCTAACTATTGTTGGACTCGTAGAGTACTTCATTGATTCTGGCGATCAGCCAGCATTTATGGAACAGCCAATTATAATGCTCTTTTTGTTATTAGTATTATTGATTCTTTTAGCTATTGAAGGTATCGTAGGTTCAATGGATAACATTCTTTATCAGAGTTTAGATGAAGAAGCCAAGGCACGCTATGATGCACGAAAAGCAGCACCTTCCAAGCTTGTACTTTGGATCAAAAAGACCTATATGAAACTTCTGGGCTCAAGACCAATGGAAGAAGAAGGTGAAATTATTCTAGATCATAATTATGACGGCATTAAAGAGCTAGATAATAGCCTACCACCATGGTGGTTATATGGCTTTTATGCTACCATAATCTTTGGCGTTGTATACATGGCTCGCTATCATGTTTTTAATGCAGACGACCAATTTGTTGAGTATGAAATTGAAATCGCAGAAGCGGAACGTGCTATTGAAGAATACAGAAGAAACGCCAAAAATTTAGTTGATGTTAATACAGTTGAAGTCTTAACAGAAGCATCAGATCTTAATGCTGGTAAAGCCATATTTGAAGCAAAATGTGTGGTGTGTCATAGACCAGATGGAGGTGGTAATATTGGTCCGAATCTCACCGATGAATACTGGATATTGGGCGGAGGCATCAAGAATGTATTCCGAACAATTTCTGAAGGTGGTAGAGATGGTAAAGGTATGGTGTCTTGGAAAAAAGAAGGGCTTACACCTCTAGAAATGGCTCAGGTGGCTAGTTATGTATTAGAATTTCAAGGTACAACGCCTGGCCCGAAAGCTAAAAAAGCTGAAGGTGATCTTTGGGTTGATGAATCTGCAGGAGAAACAGATGGTGAATCATCAGAAGAAGAATCAGAAGCAGTTGAGCCTGTTGAAGAAGAGGTAATACTTGAAGGTGAGACCGTTGCAGATATAAACAATTAATTTAAGAAATAGGAACGTCCCAAAACGTGAGGTATGGAAACGCCAGCAAACGAAGTATTTAGAGATTCTATTGGCACTATCAATGAAGAGGGCAAACGTAACTGGATATTTCCAAAAAAGCCTTCTGGCTGGTATTACGATAAGCGAAAACTAGTTAGCTATTTTTTATTAGCCTTTCTATTTGCAGCGCCCTTCGTGAGAATCAATGGCAACCAATTTTTAATGTTCAATGTCCTTGAGCGACGATTTAATATTTTTGGTTTCCCGTTCTGGCCGCAAGACTTTCATCTCTTTGTAATTTCTATGATCATCGGTGTGGTGTTCATCACATTATTCACCGTTGGATTTGGTCGTATTTTCTGTGGTTGGATCTGTCCACAGACCATTTTTATGGAAATGGTCTTCAGACGCATAGAATATTGGATCGATGGCGATCGTAATAAACAAATGCGTTTAGATCGCCAGAAATGGAATGCTGAAAAGATCAGAAAACGTTTGCTGAAGTGGTTCATATTTTTAGTGGTTTCATTCTTAATTGCAAATGTATTTCTGGCATATTTAATTGGCGGAGATAAATTACTTAACTACATAAAAGAAGGGCCTTCATCTCACTTAGGAACATTAATTCCGTTACTGATATTTACTGCTGTCTTTTATTTTGTTTTCGCATGGTTTAGAGAGCAAGTCTGCATTATCGCATGCCCATACGGTCGTTTGCAGGGTGTACTTTTAGATAATAAATCGATCGTGGTGGCCTATGATCACAAACGTGGTGAAGGACCAAATGGTCGTAAGAAATTCAGAAAGAATGAAGACAGAGCAGCCTTAGGACATGGTGACTGTATCGATTGCTTTCAGTGTGTGCATGTTTGTCCGACAGGAATTGACATCAGAAATGGTACACAATTAGAATGTGTGAATTGTACTGCTTGTATTGATGAATGTGATACCATAATGGAAAAGATCAACCTTCCGAAAGGGCTTATTCGTTATGCAAGTGAAGAAAATATTGAAAACAAAGCACCTTTTAAACTTACAGCACGCATGAAAGGCTATATAGCCGTACTTGTAATTCTGATCGGTGTCTTGGCAGGCATGCTAACCCTTCGAAATGACGTGGAAGCTCGAATTCTTCGTTTACCGGGCCAATCTTATGTTCAAAAGGATAATAACATTATCAGTAATGTTTACACTTATAAGTTGGTCAATAAAACTTCTAATGATATTGAAAATGTAAGTTTCAGAATTAGAGGTGTTGAAGGAGATATTAATATGGTTTCAGCATCAGAACAAATGATAATTAAAGCACAAGAGTTTGCTGAAGGTACATTATTTATTGAGTTAAAGAAAAGAGATATTTCCGGCGGGAAAATTAAACTGAGAATTGACATCTACAGTAATGATAAATTCATTGAAAGTACTACTGTAGGCTTCTTAGGGCCGCGAAATTATAATTAGAAAAAAAGTAATAATGACATTCTGAAATGTTTTCAGAATAAAATATCAAGGGTATGAGAATTAACTGGGGAACAGCAATTGTAATTGCATTTATAGGATTTATAGGATTTATCATGTATTTCGTGGTAAATATGGCAGCAAATGATAAGTATGACCACGATTTGGTTGTTGAAGATTATTACCAACAAGAATTAAAATTTCAAACGGATATTGATAAAGAAGAAAAATCAAAATCCCTTAAGACTAATATTACCTGGAAAAAAACAGAGGGCGGACTATTAATTACCTTCCCTGAAGATTTAGATATAAAAGCCATTAATGGTTCAGTGTTCCTTTACAGACCATCTAATAAACATCTAGATTTTGAAACTCCTATTTCATTATCTAACCACAATTTGCTCATACCTGACAAACGTTTACTAGATGGTCGCTGGAACATTAGAATAGACTGGACCTACAATAATAACACTTACTTATTCAAAGAGGCTATAAATTATTAATATGCTTTATTCGGCGTTCATATTGGGTTTATTAGGAAGTTTACACTGCGTTGGCATGTGTGGACCTATAGCCTTTATGCTCCCCGTAGACCGATCTAATTCGTTTAAAAAAGTAAGTCAGATCGGTATTTATCACTTCGGAAGATTGTTGGCCTATAGTCTTATAGGTCTCGTTTTTGGTTTATTAGGAAAGAGCCTTTATCTCTTTGGTGTGCAGCAGCAATTATCTATCGCAATTGGTGTATTAATGATTGTAGTTGTATTAATTCCATATAAAACCTTCTCTAAATACAATCTTTCTAAACCTTTGAATCGACTCATTTCGAAAGTAAAAACCAAGCTCGGTCAAGCGCTCAAGAAAAAATCTGCTGACACCTATCTAACCATTGGATTTCTTAATGGCTTTTTGCCTTGTGGATTAGTATATATGGCCGTTTTTGGTGCCGTAGCCACAGGTAGCTTATTAGAAGGCAGTTATTATATGACTTTATTCGGTATTGGTACAATACCTTTAATGACCTCAGCGATATATTTGGGTAAATTTCTGAATCAGACGATAAAGCAACGAATTCAGAATGCCATTCCTGTATTTGTAGTCATCATCGGTGCTCTATTCATTTTAAGAGGTCTAGGACTTGGAATACCATACATCTCTCCTGCTCCTATCGTTGAGATGGCTTCTAGCACAATTGATTGCCATTAAAAATTTAATTTTTTCTAGCTTATTGTTTGTTAATATCACTTAACACTGAAGCCTTTGTACTTGAGTGAATATTTATAGGAATTAAACGCAAATTATCTGAAACAAAAAACGCCAGAGAAATACATCTCTGGCGCTTAAACTTGATATTAAATAACACTAACTAATAAACATCAAGAACTATATTTTAAAGGTCATCACAGGTAATGTTGAATGATTAGCAATATCTTCTGAAATACTTCCTTCAAAGAAATGTGCAAGGCCTTTTCTTCCGTGTGTTGCCACAGCAATTAGATCTGCGCCAATGGTGTTGGCAAAATTCAAAATACCTTTTTCAATAGAATAGTCTGAAACAATATGAACATTGTCGAGATTATTGAGATCACCATCGGCCTTTTTCAAGAATAATGACACTTTCTTATTTATTTCAGTTGAACTTTTAAAATTGCCATCGGGTGCATTAACATACACTAAGTGCATTCGAGCTCCCAGTTTTTTGAAGGTGATTCTAGCATTCAGATATGGTGCAATAGCCTCTTCTGAAAAATCACTCGCAAACACACCGTTTTCAAAATCTAATAAAATAGGATTGTGCTTTATCACCAATACAGGAACATCTGCATGACGTACCACCTTTTCAGTGTTTGAGCCTACCAATACTTCCTTAACACCACTAGCACCATGAGAACCCATTACAATAAGATTTGCATCGTGTTTATTGGCAACATCATTCACTTCACTCCAAACTTTAAAGTGCTTCACAATCGGTGTGATCTTAATACCATCTAAATAAGGCTTGTCTAAAAATGCTTCAAACTTCTGCTCCGCAAGTTTAAGATAAAACACAGCTTCCTCATTAATTGAGTTTTCATCTGCAATAAGAATGGCATTAGACAATTCTAACATATGCAGCACAATGAGCTCAGAATCATATTTATGAGCTAGATTAGCTGCAGCTTCAAGAGCAAATTCAGAATGCTCTGAAAAATCTATGGGTACTATTATTTTTTTCATGGTGTTCGTATTATATGGTCATTGAAAATAATTGGGTATCTGGCTTTTTACGCTGTAATAGCAAATCAAAGGCCATACAAATATTTCTAATAAAAGGTCTTCCTTTTTCAGTTACGGTCAATTGCTTTCTTTCAAAAGTGATTAAACCATCTTGTTCTAATTCTTTAAGTTTTATAAGGACTTCCGGCAGTTCATCAAAAGTCATTTCTGGTCTTATCCAAGAGGTTTTAAAATGACACATAAGATTGAGAATATGTCGTCTTATTTTAAGGTCCTCTTCGCTAAGAATATGACCGCGATAAACCGGAATAATATTTTGATTCACTAAGTCATAATAGTCTTCAATGGACTTTACATTTTGTGCAAAACCATACCAACTATCGCTAATGGAAGACACACCTAGGCCAATCATCGCCTGTGTTTTTGAGGCCGTATACCCCATAAAATTTCGGTGCATGCTTTCATTTCGCATAGCTTGATATAAATTATCATTCTTAAGCGCGAAATGATCCATACCAATTTCGGCATAACCAACTTTCTCTAATAAATACTTGCCAGTTTCGTATTGCTGACGCTTAGATTCTGCACTAGGCAGATCATCATCTTTAAAACCACGCTGACCATTTCCTTTGATCCATGGCACATGGGCATAGCTATAAAATGCAATTCGGTCTGGCATTAACGCTTCGGTCTTTCTGATCGTCTCAATAACATCTGCTTCCGTTTGAAAAGGCAATCCGAAGATGATATCATGTCCAACTGAAGTATAACCAATCTGTCTTGCCAAGTCAGTTGCACTCTTCACATTCTCGAAGGGTTGTACGCGATTTATTGCTTTTTGAATTCTCAAATTATAATCCTGAACCCCAAAACTTACACGTCTAAATCCGAGATCGTATAAGACCTGTAGATGTTCTACAGTTGTATTATTTGGATGGCCTTCAAAACTAAATTCATAATCTTTGGCCAATTCCGAGACTTTCAATAATTCTGAAATTAAATACTTCAGATTTTCAGGCGAAAAAAATGTCGGTGTACCACCACCAAGATGTAATTCTTTAATTTTTGGTTTTTCACCTAGCAACTTTAGATAAAGACTCCACTCCTTCAGAACTGCATTAATGTATGGTAGCTCAACTTCGTGGCGCTTGGTTATGCGTTTATGACAACCGCAAAATGTGCAAAGGCTTTCACAAAATGGCAGGTGCACGTACAGGCTAATACCCTCATTTTTGTTAGATTCATCAAAGGATTGTTTTAGTACGTTTTCCCATCCAATTAAGGAAAATGAATCCGCATTCCAATACGGAACCGTTGGGTAGCTGGTATAGCGTGGACCTGCCACATTATATTTATTTACTAACTTTTGGCACATTTTTATGTTTGTCTTACATCAAAATTACTGGTAAGGCACTGTAAAAAATATGATTTTTGTCATGTATAGATTTAATAAACAGTTAAATGCTAAAAAGTTCCCCATTTGAAGTCACTCTGGCCGATAAGCAGAGTATAATTCTACCTGAAGCACCTATCGCTGAATTCGTTGAAAGCAACCACAAACGAATAAAGGTGGTTGCATCATTTGAGGAGAAAAGCATTGAATTTTATGCTGCCTTGAAAAAAACAAAAGGTGTCCATCTTATCTATTTTAGTAAGGGGAAACAAAAGGAATTAGGAGTTTTTATGAACGATTATTTTGAGCTTCAGATTTTTGAAGACACCTCTAAATATGGTGTTGAGATGTCCGAAGAATTAGAGGCCGTTCTTCTCAGTGATTATGAAGCTTTCAGCATTTTTGAAAATCTTACACCTGGAAAACAACGCAGTATTATCTATGCGATCTCACGTTATAAGTCATCGCAGTTGCGCGTAGACAAAGCACTTATTCTTACCGAAAACCTCAAACGTGGAGTGACAGACCAAAAACTATGGTTTAAGAAGAATTGATTTCTTTTTGCAGTTGCGCAATTATCTGCTTAACTTTAACTTCAACAAAAAAACAAATCATGAAACATTTTAGAATAACCTTACTTGTCTTCAGTATTATTTTTATGACGGCTTGTAAAAATGACAATAAAGACTCTAAAGTCGAAGAAACGGAAGATGTAGAAATAAAAAAGACCGTTGAAGAAAACGTAGAGATCAAAAAAATCACGATGTCATTAGATCCAAAAAGCGACTCTGAAGTTAGTGGATCGGTTACATTTACTGAAGAAAATGGAGAAGTAAAAATGGTTGCTGAAATGACCGGATTATCTGAAGGAGAACATGCAATTCATATTCATCAAAAGGCTGATTGTTCTTCACCAGATGGTAAGTCAACAGGCGGTCATTGGAACCCAACTGCTCAACCACACGGAAAATGGGGAGATGCTACAGGTTACCATAAAGGAGACATTGGTAATTTTATGGTTGGTGCCGATGGTATAGGTAATGTAGAATTTGCCACTTCTGAATGGTGCATTGGATGCGGTGACGATACCAAAGATATTTTGGGAAAAGCTATAATTGTTCATCAAGGTGTTGATGATTTTACATCACAGCCTTCTGGTGCTGCTGGCAGCCGCATAAGCTGCGGTGGTATTATTGAATGATAAATACTAAATAAATAGATAAAGAATGGTATAGTTGAGCTATACCATTTTTGTTTTGTAGTAATACTCTAATTATTGCTTTCAGAATTTTTAGGCCTGTATGCCGTTACAAAGTCCCTAGCACGCGGATTTACTGGATTCATACCTAAAGCAATTTTATAATTGTTATACGCCTGAAGACTATCACCACTTCTTAAGTAGGCCTCAGCCAAACTATCGTAGGTATTGCTACTCTCAGGATGCAATTTGGTGTTCAAGGTTAGTACGCCAATGGCTTTATCGTATTCTTTTCTTCGAATATGACCATATCCCTTGCTATTAAAATCCCATTCTCTAATGTAAGAACTGGTAGAATCTTGCTTTTTTATCTCTAAATACCCAGCCAATGCCGCTTCATAGTTTCCATCTTTTAAATGTTGACTTGGTGTTTTATAATCGTCTGGCACCTTTAAATAATCGTAGGTAATTTTCTCCTGATCGTCTTCATCTACAATCGATAAATAACGTTCTTGGGTTTTTGAATCTTTAACAAAACGAAACTTCTTATACATATCTGGAACAAAAAACTCATTCTCATCTAAGGTCACAGGCTGTATTTCGCCGCCCTTCCAATTTAGGCGTAGTTTGTCATTTTCGTAATACACTAAGATAAGTTCATCTGGATTGTATAAATATTTTCCGGCTGTATCTTTTTTGAAGGATTCTGAATACTCTACAGAATTACCACAGCTCAGAAAAATCGTTAGGATGAAAAGGATGATGATTGGTTGTTTAGATCTCATTTTTTGATTGGTTTTTAATTCCTGCGTAATGCGCTTCGAAACATTGGTTAGTAAACATAAAAAAGTCTCACTAAAAGTGAGACGATTTTAAATTAAAAATGTTACCGATTACTATATTTACTTAGTTGACGCCCATTAATTCAACATCAAAAACTAAGGTCGCATTTGGTGGAATAACACCACCTGCTCCAGCAGAACCATACGCCAAATCACTAGGAATAACCAAACGAGCCTTGTCTCCAACATTAAGTAAACAGATACCTTCATCCCATCCAGGAATTACTTGTCCGACACCAACTTGAAAATCTAATGGCGAATTACGTTTGTACGATGAATCGAATACTGTACCATCAGCCAACTGACCTTTGTAATGTACAGAAACCATATTTCCTTTTTCAGCTTTTTTACCATCTCCTTTTTGAATAACCTTATAGCGCAGGCCAGAAGCAGTTTCCTCAAAACCGGCAGCTAACTTGTCGAGCTCTGCTCGTGCAGCTTCACGTTCAGCAGCTATGCGCTTCTCACGGGCACCTTCAAAGGTTCTGAAAGCTTCAATAGCGTTAAATTGTTCTGCAGACTCACCTACTCTAATGATCTCTAAACTCTCAATTTTATCACCTTGCGCAACAGCATCAACAATATCTTGCCCTTCAACCACACTACCGAATACGGTATGCTTTCCGTCTAACCAAGGTGTTGCAACATGTGTTATAAAAAATTGACTCCCATTTGTTCCTGGTCCTGCGTTAGCCATTGATAGTTTCCCCGGAGCATCGTGCTTAAGGTCTGGATGAATTTCATCATCAAATTTATATCCAGGATTCCCAGTTCCAGTTCCTAGTGGACAACCGCCTTGAATCATAAAATCTGGTATAACTCTATGGAAGTTTAAACCATCATAATATGGTGTTCCTTGTGGCTTTGCAGAGTTTTCCATATTACCTTCTGCCAATGCCACAAAATTCCCTACTGTACCTGGAGTTTTTTCAAACTCTAAATTCACTGTTATTTCACCTTTTGAAGTGTTGAATTTTGCGTATAAACCGTCTTGCATTGTGTTTTCTTTTGTTTAAGGCTGCAAAGATACGAAGTTAAGTTATAAGTTATAAGTTATAAGTTATAAGTTATAAGTTGTGAGTTGTGAGTTGTGAGTTGTGAGTTGGAAGTTGGAAGTTGGAAGTTGGAAGTTGGAAGTTATGAGTTTGAAGTTTCGTGAATAGCGAATTTCAACTTCTTACTATATACTTTACACTTTAGACTTTACACTAGGTTCTACATACAACCTCGCTCCTACTTCATATAATTAATTCGGAAAAAGCATTTAATATGTTTAGTTTTGCCAAAAACAATGATATGGGTTTTTCATTTTCGAAATTATTTAATAAATCAGAGTCCGACAACACATCAAACGATAGTATTGATTCTATAATGGAAGCTGTTGAACAAGCGCCATTTGCTATTTCAGACCATAACGTTCTCTATGCTGGATTCAATGAATTAGGTGGATATTTCTTTCTTCAGACTGTAATCATTGGAGCTTTTAAAGTGAAAAGTAAAAACGGTGGAAAGTTGTCTTTAGTTGGAAATGACTTTGAAATGCATGTGGATTCAGACGCGCTCGAATTTCAGTCTAACCCGTCAGATGTCAAAGGGCGATTTGTTACAAATATCGATTTTCAAATTGAAGAATCAGATATCGAAAAGGTTCGAAAAGCTAAGCTGACCGAAATAATTTTGAAAGTTAAAAATCAGGAGGTTTTATTTAAGAAATATAACCAATAACCAACTTAATTAGCCACTTCACTCATAAATTTGATTCGGTATAGGCGTAGTTCTTCATCCTCGTAATCACCATCAAATTCTTCTATTGCATCTGAAATTTTATCACTTTCAGACTCCATAAAATATTCGTGAATCTCTTCCTGTTGGTCTTCATCTAAGATCTCATCGATCCAATAATTGATATTCAGTTTTGTTCCTGAATAAACAATAGATTCCATTTCCTTTATAAAATCTGGCATTTCCATGCCTTTGGCGGAAGCAATATCATCTAATGGTAATTTTCGATCAACATTCTGAATGATATAAAGTTTTAATCCAGAGTTAGAACCTGTTGACTTCACCACCAAATCGTCTGGTCGTGTTATATCGTGTTCCTCAACATAATCTGCAATTAAGGCCACAAAGTCTTTTCCATATTTCTTGGCCTTTCCGTCACCAACACCATGAACGTTTGATAACTCCTCGAGTGTGGTTGGGTATTTCAATGCCATATCCTCTAAAGATGGATCCTGAAAAATAACAAATGGAGGTACACCCAGACTTTTAGCATTACGCTTACGTAAATCCTTGAGCATAGCCATTAACTTTTCATCGGCTGCGCCACCACCACCTTTTGCATTTGTAATAATACCGTCATTAGATTCTTCATCATAAACATGATCCTCAGCCATCATAAAGGACACCGGTTCTTGAATATATGCCTTACCAGAGTCACTTAAACGCAACACGCCATAGGTTTCAATATCCTTCTTTAAATAACCTGCCACAATAACCTGACGAATTAAAGCCATCCAGTGTCTGGCTTCCTTATGCTTTCCTACACCAAAAAACGGTTGTGTATCAGTTTTATGTGAAGAAATCAGCGCATTAGATTTACCAATAATAACTTGAACCAAATCCTTGGATTTGTATTTTTCATTAGTGTTTTTAATGGTTTCTAATAAGATCTTTACATCATCCTTAGCTTCGACCTGCTTTTTAGGATTGCGAACATTATCATCCATATCACCACCTTCTCCAGTCTCATTATCGAATTCTTCACCGAAATAATGAAGTATGAACTTACGTCTCGAAATAGAAGTTTCTGCAAAAGCGACAACTTCTTGGAGTAAAGCATGACCAATTTCCTGCTCGGCCACTGGTTTACCCGACATGAATTTTTCTAATTTCTCAATGTCTTTATAAGCATAAAAAGCCAAACAATGTCCTTCACCACCATCACGCCCTGCTCTACCTGTTTCCTGGTAATAACTTTCAATGCTTTTAGGAATATCGTGATGAATTACAAAACGGACATCTGGTTTATCAATTCCCATTCCGAAGGCAATGGTTGCCACAACAACATCAGTATCTTCCATTAAGAACATATCCTGATGCTTCACACGTGTTTTTGCATCTAATCCCGCATGATATGGCACAGCTTTTATACCATTAACCTGAAGCACCTGCGCCAATTCTTCTACACGCTTTCTGCTTAAACAGTAAACGATACCAGATTTACCTTCGTTTTGTTTGATGAAACGAATAATATCTGCATCAACGTTTTTGGTTTTTGGTCTTACCTCGTAGTATAAGTTTGGTCTGTTAAAAGATGCCTTGAACGTAACCGCATCAGTCATCCCCAAACTTTTCAGAATATCCTCCTGTACTTTTGGTGTGGCTGTTGCCGTGAGGCCAACAATAGGAATATTATCTCCTATTCGTTTAATGATATGTCTTAGATTTCTGTATTCTGGCCTAAAATCGTGTCCCCATTCACTTATACAGTGTGCCTCATCAACGGCCATAAAGGAGATTTTAACTGATCTAAGAAAATCTACATATTCTTCTTTTGTAAGTGATTCTGGTGCTACATAAAGTAACTTGGTGATGCCATTGGTGATATCATCTTTAACGCGCTTTACCTCTGTTTTATTCAGAGACGAATTTAAAACATGGGCAATACCGTCATGCTCGGAGACTGCTCTAATAGCATCTACCTGATTTTTCATTAAAGCGATAAGTGGAGAAACCACGATGGCGGTGCCTTCTTTTATTAAAGCTGGTAATTGGTAACACAAAGATTTACCGCCGCCCGTAGGCATTATGACAAAGGTATTATTACCCTCAACAACATTTTTTATCACCTCCTCTTGTAGTCCTTTGAATCCAGAAAAACCAAAGTATTTTTTAAGAGAGGAGTGTAAGTCAATTTCAGCAATACTCATTAATCCCTATAGTATTTTATCTACATTTCATAAGTACTATTGTGGTAAGAACCAATATTTCTTCAAACGTCATTTAGGAATCTTCGAATGAAAAAATTCATGTACTTTTGCATAACCTTAAAGATAACAATTTCTTTAAATAAAAAAACACTCAAAAAAATTAGTTTTGAACACAGTGTCTTCAATCTTAAGCATGGCCAAAAGTACTATTGAATTAGAAAGTAAGGCCATTGCTAACTTGTCGGAATTACTTACAGACGACTTCGCAAATGCGGTAGAATTGATCTACAATTCGAAGGGTCGCGTTATTATAACTGGTATTGGTAAAAGTGCCATTATCGCTAATAAAATTGTTGCTACATTAAATTCAACTGGAACTCCTGCTGTTTTTATGCATGCTGCTGATGCCATCCATGGTGACCTGGGGCTTATTCTAAAAGATGATGTAGTTATTTGCATTTCGAAAAGTGGAAATACTCCAGAAATCAAAGTTTTAGTACCACTTATTAAGAATGCCAAAAATAAAATGATAGCCATAACGGGCAATATCGATTCTTATTTAGGTCAGCAAGCCGATTTTGTTCTTAATGCATTTGTGGCACAAGAAGCGTGTCCGAATAATCTAGCGCCAACTACGAGTACAACAGCACAGTTAGTCATTGGAGATGCCTTGGCGGTTTGTCTGTTAGAATTACGAGGATTTTCGAGTAAAGATTTCGCTAAGTATCATCCGGGAGGTTCGTTAGGAAAACGATTATATCTAAGAGTGAATGATCTATCCTCACAAAACATGAAACCACAGGTTGGATTGGAAGCTAGTCTTAAGGAGGTCATAGTCGAAATTACTGAG
Organism: Winogradskyella tangerina; assembly: GCF_003260205.1. Classification (GTDB taxonomy): domain Bacteria; phylum Bacteroidota; class Bacteroidia; order Flavobacteriales; family Flavobacteriaceae; genus Winogradskyella; species Winogradskyella tangerina. The sequence continues at coordinate 156,376 of NZ_QERF01000005.1, read as the reverse complement.
AAAATGCTTGGTGTAACTGCTGTAATGGATAATGATAAAATCGTTGGTATTATTACAGATGGTGATCTACGACGAATGCTAACTAAAAGTAATGATATCACCAATCTTAAGGCAAAGGATATAATGAGTACCAATCCAAGACGAATTGCAGAAGACGCAATGGCGGTAGATGCTATGGAGCTTATGGAAGAATTTGGGATATCTCAATTACTTGTTGAAAAAAACGGAACTTACGCAGGTGTTGTTCACCTTCACGATCTCATAAAAGAAGGTATTATCTGATGGCGAAAAAGAATATTGACGAGATGTCGTTTTTAGACCATCTTGAAGATCTGAGATGGCATTTAATAAGAGCAACCAGCGGTGTACTCATTGCCGCAACCTTGGCTTTCATTTTTAAAGACTTTGTTGTTGGTATTATTATGGCACCTAAGGAAATGAATTTTCCGACTTATGCTTATTTGTGTAAAGCAGCTCAGTTCTTGGAAGTGAACACTTCTTTTTGTGCTGCAGAATTGCCCTTCGAAATTGAAGTAAGAAAAACGGCAGGTCAATTTTCGGCACATATATGGACATCGATTTACGCAGGTTTAGTTTTTGCTTTTCCATATGTATTATATCAATTATGGAGTTTTATTAGTCCTGGACTGCATGAAAAAGAACGCCGAAGTTCAAGAGGTTTTATAATCATATCTTCACTTTTGTTTTTCCTAGGTGTGGCGTTTGGTTATTTTGTTATTGCACCTTTATCCTTAAACTTCCTGGCCAACTATGAGTTCACAGATGAAATTTCTAACGCATGGGATTTACAGTCTTACATTGCCCTCGTAAGATCCTCTGCACTTGCCTCTGGATTTGTATTTGAATTACCAATAATTATTTACTTTTTAACTAAAGTTGGTTTAGTAACGCCTCAATTCTTGAGAAAATACCGTAAGTACGCCTTGGTATTGGTACTAATATTATCAGCGATCATAACGCCACCAGATATTGCTAGTCAGGTTATTGTTGCAATTCCGATTTTGGTGTTATATCAAGTAAGTATTTACATTTCGGCTATTGTTGTTCGAAATCAAAAGAGAAAGAAAAAAAGAAAACATGTCTGATATTGTAAAAGAATTTAATGAGTATCGTTCACGGATGAACGATAAGATCCTTGCAGATAACAATAAAATTGTGAAACGCATATTTAATCTCGATACGAATGCGTTCGCTGAAGGTGCTTTGGATAAAAAAACAAAAGAACTTTTAGGATTAGTAGCTTCTACCGTTTTACGCTGCGATGATTGTGTGAAATATCATCTTGAAGCATCTTATAATGAAGGTCTTAGTAAAGCAGAAGTTAGTGAAGCCCTTGGAATTGCAACTTTAATCGGAGGTACTATTGTTATTCCGCATTTAAGGCGTGCTCATGAGTATTGGGAAGCCTTAGAACAGCAAGGTTAAACTTTTAATAAATCTGGCTAAGCATTGAACTTATCTATATGAATTTTCTATTTTTAGCGTTTTAAGTGAGTCTATGAAGTTACGTGCCGAGAATTTAATGAAGTCCTACAGTGGACGAAAAGTAGTAAAGGACGTTTCTCTTGAAGTTAATCAAGGTGAAATTGTAGGATTGCTTGGACCCAATGGTGCTGGTAAAACAACATCGTTCTATATGATTGTTGGAATTATCAAACCTAACGGTGGAAACATCTATCTCGATAATACAAACATCACTAAATATCCTATGTATAAACGTGCTCAAAACGGAATTGGGTATTTAGCGCAAGAGGCTTCTGTATTTAGAAAACTGAGTATTGAGGATAATATTCTAAGTGTACTTCAGCTAACTAAATTGACCAAGAAGCAACAGCACGAAAAAATGGAATCGCTAATCGAAGAATTTGGTTTAGGTCATATTAGAACCAATCGAGGTGATCTTTTATCTGGTGGTGAACGCCGTCGTACGGAAATTGCACGTGCCTTAGCAACAGACCCTAATTTCATATTATTAGACGAACCATTTGCTGGTGTAGACCCAGTAGCCGTGGAAGATATTCAGCGTATTGTGGCGAAGCTGACTAAAAAAAATATTGGTATTCTTATCACAGACCACAACGTACAAGAAACTTTGGCCATCACCGATAGAACCTATTTAATGTTCGAAGGTGGTATACTTAAAGCTGGTGTACCTGAAGAACTAGCAAGTGACGAAATGGTCCGTAAGGTCTACCTTGGGCAAAACTTCGAACTTCGCAAAAAGAAACTAGAGTTTTAAGTTACTTCAACTTTTTCTTTACCCTTTTAAATACGCGCCAACCTATATAAATTACTGATGCCTGAATGAATACATTCATGATCCAGTAAAGCACCTTTATTGGCAGGCTTTCTCTTACATAAAAAGGTAAGTTTTTGTTAATAAGGCTAATTGGAAGGCTAAAAAGCTCAACAATAGAGTCGGTAATTGATACCAAACCACTACCGTTTTTTGTGAGGGTAACATCCGCAATTACCATCAAAAGCTGAACCACCAGTAAAATAGCGAAAATGGTGATGATTGATTTTAGTTTAAGCTTTCTCATTTCTTTGTAATTTCTTCTTTTAATAATTTCTTTTGATAACGACCTTGTACAATATCTACAACAACTAAGACAGCAATTACAAAATAAAATGTTGTCTTGCTCATTGGAACAATCTCATTTCCGAAGATTCTCAGATGCGCCAGATGACCACCTTCTGTGACCAACATAATTCCTACAATAAATAAAATAAACAACCCTAAAACCTCATACATTCGGTTCTTAGCCAAAAAGGCTGAAATTCGGTCTGCCAACAATAACATTAATAACCCACTGGCAACAATAGCTATTGCCATAACAATAAATGCTGTGGTTGAATTATCAATATCGCTGGTTAGACCAATTGCGGCCAAAATTGAATCGAATGAAAACACTAAATTCATTATTACAATACTGAAAATTGCAGCATTAGCCGATTTTCTTCTGTCAGAACCGCCGTCACTTTCTACATCATAATCGAGATCTTTTAAAGAAATCATATGCCATATTTCTTTAAGTGCTGTATAAATAATAAAGGCTCCACCTGCAAGCACAATGATACTATGTCCGTTAAATGCGAAGTCTAATACATCATCTATATGACCTGTTAAAAATGAAAAAGGTTCTTGAAAATAGTCTATCACAGATACCAAAACAAACAGAAGTACGATCCGCAATACTATAGCAATGAGAATCCCAATTTTCCTAACACGCTTTTGCTGATCTAAAGGTGCCTTTTTAGATTCTAATGAGATGTAAAGCAAATTATCAAATCCTAGAACTGCTTGAAGCATCACTAGCATTAAAAGGGTAAAAATTACTTCAGCCATATTGGAGTACTATTTAAGATTGATTGTTAGTTAATATTATTTTGATCGAAAATCGATAATAGAATGTATAGTAAAATTATTAGAGGTATTGCAGCAAACTGTAAAATAACCAACACTACTATACTTAATATCAGAAATATATATCTCGTTGCGTTGTTCTTAAAACTCCAGTTATTAAACTTCAAGGCAAACAACTTTACACTAGAATTAAGCATATAGCAACTCAGTAATGTCAATCCAATTAAAAACCATTTATTGATAATAATTGAATTCATTAAATCATTGTTCTGATACTCTAAAATCAGTGGCAATGACAAGATCAATAAAGTATTTGCCGGAACTGGTAATCCTTTGAAATAGGTCTGTTGATCTTCATCTAAATTGAATTTTGCCAATCGATAGGCGGATGCAAGAGGAATCAACAACCCTATTAAGGGCGTATAAAACACTTTAAAGGACGTCCATTTCATGGTGGCAGTCCAGCTCTCTTCAAAAGTGATAAAATCATTAACGCCTACAGATAGTGCTATTAATTTCATCATAATAATTCCTGGAACAACACCACTAGTCACAAGATCTGCAAGAGAGTCTAACTGAATTCCGAGCGGGCTTTGTACATTCAGTTTACGGGCCAATAAACCATCAAAAAAGTCAAAAAATATACCTAAGAATACGAAAAAGGCAGCACCAACAAAATTGCCATGCACCGCAAAGATCAAAGCTATACAACCCGAAAATAGATTAAGAAGTGTTACCGCATTGGGTATGTGTTGCTTTAAACTCATAAGTTCTATTTCTGTAAAAATAAAAAAGTATTTGAGCTTAACTTATTATTTTTGTTGAACTGCACATATTTTAGAACAATAAGTCATCGGTTTTGCAGTTAAATACATAGAAAAATTGTGCATCTTTGTAAAAAATTTTGCTGTTGAAAAATTACATAGTAATTCTCTTAACACTTTTTACTCTTTTTGCCTCGGCTCAAACCACCAGAAAGTATTCCAATGAATTTATGAATATCGGTGTGGATGCTGCTGCATTAGGTATGAGTAATGCAGTGGTATCTCAAACTGCAGATGTTAATTCTGGATATTGGAATCCGGCCGGATTAGTACATCTTGAAGACAACCAACTCGCCTTGATGCATTCAAGTTACTTTGCCAATATTGCAAATTACAATTACATCGCCTATGGTATGCCATTAGATGACCGAAGTGCTGTGGGTATTTCGATCATAAGATTTGGTGTTGATGATATTTTAGATACTACGCAATTAATTGACGAGCAAGGAAACATAAATTACGACCGAATTAATACCTTTTCTACAGCAGATTATGGCCTCACCTTTTCGTATGCCAGGAAATTGCCCTTAGACGGTTTGAATTTTGGTGTTAATGCAAAGATTATTAGACGTATCATTGGTGATTTCGCGTCTTCCTGGGGATTTGGTTTAGATGCAGGAATTCAGTTTGAAAATAAATCAGGTTGGAAATTCGGACTTATGGCAAGAGACATTACAACAACCTACAATGCATGGTCGATTGATGAAGAAAAGTTTCAGCAGATCAGTGGTGCTATTGAAGGACAAAACCAAGAATTACCTGAAACTACAGAGATCACCATTCCTAAATTACAAATAGGAATGTCTAAAAATTGGATATTCAACTATGATTATTCTCTCACTGCAGCAGCCAATCTCAATGTTAGATTTGAAGAAAATAACGATATTATTTCAACATCATTTGCAAGTATAAATCCAGCATTAGGTTTCGAATTCGGATATACGGACCTTGTATTTCTTAGAGGTGGCGTTGGTAATTTTCAAAATGAATTGCAAATTGACAATTCTGAAGACTTAACATTTCAACCTAATTTTGGAGTTGGTTTTAAGTACAAAGGCATTCAAATCGATTATGCGTTCACAGATATTGGAGATCAAAGTGCAGCCTTATATTCAAATGTGTTCTCATTAAAAATAGATTTTAGTATTTTTAGATAGCCATGCCTATGAAAATAAAATTATCTTTTTTCACTTTTTTACTTATTTCAATTCTAGGATTCAGCCAGCAGCGATCTTTAACGGAAAATGCTGAAGTGTCCGTACTCACCTTTGGACCTGGCACTTCTTTAAACGATGCTTTTGGTCATAATGCTTTCAGAATAAAAGATGAAGACCAGAGTATTGATCTGGTTTATGGCTATGGCGAATACGATTTTGATGCCCCAAATTTCTATTTGAAATTTGCCAGAGGTAAGCTCAATTATATGATTAGCAGACATCGTTTTAGAAATATTTTTTATCACTACACGAACTACAATCGAACTATTGACGAACAAATTCTAAATCTCACTGTTGAAGAAAAACAACGGTTATTCGATTTTTTAGAAAACAATTACAAGCCAGAAAACCGCAAATATCTTTACGATTTTTTCTATGATAATTGCGCCACGAGAATTAGGGATGTTTCTAACATTGCTACTAATAATAAGATCAGCTATAGATCACCTAAAGATTTTGAACAAAAGACGTTCAGGCAACTCATTCATGAGCACGTAAATCGAAATTCGTGGGGAAGCTTGGGAATTGACATTGCATTGGGTTCGGTAATAGACAGAGACGCTAATCCGTACGAATATATGTTCTTGCCAAAGTATATTAATGCTTTTTTCGAAACTGCTAAAATTGATAGTACCAAAGACCTAGTTAAAAGTAGTTCAAACTTATATACAAGCAAGCCTAAAAAGACTTCTAATCTCTTCTTAATTAGTCCATTTATCATACTCGGATTATTGGCGCTAGGCATCATTTATTTGACCTATAGAGATCACAAATTGAATGCTAGAAGTAAGTGGTTAGACACCCTGATTTTTAGTATTACTGGTGTGATCGGCATCTTTTTATTGCTACTTTGGTTTGCAACAGACCATACGACAACGGGCTATAACTATAACTTACTTTGGGCCTTTCCACTAAATTTATTATTGCTCTTTCAATTGAGAAAGAACATTGTTAAAAATTGGGTTAAAGGATTTTTGAAATTCTTAATTCTGATGCTTTGCCTTATGACCATGCATTGGCTTATTGGGGTACAAATATTTGCAATTACCCTCATTCCTCTCCTAATTGCTATTGCATTTAGATATATTTTCTTACTGAAATTCTTGAATAAACAATAGGACAGATCTTACTGGCCTCTGTAGTACAAAATTGTACTCAAGGTTTTAATTGTTATGCTAAAGTCTAAGAATAAACTTCTGTGCTTAATGTAGTACAGATCGTATTGAAGTTTCGTAAGACTATCTTCAATTGAAGACCCATATCGTGTACTTACCTGAGCCCAACCTGTTAATCCTGGTTTAATGATATGACGTGTTTCGTAAAACGGTATAATGCGCGATAATTCATTTACAAAAAATGGTCGTTCAGGTCTTGGACCAATAATACTCATCTCGCCTTTTAAAACATTGATAAATTGTGGAATCTCATCTAAACGCGAGCGTCTTAAAAACTTACCAAAAGCAGTGATTCGCTTGTCATTTTTCTGCGCCCATTTAACACCGTCCTTTTCAGCATTCACCACCATGGTGCGTAATTTTAAGATCCTAAAAGGCTTACTATTTCTACCAACACGTTCTTGTGAATAAAAAAGCGGCCCTTTATTACCTATTGCATTTCCAATTAGGATAAATGGTACTAATACTAAACCAAATAGCAAGCCAATTGTAGCAATGATAATATCGAAAGCTCTTTGAAAAAAGATATAAAGCTTATTTTCATTACTTCTACTAAACGGAAAATATTTGTAAAAGTCCTTGCCTACAAATTGTATAGGAACCTTATGTAGAAGTTCTTCATAAACTTGCGTATATTCTCTAATCTTGAATCCACGTTCTAATAATAAAATGAGATCGTGATACACTTCAGCAATTATGGCTTCCGAATTAAAACTAGCCACTAAAACTTCTGAAATTCGTTCTTTCTCAATAGTATCAAGAAAGTCTTTGGCTTCAAACTCCCTTAAGCCTTTGAATTTTACAGAATCTGGAGAAGATTCTTCACTATTAATAAACCCAACAATCTTATAATTTGGATCGGATGTATTTAAGGCACTTACAAGACCATCAATATTTGAAACCTCAGCCACGAGTAAAACGCGTTTGTAAAATCTTGGGGATTCAATAAGGTTGATGTAAATAAATCGCCAGACTAAAATTGACAAAACAATAGCGAGGTAGAAGTATACAATTTGAATACGCTCTTCTGGTAAATAGGGCGATAAAATAGGTGTTAAAAGGTAGAACAAAACAACGGTCGAAGTTGTAATAGCAATATTTCTGAAGGTGGTTTCTATTTTACTGGCCTTCTGCAGATCATAAAGTTCAAAAATGGTCCCAAAAACAGTAATATAAATTCCCAGTAATACCAGAGATACTAAGTTGTCTTGATTGAATTGGATATACTCAAACTCTGGATACAGGTTAAGACCATATATAGCCAGAAAGACCATAAACAAATCCATAATTCTTAGGAGAACTTTCCGCTCGGAAACTTCGAAGTGGATGCCTTTTTTATACCTCATCTATAAAATTGGTAACTGCGTAAAGATAATACTACAATTTATTATTTTGAAATTTATGCCAAAAGACTTTCCCACATTGGTTTAACAATTTTCCAATCAAAATTTTCAACTTTTTTTCTGGCGTTAGCTATGAGTTGATCTTTTAGTTTTAGGTTGTTTTTCAGGTTTATAATTGCAGTGATCATTGCCTCTACATTATTAGCGGGTACTAATAATCCGTCCGTTTCGTCCTCAATCAGAAAAGGAATACCTCCAACATTAGTAGATACAATTGGAAGTCCTAATGCCATAGCTTCAATAACACTCACTGGCATATTGTCATAATTGGTAGTGTTAATAAAAATATTACATGTTTTAGAAAGTTCTACCCATTCTTGTCGTGAAAGTTTCCCGGTAAATTTAATTTGAAGTCCTTTTTCTTTTGCTTGGGATTTCACACGTTGTAAAGAACCGTCAGAATCGGGACCAACCATAGTAAGCTTGGCATCAATACCTTTAGCTAATAGACCTTCAAGTACATGCACCGCCATTTCCGGATTGTAAATTTTCGAAAAAGATCTCACCCATAAAAGATCTGTGGTATCACCATCTCTCTTCTGAAAGGTGAAATTTTCAATATTTATGGTATTCGGAATAAATTCAACTGAATTGAAACCATAGTTTTCAAACGTCTTTTGCAAAAAAATTGAAGGGGAAACCAATTTGTGTGCATTCTTAAAAATCTTGGCACTGAGTTTAGGATTGTTTTTCAGTCTGGTTTCAAGGTTTCCACCGTGTAAAATGGGTATATATTTAATTTTGAAAAGTCTACAGAGTTGGCTAATGACTAAGGCGTAATAAAAATTAGTGGTACTATACGTATCAATTAAAACAAAATCATATCTATTTCTACCTATAAGTACGGCAGCGATCATGTCTAGTAAACGCAATATTTTATTAGATTTATTAGATACGATCTTCACGGTACAAAACTCTGCCAATTGGGCTCCCAAGGTCTCTATTGAAGTGATCGTTTTACCTTTTTTGGACAATGCGTTTCCTACGTAAAGGACGTTTTTCATATCTAACATTTAAAAGTGCCAAAGCGTAAATAAAACCTGGTGCCGCAATTCTCATGGCTGAGTGATTGATCGTTGCAAACCAAAATATTAAGAAGGCATAAAAGAAATAGTTGTATCGATTTGTCGATCTCATTTCCAGAGGTTTAAAAATTAAGATCAATAACATAAATATGCCTAGTATTCCATGTTCTGATAATAACCTACTCAATTCATTATGTGTTGCAACCACTCTACCTAAACTTTCTAATCGCCGCTCTTTCATACCACTAGCTCCAACCCCCAAAAAGGGTTGATCCACAAATCCTCTTAGCTCACCAATAAATAAATCAACACGTCCTGCACTGACATCTCGTTTTTCTCTACCAATTTTATCCTGATTGGTATAGCGTTTTTCTATTAATCCATTTGTTTGTTCTGAACTCACAGCCCAAATAACGGCCGACATTATTATAAATGAAATAAAAGAAGTAATGATAAGGTTTTTTTGTCTTCGATTAGATTTTGAATAAACAATCACCAAAAACGCGAAAATCATCAATATCGCAGTAATGACACCTCCTCTACTAAATGTAATTATTCCTCTAAAGGCAACTAATGAAAAGAGAATAATATTAACGATTTTCAATAATCTGGTTTTCGAATTGAGAAAGTAATTCACACAAAAAACAAACATTCCTAATCCTAATACGGTCGATACTTGGTTAGGTCCAAACCCACCCGAAGCCGCAAAATTAGAATCCGTTCCGGTAACAATATCTTTGATAGTCGGCGTATATAAAAACAAATAAGTTGTTAGCGTTACTACTGGCAGCGTGAGATAAAGCATAATATCTAATATCTGCCTCATATTGATTTTTTTGTCATAACAATATAGTGCAGCAATACCTAAACAAACTGGGCCACTAAGTACAAAAGCGACGTTCTTTCTTAAACTTGCATCAATTCCAATATTTGTTGAAGCGACAATTATGGAGGGAACCAAACAAATCAAGAAAATAAAGTAAGGATAGCCTTTGTTGGATATGCCGTTGTAAAACATTCCAAAAATGACATAGAAAATGATAAAGTACTTAGAAGATTCGTAAAAAATTCCTGCACCCGTCATCCTGAAAATAACTTCGGCACCCGTGAGATAAGCGCATCCTAATAAAACTGCAGTGGTTTTTTCTTTCGGATGGGCTACTATGATATTAAAGAAGAAATAAGCAATTACAGCAAAAAAATAAATCTTTGGAAAAATCCCAACAAAATATAATAACACTCCAAAGCCGATATGCACTAGAATTTTAAAAATATATTTTGCTTCCACAGTGAAATAAATTTAAATACTATTGAGATATATCTGTTTGATATCGCCTAAAATGGCTTCTTCTGAATATTCCTCAAGTACTTTTTGATTTAGGTTTTTACCACAATTGATTCTAAATTCGTCTTCTTCAATAAATTTTGAAATGGCCTCAGCAATAACATCAGGCTTTTCTTCCTTTAGTAATATACCATAAGTTTCATCAGAAATTACCTTCCCGCAATCCCCAACATCAGTACAAATTACTGGCAATCCAGCCAAACCGTATTCTAGTAATGCCAATGGCAAACCTTCCGACTTTGAAGGTAAAATTGCCATGGTACTTTGTTGTAATATATTAAGTATATCTGTCTTTGTATCGTAAAAATATACATGATTTTCTAGACTATGATTTTTTAAATTTAAAAAAAATAACTTGGAGTAATCATCTTTAAAATCCTTACCAACACAATGCAATGTCCAATCCGGATATTTGGCCTTTACCAATTTAAACGCTTCTAAAAGTCTAATATGATTCTTTTGTTCACGTAAGTTTGCCAAACATAAGATTCGTTTACCAGTTTTACCTTCAAGTTTGGTGAGGTTAGAATCAGATTTTTTCAAAACTGGAAAATTCTTTATGTAGGTAACACGATCACAATTCAAAGTCTTTTTTGCCCATGATTCAAGAGTCTTATTTACACTAAATATTTGAGAAAATTTAGAGGAACACCACTTCAATACTTTGATTGGTCTTTGATCTAAATACTCGCTATTCCCGTAATGATCGTGCCAAATAAGTTTCACTCTAGGTACCACTACTTTTATTAAAGTGGCAATAAAAAAGGATGACGCATGTGCATGAATGATATCGATTTTATGCGATCTAACATACGCTCTCAAACGGAAAATTGCTTTGAGGTCGAATGTTGATTTTCTGTCTAAAAACAAATAATTGACATTGCCGTTGATAGAATTAAGCAGTGGCCCTTCAGCACGCGTTGCACAGAGATGAGACTCAACATTGTGTTTTATAAGGCCATTAGCATAATTCACTGCCAAGCGTTCTGCTCCGCCAGTATGCAAAGTATCAATAATTTGCAGTACCCTAATTACTCGTAACGACTTTTTCAATCTCTTGTTCTAATCTATCTAATGTATATTGTTGCGCCCAATTTAAAGATTTCTCTGCCATGGCGTTTAAGTATTCATTTCCCTTCCTCAATTCTGTTGAAATCAAATCTACGGCCTCGTCTAATTCATCGCTAATTAATATTCCACGTTCGCCTTCATTCAGAATCCATGGTAGGCAAGATATCCTCGTAGAAACCGGGATGGCTCCAAAAAACATACCTTCGGCGATCGCCTTTGGCCAACCTTCGCTTTTTGAGGGCAGTATTGTAAAATGAGCATCTTGAATACAGTCTTTAACAGTTTCTTTATTTCTATTACCATAAATTTCTATGGCATCTGAAAGCTGGTTGTCCTCAACATATTGTTTCACCTCATCCATCAAATCGCCATCTCCAAACATATGAAGTTCTGCATCAAATCCTTGGAGTCTTAATGCCTCAATGATCTTTACGGTCAGTAAGGGTCGTTTCCCCACAACCATAGCTCCAATAAACACAAACTTTAAACGTTGTGTATAATCTCTTTTCTGAAATGTCAACTTCTCATTATCTCTGTAGGTAGCAGACATAAACGGCACTACCGATTTAGACTGATTTGGCCATTCTCCGTACACGAGCACCTTCATGTTTTTAGTAAGTAAACGGTTAGCCAATAACCGTTTCTGAAATCTATACCCTATAGGCTGATTGCTATTCGGGTCCCAATTACCGGCATACTTTGTACTCTTTGGTTTTTTTGGAAAAAATATCTGCACAACAGCGGCAACTGCCGAAACATTACTAGGACATCTAAAATGAAAATAGTCAGCTTTACGCATCACCTTATACATTTTGAAAAACATTCCCGGAAGGCTTGCAACTAATTTAAGAACCCCTAAAAATGATTTAATATGAAAAACAGGAACCTCTACTAAACTTAAATTTCCATGGGAATAATTCAAATCTATCTTTTCCAGATTTGTTGATGAACTTAATGGACCTACAACTATGACTTCATCAAAATGACTTGTCCACATATTCATTTCACTCACATAAGGCGCATATCCGTAATATTGACCATCCTTTTTTTTGTGAACGACAAGTGTAAAAATCGCTAGTTTTTTATGTGTCTCTTTTGAACTCAATTTTCTTTTAAATAATTATAAAACTCAATATTGGTTTGCAAGACCTTATCCATATTGAAATTTGCCAATACATAAGCTCTGCCTTTTTTAGCCATTGCAGATCCTTCTGTTTTATTTTGAAGTGCCCATATTATATTTTGAGCAATATCATTTTCATCATAAGGATTACACAATAAGCCCGTGTCTTTATGGGTAATCGTTTCTTTTCCGGGACCGCATTCAGTAAAAAGGACCAATTTTTCAACCGCCATAGCTTCAGGTGCAACCAGACCTTGAGTTTCCATGAGTGACGGAAACACACATAGCTCGGCTTCTGCATAGCATTTCGCCAATTCATACATACTAACAGCACCCTCAAACTGAATATGTTTCTCATCAATTTCAGACTTCGAAATAAATTCTTTTAAAAACGAAATATAAGATCTTCCATCCTTAAAAAACCAATCCCTCCCATAGATTTTCAATTTCACATCTGGAAACTGTTCAATAACCATCGGCATAGCTTTCACCAGCTGAAAAGCTCCTTTTTTTTCGCAAACTGTTCCTGCAAATAAAAGCGTATGCTTTTGTTCTTCTATTTCTGGTTGAGGCTTGAATATTTCCAAATTTATTGGCGACATAATCACCTCGATTGGTTTATTATGATAACTTAAATATTTTGCGGTGTGCGTCTTCACATAGTTAGATACAGCAATAAACCCATCTGCTTTTCTGAACGAGCGTCGTTCTTGAAATCCTCTCCACCAATTGATCTTTCTATGTTCCGCTTCAGCAAAAAAATGATGGCCGCCGTGCAGACGAATTACATATTTGATCGCTTTGTTCTTCTTTATAAATGCCAGACCTAATTCAGCCGATTCTACAATATCGATTGGGCTTTCTTGATGTATTTGCTCTAACTTTTTGTTGATAGACTTATAATTTAACCACCAGGTTATACCCTTAAACTGTTTTGGTCGAAGTCTTACAATTGACACACCATTTTCTGTTATTTCTTCTGTTGAATTATGATAAACATTGATACCAATTACCGTAACCTTATAACCTCTTCCCACAAGTTCATGGCTCATGGTTTTGACAAAAGTTCCGATACCTCCGTGGGGAAACCCTTCTTTTGGATACTCTGAAGTAATAAAACAGACGTGCATTATAGTAACACCTTTGCGATTTTTTCTGAATTCTGGTCTAACGGATGAAGTACTAAGTCATTGATCCATTGAGTTCTATCTTTTGCTATGCCTTCTGGTTCATTTAAGGTTTTCAAAATGGTACTCAATATCTCATTTCTACGGTTAATCCACCCCACAGCATCGTAGTTCTTCATGCTTCTAAAATGCTGAAATTTATAAATAATTTCGGTACTCCAGTCTGAATCATCAGAAGGGTTATAATTAAGATATAAACAAGGCTTATTGAATGTGGCAAAATCAACGGCCATGGTAGAACCTAGGTTGGTTACAAGTTCACAGTGCTTTGCCAAATTCACCTGTAGGTTGATATCATCATACATTGGGAAATAGCCCGTCCAGCCCGTCTTAGCCTGATTATTCCATTCAGGATCAATAGCGATCACAAAATCCTTATGATTTTCTAGTACGTCATCATAGCGATCAGAAAAGTCAACAGGACAGCGTCTAAAAATGATTTGAATTTCATCTTTCTTTGATTTCAAAGCCTCAACAACATCACGAAAAAATAACTGATCGTACGGCGAGGTGGTGACATCATCGCCACTAAAACACAACCATTTTTTTTGAGGGTCTAATCCGTATGTTTTGGCAAACTCTTGCCTTGGTGTAATTCGGTTGTTATCGAGATAAAATTCAAACTGAGGCGTTCCGACCAGCTTTACCTTTTCTTCAGAAATTTCAGGATAATAATCGCGCATTTCGTCCTTCATCCATTGCGACCAAACCAAATACAGATCGGCTTCTACGGCTAAACGTGCTTTCGGTAAATTATCCCAAGAAAAAATTGCGGTAGCTCTATTTATGCCCACTTTCTTTGCTGCCAAACAAATTGGCATCACACCGGGGACGCGCTGATGTGTTATGAATAAGGCAGATGGTTGAATTGACTTTAATTCCTCGATGTAATGATTAATAATTGATTTATCGATCTTGCTTTTTCCTTGCGACTCATAGCGCAGAATTCGTTCATATTTTTTAGACAAATACCGTCCCAAAACTTCTGCAACTTTATATAACAATTTTAGTTTGAACCCTTGCTTTGGACGCCTCCAATTAGTAAGAATCGTTTTATTTTGTTTCAATTTAGTATTGTGTAGCAATCTTGCATAGGTTGTGGCTTCACGATACAATCGAACAATGGCATTCTCGGGTTTTAGGGTTAGCTGTTTATAATTGAACTTAATCTGATGCAATTTCTTTACATCTTCAAATGCATCTATTGGCAGCGACGACCAAATTGTTATTTCAGCTTCACCTTTTAAAAATTTGATGATATCGGAATACAGAAAATTTTTTATACCGACACCATCGGGTACAATAAAAAGAATATGCTTTTTAGTAGGTGTCATTAAACTGCTTTTGATGGTTGATATCCCAAAGTTCTCGAGATTCTAGTGTATTTAGAAAAAGTTCTGCACTGTTTCCTTTTCCGAAGATCTCACTACTCACCTCAACTTTATTCGATAATTTTTTTAGGGCTTCGAGAATGTCATTTTTTAGACATGGTACATTAATGATCTCTGATGAAGTTGCTCTATTTAATTGTCTGCTTCCAATATTAATTGTTGGAACACCGTAATAAGGAGCCTCACGAATACCTGCACTACTATTTCCAATGATGAACTCAGCATTTTTCAGCAAGGTTAAAAAATATTCAAATCGGATGGAAGGGAATACTTTGAACCTTTCATTATTAGCTAATTTCTCGTAAGCCTTTAAAATGTGTTTACTACCAAGATCATTGTTAGGATAAATAACAACAAAGTTCTTATTGCTTTCGAGCAAGGCTTGAACAAAATTATTGGCACTTTCTTCAAGTGTATCTATTTCAGTAGTAACGGGATGAAACATCGCTAAACCATAAGAATCAAAGGCGATCTGATAATAATCCTTTACTACACTTAACTGCGGCAAATCATCTGAAAACATGATATCTACGTCTGGTGAACCAATCGTAAAAATTGAAGATTCTAATTCGCCCATTTGCAATAAACGCTTTCTTGCCTCGTCGTTAGAAGTATAGTGAATATGACTCAATTTAGTCACTGAATGCCGAATCAGTTCGTCTATAGTCCCTGATAATTCACCACCTTCAATATGCGCAACGAGCACATTATTCAAACTACCTACGATGGCTCCAGCTAAGGCTTCTACTCTATCTCCGTGTACAACGATCAGGTCGGGCTCAATCGTTTTTATATACTCCGAAAATCCATTGATCGTTTTAGCGAGCGTAAGATCCATAGTAGCTTCATCTGTATGATTATTGAAGGTTGCCAGATTTTTGAATCCACAGCGTTCAACCTCAATAAGTGTATAGCCGTATTCATGCATAAGGTGCATACCAGTTACAAAAATGTAAGGCTCAAAATCCTTATGATTTTCGATCACCTGAATTAATGCCTTTATTTTTCCGAAGTCGGCTCGTGTACCTGTAAGAAAAACTATATTACGCATGCTGAAATCTAATGTTGCTATTATTCAAAATCATTATAATCTAAATGTTCGCCCTCTTCTATATCTCTGAGAGCAGTTTTGCCAAGAACATCGTTATAGTGTTCGGCTAATATTTTGCCTGTTCCCGGACGCTTCACCCAAATATTTTGTTCTGTAAGTTTATC
Organism: Winogradskyella tangerina; assembly: GCF_003260205.1. GTDB lineage: Bacteria > Bacteroidota > Bacteroidia > Flavobacteriales > Flavobacteriaceae > Winogradskyella > Winogradskyella tangerina. The sequence goes on along the minus strand of NZ_QERF01000005.1, from coordinate 140,012 downwards.
ACCTGCATTTACATTGGTTATGGTACAAACGGTAGCAAATGCAAAATCAATGGTTACTTTTTCCTCAGCTGCAGGTTGTTTTGTTCCCCCACGCATGGACCAAATTTCCTTGCTTCCTTCTATCAGTTCCTTGCAGGCTGTTTCATCCATACTACATACAATATCCGGACCCTGGCGATCCATGTGGTCCGTAAAATGCCGTTCTAAAATTGATGCGCCTAAAGCAACCGCACCCAAACACGCATTGTTATTTAAGGTATGATCACTCAGCCCAAACACATGATCTGGAAAGGCCTCGTGCAATTCTAACATTGCACCGTAACGTACTAAGTGTGATGGCGTAGGATACAAATTAGTTGTGTGTAGAATGGCTAATGGTGTATTGTGTTTTTTAAAAACATCTATAGCCTTAGATACACTTTCTATGGTATTCATTCCTGTGCTTAAGATCACAGGTTTCCCAAACTTTGCGATATGCTCCAGTAGTGGGTAATTATTGCATTCTCCAGAACCGATTTTATAGGCAGGGATATCAAACTTTTTTAATCGCTCCGCGGCTGCTCTCGAAAAAGGTGTAGAAATAAATAGCATCCCTTTTTCTTCAACATAGTTTTTTAATGCCAATTCGTCGGCCTCATTAAGTGCACAACGTTCCATTATTTCATAGATCGATACATCAGCATTTCCGGGAATAACTTTCTTGGCCGCTTTGCTCATTTCATCTTCAACGATATGGGTCTGGTGCTTTACAACCTCAGCGCCTGCGCGATGTGCCGCATCAACCATTTCTTTGGCCACAGCCAACGAACCTTCGTGATTGATACCGATTTCAGCGATCACTAAAGGCGGATAATCCCTACCAACTTTTCGTCCTTCGATTTCTATAAATGGTGCTGACATAGTTTAAATATAATGGAGTGATTTTAGACTTTCATTCATAATCCGATGGAGTTCAGACTTAAGATTTTCTTCTATTTTATCAATTTTGAAATTGGTGCTTTTTACTTGAGAGAAATCAAATTCACACTTTTCTTCAACGCCAGAAAACTTCAAAAGCGCATTTATTTTTGCTTCAGGGTCTTCTGTTAGTTCCTCGTAACTAAGTGAAAATTTTTGGTCTTCATCTAGGCCTTCAAAAAAGTCATTGATAGCCAAAATGGAGGCATTATAATATTTGGCGCACTCTAAAATGAACGCGTCTTCCGTAAAGTTCTCTTGATATTCTTTCACACGGAAATATTCCTTTTTGAACCAGGATCTGGCCACAGCGAACCCGTTTCTGTATAAATGAATATACTTAGCTTTTGGATAAAGTTGGTGCAATTCTGGCAACATGAACGTTATTGCAGGACTTTTAAGAAAAAAACGCTTATTGGTTTTGCTCATCTTGGTGTCCATCATTATGCGCAACTTGGATTTGTAATATGGCGTCCATTGCTCTAGACTTTTCTTCACCGTAATATCATAATTTACAATATCTGAGTACACCGGATTGTGTTTTTTACCTTCATCATTGGCAGCCTGCAAAAACCAGTCGTACTGTTCATTTTGATCAATTTGAATGCCAGGATTCGTCATTAAAATGTCTACCAAAAGTGTGCTTCCACATCGCCCAGTGCCGACAATAAAAATAGGATCTTGCCTTCTGTTTAATAACCGATTGAAGTAACTTCTCAGGATATGTTTTATCTTCTCTGCAGCGGTCATTGATCTTGTCCTTTTGAAATTAAAAATTCGGCATATTCTAAGTCGTCATAAGTATCGATATCGACCTTCGTGAATGGATGATCAACCACATAAGGGAAAGAGTCGTGATTGAAAATTATACCTTGACTTATTAATTCGGATTTTGTAATGTACAACAATCCATTTTCAAAATATAATGGCTCCATGTCCTGACTGCGTTGTCCTATTTCATAATTAAAAGGGATGAATTTATTGTTAGCTATTTTTCCCAATTTTTTATGATCCCTACTTACCGTAAATAAGCTGTCGTAATTGTTGTTTTTAAAAACTTCAAACGCATCTTTTAGTAAAGTCGCTGGCCTAAGCGGATTGGTAGGTTGCAATAAAACTATACTATCGATATCCTCGACTAATTCGAGAGCATGTTTGAGTACGGAAATGGTTGGCGCGGTATCATTGCTAAATTTTGATGGTCGCTCAATGACCTTAGCCTGGTGACTTAGTGCAATTGTTTTGATCTCCTCACTATCTGTAGATACATAGACCTCGTCGATTACTTCGGGATTAGCTTTGGCATAGTTAATTGAGTGTGCCAAAAGCGGTAAACCATTAAAGCTAATAATGTTTTTATCCGGAATTCGTTTAGAACCTCCTCTAGCGGGTATTATGGCAATGGTTTTTCCCAATATGCGTTTATTTATAAATCATTTTAAACAATCTGTTCGCGACGCGCTTTCTAAATTTATATATAGATCTGTTTGGCGTCTTTGCACGAAAACTTGGTAAATTCAATTTGCTGTCTTCCAACTGACTTTGTTTTGAGATATTTTCTGTCTGAACTTCACGCATCCAATCCTCAACGGTATTACCCATATGATAGGCATTGTTATGATAAGTTGCTAGTCGCATTCCACCAGAATAATTAATGGGGTCATCGCAATAATGATACTCCGACCTGTTACCAACTAAAATCAGTGAAGGTTCGAAAGGTACAGTTGTGAAGAACAATTCTCTTCTCATACATAGTATCTGATGGCCACTACCAATAATAGCTTTATGATTATTAGAGGTTACCACAGGCCATTTTAATGAGTCGTCAGATTCTTCATCGTTGTGTGTACTCACAAGATATTTGTTATAATCATCGTGATTTTCAGGGATGGACTGGTATGAGAATTTAACTTTGCCAAGAAGTACTTTTTCGAAGGTTGAATAGGTCTCGTAGTTTTTAAACATTCTTGCCGGAATTGGCGATACGGAGGCTACGCCTTTAAAGTTTTCAAAAATATCTTCAACACTTTTTTGCCAACCATGCTTGAATAAAATATCAACATCTGAAATTGTAATAATTGGTTCTCTACTGGCTCGAGCCGCACCAATTAAGGCATCTATTTTTCCTATGTTCTTTTTATGATGAATAACAGTATCAATACTATTATCGTCTAACTTTCCTTTCAGGTAGGTGTTAACTTCTTCGCAAGAAGCATTGTTTACAACAGTAATGGCACAATTAGAATTTGTAGTAGTGATTGCAGACTCTAAACAAAGTTTGAAAACTTCTAAAACGTTTTTATAGTAGCCTTCCAAGGATGGAATAAAAACTATAATTATCAGTCTATGTTGGCAGTCTAACTCAATTTTTTTAGACTGTTTTTGAGGATTCATTCCTACGCGCATAACTTCATGCTTGATTAATCATTTAGTACGGTAAAAATAGCACTTTTATATTGACTTCTTATCTCATCAACACTATAGTTTTCAAGGTATCTATTTCTATTAAATTCTGAAATTTGAGTAATTTTTTCAGCCTTGAGATCTTTAACTTTTTGAATGGTACGATTTAGGCTTTCAACAGTATTATCAAAAGTAAATTCATTAGTTGGTAAACGTTCTGGCATTGCACCCGTTTTTGCTGAAACAATTGGCAATCCGGCCGCCATAGCATCTATAGCAGTTAATGGACCAGCCTCAAACTCGAAATGAGACACAATAAAACAATCGACACTTTTATAGTAGTTTTCAAGTTCATTATTAGGAACAAAACCTGTAAAAATTATATTCGAGTGGTTTGCTGCCATTTCTTTTAATTCGGCTAGTTGTTCTCCTTTTCCGACAACATAGAGTTTTAGATCCTTATTTTCTTCTCGCATAAATGTTTTCACTAAAACATCAATGTTTTTTTGCTTAACGACTCTTGAAACCGTTAAAAACGATTTGATCTCTGTCTTATTCGGAAGCATTAGCAAAGACGATTCGTTAAAAGAACATTGATCAATTAGTTGATAATTATGTGTACTTAAATGTTGAAGTCGACTAGCATTAGACTCCGAATGATGAATAAATAAATCAACCTTTGCTAACCATTCTGAATCACTTTCAGATTTTAACTTAATGAAATTAGTCGTTCTGAAAATAATCTTTTTTTGAGCACTCTTCGCAGTTTCAATAATTTCCCCCATGTAATTGCTCGATACCTGAGCCAATATTAAAACGGCATCGCAGTCATCGATTTGGGCTTCGATTATTTTTACAGCTTTTTTTCTGAGTCCCAACTTTTTATTTATAGCATTTGAAAGGTAATCTCTAGTGGGTTTGTCTTTACGGTTAAAGAGGTAACTTATGAATGCAAAAAACTTGAATAAGGACTGCTCGTATAGGAGATCATTTAAGTTGATGACCTTAGGTGACGCAATAAAATTATAAAGTTGAGAATGCTTTGAAGCGTGCATCGTCGAAAAAATTCTGATATCAAAACGATCTTCAAAAATACTTGCAACGAAACTCGCTTCGAGTTCTCTTCCACCAAAATCACCGAATGGCCCTACGATTAGAAGTTTTTTCTTTGGTGTTTCACTCACAATCCAAGTTTTTTAGTAAAGGTTAATACACCTTTAATGATCATTAGAAACAATGTTGCAATCTTTCTAAAGAATGGACTCTTATCAATAACCTTTAAAAGTTTGAATCGTTTTGAGGTTTCCTTGAAATGGTTGAAAATATAGGTATCGTGTTCACTGTTAAACACTGTTGGTAAGTAGGCTTTCAGCACGATGGCTTTTTCATCGCTTACCAGTTTAAGGTTTTCTGAATTTGACGAAATTCCGTCGGTATTGAAGATGGTTACATCCTCATCAATTTTTTGATAAGATTCGCCATTTAAACCCAAACATTTTAGAAAAAACTCCCAGTCTGAAACGATTTTTAATTCTTCATTATACAACCCATAAGTATCGAACATCGATTTTAGAATAAATGTTGAAGGATGCGAGACTGTCTTCGAGATTAAATAGGAAAACGTTAATACATCAGGATGCTTTCTAACTGTTAGCTGTCTATCTCTTTCATAATACATATTTCCGCAAAGAAACGAGATGTCTGCTTCGAAATAGTTCTTAACATTTGAAAGTGTGTCATTGTTAAACAGATAATCGCCGCTATTGAGAAACAATAGATATTTCCCTTTTGCTTTTTTGATGCCTTTATTCATGGCATTGTATATACCAGAATCTGCTTCGCTAATCCAATTTAAAGGCGCATAGCTATATGATTGCAATACCTCAACACTTCCGTCTGAAGAGTTACCATCAATAACAATATGCTCAAAGTTTTGCCAACTCTGATTCTTAACGCTTTCTAAGGTTTTCTTCAAACCCTTGGCATCGTTATAATTAATGGTTATTATGGATAATAGTGTCGTCAAGTGCTATTTATTTGATTCTTTTTTCAGCCATAAATTTCCGCCCGTATTTTTGTAAGCCAATGGCATGTCTGCATAGACCTCTTTATGATGCGCATGTAGATAATGTGCAAATACTTGGATACTATAATCATTATTGTTCATCAAAAAAGCTCTAAGTAAATAATTTTCATTCCAGTTATATCCTTTAAAAACCCATTCTTTTGGATATTCAAACGGATAAAAAATATCATGGAAATGAATATATACACCTTCGTTTAATGCAGGAAGTATCTCAAATAAAATAAAGTTTAGATCGCTTCCGCATTTTGAAACATGCGTGCTATCTATAAATAAGATATCATTTGCTTTTAAAGTTTTGAAAAATGAAATATCTACGTCTTGGACGCGACTTTTCAGAATCGCCACCTTTTCCTTATCATTCTGATTTATCAATTTTTCCAAGCGCTCTGTATAGGGCTCTATAAAGTCAAAATTTATATTAGAATCGAAGAACTTATCATTCACGTCTAGCATTAAGGCGGATGAATAGCCAGAGCCGACTTCAATAACGCGATTAGGCTTCAAATACCTTAGCATACCATAAAGAATTATACCGTCTGTATGAAGATAATAAGGGTTTTCGAAATGATACCTCATCCCTTCCTTTGCAGCCTCTGTAAACGGTATTTCTGAATAAAATTGACTCAAATTCTTCAGAAATGATTTTTGGTGTTTAGTATTTAAATCTATTCCATCGATACCGTCGCTTTCGAGACCCTTCCAGATGCGATCTTCATCAGCTTTAACTTCTTTTAAATTAGGAATTACAGAGTAAAAATGCCCTGGAGAAAAATTTGCATTATCTCTATAAAGTCGATCACGTCTATGTAAGCCTCTGATATAAGGTAATTGATTTAATATATGCTTAATAAAATTCATATTCATTAATTCTTCATAGCCGCTTCAAACACATTTATATATTGGTTAACAACAGTTTCGGCATTATACTTTTCTAAGGCATGTTTTCGGATCTCATTTCGGTTCCATTTCACGCCCAAATCTAAAAATTTTTCAATTCCATCTCTAAGGCCTGAACTATTTGCTTGTGCTACAAGAATGCCATTAAGACCATCATCAATGATATCGGAGATTCCTCCAACATCAAAGCCAATAACAGGTGTTCCGCACATACAAGATTCTATTGCTGTGTTTGGTAAGTTATCAATTAATGAAGGTAAAACAAAAACATCCATCGCATTATAAATTTGGCACATCTCATCTTCACTCTCTATAGAACCGAAGGATGTGATACCCAACGTCTCTAAATCAATGTTGTCATCAGAACCAACTGCATAAAAACTCAAGCGATCGTCATTTAATGAAACAATAGTTTTGATCAGTATCTCAATTCCTTTTCTACTGTTTTTAAGGGATTGCGACACAAATAGTATATTCGTTTTAGTCTTATCTATTTGGTTAGAATTCCTAAAATCTAGGTCTTCATAAATTCTGAAAGTATCTGAATCAATAGTATTTGGAATGCAGTAACCTTCATAGTTTCCAAATATCTCGCTATTTTGTGCTTGCGTTTTTAGCCAGTTTGAGGGAGAAATGAGTTTAAGATTATTCACGCGGCTAAAAATCATTCGTTTTTTAGCTATAATACTATCGAACATGATCTGCTCTTCAGGTTTAATTATTCGAGGTATTGGATTTCCGTTATCATCGATTCCATCGTAAATCTCTTCGTAGTGTTCACCTCCCAAAAAGGGACTCATATCGTGCATAGTCCAAAAGACTGGTTTCTTATTTTTTCGAAAAAAAGATTCATAATCTAAGAATTGCGCTACCCAATGTAAATTAATGACATCTGCATTTTTATAATATTCACTTTGTGTAATATCATAGTTTGAATCTGGCATTGAAAAATATTCTAAATGCTTAGACCGATTCCGCCTAAAGTTATATTCCTCCGTTTTTCTTTGTTTCCTTTTGAAATCAAATTTTCGTATTACGCGATTCCATATTTTAGTAAATACATTTGATGACTTAGGCCGAAAGACCTTTACATCAGCCCTAGAATTGTCTTGCGAAGGATGAAGGATGAGTAAATTGCTATCATAACCTTTTGAAATCAAGGCTTCATGAAGTCTTAAACACGCTTTAGCAGCACCACCCTTGTCATATGTATTTACCAGAAGTATTTTCATGGTTTCTCGAACACTACAATTATTGAATGCCCTCTAATTTTTTGTTGTTGAGATAACACCTTTCGCTTATATAATCTGTTCAATTTGAGTTTGAAAAAGATGCGCTTAAGTAATGGTCTATTTTTGAACCACTGGTCATATTTTGAAGTAATGTACCAAGAAACGTGGTAGTCTTGTAATGGCTCAAAATCGACAGTTTCTATATTCAAATTATATTTATCCTTAAGGTATTCAAATGGTTTTTGTGTCCACCATCCCATATGATGTGGCGGGAAGTTTAAAATTCCACCCTTGGAGTATTTAATAAATGAATCATTATTAGGTACTGAAATCAGTAATTTACCTTTTGGTTTAAGTGCAGTTATCATTGCCTCAATGAAACTTGCAACATCCGAAATATGTTCTAAAACTTGAAATGAACAAACAAAGTCGTACGTTTCTCGTTGATGTTCGCTGTGCGCCTGAATGGTCTCCCCTAACACTTTGATGTTTTTTTTCTGTGCTTCTTCAACCTTAGATTGATTAAGTTCTAAACCAGTTATATCATAACCTAAATCGTTAAGTTTGGAAATAAAGCCAAGACCACCGCTACCAACTTCGAGAATTTTATCGTCCTTACTGATATATTTCAAAGCTAAATCGTGTTCCCATTTCCACGGCATGTAATACCAATCAAAATCCTGAAGCTTTTGATAAAATAAATCATCACCCGACAGATTAAACGGATAAAAAAATCTGTACCCAGAACCATTACATTCGTACAAACCAAAGGTGTCATTGCCATTAAACAGGTGCTCAACATCTAAATTTAATTGCGCCTTATAATCAGCCACAAAGCTACTAGTGGTATACGTTTCAACTAAGGTTGTCTCATGACCGAATGGTGATTTAGGATTCGTATTTGGTGTCATCTTTTTATTAATTACTTAGTATTGTAATCCCTTTTTTCAAAAACATCAAACTCAGACAAAGGATCTGCATTATATATTTTGAAATTTGGTCTTAAGTTGGGGTCATTAAATTGTTCATATTGCATATACATGGCATAAAACTTATAAAGTCGCCCTTTTGGTTGACGCCCTTGGTATGCTAATGTATCGGTAATAATTCCTTCTTCTTTCAAGAAGAATTCGAGAGACGGTTTATCGTGGTCATAAAAATGCCCGTAACCTTTTGTGGTTTGCCAATCGTGATCGATACCTAACAGATTTAAATCCTCAAGACCTAAATAATATCCAAGTTGAAGCGCAACGATAGCAACACTTGTTGGTGCCATGATCCGTTTTGTAAAACTACTCGGAAAAGTGCCGCCGTACGCATACTGATAAACTCTATGGGTCTTAAAAACAGAGCTAGCTATTTCAAAATCTCGGGCTTCGACCAACACAATTGTATCCTTTGGAAGTCGCTCCTCTGCCCTGGCATACCATAATTTTATGATCTTATCAGTTAGTGGTGGATGAGACGCTGCAAAAATATGAATCCCGGGGTTTATACCTTTGATCTCTGGATGTTCGTGAAAGTTTCCCATCGAGATTACAAGCGCGTCTTTATCAAATAAACTAAAATCTATTTCATTAATTGAAGGTGCAGAACCCAAAATATAGGCCTTGGAATATTGCTGAAAATGAAGAATAAGTTCACGGTTTTCCGGAAACAATACATCTCTACCAAGTAAGGTATTCAATTTATATTTTATGGATTTCAGTATATTCATTTAACAGTATTATTTGCGCCCAATAATTCTCTTAAGTACTTTTTTTAGTTTTGTTTTTGTGCGATTTAGCTGCGACGGCTGAGTAATTATTTGTGCGTCTGGCATTTTGTTGAGCTCTTTTACCAACAAAACAATGAGTTTTTCATAGTTATCTGTAATTTCTAACTCATTCGTCTGTTGTTCTTCATCAAATTGGCTGAAATTCTCAATTTGAAAGTTACTAAAACGGGTTTTGAACAATTCTTCATTGTCAGCTTCATAAAACTCATTTAAACCACTTACTTGTTCATCATTTAGTAATTTATACCGTGAAAATTTTGCTTTATGAAAATGCTTTTGCATCAATGAACGCAAAATATTATTCTCTTCATTAGATAAATACGGTGTACATGCCTTAGCTATTTCAGCTGCTTTTTTACTGTAGCCTTGATTGTAATTTTCAAGGTTTAGTGTTTTTAGAACGTCGATAGAGGTAAAGTCACCTAAAATATTGATAAGATTTTTGCTTTCTAATATAGCCTTATCATAAGGAACTGCGAATATATTATCATCGCCAAATAGTACGCCATAAGATTTACAAAATTGCGTCCATTTAAGATTTGACAACAGATGTTTTTGCATGAATCTTTCTATTTCGATCTGTTCTCCTTGATGTAAATATTGTGTATAGATCGACTGAATAAACTGTTCTTGATGGCGTAATACAACGAATATTTTTTTCATGCTGAAATCTGACAAAGCATTAAAAAGCACCTTAGCAACTTCAGCAGAATTTGCATAAAGCGATTTAGGATTTCCTGAAAGATATTCGCAACAGATAATATACTTCTGAATATCGTCTTCAAGTCGAGAATCGATAAAAGTTTTTAAATCTGAACTAATTTTATCGTTTGCTTGCTCGAGCATCATAAGATCGTGAGCAGCTTCAAAATTATAGAGATTAATAAACTTTGCTGAAGATTTCTTCAAAGCTTTAGAATGTTTCATTAAAGCATTTTGAATACTTGTCGTCCCTGTTTTATGTGTACCAATATGTATGAAAATCTCCTTTTGCATACCTATTCTTTAACCCAATCCAAATTCGGAATAATTAAGGCTCTTCTTACCTGCGCATTATTATAAAACCCAATTTCGTTGATTTTGAAATTTAGACAATCTATACGCTGAACACCTTGGCGCTTGGTGTTATTATAGAAAAAGAGTCGTATTTTATAATCTCCTTTGTTTAAAAAGTTCCCGTTTATTTTGGCCTTAAATGTGGTTTCACCTTCTTCGATTGAAAAGCTATTACTATCAGAAAATGAAGAACTTAATATTACAACATTACTAGAATTGACTACAGCAAACGACAAGTCAAAATCATCTAAAACACCCTCATTCTTGATAATATCGAACTCTACTGAAATATCTTCATTAAACCTAAAATTTGATGTAGACTCTCCCTTAGAATTCTTTAATGAAACGCGCTGTACATAGCAGTTTTCATCTAAATCTGTTTCTGTGAAAGTGGATCTAAACTCAAGATTGTTGCTCAGGTAGTAATCTATAACATCATTAATTTTCCCAGTAAATTCTATTTCACCATGGTTGAGCAAAATACCTCGTTCGCACAATCTAGCCATCGATTCCATATTATGACTTACGAAAAGAACAGTTCTTCCATCACTAGAAGATATATCTTGCATTTTCCCAATAGCTTTCTTCTGAAATTCTGCATCGCCAACGGCTAACACCTCATCAACGACCAAAATATCGGGCTCTAAAAATGCCGCAACTGCAAAAGCTAAGCGCACTCGCATACCAGAGCTGTAGCGTTTAACTGGTGTATCTATATATCTCAAGCAGCCAGAAAATTCAATGATCTCATCAATCTTATCATTGATCTCTGCCTTGGTCATTCCTAAAATTGCACCGTTTAGATAGATATTTTCTCGTCCGGTCATTTCAGGATGAAAACCAGTTCCCACCTCCAATAGTGATGCTATTCGACCATTAGTTTTTACGATGCCTACCGTTGGTGATGTGACCTTCGATAAAATTTTTAATAAGGTAGATTTCCCCGCACCATTTTTGCCAATGATACCTAAAACCTCACCGCGTTTTACTTCAAAATTTATGTTTTTTATAGCCCAAACATATTGCGAATCGCCTTTTTCACTTCGTACGTTAGTTTCTCCTACTTTAAGATAGGGATCGTCTTTACCTCGCACTCTACTCCACCATCGGTTGATGTCATGGCTAATAGTCCCAGTACCAACAAGTCCTAAACGGTACTGTTTTCCTAAATTTTCAACCTTTAAAATAACCTCTGAACTCATTATATGGTATCGATAAAGCTTTTTTCTGTTTTATTAAAAATTACTAGACCCAGCAAGAAAATTACACATGAAATAATGATTGCATAAATGATCTTATTAATATCTAAATGCCCGTCCCCGAGAATGATTACTCTAAACGACTCTACAATAATCGCAATAGGGTTCCATTCTATCAACCAGTAGTAATTTGGTAGTTTATCCTTAAAATATGACATAGGGTACATTACTGCAGAACCATACATTAGTAACTGCACACCAAATTGAATTAAAAAAGTAAGATCCCTGTATTTGGTCGTCATAGATGAAACGATCATTCCCAATCCTAAACCTAATAAAGCCATAAGTATTACAAAAAGCGGGAATACAAGTATGTTTAATCCAGGTGCTATATCATAAGTAACTTTACTAAAAAACACGTAGTACAGGTAGAAACCTGAAAGCACCAATAATTGAATACCAAATTTCAAAAGGTTAGAAACTACAACCGACATTGGCATTATAACTCTCGGAAAATATACCTTCCCAAAAATGTTTTCATTCTTCTTAAAGGTATCACTAGTGCCAACTAAACACTCTTTGAAATAATTCCAGGCGGTAATTCCAGCAAGATTAAATAAGAAGTTAGGAACGCCTTCACCAGTTGGTATATCAGCCAGATTATTAAATATTAATGTGAAAATTAATGAGGTAAATAAAGGTTGAATTAAATACCACAGTGGTCCGAGGATGGTTTGCTTATAAAGGGTTATAATATCGCGCTTTACAAACAAAAAAAGTAGATCCCTGTAGCGCCAAATCTCCCTGAAATTAAAGTCAATTAATCTCTTTTTTGAGGAAATCGTATAAAGCCAACGCTCTTCAGCGGTTTTCAATTGAAAGTATTTTTAGGCTAATATAAGAAATGAAATAAAGGAAAATAAGTTTATTATTATGCTTTTTCCACAAGGTATGAACTATAGTATAATTTCATTTTGTTAATACCCTCTTCCAATGAAATTAATTCTCTACCTAAAAGTTCTTTCATTTTTGTAATATCAGGACATCTTCTATTCATGTCTCCTTCTTTTAGGGATGGTAAGAAAATGATTTCTGAAGTAGAGTCAGTAATGTCAATAATTTTCTTTGCGAGGTCTAAAATGCTTATTTCTACATCGTTTCCAACATTTAATACATCATTTACATAAGCATCTTCATATAAGGCTTTGAGGCAAACATCAACATTATCATCTATATAACAAAATGAACGTGTTTGATCGCCTTTCCCATAAATAGGAATAGGCTGATCATTCAATGCTAATCGCATAAACCTCGGCATGACAAAATCATTACTTTGTGTTGGCCCATATGTATTGAAAAATCTAAAGATGGTATAATTTAAACCGTATTCTCTTTGATAGGCTTTGAAAAACGATTCCCCAACATTCTTAACAATAGCATATGGCAAGCGCGAGTTTAACGGTGTTGTTTTTTCGTTTTGCGGAATCTCAAAAGGTTCACCATAAACTTCAGAGGAGCTCGAATAAAAAACGCGCTTAACTCCAGAATTTTTTGATAATGACAACACATTCTTAATACCTTCAATATCGTTGAGGACATTGATGGGATTGCTTAATGTACGCTCTACGCCAACAACTGCGGCATAGTGAAACACATATTCAAACTTAAATGTGGCAAAAATGGAGATAATGTCATTGTAGTCATTGACATCAGCTTTGATAAATTTAACGTTGTGTTTTTTTGGAACTTTTGAAAGGTTACCTGTAGAAAGATTATCAATAATAACCACATTAAGGTTATCATTTACAGCCAATTTTGTAGCCAAAGAACTACCCAACTGACCAGCGCCTCCCGTAATCAAAATATTTGTCATTAATAATGGATTAATATTAAAGACTTATATATCTAGGGAATATAACAGACTTTTATTGAATTAATAGCGCAATAAATATAGAAATTTTTCGAACTAAAAAAGCAAAATTTGAAAGGATTTTCTCTAATTGAAGTAATCCCAGGTAATTTTTAGCCCCTCTCTTACAGTGAATTGTGGTTTATAACCTAATAATTTCTCTGCTTTTGAAATGTCAGCTAAAGAGTCTCTAACATCACCCTGTCGAGGTGGACCATAAACAGCTTTAAGATCAGAATTTGCTGCATCACGTAATGAATCCCAAAGGTAATTCACCGAAATTCGTTCGCCACAGGCCACATTAAATACTTCATTAGCGGCATCTTTTGAAGCGAAAAACCCTCTTATATTAGCTTGAACTGCATTATCTACAAATGTAAAATCTCGGGTTTGTTCGCCATCACCATTAATTTTTGATGGCTCATTATCTTTAAGAGCCTGCATAAATAAAGGAATAACTGCAGCATATGCGCCATTCGGACTCTGTTTTGGACCAAATACATTAAAATAACGTAATCCTATAACATCAGTGCCGTAAGTTTTACCGAAAACATCTGCATAGAGTTCATTTACATATTTTGTAACGGCGTACGGAGACAGAGGTTTTCCGATATGATCTTCTACTTTAGGGAGTGTCTTACTATCACCATAAGTTGAGCTTGAAGCAGCATAAACCATACGCTTCACTGTCGGACTATCTTTAAGGGCGATCAACATGTTCAAAAAACCAGAGATATTAACCTCATTTGATGTTGCCGGATCATTGATCGATCTAGGTACAGACCCTAAGGCTGCCTGGTGTGTAACATAATCAATACCTTCCATGGCTTTCTTACAAGTATCGAGGTCGCGGATATCACCTTCAAGTAATTCAAAGGCTGGGTTATCCATAAACTCAGTCAAGTTTTCGCGATAGCCATTAGAAAAATTATCTAGAACACGAACTTTCTTCGCGCCATATTTCAGTAAATATTCAACAATATTAGAACCGATGAAGCCTCCACCACCAGTCACTAGAAATCCGAACTGTGATAAGTCTTCAGTATGATATTGATTAGAGTACATTATTTTGATTTGAGGTTAAAATTATAAACGTGCGTCTACTTCTTCAATTGGTAATAGTGATTTTACATCGAATACCACACATTTATCAGATTTCAAATTGTCTATAGAAATGTTTAAAAATTCTTTGTGAGAAACGGCCAATATGATAGCATCGTAATTCGCCTTGAGTTCGTCCGTAGACGAAATTAAGTCTAACCCATATTCATGATTTACTTCTTCTTTTGAAGCCCATGGATCGTAGACATCCACATTAACATGATACGATTGTAATTCTTCAATAATATCGATAACTCTAGAATTTCTTATATCTGGACAATTTTCTTTAAAGGTAATTCCGAGCACAAGCGCGTTTGACCCTTTGATTGTAGCCCCTTTGTTGATCATCATTTTTACAGTCTCAGTAGCTACATAGCCACCCATACTGTCATTCATCTTACGACCAGCAAGAATAATTTCAGGATTATAGCCAGACTCGATAGCCTTTTGTGCTAAGTAGTATGGATCAACGCCAATGCAGTGACCACCAACTAATCCTGGTGAGAATTTTAGGAAATTCCATTTTGTACCAGCAGCTTCTAATACCGCTTTGGTGTCTATATCAAGTAATCTAAAGATCTTTGATAACTCATTTACGAAAGCGATATTGATATCGCGCTGTGAATTCTCAATAACTTTAGCTGCTTCAGCTACCTTTATAGAAGGTGCTAAATGTGTACCAGCGGTAATAACCTTCTTATAGAGTTGATCTATTTTTTCAGCGATTTCTGGTGTAGAACCAGAGGTAACCTTTAAAATTTTGGTAACTGTGTGCTTTTTATCACCCGGATTAATACGCTCTGGTGAATAACCCGCATAAAAGTCTTTATTAAAGGAAAGGCCTGAAACTTTTTCTAAAACAGGAATACAAATGTCTTCAGTTGCACCTGGATAAACGGTAGATTCGTAGATGACGATATCATCGTTTTTTAGAACTTTACCAACTGTTTCACTCGCTTTTATTAATGGTGTGAATACAGGACGTTTTAATTCATCTGTTGGCGTCGGAACCGTCACGATATAAACGTTAGCTACGGCAAGCGCATCAACGTCATCAGTAATAAATAATCCTTTATCTGCATTGAGATCTGAAGTTAGTACAGATCTTAAATTATCATTTTCAACTTCGAGTGTTTTATCAACACCAGAATTTAACTCATTGATTCGCTGTTTGTTGATATCAAAACCAACAACAAAATATTGTTTAGCAAATTCAACTGCAAGGGGCAAACCGACATAACCTAATCCGATGATTGCAATTTTGTCTTCAGAATGTGTCATTTGTTTAAAGTAGATTTTATAATGAGCCTCAAATCTAAATAAAAACTATAATTCCTAACGTAGTTTTTGTTGATTTTCACTTTATCTACCCAAATAATCGTTCTATTGTAATGCTCGGGATCTTTTTGCCGTTCTAATACACGTTCTTCATCTTTGTATTTTATTGTTGCTTCGCCAGTTATGCCCGGTTTTACCAACAAAATAATTCTATCATCACCCTCCAACTTATCAGCAAACCCAACAACATCTGGTCGTGGACCAACAAAACTCATATCACCTTTTAGCACATTGAATAACTGCGGCAGTTCATCTAATTTAGTTTGGCGCAAATATTTCCCTAGTGCAGTAGCACTTTTCTCGAGATGACCAAGTTGATGAACACCTTCGCGAAGCGTTCTTATTTTATATATTTTGAAAAGTTTTCCGTGCTGCCCCACCCTTAATTGAGAAAACACACCGTATTTTTTTGTATCTATGGTGGCTGCAATTACGAGAACAACTATCGGAATAATTAAAAAAGGTAATAATAGCAATACTAAGCCTAAATCAAAAATTCGCTTCAATATTAGCTGTCTCTTGGTGATCAAATCAATCTATTTTTGAAAGTGTTATAAGCGTTTCAGGAAATTCTTCGCCCTTTTAAAGAAGGATTGATTATCCTTTTCGTGATAAGCATTGCCATATGTACCGTAACCATATCCATAGCCATAACCATAGCCATAACCATAGCCGTAATTGTGATTGCTCTTATGCCTGTAGAAATTAAGTACGAAGCTTATATTTTTAAGCTCACCAGTCTTGTGCTTAGCATTCACAAGTTGTAACATACCTTTTTTCGTGTAGTCTAACCGCACCATGAATATCGTAGCATCTGCATATTGAACCAATTCTAAGGCATCAGTTACTAAACCTAAAGGCGGTGTATCTAAAATTATGATATCATATTGCTCTTTCAAGTTGGCAATAAGATCTTTAAGACTGTCACTCATCAATAACTCAGATGGATTTGGCGGTATTGGCCCTGAAGTGATTAAGTCTAAGTTTTCAATATGTGTATTGGTAATAATTTCATTTAAGTTACTGTCTCCTATGAGGTAATTGACGATACCTTTTTCATTGGTGATATTAAAATCATCAAAGATTTTGGGCTTTCTTAAATCTAAACCGAGTAATAATGTTTTTTTACCTGAAATGGCATAAACAGTGGCTATGTTTATAGATGTAAAAGTTTTTCCTTCACCACTCACAGAAGAGGTAATCAGTAAGGTATTTGCTTTACTTTCAGAAGGAGTATTTTTGAAGATGAATTGCAGACTTGATCGTATTGCTCTGAAGGACTCTGCAACCGCTGATTTAGGTTTCTCATAAGCTACAAGATTATTCTTGTAACGATATTTTCCAATAAGTCCAAGTATTGGAATGTTCGACATTTTCATGATTTCATCTGAACCATGAATAGTATTATCGAGTAAATAAACTACAAAGATGAGTAGCATCGGACTGAAGAAACCAATCATTAATGCCATCATATAATTTAGAGACTTTTTTGGTCCTATTGGTGCATTACCAATATCCTTGGCTTCATCAATAACGGTGATATCCGAAACATTAGCCGCCTTTACTATAGCCGCTTCACTGAGTTTGGCCTGGTAAATATCGTAGGCCTCTCGATTCATATCTAAATTTCTCTGAATTTTTAAAAATTCTTGCTGGTCTTGAGGTAATCCGATCAGTTCAGATTCTAAATTGGCAATCTTCCTGCTGATTGTATTTAATTGAATTCCTATCGTTTGTTTGGTAACATCAATGGCTTCGAGTAAAACACTTTTTTCGGTATCGATTCTTCGGTCTAATTCATCAAAAAGAATGGAACCTTCCTTGGTAGAATACTCTAAATTTCGACGTTCAATTGATAAAGCTATAATTTTGCTTACACTCGATAAAATATTAGCCTCTTCAATACCTACCGAAGAAGGAGCTGCAATCTGACTGTAGTCGTTTTTGGTTCTCAAATAGTTTTCGAGGGTATTCAGATAGTTGAGTTTAGACTGCTCAATCAGCTTTTCCTTATCGTACTCCTTGAGTTGCTCTGACTTTTGACTGATCTCTTCTTCAACATTAAAAACCTTATTCGACTTTCTGAAATCATTCATTTCGCTAGTCACGGCTTTTAACCTATTATCCACAGCACTAAGACTGCTATCGATAAATTTAATGGTGTTTGTTGCATAGAGGTTTTTTCGCTCTAACTCCGTTCTACTTAAAATGGCTGAAGTTGCATTAAGAAAATCTACAATTTTTAGCTTATTCTTTCCTATAAGAGACAACCTTAATACAGACGAAGCATCTCGTGAGGTTGGTTCAATTTTGATATTATTCTTGTAAGTATCAACAACCGAATCAAAGTTCAAATACCTAATAAAAAAGGTTTTTCCTACCGGAATATTGGCTCTAGGTTTTAAATTAACCACACCATTAAAAAAGGATTCGTTGACGGCCTCACCAAATTTAAACGTCTTGCTAAATAGCCCAGGATTAACACTCAATGGTAGCTTATTCTTATCATCATCGTAAAACTGACCTGTAACCTTAGTGCCTTCAAACTCGTAAAACAACTCATAAGTAGCTTGGTCAATTATTCGAATTCCGAAAGGAATACCGAGTGCCTGCGGTTTAGATTTATCGGTGATTACTTCAAAAGGTGCATTCTTATATATGTCAATAAGATGATATTTTCCTTCTTCCAAATACTCTTTATAGTATTCTAGCGAATCTATTACCAGTTCGTTGTGCGTTCGTGTTTTTATCTCGGTGAGGATGCTTCCTACCTTACCAGACACACCTCCCCAGTTAAATGAAATACTCGTATTTGCGGTGAAGAACGGATTCTGATCGTTGTTTACGGTGATCAATGAATCTAATCTGTAAATATTCTGTTTCCTAACATTGATAAAATAAGCAACAATTAAGGCAACCCCAATACACAAAAGAACCAATTTCCAAAGGTTCAACGCTTTGAATAAGAAGCCTTTAAAATCAAATCCAACGTTTTGAGATTCTAAGTTGTCTATATCTTCATAGGCTTTATAATCCATGTGCTATAATCTTGTAAAAAGTAAAATAGTTGTTGCCGCTATTGAAATTATGGTGGCTATTGTTGTTAAACTCGACACGGCAGTCTCTCCTGTACCAATAGACTTTTGCTTTAAGGGTTTGACGTAAATCATGTCGTTGGGCTGTATGTAGTAATACGGAGAACGCATCACATTCACATCTGTTAAATCCAAATGATGAATTTTTTGTCCCTGAGGGTATTGTCTTATCACCAATACATCCTTCTTATCTCCAGTAATTGGTATTTCACCAGAATTAGCGATAGCTTCAAATATATTAACACGTTCCTTATACAATGTTACTGTTCCAGGATTTCCAATTTCACCGTTCGCCGTGTATCGCAATCCTGCTAATTTCACAGTGATAAAAATATTAGCCGTTTCTTTGAATTGCTCCTCGAGCAATTTATCCTCGATAAGTTTTTCAATTTCGGCCGTAGTATATCCTAATACCGTAAAACGACCTAAGGTTGGTATTCTTATCATTCCGTGAATATCTACCGTAAACCCATCAAAATACGCACGCTCTGCACTACTTGCATTAAGGTTTCCTTCGCCTATTGGATTAAAAATTTGAACATTATCCTGATCGAGAACTTTAATTCTAATATTTAAAATATCATCGATTTGAACACGATATGGCTTCTGAACTTCAGTTAGATTATAAGGAATGGTATCGTTAGTTGCATTCTCCTTGTTTTGTAAATAAACCGTGTCTTTATGGGGAATACATGAAGAAATAAAAATACAACCCAGAACAATGATCAAAAGCTTAATGCTTTTCATAGATAAAATATGTTGTTTACAGACAAATATAATGTATCAACTGCAATAACAAAACTATTAGGTTTCTTTTTGGTTTATTTCGTTCTTTGTAAAAAAATTAGCGTGAATTACCTCAACGTTGAACATATTTCTAAGTCGTATGGAGAGCTTGTGCTATTTCAGGATTTATCATTTAGTATTCACAAGGATCAGAAGATTGCATTTGTAGCAAAAAACGGAAGTGGAAAGACTTCTATTCTGAATATTTTATCAGGAAAAGACACACCCGATGAAGGTCAGATAGTTATTAGGAAAGGACTTCGCTTATCGTTTTTAGATCAGGAGCCAGAACTCGATAAAAAATTAACGGTTGAAGAAACTATTTTTGCATCCGATATCCCCATCTTAAAAACCATCGAAGCTTACGAAAAAGCATTAAAAAATCCAGAAGATACTGAGACCTATCAGTTGGCATTCGATGCCATGGACCGCACAAATGCTTGGGAGTTTGAAACACAATATCAGCAAATATTATCGCAGCTTAAATTGAATGATTTGTCCATGAAAGTAAGTACGCTCTCTGGTGGACAAAAGAAACGTTTGGCATTGGCGCAGGCTTTATTAAGTAAACCCGATATCCTCATTTTAGATGAGCCAACCAACCATTTAGACCTTGAAATGATCGAATGGCTCGAAGATTATTTTGCTAAAACCCAACAAACACTTTTTATGGTAACGCACGATCGTTATTTCTTAGAGCGTGTTTGTAATGAGATCATTGAGCTAGATCACGGTAAACTGTATACTTATAAAGGTAATTACTCCTATTATCTCGAAAAGAAAGAGGCTCGAATTGAAAATGAAACCATCGAAGTGTCAAAGGCCAAACAGCTATTTAAAAAAGAGCTCGATTGGATGCGTCGACAGCCGAAAGCCAGAACTACCAAGTCTAAAAGTAGGATTGATGATTTCTTCGAAATAAAGAAAAAAGCACATCAACGTCGTAAGGACCATCAGGTACAATTGGAAATCAATATGGAACGACTTGGAAGCAAGATCATTGAATTCCATAACGTTTCAAAGGCATTCAAAGACAAAAAGATTCTCAATGGTTTTGATTATACCTTCAAAAAAGGCGAACGTATTGGCATCATCGGTAAAAACGGTACCGGTAAATCTACATTTCTTAATTTATTAACTGGAAGTATTACAACTGATGGCGGTAAAGTTGTTATCGGTGAAACCGTTAAAATTGGCTATTACACCCAAGGAGGTATTACCGTTAAGCCTGGTCAAAAGGTTATTGATGTTATTAGAGCTTATGGAGATTACATTCCTTTAGCAAAAGGAAGACAGATCAGTGCTCAACAATTGCTCGAACGCTTTTTATTTGATAGAAAAAAGCAATACGATTATGTTGAAAAGCTAAGTGGTGGCGAGCAGAAACGCTTGTATTTATGTACAGTTTTAATTCAGAATCCGAATGTTTTGATCCTCGATGAGCCTACAAACGATTTAGATATCGTCACCTTAAATGTTCTTGAAAGTTTCTTGATGGATTTTCCGGGCGTGTTGTTGGTTGTTTCTCACGACCGCTATTTTATGGATAAAATTGTTGATCATTTATTTGTATTTCGAGGGGATGCCGTAGTTGATGATTTTCCTGGTAATTATTCCGATTTTAGAGCTTATGAAGATAGTCTACCTAAACCATCAGCTACTGTTGAAAAGTCAGATAACACCAAAGCGATAAAACAGAATGAAGCCAATAAATTAAGCTATAACGAGCAAAAGGAATACAAGAATCTAGAATCTAAAATTCGTGCCTTAGAACTTGACAAGACCACCTTAGAGGCCAAATTTAATAATCCTGAATTGTCTCAAAGTGAAATAAATGAGTTATCTGAAGAGCTTCAAGTCATAATTGATTCCATTGAAGAAAAAGAACTGCGTTGGTTTGAATTGGCCGAAAAACTTGAAAGTTAGTTTTTTGTCTCATCTAACAGTTTTCAGACTTTGTTAATTAATAAAATTGAATGAAGGATTATCAATTCAAGTTTTAATTTAGGTAAGTATATATGTATCAACTACTGTCCTACATAAAATTCCTCTTTAAAGCAACCAATCACCATGGTGTACATTCTCCTTTTGTTTTCAATTTTGTCACCAAATGTCTTTATGATAAAACAACGCATCCTGAATATCACAAAATCGAAACCTACAGAAATACTTTAAAAAAATCGAAGGATGTTTTAGATATTGTTGATTTAGGTGCAGGCTCGCGTGTTCTAGATACACAAAAACGTGCAGTTAAGTCAATGGTAAACACCTCAAGTAGTTCTGTAAAAGAATCAAAAGTGTTGTTTAGAGTAGCACGTTATTTCAATTTTGAATCTTTATTAGAATTAGGAACATCGCTCGGTATGGGCACTTATGCTTTGGCCTTGGGCAACTCAAATTCTCAAGTCATGACGATTGAAGGCTGTTCGAATACCTCAACTTACGCGCAATCACTTTTTAGCACGTTCGAAATGAAGCAAATTGAAACCATTATTGGTAGCTTTTCTGAAATCATCCCAGACTTAGATCAAGAATCTTTCGATTGTATTTATTTTGATGGTCACCACGATAAAGCAGCCACCATTCAATATTTTGAAATGCTATTACCAAAGGCACATAACCATTCAGTTTTCATTTTTGATGACATCTATTGGTCACGTGGTATGACCGAAGCATGGGAATTTATTAAGTCGCATAATGCCGTTATTGTTACCGTTGACACCTTCCATTTAGGGTTTGTGTTTTTCAGAAAAGAACAAGCCAAAGAACATTTTAGAATAAGACTGTAACAAGCTAGCAACTTTAACGTCTTATTGGGGAAACCGATTTTAAATTCTTTTATCTTGCGAAGAATTAACACAACCAAACCATTCAATTATGAGTGACAACGTCATTGAGATCAGAGGAATCATTAGAGATTTCAAATTAGGACAAGAAACTGTACATGTTTTAAAAGGTATTGATTTAGACATTAAACGTGGTGATTATGTGGCTATTATGGGACCGTCAGGTTCCGGAAAATCAACACTCATGAACTTATTGGGCTGCTTAGACACACCTACTGATGGCACTTATAATCTTAATGGAAAGGACGTCAGTCAGATGTCTGACGACGAATTAGCAGATATCCGTAATACGGAGATTGGCTTCGTTTTTCAAACATTTAATTTATTACCGAGAACCACGGCCCTAGAAAATGTGGCCTTACCGATGGTTTATGCAGGGCAGTCTAAAAAAGCACGTGCTGAGCGTGCGTCGGAAGTATTAACAGACGTTGGCTTGGCCGATCGTATGGATCACAAGCCAAATCAGTTATCTGGTGGGCAGAGACAGCGTGTTGCCGTTGGAAGAGCCTTGGTGAACAAACCTTCAATTATTTTGGCCGATGAGCCAACAGGAAACCTCGACTCCAAAACTTCATTGGAGATCATGCAATTATTTGATGAAATTCATGCCAAAGGAAATACGGTAATTATGGTTACGCACGAAGAGGATATTGCTGCACACGCGCGTCGTGTAATCCGTTTAAAAGATGGTATGATTGAAAGCGACACTATCAATCCGCAGTAACTTGTTTAAAGTAATCAGTATTCAGTAATCAGTAATCAGTATTCAGTATTCAGTATTCAGTATTCAGTAATCAGTGATCAGTATTCAGTAATCAGTAATCAGTATTCAGTATTCAGTATTCAGTATAAAGTAAATACTCTACACTTATAACTTATAACTTAGAACTTTAAACTTCTAACTTTTCACTTTACAACTAATAACTCGTAACTTTGCTTTATGAAAGTATACACGAAAACAGGCGATAAAGGCACTACAGCATTATTCGGTGGAACACGAGTTCCTAAACACCATATAAGAATTGAAAGTTACGGAACTATTGACGAGCTTAATTCGCATATCGGCCTTATTAGAGACCAAGACATCGATCCTATCTATAAAAATACCTTAATGCATATTCAAGATCGCTTATTTACGGTTGGAGCAATATTAGCCACCGATCCTGAAAAGGCCATCTTAAAGAGCGGTAAAGCCAGACTCAATATCCCTAAGATTTCAAACGAAGATATCGAACGTCTTGAAAAGGAAATGGATAATATGGAAGCCAGTTTACCACCAATGACACATTTCGTATTACCTGGTGGACATCAAACCGTGTCATTCTGTCACATCGCCAGAACGGTGTGCAGAAGAGCCGAACGTTTAGCCTCTCACCTTAATGAATTAGAGGCTTTCCAGCCAGAAACTCTAATGTATATTAACCGTCTTTCTGATTACCTTTTTGTGTTGGCACGGAAGTTGTCACATGATTTGCAAGCTGAAGAAATAAAGTGGATTCCGCAGAAAGAGTCCTAATCTTTATCATTACAGCAATATTGCCCTAAACATGCAGTATTTTGACTTTTAAAAGTTGAATAAGACACGTTCTTTTTAATAATGTATAATTAATTTGATTTTTTCTTGAATTATTCAGCTAAAAAATTATTTTTGCAAAAAATTAAAACACAACGCAAATGTATTGGACATTAGAATTGGCATCGTATTTAAGTGATGCACCTTGGCCAGCAACAAAAGACGAGCTCATTGACTATGCCATTAGAACTGGAGCACCATTAGAGGTTGTAGAAAACTTACAAGCGATTGAAGATGAAGGAGATTCGTACGACTCTATTGAAGAAATTTGGCCAGACTATCCAACTGACGAAGATTACCTCTGGAACGAGGACGAATATTAACATAAAATATTATCACAAAAAAGTCTCTTGCGTT
This sequence comes from Winogradskyella tangerina, assembly GCF_003260205.1. Classification (GTDB taxonomy): domain Bacteria; phylum Bacteroidota; class Bacteroidia; order Flavobacteriales; family Flavobacteriaceae; genus Winogradskyella; species Winogradskyella tangerina. The sequence goes on along the minus strand of NZ_QERF01000005.1, from coordinate 115,400 downwards.
ATCTTAACTAAGAGACTTTTTTTATTTTCGGACTCTCTATAATTGAGAAGCCACAGACGACCCTGTGTCGTCGCATTATACTGAAATAAAACAAAGATGGACATCATTCCATCTATTACAATATAACAACATGGGTATACTAGATAAAGTACTTAAAGTTTTTGTTGGAGATAAATCCAAACAAGACGTTAGTGCCATACAACCAATCGTTAACCAAATAAAAACCTTTGAGCAAGCTCTCGAGGCTTTATCACACGACGAACTTAGAGCGAAGACGACTGAATTCAAAAATAAGATCGCCGAAGCAAGAAAACCACTTCTAGAAAAACAAAACGAACTTTTAGCAAAAGCTGAAGTTACCGAAGATATTGACGAACGTGAAGAAATCTACGTTCAAGCAGACAAGATTGAAGATGACATCTATGAACTTACTGAAGATGTCCTTAACGAAATTTTACCAGAAGCCTTTGCAGTAGTAAAAGAGACTGCAAAACGTTTCGTTGACAACACCGAAATACCAGTAACTGCTAACGCTTTCGATAGAGAGGTTTCAGGTGCAAAAGATTATGTAACTCTCGATGGAGACAAAGCAATCTGGTCGAATTCATGGGATGCCGCCGGAAAACCTGTAACATGGGACATGGTACATTACGATGTGCAATTAATTGGTGGTATAGCGATGCACCAAGGGAAAATTGCCGAGATGCAAACTGGTGAAGGTAAAACCCTCGTGGCCACCTTACCTGTTTATTTAAATGCTCTGGCAGGAAAAGGTGTACATCTTGTTACCGTGAACGATTACCTAGCAAAGCGTGATAGCGCTTGGATGGCGCCTATTTTCGAATTCCATGGATTGAGTGTAGATTGTATTGATCATCATACGCCTAATTCTGATGCACGTCGTAAAGCATACAACGCAGATATCACCTACGGTACAAACAACGAATTTGGTTTCGATTACCTACGTGATAATATGGCACATTCGCCAGAAGACTTAGTCCAGCGACCACATCACTTCGCTATTGTCGATGAGGTGGATTCGGTATTAATTGACGACGCCCGTACGCCGTTAATTATTTCTGGACCAATTCCGAAAGGTGATGAGCACGAATTTGATATGCTTAAACCAAAAGTTGAACAGATCGAAGCCGTTCAACGTAAGCATCTTGTTGGCGTTTTAGCTGAAGCCAAGAAGCTGATTGCTTCTGGTGATACCAAGGAAGGTGGTTTCCAATTACTAAGAGTTTATAGAGGTATTCCGAAGAACAAAGCCCTAATCAAATTCTTAAGTGAAGAAGGTGTTAAACAGTTACTTCAAAAAACCGAGAACTTCTACATGCAAGACAACAATAGAGAAATGCCAAAGGTTGATGCAGAACTCTATTATGTCATCGATGAAAAAAATAATCAGGTCGAATTAACCGATAAAGGTGTTGATTTTCTTTCAGGCAAGGACGATCCAAACTTTTTCGTAATGCCAGAAATGGGAACTGAGATCGCCAAGATCGAAGAAAAAGGATTAGAACCTGAGGAAGAAGCCGTTCTGAAGGAGGAATTATTTAGAGACTTCGGAATTAAGTCTGAACGCATTCATACCCTCAACCAATTGCTAAAAGCTTATGCCCTTTTTGAAAAGGATGTGCAGTATGTGGTAATGGATAACAAGGTAATGATCGTCGATGAGCAGACAGGTCGTATTATGGACGGTCGTCGCTACTCTGATGGTCTTCACCAAGCGATCGAGGCCAAGGAGAATGTGAAGATCGAAGCAGCAACACAAACCTTTGCAACAGTAACGCTTCAAAATTATTTCAGAATGTATCGCAAACTATCTGGTATGACCGGTACTGCGGTAACAGAAGCAGGCGAATTCTGGGAAATCTACAAGTTAGATGTGGTTGAAATTCCAACCAACAGGCCAATTGCCAGAGATGACAGAGAAGATTTAGTATACAAAACGAAACGTGAAAAATATAACGCAGTTATCGACGAGGTTGTTGATCTATCAAATGCCGGAAGACCAGTTTTGATCGGTACAACTAATGTTGAGATTTCGGAATTACTAGGTAAAATGTTGAGCATCCGAAAAATTCCTCATAACGTTCTTAACGCGAAATTGCACAAAAAAGAAGCAGATATTGTTGCCGAAGCTGGTAAACCCGGACAGGTAACCATCGCCACTAACATGGCTGGTCGTGGTACAGATATTAAGTTAAGTGATGAAGTAAAAGAAGCTGGTGGTTTAGCTATCATTGGTACTGAGCGTCACGATTCGCGTCGTGTAGACCGTCAGTTACGTGGTCGTTCTGGTCGTCAGGGAGACCCAGGTAGTTCGCAATTCTACGTTTCTCTCGAGGATAACCTTATGCGTTTATTTGGATCAGAACGTATTGCAAAAATGATGGACCGAATGGGTCTGAAAGAAGGTGAAGTAATTCAGCATTCTATGATTTCAAAATCTATTGAGCGCGCGCAGAAAAAAGTTGAAGAAAACAACTTTGGTGTTCGTAAGCGACTATTAGAATATGATGACGTTATGAATGCGCAGCGTGAAGTGGTTTACAAACGTCGTCGAAATGCACTACAAGGCGAGCGTTTACGCGTTGATTTGGCCAATATGATCTTCGATACTTCGGAAGGAATTGCCATGAACAACAAAGCGGCCAATGACTATAAAAACTTTGAGTTTGAATTGATCCGTTACTTCTCCATGGCCTCTCCTATTTCTGAAGAGGAATTTGCAAAAATGGGTGAGCAAGAAATTGCAGGATTGATCTACAAAGAAGCCTTTAAACACTATCGCGAAAAAATGCAACGTGCGGCTGATTTAGCGTATCCAGTTATTGAAAATGTTTACAATACACAACGAGATAGATTTAAACGCATTGTTGTACCATTTACAGATGGCGTTAAGAACTTACAAGTTGTAACCGACTTAGAAAAAGCCTACGAAACAAAGGGAACTCAGTTAATCAACGATTTTGAAAAGAACATAACCTTAGCTATTGTTGATGACGCTTGGAAAACGCATTTGCGTAAAATGGACGAATTAAAGCAGTCTGTGCAGTTAGCTGTTCATGAGCAAAAAGATCCACTATTGATCTATAAGTTTGAATCATTTGAACTTTTCAAAAGCATGATCGACCAAGTGAATAAGGATGTGATCTCGTTCTTGTTTAAAGGAGAAATCCCGCAGGAAACAGCCAATAACATTCAGGAAGCGAAGCGTAGAAAGCAAGAAAAACTTGAAACCCAGAAGGAAGAAATTCCAAATATGGATGAGCGTGCAGCTCAAAGTCGTGCTGCGGGTGAAGGCGCTTCGCGTAAGCAGCAGGTCATTGAGACCATCGTTAGAGAGCAACCCAAGATTGGTCGTAACGAGCGCGTAACGATAAAGCATGTAATGAGCGGTGAAAGTAAACAAGTAAAATACAAACAGGCCATTCCATTGATTGATAAAGGTGAATGGGTTCTGGTTAATGAATAGCTGGTATCCTAAGACACGAATAGCACAAATTCGTACAAACCGTCTTTGTCATTCAGAGCGTAGCGAAGAATCTCAATCAAACTGAATAACTAAAATCCTGATGTAACCCATCAGGTTTTTTTGTAATTTTAAGTGAATTAGCAAATACTTTAAATTATGAAACCTCTTTATGTCGTTTGCATGCTAGCAGTTCTTTTAATTTCATGTAATTCATCAGACAAATCAAAAGTTGAAGAACCCGAAACACCATCAGAATCTAATACTGAAAAGAATTATGATTCTTACAAAGCAATCACCACAGATGACGATTTAATTGCTACAGCTTTAATGGCTGCTCCTAAAGAAAGTAGAGCAAACTGTAAAGTGATTGGTTACAACACGGCGGGGGAGTTTGTAACACTTCGCGAAGGCGATAATCAATTTATAGTACTTGCGGATAATCCAAGCAAGGATGGCTTTAATGCGGCATGCTATCATAAGGATCTAGAACCCTTTATGGCAAGAGGAAGAGTGCTTAGAGCTGAAGGAAAATCAGCTACCGAAGTTTTTGCAATTAGAGAAGCCGAAATGAAATCGGGCGAACTTCAAATCCCGACAGGAGCAACACTACACATTTATTACGGTGATAAAACTATATTTAATCCTGAAACCTCAGAAGTAGCTGATGCAACTCTTCGTTATGTGGTTTACATGCCTTGGGCAACAGCCCAATCTACTGGTCTACCAGAAGTGCCCCTCGCACCTAATCACCCATGGATTATGAACCCAGGAACGCATAGAGCACATATAATGATCTCGCCAATTAATGAAAGTAAGTGACAAAATAGGAATTGAAATTATTTAGTTAAAAGAATTATAAATACATCAATTAATGAAAGTTATTAAAATACTGTTGATTTTTATCCTGCCATTTACTTTTACCAATGATAATGCTAAAGCTTATTATTTTCCAATAGAAAATTTCAGGGAAGGTATAATATATAAATATGAATGCTTAAATGATCCTGTTGAAACACAATACTGGAAATTAACATCTGAATTTCAAAATCTTATTACTGAAGCCTATAACCAGAAATATGAAAAGTTTGAATTCTTTAAAGAAAAGTTTACAGATGAAGGTTCGGAGGTTGTAAAGTTTATTACTTATGCCAACGAAAACAAGTCGCTCGTAGTTTTTAACAGGAAAATTAAGTCTTCAGATGTTTTTAAATGGTCCACAAATGAAGAATATGGTTACTCGGCAGAATTTATTCATGATTCATATGGTGATGTATTTTTTTCGGTGAGTAAATCTTTCGTTGAAAAAGAGACCATCAAAGTGCTAGGAATAGATCGTGAAACTTTAAAATTCAAATGTCTTTATAAGACCAAAATTCCATCTACAAACTATGACTATTCTTATATACAATACATGTACTATGCCCAAAATTTAGGTTTGGTAAAGATTGAAAAAGAATATCCATCAGGTAAAAAACTACCTTAGAACTTACCGAGATTTATTCAGTCTCAGAATGGAACGAGTTATCTAATCCATAACTACTGCTGCATCTTCAAATATTTATCTACAGAATGCTTACCTGAGCCGTAGAACAAAAAGAAAATACAGACCGCTAACACTGACAATGACAGAATGAGGTTGCCTGTATTCATTTCACCTACAAAATTGATGATCACCGCACCTATCAAAATTGGTAATTGTGCAATGATCGCCCATCGTGTTAGCAAACCAAATACGATCAAAAACCCGCCTACAAAATGAGCAGGCGCAATATAATGCACTACCAACATATCGCCAGCGACCGATTTAACTGGTTCAATTAAGTCGATTAGAATATTCAGATTAGACATAAAATAAACGCCCTTGTAAAACAAGAAAATACCAAGGGAAACGCGTAAAAGATCGAGTGGATAATAAGTGTGCGCATTGGCCCACTTATTCAGTGTTTTAATGTAACCCATAATTCTTAAAGAGATTGATTTAACCTTTTTAAGTTACTGAATTTTAATGAGAAATAAGTTGCTTTTCAACATTATTTCATTTTTAATTACTTGATTTTCATATACTTGTATAATTTTTCTGACTAAAATAACACATGAAAGGATCACCAAAAAATGAAAGGTTTTGATCCTATTTTCAGGTGTAATGATGACATTTTAAAACCTTCACGATAATAGCATATAACCAATATGTATTATCATGAAAAAATTATCATTAAGCCTAATCTTTTTATTTTGTCTTTCTCTTACAACTTACGCACAAGACTTAAATTTTGGCGCAAAAGCTGGTCTTAACCTTGCCGGAATTAGTTTTGAAAGCGACAGCTATTCTACCTCTTCGCGTATAGGTTTTCATGTCGGTGGATTTGTAAATTACAAGTTCGATGAAAAATTCGCCGTTCAGCCAGAAATATATTTCAGTACTGGAGGTAATGAATGGGATTTTAATAATGGCTCTACAACTGGCGAAATAAAAACAAGCAATCTGGTAATCCCAGTACTCTTACAATATAGTATTGTTCAAAATCTAGTTGCAGAGGCCGGACTTCAGTACAGTGCCTTATTATCCATAGAACAACAAATTGATGGATTTAGTGACGGATTTGAAGACATCAGTGAATTCTATAAATCTGGAACTGTAGGAGCTGCAATCGGTGCTATATATCAATTAGATACTCTTGTACCTGGTCTTTCTGCTGGTTTACGATTTAGCTTTGATCTTTCTAATATTAATAGTGAAGATGTAGATGCTGGCAATCTGAGACAAAACGCATTTCAAGTGAATATACTTTACACCATACCCAAATAGCTCATCGTTATTAATCCATTAAATCCTGATGCTAAGCATCAGGATTTTTTATTACCTTAAAGGACTTTCATAAATCATGAGCTATGAAAAATATTCTTCTCATCGTACTCTTTACTTGTTTCACTACATCTACGGTTTGTGCACAAAAAAAAGAACAGCTTCAGGAAATTAATATCACTTGGGCAAAATTTTACAAAGCCTTTGAAACCTTAGATTACACTTTAATGGCCGAAATTCACTCTGAAGATCTTATACGTGTTTCCGGTGGAAGACGAATCATTGGCTACGACACTTACATTAATAATTACAAGACTAGTTTTGAGCGCGATAAAAATGCTGGGCAAACTAGTCACATATCACTTCGCTTTTTCGAACGATTAAGCAACGATGATACAGCAAGCGAACGCGGCGTTTATAAATTAGTTCGAAACAAGGGTACAAATAAAGAACAAGCCTATTACGGACAATTCCATGTATTGTTTAAAAAGATCGATGGTGAATGGAAAATCACAATGGACTACGATTCTTCTGAAGGTGGTACCATCGATGAATCTAGTTACAACAAGGCTTATGCCATTGATGATCTTGATAAGTTTTCAAACTAAACCAAAAAGTAAATTAGGATCGGGACAATTAGTTTTATAAAAATCAAGATCTAATTGGTTACAAACACCCGGATAATCGCCTTCAAAGTCTTGTATGTCCTTCATAATTTGAAAGTGCAAGTGCGGTGGGTAATCGCCATTCACTTCAGCGGTTCCTAATGTAGCAATTATCTCACCTCGATTAACCTCTGCTCCTACCTTTAAATCCTTAATGGATGCCAAACTTAAATGTCCATAAAGCGTGAAGAAATCGTTTCCCTCTATCTTATGCTTCAGAATAATTGTGGGTCCATAGTCACCAAAATTTGTATTGTTTTTAAAGCTATGAACAACGCCATTTAAAGGTGCATATATAGGTGCGTCTGCTTCAATCCAAAGGTCTAGTCCAAGATGAATATTGCGCTCTTCTTCGGGGTTTTCCTGATTAAAATAATCGCTGCGGTTATATATTCCACGACGCTCTAAATAACCACCAAAGGCCACCTTAGCTTTATGCTGCGCCATATAATTCCAAATGTACCTTTCCAATGCATCAGAATTGGATACATCAACAGTTTTCAATTCAGGATTATCGACAGAAAGATCAAGTGCTTTATAAGCATTTAATGAAATATTAGGATCAATTAAAGGATGAGGCTGGAGAGTTTCTAGAAAACCTTCAAAAGTAGAAAGTGGCATAAAAAACAAAATTTCCACAAAAATAAGAATCTATTTTGATGGAAAAGGACTTGAAATAATCAGAGTTATTTCAAAAGAAATAATCCGCAGATCATCTGCAATCAAACAAGGTAGTTTTAATTCATAACAACACTGCTATATTTTGCATTTACCATAATGTTCTTGTCTGAACTTTGTCCATCAGGATAGTTTCTAATCGTTTTCTGTGCTGTGGCCTTATTATTGAATTTAGAGCGATCTCCTTTAAAATACATGTTATAATTTACACCTTGTGGCAAATTGATCAATGCGTCACTATTTTCTAGTATCAGATTCAAATTTTTGAAAGTTTCTGATAGGTTCGAAATAGTAAGATCTCCAAAACTTCCGTCGATAATTCCAGTGTCGGTTAAGGTTTCAACAGTGATATTAGAAGACTTTGAATTCAACACTAAATTATTGGCATTTCTAATTTGTGCCTGGTCCACGTAATTCAAATTCAAAGTACCTAAATTCCAAGTATTAATAACCACTGGCGAATAAGATACATTGATGGAAGTATCACTTCCATCAATGTTATCAGCTACTAAAAAGGCATGTGAAATATCACCTCTTAGGTTATAAATTACCGAAGATAATTTCAACTCACCATGTCTTATGTTCGTTTTGAGTTTTGCTTTTTTAGGAATCTTAATTTTGATGATTTTTTTCACCTTGCTGTTATTTCCAACCGATTCTAGTTGTCTTGCTAACATGGCTTCTCTACGCTCTCTCATTTCACCACGTCTCTCAGACATTTCACGCTCGCGATCGGCCATTGCACTTGCGCGTTCAGCATGACGTTCAGCCAATTTGGCTTGGCGCTCAGCTTGCCTTTCAATACGAGCAGTCTGACGTTCCATTTGTCTTTCAAAGCGTTCACCCCAAGCTTCCATTTTTTCAGCCCATTCTTTTCCGAACTTCTCACCGAATTCTTCGCCCCACTTTTCGAAATCTTTAGCATATTCTTCACCAAACTTTTCTCCCCACTCTTCCATTTCTTTGGCCCATTTGCCTTCAAAGCGCTTTCCATATTCTTCTCCCCATTTTTCCATCTTTTCTTGGTAGCCAGACTCTGCAAACTTTCTTGCCCATTCTTCCATACTTTTCTGAAGTTCTTTACCGCCTTCTTTTTCGTAGCGCTTACTCCATTCAGAAAGGTATTTTTCACCTTCTTTTTGATATCTGTCATAGTCAAAGTTTATTGTTCTAATGCCTTCTGGAAGTTCAGGAAGTTCAGGAAACGCAGGCATTTCTGGCATTTCTGGCATTTTCGGAAACCTCGCCATTTCTGGCATTTCAGGCATCTCTGGCATTTCAGGAATTTCTGGCAGATCTGCAAGTTCAAACTCGAGATCGCGTAAGATCGATGCATAATCTCCATCGCCATAAAGACTAATTGCTCTTCCGCCTCTAGACGAAATACTAACGCGGTCGTTAGCACCTTCTACTTTTAGATTCCAAGCTTCTAAAGCGCGTTGTAATTCTTCTTCAGAGAGTTTATCACTTTCTATATAAGCTTCAACCTCAACAATGTCTCTATTCCACGTGCTGATTTCAATTTCGGCATAACTTGTATTTAAATCTACAATAACGTCTTTATTGACCTTTATAGATTGTGATGTTTTACTCAACTTCTTTTGTGCATAACCAAAGGTGGTTAAGAGGCACAAAACTAAAATTCTAATTGTGTTCATGATGTTTTAATTTAACTGTTCGATTTTTGATTTTTTCACCATTGCCAAAGCCTGGATGAAATGATTATTATTGGTTTATTTATGCACTTTCTTCTACGAAGGAATCGCTATTGAATTCCTCGAGTTTATCTTTCAAACGGGTTACAAGGTTTAATCGCAATTTTAGATTGTTGATTAAGGCGTCTAGTGTAATTCCGTTTGGTCCATCTTCATTAAGCTCAATGGTAAGCTTATCGTATTCGTCATTTAATTCTTTCAACCTTTGAATGTAACCGTCTACTAAATCCTTATTTTCTGGAGTTAATTCAACTTTAGATAACTCTAAATTGATGCTAGCTAGATAATAGTCTTCTACCTTTTTCAATTCTGGAGAAAACGCGCCCATGGTTTTAATTTCAGGAGTTTCTACCACGTTGTTATTGGGATCAATATCTGTTGTAGGTCCATCAAAATATTTATATGCACCGAAACTCACTCCCAATAGTACTACCACACTCGCTGCAATTCTGAAAAACACAAATCGATTTGACGATTTCTTCACAGGTAATTCCTTATCGAGTTTGTCTAAAAATCTTGCTTCATGACCTTCAGACATCTTTGCGCTCTGTACTTTTAAATCCTTTTCAAATAAATTTCTAAGATCTTGTGCCATTTTTCTTTGTTTTTAATGTTGCTTGCAATTTTTGTTTTCCTCTCGACAACTGTGTTCTTGAAGCGACTTCAGAAATTTTAAGTATTTCGGAAATCTCCTGATGGTCGTAACCTTCCACCAAATAAAGCATCACAACATATTTATACTTTTCGGGCAGCTGTTCAATTGCTGCTTTTACATCTTCTATTGTTATTTCATCATCTACCAACCATTCGCTCTGCTCATCGCCATCAACTACATTTAGATGATGCTCTTCTAATTCAATTAATCGTTGACGTTTTGCTTTTAATACATCAATGCATCTATTAACGACTATACGTTTTAACCACGCTCCGAAACTCACTTCGGCTCTGTATTGATCTAATTTTGAAAAGGCCTTTATAAAAGCTTCCTGAACAATATCTTCGGCTTCCATAGTATCCTTTACAAATCGGAGTGCCACAATGAGCATACCATCGCAATACTGATTGTACAATTGCATCTGCGCTTGCCGATCATTTTGTTTGCATCTTTCAACTATATGAATTTGAAACGTGCTAATGATTAATTGGTTTTGGTTGATTTACTTGAAATTCAAGATTAAATTCACTCTAAAGACGACACAAAAATTTAAGTGTTGCAAAAAATTTAAATTTTATAAGATTTCTTTAAAATTGAGCGTTCTATCCTATAAATTTAATGATTTGAGTTATCTTTAAAATTTAAACTAAATTCGCTCATTAGAACTGCTTAAGATTAAGAATTATGCTAAAGCGCTTACTCATTCTACTTACTATCGTTGCGATAGGATTATTTGTTTATTCTGTATTTGTTGAAAATATTTTCTCCCCGCGACTTAGTCCGAAAGATTCAGCAAAAATCACGTTGAACGATTTAAAATTAGAAGTAGAATACAATCGACCTTCAAAGCGCGATCGTGACATATTTGGAGCTCTCGTACCTTATAATCAAGTTTGGAGAACTGGAGCGAACGAGGCAACTACATTCGAAACTAATAAAGCTCTTATGATCGATGGTATGATTCTGAAGAAAGGAAAGTACACACTTTGGACCGTTCCTATGGAGAATGCCTGGAAAGTAATGTTTAACACTAAACAGTACGAATGGGGCGTGAACGAAAAAATGGAACCAATGTGGGATCCCAATTATGATGCCATTCAATTAGAGGTCAATAAGCAAGAGCTAGAGGAAACCGTTGAAAAGTTTACTATTGCCTTCGATAATAAAACAGGAAATCTTAAACTAACTATGGCTTGGGATCAAACTTTGATCGAAATTCCGATGCAGACTTACCCATTTAAACCCTAATTCTATAAGGCGAAGTGGCAAAAACAAATAAACCATATAAATCTGCTTTGCAAGAACAGGAAGGTATTAGTCCGCCTGAATCCTTAAGTTCAGACTCTGCCGAATCGATTAAGGCGAAACGAAAAAAACAACCTTCAACAAAAGATCTAGTTAAAGGCATTACCTCTGGAAACATTACAGATCTCAGTAGAGCCATCACCTTAGTTGAAAGTACCAATCAGAAGCATACAGCAAAAGCACATGACATAATTACCGCCTGCCTACCCCATGCGAACAAATCCGTTCGAATTGGTATTACTGGTGTTCCTGGTGTTGGCAAAAGCACTTTTATTGAAGCCTTTGGGAGTTATCTTACGGGAATTGGAAAAAAAGTAGCTGTGCTAGCTGTAGACCCAAGTAGTACACTGAGTAAGGGCAGTATTCTCGGCGATAAAACAAGAATGGAAGATCTTGTTAAGGACAAAAATGCGTTTATAAGACCATCACCTTCTGGTGAATCACTTGGAGGTGTTGCCAGAAAAACGAGAGAGACTATAATTCTTTGCGAGGCTGCTGGTTTCGATACAATTATTATTGAAACCGTTGGTGTAGGTCAGAGCGAAACTGCCGTTCATAGTATGGTTGATTTCTTTTTACTTTTGAAATTGGCCGGAGCTGGAGACGAACTACAAGGTATTAAACGCGGTATTATTGAAATGGCAGATGCTATAGTGATCAATAAGGCTGACGGTGATAATTTAAAAGCCGCGAAATCTGCAAAGGTTGAATTTAATAGAGCTTTGCATCTCTATCCCGAAAAAGATTCTGGCTGGTCACCTAAAGTATCTCTGTGCAGTGCTTTAAAGCAGGAAGGTATTTCAGACGTTTGGGAACTCATTCAGGACTATTTGAAAACTACGAGTACAACAAAGTATTTTCAAAATAATCGCAACAATCAGAATATGTTCTGGCTACTTCAAACCATTGAAGAACGGCTAAAGTCTGATTTCTATAAGTCGGACAAAATCAAATCCGAATTAAAAAATCAAATTGAATTAGTAGAAGCCGGCAAAACAACGCCATTTGCTGCTGCAGAGTATTTATTGTCGTTGTAAGAGGTGTTTTGAAGGACAAGGCCTTCGTGATTTTTCGAGCGATTCGTGTCTAACCAAACACGGTTGAATCTACACGTCATTCCTAATGACAATTGTACTATATACAATTCGCTTTAAACCATTCTACCTGAGAACGTACACTTTCAATTAGTGTAGTTTTTGGATCGTAATTTAACAGTCGTCTGGCCTTATCAATATTTGCCTTAGTACGCAATTGGTCACCAGCGCGTTTAGGCTGAATATCAATCTTAATCTCCTTACCTAGAACTTCAGCAACAGCGTCAATTCCATCTTGAGTAGTATGCTCTACTTCTGTTCCGAGATTAAAAATTTCACCATCAACCTTCTCTTCATTGCCTATCACACTAACAATTCCGTCGACAATATCACCAACATAAGTAAAACTTCTTAAGTGCTTATCGCTACCTTCATAAAGTGGGAATGCCTCGTCTTTAAGGCCAAGATCAATCAATTTAGTATACATTTTCTCTGGACGCTCGCGTGGACCAATCACAGAATACAACCTCAAACTACAAGATTGCATTTGTAATTCTCGACTTTTCTGAAGTACCAATTGCTCTGCTGCTAATTTAGTAACACCATAGTGCGAAGCTGGCTTGGCCATAACGTCTTCAGGAAAGGTAGCTTCCAATCCATAAATAGACGATGTTCCAATATTCACAAATAGCTTAAGATCTTTACACTTCAATGCAAAATCAATAAGATATTTAGTGGCGATAATGTTGTTGGTAAAGTAATCTTCAAACGTTGATGTTTGAGAGATACCAGGCTGTGCCGCAAAGTGAAATATATAATGAAAATCCGTAGATAATAGCTTGTAATCTTCAGGATGCCTTAAATCCATTTTAATGATTTGTGCACCTTTGTCTTCCACAGCTCTTGCATTCATTTGCTTAAGCTCTAAACTGTAGTAGTCACAAAAGTTATCGACACCTACCACATTATGACCCAAACTTAATAATCGCTCGGCCGTGTGTGAACCAATAAAACCCGCTATTCCGGTTACTAAAATATTCATGGTTAAGTTTATAAACGATTTAAGGCAAATTAACGTCATTTTTAGGTTTAAAGCAATATGCATCGCTGTAATACTAAAAAAGCATACTTTTGTGCCAGAAATTCTATAAACAGCATGAAATACAAGTTAACCATCATTGTTCCCGTTTATAATGAAGAGGATAATCTTGAACGCGTTGAAACTGAATTATCCAGCTATCTCAAAATAGCCACGGTACCTGCGTCAATTCTGTTTGTTAATGATGGTTCGAGTGATGGTAGTCAGGCACTAATAGAAGCCATTTGTGATCGAAACGAGGCTTTCGAATTTGTGCTTTTCAAGGAAAATCGAGGTCTAAGTGCTGCTATTAAAGCAGGCTTTGATCATGCTGACACCGAATTGGTTGGTTATATCGATGCTGACCTACAAACGGCTCCTGAGGATTTTAATAAACTTCTTGAACATATTGATAATTTTGAGTTAGTTACAGGTGTGCGTGCTGACCGCAAAGATTCGTTTGTAAAAAATATGTCTTCGAAAATTGCGAATGGCATTAGACGTGCTTTTACCAAAGATGGTATGGATGATACGGGTTGCCCACTAAAAATCATAAGAGCTGATTATGCAAAACGTATTCCTATGTTTAGAGGTTTACACCGTTTTCTGCCAGCAATGATCATGCTACAAAATGGACGCGTTACACAAATTCCTGTGCGTCATTTCCCAAGAATTGCAGGTACGGCTAAATTCGGACTTTGGAATCGACTTTTAGGTCCGTTGATGGATTGCTTCGCTTATCTTTGGATGAAGAAAAAGTACATTAACTACGATGTTGCTAAAAGCAGTAAATGAAAGATTGGTTAATTTACAGCATAGGTTTTATTGCTCAGATCTTATTCTCTGGACGCCTTATCATTCAGTGGATCACTTCTGAAAAACAACGTAAGGTTATTACACCAAGTATTTTTTGGACACTCAGCCTTATTGCGTCCTTTTTACTCTTTATTTACGGATATCTTCGTCTCGATTTTGCCATAATGCTTGGGCAAAGTTTGACCTATTTCATATACATTAGAAACTTGCAACTACAAGGAAAATGGCAAAAATTTCCAAAGCTTGTTCAAGTATTATTGTTCATTGCACCTGTATTGATCGTTATCTTTTACTACAATAATAACAAGATCGATATGGAACTATTATTCAAGAATGAAGCCATCCCAATGTGGTTATTGATTCTTGGTGTGGTTGCACAAATAATTTTTACACTTAGATTTGTATATCAATGGATACATTCGGAACGTCATAAGGAATCTACCTTACCCATGGGGTTTTGGGTGCTTAGTTTAATAGGCGCCGCCTTAATTTTGACCTACGCCATAATTAGGGAAGATCCCGTTCTGTTTGTTGGTCATTTATTTGGCCTAATAATTTATGCCAGAAATGCCTATTTAATACGTCAGAGCAAATGATAAAACTAATCGAAAAATACCCGATCTTAAGTCTTGTACTTTTCGTTATAATAATGCTAGGTTTTACCATTGACGCTATTCCTGTGACTATTATGGAAGCGCGTAATTTTATTTCCGCACGTGAAATGCTTACGGACGACAACTGGATCTTGACCACCATGAATGGTGAAGCGCGCTATCAAAAACCTCCACTACCAACTTGGATCACAGCATTTTTTGGTATGCTCTTCGGAATTAAATCAGTACTTGCCTTAAGATGGCCAGCACTTCTTTTTTTAGCAAGTATTGGTGTAACTACTTTTTTCCTTTCAAAACGAATGGAGCTCCCTAAATCTCATAGCATTATCAATGGATTTATTGTTATAAGTTCATTTTATGTAATTGGAATTATTATTGAAGCTCCCTGGGATATTTACACGCACGGATTTATGCTAATGGCATTATATCAACTTTATATAATGTTCAAGCAGCAAAAAACAAGTATCATCCATAGTCTTCTATTTGTTCTTTTTTTAGCTGGTTCAGTGCTATCTAAAGGCCCGGTTTCACTTTATGTTCTGTTTTTATCTTTTGTTATTGCATATGCAATTGCTTTTAAACTGAAAGGCAACCTGCTTCACGTTTTGAAATTAATAAGTCTGTTGATTTTTGGAATTGTTTTAGGAGGTTGGTGGTATTTTCATGTGCGAATCGCCGATCCGGAAACCTTTGCTTCGATCGCTTCAAAAGAAACCTCAAACTGGAGTAGCTATAATGTGCGACCGTTTTATTATTACTGGAGTTTCTTTGTTCAAAGTGGCATTTGGACTATAGTAGCTTTTGTTAGCTTGATTTATCCTTACATGAAATCGAGAGTTTCGAATCTAAAGGCCTATCGATTTAGTTTCTTCTGGACGATCATCGCTGTGGTTTTACTTTCTGTTATTCCTGAAAAGAAATCAAGGTACCTCATGCCAGTATTAATTCCTTTAGCTTTCAATATTGGTTTTTATATCGACTATTTGATCCGTGAATTCAAAAACATGAAGGATAAGCGTGAAGTATTTCCTGTATATGTTCAATTTGGAATAATCGCAGTAGTAGCTCTTCTTTTTGGAATTATAGGATTTAAACTGGCACCCTTTGATGACCGCTTAGTATTGATCAATTTTATACTTATACAAATTATTTTGGTTGTCATTGGTATTGCCATGCTTTGGTACTTGAAACGAAAAAATATTAAAGTAGTATTCTATTTATGCATCGCCTTTATGATGAGTTTAGGTGCGGTGGGTCTTCCTTTAGCTAAGTTGACTTTACAAGATGATTACAAACCTGTTTCCGAATTGCAAAACACTTATATGCCTTTATATAGTTGGAGCGATGTCTCTCCTGAGGCGATTTACAATTATGGTGATAAAATTCAGAAAATAAAAACACCTAAAGGCATTTTCATTCCGAAGGAAGAAGAATTTAACCTTCTTACTGGTACTGAAAACCCTGAAGAAATTGAAACATTATCACGATTTTATCATATTGTTTATTTAGCAACCTACGACCTAAATACTGCTGAAAAAGGGACAAGATCCCATCGCTCAAGGTTAGTTAATAAGTTGTATCGATTATCTAGGAAAAAGTAAAATCTAGGGCTTTATATATCGCTTTAACAAGTACTTATTCAACTTGTAAAAACCAAAGCCTGCTAAAGCGCCGAAGATCATTCCACAAAAAATATCAACTGGAAAATGAACACCTACATAAATACGACTGTAGGCTACTAAAAACGCCCAAAATAAAAGTATAAAAATTAGATTTTTGAAATACGGTCGAAGCACCAAACCACCGAAGACTGCCGCAGCCATGGAGTTGGAAGCATGACCAGAAAAGAAGCTTCTATTGGTACTACAACGGTCGGCAATAAACCGAATAGTGTCTTTTATGTCATCGCAAGCGCAGGGTCTAAATCGCAAAACAGAACGCTTCACCAGGTTGGTTGTTTGATCGGTAAATAAGATCATTAAGGTGATGGTTAGCATTATGAGTAGTAATGCTTTCCAACCGAATTTTCTATAGATTAAAAACAGTAGTAATGCATACAGCGGTACAAAGGTCAACTTATTCGTTATGGTTAGCCAAAGCCAGTCCCACGTTGTTGAACCAAGTCCATTGAGGTATACAAATAGTTCGGTATCTAAATCTAAGAGCTTATCTAGCATTAGTCATCATAACGTGCTACTTCTCTATCGTAGAATTCTGTAGCTAGTCGGATATAATTTTCAGTTTCAGTTTCTAATTCTTTTTGATCGTGCTGGTCGAATTCCTCAAACCACTCCACCTCGTCATTTTCGAGATTGATGATAAATCTAGGGAATTCTGTATGAATGATGAAGATCGCATCAGGATAATCTGTGTTATCTCCGAGTATGAATTTTGGCAGAGTCATTGGTTATGGGTCTTAAGTGTCTAAAGTGTCTAAAGTGTCTAAAGTGTCTAAAGTGTCTAAAGTGTCTAAAGTGTCTAAAGTTATTAGTATTTAAAGTGTCTAAAGTTATAAGTGTTTAAAGTACTTATATTGGTCACAAAAATAATAAAATGTCATTAGAACTTGCAGTTTCTACAGTTTGTTAGTTATTGATGTGAAAATTGCAAGTAGTTCTTTAGCTTCTTGCCTTAGGCTCTTCAGTTTTGGCAGATCTTTCCAATTCAATTCTTCAATCATATTTAGCCAATAATCCGTTTCACTTGCTTCAGCTAGACTTATTTGAATTTTATTCTTAAAGTCTCTCGTGCTTCTAGACCGATTTGCTTCTCTGTAATTAGCACCAATACTTGTGCCTGATTTCGAAAGTTGATTTTTAATAACCTGTGCTTCAGTTGTATTTGGTAATTGAGTTGATAATTCTATGATATCGATTGCAAATTGAAGTGTTCTATTCTCCAATTGCTTGGCAAATTCCTTATTGGTCATTTTAATTATTAAATGAAAATTTATTCAAATCACGTTCCCAAATATGAACCCCCTTCACGTCAAATACTTATAAATCTAAATAAATAAAACTTTAGGCACTTTTAACTCTAAATACTTATAACTTCAAATACTTGTAACTCTAAATACTTATAACTCTAAATACTTAAAACTCTAATCCTATTTGGAAACTAATCGTTTGGTGAGATAATTAAACCGAATATACAATAAAATTGCCGCGGCACTTAATCCGGCTAAAAGTCCTATCCAAATACCCAAACTTCCATACGCCTCTTCTTTACCCATAAAATAACTAACTGGGAATCCAATAATCCAATAGGATATGAAGGTGATTATCGTTGGAATTTTTACATCTTGCAGACCTCTCAATGCACCGAGTGCAATGACCTGAAGACTATCACTAATTTGAAATACTGCTGCCGCTAAAAGCAACGTCGAAGCAATCTTTACCACCTCAAACGTATCCATAGCATTTGTCGGATCGTCTAAATCAACATAGAGATCTGGTAATGCTTTATGAAATACCACAAAAATTATCGCGAATAAAACAGCAAACATAAAACCAACTAAAAATATGGATTCAGCAATCCGTTTTAAGTTTTTGTAATCTTTCAAACCTTTCTGATTTCCGACTCGTACCATGGCTGCTACACTTAATCCCATAGCCACCATAAAGGTCATCGATGATAAATTCAATGCAATTTGATTTGCAGCTTGCGCATTTTTACCCAATAAACCGCTAAGCCAAATAGCAGCGGTGAAAATGGCAACTTCAAAAAACATTTGCATAGCACTAGGTAAACCTAAATTGCTCAATTTCTTTAAAGGTTGTTTACTGAGTTTGAAAAACTTAATATTAGTTACGTAGGCCCTAGATTTATGACGTTTAGCTAATAACCACCACAGGAAAAAGAGCATCACGAAGCGCGAAACTAAAGTACCCACCGCCGCACCAACAATACCCATTTGAGGGAAACCAAATTTTCCAAAAATGAGTACATAATTAATGGCTACGTTTAGGATATTAGCAATAATTGTAGCGAACATTGGGTATTTGGTTAATGATAAACCATCACTAAATTGCTTGAATGCCTGAAAAATAATTAATGGTACAAGCGAAAATGCCACTAAATCTAAATAAGGAATGGCCAAGACTACTACTTCTTCAGGTTGGTCCATTATATACATTAGGGGTTTCGCCAAAAGTGTCATTAAAAATAGTATGATCCCAAGGACTGTACAAAGAAAGAAACCATGCTTAAAGACCGATTTTCCTTTCGTGAAATTTTGCTCAGAATCGGCTTCAGCAACCAATGGTGTAATGGCTGTTGAAAAACCAATACCTAAAGACATGGCTATAAAGATAAAACTGTTTCCGAGAGAAACAGCCGCCAATTCTGCTGCACCCAGTTGACCCACCATAACGTTGTCGACAAAGCTCACAAAGGTATGACCGAGCATGCCCAACATGACTGGCGATGCCAATTTAAGGTTGTACTTAAATTCTTTGGTGTAGTCGCTTAAAACCATGCTGCGAAGGTAGTGCTTAGGTTTTTGTTTTACGAAAAGTGGATTTAGAAATTAATTTATTGAAATTTGACTTATAACGAAGTTACATTGTTCTTCGCCTCTTCAAACTCAGAAATCATATCATTGACGATCTCAGCGACTGGTTTTATATTGTGGATTAAACCTGATATTTGTCCGATCTCTAGTTCGCCGTCGTCTAAATCACCTTCAAACATACCGCGTTTTGCTCTCGCTCTCCCTAATAAAGTTTTCAACTCTTCTATTGACGGTCCTTTTCTATAGAGTTCTTGCACTTCATTATAAAATTTGTTCTTTATTAATCGAACAGGTGCTAATTCTTTCAATGTTAATTGTGTGTCGCCCTCTTTGGCATCAACAACTACCTGTTTAAAATCTTCATGTGCTGACGATTCTTCACTTGCGACGAAACGGCTACCCACTTGAACACCATCTGCACCCAGAACCATACATGCCAGCATAGCTCTACCTGTAGCAATACCTCCTGCAGCAATTAATGGAATCTCCAATTGTTCTTTAACCATTGGGATAAGAGTAAGCGTCGTGGTTTCATCTCTACCATTATGACCACCAGCTTCAAAACCTTCAGCCACAACAGCATCAACTCCTGCGGCTTGCGCTTTAAGCGCAAATTTCACACTGCTCACCACATGTACGACCGTGATACCTCTCTCCTGAAGCCAGTTGGTCCAGGTTTTAGGGTTTCCTGCAGAAGTAAAAACGATCTTTACGCCTTCTTCAACAATAATATCCATGATCTCTTCAATATTGGGATATAACATTGGTACATTCACACCAAAGGGCTTATCGGTAGCGGCTTTACATTTCTGAATATGTTCTCGTAAAACTTCGGGATACATAGAACCTGCGCCAATTAAACCTAATATTCCTGAGTTACTCGCAGCTGAAGCTAAACGCCAACCGCTATTCCAGATCATTCCTGCTTGAATGATAGGGTATTTTATATTGAATAAATTAGTTATTCGATTTTTCATCTATAAAAAGTAAATATTAACAATTTCATTTTTTGCTTGATCAAAAAACGAAACAAAAAAATCAAGACTTAAGAATATTTTGCTAAAAATTTCTTTCGCTCCAGCACAAAAATAAAGTATTTAAAAATGAAGATTATACTTTCTAAAGCTGAAAATTTCATGCTTTAAATTGAGATAACACAATTTGAGGATTTTTGTTCAGTCCTTCGCTTCAATTTATTTTTTACGCAAAATCTTCTTAGGTCTCGGTTGTTCGTCAAAGAGAAAAAATACTAAGCTATGACACCAGAACCTAATAATTCATCATTATGGTACCAAGCTACGAATTGACCTTCGGTGATGGCTGATTGTTTATTTTCAAACTCTACATAAAGTCCGGAACTGACTTTGTGCAACATCGCTTTTTCTAAAGGCTGTCGGTATCTGATCCTAGCCATGACTTCCATGGTTTCATCTTCATTAAGAGCCAAATCTTCCCTAACCCAATGCAATTCATCATTGGAAACAAACAAGACATTGCGCAATAATCCTGGATGATTTTTTCCTTGACCGGTGTAAATCACGTTTTCTTCAACGTCGGTTTCAATAACGAAAAGTGGTTCTTTGGTACCACCAACGGCTAAACCTTTACGCTGTCCTTTGGTAAAATAATGAGCACCCTGATGTTGACCTACTACTTTTCCATCGGAAACGGAATAGACAGGTTTCTTGGCCAAATATGCCAATTCACTTTCTTTGGAATTGAACTCTGGTTGCAATTGGTTATATACTTCTAAGGAATCATCTACCTCAACAATAACACCTTCTTTTGGTTTAAGTTGCTGTTGAAGAAACTCTGGTAAGCGCACCTTTCCAATGAAACACAATCCTTGTGAATCTTTCTTTTCAGCCGTTATTAGATCCTGAGCTTTAGCAATTTCGCGTACTTCTGGTTTAGTCAATTCACCAATTGGAAATAATGCTTTGGCCAACTGTGCTTGAGATAATTGACATAAAAAATAAGATTGGTCCTTATTATTATCTGCACCTGATAAAAGTTGATGGATCTCCTTGCCATCTTTTTTTATGGTTGCTTTACGACAATAATGGCCAGTTGCTACGTAATCTGCACCCAACTCCATGGCAATATCCATGAAGACATCGAATTTGATTTCTCTATTGCAAAGTACATCTGGATTTGGCGTACGGCCTTTTTCGTATTCATTGAACATATAATCAACTATACGCTCTTTATATTGTATGCTAAGATCAACGGTTTGAAATGGTATACCTAATTTTTCTGCCACGAGCATTGCATCATTGCTGTCTTCAAGCCATGGACATTCATCAGAAATAGTCACTGAGTCGTCGTGCCAATTTTTCATAAACAGACCTATGACCTCGTAGCCTTGCTCTTTTAAGAGATAGGCTGCGACGCTTGAATCTACTCCACCTGAAAGTCCAACTATTACGCGTTTCATAAGTTTATTTGTCTGAAAAACTTTGGCAAAATTACAAAATAAAAAAGGCAATCTTATCGAGATTGCCATACGTAAAAGCTATGGGGTCGATAACTTTATTCTATTCGTATTTTTTAATTACTTTTTGATTGGTATGATCAATTTCTTTGGTGATCTTTCCGTTTTTATAATACTTCCAAATGCCCGCTTTTTTGTCGTCCTTATAGTTACCTTCTGAAGCTATCAATCCTTTTTTATCATAGTTTTTGGTTAAACCTTGGAGCTTTCCTTGTTTATATACAGACTCACGAAGCATAAGGTTATCCTCACTAAACCACTCTGACTTTCCATTTAATTCGCCATTTAAATAATTTGCTTTTTCTGCTATGTTACCATTAATATAGAAAACCGCACGTTCCCCTTCAAGCTTTCCATCATCGTTAAAATTTTCAACTATCATTTTCTGAGGCGAATTTTTATGATAATACGTCCATTGTCCTATATAGCGTTTACCATTCATCATACCCTCACTGATGATCTTCTTTTTTGAAGTATAGAAGGTTGTCTTTGCTAAACTGTCGTTCTCATTAAATACCTTAATTGCACTTAATACGCTTTTACCATCTGATAGTGTATAATACTTAAACGTATCGATCTCCTTACCGTGTTTAAAAGTGCCTTCATAACGCTTTTGATCGGTTTGATAATAGTTCTTTGTCCATAAACCGTGGCGTTTGCCGTCTTTATCGTACTGATTAACGGATTTTTGAGCAGAGACAAGTGTTAAAGTTATTGTAAAAATAAAAACCAAATAAACTTTTTGTTTAATCATTTCGTATTTTTGTTAAACAAACGTAATAGTTTGTAGCAATGTTGAACAATTTTAAAAACTCAAAAAAATGAAAATTATTTCAAAAACTTTCAAATTACTTACAGTATTTCTATTGGTTTTAGGTGTTACTGGATGTAGTGATGATGACGACAACAACGGACCAGCAGTTCAAACAACAACAGTTGTGGATGTAGCGGTAGCTAATGGTTTAACTTCTTTAGCAGCAGCTTTACAGGCTACAAATCTAGTGACTACTTTAGAAGGAACAGGACCTTTTACAGTTCTAGCACCAGATAACGATGCATTTACAGCATTATTAAACGCGACAGGTTTAGATTTAAATAACCTAACTGCAGACGAAGAAGCGTTAGTAAGAAATATATTATTGAATCATGTAATCATTGGAGCAAACCTTTCTTCTACGGATTTAGTAAACCTTGGAGCTGGTTATACAAATACAGGAGCAGTAGGTCCAAATAACGAAAATTTAAGTTTGTATTTTAATACTACTAACGGTGTAGTATTCAACGGGCAGTCTACAGTTACAACGCCTAACTTAACTGCTACAAACGGAACCATCCATATTGTAGATACTGTAATTGATTTACCAACGATTGCAACATTTGCTACTTCAAACGATGCATTATCAATATTAGTAGACGCTTTAGCTTATGCAGATACAGGTTCACCTACTGTACCATGGATTGATACAGTTTCTGACGCTACAGCTGGTCCATTCACAGTATTTGCGCCAACAAACGATGCTTTCGTAGACTTATTAGCAGAATTAGAAGTTAATGCCTTAACTGACATTGCAGTTGAAACTGTAGATGGTGTATTAACATATCACGTAGTGGGTGCTAATGTACAGTCTAACCAACTTGCAAGTGGAACTGTAACTACCATAGGTGGTGACATCACAGCAGACGCAAGTAACTTTACTTTAACTGACCAAAATGGTCGTGTAAGTAATATTGTTGTAACCTTAGTAGATATACAAGGAATTAACGGTGTAGTTCATGTTATTGATAAAGTGATCCTAGTACCGTTAGGATAAAAGAGAAAAGTGGAGGCTGATTACCTCATTTTTATATTGATTGATTTAGTTAGTAAGAAACCCAAACGCTCGTTTGGGTTTTTTTTTGGTTAAAATAACCTAGTGTTTCACTACCAAAATTTCCAAAAGGGTTTAGAATCTTTCTTTTTATTTGAAGGTTTATCAGTACCAAAATACTTTTTCACAATTCTGAATACCCGATCATAATTATAATCCTCGCCGTCAATAATCTTTTTCCATTCGATTCCTGAAACTTCAATCCTATTATTTAGAGAACCATTCCATTTCACATTAAATTCACTCTGCCTTAAAACCTCCACAATTTCTTCTGCTACATGTACGGCCGATTCATCCTCTCCATTATGACTATCAAATCCTAAATAAAGGAGATTATCACCTTCAATCAGCCGTTCTAAATCTTGGGTGTGGTAATAGCAGTAGCCCTTAGCGTTAATTCCTAAAGAGCTCAATTCTTCAATAATTTCCATACAATCATCTTCACCGTCTTGTCTTGTATAACCTGCTTTATGTAAGCCAACAATACCATTTGCATTCAATTCATCGAAAGCGTCACGTAGTTTTTCAAAATCAGTCGGTCTCTCCCAATTTCTGCTTTGATTTATATGTTCTGCGATTTTTGATTCAATCTCATCCTTTAGCCAGGTTTCATCAAAATCTTCAACATCATAAAACATATCAATGAGATTTTCAAACAATTCATACTTGTTTTCAAAGCCAAATTTTACATCTAATTCTAGTCGTTCGAGAACTTCTGACTTTATATCGTCATCCATAAATTAACCTTTAATAATTCAGCTTCAATTTATAAAAAATAAAAACCCTTAGTAGTTAAACTAAGGGTTCATTATATAGATAATGGAAAATTACTTCTTCTTACGCTTTTGCTGCATTTGTTTTTGCTGCTCCGCCTGCTCCATCATTTCTTTCATTTTACGTTGGAAACGATTTTCTTTCTTAGGCTTAGATTTACTCACTTCGATCTTAGCTAAGACCTTTTCCTCGTCAATAATGTAATTCTTAATGACGAGCATAATTCCGATACTGATTAAGTTCGAAATAAAGTAATACAAACTCAATCCTGAAGCATAATTATTAAAGAACACCAACATTAATAATGGTGAGAAGTAGATCATATACTTCATCATTTTACTCATATCTGGCATGCCTTCTTGTGGTGGTCCTTGCATTGCTGTTTGTTGACCTGTAGTCATCTTCATATAAAAGAAAATCGCAATAGCTGCCAATATTGGAAATAATGCCACGTGGTCACCATAAAATGGAATATTGAATGGTAATTCGGCAATTGAATCATAAGAACTCAGATCGTCCACCCATAAGAAACTTTTCTGCCTAAGATCGAAAGCTGTTGGGAAGAACATGAATAATGCATAAAACACCGGAATCTGCATCAAGCCTGGTAAACATCCACTCAGTGGACTTGCACCTGCCTTACTTTGCAATGCCATAGTTTCTTGTTGTGCTTTAAGTTTGTTGTCTTTGTACTTGGCTCTAATGGCATCTAATTCAGGCTTTAAGATTTTCATCTTTGCCTGAGAAAGAAACTGCTTATACTGTACAAATGAAAGCATAAGCTTTACCAAAATGGTCATTACAATAATGGCAATACCGTAAGGTAACATACTACTTAACCAGGCAAATAACGGAATAAACAAGGCTTTATTTATCCAGCCGAAAATTCCCCAACCGAATGGAATACTTTCTTCAAGATCTTTATCATAACTCTTCAAAATTTTGGCATCCGTCGGGCCGTAGTATAAGCCTAGGTTTTTATTCAACTCACCACCGCTGTAGGCCAACGGAATCTTTGAGGTATATAATTTTGTAAATAAAGAATCTACTTCTTCATCTTCAACTAAATTCTTAGACGTCATGTCTACCTTACTAAACGGACTCTCATTAGCCACTAATATTGAACTGAAGAAATGCTGTCTGTAGGACAACCAATCAACATTTTCAACGGTTTCTTTATCGTCGCCCATTTGCGAAAGCTTTTCAACACGGTCTGTGTCGTGTTTGTAGGTTAAGCGTGTGTAGCGATTTTCATAAGTGATACTTTTTGCATGGCGCATCCCTTTTTGTTTCCAATCTAAATGTATTGGCTGTGAAGTGTTAAACACATTACTTAAACCTTGTGACCTGATGGAAAAATCAATCATGTAATCCTCTGGTTTAAGCTCGTAGCGGTACTCTAAAAATTCAGATTCTGAAACTTTTAGTTTCATAGATACCACTGTATTCTCTCCACTTTTAGAAACTGAAGGTTGAAATGGAAAGTCTTGTGTATTTAAAGTACGGTTATCTGAGGTTCCGAAGGTAATATTGAAATTACTATTCATGTCCTTCACCATATAGATTGGTAAAGAATCGTAGTCCACAAAGTTCTTCAATTTTACTTGTGCGAGTTGACCACCTTTTCTGTTGAATATTAATTCGAATACATCAGTTTCGACTGTTGTTTGGTCTTCGCCAGGCAATTCTAATGCATAAGCAAAAGACCCTACCTTATTCTGAAGCGCAATACGCTGGGTAGAATCTATGTCTTTTACGCTTGTATAATCTTCGGCAGACGTAACAACTGTTTCTTCTTGTTTGCTCGGTTTTTTCTCGGCTTCAACTTGTTCTTGCTCTGCTTGTTTCTGAGCTTCAATCTCTTCTTCGGACGGTGAGTTTTGATACATCATGTACACCAAGATTCCGAAAATCAGGATAAATCCTATAATTGAATTAATATCGAGTTTTTTTTCTTCCATAATATGTTCCGAAAATACGGATATATAATTAATGATTATTGGGACTCAAAAAGTCGTCCAAAATTCATTTAGCGCCAAAGTGGCATATTATTTCTTTTTATTGTACTTCAGGGCTGCTGCAACAAAAGCTACAAATAATGGGTGTGGATTTGCTACAGTACTTTTATATTCAGGGTGATACTGCACCCCTACAAACCAGCTGTGATCTGGAATTTCAATGATTTCAACCAGTCCGGTTTCAGGGTTTAATCCTGTTGCCTTCATGCCAGCCTCTTCAATTTGGGTCTTATAATCATTATTAAATTCATAACGATGTCTATGACGCTCTTCAATATTTTTTTCGCCATATACTTTATAAGCGATACTATTTTCACGGATATCACAAGCCCATGCGCCCAATCTCATGGTTCCACCTTTTTTCACCACATTTTTCTGAGATTCCATTAAATCGATCACAGGGTGCGGTGTATTTTCTTCCATCTCGGTTGAATTGGCATTGCTTAAACCAATGACATTTCTTGAATATTCAATAACTGCCATTTGCATTCCCAGACAAATTCCCAAGAATGGAATATCATTTTCTCTTACAAATTGAACCGCAGCAATCTTCCCTTCTACACCGCGCTCACCAAAACCTGGAGCAACGAGTACGCCATCTAAATGACCAAGTTTGAATTCGATATTATCTTCATTCAAAAATTCAGAGTGTATGGCTTCAACCTTTACCTTGACTTCATTTTCGGCACCGGCATGAATGAATGACTCTAAAATCGATTTATATGAATCCTGAAGCTCTACATATTTTCCAATTAAACCAATAGTAACTTGACTTTTCGGATTTTTATGACGCTTAAGAAATTCGTTCCAACGGTCTAGGTCTGGTTGTCCACTTTTTAGATTAAGTTTTTCTAACACCACTTTATCTAGTCCTTCATCTAGCATAAAATTTGGCACATCGTAAATTGTAGATGCATCAATAGATTGAATAACTGCTTCTTTCTTTACATTACAGAAACGTGCCAGTTTTTCTTTTAAACTATTGCTTAATTGATGTTCCGTGCGACAAACCAATACGTCGGCATGTACTCCACTTTCCATCAAGGTTTTTACACTGTGCTGTGTTGGTTTTGTCTTTAATTCTCCAGCTGCTGATAAATACGGAATTAGGGTTAGATGAATAACCAATGCATTATGATCACCAAGTTCCCATTGTAATTGTCTAACAGCTTCTATATACGGTAAAGACTCAATATCACCAACTGTACCACCAATCTCTGTTATAATGATATCATAATCTCCAGAATTACCCAAAATTTGAATCCTGTGTTTTATTTCATCAGTAATATGGGGAATGACCTGTACAGTCTTTCCTAAAAATTCGCCACGTCTTTCTTTGTCAATGACACTTTGATAAATTCTTCCTGTAGTTACATTGTTAGCTTGCGAGGTTGGTACATTCAGGAAACGTTCGTAGTGCCCTAGATCGAGATCCGTCTCTGCCCCATCATCTGTTACATAGCATTCACCATGCTCATAAGGATTTAGGGTACCGGGATCAATGTTAATATAAGGGTCTAATTTTTGGATGGTAGTTCTGTAACCTTGTGCCTGTAAAAGTTTGGCTAGAGATGCGGCAATAATGCCTTTTCCGAGGGAAGAAGACACACCACCAGTTACAAAAATATACTTAGGGTTTGTGGTCATGTTACGTTGTTAAACGCAGGCAAATTTACAAAATTAAACGAGTATTCTATGAATTGTTAATATTATTTGATTGATGACTTATTAAACTTAATTGATAAAGACTTTTTCATACATAATCTCCTATGAATCAAAGTATTTAAAAAGATAAATTTGGTCTTTGAACGAATATTCTTAATAATTTTTGATAGTTAACCTATATTGTAAGTCCCTATGAAAACTAGGCCAATTTTTGTTGGTTCGATTTTATCAATTCTAAAATATAGCATTTTCAATCTGTCTAAGGATAAATTGAAACCTAAGCCTTATTATAAGAATTGGTGTATTAACTGATAGCATAAAATTGTAACCATGAACAAAGAGACAGCTCTCCCTTTGGCTAAAACTATTATTAGGCAGGTTTTAAGAATTAAACACCCATACACTTCTGGTGGAGGCACACAGAGAAGCAGATACTGCTATTCTGTTTGGATGCGTCATTTAAATAACTGGAGTAATCATAAATCGGGTGTCCCTTCGGTGGTTGCTGAATTAGGCCCGGGCAATTCTCTAGGTATTGGATTTTGCGCTTTACTTTCTGGAAGTGAACAATTAAACACACTCGATGTGGTTCAGTATTGGGATACCGAACGCAATCTGAAAATGTTTAATGAATTAGTTACGTTATTCAAAAGTCAAATAGATATTCCTGGTAATGAAGAATTTCCAAGGATTAAGCCTGCTTTAGACGACGATGCTTTTCCATCTGATATATTGACAGAAGCTGTTTTAAAGAATTCATTGAATGAAAATCGACTAGATGCTATTAGATCTGAGATTAAAGATTTAGATAATCCTGAGAATAAATATATTAAGTGTCATGTGCCTTGGTACAATTCAAAAATCATTCTCAATAATTCAGTAGACCTAGTTTACTCGCAGTCCGTTTTACAATATATTGACGACATTGACGGCACATTTTCAGCGATGAAAAAATGGTTAAAACCGAAAGGATTAATGTCTCATAGTATTGATTTTTCGTCTATTGGACTTACAAAAAATTGGAACAGCCACTGGACCTTTAGCGATCTTGAATGGAAGATCATGAAAGCTGGTAAGGACTTTATTATTACGCGTCGGCCTTTTTCATTTTACCTCACTCAAAATGAAGATCATGGGTTTAAGGTATTAGAACACAAAGTTAGAACTCGGAAAAATTCTTTAGCACACCATCAACTTGCACGAGCGTTTAGAGATTTATCAGATAGTGATATGGAAACCTGCGGAGCTTATATACTATCGCAAAAAGTTTAATTTTATTTCTTGAAGTTGTTCTTAATCTGATGGATGATTTCTTCAAGTCCGTTAATTTTTATATCGTGCATCTGAATCATCATTTTACCCAGTTTACCTTCAGGCCAACCTTTCTGCTTAAACCAGGTATAATAATACTCAGGAATATCAATCAAATATTCACCTTTATACTTACCAAAAGGCATTTTGTAGTGCGCGAGTTCAATAAGGGCCTCTTTACTACCTTCCAATTTATTCAGACTTGTATTTATCAAGCTTTTGAAGTTCATCCTTAATGTAGCCTTCCCAATATTTCTGGGCCTCTTCTACAATAGAATGTTGCGTTTGCTCATCGTAAGTATGTTGTGTTTTAGTGAGTGCCGTATTAATAGCCTCATGGATTTGGTTCATCTGAACCTTAATATTCTGATTTACAACCAAACGCTCTAATTGCTGCCTAAACTTACGCGCATAAAGTTCAGTTATATCGAAATGCAACTGTTCATGACCAAGAATATAATCATTGGCGCTATCACTTAAATACCATGATTTATTTGGGTAAAAATGGGCTTCCACAGAAGTTGAAAATCCGATAATTCTGCGACCTGAAGTCTTCACGGAGTAGCCAAACGTAATTCCCGAAGCTGTAAGTGCAACTGCTTCTGAATTGGCATCAGCACCTGCCTTAAAATCCTCCCATGTTAACTTACGCTCTTCATTCCATGTTATAGTTTCCTCATTGGAATTGGTTCCAACAAAAAGTAACACCAAACATATTATGATCGATTTTAATTGCATTTATTGCCAGTTAAATGTAATATCCTTTTCAATATCGGGATGTAAACTGTAATGCACAGGACATGTATTTGCGGTTCGCTCTAAAATTGCCTTAGTCTTAGGGTCGGCTTCAATCGGAAAATTGATAACAACTTCAATTTTTGAAATTCTTCGTGGGTCGCTCGCCATGGTTTTCGTCACCTCAGCCGTTGTCCCAGACATATCTACTCCCATATCTCTTGCTTTTATTCCCATAACCGTTAGCATACAACTTGCTAAACCTGTTGCAACAGTATCTGTAGGTGAGAACGCTTCGCCTTTACCATTATTGTCTGTAGGAGCATCAGTAATAAAAGTATTCCCCGATTTTACATGCAAACTTTCAGCTCTTAAATCTCCTTGATATGTAACTTTTGAGGTCATATTAATTGGCTTCAACAATTTTAAGATTATCGTACTTTACAATATAGACAGCTTCGTTGGTGTATCCGCCAAACATTGATTTGTTGTATCTAAATTTGTTCTCGATATATTCAGTTTCGATGATATCTGCAGAGGCTTCGTACAGGTTGTCTTCAGTAGCTAAGCGCAATAAAATATCTAAGGTAATATCGAAACCACGAGCAACATATTTACTTGGTGAAATACCATAAATTCTACGATAAGATTTCACAAAAGAGCTGTACTTATCTTCATCAAAATCTTTGTGAACAGATGGATAATGAAATTTAAGGTTCGATAAATTATTGTTGTCAATCGACTTACCTTCGAAGGCACGATTTTTATTTGTAGTCACTAAAACAATCTCGATGTCTTCAAGCATTAATCCATTAAGCATACTGATTACACTCGAAGCGAAAGGATTACTATTTGTTTCAAGAAAAACAATGGTCTTACCGTTAGGAAATACATTTTCTAATTCAACCGGATAAATGAAATGAGCATCTTTCTTTGTTTTCTTGTCTAATTGTGAAAAGATCAATTTCGCATCAGGAAATTCTTTTTTTAACATTTGAGCCTTTGTTCGATTGGCCTGATCTGCGATAACAACCACCTTGGTCTTAAGACTATCTTTCTTAACAAAGTCTATCATTCCTTTTTCTAGAAGTTTATCTTCCGGAATAGTCTGAAAAACATTTGAATACACCTCCTTTGGTTTGTTTAATGCGGCAATTACCGGGACTCGATCTCTCCTTAAGGCCACTGCCACTCTATCAAAACTTTGTTCTTCCATCGGACCAATTACGGCATCGTAATCCGAAAAATCATTTGCCTCAAGTAACTCTCGAGTTCTAGCCGCTTGATAATAGGTGTCTAATACTTTTAAATCTGTAGAAATACCTAGTTGCTTGGCAGAGTCTAAAGCCATCGTAACACCAACATGAAAATCCAATACAATAGACAATAACCTATTGTTTTTGATCATGTCCTTGGCCTCCTCGACGGAATCCGTATCTATCTTATTAAGACGATAAGGCATCATTAAAGCTAGTTTTTTGGTTTTAAAGTTCTTTAAATTTGAAACTAGTTTTGTTGTTTCAACATCCGAAAGATTGGATGCTGTGTCGACTGAAGCTGGTATTTTAAGTATCATACCTACTTTAAGTCCACCATCTTTCAATTCAGGGTTTAAGTCCTCTAATTCTTCTTGTGTTAAGCCCGTTTTAATCTTCAACCTATAATAACCTTCCTTCGGTAAAACCTCATAATAACTGTAAAGCGAATCAACCGGCTTTTCTGCCTTATCTTCAATGTTCGGAACATTGAGTTCATCTCCAGGTTGAAGGACAGGTTTCATATTTGGGTTTAACCCTTCGAGCTCAGCCACTGTAATACCAAATTTATAAGCTACACGCCATTTACCTTCCTTCGGCAGTACGGTATACTTCTTTATGGTATTCTTATAGGTTTGCTTAGATATAAATGTCTTATAGCGCGGTATTTTGATCTTATCACCTTTCTTTAAGTTTTCAGAATAAAGAAAGCGATTAGCTTTTTTAATATCCTCTTCAGATACCTTGTACTTTTGCGATAAGCCGTATAGCGTTTCCTTACGCTTAACTTTGTGGTTTTTATATCCAATTAACTCGCGTGATTCTTCTTCAATTGGTTCGTTTTTAACCTTTGAATTTGGAATGATCAGTACCGTATTGGGCTTTAAGTTTGATTTGGCATCAGGATTTAATGCTAATATATCGAATGGTGTTACCAAATATTTTTTGGCAATGCTTTCAATTGTTTCTCCTTCCTTAACCGAATGCTCCTTGTAGTTCTGAGCGCTTAGGTTAATGGCCAAACCTATTAGTATGATGGATAAAAGCTTCTTCATGTATATTGTTTTAGCTAATTCAATTCTTGGAAACAAAATCAGCTAATAAGTCACTACTTTATTCCCATTCTATAGTCGCTGGTGGTTTTGAGCTGATGTCATAAACAACTCTGTTTACACCTTTGACTTTATTTATTATTTCATTCGAGGTTTTTTGTAAAAACTCGTATGGTAAATTCACCCAATCTGCGGTCATTCCGTCTGTACTTTCAACAGCTCTCAAAGCCACACATTTCTCGTAGGTACGCTCATCACCCATTACTCCTACACTATTTACCGGTAAGAGCATCGCTCCTGCCTGCCAAACCTTATCGTATAAATTCCACGATTTTAGGTTATTTATGAAAATAGCATCTACCTCTTGTAATATACGTACTTTCTCACGAGTTAGATCTCCTAAAATCCGAATTCCTAATCCAGGACCCGGAAATGGATGACGTCCTAACAACTGTGAATCCATATTCATCGAAGCACCAACACGTCTTACCTCATCCTTAAACAAGGCCTTTAATGGTTCTACAACCTGAAGTTTCATGTAATCTGGTAATCCACCAACATTATGATGACTTTTAATTGTAGCACTTGGTCCTCCTGTTGCCGATACACTTTCGATAACATCTGGGTATATTGTACCTTGTGCCAACCACTTCACATCTTTTATACGATGGGCTTCATCGTCAAAAACCTCAATGAACACGCGACCTATGATCTTTCGTTTTTTCTCAGGATCGCTTTCTCCTTCTAAGGCATCCAAAAAGCGTGCCGAAGCATCTACACCTTTAACGTTCAATCCCATGCCTTCGTATTGATGTAGTACATCTTCGAACTCATTTTTTCTAAGCAATCCGTTATTTACGAAGATACAATAGAGGTTATTACCTATAGCTTTGTGCAACAGCATTGCCGCCACAGATGAATCTACACCACCAGATAAACCTAGAACAACCTTATCATCTCCAAGCTTTTCCTTTAATTCTTCAACCGTTTCATCAACAAAAGCGTTTGGCGTCCAATCTTGCTCTATTCCACCAATTTTGATGAGAAAGTTGTGCAACAATTGATGACCATCTGTGGTATGATAAACTTCAGGGTGAAACTGAATCGCGTAAGTGTCTTCGCCTTCAATCTTAAATGCGGCATTTTCAACATCGGCAGTACTTGCCAATAAAACACCTCCTTCTGGAAGTCTTTTAATGGTATCACTATGACTCATCCATACTTGACTACCTTCGTGAATATTTTCAAAAAAGTCTTCATCAGATTTAATAAAACCTAGGTTAGCTCTTCCGTACTCTCTAGTACTTGAATCTGCCACCTCACCTCCAGAAAAATGTGCTAGATACTGCGCACCGTAACATACGGCAAGCATCGGCTTTTTCCCTCTAATTCCTGATAGATCAGGATGAAGGACATCTTCACCTCTTACTGAGTTTGGGCTACCAGATAAAATGACAGCTCTAAAGCTATCAGAATCTGAAGGAATCTTATTAAATGGATGAATTTCGCAATAGATGTTTAATTCTCTCACACGCCTAGCAATTAGCTGTGTGTATTGCGACCCGAAATCTAAAATTAGGACTTTGTTATGTTGCATGTGCAAAAATAACAATTGCTTTTAGATTCGAAATTTACAGATTGGTATTTTTTAGATAATTTTTTAACAGGTAAAAAACAATGATTAGTCTAAGACTTTAAATTGAAATACACCCGATTCTGAAGTATTGCCTTCAGCATCTCTTGTAACAATCTCCCAGTAATAAATGGTATCTGGACTAACGGTAACTGTCAATTGATCTGAAGCAAAATTACTCGTATTTAATTCTGGCGGATTTTGAGTTCCAAAATAGATATCGTAATTAACAATATCGCCGTCAACATCAGTGCCTTCCCATTCAAGTAAAACGGCGTTTGTGCTTGGTACATTTTGAGCCATACTTGGTGACACTATTTCTGCTGGAAATGGCGCATATGTTTGAACTCCGGGACCTGCGTTATAGAAGTTCCAAATCTCACTATCTAGAGCTTCTCCTTGAGAATTATAACTTACATACCAACGGAAGGCCACCGCTCTTTGAATAGTTACTGGGAATATAAAATCTTCGGTTTCAAACTGTTGGATATTCCCATTGTTTAAATTTTCAACAGTAAGAATATAAGTCTGGGCACCATCATTTGGCTCCCACTCAAAAAAGACTGTACTCTCTGTTGGTGTAAGGTCAGTACCTTCGTTGCACAGAGAATCTTCAAAAGGGAATACTAAACGCACCCCTTCAATTGGATCATCTCCTCCGTTGGGATTTCCAATTGGCCCGTCGTCAGTTGTATCCTTACATGAAATTGACACTAAAAATATAAGTACAAAATAGATCAACTTTTTCATCGCTTGATAATTTTTTGGAAAGACGTACTTGTCTCAGATTTAAGTTTAACTAAATATATCCCAGAAGGAAGACTCTTAGTGTCAACCGCCATTTCTAACCCTCTGTTTTTAAGTTTTTTAGAAACCATAAGTTGACCTAAAGCTGAATAAATTTCAACACTAACATCGTCATCTAAAATGCCGTTATAGATTTTGAAACTTTCATTAAATGGATTAGGGTATATCAAAAAATCTTGGGCATAAATGAAGCGTTTTTCAAATGTTCCCTGACATTCAAGATCGGTGCTTACCTTCAATATATTTTCACCTTGAACCAATTCAAACTGTAGCGATGAATTATAGGTGGTTAATAATTCGCCATTAAACTCTACATGATATTTAGTATTTCCAGATAGGTCTACAGAAATCTGATTAGTGTCTGCCATTCGCCCTGCAAACACTTCTAAAGGATTTTGTTCAGTAATGATTATGGTGTAGCAAATCTCATAGTCTGGCCATTCGGCAATTGTTATACACATGGTATAGGTGCCGGCTAAGAGATTAAGAATATCAATATCGTTAGAAAAGTTGAATTGTTGATTGAATCCTTCACCTGTGAGCGTTGCAGTATAATTATACACTTCTTGAGCCGCAATTGTAATCATTCCGTTATTACTATTTAAACAGGTTTCACCTGTGATAGAAACCGTAAAATTATCTGGTGGAAGATTCACTATAGCACAGCCAAAAAGATCAACGGTTGCTCCAAATGGTGTGTTTGGACATAGATCATCTTCGTTTGGAATACCATCATTGTCAGCATCATCACATATGATCTGATAGCTCGCGGTGTCGTCTTTTGTCCAATTATCGTAGAAACCATCTTCATTATTAACAACAGCCACAGGGTTATCCACTAGAATACACCCCAAATCAGGGTTGTTTACCGCATTAAATACCTGAATATTTTCATTATTACCATTCTGTACATTTAGCTGATCGCTGACGAGTGCATTAGATTGACAAAACAGCAAATTAAGATTTGAATTTTGCGAAAGATCTAAGCTCGCAATTTGATTTGAAGCACAATTTAGAGTTTCAAGTAAATTTAAAGTAGATACATTCAAACTTGAAATGTTATTGTTTGAAACATTGACCTCAGTTAATGCTGTATTTAATTCAATATTAAGCGCTGTTAGATCATTATTTGAAACATCTAAACTGGCAAGATTTAAAAGGTTAGATACATCTAAAACACTTAGTAAGTTGTTTGAAATATCGAGGTTAACCAAAAGTGCATTCAAACTTAAATCTAAAACTGAGATCGTATTGTTTTCAGTATTTAGTGTGGTGAGGTTTACAAATGCTTCTATGCCCGTAAGGTCGGAAATATTTCGTCCGCTAAGGTCCAAAAAAGTGATGGTTTCTACAGTTGCTGTTAGAACATAATCATCTAACGGACCTGAATCATATCCGAAGTCAATTAGGGTCTGTTCAAAATTGTCGTCTGGGACAAATGTTTGTCCGAAAAAGCAATTTACAGCTAACTGTGTCGTCGCATCGATTAGCCAAGTGGCACCAGCTGGGATTGTACCATCATCAGACTCAATACAAAGTAAATTTGGATTATTCTGGGCATCAAAACTCGCCAGTAAATTATTCTGACCGTTTTTAATATTGAGAGATTCCAACATATTTGATTGGCAATTCAAACTTGTAAGATTTGTATTAAATTGAAAATCTAATTCAATAATAAAATTGTCCTGACAATCAATGGCTTGTAGCGACAAAACATCGCTGGGCAAAAAGCTTGTGAAATTATTCGAGGCAATATTGAGATCTGCAAGATTTGTATTATTACTAAGGTTGATACTACTAATTGTATTGTTTGAACAATCAATAGAGTTCAATGCACTATTATTAGACACCTCTAACTCCAATAGTTGGTTGTTTGAGCAGTTAAGACTCAGTAGATTACTATTTGAACTAAGGTCTATTTCCGACAATAAGTTATCAGAACAGTTAAAGTTTTCGAGTGCTTCAAAATCTTCAATTCCTGTTAAATCTGAAATGCCATTGCCACTAATATCAAGAGTGAGTAGTCCTTCAATATTTGCTGTAATGACAAAATCATCCAAAGGTCCAGAATCCAAACCTAGATCAATGAGCGCTTGTTCAAAATTATCATCTGGCACAAAGGTTTCTCCAAAATTGCAGTCTTCACTGTAATCTGCAGCTTCATCTTTAATCCAGGAAATGCCAATATTATCAACATCATCGATTTGAATACAGGTTAAATTTGGATTTCCAGAAGCATTCAGAGTTGCGATTTCTCCATTTATTCCGTTTTTGATATCGAGATAACTTAAAAGATTGTTAGATACATCAATGATAATCGTTTCAGGACAAAATTCAGTTTGATCAGGCTGATAGATGCATGCCGAAGTGGCCATTGTAGACAAATCGATGTCACTTTCGATCTGATTATTGCTAAGATTGAGTCTTTTCAGTAAACTAAGGTCGTTAGACAAGATTACATTTGATAAATTATTTGAGCTGAAATTCAATTCAATAAGATTTGTATTAGTGCTTAAATCCAAATCTGTGATCTGGTTGTTTGAACCTGAAATTGATCTAAGATTAGTATTTGAATTTAGATCAAGCTGTGTGATCTGATTGAAATCAAAATTTAAATGTTGTAGCTGCATATTGCTGCTTAGGTCTATAGCTGATAGCGCATTCTGCGCCAGCATTAATTCTATGAGATCAGGATTATTTGTAACATTGACACTAACTAGTTGATTGTTGGTAAGCTCTAAATATTCAAGCTCGGTATTACTTGAAGTATCGAGTTGGGTAAATTCGTTTGAACCTGCATTTAACCTGAGTAATACTGAATAATTTATAATATTGAGTGTCTCTAAACTGTTATTAACGCAGCTGATGCTCAACAATGTGGTATTTAAAGTATTAGTGGTAAGGAGGCTATTCAAATCATTGCTATCGCATTTTAGGTCTTCAAGCAGATTAGCATTACTAATATCGAGTTCTAGTAAATTATTATTCGAACAATTCAACTCACGTAACATTGTATTTGAAGATACATTGAGCACATTCAAATTGTTTTCTGAACAATCCAAAATTTCGAGACTTGGATTTTGCGAAACATCTAAATCAGTGAGAAAATTGTCGGCACAAAAAAGTTCAGTTAAACTAGTAGTTCCTGTGGTATTAAATACACCTTCAGTAGCATTGACATCATTGGTTAATAGATCATTAGAACTGCAGTTTAGTCGTTCTAAAAATATCATATTACTCACATCTAAACTTTCAAGAAAATTACCACTACAGTTGAGTTCAATTAGCGATCGAAAATCCTGAATACCGGTTAAGTCTGAAATACTCGCATCACTAACATCCAAACTTTGAATCTGTTCAATATTGGCTGTTAAAACCTGTCCATCTATTAGATCATCAACACCCAGATCGATCAAGTTTTGTTCAAAAAATGCATCTGGGATTAGTGTGAAACGATTGTTTTCACAATCGCCATTATAGGTTGTAAAATCATCCTTTTGCCAACTTGCGGGGATGTTTGCAACAATGGCATCATCAACATTAATACAAAAAAGATTTGGATTTACTGTTGAATTAAATACCACAAGATTGGCATTGTTTCCGTTTTCAATATTTAATGAATTGAGTGCATTATTGCCGACCAACAATGAGGTTAAGGCTGTATTTGAAGTTAACTCTAAAGCTTCGATCTGATTCATTGAACAATCGAGAATTTCTAGAGTAACATTAGCACTTAGATTTA
This sequence comes from Winogradskyella tangerina, assembly GCF_003260205.1. Taxonomy (GTDB): domain Bacteria; phylum Bacteroidota; class Bacteroidia; order Flavobacteriales; family Flavobacteriaceae; genus Winogradskyella; species Winogradskyella tangerina. The sequence goes on along the minus strand of NZ_QERF01000005.1, from coordinate 76,682 downwards.
AAGTTGACAGGCTATTATTAGAGCAATTAAGATCTTGTAATGCCACAAAATCCTGAATACCCGTAAGATCTTCAATAGATAAACTTGAAACGTCTAAAATGGTTACCACAGCGACATCAGCGGTCGGTACAAAATTATTAAGCGTACCATCTGAATCGATACCAAGATTAATCAGCGCTTGTTCAAAATTATCGTCAGGAACATAGGTTCCGCAATTTGTGTTGTAAGTGGCCGCAGCATCTTTTTGCCATCCGGCTGCTGCATTTGCGAAAGCCACATCATCAACTGCGATACAAAATAAATTTGGGTTGTTAGTTCCATCAAAATCCGTGATCGATGCATTATTTCCATTATTGAGATTAAGCGCAAACAAATTATTATTACTACAGAACAATCCTGATAGTGCGGTATTTGAGGTGATATCAAGAAATTCAATCTGATTCATTTCACAATTCAGCGTTGCGAGCATCAGATTTGAACTGATATCTAAATTCACCAGATTATTACTGGCACAATTCAAACTTGTTAAATTGGAATTTAAACTCACATCCAAATTGGTGAGCAGATTCCCTGAACAATCAAGATCAGTAATAGCTACGTTAGTACTTATATCAAACGTCTCAAGAGCATTATTCGCAATATTAAGGTCTAGTAATGCCAAGTTATTTGAGAATTCGGCATCCTCGATATTGTTATTACTACAATTCAAAATTTCTAAAGCAACAAAGTCTTCAATACCTTCAAGGCTTGTAATAGCAGCGCCTGAAATATCTAAATCTACCAAGGTGTTAATAATGGCAGTAAGCACCAAGTTATCAAGGATATCATCATAGCCGAGATCGATCAGTGCTTGTTCAAAATTATCATCGGGTACATAGGTGTAAATATCAACGCAAACGCCATCAGTATAATACGTCCAATCATCTTTGACCCAACCATTGGGTGTAAATCCAGCATCAATCTGAATACAGAATAGATCAGGATTATCCGAGGCATCGAAAATGGTAACCAGATCATTAAATCCATTTGCAACGTTTAAGCTAATCAGTTGATTTCTTGAAACATTTATGAGTCCTGCATCCTGACAAGGAGTTTCAGGGTCCGTTTGAGGATCTGGGCAAATTACCGTATTAATAGAACTTAAATCTAAGTTGGTCAATAAATTATCAGAAGCATCAATGCTATTCAATAAAGTATGCGACGTAAGGTCTAAATTAGAGATCTGGTTTGAGGCGCAAAACAATCCTTCTAAATTCAAATTGTTACTTACCACTAACTCACCTTGAATTCGATTATTTGAAACACTAAGAAGCGTCAACTCTGTATTATTAGAAAGATCAACAGCAGAGATCTTGTTATCTGATGCCGTTAAACTCCTCAAAGCGGTATTCAATGAAATATCCAACACTTCGATTTGATTATCTGAACAATTGAGCGTCTCAAGATCGAGATTAGTACTTACATCAATTTCTGTTAGAAAGTTTGACCCACAGAGTAAGGTGATTAAATTGGTATTTGTTGAAACATCAATAGTAGTAAGATCATTATCCGTGCAGATCAAAGTTTCTAAGGCCTGAAAGTCTTCAATTCCTGAAAGATCCGAAATGCCTAAACTACTTAAATTTATTGAAGTTACCACCTCAATCCTATCTGTAAAAACGAGACCATTATTGGCAATCCCATCTCCTAAGCTCATGGCATCACCTACACTGACCACCGCACCATCTGCGCTATGTGTTTCAAGAAAATCTTCAAATATAGGATCTGGAATGGCAGTGGTTTGTGCGTTCAGAAACTGGCAGCACCAAAACACCAAAACAAGACCTGTTATAACTTTAGTTCGCATACGAATTTGTTTGCAAATATCTTTTTAATGTCTGTCTTTGCTATCAATTTCCTTGTGATAGTGCATAACTCTGTCGAACTTCTCTTGTAACTTTTTGATAAAAGCTTCTTTGAAAGAAGTATCAGTCTTCATTTTTTTCCAGAACTCGTTATTTTCGATGTCAATACCGCCATCGCGCATTTGCTTTTCGGCCAAGTCTATACCCTCAATAATATCTTCGCGAGTCAGTTGGAAATATATGGTTTCACCATGACCGTTGTCAACAATTTCGTAAGGTCTTGGACTATATGGATCTTCCGTTTGATCTGGGTCTATTTGAATTGAAGTCGTCCCTTTTTCTATATTTGAAATTCTATCAGTCAATGATGCTAGTTCATACTTCAACTGATCGATCACCAATGCCTGACGATCCACTTTATCTTCAAGCTTTTCTATAATTGGATTATGGTCGTTTGTATTTAAACCAACGGCAACATTTACCATTCCAAATCCAACTAGACTTTCATGATTAGACCAAGCAATACCCACGATTTTCTTAATATTTTCCAAAGTGATCTTATCGGGAGTTATTGCTATTCCTATACCATCATTTTTTCCACTCGGAATGATATAATCACCAATATTCACCTTACCGAATATTTTCACGGGCACCTGCCCCATAAATGCCACTTTCTCGTAATCTTCCTCTTTGCTGGTCTCAGGCATATTACCTAAAACAATTGGTTGATAAGAAACCACCATTACGCGTTCTGCATTTTCGGTGTTCTTGGAGATTTTCCCACCAATAACACCAACGATATCACCATAAGTCATGGTTTCACTACTGTTCTCACGCAGTAAGTATTCTGCATAATCGCCAGCACCAGATGCATAGGTCACACCTTGAAGTGACAATTTGTTATTGTCGTAAGTATTTTTTGCTGTTGTAGCTCTATCAATAGCGATGATGGAGGTAGTAATTTTCCCAGCTTCTATAGCCACCTGTGCCACCGCCGCAGCGATCATTGCTGGTCCTGGACTCACAATACAGGCACCTAATCCTGCACATGGTCTTGCATCCGCCAAGGCTGCCCCTAGAGCTCCTGCAGCGATAATACCATCGATAAGAGAGAAGGCATAATCAACGCCACCATCAAAAATATCATAGTCTAATGAGGACTGATCAAAAACATAATCCGCGTTATTTTCAAACTCTTCTGGTGTTTCACCTTCAATTCGACCCCAAGGAATTGTTGAAGTTTGGTCATAAAACGTGATGAAATTGGTTTCATTATCTCTTCCTTCAATGACTTCAATCGCAATACCATTGCGACCACCATCGATTAATAAAGGGTGATTACCTTTTTGGGCAAAATTGGCATCGAGATCTGGCATATCGGAAGTGATCCTAATCTGTTCACCCAAGCCATCAATAATCAAACTACCAGACACATTTGTAGAACCGAACAAGTCTGTACTTTGAGCAACTACCAAAGTCTCTGATGACAAATCCTCAAAAGCCGCCTGCCCAGAAACTTGAAGTCCACCATATAAGGTAGTTAATCCAACAACCTCTAGTGTTCCGTTGATCGAGGTGTTTAACCCAACACTTAGATTCCCAGAAAGGTTGGTCGGACTGCCATTATTGACGTTTAAAACACTATTCAGATTAGTAATTCCGTCAGTCGTAAGATCACCTGTAAGGATAGTTGCATTACCATTGTTTACACTTAACGGACCGTTGTTTACATCAAGAGAGCTGTTTATTGTACTCGGACCTTCAACCTGAAGTTCTCCATTCAAAAATGTTCTATCATCTACTGTGAGTGTTCCTGTTGCGGTAATATTTCTATGGTAAGCAAAAGGTAAAAAAGTTAACCGTTCTCTACTTAGCTCCTGGAAATTGCTTCCTGCTTCAAAATCAATTTCAACCTTAAGATCCTTTGGTGTTCCGTCCCAACTAATCTCCTTAAAATAATCGTGTTCGGCATCACCAATGAGAAGATTAATGCGTCCAAATTCATCAGTTTCTGTGATCTGAACTTCTTGGAATTCAATCTGATTTCCGCTATCTAAAATGGTAAATCTAATTGCAATCGTGGCATTTGGAAGATAATTTCCTTCGACATCAATACCTGGTAATTCAAGGTCATCCGGACCAATAATCACGGCTTGATAGGTTATCCCATCAGTCTGTGCTGCCGCAAACATTGAAAAACAAATAAAGAAGGCTAGTGTAACTATTTTTTTCATGATAAGTGATTTTAAGGTTGTATTTTAAATCTTGATGACTTTAGTGTTGAATCGTTTTTTCCCAGATGATACTCTCAGAAAATAGGTGCCCATCGCCATATCGTTCAATTGCAATTGGATTTGTTGTGCAGGCAAGAAGTTCTGTGATCGAATGAGCCTTGCATTAATATCGAAAAGCAAAACGGAAATGTTCTTTTGCATCGGGCTTGAAAAGCTTATGTTAATTGCATTTTTGAAAGGATTCGGAAATACCTTGGCAACTAATTCATAATTGAAATCTTGTAAAATCTTTACTTTACCAAGAGGTTGTTGGTAGCCTTGTCTTAAATAATATCCGTTACTCTGGTGGGTTCCGATAACACTCGCTTGCCCAATACTTTGGCTCACCTTATACGTGCCTTTTTCAGTTTGAATGGATGCAGAAGAACCGCTACTTCCTAAGTTTGAACTAATTATTTTATACTCCGAATTGTTCTGTGCTCCGACATTTTGAAGGAGAACCAATAGCATAAATACGAATAGATATTTCATAATTTTTGAGGTTGATTTTTACTTTTTCAAAACTTATTTGATTCTCAAATAAGTCAAAATCAATAGATTTTTATTTATAATTTTTCAATTTGATTTTAGTGTCCACCTTTTGTCCACTGATTTCAATTGTTCACTAGTAACTACAGTAACATTTGGGTAGATTTATTATAAATCCTAACCCAAACTGATGTGCATTCAAATTCAATTTCTCGGCATTTTCAGCACTGTTTATAAGCACAGATTTTCCGTAGCTGTAACCAACAAAAATGGCAGTACTCCTGGATACTGGATATTGCATTTCTAATCCACCACGGAAAAACAAAATGTTATTGTTAAACTCCTCTTCACCCACCAGATTAAAGACGTCGTTATTTATGGTTTGCGTACCTCGAACTAAAAATTCTGAAGCCACTGATACATTTGCCAAAAATGTGAGATCTCTCAATTCAAATAGTTTTATCCCTAAGCCACCTTTTAATCCCAAATAACTCACGTCCCATTCGAAGTAATTATCCACAGTAGCTTCACTTCCAATGGCACCGTAATTATTGTACGTGGCACCTAAGCTTAAAAACAAGGTTTTAGAGGCATTAATGGTTTGCCTGTAACCCATTCCGTAATGGGTCTTTGATTTTGAAAGCAAATTATCGAGGGGTTGACCATTGGAGTTTTCATAATCGAATGATGAGATAGTTGTACCAAACTCAAAGTAAAGTTGCTGACAAAAACATGTCGAGCTCATGAGTAAGACAATGATTAGAGTAATTTTTTTGTAGGACATGTAACCAGTTTTGTTCAAACAATATTAGATAAAATAAGTGTTGAAATTCAGCGATTTAGGCCTTGTCCACCTTTTGTCCACTCCAAAAAAACTCGTGTTTTTAAATTAATGTTGATCTTTATTATAAGTAGACATAGCGAATTATTTATAATTTAATATGTTGATTTTCAATACTTTAAAATATAAACCAGAATAACGATATCTCAGATAAACTAATACCGATAAAACATGTGTATCTCAAAATCCTCTAATAATGTCCCACTTTTGAAAATGTCCACCAGAAAATATAAGAAGGTGGACAATTGGCCACTTCTATTTTTCCTTCTCATCAGCTTGGTGAGTTTTAAAAGTCATGGTCAGGACCAAAAAAAAGTCGACAGTTTATTAAATGTGGTCACCAAACAAACCGATACGACTCAAATTATTACCTATGCGATGCTATGGGCTGAATATCTTTTTGTAGATCCGCTTGCCTCAAAACCCTATTTAGATAGCACAGTGGTATTAGCAAAGCGATTAAAAAATAAACGCTTCATTGCCCGAACTACAAATTATCTTGGTGTTTACCATAATATGACATCCCAATATGAGGAATCGCTTCCTATATACGACAAGGTCATTGAACTATACACAGAACTTAACGATAAGGCTCAGGTATCTGCTGCTATGAACAATAAGGCGAATTCCTTGCGAAGTTTAGGAAGATATAACGAGTGCCTCGAGGTTCATATGAAAAGTTTAAAACTAAAGGAAGAAATTGGAGACACCGAAGAAAGCATTGCTGCGAGCTATTGGAACATTGGCAATATTCAAGGTGATATTGAAAACTTTGAAATCTCAAATGAATATTATAATAAGGCTTTGGCTATCTATATGAAACTCGATCTCGAAGATGATATTATGAACGTTAAAACTAATATGGCCATTAACCTAAAAGGTCAGAAGGAATATGAAGACGCCAAGGAATTATTTCATCAGATAGAACCTTATTTTGTAAAGAAGAATTACAATAATGACCTTGCCGGATTGTACGATAATGTTGGTTGGATTTTAGCACAACAAGATAGCCTGGCACTTGCCGAGGACTATTACCTCAAATCATTAGAGATTAGCCAACAGTATGGTGAAACCTCACTAATTGGACTTAATTACCGTCATCTTGGTGAACTTTATAATATTAAAGGTGAATATCGAAAAGCACTTCGTTACATGAAGGATGCATTAAAAAATGCCGAGGAAACTGGCACTCGAAAAAAGATGATTGGTGACCTTCTTGAAATATCAAAAGCCTACGCCGGATTAGGGCGCTATAAAAAGGCTTATGAATATCATGTGGACTATCACAAACTTCACGATGAGATCTTAGGAAAAGAAAATATTGAACGTATGAACGAACTTGAAGTTCAGTATCAAACAGAAAAAAAGGAGAAGGAACTCATTATTAAACAAAATAGAATCAAGTTATTGGAAGAGCGAAAGCAAAAGGCAGAAAACGAAAGACTGTTTTTAATAATTTCATTATTGGGTACATTGGCTTTGGCCTTTGCAATTGTTTATGCTTTAAGACAGAAAATGAAGCGGAATAAAATTGAGCGCGAAAAACTAGACAATGACTTGGCTTACAAGGAAAAGGAATTAACTACTCACGCCCTGCACTTAGCACATAAAAATGAAGTTCTGCTCGATTTAAAATCTCAACTGAAAGAACTAAAAAATGGTGGAAACAACTCTAGTAATTATCAGAAAGTGATTAACACCATTAATTTAGATATAAACAATGACAACAACTGGGAGCAATTCAAAACCTATTTTGAAGACGTCCATACGGGCTTTAATAATAAGGTAATGAATAATTATCCTGCGGTGAGTAATAATGACCTTCGATTGATGTCGCTTCTAAAAATGAATCTCTCTAGCAAGGAAATAGCGAATATCCTGAACATTTCTGTTGAAGGTGTAAAAAAAGCACGATACCGATTACGCAAAAAATTGAATTTATCGACGGAAGACTCTTTACAGGAATTGATTTTAACCCTTTAAATTGTTACAATTGAGAACTGTCCACTAAGTGGTTTTAAGACTTCTTTTAATTCTGGAATTAGCGCATCGCCAAATTCGAGATACAATTCTGAGAAATTAGTATTTCTTTCTTGAAGACTTCCATTAGGAAACAGTTGCCCTTGAAGGTCTGTACATCGCTCAATCTGATCTTTCAATTTTCGTTTTTGCGCTTTAAGCAAACGTTTCTCGAGGTGTTTTATACCTTTTAGCTGCTTCACTTCCTGAGCTTTAACAGCACCCAAGAAAGATTTGTCCGTAATCTCAGCTAACTTATGAAGATCTTCAAATTGTTGCTCTAAATGTTTTATTTGTTCAGAGAAATCGATGTCTATATTAGAGATTTTACGTACCCTTTTGTTGATAAATGTGTTACGATCTAAAAATAGATCTTCATTCGAAATCTCAAGCTTTCCTTGTTTTTCAGCTTGTTTCTTGGTTTTGATCAGGGCTGAATTCCGAAGTAACAACATAGGAAATGGAATTCCTTGGGTTTCAAAATTCGATTTCAATTGTAACCAATAGATCATTTCTCCTCCTCCACCGATATAACAAAGATTCGGTAAGATCACCTCCTGATATAACGGTCTCATAATCACGTTAGGAGAGAAACGCTCAGGAAAATCATTCAAATGCTTTTGCAATTCATCTTTATTCCATGAAATATCAGTTTCTAAGACCTTAAATTGATCGGCCTCAAAAACAATACGTTCTCTAAGATTATCACCGATATAAAACAGATTGATCTCCCGCGGATTCACCTGAATCTTCAAGCCCAATTCTGCTAAGGTTTCATTCGTTTTTGATACTTCCTGAAATGCAGTTTGCTCCAAAAGTTCCTTTTCCATTTGAGGAATAAATTGGCGCTTGAGATCAGAATCGTCAGCATCGATGATCACCAAGCCATAGCTACCAAAAAGTTTATTTGCTAAATAGCGCGTAGCGTCTGCTAGATTATCATGATTTAAATAAGCCGTTTTGAACCAAGTTTTTAGTTGCTCAGCAAACTTACCTGTACCAAATTCGGCCGAAACCACCTCAAACACATCGTGAAGGCCATTCGTATTAAACTGCCCTACAGCGCCTTTTTGTTGAGAATTCCAACGGATCTTTTTCCCTTTAAAGTTAAAATAATTGATCTCTTCAAAATCATGATCTTCAGACGCCATCCAATAAATCGGTACAAAATTGTACTCAGGATAAGCTCGTTTTAATTCTTCTGAAAGATTAATTGCAGATATAATTTTGTAAAGAAAATACAAAGGCCCAGTAAATAAATTGAGCTGATGCCCTGTGGTAATTGTGAATGTTTTATCTGAGGTTAGACTTTCAATATGTGCTGCTGTGACTTCTGAAGTTTCAAGATTTGTATACTGACGTTTTAGAGCCTCCACAAGGATCTTTCGCCCTTCAGCCGTAAATGATAATGCCTTTTCTTCAATCTGCTTCTTAAAATTTTCCAAGGTCGGAAAGCGATGGTAAAGCCCCTTTAATTCTGGCTTTTCATCTAAATAATCACAAATAAAATCAGAAAAATAATTTGTAGCTCTAAAGGGAATACAGTCAGTTGGCATATCAAAATTTAACGAATGTGTAAATATACATCAAGTGATGATTCTAACTGCTAATATTTAGTTAATTCAAATCCCGAAATATCATATTCTAAAAATCACTAATTATATTTACTAGCTTTGAAACAAATCCAACACACTCATGCGCAATTTATTTTTTATCTTCTTTATTGCATTAACCACGCATTCCTTTTTATTTTCTCAAACTATCCAGTCGCCCGACGAGTTTTTAGGTTACGATATCGGAACTCAATTTAGCAGACATCATCAGGTTATTGACTATTTCCAATCGGTTTCTGAGGCTGTTCCTGATCGAGTAAAGCTTGAACAGTATGGTGCTACCTATGAAAGGCGACCGTTGTATTTAGCTTATGTTTCGAGTGAAGACAACATGAAAAATCTCGAGACTATTCGCGAAAATAATTTGAAAAATACCGGATTACTAGACGGCACTCCAAGTTCTACAGACGTTGCAATAGTTTGGTTAAGCTACAACGTTCACGGTAACGAAGCATCGAGTACCGAGGCAGCAATGCTTACACTTTATAAGTTGTTAACAGAGCGCAAAGACCTCTTAGAAAATACAGTTGTAATTATAGACCCTTGTGTTAATCCAGACGGAAGAGATCGCTATGTTAATTGGTATAACGAAACGACAAGCCAGCCTTACGATATCGATCAACAGGCTAGTGAACACAGCGAACCTTGGCCAGGCGGGCGTCCAAATCATTATTTGTTTGATCTTAATAGAGACTGGGCTTGGGCCACGCAAGTTGAAAGCGAAACGCGCTTAAAAGTTTATAATAAATGGATGCCACATATACACGTTGATTTTCATGAACAAGGGATTAATGAACCTTATTATTTTGCGCCAGCCGCAGAACCATTCCATGAAATTATTAGCGATTGGCAACGCGATTTTCAAACGCAGATAGGTAAAAACCACGCCAAATATTTTGATGCTGAAGGTTGGTTATTCTTCACGCGAGAACGATTTGACCTGTTTTATCCAAGTTATGGTGACACCTATCCTACGTATATGGGAGCAATTGGTATGACCTACGAGCAAGGTGGCCATGGTATGGCTGGATTAGGCATACTTAATGATGAAGGACATGTTCTCACCTTAGTTGAACGCCTTACACATCACACCGTAACCGGACTTTCAACAGTTGAAATGGCTTCAAAAAATGCAAAGGAACTGAATACAGAATTTGCTAAGTTCTTTGATAATTCAGACTTAAAATACAAAAGTTATGTGGTGAAGGGAAATCAAGATCATCTCAACAGCCTTAAAACACTTTTGAATAAACATGAAATTGCATTTGAGAATGCCAGTGGCACTAAAGTTTCTGGATACAATTACCGTACAGGTCAGCAAGGCAGTATGAGTGTCGACAAAAAGTCTTTAGTGGTTCATACCAATCAACCAAAAGGTAAAATGGTGAAGGTCTTATTTGAACCTAATGCCAAACTTTCTGATTCTTTAACCTACGATATCACCGCATGGTCAATTCCTTATGCATACGGATTGGAAGCTATTGCAAGTACATCTAGAGTAAGCAGCAGTAAAGTAACTGAACAAAGCTTTAATCAAACCCTACAAAAAACATACGGATATGTGAGTAAATGGAATTCATTAGAGGACGCTCAGTTTTTAGGAGACTTATTGAAGCACGATTTTAAAGTAAGATTTACTGAAAAACCTTTCAGTTCTAACGGTTCAGACTTCGAACGCGGCTCATTGATCCTTACGCATGGCGATAATAAACACATCGAAGATTTTGTCGGTAAATTAAATACCCTAGCGAAGAAGCACGAGCAGGTTTTAACTTCTATAAATTCAGGATTTTCCCAAAGCACACCAGATATCGGTTCGCCTGATATTAAACTAATCAATAAGCAAAAAGTAGCAATTCTATCTGGAGACGGCACGTCATCTTTAAGCTATGGTGCTATTTGGCACTTTTTTGAGCAACAGTTGAAGTATCCTTTAACCTCCATAAATACAGATGATTTAGGCCGAACAAATCTAAGTAAATACAACGTTCTAATTATGCCAAGTGGTTATTACGGAAGTGTATTAAACGAGAACAATATGAAAAAACTCAAGGAATGGGTGCGTGCTGGCGGAAAAGTGATCGCTTTCGATGGCGCATTGCGCAGTTTTGCTGGCAAAGACGGATTCAGTTTAAAGTATAAAGATTCTGAGGGAAATAGCAGCAATGATAACTTAACGCCTTATGCAGACCGTGAAAGAGAATATGCAAACTACCTTATAACAGGAGCTATATTTAAAGCTAAAGTAGATCATACACATCCGATGGCTTTTGGTTATAAGGACCATTATTTTACGCTGAAACTCGGCAGTTCTGCTTACAGTCTTTTGAATAGTGGATATAATGTAGCGCACTTAGACAATACAAAAGTCTTTTCTGGTTTTGCAGGAAAGAACGCACTAAGCAATCTCAGTAATACGTTAGTATTTGGAGAAGAACGCATGGGCAGCGGAAGTTTCATCTACTTTGTAGATAACACTCTATTTAGAAGCTTCTGGGAAAACGGAAAGCTCTTTCTTGTAAATTCCATATTCTTTGTAAATAATAATGCATACGAACTGTAACATCATCAACCAGAACATAATATTATGAAACCTTTTAGATTTTTAATTACCTGTTTTTCATTCTTAGTGATCTTAACAGCTTGTCAGGAAAAAGACAAGGAAGACGCACCCGAATTTAAAGTCGATTTTGAAAAATTCACTCTAGATAATGGCTTGCAAGTCATTCTTCATATTGACAGATCTGATCCTGTTGTTGCTGTCGCTTTAACAGCACATGTTGGTTCAGCTAGAGAAAAAGAAGGTCGAACAGGATTTGCCCATTTATTTGAGCATTTATTGTTTTTAGAATCTGAAAACTTAGGAAAAGGTGGATTAGATCAAATGAGCGCGCGTATTGGTGGATCTGGAGCCAATGGTTCTACAAGTAGAGATCGAACCAACTATTTTCAAACCGTACCAAAAGATGCCTTGGAAAAAATGATTTGGGCAGAAGCTGATAAATTAGGTTTCTTTATCAATACGGTTACTGAGCCGGTTTTAGCAAAAGAAAAGCAGGTTGTTAAAAACGAAAAACGCCAGCGCGTAGACAACCAACCCTACGGACATAATTCTTATGTGATCAATAGTAATCTTTATCCGGAAGGCCATCCTTACAGTTGGGAAGTAATAGGTTCTCTTGAGGATTTACAAAACGCCACTTTAGACGATGTGAAAGAATTTTTCAGACGTTGGTATGTGCCTAACAACGTCACATTAACCATAGCTGGTGATATCGATGTTGAGCAAACCAAAACCTGGGTAAAAAAATACTTTGATGAAATTCCTCGTGGTGAAGATATTCCAAAAATGGAAAAACAGCCTGTGACGCTTAAATCTTCAAAACGCCTATTTTATGAAGACAATTTTGCTAGAGCACCAAGATTAACCATGACTTGGCCATCTGTTTATCAATACCACCCAGACTCGTATCCATTAAGCGTTCTTTCGCAATATTTAGCACAAGGAAAAAAAGCTCCGCTTTATAAAGTTTTAGTCGAAGACCAAAAACTTACCAGCAACGTAAGCATGTATCAAAGTTCCTCTGAAATCGCCGGGCAATTAGTTTTGAGCGTTACTGGATTTAATCAAACTGATTTAAACACAGTGGCAGCGGCAATTCAAGATGGTTTTAAAGATTTTGAATTGAACGGCATTTCTGAAGAAGATCTGGCTCGAATTAAAGCCGGACAAGAAACAGACTTTTACCAAGGATTATCTAGCGTACTTGGCAAAGGCTTTCAATTAGCACAATACGAAATTTTTGCTGGCGATCCTGGTTTTATCAATCAAGACGTGAAAAATATTCTAGCCGTTACACCCGAAGATGTAATGCGCGTATACAACACTTATATAAAAGACAAAAATCATATCGCAACTAGCTTTGTTCCGAAGGGACAAAAGAATTTGGTTTTGGATAACTCACAACTAGCAGATGTTGTTGAGGAAAAAATTGTTGATGGTGCTGAAGAAACGTTCGATCCAAGCATCGCTGCTACCTATGAAAAAACACCTAGCAGTTTTGATAGAAGCGTAGAACCTCCTTATGGTGATAGCCCAGAATTGAATATTCCAGAGGTTTGGAAAAAGGAGCTAGATTCTGGTATGCAGCTATTCGGTATAGAAAATGACGAAGTTCCACTAGTACAGTTTGAAATTCAGATCGCTGGTGGTTTATTACTTGAGAATAGATCTAAAGTAGGCGTTTCTAATCTTTTAGCAAACCTAATGACCAAGGGGACGAAAAATAAAACACCTGAAGAATTAGAAAATGCTATTGAAAGTATTGGTGCTAGTATCTATGCCTATGCTTCAGATTATGATATCACCATATCTGGTACAACCCTTTCGAAACATTTTGATACTACAATGGATTTGGTAACAGAAATTTTGCTAGAACCAAGATGGGATGAGGAAGAATTCGAACTTATAAAACAGAGTACCATAAGTGGCATTCAGCGTGGAAAAGCTAATCCAAATAGAATTGCTTCAAACGAGTTTGCTAAACTACTTTATGGAGAAAACAACATACTGTCCTATAACAACAGCGGCACAGAAGAATCGGTTAATAGTATTTCAATATTAGACCTCAAAGATTACTACAATAAAAATCTATCGCCAAGTCTAACGAAAATGCACGTTGTTGGTTCTATTTCTGAAGAGCAAGTGCTTTCAGCACTAGAAAAAATAAATACGCAATGGGAAGCAAAAGACATTAGCATTCCAGAATTACCATTACCTCAATACCCTGAGAATTCAGCGGTCTATTTTTATGACGTACCCGGGGCTAAGCAATCGGTGATTCGTTTTGGATATCCTGCGCCAAAGGCTACAGACAATGATTACTATCCAGCTACGGTTATGAATTATCGCTTAGGTGGTGGTGGGTTTGCATCGCAACTCACACAAGAGCTACGCGAAGGTAAAGGATACACCTACGGTATTAGATCTGGATTTAGTGGTTCGGCCTATGCTGGTTCGTTTAGCATAAGTAGTGGTATTAGAACCAATGTTACTTATGAAGCGACGAGCCTAGTGAAAGAAATCTTAGAAAATTACGGTAAAAACTATAACGACAAAGATTTAGAGGTCACTAAAGGCTATACTATTAAAAGTACAGCTAGAGCTTTTGAAACACTTGGCGCAAAGTTAAATATGCTGAGTAACATCAGTAATAACGGGCTCGCCGATGATTATGCAAAACAGCGTGAAGCCATCGTAAATAGTATGACTTTAGACGATGTGAAACTCCTTATTGAAAAATATATAAGACCTAATCAAATGATTTATCTTATTGTTGGTGATGCCGAGACACAATTAGATAAATTAGAAGGTTTAGGATTTGGAAAACCAGTCTTACTGAATTGATTTTTGTTTACCTTTAGGTACTAACAAAAATCAATACATTATGAAATTAGGCGCCTTTTCGGTCAGTCTTGCTGTAAAAGATATTAAGGCTTCCAAAGCTTTTTATGAGAATCTGGGCTTCACGGTTTTTGCCGGTGAGCTAGAACGAAACTATCTCATAATGAAAAATGAATCTACCCTCATCGGATTATTTCAAGGGATGTTTGAAAACAATATTCTCACCTTTAATCCAGGTTGGGATCAGTCGGCCAATACACTTGAAAGTTATGACGATGTGCGTGCCATTCAGAAGCATTTGAAATCAAAAGATGTCACCTTTGTGAGTGAAGCGGACGAGTCTACTTCTGGACCTGCAAGCTTCGTGGTATTAGATCCTGACGGAAATGCAATTCTTATAGATCAACATATTTAGTGTTATGAATTGGGACGATGCATTAAAAGTCTACGACGACATTGTTGGAGCCTGCGAAGGCTTCGAACGCAAAGGCAAGAACATGATCTATACCTCTTCAAATGGTTATATGTTTACCTTGCTCAATAAAGCTGCTGAAATTGGTATTCGACTACCAAAAGATGAAGCTAATACCTTCATGGATACTTACAATACTGGGCATTATTATTCCTATGGTGCAAAAATGAAAGATTATGTTTTGGTACCTGAAGCACTCTGGTCTGATAAGAATCTGATGATTACTTATTTTGAAAAGAGCTTCGCTTACGTAAATTCACTTCCTCCTAAATAGTTTCAAAAATTGAAAAGAGTTGGTATACAATGGATCGTAAAGGATGTGAAACATTCAATTGATTTTTATTCAAATCAACTTGGGTTTTCAATTGACTTCGTTGGTGAAGGTCCGAAATTTGCCATTTTAAGTCGTGATAATTTCTCAGTCATGCTAAGAAAACTCGACGCAGATAATTACGTAAGGCCGAATCGAATTCCATTCATTGAGGCTGGTTGGCACACCAACGGAAAGGAAGCCTGGGACGCCTACATTTGGGTTGACAATGCTGATCGTTTGTTTGACGAATTTAAGGCGAAAGGTGTATCGATCATTAAGCCCATTGAGAATACAGACTATGGCAATAGAGATTTCGAAATTGAAGATCCTGATGGTTATATTCTATGCTTCGGGCATCACAATAGTTAAAATTAATATATACTTGTTTTTACCAACCTAAAGTGGTCGTATCTTTACAAAAATCAAGTTTTCCACTACATGCCTCAAACCGCAGTCATTTCATTTTTTAAATACAAAGGATTTCGAAAAAAGTGGCATGCTTTAGGGCGAATGGGAAGACCGCCATTAATTAATGCTGACATTCCTGGTCTTAGTTTTTGGAAACCACTTGGTAGTGGTAGTGGCAATGGATTCTCAATATGGCCAGATTTTTCACTGTTTGGATTACTTACCGTTTTTAATTCTGAAGCTGAAGCCAAAAACTTCATTACATCTGAAATAATGGATTATTACATTGCGGAATGCACACAACATGCTCACGTTTTGATGCATACCGTTAAGGCCCATGGCCAATGGAGCAAACAAGAACCATTTTTGGCCAGTCAATCCTATGATAACACCAAGCCATTAGCAGTGATCACTCGTGCCACGATTAAACCAAAACTCGCATTCAAATTTTGGAAATACGTACCATCTGTATCTAAATCTATGGATGGATATTCCGGATTAATTTATTCAAAAGGAATTGGTGAATGGCCTCTATTAATGCAAGCCACATTTTCACTCTGGAAATCTGGCGACGACATGATGAAATACGCCTATAAAAATCAAAAACACGCTGATATGGTTAAGAAAACGCGAGAGCTTGGTTGGTATTCCGAGGAGTTATTTTCTCGTTTTCATCCCTTTGAGATCCAGGGAGACCTAATTGATTTCGAACTATAATTAGATTATTGTCACTTTTTACTTCTTAACTAAAATTTCATAATTAATTGATTATTAGATGCATAGATGATTTCGTCCACTAATTGTCCACAATTATTGAACCCCATGTCCACCTAATGTCCATACACTTTTTTTCATAACGTTCTGATCTCCAAGTACGTTTGTGAAGTCATTTGAAATGACAGACCAGTTTTGTGGTGCCTTGCGCTGGATTAGGCTGCAGACTGCCAGTAGCAAGTCGCTACAAAAACTAAAGTAAAACCACAAAACACAAACATTATGAAAAATTTATCTCAGTTATTTTCAGTATTATTCCTTTTGGTCTTATGTGCATGTAGCTCCGAAGACAATACTGATCCGCCTCCTTCAAATAGTAATATAGAAGTATCTATCGATGAAAATCCATCAAGTGGTGATCTTGTCACCACCATAAATACCAACCTTTCTGGAGATGTCAACTTTTCCATCAGCTCACAATCCGTTTCACAAGCCTTTACCCTAGATTCTAATTCTGGTGAATTACGTGTTGCTGCTTGGCAGGTGTTCGATTTTGAGACAAATCCTGTGATCACAGCCACCATTTCGGTAACAAATGGTTCAGACAGTGAAAATAAAATAGCTATTGTAACCCTAAACAATATCGATGATATTTGGTCATTCCTAAATACGTCTAGAGAAAACTATGAGAATGCATCTATTGGCGAATGGATCGCTATCACAGAAGCCGAATACAATGACCTAGCCAACCGTTTGTTTGATGTTTCTAAATGTGGAGCTACAGATTCGCAGTACAATAGAAATGATCCAATTTCATACGATACGCCATATTACACTTACGCCAATGACAATGGTGCCGTAATTGAACCAGATCATTATGTGTTCGCTTTTAAATACACTTGCGATAAAGACAATCTCACAAATACAAAAGTAAAATTATCAGATGCTGGTGTTTCTGAAGGCTATTCTAATATTGGTGGTGATGTACCAATGCACGATAGTGGCGAAAATTATTTTGTACTGAAGGGAAACTCTAATCCTACAACTGAAACGTCTTACATGGCGGTAGGCGCCGAACGTTTTGGCTATTTTAATGGCACCTCTGGATTTAGCTTTAAATACGGAAATTTCGATGTTAACGAACTCCCCTACAACTGGACAGGCATTGCTTTATATCAAGGTTTAACTACAACACTAAAGCAATGGGACTAATACTTCTTTACAAATTATTTAGTTGGTTAATGAAGAGCAGGCGAAAGCCTGCCTTCGTTTAGGTAACAACTTCGCCATAGAGATCAAAGTCTTCAGCTTCGATTACTCTAATATTGGTAAATTCACCTGTTTTCAAATACGTATTTGTAGCGTCGATCAAAACTTCGTTATCTACATCTGGCGAATCAAATTCGGTACGACCCACAAAGTAGTTACCTTCCTTACGATCAATAACCACTTTAAATTCTTGTCCGATTTTGGCCTGATTTAACTCCCATGAAATCTGAGATTGAATCTCCATAATTTCGTTAGCACGCTGCATCTTTACTTCTTCAGGGACATTATCCTCAAGGTTATAGGCATGTGTATTTTCTTCATGCGAGTAGGTAAAACAGCCTAAACGTTCAAATCGCATGTCTTTTACCCATTGTTTTAAAGTCTGAAAATCTTCTTCTGTCTCACCAGGATAACCAACAATTAGGGTTGTTCTGATGGTCATGTCAGGAACTTTAGCTCTAAACTCTTGAAGTAATTTCGTCGTTTTTGCTTGTGTTGTTCCGCGGCGCATACTTTTCAGAATAGCATCAGAAATATGTTGAAGTGGAATATCTAAATAGTTACAGATCTTTGGTTCCCGCTTCATAATATCCAATACATCCATCGGAAATCCTGTTGGAAATGCATAGTGCAAACGGATCCATTCAATACCTTCAACCTTAACTAAATGCTCTAAAAGCTCAGCAAGATTTCGTTTTTTATACAGATCTAAACCGTAATAGGTAAGATCTTGAGCGATCAATATAAGTTCCTTCACGCCATTTGCTGCTAACTTTTCAGCTTCAGTTACCAGGTCTTCAATAGGCGTACTCTTGTGCTTACCACGCATTAAAGGAATAGCGCAAAAACTACAAGGTCTATCACAACCTTCAGCAATTTTTAGATAGGCATAATTCTTTGGTGTAGTTGTTAAACGTTCACCAATTAATTCGTGTTTATAATCTGCGCCGAGTGCTTTAAGGAGACTCGGTAATTCGGTAGTACCAAAATATTGATCAACGTCAGGAATTTCTTTTTCAAGGTCTGGTTTATAACGTTCACTAAGGCAACCTGTAACAAATACTTTATCAACTTCACCTTCCTCCTTCTTTTGCATGTAGTGTAAAATTGTATTTACACTTTCTTCTTTCGCATTATTAATGAAGCCGCAAGTATTAATTACCACTACGTTACCTTCCTGCTCATGAACAACGTCCTTCCCACTAGCTTTCAATTGTCCCATTAGCACTTCACTGTCGTAAACATTCTTACTACAGCCAAGTGTAACTACATTAATTCGATTCTTTTTCAGCGTTTTTGTGCGCATATTTCAATATATGAGTGCGCAAAGATACGTAATGCTTGGCGTAATTCTCTCATAAATTATACGACCATTATTAAAACTAAACCATTAATGATTATATTAGTCTAAAGAAAAATTCAAGCTATGAAAACTAGAGTATTTATGTTATTGAGCCTCATTCTTCTGAGTTGCTCTACCGACGAGACCGTAATTTCGTTTAATGACCCTGTTTATTTTCCACCAAATAATAGCGATACCTGGGAAACAATTTCCATAGAAAGTCTTGGTTGGGATTCGGCACGACTTCAGCCGTTACTTGATTTCTTAGATGAAAGAAATACTAAAAGTTTCATTATGCTTTATAACGGTAGAATTGTTATTGAAGCGTATATGAATGGTCAAACTCAAGATGCCGCTTGGTATTGGGCAAGCGCCGGAAAGACTTTAACCACAGCCACCGTTGGAATAGCTCAAGATGAAGGATTGCTAGATATAAATTCGCCTGTGAGTAGTTATCTTGGTAATGGCTGGACCTCAGCCACCACTGAACAAGAAAATTTAATTTCTGTTAGAAACCTGCTCACAATGACTTCAGGCTTAGATGATTCGGTTGGAGATGGCACAGAACCTGAAGACCTATTATACCTTGCTGATGCTGGAACACGCTGGGCCTATCATAATGTCTATAAAAAATTACAGGATGTTGTAGCGGAGACGAGCAATGAAACCTGGTCTTCCTATTTCAATACTAATTTAAGAGATCGCATTGGAATGGAAGGAAATTGGTTTCAGCTGAATGACTTTAATGTTTACTGGAGTACAGCCCGAAGCATGGCACGTTTTGGCTTGTTAAGCTCTACGCTTGGTAATTGGAATAACGAACAAATTATCCCAGCCGAATATTTTAATGAATCTGTGAATACTTCACAAAACCTCAACCAATCTTATGGATATATGTGGTGGCTCAATGGTAAAGAATCTTACCGTTTGCCCCAAACACAGTTGGAGTTTGAAGGTCCATTAATTCCTAATGCGCCTCAAGATATGTATGCTGCCTTGGGCAGAAACGACCAAAAGATCTATGTTGTACCTAGTCAGAAATTGGTCATCATCAGAATGGGTGACGCTGCTGATGAAGACAATTTTGCACTGTCAGATTTTGATGACCAACTTTGGATTCAAATTAATAGTCTTACCAACTAGTTGTAATTTTTTGGTGCAACTCTCGCTTTCGTAGCTTGTTCAAAAGCGTAAGCCCATTCAAGTAATTGCTTCTCTTGAAGTCGTTTTGCAATAAAGGTTAAACCTTTTGGAGCACCTTCATTGGTATATCCCATAGGCACAGTTAAGGCCGGATATTCTGCAACAGCTGCATAAGAAGCATGATAATTATTAATGGATAAAAAGCCATCTAAATTATGGGCTTCCATAGGCACATCAAAAAACTGTTTGCCGTTTGTGCTCAGCGTATCTTTAATGGCTTCAAGGAATGCTGCATCACCTTTGTCATCAACAATACCTTGGAACAAGCGTTGACCGTAAGGCATAGTTTTCAAGGAATCTTTCAAATTGAAGGCCATCATATCGGCCACAGTTCTCATAGAAATGGATTTATTCGCATAGTTTTCCATGTAATCAGGTAAGTCCTTTTTCATATCGAGATTAAGGAGACTTAAAAAATTTGGTAGGCCAAGACGCTCAGGATCTATTTCTATAACCTCAGCACCCTGCGCCTTTAACACCGCAATGGCTTTCGTATATAGCGTATCTTCTAATAAGCGCTTTGGAGCACCAAATCGTTTACCTTGAAGACTTTTTGTATTAAGGTCTTTGGTATAAAATCCAGATTCCCACATAATCATAAAAGATTTAGAATCTGATTTGTCTTCGCCAAAAATGGCATCGAGAACAATGGCATTATCCATTACCGTTCTTGTTATTGGTCCGGCCGTATCTAAAGTTGAAGAAATCGGAACAATCCCAGAGCGACTTACCAATCCAATAGTTGGTTTTAAACCTACTGCTGAATTCTGACTGGCAGGTGATAGTATTGAACCTGAAGTTTCACTACCTATCGTAGCAGCAGCAAAATTAGCTGCGGCAGCCACACCACTTCCTGAGCTCGATCCACCAGTATCAATGATTCTACGCCCATATGGATTTAAGGTTTGACCTCCAACTGCAGAATAGCCACTTGGACAATCACCACAAAAGAAATAGGCCCACTCACTTAGGTTAGCTTTGCCTAAAATTATAGCGCCTTTAGATTTCAATTGCGTTACGATAAAGGCGTCCTCGGTAGTATTATTTTGCAAAGCAACAGCTCCGGCGGTAGTTGCCATGCCTTTGGCATTAATATTATCTTTAAGAAGAATTGGCATTCCGTAGATAGGATGGTTGTTTTCGTCTCGATTACGATCCAATTCTTTTGCTGTTGAAATGGCGTCAGGATTGATTGAAATCACCGAATTCAGTGACAATTCGTTTTCTCTGTCATACTTTCGAATGCGATATAAATAGAACTTTGTGAGTTTTTCATAATTGAATTTTCCTTCGGAAATATGTTTTTGAAGCGTTGGTATATCTTGCTCTAGAATTAATGGCTTCAAACGATTATAATCGCCCTCTTCAAAATCTTCCATTTGAGAATTGATATTCGACCAGATGTCGGCCTTGGTAAGATTTTTCGAATCGAGTACTTTGAATTCTCTGAAATCCTTGGTAGAAATGTCACTAAGATCATTTTCTGAAGCTTCGGTTTCCACTGTTTCTGATTCTGAAATAGGCTCTCGAGCTTCACGAGATTCTGAATCTTTACACGAAAAAATAAATACAAAAAGGAATAGGAATAAGGTGAGTCGCATGGTTAGTTTTTTTATAAAAATACGAAATGTAATCAATCTTTAAATGGATTGATCTGCATCAAAAGCCAATGGATATCACTCGCATTTATAATATAAAGTATAACAAGACCAAACAATAAGGTTACGAGATGCTTCTTAAATCGTTTCTTCACAAGGTTGCGATAGCTTATAAAACCAATTATTGCGAAAAATAAAGCACCTACAGATGATGCGAAGGACGCATAATAAAACAGCTGACGAGGTACTAATGGGTTGCGATGTGAATAGAAATAATTAGAAACTACACTCGATAAATTTCCAATGACCACAATGATGCAAATGAATAAAGTAGCATAGCTTAGGTTACGGAGTATCCTATCTTGATTCCACTTAAAACTTTTTTGCACTTTGATGTTATAAAATTGGCTTCCGTTCTATTTAAAGAAGGAATCTACAAATTCGTATTTATTGAATACCTGAAGATCTTCTATACCTTCTCCTACTCCAATATATTTCACAGGAATTTTAAACTGGTCACTAATACCAATTACAACACCACCTTTAGCTGTACCGTCTAATTTGGTCACTGCTAAAGAGGTAACTTCAGTGGCAGCCGTGAATTGTTTTGCTTGCTCAAAGGCATTTTGTCCGGTAGAACCATCGAGTACCAATAATACATCGTGTGGTGCATCGCCAACTACCTTTTGCATAACGCGCTTCACTTTAGAAAGCTCATTCATTAAGTTTACTTTATTGTGTAAACGTCCTGCTGTATCAATAATAATGACGTCGGCATTCTGATTAACACCAGACTGAAGTGTATCAAAAGCAACTGAAGCTGGGTCAGAGCCCATTTCTTGTTTAATCATTGGTACATCTACACGATCTGCCCAAACCTGTAACTGATCTATGGCTGCTGCTCTAAAGGTATCTGCTGCACCTAAGACAACGTTTAAGCCCTTCTTTTTAAACTGGTGCGCCATTTTACCAATGGTTGTGGTTTTACCAACACCATTTACTCCAACAACCATTACTACATAAGGTGTTTTACTACCATCGGGTTGTGCTGGCAGATCTGGAATTTGATAATCAGTGTCTTCACCAACATTGGTTTCGGATAGTAGTCCGGCGATCTCTTCTCTCAGTATCTGGTTGAGTTCTGAGGTCCCTAAGTATTTATCGCGGGCAACACGTTCTTCAATTCGTTCTATGACCTTAAGTGTTGTGTTTACACCAACATCACTGGTTACTAAAACTTCCTCGAGGTTGTCTAATACATCGTCGTCAACTTTAGACTTTCCTGCAACGGCTTTATTTAATTTATTAAAGAATGAAGATTTAGATTTTTCTAATCCTTTATCTAAGGTCTCTTTCTTTTCTGAAGAGAATATTTTTTTGAAAAAACTCATTTTATCGTTTGTACGCTTTTTGTTTGTTTGTATGCTCTGCGTTAGGGATTGTAGCGGCATCCCCTGACGATTTCGTCTGGGAAATAGCGTAAAGCCCGACCAAGACATTTATCGTCTTGGTAACGCCCAAAAAACCTATACAATAATCTTGCCTTTGGTTGGTTACTGATAAGTTGTCAGGTTAGCGTTCAAATATAGCCATAAAAAAACTGCTTTCAAATGAAAGCAGTTTTATCAATCTTATTTGTAATAAGCTTACTTTTTGTTTAAAAAGTCATTGACAAATTCTGGTGCCATTACTGATTCTACAAACATGTAGGCTCCAGTTTTTGGAGATTTCACCATTTTAATAGCTTTTGTCAAACGCTTTGATCCTGTCTGTAAAGACGCTACTGATTTCTTTGCCATAACTTATTATTTTATCTCTTTATGAACTGTCATACGCTTAAGGATAGGATTAAATTTCTTAATCTCCATACGGTCTGGCGTATTCTTCTTGTTTTTTGTTGTAATATATCTAGAAGTTCCTGGCATACCAGAAGCTTTGTGCTCTGTGCACTCTAAGATTACCTGAATTCTATTTCCTTTTTTTGCCATTGTAAATTGACTTTAGCTTTTCAGCTTATTTGTAAAATCCTTTTGCTCTAGCTTCTTTAATCGCTGCTGAGATACCAATCTTGTTGATAGTCTTTAATGCAGATGTAGAAACTTTTAACGTTACCCACTTATCTTCTTCAGGAATGTAAAAACGCTTTTTGATCAAGTTAGCATTAAACTTGCGCTTCGTTTTATTCATGGCGTGAGAAACGTTGTTTCCAACCATTGCTTTTTTCCCAGTAAGTTCACAAACTCTTGACATTGTTATCTTTCTTTAGGTATGTTATTTTTTAACAGGGTGCAAATTTAGTAAAACTTTACGTTTCAACAAACATAAAACCTTACTTTTTCAAAATTTCTTTTTGAAGCATTTCAAAAGCCTTGTTCGTAGCTTTCATAATTACCTTATCGCGATGATTTCCGAAGTTAAATACCTCTGAATGAACTCCGTCTTTATTGGCAATGGCAATCCAAACTGTACCTACCTCAGCGTCGGAATCACCTTTTGATGGTCCGGCGTTACCTGTAGTACTGATTCCATAATCCGAATTGAATAAGGTTTTTACATTTTGTGCCATGGCTTCAGCTACTGCCTTACTCACTACAGAATGGGTTGCGATATCATCTTCATTAACCTCTAAAATTTTCACCTTGGCTTCTGTTGCATAACTCACCACACTACCTTTAAAATAAGCCGATGCTCCAGCATTTGTAGTAATGGCTTTGGCAATTTGTCCGCCAGTACAACTCTCCGCCACAGCAATGGTTTTGTTCATCACCGTCAATTGCTTGCCTACAATGGCTTCTAATGATGATTCTTCTTCAAAACCTACGAAGATATCTTCGATCTGTGGAATTAATAGTTGAATTTGCTTAGCGAGTTCGGCGTCTAACAACTCCTTATCCATCGATTTCCCTGATAGTCGCAATCTTACCTTGCCTAGGTTTGGTAAATAGGCCAGTTTAATAAAGTCTGGCAGCGCATCTTCCCATGCTTCAATTCTGGCTGCGATGGCACTTTCGCCTAAACCATAGGTAAGTAATGTTTTGTGCTTAATGTATGGAAAATGATACTTATCCCTTAGGGCAGGAATAACTTCATTTTTAATTAAAGCCTTCATTTCGTATGGTACGCCCGGAAGTGACACAAAGGTCTTGCCGTTGTTCTCCATCCACATGCCTGGCGCTGTTCCGAATTGATTCATCAGAACTTTGGCTTTTGAAGGTACCATAGCCTGATGTCTGTTCATATCAGAAATTGGTGTGCTGATATATTTTTCGAACAGCCATTCTACATGCGCTAAGACCTTTTGATCTTCAACCAAATGATCATTAAAATATTCGCAAAGTGTTAATTTGGTAATATCGTCTTTAGTTGGACCTAGCCCGCCTGTTATTACGATAATATCAGCATTCTCCTCAGCCTCTTTCAAGGCCTTTAAAATATGTGCTTTATCGTCTTGTACAGAGGTGATCTGAAAGATAGAAATACCGATCTTATTGAACGCTTTCGCTAAGTACGCGGAGTTAGTATCTACAATTTGTCCGATGAGGATTTCATCGCCAATTGTTATTATTTCTGCTTGCATTTATAATCCAAAATCAGCCTTGATCTCATTGGTGGCATTTTCTACGGCCTCCAATACTTTTGCCAGCTGAGCATCTACATTTTTATCTTCTTGTTCAAACTTCCCCCAATCCTGAACTTCAATAAGTTCGTCATAAACGCCCAGATCGAATAATTCGATGGTTGGTTTCATTTTATGTGCAGCCTGATAGGTTTCGTAAAAGTCCTTTTCTGGAACAGCCTTTCTTAATCGTTCTGCATCTTCAGGAACTTCTTCTATAAAAGCTGCTGCTAATGCCATGATGAAATCTTCATCGTTATCGGCCATAGCGCGCACACGGTCTAATTTATAATGTTTTGCCATTTATTTTATTTTTATTGAAAAGAGCTCTTCGCCCTCAATATATCCTTTTAATTCATCGTTTGCAAAAACCTTACCAACTCCTGCCGGAGTACCGGTAAAGATAATATCTCCAATTTTTAGCGTAAAATATTTTGAAACATATTCAATGAGTTCATCGATCTTCCAAAGCATTAATTCGGTATTCCCTGATTGAACGATCTCATCGTTTTTCTTCAGACTGAAATTTATATTGTTAACATCACTGAATTGAGATTTTGGTAACCACTTCCCTATTACAGCCGCACCATCAAAGGCTTTGGCCTTTTCCCAAGGCAAGCCTTTAGACTTTAACTTGGCTTGAAGGTCTCTTGCTGTAAAATCGATTCCCAGACCAATTTCGTCATAGTATTTATGTGCAAATTTTCTATCGATATACTTCCCAACCTTTTTGATTTTCACTAGCACTTCAACTTCATGATGGACATCATTTGAAAAATCTGGAATAAAGAAAGGCATCTTTTTCAACAAAATAGAGGTGTCGGGTTTTAAAAACACGACAGGGTCTGTTGGTTTTTCATTTTCGAGCTCTTTTATGTGCTCAGTATAATTACGACCTATGCAGATGAGTTTCATTTATGCTAATTAATCAATTGGACAAAGTTAATGATATAGCCGGAACTAATTTCTTATCACTTCTGAATTTATTTGGCGAATAAAATCTCCATAGTCCAGATATGTAAGCAGCTATGGTGTAGTCTCCTTCGTTAGCTTCGATAGCTGAAAACTTTGGGAGATATTGAACGCCCTTTACATTCTTCTTATCTTCAAATACATAGGTCACTTTTTCTTCGTTATAGGGAATGTAAAGCCATTCAAATGCGATATAAATACCTCCGGTTGGGAAAACTAAATTTTGATCAGAAATATCAATATCAGCAAATTTCTGTTTCTTTTTCAGATCGATGATGACATTCGATTTCAAAATGTCCTTATCTGGTAAACTATCTTTACCTATGGAAAACATTCTTAGTCTAAATTTCGATCTTTTGTTCTTATAATTTCCAAAGTGAAACCTAACTGATTTTAAATAATTAATATCATCATAGATGGAATCGTACGGCATATATAAGGCAATTATCCATGGATTCTTTGCATTCGTTCCGAAACCTGATGATAGGTCTTCTTCATTTATAGGGTTAACCACCATTGTTTTTTCTTCAAACTTTTCGGAAATAACAACTTCTGAAAGTTGCTCCGCAATTGGAGTTAATAACACTTCCTTCAGCTTTATAAAATTTTGAATCGTAAGTGTCGTGTCTCTATAACCTAATGAAGATAATTTTACATATTTGGAGAGATCAAGTTTCTTTATCTCAAGTAAGTAACTGCCACTCTCATCACTCGAAGTTCCAAATGTAGATTCTAAAATTGCAATATTGACATAAGGGATTGGCGCTCTAGTTTCTTTATCTAAGATGACTCCACGAGCAGTTTGGTCTTGAGAAAAAGACAAAAAAGAAATAAATAGAAAGATATACCTCATGGAATGCTTAATAATGAGATTCATGCTTTCGCAGGAATGACAGCTAACCCAATTTATTATTAAACTGACGTAACTTAATAGCGGTTAACACTTTTTTAGTATAAAGTGGGAAGTCAGCATTAAGTAACCAACCAAAATAACCTGGTTCTTGCTCTAAGACATCAACAACACGCTTTCCTTTGTGCTTTCCAAAGGCGAAACATTCTTCACCATCTTTATTGAAGGCTACAAAACCTGCAAAATCTGCAAATTTCTTTCGTGAACTAAACTCTGCTAAGAATTTCGTGTCATTTTCAATTTCATCATATCTATCGATTTGCGCTTTTAAAACTTCGTAAGTTGCTAAAGTATCCGCTTCAGCACTGTGGGCATCATCGAGATTTTTATTGCAATAAAACTTATAGGCAGCACTTAAAGTACGCTGTTCCATGCGATGGAAAATAGTTTGAACATCAATAGCCAAACGATTTTTCATATCAAAATCGAGATCGGCGCGCAACATTTCTTCCGCTAATAATGGAATATCGAAACGGTTAGAATTAAAGCCACCTAAATCAGAGTCTTTAATTAGATTATGAACTTCCTTTGATATCTCCTTAAAAGTTGGTGCATCTGCCACATCAGCATCAGAAATACCGTGAACTTTAGTCACTTCTGGTGGGATGGGAATGGTTGGGTTTACGCGTTTTGTATAGCTCTCCTCTTTACCGTTAGGATGCACTTTCAGAATGGAAATTTCTACAATACGGTCTTTTGAAATATTAATTCCTGTTGTTTCCAGATCGAAAAAACAGATGGGTTTATTAAGGTTGAGTTGCATGTGCTATTAATTTAAACAAAGGTAGTGCTTTAATCTTACTTTATTCAGAAAACCACTTGTTATTAAGGCTAAAATAATCGAATTTCGTAAGGTTGAATATCTACAAATCTATGAGCAAAATATTCCAAAATTCTATAGAATTCAAATGTGGTCACATCATGCCAAATCCATTTATGCTAGCACCATTAACGAATCAACAAAGTCATGAAAACGGGCAACTGTCGGAGGATGAATTTAATTGGTTAACTATGCGTGCCAAAGGCGGCTTTGGGTTAGTGATGACCTGCGCATCACATATTCAGGAAATTGGCAAAGGCTTCTCTGGACAACTTGGAATATTTTCTGATGAATTAATCGACGGGCATAAAAGATTGAGTTCAGCAATAAAATCTTATGGTAGTTTAGCCGTAATTCAATTGCATCATGCCGGAATGCGTTCGCCATTTGAAGTTATCCATGAAAAAGCCGTTTGCCCTTCAGCGCACGAAAAATATAATGCTAGAGCTTTAACTCTGGAAGAAGTACATCAATTACGTGATGATTTCATTGCTGCCGCCGTAAGAGCTAAGAAATGTGGTTATGACGGTGTGGAAGTCCATGGGGCACATGGTTACATCTTGACTCAATTTTTAAGTTCGAAACTAAATCAAAGAACAGATGACTATGGTGGTACCCTAGAAAATAGGGCACGGATCATTTTTGAGATCATTGATGGTATAAGGCGAGCTTGCGGTGACAAGTTCTTACTCGGTATTAGATTGTCTCCTGAGCGCTTCGGAATGAAACTTACTGAAATTAAGACCTTAAGTCAGCAGCTTATTGATGAAGGTAAAATTGATTTCTTAGATTTTTCACTGTGGGACTGCTTTAAAAAAGCGGAAGAGTTGCCTGAAAGTGACTTGAGCTTACTCGACCATATACTTCAGCTAAATCGTAAACATGTAAAATTTACGGTTGCTGGAAACATACGAACAGGTAAAGATGCCGAACGTGTATTAGAAAAAGGAATTGATTTTGTTACCATTGGAAGGTCGGGTATTTTACATCACGATTTTCCAAAAAAAGTCACTGAAAATTCAAACTTTACACCCATTGAAAATCCAGTGACTCCAACGTACTTGAAATCTGAGGGACTTAGCGAAAAATTTATCAATTATATGCGCCGTTGGGACGGATTTGTTGAATAAAATACACTAAGAACCGTTTAGCTATACTTCAATAAATTTCAAGCGTTTACTTGTTTTACCTTTTTTGAAAATAATAGTATTGGGAAAGCAAAGAGCGATAGTACGAATGATTTCATAATTAATAGACCTTGGTTGATTTCGTATCGCAAATCATAAAAAAAGTCATCAAAAAAAAGAGACACCGTTTTAGGTGTCTCTCTTCATATATTATTTTACTCAGTCTATATTTCTCTTTCAGGATCCCATGCTTCGAGGTAATCTTTAACTGCTTTTACAAATTGCCCACCCAAAGCACCATTAACTACACGGTGGTCGTATGAGTGTGACATGAACATTTTATAACGGATTCCGATAAAATCTCCTTGAGGTGTTTCTATAACAGCTGGCACTTTTCTAATCGCGCCTAAGGCCAAAATACCAACTTGTGGTTGATTGATGATTGGAGTTCCCATAATACTTCCAAAAGTACCGACATTAGTTACGGTGTACGTACCATCTTGGATATCATCTGGATTTAACTTGTTCTCGCGAGCTCTGTTGGCTAAGTCATTTACCTTCTTGGCCATTCCGAGAAGATTTAACTGATCAGCATCTTTAATTACTGGTACAATTAAATTTCCGTCTGAAAGCGCAGCGGCCATACCTAAATTGATATGCTTCTTTTTGATGATACTATCCCCTTGAACAGAAATATTCATCATAGGATAATCGCGTAATGCCTTTGCGACTGCTTCCATAAATATCGGTGTGAAGGTTAAGTTCTCACCTTCTCTTTGTTTGAAGGCATTCTTATGCTTATTGCGCCAATTCCAAATTTCTGTAACGTCTGCTTCAATAAACGACTGAACATGTGCCGAAGTCTGAACTGAATCGATCATGTGTTTTGAAATGAGTTTCCCCATTCTGGTCATTTCAATGATTTCATCTTCACCAGAGGCAACTACAGGCGTTGGCGCAGGTTTTGCTTTTGGCTTGGGCTCAGATTTCGTTTCAACAGGTTTTGGCGCAGCCACTTCTTTAACCTCTGCAGGAGCTGGTGCTGCACTAGTTACCGGTGCCGAACTGCGAGATTGTAAATAGCTTTTAATGTCGTTTTTTGTAACGCGACCGTCTTTCCCTGTACCTGGAATACTATCTAATTCAGTTTGTGATATACCTTCTTGTTTGGCAATATTCTTTACTAAAGGCGAATAAAAACGATCTCCAGAACTTACTACTGGCGCAACTGAAGTCTGAGCAGCAACAACGGTTTGTGCAACCTCAGCAACAGCTTTTGGTGCTTCTTCAACAACAGGCTCAACTGCAGGTTCAGTGGCAGCCGGAGCAGCAACCTCTACTGTTCCTTCACCATCGATTTGAATGATAGCAATAGTCTGACCAACTTGAACAACGTCATCAACATCGAAAAGTTTTTCAATTAAAACGCCGTCCACTTCACTTGGCACCTCACTATCCACCTTATCCGTTGCAATTTCTAAAACGGCTTCGTCTGCTTCAATAGTTTCACCAACTTCTTTCAGCCATGAGGTAATTGTTGCTTCCGCAACACTCTCTCCCATTTTAGGTAATTTAAGTTCAAAATTTGCCATATCTTTAATTTGAAGGTCTTTATTTGCTAATTGAGTGCAAAATTAATAAAAAATAGTCTTTTTTGTTGATTTTTTTTCATCAATTAATCAAGAGGGATTACTTCACCTTTGCTCTGATTGCTATCACTTCCGAGGATAAAATTACTATTTTTTAGTAAAATCCGATAGGTGTTTTGATTTGAGTTTTTGTGCTTCAACATATAATTTACAATAGCCTTAAAATCAATAATACTTGTATCGAAAATTATTTGCGCATCGGACGGTAAATTGTTTAAGTCTTGAGTAAAGGTGATCGAGCGATTCAATTTCGACTTTAAACCATTAAATATCGCATCGGTGACTATAACACAATTATTTATATTGGCTGGTGCGGTCCCTTTTAAACGCTTTCTTTTAGAAGCTAGATTTAACCCCAGTTTTACCAACAAGGTTACTACAGGATTAAAGGCAAAATGTTTCTTATAGAATATTTCCATTGCTCCATAAAATCGCTTGGCGTAAATTTTATTCTTATGGGTACTTTCGCCCTTAAAGTGAATTATGGTAGTTTCACCAAAATAATAGTTGGTATATCCCGCTTTCAGAATTTTATAGGATAAGTCTATGTCTTCACCATACATGAAATAGTCCTCATCAAATCCATTTACTTCATTATAGACGGATCTTTTCAGAAGCATAAAAGCACCAACGAGTATATCTGTTTTACCAATCTCACCAGATTGTAATGATGATGTGTAGTAATTCTCCGTATTACCCATTAACTTTTGAAAGGCAACTTTCGGTGTAGGTATTTGACGTTTACTCTCTGGCAAAAATTGTCCACTTCCATCGATAAGCTGACAGCCAACGATACCGAGATTTGACTTAGAATCCGCAAATTCAATAATCTTAGAAAATGTATCTTCAGCAACAATCGTATCAGGATTTAGAATACATAAATAGTCTCCTTTAGCTTTGGCTACACCAATATTATTACCTTTTGAAAATCCATAGTTGTCATCATTTTCAATAAGATGAACTGATGGAAACTGAGTTTTTACCATTTCACAACTTCCGTCTGAAGACTTATTGTCAACCACAATAATTTCAGCATTGATGTCTTTAACGGCTGCTTCCACACTTCTAAGGCAAACCTCTAAGAAGTAGCGCACATTATAATTGAGTATGACGACAGAGAGCTTCAAGACGAGCTTATGATTTTAAAGAGGCTTCAAATGGGATGCGATCGATGATACTTCGTCCTAAGGTAATTTCATCAGTATATTCTAATTCATTTCCGGCAGCAACTCCTCGTGCAATAGTTGATGTAGCAACATCATAGTCTTGAATCTGTCTGAAAATGTAAAAATTGGTAGTATCGCCTTCCATAGTAGGACTCATAGCGAAAATCAGCTCTTTTACTTGTCCGGATTTAACTTTTTCAACCAACGAATTAATATTAAGATCTTGCGGACCAATACCATCGATAGGTGAAATTTTACCACCTAAAACATGGTATAAACCTTTAAACGAACTTGTATTTTCAATGGCCATGACATCGCGGATATCTTCGACAACACATATAAGTTCTGTGTTTCGGTTAGGATTTTCACAAATTTCACAGAGCTCCTTATCACTTATATTATGACACGATTTACAGAAATTTATTTCTGCTCTAACCTTAGAAAGTGCATCGGATAATTGATACGTTTGGTCTTCTGGTTGCCTTAATAAATGAAGTACCAAGCGCAACGCTGTGCGTTTACCTATACCTGGTAATTGGGCCATCTCATTAACGGCATTTTCCAAAAGTTTTGATGAAAATTCCATAGATGCGAAGTTACTGATTTAAGAATAAAAAAAGCCCAAATGCAACCGAATTACAAATGGGCTTAGAATATTCTATTCGTTTTTATTCTAAGATGAGCTTTTTGGTGATTTCACCATTATTGCTCTGAAGCTTCACAAAATATAATCCGGCGTCGAAAGATGACATATTGATTTCAAAACCATTGAATAAGTTAACACTCTTTCCATAGAAGACCACTTTTCCTTGGGTATCAAAAATTCTAATACTAACATCTTCAGATTTGTTCCATTTGAGGTTAACCACATCAGTAGTTGGGTTAGGATACAACGTCAGGCCTTCAAATTCAAAATCATCAACACTAAGTGAAGAATTATAAACGTTTGAACGCCATAATCCTCGACCATAAGTTGCTGCATAAATTCTGTTATCTACTGTATTTATTTCAAGCTCATTAATTCTCACATTTGGCAAACCATTATTAAATGGTATCCATGTATCACCAAGGGCATTATCAGTATAATAAACACCATAGTTCATACCAACGTATAAGCCATCTTCTCCATTATCTTGCCATGCCAAAGCCTGAGATGAAAAATTAGGTAAATCCCAGCGTAGTGAGGTCCATGATACGCCACCATTTGTACTTAAATAAACTTTCTGACTATCTGTCGTCGCAATAGCAATCTTATCTGGGTCTGTTGGATGAATAACGATTTCATTGATCCTTCCACCTCCTAAAGCTAAAGATGACTGAGTCCAGTTTAAACCAGCATTAGATGAATACCAAAAGTTCCCATTGATGGCGAGATAGAGTTTATTGTTGTTTGATGGTGCTATTTTAAAATGGTCGATATTAGATCCGAAATCAGGTGAAATAGACACCCAACTTGCACCACCATTTGTTGACTTAAACACTTCTTTATACGCGGCGTAGATGGTATTATCAACAATTGGGTCTTGTTCAAAAGGAACAATCCAATTCCAGTTACCACTTCCGACAGGGATACTAATTGATGCCAGATTAAAACCACCATTTGTGGTTTTGCTCAACCCTCCAAATTGCGTTGTTCCATACATTATCTGACTATTATTCTTGTCTACAAAACCTTCCATACCATCGGCGCCTAGCCAATCTCTCCAACTTCCGTCTGCTCTCATAACTGAAGTTCCGTTATCTTGAGAACCACCAGTTACTACAACAGGATCGGTTTGGCTTATTCCAATTCTGTAAAACTGCCTAATTCCCATTCCTGGAGTTAGGTCCGTATAATAATTACTATCAACAACTGTAGGGTTATCAGCTCTAAAAATACCGCCATCTGACCCTACAAATAATCTTGCATCAACACCAGTACCGGCAAATAAGAGTATATCAACATCAGCATGACAATATCCAATGTTTTGAGATGACGCACTTCCTGGCACCCACTGCGATGTAATGGTGAAAATAAACCCGCCATTTGTAGACCTCCATGTGTTAATACCTGCAATATGAACATCATCAACATCATTTGGATTTACCACAATATCCATGTCTCGTGGCGCTTGTCCCAGCGCATCATTACCCATTGAATCATATCCGAAGTAATTCACTGAACCGTGATTGAATTTTGTAAATGTTGCACCTCCGTCTAGTGATTTATGCAGTCCACCATAGATATTTCCGTTCGCTTCAAGTACATATACAATATCAGCATCATCTGCACTAACACCAATCATTTTCGCGCCAGAACCGAATTCATTCGATCCGGATTCAAAACCATCAGAAAAAACAACTCCAAGATTCGAAGCCTCAATTGAAATATCATCTAAAGTTAAGCCTCTACCGTAATTGGCAGTCCCTTCAAAAGCGACATAATAATCTCCTGTAGGGTTTGGAAGATTCAAAGTAATATCAGACCATGAACTTACCTCAGCTGTGTAATGCGCTAATTCTATCCACGAACCAGCTGCAGAAGTTTTATATAACACACGTAATTCGTCGATATCTCCAGACCAATTTACTTGTGTATATGAAAAATTTACCTGTGGATTAACTGCACCGCTCAAATTGAGTGAAGGTGTGACTAATCTGGTTGACGGGCTAGAAAAATTCCCTATGTAGAATAGACCTAATCCGTTTCCTGTTCTCGGTGTTACTGTATTATTTTGATTTGAACTTGCTGTAGCCCATGATGTTGAACCAGAGACAAATTCTTGAGTCCAACCATTCAATCCACTATCCGTAGAAAAGGTAGTTCCTGAATCATTGGAAATGAAAAATTTTGTTCCCGTGGCATAAACCACACTTGGGTCGCCAGGCTTAAACTCTATGTCGTAACCAGTTGTTGCTTCAGAATGAATAAGCGTCCATGAGGTTCCTCCATTTGTTGACTTATAAATACCTCCACCTTGTGCAGTTGCAAACATGATCATAGAATTGGTTGGATGAATAAGAATCTTATTCACGAAACCATTAGGTAACGAGCTATGCAAGAACCACGTGGCACCACTATCGGTGGACTTAAATATATTTCCACTGGTAGATCCCCAATAATAGGTTGAATTATTACTTGGGTCTATGGCCAGAGCATATACATCTATGTTTGAAAGGTTATCTGTGAGAACTTCCCAAGTTGAACCACCATCAAGGCTACGCCAAACACCACCTGTTTCGCTACCTGCGATGATATGATTAAGATTATTTTCTTCAACTGAAATCGAAGTTATTCGACCTACACCTGGATTCCAACCGGCTAGAGCATTCCAATAGGTTGGTCCCATTTCTTCCCAGTCACCAACTGTAGTTCTGAAAGCTAATCCTTCACTATTAATGTTGGCGTTGTAATTTAGAAGTTCATTATAATAGAATTCAGGAGATTTTAATCGTCCTGTTTCGTCCATAGCACGTTCTGCAAAATATTGCCAACGTCTGAAAGGTTTGTAGCCAGTACCTCTACCTCTACCAACGGTATCGAAATGGCGTTCTGCAACTTCAACAATTTCGGCGACGGTGTAGGATCCATCTGCAATAAGATCTTGATAGTTTTGTGAAAAGCTAACTATTGATATGCACAAAAATGCGAATAGTGGGGCTATCTTTTTCATAAATATTCAAAATTTGGATAGTATTTTTTCCAAATGTACTATTTTTCATAAAATTTTCTTAATAAAAGTTTATGAGCCCCAGTGCGATCTTGTTCATAATTATCGGTTACTTCGCTGTATTGATCCTTATTTCCTATTTCACCGGAAAAGATGATAGTAATGATGTTTTCTTCAAAGCTAAAAGACAGTCGCCTTGGTATGTTGTAGCCTTCGGGATGATTGGCGCATCACTTTCGGGTGTTACTTTTATTTCAGTACCCGGGCTTATTGGAGCAGAACAATTTTCTTATATGCAGGGTGTTTTCGGATTCTTTTTTGGATACATCTTCATTCTAACCGTATTAATACCGTTGTACTACCGACTAAATGTAACCTCTATTTATCAATATTTAGAACAACGCTTCGGATTGGTAAGCTATAAAACTGGTGCATTTTTCTTCCTATTATCTAGAGTTACTGGTGCCTCTTTTCGCTTATTTCTAGTGGCCTTAGCCATGCAGTATATCGTTTTTGAACAAATAGGTGTTCCGTTTTGGGTAACGGTAGTTATTTCGATAGTATTGATTTGGTTGTATACGAATAGAGGCGGAATTAAAACCATAGTTTGGACAGACACTTTGCAAACACTGGCTATGCTAGTATCGGTTGTTGTGGCGATCTTTCTTATCAATCAACAACTAGATTGGTCTTATACTGATTTTCTGTCTTCGGATGAATTTAAAGAAAAGGGGAAACTGTTCTTTTTTGACGACCCTAATTCAAAAATATATTTCTGGAAATATTTTATTGGCGGCATTTTTATTGCGATCGCAATGACCGGTTTAGACCAGGACATGATGCAAAAAAATCTCACTTGCAAAAATCCAGCAGATGCTAAAAAGAATATGTTGAGTATGGCAACGCTCTTAGTGATTGTTAACTTTATCTTTTTATCATTAGGAGCACTTATATTTATTTATGCCGAAAAGTTCAATATTGCTATCCCGGTTTTAGATGGACGCGTAAGAACTGATTTGCTTTTCCCTGAAATTGCCATGAATCAAGGTTTAGGAAAAGGGCTGGCAATAACATTTTTAATTGGGCTTATTGCAGCGGCCTATTCGAGTGCAGATAGTGCGTTAACCTCCTTAACCACCTCTTTTAGTGTTGACTTTCTGAATATTGAAAACAAACCAAAAGAAGCACAAAAACCCCTTCGGAAGAAGGTTCATATTTTTGTTTCGATCACCTTAGTATTAGTGGTATTACTTTTTAATATGTTAGACGGCAGTGTCGTTAGCAATCTGTTTAAGTTTGCTACATTTACTTATGGTCCGTTACTAGGCTTGTTTGCCTTTGGCATCCTCACTAAATATAAAATCAAAGACCAATTTGTATGGATCGTTGCTTTAATATCGATTACATTAACCTTCGTGATTAGTTCTTTGCCAGAAAGTATTATTGGATCTTATGTATTCCACTGGGAAATACTACCCCTTAATGGCTTAATAACGTTTTTAGGATTACTATTAATTTCAAAAAAATCTAGTACTGATTAGTACCGAGTAATACTAAGGTACACGCTACTTCAAAAGCAATATTGTTGTCTTTGAGAATTTGATATAATTCTGGGTTTTCTGTACCAGGATTAAAAATAACGCGTTTAGGATTTAAGCTAATTATATAATCATAGTAGGCTTCCTGTCTTTTCGGGTTAAGATATAAGGACACTGTATCGATGTCTTCGTAATTCTTCAATTCTGTATCAATTACGACATCTCTAACCTCACCAGGTTTAATACCAAATGCAACCACATCGTGCTCATTATTGAGTAATCTGTGTATTGCTATGTTAGAATAGCGCTCGGGTTTCAAAGAAGCACCTAACACTAGAGTTTTTTTATTCATATGTTAAAAAAATGTTAAGGGATGTTAAATCAAGTAACATGATGTAAAAATAGTCGTCTAGAGATAAAGAAACTATCAATCAATCAAAAAACAATCAAAAATGAAGCATTTTGCCTTAATGCTTATTATGGTATTCTCTACCATTTTAGGTGCACAACCAGAATCAAATTCAGAAATTAAAAACGGTTCCATTTCAGGTCGTGTTCTAGATGCAGAACTCAACGAACCACTACCTTATGTGAATATCATTGTAAAAGATGCAGCCGATAAAGTAATTACCGGTGGAATTACCAATAGTGATGGTACATTTACCATTAAAAAGATTCCTGAGGGCTCTATTAAAGTTGAAATCACCTTTATAGGATATAAAACTATAGTACGTCAAGAAACTATAGGAAAAGGAAACTACGACATCAATATGGGTGATATTCGTTTGGCAGAAGACGACACGGCACTTGATGAAGTAACAGTGGTTTCAGAAACGTCTACAATTCAACAGAAAATAGATCGAAGAGTTATCAACGTTGGAAAAGATCTTACCACTTCGGGCCCGACAGCTTCAGAGATCATGAATAACATCCCAACCGTTAACGTTGACCCACAAACAGGCGATATTGCCCTTAGAGGAAATCAGAACGTTCAGGTGATGGTAGACGGTAAATTGTCTAATATTCCTGCGGCACAATTATTACGTCAAATTCCTTCAACCTCTATTAAACAAATTGAGCTGATCACCAATCCATCGGCAAAATATAATCCTGATGGAATGAGTGGAATTATCAATATTATCCTTCACAAGAACATCAATGTTGGATTTAATGGTAATGTTAATTTCGGATTAGGCTATCAATTAGAACCAAAGTTCAATAGTTCTATTGATATGAACTACAGAAATAACAAGCTGAATTTCTACGGAAGCTATGGTAACAATATCGCCGAGAATCAAAACTTTATCTTTCTAAATCAAGTAGACACAGGTATCAATCAAGAAATTGATCTCTTAGATGAACGTAATTCGCACCTATTCAAATTTGGTGTTGATTACTATATTAATGAGAAGAATACCTTTTCTGTTTTCACTAATCAGAACATATTTGATGGTGGCGCTTTAGGACAAACCTTTTTAATGTTTCAAGATCCGGCGGACGATCAACTTCAGGTGATTGACAATACCAATGAGAACATGAGTCAGCAATATAATGTGAATTATAAGCTAGATTTTGACAAAGAAGGTCATAACATAGAGCTCGAGGCTGATTTCAATATTTTTGATAATGACGTTGAGACTTTCAACCGTTTTACTGGTGCAAATGTTCGACCTAATTTCGATGAATTCACCGACACTGAACGCGATCGTACTACACTAAATCTTGATTATGTGAATCCGTTGTCTGAAACTGCCAAAATCGAAGCTGGTTTACAAGCGAGGATATTTAATACAGATCTGAATTATAATTCTGATGCGAGAGTTCAGGATGAATTTGGGAATTTCATTCCTACAGAAACATCATTCGACTATGAGCGAAATATCTATTCAGCTTATGTAAGTTATAGTAAGCAGCTTGAAAAATGGTCGTACCAACTTGGTTTAAGAGCTGAAACGGTGAATGTAACAACCTTTGCTGTTGATACTAATCTGTCTAATAACACATCAACTGAGTTTCCTTTTGAAAATGATTATACTCAGGTGTATCCTTCAGCATTCGTAACTTATAACCCTTCTGAAAAGAATTCGTATCAGTTCAGTTTTAGCCGTCGTGTAGATCGACCAGGTGTTGGACAAGTAAATCCAATTCCGGAATTTAATACGCCATTGATATCTCAGTTTGGTAATCAGGAATTAGAGCCACAATTTACCAATTCACTTGAAGCTAACTACACCAGAAATCTTGAAAAAGGTAGCAT
Source organism: Winogradskyella tangerina (assembly GCF_003260205.1). GTDB lineage: Bacteria > Bacteroidota > Bacteroidia > Flavobacteriales > Flavobacteriaceae > Winogradskyella > Winogradskyella tangerina. Next base: position 37,175 of record NZ_QERF01000005.1, on the reverse strand, counting down.
CACTGCAGGTGTTTTTTATAGACTGATCGAAGATGAAATAAATCAAGGTGTATTTGTTGATCGTGCAGCATTAGGCTCTGGACGTGTGATCTTAAGAATCGATAATTTTGATAATACATCTGCCTACGGTGTAGAGATTTCAAGTAACTACAGACCAACAAAATGGTGGAGTTTTAATGCTAGTTTTGATTTGTACGGGCGTACGCAACGTGGATTCGCAGAAACTTTAGACCCAACGATTCCTAATCCAACAGAAAATGATATTGAGATCAATAATACAGAAGTAGACAACCTTATTCTCAACTTTAGAGTATTCAACAATTTCAAGGTGACTAAGAAACTATCGCTTTCGGCATTTGCCATGTATCGTGGTAAGGACACAGGCTTAAACTTTGAAGTTGATCCGTTTTACTTTGTGAATCTTGGTTTACGCTATAGTTTCCTTGAAGAAAACAGAGCAACATTTAGCTTAAACTTTAATAATGTATTTGATACTCAGGAAATCAACATTTTAAGTGAACGACCATTTAGACAAGAAGCAGAGTTTATTCCTGAATTCAAAACCATCTTTGCTAGTTTATCCTATCGTTTTGGTGGTGGAAAGTACCGTGCGAAGTCTCGTAAGAATAGAGATAATGATGAAAAATCTGGTGCAGGCTTCTTATAAAAAAGTGTTAAATCCACTATTGAAACTGTCACAAACTACGCATTTGATAGTCTTTATAGTGTAGAAGATAGCTTTAATATTTAATAGTTTGCATAAATAGTTGATGGTTAGTGTTAATGTTTAACTATTAGATAAGAAAACCCGAAACGCTCGTTTCGGGTTTTTGTTAAATAGGCGTTAAAAATGTTAATGTTTGAAATAAAACTAAGGCTTCTACGTCTAAGTTAATGAGATAAGTTTTAAGTAATAGTTATTATAAGATTTATGTTTTATAATAAAGTGTTAGTTAAAGTTGGTTAATAGCTGAAAAGCCCGGACAATATAGTTGTTCGGGCTTTTTTATTAGCTTATTTCTTTCACATGATTTGCTTAACCTTCTGATTCAATCTGCTCTGGCATAAGTCTTAAGAACTAATCGATAAAACATAGTGTCAAAATCATGTGCGTTTTCCAATAAGAATGTTGTTAAGATAAGGTACTCTTCATTTAGTTCAGTAATGGATAAAATATTAGAATCGTAACTCAGAGATTCTAAATAATCTTTGGGTAAAGCCTTAATAATATTTTCATCTAGAACTGGATATTGCTTTTCGTTATATTGGATAGTGACATTTCCGATCATATTAGTTTTTAAAATCCATTTGCCTTCTACCGTTTTACCATCAGAACTTTGAGAATAATAGTGATCAGCTCCAAAAACAAGTGAATCTTGTACAATTAGATTAGTAGAATCTCCATTAATACGCTTTACACTTTTTATTTTCCATTTTCCAACTAATAATTTTGAAATGGTCGCACTGTCTTTTTTTATGAAAAGTTCTTTACGCATATCATCCACAAGATGAGGACTCAATGAGTCTAAATTTGAGCTTAAATTACTTTTTAATATGACTTTCCCATTAGGATTTAAGGAATCATAGACAACAATTATATCCTCTGGATCAGTTTGTCCGAAGAAGACAAAAACATTAAAAAAGGTGAGTAAAACTATAAATTTTTGCTTCATCAAATTGTGATTTTTACGCGTCAATAACCAGAGTCATATAGTCTTTTTCCAAAGTATTTTATTGATCGCCTTGCTACAATTAATACAATAAACATAGGTGAAAACATTGGAAAAATAATCCAATCTAAAGATAGAAATAAAGCATCTAATAAACCGCCAAAGATGGCAAAAATCAAGATCATAATTAACATTAATGGTCCTCCTAAACTTGAAAAACCATAATAATTACTCATAAATTGTCCAATTTCATAAAAATATGAATCATATAAAGAATACGCTGAATCTTTGTTGAATTCAGTACTTCTGTAGGCCTTTAAATATTCTAGTAGTTTTTTCTTTATCCTAATTTCTCCTAACTCCTGGAGCTTTTTATTCCTTTTTGGATTATCCTTCGGATGATCGATAAGGTGGTATATAATATTTTTTATTGAACGATGATTGAAGTACTTTTTTTGTTCAGTATCTAATTCTGCATATACCCTTAGAAACTCCTCCTTTATCAATATATCTAAATTGTCGCCTTCAAGCATTTAAGACAAGATTTTTAGCTATTTTATAAAGAAGTAATACTTACCACTTAATAATAGCACTACCCCAAGTAAAGCCACTACCAAATGCTGCTAAAACCACATTGTCACCTTCCTTGATCTTGCCTTCTTCCCAAGCTTCAGTTAGAGCAATCGGAATAGATGCCGCAGTAGTATTTCCGTAGCGCATTATATTGTTGTAAACCTGATCATTGCCTAGACCAAATTTCTTTTGAATAAACTGTGATATTCTCAAATTCGCCTGATGTGGAATTAACATATCAATATCCTCCTTTTGAAGATTATTCGTTTTCAAGCCTTCAATAATGGCCTCACTAAAACGCACAACAGCATGCTTAAAAACAAACTGACCATTCATATACGGATAGTAAGACACGTCTTCCGGATCATTGTCTTCCATAATGGCATCAACCCAACGCCCTGTGCTCGGTCCTTCAAGAGATAACTCTTTAGCATGTTTTCCTTCAGAATGTAAATGTGTAGACAGTATACCTTTACTATTATCTTCTTCCCTACTCAATACAGCAGCACCTGCACCATCACCAAAAATTACGGTAACACCTCTACCACGTGTAGAACGCTCTAATCCACCAGAGTGATTTTCACTTCCTATAACCAAGACATTTTTATACATACCAGTTTTAATGAATTGATCTGCTACAGATAGCCCATAAATAAATCCAGAGCACTGATTACGAACATCAATAGCTCCAATGGTATCCATTTCTAAAAGCTCTTGTACACGTACGCCACCTCCAGGAAAATACATATCGGGACTCAAGGTTGCAAAGACTATAAAATCAATATCGTCTTTGGTTAAACCGGCACGTTCTATGGCTATTTTAGCAGCTTTGGCTCCCATAATAGATGTCGTGTCATCACTTGTTTCTGGATCGATCCATCGACGTTCTTTTATACCTGTTCGTTCCTGGATCCACTCATCACTAGTATCCATCCAAACCTTCAAATCATCATTAGTTACGACATTTTCTGGGACGTACTTTCCCAATCCTGTAATTCTCGAATTGTACATGTTTATAATAATAGTTAGGACAACAAATTTAACCCATTTCCGTCTAATCCTAAATCAATTCGTTATGCACGCATAACAAACTATAAACACTTCAAATTTGATATAATTTTAACAATAGTATCACAGCTTCGACCTTTAATTTTGAGTATCTTCAAGCCACTAATCAATTATCTTCTATTATATGAAATCATTAATCAATTTATTTGCAATGCTTTTTATTCTGAATAGCTATGCACAGCAAAGTCTAAAGTACCAAATGCCATCTGATGAGATATTAGAATTGGCCGATGTTGAACTCGCACCTGGTGTTCAAATTGACAGTAAAGGTGATCATATGGTACTGCTCTACCGTAATCAATATAAATCAATTCAAGAGCTATCCGAAACCGAAATGCGCTTAGCCGGATTGCGGATTAATCCTGTTACGAACATTGGAAGTAGAACCAATTACATTACCAATATCAAGGTTAAGAAGATTGAAGATAAAGACGCTACGCAAGTTATGGGTTTACCAGACAATGCCCGATTATCAGGTTTTAGTTGGTCGCCAGATGAAAGCAAGATCGCTTGCTTAAACACCACCGCAACTGGTGTTGAGGTGTGGGTATTAGATGTGGCAACAGCCAAAGTCACCAAACTTACAGATGCAACCGTAAATGCCAATATGGGAAGTACCATCAATTGGTTTAAGGACAATAAGAGTCTTTTGGTTAAAATGTTACCTGCCGATCGTAAGGCTTTGATCAATACGGCTAGCGCTGTACCTACTGGCCCGACCGTTTCTGTTAGTGATGGTGCCAAAGCACAGAACAGAACTTACCAAGATCTTTTAAAAACACCTAATGACGAATTCAACTTTGAACAGCTTGCACGTTCTGAAATAAAGAAAGTGTCTATAGATGGTAATATTGAAGATTATCTCCCAGCCGATATGTACCGCGGCATTAGTTTCTCACCTGACGGAAATTATGTGATGATCACAAGAATTATGCGTCCATTCTCATACATTGTTCCTTACAGCAGATTTCCGAATGAAAGTAATATGTATTCCGCAAGCGGGAAGAAAATCAAAACTGTAAACGAGGTTCCTCTAGATGAAGTAAGACCAAAAGGTTTTATGTCTACACGCATGGGGAAACGAAATATGACCTGGAGAGGCGACCGTTCTGCAACCCTAGTTTGGGCTGAGGCTTTAGATAATGGAGACCCAGAGGTTAAGGTAGATTACAGAGATGTCGTTTATGAACTGAATGCTCCGTTTGATGGAAAGCAAAAAGAAATTCTAAAAACAAAGCAGCGTTTTTCTGGAATTCAGTGGGGTGACGATAATCATGCCATTGCTTACGACTACTGGTGGAATACAAGAAATCTAAAGACTTATTTGTTTAATCCTTCAAATGGAGAAGCCAAAATAATTTCAGATAGAAACTATCAGGATGTTTACAGCGATCCTGGAAATTTTGTGAATTCTAAAAATGAATATGGCCGTTATTCCTTAACCATGAATGGTGATAAAGTCTATTTAATGGGTGATGGCTATTCCAAAGAAGGTCAATTCCCATTCATTGACGAATACAACATTAAAACTGGCAAAACAAAGCGCCTTTATCAATCTGAATATACCGACAAACTCGAAAGTCTGTATTCGGCAATCGATATGAAAAAAGGAGAAATCTTAGTTAGAATTGAGTCTAAAAAGGAATATCCTAATTACTACATAAGAAACATTAAGAAAAATAACCTTACTGCCATCACAGAGTTTGAAAATCCATTCAAAAGTTTAGAAGAGGTCGATAAACGTGTTATTTCATATAAACGTGAAGATGGCTTAGACTTAGACGGTACCTTATACCTTCCACTCGATTATGAAGAAGGTAAAAAATATCCGATGATTCTTTGGGCATATCCACGTGAATATAAAGACAAGTCTAGTGCTTCTCAAAGTACTTCAAATCCAAATGAATTTGTGTATCCGTATTGGGGGTCGCCTATTTACTGGGTCACCAAAGGATATGTAGTTTTAGATGATGCAGCATTCCCAATTGTAGGTGAAGGTGACGAAGAGCCAAATGATTCTTTTAGAACTCAGCTTGTTGCAAACGGCAAAGCTGCTATTGACGCTGTAGATAATCTCGGTTATATTGACAGAGAAAAAGTAGCTGTTGGAGGACATAGTTATGGCGCCTTTATGACGGCGAACTTGTTGTCGCATTCAGATTTATTCGCTGCAGGAATCGCTCGTAGTGGAGCTTATAACCGAACCTTGACGCCTTTTGGTTTCCAAAGTGAAGAACGCAGTTATTGGGAAGCACCTGAAATCTATTACAATATGTCGCCATTTATGCATGCTGATAAGATGAAAACACCATTACTTTTAATCCATGGTGTGGCTGATAATAATTCAGGGACTTACCCTCTACAAAGTGAACGTTACTTTAATGCCTTAAAAGGTTTAGGAGCACCAGTGCGACTAGTAATGCTACCTAAGGAAAGTCACGGTTATAGAGCAAAAGAATCGATTATGCACATGCTTTGGGAGCAAGATCAATGGCTAGACAAACATGTAAAAAACAAAACAAAAAAGGAAGAAAAAATCCAGAAGGAAGAAACCATCAAGAATTAATCTCAATATAATTGTTATTAAAACCACTCAAAAATTGAGTGGTTTTTTTATGCCATCTTGTCACAATATTCGCCTTGGTATTTTATTTGAAATATCTCATTTCAGAATAAAACAACATCATTAACGCAATTTCTGCCTGTGCAGGAATGACAAAAATTACATAAAATGACAAAAGGAAGTATTAACGTATCGGTAGAGAATATCTTTCCGTTAATTAAAAAGTTCTTATACAGTGACCACGAGATCTTTCTGCGTGAATTGATCAGTAACGCTACAGATGCGACACTTAAACTTAAACATTTAACAAGCATTGGCGAATCGAAATCTGATTATGGTACGCCTAAGATCGAAGTGAAAATCGATAAAGAAGGTAAAAAACTTCACATTATCGACCAAGGACTTGGGATGACGGCTGAGGAAGTTGAAAAATACATCAACCAAGTCGCTTTTTCTGGTGCTGAAGAATTTTTGAACAAGTATGATGAATCTGCTAAAGATGCCGGAATTATTGGTCATTTTGGACTAGGTTTCTACTCGGCTTTTATGGTAGCAGATAAGGTTGAGATCATTACCAAGTCGCACACAGATGCTCCGGCAGCTCACTGGACTTGTGATGGTTCTCCAGAATTTACACTAGACGAAGCAGATAAAACTGAAAGAGGAACTGAAATAATTCTACATATTTCAGAAGGTGAAGAAGAATTTCTTGAAGAATCTAGGATTAGAGAATTGTTGACCAAGTACAACAAGTTCATGCCTATCCCAATTAAATTTGGTAATAAGGAAATCAATGATCCAGAGCACGAACCACAAACAATTACAGATGAAGATGGTAAAGAAACCACAGAACCTCAGCGTAAAATTACGGTGGATGATATCATCAATAATCCAAATCCTGCTTGGACTAAACAACCTGCAGACCTCGAGGAAGACGATTATAAAAACTTCTATCGCGAGCTCTATCCAATGCAGTTTGAAGAGCCATTATTCAATATTCACTTAAATGTTGATTATCCGTTCAATCTTACTGGGATCTTATATTTCCCGAAGATGACAAACGATCTGAATATGCAAAAGGATCGTATTCAACTCTACCAAAATCAGGTTTTTGTAACCGATAATGTGGAAGGTATTGTTCCTGAATTTTTAACCATGCTACGCGGTGTTATCGATTCACCAGATATTCCATTGAACGTGTCGCGTTCTTACCTTCAGGCTGATGGAAATGTAAAGAAGATCTCTTCATACATTACGCGTAAAGTTGCCGATAAGTTGAAATCTCTTTTCAATACTAATCGCGAGGATTTCGAACAGAAATGGGACGACATTAAAATCGTGATCGAATACGGTATGCTTTCCGAAGAAAAATTCTTTGAAAAAGCAGATGCCTTTGCACTTTACCCAACGGTGGATGGTAAATATTACACTTTTGAAGAATTAACAAATGCTATCAAAGCCAAGCAAACGGACAAAGACGATAAAATGGTGATTCTTTATGCGGCTAATAAAGATGAGCAACACAGCTATATTCAAGCAGCTAAAGACAAAGACTACGAAGTGCTTCTGTTAGATTCACCTATTGTTAGTCACTTAATGCAAAAGCTAGAATCGACAAAAGAAAACATAACTTTTGCTCGTGTAGATGCTGACCATATTGATAATCTTATCAAAAAGGACGATACTACAATTTCAAAATTATCTGATGATGAAAAAACCAAGTTAGATGAATTATTGAAAGAGGTAGTGCCGTCTGAAAAGTTCATGGTGCAATTAGAGGCCATGGATAGTAATGCATCGCCATTTATGATCACGCAGCCAGAATTTATGCGTCGTATGAAAGAAATGCAACAAACTGGTGGTGGTATGTTTGGTATAGGCCATATGCCAGAGATGTACAACTTGGTGGTTAATACAAATCATGAACTGGTAAGCGAAATATTAAACACTAAAACAAGGAAAAAGCAAGAACGTTTAATAAATCAAAGTTTAGACCTGGCACGTTTATCGCAAGGGTTGCTTAAAGGTGAGGAACTCACTAACTTCATTAAACGTAGTTATGATATGATTAAATAGACTTGAGATTAGAAACTTGAGATTTGAGATAAAAAGCCACTTTATAAAAAGTGGCTTTTTTGTTAAAATCGAATACGTTAAAATCTTCAGAAAGAATTGGAAAACATATTATTATTCTTAGCTTTACGATAGGAACCCTTAGGAATTGTCTAGTAAAATTTATATCTGTTAAATTAATTTAACACTGGCTATTAATGGAATTAATTAAAAGGGGGATTAATCACTTTTCTCAAAAAACACTCGCAACTTTATTAGTCATTCTAACCATAATCCTTTTTTGGTTGGTATATATTATTTCAGTAAAATTTGAAATACCCATAAGGTATTTTACTGCAGACCCACTGTCACTATTCGATGTAAACCCTCTGATTGGTGTAGTGTCTAATATTGGAATATTACTATGGTGCGCAACTACCGCCGTACTTCCTTTTACATTTATTCTTGTTATAGAAAAGGTGAGCAGCAAACAAATATCATTCTTATTATATGTTGCTGTAATAACGGGACTTTTGCTACTCGACGACTTTTTCATGTTCCATGATCGAATTTTATTATCACTAGGAATACATGAATTGGTTATGTATGGCATTTATGCGCTACTATTTGGTATATTAATAATCCGGGTTTTACAAAATTTTACTTTCAGCTCGCTTCAAATTCGCTCTAATTATTGCATTTATCTCATTTGGAAGTTCTGTTTTGATAGATCTTCTTATTGAAGGAGAAGTCTTTAGAATTCTACTAGAAGACGGATTCAAATTCTTGGGCATTGTTTGCTGGTCAATGTTTTACATTTTTTATTGTGTTAGCCTTGTACAAAGGCATATAAAATAAGTAAATAAGCGATCCTTCAACAAGGTAAAACTTACTGGAATGACTAAGCTATCGTAAAAACCATTTGCTTATTTGAATTCCTGAAGTTTTTGTAACTTCTTACCAATAAAAACGTCTCATTAAAAACAATCAATCACAATCAATATGAAAACCAAACTTCTTTATTGCTGTATGGCGTTGAGCATGCTTCTTACAGTTTCTATCCAAGCCCAAGATCTCACTCAAAAATTCGATGATATCGTTGCTCAATTTTACGACGCCAATATGCCAGGTGCTACCATTCTAGTTGCCAAAGATGGAAAACCGATTTACAGAAAAGCTGTAGGTAAAGCAAATTTAGAATACAATATTGATATGATTCCTGAGAATGTATTCATGCTTGCATCGATCACAAAACAGTTTACCGCTGTTTCAATTTTAATGCTCGAAGAACAGGGAAAACTAAGTATGGATGACCCAATTACAAAGTTTATCACAGATTATCCAACCAATGGGAAGACCATAACTGTGCATCAATTATTAAACCACACTTCTGGTATAAAAAGTTACACAGGAATTGGGAATTTAGTAGAAGTTGCAAGAAAAGATATGACGCTCGATGAGCTTATCGATTATTTCAAAAATGAACCCATGGATTTCAATCCTGGCGACAACTATAGTTACAATAACTCTGGCTACGTATTGTTAGGAAAAATCATTGAAATACTCTCTGGTGAAACTTATGAAGACTATATCGAAAAAAATATTTTTGAACGATTAGGCATGTCGAATTCTAGATATGGCAGCAATCGCGAACTCATAAAAAATAGAGCCATGCCTTATGAACAAGGGCCGGATGGTTATGTAAATGCCAACTATTTAAGTATGACGCTTCCTCATGCCGCAGGTGCCTTAGTGTCTACAGTTGATGATATGCTTAAATGGCAAAATGCTTTGAGAAATAACACCTTAATAAGTGCTGAAACTTTTAGCAAAGCCATTAAAGGATCTAAACTTAATAATGGCGAGTATATCGACTATGGCTATGGTCTTGGCGAATTAAACTTAAGAGGTTCTAAGGGCTATACACATAGCGGTGGAATATTCGGAACATCTACCAATGGCATTTACCTTATGGAAGAAGATGTATATGTTATTGGTCTTAGTAATTGCAGTTGCAACGATATCGGAGCACTGACTCAAAATATTGCTGCAGCAGCGATAGGAAAGCCTTTTCCATCAATGAAAGATGTTGTAAAACTATCTGAAAATCAACTAAAGCAATGGGAAGGTGCTTACCAATTTGAAGACGGCGCTATCAGACACATATTTTTCCAAGATGGCGGACTGAAAAGTATGAGAGAATCTGAAACCAATACGGTATTCGATATATTCCCGCTTTCTGAAAACCGTTTTATGTTTGAAGAAGGTACCATTGAATATAAATTTTCAAAAACAGCTGACGGTAAAAAACAGGCGATTTTTATTACAGACACTGAAAACATCGGTAAAGAAACTAATAAAGAAATGCCAAAAGCAAGAGAAGAAATGAAGCTTTCAAACGCTATTTTAAAGCAGTATGTTGGTAATTACGAGTTAGCACCAAACTTCTTTGTTGAAGTGACGGTTGATGGCAGTCAGATTTTTGCGCAAGCTACCGGACAAGGTAAATTCGAGCTCTTTGCTGAAAGCGAGACTAAATTCTATGCAAAGGTTACGGCACTCACAGTAACCTTTAATAAGAATAACGCCAATGAAGTTGAAAGTTTTACACTCGATCAGGGTGGACAACAAACCAATGCAAAAAAAATAGAATAACTCTTTTCTAAAATTTTTACCTAACCATTTGTATATCAGATGGTTTTTTTAGTTTTTATAGCGTTTCAACTAACTTTTTGTGACGCCTATCGAATTTAACTTTTATCCTTCAAGAGATTTGAGTAATTTAAAGTGGCTACAAAATCAGACGTCGTGCGCTCGGACAATTCTAAAATAAAAGAGATCTTTAAAACGCTCAATTTTAATGAGAGTGAGATCAAGATTATTGAGAATGTTTTTCATAAGGTAGTAGTAAAAAAAGGCGATATTTTGTTAAGACCTGGCGACGTGGTTGACTCTCATTATTATATTCTGGAAGGATGCCTCAGAACTTTTCATATAGACAGTCAAGGTAAAGAATATACCGTTCAATTTGGGATTAAAGATTGGTGGATCAGCGATTATACGGCCTTTTTTACAGGTGAAAAAGCTATCATGACGGTCGAAGCTTTGGCCGATTCCACCATTTATAGAATTAACAGAAGTGATAAAGAGGCTTTATATGATCAAATTCCGAGAATAGATCGGTTTTTCCGGATTAAACTTGAGCGTGCATTTGCAGCATTTCAAAAGCGTATACTTGCCGGAATATCTCAAACAGCGTCCGACCGTTATATCCATTTTATGAAAACCTATCCTCAAGTAGAAAAGTATCTAAAAAACTACCATATTGCCTCCTATCTTGGTATAACTACCGAAAGTCTTAGTAGAATTCGTAAAGAATTATCTGAACAATAGATTTCTTAACATACATCAATTTTTGAACGGGATAATAGTTTTAATTTTGAATCCCTAACATGATTAATTTAAGTCCCTTTTAGGATTAATAGCTAAATGGCGCAAGTTGAGAAAACTTGCGCTTTTTTTTTAACTTTAGAATCTAAAGCCAATCCAGATGAAAAAGTTAAATTCTCGACGATCATTCATTAAAAAAAGTACGCTTGCTGGCATTGCATTACCATTACTCGGAAGTAGTCTCATCGGTTGTAAATCGGACACAAAACCTAAATCTGATACAAATACTTCAATCAACAAAAAACTAAGTATCCTCATTCTTGGAGGTACTAGCTTTTTAGGACCTCATCAAATTGCCTATGCCCTATCTAGAGGTCATAAGGTGAGCACATTTACGAGAGGGAAAACAAAACCGCGGGTACATGCTGATCTTTTCGATCAGGTTGAACAACTTGTTGGCGATCGTGAAAACGATCTTACCGCACTTGAAAATCGAAAGTGGGACGTAGTAATTGATAATTCTGGTAGGAAGGTAAGTTGGACTAAAGCCACTGCCAATCTATTAAAAGATAATGTTGGCATGTATATGTATACCTCATCTACAGGTGTTTATTATCCGTATCTATCTGGAGAAATTTCCACCAAAACAGAAGTGGCTTTGGAAGTTCCTGAAGATCTAACTGAAGATGAAAAATACGAAATGGATTATGGCGTAATGAAGGCCAATTCTGAACTAGAAGCTATTAAGGCGTTTGGAGAAGAACGCACTGTTGTTATTCGTCCGACTTATATGCTTGGTCCGGCAGATCGCACCGATCGCTTTATCCATTGGCCTGTGCGTCTAGCAAAAGGCGGGCAACATTTAATTCCTGGAAAAGCCGAAGATCGCGTTCAATATATCGATGTTAGAGATGTTGCTGAGTGGTTTATTCGATTGGCAGAAAACAAGCAATCTGGGACCTTCAATGGTGTTGGACCGAAGGATGTTCAAACTATGGAACAATTTGTTGATGAGGCTGCAAAATCATTCAGTCCAGCTGTAAATTCAACTTTTGTTTTGGTTGATGACTATGATTTTTTACGCGAGAACAATATCCTCTACTCTATTCCATGGGTTATGGCTGACAAGGCTCATTTTGGTTCGGCTAAAATTGCTAACGCGAAATCTATCGAAGCCGGATTAACCTTTAGATCATTGAATACCACTGTAACTGACACTTTAAAATGGTGGAACTCTGATCAGGTTGACCCTGAACGTAAACAAAAATTTAATAGCAACCTCGAAGCCATGCTAATAAAAGAAAAGAAAATATTGGCCGAATGGGGCAATCGAAATTCTTAAATCAAAGCCTCAATAAATGAAAATTGTATCCACAAATATTGCACAACCTAGAACATTTATTTGGCAGGGTCAAGAAATTACAACAGGTATATATAAAAAACCAACGGAGGTGCCTATCTACCTTGGTAAGGAGGATGTTAAAGGCGATATCGTGGCTGATAGACGTGTGCACGGTGGAGAATTCAAAGCTTGTTATTTATTTTCTTTGAACCATTATCCGTATTGGCAAAACTTATACCCTAATCTTGATTGGACTTATGGTATGCTCGGCGAAAATCTCACGGTTGAAGGCCTAGACGAAAAATCAATTTTTGTTGGAGACATTTTTAAGGTTGGTGAAGCAACTGTGCAAGTTACCATACCAAGAGAACCTTGCTTTAAGTTTGCTTATAAATTTAATTCTGATGACGTCTTACAACAATTTATTGATCATGGTTATCCTGGCACTTATGTTAGAGTCCTTAAAAACGGTAAAGTAGAAGTAGGTGACGAATTTCAGCTTTTAGAAAAATCAAAAGACAGTATCTCCATTTTTGATTTTTTCAAACTGCTATTTTCTGAAGAAAAAAATAAAGACCATATCACGATTTTACTAAACAATAAAAACGTTCCTGAAAGACTTAAAAAGCGTTTAAGATTTTTTGCTAAATAACATCGGTTCCATATGCCAGCCAAATACAATAAAATAGGAATTAACTATAATCAAACACGCAAGGCAGATCCCTATTTAACCGAACAACTAATTAAACATCTCAATCCAAAGAATGATGGTTTGTATTTAGATATTGGTTGCGGTACAGGAAATTACACCATTGCTCTGTGGAAAAAAGGGTTTCATTTTATTGGCATAGACCCATCCATTGAGATGCTTCAGAAGGCACAACTCAAAAACAAAGACATCAAGTGGCACATCGGAACCGCTGAAAAAACAGGTTTAACTGAAAATAGTGTAGATGGTATTATTGCCACTTTGACCATTCATCACTGGAGGAATTTATCGAGAGCATTTTCAGAGTTGGCTTATGTCTTAAAACCTGTAGGTAAGGTGGTAATCTTTACTTCTTCGCCTATTCAGATGGAAGGTTATTGGTTGAATCATTACTTTCCGAAGATGCTGAAAGATTCGATATTACAGATGCCTTCAATAGATAATGTGCTAGCAGTATTGCATTCGGCTGGGTTCAAACTGAAAGCTAAGGAAAAATATAACATTAAACCAGATCTTAAAGATCAATTTCTGTACTGCGGAAAGCACAATCCAGAGCTTTATTTCGATGAAAATATACGACGTGGTATTTCATCTTTTAGCGCCTTATCTAACAAAGAAGAGGTTGAAACAGGCTTAGAAAATCTGCGTTCAGATATAGACTCTGGGAAGATCGAAAAGGTTATTAAGAACTACGAAAATGATAAAGGTGACTACCTTTATTTGATTATTGAAAAGTCATAGCGCAATACGATTGGAAACAAAGTGCTCCTAACCAAAACAGTGAATGGTTAGAAACACCTCTTTAATGTAAATTTTGGTTAACGCTTAATATGAATATAATCCTCGCCAAATCTTACAATTCCATGAATGGTATTTACCTGAATCTTATTCGGGTCTGCACTAGATCCAAAATTCATCATGAACGTTGATTTGTTTTCTCTGCTCGGTGCAATTTCAGTGGTAACGCCTAAATAAAAATGAACCGTGTTGTGACCGAAAGTAGCCAGTTGATATTTCATGTTTTGAGGAAAAAATATATTGATCTTAGAATACTCAGTATCCATTAAAGCCTTATCAAAATTTAGGGTCCAATTATATAACCAATATTGGCTATTAAAGTCATTAATTATGGTCTTTGTCCCAACCTCTCCAATTTCAATTTTTGAAAATTCTGAATTGATCTTGGCCTCTTTGATACGACCAATTTTTCCACCATTAACATTCTTCAATTCATAAACACCTCCTACAAGAGATTCAGCTTCAAAATGCACATTGTCCATTTGAACAAAATTGAAGGTATTGGTAAGTGCCTTAGCCTTGAAGTTACCTTGTTTCGATGTAACTACCAATTCATTCTGAACATCGTTTCTAAAGTAAATACCAGAGTTCTTCGACTCGATATTCAACTTTACAAATGGCGGGATCTTAATAACAAATTGACTTCGCATTATTTTTACATTGCCCTTTCTTATAGCCGATAGATTGCCATCTTTATCCATTTTCTTAAACTTACCATTAAGGTATTTTAACGGATCTTCAGCCCAATTAGATCGGTTGTTTTTCCTGATCTCTGTGAGCAATGAATCTGTAGATTTTCTGTAAACAGTATCACTTCGCTTTCCGAAAAGGTCGTCTTCCATATACAAACCATGTTCTGAGGTAAGGGCAAAACTTTGAAACGAAATTTGGCTCATACTGTTAGCCTTTAATGTAATTGTACTGCCGCTCTTTTTAATGTCTGTTTCTATGCCATCAAGTTTTTCTCTAATGGCCTTTTTTGAATAGCCATCAAACTCTAAAGCATAATCAAAATGAATCTTACCATCAGTAGACTCTTCGATAGCAAGGTAAATATTTTCGATATCTAGCTTTACCGTAGAATTCTTATCAAGATCTATACTTTCCTTTAATATTTGATTTCGCTGAGCTAAAGCAGGTGCTGATGTGATTAAGATCAGCAATAGGTAATTAAATAGTGATTTCATTTTGTTCCTTTTTTTGATTTAAAATATTGATGTGTTCTTGTATATCTTGTAAAATTTGAAGTCGTGTTTGTAGGTTGTCTACTAGTGCTTCAATAATTTCAATATTATTTGCATCATTTTGAAACTGTGCAGCAATTTCCTGATAATCAGCATCTAGTTCATTTAAACGCTTTTTAAATCTGGCAACTAGGGCTTCATCATTGGCAACAGCAACAAAACTCTGCCATTCTTTTTCAATATCTTTAAGGTATTGGTCTTCAACCGCTTTAATTTGAGAAATAACTGGTGGTTCTACTTCATTTGGTTGTTTGTAGAATTGACTATATCCAATGGCTAATGCAATGATCACCGTAGCCGCAACTCTAATCCAAATTATATAATTGGAATTCTTTTTAGGCTGACTCTTAAGCTTCTCTAAAAACTCAGCTCGGTGATCGTCTGGGAGTGTTTTTAGATCCTCCTCATTGGTAAATAAATCTCTAATATCCTGCTTCATCATATGTTGATTTTAGTATAGCTCTAAGGTTTGTCTTTCCGCGCCTCAACTGCGTTCGGGATGTTTTCACGGGTATTTTCAAAATCTCTGAAATCTCTTGGTGGTCGTAACCTTCAATGAGGTATAATTTTACCACGATCTTGTGTTTTGTATTGAGTTGTTCAATGGCGTCTAGGATTTGATTTTTTGTAATTGAGTTATCGAAAGTCCAGTCGTCATCTTCAATTATATTTAGCGTTTCTAAGCCATCATTACTAAATTCGACCTTGCGTTTTTTTAAGGCATCAAGGGACTGATTGATCACAATTCGCTTTAACCAGGCACCAAAACTAGAATGGGGTTGGTAACTTTTAATATTCAAAAAAGCTTTCAAAAAACCTTCTTGCATTACATCTTTTGCTTCTTCTTCATTTTTTACATACCGACAAGCAATTGTAAACATGGCCTGTGCATAGTTATCATAAAGCTGCATCTGTGCTAATCGATTTCCTTTTTTACAGGCTTTAATTAAACGATCTTGTTGGTTTTGCATTTAGTATGATGGGTCTCTTTGTAATTAAAAACGAAAGAATTTCAAAAGGGTTTCAAATTTTGAAAAATAAGTTGAAATTAATTGAATATCATTAACTTTAGACTAAAATAAAATAGCCATAACTTATGAGTCAAGATCATAATAATCCAGCTTTCAAAAAACTACTTCAAAAATTACAAGAAGAAAGCTGGCAATTAGAATTACTTATTTCTGGTTTTGCCATTTTCGGTCTATTTACTGCTTTTCCACATATAACCATTGCAGCGAAAGCTGCACAGAATGATGGAAAAATATACTCCTGGATTATTTTAATGGTGGTGTTGGTTTCTTGTGCTATTCTAATATTTAACCTTTTGCTCCATGTTGTATTAAGGGGATTGTGGATTGGTGCACTGGGATTGCGGTACGTCTCTGGCGATATTGATTATGACGAGCTCAATTATAGTGAGAAGTTCACCAAATACT
This sequence comes from Winogradskyella tangerina, assembly GCF_003260205.1. Taxonomy (GTDB): domain Bacteria; phylum Bacteroidota; class Bacteroidia; order Flavobacteriales; family Flavobacteriaceae; genus Winogradskyella; species Winogradskyella tangerina. The sequence continues at coordinate 20,330 of NZ_QERF01000005.1, read as the reverse complement.
TAAAAAAGAAAGTAGGTTCTTTTGACAGATATATTGCCAAATTAGAGAATTACTGTAGTATCATTTTTGCAATATCCTTTATGCTCATTTTTTATGTGTTGGCCTTTACATTTACCATAATCAGCATTGTTGTAATAGCCAGGTTATTTTTAGATGATAGTTCTAGGATCATTGAAAATGATGCTATTAGTTACTGGATCGGAATACCTTTGATGTTGTTCTTTGTAATTGGAATGCTATTTACATTTCTCGATTTCTTAACCTTGGGTTGGTTTAAGAAAAAGAAATGGTTAAGCAAGATCTATTTCCCCGTATATTGGGTATTTAGTAAAATAACTTTGGCCTTTTTATATCGTCCTCTTGTGTATAATTTCTTAGATAACAAATTTGGAAGACGCGTCAGCATGGCATTAGTACCTATTTATGTTTTAATCCTTGTAGGTGCAAGTTTAAGGTATAAAACTTCAAATTATTTCAATGGTGAACTATCCTCAAATAGTATCATTGCTAGCAATGAAAATTACGAAGACATGCTAGATGAAGACGATTTTATCGATAATGTAGCTATTGAATCTAAAGTAATTAAAGACAAATACATGAAAGTCTTTATGGTATTAGATGATGATTTTGATGATTATGTGTTTTCATTTAATAAAGGACTAAAACCTGAAAAAGATATTAGAGGTTTAGATTCGGATGTGTTTGTCATGAACAGCCTTTCATGGAATCAGCGCGATAGTTTACGAAGAGCCTATGTTAAAACCCTAAATGAGATCTTTACAGTACGAATTGATTCGGTTAAATTCGATTCTGAATTTATAGTAAGTAGAAGTATTAAAAACCAAAAAGGATTTGAAACCTATGTTGGCTTGAAAAATCTCACAGAAGGCAAACATTTATTGCATGTAATGCGCAAGCGTATTAGGAAACAAGACACACAAAACTGGTATTATGAGTCTATTCCGTTTTGGTATTTCCCGAATTAATAAGACAATCGACTATTAAAATATTGCTTCAATATCGGAATCTGTACCGTCACCATAATCGCTAAAAACACGATGGCATACATTAAGGTATTTGAAACGTCTAAAGAAACATTTTCAAAGAGATTAAATGAAACGTCTGGTAAGTTGTAACGCTCAACAAGGCTAGTCCCCTCGCTTGGTTTACCCAATAAAATATTTCCCACTAAAGTTGCAAAACCAGCGGCAAGTAACCACCATATATATTTTGGAATAAGAGGTTTGTAGACCGTAACTTCAGAATTCGAAAGGGCTTCAACCTTTGCCATAACCTTATCAGTAAAATCTGCAGGTGCCGTTTCAAGCGAATCAGCTTGCATTAATTTATTTACCAGATCCTCAATTCTTTTATCATCCTTTTCCATAATTCAACTTTTTTTGTGGTTGTAAATATTGCTCTAAAATAACAGCGAGTTTTTTTCGAGCTCTAAAAAGCTTCACCTTTACAGTGTTGGCTTCAACGTTTATTATTTTTGAGATCTCCTCTAAAGATAACTCTTCAAAATAAAATAGCGTTAATAAGGCACTACTATCTTCGGGCAACTTATTAATACACTTTTTTATCAGATCTCTTTTTTCTTCATTTATAATATGGTCTAATGCATTATCGATAGTTTCCAACTTATTAAATGTGTACTCATCAATAGCTACATTATTTAAATGCTTCTTATTCTTCTTTATGGTATCTAAGCAGGTATTGTATGCTACTTTATATATCCAGGTTGAAAACTTAGAGTCGCCTTTAAATTTGTGTAAGGACTTAAAAACCTTAATAAAGGTATCTTGTGCAACCTCTTCTGCCTCTTCCCTATGCTTCAGCATACGCAAAGCTAAGGTATATACCAAATCCTTATAACGGTCAACTATTTGCGCATAGGCCTTAGTATCGCCATTATTAATTGCATTGATTAATATAGTATCGTCGTTGGTGGTCATGTTGATATTAAGACGACATATAATTACTTTAGGTTACAAAACAGGCGAAAAAAATTTTTTTTGAAAAAATTGTAACCTAAATAAAAAACACGTCGTCATAAGCTGTGAACGAATAAAAATAATCAATTAAAAAAACAAATATTATGGATGAAGATATTTTAATACCAATTAGCATGTTTGCTGTGGTTTTCGGAATCGTTTACCTTTACTTCTCGACAAGAAACAAAGAGCGTTTAGCATTAATAGAAAAAGGCGCTGACGCCAGTATATTTAATATTGGTAAGCGTAGAGGATCGTCTTGGAAAGTCGTGGTAATAAATTTAGCCTTTCTACTTATGGGTATAGGTCTTGGCGTATTTATTGGCAACATACTAGATACCTACACAGGTCTTGATGATGAAGCAGTGTATCCTTCAATGATCTTTTTACTAGCAGGTGCGGGGCTCTATGTAGGCTATACACAAACTAAAAAAGCACTAGACGAGTAGTTATAAATAAACCTAATCAATCAATAGAAAAACGCTTCATGAAAATGAGGCGTTTTTTTATGCGACCAAATGATGTATCTTTAAGCTAAAGAAGAACTATGCCCAAAATCTTATTTTTTATACTGGTTTTTAGCCAATCAGCATTAGCTCAAATCACAGTATTAGACAGTATTTCGAAGTATCCCGTAAGCTATGCAACCATTTCTTTTGGTAATGGCCAAGGTATTTTTGCTGATGATGAGGGTACTTTCGTTTTTACAAAAAAGTTATACCCAGATGTCGATTCGCTATACATTTCTGCACTAGGCTTTAAAACACTTAATATAGCAACGGAAAATCTTCCAAAACAACTATTAATGCTACCACAAGCGGATGAACTCGATCAGGTTACTGTGCGTACAAAACTTAATAGAAAATTCAAAGAAGAAACCCTGAAGCCTTATTTAGATGATGACTATTACCATTGTTGGCTGCCTACGATTGAATCTGAAATTGCAGTTTACTTTCCTAAATCAACTACGAAAGACCAGAAATTAACCTCAGTGACTTTCCCAATTGCCTTAGAATCTAAGGATTGGAAAAAAAGAAAGCGTTCTAATAGCGATAAGAAAGCATTTTCTACCCTATTTAAGGTGCAGTTTTATGCTAATGATAACGGCTTACCAGGAAAATCATTAACCTACGAAACCATCGTATTTAGAGCCACTGAAAAAAATGGGGATGCCTTCACTTTAAATGTTGATGATTTTGACATCTATTTACCAAAGGATGGGTTCTTTGTATCGCTTCAGGTCATGGGATATACAGATAAAACGGGTAAACTTCTGCCAAATAAAAAATACAAGGAAATAAAGACCAAAAACGGTACAGTTAAAATACCTACCAACTTCAGACCTCTATTGCCATTCACTGGAGACATTCAGTCTAAAAACACCTTTATTAAACGCATATTCATAAACGGAAATAATTGGGTGAAGTTTGATAAAGGCAATGGATTTAGATCGAGCCTATTAGATCAGGAGCTCTATAATTATGGAATAGGCATAGGTTTTAAAACATTTAAGGATGAATGAAGCATATCGACCACTGTAATTTATGTGAACATCAAAGCACTGATCTTAAAATTGGTTTTTATTGTGGTCTTACCAATCGCAAACCTGAATTCTATAAAACTTGTATTAAGGCCAACTTTGACAATAAATTAGCCACTAAAATTGAGGACGTAAATATTGATTATGAAGATATTAAGAGACAAAAATGGCGGGTTTACACCAACTCTATTCTCTTATTTATTCTAGGTATTTTACTCTTAATCTGTAGTTACTACATGTCAAAATTTGTGTCTGGACTAAAGGCATCAGAATACTGGCGTTATAGGTATGTTAGCTACGGTCTTACCGCATGTTTCTTAGGTAGCTTATTATTTGTATTTCCTGCAGCAATACGGTTATTAAATCGATATAGAAATGAAATTCGTAGTGCTAAAATTGATAAAGAAAAAGTTGACAAAGTTTTAGAATTATATGGCATTTCATATACCATTAATATTACTTTTACCCGAGGACCACTTGGTTATGATGAAGTCGATATTGATCTCATCATTAAGAAGTAATTACTCCACCTCAAAATCGAAATAGGTATCAGGAAAGGGCTCCCATCGTAAAGTGAAATGCCACCACTCCTTAGGATAATTTCTGAAATTATGTTTCAACATCACCCGTTGAAGTAGCTGACGATTCTTTTTTTGCTCATCTGTAATAGCATCATGATCAACCCATGATTGTACCCCAAAAAAATCGAATGGACTTCCCATATCCAATTGCTCACCAGTATTACCATCAATAATGGTGATATCTACAGTACTTCCTCTACTATGACCAGATCTTGAAGCAATATATTCCTCTTTAAATAAGTAACGTTTTTCAACATCAGGATAGAATCGAGATTTATAGATCGTATCATTGAGATCTCGAGCCCAACGGATAAAATGATTAACAGCCCGTTGTGGACGATAGCCATCGAACACCTTTAAACACAGATTCTGTTCTTGTAACTCCTCTTGTACTAATTTTAATTTCTCGGTTGCCGCTTTGGTAAGGATCAGCGTATTAGAATTGTAACCATCTATAGTATCTCCAACGAAATTGTTGGTGCTATAGTAGCGTAATTCTACATCCATATCTGGAATTACAGATTTTACATAAACAAATCCTTCAGGTAATTCCTGATTTTGCTCAAAACCAAAAAGGATTCCTGCAAAAATTAACGTGTATAGGAGTTTTTTATATGTCATACTGATGTACTAATTTAGACAAAAATTATGCTATGGACTTGTTTTCGAACGAGAAACAACATCTAATCTTACCTAATGCCGAGTTGATCTATATTCCGAAAGCGTTCAACCAAAGTGAAGCTGATGACTTTTATCATCGCATAAACAATGAAACAAATTGGCGCCACGATGACATTACAGTATTTGGCAAAACCTATAAACAACCAAGACTTACAGCACTTTTTGGCGACTCAGACCAACCCTATGGTTACTCAAACATTGTGATGCACCCCAAACCATTTACAAGCACACTTCAAGAAATTAAATCGAAAGTAGAGACCCTTTCACAAGTACATTTCAATACCTTATTGATCAATTTGTATCGCGATGGTAACGATAGCAACGGTTGGCACGCTGATAATGAAAAAGAACTTGGTAAAAACCCTATAATAGCTTCAGTGAGTTTTGGTGAAGCACGACCGTTTCACTTCAAGCATAGAACACTAAAGAATGAGCGTTATAAACTTAATTTAGAACATGGAAGTCTATTAGTTATGAAAGGTGAAATGCAACACTTCTGGCTTCATCAAATTGCAAAAACAAAAAAGGAAATCAAACCGAGAATAAACCTAACATTTCGGAACGTAAAACAGGTATAAAAACAAAAAACTGGGTTCCCTCAAACCCAGTTTTTCTAATTTGCTTTTTTTATTATGTAAGTAGATTTAGGGTCTCTAAGTCAACATAACATAATGCAAATATTAATTAATTAATCCATTGAACTAAAAACTAAATTTTAGTACACTTCAAATATATGATTAGGTTTCAATTTCATCGCCTAAAAACATCATTAATCGATGAAATGCATTTAATTTTAACATTTTAGGATGAAATAGTGCATTTCGTCGATAAAATGCATTTGTCGATTTTGAAGATTTCCGAAGAATTGAGCATAATAATACCTCATAAAAGTTGTTTATTCATTAAAATAGAAATTTAATCGCATACCTTTATGTGCTATAAAATTCATTGTATCATGAAGCCATTTAGTTTAATTATTATCCTATTCATTTCGGCGCTCAGTTTCAGTCAGGAACAAACCTATACTGATGAAGAATTATCAGTTTCAAAATTTATAGATGGAACCTTACTAAAGCCAAAGGAAACCACTAAAACCAAGTTGGCCATAATTATTGCAGGTTCTGGTCCCACAGATCGAAACGGTAACCAGAACTTCCTAAAAAACGATGCACTTAAGAAACTGGCGGTAGGTCTTACTAAAAATGGGATTGCGACTTTTAGATACGATAAACGCGTGGTGAAGCAAATACGGCAAGGGAACGTAGATCCTAATATAATGTTCGATGATTTCGTAAGTGATGCTAAAGATGTGATCACTTACTTTAAGACTAGTGGGTCATTCGAAGAAATTTATATTATTGGTCACAGTCAGGGCAGTCTCGTCGGTATGCTTAATGCCAACGAAGATGTAGATGGATTCATTTCTATCGCTGGTGCGGGTCAAAATATTGGAGATGTCATTGTAGAGCAAGTTACTAATATGGCGCCACAACTAGGTGAAGCTGCCAAAAAAGTAGTTGATCAACTAAAAAAAGGTGAAAGAACAACCGATTATCCCCAAGCACTGGCTTCGGTTTTTAATGCCGATATTCAAGAATTTATGATCAATTGGATGCAGTATTACCCAACAGAAATAATAAAAGAATTGGAAATGCCGGTCCTTATTGTTAACGGCACAAAAGATCTTCAGGTTTCTGAAGCCGAAGCGAAACTACTCAAAGATGCCAATGAAAACGCCGAACTCGTCATTATTAAAAATATGAATCATGTATTCTTCGAAATTGAAGGCGACGATCTTGAAAATTCTAAATCCTATAATGAAATCAAACGGCCAATAGCAACCCAGCTAGTACAAAGTATTGTAGATTTTATTAATCCATAATCAACAAATCTTTCAACCATAATTAAAAAAGCATCTCACTCAGAGATGCTTTTTTACTAACTAACCAACCAAATTGTAATGTCGCGATTTTGAAGTGTGTTACGCTAGTAACTCTCGCTGTAACCATTACACTTTTATAATAGCAAACGGCGTGCCAAACTTTATTTTCTTTTCTTTTTTAAAAAAATTGTAACAAAATAATTCATTTGCATACTAATGAAATAAATTATATCTTTATGATATCATTTTAATATCATATTGATTTACTAAATGATTAACCTGTTAAATTTTAAATTATGAAAGAAGAAAAGATCATCGTTCCCGCAAATGGCTACTTAATGCTAGTGGTATTCTTAGTTCTATTTTTTGGACCAATATTCTATGCCATCAATTTTGAACAGCCTGAATATCTGCTCATTTTAATTCCGGCATTAATCCTGGCCTTCGGATTTGTTATGGTACAACCAAACGGATCGCGTGTACTTTTACTTTTCGGAAAGTATGTCGGTACCATTAAGAAAAATGGATTTTACTGGGTAAACCCATTTTATACCAAAAAGAAGATCTCACTCAGAGCAAGTAACTTTGATAGCGAACGCCTAAAAGTGAATGATAAACTGGGAAATCCTGTTATGATCAGTACCATTCTGGTTTGGCGTGTTCAAGATACCTACAAAGCCGCTTTTGATGTAGACAACTACGAGAATTTCGTAAGAGTTCAAACCGATGCAGCAGTGCGTAAACTAGCAAGTATGTATCCATACGACAATTTTGCAGACGAAGGTCACGATGAAGACATAACACTACGTTCAAGTGTAAACGAAGTTAGTGAGGCCTTAGAACGTGAGATCGACGAGCGTTTATCTATTGCTGGTATCGAAGTTCTTGAAGCGCGTATTGGTTACCTGGCCTATGCTCAAGAAATCGCCAACGCAATGTTAAAACGTCAGCAAGCTACTGCCATAGTTGCCGCTAGACATAAAATTGTTGAAGGCGCTGTGAGTATGGTTGAAATGGCCATTGAAGAACTCAATAAAAATGAGATCGTTGAGCTCGATGAAGAGCGTAAAGCCGCCATGGTAAGTAATCTTATGGTCGTTCTTTGTGGCGATAAAGAAGCTGCACCAGTAGTAAACACAGGAACACTTAGCCATTAATTATGAATAAAAGTCAAATTTATAGTGTAGCATTAGGCAGTGCCTTCGGAACGAGCATTGGCACCACAATCGGTGCCGTAATTGGCAACGTTGCCATGGGAACTGTCTATGGCTCTATGATTGGATTAATTATAGGCGTTGTATTGGCCTTGGTCATTTTTAAAGATAATCAGAAAGAAGAATAGCATGAAAGAATATAAAGTTATTGTGCCAAAACTTGGCTTTAGAAACAGAATCCAAAATTATGAAGACGTATTAAATCAATATGCACGTGAAGGGTGGATTGTTAAACACATTGGTCAGAATTCACCAATGATTGTTTTTGAACGCGATAAAAATAGATAATGAGAGTATTTAAAGAAGAACAGCGGTTTACACAGACCTGGTTAATTGCCTTGGTTATAGTTAGCATAATGGTACCATTAGGTATCATCATTGGTACATATATCAATGAACCTGACAGTTTTTCTACCTCAGAATTTATACTCATTATTGGGATAATTGCCCTGGCTTCGGGCATAATTTTTATCTTCAAATTGTCGTCTAGAATAGATGAGAAAGGATTTCATTATAAATTCTTTCCGTTCCATCGCAAATACAGAATTATTCCATGGTACGATATTCATAGCGCTTATGTGAGAACCTATGATGCCATTACCGAATATGGTGGTTGGGGACTTAAAGGTGGTGCACTTTGGAACAAATCCAAAGGTATTGCTATAAACGTCTCAGGAGATATAGGGATTCAGCTTGAATTGAAAAACGGAAAAAAAATATTGATAGGTACTCAAAAACAGAATGAAGCCATGGCCGTTTTAGAGACGTATAAAGAAAAATTAATTACAAATACAGATGTCTAAGAAGAAAGCCTTTGCATTAAGAATCAATGAGGATATGCTAAAAGCTATTGAAAAATGGGCTGCAGATGAATTTCGCAGTACCAACGGACAAATTGAATGGATGTTAATGCAATACCTTAAAGAACATAAACGTCAACCAAAAAAGAAACGAACAGATGAAGAGAAAAAGTGATCTATATGGTCACTTTTTTTGGTATTGAATTTTTGTATTTTGCAGTATCAAATGTCATTTCATGAAAATACAGTCAAACTTCTATCTTTATCTTTTACTAGCTTTTATTTTTTCAATTTCAGGACATGCGCAAGGTGTTACTTTTGAAAATGTTGACGGCGATAGTTCAAAATCTCTAGAAATCCCTGTTTCTGCACAAAAGCTTGCATTCACAGATTTTAATATCAAAATTTCAGCTACTGATTCACTCGTAAAATTTAAAGATATAATTCCGACAGAACGAATTGATGACTACAACATTAATATTTCGGACTATCAAGCCGAGATTAGCTTTAGCTCTCAAAAGACCTTTGCTAAGGATTCTGGTCCCTTATTTAATATTATCATAAAACCCGATGAAAGCTTTGTAGATCAGAAAATCATTACCATTGATCACCTTTCCTTCAAAAATAAAAATGAAGAAATCCCGCTGTCTTTTATAGAAAATGAACCCTCTACAGCCATAGTGAAAGCGCCTTTATTCACTAAAGACACTATTGTTTTTGGATTATTGATGCTCGCTTTAGGAATCGTGTTTATGACCGAATCTATTGAAGGTGGTTTCTGGAAAAAATTCTATAAGATCGTACCCGGACTATTTGTAGCTTATATGCTACCTGCTGTTTTAACAACCTCTGGATTAATTGCCCCAGAATGGGAATCTATTACAGCTGATAGGACGATTGAGGACCATAGCACAAACTTGTATTATATGGCGAGTCGTTATTTATTACCAGCAGCACTGGTACTTATGACGCTCAGCATAGACCTCAAAGCCGTCTTTAATTTAGGCTGGAAGGCTTTAGTAATGTTTTTTACGGGTACTATCGGTATAATTATTGGTGGTCCATTGGCGATTCTATTAATTGCAATGGTTTCACCAGAAACTGTTGGTGGTGCTGGTGCTGATGCCGTTTGGAGAGGCTTAGCCACTTTGGCAGGAAGCTGGATTGGCGGTGGAGCTAATCAGACAGCGATGTTAGAAATTTATGGCTACAACCAAAAGTTATATGGTGGTATGGTATTCGTTGATATTGTTGTTGCCAATATCTGGATGGCCATTATTTTGTTGGGTATTGGTAAACGCAAACGTATAAATAAATGGCTAAAAGCAGATACGTCTTCAATTGAAGACCTTAAAGAAAAGGTGACTTCTTTTTCTGAAAAAGTAAAACGAAACCCTTCACTAACTGATCTCATGATCATTGTTGCCATTGCCTTCGGAACGGTGAGTATTGCACATTTATGTGCTGGATTTTTAGCACCTTATTTTGAAGGAACCGTGAATAATATTCAATCTGAAACAACACGAAATATTTTCACCTTCTTGGGGTCATCGTTCTTTTGGATGATTAGTATTGCAACCATTATTGCTATACTGTTGTCCTACACCAAAGCCAGAAATTATGAAGGTGCAGGAGCCAGTAAAATTGGAAGTGTATTTATCTATATTCTTGTGGCTACCATAGGTATGAAGATGGATCTCACACTTATTTTTGATAACCTTGGTCTCATTGCCATAGGTATTGTTTGGATGGCCATTCATGCCGGCCTACTCATCCTTGTAGCTAAATTAATAAAAGCACCTTACTTCTTCCTAGCAGTTGGGAGTCAGGCTAATGTTGGTGGAGCCGCCTCAGCGCCAATTGTGGCTTCAGCTTTTCATCCTTCATTAGCAACAGTAGGTGTGTTATTAGCAGTCTTTGGATATGCTGTAGGAACCATTGCCGCAATTGGCTGTACAATTTTGATGCAATTAGCAGCTGGAGGTTAGCATTTTTAAATTCAAAATAAGATATTTGCCCAACAAAATTCAACTGAATTGAATTCCAATAATGGTGCAATTAATTCAACACTCTATGTTAAAAAAATATACGGTACTAGGTTTCATAATGTTACTAATGATTAGCTTGTCTTGTGAAAAAGAAAAAGAAGCTAATTTCACGCTAAATGCTAAAATCAAAGGACTTAAAAAGGGTGTGGTTTACCTTCAAAAAGATGGAGATTCTACCATTATCGACCTCGATTCCTTGGTCATTAATGGTCAATCTGAATTCACTTTACAAACAACTATTGATGAGCCTATCTTACTCTATTTAAAACTATTTAAGAATGATGATGATGAGCATTATATTCCATTCTTTGCAGATAAAGGGATCACAGAAATTAATACCTCATTAAAGAATTTTAATTACGATGCTGTGGTAAAAGGTTCTAAACAACAAGACTTACTTAATGAGTACACCAAGGTAATGGCTAAATTCAATGATCAGAATTTAGACCTAATTGAAGCTAGCCTTAATGCACAAAAAAATGGTGACAGCTTGGTTTTAGATTCACTAAATAGAGTTTCTGAAACCTTATTAAAACGCAAATACTCTTATACCATTCAGTTTGCTTTAAATAATAAAGACAATATAATTGCACCTTATTTAGCTTTATATGAAATTCCTTCGGCCAATCCGGTTTATATAGATTCGGTATACAACGGGTTGAATGATGATATTAAGAACTCATTCTACGGGAAGAAATTAGGTGACTTTATCGACAGCAGGACTACCTCTAATTAAGCACAATATCATATAAAAAAAGCCAATCGTTTAGATTGGCTTTTTTTTATAGTTATTAATTAACTTATAATTTGTTAATGCGCTCTATAAGTGCTCTTCCTTTTTCTTCTAGATCATTTCTTATAGCTTTGAAATGGGCCTTTTTGTCTTCAACGCTTCTGTCATTAACACGTCCTATAAATTCCAAAAAAGTGTCATAAGTATCATCAAGAATGGCATTGCTTTCTTTTGTTGATTCATTGGAATTTGATTTCTCCCAATCTTCAACATATCCCATTATTTCTCCAAGAACGTAGTTAATTTCTTTTTTTAAATCTCTCTTATTCGCCATAATTCGTAAAATTTATTGGTACAAATGTAGTAAATCTAATCGCGATTTATTCTATGCTAACGCGAAGTTTTAAACATAAACTTCAAGAAGTTTAGCACTTTTTGTTTTTAGACTAAATTCTTTAACCGCAGCAGGAATTAAAATAGTTTCACCCTTAGAAATAAAATCTGAAGTTTGATCCGTGATCACTTCCACATCACCATCAACGCACATATATATCAAGAACGAATCCTCTGTATTTTCCTTTTTAATTTCGGCGTCTAATTCCATATAATTAGTTGTAAAGAAAGGACAGCTGACCATATCGTTGGAAGTATTCTTATCGGTTTTATATTCAACTCTAAAATTATCTTCCATTTCAAAATTAAAAGCATCGATTGCGATATCATTGTGCAATTCGCGTTCATTGCCATTGGCATCTTTTCGGTCCCAATCGTAAACACGATAAGTAACGTCACTTGTCTGCTGGATTTCGGCAAGTAATACTCCGGCGCCTATAGCATGTACACGACCAGCTTCGATAAAATAGGTATCACCTTCCTTCACCTTATCAAAATTTAAAATCTCCGTTAGTGTTTTTTCTTCTAGGTGTTTAAGGTAAGTCTCCTTATCCATTTTCTGGTTGAATCCTACGATAAGTTTCGCATCCTCATCGGCTTGCATTACATACCACATTTCGGTCTTACCGAATGAGTTATGTCGTTTTTTAGCCAACTCATCATCAGGATGAAGCTGAATACTGAGATCTTGCTTGGCATCAATAAATTTAATAAGTAATGGAAATTCCTTTCCAAATCGTTTATAATTCTTTTCACCTATAAAGTCAGATGTATACTGTTCTAAAAGATCTTGTAAATTACTTCCTTTGAGGGCACCATTAGTAACTACAGAAATATCGCCTGGCACTGTACTTACCTCCCAACTTTCACCAAGTTGCGCCTCGTCTGACTGTTTATTAAATTGCGATTTTAATTTTTCACCTCCCCAAATTCTGTGTTTTAAAATGGGCTGAAATTTAAGTGGATGTAAAGTATGTTTCATATGTTATTCACCTGAGTAGGTTACAAAGTTACGAGGAGTTTCGTAAAGTGTGATTTCTAAATGAAATTTTGGATCGAGTTTCGCCTTTATCTTATTGTAAATCACAACGGCAATATTCTCTGCTGTAGGATTTAAATCAAAAAATTCAGGCACTTCTTCATTCAGGTTTTTATGATCAAAGGCATTTTCAACCTCAGATTTAATAATGTCTTTCAAAATTTTCACATCGATAACATAACCTGTTTCAGGATCAATCTCGCCAGTTACACTTGCAATTAATTCGTAATTGTGCCCATGATAACGTGGATTGTTACACAAACCAAAGACCTCTTCATTCTTTTCAAAACTCCAGTCCTTTCGGTATAGTCGGTGCGCAGCATTAAAATGCGCTTTTCTGTGTACAGTTACTTTCATGAGTTATTCACATTTATGAATTCGTAAAACTTTTCAAAAATAATTTTAAACCAAGCCGTGTAGTTTTCAGGGTGAACTATCATATCCTCCTTAACTGCTTCGAGCGGCATCCATTTCCAATCGGCAACTTCATCTGGATTAATTATAGGTGAATCATTATAATATCCAATCATGACATGATCGTATTCATGTTCAGTGAGTCCGTTATCAAAAGGGGCTTTATATATAAATGATGTTGATTCTTGCAAGTCGGTCACAAATCCCATTTCTTCCTGTAAACGTCTCTTACCGGCTTCAATATTGGTTTCACCATTGCGCTGGTGACTGCAACATGTATTGGTCCATAGCCCTGGTGAATGATACTTGTGCATAGCGCGCTGCTGAAGCATCAATTCGTTTTTGTCATTGAAAATAAATACAGAAAATGCACGATGTAAAACTGCTTTTTCGTGGGCTTCCATTTTTGGCATTAAACCAATTTGGTTGTCGTTTTCATCCACAAGGATGACTTGTTCTTCATTCATAAAGCAAAATTAACACCTAATATGTTAAAAAAAGTAAAGGAATTCATAAAAAATAGCCGCTAAAATATTAACGGCTATTGACTTATTTTATAGAGATATTGGTCTATTCTTTATCGTCGCAAGACTCACCTTTAATGCTTGTAATGATAAATTCGCTTCGACGATTAAGCTGATGTTCTTCATCTGAACAACTCGATTCATTTGTTGGTTCACAACCGCAATCGTTAACCAATTGTGATTCACCATAACCTTTTGCAGTTAGGCGTCCGGCATCAATACCATTATCAATTAGGTACTGACGCGTAGATTGTGCTCTTCGTTCAGATAGACGTTCATTGTAATCTGCAAGTCCTCTACAATCTGTATGCGAACGAATATCTATTGTCATCGTTGGATATTTATTCAATACTGCTAATACTTTTTGCAGTTCGATCTCTGCGTCGTATCTAATATTCGACTTATCAAAATCGAAATAAATGATAGGTATATCGAGTACTTTTGCTAGGTCATCACATGGTCCGATCTCTTGAACATCTTTATCTAGAAGTAATTGAACTTGAAGATCTTGTTTTTTCTTCGGTGTAGTAAATCGTACTTCGTCTGAGGCATAAGTTTCCATTTCACCTCTTACAATGTATTCTTTTTCACAATCGAGATCAAACTTAAAAGCGCCGTTAGCATCCGCATTTGAACGTCTTATTAGATTTCCTTCACCATCAAAAAGAATCACAGTGGCATTAACAATCAATGCATCTGTATTTTTATCGATTACTGTACCAGATACAAGCTGTTCACATTCTGGTATTACGAAAGTATAAATGTCATCACTTCCTTTTCCACCTTCGCGATTAGAACTGAAATAAACACGCTTGGTTACTAAATTCTCATAGTAGCCAAAATCATCAGCAGAACTATTTACTGGCATTCCAATATTTTCTATCGGAAAATTTCTATTTGAACCTGAAGCTACTTTCTGATCTAACTCTTCAGATTTATAAACATCAAATCCACCTAAACCAGGGAAACCAGTTGATGAGAAGAATAAATTACCGCTAGTATCAATGAACGGAAATGATTCTTGTCCTTCAGTATTAATGGAAGGTCCAAGATTTTCTGGCTGACCAAGAGTTCCGTCGTCATTTACATCTACAACAAATATATCAGACTGACCAAAGGTTCCTGGCATATCTGAAGCAAAGTATAATCGCGATCCTGTTAAGTTTAACGTAGGATGTGCAACAGAATAGTCTTCGCTATTGAAATGTACTTTGTGGATTTCATCCCATGAACCGTCTTCACTCAAGGTTGCTCTATACAACTGAAGTCTGTTCACACCTGTTTCATCCTCCTTATATTTAAGTCTGAAGAAATTATTTCTTGTAAAGAACATGTAACGTCCATTCGGTGAAAAAACAGCACTAGATTCGTGGTATTTTGTGTTGACTTTACCTTGAAGTTCTGTCGCTTCTCCAAATCCGTTCTCAGTTTTTTCAGCACTGTATAAATCTAAATAAGGCTCTTCATTCCAACGATATTTGCGACCGCCACCTCTTGCTGAGGCAAACACAATTCCGTTTTCGTATTCTGTAGTTCCGAAATCTGAATATTCAGTATTGATATCAAGATTTTCTGGTTCCACATCCAGGTAACTTAATTCTTCAATATTCGATTTATAATCTACTTTTGAAAGAAAGGCTCTACCCCTACGATCATCTGGTTTAAGTTCATTGAACTTTTTCATCCACTTATCAGACTCTTCATAATTCTCTACGCCTTTAAGGGCTAAAGCATACCTGAAATAATACTCAGGATCGATAACTTCATTCATGGACATTAACTCACCATACCACTTTACGGCGTTCTCCATATCATTCAGAAAATAATATGAGTTAGCTAATTTCTGGAATAGTTCAACCGACCTGTAGCCTTTATTGGCAACTTCAAGAAGAACTTCGCTTGTTTTTACATAAGCAAAATCTTCATAGTCGTTTTCTACGCTTTTAATTTTTCCGTTTTGCGCATATGCAGAAAGTGCAAAGACTCCTGCAAATACAACACTGATATATCTTGAAACTGTTCTCATAGTTATTTTATTAGAAGAAACGTGGTGATAAAATTCTACCTAATCGCTTCACTTCGAATCTTAAAGTTATTTCGTGAGTTCCGCTGTTATAGTTATTTAAACCTGTTGTGTTTAAATCATAGCCATACCCAACAAACATGCCAGGTGTAATTTGAAAACCAACCAATGCACTTACTGAGTCATCCCAACGCCATGCAACACCAGCCGTTAAATTCTTCTTGTACCAGAAGTTAGCGGACACATCTGCAATAATTGGTGCACCTGAAACGCCCTTCACTAAAAAGGCTGGTTTCATTTCTAAGGTCTCACTGAGGTTAAATACATACCCACCAATTACATAGAAATGCATACGCTCAGTGGCCACAGATTCTTGGAAGTCATCATAGTGTTCCGTCTCAAGGAAATTCGGAACAGCAACTCCTAGATACCATTTTCTGGTATGCATATACAATCCGGCACCGACCATTGGTGAAATTAAATTTAGATTGTTATTAAAGACGACATCAGGATCTTGAAAACGTCCTTTACTCCAATCAGTATCTAACATATGGAATCCTCCTTTCGCACCAAATGATAATTTAAGATCATTGGCATTTAAAGGAATGGTATAAGAAAAATTCGCATCTACAAAGGTTTCTCTTGCTGGTCCTAAAGCATCACTTACAATATTTAATCCTAATCCAATACGCTCATTACGCAACGGAGAATGAATACTTAAAGATTGTGTTTGCGGCGCACCGTCAATACCAACCCATTGTGATCTGTGTAATCCCACAACACTTAGTGTTTCTCGCTGACCTGCATAAGCCGGATTTACACTTAATGTATTATACATATAGTGGGTATACTGTGGATCTTGCTGTGCAAAACTACTAGCACTAATTAGCATTATAAATACTAAAACTATTAATCCTTTTATTTTTGATGATTTATGTATCATTTTAATCTAGTTTATAATTAGTGTTAATTAGTTTTATCTATTAATGTATAACCATCCAACTCTTGGTTCCGAGCCATCACCTAGGTCCAGAACATAATAATAAGTTCCTACAGGTAAATCTCCTGATGAATTAATGACAGCTCTTCCATTAGACTTGCCGTCCCAATCATTGAGATAACCATTTTTCGAGTACACGATATTACCCCATCTGTTATAAACTTCAAGTTTATTATTAGGGAATCGTTCTAAACAATCAATAACGAAGGTCTCATTTACACCATCACCATTAGGTGAGAATTCATTGTAGATCGTTAAACAAATAGGATCTACTGAGGCACTACTTTCGTCATCTGAAGAGTTCACGTCGTCACCGCCATCTGCATTTGCTACGAAGGCCGTGTTTATATAGTCTCCAATCCCGAGAACTTCTACAGTAATCTGAAGAATTTCTACCTGATCTGGATCTAACTGACCCACAACCCATTCGCCATCAAATTCTGAATAAGTTCCAGCGGTTGTGATCGCAGAGATGAAAATATATCCATCTGGTATAACTTCACTGATCACAACATTGGTCGCTGTTACGTTTCCGATATTGGCAACTTCAATTGTAAATGTTACTTCATCACCAACTACTGGTCGCGTTTCATCTACTTCTTTAGTTACTTCAAGATCAAAGATCGAATTCACTGGAGTTACAGTCGGATCGTCAGGATCACCGTCACCATTAGGGTCGTCGTCATTGGTGTCGTTAGGGTCATCACTGACATCTTCAACATCATCCGATGGGTCACCAAGATCACCACCTGGTCCTTCAGCTCTAACACTTGCTGAATTTGTTACAAATCCAATATCGAGATCGATCTGTGTAATTTCATATGTTGCTGTGAACGTGGTACTATCAATCTCTCCTGGGAGTAATTGAGCTATAGGACCACCTACCAAGTTCAAGCCAGGTAGTAAGTCTTCAACATCAATATTCGTTAATGTGACATTACCTGTATTTTCTACAACAAATACGTATGAAATAATATCACCTAAGCTGCCTTCAATACCATCGCCATTCGTGTCAGCTAGTGGTAATGTTGTCTTAATAAGACTTATCATTGGCACTTGAATAATCTCTGTATCTGTTGGATCATCATCACTTGTAGGATCCGTTGGATCATCACTATCATCATTAACCGGATCACCAAGTGGTGCTGTACCATCAACAGATGCTTGGTTTGTAACAATTCCTGTATCAATATCCGCTTGAGTAAGCGCATACGTAGCTTGATACACAATAGTTCCTGAACCTACGATGAGATCTTCTAGATCTGCTTCACCGTCTTCATCACTACCACCACTTAAATAAGTTGGTGTTGGTAAGGCTCCAGTTCCTGTAAAGTCTGCTGCATCTTCAGTAACGCTAACATCAAAAATTGTGACATTACCCGTGTTACTTACTGTATAGGTATATGTAATAATATCTCCTACGTTTGCAACACCATCCGCCCCAACATCAAGACTACTTGTCTTTTCAATGGCAATTCCAGGTAATTGAGGAATTACTGTATCTGTTGGATCATCATTACTTGTTGGATCAGTTGGATCATCACTATCATCTGTAATTGAACCACCTAATGGGTCAGAAGCATTTGCAATAGCTTGATTTGTTACTACTCCAGCATCAATATCCGCTTGCGTAATAGCATAGGTTGCTGTATACACAATAGTACCTGATCCTACAATCATATCTTCTAGATCTGCTTCACCATCTTCATCACTACCACCACTTACATATGTTGGTGTTGGCAATGTACCTGTTCCAGTGAAGTCTGTGGCATCTTCCACATCTACATCAAATACGGTAGTATTCCCAGTATTGGTTACCGTGTATGTATATGTAATTATGTCTCCCACTGTTGCTATTCCATCAGCACCTAAATCTAAACTACTCGTTTTCTCTATTGCAATACTTGGTACCTGAGGAATTGTCGTCACTGTTGGATCATCATCACTAGTTGGATCTGAAGGATCATCACTATCATCAGATACCGGATCACCAAGTGGTCCTGCACCATTTGTTTCAGCTTGATTTGTTACAAACCCAGCATCAATATCTGCTTGTGTAATTGCATAAGTTGCGGTATACACAATAGTACCTGATCCTACAATCATATCTTCTAAGTCTGCATCTCCATCTTCATCACTACCACCACTTACATAAGTTGGTGTTGGTAATGTACCAGTTCCTGTAAAGTCAGCAGCATCTTCTGTTACACTAACATCAAATACTGTAACATTTCCAGAATTAGTTATTGTATAAGTATAGGTAATAATATCACCTACTGTTGCTATACCGTCAGCACCTAGGTCTAAACTACTAGTCTTTTCAATAGTCAGTCTTGGATCTTGCGGTATATCAATTACTGTTGGGTCATCTACAGTATTACCATCCGTGTCATCACCATCATCACTCGTATCCGTTACATCATCCGGACCACCTAATGGGCTATCACCTGTAGCTGTCGCACTGTTGGTAACATTACCTGCATCGACATCGGCCTGAGTGATCGTATAAGTCGCCGTTACCGTACCTATAGCACCTGGGGCTAAGGTCGATGGACTGATCGCTAAGTTCGTACTACCCGTTAAGGCATCATCTATGACAATGTTACTGATCGTAACATCTCCCGTGTTCTCTACACTGAAGGTATAAGTGATCTCATCGCCTACACTTGCACCTGCAGGACCTACATCTGTAGTGATCGCTGCGGTCTTGGTAAGTTCTATAGATGGGTTCTGTGGTATCGTAACTACCGTTGGGTCATCTACAGTATTTCCATCCGTGTCATCACCATCATCACTCGTATCAATAACATCTCGTGGGCCACCTAATGGGCTATCACCTATAGCTGTCGCACTGTTGGTAACATTACCTGCATCGACATCTGCCTGAGTGATCGTATAAGTCGCCGTAACCGTACCTATAGCACCTGGGGCTAAGGTCGATGGACTGATCGCTAAGTTCGTACTACCCGTTAAGGCATCATCTATGGCAATGTTACTGATCGTAACATCTCCCGTGTTCTCTACACTGAAGGTATAAGTGATCTCATCGCCTACACTTGCACCTGCAGGACCTACATCTGTAGTGATCGCTGCGGTCTTTGTAAGTTCTATAGATGGATTCTGTGGTACCGTAACTACCGTTGGGTCATCTACAGTATTTCCATCCGTGTCATCACCATCATCACTCGTATCCGTTACATCATCCGGACCACCTAATGGGCTATCACCTATAGCTGTCGCACTGTTGGTAACATTACCTGCATCGACATCTGCCTGAGTGATCGTATAGGTTGCCGTTACCGTACCTATAGCACCTGGGGCTAAGGTCGATGGGCTGATCGCTAAGTTCGTACTACCCGTTAAGGCATCATCTATGGCAATGTTACTGATCGTAACATCTCCCGTGTTCTCTACACTGAAGGTATAGGTGATCTCATCGCCTACACTTGCACCTGCAGGAC
>NZ_QERF01000004.1 GCF_003260205.1 Winogradskyella tangerina | reverse complement strand
ATTCCCACAACATCTTTAAAAATTATTTTTTAATTTTTTTTCTCCTCCTAATCATCACCCCATGAGAACTCCCCAAAACAACATATCACTACCCGTTTTGAGCGCGCAAATATATAACCCTTTACCAATTCAACAAACATTTTTTTTACTTTGTTTTTGAAAGGGAATTATTGTGCTCATTTACAGCCTTATATAAAGTGAAATTTTTATTCAAAACTTCACTTTGTCCTTTATATATATAGGTATATCTTTGTAGGCTAAAATTTATAACTAATATAATGATCAATATTACTCTACCAGATGGTTCGGTTAGGTCTTTCGATAAAGACGTAACTCCTTATGAAGTGGCTGTAGATATTAGCGAGGGATTCGCAAGAAATGTTATCTCAGCAAAATTCAATGACAACGTTGTTGAAACCACCACTCCATTAACCACCGATGGTAGTCTTACATTATATACATGGAGAGACGATGCTGGTAAAAAAGCTTTTTGGCATTCCTCTGCACATGTTCTTGCTCAAGCCTTGGAAGAACTTTATCCTGGTGTAAAGCTATGGGTTGGTCCGGCAATAGATAATGGTTTTTATTATGATGTGGATTTAGGTGAGGATGTGATTTCTGAAAAAGACTTCAAGACCATTGAAAACAAAATGATTGAAATCGCACGAGGAAAACATGATTTCCAAATGCGTGAAGTTTCAAAAGCTGAGGCTCTTTCATACTATAATGGTAAGAATGAATATAAAGTAGACCTTATTGAAGGTCTGGAGGATGGTGAAATCACTTTCTGTGACCATTCAACATTTACAGATCTCTGTCGTGGTGGACATATCCCAAATACAAGCATTATCAAAGCTGTGAAAATTTTGAGCGTCGCTGGTGCTTATTATAAAGGTGATGAAAATGAAAAACAGCTCACTAGAGTTTATGGTATATCTTTTCCGAAGCAAAAAGAACTTACCGAATACCTTCACTTATTAGAAGAAGCTAAAAAAAGAGATCATAGAAAGCTAGGTAAAGAACTAGAACTGTTTACATTTTCTCAGAAAGTAGGCCAAGGTTTACCATTATGGTTACCTAAAGGGACTGCTTTACGAGAGCGTCTTGAAAATTTCTTGAAAGCAGCACAGAAGAAAGCCGGTTATGACATGGTTGCAACACCACATATAGGTAATAAGGATCTGTATGTAACATCAGGTCATTTTGCTAAGTATGGTGAAGATAGTTTTCAACCAATAAATACACCTGCAGAAGGCGAGGAATTCTTATTGAAACCAATGAATTGTCCTCATCATTGTGAAATTTATAATGCCAGACCCTATTCATATAAAGAATTACCTAAGCGTTTCGCTGAATTTGGAACAGTATATCGCTACGAGCAAAGTGGAGAGCTTCACGGACTAACACGAGTACGAGGATTTACGCAAGATGATGCTCATATCTTCTGTACGCCAGATCAGCTGGATGAAGAATTCAAAGAAGTAATTGATCTTGTCTTATATGTCTTTGGTTCTCTTGGGTTTGAGGATTTTACGGCTCAAGTTTCATTACGAGATCCTGAAAATCCGGATAAATATATAGGTAGTGAAGAAAACTGGGATAAAGCCGAACAAGCGATCCTAAATGCTGCAAAGGATAAAGGTTTAAACTTTGTTGTTGAAACTGGTGAAGCTGCCTTTTATGGTCCGAAGTTAGACTTCATGGTAAAGGATGCGTTGGGCCGTCAGTGGCAATTAGGAACCATTCAGGTGGATTACAACTTACCAGAGCGTTTCGACCTTACGTATAAGGGTAGTGATAATGAGTTACACAGACCGGTAATGATCCATAGAGCACCCTTTGGAAGCCTTGAACGATTCGTTGCTATATTGTTAGAACATACTGGTGGAAACTTCCCACTTTGGTTAATGCCAGAGCAAGCTATTATTCTGTCTGTGAGTGAGAAATATGAAAAATACGCGGAAAAAGTTTTAAATTTGCTAGAAAATGCCGAAATTCGCGCCCTCGCTGACAACAGAAATGAAACGGTAGGTAAAAAAATCCGTGAAGCGGAATTACAGAAGTTTCCTTATATTATTGTTGTCGGAGAGCAAGAAGAAAAAGACCAAACCATTTCTGTGAGACAGCATGGTGGTGAGGATCTTGGTACGATAGGTGTAGAACAATTTGTAGAAATAATAAAAGATAAAATAAGTAAGAGTTTAAAAACTTTTAAATAACGTTTAATTAAAACCAGATAAGCCATAGCAATACGTAGAAACAGAAGGAATTACAACAGACGCGAAGCTCAAGAAGATAAGCATCGCATAAATAATAAGATTAGATCAGAAGAAGTCAGAGTAGTTGGAGACAACGTTGAAGTAGGGATTTACCCTATAAAAAAAGCACTGGCCATGGCCGACGATCAAGGCTTGGATCTAGTTGAAATTTCGCCAAATGCGAATCCTCCTGTATGTAAAATAATGGATTATAAGAAGTTTCTTTACGAACAAAAGAAACGTGAGAAGGCTTTAAAATCAAAAGCGTCTAAAGTTGTTGTGAAAGAAATTCGTTTTGGTCCTCAAACTGACGATCATGATTACGAATTCAAGAAGAAACACGCTATTAAATTCTTAACAGATGGTGCTAAATTGAAAGCATTTGTTTTCTTTAAAGGACGATCTATTGTGTTCAAGGAGCAAGGTCAGATTTTGTTATTAAGACTTGCTCAGGATTTAGAAGAGTATGGTAAAGTAGAACAAATGCCAAAACTCGAAGGAAAGCGAATGATTATGTTCATCGCTCCAAAGAAGAAATAAAAAACCCACCTATGCCACGGCTTCGGTGGAAAATAATAAGCGAAACGTAAATTAAAACTAGGACAAAATGCCTAAAATGAAAACAAAATCGAGTGCTAAGAAACGTTTCAAACTAACTGGCACTGGTAAGATTAAAAGAAAGCACGCTTTTAAGAGTCATATATTGACTAAAAAATCTAAAAAGCGTAAGCTTGCGTTGACTCATGATACGTTAGTACATAAGTCTGACGAAGACAATGTTAAAACGATGTTGCGTTTAAAGTAACACGCTTTTAACCGGTTAAATTAATTTATAAACCCTGGAGTTAGGCCTATAAGAGTACAAAGTATAAAGTTATAAGTAAGAAGTTTACAGTAATTACTGAAAACTGTTCACTGAAAACTAAATACTATTTGACCGCCTACTACAAAAACAATTAAAAACATGCCAAGATCAGTAAATTCAGTTGCAAAAAGAGCCAGAAGAAAAAAGGTTCTTAAGCAAGCAAAAGGATACTGGGGAAGACGTAAAAACGTTTGGACAGTAGCCAAAAACGCGGTTGACAAAGCGATGCAATATTCGTACAGAGACCGTAGAAACAAAAAAAGAACATTCCGTTCGTTATGGATTATGCGTATTAACGCTGGTGCAAGACAGCACGGAATGAGCTATTCAAAGTTTATGGGTAAATTAAAAGCTAACAATATCGAATTGAATCGTAAGGTTCTTGCTGATTTAGCTATGAATCACCCTGAAGCTTTTGAAGCAATAGTTAACAAAGTTAAATAAGGGCTTTTAGCCAAATTTATAACAACATTTCGCTTAATGAAAAATCCGATTCTAACGAGTCGGATTTTTTTATTTCAATTTCCAAAAGCCGTTAATACAAGTTGTCGGCCAGAGGCGCGATCTCTATGCTCGCAAAGATAAATACCTTGCCAAATTCCGAGGTTTAGTTGGCCGTTAGTAATGGGTATCTGAACCGAAGTTCCCATTAGCGAAGCCTTAATATGCGCTGGCATATCGTCGGATCCTTCAAAAGTGTGTTTGTAATAGGGTTGGTCTTCAGGCACCATCTTATTCATGTGACTTTCAAAATCATCGCGGACAGTTGGATCAGCGTTTTCGTTAATAGTTAAACTAGCCGATGTATGTTTTATAAAAACTTGCAATTGACCAATGTTGATTTGACGAATTTCAGGAATGGCGTCTAATACCTGACTCGTAATTAGGTGAAAACCTCTTCTGTATGACCTTAATCGAATTTCTTTTTGAAAAAACTGCATTCAAAATATGTTTTTATTCATTGGTATTTCACTTTGAAAGTCCAAAGACCTCAACAGACTTTTCTTTCCCTTTTAAATTAATAATTCCTTTTGAATCTATTTTGAACAAACTCTTGGTACGCAAATTATTAAGTATAGTTTCTGATATTAATAGCGAAGAATCATATGAATTGCACAAACTCTGAATTCTTGAGGCAGTATTTATAACATCTCCATGATATGCTATCTCCTTTTTCATCGTACCGACTTCAGCGATCATAAGTTTCCCAAAATGAATGCCAGCCTTAAAAATTGGTTCGAAACCAAATTCGGACAAATAAAATTGGTGTCGCTTTTTTAATTGTTCTTGAAAAGCAAAAAATAAATTTACACAGTTATCTTTCTTAAACCCTTTTTTGGTGGTCCAGGTTACAACGGCCTCATCACCTACATACTGATACACTTCAGCATCGTGTTTATTCAAAACCTTATTCAAATCTCTGAAACACTCCTGAATAAATTTACTATACTTAATATGACCAATTTGCTCAGCGATTTTGGTTGAATCTTTCAAATCTAGGAACATTAAAATACGCTCTTCTTCACGTGGCTTTCTATATTTTCCTAAGAGTATATTCAAAAACATACCGCGTCCAAACTTGTCGTTGGCAATCCTAATAAGTGAAAAGACTATGGAGGCACTTACAAAAAAGATGACTGTATTCCAAAAAAATGGATCGGTTCGCCACCAGCCGCGTTCGTTAGGTAAATCGATATCTATTTGCTCTTCAATTCTGAATGAAAGCAAACTGAGTACAATAATTATCAATATGAGATATATAAGGGATTTTGCTACTACGCTGACGCCTAGAATCAGTTTTTTGCTCAAGAATTCATCAAACAAATATTCAATGATGGCATAACATACTCCAAGAAGTAATCCGAGTATAACACCATACTTATAAAAAGCAAAAATCGGTAAGCCTAAATCTTCATCCGTGTAAATAGCCAATTCTTCAACCAAGCCGTTATATCTAATGGCCATAAAAAAGATAAAAGCTAAGAGCCAAAAGACAACAGAGGTAACAAATAATTGCAAAAAAGATAAAATTCTATTACTCATTAATGAAGTAATTAGGTTTTCTGTTTCTTCTTTTTAGCGGCAGGAAATAATACGTTATTTAAGATTAATCTATAGCCAGGCGATGTAGGGTGAAGATCTAATTCAGTTTTTGGATCTCCTACTCTATGTGTATAATCTTCAGGATCGTGACCTCCGTAAAAGGTAAAAAATCCCTTTCCCTTTATCCCATGAATGTACTTCGCCTCTCCATTCGTTCTGTTCTCCCCCATGACCAACACATTAGATTTGATCTGATCTCTCGTGAAAGACGTGGTTTGCCCCATAAACCCTTTAACTAATGAGGTGTGATTTTGGGTTAGCATCGTTGGAATTGGATCCCACTTCGCGGAATATTCCATCAATGAGAAGTAGTCAGTCTTAAATGGAATTTGACGCTTTTGTGTCATATCGATTGATGAAAACTCATAGACATTCGGACTGCGCTCTAAAATGTAATCTTTAAAGGCGAATGTTTTGGAGTAATCGATCTTGTTTTGATAACCAGGATCGCTACCGTCACCATCAAACATTGGTTCGCAAATATCAACACCTTCAGCAGATAAGGCAATATCAAAACTATCGGTAGCAGAGCACATGGCGAACATAAATCCGCCACCCACAACATAATCCCTGATCTTTAAAGCTACATCTAATTTAGCATCAGACACTTTGCTATAACCTAACTTTTTAGCTAATTCTTCAGCTGCTTTCTTCTCTTCTATATACCATGCTGCTGATCTGTAGCTTCGGTAAAACTTACCATACTGACCCGTAAAATCTTCATGATGTAAATGCAACCAATCGTATAAAAGCAATTCGTCTTTCAACACTTCTTCGTCATAAATCGTTTCATACGGAATTTCGGCATAGGTCAAAACCATAGTAACAGCGTCATCCCAAGGTTGCTTTCCGTAGGGCGTATAAACTGCAATCTTAGGCGCTTTTTCTAAAACTACAGCCTCTTGGTTGACGGCCGGACTGCTAATTTCTTCTAATATTTGTTCAGCCTTAGCATCGGAGATCACTTCAAACGAAACGCCTCTAATCTGGCATTCGCGTTGAATAATTTCTGCATCTGGTAATAAAAATGAACCGCCACGATAATTAAGCAACCACTTCACTTTAAGCTCGCGCTCTAAAGTCCAATAAGTAACACCATAAGCTTTTAAATGATTCTCTTGGGTTTCTGCATCCATAGGAATTAAGATGTAAGATGCATAGGCATTTGCACTTAGGAATACAGCAAATATGATAAGGGCTATTCTTTTCAAGTTCATAGATTTATAACGAAATATACTCAAAATTTAGTCTGAATAGATATAAATTATAATTCTTTTAAGAGCTATAAGGCATATTCGAGCAGTTTGTTGTAGTGTGGCTCGCAGGTTTTTAATAGTGCATTCAAGTGTTCTGGAAAAGGATCATCCTTAGGTTGATACTTTATAAATCCGCTAGATTTATGAACACTAGCGTACCAATATTTTGCCCAAATTCCGTCTTCTTCACGCCGTTGTGGCGTCCAAGACAACATGTTTTTATCAAACGCTATTTCGGCAAATTCACATAGTTTTTGAAGACTTCTTTCAGGGTTGTCTAAAACCTTTTTAGCATCTAGAACAGTAAACGGAATATCATTAGTTTGAAAATATTCGATGAGTTCAACATGTAGTGCATAACCCACATCATCTATGGACGGATTTTGAATTACCTTATCAAACGAAGGCAACATATCTTTGGGATTACGGGTAAGAATGACATTTACCGTTTCCTTCATAAAATCACGATCTAAGCCCAATAAATGATGCGTCATATGCTTGAAAAACAATACTGGTTTTTCTGTATTATTCAGCATATGTGCTACAACCTTATTGCCATCATTTTCCATGGTTTGTAAAATATCATCTGCACCTGGATGATACGCATGAGCTTCAGGATGGTGCCTTAAATAATAAGCGTATAATGGTTCATCATAAACCTTCGTATTCATACGCTGAGCAAAAGAATACATTAAGGCTGTTGAGATATTGCGTGGACCAGACCACAAACAAATTCGTGTTACTTTATTCATGATGTATCTGTGCTTCAATTAGTGATTCATAGAGATGACTGAGTTTCTTTGTCATAGACCCATAGGTTCCTTCACCTATAATTCGACCGTCTATTTTTGTTACAGGTGTTAGTCCTCCGAAGGTTCCTGTTACAAAGGCTTCGTCGGCATCATAGACATCAAAGAGCGAAAAGTCCTTTTCAAGACATACGATATTATTCGCCTTGCAAACTTCAATAACTTTTGCCCTAGTTATACCATTCATGCAATATTTACTTGTAGAGGTCCACACTTCATTATTCTTTATCATAAAGAAATTAGTGGCATTGCAAGTAGAAACAAAACCGTGTATATCTAACATCAAAGCTTCATCTGCTCCAGCTTCAATAGCTTGAATTAATGCTTGAACTTCGTGAAGTTTAGAATGGCAATTCAGCCTCGGATCTAAATAATCTGGCGAACCTCGTCTAATGGTGCTTGTAAACAAAGTGATGCCTTTTTCTTTCGATTCTTTAGACGCTGTTTTAAATTCTGGAATTATAACCACATTCGGTCCTGAGATCGTAAGTCTTGGATCTTGAGAAGGTGTTTTTTTTATGCCTCTAGTCACCATGATTCTTACATGTACACCATCGTGCATATCGTTCGCTTTTAAGGTATTCCATACTTTATCCGTTAATTCTTCTTTGGAAAAAGGTAAGGTCATACCAACGGTTTTGGCCGATTGCCATAAACGATTGAAATGATCCTCTAGAAATACCAACACACCGTGATGTAAGCGTAACGCTTCCCAAACACCGTCACCAACCAAATAACCACTATCGAAAACAGATATTTTAGCTTCATTTCTTTTGAACAATTCATCATTAACTGAAATTAAAATTTCGTCATTACGCGAATCTTCTAAAGCATTGTGTGTACCATGTACCATACTCTAAATTTTAAGCAGAAAGATACTTAAAAATCAGAGTCAAAAAATGAAGTTGATTAAAGTTTTTCGATTTGTGTTTCCTTGCCCGATAAAAGGCTGGCAATAATCTTAGTGCTAGGAAATTGCTCGAGAATAATTTTCATGAAAACCGTAATTGGTATTGCCATAATTAATCCCGGAATGCCCCATAAAAAGCCCCAAAACATTAACATCACAAGAACTGCAATAATATTTATGGAGAAAGATTTACCCATAAAAATTGGTTCGAGAATTGCACCAAATACGACCTGCACTAAGGTTATTGCGAGAATAAAGAATAATAAAGTGCTCGACGGGTCTAACTCGACCAATGCGAAAATTGAAAGTAATATTACTGAAATGAATGAACCTACCATCTGCACAAAATTGATCGCAAAAGCAAATAAACCCCAGAATATTGGGAAGCTCACATCGAAGAATACACACATTAATCCTGTGAATAATCCTGTAAGCGCACTAACCAAAACCTTCACTTTGATAAATTTTATAAGGTCTTTTTCAATTTTCATAAAAGCCTTTATAGAAGTGTGCTTTTGTTTTAAGATCGTGTTATTTAATAGCTTGTGAACATTAATGGATTCAGCTAGCCATAGAACAACGAAAAATGCCGTCATCAAAAGCATAGTGATAAATTTTCGAAGATAACCGATCGTAGTTCCTAAGTTTTCCTTTTCAAAAAAGGAAGTCAGCAAATTGGCGTCCTGTTCAAATTCTATCCCAAAGCTTTCAGAGACATAAAGTCTTAGATCAGTTAGTTTTACTTCGGCCTTAGGAATAAATTCAGATTTTGTAGCTAGTATCTCCTTACTCGACAATTGAATTAGTTCAATACCCAACTTCAAACCACCGGCTACAAGTAATAAAACGATAACAATACTGATATATTTAGGCACATTTCTTCTTCCTAACCATCGCATTAAGGGTAAAAATAAAAGTGCAATGAACATTGAGAAAATGAGCGGGATAAATATAAAGGACAAGATCTTTAGTAAATAAAACACTAAAGGAATTGCAATAATTAACAATAAAATATTTGTGGTACGTCTTTGATCTAGCATGAGGCAATTTGCGTTGAAATAGCGAACTGTAAAGATACGTCAAAAAAGAGGTTTGAAAACTTTAAATTGCTGTTAAAATGGTACGTCATCGTCTGCTGGCGCATCAAAGGCGTCAGAAGGGTCAGGGAAAGAATCAGGCTTGAAGGTATCGTCGTTGGCAGCAGCATTCATTTTAGAATGGAATTCACCAAACGGTGTATCAAAATCATCTAAATTATCGAACTTACCTAAGTGACCGATGAATTTCAATCTAATATTTTCTAAACCACCATTTCTATGTTTTGCCACGATGAATTCTGCCTGTCCCTCTGTTGGCGATCGCTCCTCGTCATCCCATTCATCAATCTTATAATATTCTGGTCTGTAGATGAAAGATACGATATCGGCATCTTGCTCAATGGCTCCAGATTCACGTAAATCTGATAGTAATGGACGCTTACTTCCTCCACGTGTTTCAACAGCACGCGATAACTGAGAAAGTGCTATAACTGGCACATTCAGTTCTTTCGCTAGAGCCTTAAGGTTACGCGAAATCGTAGAAATCTCTTGCTCACGATTCCCTCCTTTCATACTTCCGCCAGCTGTCATTAATTGTAAGTAATCAATTACGATCAGTTTAATACCATATTGCGAAGCTAATCGACGTGCTTTAGCTCTAAGATCGAAAATTGAAAGTGAAGGTGTATCATCAATAAACAAAGGTGCTTTTTCAAGAGTTTTCACCTTCACATTGAGTTGTTCCCATTCGTGTTTTTCTAGACGTCCAGTTCTTAATTTTTCTGAAGATAAGCCAGTTTCACTTGAAATTAATCGCGTAATCAACTGTACCGAAGACATTTCCAATGAAAAGAACGCCACCGGAATATTGCTATTTACGGCAATATTTCTGGCCATGGTAAGCGTCATGGCAGTTTTACCCATACCAGGACGTGCAGCAACAATAACCAAATCTGAAGGCTGCCAACCAGATGTTAACTTATCGAGTTTATCGAAACCAGACGGAATTCCACTTAGGCCTTCCTTGTTTGAAATTTCTTCAATCTTCTTTTTAGCCTGAATTACCAAACTTTGCGCAGTCTCAGTAGATTTCTTGACGTTACCTTGAGTTACTTCGTACAATTTGGCTTCTGCATTATCTAGAAGGTCGAAAACATCCTTGGTTTCATCGTAAGCTTCCTCAATTATTTCGTTTGAAATTTTGATTAAACTTCGCTGAATATACTTTTGAAGAATAATTCTGGCATGAAACTCAATATGCGCCGATGACGACACGCGTTGCGTTAAAGAAATGAGGTAAAAATCACCACCTATGACATCGAGCTTTTCATCTTTCTTTAATTGGCTAGAAACCGTTAATAAGTCAATAGGCTCACTGTTTTCAAATAATTTGAAAATAGCCTCAAAAATGAATTTGTGCTTTTCTAGGTAAAAAGCATCTGGACTTAAAATATCAATAACCTCATCAACCCCTTTCTTATCAATCATCATTGCCCCGAGTACAACTTCCTCTAAATCAAGTGCTTGAGGAGGTATTTTACCCTTCTCTAAACTAATGAGGGTGCTTTTATCGACTTTGTAGCCTTGTACTGGATTGGGTTGTTTCATAAGTAACAAATGTAACTAAATAGTATCGATGAACGGCATCATTGCACCTGTTCAATCTCAACAGGTCTTTAACAATATAACTGTTAATAACTAACTTTTAGTGTTAATAACCGTAAAAAAAACCGAAGCCATAACTTCGGTTTTTTTAGTTCGCTTATATCTAGTGGATTTAGTCTTTAAATACCCCCATCTGAGCATATTTATCCATACGCTGGGTTACTAAATCTGTTGGTGATAAGTTTTTTAAATCTTCGTAAGATTTTACAATAGCATCCTTAACCGCTAAAAATGTTTTTTCTCGATCTGTATGAGCTCCACCTAACGGTTCTTTAACGATTTGATCAACTAGCTTCATGCGCTTCATGTCTTTGGCTGTTAACTTTAAGGCTTCTGCAGCTTGCTCTTTATATTCCCAGCTTCTCCATAAAATGGAAGAACAAGATTCTGGAGAGATCACTGAATACCATGTGTTTTCTAGCATTAAAACTCTATCTCCTACACCTATCCCTAAAGCACCTCCTGAAGCACCTTCACCAATAATTACAGTGATGATTGGTACTTTTAATCGTGTCATTTCAAGAATATTTCTTGCAATAGCTTCACCTTGTCCGCGTTCTTCAGCTTCCAAGCCGGGGTATGCACCTGGAGTGTCGATCAATGTGACTACTGGAATACCAAATTTCTCGGCAGACTTCATTAATCTTAAGGCCTTGCGATAACCTTCAGGATTAGACATTCCGAAGTTACGGTATTGTCTTGTCTTCGTATTATATCCTTTTTGTTGACCGATAAACATATAGGTTTGATCACCTATCTTACCAAGGCCTCCAATCATTGCTTTATCGTCTTTCACATTTCTGTCACCGTGTAATTCTAAAAAAGAATCACCGCAAAGTGCCTGAATATGATCTAGTGTATATGGTCTATTAGGATGGCGCGACAACTGAACACGTTGCCAAGCTGTAAGATTTTTGTATATATCCTTCTTTGTTTCTGCGAGTTTTTTCTCGATTTGCTTGCAAGTTTCTGTTACATCAACATCACTTTCTTCGCCAATAATTTGGCACTTTTCAAGCTGATCTTCTAATTCTTTTATGGGTAATTCAAACTCTAAATATTCCATACAATTTGAAATCGTTTTTTAGTTAGTTCAGTTTACAAATATATAAACTTTAATTGGTAATACTCGCCCTTTTACGTTTTCGCTTTTTATTGTTTTTTAACACGGCATCCATAACCACTGTTAGTATAATCAGTCCGGCACCAATATAGAATTGCGATGACATTTTTTCGGACTCTGGAAATATTATAAGTGCTAATATGATACCGTAAATTGGTTCGAGATTATAGCTTAAAATTACTGTAAACGGACTGATGTATCTCATGACTTCTACTGCTCCAATAAATGCATAGGCTGTACAAACGGACGCCAAAATGAATATATATATCCAATCCATTTTTGAAAGTGTAAAGAATTCAGCGTTGAATTGAATACCAGAAAAGTATATGAACAAACTTAAAAATAGAACCCCGCTGATAAATTCGTAAAACGAGATCACCGTAGCATTGTAGCGTTCAATAAACCGTCCGTTAACAACAGCAAATAATGTTGAAAACAAAGCGGAAAGTAATCCTAAAATAATACCATTTAGATATTTCAATTCACTACTTGTAATTAAAAATACACCTGCAATAACAATTAGTCCGAACAGAATTTCATAAAGTAATATTCGTCGTTTAAAAAATATAGGTTCAATAAATGATGCAAAAAATGCCCCTGAAGAAAACATAGCTAGGGCTATAGAAACATTAGACTGCTTAATCGATTCAAAAAAAGTAATCCAATGCAAGGCGATAATCACGCCAGCTGCTGAAAACTGTAAGATCGTCTTTCGGGAAACTTTGATATTTAGCCTTATAATTTTAATGTATATAAACATCAAAACCGCCGCTATAGCCATTCTAAACCAAACCAATTCACTTGCACCAATAGTGATCTTTTTTCCTAAGATTGCTGTGAAACCAGCAATAAATACCAGAAAATGTAAATGAAGATAATCCTTTAATCTAGCGTTTGGCATTCTTTAGAAGGTATACAGCTAAAATACCAAATAAAAGATTAGGTAACCAAACGGCAACTATTGGAGGAAAATTAGATTGTTCAGCCATAACGCCAAATATCTTATCGAAAAAGACATAAATCATGGCAATTGTAATTCCGAATGCTAGATTAATACCCATACCACCACGGCGTTTAATAGATGAGACGGCCACGCCGATAATAGTAAGAATAAATATAGAAACCGGTATACTCCACTTTTTAAGTAAAACTACTTCGTAGCGCCCTATGTTAGGCGAACCTCGTCGCTTTTCAGCCTCAATAAATTCGAGCAACTCAAAGTAAGATTTTGTTTCAGCAGCGTATTCTACAGGCGTAAGATCTTCAAGTTCAAAAGGAAAGATCATATTTTTTCGTCGTTCTTTTTCAACGATTTCCTTACCATTTTCAAAAGTTCTTTTAACGTAAGAAGTAAGTCTGTAAGAGCTGTCTTCTTCTATAAATCGGATATTATCAGCAAAAATTTTATACTTCAACTCGTTGCCCTCAAAATGTTCGTATGTGAAATTTTGACCATATTTTTGCGCGGG
Organism: Winogradskyella tangerina; assembly: GCF_003260205.1. GTDB lineage: Bacteria > Bacteroidota > Bacteroidia > Flavobacteriales > Flavobacteriaceae > Winogradskyella > Winogradskyella tangerina. The sequence continues at coordinate 328,029 of NZ_QERF01000004.1, read as the reverse complement.
TGAAAAGCTACTTACATAGATATAATCGTTGTCGTTTATTTGTTGATAAACATCTCGCGTTTTTTGAATTTTCTTATTTTTTTTGAGATAAGTAAATTTAAACTCATTAAATCCTTGACTCGCAATAGGCGCTAAAAACATACCTAGCACTAAGGCCAAGATAGCAATGATCGTTGCTCCAATTATATAGGGTCTCAAAAATCTAGAGAATGAAACGCCTGAGCTCAAAAACGCCACGATCTCGGTATTATTTGCCAGTTTGGAAGTAAACCAAATGACCGACAAAAACAGAAATATTGGTAATAAGAGATTTGCAAAATAAACAGTGAAGTCTAAATAATACAGTGATACTTCACCAAATGGTGCTTTATTTTCAAGGATCTTGCCAACTTTCTCAGCGAGGTCTACTGTTATTCCGATAGGAATAAATAAAAGCAACATCATTAAAAATGTAAACAGATATCTTTTTAGTATGTACCAATCTAAAATCTTCACTATCTATAACCTGTTATCCATTTGTTTTACCATTTTGTTTTTCCATGCACCAAAATCACCAGCAATAATATGTTTTCTGGCTTCACGTACTAACCATAAATAAAATCCGAGATTATGAATGGTTGCTATTTGTTTACCTAACAACTCATTCACCGTAAATAGATGCTTAAGGTAGGCCTTGCTGTAATCTGTATCTACATAGGTAATACCCATTTCATCTATTGGTGAGAAATCATCTTCCCATTTCTTGTTCTTAATATTTATGGTACCGTGTGCTGTAAACAACATGCCATTTCTGGCATTACGTGTTGGCATCACGCAATCGAACATGTCTACTCCTAACGCTATATTTTCTAAAATATTTATTGGAGTTCCTACACCCATAAGATAACGTGGTTTGTCTTCAGGTAAAATATCGCAAACTATATCGGTCATGGCATACATCTCTTCAGCTGGTTCTCCAACCGACAAACCACCAATTGCATTACCTTCTGCACCAACATTGGCAATATATTCTGCAGATTGCTGTCTTAGATCTTTATAGGTACTTCCTTGAACAATCGGAAAGAATGTTTGCTCATAATCATACTTGAATGGTGTTTTTTTCAAGTGCGTTAAGCAACGCTCTAACCAGCGATGGGTCATATGCATCGATCGCTTAGCATAATTGTAATCGCATGGATAAGGCGTGCATTCATCAAAAGCCATGATAATATCAGCACCTATACTACGCTGTACTTCCATTACATTTTCTGGGGTGAAAACATGGTAACTCCCATCGATATGTGATCTAAATTTTACGCCTTCTTCTTTGATCTTCCTGTTGGCCGATAATGAGTACACCTGATAACCACCCGAATCTGTTAAGATATTACGGTCCCAATTCATAAACTTATGCAATCCACCTGCCTGTTCTAAAATTGGAGTTTTTGGTCTCAAGTACAAATGATAAGTATTACCCAAAATAATATCTGGATTAATATCATTTTTTAGCTCGCGCTGATGTACACCTTTTACGGAAGCAACTGTTCCTACAGGCATAAAAATAGGAGTCTCAATGACTCCATGATCAGTAGTTATTGTACCAGCTCTAGCTTTAGTTTCCTTATCTTTTGCTAAGCGTTTAAATTTCATAAAAGTAAGTCTGCTGGCAAATATAATTAACTCTTAAACATTCATATCTTAATTAAAATTAAAATTGTTAGCAAATCATAAAAATCGTTGATAAGTGACTTCATTCAGCTTTTGTAAGCGGGTTTTAAATGTTATTTTTGTGCCATTAATTTAAGCAATATAAAATGCCGAATATTCAACAGCTAGAAGCATTAACTACACAGGTGCGACGAGACATTCTGAGAATGGTTCATAAAGTAAATTCAGGTCATCCAGGAGGTTCTCTCGGTTGTGCTGAATTTTTTGTTTCACTCTACAGTGAAATCATGGAAACTAATGATGGATTTGATATGGATGGTAAAGGTGAAGATCTGTTTTTCTTATCGAATGGTCACATTTCACCAGTATATTATAGTGTATTAGCACGTTCTGGATATTTCCCAGTAGATGAGTTGAATACCTTCAGACTAATAAATTCGCGTCTTCAAGGTCACCCAACAACGCACGAAGGTTTACCTGGTGTGCGAATTGCTTCTGGTTCTTTAGGACAAGGGATGTCAGTAGCTATTGGAGCGGCTGAGACCAAAAAACTCAATAAGGATAAGCATTTAGTATATAGCCTTCATGGAGACGGAGAATTACAAGAAGGTCAGAATTGGGAAGCCATCATGTACGCAGCTGGTAATAAAGTTGATAATCTCATAGCAACTATTGATCTTAATGGCCAGCAAATTGACGGATCTACAGATACTGTTTTACCAATGGGTAATTTGAAAGCAAAATTTGAAGCCTTTGGATGGACCGTTGTTGAAATTGAGCAGGGTAATGACATTGCATCTATTTTAGAGGGTATGTCTGAAGCTAAATCCCTATCAGGAAAAGGTAAGCCAGTATGTGTTTTATTAAAAACTGTTATGGGTAATGGTGTAGATTTTATGATGCATACTCATGCTTGGCATGGCAAAGCTCCAAATGACAAGCAATTGGAAATTGGATTAGCTCAAAACTCTGAAACCTTAGGTGACTATTAATATGAAGAAATTTTTAGCGCTTTCAATTTTATTTTTTGTCGTCTTCGGACACGCACAGGAAAAATCTATTGAAATTGATTACACCGTAGAATATCTTATACCGAAACGACTAAGCTCCGCTGTGGATACCGTAAAAGTAGGTTTTGATAAAGACGGAAAATACCTTTGGACAGATAGCGACTTTCTCGCCAAAGATTTAGCCAGATCAGTATTTGAAGGCAATGATACCTTGTTAGAAAACGCGGAATTAAATATTGTTTTAGATACCGAAAACTTGACAATGATGTTATTTTTTAATTCGGGCAAGAATGAGATGTACATGAATGTTGAAATTTCAAATTTCTTTCCTGTTCAACCCTTAGGCGAAGAAAGCAAGGAGTTTGAATTAATAGCCGAACCGACTGGCGAAACTAAAACCATTCTTAACAAGGCGATTGAAGTTTACGAAGTTTTCCCCAGCAATGATCCTAATGACTCTGTAAACTTTGGTTTCGACAATACAATTGAGGTAAATAATGCAAAATTATTTGAACGATTTTTTTCATTAATATTTGCTGCGGAAGACAAACTAAAATTGAAAAGTATTGATTTTCCCAATGGCCTAATATTAAGTATCTCAGATGATGGCGAAACCATATTAGAGGCCAATTCGATAGATACGAAAACAAAAACCATTTCACTTATACATAGTTTCAAAATCACAGAATGAAAACTTACACGAATACAGGAAACAAAGACACTCGCTCTGGATTTGGAGCTGGTTTAACCGAACTAGGAAAAACAAACGAAAATGTTGTAGCGCTATGTGCAGACCTCACGGGCTCACTGAAAATGGATGAATTCAAAGCCAATCATCCAGAGCGCTTTTTTCAGGTTGGAATAGCAGAAGCCAACATGATGGGTATCGCTGCCGGAATGACCATAGGTGGTAAAATTCCATTTACTGGAACCTTCGCTAATTTTTCAACAGGAAGAGTATATGATCAAATACGACAAAGTATAGCATATTCGCATAAAAACGTAAAAATATGCGCTTCTCATGCTGGTGTGACTTTAGGTGAAGATGGTGCAACTCATCAAATCCTTGAAGATTTAGGGTTAATGAAAATGTTACCAGGAATGACGGTAATCAACACCTGTGATTTTAATCAAACTAAAGCAGCGACCCTAGCGATTGCAAAACATCACGGACCAGTATATTTAAGATTTGGACGTCCAAAAGTACCAAACTTTACTCCAGAAGATCAAACCTTCGAAATCGGAAAGGCGTTAAAATTAATTGAAGGCAGTGATGTAACTATTGTTGCTACCGGACATTTAGTTTGGGAAGCTCTTGAAGCAGCAAAAGCCTTAAATGAAGAAGGTATCAGTGCAGAGGTCATTAATATCCATACGATTAAACCATTAGATGATCAGGCAATTTTAGACTCGGTTGCAAAAACTGGTTGTATTGTAACAGCCGAAGAACATAACTATTTAGGTGGACTCGGTGAAAGTGTTTCTAGAGTATTAGCCAAGCATAAACCAACACCTCAAGAGTTTGTTGCAACCAACGATACCTTTGGTGAATCTGGCACGCCAGCACAGTTAATGGACAAGTATGGTCTTAATAGTGAAGCCATCCAGAATGCCGCAAAAACTGTACTCCAAAGAAAATAACTTCATTTTGGCAACGTTTTTGATTATAGATATCTAATCTTAAAAACGAACATTATGAAAAATTTGAAAAAAGCAGCATTTCTTGCTGTAGCTTTTGCTCTTATTGGACTAACCGCAAATGCCCAAAAAGGCAGCTCCTTTGGTTTTAAAGGTGGATTGAATTACAGTGCTAACGGCGATTATTTTGAATCTATTGGCGATAACGCCAGAAATCCTGATCGCAATATTGGTTATCACGTCGGTATCTTCGGAAAAATTGGAGATAAACTCTACTTTAGACCAGAACTTGTTTATACATCTACCAAAAGTGATTACGATAACAGTGATCTGAGCATTCAAAAAATCGATGCTCCTCTTTTAGTTGGATTAAGAGTTCTAGGACCTTTGAGCGTTTTTGGCGGACCATCACTTCAATATATACTAGACACTGAATTTGATGGTATTAATATCAATAATGTAGAAGACGACTTTTCTGTAGGCTTAAATTTTGGTATCGGTTTAAATCTTAACAAAGTTGGAATAGACCTTAGATACGAAAGAGGATTTAACAATAACGAAGCAACGTTTATCAATGATAACCTAGGAATAAATCCTAGTCGGATTGATACAAGACCAGATCAATTGATACTCAGTTTATCTATTGCTCTTTAATGAATAATAAAAAAGCCGCTAAATTTTTAGCGGCTTTTTTTTTATATGTTCAGTAAATACTATTCGTCTTCTTCGTTATAATTGGTAGTGACTTCACTGTCTAAATGATCAAAAACACCATTGCTATTAGCATCTACCATAGTAACTGTATTAATAGTTATAACACCATTACTCTCAGACCTATTCAACTCGAACTCATTTTCACCTAAAACAGGTTCAGGCTCTCCCATATTAGTGTCAACTGTGTAAGTCGCCGGTACTAATTCATCTAGGGTTGGTACATCATCATCGTCATCATCAGTATCAAAATAATCAGGTAATCCATCTTCATCTGAATTATCATCTAACACATTCAGATTTTCATTCACATCTTCGATGTACGAAGGAATACCATCTAAATCATGATCATTTACTTCAAACTGTAACAATTCAAACTTAAAAATCAAATTAGAATATGACGGCACATTAGGCACTGGCGTAGAAAAGTAACCAAGCCCAGACGGAATAAACATAACACCCAATCCGTAATCATCATATTCAACGATACCATTATTAATATTAAAACTACTAGCTGTATTAAAATCAGACAATATAAGTTGCCATCCTCTAATTACACCTCCAGTTCCACCAATTCCAGGAATACCTTGCATACTAAGTTCAACAGGAGTTGCTACTTCATCAAAAACGTCGCTGGTAGTTTCTAAAAATCCTTCGTAAACTACACGCACCTGATCTGTAAATTCAGGAGATTCTCCACCACCTTGGTTAAGACGTAATATGTAGTATTCGTATTCTGCATCTTCATAAGTGGTTGTCTTCACTTCTACCGCGTCCCAAAGTCTTGTATTATTTGCAGGATCTGGCGGTATCGTTAGATAATCACCATTTTCATCGACTGGCATTTCAGTGATGATAATATCATCAATGGTAAGATTCGTCTGAGTCTCAAAAAGACTAGAGTTATAATAGTGTCCTCTTAAATAATTCTCTAATGAATCTTTATCTGCCAGTTGTTGTTCCGTTCGATCTCTGTCGGGCACTGGAGAGAAATTATCATCATCGCCGCTACAAGCGATCAATATTGAAATAAAGAGTAATAGAGGTAAGTACTTTCTAAATGTTTTTAATGTCATTTTAAAAATCTTTTATGCATGTCTTAAACCACTTAGAACACACACAGTTCATTATTGCTTTATTATAATGGCGCAAGATACATTAAATTAATATTTTTACACCATAAGGTTAACGTAGATTTAAGTTAAAACCATATGCGAATTGATAAATATCTTTGGTGTGTTCGTTATTACAAAACACGAAATATGGCAACCCAAGCCTGTAAAAAGGGGCAAATAAAACTTAACGATAGTGTTGCCAAACCATCGCGAGAGGTTTACCCTACAGATAAAATTGAATTAAGAAAAAATCAGATCACTTATACACTTACGGTTAATGACATACCGCCAAACCGTGTTGGTGCCAAGCTCGTTGATATTTACAGAGTAGACACTACGCCTAAGGAGGCTTTTGAAGCACAAGAAATGCTAAAGTATAGCAAGGATTATTATCGTAAAAAAGGCACTGGTAGACCTACTAAAAAAGATCGTCGAGATATAGACAGTTTTTATGAAGAAGAATAAATTCGATCAATCCTATTGGGAGCAGCGTTATGACGCTAATGAAATTGGCTGGAATATTGGCTACTCTTCTACGCCATTGAAAACTTATATTGATCAACTTGAAGACAAATCCATAAATATTCTTATTCCCGGTGCCGGAAATAGTTATGAAGCTGAATACCTATGGAATGCTGGTTTCAAAAACACATATGTACTCGATATTGCGTTACAACCATTAGTTAATCTGAAAAGCCGAGTAACAGGTTTTCCAAAAGATCAATTGTTACATCATAATTTTTTTGAATTTGAAGGTCAGTTTGATCTAATTCTTGAACAAACATTTTTTTGCGCTTTAGATCCTAGTTTAAGAGAAAAATATGTCAAGAAAATGGTAGACTTATTAAAGCCTAAGGGTAAATTATCGGGATTATTTTTCGATTTCCCACTTACCTCTTCAGGCCCACCATTTGGCGGCAGTATTGAAGAATATAAAATACATTTTAGCCCTTATTTTGAAATAAAGATTTTAGAACGTTCAACAAATTCAATAAAACCAAGAGAAGGTAAAGAACTGTTTTTTATCTTTGAAAGACGATAAGATTATTCCATATAACAAGAAGATAAGCGCACTATGGCACTAACAAAGAATACGATATTAAGTCATAAAGAAATTGAACATAAGATCAAGCGAATCGCTTATCAAATCTACGAGTGCAATGTCGACGAAACGCAGATTGTTATTGCCGGTATTGAAAGTAATGGATATATTCTTGCCAGAAAGATTAAAAATCAACTCGATAAAATTTCTGATATCGAATCGGTACTATGCAAGGTTAAGATCGATAAAAAAGAACCTACTAAGCCTATCATAACTTCGATTAGTAAAGACGACTATACAAACAAATCTATTGTGCTTATCGATGATGTTTTAAATTCTGGTAGCACCTTAATTTACGGGATCAAACATTTTTTAGATGTGCCTTTAAGACAATTCAAAACAGCGGTTTTAGTAAATAGAAATCATAAAAAATATCCTGTTAAGGCTGATTTCAAAGGCATTTCATTATCTACTTCACTTTTCGAACACGTACACGTCAATTTATCTAAACAACCTTATGAGGCTTATTTAGATTAGGATCATTAGGAGTTCCTCTAAAATATCTTGCTGTGTTTTATGATCTGTATTTACAACATGTTCGGCTTGGTTGTAGTACTGCGTGCGTTCAAAAAGATGTTTACCTATAAACTCCATCAGATCATCTTCCGATTGGATATGACTAATTAATGGTCGCTGTGAACGTTCTTTAAAAAGTCGATTTGTTAGTAATGGAATCGACAATTTTAAATAGAATAAATTTACTTGTTCATTGTCTAGAAGCAATTCAAGATTTCTACCATAACATGGTGTTCCACCACCGAGCGCTAAAACACAATTTTCATTTGAATTTAAAATTTCATTTAAATACTCCGTTTCTTTTTTTCTAAAATAGAGCTCCCCTCTTTTATTAAACAGTTCGGGGATAGAAGCATTTTCTTGTGCGGCAATATAGTCATCAAGGTCTAAGAATTTGTAATTCAACAAAGTAGCTAGAGCCTTACCAATAGTAGATTTACCCGATCCCATATATCCCATTAATGCAACAATCATACTCTAAATTTTTAGTTTGAATTTTCTAAATTCCCGATAGAACAAAAAAACAAAAATTAAAGTTAAAAATGTATTGTTTTATTAATTAATCATTTTATATTTGCACCCTCATTTAAGAGAACATCTTAATGACCGGGTAGCTCAGTTGGTAGAGCATCTCCCTTTTAAGGAGAGGGTCCTGGGTTCGAGCCCCAGCCCGGTCACGATAGTTAAGCGAAATGCTTAACTTTTTTTTTATATTTACTTCAGTATTGCGCACGTGGCGGAATTGGTAGACGCGCTGGCTTGAGGGGCCAGTGACCGTTTTAGGTCGTGGAAGTTCGAGTCTTCTCGTGCGCACTTTCAACATTTTAATGCCCTATTTCGTTTATATTCTTTACTCTAAAAAGTTTGATACGTTTTATAAAGGTCAGACTAAAGATTTATTTGAACGAATTAGGAGGCACAATTCAGGACTGGAGAAGTCAACTAAAAGATACACTCCTTGGGAGCTTTTATGGTATTCTGAAAAATCTAGTCGATCTGAAGCAATGACATTAGAAAGAAAGTTGAAAAACCTTTCAAAAGAAAGGCTGAAAAAATTCATAAAAAAGTACTCATAGCGAAATTGAGTCTTGACGTTTGTTACACAAAGTCAAGATCAAGACCGCAAGCGTCTTGATCTTCTCGTGCGCACTTTCAACATTTTAATGCCCTATTTCGTTTATATTCTTTACTCTAAAAAGTTTGATACGTTTTATAAAGGTCAGACTAAAGATTTATTTGAACGAATTAGGAGGCACAATTCAGGACTGGAGAAGTCAACTAAAAGATACACTCCTTGGGAGCTTTTATGGTATACTGAAAAATCTAGTCGATCTGAAGCAATGACATTAGAAAGAAAGTTGAAAAACCTTTCAAAAGAAAGGCTAAAAAAATTCATAAAAAAGTACTCATAACGCCATTGAGTCTTGACGTTTGTTACACAAAGTCAAGATGAAGACCGCAAGCGTCTTGATCTTCTCGTGCGCACTTTATAACTCTAAGTTTGTGCAATTATCAAAGCACACTACATTTCCTCATTTTAATTAACACATATTTTTTACTTAAATTTTGTTAATTGTAAGGTTTTTATGAGTTAAAATCTTACTTTTGTTTAAACATTTTTGTTAAAAAATGAACAATATAAAGAATCAATTCAGTATCAAGGATTTGGAAAACCTTACTGGAATTAAGGCGCATACGATTAGAATATGGGAGAAGCGCTACAATCTTTTACAACCCAAACGGACCGATACTAACATACGATATTACGATTTAGCGAGCTTTCAAAAGCTTCTAAATGTGAGCTACCTAAATAATAATGGCTACAAAATTTCGAAAATAGCCACTATTGAAGAACACAAAATTCCGATATTAGTTAGAGAAATAGCTGCCGAAAGTAACATGGAAAGCCATGCCATAAACGCATTTAAGCTATCTATGCTCAATTTCGATCAGGCACTTTTTTACAACACCTACGAGTCACTTCTAAAGGAAAAAGAATTTTACGAAGTTTTCTATGATATCTTTATTCCATTGTTGACCGAAATTGGTCTCTTATGGCAAACAGATACCATATCACCAGCACATGAGCATTTTTTAACTTCCTTGATTCGTCAAAAAATACTTATCAATACTGAGAAAGTACAATCTAAGCAAATCAATAAATCTAAGAAAACATTTGTTCTCTACTTACCTGAAAATGAAATACATGAGTTAGGGCTTATGTTTATAAACCATCAATTAGTCAGCCGAGGATACCAATCTATTTTCTTAGGCTTCAGTGTACCACTTGATAGTTTAACTGATTTAAAAAATTACTACGACGAAATCATTTATATCTCCTATTTTACAGTAAAACCAGAGAAGGATGACATTGAAAAATATATGGAGAATTTCAACAAACTCTTGCTAGAAAACAGCAACACGAAACTTTGGATTTTAGGTCAGATGCTGAACGCCTTAGATTTGAACAACCTGCCAGAAGGCGTTTCGGCATTTAAGAGTATTCAAGCATTGATTGAAAATTTAGATCACTAAACCAATGAGTAAAAGAATTTCAATAATTGGCTCAGGCTTTTCATCCCTTTCGGCTTCTTGCTATTTAGCTAAAGCCGGACACGAAGTATCTGTGTTTGAAAAAAACAATACTGTAGGAGGTAGAGCACGCCAATTGGTAAAAGATGGATTTACTTTCGATATTGGCCCAAGTTGGTATTGGATGCCCGATATTTTTGAAAAATTCTTTAATGACTTCGGAAAAAGTACAAGCGACTATTATCAGCTCGATAAGTTGAGTCCTGCCTATAAAATTTTCTTTTCAGATGAGGTTATAACGATAGGCGATCATATGGATCAAATCTGTGAAGAATTTGAACGTATCGAGGCCGGTAGTTCAAAACCACTTCGAAAATTCATTGCTCAGGCACAAGATCATTACGATATTGCAATCAATAAGGTCGTATTGAAACCTGGTATTTCACCTTTCGAATTAGTTACAAAAGATACCGTAACAAGAGTAGATCGTTTCTTCAAAACAATTAGCCAAGAAGTTAGAAAGAACTTTAAAAATCCGAAGCTAATTTCAACACTTGAATTTCCGGTACTGTTTTTAGGCGCTAAACCAAGCCAAACACCGTCATTTTACAGCTTTATGAATTTTGCTGATTTCGGATTAGGAACATGGCATCCAAGAGGTGGCATGTACGAAATAATAAAAGCAATGAAAAGCTTAGCCGAAAGCCTAGGCGTTACAATTCATACCAATAGTAATGTTGAAAAGATCAACGTTGAAAATGGCAAAGCTGTGGGCATAACGGTCAACGGAATAACAATAAATTCGGATGTAGTATTGAGTGGTGCAGACTATCATCATTCTGAAACCTTATTAGATACCGAATATCGCCAATACTCAGAATCTTACTGGGAAAAACGAACCTTTGCACCTTCATCATTACTGTTTTATGTGGGGTTTGATAAGAAGATAAAAGCCATAGATCATCACAATTTATTCTTCGATACAAGCTTCGAAAATCATGCTGAAGAAATATATGATGACCCAAAATGGCCTGAAAATCCATTATTTTATGTTAACTTCCCTTCTGTAACAGATAAGAGCATGGCGCCTGAAGGTTGCGAAACTGGTTTTTTTCTCATACCAATCGCACCTGGATTAGAAGATACTCCCGAACTGAGGCAACAATATTTTGATATTATTATCAATCGTTTTGAAAATTTAACCGATCAAAAGGTTAAAGATCATATACTTTTTAAAGAATCGTTTTGTGTTAATGATTTTGTAAGTGAATACAATTCGTATAAAGGTAATGCTTACGGAATGGCAAATACATTAAGACAAACTGCATTCCTTAGACCGAAATTAAAAAGTAAAAAAGTAGATGAATTGTATTTCACTGGTCAGCTAACCGTCCCTGGACCAGGAGTACCTCCATCACTTATATCAGGTAAGTTAGTAGCCGACCTGATCAATAAATAAAAGTTAGTACCATAGAATAAGCACCGTATATCATGAAATCTATTTTTGACAACGTCTCCAAAGAATGTAGCAAGCTTGTTACAAACGCCTACAGCACGTCATTCTCGATGGCCACCAAAATGTTGTCTGAGAGTATCAGGCAAGACATCTATAATATTTATGGGTTTGTAAGATTTGCCGATGAGATTGTGGATACGTTTCATGATTATGACAAGGAAAAATTATTCAGAAATTTTGAAACTGAATTAGAAAATGCCCTTAAGGATAAAATCAGTTTGAACCCGATCTTAAATTCTTTTCAAGATACCTATCACAAGTACAATATCGATAAGCATTTGGTCGATGCCTTTATGAATAGTATGCGACTAGATCTATTCAAAAAAGATTATCTAACCGAAGAAGAATATAAAAATTACATATATGGTTCTGCAGATGTCGTAGGATTAATGTGCTTAAAGGTATTTGTGAAAGGTGATAACGAGAAATATAATGATCTTAAGGACTCTGCTATGAGTTTGGGTTCAGCTTTTCAAAAAGTAAACTTTTTAAGAGATTTGAAAGCAGATTTTGAAGATCTAAGCAGAACCTACTTTCCTAATACAGACCTAAATCATTTAGATGAAAATTCAAAGCAAGCTATAATTCAAGATATTGAAGCTGATTTTGCTGAAGGCTTAAAGGGAATTAAAAAATTACCGCTCGAAGCTAGATTTGGCGTGTTCATGGCCTATCGTTACTACAACAAGCTTCTTCAAAAACTTAAAGACACTCCTGCTTTAGAAATTAAATCGGCTAGAATTAGAGTGCCTAATTACAAAAAGATAGAGTTACTTACTCGCAGTTATGTAAAATATCAACTAAATTTACTTTAAATAAAAAATTAGTGTTGTGCAGATAGTTTTTTGGATCTTAATTTTCTTGGTAACATTTTTTATTATGGAGTTTAATGCGTGGTTTACGCACAAGTACATCATGCATGGATTTTTATGGAGTTTACATAAAGATCATCACCATAAAGACCATGATAGTTGGTTTGAACGCAATGATGCTTTTTTCATTTTCTATGCCGTAGTTAGTATGCTTTGCTGGTACCTTTGGGGCGAACACAACATCTGGTTTTGTTTACCTATCGGAATTGGTATTATGGCCTATGGATTGGCTTATTTTATCGTTCATGATATATTTATCCATCAGCGATTCAAGTGGTTACGAAATATAGATAACAAGTATGCTCGTGGTGTAAGACGCGCCCACAAAATTCATCATAAGCACTTGGGCAAGAAAGACGGGGAAAATTTTGGTATGCTTATCGTACCTTTCAAATATTTCAAATAATTTACTCGGCAAGCAATTGATCTAATTGCCCACGAACTTTAGCGCTATTCCAATCTACAGCTCCAGATTCGTCTACTACAATCTCGCCCTTTTTATTAATAATAAATGTTCTTGGAATTGAACTTGTCATAAGTTCCTTCGGAATTTCATTTAACGAATTATATACATCGAAATCGAAATTCTTTTTATTCTTGAAAGTCTCTACAACGTCAAAAGTATCTGTTGTAACAAATAAAAAATCAACCTTATCATTATAATCTGTATACAATGCCTGAAGACTTGGCATTTCAACAATACAAGGCGGACACCAGGTTGCCCAAAAATTTACAAAAACTACTTTATCTTTAGTTGAATTGAAATCTAAAGTAACATTGGTATCTGATTGTAATTTCCAATGATCATAAGTGACCTGCACCCTTTCATTGGCATCAATCATAGTAGACTGATTAATGTAGCTTAAACCTTTGTGTAACACGATCTGAATGGGATGTCGCGTCTGAGGGATGATGAGCAAGGCAATGATTATCATAAAAATAATATTGCTTTTTGTTAATTTGGTCTTCATGAAATATAAGATTTAAGCCGAGGTATTGTAAATTCTTATCTGCCTTCGGTCGAAGTCTATGATATCATCTTCCTTAAGTTCGTTCATAAGAATATTCAATGTTGGTCTTGAAATGCCTATCAAAGATGCAATATCTTTTTGAGTATACGGATGATTTATAATCTGATCGCCGGTTTTATCGCAATCGTATCCGTAATCGGTACAAAGTTCGTCTAAAAATTCAAGTAATCGGGTTTTTGAATCTTTAAAAAGTAACAACTGTAAGCGCCGTTCTAATTTCTTAAACTTGTAGCCAATAAATTTATATATTCTGAAACTGAAAGTCTGATTATCGCGCATAAGGTCGTGCATAGTTTCCACACCAACAGGACAAATTGAAGTCTGATTATCTAAGGACTGGGCAAATTCTTCACGTTTCCTTTCACCCAAAATTGCTTTTTCACCAAAGAGCTCTCCTTTGGTTAAAATAGCCTTTACAACCTCATCTCCATTTTCACTATAATAGCCGATCTTCACCTTACCGTTTTCAATCAAATAAATTTTATTCGACGAGTCATTTTCGAAATAGATGTAGTCTTCTTTTCGGTATTGATCAAAAGTATGGGATTGCTTGTAGGCCTTGAACTTATGTGGACAAAGTAGTTTGAACAGATTTACATCCTCAAAAAACCAAAAAGATCTCATGATAATAGTGATAGGATATTGGTTGTATAAATGTACTGTCGCATTGAATTCCCCTACCTTACAATTTGCACAAAAAAAACTCCCAATATTAATTGGGAGTTTTCAAATAAGAATATTTATGACTTAAGCATTCTGCTTTTTAATTAAATTAAGTGCAGAGCCTTCTTTGTACCATTCAATTTGTGAATCGTTATATGTATGATTCACAGCAATTGTATCTGAAGAACCATCTGCATGAACGACTTCTATATGCAATGGTTTACCAGGAGCAAATTCATTAAGATCTAAGAAGTTGAAGGTATCATCCTCTTGAATAAGATCATAATCTGCTTCATTTGCGAAGGTTAAACCTAACATACCTTGCTTCTTAAGATTTGTTTCATGAATACGTGCAAATGATTTTACAATCACAGCAGCAACACCTAAATGTCTTGGTTGCATTGCCGCGTGCTCTCTTGATGAACCTTCACCATAATTGTGATCACCTACAACAACAGACCAGATTCCATTTTTCTTGTACTCACGTTGCGTGTCAGGAACACCGCCATATTCACCCGTAAGTTGATTTTTTACAAAATTGGTTTGCTTGTTGAACGCGTTAACAGCACCAATTAAAGTATTGTTTGCGATATTATCTAGATGACCTCTGTAACGCAACCATGGTCCGGCCATTGAAATATGGTCGGTTGTACACTTACCAAATGCTTTAATTAACAACTTAGCGCCAGTCACAGAATCTCCAATTGGTTCAAATGGTGTAAGTAATTGTAAACGCTCAGATTCTGGGTTTACTGTAACTTCTACTCCGCTACCGTCAGCAACAGGCTCTAAATAACCATTTTCTTTAACATCGAATCCTTTTGGTGGTAATTCCCATCCTGTTGGCTCATCTAACATTACCTCTTCTCCATTCTCGTTGATCAGCGTATCTGTCATTGGATTAAAGTCTAATCGACCAGCAATAGCGATTGCTGCTGTGATTTCTGGAGAAGCCACAAAAGCGTGGGTATTTGGATTACCATCAGCACGCTTAGCGAAGTTTCTGTTAAACGAATGAACGATACTATTTTTTGGAGCATTCTTAGGGTCGCTGTAACGTGCCCATTGCCCGATACACGGACCACATGCATTTGTAAATATCTTTGCATCGAGTTTTTCAAAAACCTCTAAAATACCATCGCGTTCAGCAGTGTATCTTACCTGTTCTGATCCTGGATTAATTCCGAATTCAGCTTTGGTCTTTAACCCTTTATCTAGGGCTTGTTGTGCAATTGAAGATGCTCTTGATAAATCCTCGTAAGATGAATTTGTACAAGATCCTATTAATCCCCATTCTACTTGCATTGGCCATTCGTTTTCTTTCGCTTTTTCTGTCATTTCTCTTCCGACAGTAGTTGAAAGATCTGGCGTAAATGGCCCATTTAATAAAGGCCCTAATTCTGAAAGATTAATATCAATTACCTGATCAAAGTATTGCTCAGGATTAGCATATACCTCTGTATCTGCTGTTAAGTAGTCTTTTATTTTATTAGCTTCATCAGCAACGTCTGCTCTATCAGTAGCTCTTAAATAGCGCTCCATTGAATCGTCATAACCGAAAGTAGATGTTGTTGCTCCGATCTCCGCACCCATATTACATATGGTTCCTTTACCTGTACAAGACATTGATAAAGCGCCAGGACCGAAATATTCAACAATAGCTCCTGTTCCCCCTTTTACTGTTAGGATTTCAGCAACTTTTAAGATCACATCTTTAGGTGCTGTCCATCCTGAAAGTTTTCCGGTTAATCTTACACCAATTAATTTTGGAAATTTAAGTTCCCAAGGCATACCAGCCATCACATCCACTGCATCGGCACCTCCCACGCCTATTGCTACCATTCCTAAACCACCTGCATTTACAGTATGAGAATCGGTACCGATCATCATCCCTCCAGGAAAGGCATAGTTTTCTAATACAACTTGGTGGATAATTCCTGCACCAGGCTTCCAGAAACCAATTCCGTATTTATTAGACACTGATTCCAGAAAGTTAAATACTTCACTACTGGTATTATTAGCATGCTTTAAGTCGGCTTCTGCTCCGCTTTTCGCCTGAATTAAGTGATCGCAATGTACCGTTGTTGGTACAGCAACTTTTGCTTTTCCGGCTTGCATAAACTGTAATAATGCCATCTGAGCCGTTGCATCCTGACAAGCAACTCTATCTGGTGCAAAATCAACATAGTCTTTACCTCTGGTAAACGCTTGTGTTGGTTTTCCATCCCATAAATGAGCATATAATATTTTTTCTGAAAGTGTCAATGGTTTTCCAACAATTTCTCTGGCAGCATCTACGCGCTCAGCCATGTTAGCATAAACCTTCTTTATCATATCAATGTCAAAAGCCATAAAGTATATTTAAAGGTTGATAATTATGTTTTTTAAAAGTCCCACAAAATTACGAATTCCTAATCATTTTTAAAAATATGTAACAAAATCAACAAAACAGTGAATATAAATCACAAATTGACTCATTTTTTGATAGTTTTTTTAATTATTAACAGCTTAAATGAGATATGATTAATAAATTAACAATTCCCTTTATTTAGAATGAATATGTATTTCAGATAACATTTTGAGAATTAAACCTATAATAAAGTACTAAGATCAATTTACGTGTTCAATTTTAACGTTTAAATTGTAACAA
The DNA here is from genome assembly GCF_003260205.1 of Winogradskyella tangerina. GTDB lineage: Bacteria > Bacteroidota > Bacteroidia > Flavobacteriales > Flavobacteriaceae > Winogradskyella > Winogradskyella tangerina. The sequence goes on along the minus strand of NZ_QERF01000004.1, from coordinate 311,026 downwards.
AACCTGTCGTGTTTTCTTCTAATAGCATATAATCTAAATAATCAGTATTCAAATTTTAAACAAACGAAATGAAATCTATGTTTTTAAAATTGAGCACCTTTTTTATCATATTAGGTAGCTTGGCACAAACTTATGCCCAAGATATAACAGGAGCATGGGAAGGAAAATTATCTGTACAAGGTACAGAAATACCATTGGTATTTAATATTTCAATGGAAGACGACGCTTACACTTCAACCATGGATAGTCCATCTCAAGGAGCAATGGGTATTCCGATGGATGTCACCACACTTGAAGGAACTACTTTAACCATAAAATTCAATCAAGCTGGTATTAAATATATCGGTACACTCTCCGACGATAAAATAGAGGGTACATTTTATCAGGGCAGCAATGAATTACCGCTGATATTAGGCAAAACAGTAATAACTCTACCAGGTAACACAGCCTTACCAACTTCAGATGAAGATCTTGAAAAGCTATCGAACTGGAAACCTATCAACTCTTATAAATATGCAGTTGAAGATTATTTTGCAAGACCTAAGGCACGTTCTTTTAATTTTTCACCTGATGGAAAATATTTATCCTACAGAGAAAAAGATGATAACAAGAAAAATCATGTTTATGTAAAGAACTTAGAAACTGATCAGGTAACTCGCGTTATTGAAGAAAAGGAAGAACTTGTAAGAGGTTTTGGATGGGCAAATAACAACCGTATTGTTTACATTATGGACAAAGGCGGCAATGAGGATTATCACTTATTTGCAGTAAACATTGATGGCAGCAACCAAAAAGAATTAACGCCATTTGATGGGGTTAAGGTAAATATCTTAAACGGCCTTAAGGAAGATAAAGATCATATGATCATTTCTATGAACCAAAATAACCCTCAGATCTTTGAACCTTATAAAATTAATATCGTAACGGGTAAGCTTGAACAACTCTATTCTAATGACGATGCGGCTAATCCTATTGACGGATATGAATTTGATAAAGACGGAAACTTACGCGGATTTGCAAGATTAAGAGATGGTGTTCATTTTGATATGTATTACACTCTAGATGGTGAAAATTATGAGATCATAAAGCAGCTAAATTGGAAAGATAGTTTTGGCATTTCTTCGTTTAACTATGCCACTGAATACCCTCACGACGCTTATGTGATATCTAATTTAGATAGTGATAAAACGCAGATATATTTATACGATCTCAAAGAAGATAAGGTAATTAAGAAACTGTTCTCAAATGAAAACTATGATGTTTCAGGTCTTTCTTTGTCGAGAAACAGAGGTTATGAACTCGATTATTTCTCTTACGAAGGTGAAAAGCAAGTTATAGTTCCAGTGAGTGATTACTATAAAAGTCTTCACAAAAAAATTACAAACAAATTCCCAAATTATAGCTACTCCATAGCTGATGTAACAGACGACGAAAGTAAATATCTGATCTTTTTACAAAGTGATAAATTATATGGTACATATTATTCTTATGACGCTAAAAAAGATGAATTCAAGCTACTTTATAATTTAATGCCTAATCTTCTTGAAGAAGATATGGCTGAGATGCGACCTATTACTTTTACAAGTAGAGACGGTAAAACCATTCATGGATATATTACACTACCAAAAGCTGCGCTTGAGGGTAAAAAAGTTCCGGTAATTGTAAATCCTCATGGTGGACCACAAGGAATAAGAGACTCTTGGGGATTCAATCCTGAAGCTCAATTATTTGCAAGTAGAGGTTATGCCACATTACAGGTAAATTTCAGAATTTCGGGAGGCTACGGGCGTGAATTTTTAGAATCAGGATTCAAGCAAATTGGTAGAAAGGCCATGGATGATGTTGAAGACGGACTTCAATATGTTGTTGACCAAGGTTGGGTTGACAAAGATAATGCTGCTATTTATGGTGGAAGTCATGGTGGATATGCTGTATTACGAGGATTAACTAAAACACCAGATCTTTATGCTTGTGGTGTAGATTATGTTGGTGTTTCGAATATTTTTACGTTTTATGACTCTTTCCCAGAATACTGGAAACCTTACAAAAAGATTGTAAAGGAAATCTGGTACGATCCAGACGTTCCGGAGGAAAAGGCTATTATGGAAGAAGTATCACCTGTATTCCATATTAACAAAATCAAAAAACCACTTTTTGTTGTTCAGGGTGCGAACGACCCTAGAGTTAATATCGACGAATCTGACCAGATTGTTGAAGGTCTACGCGCAAAAGGTGTTGATGTTCCATATATGGTAAAATACGATGAAGGACATGGTTTTGGTAAGGAAGAAAACTCTATAGCGCTCTATAAAGCCATGATGGGCTTTTATGCAAAGCATTTGAATCAAAATATTGAGCAACCGATTAAAGATTAAATACAATCAATCATCAAACAAAAAGACCTCATAAAATTATGAGGTCTTTTTTTATTTGTAATTGTTTATTAAAATAAACTTTCAATGATTTTTTCGTCTGTAATTCCTTCAGCCTCTGCTTTGTAGTTTTTAATAATTCTGTGTCTCAGAATTCCTGTAGCAATGGCCTGTATATCTTCAATATCTGGTGAAAATTTACCTATGGTTGCTGCATGTGTTTTTGCTGCAAGGATAAGGTTTTGTGAAGCACGTGGCCCTGCTCCCCAATCAACAAATTCTCTAACGATATCTGCTGCAGTATCGGCCTTAGGTCGCGTTTTAGCCACAAGCGATACTGCGTATTCCACAACATTATCTGCAACTGGTATACGGCGAATAACATTCTGAAAATCGATGATTTCTTGTGCTGTAAATAGCGAATTAACGCTTAACTGGTTATCCGTTGTCGTAGCTTTTACTACTTCCACTTCCTCTTTAAATGAAGGATACTCTAATCGTATTGCAAACATGAAGCGGTCTAATTGAGCCTCTGGCAATGGGTATGTTCCTTCTTGTTCAATAGGATTCTGTGTAGCTAGTACAAAATAAGGTAAGCTCAATTTATACTGATGACCAGCAACTGTTACTGCTCGCTCTTGCATGGCCTCGAGCAATGCTGCCTGTGTTTTAGGAGGAGTTCTATTGATCTCATCTGCCAAAATAATATTGGCGAAAATTGGTCCTTTTATAAATTTAAAATGACGATTTTCATCTAGGATTTCACTTCCCAAAATATCACTTGGCATAAGGTCTGGCGTAAACTGAATACGCTTAAAATCTAAACCCAATGCTTGGGCAATGGTATTAACCATTAATGTTTTAGCTAAACCAGGGACACCTATTAATAATGAGTGTCCGCCCGAGAAAATAGAAATTAATATTTGGTCTACAACATCTTCCTGACCAATAATGACTTTAGATATTTCTTGTTTAAGGGCTTTGTATTTCGTTACAAAGTTTTCAATTACGGCAACGTCAGACATATGTTATTGTGTTTTTAACCAATTACTTTGATAATCACAGTCTCTATACACACCGTTGATTTTTACATAAGTCTCAAGAATGACTTCTTTTTGCCATTTTTCAATAGCTCTCACTTGTTTATCTTGAAGTGCTAATTCTTTTATTTTAAGATAATCTCTAGAAAAATCAGCTTCATGATCGTCGATTCTATCGGTCACCGTCATAATCTTGAATTTGTAAGCATTAATTCGGTCTTCATCTTGAATGACCTCACTGATCTCGCCATCTTTCAGGCCTTGAATCTGAGTGTACATTTCTGTATCCATCTTAGTCAATTCAAAATTAAAATCTTGCGTCGTAGGATTGGTAAGCTGACCACCTTCATATTTCGTTTCTTCTTCATCACTAAATTCTAAGGCAGCATCGGCAAAGGAAACTTTTCCTGAAACTATTAAATCTCTAACCTTATCAATTTTGTCTCTTGCTTCTTTTAAGGCATCAGGAGTCACTTCAGGACGCAGTAAAATATGTCTTACATCGTATTCCTGACCTCGAATCTTTTCAAGATAGATGATATGATAACCAAAGTCTGTTTCAAACGGATCTGAGATTTCACCTTCTTGGAGATTGAATGCTACATCTCTAAATTCTTTAACCATTCGAGGGCGTTTTCTGTTCATGGTTGGTAACAAACCTCCGTTATTTTTAGAGCCCATATCCTCAGAATAAAAGAGTGCTTTGGTGATAAAACTTGCTCCATTTTCTTCAACATCACGTTTAAAGCCCTTCAATTTATCAATGACTTCTTGCTTTGCCTCATCAGTTACTTTAGGTATAATTACGATCTGAGCTACCTTTAGTTCCGTACCAAATGTTGGTCTTTCATCCTTAGGAATATCGTTAAAAAAAGTTCTAACCTCTTCAGGTGTTACCTCAACACCGTCGATCACTTTCTTTTGCATTTCCTGTGCCAGATAACCATTCTTATTGATCTCGTACATTTCATCTCGAAGCGCCTGTTCTGACTCTTTCTTATAGAAATTCAACAAGCCTTGCATATCGCCTTGAGTTTGCGCAAGGATACCCTGAATCTGCTGTTCTACAAGAGATTGGATATACAATTCATTGACAATGATACTATCTTGAATTGCCTGATGTGCATATAATTTCTTCTCTAATAAACTACCAAAAAGTTCGCAACGTGTAACGCCACTCAAATCTGCGCCTTGGGCTTCTAATTGTGCAATTTCTCGGTCTAGGTCAGACTCTAACACAATAAAATCTCCAACTACTGCAGCAACGCCATCAGCCTTGATGCGTGTTTTGTTTATCACACTATCTTTTTCTTTTTTAATAGGAACATCATCCGGTATAATCTCTTGTCCGTTGACGAAACCAACGAATAGGAAACAAGAAAGACTGAAGAGTTTAATTATAGATTTCAAACTTTTTATTTTTAATCGCATCTTTTGAAATATCATTTTCGAGTTGTTTGATAAGCTCTAACTTTCGCTTATTAATGACAATCTGTTTTATAGATCTTTGAACATACTCCAAAGGGGCATAATCATTCTGAAGTCGTATGTCATTAACTTGCATCAAATATAGGTTTAATGAATCTTTGAGCTGTAAGAAATTAGATTTTTTTAACAGTTGGTCTTTACTTTCAGGCTTAATAACAGGCACTTTATCCACAACTTGGTTAAACTTAACCCAAAGGGAATCATTTAAAGAATAAGACTTAAACTGTAAGGAAATAGAATCCAAATATCGCTTGTCTTTTGGTTCAAAACGTTTGAATCTTTTCGTAATAGTATCTAGATCAATCGGATTTAAAGGCAAGCTGATATAGCGTAATTGTAGCAAGTCGTCATTAAGTTTGAAGGACTCTTTGTTAGCTTCATAAAACACCTTTGACTCTTCAATATCTACAACAGTATCAATGTTCTTTTTAACTAATCTTTCGAGATAGGCTTTGGTGTAAAGATCATTTTTGTACTGATCGATCAATTTTGAAAATTCTTCTTGCTTTTCCTCTGGAAGATTTAAAAGCGCACCATCCATTAGTAGTAACTGACGCGCCCAACGGTTGATATAAGCATTTACAATTACGAGACTGTCTGCTTCACTTGCGCCTTCAGGAACTAAATCAGCAACGTCTTCCTTATATAAATACGTATCGTTAACTCTCGCTATAGGTTCGCGATCATCAGTTTTTTTGAAGAAGTCGCAACTCAACAAACAACCACAAATCCATATGAATACGTATGCTTTTTTCAACTAAAATTATTGATTGTTAATTTTCGATTTTACGGCCTTTAGTGCTTTTTTATTCACTTCAACCTCAAAGCGACCATACAGTCCTTTAAGCCAATCATTTTCGATTTGGGTCTGATAATCATTTACCACATTACCTCTAGCTTCTTCAAGCGTTTTATCGCCTGCTGGCAAGGTATTAATTACCTCTATTACATGAAACGCGTCGTTGTGTTCATATATTTTATCAATCCCCTTTTCGAAACGTAAGCTAGTTGGGAGCTTATTATCATTAAGATCAAAAACTCCACTAGTAAATATGATGTTCTTTTTCGCTTCTGAATTTAATTCGGCCTCAATCTCTTCCTTAGCTTTACCATTTTGCATCATCTTCAATACGCGCTCTGCGATAGACTGGTCTGCCGTTGAAGCCATTAAAACCTCTACTCTATCATTCCATCGGTAGTTGGATTTATGCTTTTGATAGAATTGCTCTAACCCCGTCGAATCTTTTGATGCTCTGTTCCAAACTTCCTTTTCCATTAATTCAAATAACAATAGACCATCTCTATATTCCTTGAGGATATTGGCAAATTCTTCATTTTCGAATTCTAGATTTTCCTCTCTAAACTGAAGGATCTCTCGCTCGAAATACTTCTCATACTCTCTTTCGATCACATTAGTAAATGAAGTTTTTCTACCGTTATAAGCACGTTGAATTGAGAATAGGTGCTTCCCAAAATCGTTGTAGGTAACCTTTTTATTATTGATAGAAAACAATGTTTTTTCAGCTTCAAGTCCCTCTGGAAGCTTCCAAGCACGTCTGAAGAAATCATCCGTTAAAATGGATTCAAAATAAGTCTTAGACTCTAAATTTTCAACGATATCATAGCGTGATTTTAGTTCCTTAACCATCGCCGTATTAATAAGTTTAGACCTCGTATCTCGTTTAACCTTACTTTCTAATTGAGGTTTTTGAACCTCAAACGATGGGTTTGGTTCTAGATCAATGCGCTTTACAATATGCCAACCATAAGCCGTTTTGAAGGGTGCGCTCATATCGCCATTTTCAGCTAAACCAAAGGCTTGGTCTTCAAACTCTATAGAACTTAACTGTCCACTTTTAAATGGTGCCAACTTACCTCCGTTTTTTGCAGAACTTTTATCATCAGAAAATTGTTTGGCCAGAGAGGCAAAGCTCTCACCTTGCTGAATTTTTTTATAGATATCTTTAATACGTTCTTCTGGATCTATGGTTGAATCTTTTTGCTGTAAGGCAATCATAATATGAGCTGCCGTTACTGTCCCACGCGATTGGCGTCTATCATTAATTTTTACAACATGATAGCCAAACTGTGTTCTAAACGGCATTGAAATTTCGCCTTTAGGCGTATTGTAGGCCGCAGTTTCAAAATCATAAACCATTTTAAAGGCCGAGAAATAACCAAGGTCCTCAACAAATATGCTTTGTCCGTTGTGAACATCTGCTCTTAAAGCATCGAACCCTTCATTTAAAAAACGATCTCTTAATTTTAGTATCTGGTTATAGGCCGCTAAGGTATCTGATGTACTTTCGTCTAACCTTACTAAGACATGTGAAGCATTAAGGTCAATTATACTGCGATCGTAGGCTTCTTGCACAAGAGCATCAGTGACTTTATTTTCTGATAGGTAATTTTTTGTAAGTTGTCTTTTATACTGTTGAAACTCGCGTAAGTACTTTGTATCTTCATCCAACTTTAGACGTTTAGCCTCTTTCAATTTCAACTGGTATTCAGTAAAGAGCTTTAAATAGCCATCTACATCCTTTTGACTTTCATCCTTTACCAAATCTAAATTCTTGTTGTAAACTCTTAAAAATTCAGAAGTTAAAATTGGTTCACCATCAACAGTTAAGAGGATTTCATCTTTCTCTTGAGAAAAAGAAAAATTTAGCGCAAATAAGGCTAAAAACAACCATTTAAAATTAGTTTTCATTTTCATATGTTTTCTATGTTAGGTCAACATCCCTTGCAGGATTCTACATGAAATTGCGAATTGAGCAAAAATAACACAAATCGCCTATTTTACAAGCTGAAGTCCTATCATAATTTCGAATCAAATTACTAAGGTATTTTAATGCTTACAGCATCTAAAATGGTAGAAACGTCGATATTTTAGAGTTAGTATTCGCACTTTTATTATATTTATTTGTAATCGTTTTTTAAGCATGAAATATACCACCGAAATCATCATTAAGAAATCGCTCAATGAAGTGATAAAATGTATGGATTCTACAGACAATATGAAACATTGGCAGGAGGGCTTAGTAAGCGCGGAGCATATTTCAGGGACACCAGGGCAATTTGGCGCCAAGATGAAATTAAACTACGATTTTGGCAAGCGTAAAATTGAAGTCATTGAAATTATTACGAAACAAAATTTCCCTGAGGAGTTTCATGCAACATATCATACAAAAGGTATAAGAAACATACAGCAAAACTATTTTGTTGAAACTGCTGAAGGTCATACAAAATGGACTTGTAAAAATGAATATCAACCGACTAATTTTGCTATGAACGCGATGTTGTTTTTTATGCCCAGAGCTTTCAAAAAGCAAACCAAAACTTACATGACTAACTTTAAAAATTTTGCCGAAAACGGCGCCTCAGTTGCAAATGCGTAAATTAAAATTGATCTGGGATTTTAGAGGTCCGGCGAGTCAAAAAACTGCGGAGCACCATCTTATCCATCTGAAAGAATACATCAACCTTAATGCGCTTCAAATTAACATTACAGGTATAGAAACCTATAGTGAGATGCACAGCATTGCTTTTTTGGTAGTCGATGAATCTGAAATGAAGCCGATTAGAGACGCACTAAAACCTCATCGCGGTCAGGTATATTCGAATGATTAAAACACGCGCTTCAAGAGCGACTGAATAAAGCGTTTTGACGGTACGGATGTAATGATTTTTAGATCTTCGATTACACTCGATTCCTCATCTAGAAATTTAAAAATTGTATTTGTATTTCCCTTTCTAAACATTGAGGCAAAAAGATTAGCGCCTTCCTTATTATACTTATAAAGAACATCTAAAAAAAGAAGGTCGTAATACCAGAACTTCGTCATTCTATTGAATTTTGATAGATCTTGCTCTTGTTTCAAAAATGAAAGGAGTTTTTCTGTTTTTTTAGTGGTGTTTCTAAAGGTGTAGCCTGTACTGGCTTTAGTCCAACCACCAGCAGTACCAATGTTTAGAATATGTTTGGAGTCTAGTTTGAAAAACTTAAATGAGGTCATAGGAATTGAGCCCATTTCTTTTTCGATGATCTCATAGTCTGAAATATTTCTTTCTGAAAGATATTGTTTTATGGCATCCTCGTATTCTGAGCGTTCAAGTAAATCTTGCGAAAAAAGCGTGTATTCGAAGAGTGCTGTTTTTTTGTCCATTGGCAATACATACATAAATCGTGTATTACCTTTTTGAGCAATTGTAAAATCCATAAAAGTGGCTATGGAATCATCAAAAACCTCCTCTTTTGTTTTAACAAACCACCCAAGAAAATGCTGCTGTAAAACCGGATATTTTTTCTGCTTAATATAGAGGTCAGGTTTAGCAATACTATTAAATAACTTGCCACATGTTAGATGTTCTTTATCTGTTATGACTTCAACGCTATCCTTGTGCTCATTAAAACTTTTTACAGCGCTCTCAATAAAAGTAATATTAGATTTTTTCGAAATAACTTTCCAGAGTGCATCGTAGAAATTTTCGCTACTAATCATTTTGTAGCTGTATGGAGCAATTTCAATAGTATCTGAATATTTTTCACTTCCGAAGAAAATTTTGGGCCAGGTTTTGGTTAATATATGATCCCATTCGCCTTCACCATTTTCCCAATAGCACCAGGTTCTGTCATTGCCCTTGTCTCTTACCCGATCAATGATCAAAATAGATTTATCATCAAAAAAGCTGTCCTGCGCCATGCGGTATGCCAGCATTAAACCCGATGCTCCTGCACCTAAAATGATATAATCGTATTTCGTCATTTAATAGAATAAAAACACAGTAAAAAATACAACAATTGAAATTAACACATTCAACGAAATGACTTTGTTAGTTTCAATCTTAAATGATTGATAGCCCAAATGCGCTACAAAAGCTGTGGCGAACCACCCTATATAATTTTGTAACGGAACCACTCCGTTTTCAAACTCCCAATAATCAAATCTTGGAGCCGAAACTTCTAATACAACATCTAATCCGGTCATTAGTGCTGCGCCAATCAAGGAAGTAACAACGATATTCTTGGCAAAAAGTTTTGCGACATCAGCAGAGGCCATAGTAAGTAGTGCCCAATTTACACAGATCATTAAGGGCACTCCCCAGAGTTTAATTCCGAGGTTTTCACCATAAGCATAAGAACCGAAAATTAGACCATAGTTAACACCCAAACCTTCAGTAATAAATCCTAATAAAAAAGGTATAGCAACCGCTATAAGAATTTGAATTTTGAATTTTTCAATATTCACCAAAATAATTAGGAAGGTTAAAAGCAAATTAAATGGCGTCATACTCAAAAACCATTCGGAGTATTCAGGAGTTAAAAATCCTATAATGCCTGAAATTGAGAATAGCCAAATTAAAAAGATCGATAAATATCTTATAAACTTTCTATCTATCATTTAGTTTGCTTTTTGTATTAATTCTGAAACAATTTTTCCCGACAATAAACAAAGTGGAATCCCACCGCCAGGATGAACACTACCACCGCAGAAATACAAGTTCTTTATGGAACTCTTAAAATTTGGATGTCGTAGGAAAGCTGCGAATTTATTGTTGCTTGATGCACCATAAAGTGCACCCTGAAAGCTTTGGGTCTTAGATTCAATTAATCTTGGGTCTAAGATATTTTCGTATTCAATAATCGCATCTAGATCAATTTGAAGTAACCTATTGATCTTTCTTTTTATGTTTTCTCTCGATCTTTCAATTATTGCATCCCAATCTTGCCCGGTGTTACTAGGCACATTGATCATCACAAACCAATTTTCGCAACCATTTGGTGCATCCTTAGGTTCATCTTTAGCCGTAATATTGATATACACTGTAGGATCGTCATGTACGTCCTTTTTATTGAAGATGTAATCAAACTCCGTTTTATAATCTTCCGAAAAGAATATATTGTGTAAATCGAGTTGCGAAAACTGTTTTTTAATCCCCCAATAGAAAATTAATGCCGAACTACTTCTTGGTTGTTTCAAGATCTTTTCAGGCGCTTTTTGCTTGGGTAGCAGTTTCCTGTAGGTCGGAACAACATCAGCATTAGACACCACAATGTCTGCCTTAATCAATTCGCCTTCAATTTGAATTCCTTCTACCTTATTATTATTGATTATTATTTCTTCGACCTTCGTATTAAAATTAAAAGTTACGCCAATGTCCTTAGCCAATTGAAACAGACTCTGGGTGATGGAATGCATCCCTCCTTTTGGTATAAACGTACCATAATACTGCTCTAAATGCGGAATCATAGACATGATCCCTGGCGTTTTGTAGGGCGAAGATCCGTTGTAGGTTGCAAAACGATTATAGAGTTGAACGAGACGCTCATCTTTAAACACTTTTGAATTGAGGTCGTCTAAAGTCGTATTTATATCCAATGAATTGATACTCAAAATAGCCCTAAGTGTATCCTTAGATAAGTATGTTGAAGACTTATGAAGCGATTTTTCAAGAAATAGAGAAGCGGTTAAATCGTACTTCTTTTTGCTCTTATTAAGATAATCGATAAGAGCGGTTTTTTCTACATTGAACACTTTTGAAGCTTCCTCTGCAAATGCATCAATATCTGCCAATGCACTAAAAGTGGTGCCGTCTTCATAAAAGTAGTTGCATACAACTTCCTTTTTTTTGTACTCAAAATAATCTGAAATGTTCTTCTGACCTACCTTAAAGAGTTCTTCCACATATTGTGGCATCGTAAATAATGAAGGTCCCATATCGAAACGATAACCATTTTCTGAAAAAGCTGTGAGTTTACCACCTGGATAAGAATTAGCTTCAAAGACAGTAACCTCGTGGCCTTGCGCTCGTAAACGAATAGCAGCCGCCAAACCTGCAATACCAGCGCCTATAATAACTATGGAGTTCTTTTTCATGGACATGCAAAGATACATTGAAAACTACCCTGTTAAAAATGACATTAACATTTTATTCTGAAACAAAAAAAGCAGCATCAAAATGATGCTGCTTTTTTATTTTTTTAAATATTATCTCGAATAATTTGGTGCCTCCTTTGTGATGGTCACATCGTGTGGATGGCTTTCATGAATTCCGCTTGCGGTAATTTTCACGAAACGTCCTGTTTCCTGAAGTGTAGGAATATCTTTCGCTCCGCAATAGCCCATACCTGCTCTAAGTCCACCTACAAACTGATGAATACTTTCATATAATTCCCCTTTATAAGGAACTCGGCCTACAATGCCTTCAGGTACTAATTTTTTAATATCATCTTCAACATCTTGAAAATAACGATCCTTACTTCCTTGTTTCATGGCTTCTACTGAACCCATTCCTCGGTAAGACTTAAATTTTCGTCCTTCATAAATAATGGTTTCACCCGGACTCTCCTTGGTTCCAGCTAAAAGTGAACCTAACATTACAGTATCTGCGCCGGCTGCTATAGCCTTCGGAATATCACCAGTATAGCGTATTCCACCATCAGCGATCACTGGCACACCAGAACCTTTAATTGCAGCTGCAACTTCTAGCACAGCCGAAAATTGTGGAAATCCAACACCTGCAACAACACGTGTTGTACAAATTGAACCTGGACCAATTCCAACCTTCACAGCATCAGCACCAGCATCAACTAAATATTTAGCAGCTTCACCTGTAGCAATATTACCTACGATCACTTCAAGATCTGAAAACTTACTTTTTATTTCTTTAAGCACCGCAACCACACCCTTCGTATGACCATGTGCCGTATCGATCACCACAGCATCTACACCTGCATTTACTAAGGCCTCTGCCCTCTCGACGGCATCACCAGTTACACCAATTGCCGCCGCCACTCGTAATCTTCCGTAGTGATCTTTATTGGCAATAGGTTTTTGCGTCACCTTTGTAATATCTCTAAATGTGATAAGACCAGCTAATTTATCGCCCTCAACAATTAGTAATTTCTCAATCTTATTTGCTTGTAAAATTGTTTCGGCATCTTTTAGTGATGTTCCTTTTGGTGCCGTCACTAAATTTTCACCAGTCATCACTTCAACAATTGGTCTGTTGTTGTTGTGTTCAAATCGCAGATCACGATTGGTCACAATTCCTTTCAAATTTCCTTGGTCATCAACAATCGGTATCCCTCCAATGCTATGCTCGCGCATTGCATTCTTTGCATCAGCAACAACAGCATCTAAAGTTAGAGTGACTGGATCGATGATCATTCCACTTTCAGCACGTTTTACGCGTCTTACTTTCTGTGCCTGATCCTCAATGGTCATATTTTTATGTAATACGCCAATACCGCCTTCTTGAGCCATAGCAATAGCCATTCTACTTTCTGTAACGGTATCCATTGCCGCAGATATAACTGGGATATTAATGGTGATATTTCTAGTGAACCTCGATTGAATATTTACCTCGCGCGGTAATACTTCTGAAAAAGCTGGAACTAAAAGGACGTCATCGTAGGTTAGACCTTCACCTAGGATTTTATTTTCGTGTGCTGTCATGATGCAATTAAGATATAATTGCGTGCAAATTTACGGATTTTATTTCACTTAGTGCTTCCTAATTGATTCTTAACTGAATTAAAAGATTATATCCTCAGATATTTATCATTCGAATCTTAACATTTCGAATTTAGACACTCATTAATTTGTAAAATCCTGAATGACAAATCCTTGTAATCTTTAAGCAAAAAGATTTGAAATTTTATTTTTATTTATTCTAAATAAACTTTGAAAATACATTTTCAGACCTTAGTTTTGCGCCATCAAAAAATTATTATTTTTAACAAGTCTAAATAAATGAAGTTAAAATTTGCCCTTACATTACTTGGCCTGACAAGTTTAACGTTTACAAATTCTCAGGAAAATCAAAACCAAAAGCCTAAAGATTCAATTCAGAAACTAGATGAAGTTTTTATTGATGCCAACAAAATTTTCGGAAGTAAATATGTGGCCAGACACAGAACCGGTTCCGCCTATTACCTTTCACCAGAAGAACTCAAAAAATTTAGTTATACGGATATAAACCGTGCTTTAAGATCAGTACCTGGAGTTACCTTTTATGAGGAGGATGGTTTTGGTCTTCGTCCGAATATTAGTTTAAGAGGAACATCACCTCAACGAAGCGCAAAGATTACTTTAATGGAAGATGGTGTTTTAATTGCACCTGCTCCATACAGTGCTCCTGCCGCTTACTATTTCCCTTCTGTAGGAAGAATGCAAGCTGTTGAAATTTTGAAAGGTAGTAGTCAAGTTCAGTTTGGTCCATTTACTACTGGTGGTGCTATAAACATGATCTCAGCTCAAATTCCAGATAAATTAAACGGTGAAATTCGAGCAAGTTATGGAGCTTTCGACACCCAACAACTATTAGCGAGACTGGGAGATAGCAAGAAAAACTTTGGTTATATGGTAGAGTACTTAAACTTTGGCTCGAATGGATTCAAGAATTTACCTGATAATAGCAATACCGGGTTCGATATTAACGAATTCACAGCTAAATTTAGGATCAACTCAAACCCAGATGCCAATGTAAAACAAGCTTTAGAAACCAAGTTTCACTATTACGATGAACGTTCTAACGAAACCTATTTAGGTTTAACTGAAGCTGATTTTGCTTCTTCTCCATTTGATAGATATGCTTCATCACAAGATGATAGAATGACTGCCGAGCAGATTCAATTAATGTTAACTCATACCTTAGAATTCAGTAATGATGTAAGAATCACTACCAATGGATATTATAACAAATTCTCGAGAAATTGGTTTAAACTTGATGATGTGGTTTTTAATGGCGATAGACAGCGTATAGCCAATGTTGTAGCTAATCCGGATCAGTTTGCAGACCACATGGCTATCGTTCGTGGAGATGTAGATTCTGAGGCTGATGCCTTACTATTGAAAGCCAACAACAGAGTTTACTATTCAAAAGGAATTCAGACTAAAATCGATTATCACTGGTATGGTGAGAATGTTTTTCATGATCTTGAAGTTGGATTACGCTACCACTATGATGAAGAAGACCGTTTTCAGTGGGAAGATGGTTATAGTATAATCAACCAAGAAATGACGAGAACTTCTGAAGGACCGCGTGGTGCACAAGGAAATAGAATAAGCAGTGCAACAGCATTTGCCTCATACGCTATGTATAAGTTGAAATACAAAAATTTAACCCTAACACCTGGATTACGTTACGAGAATATTGTACTTCAAAGAGAAAACTTTGGAAGTGATGATCCTAACAGAAATGGAAATGATATTGCTTTTAGAGAGAATAAAGTCGATATTTTAATTCCGGGAATAGGATTTAACTATGCATTCTCAAATAATATGTCTGTTTTTGGAGGCGTACATAAAGGATTTTCACCTCCTGGAAGTGAAGAAGGTGAAGAACCAGAAGAAAGCATCAATTATGAACTTGGTTCGCGCTTCACAATTGGGCAACTAAGAGGTGAAGTAGTTGGTTTCTATAATGATTACAGTAATTTACTGGGAAGTGATTTAGCTGCAACCGGAGGTACAGGCTCATTAGATCAATTTAATGCTGGTGAAGTTGCCGTTAGTGGTTTAGAGCTTTTATTGAACTATGAACTTTTACCAAACAACTCTAATTTTAAGTTACCAATAACGCTTGGTTATACGTTTACAAATACTGAATTTTTAAACAGTTTTGGAAGCAATGAAAGTATTTGGGGAGAAGTTAATGAAGGCGATGAATTGCCTTATATCCCTACACATCAATTCAATATTATGGTTTCGTTAGAGCACTCTAAATACGAGCTTAATTTGAGTGGACGATACAATGGTGAATTTAGAACCTTGGCAGGTTCAGGAGATATACCAAGCAACGAGTTAGTGGCTTCAAATTTTATTATTGACTTTTCGGCCAAGTACCATTTATCACAAAGTTTAAGTTTTACCGGAAACATTATCAATTTACTAGATGAGACTTATGCTGTATCTAGAGTTCCTGCAGGCTTAAGACCTGGTCATCCCTTTGGTGCTAACCTAGGACTGGAATTTAGATTCTAAAACACATTCATCAACATAATTTAAGGTGTTACTAATTTTTAGTAACGCCTTTTTTAATGATACTTAGCAAACACCTTAGTGGCCTCATTATAAGCACTTTCAAAACTCATTGCATTTAGGTCGTGTGCTTTTTGTTGTGTGAAGTAGGATAACATTTTTTCCGTAGGCATATTTCCGGTGAGCTCGTCCTTGGCCATCGGGCAACCACCAAATCCTTGAATGGCCCCATCAAATCGTCTACAACCTGCCTTATAAGCCGCATCGATTTTTTCAAACCAGGTTGTTGGGGTTGTATGTAAATGCGCTCCGAATTCAATATGCGGATATTTCGGAATTAAATTTGAAAAGAGGTAATCTATATTTTCAGGATTTGAACTACCAATAGTATCACTTAAAGACAAAATATTCACGCCCATTTTTGCTAATTTTTCAGTCCACTCCCCTACGATATCCACATTCCATGGATCACCATAAGGATTGCCAAATCCCATTGAGATATAAACAACAACATTTTTATTGGTGCGATCTGCAATATTTAATATTTCTGAAAGCGTTTCAACAGATTGAGCTATCGTTTTATGCGTATTACGCATTTGAAAGTTTTCAGAAATTGAAAATGGAAAACCGAGATAATCAATTTCGGGATGTTGCGAAGCATCGTTAGCACCACGAACATTGGCGATGATGGCCAGTAATTTGCTTTTAGTAGCGCTTAAATCTAGTTGAGCCAAAACTTCAGCCGTATCAACCATTTGTGGAATGGCTTTTGGCGAAACAAAACTTCCAAAATCTATAGTATCAAAACCAACACGGAGCAAGGACTGAATGTACTGCACCTTGGTTTCAGTTGGAATGAATTCCTTTATGCCTTGCATGGCATCTCGAGGGCATTCTATAAGTTTAACAGCCTTGTTCATTGGGTCAAAGATAAGATTAACGAAAACGTTTTCAAACTTTAGTTAAAAACGATTCTGAAGGATAATCAATCTGGCAAAAGAATAAAAATTGCAATCCCTATAAAGACCACAATTTGCAACCATTTAAATACTAAACCAGAGTTTTTATGTTCTAGAGTGAAGACTTTTATTTGTCCGGCTAGCAACGCTATTGCGGAGAAAATAATAAAGGAAACAAACATAAATATCCCGCCTAGGATATAAAACTGCCAAATGGTATTCATGGTTTGTGAAAACAAAAACCCAGGAAAAAATGCCAAAAAGAAGATCGTCACCTTAGGGTTGAGGACATTCATAAAAAATCCTTGGATAAATAATGCTTTCAAACTTTTTTTAGGAGCGGAATCTGAATCAAAATCAATTTGTGAGTGCGACTTATAAACTCGAAATGCCAGATATAATAAGTACACAGCACCCAAGACCTTGATACCAAAAAATATATCATCATTAGCTTTAATAATCGCCGAAACCCCAAAGGCTAATAAGGTTGTGTGAATGATGCATCCTGTTATTAAACCGCAGACCGTTGCTAACCCATAAGCCTTTCCGTTGGTTATACTCTGAACCAAAACGTAGATATTATCAGGTCCTGGAGATATTGCTAAGGCAGAAGTTGCTAGCGCAAAAGAAAGGAGAATGTCGTAATTCACACTTAAAAAATTTGTGCTAAAATACATTATTCATTGTAAGCTAGCTTTTGTGCCATCGACTTAAATATTATATCTCAATATTTGCTATGAAAAAAACTACACTATTATTCCTCTTTTTACTTTTTGCATTTCAAATGAATGTGGTTTGGGCACAATCTACCGCAACGTATGATATCACCTTTACCAGTTCTTGGAATTCTAGCGATCATGGTACTTTACCAGTTGATGCGCATTGGTCTGATCTCGTTGGTGCCAACCATAATAGCAATGTTACTTTCTGGGAATTAGGTGAAACAGCCTCAGCAGGAATAGAACTTGTGGCTGAATCTGGAATAAATTCGCCATTCGACACAGAAGTGCAATCAGCGGTCAATGCGGGCAACGCTGAGCAATGGCTAAGACAAGTATTTTCTCCATTTGCTGCCATTAGTTCAGCAACACTTAGCGACGTTGTAGTTTCTGAAGAATATCCATTGTTAACCTTGGTATCTATGATTGCACCTAGCCCTGATTGGATGATTGGTGTAAATAGTTTAAATCTTTGGGACACAACGACAAATACTTGGAAAGATACTTTTACAATCGATATGTTTCCTCATGATGCCGGTACTGAGGATGGTTATGCTTATTCCACAACTAATCCCGAGACCATTCCGCGAGGTGTGATCACGAATATTTCAAACGCAATGGGTTACCCATTTAATTCTGAAAAGGTAGGTACATTAACCGTCACATTAAAAAGTACAACCCTAAGCATCGATGATAAAGAATCAATTAAAAGCATCAAGCTTTTTCCAAATCCAAATTCAACAGGGACCTTAACGATTTCTAACGCAGAGCAACTAAGTGAGATTTCATTATATGACGTGTTAGGTAAACGTGTAAAGTTTGTGAAGTTTTCGGATAATGGTGAAACTAAAAAAGTAATTGATTTGGCCGATTTAAAAGACGGCATTTACATCGCACGAATGACCAGTTTATCGGGTGCTGTTGAGAGTAAAAAATTGGTAGTGAATAGATAACCCTAATTCTAATTACAAAGAGACTATTATTTCGATTTGGCTAAAACAGCACTGTTAATGTCTTTTACAAGTTTGGGCCCCTCATAAATAAAACCGGTATATAATTGCAGTAAGTCTGCTCCGGCCTCTAATTTTTCTATAGCATCTTCTGGTGAGTTTATGCCACCAACACCGATTATTGGAAATGCCTTATTACTTTCTTTTGCTAAAAACCGAATCACTTCAGTAGACCTATTAGTTAATGGCTTGCCGCTTAAACCGCCAGCTTCAGACTTGTTTTTACTCTTCAGTCCATCTCTAGAAATAGTTGTATTAGTAGCAATTACGCCATCAATTTTGGTTTCTGAAACAATATCGATGATATCCATGAGTTGCTCATCAGTAAGATCTGGTGCAATCTTCAATAGTATTGGTTTCGTCTTTGATTTTTGAAAATTCAATACTTGCAAAGCCTTCAAAAGTTCTGTTAGTGGTTCCTTATCTTGAAGTGCTCTTAAATTTGGTGTGTTTGGTGAGCTTACATTAACCACAAAATAATCCACATGATCAAAAAGTGCATTAAAACAGATCTTGTAATCTTCAACCGCGTCTTCATTTGGTGTGACTTTGTTTTTTCCAATATTACCGCCTATAAGAATCCCATTGTCTTTCAACCATTTTGAACGCTGTTTTAAGCGTTCTACAGCAGCTTCTACCCCACCATTATTAAATCCCATACGATTTATAATCGCTGAATCTTCTTTTAACCTGAATAAACGCTTTTTAGGATTCCCAGATTGTGGCTTCGGAGTTAGGGTACCAATTTCAATAAAGCCAAAACCAAAGTTTGAAAGCTCATTGTAAAGTTTTGCGTCTTTATCAAATCCGGCTGCTAATCCCACAGGATTCTTAAACTTCAAACCAAACAATTCTTTTTCTAAATTGCTATTGTCAACACGATAAATACTTCTGAAAAGTCCTTTAAAACCAGGAATTTTAGAAATTAGTCTAATTAATCCAAAAGTGAAATAATGAACTTTTTCAGGATCGAAACAGAAAAGAATAGGTCGTAATAGTGCTTTGTACATATCTGCTAAATTGCTATGCAAAAATAAGAATCTAAATAGTTATTTGAGACTCAAATTAATACAAAATATTTCGTCATAAACTGTCATTTATCATTCTTTATGAGTGAACAAATTCTTACATTTGAGGATATAACTAATTATAAACTATCATGAAAAAAATCATAATTCCTGTCGATTTTTCAAAACATTCTGAATACGCTTTAGAAACTGGCGCTGCACTTGCGAAACAACACAATGCTGAACTTATTGTTATGCATATGCTTGAGCTTTCTGAATCTATTTTCTCTGCGTCTAGTTCAGACAGAAATGAAGAGACCGCCTTTATGCTTATGGTTACCAATAAAGAATTTGAGAAATTCTTAGATAAGCCATTTTTAGAAGGAATTTCGGTAACTCCTTTAATTAAACACCATAAGGTATTGAAGGAAGTAGCCGATGTTGCGAGTCATGAAAAAGCTGATCTTATCGTAATGGGATCTCGTGGTCATAGTGATCATGAGGGTATTTTCACGGGTTCGAATACTGAAAAGGTAGTGCGTTATAGCGACACTCCTGTTTTGGTGGTTAAATCAAAACCAGACTCAGTGAATTTCAACAATATTGTTTTAGGTTGTGATTTTAGTGAAGATAGTATTTCAGCAGTTAAGAATGCATTAGAATTATTAAATGAATTAGCAGATAAGGTAACTTTATTACATGTGAATTTGCCAAACTTAAGCTTCTTAAGTACTGATGAAATTAATGAGAATGTGTCTGATTTCTTAAAGTTGTCTCAACTCGATAAAAGCAGCTTAAATATAGATTACACTGCCGACCATACGGTTGAAGATGGTGTACTTAATTATGCCAAACGTGCAAACGCTGATGCCGTTTCTATCATTACACATGGTAGAACTGGATTAAGCCACTTCTTCGGAGGAAGTATTTCCGAAGACTTGGTAAATCATTCGAAACTTCCTGTTGTTACCTTTAAATTATAGATGTTTTAATAAAGACCTTAGAAATTATATCTAGGGTCTTTTTTTAGTCCTTGGTTGAGGAGTGCTTAATATATTTCTCTACAACCACAGCAGTTATTATTACGAGATAAAATTGACCAATTAACCCTACCAATACAGCCGCTTTTTGGGCTATTGGAATGGTAGGAACTATTTCGCCATAGCCAATCGTTAGTAAAGTTATATAGGAATAATATAAGATCCCATCCGATTTAAGCGCCATATCTGTGGTATCTAATAATGGTCCTGACAGTGCTCCTGGATTGGTTAATTCTATAGACATAAATAAAAAGAACGCTAAAAAACCCAAGGAGATATAACCACTCATAAGGCCCATTATAACATTCTTGGTAACGCGTTTGGCTTGCCATACTTGTTTTATAATATTCCATGTAACCGTGATGTAAAACACAAAATAGATCGTTAACCGAATTAGAATGTATTCTGTATTCTGCTCACGCGAAATCATATCAAATCCAAAGACAAAAGCAGTACCAATAAAGAGAATAATAAAAAACCACATGAGTTTTTTAGTCTTCGAAATCATTAAAATTCCAGCAGCTATACTTATTAAATAAAAAAGTGGAAGAAGCCTGGATTCGTAAAATTCAGGTGGAAACAATAAGGACCCGAATAAAATTACTAACTGTATAGTAAGAAATATTTCAAATCTATGTTTGTATAGCTTATCGATCATTACTCTTTCAGTAAGTTCTCATTAAATTCGTAACCGTTGTAACTTACTTTAAATAAAGCACTGTAAAGAGACGGTATAAATAGTAAGGTAATTATAGTTCCAAACAGCAGACCAACCATAATACTGATGGCCATACCTTCCCACATTTCACCTCCAGAAATATAGAGCGGAACTAGACCAAGAACAGTTGTGAATGTTGCTAACAATATCGGTCTAAAGCGCTGTAAACATGCTGCAATAACGGCATCCTGATCTGTGCGGCCATTCTTTTGCTCAATCTCCATCCTATCGATAAGAACAATGGCATTGTTAATTACAATTCCTGCCAAAGAAATAACTCCTAAAAATGGCATAAATCCGAAGGCCTCCTGAAACGCCAATAAACCAATAACAACGCCAATAATACCTAGAGGAATAGTTAAAACAACCATTCCCATTTTTCTAAATGAATTAAACTGAATTACAAGTAATAAGATGATTATGAATCCAGATATTGGAAGATAACCAATTATTGGTCCCATATTATCAGCTGTTTGCTTAGCATCACCACCAAACTCATAGCGATAGCCTTGTGGCCAATTAGAAGCTTGTTCATTTAACCAAGGTGTTATCTCAGCAGTGATTACGGAGGCATTTCCATCATCTCGTAATTCACTAGTAACATTAATCGTACGTCTAAGATCATAGCGTTTTATTTTTGAATATTGCCATGCCGGAACTATCGATGCTACCTGTAACAATGGTACCGATCGCCCTGAATTCTGAGAATAAATATTTAAGGTTTCTAATGAAGCCAAGGATTGTTGCTGGTTGTTATCACTTCGCATTACAATTGGGATAGACTTATCCTCTTCTCTAAACTCTCCTGTTTGAAATCCGTCTAGGACTGTTCGTAAAGAAGTTGCAATATCAGAACTTGTAATACCTGCCGTCTGCGCTCTATTTTGATCAATTTCAATTAGGAATTTCTTACTTTTTGGTCCCCAATCATCTTTTACATTCTTAGTTCCAGCGATGCTAGAAAGTTTCTGCTTAACAGCTTCAGAGATGCTTGAAAGCACATCTGGATCACTACCTGAAACCTTGATCTCAATAGGCGTACCACTACCACCAGCTCCCAACGGCCCAACTTTAATGTCTGCGTTTGGAAAATTATTATAGGTGAATCGATCGATGGTATTAATCATGTCATTGTTCTCATTAAAGGACGTTGTATTCACCAATATGTGTGCATAATTTGAATTGGCTTCATCAGGAGAGTAGCCCAAATCATAGGACTCCGGACCTTCACCAATATAGGATGACCAATCAACTATTCCCAGAGCTCGACCTTCATTAATCTGAAGCGAATCTGCCATAAATTGTTCTATTTTTTTAACCACCTCAGTAGTTCTTTCAATTTTATTTCCTTCCGGAAGGTTAATATCGATAGTCACCATGTTTCGATCACTATCTGGGAAGAATATGAACGGTATATAGCTAAAGCCGTAAAGTGAAATCAAAAAGGCAACAAAAATCCCAATGATCACCTTGTATTTATTTCGCAGTGCAATTAATATTAAGTCTTTATAACGCACCTTTAAATTTTCGATAACTCTATCTATAAAACTTGGCTTCTTACTGCCCTTTGGTGCTACCTTCAAAAATAGATAGCAGAACATTGTGATCACGGTCAGAGCTATAATCCAAGAGGACAGCAATGCAATAGTGATAACAACAAAAATAGGCCCAACAATATCACCCATAGTTGTTGGTGATAAATAGAATGCAAGGAATGCGGCCGAAGTAGTAAGTGTTGATATGAGTAATGGCATCCATAATTCGGAGAAGGCCTCGACGGCCGCCCGTTTCCGGTCAATGCCGTCTTCCATTTTGACCATAATGGTTTCGGCAACTACAATGGCATTATCAACAAGCATTCCTAATGCCATTATCAGAGCTGCTAGAGTCACCTGATTAAGTCCCATTTTTATAACGCCCATGATCATTAAGGTCATAATCATAACGATAGGAATTAATGAGGCGATGACTACCCCCGTTCGAACTCCAAGAAATATTAGCATCACGAGAAGCACGATCACAATCGATTGAATTAAATTGACAATAAAATCGCTCACCTTAACATCAATGTATGTATCTAATGAGGAAACTCTTGTTAATTCTAAACCTATAGGAAGTTGTTGTTCCCATTTAGCGACGACTTTATTTACTTCCTCACCAAGGACGATGACATTGGCATTTTCTTTCAGATTTACGTGGAGTGAAATCGCATCTTTACCATTCACACGTACAATTTGGGTAGGAGGATCAATATATCCCTTAGAAACCGTAGTGATGTCGCCAAGCTTCACCAATTGTGAACCATCTCCAACGGAAATAAACATATTTTTTATGTCATCGACAGAATTAAAATTACCCGTTGGTTCAAGGATAATTCGCTCATCTCCAAGGTTAACCTGTCCTCCAGAATTCAGAATATTTGTAGAGGCAATGGCTTGTTGTAATTTTGATGATGACAATCCATATTCTTTAAGTCTTGCATTATCGAATTCTACAAAAACCCTCTCATCCTGAACCCCACCGAGTTCAACCTTAGCAGCATCAGGAATTTTAATCAGTTCGTCCTTAATATCATCTATATAAGACTTCATCTCAGCATAGCTAAAACCATCAGATGTTAAACCAACAACAATTCCGTAAACATCACCAATACCGTCATCTTTCAAACTAGGCATCACACCTTCAGGCAACCCTTGAATTGTATTTAGCTTTCGACGTAAACGGTCCCAAACCGCCTGCATATTTTCTGGTGGAACTTCATCCTTAAGGGTTACATTTACTACTGAAAGTCCTGTTCTAGAGGTACTTGTAACCTCTTTCAACTCCGGTAACTCCTGAGCAACTTTTTCGATCTTATCGGTAACGAGCTGTTCAACACGTTCTGGACTCGCCCCTGGAAATTGTGAAACCACGGAAGCTACGCGTACCGTATATGGCGGCATACTATCGCGCGATAGACCCGTATACATGGCCAATCCCAAAATAACAATGGTGGCCAAAACCATAAATGTAATTCGGTTTTTATCTATAGAGAATTGTGCTAAATTCATTTGGTTGGTTAGTTTATTATTGAAGTTTCACTTCTTGTCCGTCTAATAAAGTCTGAAGACCGGCAACTGCAATTTTTTGCCCTGCAGATAATCCTGATTTTATTTCGAAACCATCAGCGGTTAAATTTCCAATAGCAATTTTCTGTTTTTTCACTTTTGTACTTTCACCTTCATTTTCAATAACAAAAACGAAGCGCCCATTACTGTCCTCGCCGACAGCATTCGCCGGAACCACTAATACACTTTTACTCGCCTCTCTATCTCCAAAATCGAAGGTGACATTGGCAGACATTCCACTTTTAATATCATCACTTGGATTTGTAACAGTCACACGAACCGGATAGGTTGCTGTATTGGCATCTACAGCTGGTGAAACTTCGGTCACTTTTGCCTTAAACTGCTTATCG
Source organism: Winogradskyella tangerina (assembly GCF_003260205.1). Classification (GTDB taxonomy): domain Bacteria; phylum Bacteroidota; class Bacteroidia; order Flavobacteriales; family Flavobacteriaceae; genus Winogradskyella; species Winogradskyella tangerina. The sequence goes on along the minus strand of NZ_QERF01000004.1, from coordinate 286,231 downwards.
GGCAATGAGGAAAAATTAACCATAACTGTCATGTCTTGTTCAACACCGTTAATTACACTTTCAGGGATACCCAAAGTTATTTCCATGTCTGTACCCGCATTGAGGGTTGCTACTGCCTGGCCAGGACTAACGGTTTCATCCACTTCTGATGTGACCGACGCAATAACGCCGTCTTCGGGCGCGTATATATATCCGTAATTGATCTGGTCTTGCTGAATTCCAACACCACGTTTTGCGGATTGATAACTTTCCTGTGCAGTTTTATAGGCATTTTTAGCAGATTCAAAATCACTTAGGGATGCACTTCCTTTTTCAAAAAGAGATCGTGTTCGATTGAGACTGAGTTTGGCAGTATTCATTTGTGATTCTGCACTATTAAGCTGCGTAATTGATTGTTCGTAGGCCAAACGAGACTGAACATTATCTAACTTTGCTAACAACTCTCCTTTCTTAACTTTCTGACCTAGTTTAATATCAAACTGTGTGATAATACCAGTGTTTCTAAAACTGAGATTAATAATCTTTTCGGTTTTTGCCGTGCCACTAAAGCTTCTGATTTTTTCACCTCCAAGATATCCTACTTCCTGGTATTTTACAGGTCGTGTAAATTTTTCAGCTACTTTTTCCTCTTCACCGCACGCAACGAGTAGAAATGTTGTAAAAACTAAACTAAGAATTTTGAGTCCGTATTTCATTTTGGTAATATTTAAATTGGCATCACTTTCGAGAATTGAAAATTAGCCGCATTCTTTATTTTAATTTCTTGTATTTAAAAATTCTAAAAATCTCTGACTAAAAGCATCATTATTTTCTTTACTGTTCAGCAAGAAATAATAGCCTAGAAAACGCTCTAGTTGTAGTGCATTTATCAAGTAATTATAGATGGCATTTGCTCTGTCTAATTGAGCATTTAAATAATTATTCTGTGCATCTATCAACTGTATGATGGTTACTGCTCCATTTGAGTATGAGGTTTGTGTAAGCTCTAGAGCTTCCTTGGCCGTTTCCTCAGAAACTTTAGACAATTCAATATTAGAAATCTCATTGACCAAATTAAGAACTCCATTTCTCACATTTGCAGAAATAGCCAACTCTGTATTTTCTTTATTAATATTTAATTGGTCTTTCTGAATAATAGCAGTCTGTCTGTTGATATTAGTTAAATTCTGATTCAAAATGGGGATAGAAACATTTAATCCAACACTGTAATTGTTATCAATTAAAGGAAATCCTGGAGCAGCCGTACTGCCCACACCACTCCTATTAAAAACTTGATTATATTGTCCTTGTAAAGCCACTGTTGGTAGAAAACGGCCAGCACTATTGAGACGCAGATTACGCTCAGTTGCATCTAAATTGTAACCGAGAGATTTTAATTCTGGTGCGTTATTCTTGGCCTCTTCAATAAGAAACTCAATAAAGGGCTCGCGCGATACGGGATCATCAAGGAGGTCTCTAAGCTGGTTGTAATTATACTCATCAAAAATACCTTCTCCCAACTCAGCGTCTTCAATATCTATTTCGGTATTCACAGGATTATTGAGTAATTGATTCAATGCTATAAAGCTTTGCTCTAACTGGTTCACAGCCTGAACGAGCGACTGAGTGTTTTGTGCCATTTGGCTTCGAAAACGTAACATATCTGATTTCCCAGATTGACCAGCTTCAAAGTTTTGCGTTGCGATCTCTAAATTACGCTTAGTGAGATTTAAATTTCGTAATTGAACTTGTGCATTTGTTTTTAAGATCAATACATTGAAATATACATTAGTTGCATCGAAAATAAGGTCTAGTTGATCCGTATTGAAATTCTCTTGCTGTGCTTTTTGTAAACTTTTCTGAATGGAAATATTCGCATTAGCAGCTTCAGAAAATACCGTTTGTTGTAAGGTGATGTTTCCAGCGGTCTGAAATTCAGGGTTCTGTCCATTACTAATTTCTGCAAGATTAGGATCGGTATATGTGCCATTGGCAGCGGCAGTTAAACTCGGCAAATAGTTACTTTTAGCAGCCTTGACATCTTGGGTCGATAAGTCAACCTCTTTTTGAGAGGACTGTAAAAATAGGTTCGCATCCAGAACTCCGTTGATCACTTCTAATAAATTGAACTGTTTATCAGAATAAGCGTTTTTCATTTCACCTACAAAGTCAGTATCGTTAATAAGGCTATATTTGAAGGAAACACCTACTGCGTCCGCTGTGTTGAAATTCACAGTTAATCTGCTTGTACTTTCGATATATACCGGCATCTCAGATAGTGGCATTCCATTTACATATCCTTCGACGGTAAGTGCAATTCGCCTTAAAAATTGTGAAAAATCCTCATCAGCCTGATTAGTTCCCATAATACCTTCCTTCACCTGATCGATTCCGAGTGAAGTAAATGAAGGTAAACTACGTTGAACAAATGCCTTAGCCAGTGTATTTATTTCTTCATTTGATAGAAAAAATCCGCCTGCCAAATAAACAGCATCTATACCATCAAGATTCTGAGTAATGTCTTCCGGTGTACTGAACGGGATTAATTTATAGCTCGCATTTAACTCTTGAAATTCCTTATCAAAAGTTTCTTTCAGGGGTAAAAAATCAACTAAGGCCGCTTCAATAGCAATGCCTAATGTATTGAACTCTGCCAATTCCTTGAACACTTTGAAATCTTCAAGGAAGGATTGTGAATCGATCAAATAAGTGAAATTATCGATACCTGAATTGTTCTTACTTAAATCGAGTTCAATAAAATCGCTGTTAACAGCACCAAATAAAATTACGGGTTTAGGAAAACTACTTTGCTGACTTATTACTGCGTTATTTACTACTCCAAAGGCCAAAATAATATCGGTATCATCAGCCAATAATTGTGCGTAGTTTTGCTGGGCTTTCTCGAGATCAAACCTATTCAATAATATGCGATCACTGGGAAACTGAATTTCAGCATCCTCTCCGACAACAGCCATAATTTGATCTTGCATTTGTGTCATAACTGGCTGAAGTTCTGGTTTGGTATTGTCGAGCAGAAAACCAATATTATAGGTCTGCTTTTGAGCAAATACCAGAGAGCTAAAAATTAAAAGGATGATGGTGAGTTGGTTTCTCATACTATATAGTTTTTGGAGAGGTCTTAGAAATGAAGTAAGATAGAGCTACCAAAGTCAGTATAAAACTGAAAAAGTATTGCATTAGTTAGTGGTTTGATTAATAGCGTTTCAATAAAAATAAAATATATTTATTTAGTAACCAATAATTTAAAAAGTATTTCAATTCTGTTTAATGTTTCATCGCAATAGTTCTTATTTTTGGTAAAAACTTTAAACATGCAACACATTATTGACCGCTTTATCAGCTATGTTACTATAGATACGGAGTCAGACCCAAATTCTGAAACTACACCAAGTACGGCCAAACAATGGGATTTGGCAAATAAGTTAGTTGAGGATCTAAAGGCTATTGGTATGAGTGATGTTAGTATAGATGATAACGCTTATATAATGGCAACACTGCCAAGCAATGTTGACCATGACGTACCGACTATTGGATTTATATCTCACTTCGATACATCACCAGATTTTACTGGCGCTAATGTGAACCCACAAATTGTTGAAAATTACAACGGGGAAGATATTGTTTTGAACGCTGAAGAAAACATCGTTTTATCGCCTGATTATTTTGAAGACCTATTATTATATAAAGGTCAGACTTTGATTACGACAGATGGAACAACCCTACTTGGAGCTGATGACAAGGCTGGTATAACAGAAATTGTTACTGCCATGGAGTACCTTATCAATCATCCTGAAATTAAACACGGAACTATTAAAGTTGGATTTACGCCAGATGAGGAGATTGGTCGTGGTGCCCATAAGTTTGATGTTGAAAAATTTGGAGCTGATTGGGCTTATACCATGGACGGAAGTCAAATTGGTGAATTAGAATATGAAAACTTTAATGCCGCCGGGGCAAAAATTAAGGTGAAGGGAAAAATAGTTCATCCCGGCTATGCTAAAGATAAGATGGTAAACTCAATGTATTATGCCACCGAGTTTATTAATGCCTTGCCAAAAATGGAAACACCTGAAAATACCGAAGGATACGAAGGTTTTTTTCATCTGTATAAAGTTGAAGGAAAAGTTGAAGAAACAACTTTGCAGTATATTATTAGAGACCACGATAAAGATAAATTTGAGGCCAGAAAAGCTTTAATGGAACGCATTGCTTACGATCTAAATCAGAAGTATGGTAAGGAAATTTTTGAACTCGAAATAAAGGATCAATATTTCAATATGAGGGAAAAGGTTGAACCTGTTATGCATATTGTTGATATTGCCGAAGAAGCTATGAAATCTTTAGGTATCGAGCCTCTTATCAAACCTATCCGTGGCGGAACTGATGGGTCGCAATTATCTTACATGGGATTACCTTGTCCAAATATATTTGCTGGAGGTCATAATTTTCATGGGCGATATGAGTATGTCCCTGTAGAAAGTATGCAAAAAGCTGTAGAGGTAATTTGCAAGATTGCCGAGCTAACGGCTCAAAAATCGAGCTAGCAACATTTCTATTTCTTAACTTACCGGTCTAACTAATATCAATTACGCAGTCTTATGAAAAAAGTATACTCAGTAGAAGAATATATTGAAACAAACTCTCATTTTGGCGAAGAACTTACTATACTTCGAGACGTCATAAATTCGACAGAACTCGACGAAACTATTAAATGGAGTGCTCCGACGTATTGCCTCAATGGCAAAAATGTAGTTGGTTTAGGTGCTTTTAAAAACCATTTTGGTGTTTGGTTTTTTCAAGGTGTCTTTTTGAAAGACGACCAAAACGTCTTAGTAAATGCGCAGGAAGGTAAAACTAAAGCCTTAAGACAAATACGTTTTGAAAGCAAGGCAGATATTAATAAAGATTTGGTGTTATCTTATGTGAAAGAGGCTATTGCTAATCAGAAGGCAGGCAAAGAGATTAAACCTCAACGTCAATCTAAGCCTGTGGTTGTTCCTTCAGAATTAGAAGCTGCATTTAATTCGAATGCCGACCTCAAGTCAGGATTCAATGCCTTAACTCCTGGGAAGCAACGTGAATATTGTGAGTACATCGATCAGGCAAAGCGCGAAGCGACCAAACACTCGCGTATAGAAAAGATCACACCAATGATCATTAATGGTGTTGGCCTTAATGATAAATACAAAAATTGCTAAATAAAAAAAGCCACTCAATCCGAGTGGCTTTTTGATATTTTTAAAGCATTGAATTCACTTTTACTTCGCCTTGGCTGGAGCATTTAGCTTTTTACTCATCTCCATTGAAATTGCAGAGCGTTCAAACTTAATTTTACCTGCTGACGTTTCAATAACACAGCTATGATCTTTTTCGTTTAAATCTACAACCTTCCCATGCATACCACTTTTGGTAATAACACGGTCTCCGCGTTTAAGCTCATTTGCAAACTTTTTTTCTTGTTTCTGGCGTTTCAGTTGTGGTGCAATCATAAAGAAATACATCACAGCAAAAATGGCTATAAACGGTAAAAATGATCCTAATCCTTCCATTTAATTCAATTAGTTGTGGTTATGACCTTCGTGACCTGGTTGAGTTGATGTCTTTACTTGAGTTGTACCTCCAGTAGAAAGCGGGTTAATTGTTGCTTTACCTGGCTGCCTTTGAGGAGCGTTTGGATCTTGCTCAACCATTGCAGTGATCTTCACAACCTCTGTACCTTTCTCGGTATTTGTAGTCATGGTCAAAGATTTAGAAACTTTTCCATTTCCTTTACCATTAAACTTCACAGTAAACTGACCTGTTTGACCAGGTGCTACTTCTTTAGTGTAGTTTGAAGGTACTGTACAACCACATGTACTCTTAATGTTACTTACTACTAACATTGAATTACCTGTGTTTGTGTACTTGAAGATAGTTTCAACCGGCGTACCATTCACTATGGTTCCGAAATCGTGCTCCATCTTGTCCATTTCCATCACTGGGAAGTTGCCAGCATTAGCATCTCTTTCAGCTGCCACAGCAACATTTTCCGAATTCACTTTACTCGCTGCATTATCTTTACAAGATGTAAAAGCGATCATACATAAAGCACTAAGTCCTAAGATTACCTTTTTCATTACTTATATTTTTTAATTAATATACTCTATTTTTTCAGTTGGCTAAGGTAATAATTATTCCCAGCAATTAAAATTTTTAGCCTGCTCTTAACAGGTTTCTGCCAGAATAACGCTACAAGCCATACTACATTAAACCTCTACCTGCTTTTGGATATAAATTTTGTGATTGATATTCCTTGACGATTTTATCCAGTATTCCGTTGATAAATAAACTACTTTTTGGTGTGGAATATTCCTTGGCTATCTCGAGATATTCATTTATTGTTACCTTATGTGGAATGGATGGGAATTTTTGAAATTCACACAAAGCCATTTTCAATAATAACCCGTCTAAACTGGCTAAACGTTCTGTATCCCAGTTTGTAGTTTTCTTTGATATCTCCTCATCAAATTTTGAATTATTAAGAATGGTCTTTTTGAAAAGTTCCTTTGCAAACTCCTTGTCTTCCTCATCCTTATATAGCTCTGGCAATAATTTTGTTTCAGGTGAAGTTAGCTTTACCTTGCGAAGTAGTTTTAACAATACTGTATTCACAACTGGAAAATCATCAACCCAGGTTAACTTTTTGTCTTCAAAATAATCAAAGAGCTTATCGTTAGGCGCAATAATCTCGGTGTAGATATCGATAACAAATTGCTGATCTTGTTTGAATCCATTTTCTGGTGAATTCAAATACCTATCATACAACGCACTAGTTCTAATGGTTTTGAAAAGAATGTCGACATATTCAAAATCGAGATGCCAGAAATTCAATTTTCGTTTAGTAATGACCTCTTGAAGCATTTTGTTATTACTAATTAAATTTAGCAATTGATTGTCTTCAAACTTTGTATTTGGGTTGCGGTCCGAGTCAGAATTAAGCAGTTTCTTTTGAAGCTTAGAATTGTAATCCTTACTCTTTTTATGAATTTCAGTAAGTAATGCGATGATTGTGAGATATAAATCTAGCATACCATCGAGACTATGAAGTAAAAACTTTTCGTCTTTAACCAAATCGTCACTTTCATGACCTTTAAAAGCATACAATGATTGCATGACTTTTATTCTAATGTGTCTTCTATTGAGCATCTAGAAAGAACGGCGTTACGTAGGTTATTAAAAAAGGTGAACCACTAAGATTCACCTTGCAAAAATACTATTATTTAATTCTGAAAAAAATTATTTAGAGTTTTCTCTTTTACGTGTATCAATACGATCTCGAGCAATACTAAACGCAGCTTCGTGTGTTGTTATCGCATTAGCTTGAGCATTTTCAAGAATCTCTAAAGTTGTATTATAAATATTTTCAGTTTTACGCATTATTTCTTGTCTGTCGTAGTTCTCTAACTCAGCATAAACATTGATAATTCCACCTGCATTAATCAAAAAGTCTGGAGCATAAACAATACCTCGTTCTTGTAGTAATCTACCGTGTTTATTTTCTTCTGCTAACTGGTTATTTGCAGCGCCGGCAATTATTTTTGCTTGCAACTTATGGATTGTTTCGTCATTGATCGTTGCGCCTAAAGCACATGGTGCATAAATATCCATGGCTTCGCTGTAAATATCGCTACCGTTATAGATATTAACGCCGTACTTGGAGCTCACTTCTTCTAAGCGTTCTTGACTAATATCAGCAATCGTGACCTTAGCACCTTCATTACTTAAGTGCTCTACCAATGCTTCACCAACATTTCCAATACCTTGAACAAATACCTTCTTATCTTCTAAAACATCTGAACCAAATTTAAATTTAGCAGCTGCTTTCATTCCCATAAACACACCATAGGCCGTGATTGGAGACGGGTTTCCTGCACCACCTTTATTTTGAGAAATACCGGTTACATATGGCGTTACCTCTCTTACAGTATCCATATCAGCAGTTGCCATACCAACGTCTTCAGCTGTAATATATCTTCCACTCAAAGAGTGAACAAACTCGCCAAAGCGACGCATTAATTCCGGTGTTTTTTGAGTTTTAGCATCTCCTATTATTACGGCTTTTCCACCACCAAGGTTTAATCCGGTAATTGCAGATTTATAGGTCATTCCTCGAGATAAGCGTAAAACGTCATTTAACGCTGCCCACTCATTTTCATAATTCCACATTCTGGTACCACCAAGAGCAGGACCTAAAACCGTATTATGGATGCCAATTATAGCTTTTAAACCAGTATCTTTGTCGTTACAAAAAACGATCTGCTCATGGTCATCAAATGAGTTTTGACCAAATACTGGATCCGCTTTTGAAAGCTCCTTAGAGCTTATGATTTCTGAAGTCATTGAGATTTAGATTAAGGCTGTTTGAAGATTATCTAAAAACAGCGAGCAAAAATAAATTATTATTAGAGGATTAGCAAAATATTAACGTTGAAATAAGATAATCGTAATACTTTTGACTGACCAAACGCACAATGAAAGCACTCAAGCATCTTAATAAATATTTTTATAAGTACAGATACCGATTAATCATCGGTGTTATAATCACAGTCGTAGCAAAGATCTTTGTTCTTTTTACACCACGATTTGTTGGCGATGCCATTAATGTCATTTCCGACAGATTAGGTGGTAAGATCTCTTATGAGGTTTTTAAAACGGCCTTAATTACTGATATTGCCTATATCGTCGGTGCTGCTGTAATTGCTGGTTTATTTACCTTTTTAATGCGTCAGACCATAATTAATGTATCTCGTTACATAGAGTATGATCTAAAGAATGAGATCTACCAGCATTATCAGGTGTTGTCTCTAAATTTTTACAAGTCGAATCGTACTGGTGATCTCATGAATCGCATCAGCGAAGATGTTGGAAAAGTAAGAATGTATGCCGGCCCAGCATTAATGTATAGCATTAATACGGTAACCTTATTTACAGTGGCAATAATTTACATGATTAGTACAGCACCAAAACTAACATTGTATACGCTTTTACCACTGCCAATTCTTTCAATAGCTATTTATAATTTAAGTAGACTTATAAATAAAAGAAGTACAATCGTTCAACAGTCATTGTCGACTTTATCAACTTATGCACAGGAAACCTTTAGTGGTATTTCAGTAATTAAATCATACGGAATAGAACCGAAAACCAATTCAGAATTTGAAGATCTTTCGATAGAAAATAGACAGAAGCAAATTAACCTTACTAAAGTTCAGGCCTTATTTTTTCCGTTAATGATCTTACTCATCGGGATCAGTAATCTCATTGTGATTTACATAGGAGGTTTACAATATATGAATGGTGAAATTGAACAGATTGGTACTATTGCTGAATTTATCATTTATGTAAACATGCTTACGTGGCCCGTAGCAACCGTTGGTTGGGTGACTTCATTGGTACAGCAAGCCGAAGCATCACAAGAACGTATCAATGAGTTTTTGAAAACGGAGCCTGAAATTCAAAATAAAAACAACACATTAACCCCAATAAAGGGAGATATCGATTTTAAGAATGTGTCTTTCACCTATCCGGATACTAATATAGAAGCACTGAAAAATGTTAGTTTCACTTTAAAATCTGGTCAAACTCTAGCCATACTGGGTAAAACAGGCTCAGGAAAATCTACAATTCTCGATCTCATAGGCCGTCTATACGATATTGATAACGGAAATGTAATGGTAGACGGACTGAACATTTCAGACCTCAACCTTATAAGTCTGCGAACAAGCATTGGTTATGTGCCGCAGGATGCCTTTTTATTTTCTGACACGATCAAAAACAATATCAAGTTTGGGAAAGAAGATGCCACTGATGAGGAGGTGTATGAGGCGGCAAAAAATGCAAGAGTACACAAAAACATCATTGGATTTAAGGAAGGTTATGATACAATTTTGGGAGAACGTGGAATAACACTATCGGGTGGCCAGAAACAACGTGTTTCTATTGCTAGAGCCATCATTAAAAAACCTGAAATTCTTCTCTTCGATGATTGCCTCTCTGCTGTAGATACCGAAACTGAAGAAAAAATCCTTAAGAATCTTGTTAAACTTACCAAAGACAAAACAACAATCATTGTGAGTCATCGCGTATCTTCAGCTAAAAATGCGGATCATATAATTGTTCTTGAAGATGGTGAAATAATTCAGAGCGGAAACCATGAAAACCTCATAAATGTTGAAGGTTATTACAAGGAACTTTATACAAAACAGCTCTCCGAAAAAGAAATACAATAAAATATTTGTTAGTTTACTTTTTTTTTAGATTTTTGAGTGGAAATTTAAAAAAAGCCTGATTTATGAGCGACTATGGAATGATGGATAAAGAAGAGATATATTCAAAAGTTTTACGCGCAGGAAGACGAACTTATTTCTTTGATGTTAGAGCGACAAAAGCCGGAGATTACTACTTAACCATAACTGAAAGTAAAAAATTCACGAACGACGACGGTTCCTTTCATTATAAAAAGCATAAAATTTACCTGTACAAGGAAGACTTCTCTGAGTTTAGAGAAATTTTAGCTGAAATGACCGATTATATTATTAGTGAAAAAGGTGAAGAGGTCATTAGCGAGCGTCATCAAAAAGACTTTAAACGCGAAGATGATTTTGTAGCGCAAGAAGCAAAAACACCTGAAGACACGCAAGGCACAGATAGTTTTACCGATATCAGTTTTGAAGATATTTAGAAAACAATTCTGTTAAATTATAATAAAAAACCGTTACGCTTCGTAACGGTTTTTTTAATTTTAGCACTTCACCAACTTTTAATTTTATGCAGCGCTCTGCCCTATTTTTCATTTTAGTCGTATCGACTTTTTTTTCATTTTCACAAACCGATTTATCTTATTATCTCCCTCAGGATGTACAGTACAACCCAAGTATACCAACACCTCAAAGTGTGATTGGTCACGAGGTTGGCGAATGGCATATCACCCACGATAAGCTTGTTCAATATATGTATGCTTTAGCCGATGCTTCTGATAGAATTACGATTGAAGATCGTGGCAAAACCTTTGAGGACAGACCCATAATCCTTCTAACCATTACCTCACCAGCTAATCATCAGAATTTAGACAATATTAGAAGTTCGCATGTTTCTGCTACCGAATCTGATGTAGCAAATGCAGACAATAGACCAATTGTCGTTTATCAAGGGTTTTCTATTCACGGTAATGAACCTAGCGGCGCCAATGCTGGTTTAGCCGTGGCCTATTATCTCGCGGCAGGAGAAGGTCAGAAGATTGACGACCTATTAAATAATACGGTTATCCTTTTTGACCCTTCTTTAAATCCAGATGGTCTGCAACGCTTTGCGTACTGGGCAAATACCAATAGGAATGTGAATCTTAATCCAGATCCAAATGACAGAGAATATAGCGAAGTTTGGCCTGGCGGACGCACAAATCACTATTGGTTTGATCTCAACAGAGATTGGTTACCAGCACAATTACCTGAATCTAGAGCACGAATTGAAACGTTTCACAAATGGATGCCTAATATCCTCACAGATCATCATGAAATGGGCACAAATTCAAGTTTCTTTTTTCAGCCCGGAATTCCTTCAAGAACGCATCCTTTGACACCTAAGATGAATCAGGAGCTCACGAAAGGAATTGCTGAATATCATGCCAAAGCTCTCGATAAGATCGGTTCTTTATATTATTCTGAAGAGAGTTTCGACGATTTCTACTATGGAAAAGGCTCTACCTTCCCAGATATTAATGGTGGAATTGGAATTCTTTTTGAACAAGCTAGCTCTCGTGGACATGTTCAGGAAAGTAATAATGGCTTATTAACTTTTCCATTCACGATAAGAAATCAATTCACAGCAGCATTATCTACACTTGAAGCGGCTAATGGCATGCGTAAAGAGATTTTAGAATATCAACATAATTTCTACAAAAACGCTCGTAATGAAGCTTCAAAAGAAGGTAACAAAGCCATAGTTTTTGGAGATGAAAAAGATGCAGCAAAGACTTACCATCTGGCTGAAATTTTAAAGCGTCATAAGATCAAATTTCACGATATCAAATCTGATTTCACCAAGGACGGAAAGACCTACAAAAAAGGTTATAGTTACATCGTTCCTAAAAATCAGAAAAATACACGTCTCATAAATGCCATGTTCGAAAAGCGCACGACGTTTCAAGATAGTTTGTTTTATGATATATCGGCATGGACTTTCCCTTTAGCGTTCAATTTGGATTATGCTGAAACAACAACAACTAATGCTGGAGATGAAGTAGTGAATCTAAAACATCGCGAAGGTGGTGTGACTTCAAAAAGTGAATACGCCTACCTTTTTGCATGGAATGAATATTACACTCCTAAACTTCTAAATAAAATCCTCAGAAAAGGATTGAGAGCCAAGGTTAGCATGAAAAATTTCAATGCTAATGGGAAGTCGTATGAATACGGAACCATCATGGTACCTGCAAAAAATCAGAACCTATCTACGAGTGAGTTATATTCATTTTTAAATAAAGCGGCCAAAGAAAGCCACGTTACTATCGATGCTGTTTCTACAGGTTTAAATGACGGAATTGATCTTGGTAGTAATAATTTTAGAACGCTTAGTCTTCCAAAAATTGCGCTTCTCGTCGGTGATGGTATGACCTCTTACGATGCCGGTGAGATTTGGCATTTACTAGATACGAGGTACGATATAATTGCAACGAAGTTAGATACAAAGAATTTTGGACGTGCCGATCTTAGTCGATACAATACCATAATTATGGTGAATTCCTTTTCAGGGTTAAATGACGGAAATACCGAAAAATTAAAAGGCTGGATTCAAAATGGTGGCACTCTAGTAGCTTATAGAAATGCCGTTAGATGGTTGAATTCAAAAGAATTAATGAAAGTTGATTTCAAAAAGCGCAATTCTATTGAAGCTAAAGACATCACCTTCGAACAACGTGGCAATTTTAGAGGAGCCCAAGTCATTGGTGGTGCCATTTTTGAAACTGATATTGATCGGTCACATCCTATTAGTTTCGGATTTAAGAATGATAAATTGGCTATGTTTAGAAACACAACCCTATTTATTAAGCCTAGTAAAAATAGTTATGACAACCCAATACAATACACTAAAAACCCATTATTAAGCGGTTATATTTCTGAAGAAAATTTAGATAGTCTCAGCCTTTCAGTGCCACTAAAAATTGGACGTATTGGTCGCGGTAAAATCGTTGCTTTGACAGATAATACTAACTTCAGAGCGTTTTGGTACGGCACAAACAAACTACTAATGAATGCCATTTTCTTTAGAGGACAGATGTAGTTATACGTATTTAGTGTAAAGTTATAAGTTGTAAGTTATAAGTTGTAAGTTGTAAGTTGTAAGTTGTAAGTTATGAGTTTTTAGTGTGATATTATTTGCATAACGCCTAAAGCATACTGCTTGCGGCCTGAAGCTTTGAGTGATTTTACGTGTAAAATTTTATCGAGAAGTCCCCATTTACCTAAGACACTTGAGACCCATTTTTAACTAGTGACTCCGGATGTAATAAAAACACATCATTCTCCTTTACTGCACCCATAACTAAACACTCACTCATAAAATTAGCAATCTGTTTTTTCGGAAAATTCACCACTGCAACAATTTGCTTATTCAGTAGATCTTCTTTACTATATTGCGTGGTAATCTGAGCGGAAGACTTTTTAATCCCCAGATCCCCAAAGTCGATGGTGAGTTGATACGCAGGTTTTTTGGCATTCGGAAAATCATTAACCTCTAGGATAGTTCCAACACGTAAATCGACCTTCGTAAAGTCTTCAAATATTATTATATTATCCATGCTTTAAAATTATATAAAACTTCTTAAAATAATGGCATTAACACCTTCAAATATGTTGCCTCTTGGCACCAAAGCACCAGATTTTAATTTAGTAGATACTAAAGATGATCAAATTAAATCACTCCATCAATTAAAAGGCGATGTTGGCACTTTGGTTATGTTTATTTGTAATCATTGCCCTTTCGTTATTCACGTTAACGAAGCACTGGTAAAATTAGCTAATGATTATGCTTCAAAAGGAATTTCAACCATCGCCATTTCTAGCAATGATGTTGTAAACTACCCACAGGATGGGCCTGATAAAATGAAAATTCATGCAGAGGCTAACAATTACCCTTTTCCTTATCTATACGACGAAACCCAAGAAGTAGCCAAGGCCTATGATGCAGCTTGTACACCGGATTTCTTTCTGTTCGACAACGATTTGAAGTTGGTTTATGCAGGGCAACTAGATGGCTCTCGACCTGGTAATGGTGTTCCTGTAACAGGAGAAGATTTAAGGTCTGCTATGAGTGCCTTAGTTAATAATAATTCTATTGATCCCAACCAGAAACCAAGTATGGGCTGTAACATTAAGTGGAAGTAAGGATTTTACATGACAGAAGAAGAAAAAAATGTTCAAAAAAGAAAATTAATGCCTCTAAGCAACTCTGAATCTTTATTATTTTTCTTTTTGCCTTTTAGATTTTCGGGGCGCGCTAAATGGGAAAATAATGATTATAACACATCAGAAATTCAGAGGTTTAAAAAATATGGGTTCGATCTTAAACTAAAACAGGCCAAACAACTGACAGTCTATGGCAGACTTTTCTACCTTAGCTTAACTATTATAATTATTTATTTCGTCAAATAGTATGAATATAAAAATCGAAACCAAACGCCTCATCCTAAGACCCGTTACAATAAATGACGCACAGGGCTTTTTTGAAATGGATTCTAATCCAAAGGTCCATGAATTTTTGGGTAAAAATCCTGTGAAATCCATTGAGCAATCGCGGTCAATGATCGACGATGTTCTAAAACAATATGAAGATTTTGGTATTGGTCGTTTGGCTATAGAAAAAAAGGACACTGGCGAATTTGTGGGTTGGTCGGGCTTAAAATATGAACGCGTAGTTCGAAAAGAATTCAACTATTATGATCTAGGGTATAGACTTAAAGAAGAATTTTGGGGTCATGGTTACGCCACTGAAGCAGCCTTAGCTTCTCTTGAATACGGATTTAAAGATCTGAAGTTAGAAGAAATAAGTGCAGCAGCTGAAAAAAAACATACTGCATCAAATGCAATTTTAAAGAAAATCGGTTTGATCCCTTCAGGCACATTTCAATTTGAAGGCACCACCTGCAATTGGTATACACTAAAAAATAAGTTTATATAAATAGCAAAACCCCTTCTAAAAAGGGGTTTTGTCATCAATCAAAAATTTATCTAAACCAAGTATTACTGTTTAGTTTATTGTTGTTCTAACTTAAAGTTAATAGGTATACTGTAAGGTACGTTAACAGGCTTTCCTCTTTGTTTACCAGGTACCATTTTTGGTAATAATTCAATGATACGTTCAGCTTCAGTTTCTAATAAATGATTAGGACCTCTACTCTTAATACCAGTAACCTGACCGTGTTTATTTATTTTGAATAATACAAATACACGTCCGTGAATATTCAATTCGGCAGCTGCTTGTGGGTATCTAAAGTGTTTCTGTAAGTGCTCGTTCATTTTTTGTTGGAAACAAGCTCTTAATTCATCATTATTACCTGTACATCCTGGGAATTGGGGTACACGCTCAATAACTGCAAAAGGTACTTCTATATCTTCTTCTATTTCTTCAACTTCTACTTCTTCTACAGAAACAACGCGCTCATCAATAATGTCGTCCTGACCAATTTCTGTACTCTCTATAAAAGTTTCTTCAACTTCCTCAACATCATCTACTATAGTTATAGCTTGTGTCACCACTTGCTTAGGAGGAGGTGGTGGAGGGATATTAATTGTCGTAATTGGAATATCTTCTTCAAGCTGCTCTGTCAACATTAAGATATCTATCTTAGTCGCTTCTGATTCGTAAGTCTTATGTTCTAATCCTAAGTATGTAAGGAGTAACATTACGTTTAAGCCAACAGCAAAATATAAACTGCTGTTTCGACCTACATTGGCTTTTGGGTTCTTCTTGAGTTCCATGACGTTTTAATTTATACCTTAAAGTTACCCATCATAAAGCATAAATCTTATGACAAAAGTCATGTTTGCCTCATAGCCAATATTTTATAGATTATAAATTGTTTAATTGATTGTCTTTTCCGTCTTCACTTATGGTCCAGAAAAAGCCTATAAAAAAGAACTGGTCAGCACCCGGGCGAATGGCTCTTCGGTTAAATTGTCCATTCAAATCTGGTGTATCGGCATATTGATAATTATTTATGTTTTTAAACCCTAAAACATTATTAACCGAAAAGTATAAGATTTTTTGTTGATCTAATAAATAGGCCCAGTTAAGACTCAAACTATTGAAAGCCTTAGTGCGCTCGGTTAAAAACCCGCCTCTATTAGGATTGGTATAAGGCCTTTCTGATGCAAAAGCATAAGCTAATCCAACCTGACTTTTCCAACTTTCAATCCAATATTTACCTACAACTGAGAAATTATGGTTAGTAGCAAAATTGGGCTGTGCTGAATTTTGAAAATTCCGGTAGTCCCGTTCAGTATCTAAATATGAATAGCTGATCCAATAGTCCAAATTCTTTATACTTGTATTATCTCGCCAGAACAAATCAACACCTTGAGCAAATCCATCGCCATTTGAATTATACTCACTATCAAACGTTGTAAACTCCGAATCGAACTTTACTAAATGATCGTAATCTTTCCTATAGGCTTCAGCGCGAAAAATTTTACCATCATTAACGTATTGATAGTTTAATATATAATGAGTGGTTTTTTCGGCACGTAGATTTTGTTCGAACTTTAAGATTGAATTATTCGGGTTCTGAAAAAAGTTACCGTAGGCCAAAGATACCTGACCGTTTTTTGAAGTTTTATAAGCTAAGGCTGTTCTGGGTGCTATTTCAAAATCATTAAATATAGAGCTGTAGTCTGCCCTTACACCAACTTTTAAAGCCAGATCTTTAGAAAAAATGAGGTCTGCCTCAGCAAAGCCAGCGGTAATATTATTATTAAATCCGTAGTTTTCATTGATCCCTGTATCCTCGAATTTTTCGTCAAAATCAGTAATAAATTGTTCCGTACCGAAGCTCAGTTTAAATCTACTGTTGAAGCGTTTTTTCAATTTTAACTTAACATGTGCCGAGTTTTCAGTATCCCTAACATCACTGGTCATAATCCCAATTTTATTTCGTGCGTAGGTATAACTAAGACCTGTATTGAGTGTCCAGCCGTTTCCTAAAACGCCTTTGTACGAGGTATTAACGTAAAAGTTTTTGTTGTTCAGACTGAAATCTAAGCCTTCTTCAAAATTGATATCTTCCTGTGTGGTGGCCAGATCGGTGAAATCAAAAGCCGCATAAAATTTAAGTATTCCGCTATCAAAAATTTGTCGGTAGACAGTTTCGCCTTGAGCGGCCTGAAGCGGCCTGTCCCAGTTATTCCTATTATTGAAGATATCAAAGTAGGGTCCCAAATTTACATAGGACGTATTGAAGCTTAACGAAGATTTCTCCCATTTTTGAGTATTACCCAAACCTACACCTACAGACATTATACTTATATCCGTTTTCTCTTGAATAGGTTCGTTAATGGTATTCAGAAGTAGAACACTAGATAGTGCTTGTCCGAATTCAGAAGAATATCCACCGGTTGAAAACGTAATTCCATCAAATAAAAATGGTGAATAGCGACCTCTTGTTGGAAGGTTATTGGTTGTTGGCGTATATGGCGTAAATACTCTTATGCCATCAATAAAGATCTGCGTCTCTTCGGCATCACCTCCACGCACGAATAGCCGTCCATCTTCTGCAACATTGGACGTTCCTGGAAGCGTCTGTAAGGCACCCACAAAATCACCGAGAGCGCTAGCCGTCGTTACTACATCTAACGGTTTTAGCACTGATACTTTGCTATTGTCGTTCGCTTCAAACGTACCGGCACTCAAAACAACAGCATCTAAAGATTCTACATCTTCACGAAGTTTAATTTGAAGATTAGAAAGTTTATTGACCTCTTCAACAATGGTTTTAGTTTCAAAAGAGAGAAAAGAAACAACTAGAGCTTGTGTTCCTTCTTCTTCAGTAGTAAAAAGAAATTCGCCATTAACATCAGTTGTAGCGCCATCATAAGTACCATCTAAGTAGACATTGGCACCTTCAATGGGCTGGCTTTTATTATCCATCACTTTTCCTGAAACTGTTGTTTGACTATGCAAAACTATGGATACTAAAAAGATTAAAATTTTGGTTAGTGTTTTCATTTTTTGATTGGTAATAACTGTTCGTAATTTGATTGTTGAACAAAATTCTAGCATTTATAGTTGAATAGAAATTGTATTTTACCGAACTGTTATAATTCTATGACGAATTGATTTTATCATTAATACCACTATTTGATGCTAACTAATATCGAGAAACAATTCACTATCCTGTTCTTTGTTATTGTCCTTTTTGAATTGTTGACGGGAAGTACCGAGACTTTACAATATGCCCACTACATCGCAAAACCAGCAATTGTAGTGAGTTTAATTTTTCTATTTCTAAAAACCTCCAAAGGGCTCAACAGAGCCATTATTAATTTAACCACAATGGCCTTGATATTTTCGCTTCTTGGCGATACCTTATTAATGTTCGTTGATCGCTCTCCACATTTCTTTACTTTCGGATTGGTTGCATTTTTGCTCGCACACCTTATGTATATCCTTGTATTCTTAAAGCACAAGAAACTCTCGCGAGCAATATTTGGATTTATTGTAGTTCTGCTGGTTTATGCATCCGGATTGTTTTATTTGCTTAAAGATGGATTAGGAGACATGCTAATTCCGGTAGTAATTTATATGGTCGTTATTTTAAGCATGGCAGCAACAGCATTCCTGAGAAGGCAAAAAGTAAATAAATGGAGTTTTAATCTTGTGTTTTTAGGTGCCTTATGTTTTATGATTTCCGATAGTATTTTGGCTTTAAATAAGTTTTATCAACCGATTCCCATGTCTCATATAAGTATAATGGTCACCTATGCCCTTGCTCAGTATCTCATTGTTATTGGAATTTTAAAAAGTAAAGACGCCTAGAATTACTTTTTAAATGGCCTAATGATGAGTCGTGCCGCTTTATCAAAATTGATGTAATTGTAAGTCCAGTTGAAAAGCACCACCACTCTATTTCTAAACCCTACGAGTGCCATGAGGTGAACAAACATCCAAACAAACCATGCAAAAAACCCAGCAAACTTATAACGTTTAAGGTCTACTACTGCCTTGTTTCTTCCAATAGTTGCCATTGATCCCTTATCATGATAGCTAAAGGCTTTCATGGGTTTATTATTAATTAGTTTTAGGAGATTTTTACCTAACAAATTCCCTTGTTGAATAGCTGGTTGTGCCACCTGAGGATGACCAGAAGGATATTCGTCTGTAGTCATTAATGCAATATCACCAATCGCAAAAATATTATGGTATCCTTCCACTTGATTATATACATTAACCCGATATCTATTCGCCTTGTCAACAAGTGTTTCTGCCTTTAAACCATCAACAGGAGCACCAGTTACACCAGCTGCCCAAATTAGGGTTTGAGATTGCATTTCGAGATCAGAATTTGTTTTAACATTAAGACCATCGTAGTCTTGCACATAAGTATTACAATGCACCTTCACGCCTAAATCCTTTAAAAATTCTTCTGCTTTTTTGGAGGCATGCTCACTCATTGGAGGCAATACACGCGAATTACCTTCGAGCAAGTGAATTGTCATATCACTAGGATCGAGATCACGGTAATCTCTTGGTAAAATATGGTTTTTTAGTTCAGCAATAGCACCTGCAAGTTCTACGCCGGTTGGACCTCCACCAACGATTACAAAATTCAGAAAGGCGTCTCGCTCTTTTTCGGTATCGGCGATGGCTGCTTTTTCAAAATTTTGCAATATCAAACTGCGAATATTCAATGCCTGAGGCACAGTCTTCATCGGCATACTGTTCGATTCAACCATTTTATTACCAAAAAAATTGGTTTTGGTTCCAGTAGCGATAACCAAGTAATCGTAAGAAATTGTTCCGATGCTGGTTCTTATCTCGTTTTTTTCAGGAGAAATATGTTGCACTTCCGCTAGGCGAAAAAAAGACGTTTTATGCTTTTTAATAATCTTCCTTAAGGGATAAGCTATAGAATCTGGCTCGAGTCCAGAACTTGAAACTTGATAAAGCAAAGGTTGAAAAGTGTGATAGTTGTGCTTATCGATTAATACAACCTGAATATTTTTATTCGCTAATGTTTTTGCTAAATTTATACCAGCAAAACCGCCACCTATTATAACAACCCTTGGTAATTTAGACTCAGGAATATTCATAACATTTGTGGTTAAATTTGCTCTTACAAAAATACGATTTAAAGATCGAAATTTATACTTTTTAATGAATTGTGTAACATTATTAAAAGTCTTACTACTAATAGGCAACTAACCATTTCATCAATTGAATAAAGAACTCGAACATAGTTTTGTTGAGCAGTTGCAAAAGCATCAAAACATTGTACATAAAGTGTGTCGTTTATACACTAACAATGCTGATGCTCATAACGATCTTTTTCAGGAAATAACCATTCAGCTTTGGAAGGCTTATCCTAAGTTTAGAGGCGACTCTAAATTTAGTACCTGGATGTATCGCGTAGGTTTAAATACCGCAATAACGCTTTATCGAAAATCGAAACGTCGAATTAACACACAAGAATTTGAAAATGTTCAGTTTAAGATAAAAGCAGAAGAATATGACGATACTGAAGAACAGCAATTAAAATTGTTGTACAAAGCAGTACATCAATTAAATGATATTGAAAAAGCATTGGTTTTTTTATATCTAGAAGATAAAGACTATAGAGAAATCAGTGAAACTTTAGGGATAACCGAAGTAAACGCACGTGTTAAAATGAACCGTGTAAAAAAGAAATTAAAAACAATATTAAATCCGTAGGCTTATGGATGAATTAGAATTATTAAAGAAGGACTGGCAAAGTGGGGAGACCGACTTTAAGAGTTATACGGACTCTGACATTTACCCAATGTTGCATCGAAAATCGTCTTCAATTGTAAAAACATTGTTTTACATCAGTATAGGCGAATTAGTTTTTTGGCTACTTGCATCAGTTTTACCCTATATGCTTTCGACTACCTTTAGAGAAAAACTCGACGAAAGCTATGAAAACCCGCTCTTCATCGGAATTAGTATTTTCAGTTATTTAGTAATTCTATTATTCATTTATTTATTATTCAGGTCGTATAAGGGCATCTCCTCTACCGACAGTGCTAAAAAATTAATGGAGAGCATATTGAGAACCCGTAAGATCATAAAGTTCTATGTGATTTTTAATCTAACCTTGTTCTTCTTGTCAATTCCGTTATCACTTTATTTTGAATATCAAGACAATCCTGAATTTCATCAACAAATTGTTGAAGCAAGCACCACACAAATGTTGGTATTCTATGCAGTTTCGGCTTTTACTGCTGGCTTTATCATACTAATTTTATGGCTGTTTTACAGACTTATATATGGTATTCTTTTAAAGCGATTAAATAGAAATTACAAGGAATTAAAGAAGCTTGAAGTATAATTAATTAAAAGTGAACTCCTCCTTAAATATTAATAAAGGCCTATTAGTTTTTGGGGTGCCACTTTTATTAATTTCATCAGTAGTAGCAATTGTATTTTCACCGTTTTTTAATACGCATTCAAGTGTTTTAATTCTAGCCATTACTTTAGACTTAGTAATAACCATTCCCTTAATCTATTTCTTGCTCATAAGAAAAACTTCTATCCCTAAAATAACGGCCATACCATTAATCATTTTGGGTGTTATCATCGGTACAGTAATTTTACCTGAAGAAAACCAAACATACCTAAATGGCTTCAAGACTTGGATTCTTCCATTTATAGAACTTGGCATCTTAAGTTTCGTAATCTATAAAATCTATAAGGCTCAACAACGCTATAAACAAAAGAAGAAGAATGGAGCATTCGACTTTTTTACTACTTTAAAAATGACTTGCAGTGAAATTCTGCCAAAAGCAGTTGTAATGCCAGTTGTTACTGAAATCTCAGTATTCTATTACGGATTCATTTATTGGAAAAGAAGACCTCTAAAATCAAACGAATTTAGTTATCATAAAAATACGGGTACGATAGGTCTTTTACTAGTCTTTAAATTGATCATTGCCGTAGAAACAGTGACCATTCATTTTTTACTATTAAAATGGAATTCGCTCGTTGCTTATATTGTTACTGGATTAAGTGTTTATACTGCAATTCAAATAATAGGATTCCTTAAATCGATGATTAAAAGGCCTATTACTATTGATAATCATAAAGTTTACCTGAGATATGGTATTATGAACGAAAGTGTTATTGATTTAGATGATATCAGTTCTATTGAATTATCGACTAAAGAGATCGAAACAAATAAATCAGTTAGAAAACTGTCTATATTAGGAGCTTTGGAACCACACAATACCATCATCCATCTAAAAACTGAAAACGTTCTTAATGGATTATATGGAATAAAACGATCTTTTAAAGTATTGGCTCTGCACGTGGATAAAAATGCAGATTTTAAAAACTACCTTGAAGATATATTAATTCAGAATTCACAGGATTAATTAACCCAATCTCTAAGTTCACGGTTCATGCGTTCTTTTTCTTCTAATTCTTCTTGTGGAATCACTTTTAAGAACGATGGGTGTTGCTCTATTGCATATTCGATCTTTTCAACAATTTCTGCTATCGATTCGTTTTCGTAATCGATTACTAGAGGCTCCTTTACCTCAAAAGATTGATAAATATTTTTCTTTTTAATTCGGAGTCCTTTTTTGTCGAATGAACGTCTAAAACCGTCTATTACGATAGGTACAACGATTGGCTTGTATTGCTTAATAATATGTGCTGTTCCTTTTCTGATTGGCTTGAAGGGCGTGGTCGTTCCTTGTGGAAAGGTAACTACCCAGCCATCGTCGAGCGCTTTTTTAATATTGCTAATGTCGCTCATTTTAACCTGACGATTCACATCTTGTCCTTTAGACCTCCATGTGCGCTCAATACTTATCGATCCGGTGTAGGCAAATATCTTTGGTATAAGTCCAGATTTCATCGTTTCCTTAGCAGCTACGTAGTACATATTTAGCTTCGGATTCCATAAATAACCTACATTTTTAATACTGTCTAACCGTCCATTCAAACTTGCATTAAAGACATGGAACATAGCGATCACATCTGCAAAATAAGTTTGATGGTTTGAAATAAATAGAACGTTTGTGTCAGGTAAATTTTTTATGATCTCAGAGCCTTCAATTTGAAGCTCATTAAACCCTCTAAACCGTTGATGCGTTAATAGACCTAGGATTCTAATCAGCCACTTTTTTACCCAAAGTACGTGTCCAAAAGGATTGGTTTTAAATAAACCCATTGTTAGTTATAGATATTTATCAGGAACAAATGTAACAAATATGATGTGCTATAGCACTTGTTTTAACAAGTCTTTTACTTCGCCAAGCATCATTGCTGTGGCTCCCCAAACGATATGACCATTTAATTTAAAAGCCGGCACATCGACCTCAACATTAAAAGAGGTTGGTACTCTTGTGGTTATAATATTCGATTCATCTAAGAAATCTAAAAGTGGTACCTCAATGATGTCTTCAACCTCCTCATCCTGTTTAATAAAGTTCGGGGTAGTTTCAGAAATTGCAAAAAATGGATGTACAATAAAATTACTCGGTGGTATGTATAAAGGCGATAATGCTTTAATAACATTGAGGTCTCTTTCTGGCACTCCTACCTCCTCCTCTGTTTCCCGCAGAGCAGTCACCATAAGATCTTCATCTGTTTCTTCATACTTTCCTCCAGGAAAACCCACCTGCGCCGAATGAACGCCTTTATAGGTTTTTCGCAAGATCAATACAAGAAAGGTTTCACCCTTCAAATTAGGATAAAATAATGCCATTACGCCAGCAACCTTGGCCGTTTTAGCGCGTTCTCGCATGCGCTCTGCTAATTGTAATCGATATGGTGGTGACATTTTAGCGTGCGATACTTCTCCAAAAAGTTCGAGATGTTTTATTTTTACTACTGATTCTAAGAACGTATTAAATAACATGTATGAAAATTAGATGGATTGTTATTAGCTTTTTGATCCTATGCAGCTGTGAAGATAAGCAAACTTCAAAACAATCAAATGCTCCAAAATCTAAAGATTCTATTGTAGAGCAGGTTAAAGAAATTCCGAAGAAAACCACAGCATCAGAATATCCCATTTTAACGGATGATAATGCTATGGAGTATTTTTTGGAGTATGAAAAAGTAAACAAGGAGGATAAAGTGAGAATCACCACAGATTACGGAACTATTGATATTCAACTCTATGATAAGACAAAGTTTCACCGTGCCAATTTTATATACCTAACGAAACGCAAATATTTCGACGGAACGCAATTCTACAGAGTAGTTAAAAACTTTGTGATTCAAGGTGGAAGTAGTGATGATTACAACATCGCGAAACGTCGCAGAAAGATTGGCAAATACCTTTTACCTCCAGATACTAAACGCGGGTACACTCATAAGCGTGGCGCGGTCTCTATGCCGAGTAGCGAAATTGAGAACGCCTATAAGTTAGCATCTCCTTTTCAGTTTTTTATTATCAACCGTACTGGCGGTGCAGATTATCTAGATAAGGACTATACCGTATTTGGTGAGGTTATTCGCGGTATGGATGTTGTTGATGAGATCAATAGTGTTGAGACCGATGAGGGTGATTGGCCACTGCATAATGTGTATATCAGAAAGATCGAAATTATTGATTAATGGAAATAAACTATTTAATCAAATTATTGGTCTTAGCAGGGCTTGCCGTGCTGTATTTTGTTTTTAGACAAAGTCAAATTAAAGCCGACAAAAAAACCAAGGCAATAATTGATCGACATAAAACTAAACGATCACCTATTTGGCAACCTCCTGAGTGGACTCAACAAGAAAAAGAAGATCAGTTCGTCTACTTAAATCAGCTTGTTCATCTGCTTATTAGTCCGATTGAAGCGAAGGGTATTTTGAACACAATTACAAATCGAAACAAGCAACGTGACCAACATAATAATTACTGGCACATTTCTCATGAATTGGTATGCCAAGAAGTAATAGATTATCAGATTGAACATAATATATATATGTATGGATACTTTGACGTTAAATCTCCTTCTACGGAATTAAATCGATTTATAACAGAGGCAATTAAAACAAAGTATCATCTTGATGTCGACTTTCAAAAATCTATAGACTTAGACCAATACAAGTTCATTCATGACGCATTTGAACATTTTGAAGAGGTACTTCAACCCTACGGAATTTCTTTGCGCAATATTGATATGAATACTGATTCTTATACTATAATTCTGGTAAAAACAGAACAATTACCTGAGGTAGAAACACTTATTGAAAAAATGAGACTCAAACTACATCGTGTTCAGCCATAAGACAGTAGTCCTCATACTAAGCTAATCAATTAATCGTTTTCATAAAATCCTCAATTTTCTTTTTATTACCTTGTCTAATAATTTTCAAAAGCTGATTAAAATGAATTCAAAATTTCTAAAAACTGCCATTTTAAGCAGTATAGTTTTATTTTCAAGTTGTAAAGAAGAACCAAATACAGACGATAAATTAATGACGGACAATATACTCCTACAGGAATGGGATGGTCCATTTGAAGGCGTCCCTGCATTCGACAAAATGAAGGTGGACGATGTGAAAGAAGCAGTTGAAACCGGAATGGAATTAAATTTAAGCGAAATTGAAGTCATTGCCAACAATGATGAAGACCCTACCTTCGAAAATACCATTGTTGCTATGGAAAGTTCAGGTAAGGCACTGAACAGAGTATTTACTTATTATGGCATTATGAGCAGTAATATGTCTTCACCAGAATTTAGAGAAGTTCAGGCGGAGCTAGCACCGAAACTATCTGATTTCAGGTCAAAAATTCTTCAGAATGAAAAACTATTCCAACGTATCAAAGCGGTTTATGATGAATCACAGAAAAACCCTTTGGGTGCACAAGAACAACGCGTGGTTGATTTGATCTACAAACAATTCGAAATGAACGGGGCTAATCTTGATGCTGAAAAGAAAAAACGGTACGCAGAGATTAATAAAGAACTTTCAACCCTCTACACAAAATTTTCTAACAATGTCTTACACGATGAAGAGAATTATGTCACCTATTTAACTAAAGACCAACTCGGTGGTTTGTCTGATGGTTATATAAAATCTGCAGCTAAGATCGCTACAGATAAAGGCCAAGACGGTAAATATGCTGTAACGAACACACGTTCTTCTATGGATCCATTTCTTAGGTATTCTACAGAGCGAGAACTTCGTAAACAAGTTTGGGAAAACTACTATTCTAGAGGTGACAATGGGGATGAGTACGACAATAATCAGATTATTGCAGATATCCTTAAACTTCGAAAGGAGCGCGTAGCACTTTTAGGGTATGATAATTATGCTGAATGGCGACTGCAAGACCGAATGGCCAAGCATCCCGACAATGCCATGGATTTAATGCTTAAGGTTTGGCCGGCATCTATTGCACGCGTAAAGGAAGAGGTTGCAGACATGCAGGCCGTTGCCGATGAGCTAGGTGATAACATAACCATCGAACCTTGGGATTATCGTTTTTATGCTGAAAAAGTACGCAAGAAAAAATACGACCTCGATAGTGATGAAGTAAAACAATATCTTCAATTAGATAAGTTAACTGAAGCCATGTTCTATGTTGCAGGTGAAATTTTTAACTACAACTTTACACCAGTTGAAGAAGGATCAGTTCCTGTTTTCCATGAAGATGTTAAAGTATGGGAAGTCACAGATAAAGATTCTGGCAAGCACATCGGACTGTGGTATTTAGATCCATACGCACGTGAAGGCAAACGCTCTGGTGCCTGGGCAACCACGTATAGAGATTATACTACTTTTGAAGGTGAAACCAATGTGTTGGCGTCTAACAATTCAAACTTTGTAAAACCAGCACCTGGAGAAGCGGTATTGGTGTCATGGGACGATGCGACAACATTCTTCCACGAATTTGGTCATGCTTTGCATTTCTTTGCTGCCAACGTTAAATATCCAACCTTGCAAGGTGGCGTAAGAGATTACACAGAATTCCAGTCGCAATTATTAGAACGTTGGTTGTCTACAGACGAGGTGATCAATCAATACCTGGTACATTATAAAACCGGTGAGCCTATTCCTGCTGAACTCGTCGCAAAAATTAAAAAAGCCTCAACGTTTAATCAAGGATTCGCAACAACAGAATACTTGGCTTCTGCGCTTATTGACATGAAGTTACATTTGGCAGACCCAACCGATATTGATATCGATAAATTTGAGCGTGAAACATTAGACGAATTAGGGATGCCTAGCGAATTACCAATGCGACATAGAACACCTCATTTTGGTCATGTCTTTTCAGGTGAAGGTTATGCTACAGCATATTATGGTTATATGTGGGCAGATGTATTAACAAGTGATGCCTCTGAGGCTTTCAAAGAAGCACCTGATGGATTCTATGATAAGGCCATGGCTGAAAAATTAGTGAAGTATTTATTTGCGCCACGAAATGCCATGGATCCTGCGGAAGCTTATAAAAAGTTTAGAGGAAGAGACGCCAAAATTGAAGCTTTAATGCGTGATAGAGGGTTTCCTGTTCCTCAGAGTTAGAATAGCTATTGAACAGATGTGATGGAATATCTCGAAGTAGAACATCTTAAGGCTCAATACAAGAAATACAATATCAAAATATCCCAAGGCTTCGGAGAATTGAGGGAAGACACATTTTTTGTAACCTTAACGATTGGCAGCAAGTCTTGGGATATTCTTATCGATGATGAATTTAAAGATTTCGGCAAACACAATGCAGTATTCGATTGGTTTATGGTACTCTACGCCTTGGAAACTTATGAAGAATGCGAGGATATGTTAGAATGGAGTAACTATTATGGCCTAGAACCTAATAATCTCATTGATTATTATAAAAACTTAGCGACTACCTACAGGGAGATTGAAGGCATTATAGGTCCGATAGATCCCTTAATTTCTTCATTTAACTACACTTTAAGAACTGGAGTTGTTGATGCCTTAGAGACCATCAAAAATTAAAATTTAGTCCTCGGATTTGTAGAGACTTGGCAAACTAATTTTGAATATTACTGCCAACAGTCGAATAATAATTACTACCAAGCCCGCAATAATAAATAGATAGTTTTGATCTTGTAGAAATTCTTTCAAAAGAAAATAGGTAAATCCACCTATAATACAAGCAGTAGCATAAATTTCCTTTCTGAAAATCACAGGAATTTCATTACAAAGAATATCCCGAATTACACCACCAAAACAAGCGGTCATGGTTCCTAGTGCAATACAAATAAGGGGATGTAAATTTGCCACCAACCCGGTTTCAATACCCACAACTGTATAAAGGCCAATTCCTAAGGTGTCGAATAAAAATAAGGAACGTCTTAAATGTTTTAATTGATTTCGAAAAATGATAGCGAAAAGCGTAGCACCAATAATAACGTACACAAAGGTAATATTGCGCATCCATGAAACAGGCGTTACACCAACCATGATATCACGTAGAGTTCCACCTCCAACAGCAGTAACAAAAGCAATGATCAGTACGCCAAAAGGATCCATTCGCTTGTGCATCGCTACCAAAACTCCAGATATAGCAAAGGCAACTGTTCCAAATATGTCTAAAGTTTGAAAAAACATTACATGTTCTGTGTGTAGTAATTATAGTCTTTCAAAATGGTATCAATGAATTGAACATCGTAAAGTTTAGATTCAATTCCTAAAGTCTCACATATTTTCGCCTTAAGTAAAGTCAAGGTCTTGAAATCATTGTTCTTTCTCGAAAGTAAAAATGCCTCTTTTATTATACGAACATCCTTGTCCGTTAACTGTGTTACATTATTGAACACAGGTTGATAATCATCGGTTATTTCTTCAAGAATAGTACTTGTAATCTTGTGTTTTTTCTTGACGCTAATCACAACAGTTCCTGCAGCTGCATCACCAACACGCTGTTTCTTTTCAGACAATAAAATGCTTAAGATACCAATGGACGAAAAGAACATCCAAATATCAATTATGCGCAACATCCATCTTACAAAAAAATTATACCACTCCGTCGGTGTACCATCAACCCTTACGACTTTAATCTTCATAATCATTTTCCCGACGGTTTGCCCACCAAAAACAATATGACAGACTACAGAATAAAAGAAGGCTGGCAGATAAAACAATCCAAGGAAACCACGACGTGTCCAACCGTCAGCATCAAAAATTTCTGAGATCACAACCAAATTTTCCATAATGGTCATGTAGGTCACCAAAATTACACCATCGATCAAGAAAGCAACCATGCGTTCACCTAATCCAATTAACTTATAATCGAGATTGACATTTTGTGCTGTGTTAATTGCTAATTTGCCCATTGGAGTGTATATTCGTTTTAAATATGAATGGTTTATGCGCGAAGCATCTTTCGTGAAGCAAAATAAGGAAAAATGGATTGGTTTTGAAAACGCATTGAACAATAATGCTAAAATAAATCCCGATGATCTAGCTTCATATTACATACAACTTACGAATGATTTATCTTATGCACAGACTTACTATCCGGATAGTAAGACATTGCTGTATTTAAACTCATTGGCTTCGCAGGCACATCAGAAAATTTATGTCACAAAAAAAGAGTCGAAAAATAAGATCATTTCGTTTTGGCGCGATGAATTTCCATTGTTTTTCTACCAATACCATAGAACCTTACTGTATTCGTTTTTAATCTTTATGGCAGCGGTGCTCATTGGTGTGGTTTCAACCTTAAATGATGATACTTTTTTAAGATTGATCTTAGGTGATGCCTACGTGAATATGACTATTGAAAACATAGAGAATGGCGAGCCTATGGCCGTTTATAAGAGTGGTAGCCAAGTCGGAACTTTTTTAGGAATCACCATCAATAATATTAGAGTCGCCATTATTGCATTTGCCCTCGGAGTGGTATTTAGTGTCGGTACCATTTGGGTACTTTTTAGTAACGGAATTATGCTTGGTGCCTTTATTACCTTTTTCTACAATTACGGCATTCTTGAAAAGACTTCAACCGTATGGTTACATGGTACCATAGAAATTTCTGTGATTGTGATCGCTGGTTGTGCGGGGCTCGTAATGGGCAATAGTTTTCTGTTTCCGAAAACCTACTCACGGCGTGTGGCCTTTATGAAGGGCGCCAAAGACGGCCTTAAAATTGTAGTGAGTACCATTCCGTTTTTTATTATCGCTGGGTTTATTGAAGGATTTATAACGCGATTAGGTGAACAAATGCCATGGTTTTTAGCTTATGGAATTATTTTTATTTCACTATTCATCATTTTGTATTACTATATCATTTACCCAAGACTTTTACATAAGGCTTCAACTTTAAATATAGAAAAGCTTAAAGCTGAACTAATACCCAAACCCGAGCTAGCGTGAACGAGAAATATATAGAATTAAGAAACCGAAGCACTTTTGGTGACATTATTAACACCTACTTTTTATTCCTGAAGTATAATTTTAAGTCTTACACTAATTTATACCTTAGATATAACGCGGTTAGTATTGTCCTCACATTGATCTGTTCTTATTTATTGGCAACGGGTTTTATGGGAGTTGCAAGTAGAGATTTTAGGTTTGGCATGAGTAATAACACAGACCCAGATAGTTACTTTCTAGCAGGTGTCATTGTACTTTTACTCATTGTACTAATGACCTCTTTGATCAATTATAGTTTCTCGAGTGCCTATGTCGCTGAATATGCCAATAATAATGGAAAGATCGTTTCAAAAAATATTTGGAGGAGCATTATAAATAACCTCGGAACAATTATAATATTCATCATTATCGGTGCTTTGCTCTACGTTATCTATTTGATAATTTCATTTATTGTAGCCTTTATACCCTTTCTGGGGATGATCATTCAATATGGATTGAGTTTCAGTATGACCGCCGTATTTGGCTTGACCTTTATGTCGATCTTTTCGAACCAAAAAGGATTTGGAGAAGCCATTTCTGAAGGTTTGGATTTTACGTTTTCAAACTTTTGGCGGGTGATTCTGTTCGGATTGGTTATTGGTATCCTAAATCTAATGATCACGCTTCTACTATTATCAGTACCAGGATTCATTATTTTTATTTACGCCTATTTTTCTATTGATAGTAATATTGATATTACAACAAGTGCCTTCGGAACCTCAATTGTAACCTTCGGTTTTGCTTCATTTATTCTATCCTTCATATACACTCAAGCCTTATCACAAGTATCGTATGGTATATTGTATTACAACCTTTACGAGGTTAAACACAATGTCTTTCTTAGAAAGAAAATTGATCAAATTGGGGTGAATGAATAAGTTAAAACTAAAACATATTGGCATCCTGATTATGGCATCGCTATGTGCTTTCACACTCAATGCCCAAGAGGCTATAGTTAAACGCGATTCTTCAAATCTTGATGTGACCTACTTCAAAGAAAATTTTAAGAATAATTATTCGAGTGATGACTTTAATTATTCAATAAACGATACTGGTGGGATTAATCTTATTCAGCGTATACTGAGGTCGTTTTTTAATTGGTTATCTGAAGTCTTCGGAATTGATATCGACTATATTGATTATAAGGTTTTAGAAATTATTGTATATGGAATTCTTGGTATTATTGTTCTATACCTGTTAATTAAATTCCTACTACAAAATCCTGTGAGTTCGGTGTTTAAAACTGAAGACCGCGCAATTGAAGGTTTTACTTATGTTGAAGAAAACATTGAACAGGTTGATTTCGACAAACTCATTAAACAAGCGTTAAAAGATAACAACTACCGCCTTGCCACTAGATATATGTATTTGAAATCGCTCAAGGTTTTAGCGAATAAAAAAACTATCGAATGGCATTATGACAAGACAAATACGGACTATCTCAACGAAATAAAAGATTCTAAATTGAAAGCTTTGTTCAAGCGAATTTCCTATATCTACGATTATGTATGGTATGGTGAATTCCCTATCGATGAAGATAGTTTCAATAAAAATAAAAACGATTTCAATCAACTTATAAAAACATCACAGCGTGGATAGACGATCTAAAATAGCGCTGTATATCATTGGTGCTGTCATCGTTTTTATGATGGTGGCAGAAATCACTAAACCCAAAGCTATTAATTGGCGTGATTCTTATTCGGCGGCCGATAAAATTCCCTTAGGCTGCTATATTTTATTCAATGAATTACAGACGTTTTCAGAAGAAGAGATTCTTACATCAGAGCGTTCTATCTACGAATACTTAACTCGTTTAGAAGACCCTAAGGACAAAACCCTGATTTTTATCAATAACTACCTTAGTTTTGATACAGAAGAGTCGAATGTTCTTATGGAGTTTATTGAAGAAGGCAACACTGTGTTTATGAGTGCCAACTACTTCTATGGAAATGTGATTGATTCACTCAATATTGCAATAGAACGTCAATACGGTAATTTCTATAAGCAAGCCTCTGAACATAAATTCACCAGCCCTAGTCTTCAAAAGAATAATCGCAAATTCGAAGACGTTATTGAGAACAGCCATTTCAGCTCTATTGATACTTTGAGTACCACAATATTAGGAACTATTACAATTGAGGATGAATATGATTTTGATGAAACCTATCCGAATTTTGTAAAAGTTGAGGTTGGTGATAATGGTGGTCAATTCATATTGCATGCCAATCCATTTGCATTCACCAACTATCACTTAATGAATGATAAGGAAGATTACACGGCCACTGTGTTGTCTTACTTACCCCAACAACAAATTATATGGGACAATAACTTCAAAAGTGGTCGAAAAGTAATTACGAGTCCGTTGCGATTCATACTTCAAAATACAGCACTAAAATGGGCATTTTACATTAGTATGTTTGGCCTTATTCTATTTGTAATATTTAGAGGTAAACGCACGCAGCGCATAATTCCTGTCATAGGTAAGCTCGAAAACGCTACAGTTGATTTTACTAAAACCATTGGTCAACTCTACTACCAACACGGAGATTTTACAAATATTGTTCAGAAGAAGATCGAATATTTTTTAGAATTCGTGAGAAGAACCTATTACTTAGATACCAATCAATTAAATCAGAGTTTTATAGACAAGCTAAGCGTGAAGTCTACTAATACCAAAGAGAATACAAAAGCATTGATCGATTATTTGGTATACCTAAAATCGAAAAAATACCATTCAGAACAAGAACTTATAGAATTGAATAAAAAAATAGAACATTTTACAAAACATAGATTATAATGGAAGATCAAAATACACCTTCATCCGAAAACCAAGATGAAAACATCCCGAACAACGAAATAAACCCAACGCCGGAAACACCAGAAAAGGCATCGGAGGATTTTGAAACCCGGATAGATCTGAAACCCTTACAAGAAAGTGTCGATCAGATAAAACAAGAAATTGGTAAGTTCATCGTCGGCCAGAATGAAATGATTGAACTTTTGATCATCTCAATCCTTACCAATGGTCATTCACTTATTGAAGGTGTTCCTGGTGTTGCAAAAACGGTCACTGCAAAATTATTAGCAAAGACCATGGATGTAGGTTTCAGTCGAATTCAATTTACTCCAGACCTCATGCCAAGTGATATTTTAGGAACATCGATCTTTAATGTCAAGACCAACGAATTTGAATACAAAAAAGGTCCGATCTTTTCCAACATTGTTCTTATTGATGAGATCAACAGAGCACCTGCTAAAACTCAAGCCGCTTTATTTGAAGTAATGGCAGAGCGCCAAATCACTATGGATGGCGAACGCTATGATATGGGATTACCATTTCTGGTTTTTGCTACCCAAAATCCAATTGAACAAGAAGGAACTTACCGATTACCAGAAGCGCAATTAGACCGATTTTTATTTAAGATCGAAGTAGACTATCCTTCGCTTGAAGACGAAGTACAGATCCTAATGGAAAATCACCAACGTCAAGATATAATGGACTTTGGTACCATTTCTTCGGTCTTGTCGGCAGATGCTATTAAGTCTTATCAGGAATTGATAAAACAAATTATTGTTGAGGATAACCTTCTCAATTATATCGCTTCAATTGTAACCAATACACGTAATAATGCTAATCTTTATTTGGGAGCTTCACCAAGAGCTTCGATTGCTATTTTAAATGCTTCCAAAGCAAATGCAGCAATTAATGGTAGAGATTTTGTGACTCCAGATGATATTAAACGTTGTGCAAAAGCAGTATTAAAACATCGCCTTGTATTAACTCCTGAGCGCGAAATGGAAGCTTTTACTGTAGATAAGGTTGTAGATCAAATATTAGAAACTATTGAGATTCCGAGATAGTGAAACGTCTTTTTAAACATACCTATCTCACCTTTCGGTTTTTCCAGGCGGCAATTGTATTTGTTGCCATGTTCATCTTGTCTTTTATTTATCCGGGCTTGTTGAGCATCGTAACCGCATTGTTCTTTGTGGCATTGGGCTTAGTACTTATTGACCTGATATTACTCTTTAAACAAAAAGGCATATCTGCAACGCGTATTTTACCAGAAAAACTGAGTAACGGTGACGATAATCCAATAGCCATAACGTTGGTGAATAACTACAATTTTAAAACCGACCTATTGCTCATTGATGAATTACCTTTTCAGTATCAGAAGCGCGATTTTGAGATCAGTACTCAGCTCGATAAACATCAGGAGAAAAAAATAACATATACGCTGAGACCGTTGGAACGCGGTGAATATTATTTTGGCAATCTCAATGTATATGTGAATTCACCTATAGGATTAGTTACCAGACGTTTTCAGTTTGGCAAGGATGCTATGGTGCCCAACTATCCTTCATTTTTACAGTTGAGGAAATACATGCTTATTGCCTTTTCTAACAGACTGTTTGAATATGGTCTGAAGAAAATTAGACGCATTGGTCATACCATGGAATTTGAGCAAATTAAAGATTATGTTCCTGGCGATGACATCAGAAATATTAACTGGAAAGCCACAGCAAAGCGTAACCAATTAATGGTCAACCAGTATCAGGATGAACGGTCACAACCCATCTATAGCGTTATAGATAAGGGCCGAGCCATGAAAATGCCGTTTGAAGGTTTAAGCCTTTTGGATTACGCTATCAATGCGACTTTAGTTATAAGTAACGTAGCCCTTAAAAAACAAGATAAAGCGGGTATGTTTACTTTTTCACGTAAAGTTGAAAATAGAGTTGCCGCAGAGCGCCGACCTGCTCAGATGAATAAGATCCTAGAAACATTATACAATGTAAATACAGATTTTTCAGAATCTGATTTTTCCAGACTGTATATCGATGTCAAACGAAGCATAACGCAGCGTAGCCTTCTCCTACTCTATACAAACTTTGAAACCTTAGACGCACTACACAGGCAGTTGCCCTACCTTCAGGCTATGGCTAAAAACCATCTTTTGGTAGTGATCTTTTTTGAAAATACAGAATTAGAGAAACTCACTAGTCTTGAAGCTCATAATACGTTTGAAATTTTTCAAAAAACCATTGCAGAGAAATTCATGTACGAAAAGAAACTCATTGTAAATGAACTTCAGAAGCATGGTATTCAGACTATATTAACGACACCACAAAATTTAACGATCAATACGATCAATAAATATTTAGAGATCAAAGCAAGAGGGCTACTTTAAAGGCTTTAGGCATAAAGCAGTATGCAGTATGCAGTTGGCAGTTAGCAGTAGGCGTTATACTAAAAAACTTTTCACTGTAAACTGTATACTGAACACTGATTACTGTACACTGAAAACTGTAAACTTAATAATGTATACTGAACACTGAACACTGAAAACTGAACACTGAACACTGAAAACTGAAAACTGTACACTGTTCACTGAACACTGCTCCCATTCTTCTCGATACAATTTTACTGCGTAAAATCACTCGAAGTGACGGCGTTGTTGTCATTACCTTAGGCTGTAGGCAGTAAGCAGTAAGCAGTAGGCATTATACTAAAAAACTTTTCACTTTAAACTGTATACTGAACACTGATTACTGTACACTGAACACTGAAAACTGAAAACTGCCAAAATACATTTCATCCATTTAAAATTACAATTCGGTAAAGTTGATTACCAGTATCTTCAAGATTGTTAGATATTTGAACTGTTAATCAAAAAACAATAACCATTAAAACACTATTAAAATGAAAAATCTAGTTTTAACTTTAGCTTTAGCTTTAACCACTTTATTTGGTTTTTCTCAGGAAGAAGGAATCACAATCACAGTAACAATAGATAATGTTATTAGTGACGAAGGAAAAGTATTAATGTCGCTTCATACCGCCGAAACATTCATGAAAGGAAACGGTGTTATGGATGCCGAAACAGAGATCAAAGACGGAAAAGTAACTATTACTTTTGAAAATGTACTTCCAGGAGAATATGCAATTCTTGCCATGCACGATGCCAATGACAACAAGCGTATGGATTTTCAGGAAAACGGTATGCCAAAGGAATCTTTCGGAATGTCTAACAATGTCATGGCTATGGGACCACCACAGTACGACGATGCCAAATTCAAAGTGGAAGACAAAGATTTAGATTTAAACATAAGATTCTAAAATACAACCACATCAATCAAAAAATAAAGCCTTCAAAGTATCATATGTTTTGAAGGCTTTTTTCTTTCTACCAATACAATCTGAACATAAAATTTGGTGTAATCCCAATAGAGAAACGCTCAATAAGTTCAATGGGATCATCCAAACTATTATTACCTCTATATTCGCGAGATATAAGATTATTTCTGTTGTAGAGATTCCGGATTGAAAGTCCGACTTTACCTCTCAATTTATTTTTCTCAGAAAATTTAAAACTATAAGTAGACGATAAATCTAATCGATGGTAAACTGGCAACTGCCCGGTATTTACTCCATCATTAAATTCTAAACCATTGTCACCTTCTTCGGCAATTGTGAAGGGTCGTCCGGTTTGCCATTTCCAACCTAGCGCCACCTGAAAGCCATTCGATTTGTAACTTAACGCCGTCGATACTGCATGTGTTACATTCGATTTAGATTTGAATGATCGCCCTTCGTTAAGATTATCGAACTGACTTCGTGCTCTATTAAATGAATAGCTAATCCAGGAGTTAAAACCATTAAACTGTTTCTTCACAAAAACGTCCGCACCATAAATTGTTTGGTCGCCAATGTTAAAACCGATGTTATTAGGGTTGAGAAAACCAAGTGTTAAGGCGGATACATTTTCAGAGCGTTTATAAAACACATCAGTATCAATATTAACTCCATTCTTTGAATAGATAAAGCCTAATGAAGCATGCTTACTATTTATTATAGGTGAATTATCACCGTTTGAAAGTCGCCACACACGGTTTTCAAGCGATAGGTCGCTAAAGACTGTTTCGTCAATTTCATTGATGATCTGATTTTTGATCTCTGCACTCGCCTGAAGTTTAAAGCGTTCATTGAGTTCCTTAAAGAGTAACAACCTTGGCTCGAATCTTACCGCGTCGAGTTCTTGAAAATAGGTCGTTCTTAGGCCGAATGAAACATCTAGAAATTTTGGGTTTTTATAATCAACGTTTGCGTAGCCACTATGTGTTTGAACAATTTGTTCTTCGGTGTCTAAAATGAAACTCGAATTGGTTGTATTTATAAAAGCATAAGCTACATCCTTCAGCGTGTATTGATAGCCAAAATCATAACTTAACTGTTCTGAAGCTCTATAATTTAATTCTGTTGAAATACCGGAGTCAAAAATGGTATTTCGCTTTTCAAAATCTGAAACTTGAATTTCATTTTCGAATGTAATAAAATTGTAATTGAAGGCGTAATCCGAGAAAAAGGCTTGGGTGGTTTGACGTAATTTATCGTTCCAAATCACATTCCATCCTATACCATAACCAGTATTTCGGATGGATAATACATCGTTAAAATCTCTATCGGTTTCAGATTCATTCGAAATATAATCAAGTTGATTATCAATATTAATAACGCTCAGGTAAAACGAATTTGAAGCATTAGGTGTGTAATTCAATTTCAAATTATAATCTAGAAAGGAAAAGTCGTTATCACCGTTTTCATTCTGACTGATCTTGGTACTTTCAAACACTTTATCTGCCAATTGATCGAAGGTAAAAGTTTCTAAAACATTAGTATAGCTATGTCTTAAGGAGGCTTGTAAACTCAGTTTATTTTCAATAATAGGAAGCTCTAAGATCGCATCAGCATTTACGCCGTTAATACCTATTTCGGCATGGATATCATTAGAAACTGTTGTCTTCGAACTAATATCAATAACACTCGATAATCGCTCACCATAACGCGCATGTGTCCCTTTATTTATAAATCTTATTTCTGAAGCTACATTAGGGTTTAAGGGCGAGATCATTCCGAAGAGATGCCCTTTATGATAAATGTTTATCCCATCCCAAATAACGCGGTTTTGATCGGCATAACCTCCACGCACAAAAAAACCAGAAGCAGTTTCATTAGGACTTAAAACCCCAGGCAATAACTGAATACTTTCCAACACATCGGGTTCAATAAGTCCGGGTAAAATTCCTAATCGCGAAGGATAAAGTTTGTAGCTGCCATCACTATTTTTTTCAATTCCTGTTGCCAAATAACTCTTCACAACTACCTTCTCTAAACTTTCGGTAGGCATGGTAATTTCTTCGGATACACTAACAATTATGTACCGCCTTTCAACAAGTTGGTAGTACAAATTTGTTCGCTGTTGCAACGCCACTAAAACTTCAGATAGCGTGCGATCTTTGCCACTAAGACTTATCCTTTTATCCTTGACATAATCATCCTTATACGAAAAAAGAACATCAAATGTGTTCTCAATTTCGGTTATGGCGTCTTGTAAACTAAGGTCGTCAAATTCAATGTAAAAAGCCTCTTCTTGTGAAAAGGCTAGTGTAGGAAGTAACATTAAGGCCAAGATACATATTAACCTCATTCTTTATACCTCAGTTTAATGTTACGTTTTTCTTTTTCATTATAAGTAATGTTAAGGGTCTCAAAGACCGTCTTCAAGGCGATATTTAAACTGTCGTGCGGAAAACTTCCTGTAAATATTTCAGAATCGTCAATACCCTCGGTATCGAAACCTATTTGATATTGATCTTCTAATGCTTTAATAACCTGGCGAAGAGGCACACTTCTAAAGGTACTCTCACCAAAAATCCAGGATGGCATCTTATCGGTAGTCTTCGTAAGATCGAAGGCGTTATTATTGTTTTTTATACCGTCACCAGGTAATAAAATATTTTCGGTTTCAGAGGTTGTTACGGCTACTTTGCCTTCGTAACAAACTACGCTAAAATAAACTTCGTCTGCAATAACATTAAATTGAGTTCCTAATACGGAGACCGTACCATGTTCGGTTTCTACGCTAAACGTTTTTCCTTTTGCCACTTTAAAATAAGCTTCTCCTTCTAATGATAATTTACGCTCTTTATCCCAGTTGCCTTCGTCATAACTCAGTTTGGACTTGGCGTTAAGAATAACTTCAGAACCGTCAAGAAGTGCTACAGTTTTGCTTTCACCGTATCCGGTTTCAACAATAATATCTGAAGGTAAAAAAGTGAAAATTCCAAAGATCAGAACTATAGATGCTGCAACACCTAAATACCAAGATGTGTAAAGGGGTTTTACTTTAGTCTGCTTTTTTGATATACGATTTTGGATATTCTTGAAAGTTGCATCTATCGGCGCATTGAGTTGTTCATTAATACTCAATCCTTTTCTAATTTTTAAATAAGCGGCATAATCATCCACACTCACCAAATCCTGCAACTGCTGATCTGTAAGTTCACCGTCTAGCCACTTGGCTAAATACGTGTCTGAATTATTATGTATATCGTCGTTTTTCATGCGCTTCTGTTATTAAGACAACTTCGTTTTAAAAAACCCTACTTTCATTTTCAAAACTAAATATTACCGATTTCTTTTCGCATCGTCACAAGTGCCTGATGCATTCGCTTTTCTACGGCCTTTACACTTATATTTAACTGCTCTGCAATCTCTTTGTATTTTTTCTTTTCTATTCGATTCATCAAAAACACTTCGCGTTGCTTTTCGGGTAAATTAGCAATAGTGTTTTCTAATTTTTCCATGAATTCTTGCTCTAACATAATAAATTCTGGCGATTCGTTAGTAGCACCTTTTTTAGAGATCTTAGAATATTCATTAACCACTTTTTCGTGTTTAACAACATTGAGAAACATATTATTGGCAATACTAAACATATAGGATTTCACTTTGTCGTAATCCACTTTAGAACAATTATCCCAAAGTTTTATGAATACGTCTTGCATAAGATCTTCCGCCTTATCGATGTCTTGGGTCTTAAAAAAAAGAAATCGTCTTATATCTTTGGCATAGGTATTATAGATATGCTCGAAAGTCTCAGTGTTGCAAATATTACGATTTTCGGATGACATCAGCCGTTTTGAGGTTAATGTTTCAAAACTATGAAAAAAAAATTTTGAGAAAAAAGTAGGGTATTTATTTTCTTGGTTGTCTTATCAGTGATTAACCTCAATAAATTAGTTTTAACCATTCAAATTTTATTCAAAAATGAAAAAGATTAAATTAGGCCTTTTAAGCTTCACCATTGCCTTACTGGCATTTACTTCGTGTACTAATAATGAGCCTGTTGTTGTAGACCAACAAGTAACTGAGGAGAGTCAATCTATTATAACTTCTTTAGATCAGTTGAGTCAACAGGTAGATTCAAACGGAAATTTCTCAGCACAAAACAATCCAGCAGGTAATGTTGTATTCGATTTTTGTTTCGATTTTGTTTATCCGTTGACCTTATCTTATAACAACGGAACCACCGTTACCGTTAATAGTTTAGATGAACTTGTAGACGTTATTATTGCCTCAACCAACGAATTATATATAAATGGAATTGCTTTTCCATTTGATGTTGAAGTGTATAACGACGATTCTGATGCCATAGAGGTTGTTACCATTAACAATGAAGACGAATTTATTGATCTTCTTGATGATTGTGATTTCGATGGTGATGATGATTGTGCATGTTACGAAGTTTACGATCCGGTGTGTGTTGAAGTTACTGATCCAAACGGCACTACCTTTACTATTACCTATCCAAATGAGTGCTACGCCATTTGTGACGGATTCGACGAAGATGATTTTATAGAAGACTGTGAGGACGATTATTATACAGGCGATCTGTTCTGTTTTGAATTTGTTTTCCCATTAGATATTGTAATTAATGGTGATACCGTTGTAACCGTTGATTCTTTTGAAGATTTAGGAAACACCATTTATGATGTTTATGATTTCAATTTTGTTTATCCATTTAATGTAACCGTAGAAGGTGAAATTGAAACCATAGAAGACGAAGACGACTTTGAAGATTTATTAGAAGACTGTTTTGACGATTACGATGATGATTATGATGAAGAATGCGAAGAGTGTGAAGACGCAGAATTCGATCCTGTTTGTATTGAATTTACAACGCCTAATGGAGTTTCTGAAACTATAGTATTCCCAAATCTTTGTTACGCCATCTGCGAAGGCTTTTCTGAAGAAGATGTAATTGAGTGTGAAAACGACAACAATCCGAATGAATGTGAACAATGTGAAGATGAAGAATTTGATCCTGTATGTATTGAAATAACCTCAGGTTCTGGTGATATTGAAATCGTAGTTTTCCCAAATATGTGTTTTGCAGAATGTTTAGGTTATGACGAAAGCAACGTTGTAGATTGTGAAGATGATAACGAGCCTGAAGAATGTACCGCAGAAGATATTGCAGACTACCTAACCGAATGCGAATGGTACGCTGTATCTAGTGTTGGTGATACTCCAAACGAACCTTTAGGTTTATTTACCTTCAATGCTGATGGTACAGTAACCGTAACAACAGATCAAAATGACACAACAGTTACCGGACAATGGGAGGTAACAAGTAACCCAAGTGGCGAGGTATTTATGTTTATTTCATTACCAGACCCATTTGGTGGTATATCAAGTTTAGACTGGACCGTGTTTGAATGCAGTGAATATTTCATAGGCTTACAATCAAATAATGATTTCTTAGCATTTGAGAATGTATGTGACTAATCTGTTTATCATTTACAGTTAGGGTTATGTGATAACATTTTAAGTTAGTAAGTTGATTTAAAACCTTCAAGTTAATTCTTGAAGGTTTTTTACAATCATTACTATAGATAATAACAATGGTTTTAGTAATTTTATAGCCTAAATCAATTGAAATGACAATCACACAACTTAAATATGCGCTTGCAATAGCAGAGCACAAAAATTTCACAAAAGCTGCAGAGAAGTGTTTTGTAACACAACCCACTCTCAGTACGCAAATACAAAAATTAGAAGACGAGCTCGATGTTGTTATTTTCGATAGAGGTAAAAAACCCATTGAACTAACGGATGTCGGTCGAAAAATAGTTTTTCAGGCGCGCAATATTGTCAATGAAGCTGAGCGCATTCAAGATATAGTTGATCAACAAAAAGGATTTATTGGTGGTGAGTTTCGAATAGGGATTATTCCAACGATTATGCCCACGCTACTTCCCATGTTTCTCAAAAACTTTATCAAGAAATATCCAAAGGTGAAATTAAAAATTGAAGAGTTAACTACGGAAGAAATCTTAACCCGTATTAACGATGGGCATTTAGACGCAGCAATTGCGGCTACACCGTTGGAAAATGAAAACATAAAAGAACGCCCATTATATTACGAACCGTTTGTAGCTTATGTTCCGAATAATCATCGCTTGAGTGACAAGAAGACTATTGAAGTCGCTGATCTCGAAATTGAAGACATGTTATTGCTTGAAGACGGCCATTGCTTTCGCGAAGGTGTCATTAACTTATGTAAGACATTCAAAGATCAAATTGATGAGAATTTTCAATTAGAAAGTGGTAGTATAGAAACCCTGATCAAACTTTCAAATGAAGGCATGGGGATGACGCTACTACCCTATTTACATACCTTAGATATCAAGGAAAAACTCAATCCTAATCTCAGGCATTTTTCAGAGCCTTCACCAGCTCGAGAGGTGAGCATCATTTATCACAAAAGCGAATTGAAAATGCAGATCATTGATGCTATGCACAATGTAATTTCAGGAATAATAAGAGGTGCCATAGCCTTTAGTGACGTAGAGATCATTAGTCCATTACCAAAATAAAAAAAGCGACGGTTACGTCGCTTTTCTTTTATGCTTTTAAGTAAATTAAACTTTGATTTAATTCTGGGTTTTGATTGATTAGGGACAGAATAAAAATTCTCAATTCTTCTAGTTCGTGAGGCAGTAAACGCTTTACCGCTTTTTCCACTTCTTTACAGAATAATGTCGCATCAAAACTCACCTTTTTAAGTACAGTTTTGGTGTACTCAAACATTGCTCTCGCCATAGGTAATTCTAAGTTTTAGGTTCAACAAAAAGGTAATTTTCTCTATAGGCTACTGTTTCAATTCTTAATCTAAAGATAGAAAAAAAACGTTTTGTTGTTCAAACTTCGTATAAAGTTTAACAGCTTATTATGTTAAATGTAAAATTCAATCGATGAATATATTAAAATAACAAAGGGAATTCTCACAGCTTAAATCTCTGATTCCCTTAGTTTTATATTAAAATCTATTATCGCCATCAAGCAGATCTCCTAGACCTCCTAGGATACTTCCTTCACCTCGATCCTTTCCACCGGTACGCGGTGCTGAGGCTATGATTCTGTTGGCCAATCTACTAAATGGTAAGGACTGAATATATACCTTTCCTGGGCCTCTTAATTTTGCAAAAAATAAACCTTCACCACCGAATATTGAATTCTTAATGCCTCCAACAAATTCGATATCGTAATCTACATCTTGGGTAAATCCGACAATACATCCGGTATCTACACGCAGGGTTTCTCCGGGCTGTAAGGTTTTCTCTGCCATGGTTCCTCCAGCATGAACAAATGCCATACCGTCGCCTTCTAATTTTTGCATAATAAATCCTTCACCGCCGAATAAGCCTCTTCCTAATTTCTTAGAGAATTCTATACCTACACTAACACCCTTAGCTGCACAAAGGAAGGCATCTTTCTGACAGATAAACTTACCTCTGAATTCATTGAGATCTATTGGGATGATCTTTCCTGGATA
Source organism: Winogradskyella tangerina (assembly GCF_003260205.1). GTDB lineage: Bacteria > Bacteroidota > Bacteroidia > Flavobacteriales > Flavobacteriaceae > Winogradskyella > Winogradskyella tangerina. The sequence continues at coordinate 241,946 of NZ_QERF01000004.1, read as the reverse complement.
TGGCGATGCAAACGAAACGTTACGCTTTCCTGTTAGATCATTATAAAAGGCCGTCATAAATAAACTCTCACCAGTCAAAATTCGTTTACCAGCGCCTAAAATTTTACCCAAAAACCCCTTATCCTTCTGTGAGCCATCACCAAAAATGGTGTCCATTTTAATCCCATCGTCCATCATCATAAAGCTTCCCGACTCAGCAATTACAGCTTCTTGAGGGTCTAATTCAATTTCTACATATTGCATTTCTTCTCCGTAAATACGGTAGTCAATTTCGTGTGCATTTCTATCTGTAAAATCTGGTAATCTTTCCATATTATTTTTCGTTTTAAGTTGATATTGTTTACCAAAGTCTAAGCTTTGCGTATTCGATTATTTGTTGTTTTGTTTCGAGTTTTGTTACAAAGGAGTCGGAATCTCTACACTTAAAGCTTTTAACTCTCAACTTCTAACTTTTAACTCTTAACTTTAAGAGTCCATTCAAAATTAAATGATGACACTTCCACTCCGTCCTTGTTAATTCCAGTAGCACTCAACCATACCGTTTGACCTTCACCTGTATCTATAGCCTTTTGTATTGCCTCATCAATTTTATGCCCTTCTTCACACTTAAAAGTGATTCGTCCCGTTGCCTTTTTACTAAAGGACGCATTATTATTAGCCACCAACATGGAAATTCTTTTTCTACTTTCTTTAATCTTTTTCATTACTAAGGCCCCAGTTGTGAGCTCTGCTGCCATTCCCTGTACGGCCCAAAACATAGAATTGAATGGGTTTTGATTGATCCACCGATGTTTAACAGTAACTACACAAGTAGAATCATCAATATGTTTTGTTCTCACACCAGTTAAATAAGCGGATGGTAACTTAAACAGCAAATAAGTATTGAGTTTAGAAGGCGAAATGGTCATATAATAGGTTTTGTAATGCACTAAAATAGTTCAAATAATTCAGGCTTACCAATGTTAAAAAAATGTTAATTTTTAGTACTATGTGTAACATAATACCTTTTTTTGGACATATATTTGCATAAGAAACTATTATATACTTTTTAAAATGATCGATAACCACCATAAAAATTTAGCAACGTTTATACATTTGTCAACGTTCTCGAGATTTATAATTCCGTTTGGAAATTTTATTGGCCCTATTGTTTTATGGGCTGCGAATAAGGACAAATCAGAATTTATAGATCAGAATGGAAAGCAAGCCATTAATTTTCAGATTAGCATTTTACTTTATGCTATTATTATCGGAACCATCAGTGTACCGTTTTTCATTTTTAAACTTTTCAGAGGTCTAGATGTAATCGATTTCCATGGCTTTAACAACTTCCACATAAATATCGGTGAACCCTCACCACTTTTATATATCGGCGGTGGCTTAGGAGCACTTGCTGTTTTAGCCTTCATTATTGAATTGGCATTAATTGTAAAAGCAAGCCTATCTGCAAGAGATGGAGATGTTTATAAATATCCACTGACCATTAATTTTTTAAAATAAAATCACCTGCCCTGAGCAAAGTCGAAGGGTCAATCAAATCATCAACGCACCTACGCTAAAGCTATGGAGCATAAAAATCAAAAAATGAACAGTTTAATAGAATTAAAGACCTTACTGATATGAAGATAGAAAACACAAAAGCACAAATGCGTAAGGGCGTTCTAGAGTACTGCATCTTATCCATCTTAAAAGACGAAGATGCTTATGTCGCAGAAATTTTAGGAACGCTTAAGGACGCTAAAATGCTTGTTGTAGAAGGAACTATATATCCCCTATTAACAAGATTAAAAAATGCTGGGTTGCTCAGTTATCGCTGGGAAGAATCCACATCGGGACCACCAAGAAAATATTATGGTCTTACTGAAACAGGAAAATTGTTTCTGAAGGAATTAAACACGACTTGGAGTGAATTACAAAATGCAGTCAACCTAGTAACAAGTACAAAAACAACAAAAAAATGAATAAAACAGTCAATATAAATTTAGCAGGTATATTCTTCCATATAGATGAAGATGCATATCTTAAATTATCACGCTATCTTGAGGCTATAAAACGTTCATTTACAGACTCTCAAGGCCGTTCAGAAATAATTGCCGATATCGAAGCACGTATCGCTGAATTATTTGCTGAACGTATACAAAATGAAAAGCAAGTAGTAGGTATTAAGCTCGTTGACGAGGTCATTACCATCATGGGGCAACCTGAAGATTATTTAGTAGATGATGAAATCTTCGAAGATGAACCAAGATCAAAAACTGCTTATACATCCAGACCAGTTAAAAAATTATTTAGAGATACGGACAACTCCTATATTGGTGGTGTTGCGGCTGGTTTAAGTCACTATTTTGGAATTGATCCATTATGGATGAGACTTATTTGGTTAATATTAGCCATTGGATCTGGAGGTACCTTTATCTTCATTTACCTTATTTTCTGGGCGTTGGTTCCTGAAGCTCTTACCACCGCTGAGAAATTGACAATGACTGGTGATGCAGTGAACATCAGTAACATTGAAAAAAAAATTAAAGACGGCATTGAATCGGTTTCAGAAACTGTAAGAAATGTTGATTTTAAAAAACAAGGTGAAAAAATAAAAGAAGGCTTTGATAATGTTTCTGACAACATTTCTGAAAAGGTAAAAAATGTCGATTTTCAAAAACAGGGTAACCGTATAAAGTCGAGTTCACAGACCTTTTTCGATACCATAGGAAACATCCTAATGTTCTTTCTCAAAGTAGCAGCAAAATTCATAGGAGTTATACTGATCATTGTTGGTATAAGCACTTTAATATCTCTAATTGTAGCGCTGTTTACAGTCGGAATCACGGACTTTATTGATTTCCCAGGATTGGACATACTCTATGTTACAAATGCAGCAAATATTCCGTTCTGGTTAATTTCAATGCTAGTGTTTTTAGCGGTAGGAATTCCGTTCTTCTTTGTATTCTATTTAGGTCTTAAAATCCTAGTGAATAACCTGAAGTCGATTGGAAATATAGCTAAATTCACACTTCTTGGCCTGTGGTTAATGGCAATAATTGGTCTTGTGGTTATTGGCCTGAGACAAGCTTCTGAGCATGCATTTGAAGCAAAAGTCACTGATAAGAGCGAATTGAATATCACTGCAGCCGATACCTTAACCCTAACAAGTGTTGCACTCGATAATTACAATAGCTATCGCTATAATAATAACGGTTATTTGAGAATTGTTGAAGACGATGATGGCAGAAGTTTAGTTTCTTCTAATGTTAGATTTGTAGTGAGATCAACCACCGATTCAATCGCATCTATATCAGTAGACAAAGAAGCTACAGGACGCAATTATGACCGCGCCAAGAATAGGGCCGAAAACATAATTTATAACTTTAAGTTAACGGATAACAAGCTTAGCTTAGACAAGTTCCTTCAAACAGATATTGAGAACAAGTTTAGCGAACAAGAAGTTAGAGTAACACTATATGTGCCAGAAGGAACCATTCTCTATCTCGATAGAAAATTTACAAGATCATGGCGCTATGGATATCTCAGATATGGCAGCAACCTGCTCAACGAAATGAAGTACGGTAATTATTACCTCGTTGGAAAAGACAGTGTTGAATGTTTGAATTGTGAAGAGGAAGTAGTAGAAGAAACTATTGAAACCTCAACAACAGAATCGTCGTCTAATGATGAAAAACCAGAAGTTAACTTAACGATCGATGAGGATGGCGTTGATCTTGAAGTAAATGATGACAATTGAAGCTAACAATTCGACAGTTCAGTCATAATTAATAGAAATCAATCAAAAATCTACAGAAATTTGTAGAGCAATCAATCAAAAAATGAACCAATCAATCAAAACACTTTTGCTATGCAGTATCGGATTACTTTTCGGTACTGCTTCGGCTCAGGTGGACAAAAGTTCAGACCTATTTAAAACCTTAAAAGAAAAAGATAGTATTCTATTCAAGATCGGTTTTAATAAATGTGAGGTGGATCGTAGTGCAGAATTAATGTATGACGATCTTGAATTCTACCATGATAAAGGTGGAATCACCAATTCAAAAGAAGAATTTGTTCAAATAATGAACAATGGTATTTGCAGAGCAAACAACCCCGAAAAAGTCTACAGACATCTTGTCGCAGAAAGTTTAGAAGTTTTTCCAATGTATAACAACGGTAAGCTATATGGCGCCTTGCAAAACGGAAAACATTTCTTTTCCACAGATGAGAACACGACCTACAAACAGAGCAATAATTATGCGTTGTTTTCACATTTATGGATCATTGACGACGATGGCCAATGGAAAATAAAGCGCGTTATAAGTTATAATCACACATCGAAAGATGTTGAAGAAAATTAAAATATCAATCAAGTAAAAACAAAAAAATCATGAGCACTTTAGTAAGAATTGTAGTAACCAGCATTGTAAGCATTTTAATGTTTTCGTGTAATTTTTCAATGGGTTTTGGTGACGGAATCGATGGAGATCGAAATGTAGTCGTTCAGGACAGAACGATTTCAGACGACTTTGAATCTGTAAAAGTTAGTCAGGGACTAGATCTTTACATTACGCAAAGTAACGATGTAGCGCTAACTGTTGAAGCCGATGAAAACCTTCACGAGTTAATTATGACCGAGGTTGAAAATGGCGTATTAAGCATTTACACTACTGAAAACATTAGAAGAGCAGCTTCAAAAAAGATCAAACTAAATGTAGCAGATCTGTCTGCTATTAAAGCCACCAGTGGGAGCGATGTTTTTTCAACAAATACTATAGAAGCAGACGAATTAGAAGTTAACTGTTCAAGTGGAGCCGACATAAATATAGATGTAATAACTGAATCACTTAACTGCCATTCATCTAGTGGTAGTGATATTAAATTAAGCGGAACAACAAAACTTTTAATTGCTGAAGCTACCAGTGGAAGCGATATTGAGGCCGCAAACTTAAAAGCTGAAATATCAAAGGTGAAAGCAAGTAGTGGCGCTGATATATCGGTGAATACTTCAAAAGAACTAACTGCGAGCGCTTCTAGTGGTGCAGACATTAGATATTCTGGAAGCCCAGAAAAAGTAAACAAATCGGATAGTTCTTCAGGAAGTGTAAGAGGAAATTAAGCCCATCATAACTCTTTCAAAAGCATTTATTTTTGACTAATAAATAGCTCAAAACCAATCAATTAAGATCCGCTTCAAATTCTTTATAGAGTTTGGGGCGGTTTTTGTATATCTTTGTTTAAAGCCCTTAATGTGACATAAACTTTGATTTGTGTCCTATTAATAGTGTAATTAAGATATACAAATGAAAAAGGTATTACTTATTTTGGTTTTAGTGGTGATGACCTCATCAGTCATTTCAGCCCAAGAAAAAATTAAAGGTGACAGAAATGTAACCATTAGACAAACCTACATCGATGACTTTGACACCATTATTGTTGATGGTGACTTTTCGATAGAGATCGTATACAACAGTAAGCCATCTGTGAATATAGAAGCTGATGATAATTTGCACGATGTTATTGAATTTGATGTCGTTGACGGTGTTCTCACATTTAAAGAAGCCGTCCGGATTACTTCAAAGAAACGTTTAAATATTACCGTTAATTACGGTGAAGCCCTGCAACACATTGAGGCTCGTGGAGATGGTGAGATAAGATCTCTCACTTCTATGGAACTTGGTGACGCCACACTCACAACCACAGGAAATGCAAGAGCTTATTTAAATATTAAATCAAAGAGTTTTATGTATAAAAGCTCTGGAAAGTCGAAAACACGTCTTAACCTCTCAGCAGATTCAACTACGATAGAATTGAGCGATAATAGTAAGTTAGATGCACTTATAAATAGTAAGGTGGCAAACTTTGATCTATATCAGCGTTCAGATGCTGTTATTGAAGGTTCAGCAACGAGTTCTTTCATAAGACTAGATAACTCTACCAATTTTAACGGTCCTAAATTTGATGTAACCAATGTTCAGGCTGAATTAGAAGATAACAGTGATCTCACTTTAGAAGCTACTGAAACTATCACTATCGCTGCTTCAGGCAACAGTGAAATTTACCTTTTTGGTAATCCGGCAATTACCATTACCAAGTTTGAAGATACAGCCAAGCTTCAGAAGAAAAAACGATAATAAAAACTCATAAAAAAAGCCGAAATTAATACTTCGGCTTTTTCATTTATGTTAGTCTTCTTAATTATAAGTTGAAGTTGACACTTCAAAATCCGCTTCTTTTGCCGCTAAATAACGCTCGGCATCTAATGCAGCCATACAACCCGTACCTGCCGCAGTAATCGCCTGTCTGTAAACATGATCAGCAGCATCACCACTCACAAATACACCTTCAACATTAGTTTTGCTAGTTCCGGGTTCAGCATTAATAATGTAACCTGTTTCGTCTAGATTTAAATAGTCCTTAAAAATATCAGTATTTGGTTTATGACCAATAGCCACAAAGAACCCTGTAGCCGGAATTTCAAAAACATCACCCGTAACATTATTCTTTGCCTTCACTCCTGTTACTACTTGTCCGTCACCTAAAACTTCTTCGGTTTCCGTATTCAAAAGTATCTCGATATTTTTTGTATTTCGAACACGAGCTTCCATAATCTTCGATGCTCTAAACTGATCACGTCGCACAAGCATGGTAACTTTCTTACAAAGCTTCGATAAATAGTGTGCTTCCTCACAGGCAGAATCACCTGCGCCAACGATCACTACTTCTTGATTTCTGTAAAAGAATCCGTCACATACAGCACATGCTGAAACACCTCCACCTAATTGCAAGTATTTCTGCTCTGACGGTAATCCTAAATATTTGGCTGAAGCACCTGTAGAAATGATCACTGTAGAAGCATGAATTTCCTTTTCATCGTTAACCCATACCTTATGAATATCTCCAGAAAAATCAACCTTAGTGATCCATCCATGTCGTACATCGGTTCCAAATCGCTCGGCTTGCTTTTGAAGTTGTATCATCATTTCCGGACCGGTTATGCCATCAGGATATCCCGGGAAATTCTCAACATCGTTAGTTGTTGTTAATTGTCCACCAGGTTGTTCGCCCTGATATAAAACTGGTTCCATATTAGCTCTAGCTGCATAGATTGCAGCAGTATAACCTGCAGGTCCAGAACCTATTATTAAACATTTTAATTTTTCAATCGTATCAGACATTATCTTCTTATTTGTTCCTCAACAAAAGTAGGTTTTTTGTATAAATCCTTACATAGAAGTTATTAACACTAACTATGGTATCATAAATATTCCAAATCACTTCTTTTTCTCGTGATAATTTATTAATTTTTAAGTGTTTAAACACTAACACCACTAAATCATGAAAGCGTATTCCATCATTTTAGCCCTCCTATTTTTAACAATTTCGGGATGTAAAGAAGCCGATACAGATACGTCTTCTTCAGAAGAGACCGAAGAGGTTGTAGAACTTAAAAATCCTTTGATAGGTGCCTGGGAATTGAAAGGTTTTTACAACTACAAAGACAACGTGGTTGTAGACTCATTTTCTAATAACACCATTTCTAGACAGGTAAAAATGTACACCGATACCAAGGTGATGTGGTGTAAACTTTTAAAGACAGATTCAATAGAGTTTTTTGGGTATGGTTCTTATGTTTATGAGGATGGCACACTCACCGAAACTTTAGAATTTGGCTCCGCGTTTATGAACGAAGTCATTGCTGAACAAAAGGAATTTACCTTTCAGTTTGACCTAAAACCCAATGGATTTGAGCAGATTGAGATCGATGAAGATGGTAACAGAATTTGGTCTGAGAATTACGTGAGAATAGAATAATACTAATTATAAAAATTGAATTCTTCTCTCAGACCTGGAGTAATCAATCTGAAACGATAATTTTTAAATTTAGTGTATAATCTTTTCAGACTTTGGGAAGACACCCAGTTTCCGTGATTATTCAATTTTTTAACTTTTCTAAAGGACATCCAAATATTTTCACCATTCCCAATATTATAGATTCCTCCCGAAAATGGAAAGGGTTTCAATTCAATATCTGAATTCAAAGTTGTTAATTGGTGATTAAAATATAATTTGATCTCACCCTGGTCAAAGAAGTATTTAACTAGCTCTGGTTTAACAATTAAAGAGCTTCCGCAGAGATAGCTAAACTTTTTTGTGACTACCAATATGTTATTCCAATTAAAGTTTAAATAGCCTCTACGTACATACCAACCAGATAATCCATTACCATTTTTATTGACATATGCAGCAATTTTGTTACTGATTAGGTCATCAGAATCAACCATCATCACATAATCGGTATTAAACTCCTTAATGGCATAATCTACTCCCAACTTTATTTTATCTCCTTTATCAATGCGTTGATTTATTAACAAATCTTGTCGGTCATCATTTTCCAATGATGGTGGATCAAATTCTGGATGAATAAAATGCAAACTCTCGTGGGTAAATTCTATGTCTGGTATTTCATGACAAACCACAACCACCTTAAAATCTGAAACTGTCTGATTACAGATTGATTTCAAAGTCCTCTCGAATAGCTGGCAAAAATTAGTCCAATTAGAAGCCACAGACTTGCTCTTCACAGGAATAATGAAGGTTAACATATTACAATAGATTTGGTAATTTCAAAATAAATAGAATAATTAATCATAGCCCAATTCTATCGATTACATGCCTAAGATAAGGGTAAATGACTGAAATAAGTCGAAAAACTGTTAAAGAAAGATACTTTTAAAAATAGAAATCACATATTAAATGTGGCTATATGACACTAAATATTAATACCAACCCAGAGATTTAAGTCGCTCAATATCCTTATCTATCCATTCCTGATTTAAGCTATCGGAAGCATCTTTGTACTGAAGCCTCAGCTCATTTAACCGCTTATGCATATCAGCTTGAATGGTTTTATACTTAGGATCATCGTAAATATTGTTGAGTTCTTGAGGATCTTCCTTTAGATCATACATTTCCCATGCTTCTGTGTCGTAATAAAAATGAATGAGTTTATAGCGATCTGTCCGAACTCCGTAATGTCGCTTCACCATATGAATCCCGGGATATTCGTAGTAATGATAGTATAAGGCATTTCTCCAGTTACTTGTATCACCTTCAAAAAGAGGCACAAGACTTTTACCCTGCATATCTTCAGGAATAGCAATACCTGCAACATCTAATACTGTAGGCGCAAAATCAATATTCTGAACCAATTCGTCGTTTAAACTTGCGCGTTGAATTTTATTCGGATATCTAATCAGCAAAGGTGTTCTAAAGGACTCTTCGTACATAAATCGTTTATCAAACCAACCATGCTCACCTAGGAAAAATCCTTGATCTGAGGTATAAACTACCATAGTATTCTCGGTGAGTTCGTTAGCATCTAAGTAGTCTAGTAATCGCCCTATATTTCTATCTACACTTTTAATGACGCCGAGGTAATCTTCCATATAGCGTTGATATTTCCATAGGGTCAGCGCTTGGCCTTTTGGTGAATTCTTTAAAAAATCATCGTTTATTGGACCATAAACCTTTTGCCATTGCTCCTTTTCTTCTGCATTGAGTCGAGCAAAACGTTCTTTATAGGCACCCTCGTACCAATCGAGAAATTCTTCATAATTCAGTTTTTCTAAAATCTCTAGTGCTATTTTATTATCCGCACTCAATGCCATGTGGTCGGCTATTCGCATTTCAGCTTCAACAGACGCCTTACTTTTTGTTTTATATGAGTCGAACAAAGTTTCTGGCACGGGTATCTTTTTAAATTTGAAATCCTCCAAATCGTGCATTGAAGGCCACCATTGACGATGTGGTGCCTTATGATTATACATCAACATGAATGGTTTGCTCGTATCTCTTAAAGAATCTAAATAGAAAATCGCCTTATCAGTAATAACATCCGTAACATAACCTAGGGTTTTTATCTCGCCATTTGGAGTTAGTAATTCTGGATGATAATAATGGCCTTGGTCGGGTAAAACTTCCCAATAATCAAACCCTTTTGGACGCGATTTTAAATGCCATTTTCCGTAAATCGCTGTTTCATAACCTTCCTTCTGAAGTAACTTAGGGAAGGTAACTTGAGTTGTGTCGAAAACATCGAGATTATCGCGAACACTATTGAGGTGGCTAAACTTTCCTGTTAATGCCACTGCCCTACTCGGCGAGCAAATTGAATTGGTTACATATGCTTTTTTAAACAACATTCCCTCTCTTGCCAAACGATCGATATGAGGTGTTTCAATGAGTTTGTCATCATAAGCACTTAAGGCCTGATAGGCATGATCATCGGTAATGATGAACACAATATTTGGGCGTTCGTTTACATTTTTAGTTGAAGTATTTTCATAACACGCAGATAGTGCAATACACAGTACAAATAAGCCTATTAATTTATTCATATTATTTAGAGCGTTCTGATTTCCATTTTTCAATTTTCTGTTGAAAGTCTTTCACCATTTCAGGATGTGTATCTGCCAAATTATTGTCATTTCTAGGATCCTCATTCATATCAAACAAACCTATGGTTTCGGTGGTAAGATTCCATTGGAAAAACCAATCATTGCTCCTCGCCCAATAAGCTTCAATCTTCATACCCATCATATCTTCCTCAGAACGCATTTGAGTAGCTTTACCAATAATAATATCGCGATCTGTTTTATCAGTGTCTTTAACTAAAGATTTATAGGATCTACCAAAATAGTTCTCGGGTATTTCAACATCAATATAATCGAGAATAGTTGCAGGTATATCTGCACTATGCATCAATGCTTTTGAAGTCGCACCTGCTTCAATTTTATCTTTCCATGAAAAAATGATTGGTGTCCTAAATGACTGATCGTACACCGACAATTTCCCTTTATCTCCACCATTATGCCAACGCAACGAGTCGTGCCTAAACTCCTGATGTGGCTCTTGCTCCCAGCCATTATCATTAACATAAACAAAAAGTGTATTATCAAATTCACCCTTCTCTTTTAAGTATCTCACAAGTTCTCCTACACCATCATCAAACCAGGTACAATTCGCATAATAACGTTTTGCAGATTCAGTCATGTCCTTGTCTTTATAAATGTTGTAATATTTATCTGGAGCATCAAATGGATAATGTGGCAATTCCGGAGCAAACCAAATAAAAAACGGTTGTTCGTTATAGGCCTCTATAAAATCATAAACGGGTTGCATTGTTGCCCTAGCTAACTGTCGTCCATCGCCACCCATGAATTGTAAAAACCATTCATTTTTACCTTTATCTTCCTCTTTCCATCCTTTAGTCATCCCTTCATCAAAGCCTCCATTTTGATAATTGAATTCCCACCATTTGCCACCTTGAAAACTTTTATAACCTTCTTTGGCTAAGATTCGCGGAAGGGTTTCAAAGTATTTCATGGCATGGTGTTTAAAATTCACTGCCCATTGATCTGAATCTTGAAATGGTATCCTCTGAGCATTCAAAGTATCTCTTACCATTTGGTTTACTTCTGCCTCATAGTCTGTAGGTAAAGTGCCTGTCATTAACGTCTGAAGTGAAGGTCTACAGTGGTTTTGAGGCACATAACCTTCAGTGAATAAAGTTCCACTTGCGGCGAGAGCATCCATGTTTGGTGTTTGCACATAATCTGCACCCATAAAACCGAAGTAAGGATAGCCTTGATCGTCGCCGACGAGAAGAATAATATTTGGTTTTTCGGTTTCTGTGTTATCTATGGATCTTTCGTTCGATTCGTTTTTACAGCTAATAATGAGTAAGCATAATAAGATTCTGATGAATGGTTTCATGTGTTATAATTTACGATTTATTTTTCGGAAAAGTTACTCGCCTTAGAACGGTTTTTCCCATGGGAATGAGCCGAACGGTTACATCTCTATTTCGAGCTGTATCATACATTTCGCCCTGAATGTACATTTCAGAATTATAAAAAGACGGTGTCTCATTTGAAACATTAAAATTAAATTCTGAATCATCAATAAATTTCAATCCTTCAAAAGACTTATCCGTTGGAAAACAATAATAATCTCTAAATCCATTTTCATAGTCCTTTATTGATTCTTCTTTATGAGGAATTTCAAAGGCGTAAACTAGTGGTCCTTTCTGAATGTAAACTTCATCATTTAAAGCCGAATTGATCTTAATGCTATTCTTGAAATTAATGGTTAATTGATCACCATCCTTCCATTCTCTATTAATTACATAATACCCATTTTCTATTCCGTCAAATCTACTGTCATCAACTAATCCGTCAGACCAACCAGGCTGTCTTACATAGAGTTTAAAAGTAGTTGGCGCATCCATAGTCAATTTGAAAGTCACCTCATCTGACATTGGATAATTAGTGACTTGTTCAATAGAAATTGCATTACCCTGCCATTGTGTGGTTAATTGAGATGGGCCAAACATTACAGCAACAATACCGTCTTCTTTTTTCATCCACATTTGTTCAAGGAAATACGTAAAATTTCTTCCGTAATTTGGCACACAACAAACTGCTGGCTCAGAATGGGTTGGCGAATACTTATAACGAGGATCGGCCTTTGCTTCACCGTTTTCATGGTGATGCCCATCCAACACATAGCAGTTATCTGGTTTTCCATAAGTGATCGCTGTTCCTTTTCTATTTCTGAAGCCTAACATGGCATTATAAGTTAGTTTTTCAGCTGCATCAGCGAATCCTGAATTTCCTGTTTTCTGAATAAGACTACCATAAGAATTACGCAATTCTACCATGGTGCAATATTCACTACTTGTTTGCGTAGGATGGGCCTTTAATTTTGCAATCCATTCATTACCATGACCAGCACCACTGGGTAAAATGCAGGGTTCAAGTTTATCTAACATATTGTCGTATGCCGTTTTCATTTCTGAATAACCCGTATTGTAATAGGCATTAACCATAGTCCTAAGATGCTCGTAAGTATGAACACCGTGACCCTCAAACATGGAGTCTTTTTGTATTAAATATGGATAGCGTAAGTCATTGAATGATCGGTTAACCGAATACGTGGAAAAGGCCTTATACAAATAGGTTGCATAATCCTGATAAGCTGCATTCTTTGTAATTCTGAATAAGGTCTCACAGACATCAGTTAGCATTAAACCGTGTGTTACACCACCAAATGCGTTTTTCAAATAAAATGGATTGGTCGAGTCTTCTCCATAATTATTCATGGTCACTTTCATTGCCCTTTCTACAGCTTCAAGGACACGTTCGTCTTGGGTAAATTCATAATAAGCCAACATGGTTCGGAAGGCAGTAGTCTGCGCCCAAAGCTCACCATTTGAACCTTCATGCTGATACCTCAAATTAGGTTTATAAATTCCTATATATCCATCTTCATCTTGCGAGTCTAATAGATTAGCAATAATCTTATGTGATTGCGCAATAGCTTCATCATCTTCAGTTAAAAGTGCATGTCTAATAAAACCATCCCACCAATTGCCAATTGTTTCGGAATTCCACCACATTATTGACTTTTCCCAAGCAGCACCAGTTAAGACCAGATCTCCCATTTCAGGAACATCTTCTAAGCCACCTCGTCGAGCAGTATTATAAATATCATCTGACTTTATGCCGGGGTAAAGTTCATCTAAAGCACCGACGACACCCGTTTCAAGATCACTTTTCATCATCTTTAGAATCCAGCCTTTTGGTGCAACACTTCCTGTTGAAAATTGTTCAAATTCAGGTTTTAATGGTGACCTCGGTTGATCAAAAAAAGTTAGTTGATCACTATCATCAATAATAGATGCGGCTACCTTATCTACATTGCTAGAAAAGTTTTCCCCTTGCGAATTTTCACGCGCTTCTTTACATGAAAAACTAACCAACAGACAACCAATAATTATAAATCTTTTCATGATAACTTTGTTTTAAGGTAATCCTTCATTTCTACATTGATGGCATGCTGATCGACCAACGGTTCTTTAGTAAATGGCTGCTGTGGCATGTAAGGATACGGACCAAATTCAGGAGTAATAGTATACTGATTTTTATCGCTATGGTAGTTCAAAATATCTTTCCACCAAGCGATAAATCGATTGAGATAAGTTTCCCACTCTGGTGCAAATGGGTGGTTAACTTGTGGGGCTTGTTCAAATCCTACACGTGCATGGAGATGATGAATATGAGGTGTTACCTTTTGAATAATTTCATTTTGATTTTGAAGCATAGATTCTGAAACAACACACCAATGTGAAAGATCTCCTACCAGTTTCAATTCAGGAAATTTCTCGAGATATTTTAATGTGGTTAAGGAGTGAAAAGTGAAACGACCACGATGGATTTCGTGAAACACTGGAATATTTCTTCGTGCCGAAAAATTCTCTATAACTTCAATAATTTGGCAATTCTCTTCAAACGTAAAATAATCTCTTCCTGTATGAGAATTAATAAAATCTGGCTCAAAAGGGACTAGTTCTTCGAGGCGCGACTTTACGCGTTGAAGGTAATTAGCAGATGTTTCTGTTTGAATTCCTAATACTTGTTGTAAAACACAAATAAAGTCAGGATTTTCATTTCTAACTTTATTTAGTGCCTTATTAAATTGTGAATGCTTAGGAATATTTATTTCGATACCGTCAAACCCCTTTGTTTGAACGACATTTAGAAATGCATTAAAATCGAGGTGTTCACTGCCCCAATGAGGATATAGAAATTTTAATTGCATTAATACAACACTGGATTTATTGGAGAGTTAATAACCTCACCTATTTTTACACCTGGGCACCACGTTTCCCAATCATTTTCTTGGCCCGGATTGGTTGGCTTTTTCAGTGTCATGTTCTTATCCATATAAATAATGGTCATAACTTTTCTCATTTCGTCTGTTGTGTTTGCCCCTGCGCGATGAAATACCCATCCTGAGTGGAAACTAATCTCACCTGCATCAAATGGTTCGATAACATGTTCAAAATCGGTTACCCTCAGACGCTTTTCAATTTGGTTTTCACTATCATCACTTATCGATAATTCGCGTCCTTCCTTAATTTTATGACTACCGGCACTAAACTCTAAAGGGCCCATTTCTAGAGGTGTTTCTTGAAGGGGAATCCAAGCCGTGATGGTCTTGTCCGTAGATAATGGCCAATAATGCTGATCGGCATGCCATGGTGTTATTCCTCCACCAGCTTCTTTAAACAATGCCTGATCGTGATACAATCGCACACCACGTACTTCCATAAGATCAGCAGCAATTTTTGCAATTCTTGGGCTAAATATCAAATCTTTAATTGCTTCATCTTTGGTCCATAAATTAAAGAGTTGTAGAAAGGCCTTACCATATGTTGTACGATCCTCAAGTGGCTGATCTTCCTCATTCAGTTCATTTACCTTTTTTGAAATAACCTTGTTAAAGTAGGCCAAGGTTTCGGCATCTAGTACATTTTTTAGTTTGATATATCGGTGTTTCTGATAAAATGCAATTTGCTCCTCAGTTAAGGTATACTGTTCGTCTAATACCGTTTTAGTTTCCATAATTTACCATTTAATTACATCACAAAATTATGAGGTTTAAGTCATTTACATTTTTTACATCTAAACATATACTATGCGTATTTAAACATTATTATTGTATTTTTAAATAAAATAAAGTTAATATAATATAACATGAAGCCAGAATTAGAACAGGTTGATCTCCAAAGTTCGGAGCAGTCCTTTCGGTTTTTTAAAACAGAACTTGATGCTTTTGTTCCCTACTGGCATTACCATCCAGAATTAGAATTAACATTGATCATCAGAGGAGAAGGCACGAGATTTGTTGGAGATTCAATCGCTCCATTTTCAGATTTCGATCTGGTTTTAATAGGGAAAAACTTACCACATCATTGGGTGAGTGTGTCTGATGAAAATCTTGATAGACAAAAGGCTATTATTTTTCAATTTAATGAACATATATTTACTGATATTAAAGAATGTGAGCATTTTAGATCTCTATTTGAAATGGCTTTACGTGGAATTTATTTTGAAAATCCGTCTAAAGAGATCATCACTAGAATTTTAAGTTTTGAGTCCTTATCTCGCTTTGAACAATTGATTGCTTTTTTGACGATTCTTCAGGAATTGTGTTTAGAAAATAAAGTGCTCTTAACCTCAAATAACTATGTTCCGATGAATAAGAGTAATCTCGCTGAAGCTAAGTTTTCCAGAGTGACTAACTATGTGTTGGAACACCTAAATTCAAGTATATCAGTGAATCAAATGGCTGAAATTACGCATATGGTTCCGCAGTCATTCTGTCGTTGGTTTAAGAAGCATTCAGGCCATTCATTTATTAATTTTTTAAATCGAACAAGAATAGAACGATCATGTCATTACCTCTTGACCACTTCCGAATCGATTCAAGATATTGCGTTCTCATGTGGGTTTGAAACAATAAGTCACTTCAATAGAACCTTTAAGTCTTTAAAAGGTTGTAGCCCATCTCATTTTCGAAAAGTGAAAAATAAAAAAGCTCTCATAAGAAACTAATCATCTTATAAGAGCCTAAATTTTTCTTGGTCGGGGTGGTCACGCCTTTAGCGTGACGACCTCATCTCAGTACCATCGCAAATACTTCAAAAAAAACCTCAACGATTGGCATCATTAAGGTTTCTCATATTTTTGTCGGGGTGGTCACGCTTTTAGCGTGACGACCTCATCTCAGTACCATCGCAAATACTTCAAAAAAACCTCAACGAATATCATCATCAAGGTTTCTCATCTTTTTGTCGGGGTGGTCACGCCTTCAGCTTGACGATCTCATCGCAATACCATTGCAAATACTTCAAAAAAAAAACCTCAACGATTATCATCATCAAGGTTTCTCATCTTTTTGTCGGGGTGGCAGGATTCGAACCTGCGACCTCCGCGTCCCAAACGCGGCGCGATAACCGGGCTACGCTACACCCCGAAATAGTTATCTATATATCGTTTTGCTCCTCGCTTCTTGATTTTCGATTCTAGCTGAACTGCTTCAGATCTACTCTCAACTTCAATTTGCAAAACAATTTCCCAAGGTATACCAATTTTGGTTGAAGGAACTCTACCTTGGTTATGTCTTTTCAATCTCTTTTCGATATCAGAGGTCTGACCTACATAATATCTAGAACTTTTTTTACTAAAAAGTATATAAACTATATACATTAATTCTTTTTAGTGGGGGTGGTCACGCCTTCAGCGTGACGACCTCCGCGTCCCAAACGCGGCGCGATAACCGGGCTACGCTACACCCCGAAATAGTTATCTATATATCGTTTTGCTCCTCGCTTCTTGATTTTCGATTCTAGCTGAACTGCTTCAGATCTACTCTCAACTTCAATTTGCAAAACAATTTCCCAAGGTATACCAATTTTGGTTGAAGGAACTCTACCTTGGTTATGTCTTTTCAATCTCTTTTCGATATCAGAGGTCTGACCTACATAATATCTAGAACTTTTTTTACTAAAAAGTATATAAACTATATACATTAATTCTTTTTAGTGGGGGTGGTCACGCCTTCAGCGTGACGACCTCCGCGTCCCAAACGCGGCGCGATAACCGGGCTACGCTACACCCCGTATTGATTTGTTAAAATCAAATTTCGGACTGCAAATATAGAGTTTTTCTTTAGAAACCAACAACATTTTTCTAACTTTAGAGACTCTTTTCTTTACGACATTTAAACATGAAATTAAAACTTCCAATAATTGGCCTTATCCTTATCATAGTTTTGACTTGTGCTCAAGATAAAAACCCTACAAATACTGATAATGAATACCAAATTGTGGTCCCTGAACTAAATATTCCATGGGGATTCACATTTCTACCAGATGGCGCAATGCTAATCACAGAAAAATCGGGAGAACTTATTCATTTTAAAAACGGTGAAAAAGTTTCGGTTACGGGTGTTCCTGAAATTTATTTGAGAGGACAAGGCGGTTTTATGGATATTGTTCTACATCCAAATTTTAAGGAAAATCAATTTGTCTTTTTTTCTTTTGCATCTTCCGACGGAGAAGGAAGCGGAGGAAATACTGCTATTGCAAGGGCTAAATACAGTAATTTCAAAATTACAGAATGGCAAGTGCTCTATAAGGCCGAACCAAATAGTAGGCGTGGCCAACATTTTGGTTCTCGTTTAGTGTTTGACAAGGATGGTTATCTTTATTTTACTATTGGTGATCGCGGTAATAGAGATGTTAATCCTCAGGATATTACAATAGATTGCGGAAAAGTATACCGTATAAATGATGATGGAAGCATACCGACAGATAATCCTTTTTATGACGAACCAAAGGCTAAAAAAGCCATTTACTCTTATGGTCATCGTAATCCTCAAGGCATGACACTACATCCTAAAACTGGTGAGATTTGGACCCATGAACACGGACCAAAAGGCGGCGATGAAATTAATATTATCGATGCTGGTAAAAACTATGGATGGCCAGTGATAAGTTATGGCGTTAATTACAGCGGAACAAAATTTACAGAAATAACCGAAAAAGAAGGTATGGAGCAACCGCTTCATTATTGGGATCCATCAATTGCACCAAGCGGCATGGCATTTATTAACAGCGATAAATACGGTGATTGGAATGGGAATTTATTGATCGGATCATTAAAATTTCAATATCTAGATATGTGTACCATCAAAAATGGTAAAGTGGTAAAAGAAGAACGATTGCTCGATAGATTGGGCAGGGTGAGATGTGTAGAACAGGGTCCAGATGGTTATATTTACGTCGGAATAGAAAATTTAGGAATAGTAAAGCTCATAAGAAAATGATAAGAATACTTAGACTCGCAACTGTTATGTTGCTTATTACATCTTGTAATTCAAAAGAAAAAAAATCCACCAAAGTTGAATATCCAGAAAAAACAACATTTTCAAATCAAAGCCCTGAGCTAAAAGCAAGCATGGCGAAAGGCAAATTAGTCTACGATAGTTTATGTATTACTTGTCATATGGCCGATGGAAAAGGTGCACCACAAGTATTTCCTCCATTAGCAAATTCAGATTACCTCGAGAACAATCAGGAGGAAAGTATTATAGGAATCAAAAACGGTATGAAGGGAGAAATGGTAGTTAATGGAATAACCTATAACAGCCTAATGTCTCCTTTAGGACTTTCTGATGAAGAGGTAGCAGATGTTATGAATTACATCAATAATAGTTGGGGAAATAAATATGGTAAATATTTAACAACCGAAGAAGTGACAAATGTCATTAAAAAATAGAGCCAATTGGCTAACTTTGCACAACTAATTAAATCTATTTGTTCTAATGCTTATAATCGGAATTGCAGGTGGTACAGGATGTGGAAAAACCACGGTTGTAAATACATTACTCAATGAACTTCCTGAGGGAGAAGTTGGTGTAATTTCCCAAGATTCCTACTACAAAGACACCTCACATTTAAGTTACGATGAACGTGTTAATATAAACTTTGATCACCCTAGATCCATAGATTTTGACCTGCTAGTTGAGCACCTGGAGCAACTTAAAGAAGGGAAATCTATAGATCAACCTGTCTATTCTTTTGTTAAACACAATAGAACTGGTGATACCATTAAGACCATGCCTCGTAAGGTAATGATTGTTGAAGGTATCTTAATCCTTACCAATCCCGAAATAAGAGAATTATTTGATATAAAAATATTTGTTCATGCAGATTCCGATGAGCGCCTCATTCGTCGCTTAAAACGTGATATTTCTGAACGAGGTAGAGATATCAATGAAGTACTTACCCGATATCAAAATACCTTAAAACCAATGCATGAACAGTTTATTGAACCGATGAAAGAATACGCGGATATTATAATTCCGAATAATAAATACAACACTGTGGCAGTAGATATCGTTAAAACCATAATAAATGAACGGTTATAATGGGAATTTTTGACAATAAATATCTAAAGCCATTTAAAAATATATATCTCCTGGTATTCATAGTTTTTGCTATTTGGATGCTGTTTTTTGACTCACACTCGCTTTTATTTCACAACGAATTGAATTCTGATAGAAAAGAATTAGAATATCAAAAAGAACATTACAAAAGTGAAATGCGAAAAGACCAAAAAGCCATCAAAGAATTGAGCACAGATGAAGGCGTAGAAAGAGCTGCACGCGAAAACTACTACATGAAGAAACCAGAAGAAGATATTTTTATCATCGAGTACGAAGACAGCATAGCTAAACAAAAAAAAGATGAGTAACTCATTATTTAATGAATTTGAAGGTGTCTCTTCAAAAGCATGGAAACAAAAAATTCAAGTTGACCTTAAGGGAGCAGATTATAACGACACATTGATCTGGAAAACCAACGAAGGTATCGATGTTAAACCCTTTTATCATTCAGACGAATTTGCTACACTTCCAAATGTATCAGCTAGTAAAACCACTAATTGGAAAATTGGCCAGATCATCAACGTAAATAACGCAGATGAAGCCAATAAAAAAGCTTTAGATGCCATAGAAAGAGGTGCTGAGAGTATTATTTTCAATATTAATTCTGAAGTTATCTCGACGAGTGATTTGTTACAAAATATTGATTTTAATAAAGTTCCTGTTGAAATTAAATGCGAATTTCTTTCAACGGATTATCTAGAGGATCACAAAACCTCGGCGAATATTCAAACTGACATAATTGGGCACCTGGCAGAAACAGGCAACTGGTATACGAACCTAAAAGATGATCATTCTAAGTTTGAAACCATAGTAAAAAATGCTGGTCAATTCACAGTTAACCTCAGCTTATACCAAAATGCTGGTGCCAATATTGTACAACAATTGGCCTATAGTTTAGCTCAAGCTAATGAGTATTTAAACCACTTTGATGATCAACTCAGTGATGAGCAAAAGGCTTCATTGAAAATCACATTTAATGTTTCGGTGGGCTCTAACTATTTCTTCGAAATTGCAAAATTAAAAGCCTTAAGACAACTTTGGGCAACCCTAGCTTCAGCCTATAATGTAAATTCAGATTGCCATGTAATTGCCATTCCGAGTAGACGAAATAAAACCATTTACGATTACAACGTAAACATGCTTCGAACAACTACCGAATGCATGAGTGCTGTTTTAGGTGGTGCAGATACGGTTTGTAATTTGCCATATGATAGTTTATATCATCACCCCAATGAATTCGGAGATCGCATTGCAAGAAACCAACTTTTAATTTTGAAAAACGAAAGCTATTTCGATAAAGTAAATAACCCAACCGACGGCGCTTATTATATTGAAAGTTTAACCGCTCAACTTTCAGAAAAAGCCTTAGCACTTTTTAAAGATATTGAATCTAATGGCGGACTTTTGAAACAATTAAAAGAAGGAACGATCCAACGGAAAATTAAGGAGAGTGCAGCCAAGGAGCAGGCAGAATTCGATGCTGAAAAACTAGTACTTCTAGGTACTAATAAACATCCAAATCCTGCAGATAAAATGAAAAATGACCTCGAAATCAGTCCGTTTATGAAGGTCGAAAAACGAAAAACTCTTATTGAACCAATTATATCAGTTAGACTTTCTGAACAATTGGAAATGAATCGTTTAAATAAAGAATAAAACATGGTATTGAGAAAATCTATAGTGATTGTTTTAGGTTTTTTATCCACCATTTTGGTATCCTGCCTAGAAGTCGCCAAAGAAGTTAAAAACTGGGCTGAAGTTGAGGATATAAATACCATTGAAGGCAAGACACATTTTCTTAGTGACGACGGTATAAAAATTTTTCTCCCTAGCTCTTTCAAAAAATACACCTCAGTAGAATATATAGCATTACTAGATTCTTTAATCACAGATAATGAAGAACTAAAACTAGAGCGTGAAAGATTCAGAAATATTAGAGAAATGGAAGGCAATCATTATGTGTTTTTTGATAATACTTTGAATGCTACCTATACCATCAACACGATTCCTCATACACCATTAACTAGACAAGATGCCAAGTATCTTTTAGGTATTATTAGGCAGAGTCAGGACGAAGTGTCCGAATATACCGATCTTAAATACACCAAGATAACGGCAAAACATAATGATAACGGAAAGGTTCAGGTTTTTAAGGCTATTTTCAAACTAGAAGACTTAGAGCTTAACCAACAGGCTTTTCAACATGTGTATGTCTTGTCTTCAAAAAAGAAAACTGCACTTATTAATCTAATGGCACCATTTCAAATTGAATTTGATCCATTTTTAGAAAAAATGATAATATGAGTCGTAAAAATCTTCAAAATATAGCACTTAAACCTCAGGTTCATAGTCCTCAAACTAATCGTCAAAAGTTTCATACAGCTGAAGATATTGTTGTGAAATCAGATTATTCAAAGGAAGATATTAAAGATTTCGAGCACTTAGATTTCGTGGCCGGAATTGCACCAAATCTTCGTGGTCCTTATTCAACGATGTATGTTCGTCGCCCTTGGACCATCAGGCAATACGCGGGCTTTTCAACAGCCGAAGAAAGTAATGCCTTTTACAGACGTAATTTGGCGGCTGGTCAAAAAGGCTTGTCGGTTGCATTCGACCTCGCAACACATAGAGGATACGACTCCGATCATGAGCGCGTTGTAGGTGATGTTGGTAAAGCAGGTGTTGCCATTGATTCAGTTGAAGATATGAAGATCCTCTTCGACCAAATTCCATTAGATAAAATGTCGGTCTCAATGACCATGAACGGTGCCGTATTACCAATCATGGCATTTTATATTGTAGCAGCGGAAGAACAAGGTGTAAAACCAGAACAATTAGCCGGAACTATTCAGAATGATATTCTTAAGGAGTTCATGGTGCGCAACACCTACATCTATCCTCCTACACCATCTATGAAAATCATTTCTGATATTTTCGAATACACGAGTCAGAATATGCCAAGATTCAACAGTATAAGTATATCTGGCTATCATATGCAAGAAGCTGGTGCTACATGTGACATTGAATTAGCATATACCTTAGCAGATGGTTTAGAGTACATACGAAAAGGCTTAGGCGCAGGGATGGATATAGATACTTTTGCTCCTCGTTTATCTTTCTTTTGGGCCATTGGAATGAACCATTTTATGGAGATCGCAAAAATGCGTGCCGCCCGAATGCTGTGGGCTAAGTTAGTAAAACAATTCAATCCTAAGAATCCAAAATCGTTAGCATTAAGAACGCATTCACAAACTTCGGGTTGGAGTTTAACTGAGCAAGACCCATTCAATAATGTGGCAAGAACATGCATTGAAGCCGCTGCCGCCGCTTTTGGAGGTACTCAAAGTTTGCATACCAATGCTTTAGATGAAGCCATCGCACTGCCAACAGATTTTTCAGCTCGTATAGCTCGAAATACGCAGATTTATTTACAGGAAGAAACTCATATTACCAAAACTGTAGATCCTTGGGCAGGAAGTTACTATGTAGAAACCTTGACACATCAAATAGCCGAAAAGGCCTGGAAACTCATAGAAGAAGTTGAAGACTTAGGCGGCATGACTAAAGCCATTGAAGCAGGTATTCCAAAATTACGAATCGAAGAAGCTGCCGCACGAAAACAAGCTCGGATAGATTCTGGACAAGATATTATTGTAGGTGTAAACAAATACCAACTAAAGGAAGAAGATCCGCTTCATATCTTAGAAGTAGACAACCAAACGGTTAGAAACCAACAAATTGAGCGTTTAAATCATATTAAAGAAACTAGAGATCATGAGGCTGTAACCTCAGCTTTGGCTAAATTAACCGAGGCTGCAAAATCAGGTAATGAAAATTTATTAGCTTTAGCCGTAGATGCGGCTCGTAAACGAGCAACATTAGGCGAAATTAGCGATGCCTTAGAAGCAGAATTCGGACGATACAAAGCACAGATTAAATCATTTAGCGGCGTGTACAGTAAAGAAATAAAAGACGACAGTAGTTTTAAGAAAGCAAGAGAATTAGCAGATCAATTTGCAGATCAAGATGGTCGTCGACCTCGTATTATGATAGCTAAAATGGGGCAAGACGGTCACGACCGTGGCGCCAAAGTGGTGGCTACAGGTTATGCAGATGTTGGCTTTGACGTGGATATCGGGCCATTATTTCAAACACCAAAAGAAGCTGCAAAGCAAGCTGTAGAAAATGATGTTCATATTTTAGGTGTTTCTTCATTGGCCGCTGGTCATAAAACCTTAGTACCTCAAGTGATCGAAGAACTCAAAGCTTATGGTCGTGACGATATTATGGTTATAGTTGGTGGTGTTATTCCAAAGCAAGATTACCAATACTTATTCGATGCTGGTGCCGTTGCCGTCTTTGGTCCGGGCACAAGAATCAGTGACGCAGCCATTCAAATTTTAGAGATTTTAATTGATTAAAATCGTAATGTATTTTGAATGGA
This sequence comes from Winogradskyella tangerina, assembly GCF_003260205.1. Lineage (GTDB taxonomy): Bacteria > Bacteroidota > Bacteroidia > Flavobacteriales > Flavobacteriaceae > Winogradskyella > Winogradskyella tangerina. The sequence goes on along the minus strand of NZ_QERF01000004.1, from coordinate 217,660 downwards.
TCGAGAGCTAGAAAACCTAGAATATGCCGTAAAACGAAAATTTAGTTTCAGGTTTAAACCACAGTTCACAGAAACTTTCAAAACGAATATTTCTGATGGACAAATCATTCCAATTGCACAGGAGGTTTTTGAAAAATTAGATTGGCCAATCGTTTACTTAGATAAAAGATCTTTAGAGGCCAAACGGAAAAATTCCTGGGGGAAATTAACAGCTAAAATTACAGTTACGAAAAAAGGTGGCGGCAAGATTGAAGTGCATAGCAATTCACTTGAAGGTCATTTTACCGACTTAGGAAAGAACTCAAAACGCACTGGTTTATTTATAGCAGTTTTCCAAAAACTGAGACAAGAATATGAAGCTAATGATCAATTAGATCAGCTCGAAGAAGAGTTCAACAAACAATTTAATTGGGAAAATTATAAAGTCCCCGACACCTTACCTCCTCCTCCTGAAATTAAAAATCCTAATTTAAAATTATCCTTGATTGGTGGCGTACTAATTGCACTAATCTTAGGCACTACATATGGTCTATTTGATTACAGTGTTTTCAAAATAGGTGGAATTGGCGAAGTTTTTCTGGGCTTAGCAATTGGTTATCTTTTTGGCAAAGTGCTAGTTAAAGCGAATTACACAAATTATAAAATTATAAAGGTCATGACTATAGGTGTTATTGCCTTAACCTTTGTAACGAGTTTCTGTACCGAATATCTCATTTTAAATTATTCTAGAAGTAGCTTTACAAACTTTTTCAAATATCTAGATTATTGGTTTGCAATTCGTTTTAATATTGAAAAGATAAAAATAGAATGGATTTTATTTATGGCACTTAAAGCCTTCTTATTCTGGATTTGCTATATAATCGCAATTTTCAAAATTTCTGAGTTACAACTCAAACTTATACTTCGTAGAATTCCTCTGGAAGTGATCGACTTCACAATTTATCATCTAGAAAAAGGTAGCGGCCTAAGTCAGATGCGCCATCATTTGGCACAAAAAGGTTGGAAACGTACCATAGAGCAAGACGCTGTTTTCGATGCTATAAATGAAAATTTCAATCTTCAAGAAATGAATAGAGATTGAGTATTCAACAATATCCGTCCAATTAATTAGTTAAAATACTGTTATTCCCTACTTACAACGTCACTAAAAATGTAAATTAGAGGAAATTTCTTATAAAATCATTGTTTAATTATTCACAAACCATCAATCGATGACACCAAAATTATCTCGAGTGTTTAAAACACTATTAGTAGGTTGTTTGTTCGTGACATTCACAACGAACGCTCAAACTACGACATTAGAAAAACAAACCACTGGATCAGTACCATCAGACGCACTACCGATCACACCAGAGGTTAAGATCGGAAAACTATCTAACGGACTTACTTATTACATTCAAAATAACGGTAAGCCAGAAGACAAAGTAGAACTACGATTAGCAATAAAAGCTGGTTCAATATTAGAAACTGACGATCAGGTTGGTTTAGCGCACTTCATGGAACACATGAATTTTAACGGAACTACCAATTTCAAAAAAAATGAATTAGTTGATTATCTTCAAGGCATTGGTGTTGAATTCGGGGCTGACCTTAATGCCTATACAGGATTCGATCAAACCGTTTATATATTACCGATCCCTAGCGACGACCCTGAAAAATTAGACAAAGGGTTTTTGATCCTCAAAGATTGGGCAGGCGGCGCACTTTTAACCGACCAAGATATTGATGATGAGCGTGGCGTTGTTATTGAGGAATACCGAACACGTCTAGGAGCTTCTACAAGAATGCAATCTAAATATTTAGACAAGATCGCTTACAAATCTAAATACGCCGACCGTTTACCTATCGGAACTCTAGAAAATCTTGAAACTTTTAAATATGAAAGTCTGAGAAGATTCAAAAACGACTGGTACAGACCAGATCTAATGGCTGTAATTGCTGTGGGAGATCTCGATGTTGAAACGTTAGAAAAGAAGATTAAAGAAAACTTTGGTGAACTAAAGAATCCTGAAAATGCAAAACCTAGAGAAGAATTTTATTCTGAAAACCATGAAGGAACATTTGTAGCCATTGAGTGGGACGAAGAAGCAACAGGCTCTCAGGTTCAAATTTATTACAAGGACAAAGGCAATCCTGAAAAAACCAGAACAGTGGCGGATTACCGCGATAATATGGTTGAAGGTTTGTTTGATCAGATGATCAATAACAGACTAGCCGAATACAGTAATAAACCTAATCCACCGTTCATTTTTGGGTTTTCTTACAAAGGCCAGATCATTGGAAACAAAGAAGCGTATCAATCATTTGCTCAAACCAATGAAACTGGACAGATGGAAGCTTTAAAAACCCTATTGGAAGAAAACGAGCGTGTGAAGCGTTACGGCTTCAAAGCTTCAGAATTAAAGCGTGCCAAAAAGGATTATTTGGCAAGAATGGAGCGCAATTTTAAAAACAAAGACAAACGCGAATCTGGCAGAATCGTAAATAGCTATATTCAAAATTTCTTAACCGAAAGTCCAATTCCTGGTATCGAATGGTCTTACAACTACGCACAATCTGAATTACCAAATATTACTTTGGAAGAAGTTAATGGCCTTATTGCGGATTTCTTACATGATGACAACAGACTTGTAATTCTAACAGGACCAAAGAAAGAAGGACTTACCAAAGTTACAGAGCAGGAAGTTATTGACCTTTTAGATGCTGTTAAGAAAGCTGATATTGAAGATTACAAAGACGAAGAGGTTAGAGAAGAATTAATGCCAGTAAAGCCTACTAAAGGAAGTATCGTTAATAAAACCATCAATCACGAAGGGCAAATAAACGAAACAACCACGCTTACTTTAAGTAACGGTGCCAAAGTGACTTTCAAAAAGACCGACTTCAAAAATGATGAAGTATTACTTGATGCGTTTAGCTACGGTGGTACATCCTTATACTCAGATTCAGAATTAAAAGAAACGTCAAGTGCCAATGGTGGTTTATTCGAAGCTGGTATTGATGGGATCGATAAAAACGAAATGGCGAAAATGACGTCAGGTAAGATTGTCAGTGTTAGACCATTTATTGGTGGGAATTCTGAAGGATTTAGAGGTTCAGCATCACCGAAGGACATGGAGATGATGTTCCAAATGATTCATTTATATTTTACAAAACTTGATAAAGATCCTGAAGCTTTTAAATCCTTTATAAGCAAGCAGAAAGCATTTTTAGGTAATATATTATCTAATCCAAACATCTCATTTCAAATTGCTTTAGGTGAATTCATAAATGAAGGAAACCCACGTTATTTTGGCTTCCCAGATGAAGCAGCTCTAGATAGAGCAAATTATGATTTGGCTTATGAAAAATACAAGGAACGCTTTGCCAATGCAGGAGATTTCCATTTCTATTTTGTGGGTAATGTTAATGAAGAACAACTAGCTTCTTTGGCCGAAACTTACATTGCTTCTTTACCAGGTTCTGACAAAAAGGAAATGTATAAGACTTACGATTTTAGACCAAAATCTGGTTCACACGAATTTGTTTTCAATAAAGGAACAGAACCAAAAAGTCAGGTTAATTTATCTTGGACTGGCGACGCTGAGTACAATGAAAAAGAAGCTCGCGCCATGAGAATCCTTGGTGAGATTTTAAGCATAAAACTCATTGAAAAACTTAGAGAGGAAGAAGGTGGTGTTTATGGTGCTGGGGCACGAGGATCGTTGTCTAAGATACCTTACGGCAGATATAATTTTAGCGTGTCTTTCCCATGTGGCCCTGATAACGCAGAGAAGCTGGCTGCGGCATCCGTTGCTGAATTAGATAAGATCATTGAGAACGGACCAACAGAAACCGATCTAGATAAGGTTAAAAAAGCACTGTTGCTCACAAGAAAAGAACAATTAGAACAAAATCGTTTTTGGTTAAGTGCTATTAGAGGTGCAGATTATAACCAAAGTGATCTTAACAATGTCGTTAATTACGAGGCTAATATTAATGCTGTAACAGCAACTGATATTCATAACGTGGCCAAGAAGTATTTAACAAATGGATATATTAAGGCTGTTCTAATGCCAGAAAAACAATAATTTTTATATAAACACTTAAAAATAAGCTACCTGGACGCATTATTTCAGGTAGCTTTTTTGTTAACCGATGTTAACAACTTCGATTTCTTAAACTCATAAATAATCGTATTTTTAAGACCTATTAAAACCAAATCATTTAATGGGTAAAATCATTGCAATTGCTAATCAGAAAGGTGGTGTTGGTAAAACAACAACCTCTGTCAATTTAGCCGCGTCTCTTGGTGTATTAGAGAAGAAAGTCCTACTTATAGATGCAGATCCACAAGCCAATGCGAGTTCGGGTTTGGGTATCGATGTTGATGCCGTTCAGATCGGTTCGTATCAGGTACTAGAACATACACAATCAGCAAAAGATGCAGTTACAACATCTAATGCACCAAATGTTGATGTAATACCAGCGCATATAGATCTTGTTGCTATTGAAATTGAACTTGTAGATAAGGATCAACGCGAATACATGTTGAAAGAAGCCATCTCTGAGTTAAAATCAGAGTATGATTATATACTAATCGACTGTGCACCATCTTTAGGATTATTAACTCTGAATGCTTTAACCGCATCGGATTCAGTAATAATTCCTATTCAATGCGAATACTTTGCACTCGAAGGCTTAGGAAAACTGTTAAATACTATTAAAAGTGTACAGAAAATTCATAATGAAGCGTTAGACATTGAAGGTATGCTTCTAACCATGTTCGATTCACGTTTACGTTTATCGAATCAGGTAGTTGAAGAAGTGCAGAAGCATTTCAGTGATATGGTTTTCGAAACCATTATTCAGCGTAATGTGAGATTAGGTGAAGCACCGAGTTATGGAGAAAGTATCATTAATTATGATGTGAGCAGTAAAGGCGCTGTAAATTATTTAAATTTAGCCAAAGAACTGATCAAGAAAAATGAATTATAATGGCGAAGGCTACTAAAAAACAAGCACTAGGAAGAGGACTTTCAGCATTATTAAAAGATCCTGAAAATGATATTAAATCTGCAGAAGATAAAAATGCAGATAAAGTAGTTGGTAGTATTGTTGAATTGGATATAGACAGCATCGAAGTTAATCCTTTTCAGCCGCGAACAAACTTCAATGAAGATACACTTAAGGAATTAGCATCTTCAATAAGAGAATTGGGCGTTATTCAGCCGATCACAGTTAGAAAACTAGCCTTCAATAAATACCAATTAGTTTCAGGTGAACGCCGTTTTAGAGCTTCAAAATTAATTGGTTTAGGAACCATTCCTGCCTACATAAGAATCGCTAATGACCAGGAGTCATTAGAAATGGCACTTGTTGAAAATATTCAGCGCCAGGACTTAGACCCTATTGAAATAGCGCTTTCCTACCAACGATTAATCGATGAAATCAATTTAACCCAAGAGCAAATGAGTGAACGTGTTGGAAAGAAACGTTCTACAATTGCCAACTATTTACGTCTTCTAAAATTAGATCCAATCATACAAACCGGCATGCGTGACGGCTTCATTTCTATGGGTCATGGTAGAGCTATGGTAAATATTGAAGATCAGGTAGATCAGCTTGAAGTGTACGAAAAGGTCATCAGTAATAAACTCTCAGTTAGAGCTACGGAACAATTGGTTAAAAAACTGAATTCTAATGACTCTGTTACTGAAGACGCACCTACTGAAGTTCCGAAGTACATAAAAAAGGGCGTTAAAGAATTTTCAGAATATTTTGGCCACAAAATAGAGGTTAAAGTAGCCAAAAATGGAAGCGGTAAAATTACCATTCCATTTCATTCCGAAGAAGACTTCAATAGAATTAAAAAATTAGTTCAGCGTGCTAAATAAAAGTAATATCACATTTTTACTTTGTCTGTTTTCAGTCATGTTTTCATTTGCACAAGTAAAAAATGACAGCACTAGCATTGGTATTGAAAACGAAATGGTCGTCATTGAAGAACCACTGGTAAAGCGCACGGAAATAGATCCGCTTCGACCTTCAAAAGCCGCATTTTATTCAGCGATATTGCCAGGTGCCGGACAAGCTTACAATAAAAAATACTGGAAGATTCCTATCGTTTGGGGCGCCATTGGTACAGGTGTATATTTTTACCTTCGAAATGACAGGCAATTCGATCGCTATCGCGATGCATATAAACGTCGATTAGCCGGTTTTACTGACGATGAGTTTTCTGATGAAAATGGAAATGCTCTCATTTCTAATGATGGGTTAATTCGTGCTCAGCAACAATTTAGGCGTAATAAGGAAATATCACTATTGGTGACTATTGGCTTATATGCATTAAACATTATAGATGCTAATGTTGACGCGCACCTTCTTCAATTTAATGTAGATGAAAATCTTACGCTAAGTCCGCATTATCAGTACAATCAAATGGAGAATTCTTCTGATTTGGGCGTAACGTTAAATTTCAAATTTTAATATGAATATCGCACTACTCGGATATGGCAGAATGGGAAAAAGTATTGAAGCCATTGCTCTCGAGCGCGGACATAGTATCGTACTAAAAGTAGAAGATGCTTCTGATGAATTTAATTTTTCAAAGGCAGATGTCGCCATCGATTTCAGTATACCCACAGCAGCAGTATCAAATATCAAAAAATCATTAGACACTGGTATTCCTATCATATCTGGTACCACAGGTTGGTTAGATCACTATGATGAGGTGGTGAATTATTGTAAAGCGAAAAATGGTACATTTCTGTATGCGTCTAATTTCAGTCTGGGTGTAAATATCTTTTTTGAAATCAATAAAAAATTGAGTGCCTTAATGGCCTCGGTTGAAGGATATTCCACCCATATTGAGGAAATTCACCATACCAAAAAACTAGATGCACCAAGTGGTACAGCAATTACACTGGCTGAACAGATCATTGAAAATACAAAGTATAAAAACTGGACTTTAGATACACCCAATTCTGAAGAAATTCAAATTGAAGCCAAGCGCATACCAGATGTACCAGGGACACACGAAATTACTTATGATTCAGAAATTGATTCAATAAAGATTAAACATACAGCCCATAGTAGGCAAGGCTTTGCAATGGGTGCTGTTATTGCAGCTGAATGGATAAAAGATAAAAAAGGCATTTACACTATGCGAGATGTGTTAAACATAGGTTGATCAAAATGTATAATTTACACCTGCTCTACTTCAGTAGCTGCCAATTATCGAGCATGCTGCGTGGCTCAATCAAAAGCTAGTTTTATATCAAAAATTAGCATCGTGATTGAAGAAATTGATGAAAGTCATTTCTGGTTAGAATTTTTAACTGACGAAAACCTTTTGACGAAAGAGAGTTGTAAAACTTTGTTAAATGAAGCTGATGAATTGACAAGGATTTTTATTTCATCAAGAAAAACTGCAAATTTGAATCTTAAAAATTAATCAATTGTCATTAGACAATTAACATTATATAGATTATGACTTGGACCGAGTGGTTTATTTTTTTACTCATTTTACAGATCGTTCATGGACTAGGCACATGGAAATTATATGTTAAAGCAGGACGCAAAGCTTGGGAAGCCTTTATACCTGTTTATAATGCCGTTGTTCTTATGAAAATAATAACTCGCCCTTGGTGGTGGGTGATACTAATGTTTTTGCCTATAGTAAATCTAATAATGATACCTGCCGCTTGGGTAGAAACGGCTAGAGCATTCGGAAAGGACAAAAAATTAGATGCACTCATTTGCATAGTTACCCTTGGGTTTTACCTGTATTACTTAAACTATGTCGCTAATGTTAACTATATAGAAAACAGACAACTCAAGCCAAAAACATCAGCAGGTGAATGGATCACTTCAATTTTGTTCGCCATTGTAGCGGCAACTATAGTTCATACCTATTTCTTTCAACCATTTGTAATACCATCCTCATCTTTAGAAAAATCACTTTTAGTTGGCGACTTTCTAATAGTAAGTAAAATTCACTATGGTGCCAGAACACCAATGACGACGGTGGCTGCACCAATGGTACATGATACTATTCCAAAATTAGGCATGAAGTCGTATTTATATGACGATAATTTTGAAAAGAAAAACACGTCGTTAATTAATAAGCTTCAGTTACCTTATTTCAGATTACCAGGTTTTGAAAGCGTAGAGCGTAACGATATTGTGGTCTTTAATCAGCCTGCTGATACGTTGATTAATATGAACGACTTCACACCAGATCGTAATTATTATAAGCCTATTGACAAAAAAACAAATCTGGTAAAACGTTGTGTAGGCCTTCCTGGAGATACTTTAGAAATCAGAAATGGCTATGTATTTACCAATGGCGTACAAAATGAATTACCTAACAGAACTGATTTAAAACATTTTTATGTATTAACTACCAAAAGGCAACTTACACAACAGTTCTTAGATAAGTTTGACGTAGAAAACTATTATCCTACCTATTCTATCAAAGCAAGTATTTGGGATAATCCAAAAATTAAGGAATTCATTAAGTCGAATGATGATAGAATTCCGATTTTGAAGGAAGTTGAGAGAGATTCATTAAATGTTACTGTTTTTGGTATTTTCGATGGGTCTATTAATCTCGCAAGGGAGCTTAATCCTATTAGTGATAAGTATATTCTAAATTTGGCTTCTAGTGATATAAATAAGGTTAAGGTTCAACCAGAAACTAAGAGTCTGGTTCAGTATGTAAATCCAAACTACAATCACGAAACCTTCCCGATGGATCCTAATTTCTCCTGGAATTATGATAATTTTGGGCCGCTTTGGATTCCAAAAGCTGGAGAAACAATTGAATTATCTTTAGAAAACTTACCCCTTTATAAACGAGCAATAGGTGAATATGAAGGGAACTCAATTGTTACGCGCGGCGACCAAATTTTCATCAATAACGAACCGGCTACTTCTTATACATTTAAACAAGATTATTATTGGATGATGGGAGATAATCGCCATAACTCAATTGATGCCAGAGCATGGGGATTTGTACCCTACAACCATATTTTTGGTAAACCGGTGTTTATTTGGATGAGTATCGATGGTATTAATGATGGTATAAAAAACTGGAGTCCTAGATGGGATCGTATTTTTACAACAGTTAGTGGTAGCGGTGAAAGAACATCTTATTTTATTCCGTTTTGGGTTGTTGTAATTGGAATTTATGCCTTTACCAAATGGCGTAAAAAAAAGAAGGCTAAACCAGCATCATAACTGCTAATCTTAAAGGTATGGATTGCCTTATTTATCCGACTTATTTTCCGAACATTGCACATAGTGTTGCGATGGCTAATGCAGACTCTGTTCACTTTGAAATTTGCGATAATTACCAAAAACAATCCTTTAGAAATCGTGCGGAAATCTATGGAGCAAATGGAAAGATTGCCCTTACGGTACCTGTGAGTTATACTCAGAAAAACAGACAACTTTATAAAGACGTGAAAATCGCCAATGAGGATAAATGGCAATTACAACATTTTAAATCTTTACAATCCGCCTATAGTATGTCGCCTTTTTTCGAGTTTTACATCGACGACCTTATGCCAATTTTTGAAAAGCGATTTCAGTATATTTTAGACCTTAATCTCACTTGTTTCGAAATATTAAACGATAGCCTTCAAGGTGAAATATCATATTCAAAAACTAATTCCTTTGAAAAATCTATTGTGAACAAAAAAGACATGAGACATCTTGTTAAACGCAATTATGAGGCTCCTAATTTTGACACCTACACACAGGTCTTCATGGAAAAAAACGGGTTTATTTCAAACCTGAGTATCCTTGATTTATTATTTAATGAGGGTCCTAATTCTGAAATATATTTGAAGCAACAAACCCTTTGATATGTTGCGATTAGGGATACATTATGGATTGCATTTTGGGCTACCTCTAATTATCGCAATATTGTTTTTTAGAAAGAACTGGTTGAAAGCCTATCTTTTAATGTTAACTGCCTTTATTATCGATCTAGATCATTTGTTAGCTGATCCTATATTTGATCCTAATCGATGTAGTATCAACTATCACCCTCTTCACTCCTATTATGCCTTAGCAGTTTATTTTGTTATGTTAATTCCAAAATTTACGCGTGTATTCGCACTAGGACTCTTGGCTCATCTTATTGCTGATGGCGCTGATTGCTTATTGCTCTAATTTTAGATGAGCAATAATAGGATGATGATCTGAAAGTTTTATATCCGAGTAGGTTGTAAATCCATTCACTTCAAAATCTTCGTGTGCAAGAATAAAATCTATACGTAAAGGAAAGAATTTAAAATCAAAAGTTTTTCCAAAACCATGGCCGGCTTCTTCAAAAGTATCCCTGAGATCATCGCTTAAAAGTTCCTTATAGATGTATGAATAAGCCGTATTATTAAAATCACCTGTGATTATAGTTTTATACGGACTCTGAGATTTGTGTTTCAAAATTAATTCAACCTGACTTTGTTGCGCTTTGAAAGTTCTACCAACTTGCTTAAAAAGCTGACTTGAAGTTTCCTTTTTTAGCTTTTCAACATCCGTGTCAATTTTTGAAGATTCTAAATGCAATGTGTAAACACGGATGGTATCCTTTTGTTTCACAATATCCACGAAAATGGCATTGTTATAGGTATTTGGAAACTCAAGTGAACCAGAGTTAACAATAGGATATTTTGAGAATATTGCTTGTCCACCTTTAACATTAGGGTCTTCAGGTAAGGCATTGAAATTGTAATAACCATCTAAGGTAATTGGGTTTCCTTGGCGATATTCTTGGAGGCAAATAATATCTGGTTGCTCAGTTTTTATGAAATCAATGATCTTTTCCTTTACGTTTTTTATCGGTAACCATTCAAATCGATTAAACAGTCGCACATTAAATGACATCACTGAGAAATTGTTACTGTCTTCGATTGCCGTAGTGGATGAAAATTTATAAAGTGACCCAATATAACTCCAACCTAATACCAAAATGAATAAAGACAAAAGCAATTGTCTTTTTAATCTTATTAGCCAATACAAGAAAAACAGAACATTAAGAATAATCAATAATGGCACACCTAAACTAAGTACCGATAAGGTTGCAAATTTCTGAGGAGGCACATAAGGTAAGAGGTAAGCGATCAATAGTAAAAATGCTGCCAAAGAATTGACAATAAACACAAGTTTACCAAAAAATTTCAATGACTTCATGCTACAATTAATCCTCTTTGCTAGCTTCAAACAAAAATTTCTTCTCCTTCGCCGTTAAGCTATCATATCCACTTTTACTAATCTTATCTAGTATTGCATCTATCTGTTTTTGCTTGTCACTGGTATCTTTCTGTTTTTGATTTATGGTTGTTTTGGTTGGACGGGTTTTATGCACCGTTTTAAGCTTCGATTTAGGCTTGAACCAACTGGCCACAGAATCCATAAGGCGTTCAAAACTAGTACCAATATCCTTGCCTTTCTTCAAATTAAGTGCATAAGCATAGCCCAATAGATAACCACCCATGTGCGCTACAACGCCACCTTGATTCATCCCGGAAACTAACCTAATCACATCTATAGTTAAGAAAAAAATGGCAATGTGCATCCATTTCACATTAAATGTGTTGAACAATCTTATCTGTGAATCTGGCATATAAACAGCAATAAACATCAACAATGCAGCGACACCCGCTGAAGCTCCTACCAGATTACCATACCCAGAAACAGGAATTACAAATGGTAAAATGTTGGCGACGCTTAAAAATGCTAATCCGCCACAAATAATACCAAGCAAATAAATATTCAAAACCATTTTGGTTCTAAATAGATTACAGGCTGTATTAGTGAGGTAAAATAAAAACAACATATTAAACACAACATGCCATATCCCTGAATGTAAAAAACCATAAGTGATCAACGACCATGGTTGAAAAATAAAATCACCAAAATCAGGAGGTAACTCGAAGTACCCAACTATACCTAACTTTAAGATTCTCTTTAGTAAGACACTTAGTAGGAAAATAATAATATTAACCGTAATGATCTTACCGAAGACATTCAGATTGTTATATTTATATTTTAAATTTTGAAAGGTGTTCATTGCTAATTCCAACGGTATTTATCACGTTCATTTTTCTTCCAAAAGTACATGAGTAAAAATCCTGTTAAAGCACCACCAACGTGAGCCATATAGGCTGTATTACTTGGACTAAAGACAGATTGGCCAGATAGAGCTGAGAATATATCTAACCCAATAATTGCAGGGATAAAATACTTCGCCTTAATAGGTATTGGTAAGAAGATCAGCATAAGTTTCGACTCTGGAAACAACATTCCAAAGGCTACCAAAACTCCAAATAAAGCACCAGAAGCACCTACCATAGTTGACATATAAGCATCACGAAAATTGATGTAATCATTACCAAGAATCTGTGGCCAAGCGGTATTATACATTCCTTCACCAAGGATACGTAAAATTTCAGTCTGAGAAAATCCGTTTTCAATTAAAATCGTTAATCCAGAATTAAACTGATTGTACAAAAATGCCAACTGAATTAGAGCCGCACCGAAACCTGATAACAAGTAGAAGATCACAAATTTCCTAGTTCCAAATATTTGTTCTACAGCCGTCCCAAACATCCACAATCCGAACATGTTAAAAAGTATATGTAGAATACTCAAATTATTCAATAATGCCCCTCCATGCATAAACATGTGCGTTAATAGTTGCCATGGTTGAAACGCTTCATTTTTCGGAAAATACAAGGCAAACCACTCATAAAATACGCCATTCCCAATGAATAATGTCCCTAAGAACATTATGACATTGATTATCAATAAATGTTTAACCGCATCGGTTATTCCTGGTCTCATAAACTATAAAAATTTAGTTTCAATATCATCTGCAGACATTGTGATAAATGTTGGTTTGTTAGCAGGTGACATATTTGGTTCTTTACAAGCAAACAAACTATTGATCAAATGCTCCTGTTCCATCTGATTTAGTGTTTGCCCTGTTTTTATCGCTAGGCTTTTTGCCATAGACTTTGCCAAAAGATCTGAAGCACTGAAATTTGCATCTGGCACATCATTTTCAACATCACTGATCAATTGCTCCAAAATTATCGACACTTCGCTATCTGGTACCCCAACTGGTACACCTGTGATAGTGATTTCTTTTTCGTTTGCTTCTGAAAATACAAAGCCTGTATATTCCAATTCTGATTTTAAATCCTTAATGATTTTAGTTTCGTTAGGTGTAAAATGCAATTGCAGCGGAAACAATAATTGTTGGCTCGTGGCCTCCTTTATGGTAACGTGCTTTAGAAAGTTTTCGTACAATACACGTTGGTGAGCTCTGTTCTGATCGATAATAAGCATTCCGGATTTAAGCGTACTAACAATGTATTTCTGTTGTAATTGAAACGTTGGTTTGCGTGATTCTACATGCGTATCATCAAACATTTTAGCAGTTTCAGGATCACTTTCAAAAGTTACCTCGCTAAAATCGTTTCCTGAATTGTTTTCTTTTGATTCTAATCCCACGTAAAGACTTTCCCAGTGCGCCGCAGGAGCCTTTTTTACTTTCGAAAAACCTGATGTCCCAGATTTATGGGTTTGAGTATCTTCAGAAAACGGATTAAAACTTCGATCTACCTCTATGGTTGGTGCTTTACCTGCCTTATCTTTATAACTGTAAGGCGTATTGAAACTACTTTGATGTTCAAAATCTAAAACAGGTGCAATATTAAATTGTCCTAAACTATGTTTCACTGCAGAACGTAAAATCGCATACAAGGTATGTTCGTCGTCAAATTTAATTTCGGTTTTTGTAGGATGAATATTGATATCGATAGTTTTTGGATCTACTGTTAAATTCAGAAAATAACTAGGATGATATCCTGTTTTTAGTAAACCTTCAAAAGCTGCACCAATAGCATGATTGAGATATGGACTTTTAATAAAGCGCTGATTTACAAAAAAGAACTGTTCTGATCTTGTTTTCTTCGAGTATTCGGGCTTGCCAACAAAACCAGAAATTTTCAACACTTCAGTATCTTCTTCAACCGGAACTAATTTCTCATTGGTTTTGTTTCCGAAGATATGCACAACACGCTGACGGTAATTCTCCTGTGGAAGGTGAAATAATTCACTTCCATTGTGATAAAACATAAAAGCTATGTTTGGATGTGCCAATGCCACACGATGAAACTCGTCCGTGATATGGCGCAACTCAACCGTATCAGATTTTAAAAAATTGCGCCTAGCCGGTATATTGAAAAATAGATTCTTCACTGCAACGGAAGTCCCTGTAGGAGTAACCGATACGTCTTGAGACTTTACCTTACTGCCTTCAATAACGATCGCGGTTCCTAATTCATCTTCAGGTCGCTTTGTCTTCAGTTCAACATGAGCAATGGCTGCAATACTTGCTAAAGCTTCGCCTCTAAATCCTTTTGTATTAATTTGAAATAAATCTTCGGCCGATTTTATTTTGGAAGTTGCATGGCGTTCAAAACTTAGGCGAGCGTCAGTAACACTCATGCCTTTGCCGTTATCAATGACCTGAACCAGCGTTTTACCAGCATCTTTAATTATAAGCTTTATTTCAGTTGAGCCTGCATCGATTGCATTTTCTAAAAGTTCCTTAACTACAGAAGCAGGTCGCTGTACCACTTCCCCAGCTGCAATTTGGTTGGCAACATGGTCTGGTAAAAGTTGTATGATATCTGTCATTAGCGCTTGAGGGAGAAAATAGAGAGATCAAAATCTATAATATAAAGAAAGATCAAAACGAAGATACCGATCAGGACTAAAATGGTTCTGTTAAAACCGGAGTTATTTCTATTTCTACTACTCACCCTTTGGTCGTGCCACTGCCCAGAAAAATCATTTTTATTGTAGGTGTCGGCATACGCATCGAACTTTGTAGCATACTTGGTTGTATCTGTCCCTTCTTTACCTTTGTAATAGCGCGGTGTGTAGTTAAACCTTTTATTTCGAGGTAACTTCTTAATAAGTGTAAATTTAATTGGACCCATAATTCAATTATTTAATATATCCGTTTAGGACATAGATTAAAACAAAAAGCGCCACCAAAACTATAATCAAGAAAGGTAATGAGGTAAACATATTTCCTCTACGCTTGGTATTACCTCTCAACTCATCCCATCGTGCTTCTAGGCGTTCTTTCGACTTTTCTTCTTCAGAATCCTGAAAACGAGGCTTATAACTAAACCGCTTATTTTTTCTTTGATTAAACAAATGCTCTCGTTAATTATAACTTGAATATCTCAAAAGTACTTAAAATACAAGGAACTATTGCCTAAGGATTCCTTAAAATTATCAACAAAAAAGATGCCAAGTTACAAGTTATGAGTTATGAGTTATGAGTTGCAAGTTGAAAGTTGCAAGTGTAAAGTTGTAAGTGTTAAGTGGAAACAAACTGAGACTGACAACTGAGACTGACAACTGCGACTGCAAACTGAGACTGATTACTGCGACTGCAAACTGAGACTGCAAACTGCAACTGCAAACTGAGACTGCAAACTGCAACTGCAAACTGCGACTGTAAACTGCAACTGACTACTGCGACTGAAAACTGCGACTGAATACTGCGACTGAATACTGCGACTGAAAACCGCGACTGAAAACCGCGACTGAATACTGCGACTGTAAACTACTTAGTATCCTTGCGTAACTGTGCCATTTTTATAGCAGTAATAGCAGCTTCAGTGCCTTTATTGCCATGCTTACCACCTGAACGCTCAATAGATTGTTGCATATTGTTATCTGTGAGTACGCAAAAGATAACCGGAATATCACCTTTTAAATTAAGGTCTTTAATTCCTTGGGTAACGCCTTCACAGACAAAATCGAAATGTTTGGTTTCACCCTGGATAACACAACCAATAACAATAATGGCGTCTAACATACCAGATTCGGCATAGATGCTTTTAGACATTCTGGCAGCGCCATAGGTAAGTTCGAAAGTCCCTGGCACATTCCAACGCACTATATTTTCCTTCAATGCACCACAATCAATCAGAGCATCAAAAGCCCCTTGCCAAAGTCCTTCTGTGATCTGGTCATTCCATTCTGAAACAACAATCCCAAACCGAAAGTCCTTCGCGTTTGGGATTGTAGCTTTATCGTAATTTGATAAATTATGATTTGCAGTAGCCATTATTGAAGTTTTGCTTCCACCATTCCGATCAGTACATCAATTTGGCTAGCTTGCGTAGAACCGTCGTATTCAGACTTAATACGATTTAGATAATCTAATGCTTTTTGATTCTGATCTAAACGTATTGCAATTCTTGCCGCCTTCATTAAGTACATCGGAGTTGTGAAATCATTATCACTTGCATTGAATGCCTTCTCGTAATATTCTAATCCGTCCGCATACTGTTCAAGCTGAACAAATGCATCTCCAATTGCACCTTTGGCAACTGGGGTTGGTATCTCAGCATCTCCAGAAAAATCACTTAAATGCTTGATAGCTTCTTCGTACTTCTTCAAATTTAAATAAGAAATACCCGCGTAATAGTTAGCCAAGTTAGCTGCCGGTGTACTTCCGTATTGATCGATAATATCTAACATACCAAATTTTCCTTCACCACCTTCAAGGGCTAATGTGTATAACGAATCTGGTGCTATTCCGCTAGATGCTTCTTCGAAGAATTTTTTAGCCTGATACATCTCATTCATTGCCTCTTCTTGTTGTGGCTCAGCGATGTATTTGTTGTAACCCATAAAGCCTAAAACCACTAAAGCTACAACCGCAATTGCTCCAATGATAAAGTTCTGGTTTTTCACAAACCACTCTTCCGTCTTCGAAGCGCCTTCATCTAGTGTATTAAATACCTCTGCCGTTGCTGAATTTTCCTCAGCAATTTCTTCCTTTTCCTTTTTCGTTTTTGGTTTATAACCTCTTTTCTTATAGGTTGCCATATCTTGTCTATTAATGCGTGCGCAAAAATAAAATTTTTATTGGGATTTAAAAGACTAATTATTTGTTATTTTTCAATAATTTGCGTGATTATTAATAGCATCAATCGCAGTTCTGAACACAGCCAATAGCGCGTTTCTTTTATGATCCTAAACACATTATCTTTAGTTAATTACAAAAATTTTGAAAGTCAGGTTTTCGAATTCGACACAAAGATCAACTGTTTTGTAGGCGCTAATGGTATTGGCAAAACCAATGCTTTAGATGCAATTTATCATTTGGCTTTCGGAAAAAGTTACTTCAATCCGATCGCACTTCAGAATATAAAACACGGTACAGAGTTCTTTGTAATTGATGGAAGTTTTACAAAAAACGATCGGTCTGAGAAGATCATAGTCTCTCTAAAACGCGGACAAAAGAAAATCATTAAACGCAACGGAAAGGCTTACGAAAAGTTTAGTGAGCATATCGGTTTTATTCCTTTGGTGATTATCTCTCCTGCAGATCGCGACCTCATAATTGAAGGTAGTGACACACGCAGAAAATTTATAGATAGCGTTATTTCGCAAAGTGATAAAAGTTATCTCAGTAGTGTTATTGCCTACAACAAGGTGCTTTCTCAGCGGAATGCACTACTGAAATATTTCGCTTTGAACAATACTTTTAACGCGGATACTTTAGGAATTTATAATGAACAACTCGACACCTTTAGCAAGGAGATTTTCAAGAAACGTGATGAATTTTTGAAGTTATTTATTCCAATTTTCAAGGAACGTTATGAAGCCATAAGTCAAAGTAAAGAGCTTATCGACCTAAAGTATAAAAGCGATCTTTTTAATGGTGATTTGATCTCTCTTTTAGAAGCGAATCTCAATAAAGATAAGGCTTTGCAATACACAAGCGTTGGAACACATAAAGACGATCTCACGTTTTTGATCGATGATTTTCCAATCAAGAAGTTTGGTAGCCAAGGGCAACAAAAGTCATTTTTAATTGCCTTAAAATTGGCACAATTCGATTTTATTAAACAACAAAGTGGCGTGTCTCCTATTCTACTGTTAGACGATATTTTTGACAAACTTGATGAAAACCGAGTAGCACAAATTATTAGCCTTGTTGATGACGAACATTTTGGTCAGATCTTCATTAGCGATACCCACGCTGACAGAACCGAAAATGTGGTAAAACAAATTCACCAATCTTATAAATTGTTCAAGCTATGAAAAAGTATCTAGGACTATTATGTCTTTTCATTTTTAGTTGTTCTGGAAATCCTGAAACTTATATCGAACATCTTAATGGCTATTGGGAAATTGAAGAAGTAACCTTGGCGAATGGTTCTGTAAAACAATATCAATTTAATGAAACCATAGATTACATCAGTATTAATGATAGCTTGAAAGGTTTTAGAAAGAAACTAAAACCTGGCATAAACGATACGTATTTTACTTCAGACGATGCAGAAGCTCTTGTTCTGAAGATAGAAAACGACAGCCTTCACATCTATTATACCACACCTTATGCCGAATGGAAAGAATCTGTTTTAGAGGCAACGCCATCACTTTTAAAGGTAGTTAATCAAAGAAAAGACATCTATCTCTACAAACGGTATACGCCCATTAATCTTTCTGTAGAATAATTTACTTAGGCCATAATTACCAGAGATTCGACAAGTATGAGATCTTGAGTAGATCGTTAACAAAGTCGAACTTTCACGTTTTATTAGAACTAAAGTCCATTTTAAATACCGACCTTTGTAAGAACAAAAACCAAAAAAATTCCTGTTTTCACAGGAAATAAACATGGCAAAGCGCAGTAATGATAATCGCCCCATTGAAGAGATTCTAAAAGAATTCGTAGAAACAAACAATCTGCAATCCGGATTAGATAAAGTCAACGTGCGTGAAGCCTGGGCCAATCTTATGGGTAATGGCGTTAATAATTATACAACCGCCATCGAATTAAAAAATGAAACCCTTTACGTACAATTAAGTTCGAGTGTTCTGCGCGAAGAACTTAGCTATGGCAATGAGAAAATCGTGAAAATGCTCAACGAATCACTCGGTAAAGACATCGTAAAAAAACTAGTGCTTCGCTAAGCTTCAAACTGCTAAAGTTTTCAAAAATCTAAATAAGGTCCTACACCCTGTTAGTATCTTTACAAAAAGCATTGATGAGACCTTTTCTATTAGTAATTATCCTATTCTTAAAATCTATGACACTTTTTGAATTTAGTGCCGAAAGCAATATTGATAACTGGCAAATTTTAGATGACGTGGTGATGGGTGGTCGTTCCGACGGGCATTTCAAAATTAATAAAGATGGGCATGGTGAGTATACAGGTAATGTATCTTTAGAAAATAATGGTGGATTTTCGTCTTTACGTTATTATTTCGAAACTGTAGATTCTTCAGATTACACCAAATTCAAAATTAGAATTAAAGGCGACGGAAAATCGTATCAGTTTAGAGTGAAAAGCAATCGATATGATCGCTACTCGTACATTTTTAAGTTTGAAACTACCGAAGATTGGCAAACTATAGAAATTCCTTTCGAAGATATGTATGCTTCCTTTCGTGGATATCGCCTGGATATCCCAAATTTTGAAGGCAAACAAATGGAGGAAGTTGCTTTTTTAATTGGAAACAAAAAGAAAGAAAGTTTTAAACTACTTATCGATAGCATTACTTTAGAATAATATTTGGTATTTTTAAGTGCAAAATACCATTACACTTAATGAAATACCTTAAACTCCTTCTTTCCTTTGCACTCGTCATTGGAATTTTTTTCGTTTTAAATACTAAGCTCGGTGACCTTCCACCGCTAGGCAAATTCTTAAATCCGCAATCCGGTATATGGCAAAATGAAACCAACGAATCGGTCACTGGTGAAATTCGTATTCCAGGATTATCAGACAAAGTAACTGTGCACTACGACGAACACATGATTCCTCATGTATTTGCTCAAAATGAACACGATCTCTATAAAGCACAAGGATATCTTACGGCAAAGCATCGTTTATGGCAATTAGAATTTCAGACGCACGCTGCAGCCGGACGCCTTTCAGAGATTTTTGGCGAAGGAGCACTAAACTATGATCGTACAGAGCGCCGACGTGGTATGGGTTACGGCGCTGATCAAGCCATCGCTTACATGGAGCAATACGATACTGAAACCTTGGGTTATGTGCAAGATTATGCAGATGGGGTTAATGCCTATATTGACCAACTCGATCCTGCTGATTATCCTGTTGAATACAAGTTACTAGACTACCAGCCCGAAAGCTGGTCACCAAAAAAAACCGCTTTACTTCTAATGTATATGACCAAAATGTTAGCTGGTGGTGATGAAGATTTAGAATATACTAACGTTTTAAGAATACTAGGAAAAGATAATTTTAATCTCCTATTTCCAGACTTTTTTGATATCACCGACCCTGTAATTCCTAAAAATACGGACTGGAGTTTTATCGATGTTCCTCAGACGGAATTACCCGAGAGTCAAGCCGTTTTAGATACCATTCAAGAAACTATAGAAAAGCCAAATCCGGCTAACGGAAGTAACAACTGGGCAATCTCAGGAGCGAAGTCGTCAACAGGAAACCCTATTCTCGCAAACGATCCGCATTTAGGGTTAAATCTCCCGGCCATTTGGTTTGTAATGCAATTGAGTACGCCAGAACACAATGCTTTCGGAGCCACAATTCCTGGAGCTTTAGCAGTTATCTCAGGTTTTAATCAGCATATCGCTTGGGGAGAGACTAATGCTACACGAGATGTTATTGATTGGTATAAGGTGGAATTTAATGAAGACCGAACCAAATATAAATACGATGGCGATTGGAAGGATGTCACGGTAAGAGTTGAAGACATCAAAATCAAAGGAAGAGAAAATTATAAAGACTCTGTTTTATATACGCATCATGGACCAGTAGTTTTTGATAAAAATTTCAAGTCAGATAATGAGCTTGAAGGTTATGCCATGAAATGGATAGGACACCAAGGTGGTAATAATCAAAAAACCTTTATTGAGTTGAATAAGGCCAAAAACTACAATGATTACGTAAGTGCCTTGAAATACTGGAATGCACCAGCACAAAATTTCGTTTTTGCGTCAACTGAAGGCGATATTGCCTTATGGATTCAAGGGAAGTTTGCTAATAAATGGGAAGGACAAGGTAAGTTCTTAATGGACGGCAGTAATCCGGAAAACGACTGGCAGTCGTACATCCCGCAAGAATTTAATGCGCATACCAAAAACCCTGAACGCGGTTTTGTAAGTTCCGCGAATCAACATCCAGTGGATGAAAATTATCCGTTCTTCGTTTTTAACGACGGCTATGAAACCTACCGAAATCGCGTCATCAACGACTTTTTTAATTCAAAAGAAAAGATTAGTGTTCAGGATTTTAAAGATCTACATAATAACAATCATAATCTTAAGGCTGCAGAACTTGTACCATATATGCTCGAAAATATGGATGCATCTTCACTTACGGAGGATGAAAGGATCGTATATGAAGAAATGAAAGCCTGGAAATTTAATAATGATATTGATGAAGTAGGTCCAAGTATTTGGCGTCAATGGTATGGAAGATTGTATAATATGACTTGGGACGAATTTGATATTGAAGACACTGCCATGGCTGCGCCGTATGCCTATCAGACCATTTATCTTTTGAAAAATCATGGCGCGCACGAACTTATGGATATCGTTGAAACTGAAGACAAAAAGGAAACCGCTAAAGATTTATTTCTACTAGCATTTAAAGCAGCAGCAAAACGTTTAAAAGAAATTAAAGAAGAAAAAGGCGATTATACCTGGTTAAAGTATAAGGCAACTTATGCCGGACACCTATTACAGGCCTTACCTGCCTTTTCACGATTTGATATTCCAATTGGTGGTGATCGCAATATTGTGAATGCCACCTCGGAAGATCACGGGCCTTCGTGGCGAATGATTGTTGAAATGACCTCACCACCAACCGCCATCGGAATTTATCCTGGTGGCCAGTCTGGAAATCCAGGGAGCCAATATTATGACAACTTTATTGATGATTGGGCAGCTGGAAACTACTACAATCTCAATTTTATGCAAACCAATGAAGCCACCAAAGCCGTTATTGGAACACAAACCCTAACACCAGCCTCTAATGACTAAGAATATCACCAACTTTACAGCAACCATAATTTTAGCAGTTATCCTATCCTTATTTCTACCATGGTGGTCGGTGATGACCGCTGCTTTGGCAACTTCATTATTTATACCACTAAAAAAGACTGCGGTATTTTTTGTGCCCTTTTTAGCAATTTTAGTTTTCTGGGCAGGACATAGTTTCGTTTTAAGTAGCGCTAATGATTTTATTCTTGCAAAGCAGATTTCTCAATTACTAAAAATTGGTGGTAATCCCTATCTCCTCATTCTGATTACTGGAGTTATAGGTGGATTAGCCGCTGGAATAGCTGCAATTTTTGGCAAACAGTTGACCTTGTTGAATAGTAAAAAATGAAAAAAATAATTGGTGCATTAGTCTATTTTATTTTAGTTACAACATTCTCCTGCACCAAATTTAAAGACCCTGTAATTGGTAAATATACCTTAGAAGTCACTGAGCTTAAAAATGTAACAACAGGTCAATTAGAGATTGTTGGTGAGCCTGATGATTATTTTGGTCGAATCACCTTTAATGCCAATCGCCCTCGGGTTTACGAAATTGGATTAAGCCACAAAAGTGAAGACTCATTGCATTTCAGACTACCGGGAAATAATGGGTTTTTAAGTTTAAAGAAACAGGACAGTCTTTGGAAAGGCAACTTTAAATATTTCGGAATAAAAGCTGCATTAAAAGCCAAGAAAATTGGAGACCCTTCTTCTGAACTTCAAGATTTGGTAAATCTCAAACCACTTGGTAAAGGAATCATTTCTACAGAAAAAGAGGAAAGCTTCCCCTCATTTGACTCTAAGAATAAAATACTTTATTTCACAAGAGACCAAAAATTATGGTCGAGTAAATTCAACAATAATCAATGGCAAGTACCGGAGCAATTAAGCTTCTCACAAAATGATAATGACATTGCACCTTATGTTTACAATAATGGTAATTCGCTAATTTTTTCTTCCAATAGATTGTTAGACAGTTCTTTTAACAAGAAAAATATCTGGAAAGTCAACAACTCTAATGGCATTTGGGATACACCTTCAGCCCTTCCTTATCCCATAAATATTGACAGTATTGGTGATTACCATCCCAGTATCGCTAAAAATGGTTCTATCTATTTTATATCTTATAATCGCAAAGACGGATATGGAAGATCGGATATATACAAGGCTGTAGAGTCAAATTCAGGGATGTACGAGGTTGAAAATTTAGGTTCAATGATTAATTCAGAATTAAGTGAGGCGGATGTTTATGTTGACCCCAATGAAGACTATATTTTATTTGCCTCAACTGGTCGCGAAGATAGCTATGGTGCTGATGATATTTATATTAGTTTTAATAGAGATTCTGGTTGGAGCACACCAAAAAACCTTGGCTCAAAAGTAAATTCATATGCCTACGAATATGGTGCATGGGTAGATGTTGAAAATAGTTTTTTATACTTCAATAGCTTTAGGCGTGGCACTTCTGACATCTATAGAATACCACTTTCAGAGATAGACGCCTTTAATTCAGGGAAGTAACCATTAGCACGAATTTTAGTAACTTAGAGAACATTACTAAATCAATGAAATCGTTATCCCTCCTATTTTGTCTGGCATTCATCATATTATCATCATGCCAAAAGGAAACACCTAATACCAACCAGGCGAAGCAACTCACTTTTGAAAAAATCAATTATTACAGGTATTCTATTGACTCTAACTCTAAGCCATATAAATATCGCCTTGAATATTATTTTGATAATGGTAAACCACACCGTTGGCTCGAATTAGATTCCACTGGTACTATGATGACCGATTACATCTACGCTTACAACGAAAATTGGCAACACATTGGTGCTCGTTATCGTGAGGATGGCACGGAGGAATTTTCTATTGAACAGGTCACCTATAAAAATGACAGCACAATGGTAACCGAATGGCTAGACTCTCTTGGTACTGTTTACTATACAATGATTGACAACCTGAATAAATTAGGAAAAACCTACAGAGCGGAATTTATCGGTGATACTACACATGGTTATGATTCAACGTTTTATACAACAGAAGGCTTTCCGAAGCGCATCTTTTTCACCAATACCAAAGGGAAGGTTTATAATGATAGACGTTTTGAGTATGATTCGGTTAATGCTTATGGGGATTGGGTGATTCGGAAAAAAATTATGGGAGATACCATTCAGGAAATCCAAAAGCGTGAGACCTATTACGATAAACAATTTACCAGTGAACATGGGAAATATTTGGAAGGCATTATTAGTTCAGGAAAATGGTCTGAAAACGTCATCAGCTTTACTGAAGATGAATCGGTAATTTTCCTCACCAGAACAAGCGATTGGGAAAATCAATTCGCATTTACAGCTGAAAAGAAAAATGGCATTTATACTGTTACCAACTCCTTTGAAGCATTAGACACTATTTATAATGGTGCCATTTCACCTTCAGGAAACAAAATAATATATAGTAAGCGCCATGGAGATAGTACTTCAATTCATCTCATGTCGAGAGTCAAGTCAAACTGGTATAAACATGTAAAGTTTAATAACATATCAAAAATACAAGGTGGTTATTTTTTCTGGTTGAACAATTCCGAAGTCTGCTTTCAAAATAAAATAAACAACGGTGATTTGGTTTTTGCCGAGATCAAAAATGACCAATTGATTATAACCGATTCCCTAGATACGCTAAACACGAATGAAGGCACTGAATTCAGCCCATATATAGCACCAGACAGAGCGTATATCATTTTCACTAGATATACTGAAGGTGATATTCAAAATCAAGGGTTTTTCATTAGTCATAACAGTGGTAATGCTATAAGTCCTAAATGGGAAAAACCAATAAAACTAAATATGTTACCCTATGGCTGGAGTGCTAACATCATTAATAATGGATCTCAATTTATTTATACAAATGGAGACGATATTTACAGTGTCCCCATTGAAAAATTAAAACTAAAGTAATTTTACTCTGATTTAATATATTCTATGAAAAACTATTTAATAACTCTACTGATCTTTTTTGTTTCAATGTCATTGTACTCTCAAGACTCAGCAGAATTACCCTCGAAAATCATTGGCCATTGGGAAGGTGGTTTTATAAAAGACAATAGTTTACAAAAACTGGAAATCAAGTTTTATAATGACAATGATGGTTTTAAGTCCTTACAAATTCTTGAGGAATGGCATCCGCAATTTGGCGAGTTTGTTATACCAGTTGAAATAGACTCGCTCAAACGCATATCATTCAATACCGGACTGGGCAAAGCCATAATGCAACTTGACGAAAATGCACTAGAAATGGTTGGCCAAATCGAAGGTAAATCGCCCACCATCTACGTACATCTGAAAAAGATTCCTACGCCACCACAAATCAATTATACGGTTGAGGAAGTAACTATTCAAAATGGAGATGTTTCCTTATTTGGACATCTGCATCAGCCAAAATTAAAAACGAACAACAACGCAATCATAGTCATCGGTGGTCGGAGTTGTTACGCAGGAAGTACCAAATATGACCTATACGCAAAGCTTTTAAGACAATACGGACTCACCGTCTTGGTCTTCAATAAAAGAGGTACTGGTAAATCTACAGGCGATTGTAGTATTGCCACTGTAGGTGATTTAGCAGATGACGTAGTAGCTTGTAAGAACTTTTTGGCTAATCACCCCAATAACTTTAATAAAATAGGAATTTTAGGTAGCAGTGCTGGTGGCTGGGTAATGACAAAAGCAGAGGAATCTACAGATTTTGATTTTATGATAGGAATTGTTGGACCAGCAACCTCGGTTCTAGATCAACAACTACAATCAATGGAGTATGGTTTTGATTTTTACAAGTTGAAAGATTCTGCCAAAAAGGACCTTGTTGAATATACCAATTTGATGTTCGATGCGAAGGCCAATTCTAAAAGTTTTGAACGATTTTCAACCTTACTTGAAGCCAGTAAACGCGATGGTTGGTTCGAACTATTAGATGATACTGATATTCCAGAGAATGCTGAAGACATTAATAATCTTTGGGTAAGACGGCACAATTACGACCCAAAAGGTACACTTCAAGCTTTTAACCAACCGTTTCTAGCCATCTATGGTGAAATCGATTGGATTGTTCCTTATAAAGAAAACGTAGAACGCTTAAAAGAATACTTCACTGGTGAACGAAAGGATCTACTAAACATAACTATCGCATACGATGCTGAACACGGAACAGAAACCAAGGATAAGTATGTGAGCTTGGACGACAATCATTCCTATTGGCGTTTTTTTAGAATTTCGCCAATCGTTCAAGTTTCAATAATTGAGTTTTTATCTAAATATGATTTCATTGAAATTCAAGATTAAAAATTCATTAAAAATCCTTCGAATTGCATAAAGTCTAAGATTTGGATAAACCAATCTTAGATTTGGCAAATTTTTAATGCCTGTTTAGTTTCAACTTTGTACTGTAATCAAAAAAACATACAATTATGAATACTAAAACAGCAATTATCACAGGAGGAAGTCGTGGGTTAGGAAGAGACATGGCTCTAAGCCTTGCCAAGAAGGGTATAGATATCATCTTTTCATACCATAGCAATACAAATAAAGCCCAGGAAGTGATCGACGAAATTAAAAGCATCGGGCAAGATGCAAAGGCATTTCCTTTTGATGCTAACGACCATACCTCGGGTACGGCATTTATTAAAAGTGCTACCTCTTATTTAAATGAGAAAAATGGTAACTCCAATTTTGATTTTCTGATTAATAATGCAGGAACAGGCACCTTCAATATGGTAGCCAATACTTCTGAAGATCAATTCAATGAAATGATGAATGTACATTTAAAAAGTGTGTACTTTATGACGCAAGATGCTATTCCACACCTTAATGACGGTGGTCGAATTATAAACATTTCAAGCGGTTTAGCACGATTCAGTCTACCTGGAATGTCTGCCTATGCCATTATGAAAGGTGCCATTGAAGTATTTACACGATATCTGGCAAAAGAATTGGGTGGGCGTAAAATAACTGCAAACACTGTTGCACCTGGAGCAATTGCTACAGATTTTGCTGGCGGTAGTAATAAAGACGAAGAAAAAGCCAAAATGATCGCAAGCATCACCACCTTAGGACGTGTGGGTGAGGCTGAGGACATAGGTGGTGTTGTCGCTTTTTTATGTTCTGAAGATGCAGGATGGGTAAACGGTCAGCGCATAGAAGTGTCGGGAGGCATGTTAGTTTAAAACTTCAAGCATTGGGAGTTATTCGTCCCGATGCTTTTTCTTATTTTTAATACAATGAAAGACATTACGCGTTTAAAGAAAGTAGGCGATTATCATAAACTGGCACAATTACCACCACCTGAACATCCATTGATTAGCCTTATCGACTATTCAAAGGTGCGCTATCCAGATCATATTAATGAAATGAGCTGGACACAGGACTATTTTGCTATTGGATTGAAACGGAATATTCCATATAAATTCTTCTACGGCCAACAAGAATACGACTTCGATGAGGGTCTCATGACCTTCATTGCGCCCAATCAGGTGCTCAGTGTTAGTGATAATCCAAATGTGGGTCATACACCTTCGGGCTGGTTGTTATTAATTCATCCTGATTTTATGTGGAATACCTCTTTGGCCGAAAAGATAGCACAATATCAGTTTTTTGGGTATACCATAAATGAAGCGCTATTCCTTTCTGAAAAGGAAGAAAATATGATCGCTGATCTCCTTCGGAATATACAGCGCGAATACCAATCTAATATTGACAAGTTCAGTCAGAATATCATCATTTCTCAGATTGAATTGCTCCTCAACTATGCTGAAAGATTTTACGAACGACAATTCATAACTCGAAAGATCGTTAATCATAAGATCTTAGACCAATTGGAAACTTTATTGAAATCCTATTTCAATGATGACGATTTAATTAATAATGGATTACCTACTGTTCAATCCGTGGCTGATCAGTTGAATTTTTCACCAAACTACCTCAGTAGCATGCTCAAATCTCTTACAGGTATGAGCACACAGCAACACATTCATCAAAAACTAATTGATAAGGCAAAAGTTCAACTTTCAACAACAACGCTATCGGTAAGTGAAATAGCCTATCATCTTGGTTTTGAGCAACCTGCTTCGTTCACAAAACTATTCAAAAGCAAAACCGAAATGTCGCCCTTAGAATTTAGAAAAGCATTTAACTCGTAGTTTACAGATAAAATTTATCTTTATGGTATAATAATCGACCTATGAACCCATCGGCCAGCGGCTGGATAAAAAAACTACTCATAGAAGTTTCAGAGACGTCCTGTACTGAACTCGAAACTTCACAATTCTACCATAGATTAAAACAAACTGGATTCATTTATGGAAGCAATGTTAGTGTTGTATTAGATATTGCGAAACCCTTCGATTTTACAGACGAAGAGCGCTGTAAGATTAATTTATTGGTCACCTATTATTTTATTCACGAAAAAGAGGCTTGCACAGAAAATTTAACGGATAGCTTAATTCGATATTACAAGGCGATCAGTAACAAAAAGCGATCGATTTTTGATGAATTATTTGGAGATAAATCCTCTGATAGTTTATTAGAGAAAATGATTCATAAACGCATTTACATTGAGGATAATATTATCTCTAAAAGCTTCAATTACTTTTTAATAAATGCTTTTTTATTTGTTGATGTTTTAGGATATCAACGTTTTTTGAAAGACGAAAGTAACATTAGAGATTATGTAAACAATCTTGAATCAGCATTAGAAACTATTGTATTTACTGCCATTGAAGCAAAATCTAAAAAAACCAAATACGATAATAATCTTATTAAACTTTTTGAAGAATCTGTACGCCACAAAAATTCGGTGTTGCCGTCGTATTCGGATGCGGTTAAATTCATTTCAGAACCACTTGAAAAACTCTACCTCATCGATTTGGTGTGCATGGCCTCGTGGAGTGATAAGGTAATTGATAAGGAGGAACGCGATTATCTAAATCGACTGAAAACCGATTTGGAACTTCAAAATGAAGACATCACTAAATCAGTAGATGATATCAATACGTTTTATAACAAACATAAAGATGATGTAGCTTTTTTACAATCTAAAAATTTGGCACAGAGTTTTTACGACAATAGTAGTAAGGTAGTTTCAAAATTAATTAAACGCAACAGTAAGCGATTGATAAAAGAACTTTCTGAAAGTAAGGAAGCCATGTCACTTTTAGCACAATCTACACAGCGAAATTTAACGGATGAGGAACAGAAAAAAATACAATCGCAATTGTTAGATATCTTTAAATCTATACCAAGCTTAGCGATATTTATGCTGCCTGGTGGGATGATATTACTGCCACTCTTCGTGAAATTTATACCAAAATTATTGCCTTCAGCATTTGATGACAATCGCATTGAGAATGAAGATGTGTAACAAATTATAAAATTTGTTGACTCATAGGCATAACCGCAATAATATGATCGTCAATTATTATACGTTGCTTAACATCGACCAATCAGCCGATTTAGAAACTATTAAGAAAGCCTTCCGAAGAGAAATTGCTATTTACCATCCTGACAATAATAAATCACCCGAAGCCAGGGAAAAATTTGAGCAACTTGTAGAAGCATTTGATATATTATCAAACGAAGATAAACGCAGGGAATACGATCAAATGTTGGCGTTTGAAGCTAACAATAAGCCAGTAGTTTTAGAACAAAAACAGCAATATGAAGATTGGCAAAAAGAAGCCAAGAAAAAGTCGAAAAAGTATAATAGTATTGAACTCGAAGATTTACTTCTGCTTGATATTTTTGTTTTGAATGGCGATTTTCTAGATGGACTACTTTCCGGAACAGACGGAATTTTTGATAGTTTGGAAGATATTTTTGATCTATTCTAACCAATTCTTGAAGTCCTTCACACGTTCTCTAGCAACAATAACCTCTTGTTCATTATAGTGATTTAATTTGATCTGCAGCCTAGAGTTTGTATAGCTAATAATATCCTTTATGGCATTTATATTTACGTAAAACTTTCGGCTTATTCTATAGAATACATGAGGTTCTAACTCATCTTCAAGCTGATCTAAGGTCATATCTAGCAAATAATTTCGACCTTCAGTAGTGTGGGCATAAGTCCCTTTGTTTTCACTATAAATACATTCAATATCTTCGATATTAATGAGTTTTAAGTGTTGCCCAACCTTTACGGAAAATCGCTTTTTATATTCACGTTCTATCGGATTGACCAATAACTTTTTAATATCGTTAAAATCTAAAGTTACCGCTTGCCTTTTTGGTGCTCTGTCGTTAAACTTCTCTACCGCAATCTTAAGATCATCTTCATCAATAGGTTTTAATAAATAATCGATGCTATTAAGTTTGAAAGCCTGCAAAGCATATTCGTCATAGGCCGTTGTGAAAATTACTGCCGAATTTATTTCTACGGCTTCAAAAATTTCGAAAGACAGACCGTCGCTTAATTGAATATCTAAAAAGATTAGATCTGGATGCTCATTATTCTGAAACCATTCGATAGACTCTTCAACTGAATGTAATAAGGTTTCTGCCTCAACATTAAGTGATTGTAGCATTCGTTGTAAACGCCTTGCAGATGGTTTTTCGTCTTCGATGATGATTGTTCTCATTATTTTAAATTCAGTTTTTTTGCTTCTCGATTAATAATTCTACTTCCTACGGCGACTGTTGCTAATGTTGCAATTAGCACCATCCACCAAAATTGTTGGCGATTAGATACAAAGCGCGTTCCTACTTCCGACCAAAATGCACAATATAAGCCAACCACAGACCAACTCATAAAATAAAAATGATAGCCAAACCAATTCTTCGACTTTTTTATGGTTGGAATCATACCACCAAAAATAGTAATGAGACTAACTAAGGCAAAAAAATGGAATATGCTAAATCCATCAAAATTCATGATAAAAAATGAGGAGATATTCATTAGTAACATGGACGCTACGTATACATATCCGGTTCGTTTATGAAAAACAGTGCCTTTTTTATTCAAAATTACTATGGCACCTGTGAGCATGGCTAACACGGCTACAATAAAATGAAACCATCCGATATTACTATGTATTATATCATTTAAATAGCTCATTCCCAAAGATTGTCTTCAGCTTTGTTTTGCGTTTTTAGATATTCTTCTGTCTTTTTATCTTCCCAGCTTCGTTTAAAAAAGGATCGCCTACGACGATAAACATCTACGCCATGAATGATAATGACTACCGTCCAGGCCCAAAGAATACTTAAGTTTAAAGCTGTAATAGTATTTTTATATGGACCGTCTTCGAGCACATAAAAATTAAGCAGAATGAGTAGCACCACAATTATATAACCTACCAAATGAAGGTAGAATAAACGCGTGCGTCTTAAAATTTGCTGTGCTTTAAGGTATTTTTCTTGTTCTGTATAATTAGATTTCATCGTCTTATTGTTTTACGAGTTGGCCATTTTTCCAGATAATCTTAGAATTATTCAAGGCCGAAATATCCTCGGTAACATCACCATCTATCAATACCAAATCAGCAGTGTATCCAGGCTTAATGTAGCCTGTATTAGATAAGCTGAAGGCGGTTGCAATATTACTTGTACCAGCTTTTAAAACTTCTGTATTGCTCAAGCCAGATTCTTTGAGGAGTTCTAATTCCTTATATAAGTCTGTACCATAGTTTATACCAACATTTGGTGGATCAGTTCCAGCCAAAATAAGTATACCCGCATCGTGAAGCTTTTTAATTTCAGACAATAGTTGGGTTTTACTCATGAAATTAGACGCACCTTCACCCATATTTTCAAAGGCTTTTAAAGTTGTGAGTAAAGTGGGAATTACAAAAAAGTCTTTGTCCTCAGCTAGCTTTTGCAACTGTTGATTGTCTAGCTCTTTGTCGTACCAAATATGTACCAATCCATCAGCATCCTTATTGATAACGTTTACAGCATCCTCCAAGCGGCTAATATGCACCACCGCAATCTTTTCAGCCTTGTGCGCCTCGTTAATAAGTTCTGCGACGGTTTCAATGCTTAGGGTCTTTTTCCATGGCTCAACTATAATCTTTATGTGATCTACATTAGCCTTAACCCTATCTGCGATAAATTGTTTAGCATCTTCTGGCCCATTTAATGTCGGTACTGGAAATCCGAACTGCGTACCGTGTCCTTCAGGAGCTGTGGCTGCGTAACCAGCAACATAATAACGAGCATAGTTTGTAGAATCCTTTAATTGCCGCATCATACCCTGATACTTCTCTAAACTGTGCATATCCATCACATTTAGGACACCAGCTTGCGCAGCTTGAATTAAGGATTGTGGAGCCCAGGCATGCACATGGGCATTAGAAAGTGCCGGAATAAGAGATTTACCCTTACCATCAATTACTTCGAACTGCTCTGAAGAATTAATAGATTTCGAAACTTCGGTGATAATACCATTTTCAACCTTTACAGAGGTTTCGGTAATAACAGCTTCGCCATCAAATAGCTTCACATTTTCAATAATGAAGTTTTGTTGTGCAATTCCTATAAAACTAGATACAAGAAAAGACAAAACTAAAACTAAGGTTCTCATAACGTTAATTGGTTAATAGTAATCGTTAAAAATTGCTTTAGCTTATTCCCAGTTGCGTTCTTCTTTGTCCATAAACTCTTTGATTTTGCGCTTTTCCCAATCCTTTCCGAAGAAAAAATCTGGACCAAAAACACCCAAAAAGTGAAAGAACAATCCAATACCCCAAAACGTTGCTGTGGCATATGGCCCAAAGCCACCAAAGCCGGCGTTGACTCCAATTAGAACAATAAGAAATACATTCACTACCACGTACACGGCAAAGTGCCAGTAAAATCCAATTAGTGAATCTACTTTCTTTTTAGCTCTTAAATACGCTTCCTCTTTTCTGAAATCAGAAACATTATCCTTTTCCTCGTAAGGTTCTATACTATACTTTTCCATTGTTTTATCTTTTTGAATCGTTATACAATTCTTTATTCATTAATTCTTCTATTTTACGTTCTTCCCAGGCACCTCCAAACTTGAAGGAAATGAAGTGTAATACCAGGAATACTCCCCAAATACACCATACACTTAGCACGTTAATGCTTATAAGTTCATTGGTGAAACTTTCCCAACTATCGAGATCGTTCCATAACTTCAGGATGGTGATCATTACATTGACCAAAAAATATATGATCAAGTGTGTATAAAATCCGCGTTCGCGTTCGACCTTATTTTTAGCCTTTATATATTTTAAATTTTGATTTTTATTCTTCATGACCCTCAAATTTATTTCCAACGATTTTTCTCATCTTCCTTACGCATGTATTCTTCAATTTTGCGCTCTTCCCATTTGGCTCCAAATGCACCTTCATCTACATAAACTCTATACGCCTGAAAAGCCAAACTTATGCCCCAACCAAAGATTGGAAACCAGAACCATTGAATGGTGTGTGGTGTAAATTTATACCAGATGAATATTAAAAATGGTATGACAAAGGCATAAGAAAGCAAGCTGTAGTAAAAGGCTTTTAGTTCTTCAACACGATTTCGTGCTCTCACGTAATCGTCGTTCATACGTTCTTGTGATTTTTGTGTGGATCTCATGATTGATATTTGTTTTGTGAGCATCGGTATTGCAACTGCAAAATCCGATTCTCGTTGATTGATGTATACTTTTCGATTTGTTAATAATTGATAGCGCTGTTTAATGTTTTCTAATCCAACACCACTACCCTTTTTTACAATTTGTTTTGGTTGAAGATTGTTCATCACCACGAGGTGATTTCCGTCTTCATAGATCTTAATATGCAATGGCTTACTCGACGTTACCATATTGTGCTTCACTGCATTTTCTAATAGCAATTGTAATGACAAAGGCACTACTTTACTTTCGGGATTTATGGCTTTATCAGGAATCTCAAAAATGATACTATCCTCAAATCTCATTTTTAAAAGCGACATATAGGTTCTGGCAAAATTGAGCTCTTCGTCTACTGTCACTAATTCCTTATTTTTTTGCTCTAATACATAGCGATATACCTTAGATAATGCTGTTGTAAACTTCTGAGCGCTTTGTGGATTTTCTTCAATAAGGCTTGTTAGTACATTCAAACTATTAAAAAGAAAGTGCGGATCTAACTGATTCTTAAGGGCATCAAATCTGGCTGAGGCCGCCCCAGCTATAACCTTTTGTTCCTTAACCTTATTTTTTTGATAACGGTTATAGAAATAGGTGATATAGAAAATAGACAGAATACTTAGGGTGATCCAGAGTCCGAAGGAGTAACCACTCCAGCCATCATTTTCCATAAAGGTTTTAAACGATTGACCGTAAAAGAATACCAACACTAAGATTCTTAGAACAAAAATAGTGGCTAATGTAATTACGGTAGCTCCGGCAATGCCAAATACTATTCGTTTAATGATATCATATTCTCTTATTTTAAGTCTTTTAATAAACCCGAAATAAAGTGTATTTACATAACTTAAAGCGAACGTGTAGATCTGAGTGATTGCAAAGTCAATTAAGTATAAATTAGTGTTTTCGT
This sequence comes from Winogradskyella tangerina, assembly GCF_003260205.1. Classification (GTDB taxonomy): domain Bacteria; phylum Bacteroidota; class Bacteroidia; order Flavobacteriales; family Flavobacteriaceae; genus Winogradskyella; species Winogradskyella tangerina. Next base: position 183,040 of record NZ_QERF01000004.1, on the reverse strand, counting down.
AACGCACCTCATTACCGACAAGGAAAAACCTGATCGCATAGATCACACAACCTACTATAAAAACAACTACTAAACTTTTAAACGACTTTATCATTAGTTCTAATAATTATTATTTACAATCAGCAGAAACTTGCTCTGCGCGTTCTTTTCCCCAATTTGGGTGAAATTCGCTCTCTGCTTTAAAGGTATCAAAAAGTTCAATTGAAGCTTCGATATCCTTACAATACGGCGCAGTGTCCTTGCCAAAATATCTGGCGCTCCCCATATCCCAATCGGCTTTGCAAAATGCAGCTCTCGGATTAGTTGGATCTAATTCTACAGCTTCAGCATATAATTCTGATATTTTTGAAGCATACTTCATTCCATAGGTCATTCCGTCATAAGCTACCCAGTTGGTATATACCTGAGCTTGCATTACAAGAAGTTCTGCATTGTCTTCACTTTTGGTCATGGCGATATCTAAGTGCTCTTGGGCTTTTTCAAGCTGGGCTTTTAAAACAGCCTCATCCTTTTCATTCCAACTTTTTAAACTATTTATTTGAGCGATATAATAGTTTGGCAACCATTCGTCTTCTTCAGCATTTGCAATACGCTCAAACATATTTTCTGCTTCTTCTACTTTATCGTCTCCCCAAAGTTCAAAGGCTTTGGTCATTCCTTTTTCAAAATTGGTCTGTGCCTGCACAGTTGCAGAAAAGACCATTAAGATGATGATTAGTAAATTTTTCATTTTTTGATGATTTTTAAAGTGTTATCGTAATTGTTTTATCTGATTTTAGCTCGAATTTGGCATCCTTCCATTTTGGTGGCCCCATAAATCCTTTTGCATCGTTTGAACACCCGTAATCTTCCTTCGGAATGCCAATGAAATTGCTATCTAACTTATCGTTATCATTTTCATCATGAAAGATGGAAACTGCGTAGATTCCCTCCGGAATGTTTTCAAAAGTCACTACACAACTATTATTTGTGATGTCGCTTTGAGTCCCCATATATGTTTTATCTAAAAAATCCGATTCGCTATTATAAACTGCAATCATCATCTTACCATCGTTACTGTCAGCGTCCTTCACCTGTACAGTTAAACTATAACCCGATTGCGCTCCAGAACTAATTGTGAAAAGATTAATAATAACTATAACTGCAATTTTTACAAGTGTACTCATGATGATTATTTTTTTGTTACTACAAATATCTAACACAACTTAAGACTTTTAAAACAGGAATTACCGAATTGTATATTTTTTATGACGAATTGTACTTTTTTAAAAAGTCCTTTGAAAAAATAGTAACTTAGAGAGCCTTTTAACTACATATAGTTCAACTCAACCCATTAAAATCCAATCCATATGAAGTTACGATTTCTCAGTATTGCCCTAATTTTATTTGTATCAATTTCAATCGCTCAAACCGATAAGCGACTTAAAGGTATCGAAAAGCAGTTCAATTCTGTATTAGAAACTACAAAGGCTGCCGGATTTGCCGTTGCCATTGTAGAAGGCGACAAAGTGATCTATTCAAAAGGATTTGGTTATGCCGATTATGAAAATAAAGTTCCAGCCGATGCCAATACCCTATTTGCAATTGGGTCATCCACAAAAGCATTTACCTCAGCTTTATTAGGGAAGTTACGCGAAGACGGAAAACTTTCTCTTGATGACAGTCCGCTCGACTATGTCCCTGGACTAAAATTTTACAATGACAATATGAATAATAATGTCATAATTAAAGATCTAATGAGACATAGCACAGGCTTGCCACGACATGATGGTGCGTGGTACTTTTTCCCATCGCATAACAAAGACACTTTGGTGGCTCGCATGCAATATCAAGAACCATTTACTGGTGTGCGTCAGCAGTGGTACTATAACAATTTTGGCTTTTTACTTCAAGGTGTTATTACTGAAAAACTGACCGATAAATCTTGGGAAGAAAATATCGAGGAGCATTTTTTCAAACCACTGGGTATGGATCGCTCAAACACCATGATAGACGGTATGAAAAACGGTACAAATGTAGCCTTTGGATATAATTTAGATGAAGAGCGAAACATTAAAAAAATGGAATACTATGATATCGCCGGAATGTCACCTGCTGGAAGTATAAATAGTAGTGTGAATGATATGAGTAAATGGTTGAAGCTTTGGATCAACAAAGGAAAATTAGGCGAAGAACAAATAATTCCTGAAGCCTACGTGAAGGAAGCTATGAGCTCTCAAATGGTTGTGGCCGCCGGATTCCCTTCAGACGAATTACCAGGGATTCAATATGCGAATTATGGTTATGGTTGGTTTTTACATTCTTACAAAGGGCATTATATGGTAGAGCATGGTGGCAATATTGACGGTTTCTCTGCTAGTGTTGCTATATATCCTTCTGATAGCTTAGGTATCGTTGTTTTAGCCAATCAAAACGGTTCTGCAGTTCCACGTCTAATAAGAAATATCGCGGCCGACCGAATGTTAAAAACGGAGATCACTAAATGGGCTGAGAATCATAAAAAAGATTTAGAAGAAGCATTAAAGGCGCAGGAAGAAGCCAAAGAAGATAACGAAGGTTCTAATGTAAAAGGCACCAAGCCTTCACATATTCTACTTGATTATACCGGATCTTATGAGAACAAAGGCTACGGAAAGTTTGATATTATTGTCGAAAATGATTCGCTCTACGCAGAACTTGATGGCAACCGTCAGTTCCTAAATCATTACCACTATGATACTTTTGAGCTCATTGATGTTACCGACGGTAAAGTTGACACCTCTCAGTTTGGTAATGCTTTGCGTGTTACATTTACTACGAGCACCGCAGGTGATATAGATTATATGAAGGCTGATATAGAACCATTAACCGATGCTATTGCCTTCAAACGCACACCAAACTCTATTGATGTAGATGCTAAAACTTTAGAACAATATGTTGGGAAATATGACCTTTATGGCACTGAAGTTAAAGTCTATTTAAAAGACGAAAACGTATTGTATGTTTTTGTCCCTGGCCAACCTGAATATGAGATGGTTCCTACTGCAGAGCATAAATTTAATATTAAAGTCTTAGAAGGTTTTAAAGTAGAATTCATAGAAACTGAAGGCAAAATAGATCAGGTGAAATTTATACAGCCGAATGGAACATTTGTAGCAACGCGGATGAAAGAGTAATCCTATATTTGTTTGAAAATCCTATAAAAAAAACCATCCTGACGGATGGTTTTTCAATATGTGTTGACATAATATATCTTAAAACATCTCTCTTCCTGAGAAGTGGAAAGCACCTTCAATGGCTGCGTTTTCATCGCTATCGCTACCGTGAACAGCATTTTCACCTATTGACGCCGCATATAATTTACGGATAGTTCCCTCAGCTGCTTCTGCAGGGTTTGTAGCACCAATTAAGGTTCTAAAATCTTCAACAGCATTATCTTTTTCTAAGATCGCTGCAACGATCGGACCGCGTGTCATATATTCAACAAGCTCTGGAAAAAATGGACGTTCCTTATGGATCGCATAAAATTCCTGTGCATCTGCCTTAGTCATTTGGGTCAACTTCATTGCTACGATTCTAAAGCCTGAAGCTGTAATTTTTTCTATAATTGCGCCAACGTGTCCTTTTTCAACAGCATCTGGCTTTAACATTGTAAATGTTCTGTTAGTTACCATGTGAATTTTTTTAATTGACCGCAAAAGTAACGTATTTCTTTAATTTATCAAGCTTAGGATTTATTAAATTAATGTTACAATGCTCACCTAAGTTCGAGTGAATTTTTAATGCGGTCATTAAAAATTAGTATCGAGAATCTTCATCGAAATGTAATTACTTCTCGATACAATTCCTTTAATGAAGGAATCACTCGAACTTACGGTTTGATTGAGATATCTTTAAAATGTATTCTTAATTTCGTATTAAAACCCTATTCAAAAATCCTAAAAATTGTATCTTCGTCCACTATGATTAAGGCACAGATTAATGAAATAAAGTCGCTATTAAGCACTCCGAAGTCTATAGTGATCGTACCACATAAAAATCCAGATGGTGATGCTATGGGATCGACCTTAGCATTATATCATTATTTAAGGATTTATGGACATGATGCAACCGTCATTGCGCCGAACGATTATCCTGATTTTTTAAAGTGGTTACCAGGAAATGACTCTGTAATGATTTTTGAATCTGATCTAGATGCTAGTGAAGCACTTATGTCCAAAGCAGAAATAATTTTCACACTAGACTTTAACGCTTTACACCGTACGGGTGAAATGACTGAGTCACTTGAAAATTCTGATGCATTGAAGATTATGATCGACCATCATCAGCAACCCGACGACTATGCAATATACACCTATTCAGATGTGAGCATGTCTTCAACCTGTGAAATGGTATACAATTTTATAGAATATCTGAACGATCTCGATAAGATTGATAGCACGATTGCAACCTGTTTGTATACTGGCATCATGACAGACACCGGATCTTTTCGCTTTCCATCAACTACCACCAGAACACATCAGGTAGTTGGAGACCTCATTTCAAAAGGAGCCGAAAATGCAGCCATTCATAATAATGTTTTTGACACTAATAGTTATAGCCGATTGCAGCTCCTCGGACGAGCAATGCAAAATCTCAAGGTGATACCTGAGTTCCGTACCGCATATATTACCTTATCACAGGCAGAACTGGATCAATTCAACTTTAAAAAAGGTGATACTGAAGGCTTTGTAAACTACGGTTTATCACTTAAGGATGTAATTTTTGCAGCCATTTTTATTGAGAGTGAACAAGAAGGCATCATTAAGGTTTCTTTACGAAGCAAAGGTACATTTTCAGTGAATAAATTTTCGAGGGCACACTTCAACGGAGGTGGTCATGATAATGCTGCTGGTGGTCGCAGTGAAGACAGTCTCGAGGCTACAATTGATAAATTTATTAGTATATTACCAAAATATAAAGATGAATTGTCCCAAAAATGAAACACCTACAATACCTCATACTCATTGCTCTAACCATTTCGAGTTGCAAGTCGCCTGAAGCGCGAATGCCCGAAACAGTTCAGTCTGGTTCATTTCTTAAAGAATCTGCTGAGCGCAACAAAAAACTGAACGAACAAGAGCAACGACTCATTCAAGACATAATTAAAAATGATCCAGAGACTGATTACATAGCCTCAGAAAGTGGTTTTTGGTATTACTACAATACACGTGTTGAAAATGACACGATACAACCTGAATTTGGCGACATCATCGACTTCAAGTATACCATTTCAGACATCCAAGGCAATGAAATATATGCTGAAACACAAAAGACCTACGTCATGGATAAACAAGAATTATTCACTGGTCTACGAGAAGGATTAAAATTAATGAAACCCGAAGAAAGTGTCACCTTTATCTTTCCATCTCAAAAAGCTTATGGATATTACGGTGATGACAAAAAAATTGGAACAAATATTCCACTAATTTGCGAAGTAACTTTAAATACAATAACTCAAGAAAATGATTAAAAGAGCCCTTACAACAATAGTTGTATTAGTCGTTTTGGTAAATATTTCATGCCAAGAACGCTATCCAGATCTAGAAGATGGACTTTATGCCGAAATTATTACCTCCAAAGGAACAATGGTAGCAAAATTGCACTATGATAAAGTACCTGTAACCGTTGCTAATTTTGTGGCGCTTGCAGAAGGTACGCACCCGATGGCCGAGGAACAATATCAAGGAAAACCATTTTATGATGGACTTATATTCCACAGGGTTATGGATAATTTTATGATCCAAGGTGGTGATCCTTTAGGTACAGGTGCAGGGACACCAGGTTATCGCTATGCAGCCGATTTTAGTCCTGAATTAAAACACGATAAACCAGGTATTCTCTCTATGGCAAATTCAGGGGGTATAAATACTAACGGAAGCCAATTCTTCATCACTGAAAAGCCTTATCCAAGAGGAAATTTTTATGATGACCAAGGACGATTAAAACCATGCGATCAGCGCGGTGTAAGTTGTCATTCTGTATTCGGAGAATTGGTGGAAGGACTTGAAGTACAAGACTCGATCTCTAATGTAAAAGTAGCAGGAAGAAATCGCCCGGTTGAAGATGTAACGATTGAAAAAGTCAATATCATCAGAAAAGGAAAAGATGCGAAGTTCTTTGATGCTCCTAAAGTTTTTGAAGAGGAAATGCCAAAGGTTGAAAGTACTTTTATGGCTTTAAAGCAAGAAGCTAAAAAGAAGTCAGAAGCTTTAGCGCTTCAAGCAAAAGAAGAATGGCTTAAAAAGAATGAATCAATGGACGGTCGTCGTATTGATTCGCCAACTGGTATGGCCATGATATTCACTCATGAAGGTGATGGTGTAAAACCAAATGCCTCACAGAAAGTAAAAATTGATTGTGCTGGATATTTTGAAGATGGCACCTTATTCTGGACGACCTGGAAAGACGTTGCAGAACAAAATAACAAATATGATGAGCGCCAAGATAAAGCTGGTTATTATGCACCTTTTGAAATGCCTTATAATGAAACTGCCAGTCTGGTAGCCGGATTTAGAGAAGCCATGTTAAATATGAAAGTGGGCGATAAAGCGAGAGTCTTTATCCCATACTATTTAGGTTATGGTGATGCTGGTAGAGCCCCTTTAATTCCTGGTAAAACAAACCTTATTTTTGATATTGAAATAGCAAGTATATCTGAATAAGCTTAGTAAAACAAAAAAGCACCTGCACTTAGTCTATGATTAGTGAACAGGTGCTTTTTTTATGTTCTTTTTTTAGGCTTTTGGAATATTTTTAAGTATTTCAAGAACAAATTCCCAATACTTCTGGGCCGATGAAATTTGAGCACGCTCATCTGGTGAATGCGCACCTTTAATATTTGGTCCAAAACTGATCATATCCATTTCGGGATAATTCTGACCTAGAATTCCACATTCTAATCCAGCATGGCAAGCGGCAACATGTGGCTTCTCACCATTATTTAATCGTTCATATATTGGGACCATAACCTTCAAAATGGCAGAATCCATATTTGGAGCCCAACCCGGATAACTTCCAGAGAACTCCACTTCGCAACCTGCCAATTCAAAAGTGGCCTTAAGCGCATTGGCTAAATCCATTTTCGATGATTCAACTGAACTGCGTGTTAAACAGCCGACTTTAATCTCGCCATCCTTTACGATTACACGTGCAATATTGTTGGAAGTTTCAACAAGATCAGGAATATCAGCACTCATACGATACACACCGTTGTGAGCAGCATATAAGGCCTTCAATAATTGCTCCTGTACATCAAATGGCATGACAGATTCAGGCAGTTCAACCTCGCCCAATTCCACTTGCAAATCTGGCTCCATAGTTTTGTATTCTTTCTTTATGGTTTCAGAAAGTGAATTCAATACGCGCATTAATAGGTCTTGCTTATCTGCTTTGAAAACTAGGGTTGCAATACTTTCTCTAGGAATGGCATTTCTCAAACTTCCACCATCGATCTCCGCAATCCTAATATCTTCGATAATAGAAAATAAGAGACGGTTCATAATTTTATTCGAATTCCCAAGTCCTTCGTGTATTTGCATTCCTGAATGCCCACCTTGAAGTCCTTTCACTTCAATTTTACAGGCCTTCATTCCGTCACCCGAAATAGTTTCGGCAGTGTAACTTCTTGTGGCAGTAATATCAATTCCTCCGGCACATCCTACGCCAATTTCATCATCTTCTTCGGTATCGAGATTTAATAAAATATCTCCTTTCAGTAGGCCTCCTTTTAAACCCATGGCACCAGTCATACCAGTCTCTTCGTCAATCGTAAATAAAGCTTCTAAATTGGGATGAGCAATCGTATCACTCTCCAAAATAGCCATAATCGTTGCCACGCCTAATCCATTGTCGGCACCGAGAGTAGTGCCTTTAGCCTTAACCCAATCACCGTCCACATACATATCAATACCTTGCGTATCAAAATCGAAAACAGTATCATTATTTTTTTGATGAACCATATCCAAATGCGATTGCATAACAATAGGCTTTCGGTCTTCCATGCCCTTAGTTGCAGGTTTACGAATAATCACATTACCAACTTCATCTTCAATCGTTTCTAAGCCCAAATTCTCGCCAAAATCTTTCATAAATTTTATAACACGCTCCTCCTTTTTTGATGGTCGTGGTACTGCATTTAGATCTGCGAATTTATTCCAAAGTGCTTGGGGTTCTAATGCTCTTATTTCTGAACTCATATCGATTAAATTTTAGGTATGCAAAGGTAACCAAACTAAAACTATTTTCTATTTTTGAACTATGCGCATTAATAAAAAACTCGCCTTAGTAATTTTTCTTGTAGTTCAAGTTCTTTTTATTCAGATCATTAAGAATTTTCCCGAATTTGTTGAGCAATATTACAGCAATGGCATTTATATTTTTATTTCGAAGTTGATGCGCTATTCGTTTGGATGGATTCCTTTTTCTGTAGGTGATCTGTTCTATACTTTTGCTGGTATTTATATTATCCGCTGGTTGATCCTCAACCGGAAACGCATTTATAAAGACACGATCAATTGGCTACTCGACGTCGGTGCAACCGTTTCGTTGGTCTATTTTGCATTTCATATACTATGGGCTTATAATTATTATCGCCCAGCGCTCTATCAAACATTGAATATTGATGCCGAATATACAACTGAAGCATTAGTGGAATTTACTGAAAGACTTATCGAAAAATCTAATGCTATTCACAAGCAAATAGCGCCGAATGATTCAGCTAAAGTAGAAATGCCGTTTACCAAGGCGGAAGTATTCAAACGCATGCAAAATGGTTATGTGAAACTATCTGAAGATTATCCACAATTTACATATCAACCCAGAAGCATAAAAAAGTCTATATACAGCATACCGCTTACCTATATGGGCTTCTCCGGATATCTTAATCCATTTACTAACGAAGCGCAAGTAGATGGCTTAATTCCAACTTATAAATTCCCCACTACATCTTGTCATGAAGCAGCTCATCAAATTGGTTATGCTGCAGAAAATGAGGCTAATTTTATCGGCTGCTTAGCTGCAATTAATAATGAAGATATTTACTTTAAATACTCTGGGTATACCTTTGGATTAAGACATTGCCTCATGGAAATTTTCCGCAGAGATAAAGAGCTTTACTATACCATGTTAGAAACCGTAAATAAAGGCATCTTGAAAAACTACATTGAGGTAGACGAATTCTGGAAATCTTATGAAAACCCCTTAGAACCTATCTTTGAAAAAACCTTCGATAGTTTTCTTAAAGCCAATAATCAGGCTGACGGAATGAAAAGCTACAGCTATGTGGTTGCGCTATTGGTAAATTACTATGGTGACAAACCCCTTTAAAAGTTAAAATCAACATATGTAAATTAAGTTAATCCCGATATTCCTTATCTTCGAGTTCTTAATTAACTAACTACACATATGATTAAAGTACATTTGCGGCTGCTCATGTTTTTGTGCAGCTTTTCATTATTTGCCCAAGATTACTTTCCAAGTAATTCTGGTGTAAAAACAAACAATTCAAATTATACGGCTTTAACTAATGCTACAATTCATGTCTCTCCGACGGAGATGATCGAAAATGCCACCTTACTCATAAAGGATGGTAAAGTTGTTAGCGTTGGTAAATCTGTAAGTCTTCCAAAGAACACAACTAAGATCGATCTCACAGGTAAGAGTATTTACCCTTCGTTCATTGATATTTATACCACTTTCGGTGTGAAAAATCCAGAACGCGGTGGCAATGGACCAAGATATGCGGCAAGTAGAAGTGGCTTCTATTGGAATGACCATGTTATGCCAGAACAAGATGTGATGGCAAGTTTTAAATACAATACTAAATCAGCTTCTGAAATGCATAAGCTAGGATTTGGCGTTGTTAATACACACATGCCAGATGGTATAGTAAGAGGAACAGGTGCCCTAATTGCACTCAATAACAACTCTGATAATTCCATGCGAGTAATTGACGGTGAAACTTCTCAACACTTCTCCTTCAGTAAAAGCGTAAGATCCAGACAAGCATATCCGTCTTCAATTATGGGAAGTATGGCACTTTTGCGTCAGATGTATAATGATGCTAAATGGTATGCCGATGGAAATGTAAACACAAAAGATCTGTCTTTAGAAGCATTAAATGGAAATACCTCATTGCTTCAAATATTCGAAGCAGGAAGCAGAGCCAATCTGATGAGAGCAGATAAAGTTGGTGATGAAGCTAACGTACAATATACTATTGTAGGTGGCGGCGATGAATATGAACGTATTGATGAAGTTAAGCAGACCAATGCAACTCTCATTTTACCAATTGATTTTAGATTGGCTTATGACGTTGACAACGCTTTTCTAGCTTCAACACTATCATTAAGCGATATGCGTGCTTGGAATCAGGAACCGCATAATCCACGTTTGTTATCTGAAAATGGGATTCGGTTTGCACTTACAACGCATGGTTTGAAATCAAAAAAATCATTTAAGGCGAATCTGATGAAGGCTATTGAAAGTGGTTTATCTAAACAAACAGCACTTGAAGCTTTAACAACAGTCCCTGCTGAATTGCTAGGTATGTCTAACGAACTTGGCACACTGAAAGCAGGCAGTTATGCCAACTTCTTAATTACTTCTGGCGATATTTTCGATAAGAAAACTAAGCTTTTTGAAAACTGGGTACAAGGAACCGCTCATGTTTTGGAAAATATGAATGTCAAAGATATTGATGGGGATTATTCATTTAAGCTCGCAGGAAATGACTATAAACTGTCTATTTCAGGTAGTACGAGCAAACCAAAGGCTAAACTTGAAAGTGGTGATAAAAATCTCGGAACCAAAATCAGTTACGCAGATGATTGGGTTAATCTAACGTTCAAAACTGCTGATAGTACTAAGAAAGAATTCATAAGAGTGGTTGCCAATGCAGCTAGTGGTAATAGTTTAAATGGAAAGGCCATTATGCCAAATGGAAATGAGTTTACCTTTTACGCGCAAAATTCAGGAAAAATGGAATCTTCCAAACCAAACATGGCCGCGAAAGCAACTACTCCACCAATGATGTATCCAATAACCTATCCTAATTTGTCTTTTGGATTTACTGAAAAACCAAAATCTGAAACTTTACTCTTTAAAAATGCCACAATCTGGACTAATGAATCTGATGGCATATTAGAGAAGACAGATATTTTGATCAAAAACGGAAAAATTTCGCAGATCGGTAAGAATCTTTCTGACCGCGGTGCAAAAGTCATCGACGCCACAGGGAAACATATAACTGCAGGTATTATTGATGAGCACTCGCATATTGCTGCGGCCTCCATTAATGAAGGTGGGCAAAACTCATCTGCTGAAGTTACTATCGAAGATGTTTTAGATGATGAGGATATTGATATCTATAGAAATCTTGCCGGAGGCGTAACCTCTATCCAAATTTTACATGGTTCGGCAAATCCAATCGGTGGACGTTCGGCAATTATAAAGTTAAAATGGGGTGAAGCTGCCGAGGATTTAGTTTACGATAATTCGCCTAAATTCATCAAATTTGCCTTGGGTGAAAACGTTAAGCAGTCACGTTCAACCAGAAACGAGCGTTTTCCGCAGTCACGTATGGGTGTAGAGCAGGTTTTTATGGATTATTTCACAAGAGCTAAGGCCTATGACGAATTGAAGAAAAGCGGCAAACCTTACCGCAAGGATGCTGAAATGGAAGTATTAGCAGAAATTTTGAATAAAGAACGCTTCATTTCTTGTCACTCTTACGTTCAAAGTGAAATTAATATGTTGATGAAGGTTGCAGAGAAATTCGATTTTAATGTGAATACGTTCACACATATACTAGAAGGTTATAAAGTTGCAGATAAAATGGCTGAACATGGCGTAGCTGGTTCAACCTTTAGTGATTGGTGGGCCTATAAATACGAAGTAAATGATGCCATACCATACAATGCTGCTATTATGCACAATGCAGGTGTTGTAACTGCTATTAATAGTGACGATGCTGAAATGTCTCGTCGTCTAAATCAGGAGGCTGCAAAATCTGTAAAGTATGGTGGTGTTAGTGAAGAAGATGCCTTGAAATTTGTTACACTCAATCCAGCGAAAATGTTACACCTCGATGATCGTGTCGGTAGCCTTAAAGTTGGAAAAGATGCGGACATCGTTTTATGGTCTGATCATCCTTTATCTATTTATGCTAAGGCAGAAAAGACCATTATTGAAGGTGTGACCTATTTTGATATTGATCGCGACAGACAAATGCGTGAAGCCATCAAAAAGGAGAAAAGTGAACTTGTTAATCTCATGCTTCAAGAGAAAAATAAAGGCTTAAAAACACAGCCTGTGAAGAAGAAAGTCAAAGAATTGATGCATTGTGATACCATGGATAATCAAGAGTCAACACATAACCACTAAAATTACAAATCATGAAAACATTAAATAAATTTAATATCATCATATTGTTGTTGTGTGTTTCATTGAGTTTCGCGCAGCAAACACCCGCAGACCAACAAACTAAAGACTTTGCCATCATGGGTGCAACAGCACATTTGGGTAATGGCACAGTAATAGAGAATGCAGTTATCGTTGTAAGTAACGGAAAGATCACCACTATTGGTCCAGCTGATTCAACGCCATTAACTAAGCAGGCTATGGATTTTATAGATGCAAAAGGCAAACATGTGTATCCTGGATTTATCGTATCTAACGGTACCCTTGGTTTGGTTGAAGTTGATGCGGTTAAAGCATCGAATGACCTTTCGGAAATGGGAACTTACAACCCACATGTAAGAAGTATAATTGCCTATAATGCCGAATCTAAAGTCGTAGAATCGATGCGTCCTAATGGTGTACTGCTCGGTCAGGTTGTACCAAGAGGCGGACGTATAACTGGAACCTCATCGATCGTACAATACGACGCTTGGAATTGGGAAGATGCCACCATCAAGGCAGATGACGGAATTCATATCAATTGGCCTAGTAGTTTTTCACGTGGTCGCTGGTGGCTAGGTGAAGACCCAGGTTTAAAACCCAATAAAAATTATGCCAAACAGGTTAAGGAGTTGAATGATTATTTCAACGAATCTAAAAGTTATAATAACGGAAGCAAAGATGAACCTCATTTACCATACGAAGCCATGGCTGGACTTTTTGACGGTTCAAAACATCTTTATATTAATGCAGACGATGAAAAAAGCATTACTGATGCCGTAAATTTTGCAAAGGCTCAAGGAGTTTCTAAAGTAACTATTGTAGGAGGATATCAGGCGAGTAAAGTGGCTAATTTATTGAAACAGAATAATGTTTCTGTAATGCTACAGCGTGTTCATACAAGACCAGAATCGGAAGATCACGATTATGATTATACCTTTAAGCAAGCGAAGGCTTTAGTTGATGCCGGCGTATTAGTTTCACTAGAAACAAGCGGGCAAATGGAACGAATGAACTCGAGAAACTTACCCTTCTATGCTGGTACAACCGTGGCTTACGGATTAACCAAGGAACAAGCCTTGCAACTCATTACAGAGAACGCTGCCAAAATTATGGGTATCGACGACCAATATGGAACTCTTGAAGTTGGTAAAAGTGCTACGTTATTTATAAGCGAAGGCGATGCATTAGATATGCGCACCAATATAGTAACTCACGCTTTTATTGATGGTAGAAATGTGAGCTTAGAAACGCATCAAACCGAACTTTGGAAGCGTTATGCTAAAAAGTACGGACAGGAATAGAAATAAAAAAAGCGAGCTAAATAGCTCGCTTTTTTTATGTGATTTTCAAATTTTATTCCATCGGTTGAACGCCTTCAGGAATTTCAAACATCGCATCAGTAGGAGTTTCTTTTGATAGAATAATATCGTTAAACTCAACTGTATTTCGTTTCGCTACCGGTTTAGAATTTTCGTAGGTGTACCAATCAACACTTTTTGGCACCTTCAAACCTTCAACAGTTTGCCAATTGTTATAGCGAATAAAATGGAAATCTTTACTCTTTTCATTTTTTCCAAAAGTCACTGTATAACCCAGCCATTCCATTTGTCCTGTTTCAGCATCATAGTAAATTATGTACTGATCATCTGGTGAGACTCCTATCCCCGATTCATAAGAAATTAATATTCCAGAATAGGTTTTACCTTCAAAAGTTAAGGGCTCGGCATCCTCGTAATAAATGCCGTCGTCGCCAACAATAAATGGCATGGCGTAAAAATACATCATCAATCCTTTATAGAATTTAGCGTTACCCTTATATTCGCGTCCTTTTTTCTCTTGAACCCATAAATTTTCACCATCGAACCCTAAAGTATATGTAGGTGCATCAATGCGTTCAGCTCTTGTTTTAAGGTTAGTAGTAGTTACCTCTTTACCATTTGGTTTCTCCATGGTAAATGAAAGTGTTTTCATAGTATTCCATGTATCGATCCCACCATGAGCATCAAATACTTTGGTGATATTATCTGGATAAATACTTGTGGTTATTTCAAGATCATCATTTGAATAATCTGTTTTATTTTTTGCTTGTTGACAGGATATGGTAACAACAAGAATGATTAATAATCCGATTAAATTTTTCATGTTTAGGTGGTTTAGTTGATGGGTTGGACGTTTTACATCCTGTAAAATTACACTACTTTTGTTTTAATTATGTCAAAATTTATTTCAAGCTCACAAAATCCCTTAATAAAACGCCTCGTACTCTTGAAAGAAAAATCGAGAGAACGCAAAAAAAGTGGCACCTTTTTAATTGAAGGTAAGCGCGAATTATCTCTAGCAATCAAAGGTGGCTATTCTATTGATACCTTATTGTTTTATCCCGATTTATTTTCTGAAAGTGAAGCACAGGCTATGAGTCGTTACGGGATTGAAATCATAGAAATCTCGAAAGATGTATTTCAGAAATTAGCACATAGAGACACCACTGAAGGTGTAATTGCAGTTGTGAAATCTAAAGCACACGAGTTGGAAGACCTTAACTTAAGGTCTAAAAATCCGTTGATCTTAGTTGCCGAAGCCCCAGAAAAACCAGGCAACATTGGCGCGTTACTGAGAACTGCCGATGCCGCGAATTTAGATGCGGTAATTATTGCTAATCCAAAATCTGATCTTTACAACCCCAATATTATTAGATCTAGTGTTGGCTGTGTGTTTACGACTGAAATAGCCATGGCCAGTTCGGAACATGCTATTGCTTTTTTACAGAAATATAATTTCAATATTTTTTCAGCCATTCTTCAAGAATCAGAACCTTATCACACTCAAGATTACACGCTGCCAACCGCCATCGTTGTTGGTACAGAAGCTACTGGCCTAACTCAAATCTGGCGCGATTCAGCCAATAAAAATATTAGTATTCCTATGCAAGGTGTTATAGATTCTATGAATGTCTCAGTTGCTGCGGGAATTCTTATTTTTGAAGCCGTTCGTCAAAGACGAATTAATGAATAATGAACAATCTGTAATTAATAATTAAGAATTTGTAATTAATAATGAAGGAAAATATTATTGCCATCAAAAGTTATGATTTCGCAGTTAAAGTAGTTTGGTTGAGCAAGGAATTGATGGCAAAAAATGAATATGTTTTATCTCGTCAAATTTTAAAATCTGGCACTTCAATAGGAGCCAATGTTGAAGAAGCAATTGGTGGAATCTCAAAAAAAGATTTCAGAGCAAAAATGTCAATTTCATATAAAGAAGCACGAGAAACTCATTATTGGCTAAGAATCTTAAAGGATACGAAGTTCATCTCAGAAGAAAAATATAATGAACTTGACGCTGAATTATCGAGTATTTTGAAAATATTATTTAGAATCATTGAATCATCCAAAAATTAATTATTGTCAATTATTCATCACTAATTACAAATTAACCTATGACAGCAGAAGCTCTATTCTACATTATAATCGGGATAATTCTAATAAATTTTATCAAAGACAAAATCTTAAATGCCATAAATGCAAAGCATTTTAATGACCCAATTCCCGAGGAATTAAATGATGTTTACGACGCTGAAGCGTATAAAAAATCTCAGACCTATAAAGCCACTAATTACAAGTTTGGTATATGGTCTTCGTTATTTTCATTGTCATTAACCCTGGCATTTTTGTTCCTCGATGGCTTTGAATATGTCGATGATATTGCCAGAAGTTATTCAGATAAACCCGTGGTGGTTGCCCTTATTTTCTTCGGAATTATCATGCTAGCCAGTGATATTATCACAACACCCTTTGCCTATTATCGAACTTTCGTGATCGAAGAACGCTTCGGCTTCAATAAAACTACAAAGACCACTTTTATCCTCGACAAGTTCAAAGGCTTACTTATGATGGCCATAATTGGAGGTGGAATTATTGCACTGATCGTCTGGTTTTATCAAATCACAGGTCAACAATTTTGGTTATATGCCTGGGGGATTGTCACCGTTTTTACAGTTTTTATGAATATGTTCTATTCTCGTCTGATCGTACCCTTATTCAATAAGCAAACACCGCTGGAAGAAGGCGATTTACGCCATAAAATTTCTGAATATGCCAAGTCTGTTGGGTTTAGTTTAAACAAGATCTTCATTATAGATGGCTCAAAACGTAGTACGAAAGCAAATGCATACTTTTCTGGATTTGGAAGTGAAAAACGCGTCACACTTTACGACACACTAATAAACGATCTTGAAGACGAAGAAATTGTTGCCGTACTAGCTCATGAAGTTGGCCATTATAAACGAAAACATATTATATTCAATTTAGTAACCTCGATTTTACTGACCGGATTAACACTGTACGTTCTTTCAATTTTTATTTCAAATCCATTGCTTTCTAATGCTATTGGGGTTGAAATTCCCAGTTTTCATGTCGGATTGATTGCTTTTGGTCTCCTCTACTCACCAATTTCTGAAGTCACTGGCTTAGTGATGAACTATGTGTCTCGCGTATTTGAATACCAGGCCGATGATTACGCCAAGAGCACCTATAAGGCAGAACCTTTAGTGAGTTCGTTAAAAAAATTATCTAAGAATAGCCTGAGTAACCTTACGCCGCATAAGGCTTATGTATTTATGCACTATTCTCATCCTACACTATTAGACCGTGTTAAAAATCTTTTGAGTTAGTTCGTAACTCTTCATTTGATTAACTTAACTAACCGACTACTGTCCTTTACTCATTGGTTATTTGGTGTAATTTTTGATGATTTTACTTTTATATCACAATAATTGAACCTCTTCTTTCATTATTAATATAAATCAATCATCATGAAAACGATCATCACCTCTTTCATTTTTATCCTTTATGGGTTACAGGTTAACGCACAATACAATGAATTCAAAACCCACTCTAACGGACTGATATACGATGAACAGACCGTAGCGCAATTAAGGTTTATTGTTGATTCTCTCAATCTGAAATTCAAAGCCTGTGAAATCACAGAAACCTATTACGCCTTACCTCAAGCTAAGGTTTTGGTAATTGATATAAATTCGAGATCGGTAAGACGCGATATTAAAAATGGTATCACACTCGAAGCCTTCAAAGAAAAATATCCAAATCGAAGTTTTAGCAAACCAGAATTGCTTGTTTATGATGTTTATGAAAATTACCAAGATAAAATGGTTACAAGATTTAGTACTAAATCTCTGGCTAATGAATACGATCGAGTTCTTACTATTGAGAAAGAATTAGATCCAATGACTCTTTATTCTAAAGGAAGCTGGATTTACGACAAGGATAGTGACAGAATATTTTATCTACTCGAAGACTTCAAAAAAGAGCCTCTAAAAGACGAATACGCTCATATGATCCAATATGCAGATTGTATGATCGATACAACCTCAACAAAAATTTATGAAAAGGCAGAACACGGATATATTGGTATGCCAGAAGATTATAGGAAACTCTCAAAACAGAAGAAAGAAGAACTGTTAGAAAAGATGAGAAATACTAGAGTTGTTGGTAGTTGTAGTATGGATAGTAGCCCTAGAGTTCACGCCATGAATATTGCAAAACTTTCGGCCGAAACTGTTAACTGGGAAGTCTTCTTAAAAGCGCATCTCGATATTATGAATGACAGATTCGATCGTGTATCAGATGGTAGTTATGCCTATGCTGCAAGAAAGACCTACCTCAAAGAACTAGAGACCTTAGATATTGACATCAACAGCCTAATTTTTGGTATCAGTTTTAGAGCTGAGAATGTACATGAAAATCACTATTACGGATCCATTAGTAGAATCGGAAGAGCCATCGCCGATGCCGAAGACAAAGCATCGATAGAGCGTAAACTTATAAGTTTAATCTCAGATTCAGAGTTAGATGATTATAATAGATATCTCATGTATTGGCTATATGCTAACTATCTTTACTATCTCAATGAAGACCCAAAAGACACTTCCGAAATCAATGAAAAGCTAAAAATAGCTAAGGATAGTCTACCAGATTATTTAGTTGGAAACAGCTGATTAATTGATTGACATAACACATTAAAAGCATCCTTGAGATTTTATAAGTATCTTTCGTTATGCAATTTTTCATGATTAATACATTTTGATGAAAAGAGGGAAAAATCGATCTCGATTTTACACCACGAGGTAAACCAGCCTCCAAAATTATTGCTAAAAGATTTACAGAATAATCTCATTTCCTGACAAAAAATCACTCCCTCCTTTATCTATAAATTCGCTTGCAGGTTAAAACTCTATTGACTACTTTAGTTCTTATGACTGAAGTGGATATTGAAAAAGAAAACGCTGCTATTGCTAAGGCTTATAAAGAGCTACTTAGAGTGAGCTATCAGACCTTAACCAAAGACGATAAAAAGCTAATTCGTCAGGCGTTTGAGGTGGCTTTAGATGCGCATAAAGATCAGCGGCGAAAATCTGGCGAAGCCTATATTTTTCATCCTATTGCAGTTGCAAAAATTGTGGCGCAAGAAATTGGTTTAGATGCAACTTCCATTGCTTCTGCTCTACTTCATGATGTGGTTGAGGACAATCCGAGTTATACCATTGCAGACATTGAACGACTTTTTGGTGAAACCGTTGCCAGAATTGTAGATGGGCTCACAAAAATTTCCTCTTTAAAAAAGGATATGGATGTCTCGCTTCAAGCAGAAAACTTCCGCAAGATGTTACTCACACTAAATGAGGATGTTCGGGTAATCATTATTAAAATCGCCGACCGTTTGCACAATATGCAAACGATGGATTCTATGCGTGACGATAAGCAGGTTAAAATCGCTTCTGAAACCTTATACATCTATGCACCTTTAGCCCATAGAATTGGGCTTTACAATATTAAGACAGAGCTCGAAGACTTAGGTTTAAAATATACTGAACCTGAAGTCTATAATGACATTGAGGAGAAAATGCAGGAAAGTAAGGAAGAACAAGACGCTTACATTAAAGCATTTTCTGAGGTCATTGAAAAGTCCTTGAATAAGGAAGGCCTTAATTACGAAATTAAGGGACGCCCAAAGTCCATTTTCAGTATCCGTCGGAAGATGGTAAAACAAGGCGTTGCATTTGATGAAGTTTACGATAAGTTTGCTGTTAGAATTATCTATAAGTCCGATATTGAAAATGAAAAATTCCTCGCTTGGAAGATCTATTCGATCGTAACAGATCACTTTACACCAAACCCAATACGATTGCGCGATTGGATTTCATCGCCCAAATCTACAGGATATGAAGCCTTGCACATCACTGTAGTTGGACCAAAAAGTCGCTGGGTTGAAGTTCAAATTCGTAGCGAACGCATGAATGAGATTGCCGAAAAAGGTTATGCGGCGCATTATAAATACAAAAATGCCAATGATAAGGAAGATAACCTAGATCTGTGGATCAATAAACTCCAGGAGGCATTAGAAAATAATGAAGCTGATGCTGTAGATTTCGTAGAGCAATTCAAACTCAACCTTTATTCAAAAGAGATATTTGTCTTTTCACCAAAGGGCGATTTAAAATCGCTTCCAAAAGGTGCAACGCCTCTCGATTTTGCGTTTAGTATTCACACTGAGGTCGGGATGACCACGCGAGGTGCTAAAGTAAATGGCAAACTTGTCCCATTAAGTTACGAACTACAAAGTGGAGATCGGGTAGAGATATTAACTTCAGAAAATTCTAAGCCCAATGCTAACTGGTTAGATTATGCCACAACAGCAAGAGCACGAAGTAAGATCAAATCGGCCTTAAATGCCCATACTAAAGAGATTGCCGAAGAAGGTAAGGAAATATTAAGACGCAAATTAAAGCAGCTGAAGATTACTTTAAATGAAAAAGCGGTTAATGAATTGGTGAATTACTTCAAACTAAAAACCTCTTTAGATCTTTTTTATCGCGTTGGAATAGGAACTATCGACAATGCAAAACTCAAAGCTTTTGCGTCTTCGCGCAGCAATGCTTTTATGAGTTACATTAAAAACCGAATTCGTAAGCCCGAAGTACCGAAGGATATCGACAAAGAAGAAATCACTTCTAAGTACGATATGTTGGTTTTTGGTAAGGAGGAAGAGCGCCTAAGCTACACTTTAGCGAACTGCTGTAACCCAATACCTGGAGATAAAGTGTTTGGATTTCTAAC
The DNA here is from genome assembly GCF_003260205.1 of Winogradskyella tangerina. Lineage (GTDB taxonomy): Bacteria > Bacteroidota > Bacteroidia > Flavobacteriales > Flavobacteriaceae > Winogradskyella > Winogradskyella tangerina. The sequence goes on along the minus strand of NZ_QERF01000004.1, from coordinate 162,488 downwards.
GGTTAATGATGGCATAAAGGTGCATAAAAAGAATTGTCCAAATGCAGTAAGTCTTCAGTCTAATTATGCCTACCGAATCATGTCGGCCAAGTGGATAGATTCGTCGCAACGCACCTATACATCTAGCATTAAGCTGTCTGGTATTGACAACCTTGGATTAGTTAACGATATTACAAAGCTGATTTCTGAAAACCTTCATGTAAATATGAAAAGTATCAGTTTTTCTAGTGAAGATGGGATTTTTAATGGCGATATTACTGTTGAAGTGAAGAATCAGAACATGCTTAAAAACCTTATCGATAAACTCAAAAAAATAAACGGGATAGATAAAGTGACTAGGGTATAGTTTAATAAGATTTAGAATCTTGAAAACTTGTTGATTTCTTTCAACTTAAAACACAAGGCTCGCTTATTAATTCCTTAAATTTTACGTAAATTTGCACCTTATTATGAATGCAACAACAGAAGAAAGTAATCAGGAAATCGTAAAGCGTGTGTTTACACAATTCCTTGAAGAAAAAGGACATAGAAAAACACCTGAACGCTATGCTATACTTCAAGAAATTTACGATAGTGAAGAGCATTTTGATATCGAATCCTTGTATATCAAAATGAAGAATAAAAACTATCGTGTAAGTAGAGCAACGCTCTATAACACCATAGAATTACTCTTAGATTGTAATTTGGTAAGAAAGCATCAATTCGGACAGAATCAGGCACATTACGAGAAGTCTTATTTCGATAAGCAGCACGATCACGTTATATTGACAGACACTGGAGAAGTTATAGAATTCTGTGATCCTCGCATTCAATCTATTAAAAAAACCATCGAAGAGGTTTTTGACATTGAGATAACTAATCATTCACTATACTTTTACGGCAACCGTAAAGCAGACGACTAACTAACTTTTTAACATGGCGGTAGATTTACTACTAGGTTTACAATGGGGTGACGAAGGCAAAGGAAAAATTGTTGATGTATTCACCTCCAAATACGACATTATTGCAAGATTTCAAGGTGGCCCTAATGCAGGTCATACCTTGGTATTCAACGGACGAAAACACGTCTTACATACAATTCCTTCTGGGATTTTTCACGATAACACAATTAACCTTGTAGGTAATGGTGTTGTCATTGATCCTGTGATCTTTAAGAAAGAACTTGATAAGCTCGACGAGCAAAATGTAGATTATAAAAAATCCCTTTACATTTCTCGTAAAGCTCATATCATTCTGCCAACACATCGCCTTTTAGATGCAGCAAGCGAGGCTTCAAAAGGGAAGGCAAAAATTGGTTCGACTTTAAAAGGAATCGGACCAACTTATATGGACAAAACAGGAAGAAACGGCATAAGAGTTGGTGATATTGAATTGTCTAATTGGAAAACAAAATACAGAGCATTAGCTGACAAGCACGAAGCTATGATCGATTTCTACAATGTAGATATCCAGTATGATTTAGGAGAGCTTGAAACAGACTTCTTCGAGGCCATCGAAACTTTGAAAACTCTCAAATTTATTGATTCAGAAGAATATATTCATAAGGCACAGACCTCGGGAAAATCTATACTAGCGGAAGGTGCCCAAGGATCGCTTTTAGATATCGACTTCGGAACCTATCCGTATGTAACCTCATCGAATACAACTGCGGCTGGTGCCTGCACTGGTTTGGGTGTTGCACCTAGCAATATTGGTGATGTCTTCGGAATATTTAAGGCCTACACAACACGTGTTGGTTCTGGGCCATTCCCTACTGAGTTGTTTGATGAAGACGGCGAAACCATGGGACGTGTTGGTCACGAATTTGGAGCTACTACTGGTCGCCCAAGACGCTGTGGTTGGTTAGATCTAGTAGCTTTACGTTATGCATGCCAGGTGAACGGTGTTACCCAACTTATTATGATGAAAGGTGATGTGTTATCTGGTTTTGACACGCTAAAAGTGTGCACCGCGTACTATTATAAAGGGGAAACGATCCATCATCTTCCTTATAACATCGAAGAGGAAAACGTGTCTCCAATCTACACTGAAATGAAAGGTTGGTCTGAAGATCTCACAGGTATGACGGAGGCATCTCAATTACCTAAAGAATTTAATGACTATGTCGAGTTTCTAGAAAACGAATTACATATTCCTATTACAATCGTTTCTGTAGGACCAGATCGTAAGCAAACTATTGTGAGGAAGGAGCTTTAGCAGTTGATTTATTTACTGTTAAAAAAACTGTTAACCCATACTAAAGCAATTCTATAAATGTTAACTTGTAAAAAACATATAGTTTTGAATTCTAGTAAAAGTTTAATTTTTCTTCTCCTTGTTGTCTTTTCATTTTTAGGATTTTCACAAGAAAAACAAAGAATAACTGTTCAGTATTCGGGGAATACATCTTCTAGTCCAGAGATCGAAGAAGGTGCACTGGTTTTTCTCCGCGATGCTTCACAGCAAGTCCATTTTGTTCATAAAGGTGTGAACCTGTGGTGCGATAAAGCCATTTATTATCAAGATCAGGAGTATATAGAAGCCTTCAGCAATGTTGTACTGAAGCAAGGTGACTCCATCAATATGGTGGCCAAATATGTTGAATACAGTGGTAAAACCGAATTGGCCTTTGCGCAGGGTGATGTGGTTTTAACCGAACCAGAATCTGTACTTACCACCGACAAACTTTATTTCGACAGAACAAGGCAGTTGGCCTATTACGATACGAAAGGAAAGGTTGTTAAGGATTCTTCTGGAACGATTACAAGTCAGATCGGACGGTACTACATGAATGCCAAAAAATATCAGTTCACTAAAAATGTTGTACTCGTCGACCCAGAATATACATTAAACACAGAACGTCTTGACTTCTTCCCCGATAGTGGCCATGCACATTTGTTTGGACCTTCAACCATAGTTGGTGAAGAAAGTAAAATTTATACCGAACGTGGTTTCTATGATACTAATGCCAATGTTGGGTATTTTCAGCGCAATGCCCGAGTAGATTACGACAATCGAATCATTGAAGGTGATAGTATTTATTTCGACCGAAATCGCAGTTTTGCTTCTGCGAGTAACAACATCACGGTAACAGATACAATTAACAATAGTATAGTTCGAGGTCATTATGCGGAAGTGTGGCGCGATCGAGACTCGGTATTTATTACCAAACGAGCACTAGCGATCACTGTTCAAGAAAAGGATTCAGTGTATTTGCATGCCGATACACTCATGGTAACGGGTAAGCAAGACAATCGCATTACCAGAGCTTATTACAATGCCAAACTATATAAAAGTGACTTAGCTGGAAAAGCTGATTCTATCCATGTTAATCATAAAACCGGACTGACACAATTGATCAATCTGGCAAGGTATAGCTCTACTGATGCCTTTGCTACTGCCCGAAAACCTGTGCTCTGGAATCTCGGCAATCAAATGACAGGTGACACTATTCACTTAATTTCGAATGTAGAAACAGAAAAATTAGACTCGCTCAAAGTGTTCAACAATGCCTTCTTGGTGAGCAAAGACACCCTAAGTGAAGACGGATTTAATCAAATAAAAGGACAGCGTCTCATTGGATTGTTCAGAGATAATGAAATTTACAATGTAGATATTATTAAAAATGCTGAAACCATACGCTATATGCGTAATGACACCAACGAACTCATTGGTATTCAGAAATCGAAATCGGGTAGTATAAATATTCAACTCGTTGATCAAGAAATAGATGAAGTACGGTTTATCAATCAGATCGACGGTAACATTTTCCCGGAAGCAGATTTCCCCAATAGTTCGAAACGCCTCCGAGGCTTTGATTGGCGCGGCGAAGAACGACCAATTTCTGTTGAAGATCTCTTCAAAGACGATCCACCGTTGGTATTACCAGTCATTAAAGGCCTTGAGGACTATGTTCCTCCTGAAGATTTTGTAGATGAAAGTGTGAAAGAACGCATTGAAGAAGCTGGTAAGGCCACTCCGAACAAGCCAAATAAAGCAGCACGAAATTTACCGACAGACAACAAACTTCCGCCATTAAAAACCAATCAGGTAAAAAAGGACGGAACATCTAAAACGAAGAAAAAACAAGAAGGTCCATAATTGCACGAAGACTTTTTAAAATATCAGGCACAAACCACACCACATCCCTTGGCCATGGAAGTAAGTCATGCCAAAGGCTGTTATATTTATGACACTGCTGGCAAAGCTTGTCTCGATTTTGTAGCTGGAGTGTCAGCTTGTAGTTTAGGGCATTCCCATCCTAAAGTTGTTGAAGCAGTAAAAACCCAATTAGACAAGTATCTGCATGTTATGGTTTATGGGGAATATATTCAAAAACCAGCATTAGAGTTAGCACAACTTTTGGCCAAGCATTTACCCAATCCTTTAGAAACAACATATTTAGTCAATTCAGGCACTGAAGCCATTGAGGGAAGTATTAAACTGGCGCGGCGTTATACAGGACGTAGTGAGATCATTGCTGCTAAAAATGCCTACCATGGCAATACCATGGGCTCTTTAAGTCTAATGGATTATGAAGAGCGTAAAACACCTTTTGAACCCTTAATACCAGACATTAAACATATTGCGTTTAATTGTGAATGGTGCCTGCAAGAGATCACTGAAAATACAGCCGCGGTAATCTTAGAAACTATTCAAGGTGGTGCAGGATTTATTGAGCCGATAAATGACTTTTTAAAAAAAGTACAAGAACGATGCAATGAGGTTGGTGCGGTTTTCATTTTAGACGAAATTCAGCCAGGAATCGGCAGAACGGGCAAACTTTTCGGATTTGAAAATTACAATTGCCAGCCTGATATTGTTGTAACGGGTAAAGGTCTTGGCGGCGGTTTACCTATTGGTGCGTTTACCGCATCGAACGAGATGATGACCACATTAAGTGACCAACCAAAACTTGGACATATAACTACCTTTGGAGGTAATCCGGTAATTGCAGCGGCTGCATTAGCAACATTAAAGGAGATCACTGAAACAAATTTAATGGCTGAAGCCTTAGAAAAAGAACAACTCGTTCGTAAACATCTTCAACATAAGCATATTAAGGAAATTCGAGGAAGAGGCCTTATGCTAGCTGCTTTTACTGAAAGTGCGGAAATAACCAATCAAGTTATTCTTCGGGCACAGGATGAAGGTCTCATTTTATTCTGGCTACTTTTTGAACCGAGAGCCATAAGAATTACCCCGCCATTGACGATTTCAAACGAAGAAATCATTAAGGGTTGCCAAATTATTACTTCAATTTTAGATGGGATTTAGAAGTTAATTTGAGTCTAACCGTTTCTAAATCAATTCAAACTAAATTCAAACAACGCTTATCTGAATGTTAATTATTTTGTTAAAAACAAAAACTCAATTCTTTATGACCGTAAGCCGATAACTGTAATTTTAGATTAATGAATCACATCGGGTAAAACGTAATTTAACGGAACGCCCCTTGAATTTGAATGATCAAATTGGTGTATTTAAGTCTCGATAATCGAGTGAACCTATAAACCGCTTATGAATTACAGTCACGACGACGAAAACTTTCCGCTTACCAGATTTGAATCGATGTTAAAGACAAATGATATTTTGTTTTTCGATTCAAATGAATTTGAAAACATCATCCACCACTATCTCGAAAATGGTAAAATTTCTTTAGCGAAACGTGCCATTAAACTTGGGCTTTCACAGCATCCAAGCTCCGTTAACTTGAGATTATTTCAAGTGGAAATTTTGGTGATTGAAAACAAATTCACTGAAGCCGATGACATTCTAGATATGCTCCATGACCTCGAACCTAATAATGAGGAGATCTATATTCAGAAGGCGAATGTATTATCAAAACAAGATGAGCACGAAAAAGCTATCAACATCTTACTTACTGCAATAGATATATCGAGCACACCTGCAGAAGACTCCGATCTTTATGCCCTAATTGGGATGGAGTATTTGTTTTTAGATCAGTTTGATAATGCCGTGATCTATTTCAAAAAGTGTTTAGAATCAGACCCTTCAGACTATTCTGCCTTACATAATATTGTTTACTGTTATGACTTCTTAGATCTTAACCAAGATGCGATTTCGTACTTGAATAATTTCTTAGATTCTAATCCCTATTGCGAGGTAGCTTGGCACCAATTAGGTCGTCAGTATTTTGCAATTAAAGATTATAATAAAGCGAATGCAGCCTTCGATTTTGCGATTATATCAGATGATACATTTGTAGGTGCCTATATTGAAAAAGGAAAAGTTTTAGAGAAACTTAAACAGTATGAAGAAGCTATTGAAAACTATAAAATTACACTGGCCCTAGACGAACCAACTTCTTTTGCTCTGCTTCGTATAGGATACTGTTATGAAAAGCTTGGACAGGAAGACATGGCGTTGCAGTTCTTCAAGAAAACTGTAGAAGACGATGCCTTATTAGACAAAGGCTGGATTGCCATTACAAAATTCTACATGAAGCGCTTAAACTATCAGAAAGCGCTGCATTATATTAATAAAGCGGTACATATTGATGGTGAAAATGTGTTATACTGGAAACTATTTGCCACGATCAATAAGCGCTTAAACTTTTTAGAAGAAGCTGAAATTGGTTATAAGCGAACTCTAGAATTAGGTAATTACGAACTCGACACGTGGTTAGACCGTTCAGATATTTTAATCGCTTTGGGAGAATACGATGCTGCAATATTCAATCTCTTACAAGCAGCAGAATTTTATCCTGAAAACTCGGAGATCGAATATCGACTTGGTGGGTTATATTTTACAACTCTTCAAACGGAAAAAGGACGATTCCATCTTAAAAATGGTTTGCGTCTTAATATCGATTATTCCTTTATCATTACTGAGTTGTTTCCGAAGCTCATTGACCGACCAATTATTAAGGCTATAATTTCAGAGAGTAAAAAGACTTCCAACTAAAAAAATGCATACCTTAGCGTTTCTTATATCAATTAAATGCAGAGACGTTTATTAGACTATGTGATCATTGCTTTTAAAGGCGTTGCCATGGGCGCTGCTGATGTTGTTCCGGGTGTTTCTGGAGGAACAATTGCTTTCATTTCGGGCATCTATGAAGAGCTTATTGAAAGTATAGACAAAGTGTCTCTAGCTGTTTTCAAAATTTGGAAAAAAGAAGGGTTTAAAACCGCCTGGAAGTCTATAAATGGAACATTTTTATTGGCGCTTTTTTCAGGAATTGCCATAAGTATTTTGTCTCTCGCCAAGTTAATAAAATGGCTTTTGCACAATGAACCTATTTTACTATGGTCTTTCTTTTTTGGTTTGGTGCTGGCTAGCATCTTATACATTGCAAAGCAAATCTCGAATTGGTCTGTTAAAACCGTAGTAGCGATCATAGCCACCTCTGCCCTATCTTACTATATTACGCTTGCAGAACCTTTCGCCTCACCAGAAAGTCCTTTCTATCTTCTATTTTGTGGTTTCATAGCCATTATAGCAATGATATTGCCTGGTGTTTCAGGCGCTTTTATCTTGTTAATCCTTGGTGCTTATCAAACAGCAATTGATACCGTAAATAATCTTCGAGAAGGGTTAGTCAATGGTGATATGGAACTGTTCAAAGATGCACTTTTGAAATTTACACTTCTCGGGATTGGCGCCGTTGTTGGTTTGAAAGTTTTCTCTAAAGCTTTGAACTGGATGTTTAAACATCAAAAAAATCTAACGCTCGCCATTCTCACCGGATTTATGATTGGTTCGTTAAATAAGATTTGGCCTTGGAAACAGGTTTTAAAAACGCGTATAAATTCAGAAGGTGAAGAAGTCACTCTCCTCGATAAAAGCATATTACCGTCTAGCTATGAAGGCGATAATCAGTTAGTATTAGCCATCATTTTTATAGCCCTAGGCGTCATTGCCATATTAACTTTAGAATATTTCGGCCGCAATAAAAATAGAGCTTAATGCAAAGTACAAGAACTTTAAAAGATCGTATTTTTTTGGTCATTAAAGGGTTAGCTATGGGAGCTGCTAATAAGGTTCCAGGTGTTTCTGGTGGTGTGGTTGCCTTTGTTGCCGGATTCTATGAAGAATTCATATACTCCCTTCAACGTGTTAATAAAACCGCGTTCAAACTTCTTATTAACGGAAGATTCAGTAGTTTCTATAATTATATCAATGGCAGATTTATAGGGCTTTTGTTCTTAGGTATGGTGATCAGTTATTTTAGTGTTTCAAAACTATTAGACTATCTCATCGTAAATTATGAATTATACGTCTGGAGTGCTTTCTTCGGAATGATCCTAGGTTCTATTTATTATATCAGTAAAGATTTTAAAGCTTGGAATCGAAATACAATAATTGCTCTAATACTTGGTACCGCCATCGGAATAAGCATTAGCTTTTTAGATCCTGCCACAGAAAATGATAACCTTTGGTTTGTATTTATCTGCGGAATTGTAAGTGTATCTGGTATGACCCTACCAGGGTTTTCGGGATCATTTATTCTCATTTTACTCGGAAACTATGTGTTGCTTTTAGTAGATTCGGTTAACGCCCTATATGACTCCATTACTGATATTTTTTCAGGAAATTTTGATTTTGTAAACGATCCTGTTAGAGTAAGAATGCTGAAAGTTTTAAGTGTATTTACTCTGGGTTCAGTCACCGGATTAGTCACCTTTTCTCATATATTGAATTATATCTTAAAACACTATAAAAATATTACTCTGGCAACATTAGTTGGGTTTATCGTTGGATCACTCGGTTTAGTTTGGCCCTGGAAAAAAACTATATATAAAACCAATAGCGACGGTAGTTTTATTCTGGATTCTACTGGTTCACAGATCGTTGAAAATTACATACGTTTTTTCCCCGAACCAACCACCGAAACTTATATAGCAATTGCTTATATTGTCGTTGGAATCCTGATTGTTTTAGGGCTAGAATGGTATGGACAACGAACAAGACAAATCAAAGCTTAAATTCGGACTGGTAGGAAGAAATATTTCCTACTCATTTTCAAGAGGTTATTTCGCCAAAAAGTTTGAAAGCGAAGCATTACCACATTCGTACGTAAATTTTGATTTACAATCGATCTCAGAACTCGATGAGATTATTAAAAACACTCCCAATCTTAAGGGCCTGAATGTTACGATTCCTTACAAAGAGGAAGTGATGCCATTGTTAGATAACGTAGATAAACGCGCACGAAAAATTGGCGCCGTAAATACCATAAAAATTACGCGTTATCAAAATTTAATCGGCTATAATACCGACTATTACGGATTTAAAAAATCACTCGAACCGCACTTAAAAAAATATCACAAACGCGCTCTAATTCTAGGTACTGGCGGCGCTTCGAAAGCCATTGCTTATGCCTTAAAAAAACTAAAAATCCAGTTTGATTATGTATCACGTTCAGAAAAAGAGGGTGTTAAATTCCTATATTCAGATCTCACTGATGATATTATTTCATCGTATCCAATTATAATCAACTGTACACCTATCGGCACCTTTCCAAATGTCAATGAATGCCCTGATATTCCTTATGATGCTATTACCGAAAAACACATTTTATTCGACCTAATCTACAACCCTGAACAAACCAAATTTTTAAGCTGTGGTGATATAAAAGGTGCCACTACCATCAATGGTTTGGAGATGCTTGAACTTCAAGCTGAAAAATCCTGGAAAATTTGGAATAAGACTTGAGGTCCTTTAAGTGTAAAGTAGTAAGTGGTAAGTGGTAAGTGGTAAGTGGTAAGTGTAAAATAGTTTATGAATTGTAATTTAAACTCCTAAACGTCTAAACTTATAAACTCCCAAACTCCTAAACTTTTAAACTCATATACTCCTAATCTCCAAAACGAGCTCTATATGCAATTCCTTTGAAGTTCGAAGAGTTGTTAGTATCTTTAACATTCGAACAAAATTTTTGACACATGTCTGAGAATGATAACCTGCACGAAGCAGATGGAAAAAAAGAAGTAGAAATTAAAGCTACTCCAACAGAAGAAAGCACAGCCGAAGTGGAAACATCAACTGAAGCTGATAAGGCAACAACTGAATTAACCGAAGTAACAGAAACTAAAGTTGAAGCCGAAACTGCAGTTGAAAACGACTCTGAAGCTCATGCCGAAATTGAAGCATCAAACGCTGAGGATGCCGAAGACGAAACCAATGCCGAGCGTCATGAGGTTGAAGAGAAGGATTACCACGCCATGTCCTTGCAAGATCTGGCAACAGAATTAAACCGACTTCTGAAGCATCATAAAATTCAGACCATTTCTAAACAGGTAAATCAAATAAAAGCTGAATTTAATGCGAAGTTCAATCAACTATTAGAAGAGAAAAAAGAGGAATTTATCAATGATGGTGGCAAGGAGATGGACTTCTATTACACCAATGATTCAAAGAAGCTTTTCAATCAACTCTACAAAGATTACAAGCAAGCAATAAACGCTTATTACAAAGAGCGTGAACAAAATTTAAAGCAAAATCTTGAAAACAGATTAGCAATTATTGAAGAAATTAAAGGCTTGCTCAATGTTGAAGAAAACATCAACACCACCTACAAACACTTTAAGGATCTTCAGGAAAAATGGCGTAATGCCGGACCAATTCCTCGAGATAAATACAATAACGCCTGGAACACCTATCACCATCACGTAGAGCGTTTCTATGATTTCTTGCATCTCAATAACGATTTGCGAGATATGGATTTTAAACACAACTACGAACAAAAGTTAAAAATTATAGAACGTGCTGAAGAGTTAGTGAAGGACGATAACATTAATCGTACGTTTAGAGAACTTCAGGTATTACATAAACTCTGGAAAGAAGAGCTAGGCCCAGTTGCAAAAGAACACCGAGAAGAAATCTGGGAACGCTTTAGTAAGGCTACCAAAACCATACACGATAAGCGCCAGAATTACTATGCTGATCTCGACAAAGCTTACGAGAAAAACCTCGAAAAAAAGGAAGAGATCATAGGAAAAATTCAGACTATCGCTGAAGATATGGCCAATTCTCACGGTGCTTGGCAAAAAAAGATTAGAGAAGTTGAAGCCCTACGCGAAGCCTTTTTTAATGCAGGTAAAGTTCCACTTAAAGTCAATGAAGCTACTTGGGCAAAGTTTAAAGACGCGGTAAGAACATTTAATCGAGGTAAGAATAAATTTTACAAAGAACTTAAGAAAGATCAATACGAAAATCTTCAAAAGAAGCGCGAACTCATTAAAATAGCTGAAGAAAACAAGGATAGTGATGACTTCGCTGTAGTGACGCCGTTGATGAAGAAAATTCAAAGCGATTGGAAGAAAATAGGGCATGTACCGCGACGCGATAGCGATAAAATCTGGAAACAATTTAAAGATGCCTGCAATCACTATTTCGATCGCATGCACGCGCAGCGTAAGGCAGACAATCAGCATTTGTATGATGCCTTTGATAAAAAAGCAAAGCTTCTAGACGAACTTAAAGCCATGGAATTTAGTGGTGACAATAAGGCTGATATAGAAGCTCTAAAAACCCGGATTGTCGATTGGAAAGCCATTGGTCATGTACCACAGAACAAGCGTTACATTGATGGTAAGTTTTACAAGGCGATCGATGAGGCTTTCGATAAACTGAAAATGGATAAGTCTAAATTAGACATGGTAAAGTTTGAAAGTAAACTCGAAAATTTAGCTAGCAATGATAATGACACTCGACTTCTAGATAACGAGCAGAACTTTATTCGTAAAAAAATTGGCGAAGTGCAGTCAGAAATAAATCAGCTTGAAAACAACTTACTGTTTTTCTCTAATGTTGATGAATCCAACCCATTGGTTAAGGATGTTTTAAAGAATATTAATAAACATAAGAAAGACCTCGAAACCTGGAAAGCCAAACTCGCCAAAATCCGCGGCATGTACAGCTAGATTATGGACAATAAACTCTTAGGAAATTTTATTATTGCATTTCCACTTGCTGCTTTTGTAACCTATACGATGGTGATGAAAGAGCCCAACAGTGGCATCGATTGGCCAAACATAATTCTTGGAATGCTAATTGGCATGGTCAGTTACGCTATCGGAACTAGAATAAAAAATAAAGGTGAAGCTGAGTAAAAAATCAGACCACCAAAATATAATTTGAAATCAAAACCCATCTGTTACTAACAGATGGGTTTTGCCCTAACTAAACTAAATTAACCTTAATTACAACCGCTAAATAATAATTAAGATCCTACTAAGATTATAAAAACGCCTTGCTTTTATATATAGTATTTACGTGCGAAAATTCGTCTTGGATGTTTTAAATAAAGTTTTTTTTGAAACTTAACAGAATGCCACTATTTATAGCATATCAAACTGAGTGACAGAATGAGCTTAGTCGATGTTGAAACTAAGTATCGACTTTGCAGAGATTCTTCAGTCATTGCATTCCTTATGAATGACAACGATTATAATGATTTAGCTTCTTCCCAAAAGACATCCATTTCGGCTAAGGTCATGTCTTTTAAGGGTTTATTCAATGCCTTCGACTTGCTTTCAAGATATTGAAAGCGTTTCATGAATTTTTTATTCGTGCGTTCTAACGCATTTTCAGGATTGATCTTCAGAAAACGTGCATAATTGATCATGGAGAACAATACGTCTCCAAATTCATTTTCAATAGCATCGTTATTGCCTTTGGCAATTTCAGATTTCAACTCAGCCAGCTCCTCCTCTACTTTTTCAAATACTTGCTCGGGCTTTTCCCAGTCAAAACCAACACCAGCAACCTTATCCTGAATGCGGTTCGCCTTTACCATAGCTGGTAAACTTTTAGGTACACCTTCGAGAACACTCTTCTTTCCTTCCTTCAATTTGAGCTGTTCCCAATTGCGCTTTACATCCTCTTCATTCTCAACTTTCACATCACCATAGATATGCGGATGGCGTTCCACCAATTTATCACAAATGCTATGACAAACATCAGCAATGTCAAAATCATTGGTTTCACTACCTATTCTAGAGTAAAACACAATATGTAATAAAACATCACCAAGTTCTTTTTTAACCTCTTCAAGATCATTATCTAAGATCGCATCACCAAGTTCATAGACTTCCTCAATGGTTAAATGACGAAGCGATTCCATAGTCTGCTTTTTATCCCACGGACATTGCTCACGTAACTCATCCATAATAATGAGCAGGCGTTCAAAGGCTTTAAGCTGATGTGTTTTGTCGGACATCCTATTCTTCTTCGTCAGAGGTAACCGTTTCCTCTTCTTCCGTTTCTAATGCACCTAAGAGGTCATTTTTCTGAAGTAAATTATACCACTGTATCACTTTCTTTATATCTGAAGCATATACGCGGTCTTCATCATAATCTGGCAATACATTGAAGAAATATTCTTCCAAGGCATCTTTACCATCTTTATGACTAATAGAAGTCGGCCCGCCATTTTCCTTTTCCATAACTTTTTTAAGCACCTCGCGAAGCGGCACTTCTTCTGTTAGGGTATAAATGGCGATTTCACTAAGTATACTGATGTTACTGTGTGCACCAACTGTAATTCGTTTTTTATCGATTAGAGACTGTACCACCGCGCCAGTTCTGGTTTGTGTTACAATTTCGAAAAGTCCTGGTTTTCCAGAAATAGCTAAAATCTTATCTAATGTCATATCAATTTTTTTCTAAGGTTGAACACCTTTTAAATATTGTTATTAGCGTTTTCTGCTCATTGCAGGAAAACGCATTTTATAATCTATTTTAATTTTTCCTTTTGAAATATTAGTGAGTTTACCTTTGATTAAACGTTTTTTGAAAGACGATAGTTTATCCGTAAATAAAATACCTTCAATATGATCGTATTCGTGCTGAATAACTCGTGCAATTAGACCATCATATTCTTCAACATAAGTTTCAAAATTTTCATCCTGATACTGTATTTTAATCTTTGGTTGTCTGAAAACATCTTCACGCACATCAGGAATACTCAAACAGCCTTCATTGAAAGCCCATTCATCGCCATCTTCTTCTAAAATCTGCGCATTTATAAAGGTCTTTTTAAAGCCTTTTAATTGTTCTCTTTCTTCCTCTGAAAGCGAATCATCTTCAGCAAAAGGTTCAGTATCCACTAAAAACAAACGAATAGGTAAGCCTATTTGCGGAGCCGCCAACCCTACACCATATGCACCATACATGGTCTCGTACATATTAGCGATGAGTTCATCAAGATTAGGATAGTCCTTATTAATATCCTTAGCCTTTTTCTTTAAAACTGCATCACCGTAAGCGACAATTGGTAAAATCATAATCTTCTAATATTTCGGGAGCAAAAGTACAATTCTTATTTAAGATTTTGAAGCCAAATAGCTCTGTAGAATTAATGTGGCACTGATTTCATCTATCAGCGCTTTATTCTGGCGTTGCTTTTTCTTCAAGCCACTATCGATCATCGTTTGAAACGCCATTTTTGAAGTAAAGCGTTCATCAATGCGTTCAACTGGAATATCAGGCAATACTTTTGAAAGTTGATCTATAAATTTCTGTATATAAACTTCACTTTCAGAAGCGGTATTATCCATCTGCTTTGGTAAACCTACAACAAATAATTCTACATTTTCTGAAGCTACGTAGTCTTTCAAAAATGTAATGAGATCTTGAGTTTCAACTGTTGTCAAACCAGATGCAATAATTTGCATTTCATCTGTAACAGCTAAACCTGTTCGCTTCGTTCCGTAGTCTATGGCTAAAATTCTTCCCATGCGGCAAAGATAATGCAATAAAAAAACGCTACTCAAAAAAATGAGTGGCGTTTTAAAAAATTAGCTATTAATTAAGTCTATGATTTTATTACCCTCTATAAATAAATCACGTTAATTATCTATAAGACACCAATAATTAGAATTGGTCACATTGTTTTAAAAAAAAACTCCTCAATTTAAGGGGAGAGGAGTTTTCGAATAATTAGCTATTAATTAAATTCTCAGATAAACTTGTATATATAGATTATCCTTGCATTTAACAATTATAAGACACCAACTTTTTTCTTTGGTCACAATTTTTTCAAAATATTTTCATGAAGCCTTTTTAACGACTTATCTTTGACGTAAAAATTACAATTTACTAAGATGAAAGAACTGCAGTCTATTATAGAGAATGCTTGGAACGATCGTTCGCAATTAACAAATGAAGAAACTATAAATGCTATCAGAGCTGTAATCGATCTTATCGATTCGGGCAGCTTAAGAGTTGCCGAGCCAAAAGGTGATGGTTGGCAAGTAAATGAGTGGGTGAAGAAAGCTGTTGTACTTTATTTCCCTATTCAAAAAATGGAGACTTTTGAAGTTGGCATTTTTGAGTACCACGACAAGATTCCTCTGAAACGTAACTACAAGGAGAAAGGTATTAGAGTGGTTCCGCATGCTGTTGCGCGCCACGGTGCTTATATTTCTAAAAGCGTGATCATGATGCCTAGTTACGTGAATATCGGTGCTTATGTTGATGAAGGTACGATGGTAGACACATGGGCAACCGTTGGAAGCTGCGCACAGATTGGTAAGAATGTTCACCTTTCAGGAGGTGTTGGAATCGGCGGCGTTTTAGAGCCATTACAGGCTGCACCTGTAATCATAGAAGATGGCGCATTTATTGGCAGCCGTTGTATCGTTGTTGAAGGAGTTCGTGTTGAAAAAGAAGCTGTTTTAGGTGCCAATGTTGTACTTACGATGAGTACAAAGATCATCGACGTTACCGGTGATGAACCAATAGAAATGAAAGGTGTTGTACCTGCGCGTTCTGTAGTAATTCCTGGTAGTTACACCAAAAAATTTGCCGCTGGAGAATTTCAAGTACCTTGTGCCCTAATTATCGGAAAGCGTAAAGAAAGTACGGATAAGAAAACATCATTAAACGATGCTTTGCGCGAGTATGATGTAGCAGTGTAGCTCATAATTCAAATAGCAAATATCATATTTTATAGGTTTCATTTGGAATCATTAATGGGATGTTTGTAATTTTCTTTCAAAATGAAAGTTCTTATAATACAACAGAAAATGATTGGTGATGTTTTGGCAACAAGCATAATGTTTGAAGCCATCAAAAAACGTTATCCTGAAGCAGAATTGCATTATGTTTTAAATTCGCACACCTATCCTGTTGTAGAACAAAATCCATATATAGACCATTTTCACTTTTTCACACCTGAACACGAAAAAAGTAAACGGAAACTGTGGCAATTTGCTACTCAACTACGGCATGAAAACTTTGATGTTGTTATTGATGCCTATTCCAAATTATCGAGTAATATCATAACTTTTAGATCGAAAGCAAAAACTAAAATCTCTATTGATAAGGGTCACAATTCTTTAATCTATAACCATAGATTCAAAAATAAATCTACAGCTAGTACCAACGCCGGATTAGCCATTGAAAACCGCCTTCAACTTCTCACACCTCTGGATATAGATTCTGAAAAAATTATTAAACCTAAAATATTTCTTTCCAAAGAAGAAAAAAATAAAGCAGAAGCCTTTTTAAAATCGAATGGTTTAGATTTAGATCGACCTCTGTTTATGATCGGTGTTTTAGGAAGTGGCCCTGAAAAAACCTATCCTTTTGAATATATGGCTAAGGTGATTGATACCATTGTAAAACATCAATCTGAAAGTCAGATCTTATTCAATTATATTCCAAAACAAGAAGCTGATGCGCGAGCCATTTTCGACTTGTGTCAACCGGAAACCCAATCGCATATTTTCTTCGATGTATTTGGTAAAAGTTTGCGAGATTTCTTAGCCATTACTGCACATTGTGATGCATTAATAGGCAACGAAGGTGGAGCCATAAATATGGCCAAAGCCTTGGACATCCCGACTTTTACATTCTTTTCGCCGTGGATAAAAAAAGAAGCTTGGAATATGTTTGATGACGGAGAAAATCACGTCTCTGTTCACCTTCGTGATTATGAAACATCCTTTTATGAAAACACCAAACACCCAAAAGAACTAAAATCTAAGACAAACGAACTATATCAAGCCTTTAAGCCGGAATTGTTTGAAGCAGAACTCAAAAGATTTCTAAGTAAATTTTAAAAAAATAAGGGATCAATTTTTTACGATTCCGAAGTCAGTCCACTTAAGATTTTCCTTTTTTGTGGTTGCCCTAATGGCCAAGTTTTTATCAATAGACTCCTGAGTCTTGTAGCCTCTCGGATGATCTAAATGCAGGCAAACAGCGCTATAACGAATCTGCTTAGATTTCAAACCATAGTTAAATAACCGCTCTCCTAACTCTCTATCCTGACCACCATATTGCATGCGTTCGTCAAAACCATTAATGGCCATAATATCCTTTTTCCAACCAGATGCGTTATGTCCGTTCCAACTGGCATTCGTGGGAGTTACTGTATTTAAAAACTGACTTGTTAAACCTTTAGCTGTAAGCTTATTGTTTTTAAATGAAGACTTTAATCCATGAGATTTTAACCACTTCACATTAAAACAGCGTTGTGATAAAATATCCTCTTTTGTAATAAGCTTTGAAATTTGCATAGGAAGCATAAAGTAGCCTCCCGACAAAAAGTAACCTTCTTCGCGCTCATTGATATGCACTTCAACATAATCCTCTCTGGCCATGCAGTCGCCGTCGCTCATAAGAATGTAATCCGCATTACAAGCCAGTATGGCTTTATTCAGAATTTGGGATTTCTGAAATCCATTATCTTCATGCCATACGTGAATTATTGGGAAACTAAGCTCAGACTTCATTCTATCGATAAGATCGAAAGTTGGTTGTTTAGAACCATCATCAGCAATGACCATTTCAAAATTCTTAAACGTCTGCGCTTCATAACTCCACATGACTTTCTCGAGCCATTCTTCAGAATTATAAGTACTAATAACGACAGAAATTTCAGGTTTTTGCATGGTTTACTTCTTTATTCCGTAAGGGGTCCACTTGGTTCTATTTTGTTTTGTGGCCGATCTAATTTTTTCATTTTCAGCAAGCGACTCCGCTCGCTTATATGGTCTTTCGTGGTGCAAATGTACGCAAATCGTGCTATACCGTACTTGTAAAAATCGCACACCATTATTCATCATTCTTTCGCCCACTTCTCTATCTTCACCGCCATATTGCATCCGTTCATCAAAACCATTTACAGCCAGAATATCATTTTTGAAACATGACACATTCATACCATCAAAAGTAGCTTTTGTTGGTGTGAAATAGTTGAGTAATTTCGACTTGAATTTGATCTTGGTTAATTTATTCAGTTTGAAATTATCTGGCTGGCCTTTGGCTAATAACCAATGCTTATCAAAACATTTTTGTTCAGAAATGATTTCTTCGTTTATGGTCTGAGAAATTTTTTCCGTTAGTTTGAAATAACCTCCCGAGAGCGCACAATTAGGTTGCTTTAATTTAAGATGAGTTTCAACAAAATCCTTACGTGCTATACAATCCCCATCAGTAAAAATTAAATAATCAGTACTTGATGCAAGTATAGCTTTATTAAGAATTTTGGTTTTTTGAAAGCCATGATCTTCTTGCCACAAATGCTTCACATCTAGATCGCTTTCTTCAGTAAAACGATCGATCACTTGTTGTGTTTCACTAGTAGAACCGTCGTCTGCAACAACAATCTCAAAAGCCTTATCTGTCTGAATACCATAACTATACAGTACCAATTTCAACCATTCTGGTTGATTATAAGTACTAATAATTACTGAAGCTTTTAAAGGTGATTGCATGTCTACAAAAATACTATTTTTACAACAGTGAAATCAAATTATGCTTAAACTATCTGGTGTCATCATAACCTTTAATGAAGAACGAAACATTGAAAAATGTTTAGATTCTTTGGTAGATGTCGCGGATGAAATTATAGTAGTAGATTCGTTTTCAACCGACCGCACTAAAGCCATCTGTGAAAGTTATAATGTCAATTTTATTGAACAAGAATTTCTGGGCTACGTCGATCAGAAAAATTTCGCACTAGAACAGACTACCAACGACCATGTGGTTTCATTAGATGGTGACGAAGCCTTATCAGAAGCCCTTCAAAAATCAATAATTGACTTAAAAAATAACTGGCAATATGATGGTTATTATGCCAATAGATTTAATAATTTTTGCGGCCAATGGATAAAATATTCGGATTGGTATCCCAATAAAAAGTTACGTGTTTTTGATAAAACAAAAGCGAATTGGCAAGGTCATAAAATTCATGAAACTGTAAAATTACATGATCCAAATTCGAAGGTTGGTTATTTAAAAGGTGATATTCTTCATTACACCTATCAGACCTATGAAGAAATGGATCGTAAAACGGACTATTTTTCAACCATCTCGGCACAGTCTTACTATGAATTGGGTAAAAAAGCATCTGTTTTTCAACTAATTTTCAATCCGGCTTGGGCATTTTTTAAGGCCTTTATATTAAGACTTGGATTTTTGGATGGCAAAAACGGATTCAGAATTTGTTATCAAACAGGAAAGATCACCTACCTGAAATATGCTAAACTGAGAAGGCTCTATCGTGATGGTTCTTAGCTTTTCTTCTTCCGCCAGAAATAATATTTCTTTTTAAAGGCCTCACGTTTTTTAAAACTTGAAGAAAATTGTTGGGAGAAATGAAACATGCGTTCTCTAACCTCAGAATGTGGTTTACCGATAAGTTTTGCATACTCGTCACTGAGAATCTCTAACATCTCATCTTTTGGTGAAAGCCTAGCAAAATTGGCCAAACGTTCATCGTAACTCAAGGTTTTAAATTCCATTCGATTAAGATCTACCAAATAAAATTTATAACCATCGGCATCTTTTTTAATCAGTGTATTGCCGGGTGAATGATCTAAAAAATGTATGCCTTTTTCATGCAATTCAAAGGTAAACCTAGTGAACTGTCTCAAGATATTTTCATAATCATCCGTTGAAGGATCATCGACAATTTTTCTTATAGTAAAATCGTACTCTAATTGTTCGCTAATGTAGTAGCTCTTGCCAAAAACTATTAGGGACGTGTGCTCTACATAGGCAATAGGATTCGGTGTTAAAATACCAGAAGCCAATAATTTTTCAGCATATAAAAAGGAGCGTTCAGCTTTACTCTTTCTAAAAAATCGATAAACGATTTTGTTAACCAGGTTAGGCACTTTAAAGGCCTTTACATTATAACGCTGGCCATCAACATCTAAGATTCTAATAACATTTCGGTAACCAGTGCCAATCAATTCACCTTCAGCAGAAAAATTCTTCAACATGTGTTGAATTGATTCCCTGTTAAGGACAGATTCCTCATGAATATGAATTTTAATAGACATAAATAGCGATTAACTGGCTGCAAAAGTAGGTATTTAATTCTTTAAATTTGCCAATAACTAACTCACATCTATGTATAAGCATTATCTCATCACGCGTTTTAATCTCAGAAACAAAAACTGGGATGTAACTAAAAACAATGAAACTCTTTTAACGCGCGAATGGATGAATCATCGTATTGGTTTATTCAGAGATTTTTGCCTACCATCAGTAGCAGCACAAACTAATTCAAATTTTCAGTGGTTATTATTTTTTGATGTGACTACGGATGATGATTTTAAAGATACTCTAGAAAGTCTGCTGAAACCCTATTCACATTTTAAAGCTTTTTACATCGACGGAATGGATGCCTTTCATCCTGAAATTAAAAAGTTTATTTCTGAAGATAGTAAGAATTCAGAATTTATTATTACTTCTCGAATTGATAATGACGATTGCATTCACAGGGATTATATTGATACCATTCAGAGTGTATTTAAATCTCAAGAATTTATGGCCATTGATATTTTGAAAGGCTACTCACTTCAAATATCACCAGAGATCATGATTGGTAAAAAGGAACATATTTTCAATCCATTTATAAGTCTCATTGAAAAAAATGATGCACCAAAAACGGTTTGGTTTAGTGATCATAATATGTGGAAAAAAGAATCGAGACGTATCGAGATTGCTAACAAACGCCTATGGATGTCTATCATACACGAAAAAAATGCCGTTAATGAGTTTGATGGTTATGATGACGTAGATTGGAACTCAATAAAATCAGACTTTATCGTATCAGAAGCCATTGATAAAAAGGTGACGGAACATATCATACCACATGCACAGTGGCGTTACTTAAGTTTTAAAAATAAACTTTACGTAAACTATGTCTTGATGAGTAAGAAGTTTAAAAAAGCACTTGGTCTTTATAAAATCAAATGATCAGTCCGATTAATTACTGTGGTTTTCGAGCACATCATTGAGCTCATCGATCATTTCCTTTGCAATAACTTCCTTAGTATGATTGTCTACCAAAAATTGGTATCCATTTTTGATGAATTTTTCTTGAAGTACTTTATCGTTAATCAGAGTCTGAACTTTATCAGCAAAATCCTGAGCATTTCCGACCTCAGCCAAAAACCCAGTTTCATTATGCATTACAAGCTCTGGAATACCACCTGCATTTGCCGCAACAACCGGAACTTTACAAGCATAAGCTTCTAGGATTACGCCACCGGCTGGTTCGTTATTTGAGGTAAATAAAAAGAGATCAAACTCTGGTAGTATCTCAGGAATATCTTTCCTAAACCCAGCAAATACCACGCGATCTTCTAATCCTTTAGAGGCAACATAGGCCTTAATTTCATCTTCCAAAACACCTTTACCTACTAAAACGAAGGTTGCCTTTAGATCTGTTTTAGCCAAAATTTCAACCGTATCAATCCAAGTGTAGTGATCTTTAAATCCGGTGAAAGCTGCAACGTTTCCAATAATCTTATGGTCTGATGGAATATTGAATTCTTTATGAAGCATTCCATTTTTCTCAGTCTTCTTAAACTTATTAATGTCGGTTAATATCCCAACAATTCTCAGTTTACTGTGATCTTTCACTGCGTATTTGAGCTCATCAACAACAGGCTGGGTAATACAGAGAATCCGTTTGATTCCCTTGTAGTTATATTTCCACTTTCTGAAGAAATTAGTATCCACGCGCTTAATAAGTGTTCTACATAAAACCAGTGGGATTTTTAGTCCATAGAAAAGGGATGAAAGCACAGCAATGGTATGCGATTGACTATTATGAATAAAAACGAGGTCAGCCTTATTTTCATCGGCAATACGTTTTAAAGATTTGGCAAATTTCAGATCGTATTCTGACTTAAAATCTAATCCAATAACCTGCATATTCTTCTCCTTCGCGATCTTATGAACTTCAGAATCTTTTGTGCAAACAATCCATTGGTCTTCAACATAACCAAAATCACGGAAGGCTTCATACAGATAAATTATTTTCTGCTCGTGCCCTCGCCAACCTCTTGATGCTGTAACTTGTATTAATCTCATGCGATAATTAGTGTTGTTCGATTGGCAATTTAATAAGATCTCCCATAATTTTATTCAAGGGTTCAACATAATTTCGTTTCATTCCGCCTTTGTGTAAAAAGGTGAGTTCCCCGAAATACACCTGTTGTTCAATCTCATACAGATCAACCCTAACGAATGCAAATTCCTTTGATAATGTTTTTGCAATGCGCACCATTTCATCGAAAGTTGCTGGTTTTCCAATGTCTTGTTTCAGATGATTTTCTCCAATAATGGCAGGGTTTTGCTTTTGCCAATTCATATCGTAATAGGCCTCTTTGATCCTATCGTTTTCAAAAGTTTTAACATGAATATAATGCGGCTCTCCATGAAAACACATGAATTTATAATCGATAATATGATCACTCCCCAACTGATCTAAAAATTTCTCAGCCACAATTCTAGGCTGAATATCTTTATAAATGACCTCTTTATACTTATCGTAATAATTTTGAGACATAAATTTCTTTAACTCTGCCTTAGCCTTTGGCCAATCGAGTTTTTTCACATCGGGAACTATCACATTATAACCAGAACCATGAGTACCTTTAAGTACGAATTTCTCAGGCAGTTCTTTTAAGTCAATATCATCAACATCTTCATAAACCGCAATAAGCTCATTCAAATATTGTTCGCCAATGGTTTCCTTTATATGCGCTCTTACTTCGTACTTATCAATGTACTTTTTAAAAGACTCGTCATACAAATTGAGTCTGATCCACTGTATTTTCTCAGCGAATTCTTTAGGATTCTCTAAATCTAATTTCTTATTATTTTTTAAGTAGAACTGCGTCTTTACATAATCGATATGACGCTCTGGTCTATTCTTTAAATATTTAGCCAGTAATTGAAAGTACTTCCGTTTGAAAAATTTCATAAACAAAACAATTGCCCAAAAGTATGAATAGTTTTTCGAATTAATAAAGCCCTAGACAATTTTAAAACACCATTAGTAAATCGTATCTTTGCACAGCTAATTTTTCCTAGGTAATATGCACCATAAACAGGCCTTAAAACACAAGATTTTTTCAATTATTTCTCAGTCTGCGGAAGAACTCAATCTAGACTGTTTTGTGATCGGTGGTTTTGTACGCGATTATCTCCTAGAACGCGGTAATGCCAAAGATATTGACATAGTTGCCGTTGGAAGTGGAATAGAACTAGCTCAACAAGTTTCTAAGAACTTACCCAATCAACCTAAAGTACAAATCTTCAAAACTTATGGTACCGCCATGTTGCGATTTGAAGATATTGAGATTGAATTTGTTGGAGCTCGAAAAGAAAGTTACAACGAAAATAGCCGAAATCCGGTTGTTGAAAATGGCACCTTAGAAGACGATCAAAACCGACGCGATTTTACTATAAATGCATTGGCATTAAGTCTTAACGCTTCAAATTACGGCGAACTTTTAGATCCTTTCAATGGTATTGAGGATCTGGATAAGGGCATAATTAGAACACCGTTAAATCCTGATATTACCTATAGCGACGATCCGTTGCGCATGATGCGTGCTATAAGGTTTGCTACGCAATTAAACTTCCAAATTGAAAAGGAGTCTTTGAGTGCAATTAAAGCAAATAAGGACCGCATCAAAATAATTACTAAGGAGCGTATTGTTGTAGAATTGCACAAAATTCTTGAAAGTGATAAGCCTTCTATTGGTTTCAAACTTTTAGAAAAAACAGGGTTACTCGATTATATTCTTCCTGAGTTGACTGCATTAAAAGGCATAGATGAAGTTGAAGGTCAACGCCATAAAGACAATTTCTATCATACTTTAGAGGTTGTAGACAACATTACAAAAACGACTGATAATGTTTGGTTGCGTTGGGCAGGGCTGCTGCATGATATTGGTAAAGCACCCACGAAGAAGTTTCATCCAAAGATTGGTTGGACCTTCCACGGCCATGAATTTGTGGGATCGAAAATGGTGTATAAACTTTTCAAAAGGTTGAAAATGCCATTGAATGACAAAATGAAATTTGTTCAGAAAATGGTGCTAATGAGTTCTAGACCAATAGTATTATCTTCTGAAGTTACTGATTCTGCGGTTAGACGCTTGGTTTTTGATGCGGGTGATCATGTGGATGATCTTATGACCTTATGCGAAGCGGATATCACAACCAAAAATCCGAAGAAATTTAGAAAGTATAAGAACAATTTCAAACGTGTAAGAGAGAAAATTGTTGAAGTTGAAGAACGCGACAGAGTTAGAAATTTTCAGCCACCAGTTTCAGGTGAAGAGATTATGAAAACTTTCAATCTGAAGCCTTCAAAAGAAATTGGCCAAATAAAAGAAGCAATCAAAGAAGCGATTCTAGAAGGTGAAATACCAAATGAGCACGAGGCGGCTTTCCAACTTATGTTGAAAAAGGGGAAGGCGCTAGGATTAACAGCAGTGAAACTATGATAGAATTGTTAAGAACAGACTCTAGTCATCTTGATTTTGAAAAACTCGTCGCTCAGCTCGATGCGTATTTAAAGATCACTGATGGTGATGAACATGAGTTTTACAATCAATTTAATGGCATTGCGCACCTTAACCATGTAGTTTTGGCATATATCAATCAGAAACCTGCCGGATGTGGTGCTTTCAAAGCCTTTGATGAAGAGCGTGTAGAAGTTAAGCGCATGTTTACCTTACCAGAAGAAAGAGGTCGAGGTATCGCTTCAAAAATTTTGCTTGAGCTTGAACAATGGGCCAGTGAGCTTGGATATATGGCTAGTATTCTTGAAACGGGTAAACGGCAAGTTGAAGCTGTAAATTTTTACAAAAGATCGAATTACGAGCTCATTGAAAAATACGGTCAATATAAGGACATGGAAAATAGTTTATGTTTTCAAAAACAACTGATTAAAGTATGAAACAAAAGTTCAGAAATACAGCTAAAGTAGCATTAGTGCTTATCTATCTGGTCATAGTTGCTGGGGCTGTTGTTCGTATGACGGGATCTGGTATGGGCTGTCCAGATTGGCCAAAATGTTTTGGGTATTACATACCACCTACCGATGCTTCTGAAATTCAATTTCAGCCAAATCACGAGTATAAAAAAGGTTATGTTATTCAGATAGATGATATCTTCTATTACGCCAAATCAGATTTCACGAGTGGTTCAGAATTAAACCTAAGTAACTGGGAACCAAATACTACCCACGATTACAACACCTTCAACGCTAAGCACACTTGGATTGAATATATCAACCGACTTATCGGAGCATTATCTGGGATTCCTATTCTGATTTTTACAATAATGTCGTTCTGGCTATGGTCGCATAAAAAGCGTCTGTTATTTCTATCTATCCTCACGGTTTTTGGAATGGGATTTCAGGCGTGGTTAGGAAAGACCGTAGTAGACTCTAATCTGTTGCCGTACAAGATCACCATACACATGGTTATGGCTTTGGTTATTGTGGCACTTATACTCTATCTTATTCATGCATCGAGTTCAAAAATTAAAAGCCAAAAGTTTGATGGTTTGTTTAAAACGGGGATGATTATCGCAACAGTGCTAACCTTAATTCAGATTGTTATTGGCACACAAGTAAGGCAATTTGTGGATGAACAAAATACATTAAGTGGCTATTTAAATTGGGATATTACAGAACTGGCGCCTTTAGAATTTTATGTCCATCGTTCGCTTTCTATCTTAGTTTTATTACTTAACGCTTGGCTGTTCTATCGAAACAGATCACTTAATTTAGGTTTTAAAAAATTCAGGTTTATTATCATATTAATTGGACTAGAGATCGCAACAGGCATTGCGATGTATTATTTCAATTTCCCATTCAGTACTCAACCAATACATTTGGTACTTGCGGCACTGCTTATTGGTGTTCAGTTTTATATAATTTTAGAAAGTTCTCAAAGCAAGCGTTCTTTAAATTATAGGACAGAACCGAGTTAAATTTTATCTTTGCACTAATAAGATCAGATTATGATTTACAGATTTAGAGTCATCTTAGATAATGATACCGAAGACGATGTGTTTCGTGATTTAGAAATTCGTGAAACAGATACTATGGAAGATCTTCACAACATCATAACGCAATCTTTTGGGTTTGACGGCATGGAAATGGCATCCTTTTATATCAGTGACGAGCAATGGAATCAGGGCGAAGAGATTGCGATGTTTGATATGAGTGAAGCCGGCAATGAAGTGAGAGTAATGGGCGCAACGATCATTAAAGATGTGGTGCATGAAGCTTCTCCGAAACTCATTTATGTATACGATTTTCTGAACATGTGGACCTTTTTTGTAGAACTTGCAGAGATTGTTGATGAAGCCCAAGGAACAGATTATCCTAATTTGATGTTTGTACACGGCCAGATCCCAGATCAGGCTCCTGAAAAACAATTTAGTGCCGATGATGATCTTGATGATCCTGAATTTGACGACAATTTAGACCTTGATGATTACGATGAACTAGGTTTTGACGAAAATTGGAACTAAGCATTAACGAGCGCTGACACTTTCGTAATTACGTTTAACAAAATCAAGAGCATTTTTTAGAATTTCACCCATTGAATTGCTCTTCTTAAAATTGACATCAGAAGTATATTCAAAAATGTCCTTTTTGAGTTGGGCTATATTTTTCTTGTTTGAAATTTCATCAGACATCATGCATTTTAATAACGCCTTAATTCTGCTGTTAAAACTAATCATCCGCTTAGCAACGATTGAGCGTTCTTCAACCTTGTATTGAAGAACCGATTCCTCTTGAATTTTATCTCGAACCAATTCAACCATCTTATAGTTTTCTTTGAAAAACTGTGGACGATAGATCTTCAAATTACCCTCGTAGGACTGCTGATCAAAATCGATGGCTCTAATATTGAAGACCACATGATCGAAATCGTGTGTCGGTACAATCACGTAGTTATAAGATCGCATATCACCTAAAAGTCTAATCATACAACGTTCATTGAACTTTATAAACTCTTTGGCAATTTGAGCCTTTTCAGAAGACGTGCAATCGGGTAACATGTTTTTGATAAACTCATCGCCTGGAATGCCTGCAATATGTTCTTCGATCAATGTATTATCACAAACTAAAAAGTTCAGATTGTATGGCGATAGCATATGCTCTAACTCCAAACCATATATTCTCGAAGCATCTGCTTTTTTTACATAAAAATGGGTATAGTTATCATTGAGAATATTACGCACTTTAACTCTAAAAGGTTTAGAATTTCCGAAAGTGCAATAATCGATAGCATCGATATTCAAATATTTTAAGATCCCTTGACTTCCATCTGAAATTAAATGTGAATACACCTGTTTTAGATTATGATCGATTTCTTCTCGTTCAAATTCATTGTAATAAACTCTGATCCAAAGGGTATCTTCATCATTCTTATCATACACCACCACTGATCCTTGAAAACGTAATAAATCTGAATATAAAATGGGAAGATTAATGTTTCTTTTATAGTCAGATAAGTATTTGTTTAATTTATCTGAAACTAAATAGGACGGTTTCTTTTTCGATATTTTTAAGTCATCACTCATCGTTTAAAAATAAGATTTTATTTAAAAGTCTGTAACAAATTTTATTAGTTTTCGTCTTAAATACATATACTTAAATTTTTAAGTATTTTACACAACCAATCAATCTTTAAAACCCATCATATCTTGGAGCCAATCCTTACAATCAATAATCTTACGAAGAAATTTGGCTATTTAACGGCCGTAAAAGATTTAAGTTTTACCATTAACAAAGGAAATGTCTATGGCATTTTAGGACCTAATGGAAGTGGAAAATCTACTACTTTAGGTATCGTTCTTAATGTTGTAAATAAAACCAGTGGTGATTTCCATTGGTTTGACGGTAATACTACCACGCACGATGCCTTAAAACAAGTTGGAGCTATTATTGAGCGCCCAAATTTCTATCCCTACATGACCGCTGCAGAAAATTTAAAATTAGTTTGCCGAATTAAAGGTGTAGATCACAGTAAGATCGATGAGAAATTAGATGTTGTAGGCTTATTAGACAGAAAAAACCATAAGTTTAAAACCTACTCTTTAGGTATGAAACAGCGTTTAGCCATTGCATCTGCCTTGTTAAATGATCCTGAAATTTTAATTCTAGATGAACCTACGAACGGATTAGATCCACAGGGTATCCATCAAATTCGTCAAATTATAAAGGAGATCGCCGCCGACGGAACAACCATTCTTTTGGCTTCTCACCTTTTAGATGAAGTTGAAAAGGTTTGCTCGCATGTAGTCGTTTTAAGAAAAGGAGAGAAATTATATTCTGGCCGAGTCGATGAAATGATCAGTAGTCATGGCTTCTTTGAACTTAAAACCGACAAGCATAATGAGCTGCTGAAATTATTGGAAGCTGATACAAACTTCGGAAAAATTAAAATCGAAGAAGAACTGATCACAGCATTTTTGAATCAGCCAATGTCAGCTTCAGATTTCAATAAAATGATGTTCAATAAAGGAATCATATTATCACATTTGGTGAAACGAAAAGAAAGTCTTGAAGAGCAGTTCTTACAGTTAACCGATAATCAACAAAATTAAAATCAATCAACATTCCCTTCAAAGGGTAAAAACGCATAATTCATTTTAGAATTAGTCAAAACCAATCAATTTTTATGTTACGTCTCGTTAAATTAGAATTACAAAAACTCTGGCTCAATAAAGTGAGTCGCATACTCATTTTTGTTTCTTTTATACTGCCTTTCACCGTATTGGTACTTTCATCTATTAAGATCAATTTCTTTGGTTTTTTTACACTCGAATTAGGTGAGCTAGGAATTTTTAATTTCCCAATCATTTGGCATATTACCACATTCTTTGCGTCCTATTTTAAATTTTTCTTTGCCATTGTTGTGGTAAGTATGATTGGTAACGAATACAGCAACAAAACCTTAAAGCAAAATCTTATTGACGGACTCAGTAAAAAGGAGTTTATACTCTCTAAGTTCTATACAATCGTATTCTTTTCGATTTGTGCAACCCTTTTAATTGGGTTAGCATCATTTTTTATCGGATTGTATTATTCTAGCTATACCGAAGTCTCTATAATTTTTAGAGAGGTTGAGTTCTTACTGGCCTATTTTGTAAAACTTGTAGGATTCTTTAGCCTTTGTTTATTCTTCGGAATGTTGCTAAAACGTTCAGCATTCGCTTTAGGATTCTTATTCGTATTATATATTTTTGAATGGTTAATTTTCTGGGGTGCTTATGAAGCCCTTGGAAGTGGTGATCTGGCATTTAAGGTGAAGAACTACCTGCCATTAGAATCCATGTATAAACTTATCGATCAGCCTATTCAACGTATAGTAATGACCAAGTTTCCGGAGAAAACAGATATCGCATACGACTATGCTGTTCATTGGTACGAGATCGTGATCGTCTTAGGTTGGTCAGCACTATTCATCTTTTTATCGTATCGATTATTAAAAAAGAGAGATTTGTAATATCTTTGGTAGCTATCGCTATTTAACTTACCTATACTAAAACTGGGAAAATAAGAGTTCTGGTTGTTATATGTATTGAAAGTGGTAGTGACTCACTAAAGATGTTATGAAAAAGCTCGGTTTTGTATTTCTCTTACTCATTTTGTCTTGCCCAATTTTTGGGCAAAATGAAGCCTCATTTTGGTATTTTGGACAAAACGCTGGTGTACGCTTTAATGCTGAAACCGGAACAGTTACGGCCGTTACAGATGGACAAATAAACACGCTCGAAGGTTGTACCTCCATCTCGGACGCTGACGGAAATTTACTCTTTTACTCTGACGGAAGTACCGTTTGGAATCGCAATCATCAGATCATGCTTAATGGAACAGGGCTCCGTGGTGATGACTCTAGTACATCCTCTGGTGTCATTGTACCAAAACCGCAAGACCCAGACTTCTATTACATTTTTACCGTAGATGAACCTCATCATTTTAATACATTGAATTTCCCAGGCGACATTGCAAACGATGGCGTCAATGATGGATTAATGTATTCGCGTGTCAATATTCTTGATGCTGGCGGTCTTGGTGCGGTAGACGCAGTTGAGAAAAATGTTCCACTCATAACCTATGATACAACTAATCAATTAGCTTCAGAATTAAAATGTTCTGAAAAGATCACTGCTGTTAAGGCCGATGATTGTTTTTCATTTTGGGTTATTACACATTTTGGAGATACCTTTTATGCGTTCAAAATTGATGAAAACGGTGTAGATCCTGATCCTGTAACATCAGTAGTTGGACCTAATATTCCTTTAGAAGGCTACAGACGAAATGCGCTTGGCTATTTAAAAGCTTCACCCGATGGTACGAGATTAGTATCAGCTAATTTTGGAGAATCTACTCTTCCTGGTCAAGATGCTGGTGGTGGGATTTATTTATTCGATTTTGATAATGATACAGGAATTGTTTCAAACAGTGTAGAATTATACAGTGCACAGAATAATAATAGCCCTTATGGTGTAGAATTTTCTGCTGAAAACCAAAAAGTGTACGCAACAGTAGGATTCTCGCCATCTGGTAATGGAGCGAGTCAAGTACTTCAATGGGATTTAACCAGTGCTGATATTCCAAATAGCTTACAAGTGGTTCACACTTCCAGCACCATTAGTGCCGGAGCTTTACAATTAGGTATCGACAGACGTATTTATCGCGCACAATTCGAATTTGGTAATAATGGCACTGGCGCGAGTAGATATCTTGGGGTAATTGAAAATCCCGAAGCTGATGGCCCTGATATTATATATAATGAACAGGGTGTTCTGGTAGATGTTAATGGCTTTGAACAAAATACGAGTAGAATTGGTCTACCGCCATTTATTCAATCCTTGTTTAATTCTCAGACAGATATTATCAGAAATGGTATTAGCACAACAGAATTACGACTTTGTACTGGCGATGATTATACCTTAATTGCGGACGATATTGCTGGCGCTGATTATGTTTGGACTTTTGACGGAAATCCATTAGCAGAAACCTCGAATGAACTTTTTATCGACACACCAGGGTTTTATGAAGTCTTTATAGAACCAAATAACGGCGATTGCCCTATCGAAGGTAGTGCTGTTGTAGGTGTTTTTGATATCCCTGTTGCCAATCCCGTACAAGATGAATTTGTCTGTGACGACTCTGGAAATGACGGAATCTTTGAAGGTTTTGATTTTACTGCTAAAAATACTGAAGTCTTATTAGCACAGGATCCTGATCAATATACCGTGCGTTATTTTGAAAGCTTTGATGATGCCGATAATCTCGAAAATGAAATTACCTTTCCTTATACAAATAGCGTAAATCCTCAACCGATATTTGTTAGAGTGGATAATAACGACAATCCAAATTGTCGAGATATTACTTCTTTTGAAGTCACCGTGTATGATACACCTCAGATTGCACAGCTAAACAACATTGAATTTTGTGATAATGAAGGCGATCCTACAGATGGTTTTGCAACAGTAGAATTAGGTGATTTAGTCCCTATTATTCTGGGCAACCAAGATCCAAATGAAATTAATATCAGTTTTCACCCAACAGCAACTGACGCAGATAGCAATGGTAGTACCTTACCGCTCACATATACAAATGTAACACCTCTTAACGAAACGATATTTATCCGTGTAGAAAATGTAAATAACACAAGTTGTTTCAGTACTGGAAGTTTCGAATTTATCGTTAATGATGCACCTATAGCTAACGATATTTCAATAGTACAATGCGATGAAGATGGCATTCCTGAAGGGTTTACCACCTTCAATATAAGCTTATTTAATGACGATGTTGTCAATAATGAACCTGATCGCGATGTGACGTATCACCTTTCATTAACTGATGCCGAAAATGCTGCTAATCCTATTAATGCAGATGCGTTCGAGAATTTCTTCAACCCTCAAATAGTTTATGCAAGGGTTGCCAATTCAAACACAGGTTGTGTAAGTTACAGTGAAGTATCGCTTGAGGTAAGTACAACCGCTTCTAATAACGCCAGTTTGTTTGCATGTGACGACGATGGCGTTGAAGACGGTATCACACAATTTGACCTGAACACCACAGATGCTATAGTGCTTGCTGGTGCACCTGCCGGACTCGATCTTCAGTACTACGAAACCTATCTGGATGCCCTTTTGGAAAATAATCCTCTTGGAGATACATTTACCAATACAATCCCTTACAACCAAACCATTTATGCGCGTGTTGAAAATTCTAACGCTTGTTATGGCATTAGCCAGGTTGAACTCACCGTAAACAGGCTTCCAGACATCGTCACAGAATTTGAGACGCTTTATTGTTTGAATAGTTTCCCGCAAACTATAGTCCTTGATGCTGGCTTGGTTAATGATTCGCCTAGTAATTATTTCTTTGATTGGTCAACTGGTGAAGATACAGCCACGATTGAAGTAAATGCTCCTGGCACATACACCGTTAGAGTAACAAACACTGATGGTTGCTTTAAGGATCGTACAATTACTGTTCTTCCTTCGAACATTGCAACAATTGATAATGTTGAAATTAGAGATGCTTCAGAAAACAATTCGATTTCAGTAATTGTTAGTGGTGAAGGAGATTATGAATTTGCCCTCGACAATATAAATGGCCCTTACCAAGATTCAAACATTTTTGAAGATGTTCAGCCAGGTCTTTATACGGTATATGTTCGAGATAAAAACAATTGTGGCATCGTTGAGGAATTGGTTTCGGTTATAGGCTTCCCAAAATTCTTCACACCAAATAACGATAACACAAACGATTTCTGGCAAGTAAAAGGAATTAGTAGACAATTCCAGTCAGATTCGTCTATTCTCATTTTTGATCGCTTTGGTAAACTCCTAAAAGTCCTTGATCCTCTCGGACCAGGTTGGGATGGCACATACAACGGCGCTAAAATGCCAACCAGTGATTATTGGTTTAGAGTGCAACTCCAAGATGGCAGGACCTTCACAAGTCATTTTAGTTTGAAGCGATAGATAAAAATTGTAACTTAGTTTATCAAACTAAGTCATTTGAAAAGAGCCCACTACATACTTTACATGCTTATGTTTGGTATAAGCTATCCTCTGTTTGCGCAAGATGTTTCATTATTCCAGCAATTTAATGGGCGCTTTGATTATGTTGCTATTGGTAACACGCTCAATACCACAGAAAATGGCCCATTCGGACCCTGTGCAATTCTTACAACATCGTCTGCTGACCTAAATCTAAGTGCAACTCAAAATGTCACTGCCGCATACCTATATTGGGCAGGATCTGGTAATGGAGATTTCGACATTCAAGTGAATGGTATCGATGTAAGTGCCGAACGAACCTTCAGCGATAGCCTAGATGCACAACGCGTCTTTTTCGCGGCTTACGCGGATGTAACAGATATTATTACGGATCAAGGAAGTGGAACATATACCATATCCGAATTCGATCTTACCAATATAATTACGCCTTATTGCCCAACGGGAACTAACTTTGGTGGCTGGGCCATTACAATAATATATGAAGATGATAGCTTACCGCTCAATCAACTAAATGTTTACGACGGTCTGCAAAGTGTACCGACATTCTTAAGTATTACTTTAGATAATCTGAATGTTCTCGATAACGAAGATGCACGTATAGGTTTTATTGCCTGGGAAGGCGACAGTGCTTTAGCAGTGAATGAGCAATTAACCATCAATGGTAATGTGATAAGTAACCCTCCATTAAATCCGTCTAACAATGCTTTTAATGGCACTAATTCATTTACGGGCGCTACCAATTTGTATAATATGGATATTGATGTTTATAATATTCAGGATAACATTAGTATTGGTGACACTTCTGCCACGATCACTTTAACTTCCGGACAAGATTATGTGATGATCAATAATATTATTACAGTTTTGAATAGCCAATTACCAGATGCTACTATTGCCCTCGACGATTTTATTGTGAATTGTGGCGACAGCAGTGTTGAACTCTATTATACGGTAAACAATTTTAATAGCACCGCAACTTTGCCAGCTAATACGCCAATTGCTTTTTATATCGATGATTTATTATTAGGTCAGAGTCAAACACTCAACGCCGTCGAAATTGGCGAATCTGAGAATGGTACAATAACATTAATAATCCCTGAAGAAACAGACCCTAATCTTTCAATAACCGCTATGGTTGATGATGACGGCACTATGACTGGGACGGTCACTGAGATCAATGAAGATAATAATACTGATGCCGCAGAGATTGAACTTTTAGTTATCCCTGATATCATTATGTTACCAGATCTATTAGGTTGTAACGAAGGATTTGAAACCTCAACTTATAATCTATTTGAAGGATTAGAAAGTTTAGACTTTGAAGTCGAGAATGTTTCGTTTTATATCAGTTTGAATGACTTACAAACAGAAACAAATGCCATAGTTGATCCCTCGATATATAATAACAATTCTAATCCTGAAACCATTTTTGTAAGGCTCGAAAGTCCACCTTGTTATGTAGTTTATCAATTTGATCTAACCATAGAAAATTGCCCGCCATTTATTCCTGATGGTTTTTCACCAAATGATGATACTCGAAATGACTGGTTCAATATACAAGGCTTGTATGATGTATTTACAGATCATGAGCTTCAAATATATAATCGTTACGGCGATATGATTTTTGAAGGAAACAATGAAAAACCGTGGTTGGGTAAAATTAACCGAGGACTCAATAATCATGGAAAACGCGTTCCGGTTGGGACATATTTTTACGTTTTAAATCTCAATGATCCCAACTATCGACCAATGGTAGGTTGGGTGTACGTAAATTACTAAAAATGTTAATTTTTTGGTACGTTGGTCTTATTCATTTGGAACTCTAATGAAGTCATTATAATTTTAAAGAACAGGCCATTCGCCTGAAAAATTCCCTCTTTTTTTTAAGACATCTCCCTCAATATGCTTTTTGTTTTGCATTGATCAAAATTAGGTTAAGGATCAACCAAAATATAATGATATGGAGTTTCAGGTTAAGAAACATTATGTGTTGAGGCTATAATGTTTTCGAAATTTCAATTTGGGAAAAAGACCTCTTTATGAGGTCTTTTTTAGTCCAAAAATGTCTTTACTCCTTTAAAATGTTAACATTTTGTGTATTTCATCGTGTTTTTTTGTATTTAATCTTTATTCCAAGTACATTTCATCGCTAAACATACAAATATCAACTGTCCCAAATCTCGTGGTATTTGTATTATAAAAACTTAACCATACTTTATGGAGTGTATTAACCGCGCCCTCTTTATTTGCTTATGCTTTATTTGCAGCATTTTAAATGCCCAGCAAATCACAGTTGATAATACAATTTCTCCACAAAATTTAATTGAGAATAATTTAATACAAGGTTGCGTTGAAGTGTCTAATATTAGCTCGCCTTCAAACGGTAGTGTTGTTGGTTTAGGTAGTTTTGGATATTTCGATAGAGCGGCTTCAAATTTTCCATTTCAAAACGGTATTGTCCTAACTACGGGTAATGCAAATTCTGCAGGAAACACCGAGAACCCCGAGATTTTAAATGATGGAAATTCAAGCTGGACCACAGATCCTGATCTTGAAACAGCACTAGGTGTTACTGGCACATTGAATGCCACATCTATAGAATTCAATTTTGTCTCAATTTCAAATCAGATTCAATTTAATTACATATTAGCTTCTGAAGAATATTTCGGGAATTTCCCCTGTCAATATTCTGATGGATTTGCCTTCTTAATTCGAGAAGCAAATAGCGGAAATCCTTATGTAAATATTGCACTCGTTCCAGGAACAAGTACACCAGTTAACACTAACACGGTTCACGATGAAATTGTCGGTTTTTGCGATGCATCGAACGAACAGTACTTTGAAGGCTATAGTTTAGGCGATACAAATTATAATGGTAGAACAACGGTACTTTCTGCCTCTGCATCGATTCAACCTAATGTAGAATACCAGATCAAACTGATCATTGCTGATCAAACCGATGAAAACTATGATTCAGCAGTCTTTATTCAAGGAAATAGTTTTAATGCTAGTGTAGATTTAGGAGAAGATTTTTCCACTTGTGCAAGCCTAGTTACCTTAGATGGTGATATTGGTAACCCACAGGCCGCGTACACATGGTTTTTTAACGATGCTGAAATTCCTGGTGCTAACCAAACTACTTTTGATGCACAACAAACAGGAAATTACCGAGTAGAAATTGAAATTCCTTTAGCCAATGGAACTTGTACTATTGAGGATGATATCAATATTGTAATTAGTTCGACACAATCTTCAGGTCCAATTACTGATTTTCAAGTTTGTGACGATCCAAGTAATGATGGTGTAGAAACCTTCGATCTTTCAATTAAAGATGCCGAAGTTCTCGCCTCAGTGCCACCTTCAAGCTATGTGATCAGCTATCACTTTAGCAGTACTGCTGCACAAAATGGTATTAATCCGATTACTGGTCCGATTCAGAATATAAGCAATCCAGATACGATATTCGTAAGAATTGAAGACACTACAAATGGTTGTTTAGCATTTTCTTCTTTCGAACTTATAGTAAATGAGTTACCAAATATTACAGATCCAACACCTCTAGAGGTTTGCGATGATCAAACTCCTGACGGTTTTACAACCATAGATCTTAATATAAAGAATGATGAAATAACCAACGGTCAGACCAATCTGGTTGTAAATTATCATTCTACGGCATCTGATGCTGCGTCTGGCATTAATGCTTTGCCAATGCCATATGTTAATACTAACGCAAATGAGCAAGTTTTTGTTAGTGTTCAGAATCCTCAGACCGGATGTCTCACTACAACGACTCTGGACATATCTGTACTTGCGAATCCGGTGATTAATACCGATGAACATTTCATTGACGCCTGTGATTCTGACCATGATGGATTTGCAACCTTTGACTTGACTTCGATTATTCCTGACGTCCTTCAAGGATTAACAGGTGTTACAGTTACCTTTCATGAAAGTAATGACGACGCACTAGCAGGAATCAATGCAATTGCTAATAGTACTAATTATGCCAATACCATTTCGGACGAACAAATTGTATATATAAGAGTGGAGAGCGATGCAACTGGTTGCGCCTCAGTAACGCCAATCGAAATTCACACCAACCTTTTACTAACGGCCACGAATATCCATGATATTACAATCTGTGATATTGATAATGATGGAATAGAAGAATTCACGCTATCATCTATTGAAGCGAGTATTATAAATAATTTACCTTTTAATATTACGGTTGATTTCTATCTTACCGAAGACGATAGAGATAATCAGTTAAATGCATTAGATAAATCGGTTCCATTTATTCCAACGAGTAATCCTCAAACGCTTTACATTGGTTTAACAAGTCTAACCTGTTATGATGTGGCGCAAATCAATTTAATACTTGTGCCTATTCAAGAATTCAATGCGATTCAAAGTCAGACGGTATGCGACATCGATCAAGATGGATTTACCACAATAGACTTATCGCAATTTGATGCATTAGTGACTGATGGCACAGATGGATTTGTAGTGAGTTACTTCTTAACAGAATCTGACGCAGAAACCAACACGAATGAACTACCAACTTTATATACAAATGTAACTAACCCGTTTACTGTATTTACTAGAATTGAATCTACTGATTCGGGTTGTGCAGACACGAATAATTCTTTTGAAATTACGGTGCTTGAAGCTCCTGTAACTTCTCCTCCATCAGATATCATGATCTGTGATGATGATCAAGATGGATTTTTTACCATCAATCTGTTAGATGTAATTCCTGAAGTTGTCAGTAGCACCAATGAGAGAATCATTAGTTTTCATACTACTCAGGATGACGCTGATAATGCTGCGAATGCCATACTGAATGAAGGTACTTATAATGCTCAGACGGAATCTGTTTTCATTAGAGTTGAGAATAGTGTTACAGGTTGCCACTCTACCGAGACCTTGAATATTACTATTAATACTTTACCTGTATTTACTGCAATTAGTAATTATAGAATCTGTGAAGATAGTAGTGATGGATTTGGTGATTTTATTTTCAATACTAAAGATGCTGAAATTCTGAATGGACAAACAGGCAAACAAGTCTTATACTATCTTAATCAGAACGATGCTGATAATCGTACAAACGCCATAGATAAGGATAATGTATTTCAGAATACAAGTAATCCTCAAACCATATTTGTGCGTGTAGAAAATCTTACTGATCAGAATTGTTATGGCACTTCTAGTTTTACTATTGAAGTCGGTACAAATCCTGTTTATAATCAACCTAGCGATTGGTTTGTTTGCGATGATATTTCTAATGATGGTGTAGAGGAATTTGACTTGTCAACTAAAATTTCAGAAATAGAACAAGGCATTTCAGAAAACCTAACCATAACATTTTACACCTCTTTATTTAATGCCGAAAATAGTATTGACGCACTTCCGCTTCAATATACAAATACGGCGAACCCGCAGACGATCTTTGTACAGATCGATAATGGAACGATTTGTAACTCCATTACCTCTTTTGAATTGAACGTCATTCAAGTGCCAGACGTTAATGCATCTATTCCGCTGACCTCTTGTGATGCAGACTATGATGGTTTGACGGTATTCGATCTTACCCAAGCAGAATTTGATATTTTAGATGTTAGACAAGATGATATTGTAATTACCTACTTTGCAAATTTTGAAGATGCCGAGGCCGATGTAAATGTTATTGCAGACCCTGAAGCCTATACCAATACTAGTAATCCACAAACCGTATATATAAAGATCACAAATACGATTTCTAATTGTTATTCCTTAGTACCTATTGAATTAATTGTGAATACACCACCGGCTATTAATGATTTTCAATCTTATGATATCTGCGATAATGAATCAAATAGTTTTGACCTATTGACGATCAATGACATTTTAGTAGATGACGCAAATGGTATTATGTTCGAATATTATTCCAACGAGGCTGATGCTCTGGCTCAAGAGAATGCCCTGGATACAAATTATACATACATCACAAACAGCGATATTCTTTTTGTTCGAGTAACATCAGGAATTACGGCTTGCCATATTATTTATGAATTCAACCTGAATGTAAATCCAATTCCTGTTGCTAATCAACCTGAAAACCTAGAATCTTGTGATGATGATTTTGACGGATTATTAGAGTTTGATCTCTCTCAGCAAGATGCAAGTATTTTAGGCGGACAAAATCCTTTAAACTATAGTGTGAGCTATTTTAATTCGGCTCAAGATGCTAATGCAAATACCTCGGCAATTGATTTGAATTACTTCGCTTTCGATTCTGAGATCATCTATGCAAGGGTTGAAAACAATACCACAGGTTGTTATTCAACTACCCAATTCTCGGTAACTATACATCCGTTACCAGTTATAGATATTGAAGATCAGGTAATATGTTTAGATAACTTACCATTAATTGTTTCTGCCAACACTAACATTTCTAGTGACCAATATTTATGGTCTACTGGAGAAATTTCACCAGAAATTGAAATCACAGAAATTGGCACGTATTGGGTAACCGTAACTACTGAATTTGGATGTGAAGACACACGTGTTTTTGACGTGTCAGAATCTGAAGCAGCAACTATCGAAGCTACTGAGGTAATTGACTTTTCAGACCCAAATAATATTACGGTAACTATTAGCGGTATTGGAGACTATCTCTACCAATTAGATGATGGAGAACCACAAGAATCTAACGTTTTTGAAAACGTAGCTATGGGATATCACACCATTACAATCATTGACCTAAACGGTTGTTCGGAAGTGACTAGAGAAGTTCTTGTTATCGACATTCCGAAGCACATGACCCCTAATAACGACGGTCAATTTGATACATGGCACATTGTAGGTGTGGAAACGCTTCCTGGAACAATCATCCATATTTTTGATCGCTATGGCAAACTTCTAAAAGTCTTGGGCCATGACACACCAGGCTGGGACGGAACCTTCAATGGTCATAAGCTACCAGCAAGTGATTATTGGTTTGTTGCTGATGTGAGACGTGGCAGTCAATCATTTCAAGTTAAGGGGCATTTTGCAATACGCAGATAATTGATTTACGTTCTACTTTATCGTAACTTTGTAAGATGCGATTTAAGATAGAATCAGAATTTAAACCTACTGGAGATCAGCCAGAAGCCATTCAACAATTAGCAGAAGGAATTACACAAGGTGAACGC
This sequence comes from Winogradskyella tangerina, assembly GCF_003260205.1. Classification (GTDB taxonomy): domain Bacteria; phylum Bacteroidota; class Bacteroidia; order Flavobacteriales; family Flavobacteriaceae; genus Winogradskyella; species Winogradskyella tangerina. Next base: position 122,025 of record NZ_QERF01000004.1, on the reverse strand, counting down.
TACCAAACCTTACTTGGTGTAACAGGTTCGGGTAAAACATTTACTGTTGCCAATGTGATACAAGAAGTGCAAAGACCCACTTTAGTTCTAGCGCACAACAAAACACTTGCCGCTCAGTTATATTCTGAATTTAAGCAGTTCTTTCCGAATAATGCAGTTGAATATTTTGTGTCTTACTATGATTACTATCAGCCCGAAGCTTATATCCCGGTTTCTGGAGTTTATATTGAAAAGGATCTATCGATAAATGAAGAAATTGAGAAGATGCGATTAAGCACTACCTCTTCCCTCCTTTCTGGTCGACGCGATGTTTTAGTAGTCGCATCCGTTTCGTGTTTATATGGAATTGGAAATCCGGTTGAATTTCAAAAAAATGTCATTACCATTGAACGCGATCAGGTGATATCGCGCACCAAATTATTACATCAGTTAGTTCAAGGGCTCTATTCGAGAACTGAGGCTGAATTCAAAAATGGAAATTTCAGAATAAAAGGAGATACCGTCGATGTGTTTCCGGGTTATGCCAATAATGCTTTTAGAATTCACTTCTTTGGTGATGAAATTGAAGAAATTGAAGCCTTCGATGCCTATACCAATGAGATCATAGAACGCTATGATCGTTTGAATATATACCCAGCAAATATGTTTGTAACATCGCCAGATGTACTTCAAAATGCTATTAAAGACATACAAGATGATTTGGTGGTTCAGCACGATTATTTCAAAGATATTGGTAAGCATCTGGAAGCCAAGCGCCTAAAGGAAAGAACCGAATTTGATCTGGAAATGATCCGAGAATTGGGGTATTGCTCAGGTATTGAAAATTACTCGAGATATTTAGATGGAAGGGCTCCAGGTACGAGACCTTTCTGCCTACTTGACTACTTCCCCGAGGATTATTTGATGGTTGTTGATGAGAGCCATGTGACAATTTCGCAAGTACATGCCATGTATGGCGGCGACCGAAGCCGGAAGGAAAATCTGGTGGAATACGGTTTCAGATTACCAGCTGCAATGGACAACAGACCATTGAAATTTGAAGAGTTTGAAGCACTTCAGAATCAGGTGATCTATGTGTCTGCGACTCCTGCTGATTATGAAATGCAAAAAACTGGTGGCGTTTATGTAGAACAAGTGATCCGCCCAACGGGATTATTAGATCCGATCATAGAGGTTAAACCTAGTTTGAATCAGATTGATGATCTCATCGAAGAAATACAAGAGCGCGTTGAAAAAGACGAACGGACTTTAGTCACCACACTTACCAAACGAATGGCTGAAGAATTGGTAAAATACCTCACTCGAATTTCAATCCGATGCCGTTACATTCACAGTGATGTGGATACGCTAGAACGGGTAGAAATTATGCAAGACCTGCGAAAAGGAATTTTTGATGTTCTTGTTGGCGTTAACCTGCTTCGTGAAGGGTTGGACCTTCCGGAAGTGTCACTTGTTGCGATCTTAGATGCCGATAAAGAAGGGTTTTTACGTTCGAATAGGTCCTTAACTCAAACAGTAGGTAGAGCCGCTCGAAACCTGAATGGTAAAGCTATAATGTATGCGGATACCATCACCCAAAGTATGCAGAAAACCATCGATGAAACCAATTATCGTCGTGAAAAACAAATGGCATACAACACTAAAAATAATATTGTTCCAAAGGCATTAAATAAGAGTCTCGATAGTGCATTGGCAAAAAATTCAGTGAGCACTTATAAAACTGAGTTAGAAGCCAAACTCGCTGCTGAACCTGAAAGCGAATATCTTACCAAAAGTCAATTGGAGAAAAAGATCCGTGAAAAACGCAAGCAAATGGAGCAAGCTGCTAAAGCACTCGATTTTATGGAAGCCGCCAGATTTAGAGACGAGATCACTGCTTATCAGGAAAAATTAGAAAAACTAAAAGTTAAGTAGACACTTTTAGTAATAAGTATGAAGTGCAAAGTAATTAGTGGCTTTAGTTTCCCAAAGCGCCCGACTACTTAATTAGCTAATCGAAAAAACTTCCTAGTTATATTGTACCTTGAATATATCTATTAAGAAATCTGGTGGAACGATCTTATCTGGGAAACTATCCATAAGATCTAAGACCCGATTAATAGATTCGTGACTCAGTCCCATACGCAATCCAAAATTGTGAATTTTCACTAACTGCTTAGGAGAAACTTTATGGTCTAAGTTCATAAGAAGAACTAACCTATGGAATTGTACAATTCGTTCACTGTGCGACTTTAAATGCACATAAGTCACAGGATGCTCAAAGAGATACTCGAAATCTTCCTTAGAAATATCGAGCTGTTTAGCGATACTAAAAAGGAAATTGTATTCAATGGATTTTATGTTTTCATCTGTCTGAGCAAAAGCGATCATTTCAGAAAGCAAACTCAATTTTTCAGCACGGTTGATCATATAGAGGGGGAATTAATTAACATGGTAAAGTTAAATAGGTACATTATTTTATTGTCGTTGATATAATGTATCTTGTCGAAAAATTAAGGGTATTTAGTCGGTATTTTTAAACGTTTATCAATCAAGGAAACCAATAATAGCATGAGATTTGGCCATTTTTACACACTTTTTTTCATACTTTGTTTCAATTTAAATTACGCACAAAGCACTGCTTCTGAACAGGTTACAAAATTTACAATTGAAGCACCGCAACTAGATACAACGAAACAGATTTGGGTATATCTACCAAAAAATTATGAAAATTCTGAAAAACGCTATCCTGTAGTCTACATGCATGATGCACAGAATCTATTTGATAGAGCCACGTCCTATGTTGGTGAATGGAAAGTAGATGAATATTTGGACAATTTGAGCGACCAACAAAGTATTGTCATAGGTATTGAGCACGGTAATGAAAAACGAAAGGATGAATTGACGCCTTATGAACATGAGACATATGGTGGTGGTAATGGTAATGCTTACGTTACGTTTATAAAGAATACGCTGAAACCTCACATTGATATTGTATATCGTACAAAACCAGAGGCTGAAAATACTACTATTTTTGGTGCATCACTTGGCGGATTAATTTCGTTCTATGCGACTGTAAAATATCCCGATGTTTTTGGTAAAGCAGGTGTTTTTTCTGCGTCCTTCTGGTTTAGTGAGATGATCTACGACCTTGCCAAATCAACTGATATTCCTGACACTTCCAAATTCTATTTTTTGATCGGAGAAAAAGAAGGTGATTCTATGGTTCCTGATCAGGAGCGTATGGTTTCACTTTTAAAATCAAAAGGGGTCAAAGATGAACAAATAGAAAGTCATATTATTAAAGACGGTGAACACAATGAAGCCCTATGGTCTACCTATTTTGGGCAAGCCTATCTATGGCTGTATAATGATTAAAGAAACGCATGACAAATAACGACATATTCAAAAAGCTAAGAGTTGCTCATAAATTAAGAGACGAAGACATCGTTAATATTTTGGCCTTAGTTGACTTCAGAATTTCAAAAAGCGAGCTTAACGCATTCTTCAGACGTGAAGACCATCCAAAGTACAAAGAATGTGGTGATCAAATTCTAAGGAATTTCCTTAATGGATTAATCATTCATTTAAGGGGTCCGATGCCAAAAAAGCAAAAAAAGACCTCTTAAAATATCAACTTCGCAAAAATGATGCACTTATTTCCTCATTTATCGATAAGCGACTAACTTGCCATTGCTTAAAGACTAAATCATGTTCGAGACGACCCATCAGGTTAAACTGCTTAACGACTTTACCACTGAAGAAATTAAGGCACTGAATCAAAGGTATAAGCCTTTAACTGCCGAAGAGCGCATTAAACAATTATATATTGATTTTGACATCGCTGATATTATGCTCACAAGCTCTTTTGCAGCCACCTCGGCATTTTTATTGAAATTAGTCTCGGATGCCAATACAAAGCAAGAAGTGTTTTTTATTGACACCGGCTATCATTTTGAAGACACCCTGAAATATAAAGCCTTACTTGAAGAAAAGTATCATCTAAATGTTACTTCCGTTTCGGCTATTAAAGAAGAGCATGAGTTTACAACAAAGGATGAAACTTGGACAAAAAATCCTGATTTCTGTTGTAGCATTAATAAGGTGAAGCCCTTAGATATAATCAAGCAGAATTATAAGATCTGGATGTCTGGACTCATGGAATGGCAAAGTGACCACCGAGCTACCTTAGATATTTTTGAGCTGCGTGGAAACATTCTTAAGTTCTATCCATTATTAGACATTAACAAGGCAGATAGAGATGCGTATATAGAAAAGCATCAATTGCCTTTTCATCCAATGGTCGCAAAAGGGTATCATTCTATAGGCTGTAAGCATTGTACCTTACCAGGAGAAGATCGCAGCGGCCGATGGAATAACAATCCAAAGACTGAATGTGGGCTGCATCTATAAAAAAAAGAGCGACAATTAATGTCGCTCTATAATCATTACACTTAAATCATTAACTTGATTTCACCATTTTAACTGGTACCTTGTAAGACTTACTGTATCCAATTACTTCTTTTGATAATTTTTGGTAATTAAGACGATTCTTAATGTACTTTTCTACGACCTCATTATCTGTATCTACTGATAAAACAACGATTTCGTCTTCCTCGTTAATAAAAATACTAACGATGGCATTAACGTCTTCATTCAATTGAAATTCTGGATTTTTCAATAATTCTCCCACAGATTTACTTACTGTGTTTGGCTTGGTCTCTTCGATTGGCTCTGTGTTCGCTGACACGGCACTACTAAACGTAATTGCTACGATTAGTACTAACATTTTTAGTGCTTTCATAATTATTCGTTTTTATAAGATTGATACCTTATAGACGACCGTTACAAAAACATGTTACACTTATTAACACTCCTTAACACTGATTAATAGATCATTAACGTTTAAGTAAAATGAAAAAGCATCCCCATTAGCGATGCTTTTAAATATGAATTTTTGACTTTAGGAATTGACCTTTAAACTTTTAATGTAAGTTGCCAACTGCACAAGGTCGGCCTTATTCTTTGTTTTTAATTTGTTCTGTTTTATGTATTTGATTATGGCCTTTTTATGGTTGGGATAGTTCTTACGTATAAGAGATTTATTTGTTGTTAGGAAGTTTAATTTTTCATTAGCGTCTAACAAAATAAAATGATCCGTTACGATTAATTTCTTATTTTTTGTATCCTTATAACTTCCGTTATTTCTACCATAACCTAATTCATAAGACCGCTTTATAAAGATATTTTCGTTTTCTAATTTAGAATCTGCAATAAAGTAGCTTAATTCATCTTCGTCATCAAGATTAGAAAATGATTTTACAACGTAAGTCAATTTCGTGTCAATAAACAAAACCTTAACACCTTTCGTCTTTGCTAATTGATAATACTCTTGGTCACTTTTAATCTCAATCTCATCAATAAATGGATTATAACGCGCCGTTACATCTTCCAGATTCCCATTGGTCTCCAGTGTTGCCTTTTGCCATTGAAAATCAGTAGAAGATTCTATGGCTTTAGTTAATTGTTTTTTATACGTTTTTTGAGAGTCTCTTCCATTTTTTTGATTCTCAAAAAAATAGGCCGAATCTATGGTTTGCTGAGCGATACTAAATTGAATTGAAAATAAAACTAGGAAAAGTGCTTTGAAGGTTTTCATAAATTGATGGTTTTTGTTCTGTTTTAATTGCAACAAATTTTATACCAAAAAAAAAACTCCTAAGACTAAGTCGTCACAGGAGTTTTTAAAATTATTTTATTTAATTCTAGCTCAGTACTTCCTGTACTTTATCAGCTGCTTCTTGGAATTCAGTAGCACTTAAAACGTCTAAGCCAGAATTATCGATCAATTCTTTAGCAATATCAGCGTTAGTACCTTGTAAACGAACTATGATCGGTACGCTTATGTTTCCGATATTTTTGTAGGCATCAATAACACCCTGAGCTACGCGGTCACAACGCACAATTCCACCAAATATGTTAATCAAGATGGCCTTTACATTAGGATCTTTCAAGATGATTTTGAAGGCCGCTTCTACTCTTGCAGCATCTGCTGTACCACCAACATCTAAGAAATTGGCAGGATCACCACCAGCTTGCTTAATAAGATCCATGGTCGCCATTGCTAATCCGGCACCATTCACCATACATCCAACATTACCATCTAGATCTACATAGTTCAATCCTAATTCACCTGCTTCAACCTCAATTGGGTTTTCTTCGCGAATATCTCTTAGTTCGGCTAGATCTTTATGTCTGAATAAGGCATTACCATCTAAGGTTACCTTAGAGTCTACAGCCATGATTTTATCATCACTTGTCTTTAACACTGGGTTAATCTCGAATAAAGAAGCATCAGACTTCACATAAGCTGTATATAAAGCTGAAACGAATTTGGTCATTTCTTTAAATGCTGTTCCAGATAAGCCTAAATTGAAAGCTACACGACGTGCCTGAAATGGTAACAAACCTAAAGCAGGATTAATTTCTTCTGTAAAAATTAAATGTGGTGTTTCTTCAGCAACTTGCTCAATATCCATTCCACCTTCTGTAGAATACATGATCATGTTCTTACCTGTACCTCTGTTTAAAAGTACTGACATGTAGTATTCTTCTGGTTCGTTATCGCCAGGATAATAAACATCCTCGGCAATTAAAACTTGATGCACTTTCTTACCTTCTGCAGAGGTTTGTGGTGTAATGAGGTTCATTCCTATTATCTGACCTGCAAGCTCTTTTACCTCATCTAAGTTTTTGGCTAACTTTACACCGCCGCCTTTACCACGTCCACCAGCATGAACCTGAGCTTTAATAACATGCCAACCTGTGCCTGTTTCTTCAGTTAATTTCTTAGCTGCTTCAACAGCCTCATCAGCACTTTGAGCCACAATTCCTCGTTGAATGCGTACTCCAAAACTGCTTAATAATTCTTTTCCTTGATATTCGTGTAAATTCATTTATGATCAGAAATTTATTTCGTTGTGCAAAAATACATATACCCAAAGTTTAAACCAATATTTTTTTAAGCTGATTTTTCGGAGCCAAACTTATAATGCCAATTAATTTTTGTTGAGATTTTTAATAATGGAAAATGCACTATCTACAAACTCGTCTTCCACAACTATGGTAAATTCATTTGTAGTTGAGATCACCTCATAAAGCGATACATTCTGCCACGCCAATCGCTTTAATATCTGATAGTATAATCCAGCAACCTTAGTGTTATTTTTAGGTAGAATTAAACTAATAGCCGACAAATTTTCCTTAAGCGCAATGCGCTCTTCATTCTTAAAACTTTCATTAATCGCAGCATTTTCTGAACTTGAAATAATAATATTACTCTCTAAAATTCCTCTGGTGAATGTGTAGAAGATGTGACTTTTATCTTTGATCTTATTGAGTATGTCAGCCTGACTGTTAATTAAGGTGTTTGAATTTCTGAATGTAAAATCACTAAGATTTGAGCGCAGGGTAATATCTCCTAGTTGCTCGAGTAAAGTGCTTATTCCATAGTAAGGTTTGCTTATAGAAAGTCTATCCTTATAACGTCTTAAGGCCATCATTATAGCACCAGATTTAACAGGTTTCCCCAAGGCTAAAGACACCTCGTCCCTCAAAACATCTGCCAATGCCGAATAGTTTATAATTTCCTTTGACAAGGCCTCTTCCAAAAAGGGTTGCTCCAGAACAATAGCTTCCACACAAGATGCAATAGTTTTCATGTGTTAATTATTTAACAATATGTGCAAAATTAGTAAAAATATGACAATAAATTTCTAGTACTACCACTAAAGTCTAAGTTTGCCATTCAATTTTGAAGATGAACAATGGATAATACAACTTTATTACAGATTGCAAAGGAATATGGGAGTCCGGTGTATGTTTATGATGCCGATAAAATTACTGCGCAATACAAACGATTGACCAAAGCTTTTAAAAATGTGAATAGTTTAAGGCTGAATTATGCCGTAAAAGCACTTTCTAATATTTCAGTTTTGAAATTATTCAATTCCTTAGGATCTGGTTTAGATACAGTTTCCATTCAGGAGGTACAATTAGGTTTGAAAGCGGGTTTCAAGCCTGAAGATATCATATTCACACCAAATGGCGTATCACTTGAAGAAATAGAAAATGTCGCCAAGCTAGGTGTTCAGATCAATATCGACAACCTTTCGATCTTAGAACAATTCGGAACAAAACACCCTAAAATTCCTGTTTGCATAAGAATAAATCCTCATGTCATGGCAGGTGGTAATACCAATATTTCTGTTGGACATATCGATAGTAAATTTGGGATTTCCATTCATCAGATTCCGCTGTTACTTCGAATTGTTGAAAACACAGGAATGAACATTAACGGCATTCATATGCATACAGGTAGTGATATCTTAGATATCGACGTCTTTCTTTATGCAAGTGAGATCTTATTCGAAACGGCAAAAAATTTCCCCAATCTCGATTTCATTGATTTTGGATCTGGATTTAAAGTGCCTTACAAAGCAGGAGATATTGAAACCAATATTGAAGAATTAGGCAAAAAGCTTTCAAAACGATTTAATGAATTCAGCAAAGAATACGGTAAAGAATTGACCTTGGCTTTTGAACCTGGTAAGTTTTTAGTAAGTGAGGCAGGTGTATTTCTTGCAAAAGTGAATGTTGTTAAACAAACCACTTCTACTGTTTTTGCACAGGTCGATTCTGGATTTAATCATTTAATAAGACCAATGCTATACGGTTCTCAGCACGACATCGTTAATATTTCAAATCCAACCGGAAGAGAACGCTTCTATTCTGTTGTGGGCTACATCTGTGAAACAGACACTTTTGCAAACAACAGGCGTATTAACGAAATCAATGAAGGCGACATTTTATGTTTCAAAAATGCTGGCGCGTATTGCTTTACTATGGCAAGTAATTATAATTCGCGCTACCGACCCGCAGAAGTTCTTATATATAAAGGCAAATCACATCTCATAAGAAAAAGAGAAACCTTTGAGGATATTATTCATAATCAAGTAGAAATTGCTATTTAAAAGATAAGCGTTGCCGTGTGCAACGCTTTTTTTATACCTTTAGGCTAACCTCAAGTCTTTTAATTCTAAAAAAAGACACATGTCATCAATTAAATCAACCAGAATTGAATCTATAGATATTCTGAGAGGCTTGGTCATGGTAATAATGGCCTTAGATCACGTAAGGGATTATACAAATACAGGTTATATGTTTGTAGATCCTACCGATTTAGAAACCACGACTCCTTTTCTTTTCTTCACAAGATGGATCACTCATTTTTGTGCTCCGGTGTTTGTTTTTCTGGCTGGGACTTCAGCTTTTTTGTACGGAAGAAAAAAAACAAAAAAGCAATTATCAAAATTTCTATTTACCCGAGGGCTCTGGCTTATCTTTATAGAATTGACCGTTGTTAATTTTTCTTGGACCTTCGATATTTCACTTAGTGTCCACATATTTCAGGTGATATGGGCCATTGGCGTCTGTATGATCTTCTTATCGGCATTGATATTCCTACAAAAGAGAATCTTATTAGTACTAGGACTTATAATTGTATTTGGGCATAATATGTTGGACGGAATCACCCAATCAGGCACAGAACCTCTGGCCATGTTATGGTATTATGTACATCAATTTAATTTTCAGGTTATTAATAATGGGGAAGGAATGCTTGCTATAGCTTATCCATTTTTACCATGGTTAGGCCTTATGACCTTAGGCTATTGCTTCGGGCAACTTTATAACAAAGATTTTGACCCTGCGATAAGAAAAAAATGGTTGCTCAGACTGGGTCTTGGTGCTATAGTATTATTCTTCGTTTTACGTATGATCAATGTATACGGCAACTTAACACCTTGGGAAACTCAAGATAGCACAGCTTATACTGTTATTTCATTTTTCAATGCTACAAAATATCCACCATCACTCATATACATTTTAATGACGCTAGGACCTGCATTGATCTTTCTGTATGCCATAGAGTCTGTAAAGAATAAATTCACCAATATAATGGTCGTTTTTGGGCGTGTCCCGTTCTTCTATTACATCATTCATCTTTATGTTATTCACTTAATTGGCATGGTCGGACTTGTTATTCTGGGCGAAGACTGGAAAGAGTTAATATTAACCGTTGATCGTTTTAAAAGTGGGTACCTTTTTAATATCGGTTTCGATTTATGGGTATCATATCTCGTTTGGTTCGTCGTGATCATTTTATTATATCCTATTTGCAATAGATATATGAAATACAAACTCGGTAATAAAGACAAATGGTGGCTGAGTTATTTGTAAATTTAACCTCCAAAATTAATAATCCAAACAATCGTAATTATGACCAAACCAAAATTGCTCCTTTTTGTAGTCTCGATTTCATTTTTATTTTCACTTTCTGCACAAAATGCAACTGATCCGTCTAGGTGGACGCCAGAAGATATTATCAACACTGAATATGTGAGGTCTGCTTCATTTTCACCAGATAACACCATGGTGGTTTGGACTAAGCGCAAGGCAGTCAAAGACAAGGATCGATTTGTTTCAGATATTTATCTCACACGTTTAGATATTGTAAATGCGGGCAAGTATAAAACCATTCAACTTACAAATGGTAAAGACAATGATTACAGCCCGATCTTTTCAAAGGATGGCGAATATGTCTACTTTCTTTCAACTCGAGATAAAGGGAAAAAACTATGGAAGCTGAGCATCTACGGTGGTGAAGCCCAAGAGGTAAAAGAGTTTAAAAATGGAATTTCTGGCCTTCAATGGAAAGATGATAAAACGCTTTTGTTTCAATCTAACGATGGTAAGACCTTATATGACATAAAAAATGAAGAGAAAAAAGATAATGTAATAGTTGTTGAAGATTCACTGCACTGGAAACCGAATCATGTGTATGCATTTAGTCTAAAAGATAAATCGGTGAAGCGTCTTACAAACAATAAAAAACCATTATCGGGTTATCAAATTTCTAAAGATGGAAAGTGGTTGATCTATGGCGAACAGCGTAATATTGCATTTGCAACGGATGCCCAACTCGACCCTTATCAATATTTAAAAAATTTAGAAACTGGTGAAATCACCAGAATACTTACAGATTTTGGATATCCAACTTATGGTTTCAGATTTACTGAAGATCATAAAGGGTTTTATTTTTCATCTGAATTTGGTTCAAACCCAAAATATAACGGAGCAGGAATAAATGAATTGTACTATTTTGATTTGGCATCAATGCGCCATTCAAAAGTAAATCTAGATTGGGAACTTGGTCATGCCGGTGGCTATCATACGGTTGGCAATGATATCATTGTATCTCTTGCCAACAGAGCTACAAGACGATTAGCCTACTATAAAAAGAATGGAAATTCATGGACTAAAAAGAAGATTGACTTAGGTGAAAAAAATGATCATGTTTCAATAGGTACTGTTTCTGAAGATGGCAGTAAAGTATTATACACCTACTCAACAGCATCACGTTTACCAAGTTTTCTTGTTTCAGATCTAAAAGAGCACAAGTTTTCAAATGAAAATGAATTGATAAAGCTCAATACAGAGCTGGCCAAAAAGAGCATTACTAAGAGTGAAGTAATGGTTTGGAAAGGTTATAAAAATGAAGAAGTAACTGGTATTTTATACTATCCTGAAAATTATGTTGAAGGCAAAAAATATCCTTTAATGTTATCTATTCATGGCGGACCAGCCAGTCAGGATCTCGATTCATGGTCTGAGCGTTGGAGCACCTACCCTAATCTGTTGGCTCAGCGAGGAATGTTTGTACTAAAACCTAATTATCACGGTTCTGCAAATCACGGTTTATCTTATGTAGAAAGCATTAAAGAGAATTACTACGAACCAGAGATGGAAGACATCGTGAAAGGTATAGATGTATTAGTTAAGGACGGAAAGGTAGATAAAGAGCAATTGGGTACCATGGGTTGGTCTAATGGTGCCATTATTACCACCATGCTCACAGTACGCTACCCAGATATGTTCAAGGTGGCAGCACCCGGAGCCGGTGATGTGAACTGGACTTCAGATTATGGAACCTGTAGGTTTGGAGTAAGTTTTGATCAGCATTACTTTGGTGGCGCACCGTGGGATGATGTCGACGGAAAATCCTATAACGAAAACTATATATTGAAGTCGCCACTCTTCGAAATTGAAAAAATTAAAACACCGACAATTATTTTTCACGGTAGTGCAGATAGAGCTGTACCAAGAGATCAAGGTTGGGAATATTATAGAGGGCTACAACAAGTTGGAAAGACACCTGTACGTTTCTTATGGTTTCCTGGGCAACCACACGGTTTAGGAAAGATTACCCATCAATTACGTAAAATGAAGGAAGAAATTCAATGGATCGATACCTACTTACTAAATAAACCCAACACCGATAACGAAGCATTTAAAAAAGGAAGTCCGTTAGACCATATTATGAAGTTACAATCCATGAAACAGAATAATGGTCTTTATGGAGATATGCATAATAACACACTCATTCCTGAAACTGTATTGGTAAAAAAAGATTCGATTGCCATAGCACGTTTTGAAGTTACAAATGCACAGTATAAATCATACAAAAATAATCACACTTATGAGGCAGGAAAAGATAATCACCCTGCAGTTGTTTCACTAAACGATGCCCAAAACTACGTGAGTTGGTTGTCTCAATTAACGGGTAACACTTATAGATTACCTAATAGTAATGAAGGTAAATCATTTCATAAAAAGGCGCAGAAAATAGCGCCAAATGAAAACGTCCTTAACTATTGGGCGGGTTACAAAATGGTACCGAGCGACTATGAAAAGTTAAAAGTGAAGCTTCTCGATAAAAACCCTTATTTAATGCTTGAAGTAGGACACTTCAAATCTACAAAAATAGGCGATGCTGAAATTTATGACCTTGGAGGAAATGTTGCCGAATACTATGATGGCGGTACATATGGCTATTCGGCTTACGACTATGTTGATAGTGGTAATACGGCTGAAATAAAAAGTGATTACGCAGGTATAAGAGTAATTAAAGAATAATGACTGGATTTGATATAGTAATGGTCATTGCCGTAATTCTCTTTGCGAGATTAGGTGTACGCTTGGTGACCAAATACATTCAAATGAAGCAAAAAAATAAAGAAGAAAACGAAAACGGCCTATGATAAGCGTTCTAAGAAAAGTAAGGAGAAAGTTCTTCTCAAATAAGTGGAGTAGCTATTTAATTTATGCAATAGGTGAAATAGCCCTTGTAATGATAGGTATTTTATTGGCATTGCAAGTAAACAATTGGAATGAAGAACGCAAAAAGAATATGCAACTGCGTTCTATTCTGCAAACCGTAAAAACAGACCTCGCTGCCGATACCTTAAGAGCCCAGCCCATATTACAGTTTTACGACTCTATCAATAAATACAGCAACAAGATCATTAATAAAGATTATGATGCTAATACTATTGAATCTTGTATGCTTTGTAGAAGTATCACTACACTATATCAGCCGTTAGTGATTCAGGATAAGGGTTATAATATGCTAAAGAATTTTGAAGAATTAGACTCTAAAAAAACTGATACCCTTCAAAGTAATATTCTTCAGTTTTATAAAACCATGACAGATATGATAGATCAAAGTAATGACTTTGTAAAATCTGAAACCCTGAAAAATCTAGAGTATTTCAAAAATAAAACCTGGTTTGTAGATTGGATGCAAGGACGGTTTACCGATGAGATGAAATTTTATTTTGGTGAATCTGTAGATTACCGAAATCGTGTTGCTTCTAATTTTATTCTTGCAAGTCAGAATCATGCAAAATTCATTAGAACCCATAAGATCAATGCTGACGAGCTCATAAGACAAATAGACGAACGATTGTCTGCCGAGTAATTAAGGTCTAAGGGATTGCCGTGTTTGCTTCAACGGTGTGTTTAACCAATAATTCTTGGTCATTTCCAACTCATTTATTTTGGCCTCAGATAAAGGTCTAAACTTATTGATAAAGGTGACGTCTTCATTGAGCGCCTTGTCTTCAAAAACTTCCTGCACAAAAAACTCTCTAAATTGAAATCCAACGATTTTTGGCGAATCGTATAGTTTTCTGTTCGTAATATCATAGATGTTTTTAATCTTATAATTGAACTGTGACATATCTGTGTTCTCATCAACTTCAGGCAGTGACCATTCTTCAATAGCCACCTTTGCCGTGACAGAATCCTTAAGTTCAACACTTTTAACCATCATTTTTTTCTTGTTGAATCTGAATTTAAAATCCTTTCTATCTAGTGTTGCCGGATTAACTTCTCTATTAAAATGTACTAAAAAAGCTTGTTCAGTATTATCATATTCAATAGTATTTACATCGAATTTATAATTGTCATTTATTATGAATTGATTATTGAAAGTGATATAATTTAAGTACATAAGGTCGTTTTTCTTTTTGTACTCAATTTCTACTTCAAACAAAGGATCATCTATTTTTATTTCGAATACCTTGTAGGTGAATTTATGAATCGCATAATCTGATTGTGCAATGTAAATTTTACCAGAGGCCTTATGGCTTGCTTTGGTTAATGATTGTTTCGCCTTGAAGGTAATTTCGAAAAGAACATCATCGTTGAGATAGACTTTTTTAATATCTGTTAATTCATGATTATCTAAAAATTTCTTTTTAAACACATAGACGAACGAGAAACCAAGTTGCTCGAAATTTCTTATCGGGTTATGAATATTCAAAATGCCTAATTCATTGCCGCCCTGTGCTGAAAGGTCTGTATTATTAATAAACTTCCGTTTTCCATCATAAGGCAATAATAGGTTTGGGTCTCTTAAAAATTCCGTATTCTCTACATAACTATATAACGCACTTTGATTGTACTGACCCATTATCACATCGGTCTGAAATCCTGCATCAAAAGTCTCTATAATGGCTTCGTTAAGATTGTAATATCTCCCCCTCACAATCTGATAATCGCGGTAATAGCCTATCTTAGAATATTGTGAGGTAGGGTGGTTTTTTGGAATATTGATAATAGCTTTCTTTACGATACTGTAAGGCGAAATATTATAACGTTTTGCAGGTGTTGTAGATTTAATAAGTACCTGATCGAGCTCTTCAGTTTTGGCGGTAATTTCTATAATATTGAGTTCCGTTGGACTTAGCGTTTCAAGTTCAACTTCGAGGGTTTCATAACCTATACTACTAATGATGATCGTTTTCTTTTCTGCTCTAAATTTTAAGGGAATTCTAAAATCACCGTCAATATTGGCAATTGTTCCTTTGCTCGAATTTGAAATTTGTACCGTAGCATACGAAACCGGAAACTTTAATTCCTCATCTATAACTCGACAAATAATTTCTGAGGTTTCCTGACCAAACGAAATAAAACTCAGTAGGAAAACAAAAAGTAGAGTTGAAATTTTACGCATAAAATTCTGTGTTGGTTCTTACGGTTTTTACATCAAAAATTATTCCTTTTCCCGCTTATAAATCTTTATAAAATGTTAAACCATTTCCATACAGATCATAAAATGCAAATTCTTCGGTACCCCAAATCATTTTCTTCAATGAAGTCCGCTCATGAAAGACATTTTTGGTCTTGTACTCTTCAAATAATTGTTCAATATTTTCGACATAAATTCGCAACATTGGGCGATCTACCCCAATAACCCATTCTTTTTCATCATGCCATTGCAAATGAATTTCGATAGCATCTCTCGAAACCCCAGCATAACCATTATCACTTGTAGTATCGGTAAAGGCCAATTTAAAACCCAGATTATTTACATAATAATCAACAGCTTTTGTGACACTTTTAACGGGTAGAACAGGATGAATTTGTTTAAGGAATCCAGCATTCATAAACCTAAATAATTATCTTTATAAATGTAATTAAAAATGAAGCTATAACCCCATGAAAAAGCTATTATTTGTACTTATAATGGTGCTAACCATCGGTTGGTCTTATGGGCAAACGATAAAAACACATAAGGAAATTGCCAATGATTCGGTATACCTCGATTATATCAATCCATTCTATGCGCCTTTAGAGCTGAAATTAAATGCCTTAGATTCTACCAAATCCTATGTGAAAGTGAAGCCTTATGGTATACTACAACATCAAGATACTTTGAAACATGCGTTGGTAATTCCAATTGAAAAAGTTAAGGATACCTCGAAAGTAGACTCAAATTCCTTCATAAAATTTAAAGGCAATTTTGGTGACCCTACGACTGACTATGACAAAGATTTTCGTTATAATTTACCTTATCCAAAGGGGAAGAAATATAAGATCATTCAATCTTTCGGCGGGAAGTTTTCGCATAATCAACCACATTCACAATATGCCATTGATTTCGGTATGAAAGTCGGTGATACCATTACTGCTGTGAGAGATGGCATTGTATTTTTCGTTAAAGAAGATTCTAATGAATACTGCAAAACCCGAAAATGTGTTGATAAAGGAAACAAAGTCTTAATACTGCACGATGATGGTACCATGGCCCATTATGTTCATTTAGATTTTGAAGGTTCATTGGTAGAGGTAGGTGATAAAGTGACCATTGGTCAATCCATTGCTATCTCAGGTATGACCGGTTTTACGACGACACCACACCTTCATCTTGTAATGTATAAATCTGGTGGCAATTCCATCCCTTTTGTGTTCAAAGGTCAAAAACGAAAGAAACTCAAACAAGGTAAATATTATCTGAGGAAGCACTGAGTCTGAACCGCGATTCCTAATTTTTATCCTTTTTCATCCGTCTTTGCATTAATGGCGAATTAATGATATAAACGTCCATTTCCGTATTCTCATTGATCGGAGCCGACATAAGACCGCTATTCTTCGGAATAACCTTCAAGGACTCATCTTGTATTTTCCTTGGAATGACCTCTTGAACAAAAAACTCTCTAAACTGATAGCCCAATTTTTTTTGAGGTTCGTAAATAACCCGACCGTTAATATCACTTATGTTTCTAATATTGAAAGTAAACCCATCCATTTCTTCAAAGGTGAGTTCTTTGAGGCTATCATCAAAATCAGCGACTTGTAAACTAATGCGTTGAGGGTTTAATATTTCTAATTTCTGAATGAAAATTCGCTTGTCGTTATACCTTATTTTGAAATCTCGCCTTTGAACAGTTTTCACATCGAGATCTGTATCAAAATTCACATAGAAACGGTTTTGTTCTCTATTATAAATCACATTAGATTCTTGAAAAATTTTTCCGTCAGTGATAACAAATCGATTATTAAACGTAATGTAATTTAAATACATTGCGCCGTCTTGCCGACGATACTCTGTTTCAATATTGAATAAAGGATTCAGTTTATTAAAATCATAAACCGTATAACTGAAATTATGAATGGAAAAATCTTCGAGTGAGATAGATATCACTCCATAGGCTGTGTGAGCATAACTTACTTTTCCTTTTTTACTCTCTATAATAATGTTGATTACAGGCTCATCATCAATAAAGCGAACATCGCCCTTTACAAATTCGTGATTGAACAAAAAATCCCGAGTGATTTTATAAACAAATGAAAACGAACTGATGTCATAATTTCTAATGGCATCGTGGACATTCAAAAGGGTTAATTCGTTTCCGCCATAAGGCAATATATCTGCGTTTTGGATATATTTCGTTACTTCATTATAAGCCTTGGTATAGTACTCGTCTACATTGAAATTTCTATTCGTCTTAAAGGAATAAAACACAGATTGATTTACTGAATCTTGTACTTTATTTGAATAAATACCTCCGTCGTATTGTTCTAATATGCCTTCATTTAAATTGAAATATAGTTCATCGATTATTTGGTAATCTCTATAATACCCAATGTAAGAATGCGGTTTATCATCGAGATTTACAGGAATGGCGTAAACTGCTTTGCGTACAATATCACTGGCGAGTAATTTTTTATTTTTCTTTACCTCATTCAGAAAAACTCTTGGTTTTTTAGAGTTCAATATAACTGCATCTAAAGCTTCAGTTTGAGACTGCATCCGAAGGATGTTCAATTCATTTTTTAATAGTGAATTGATTTCAACTTTCAATTCCTGATAACCGATAGAAGTTATCACCAAAAACGAAATATCTTCTGCAGTAATGAATGGTAAACGAAATTGACCATTATAATCAGCGATGAGTCCGCGGTTAGAGCCATCAAATCTTATGGTAGCAAATGATACAGGCTCTTCGGTTGAGACGTCTCTGATTTCAATTTTATATTGGACTTGCGCAAAAACACCGCTAAAAACAAGGAAGCAGGTAATACAAAATAGACTTCTAAATATTCGCATAGAAATTTAGTTAGTCTTTGATCTCTTTTTCGTCTGTAATCGTCTCTGTCCCGTATTTATCAACGAGGTATACGAGGGCAGTCATGGTTGCTGCACCTAAAGCAAGTTCTCTTTTATTTACATGTTCGAAGGTATCGTTGGCCGCATGATGATGATCAAAATAACGCTGTGAATCTGGTCGTAAGCCTGCTAAAACAATATCGTCGTTCTTTAATGGCCCGATATCAGCACCACTACCTCCTTTTTCAAAAAAGTGAATTAAGTAAGGTTTAAATAAAGGTTTCCACGCTTCAATTTTTGAAAACATCAAATCTGAACAATCAAAACTAAAACCGCGAGGTGTAAATCCACCGGCATCACTTTCGAGAGCAAATACGTGCTTCTCCCCTTTTTCCTTAGCCACCTCAGCATACTTTCGACCGCCGCGTAATCCATTTTCCTCATTCATAAAAAGAACAACTCGAATACTTCGCTTTGGTCTAACTCCACTTTCTTTTAACAGACGTAAAACATCCATAGATTGAACCACACCGGCTCCGTCATCGTGGGCACCATCACCAAGATCCCAAGAATCTAAATGGCCTCCAACAATAATGTATTCGTCTGGTTTTTCGCTACCAGTTATTTCACCAATCACATTATATGAGAGAACGTCGTCGAACTTCTGACAACTCATTTCGAAGTGGAATTCAAGATTTTGGTCCTTTTTCAGAGCTTCGCTTAATTTTTCAGCATCGTTAGTTGAAATTGCAGCTGAAGGAATTCGTTGTTCAACTGGTAGATCACCATAACCCATGCTTCCTGTATGCGGATAATCGTCTTGTCTAGAACTCAATGAACGCACAACAGTACCAACTGCTCCGTATTTAGCAGCCTCAGCTGCGCCTCTGTAACGTTCGGCTGCACATCCACCATAGGCTTGAAACGTATTTACAAGTTCCTGTTCCCAAGACCTATTTATAAAAATAATTTTACCCTTTACTTTATCTGCCCCTAATTGTTCAATGTCTTTGTATGTCGCTACTTCTATAACCTGAGCTTTTAAACCGCCATTAGGTGTTGCAACAGAACCACCTAGCGCACAAATATTCACTTTTTGAATATCACCATTCGTTTCAAAATAACCCATTTCTTTTTGCCCTCTAACCCACTTCGGCACCATAACAGGTTGCAACCATACTTTGTCCAAGCCAAGTTTTTCAAGCTCCCTTTTTGTATACTGCACGGCGAGTTCAGCATTGGTCGACCCTGATAATCGCCC
The DNA here is from genome assembly GCF_003260205.1 of Winogradskyella tangerina. Taxonomy (GTDB): domain Bacteria; phylum Bacteroidota; class Bacteroidia; order Flavobacteriales; family Flavobacteriaceae; genus Winogradskyella; species Winogradskyella tangerina. Next base: position 102,490 of record NZ_QERF01000004.1, on the reverse strand, counting down.
GCCAATTGAATTAGAAAGATGGTCTAGCCACTCGTAGCTTTTACCATTTGTTAAGGAGGTACTATATACTGTTTTTAAAACATCTTCATCGGTTTGAGCATTCAGCTGAAATGAAAGCAAAAACCCGAAAAGCATAGCCATTAGAGACAATGATTTTAAAGTATTATTCATTTTGTAATTGTTGTTTATAAAGGTCAATATTTTCTTTTTCTTTAGCAGGAAGCTGAGGCTCTTTTATATCGGTATATGTCTTTAATGTATCGTATAAAATTTTTGCCACAATATACCTTGCTGATGGTTTATCGTCTGCAGGAATGTTATACCAAGGCGCATTAGGTTTTGAACTTCTATTGAGAACATCCTCGTAACAAACCTGATATTTATCCCAGAGTTTTCGCTCTTTAAGATCATCTGACGAGAACTTCCATTGTTTATCTTTTCGATTTAGACGTCTCAATAGTCTATTCTTTTGTTCGTCTTTTGAGATATTCAAAAAGAATTTAAAAATGAGGGTTCCGTTTTCAGAAATGTGCTTTTCAAACGCATTTATTTCTCTAAAACGTTTATCCCAAAATGCGTCATTAACATCGTCTACGCTTTGAATATCTGGCATATTCTCATACATCAAGTAATTAGGATGAACCCGCGTTACTAATACATTTTCATAATGTGTTCGGTTGAAAATACCAAACTTACCACGTGCCGGTAATGCAATGTAATGGCGCCATAGATAATCGTGTTTTAATTCAAGATCGGTTGGTTTTTTGAAACTGTGTGCTACAATTCCTCTTACGTTAAACTCCTTGAACACTTCACGAATAAGGCTATCCTTACCCGCAGTATCCATCCCTTGAATACAAAACAAAACCGAATATTTACCATGAGCATACATGGTATTCTGAATTTCAGCGAGGTCTTTACTAACCTCTCTTAAGGCTTCTTTTAATTGTTTTTTATCGGCATTGAGATCTACCTGAGTTGGTAAATCCTTGATGTTCACTTGAGATGTAATCTTAAAATCTTCTATTACAATATCTTTCATATTTCAATAATATCAGATAAAGATAATGAACATTTTACAGATGTACAGATATGACTATTTAAGCTAAAACAGCTTTCAAAATTAAGCCAATAAAAGCCCTATGTTTAAATATGTTTTTCTAGAGTTTTATTTTGAAGCGAAGGCCTTTACATCGTCCTCACTTACTTCTTTACCTCCAAGAATTATTAATCGCTCTACAACATTTCTTAGCTCACGTATATTCCCCGTCCAATCGTAATTTTGAAGCAACTTAACGGCCTTAGTTGAGAATGTTTTTGGTGTACTTCCTTGTTCTTGTGAGATCTTATCAGCAAAGTAATCCACCAATAATGGAATATCTTCTCTACGATCGTTTAACGCTGGAACTTCAATCAAAATAACAGCAAGTCTGTGATACAGATCTTCCCTGAAATTACCTTCTTCAATCTCTTTTTTAAGATCCTTGTTTGTTGCGGCTACGACGCGTACATTTACCTTGATATCTTTATCGCTACCAACACGTTGAATACGACTTTCTTGTAGTGCTCTCAATACTTTTGCCTGAGCCGACAAACTCATATCACCAATTTCATCCAAGAAAATCGTACCGCCACTAGCGGCTTCAAACTTACCTGCTCTGTCTTTATTAGCGGAAGTAAATGCACCTTTAACATGACCGAACAATTCACTTTCAATAAGTTCGCTTGGGATGGCTGCACAATTTACTTCAATCATAGGTCCTTTTGAACGTTCACTCTTTTGATGTAGCCAATGTGCCACCAATTCTTTTCCTGTTCCATTTGGTCCGGTGACAAGTACCCGCGCATCGGTAGGTGCTACTTTATCGATCATATCTTTGATGCGCGCTATCGCAGCACTCTCTCCGATCATTTCGTAGTTTTTACTGACCTTCTTTTTAAGCATCTTATTTTCTACGACTAATTCTTTTCGATCTAGAGCAATTCGAACTGTATTTAATAATCGATTAAGATCTGGTGGTTTTGATATATAATCGAATGCACCCAGACGCATGGTATTGACTGCTGTATCTAAATCGCCATGCCCTGAAATCATTACCATAGGTGTTTCGGGTTTAAGCTTTTTAACCGCTTCAAGCACCTCAACACCATCCATTTTTGGCATTTTAATATCACAAAGTACGAGATCAAAATCTTCCTTTTTAATCTTCTCAATCCCGACTAATCCATCTTCAGCTTCATCAACCTGATAGGTATCATTTTCTTCAGATAATATTTTTACCAGTACACGGCGGATTGCCGCTTCATCTTCAATTATTAATATTTTTGACATCTTATATTCTAAATTTTAATCCTGTTCTTAAATAAAAGGCATTTAACTCATTCAACGCAAATATTTCATCTCTGTCATCATTACGCAAAACATTATTCAACCGAAACGTATATCCGATATAGGTATATGCCACTATATGTTTTGTAAAGCAATATTCGTACCCAAGTCCACCAACTGCTACAGAAAGTGAAATATGATCGGCCTGCCGTCCATCAATGACAATAGGTTCTTGAATATTTGCAAAATAGCCATCGAGTGTCGCAAAAGCCTGCAAGAAACTATGCGTATCGAACGAGTATTTCAAATTAGACTTGGGCACACCTAAATTAAACGACCATTTTTCATTGATTTGTCTAAAGTAACTGATATAAGGTAATGGAATAGGCAAACCTGCTGTTGTATTGTAAGTAAGACCTAAGACAAGTCTATAGGGTCTTTTAATATCTGTCGCATCGGTTCTATCTTTAATAGCAAAAATTCCACCATTCAGGAATAGATCGTCCTTAGTGATCGATTCGGTGAGTGTTGATGCAATTCTTGGATTAATATTAAGACCAAGGCGCCAATCGTTTTTACATTTGAAGGTATATCCCAGACTAAGATCAATGATATGCAATTGATTAAGATTATTTGTATTGAATGGGTAATCGTCTTCCAAATTCAAAATGATTCGGTTGTATTCACCACCAACAACGAGATAATCACCTTCCTTAATTTTTATAGGATAATTAAGGATTGCGCGCAACCTTGTATATTGATCCTCAGACTTACTGCTCGGTATAAAGGAATATTCAAATCGGACGAGATCTGTGAGCTGTGCTTTTACAGAATGAATGCAGCATATTGCAACAATTGCAAGCATAACATAACATTTTGAAAAGCGTAAAATCATATTATTTTTTTTCTATGATATGAACATCGCGTTGAGGGAATGGTATGGTAACGTTGTGCTCCCTAAATAACTTATCGATCTCAAATCTTATATCGCTCTTTGGAAAGGCAGCCATAAAACTATCATTAAGAGTAAATATTAATTTGAAGTTTAATGAACTATCTCCAAAATCAGTGAATAATACTTTAGGTTCTGGTATGTCAATGACATCCGGATGTGTGCTCGCAGCCTGTAATAATAACTTTTTAACCAATTGCACATCGCTGCCATACGCCACGCCTACAGAAACACTCTCTCGTGTTAACGTTCCATTTTGCGTCCAATTGTATAAAGAATTGGTTAAATACAAATGATTTGGGATTACCAGTACCTTATTGTCTATTGTGACGGCTCTAGTGGTTCTGAGTTTGATTTCTTCAACGCGACCTATTTTACCATCTAATTCAATAATATCTCCAACATGAACCGTTTGATCAATAAGAATAAAAACACCTGAAATTATATCTTGAAATAAGGTTTGTAGTGCCAAACCAACCCCGATAAGTAAAGCTGCGGAAGCTGCAAAAACCGCTGTTACATTAACACCAACAGAATGGAGTGTAATGAGGAAGATGACAATATAAACCAGCCATCTGAAATAGCCGTAGATCACATTGAATTTGCCTTTATCTCCTTCTGGCAAATTGCGAGTAATAATTCTGAAAACAATCTTAAGAATAATGGTTGTAATTACTATAGCCGTAATTACTATTATGAAATCTAAAATAGAAATGCTAATCTTTTCACCGAAGTCCACATGCTTATCAAGAAAACCAGAGATTTTCTCCCAAGTACTACTTTCCGTTATTTGCTCTTCTACCTGCCTTAAACCTTGATTCATATATTAATACTTCAACCATTTAAAAAGCTCTTTATACGTTGGCTTTTTACCATACATTAAGATTCCTACACGGTAAATTTTCGCTGCAAACCAAACGGCAAATATAAATGTCGCTACCAATAAAAGTAAGGAAAGTACTTGTTGCCACATTGGCACGCCAAATGGTATTCGCATTAGCATCACCACAGGAGACGTTAATGGTATAAATGAAAAAACCGTAGATACAGTTCCGTGAGGATCTTCGATTACTGTAAATACACCTACATAAACTGCCAAAATAAGCGGCATCAGAATAGGCAGCATAAACTGCTGAGTGTCAGTTTCATTATCTACAGCCGCACCTATGGCTGCATAAAGCGAACTATACAGCAAATAACCACCAATGAAGAAAAACATAAAAGCGATTACCAAATTTAAAATAGGTAGATTGCTAATACCATTCAGAAGGCTTTCTGCCATGGCTTGTGCACCTTCAGCTTGCATGGCCTGATTCATGAGTTCTTGCTGTTGACTTGATGCTTGAGTCATGTCTATTCCAAAAATTGCCGAGACCACTGTTAATAAAACGCCACCAAGCACCACCCAAATTGCAAATTGCGTGACACCAGCTAGAGAAGTGCCAATGATCTTACCCATCATTAATTGAATGGGTTTTACAGAAGAAATGATCACTTCTATAATTCTACTTGTCTTTTCTTCAATTACACTTCTCATAATCATATTGCCGTATATGATTATAAACATAAATAGCAGATAGCCCGCCAAGCCTCCGAAAGCGAGTTTAATAATATTGTCGATCTTAGAACTTTTTTGACCTTCAAAACTTTCTTGAGCAATGTCGATATTAATTTTAGAAGCTTCGATCTGTTCTAAACTCACGCCGTCTTTTTGAAGTTTCATTTCACGCAGTCGTTTTTCAATCTTTCGCTCAATCCCTGCAATAACGGTTAATGACGGTGATTCTTCAGAGTAGAATTTTATATTCTGAGCTACTTCATCTATTGAATCGACTTTAGAAATATGTAATAAACCGTAGTCATTCTTCTCTTTCACCAAGGCTTTAGCATCCTCTAAATTGAGGTCATTCAGTAAGGTATAGGTCGTGTTACTTGTATTTTGAAAAACATCACTTAAAAATTCTGTTTCGTCCAAAACAGAAATGAACCTTTTTTTATCGTTATTTAATTGCGATAAATAAGCAACTACGGCAATTAAAGCGATCATGATCAATGGACTTAAAAAAGTCATGATTATGAATGATTTATTCTTCACCTTCGTAAGGTACTCGCGCTTAATTATAAGTGGTAGATGATTCATTCTTAGTTATTTTTTACCGTTTCAATAAAAATGTCATTTGCCGTTGGAATCACTTCCACAAAGTGGTGGACTTCTGCTTTTGATGCCAGAAAAGACAGCAGGTCATTTGAGGAAATACTTTCGTCTATTTTTATATTCAATTTAATATCATCATTCAAGTTTTTGAAGGTCGCCGGAAGGACCTCAAACTTATCTTTTATTTCAGCTAAAACGGAATTGCTATTTTGTGACTGCAAACCAACTTCAAAAGTGTTGGTCTTGAACTCACGTTTGATATCATTCAGTTTACCGTCTAAGATTTTATTCGATTTATGAAGAAGTGCAATATGATCGCAAAGTTCTTCAACCGACTCCATACGATGCGTTGAAAAAATTACTGTGGCACCCTCATCCCTCAATTTTAATATTTCATCTTTAATTAGATTAGCATTGATTGGGTCGAAACCTGAAAACGGCTCATCAAAAATGAGAAGTTTAGGTCTATGGAGTACAGTCACCACGAACTGAATTTTTTGAGCTTGTCCTTTACTGAGTTCCTGAATTTTCTTGTTCCACCAATCCCCAATCTCTAATTTTTCAAACCAATATTTAAGTCGGCTTTTGGCTTCGGTTTTTGCCATACCTTTAAGCTGTGCCAAGTATAAAGCTTGTTCACCAACTTTCATAGATTTATAGAGCCCACGTTCTTCTGGCAAATAACCAATATCTCTAATGTGTTCAGGTCTTAATGGCTGACCATCTAGCTGCACCGTTCCTTCATCGGGCATTGTGATTTGATTAATAATACGAATTAAGGTGGTTTTACCAGCGCCATTAGGTCCTAACAAGCCAAAAATACTGCCTTTAGGGACGGCAATAGATACTTCATTTAGTGCTTTAAAATTTCCGAAGTTCTTTGAAACGGAATCAGCAACTAACAAGTCATTCATATACGTAGCGGTTTTCTTTTAGAGGTTAGTCTGTAAATATATTAAATGTAGAGCGTATATAAAGAATAATTTGAAGACTTATTAACTTATTTTTAAACGCCTAGGATGCAAGTAATTACATAAAAAACAAAACCCACCCTTATGGTTAGATAAGGATGGGAAAAAATTGCTATGAAAAAGAAAAATTACCGCTAATTAGCATTAGCGATAATTCAAAGATAGTATTTTTTATTAAACCTAAGGTTTTTAAGAGAACATATCTTTTACCTTTTCAAAAAAAGATTTATCCGAACTTTCGGGTTTAGGCTCGAAATGCTCGTCATCTCTCATGTTTTCAAAAAACTCCTTTTGTTTCTTGCTCAAAGTCTTTGGTGTCCAAACATTTACATGAACTAACAAATCGCCTTTACCATAACCATTAATACTTGGTATTCCCTTACCTCTAAGTCTCAATATTTTTCCTGATTGTACACCGGCATCAATTTTTATTCTCACCTTTCCTGAAACGGTGTCAATCTCTTTGGAAGTTCCTAAAACAGCATCGGGTAAACTTACATACATATCGTAATGTAAATTATCCCCTTCACGTTTAAGCGTAGGGTGTTCCTCTTCAGAAATAACGACTAATAAGTCTCCCGATATACCATTCCCAGGCGCATCATTACCCTTACTTGTAACTTTAAGTTGCATGCCATCAACAACACCAGCTGGTATTTTTACCGAAACTGTTTCTTCTGTTACTTTTAGTCCTTGTGCATCGGCATCTGAAGGTTTCTTATCAATTATTTGTCCGGCACCACCACAAGTCTGGCATGTCGTTGCCGTTTGCATTCTACCTAAAATAGTGTTGGTAACTCTGGTAACCTGACCCGTTCCGTTACAGGTTGTACAGGTTTTATATGTAGTACCCGGAGCCTGAACTTTACGTTTAACTTTTATCTTTTTTTCAACGCCATTGGCAACCTCTTCTAAATTCAATTTAACTCGAATTCTAAGGTTACTCCCTTTAACAACGCGTCTTCCGCCGCCACCAAAACCGCTAAATCCGCCACCGCCAAAAGCGCCTCCAAAAATATCACCAAATTGACTGAAGATGTCGTCCATATTCATGCCGCCACCTCCAAAGCCACCTGCACCATCAAATGCCTGATGACCAAACTGATCGTAGCGTGCTTTTTTATCTGGATTACTTAAAACTTCGTAAGCCTCTGCTGCTTTTTTAAATTTTTCCTCAGCTTCTTTATCATCTGGGTTTTTATCAGGATGATATTTTAAGGCCATCTTGCGATATGCCTTTTTGATTTCTGAGTCGGTAGCCCCTTTGCTTACTCCTAATATGTCGTAATAATCTTCTTTCATAATATAACTACACGATTAACCGTGATTAACTCTTTACTGACCAATGACAACTTTTGGGAAACGAATAACTTTATCACCAAGTTTATATCCACGTTCAATGACGTCAATTATTTTCCCTTTAAGGTCATCTGAAGGCGCTGGAATCTGCGTAACTGCTTCATGATCGTCTGCATTAAAGGCATCGCCTTTATTTACTTCGATTCTAGATAAGCCTTGTTGTTCTAGTGTATTTAAAAGCTTGTTGTAAATTAACAATACACCTTTGCGTAATTCTTCAGCTTCTTTATCGTCTTCAATATGCGTTAAAGCACGTTCAAAATCGTCAAGAACTGGAAGCATAGCAATCATTACCTTTTCACTTGCAGTCTTAAATAATTCTACACGTTCTTTGTTTGTGCGCTTCTTATAATTTTCGAACTCCGCGAACAAACGCATGAATTTATCTTTCTCGGCAGCTAACTGATCTTGTAATTGCTCCTCTGCTGATTTTTCTACTTTTTGCTCTTCCGCCTCTGCTGTTGCAGTTGCAGTATCTTCTACTTGTGGCTCTTCAACCTCTTTATTTTTATCTTTTTTACTCATTGTGAGTTATGTTTAAAAACTTATTTAAATCTTCGATTTAGAGGTGCAAAAGTACTGCCATTATCCGAAAAATGTCAAAATGTCATTAACATTTTTTTATAATTCTGAGGGCAAGGATATGTTTAACTTTGCGACTTACGAACAAATTCAAAAAAAAACAATTACATGAAAACTTCATTTTTAAAAATTTTCGCTTTAGTAGCAATCGTATCATTTTCGAGCTGTAATGACAAAGCGAAAGAAGCTGAAACTACAGAAGCAGAAGAAGCAGCCGTTGCTGAAGCTTCTGCCGTAATGTTCAAGGCAGACACTGAAAAATCTACTATTGAGTGGAAGGGATTTAAACCAACTGGATCTCACAATGGTACTATTGGAATAGCTAAAGGTGTAGTAAATGTTAATGATGGCACTATTGAAAGTGGTAATTTTATTATTGACATGAGCACTATTAAAGTAACTGACATTCCAGCGGAAGAAGAAGGAAATGCCAAATTAACTGGTCATTTAACGAGTGCTGACTTTTTTGATGTTGCGACTTACCCACAAGCAACATTCGAAGTTACAGGTATAGAAACTGTTGATGGCAAAGCTATGTTATCTGGTAACCTAACAATGAAAGATGCCACGAACAACATTAAAATTCCTGTATCCACATCAATCGATGGTGACAACATGACTTTAACAAGTGAAACATTCACAATTGATCGTTCTAAATGGAACATTAAGTACGGTTCTAAATCATTCTTCGATAGTTTAGGGGATAACTTCATTAATGATGATATTGAACTAAAAGTAAATTTAGTTGCTACTAAGGCTTAATTAAATTCAATATATATAAATCAAAAAGCACTTACATTTCTGTAAGTGCTTTTCTCTTTCATAACAATTTTATCTCTAAAATTGCCGCGCTATTAGTCAACCATCATCAACCAAAATTTTAACTAATAGCATTTTTGTGTAGTAATGCGTTTTAAATATTTACACTAAAACCATTATTTAGGCATTACTACGGTGTCAATTACATGAATCACACCATTACTTCCCGCTACATCTGTCGCAGTGATTTCGCTGTAATTGCCTGCTTGGTCTTTCAACCAGATCTTTCCGTCTTTTTGCATTACGGTTAATGTTTGTCCGGCAAGTGTTTCAACTTGTACTTTTCCTTTTCCTTTTTTCAAAGCAGCCACAACATCTTTCGCCATTAATTTACCAGATACTACGTGGTAAGTTAAGATCTTAGCTAAAGTTTCTTTGTTTTCTGGCTTTAATAAGTTACTTAAAGTTTCCTTGTCAATTTTTGCAAATGCGTCATTGGTTGGAGCGAATACTGTAAAAGGTCCGTCGCCTTGTAAAGCTTCTACTAAGTCACCAGCTTTTAAAGCTGCTACTAGCGTTGAGAAATTTTCATTTCCTACTGCTGCATCTACGATTGTTCCTTGCGCTGTTGAAGTTTGTGAGAATGCTAAAGCAACAACTGTTGTTAATACAAATACTAACTTTTTCATGATTTTTTTAAATTTATGGTTAAACTATTGCACTTATTTCGTTTTTGAAGTGCTTTCGTTTATATTTACACAGGCTTGTTTGTAATGGATGAGCAAGGCCTCACATTTGGGAAATCTTTAACATTAATGCACAACGATAATCGTCTTATTCAACAGCTTCAAAACAAGGATGAGTATGCATTATCATTACTCTACGACAAATACTCTGGTGCTATTTACAGCGTGATCTTAAAAATGATCAAAGATGAAGGTAAAGCCCAAAATTTACTTCAGGATACATTTATGACGGTATGGGAAAAAGCAGAAAAATACGATGCTAGTAAGGGTCGTTTTTACACCTGGGTCTATCGTATTGCAAAAAATAAAGTGTTAAATGTTCTAAGAAAAACCGACCCGCTCATCCAAACCGATGATTTTAGTGTATATACTCATAAAGAAGATGCTATTAGTATAGATTCTGAGTACTTAGAGCTTAATGGGGCAATTACAAAACTCGAAGCTCATCATAAGGAAGCTATAGAATTGGTTTACTTTAAAGGATTGACGCACAAGGAAGCACACCAGGAAATGGATGTGCCTTTAGGTACGTTTAAATCTTATGTTAGACAAGCTTTGAAACATTTGCGTGAAAGCTATGCGAAAACTTTAGGTTTACTATTACTAATACTAAATGCGCTGTGATGATGGATAAGAAAATGATATTAGACAATGGATTGTTAGAGCAGTATTTGCTTGGAGAACTCAACGCTACTGAATGCGAACAGATTGAGCAGGCCTTGGCATCCGATGCTGAACTTAAATCACATTTTGATCAACTGGAGGAAGATTTTGAATCACTTGGACTCGAAAATGCCATTACTCCACCCGCTTCGGTAAAATCGCAATTATTAGATCAGATAAAATCAGCATCTAATTCTCCAAAAGTTGTTGCCCTTCAGCAAAATAAACGTTCTAAATTTTATCTTGGCGTAGCTGCCAGTATTGCTGCATTATTACTTGTTGGAAGTTTTTGGATGTATAATCAATTAAATTCTGTCCAAGAGCAATTACAAACGGTAGAAACGAACAATTCTGAATTAAATTCCACCATTGAAAACCTCAATAAAGAATTAGAATCGAATAAAACACTTTATGCTGCAATTGTTCATCCCGATACCGAACAATATATTTTGAAAGGCAATACCCAGATGCCTGATGGTAAAGTTGTCAGTTATGTAAACCACAACACTAAATCCGTTGTGATAAATACGGAACGCCTTCCAAAGCTCGATGATGAGCACGACTACCAAATGTGGGCGGATGTTGAAGGTGAAATGATCAATATGGGTGTAATTTCAAAAGACACCAATCTTATGGCTATGAGCTATATTGACCATGCGGAGTCTTTAAATATTACCATAGAACCTGCTGGTGGTAACGACCATCCGACGGTTGAACGTTTGGTGACGAATGTTTATTTAGATTAACTACTAGAAAATAATTGACACTGCTGTACTTCATTTTATTACTTTTGAATACTACTGATTTTAGATCATGTCATTCTAAATAATAAATTTACACCGCTATTTTAAATGGGAATATTTGATTTATTCAAAAAAAAGAAACCTGATTCTACATTTCCTGAAAATGAACTTGAAGAATTATTGATGAAATCTGTTACCGATGCATCAGCACGCAAGTATTTTTATCAAAAATTAATTTGGAATCAATTATTTGTTATTACAGCAAACAACGGACAACAAGAAGGGACAACGGTTTTAGAAAAAGATACTACGGTTCAATTTGCAACCTTTGAAGGCGGACAAATTCCAGTTTTTACTTCAACAAATAGAATTTTCGATAAGGGTATTATTAAGGAGGAAGTTTCATACCTCAGTTTAAAGGGGCAAGATTTGTTCAGTATTGCCAAGGGCGCAACATTCATATTAAATCCTTACTCCGAATATGGTAAAGAATTAGTTCCAAAGGAGATCGAATCCTTAATGAATGGTACTATTTATGACGAATTAGATGAAGAAGAAATTCAGCATAAGGCAAATGAAGCGTTCAATAAAATTTATGAGGAGGCAGGAAAGAAACAAGAGGGATTAATTTATCTAGACGGCTATAAAAGTAAGTCACTTGGTGCAAGTGGTAAAGAACGACTTGAACAGTCCATAATTGGTTTTAAAAAATGTCTTGAGATGATTCCAGATTATTGGCAAAGTATGGTATTAATGGCAAAATCGTATCAGCGATTGGAACGTCATACCGAGGCCTTGGAACTTTTAGAACAGGCTTTTAAAATTGAATTAAAAAACCATTCCATACCCATGGAAGCTTCACTTGAAGCAATGCATATCAACGACATTGAAAAAGCTTTATTCTACTCTGAAGAGTCCATCAAGAGAAAACCAGATGATTATGCTTTAATGGGAAATCATGCTATGAATTTACTAATTGCAGAAAAAGATGATGAAGCAAAAGAAACTATTGATAAGGCGATAGAATTGAACCCGAAAGATGCAATAAACAAAAATATTCTATCGATTATTAAGGGTGTGATTTCTGGTAAAAGGAAGAGGCCAACCTTTAAAGATTCACTCAGATAATTGTATCACAGCAACAAATCCTCGAGCGCCGGACGTAGATTAGCAAAATTAAAATGAAAGCCTTTCTGTTCTATTTTTTGAGAGCTTACACGTTGACTTTCATAAAGAAGTATATGCATCTCTCCCAGAACTAACTTCATTGCAAACTTGGGGATATTAGGCAAGATGAGTGGTTTTTGTAACACATTAGCAGCCATTTTGGTTAATTCCTTATTTGACACTGCATTTGGTGCAACACCATTGTAAATACCTTCGAGTTGGTGTTTTAAAACATACATGAAAATACTTGCCAAATCCTTAACATGAATCCAGCTTTGCCACTGCTGACCGTCTCCAAAAGCCGCACCCGCACCCATTTTTATCGGTTTTACAATTTCGGGTAAAGCACCACCATCCTTGGCTAATACTAAACCAATTCTGATTTTTGCCAGTTTACTCCCTAAATCTTTAAAACCATCAACAGCCTGTTCCCATTGCTCTACGACCTCACCAAGAAATGAATTGGAAACTTCAGAATTAGATTCGTCATAAAAGTTGGTCTGGCTTGAAGGGTATATACCAATTGCACTTGCCGAGACTACATGATCGATTTTATAATTATTTGCCTTAATGGTATCTTGTAACAGTTGTGCTGTCTTGGTTCGACTTTCTAGAATCTCTTTTTTGTAAGCCGAAGTCCAACGTTTTGAAATAGACGCTCCTACCATATTAATAATTGCAGAAACACCTTCAAAGCAAGTATGATCGATCTCTTGAGTGGATGGATTCCAATAAAACCCTTTATAATTCGCCTCAGCACTTAACTTTGATTTCGAAGTTGTTAGATAGTGTACAGCAAGACCTTCAGCATGACATTGTTTTACAATTTCTTGCCCAATTAAGCCTGTTGCTCCTGTGATTAAAACGGTTTTTGGATATTCCATAAGGCAAAGATACGATAGCTACAAAGCGCTAAAAGAAACTTTAGTTTGGATTTAACGTTTGAGAGCTATTTGCAAATTCCAAAGAACTGAAGAAACCTTAGTGGATAAAATCTGTATCGCTAAATGATACGAGCAAGCTTTGTTTAAAATGATTTATGCCAAATTTAATTAAGCATTTTCCGCGCTTCAATTATTATTCAAAAGTTATATTTAGCTCACTTCGTTTCACCGAATACAACTTTAATACATTTGGCTCACTTCGTTTCACCGAATGTTACGATCGCATTTTGCGCGCTCGTAACATTTCTCTCTTTCCAGGTGGTCCGGGAAGACGTTCAACCTTAAAACCAACGGCTTCCATGGCACGCCTTACACTTCCTTTAGCAGAATAAGTCACCAATACACCATTGTTTTTCATGGCTTTAAACATTAATTTGAAAATATTTTCCGTCCAGAGATCGGGCTGAACACGAGCGCCGAAAGCATCAAAATAAATGATATCGAAAGTGTTTTCGTCATTAATATCCTTGAAGAATTTCTGCTGTTTTTCGAGCTTAAAAAAACTAGAAATTTGATGAGACGCTTCCCAAGACACCTTATGCATTGTATCAAATTCATACTTATGGTCTTCAGAAATTAGTTCAATATAATTCAGCTGTTGAATTTCGTGGGTGTCGACCGGATAAGCTTCAACACCGATATATTTAATGTGTTTCTTGACCTCTTCAGATTTAATTAAAGTAAGAAAGGCATTGAGACCTGTGCCAAAGCCAATTTCAAGAATATTAATAGGAGATTGCTCTGAATCATTTTCAAGAATAAAAAAAAGCAAACCATGTTTAATAAAAACATGATTTGCTTCTTGTATGGCACCATGAATGGAATGATATTGCTCATTCCAATCTTCGATCTGAATGGTTTTTGAACCATCGGACGTGGTGATGATCTTACGCTTCAATTCTTTATTGAATAAGTAATTTCTTGATCTTCGGAATTGGTCCAGTACATTCTGTTTTATGACAAGCTAGACAGTTATTTATAGCCGAATTATAACGCTCTTTCAACTGTACATTTGAAAGTGTATCAACCACGGATTGTTGCGATTCTATAAAAACATTAACAAAGCTATTCCATGTGGCTGTTCTGGCATGACCATTACTCATTTCAGCCGAGTGCAACCTCATAAGGTCTAACGGCATTGTCATGGGCTCTTCGCCATTAACAATCTGCTGCTTTAACTGTAAATTGTACGCATACATTGCATTCATTAATGTCGCCATCTCAGAAGGCTGGTACATTACCAATTCTGGCTTCTCTTTACTAGTGTTTTCAGCTTCCTTTGGTTCTGCTTTATCCTTGCAACCAAGGCATAACACAAGCACTAAACAAATGGTGAAATAGTTATTGTTTAAGTAAGACACCATCAGCTAAAAATTGATATTCAAATTTAGGCTCAGTGATCGCAGCAATTTCTTCTTCAGTTTTACCTCCATCTTCGGCAATATGTCTTAATTCATCAACTGAAGTCTCTGTAACGAAAGCTTTTCCGTTAACTACAACTTCCCCTTCAGCATTTAATGGCATAAAAAAACCGTAATCTTTAAATCTCACCATTACCTCTTGTTCGTTGCCCATATCGAGTTTCATCCAACACCCTTTCTTTGAGCAAACTTCAACAATAGTGCCTTTCATTTTGGCATTGATGGTATCACCTTCTTTTAGTCCTTGATAGTGAACCATCATTCGGTCAGAAGCCAAGGCATCGGCATCATTGATTTCCATACCAAATTTAGCATAAGCGATTTCTTGTGATACTTCTTCTGTAGTTTCTTCTGTGGTTTGTTTGTCATTTTTACATGAAAACACCAAGGTAACAACGGCCAATAAATAAAATATTTTCTTCATTTTTATATAATTTCAATTGATTTTTTCGAAATACAAATTTACAAAATTTAAGCCAATAATACCTTTCATTAGACGCTTTGATTTCGTAATTTTGCACAAAATAAAACCTCATTTTTGATGGCTGAAATCCAAACCAAAAAAATCACTATAGAAAAATCTCAAACCTCGAAAATTAACGATGTTGATTTTGAAAATTTAATGTTTGGTCGTGTTTTTACTGATCACATGTTTGTTTGTGATTTTGAAGACGGTAAATGGCAGAATCCTAAAATAATGCCATACCAACCTTTGACGATTGAGCCTTCAGCAAGAGTGTTTCATTATGGTCAGGCTGTATTTGAAGGAATGAAAGCGTATAAAGATGAAAACGGACAGATCTTTTTATTCAGACCTGACGAAAATTACAAACGTATAAACAAGTCGGCAGCACGACTGGCTATACCTGAGTTTCCAGAATCTTATTTCTTTGAAGGAATGGAAACTTTGTTAAAATTAGATAGGGAGTGGATTAAACCTGGCGTTGGCAACTCGCTATACATTCGCCCATTTGTCATCGCAACCGAACCAGCAATCTCTGCCTCACCAGCTGAAGCTTATCGCTTTATGATTATATGTTCACCTGCAAAAGCCTATTACAATGCGCCAGTGAGAGTATTGTTTGCAGAGAAATTTAGTCGTTCTGCTGATGGTGGTGTTGGATTTGCTAAAGCAGCTGGAAATTATGCTGCGCAATTTTATCCGACAAGCTTAGCACAAAAAAAAGGCTTTCAACAAATTATCTGGACAGACGCTTCAACACACGAATATTTGGAGGAAGCTGGTACCATGAATATTTTCTTTAGGGTTGGTGATAAATTGATCACGGCACCTAATAATGATAGAATTCTAGATGGGGTAACGCGTAAGAGCGTCATTCAACTCGCCGAAGATCTTGGGATAGAATGCGAAGTAAGACGTGTAAGTGTGAAGGAAATTAAAGCAGCGGCAAAAAATGGTAGTTTGAAAGAAATTTTTGGTGCCGGAACAGCAGCGGTTATTAGTCAGGTTTCAGCCTTTGAGCATGCTGGTGAAGTTTTTGAAATGCCTGAAATTGAAAATAATTATGCAAGCTTATTCAAAAAGTCATTAATGCATATTCAGCACAACTTATCTGAAGATAAACATGGTTGGCGCCATGAGATAAAATAAATGTAAACTAAAAAAAAAGCAGCCGTAATGGCTGCTTTTTTTTATGACTCTAGAATCTCTTTTATGTGTGGCTTAAAGTAATTAGGGCCTTTTAACACCTTGCCATCTTCCCTGTAAATAGGCTCACCATCTTCTCCTAATTTACTCATATTACTGCGTTGGATTTCTTCAAAAACCTCTTCGATTTTATATTGTAATCCGTGCTCAATAATGGTACCGCATAAAATATAAAGCATATCACCAAGTGCATCCGCCACCTCAACGAGGTCATTATCATTGGCGGCCTCGAGATATTCTTCATTTTCTTCACGCATTAGTTTATAGCGCAGCATGTTTTTTTCTAGTCCTAAATCGGCTTTTGGAGATTGGCGGTATCCTAACTTAAAAGCCGTATGAAATGCTTTAACAGCATCGATTTTGTCTTGCATAGCGTATAGTTTGTAAGTGCTTAAATTTTTATCTTTCCCGTTTAACTTCTAAATTTTGTGCAGAAACTACAAAATTTAAAAATACCCAAGGAAACGCTTTACTAATACAGCAATTATTTCATTTACTATAAATTTATAAATCAAATAATAGCCGTATTTTTGCATAAAAATACGCTAATGTTTTCTACAGGTCAATGGATTTTTGCAATTTTATTTTTTGTCGCTTTTGTGATCGCTATCGCCTATCAATATGGCAAAGACAAAAAGATTCATAAAGCCTACTATAAAGGTACAATTTGGATATTAATAGCCTTTATTAGCTTTATTGGTATGATCGCTGCGGTGAAGTTTTTATTGATGTAAGTCCACTTATTTTTCAAGTTCAATTTACTTCAACCTTAAACTTATTGGTAATATCTTATTGTACTATTCAGATTTATTTTGATGACGGTTTACAATCTCTTCGATGATACATTGAAATGAGATCACCTAGAAATTATGATACTACTAACACTTATATTCATTCTTAAAAAAAAGCAGCCTAAATAGGCTGCTCTTTATATTTTTAAAATTGAACTCTTATTAGTTCACCTCAGGTAAGAAACTATACTTCTTACTATAATTTAGCATCTGCTCTGGGAAACCTACTGGTTGGGAAACCTTAATAGCTGTGATCTCACCATTGTCGTCCATTTCTGGTACTAAAACCGGATTAACAAATCCGCTGTAAGGTGCCGATGTAAATTGCTTATTACGCTCAAGTACTTCTGCATGAATTTCCTGATCTACTTTCACACCATAACCTTCTACTAAGGCTTCAACAGCTGCATAATCACCTTCAGACTTAATACGTTGTGTTTCTCTCAGTAGTTGACCGAATAACTCATGTAACTTGTCGTAATCGTTAATATTGAAATAGGTCTTACCATCTCGAGTAACTTTTTCTATGACGTTGTCTTTTGCACCTTTCTCAAATACCCAAGCCGACACCCATTGTCTGTTTCTCATGTGTGCTTCTTCTACATCATCACCGAGATTAAGACGAATCAATTGGGTCATTAAACCATTTCTGATATAACCGTCATAAGCTGCCATACCAACTTTTTTCCAATCTTCCACAAGTCCAAGTTCTTGTAATTTCGAATCGTATAAATAATAGAGTCCAACTAAATCAGCACGTCCTTCTTCTAATGTAGATGCATAATTTTTTAGAGTTTCTTTAGTCTCACCAACGCCAGGATTTAATTGTCCTGAAGCATGCCCGATCACTTCGTGTAAAGCAGTATGAAGTTTATCTGCCAACTGGCCGTATTCTTCCTCGAGGGCGAGTTCTTCCTCATCATGGACAAACTCTTTTAAGCGACCTGTACTTCCTGCATTGTTATAAGCGTTGATGATATTACCAAGTGATACTGATTTACTTCCAACCTCTTTTCTAATCCAATTTGCGTTTGGTAGATTAACACCGATTGGCGTACTTGGTGAAGCATCGCCAGCTTCTCCAGCAACAGTAACCACTTTATAAGTAACACCAACAACATTATCTTTTTTATGCTCATCCATCAGAGGAGAATTATCTTCAAACCATTGTGCATTATCAGAGAGAACTTTCATTTTTTGAGACATATCAAAATCGTTAATCTGAACTATCGTCTCATAAGATCCTCTGTAGCCTAATGGATCGTTATAAACTTCAATAAAACTATTGATGTAGTCTACATTGCCATCCGTAGCTGCAGTCCAAGCCACATTATAATCATCCCAAGTTTGTAAATCACCTGTTTTGTAGTACTCAATGAGTAAGCCAATGGCATCACCCTGTGCTTTGTTTTCAGCTACACCTTGAGCCTTTTCTAACCATTTCACAATTTCATCTATGGCTGAACCATATAGTCCACCTGATTTGTAAACACGCTCTTTTAAAACACCGTCTTCTTTCACTAATTGAGAATTTAGACCAAAAGACAAAGGACGGTCTGGGTCTGGAGATTTCTTAGCTGCGTAAAAAGATTCAACATCAGCATTGGTAACATTAGAACCATAAAAATTAACGGCAGATAATGCAACATTATCTATGCCTTTTGCTTGATTGACCTTTTTTGCATCCTTATCGTTGAATATTACATCGAATGCTTCACCGTCTAATTTGGTGCTAGTTGCCTTAAATAGTTCGTTTAAATATTCCTTTGAAAAATCGGGTTTGATTTTATCATTTGAATAATGATGATGAATACCATTACTAAACCAAACACGCTTTAAATATACTTCAAAAGCTTTCCAATCCTCTGTTGATTTATCGCCGTCAAAATTCACATAGACATTCTCTAAGGCTTTTCTAATTTTTAGGTTATGTCTGTAATTCTGATCCCACATAATATCTCTACCTGCAAGTCCGGCTTCCGTCAGATAGTAAACTAATTTTTGTTCTTTAAGTGTAAGATTATCCCAACCTGGAATCTGATATCTTAGAATTTTAAGGTCAGCAAATTGCTCTACATTAAAATCGAATTCAGCTTCTGTTTTTTCAGTAGTTTCATCTGTCCCAGTGGTCTTATTATCGTCTTTACAAGACCATGTAAAAACTGCAATAAGACAGATAATAATTATTGATTTTAATTTCATGTGTTAGTAAGATTTTTAGATTACCACAAAAATAATACATCTCTGACATATCATAAAATTGCTATCTTTGAGTGGGCACTAACTAATTAATCAGGTTAAATAATGAAAGCATTTAAGTACATCTTATTATTGCTACTCGTTCTAATCATTGGCTTTTCAATTTATATTGCAGTTCAGCCTAATTCTTTTGAAGTAGAAAGGAGTAGAACCATGAAAGCACCAGCTTCAATGGTTTATGAAAATATCATCGATTTTAAAAATTGGGCCGCATGGTCATCTTGGGTTGAAGCCGATCCTGAAATGGTAATTACCTTACCTGAAAAAACTGAGGGCGTTGGAGGTTCTTATTCATGGGAAGATGAAAATGGGATTGGCACCATGAAGACATTAGAAGCAAAACCTTATACATCGATCGTTCAAGAAATGCAAATTGCAGATTTCCCAGCTTCAAGTGTAGTTTGGAATCTAAAATCTAATGACGATGGCACTACTGAAGTTACCTGGAATATCATAGGAAAAGATTTACCTTTCGGGTTTAAAGCTTACGCAACTGTGATGGGGGGCATGGATAAACAAATTGGCCCACATTACGAACGTAGTTTGGCAAAACTCGATAGTATTTTAACGGCCGACATGCAGCGTTATAATGTTGAAATAAAAGGTATTACCGAATATGGTGGTGGTTTCTTTTTGTACAAAACCACCAATGCCAATTCTACTAATATAAGTGCTAAAATGGCTGAAAATTTCGGAGCAGTTGCACAGTTTATGGGGCAGCAAGGTATCAGTCAATCTGGAATGCCGATGACCGTTTACAATGAAATGGCTGAAAATGTCATTATGAGCAATGGCATTCCTATCAATGAACGCATTGATGTACCAGCAGATGCTGATGTTTCAATCGGTTTTATCCCAAAAGTGAAAGTTCTAAAAACGACCTTAACAGGAAATTATACCAACCTCAGAGTGGCATGGGAGGTCACTATGAAGCACATAGAAGAAAAAGGCTTGGAATTATCGGAAGTTAAACCATTTGAGATCTACACAACCGACCCTGGTGATTATCCGAATCCGGCAGACTGGAAAACTGAGATCTACATTCCCTTAAAAGAATAAATGAAACAACTCCTACTTGTTTTTATCGGTGGTGGCTTTGGAAGCGTTCTAAGGTTTGCAATGGGTAAATGGCTCAATAGTTCGGGTGATGGTATTCCGTACGGAACCTTTGCAGCAAATATATTAGGTAGTTTAATAATCGGCATCATTCTGGGACTTGCCGCCAAGAATAATTCACTTTCTGAAAATCAAATTCTATTACTAGCAACAGGGTTTTGTGGAGGCTTTACCACATTCTCTACTTTTGCCTATGAGAATCATGTCTTTCTGAAATCTGGTGATTTCACCAGTTTCGCTATTTATACTATTGGAAGTTTTATTGTTGGTTTTCTCGCGGTATTTTTAGGGATTTTTTTAACGAAATAAGTTTCAATATTGGGCGATGATTAAAGTTTATCGAATTATTGCTTTGATGCTTTTAATTCTACTTGTTAGATGGATTATCACTATGATTATGGGACTGCTTAATATGGGTGACAATTTTAACCCTGAGCAAGTTAGACTTAATGAAGTCTTATCTTACATATTAGAATTTCCACTTGTACTAATTGAATCGCACTTCCCGAAAGTAATTAGTCATATTTACTTTTGGAGTTTTCAAAACTTACTCTTCATAGCAATCAATACCTTCATCCAAGCCTGCGGGCTTTATTTTTTCGGACAATGGGTTTACAATAAACCGAAAAATCCTAAATAGACTGTTTTTATTCCTTTTTAAAGTCCTTGATACCAGCTTCAACCTTAGTAGCTATGTAATTAGATCTCGGAACAATTGGGCAAGAATATTTATCATTATAAGCACAATAAGGGTTGTAGGCCGTATTAAAATCGATGGTTATTGTGTTTCCATCCGGAATGCGTAAATCAATGTAGCGCCCGCCGGCGTAGGTAGAATTTCCATTAGAATCATCTAAAAAGGGTAAAAAGAGGGCATCACGAGATCCTTCAGATTGTATTTCTTCCTTATTCTGATAAACATTCAATTGAAAAGTTTCGCCATTCAGCTCAAAACTTACCACACCGTATATCCGTTCAACATTAAAGTCGCCCGTTGTTGTTTTCATATTGAACCATTCAGAATCTGGTGTCTCTTTTAAATTAGCTTTTACGACATAGGTTGAATCAAACGGAAAAAAATCTAAAGTCTTAAAGCTTTTGAGATCCTTTTTCTTTAGTGGTGATTTCGAGGCATCCTTGAACATAATATTCATCTGCTTTTGCCAAGCCGTATCACCCAAAAGCTTTTCCTTTTTAGAGCAACTAAGTACACATAGTAAAAACAGACCAATTATATATCGATTCATTTTTTCATCTTTTTCAGTATTCAAAAATACAACATATCAAATTTTATTGTAAGTTTGAATCGTTAAACAAAAGAACAAATGTTAAAGTTAAATAGATATACAAAGCAAGTCGCAGTGATTTCTTCGGAAAACCTTCGGATGCATTATCTATTGTAGCTATATGAATATACTGTTAAACAATATTTAAAAGTCCGACGTTACCGTCGGACTTTTTATTTTTATAATATCAACCAAAATGAAAAAGCTTTATTTAAACTATGTTGAATCCTTCAAGGGATTATCTACCGAAATCTGGTACCTAGCACTAATAAGTTTGGTAAACAGAGCTGGTACTATGGTCATTCCCTTCTTGTCTTTATACCTTAAAAATGACCTAGGGTTTTCGGAAGTAGATATTGGTTCGATATTTGCCTGCTTCGGAATTGGTTCTTTTTTTGGTTCACTTTTAGGTGGTAAGCTGACTGACATTTTCGGATTTTATAAAGTAATGATCGCCAGTTTATTCTTAACCGGAGTTTGTTTTATCTCACTGCAGTTTATCGATTCATTTTGGGGATTGTGTTTGGGGATATTAATAACCATGACAATTGCAGACAGCTTTAGGCCTGCTATATTTGTTGCCATTAAAGCTTACAGTAAACCTGAGAATAGAACCCGTTCTGTTGGATTGATCCGTTTAGCGATCAATGCCGGAATGGGTATCGGACCAACATTAGCGGGTTTAATTATTGTGATGGAAGGTTATAACATCTTATTCTGGATCGATGGTGCTACTTGTATTTTAGCAATACTACTGTTTAGTTACTTGGTAAAAGACCCAAAAATTAAACCTTCAGAAGCTCGAGAAAAACATCAGAATTTAGATAAGAATGTGGTATACAAAGACAAATCGTTTTGGATCCACTCTGTTATTTGTTTTCTCTTTGGAATGGCATTCTTTCAGTTGTTTACAACAATGCCCTTGTATTACAATCAAATATTTCATCTCGATGAGTTCAAGGTAGGGATTTTATTATTCTTGAATGTTGCCATCATTGTAGTATTTGAAATGCCACTTTTGAATTATTTAGAAAAACGATTAATACCTGTTACCAAACACATTATTATGGCTTGTGTTTTGCTAAGTCTAGGTTTTTTGGTGCTTTATCAGAATTTCTGGATAGGTATTCTAATTGTAAATATGGTACTCCTCACCCTCAGTGAGATGCTAGGATTTCCGTATACCAACAAATTTGCCCTTCAACGTGCAAAAGAAGGATTAGAAGGAAGTTATATGGCTTTGTACGCCATGTCCTTTTCTATGGCTCATATTTTTAGTCCGAAAATCGGACTTAGTGTGGTGCATCATTTTGGATTTCAAATGAACTGGTTAATAACCTTCGGTTATGGTATTTTAGGAATTGCTTTAGCCATGTGGTTACATCAACGTGCAAAACAAAATTTATAATGAATTTAAATCAAATTACAATTCCGTCGTTAGACGTCGTTTCGGCGACGGAATACTATAAAACCCTCGGATTAGTACTTATCGTAGATGCTCTACCGAGATATGTAAGGTTTGAATGCCCTGAAGGTGACAGCACAATGTCTATCCATAAAGTTGAGGCACTGCCATCGGGTGATGATCCTATTACCATTTATTTTCAAAATGAGAATTTAGACGAAATCGTTTCTCAACTAAAACAAAAAGGTATTACTTTTACTAGTGACCCAGAGGACAAACCATGGCTCTGGCGAGAGGCGCACTTAAAAGATCCCGATGGCAATCGAATAATACTTTACAGCGCCGGTGAGAATAGAAAAAATCCGCCTTGGCGAATTAAAAATTAATACCCGAATGAAAAAAATAAAATTCATAGTTCTGGCTTTGTTGCTCATAACTTTTGCTTGCAGTGACAAAAAGGAAACTAAAGCATCTTCTAATGAATCGAAGGAGATTATTAGTAAAGAATTACCACAATTAGACCCAGATCGGTATAATGTGGCTTTCCTGATTATGGATGGCGTTTACAATACAGAACTTACAGCACCCTACGACATTTTTCAACATACGATTTTTAGAGAAGGTATAAAGGCGATGAATGTGTTTACTGTGGCAAATACCAATGAGCCCGTTGTAACCTTTGAAGGAATGCGCCTTCTGCCAGATTTCAATTACCTTGAAGATGATCTGCCAAAGATTGATATTTTAGTTGTTCCAAGTGCTGAACATCATTTAGACACAGATCTTGAAGACGAGGCCATGCTAAATTTTGTAAAAGATGTTGATAAACAGGCCCAATTCATTACCTCACATTGTGATGGCGCCTTTGTATTAGCCAAAGCAGGCTTGCTAGATGGAATCGTTTCTACAACCTTCCCAAGTGATATAGATAAAATGCGTGACATGTTCCCAGAACTCGAAATAAGAAAGGATGTTCTCTTCGTGCACGACGGTAAATATATTACTTCCGCTGGTGGTGCAAAATCCTTTGAAGCTGCATTATACTTGAGCGAATTCTTATACGGTAAAGAAATAGCAAAATCTTTGGCTGGAGGATTAGTTATTGATTGGGACCTCAACAAGGTACCTCACTTAGTGATCGATTAATCCGTTACTTTAACGGTTTAATTTCGCTGTGTTTTATTACATGCGATAGAACGATCTGAGTCCTTGTTTCACCATAAGAAATAAGTTGATCAATAAAGGTCTCCAGATGCTTCTGATTTTTTAAGACCACTTCCATAACAATATTATCGTTACCCGTAATTCTATAACAGTTGACGACCTCATCATAAGTTTTCACTTTCTCGAGAAAAGGTTTTAGCATTCCCATAAAAGCTCTTAAAGTTATAATAGCCTTAAGTTGATAACCCGTTTTGAAAGGTGATACAAAAGTGGTATATCCTTGAATAATTTCGGCATCCTCCATCTTTTTAATACGCTCACTTACAGCGGGTGAGCTTACGCCTACCCGCCTACTGATCTCTGCGTTAGACATGCGTGCATTCTCCTGTAGACACTTTAAAATCTTCCAATTTAGATTATCAACACTCATTTAAAATTTTTTACAAAAATTAACATCTATTCTAAAGTAAATATAAGGTTTTACTTTAATATTTAAAGCAAAATGTGATTTTTACTCCGTAATTTCGTAATAATTGCTATTGAAAATGAATTATAACCTACCATCACACTTATCGGAATTGCCTATATATCAGAAGGCACTAGATATTATTATGCTATCGCGAAGCATTTCTACTTACATAAATCACGACCTTTCGTACTTGAATGAAGACGGTTCTGAGGATAATGATATTTATTTCTCTGGTGATATAGTGCAGCAGTCGACTAATCTTGCGCCTGAGATTATCAATGCTGAACGCGAGCGCTTTTCTGAAAAGAAGCATAAACATCTTGAAAGTTTAGAGCGCCTCACTAACAAGTTATATAGCAATTGCAGACGTTTGGAGCGATCAAAAAGTAATGGTAGAGATTATCTTCCTATTCTTAAGGGTGAACTAAAAACGTTTAGAAAATTGCAACGCAGCTGGATGATGACTTTATAATTCAGTTACAATTTATTTTACTCATCAGATTTAATTTTATTAGTATATTCATTTCATGAGAATATACCTTTTGTCCCTGTTAGCCATATTATTTTGGGGTTGTAGTAGCCAAAAACCATCTAACCCTTTAACATCATCCATAAATTTTGAAAATTATAACTATAAGTTTGGACGTAAATATGCCAAGAATCGTCTTATTTATTCAGGAAAAGTAAAATCTGAGATCTTAGATGATTTGCAGCGTTTTGTGTCATCCATTTCAAGTGATTTTGATAAAAATAAAACACTTTTAATAAATTTTGAGTATGATGCTTATCACTGTATAAGTGCAAATCCTAAATACATAAAAAATGCAGATAAATTACTTCAGAATGTTTTCAATATTTCAAACAGACATGCTGTAAAATTCGATATTCAGCATTTGTGTGCCTATTCAAAATCATCACCTCTGGTTGACTATCTGTCTGAAAATCCAAACTGGGTTTTAGATAACGGAATCATTGAAAATACCTTTTTTAGTAATAGTCAGATATGCAGTGGATTTGTGATCATAGAACCAGACGGTTCCTTTTTATGTCACTTTGGAGAAGACTACTTTTCTGAAGTTAATGACTATTTTGAAAAAGAATAGATTAGCACTACATATTCCTTCTGTACTGACCGCCAACCTCAAACAATGCTGATGTAATCTGACCTAAAGAACACACTTTACACACTTCCATCAGAGCTTCAAAAATGTTTTTATTATTTACAGCTTTCATCTGAAGATCCTTCAACAATTCAGCAGTATCATTGGCCTTATGTAAGTTCTGAAGTGTTTTAATTTGAAACTCTTTTTCCTCTTCAGTTGCTCTAATAACTTCAGCCGGTTGTACCGTTGGAGACCCTTTACTACTGAGGAAGGTATTCACACCAATGATCGGGAATTGCCCATTGTGTTTTAAGGTCTCGTAGTACAAACTCTCTTCCTGAATTTTTGAACGCTGATACATGGTTTCCATAGCGCCAAGAACACCACCTCGCTCTGTAATTCTATCAAACTCTGCAAGTACAGCTTCTTCAACTAAATCAGTTAATTCTTCAATGATAAATGACCCTTGAATCGGGTTTTCATTCTTCGCCAATCCTAATTCTTTATTAATGATCAACTGAATTGCCATTGCACGACGCACCGATTCCTCAGTTGGGGTTGTAATCGCCTCATCATAAGCATTTGTATGCAAGGAATTACAGTTATCATAAATAGCATATAAAGCCTGAAGTGTTGTTCTGATGTCGTTGAAATCTATTTCCTGAGCATGTAGGCTTCGACCCGAAGTCTGAATGTGATACTTCAACATTTGTGCTCTAGGATTTGCACCGTATTTATGTTTTAAGGCCTTAGCCCAAATCTTTCGAGCTACGCGACCAATGACGGCATATTCAGGATCAATTCCGTTTGAAAAGAAGAAAGATAAATTCGGTCCAAATTTATTGATATCCATTCCTCTGCTTAAGTAGTATTCTACATAAGTAAACCCATTTGCTAACGTAAATGCCAATTGCGAAATGGGGTTAGCACCCGCTTCAGCAATATGATACCCAGAAATAGAGACAGAATAGAAATTACGGACATTATGATCTATGAAATACTCTTGAATATCTCCCATGAGACGTAAGGCAAATTCTGTTGAAAAAATACACGTATTTTGAGCTTGATCTTCTTTTAAAATATCCGCCTGAACCGTTCCTCTTACCTGAGCTATGGTCTTAGCTTTAATATCATTATAGACATCAGCTGGTAACACCTGATCTCCTGTAACACCCAAAAGCATAAGCCCCAAACCATCATTTCCTTCAGGAATATCGCCATTGTAAACTGGTCGCTCTTTGCCTTTGTAGATTGCTGCGATTTTTTTCTCGACCTCCTTCTCTAAACCATTTTCCTTGATGTAAATTTCGCATTGTTGGTCTATGGCGGCGTTCATAAAAAAGCCTAATAACATTGGCGCCGGACCATTAATCGTCATACTTACCGAGGTCATTGGGTCGGCTAGATTAAATCCGGAGTACAATTTTTTGGCATCGTCTAAACAACAAATGGAAACACCAGCATTTCCAATTTTACCATAAATATCTGGTCGGTAATCTGGATCGTTTCCGTATAGAGTAACGCTATCAAAAGCTGTAGATAATCGTTTCGCTGGCATCCCTAAACTTACGTAATGAAAACGTCTGTTGGTACGCTCTGGGCCACCTTCGCCTGCGAACATTCTGGTTGGATCTTCGCCTGTTCTTTTAAATGGATATAATCCTGAAGCATATGGAAACTCTCCAGGAACATTTTCTTGTAAAGACCATTTCAGAATATCGCCCCACGCCTGATATTTTGGTAAGGCTACCTTCGGAATATCAGAATGCGATAAGGACTTGGTATGCGTCTCAATTTTAATTTCTTTGTCTCGAACTTTGAACGAATAGATTGGCGCTTTATAACGGTTAACTTTATCTTCCCAACCGGTGATGATCTCCCAGTTATAAGGATCTAAATTCAGTTTTACACGATCGAATTCTGCAATGAGTAATTTCAAGAAATCACGATTGTCATCTTGAGCATTACCAAGAATTTCATCAAAGTCTAAACCATTCTTATTTAATAATGATTTCTCATTTTCATTTGAAACTTCAGCAACCGAGCAAATGGTTTTAAATATACCGTAAAGCTTTTGAGCTACCTCTACTTGTGCACTTGCTGTTTTATCATAAGCACGATTGTTCTCAGCAATTTCCGAAAGGTAACGCGTGCGCGCTGGATGAATCACAAAAATCTTCTCGCTCATTTCTTTAGAAATCTCAAATGAAGACTTGAGTTCTGCCTCGGTTTTCTCAACGATCTTATCCATGATCGCCTTGTACAAGGTATTCATTCCAGGATCATTGAATTGCGATGCGATGGTGCCGAATACCGGCATTGTATCAGGGTCAGCATGCCATAAATTATGGTTACGCATGTACTGTTTCTTCACATCTCGAAGTGCATCAAGCGCACCTCGTTTATCAAATTTATTGATGGCTACTAGATCTGCAAAGTCGAGCATATCGATCTTTTCAAGCTGAGTTGCCGCACCAAATTCAGGGGTCATTACATATAAGGACACATCACTGTGCTCGAGGATTTCGGTATCTGATTGTCCGATACCTGAAGTTTCCAAAATGATAAGATCGTACTCAGCAGCTTTCAAAACTTCAACAGCTTCATTCACATATTTCGATAATGCTAAGTTAGATTGACGCGTCGCTAAACTGCGCATGTAAACGCGTGGTGAATTGATGGCATTCATGCGAATTCTGTCGCCAAGTAAAGCGCCTCCCGTTTTTCTTTTTGAAGGATCAACAGAAATAAGTCCGACTGTTTTCTCAGGAAAATCTAAAAGGAAACGACGCACGAGCTCATCCACTAAGGACGATTTACCAGCACCACCAGTTCCTGTGATTCCTAAAACAGGCGTTTTTGAATCTTTATTTTTAGTATGAATAGTTTGAAGCGCATCCTTAGCAATTTCTGGGAAATTCTCAGCAGCTGAAATAACTCGGGCAATAGATTTTGGGTTTTTTTCGTGTAGAACCTTAACCTCACCATTCAGCTGATCGCCAATCGCAAAATCTGATTTTTGAACCAGATCATTGATCATACCTTGAAGTCCCATTTCTCTTCCATCATCGGGTGAATAAATTCTGGTAATTCCATAATTCATTAACTCTTCAATTTCTTCAGGAAGAATAACGCCGCCACCGCCGCCAAAAATCTTAATATGACCTGCGCCTTTTTCTTTCAGTAAGTCATACATGTATTTGAAATACTCATTATGTCCTCCTTGATATGAAGTCATAGCTATAGCATTGGCATCTTCTTGGATGGCCGTATTTACGACTTCTTCAACGCTTCGGTCGTGACCTAAATGAATCACTTCAACACCTGTAGATTGAATAATTCTTCGCATAATATTGATTGCGGCATCATGACCGTCAAATAGCGAAGCAGCTGTTACAATTCTGATTTTGTGTTTTGGCTTATAAGGTGCGACTTGTTCCATTCGTAAAAAAAAGACTTATTTGAATGGCAAATTTACGGAATATTCAAAAATATATGGCATTAATTAACAATAATCTAAAACTTTCGCAAAGTACGTCTGGCAAGGTATTTTGATTAAATTTATCCATTCATCAAAGTTCGTTTTTATGAACAAAATTACTTTGCTAATACATTGCGATGACCAGCCTAATATTATAGCTTCTGTTACAAATTTTATGGCTCATAATAGCGGTAACATCGTCTATATAGATCAACACGTTGATAGAGAGCAGAATATATTCTTTATGCGCCTTGAATGTGAGTTTGATTCAGCTACATTTTCCATAGAAGATTTCAAGACATCCTTCAGAAATACACTGGTAGATACATTCAATTTGAAATGGCGTATCTATGCTGCCGACAAAAAGCCACGTATGGCATTGTTCATTTCAAAATACGACCATTGTCTTTATGATATTTTAGGGCGCTATAATTCTGGCGAGCTTTTCCTTGATATTCCATTTATATTAAGTAATCATTTAGATCTTAAACCCATTGCTGATCGTTTTAAAATTCCTTTTTACCATGTGCCCGTCACCAAGGAAACCAAACCGGCGGCAGAGCAAAAACAATTAGAACTTTTGGAAGAACATCGTATTGATTTTATCG
This sequence comes from Winogradskyella tangerina, assembly GCF_003260205.1. Classification (GTDB taxonomy): domain Bacteria; phylum Bacteroidota; class Bacteroidia; order Flavobacteriales; family Flavobacteriaceae; genus Winogradskyella; species Winogradskyella tangerina. The sequence goes on along the minus strand of NZ_QERF01000004.1, from coordinate 72,348 downwards.
TTCTAGCAAGATATATGCAAATTGTCTCGGGTCGTTTAATTGATAAATATCCCAATAAGATCATAAATATTCATCACTCATTTTTACCGGCATTTATTGGTGCCAAACCTTATCATTCGGCATATAAACGAGGTGTAAAGATCATTGGTGCAACGAGTCATTATATCACTGAAGAATTAGATGCTGGTCCGATTATAGAGCAGGATGTTACGCGTGTATCGCATTCGCATTCTATAGAGGATCTTATCTCTAAAGGACGTGACTTAGAAAAGATTGTTTTGTCGAATGCTATTAAACTTCATGCTGATCGTAAAGTGATGGTTTACAATAATAAAACGGTAGTTTTTTCGTAAGTCTATAACCCAAAATTATCGCCTTCTTTAGCGAATCTGAAACCTAAATTTTGCAGACTGTCTTTTAGATGATGCTTATCTTTAATAGCAGGGTTTGTATGATTAAAGTGAATGAAATGAATTTTGTTCTTCGTCTCTGAGGTTTCGTTTTCAAATAAAGTTGTAGTCTCAGTCGTAAAGGGATGCGGAATTTTACTCATATCCCTTTCTAGTTCGCCATCTCTAAAAAATGAGGCATCTAAAAATGCATAATCTACCTTTTTTACTTCTTCAATTATGTTTCTTTTCCATTGGTGCCATTTATCGATATCTGGAATAAACAGTGCCGATTTTCTTTTACCTTCAATTTTATAACCAACAGTTTCTGAATACTCATCGCGATGAGGCACTAAAATTGGAGTAATCTTAAGGTTATCATTTAATGCTATAATTGAATCATTTTTCAATGCCTTGATATTAATATTTCTTAAGCTAACTAATTGACTCCATGGGCCATTAGATTCTAAAAATTGTTTCATTTTTGGCATTGCATAAACTGGTATTTCCTCGGAACCAAGAGCCTCTCTGCCAAGTTGCATCAATCCTGTGTAATGCCCAATGTGGGCGTGAGTTAAAAATATTCCATCAATTACTTTATCGGTCTGAATATGCCTTTCCTTAAGAATTTGAATCTGTTCAACTATATCTGGCGTAGCATCAAATAGCCACTTTTTATTGACATTTTTATCTACAAGACCTAAACATGAAATCAGTTTTTTGGACTCTTCACCATTATAATAAGCACTACAGCATTTCTTTTCACAATTAATTTGAGGATAACCTGCATCCTGAGCAATGCCTAATACGGTAATGTATTGTTCTGAATTAACGTCTGCTATTTCTTTAGTGTTACCAGCAACATTTGCTTGTTCATTGCAAGCAAACAAAAAACAAACAGAGATTAAGAGGAAAACTTGAAATCTTTTCATGCTTAAAAATTATATTTGTTAAAGATAAAAACCTAAATCCATGATAAAAAGAATTCTTAGCATACTTATAGTCATTAGTCTCTGCTCTTGTGCTGAACTTCAAAATGTAATTAACGATCTTCCTCAAGGTGGAGGACTTAGTAATGCAGATATGGCAGCCGGACTTCGGCAAGCACTCGACTTCGGAATTGATAAACAGGTTACTAAACTCACTCAAAAAGACGGTTTTTATAAGAATGAACTTGTTAAAATTTTGCTTCCTGAAGAATTGAAAAATGTGGACAAAGCTTTGCGAAAAATTGGCCTTAGCAGTTTGGCAGATGAAGGAATCAAAGCACTAAACAGAGCTGCTGAAGATGCCGTAAAAGAGGCCACTCCAATTTTTGTAAATGCTGTAAAGGACATTACTTTTAACGATGCAAAATCTATTCTACTTGGTAATGATAATGCCGCCACAGAATATTTAACTTCCAAGACACAAACAGCACTTTATAATAAGTTCAAACCTGTTATTGATAGGTCTTTTGGCAAGGTTGGTGCAGATCAGATCTGGACGAACCTCATCACTAAATATAATGATCTTCCTTTAACCAATGATGTTAATCCCGATCTTACAGATTATGTTACTACCGAAGCACTAGATGGTGTCTATACCATGATTGCAGTAGAAGAAAAAGAAATCAGAAATAAAGTTTCTTCGCGCACAACGGATCTATTAAAAAAGGTGTTTGCAATTCAAGATTAAATAACGACTGTTTAATTTATTTGTTAAAGTTTTAAACAATTTGTTAAAACGTATATGATTATTTATTAATTTAACATCATTAATTAATAACCATCGTTGTGTCTAATTCAGAGAAACTGCTCAGAAAGCAGTCAAAATTAAAACAAAAGTACCTCCAACTCATTGAAGATGCTTATAATCTGAGACAGTCAGATCATGCACTTAGTGATATCTCTGAATACAGAGCTACCATTGTATTACATGAATTGAACAAGTTAAAGTTTATTATTGGAGAATCGGCCATTCAGGCTAACTGATCACTCTTTACGTTTATATAACCCATCAAAGGCTATAGCAACTTCCTTACCTTCAGTTATGGTTTCCCACAATTGGCGTACGGTACCATCTTCATTGTCTGTCCATGTTACGCGATGATAAAAGGTTTTACCTTCAGCATTGGTCTCATCATCCGTTCTTAAAATCATTTGATTTCCAACCTTATTTCCTTTTAAATGAAGACTTTGCCCTTGATTATCAACCCAAATTTGTTCCCATTGTTTGGCCTTGTAATTGTAGAAATTATTACTGGTTCCGGTGTATCCTGGTGTAGCGCTCGTCCAGTTTTCTTGTAAAATACAATTATCCTGAACTTTCTCAATGACGTTTTCACCAGCCTTGGTTCCATTCGGATTAGTAACTTCCCATGTGCCTACCCAAAAATCGAATTCAGCGTGGGTTTCCGAACAACAATTACAGGCCTTATTCTGTGCAAGTGAGGAAACGGTAAATAGGAGCATTACGGCGAGCGTGTAAATTGATCTCATGATTGATATAGTTTCTACTAAAGTTATTAAACTATATTTAATTATATGCTAATATTAACATAACATTTAAGTGCCCGAAAGTCAACATCTTTGTAAAGCAAAAGAGATTAAGTCTTAAAAGAGATTAGAACAGTTAGTTAGATTAAGGTCGGTATTTTAGTTAGGTACCGACTTTTTTATTTTGAATGAATAGATTCAAAGTATTGAAAAGCTTTTTGAAGCCGACTGCCATACCACGAGAACATTTCGCCATCAACGATCTCAATAGTTTTATTTGGAAAGTGATTTCTCAATTCTTCTACGTGTTGTGATTTAAAAGGATAGGGCTCACTTGATAAAAAAATATGCGATGCCTCCTTCAAACATGAATGATCTAATTGAATCTCAGGGTAGCGCGTTTCATGTTCAAACACATTTAAGAAACCTGCTTCTTTTAGCATGGTGTTAATAAAGGTGTTAGATCCAACCACCATCCATGGTTTTTTCCAAATGAAATAGGCTACTTTTGGCCACAACCCTTTTGTGATTTTAGCTTGAAAACGCTCTCTTTCGTTTTGAATATTCGATATCATTTCTAAAGCTTTAGAAGTAACTTTAAATAATTCACCATAGCTATAAATAAGATCATAGCAATCTTCTAAAGAGTCAATATCGCTAACATGAACAGGTGCAATAGACTCTAATGCTTCTATCATCTCCTTGGTATTTTCTTCCTTATTGCAAAGAATGATATCTGGCTCTAGAGCTTTTATCTTATCAAGATGAACTTGCTTGGTGCCTCCTACTATTGATTTTTCCTTTCTAAGCTGGTGTGGATGAATACAGAACTTGGTAATCCCAACGAGCGCTTGTTCTATGCCAAGATCAACTAATAATTCTGTTTGTGAAGGAACAATGGAAATAATTCTTTTTGGAGTACCTTTTAAGCGTATTTCACGATTCAGCTGATCCTTGTAAATCATTATGAGAATTTACGCTTTAACTCTTCAGACATTTGAAGTTGTAATTCTTCTGCCTTCTTAGCTGAGGCAATCGCAAAATCTTCATCTTGAGATGTATAAATTATTCCTCTAGAAGAATTAATTAGTAAACCGACCGAGTCATTCATTCCATATTTGCATACATCTTGCAGATTACCACCTTGAGCGCCAACACCTGGAACTAGTAGAAAACTATCAGCAATAATTTTACGAATATCTGCTAAAAATTCAGCTTTAGTAGCACCTACTACATACATGAGATTTTCTGAATTATTCCAAGTTTTTGAGGTTTGCAAAACGCGTTTATAAAGCTCTTCGCCATCAAGCATTTTTGTTTGAAAATCAAAAGCACCCTGGTTAGAAGTCAGGGCTAATAGAATGGTATGCTTGTCCTTAAACGCCAGAAACGGTTCTACTGAATCTTTTCCCATATAGGGCGCCACTGTAACACTATCGAAACCTAAGTCTTCAAAAAAGGCCTTCGCATACATTGAACTCGTATTACCAATATCACCGCGTTTGGCGTCAGCAATGGTGTAGATCTCAGGATGATTGGTATTGAGATAATTGATTGTTTTCTCCAAAGCTTGCCAACCTTTAATACCATAGGCTTCATAAAACGCTGTGTTAGGTTTATAAGCAACACACAAATGGTGTGTGGCATCAATTATGGCTTTATTAAAAGCAAAAATTGGGTCATCCTCTTTTAAGAGATGCGTCGGAATTTTATTGAGATCAACATCTAAGCCTATACAAAGGAAAGATTGCTTTTTATGGATCTGTTCTACAAGTTGCTTTGTTGTCATATATATCATCCCTGTAAACACAGGAATCTCATTATTTTTTTATACTCTGTAATTAACTCTTGCTTCCGAAGAAATTTCAAAATAAAAAAGCCTCAACATGAGGCTTAAATTTAAATTATGTCTCCGCTAGCTTTCAACAATTCAGTGTTTTCTGCTAACATAAGTTCATCTATGATCTTTTGGATATCACCATTTATAATATTCTGAAGATCATATAATGTTAAACCTATTCTGTGATCCGTTACACGACCTTGAGGATAATTATAAGTTCTAATTTTTGCACTTCGATCTCCCGAGCTTACCATACTTTTACGCTTCTCTGAATCTGCTTCCTGACGCTTACGCATCTCTTCTTCATAAAGTCTAGAACGCAATACCTTAAGGGCTTTCTCTAAATTTTTGTGCGATGATTTTTGATCCTGGCAACTTACAATCATTCCGGTTGGCTCGTGATGTAATTTAATTGCCGAATAGGTTGTATTCACCGACTGACCACCTGGACCAGTGGATGTGGTGCGCTCTATTCGAACTTCGGTCATATCGAGTTCAAAATCGAATTCTTCAGCTTCAGGCAAAACGATAACCGTGGCTGCACTTGTATGCACACGACCTTGGGTTTCGGTTTGTGGTACACGCTGAACACGATGAACACCTGCTTCAAACTTTAGCGTTCCATAGACATCTTCACCAGTAACTTCGAAAATTATTTCTTTAAAACCACCTGAGGTACCTTCGTTCATACTTACAACACTAGTACTCCAACCTTTATCGCTACAGTATTTAGAATACATTCTGTAAAGGTCACCAGCAAAAATACTTGCTTCATCACCACCTGTACCTGCTCTGACCTCAACAACTACATTTTTGGCATCATCAGGATCTTTTGGAATTAGTAAAAATCTAATTTCCTCCTCTATCTTTGGCAGGGCTTCCTTGGCATCGTCGAGTTCCATTTTGGCCATTTCCACCATCTCAGCATCTGAACCATCAGAAATAATCTCTTCAGCTTCAGCGATATTATCTAAAAGGGTTTTGTAAATATTGCCTTTATCTACGATCTGCTTTAGATCTTTATATTCTTTATTAAGTTGAATATATCGTTTCTGATCGGCAATAATATCGGGCTGAATTATGAGATCATTAACCTCATCGAATCGTTGTTTTACTATCTGAATTTTCTCTAACATCGGTCTTCAAAAAATTGAAGTCAAAAGTACAATTTTTTATGGATTTTATGGCACTTGAAATTTGTAGAGCTGTTTGAAAAATATTTTTTATGGGTTGTACGTTGTATGTATATGCTAAGGCAGTTCACCTCTATACTAAACTATTATAAGCCGCTAGCATTATGGTCCTTTTTGGTGACCATTGCTATTACGGTTATTAATCCGGCATTGATTTTGGCGTTATGTACCAAATTATTTCTGGTGTTTTTGTTATGGATCATGGTAAGCGACAGACGACTGAGACAGCGCCTGAAGTTTTATAAGATCAGAGGTGTATCGCACTTTAAATTTTTTAGCACAATCTTTATTTTCGACAGCCTCATAACCTGCACATTCTTGCTACTCATAAAAGGATTCATATAATTATGAATCGTGCAGTAATTATTCTACAGTTTTACAGGCAATTTTTGGCTTGGTCCTTAGTATTAAACTTGCTATTCATCTGGCTTCAATCGCATTATATTTTAGCGCTTTTAACAAAGTTATTTCTCACGCTATTTACTTGGTACTTTATGAATGAAACGAGTAATAAACGGCAATTTACCTTCTATAAAAATCTGGGATTATCGCCATGGATTTTGTTTACGTCTATGTTCATTATTGATAGCTTTTTAACGCTTCTAATTTTATTTATTTTTTAAAACTATTACCCATTGATTTTTGAAATAGACAACGTAGAATTATCCTTTAAAAGCAAACGCATTTTAGGTGGAATTTACCTCAAGGCTGAAACGGGAAGAGTGACTTCTGTACTTGGCCGTAATGGCTGTGGTAAAAGTAGCCTGATGAACATCGCCTTTGGTAATTTAAGGCCAAAGTATAAGATGGTGAGAATTGATAAGAAACCTATTCAGATACCGCTTTATAAAACTAATCTTGTGAAGTTTTTACCACAATATAATTTTATCCCTTCAAGACTAAAATTGTCTTTTGCTTTTAAATTATACGGCGTTAACTGGACGGACTTTATTGAACATTTCGAGGGGTTTTTAAAATATAAAAATTCAAAGTTTAATCAACTTTCTGGTGGCGAACGCCGTGTTGTTGAGACTTTTATTATACTAAAGTCGAAAAGTAAAATTATTTTCTTAGACGAGCCGTTTTCACACATTGCTCCTCTATATGTTGAACGTATTAAAACACTTATTCTCGAAGAAAAAAAGGAGAAGGTCGTTATCCTTTCAGACCATATGTATGAACATGTGATAGACTGTTCTGATGATATTTATCTCATTAAAAATGGTGCGACCAAAAAAATCAATGAATTGACGGAACTTGAGGATTATAATTACCTAAATTGAAAGAAAACTAGAGTGCTTTATTCTCTTTATTAAAAATGGTATCTAAGTCTACAACAACACCAACACCAAGCAACTGCTTCCATTGCATTCTAGCACCTTCAACGACTACTTCTTCATTGGTCATTTCATTTCGTTCTACTTCAACTTTAATATCATTATCATAACGCAGATGGGATCCAAAAGTCGCCTGAACATACTTGTTGACCTTCATATCTAGATTAACTTCCCAGTCGAAATCAATATTTCCGAAACTATTGAGGTAATCTGTATATAATCGTACTCGAGTATTCAAATTCATATTTTCAAATACTTCGTCTTCAAATTGTCCTGTAAATAGTATTCCTAATTCCTGACGCGTTTTCTTGCCTTCTCTTATTATATTTCCTTCAAGATCAAAAATGGCAGGATCTACACCAAATGCACCTTGATTAGATAGCGTCTCGTCTAGAACAAAAGTGGTCTTCAAGGTAAACGGTGAGCCATAAAATGACAACCTTTCTATATGTCGACCATATTCCATTCCAATACCTAAAAAGACATAACCTGGCGCTAAAAATCTCGAAATAGGCTGCTCTGAATTGGGACTACTAAATCCATTGGCAAATTGGGTGTTAAAACTAAATCGCGCTGAATAAAACCAATTACTTTGTGGATTTTTTTCAATTCCAAAATTTGAAACCACTTCGATAACATCCTCGGTTTTAAAAATCGGCTCCGCTTCCTGTTTATTAAGACCATAGCGCAAGACTAAAGATGAATTCCAGAATAATTTTTCTTGTTTGTATCTAGCTACTGCCTTTCCACTAATTATTGCTGAAATTGAATTGGCACCACCGGCGTTCCAATTTGTAAAGGACACCTGATTTAGATAAAATCCGACATCTTTTTTCGTTGACCAGCCATAAATTACGTCTGGTTTTTTGTCTTCTTTGAAATACAGCGAATCGGGTTGAGCGTTAATATTAATGGCGAATAGAATTAATATAACGACAAGGATACATCTGGAAATTTTCATACCTATTTATTAATATTCGAAAGTACCGTATTCACTATTGATAGTTAGCTTTTTTGAGTCTGAAGCCTCTACCCTTCCAATAATTTGAGCATCGACATTGAAGGATTCTGAAATTGAAATAATATCTTCAGCGACTTCAGGTTTTACATAAAGCTCCATTCTGTGACCACAGTTGAATACCTGATACATTTCCTTCCAATCGGTCTTAGATTGCTCTTGAATAAGCTTAAATAACGGTGGAATTTCAAACATGTTATCCTTAATGACATGTAAGTTTTCGATAAAGTGAAGGATTTTGGTTTGAGCACCGCCACTACAATGAATCATCCCATGAATGGCATCGCTATTGTACTTGTTCAATATCGCCTTAATGATTGGTGCATAAGTTCTAGTCGGCGACAATACCAACTTCCCTGCATCTAAAGGAGAATTTTCTACAGGGTCTGTGAGCTTTACTTGTCCTGAGTACACTAAATCTTCAGGAACAGATGCATCAAAACTTTCAGGATATGTGCTAGCCAAATACTTGGAGAAGACATCGTGCCTAGCAGAGGTTAATCCGTTACTGCCCATTCCGCCATTATATTCCGTTTCATAGCTTGCTTTTCCGAAGGAAGCCAAACCAACAATTACATCACCTTCAGATATATTCACATTATCAATAACGTCGGTACGTTTCATGCGGGCTGTCACTGTAGAATCGACTATGATCGTACGAACCAGATCACCAACATCGGCAGTTTCTCCACCGGTAGAATGCACCGTAACTCCAAATTTCTTTAGATCTTCGATTAATTCTTCTGTACCGTTAATAATAGCAGAGATCACTTCGCCTGGAATTAGATTCTTATTTCTACCTATCGTAGAAGATAGCATTATGTTATCCGTAGCACCGACACATAGCAAGTCGTCAATATTCATAATTAAGGCATCTTGGGCAATACCTTTCCAGACAGAAAGATCGCCTGTTTCTTTCCAATACATATAGGCAAGAGATGACTTTGTGCCAGCACCATCGGCATGCATTATAAGGCAATACTGATCATCATTTGTTAAGTAGTCGGGAACGATTTTACAAAAAGCCTTGGGAAATAGGCCTTTGTCAATATTTTTAATGGCATTATGAACATCTTCCTTTGAGGCAGAAACGCCTCTCTGGGCATATCTTTTGCTAACCGAATTACTCATTATTATTTATTATGATATTGGTTTTGCAAAATTAAGAATAGTAATGAATTATTCGAGCAAATTAGAATTTATTACTGTTTCGATATTCTCCATCAAGCGGTTCTTTCTTTTTTCGCCGCCAAAGTAGTAGTTGATTCCTATGCCAGCTCTGATGAAGTATTCATCATTATCTGGTACGATCAGCCCTTCCATTTCATTTGAAAGTGCATAATTGAATTCTCCATACAATTTAACCCCTACTTTGTCGAACAACAAATATTCTACACCTAAACCAGCCTGCACTTTTGGTTGAGAGTTTTCAAAATCGGTCGTGGTATTATAGCCATAACCGGCGTAAATAAATGGTGACAATTCATCACAAGGAAGAATTAAATATTCTAAATTAAAATCGAAAGACATAAAACCCTGATGAAAAGTCTCGTTGAATGCCAAATTATATCTATTGAAGGAAAGATTAACATTCAAGGATTCAGTAAAATAGTGTTTAAATCCTATTCTTAAATGCATATCTATTTCAGGATCTGGATAATCGCTATTTATCAAAGCTAACCCGACACCCCCATCAATGACATTTGTGCCTCGCAGATTATAGAACTCAATTTTATAAAAGGGAAATGAATTATCCTCTTGGATAACTTCTTCGTCTTGTGCATGCCCGACAAAACAAAAAACGGCTAAAACTATAAGTAGTAAATGGTTCTTAGCAATAGTAAACATTTTACATAAATTAGTTGTAAGCTTATATCATATAGATTTGGAGTTGAGCAAATAAGCTAAATAAAATTTGAATTCCTTTAAAATATAGGATTAACGGTAATAAAAATAGGATAAAGCTAAAATTTTAGCTTTATCCTATTTATTTTAACTAGCCTATCGGCTTGATTATGTTTTACTTAAATTTAGGATTCCGTCTGTAGCTCGGGCTGTATATTCACAACCTCATCCTTAACAACATCTTTTATGTCTTCGGAATTGTCTTGAGAAAGAATTAGAGTCGCACCCACAAGAATAGCTACACTTAATAGTAACTTCTTCATTTTTACAAATATTGATTAATAGCACTACAAACATACTAAATAAACCTGTTGTGAAGTCCGCCAAGACTGGTTTTTTTGGTTTAATTAACAGGGTTTTCGATAACGCGACAATAGTCATCGACAAACGACACGAAAAATATTTTTAAAAATTATTTTCTACGTAGAATTACGTAGTTTAATACCAGTTTTAAAAGCACTTTGTTAAACCAAAACACCTATCTGGTAAACAAAAGTTCTCTGTATTTGGTCAATGGCCAGAGCTCATCATCAATCATTAATTCTAACTTATCACTGTGATATCTGATCTCCTCAAAAAACGGTTTTACCTTTTTACAGTAACCATTGGCTTTCTTCTCTAAATTGTTTTCTTTGTTCAATTTTTTCCGAACGTCGATCATCTTGGTCACCAATGAATTAATCGCCTCTATGTGTTTAGAAATCTGTTCGATCAATTCGAGTTGTTCTTGCGCAAGATCCTTGAATTTATCACCATATATTGCTTTTAAACCAGTAACATTTTCAATTAAAATATTTTGATATCTCACGGCAGTTGGTACCACATGATTTCGGGCAATATCACCAATAACTCTGCTTTCAATCTGTACATGGAGAATATATTCTTCCATTTCAATTTCATAACGTGCCTGTACCTCTACCGGATTCATAACTCCAAGGTTTTCAAAAAGGGCAATAGTTTCTTTAGACACCTTCACTTTCAAAGCTTCTGGAGTTGTTTTATTGTTACTTAAACCTCGTTTTTTAGCTTCCTTTTCCCAAGCTTCACTGTATCCATTCCCTTCAAACAAAATAGCCTTTGACGTTTTAATATATTCTCTTAATATATTGAATATGGCATCATCCTTTTTCATGGATTTTTCATCGATCAAAACATCAACCTCAGCTTTAAAATCAATAAGTTGCTTGGCAACAATGGTATTTAATACAGTCATGGGATTAGCACAATTTGCCTTTGATCCTACAGCTCTAAATTCAAACTTATTACCTGTAAATGCGAAAGGAGAAGTTCTATTTCGGTCTGTATTGTCGAGTAGAATTTCAGGAATTTTACCGACAACATTAAGTTTAAGATCTGTTTTTTCCTGTGGTGACAGCTTACCTTTAGTCACTGATTCTAATTCTTCCAGTACTTTTGTTAACTGGGCACCAATAAATACAGAAATTATCGCAGGTGGAGCTTCGTTAGCGCCTAGTCGATGATCATTACTTTCTGAGGCGATTGCCGCTCTAAGTAATTCTTCATAGGTCTGTACTGCCTTAATCGTATTGATAAAGAAGGTAAGAAATTGAAGATTGCTCATTGGCGTTTTACCAGGAGATAATAAATTAATTCCTGTATCGGTACTTAGACTCCAATTATTATGTTTACCTGATCCATTTACGCCAGCAAATGGTTTTTCATGCATTAATACTTTAAAATTATGACGTTGTGCTACCTTCTGCATCACATCCATTAATAAAGAATTGTGATCTACCGCTAAATTGGCCTCTTCGAAAATTGGGGCTAATTCAAACTGATTTGGTGCAACTTCATTATGGCGTGTTTTAACAGGAATACCTAACAACATACATTCGTTCTCGAGATCACGCATGTAGGCCATAGCTCTCGCTGGAATGGTGCCAAAATAATGATCATCTAGTTGTTGCCCCTTCGCAGGAGAATGACCCAATAAGGTTCTTCCTGTTAGAACGATGTCTGGTCTTGATGTTGCCAAAGCATTGTCTATTAGAAAGTATTCTTGCTCCCATCCTAAAGATGCGTTGACTTTTCTAACGTTTTTATCAAAGTATTTACATACAGCAACAGCAGCTTTATCAACGGCATGCAATGCTCTTAATAATGGTGTTTTATAATCTAAGGCTTCGCCTGTGTAGGAAACAAAAACTGTAGGAATACATAAGGTAGTTCCATAAATAAAAGCTGGTGAGGTTGGATCCCATGCGGTATACCCTCGAGCCTCAAAAGTATTTCGAATACCACCATGCGGAAAACTTGAAGCATCTGGCTCCTGCTGCACCAATTGGCTTCCTCCAAACTTTTCAATAGCCAATCCGTCTCCAATAGTTTCAAAAAATGCATCATGCTTTTCTGCGGTAGCTCCAGTTAACGGTTGAAACCAGTGCGTATAATGTGTGGCTCCTTTAGAAATAGCCCATTCTTTCATCGCAGTAGAAATATGATCTGCTAAAACCCTATCAATTTTAGATCCTTTATCAATGGCTTCCATGATACTTTTTAGGGCGTCCTTAGTTAAGTACTGGCGCATTGTTGTTTCATTGAAAACATTTGAACCAAAAACTTCTGACCGTCTTTTGGTCTCATCGACGGTTAATGGCCTCCGATTTAAGGATTCTTTTACAGCATGAAATCTTAATGTTGACATATTGATAAAATTTTGGGTCAAAAATACGAAATTATTAATTTTGACTAGTTGACCCTGCAAAAAATAGGGTTATTAACAATTATTAATAACATTTCATCTAAAACACCCTCTATTTTTTGACCAATTAAAAAAAAAGGTAATCTTTGCATGGTCAAATTATAAATTATATAATGATGAGTAAATCTAAATTAGAGTACATATGGCTGGATGGTTATAAGCCAACTCAAAACATGAGAAGTAAAACTAAAATTGAGGAGAATTTTAGTGGTAAATTAGAAGATTGTCCGATTTGGTCTTTTGATGGATCTTCTACCCGACAAGCATTAGGAGGTTCTTCAGATTGTTTATTGAAGCCTGTAGCGATCTATCCAGATCCTGCTAGAAAGGATGGTTATTTAGTAATGACTGAAGTTTTAAATGCCGATGGAACACCACACGAATCTAACGGACGAGCTACAATCGATGATGATGATAACGATTTCTGGTTTGGTTTTGAACAGGAGTACTTTATAATGGACAGAAAAACACAATTACCACTTGGTTTCCCTGTTGGTGGTTACCCTGCACCACAAGGAATGTATTATTGTTCTGTAGGTGGACGTAATACTCATGGTAGAGAGCTCGTTGAGCGCCATGCTGATTACTGTATTGCAGCCGGACTTAATTTTGAAGGTATTAATCAAGAGGTTGCTTCTGGTCAGTGGGAATTCCAATTATTTGCTAAAGGAGCTAAAAAAGCTGGGGATGAAATTTGGGTTGCACGTTACATGTTAGACCGTTTAACAGAAGAGTATGGTTACTATATAGAATACCATCCAAAACCACTAGGTAAAGATATGGACTGGAATGGATCTGGTATGCACGCCAACTTCTCTAATACTACATTAAGAACAGCGGGTAGCAAAGAAATATATGAAAAGATCTGTGAAGCCTTCAGACCAGTAGTTAAAGAACATATTGCTGTTTACGGTGAGTTTAACGACCAACGTTTAACAGGTGATCACGAAACACAATCTATAGACGAATTTAGCTATGGAGTTTCAGATAGAGGTGCTTCGATACGTATTCCTATTATTACTGTTGAAAAAGGATGGAAAGGATGGTTAGAAGATCGTCGTCCTGCTTCTAATGCAGACCCATATAAGGTTGCAGGAAGAATTGTTAAGACTGTAAAAAGTGCAAATGTATAATTTGCAATAAATGTTAAGATAGAAAGTCCGCAATTGCGGACTTTTTTATTTTAAAGCTAATACGATAAAAACGAGATAGGCTCCGAATAGCAAGAATCCTTTCAATCTATTTATTTGGAATCGCTTCGGAATTAAAATTAATGGTACCAAAACAGCTGCAAAGGCGATCATCCAAAAAATATTCGTTGATAATATTTCAGGTGTGTTTGGATTAACCTCAATAGGTTTAACAATAGCGGTTAAACCAAGCACTGAAGCAATATTAAAAATATTAGAGCCTATGAGATTACCGAGCGAAATAGCTTTTTCCTTTTTCAATGCAGCAATAACTGAAGCCGCTAATTCTGGCACACTTGTACCAATAGCAATTACCGTCACGGAAATAGCATAATCGCTAACACCGACCGTTTTGGCCAATTCTTTAGCGCCATCCACTAACCACTCCGACCCAAAATACAATCCTGCAGCACCTATTAATAGCCAGGCAACGATCTTAAAATTTGACACCACCGCTAAAGTATCGTCAACCTCTTCTAAATTAGCCTTAATCGTTTTTCTTGAACTTCTAATAAGTATAAATAGAAATAACATTAAAGCAACAAATAAGATTGCTCCTTCAATTGCTGATAATACCTGATCATTTTTCAAAAAGAAATAAAGAGCGAAAGAGACCAACATCATCATTGGCCAATTTAACTTGTAGAAATCTTTATCTACTACTAAAGGAGAAATAATAGCTGTAATTCCTAGAACCAACCCAATATTAGCTATGTTAGACCCAATTACATTTCCGAGAGCAATATCTGTAACACCGTCGAAAGCAGCCTGTAAACTCACCAACAATTCGGGTGCTGATGTTGCAAATGACACCACGGTCATTCCAATGACCAACTTTGAGATTTTTAGTTTGAAAGAGAGTCCGACCGATGCTCTCACTAAAAAATCACCACCTACAACAAGTGCCGCTAAACCAACAAGAACAAGAAATATGCTCATCTTTTAAACAAAAATTTAATCCTCTTTTTCATTAAACGGCGAAGATAACACTTCCTTTTTAAAGCAACGAAAAACTAAAATTTTCGTTAAATAACTACTATTTTAGTTTTATAACTATAAATTTAGTTATATTTGAATTCCGGATAATAAATTTAATATCAAAATGCAGAAGTTAACAAATAAAGAAGAAGAAATAATGCATATTCTATGGAAGCTAGAAAAAGCTTTCGTAAAGGATGTATTGGCAGAAATCAAAACTGAAAAGCCACATTACAATACTTTATCGACCATCATTCGGAATTTAGAAGAAAAGGGTTATGTGAGTTACAATGCATTTGGGAAGACCCATCAGTACTATCCTATCGTTTCAAAGGAAGATTACAAAAAACGTTTTATGACGACTGCCATTGAGAATTATTTTAATAACTCCTATAAAAATGTGGTCTCCTTTTTTGCTAAGGAAGAAAAAATCAGCATCGACGAACTCAAAGAGATTATTTCACTAATTGAAAATAAAAAATAACTATGGAATACTTATTAAAAGCATCAGCCGTCATAGCTATATTTTATATACTATATAAACTGTTTTTACAGCGTGAAACTTTTTTTCAAACAAATCGTGGGTATTTACTAATCGGATTGTTAGTTGCAGTTTTAACACCACTCATCGTAATACCTATATATATTGAGTACACACCAACTATTATCGAAACGTCGAACATTTATACTATTACTCAAGATCCGCAAGCACAGTCTAATGCAATGGCAATAGACTGGTTGCAATTAGCAGGTATAATCTATGCGATTGGTTTGATTTTTTTCTTAGGAAAATTATGCATTGAACTTGCTTCTTTGAAGGTATTGTTTAACAGACACCAATTCTTCAAAAGTGGTTCTTACACCTTTATTGAAACCGAGAATGAGATACCACCTTTTTCATTTTTTAATTGGATCGTTTATAACCCTAACAACTATTCGAGTGAAGAGTTAGAACATATTCTAAATCATGAAAAAGCCCATGCTAGCGAATTGCATTCTATAGATATTATTCTAACGCAATTAGCCTGTGTTTTAATGTGGTTTAATCCTTTAATTTGGCTTTATAAGCGCGAAGTAAAACAGAATCTTGAATTTATAGCCGATAAAAAAGCACAAGAATTTTCAAATTGCGAAAAAAGCTATCAATTGATTTTATTGAAGTCGAGTGTACCTCAACACAAATTTTTAATCACCAACAATTTTTATAATTCACAAATCAAAAAAAGAATAATTATGTTACACAAATCGAAATCTAAAAAAGTTAATATTTGGAAGTACAGTTTAGTATTACCCATTCTGGCACTTTTCCTAATGAGCTTTAACACGAAGGAAATCTTCATAGAAAAAGAACAACCAAAGGAATTTGCCGATACACCGCAAAAAGAAGCTACTGATCAGTTAAACGATTTGTACAATTCCTTGGATTCTGATGAAACTATTGATCTTAAAGTTGAAAATAAATCAACAGAACCTGAAAATATCGCTAAAGCTTCAAGTACATCAATTACGAATACGAAGCCGGTAACTCAACCCGTTTCAAAAGCAGATGGTGATATCTCAATCACAATAATTGATAAAAACACTACTGATGCTGAGCTCGATAAGATCAAAGCAGATCTTAAAAAGGAAGGTCTTACAGTTAAATTCAAAGGTGTAAAACGTAACAAAAGTGGCGAAATCACAGCGATCAAAATTGATGCAAAATCAAAAAATTCAAATGCCAATTACAACGTTAATTCAGAAAATGCTATAAGTCCATTAAAAATCGTTTACGATATGGAAAATGAAAGTATTTCTATAGGTGGTGGGCATGCAAAGCATGGAAATAATACTTATGTTTATGAAACTACAGATGAAGGTACTTTCACCATTAAGAAGGCAGGTTCAGGTAATAACGTGGTGGTAATGACAGAAGTTCATGAGGACCACGATGAAGATGTTGAACACGAGCATGAATCTAAAATCGTAATCAGAAAAAATGGTAAAAAGGGAAAGGTAAAAACCGTCAGACGAGCTAAAAACGTTGAAGTGATCTCGGGTGATGACAACAACGTAGTTGAGATTATTGTAGAAGAGGAAAATGATAACGATAAAGAGATCGTAATTGTAAATGGTAAGCGCATTGATGTTGATGCTTCAGAAGACGTTATCATCGAAGGAGAAAAAGCTAATGTTTGGATCTCTGACGACAATGATCAAAACGAACTAATAACTATTAGCAACGGGAAGAATAAAAACAACGTTTACATTTCTGGACTTAATGGGAAAGATCCTTTATTTATCGTTGATGGTAAAGAGGTAAAAAAAGATTATTTCCAGAGCTTAGACCCTAAACTAATTGATTCTATGACGGTGCTTAAAGACGAAAGCGCAAGAGAAAAATATGGTGACAAAGGTAAAAACGGTGTTATAATCATTAAACTAAAAAAGAAAAAAGACTAGTCTATAATTTCATCAATCAATTAAACGGAAAAAGCCAAACTTCATAAATGAGTTTGGCTTTTTTATACTTTAATCTTAACCTTAGTTTACAATCAATTTTTTAACTATTGATTTATCGCCATTTAAGAGCTTAAGAATATATAATCCCGAACTTAGGTTTAGATCAATATAGTTTTCAAACTCAGTAAACCTATTTAGTAATTTTCCCTCCAGGGAGTACACCTCCATAGATTCAGTTTTATCCCCTTCAAGATAAATTCTACCATCAGTAGGATTAGGATAAATAGTAATTTCTGACTGCTCAAAATCGTCTATACTTAAAGACTGGCTCCACACCTCACCCACATTATTTCCCCATATATACTCTACCAAAAGAGGCTGATCTATGAATGGGTTTCTATTTAGTTGCCATGTGTAAACGATATTATTTCTATTCATTTCAAAATCGTCGGGAGGATCATTCCTGTGCCAATCTAATAGTGTAGCCAAATCGCCTAGTTGCCCTGTAGAATTAGGAAATCCGTTAACAACCTCCAATCCGTTATACCTAATTTCCATGTAAAGAACGCTACGCGCAACATCACCTCTAAAACTACCCAAGGTACCGCTTGGCCCAGTATACTGTCCATAGTGTTGATTACCTCTTGCACTATTTTCGGCAGCATCGGCTGCTCTTAGGGCATGAGCGTCGGAATTTCCATGACGAAGAGAATCTGCTTCGGTAGTCCAAAAAACGTCTATTCCATCGGCGATATCATCGCTATCAATATCATTAAACCCACCACGCGAGCGCGGATAAGTGTGCTCTCTATTCCATTTTCCAACATTACTACTGCCTGTTTGAAGATCTAACTTAGCTCTACCCTGCTCTGTATAGACTAACCATACCTGGTTGCTGTTTCCAGGATTTTGATCGGCTTCGAGTATAATATCAATGACATCAGCATAGGTTTGAGCTCTTACCGTATTTGGGTCGGCAATAATGTCTTGCAAAGCTTGTCTTAAAGCCAAATCAGAAAGACCATCCAAAGAATCGTAATAACCGTTTGGCTGCGTACTTTGCACATTTCCAACTGTGGGGTTTACTGGTGTTCCCCAAGGAGCTACTGTAAAATCATTGTCTACTACTCTAACCTCAACATTATTGTTTGAAGGAACTATTGGTTCAATCAAATCTAAAAATCGAATTACCATGACCTCGTCGCCTTCATCCTCTGCATCGTCTGTTAAAGTTATAGTTGTACTTGTCGAATTCTGTCCATTAGGAATAGTTAGAGAAACAGAACCGGAATAATCCATCGAATTGAAACCAAAATTATCCAAACTTACTGTAAAATTGATATCTGAAGACGCATTCACTTCAGAAGTAAATGTAATATCGAATGAACCTCCTTCATCAAATTGTGTAGCTCCAACCGAAATAGAAATAGGATTTATGGCTATCCCTGAGCCATCATTCTCGCGGCGTGGTGTTGGAGTTGCCGTTGAATAAGATTCGTTATCCATAGCATCTACAAAGCGTTGAATGGACCTCGGATTAGAATTGGTTCCATTATCGTTATACTGAGTCGTTTCACCTAATAAACCTAAAAGAACAGTGTCTTCAGTATCATTGGTTCCGTATACCATGGCGTCGATGAGATTTGTTTGTGTGGCTAAAGTACCACCAGGAAAATCACTGGCGTTGGCTTGATATATGCCAACAGCATCTGCGCCATTCTGTATAGAATTTTCTGATATAATCAACTGCGGAAAAGGAACAACCTCTGCGCCACCAATAACTAATAAACCATTGTTATCAGTTTCTAAACCCATTAAGTCAATGGTTAAATAACTAGAATCTTCCCCATTGGTTGAACCATTAAAAAAAACCAGAATATATCCATTAGTTGAAAAATTCGGTGTTTGAGATTTTATCTCAATAAATTCAGCAGTATCTGTACTAGGTGAATCAGGATCGAATTCATTGATGACCAAAACTTGTGACCAACCACAATAGGACATCAAAAAAAGAAGGATGGGAAAAATTCTTTTCATGGTTACATTTTCCACAAATATAATTGTAAAAAACTCATGAAAGATTAAGACAAAATTAATTACAAAAAAATAGTGGGAAATTCTATGATAAATATCAGGTGGTCAGCTTTCAAAAAAGACGAAATGGCCAAAATTGGGCATTTTAAAGATGAAATCCCTCTACGTTTTGAAAATATCATCCAAAAAGCCCCTACAAAACTATACTTTTGAAATCATAATAGCAATTATATATTATATTTTGTAATTTGATTGAAGGCAAGTCACATTTTATTATAACCTTTTTAATTTTTTTACTTACATTTTTAAATGCAATTTCGTCGATTTTTATTAAAACGTTTGGAAGATTATTTGTCCTCGATATATATTGAAAACTCAATCAAGAAATTAAAACATTTTATTAACCTCTAAACCAAAAAAATTATGATGACTTTAGCAAAATTGATTATTGATGTTATTTTTTCAATATTCTAAAATTTAAACCAACCAAACCAACAATCAAAAAAAGTAAAACTTAATTCTAGAGTAAGTTTTACTATTTTTGTTTCTACCCAATATCAATCAAAAAATTTGACTTTATGTTTAGCATACAATAAAACATGAAGACCAACTTCTTTAAGATTATTGCAAAAATCAACAAAACTGTCCTTCCGAGTTATACTAAAAGGCAATTAGATCTGAGTAAAGCCTCCAAAATTCAGCTTGCCATTATTGGCTGGCGTGCATATGTAACAAAACGTGCAATTGACTAGTAATCAGGGCTAAAAATGCAATAATAAGCACCCTAAAAAATATAATAATTCTTCAAAGTCTGAATTTATAATTTATCATTTTGGCATATTACTTGTTAAAATCATAAAATAATATAACTTTAACTTGCTATTAATTATGACTATTATGAAGAATTTATCCTCAACTCTTTTCTTATTAATTTGTTTCATTTCGCTCAGCGCACAAGACCAAAGAATCATCGAGTACCCTTTTGCCGAACCAGGTACAAAAGTAACTAGAGGTGTATTTGGAGATGATGATCGTGTGGAGGTCAAAGATGCAGAAGGCTTTCAAGACTTTGCTCGTGCCACCGCCGTAATGGTTTCTAGAAACAACATATTCAATGAAGAATTCTACTCCTGGTCCTTGCGAGAAAAAATTCAAAATAAATACGGCAGGGACATCAAAATTTCAGATGATGTTAGATTTTTAGATCAACCAGCAATAGGATCCTGTACGGGGTTTTTGATAGCACCAGATATTTTGGTTACAGCTGGTCATTGCATCAATTCGATGGAAGAAGCAGAAGGTATAGTTTGGGTTTTTGATTATACGAGTGACCTGAAGTTCATTAATAATAGAAAACTAAACTTTAGCGAAGACAATATTTATGAGGTAGAAAGTATTATTACTTCAAAACTCGACGACGAAACAGAAGACGACTATGCGGTATTAAAATTAAAACGGAAATCAGACCGAACACCATATCGCTTCAGAACGAGCGGTTCTGTGTTAAACGGTGGCGCAATAAATACAATAGGATCTCCTAAGGGATTACCGCTAAAGTTCTCCACCAATGCAGTTGTTGTAGATATTTCACCTAGTAATTGGTTTAAGAGTGACATAGACTCTTTCCCAGGAAATTCTGGTGGACCAGTTTTTGATGAGAACGGTTTTTTAGAAGGAATTTTAGTAAGAGGTGCCGTAACCTACGATGACGATTGGAGTTTAACTGGAGATTATTATTACGATTCAGACTGTGAATGTATAAAAACAGTACAGTGGAATTCAGTAAGATATACTGCGGGTTGCCAAGCTCATAAAATAACGTCAGTACCGGGTTTTGCATTAATCATGGCTGTTTATGAAAATTTGCATTATGCAGTGATCAATAATCTTTCGGACCGATTCGACACATGGAATGCCTATAATTGGATCTATAATCACGATCATGCGAAATCGAACGGCAGACTCGAAACCTTGGCGATTTCGGTTAACAATCTTTATGCACTTGAAGGAATTTTAGAAACCACAGCTAAAACACTTTCTGATGACTACGCTAGAGAATTAATTGATCTGTCAATCAGTAATAAAAACCTTGATGCATTAAAGCTATTGTTAGAAAATGAGATACTTGCTGATGCCGGTTTAAACTATCAACACACAGCTTTGCAGGAGGCGGTTAAAAATGGTCAGAACGATGTTGTGTTGACACTCATTGATTATGGAGCCGATTCAAAAGTAAAAACATCGAGAAATGACAATCTTTTGCACTTAGCTGCGAAGAATGGTGATTTTGAAATGGTTAGAATATTAATTGAGCAAGGTGTTAGCGCCAAGGCCAAAAATAAAGACAAAAGACGACCTGAGAAAGTTGCTAAACGCGCAGGACATAAGTCTTTAGCGAAGTATTTGAAAAAAGCACGCAAAGGAAGATTATAATCAAATTAATCTGATAAAAATTTATAGCTATTAATCATTGTCATCAAAATGTACCCTAAAATAGATGCACATAAAAGCTTTTACAGATGCCTGATGGTGATATGTATTTGCATCCTTCCTTCTGGTATTTTTAGTCAGAATAATAATTACTTAGAATTATTAGATCGTAATATCACACAGAACGATTCTTGCCTTACCAATAGAAGTGATTATTCCAATTTTAAGCTTGCGAAAGTTGATTCATTAGTTCAGCTAGATAGTTTAAAAATTCAGATTGAGGCCAATTATAAGAACCGCACATTTGAATCACTAGAAAGCTTTAATCGATTTGAATTTCGTTTCTGGTTACTGGCCAATAACGGTTTTAAAAATCAGGGTGATTTTAAACTTTGGATCACTTATATTGTCAACGGCACTACTGTTGAGCAAAATTATAGAATATGCCTATTCTATGTAGATCCTGATGCTATTGATAGAGGTAAAGGCAAAGAACCCGATTTTGTAAAACTTCCTGTTTTTTTCGGAACCGATCGGAATTACACAAATTCAAAAGATTTAAATGAGGCCTTCGGAAACAAACGCTCTTCTATAAAATATGGTATTGTTGAAGTGAGCATTCCTCACGACCATAGAATTGGTGAAATTGAAAGTCCTTCAATATGGAAATTTGAATTTTCTGAAGACCCTTCTAAGCATGTAATGCTTCAAAAAATTTCACTCTTGGAGAAGAAATACTTTTTTGATCGCTTGGCTAATGACATTCAAAAATCTGAAAAGAAAAGTACCTTTTTATTTGTTCACGGTTACAATACTTCCTTCAGTGAGGCGGCCAAACGCACCGCTCAAATATCTTACGACCTAAAGTTTGATGGGAAAGCGGTATTCTACAGCTGGCCTTCACAAGCTTCAACATTCAGATATGGTAAAGACGAAGAGAATATTGAATGGTCACGTAAAAATATCAAACGATTTTTACAAGATTATCTTTCAAAATGTAAAGCAGAGCAAATTTATCTCGTTGCCCATAGTATGGGCAATAGAGGTTTAACCAGAGCTCTTATTGAGGTATTGGAAGATCAACCAGAGCTTCGTTCAAAAATTAAAGAGATCATTTTAGCTGCACCAGATATTGATGCAGATGTTTTTAAAAATGAAATTGCGCCTCAAATGGTCTCCAAAACAAAAAAACCAATAACATTATATGTCTCTTCCGATGATTTGGCCCTAAAGGCCTCTAAAATGCTTCATGGAAATGACAGAGCCGGAGATGCTGGAGATAAAATGGTAATTGTAAAAGGCGTAGAAACTATTGATGCCACAGGTATCGACACAAGTTTTCTAAGTCATTCCTATTTTGCAGACACCAATTCCATTATTGCCGACATCTTTGATATTATACAATCTGGGCAACGCGCCCTCGATAGAAAACGATTGTATATGGCAAAACTAAAAGACAACATTTACTGGAAAATAAAACAGTAAGTTCATTTTAAATTTTTAATTATGAAAACAAACTACTTTAAATCAATTTACACACTCTTGATAGCACTTCTTTGCTCAATGACTGTATTTGGACAAGACCGCTATAGAGTTACCTACGACTACCAAACCGAGGAAGTTAAATACTTAAAGTTAGATAAAAACGGAAACGTTTCAGATACGCTAAACGATTCTCGAATAAAACGAAATAGCTTGGTAGAACTAAAACTTCAGAATGTAAATCCTTTTGCAGTTCAAGTACAAACAGATGTTGTAGAAGAAGATCTAGTTTCAGCCGGACAAGGATTTAACTTTAGTTCTTTACTAGGCGGAATTAAATCTTTTACGGATGATGATATAAATCTGAATACATCAAATTTACCCGATACAAAGATCTTTAGTTCTGAAAGTGGCTCGAGAGGAAGTGCATCCGCGACAACTAATTTTGAAGATTTAAATAATACTATGACCAATGTTTCAGCACTAAAAACAACATTGTTATCAAATCTTCTCAATCCTAATTTAGACAAAGAGACTATAATGAAAAATTTAGTTGAGACGGCCGACGCTGAACAAGATGTGCGTTTGCCAAGTGCTAAATACAACTTTTACGTCTATTTGGCAAGAGTAGAAAAATCTATAAAGGATAGTCGATCTCAATTAGAAAATAACATCAATGCCATGTCTAACGAATTAGAAACATCTATGGAAGATGAAGAAGTATCTCGTGGCGAATTGGTGTCGAGAAACATTGCTTTAGCAGATCTGCAACGTCTTATGGCTAACCTCTCACAATCTACAAACAGAAGTCTTGAAAGTTTGCAGGAGTTACGTGCACTCTACACAACCTTAGAAGCTTCTAATTTCGAGCAGACTTATGACTATGAATTATCAGCAGATAAAGTAGATATTGAATTGAAATTCATGCAAAGTGATTTTTCTAATGATAGAGATGTGGATGATACTAATACAACCCTAAAAACGAGGCATATTAAGTTAAGATCTAAAGGTGGTTTTAAGATCAATACCAGCGTAGCCATGACCTTAAATAATTTTGGCTCAAACTCTAACAAATACTTTTTAGATAGTGGTGTGATTGGTGCAGACAAAAATGATTTCTTCGTGCCAAACCTAAGTACCATGATCAATTTCTATCCATTTATGGGTGAAAACTTTAATATCGGTGGAAGTTTTGGGCTCTCCATACCAATTTCTACCAATGATAGTATTGACGGTGTGAATTTCCTTTTTGGACCTTCAATTTTCTTTGGCAGTAAAAGCCGACTATCACTGTCGGGCGGTTTAGCCTATGGACCTGTAAAACAACTTACAAATGGTTTATCCGTTGGCGATACTACAGGTTTTGATAACGTCGATGATTTTACAAGAAACGTCTATGATTTCGGCTATTATTTCGGTATCTCATTTAGTCTGTTCGACTTAAACTAATTGCTAAAATATTTTATTATGAAGAAATTTATACTTCTTACACTTATGATGGCCTTCAGCCTCAATGCTATGGCCGAAAAATATGCGCTTATTGTGGCTGTTGGTGAATATCCAGCACGTACAGGTTGGTCCTCTATAAGTTCTGTAAATGATGTACCGCTAATAAAGAATACGTTGTTAGATCAAAAATTTAAAGAAGAGAACATCATAGTCTTAAAAAACGCTGAAGCCACACGAGTCGGTATTTTAGCAGCTATCAATGATCTACAATCTAAAATTAAACCTGGAGATATTGTAGTCATCCATTATTCTGGTCATGGACAACAGATCTTCGATGATAATGGTGAAGAAATTGATGATAAAGACGAGTCCATTGTACCCTATGATGCCCTAGTTAGATATACATCAAACTACAAAGGTGAAAATCATATTAGAGATGATGAACTTGGAAATATTATTGCCAATTTCAGGAATGCTTTGGGTAAAACCGGACAATTACTGATACTATTAGATAGTTGTCATTCTGGTTCTGCTACACGTGGCGGGAAAGCTCGCGGTGGGGAGGCTACATTTGCACCTCCAGGATGGACACCAAATAAAGAAAAAAACAAGGCAGGTAGCGGACTCTTAGAACCTACAAAGGCCGGACCAGAAGCAGCACCTTTTGTGATGCTATCTGGTGCCTCAGCAGATGAACTTAACTATGAATATGAAGGTTATGGTTCGCTAAGTTTTGCATTTTCTAAAGCCATGTCAGACTTAGGTTCTGACGTTACTTACAGGAAGTTGTTCTCATCAATTTCGGCAAACATGAATGTAATTTCACCAAATCAGACACCTACTGCAGAAGGTGATTTAGATTATAAATTATTTGGTGGCGAATACGTTAAACAACAACCTTATTTCCCTGTGTCAAAAGTATCTAGAGCTGATATCATAAAGATCAATGCTGGCAAATTACAACACCTTTTTGCAGAAACAACGGTTAAGATCTTGCCATCTGGAACAACAAAGGTTAATGATGAAGACGTCATCACCACTGGTAAAATTACAAAAGCCTATTTCAATGAAGCCATAATAAAACTAGAGGCACCATTAAACTCAACAAACGAGAAAGAATTTTGGGTTTTTGTTGATGAACCTTCATACGGAGATATTCAACTTAATCTTTATTTGGATAAATCAGTGTCTTCAAAATCTATAAATCGCGAACTTGAAAAATTCTTAAGTGAAAAGAAAATAGGTAGTATTGTACAAGATGCTTTAGATGCCGATCTCATCATTGAGGAGTCGAATAGTACACTTTCAATCCTGACGGTTAGCGGGCAAGATATCCAAAATAAAAGTGATGAAACCATCTACAAGCAAACGAAGATTGATGGTGATTACAACTTCAAGGACATTGTAAACAAACTTTTTAATTATGCTCAGGGTATTTATTTGAAGGATCTCAGTCTAAAAAACTTTGATTACGAATTCGAATTTAGATTAATCCCTGCTAGATATGATGCTGAGATTGACGATATCGAGTTTTTAGAGGATGATGCATTTATTGATAGCGATGGTATTTTCAAAGTAAATACAGAAGATGATGTTGTGTTTTTAGAAGTTACAAATAAAAGTCAGCAACCTCTTTATTTTAGCATAATTGAAATAAATTCAAAGGGCGAAATAGCACCTTTTATGCCGAATGACGATTGCACATTAACAGATAACGAACGTCGCATTCCTCCTGGTAAAACAATGCGATTTGATAATTGTTTTTTCCAATTTGGAGATCCTTATGAAACACTTATTTTGAAAGGATTCGCAACGTCTAAACCTATTAATTTCAGGCCGACCGTTCAAACTAGAGGTCCGGTTTCTACGCGCAGTGCAGGAGGCAATAATCCATTAGAAGATTTTATTGGTGAAACTTATACTCAAACTCGTGGAAGCAGAGGGAATAAGGGAAATAAACGAACTGGTAAAATTGACGGATTTAGTACAGAATTTGTCTATGAGATTGTGAGAAGTAAAGACTAGAATAATAAAGCATCATTTAATGATTTCAAAGCGACTAGGATACTGTATTACTTATCTCTTACTGACTTTTTGCGCCACTTCATATGCGCAAAATGACATAAACCTTATTGAACTTCATAAAGAAAATCTTAAGGACCTTTACATGAAAAGAGGAGCTCCCGAAGAATGGGTTACGTCAGGTGAGGTAAGTGAAGATTATCTCAGTTGGTGTATTGATCACTATGAAAAAAAAACAGCTCTATTGGTTTATAGTTATGAAAATGATTCCTTAAAAATCAACTTATTCGATCAAAGTGAAAATCGTCAGTATACTTCAACTCTGGTTGACAAAGAATCACTAATTGAACACATCAATAATAGCAACTTGTATTTCTCAAATTCGAATGGAAATAGCTCTCCCAAATTAAGAGGCGCAGTGGCTAAATCTGTTCCAAATAAGAAGTTAAGGCGCAGTTATAAATTTGTCAATCAATTGCTGTTTCCTGAGAAGTTTGAGCTGCTTACTTACGAACATATCATTATTGTTCCGACCTTGAATATTTCAATTTTACCCTTTTATGCTTTCAAAATTAATGATAGCTACTTAGTTGATCTAATGAGCTATTCCATAGCGCCTAGTTTATTTGAATTGATGGTTTCGAATAAGGTAAATCAGTCTGACTATTTTTCTAAAAAAATGAAATACAAATGGGAAAATGCGCTTTTCACGAGTAATCCAAAATACCCAAATGATAGCATTTGGGAATTTCCAGATTTACCTGGAGCAGAAATAGAAGTAAAAGGCATTACTAGCAATTTAGAAGTTGATAGTTACACATTACTTAGTGGAGAGAACGCTACAAAGAAAAATGTGATTGACGCCATTTGTGATTATGACCTTTTATATTTTGCAACGCATGGGATTTCAAATTCAGAAAACCCAATGGAAAATAGTTTTTTAGTATTGGCCGAATCTGATGATAGTTCACCATACCTCACCTTGAGTGAAATCATGAATTTACGTCACGACTGCATGCTTAACGCAGATCTTGTAGTATTAAGTGCTTGTCAAACAGGGCTTGGAAAATCTCATGAAGGTGGAATAATTGGGCTTGCGCGTTCCTTCCAAATTGCTGGTGCTAATCATGTTTTAATGAGTTTATGGAATATAAGTGATTCTGAAACAGCGACTTTAATGAATTTCTTTTTTAACGAACTTAAAATTGCCAAATCCTTAATGCCTCATGAAGCGCTAAGAACGGCCATTCTAAAATATAAAAATGAAATCAATGATGATCCTAAACATTGGGCAGCATTCTCAATTTTTGGTGTTCCATATTAGATAAATTCTGAAAATTCACACTTTCACTATGAAATTTCTTGCTTCATTTATTATTCTTATCACTTTGCAATCCTTTTCACAATCTAAGGACCAACCTCAGCAATATTTTGACACCAAAATCGAAGAGATCAATAAACTTGCTAAAGAAGGAAAGGTAATGCAGGCCATTATTGAAGGTGAAGATCTTAAAGCTTTCGCTTACGAGAATTTTAAAGATTCTAACCACAATCTTAAAACCATTTTATTTAAACTCAACTTTTATTACAGGTATACCAAGGACACACAAAATGAACTAAAAACTAATATCGAACTAAATAAAGTAAGGCAAGATGATTTAGAATTTGAACGTAAATCCTTTGAAGAATCCTTAGTCAATCTTATAGCATTCTATAACGATACTGATAACCCCAGAGAAATTATTCAAACGTTTACCAAAATCAACCAATCACTTTTCGCACATGCAGAAGAAGCCTTGAGCGAACGCTATAATGATGAAAAAGAGCGTTTTATCAACGAAAACATTCTTCCCTATTTTAATTTGTTTCACTCTTTTGCGTACAAATACAATTACAAGTACGGTGTATTCAATACGCTGCTTGTAAATAATACGCTGTTAACTAAAGGTGCTTTGTTAAATACCTCAAAAGACATCCTCGGAAAACTAAGATCTATAAACAATGCCAATATTAATCAGAAAATAAACGCCTACATTAACGAAAAAGAATTCATTGCCCTTCAGCTCAGCCTCCCGGAATCGCAACGTGTTGAAGACTTTGAACTTCGTAGAGATCGCTTAGGCGGTCTTGAGTCTGAATTAGTAACCATTTATCAGTTTCATTTTAAAGATGAGCGCAAAAGACCTATCAATTGGAGAAGAACAGCGCTGTTGGAGGATGAGATCTCTATAGAATTCACCCATTTTAGACGGTACGATGGCGAATGGACAGATAACACTATTTATGTAGCGCAACTTTTCAAGAAAAACTGGAGATACCCGAAGATAATACCACTTTTTGAAGAGAAAGAAATTAAAACCATCTTAAGTCAAAATTCCTCAGCAAATCTATATAAAGCAAGAGGTTCAAAAGGCCGTTTAGTGAATGCCTCTAGTTATGCAAAAGAAATTTACAATTTAATTCTTTCGCCATTGGAAGAAGAATTAAAAGGTGTTTCTAAAATCTACTTTTCTCCTGACGGTATTTTACATCAAGTTGCCTTTGCTGCATTAACCAATGAAAAAAACGAACGACTCATCGAGTTATACGACCTTGAGCAAGTGAGTAATTCTAAGGTTATAACTTTGAAACGCAACAATCCTGAATCTGAAGATGCGCTTTTTGTCGGCGGGATTAATTATGATTTTGATGTTGAAGGCAAAACAAAACTTTTCAGTAATCAACCATCGTTATCTGAAGTTTTAATGTCTCAAGATAATTTGAATGACCAACAATTGATTAAATCTTGGGAATATCTTGAAGGCTCAGCCACTGAGATTAACAATATCAATGACTTATTTAGTTCTAATTTTAAGACATCTGATCAACTTGTTGGTGATGACGCAACAGAAACTGTTTTCAAATCGCTGAATGGTAAAAGTCCTAACGTTTTGCATATAGCAACTCATGGTTTCTTTTTTGATAACAATAAGGACAATGGTGCAAATACTGTAGAATTTAAGAAAGCCAAGAATCCATTATTACGTTCGGGATTACTATTGGCACATGCCAATTACGCGTGGCAATTTGGAAGCAATCCATACGAAAGAAATGACGGAATTCTGACAGCCCTAGAAATTTCGAACCTAGATCTTTCTAACACAAAATTAGTGGTATTAAGTGCATGTGAAACCGGGTTAGGAGATATCAAAGGTAATGAAGGCGTTTATGGACTACAGCGCGCTTTTAAAATGGCTGGTGTTCAAATGATCATAATGAGTCTTTGGGAGGTGCCAGATATCGAAACTGCAGAATTTATGACCAGTTTCTATGAGTTGTGGTTAAATAATAATACAGTTCGCGAAGCCTTTATAGAAACTCAAAGAAAAATGCTTAAATCTTATCCGAACAACCCAGAAAAATGGGCTGCCTTTGTATTAATTGAGTAGCCACCGAAAGAAAAATTGTAATTTGGTAACATTGAAAATGTCCCTAATGAAACACATTTTTACATATTTATTAATCTTTACCATAGGTTTTTGTTGGTCTCAGGATGAGACTAGAGGCTCAAAACCCAATGCGGTAAGCTCCACTGTAACAGGAACTAAAAGAGCGGTAATCGTTGGCGTTTCGGACTACAATTCGGATGACTTGAAATTAAATTATGCCGACAATGATGCGGCTCTTTTTAAGAATTACTTAAAAGATATTGAAGGCTTAAAAGATGAAAATATTAGTCTGCTCATAAATAAAGATGCCGTTGCACTTAATGTTACCCTCGAATTAAAAAAACAATTCAATGCCAGTGCAGAAGGCGATATCCTCTATATCTATTTTGCCGGTCATGGCGATGTAGTTGATGACTTTGGAGAGCAAGAAGGGTTTTTGTTGGCTGCAGATGCCAGCGCAAAGCAAGAGTATTATTCGGGTGGGACTATTCCTTTGGATAGAATAAATACCATCATTAAAAATCTTTCAAAAAAAGGTGTTAGAGTCATTTTGATCTTAGATGCTTGTCGCTCTGGTTTTACGTCTGAAAAAAGTGCACAAACCAATATGGGTACTATTCAGGCCATGTTTCAGAATTCAACAAAAATATTGAGCTGCGGTGAAAATGAATTATCGCATGAAGGTAGCGACGTAAAGCATGGTTACTTCACCTATTATCTCATAAAAGGTCTTGCTAATAACGCCGATATCAATAATGATGCATCAATAACATACAGAGAGCTTGGTGATTATTTATACGATAATGTTAACAAAGTTGTGACTGAAAAATTCAATCGGTCGCAAATTCCTGTTGTTCGAACTAAGAATGACAGAGCCATTTTGAAAAAGGTCAGTTCAAATTCTGCTGTCATTAACTTCGAAGACATTGCATCAACTATCGACGAGACCATCGCTTTGGCATCAAGGAGTATTAAAACAACAGCCTTAGAAGACAAAACTTACGGTAGTCTAATTTCAAAATTTAAATCGGCCCTTGATCGTAAATCTTATTACGGCAAATCTTCAAGCGCTTATGAGATTTATAAGGCAACACTAGAAGACACATCAATACCTGAAGGTCTAAAAACTAAAATGCAAAGTTCCTTATTAACCGTTTTATCTAATGAAGCTCAGGGACTTATAAACTTATATATTGAAGGCTCATCTGTACTTCCACCAAGTCGTGAATTTATTAAACAATCGAAGCATCTTGAAATTTGTTTAGAACTTATGGGTGAGGATAATTTTCTTTCAGACCGTATCCAAGCCAGTCAATTATTACTAGAGAGTTATGCGATTATTAGAAGTAATAACTATTCAAAATTTGAACGTGCAAAACGACAACTAAATAAAGCTCTAAAGCTAGAGCCACGTGCTGCTTATATTCATAATGCCTTAGGGTTAATCTTCAATAATCAAAAGATTTATGACAGCGCCTTTTATCATTTCAATAAGGCCAAGTCTTTGATCAAATCATGGGAAAGCCCAGATATTAATATTAGTAATAGTTTTATCGATCAATACCGCTTTGAGGAGGCCGAGAATCACCTCAACAATTCTTTAGGAAATGAGGGTTTAAATGCGAATTTAAAACTGGGTGAGATTAGTGTTATGAAGGGTAAATATCAGCTTGCAGAGACTTACTTTAAAAAAGCTATTGCTGAGAATCCGAATAACATAGTAGCGCTTCAAAAAATGAGCGACCTTCAAGCATTGAAGGGTAATTCAAAAGCTGCACAAGAATGGTATTCCAAGGCATTTCAAACAGATTCTACCAAATTAAAATCATCAGGTTTATTGAAATATATTCAAACCAATAATATTCCTGATGAAGCGGCCGAAAAACTATTGCTCACTGCCATTGAATCTAATCCAGAATCGGCAATTGTATATTTTGAATATGCAGAATTTATTAGTCAGAAATACAAGCGATTATCGCGATTAAGAGTAGCCGACTCCCTGTATTCCAAGGCCATAAAATTAAATCCTTATCATGTTACAGCCTATGCTGGTCTGGGTTGGCTTAAGTCGCAGTTGAGAAAGCCTTTATTAGCCATTGAAGCCTTCGAAAGTGGCATTTCAAAAAATAGTAATAATCCTGAAGCTTATTATAATTATGGTAATTTTCTCAATTTCAAATTAGGAAAAACAGCGGAAGCCGAACGTCAATATTTAAAAGCACTCGAATACAGTGAAACTTATGGTAAAGCCTATAGCGCTTTAGTGAATTTGTATAATTCAGAAGGTAAATCAGAACGTTCTATTTCCTTCTTAACCAGTGCAATAGAAAAGTTGCCTAATACACCAGACCTCTGGTATTTACTGGGTCAGACCCACTTTAACACGAAGAATTATTCTGAAGCCATAAGTGCTTATGAAAAGGCAAATTCAATAGATGCTTCCTTTGTTAAAGGCAATAAAAACTTAGGATACAGCCAAGTAGAAACCAATCAGTTGGAAGGTGCAGAATCTAGTTTATTAAGCGCCTCTGAATTTTCAGTGGATAATAAAGTGACAACTGAAATTGTTGAATATCTTCTCAATACTGCAAAGGATAAACTAAAATTTGGAACAAAAAGCGATACCGAAAAACTTTATAAACTCGCCTTTGATATCGATAAAACTGCAAAAACGGGAATCGTTTATGCTCAATTTCTGTACTTAAATGCAAATCCTGAAGAGGCAGCTAAGATTGCATTGCCAATGATTAGCAAGGAGAATAGTAAAACGCAAAACGCCGATTTGCTTAAAATCCTCACTAAAGCTAGCATTGATCTTGGCAACATCGAAAACACCGATTATTATTACAACTTACTTACCCAAATAGAACGTACCACGGATTATCTTTTAGCATCAGTTTATTTCAATTTTAAAGGGAATAATAGTCAAAGTGATGCCATGCGACGAAAGGTAGATCAAACGCTATTTAGATCGAATAAACTGAAGGAGATGTATAGTGCAAATACGATTGAGAAGTTTATTCTGAACTAGGTCGTTACCTTATTCCAAAACCCAATCCCATTCCAAATTTTCGGCTCTCGAGGTAGGTTTTTGTTGGTTATTGGTTAAACGAGATACACTTTTATAGATGTAATTCTTCAATTCTGAAATGTTTATTTTACCGTCGTGCGGATAGCCTGTTCTACTCAGTTCATTTATGGCATTAATAAAACTATAGGTGAATACACCATTGCCCCAATCATCACTTTCAAAAGCAAATTCTTTACCGCCAGCGGCTGAGATTATGAAGGCACCATTACCGCGATCGAGATCATAGAATAAGGTTTGCATCAACTCGAAACTGTCGGCACCTCCTACAGATCTTATTCTAGATCCCTTGGATCCTTTGGCGCCTTCAGGACGATAGCCTTTGACGTTTCTATCAGTGGCAACAGGTTCGGTTATGTCGGAATCATCTAGTTCACCACTATGACAAGCATCGATTAATAGAATTTTCTTTCGTGCAGGGATATCGTCTAGTAAATACTGGATGTTTTCATAAGACAATCCTTTTTCACTTGGGTTGTCGAAGTCTACATCGTGAGTAGCGAAATAAAAATCTTGGTTGTCATCGACTAATCCATGTCCGGAGAAAGAAATAATAACAATATCATTAATGCTTGTTGATTTTAGCTTCTCTTTTAATGATAAAATCTCAGTTTTAGTAGCATTCTTATTGTTGAGCGTATCTATCTGAATTCGTCCTTCAAATTTTTCAGCCATAACTTCAGAAATACTTCGCACGTCAATATCGGCAAATCTTAAATTCATTGAAGTATCTTCATACTGCGATACACCTACTCCGACATAATAAATATTTGGTGGCAGCTGTTCCGAAGTATTTGTGATTTCAAGAGTGATAGGATCACTTTCTATACTATTCTTATCAGAACCGATAATTGTAATCTTGTTAATTCCGCTTGTTAATTCCACAGTAAATACGACCTGTGATTCTGCACTTGTATCTTCATACACCGGAACGCCATTCATGTAAACCATTAGTTGACTAACGTCTTCAGATTTTTTAATCGATAATGACAGTTTTCTGTCACTGGTTACAACCTTAATATCGGTTTTATTCAGTAATTCAATACTTGGTCGTTTCAAACTAAAGTAATCAATATCCTCAGTTAAATTATTGCGTTTAAGACGTTTTAAATAGGCGTCCTTATAGACCTTAACAACTTTCTTATTGGCAAACTCAAGTCGTGATAAAATTATATCAGGACGATTTAAAAATAGCTCATAATTCAAGATTGAGAAGGCATCTTTTCCTTTTACAAAATGATAATTTCTAATATTTTCTTTGGCAGCTTTAAAGTATCCTTCGGGAGTTAGAAATACGGGTTTAATAATATTATTGCGCTCTAATAATTGTATGGTAAGGACTTCCTTTTGTTCATTGAGGTCTAAAACCTTTACACTATTGTTCCAAAGAAGCACATATAATTTATCCTTTAATGCTAGAGTACTATTGATATCACCACCAAAATCTATGGTTTTATAAGGTGATTTTTCGTCCATTTTCCAGAAGAAAAGCTGTGTAGTTAAGGAACTGATGATCTGATTCCGAGGCGCATCGTAAAAACTACTATTTCCTATACTATAAGAATTATAATCAAAATCTTCTTTCAATTTATTAGCCTTCAAACGACCAAGATAAAAGGCATTGTAGCCAGTTTCCCAATTAATGTATAGTAATTGGCCGCCAGAAAATTCATCTGTAATCTGAATTTCCTTAAGAGTTGTAACGAGTTTGCCCGTAGCTATGTCATAAACATAGGTTTTCGATTTTGAATCGATATCAGACATGGCTCCAGGATCGTATACATACAGTTTGGAATCGCCCATTATAAAACACCGATCACTCAGAAAACGCTCTTTGAATGGCAACTTGCGTTTTGAGAGTTCTTGCTTTTCAATATCGAGAACATAATAATGATTGAGATAAGAATCTTTATACAGGATCGCGAACTTTTTATTCTTTGAGACCAATACATTGGTGAAGCTAACAATATCTTTATCTGTTATTTTATTGCTTGTCCAAAGAATATCCTTTGTACCATTATTCTTCACCAATTTACATTGTACATAGGCATTACCATTATTATCACTAAATCCATACGATCTTACGAACATGAGCTGCGACTGACTATCGTAAGGTGATAAGAAGAACCCAGCGGCGTCATGGATATTTGGGTTAAGCTCAATTTCTTGAAATTCGAGACTTTTTAGATTGAGTGTATAGTTACCATCAAATATCAAACTACCAGTCGGATCTATGTTAATTGTTCCAAAATGTTTTGCTTTTGAATTTTGTTTCCATTTGCTTGTGTATTGCAATTCTGGACTGTAAAGCTGCATATTCCATTCATTATCCATATACACAAGTCCTTCCTCAATTGCAAAAAAGTGTTTAAAACTCGAATAATCCTGATAGCGAATCTTTAATATAAAATCGTTTTTCTCATCGTTGGTATTGTTATCCAACTCGAGTACCTTCAGGTCTTGAGAATATTGCTGACCATCTCCTAACAGTAAATACGAAGTGTTTTTGTGATTGATCACATTATAAATATGTGCAGGATTTACATTGGATTGGTGTTCAATTTCAGAAGTCTTCAAATTATGAATATAATGCCCTTGTTCATCATAAGATAATAGCCTATTTCCATAGCGAAACACATTACGCTTATCTGTATATATATCGAATTTTTCAATGGTATTGGTGGCAATATCGTAGGCCCAAACACCTTGTATTTTTCTTTTGGCAATTCTACTGTAGGCCGTTCCTTTGAAATAAACAGTTTTTTCATCGGCATAAACAAGATTGTAATCATACACATATCCTGACTCAAATTTATCATCCCAGATCTTTTCAAAAGTCAATGATTCTGTGTCGACCAACCAAACCGTATGCTCATCTATTCCTATCCATTTTGATCCTTCATAGTTGTGATAAAAATCGGCAAACATGGGATTTTTACCATCTGAAATAGTGTGCTCCGAACTTGTAATTTCACCTGTAGTTATATCTAATTTTCGTAATAAAAACCCATTTATCATATTATCGGGTCTTGAAAAAATTAAAACCGCTTCTCCATTTGCATCGAGATGTGCTTTCGAACTAATTTTTAGATCTATATCGTGTAATTTTTTACGTGCTTTTAATGACCACAATTGAAATTCATCTTGAGAGTTCGTCGACGCCATAAACACAGAATTATCACCACTAAATTGAATTTCATCTCCCTTAAAATCATTATTTTGAAGAAATGGTGAAAAGGTATTGTAAAGTGTGTCAACGCTTTTAACTGCGGCGATTTGATTATATAGTTTTGTGTCCTGAAGGGAATATTTGATCACTCCATTTTTGGTAATGTAATCTTTCTCTTGTTTGTCTTTGGCACTTCCAATTATAAGGCATTCATTTTCATTAATTTTATAGAATCCTCTGGTTCTGTGAAACTCAAAATCTAAAGTATAGATGTTGCTTAAGACTTTGTTTGTTTCATATTGATAATTGGCGATGTTGTCATCTTCAATAACCCAGAACGTTCCGTTATCAACAATGAAATCTTCTTTATCGACATCAACAATCGCGTCTGGTTTACTCAGATCCTTCGAGCTTAAAAAAGTTACTTTTACATCTGGCCGGAAATTCTCCCAGAATTTAGAAGTCTTAGACTGCTTCTTGTAGTAATCTGGCGATATTTTATCTTCAAATAAAACAAAATACTGATCATCCTCAGCAAATTCGATTTCACTAATAATTCGAGGTGTTTTATAGTCTTTTTCAGCTATCAAACTTAAGGTTGAAGTATTTCGAATTTCGAGTTTGTAATGATTTTGATCATCGATAATGCTATCAAAATAAACGATGGCTAACTTTTGATCATTGTTGAATGTTTTAAGGTGCCTGATCTTACCTCTGACTTCAATGGCTATGCCTTCATCATTTCTTATACTCGCACTTTCCGAGTTTTTCATGAATTGTATAAACTCAACCCATTCATCATACTGTTCCTTATTTAATAAGGTATCATTGATGTATAACGACATATTTTCCTTTAATTCTAAGAAACTATTGTCGTTATCCCCGTAAAATATATCTTTCTTAAGTTCATTAAATGCGGTAATTTTTCCGGATTTGAAAGTCAAGGCCGAATAGGTATCAACTAATGAATTATTTCTGAGATCATAGATGTAGTTAATATCCTTTGAAAGATCTTCATTTTCATAACGTGAGTCGAACTCTTCAAGTTCAAAAGTCTTAACCACCAGAAAGTTATCCTCCTTTCGGAACTGTATATTATGAATAGCCGAGTGGCTCTTTCGATCCTTAATGACATTAATGGTATTCTCCAAAGTCATTTTTTCGATATTAAGTAAATACACAGACCTCTTGGAAGCAACAGCGAGAGTCTTATTATCATCACTTAGTACCGAAACATAAATTTGCTCTGGCAGTTCTAAAAAATTGTCTTGAGCTGTCGCTTTTGAAGCGTAAAATAGAATTAAAAAAAATACAGTAATATATCTTGACATTATTGTAGCTATTTACAAAAACCGTAGGTTTGGCAAAGGGTATCCTCTACCTCAGAATCTGATAAACCAAGTGCCCTAAGATCAGTTATCAAATCTGAATAACTTGACTTGAGTTCTTCGTATTCTGAACGTTCAATTAAAGAAAATGTATAAAACGGAATGTTTTTTAGGTTGGGGAATTCTGAAGTCGAAACTGCCCATTCAAATGTGTCACTTTCGGCAAAAATTGGATTGTCCTTATATAAGACAAGTTCATTTCCATTAGTAGCAAATTTGTGAATAGCATCGTTCGCCACATCTTTAATAAACACAAAATATTGCGTAGTATCACTTTCAATTTGCCAGCTAAATTTGAGTTTAGAACTTGCAGTTTTAGTACTATCTCCTGGGAATTCCATTAGAACATCACCTCTAAATACACCACCGATTATTGTTTTACCAGAATCGCGCTTTAGAAGTTCATCCCAGATAAGTTTAAAATATTTTGAAGTCAGTGATTTTTGATCCTCAATAGCCTTATATTTCAATAGATTTGGGTAAGAATAAGTTCCGACATTTTTAATATTAAATGCATCACCCTCAGCATTGATTAGTGTAATATCTGAAGGCGCGGTAACATAGACGGCACTTTTATCATTTAAAAAGTCTCCTTTTTGCAAAGGCCTTTTTTTACCGTTTAATTTACCAATAACGCCGGGTGATGTCTTAAACACACATAGACTATCTTGAGCTTGTAAACCAAGTCCTAAAAAGCAGAATAGTATTATAATAAATGACTTTCCCAATTGAATTTATTGTTTAAATATTTTACCAGGTGCTCATAGTAATCTATCATCTCCACGCCTAGAATAGGCAGTAATATAATCGGCACCACACTAAGATATATATTAGCCTGTAACAACAATAAAGCCAAATACAGTAAAAGCACAGAAATAAGCAATTGAATGATCTTTTCTGATACGTCAAACACAAAACTATTTTTTACATAAAGCTTCATGGAGAAAAATATGGTAAAGAAGCAAATGATAAACGCCAACAAATAGGTAGTAAACTTAGAGACGCGATAAATTAAACTCTGTTTAGATAGCATATTGAGTATATTGGCATGTATCACTACACCAAATGTATCGGGTACTGCTCTACCGACCCATTCAGCATTCAAAGGTGTAAAGTGTTTATCTTCAATATCATATTTTTCATCGCCTTCGCCTAAATAACCGAGGATAATTACAGCATTTTTAAATGCAGGAATCTGTTCAGAATTTAATACTTCTTCAATTTCAAAATTTAGGAAAACATCTTTGTTCCCAATATAATTAATTGGAATAGGCTTTGTTAATTCTTTTAGGGCATAGTCTTCGTCTATGAAGCCTGCTTTTAAAGCCAATTGGGTGGCAAATGCGAATTCTTGATCATTTTGCTCTTTTACACCAAGAAAATCTCGTATCACAGAATTTTGACCTTCAAGATTTAAATTAATATAACCTTTCGTTTCGCCTTTAATTTGAAAATAACTGTGGTTATTAACGATAGAATCTTTCTCATGGTAATAAGCAGTAACTATCTTCTTATTTGACGACAGCGCAGCTTGAAGTATGGAGTCTGTAAACTCTAATCTTCTTTCCTGAAAAATAATGTCTAAGCCTATCGCACTTGGCTCGAACGAATTGATCTTATTAATCAGTTCTGCGAGCTGAAAGCGATCTGCATGCTTTATGTTAACCAGAATGATCTTATCGTTTCGCTGTGTTTTATTAATTCGTTTGGAATAAAAAATATCTGTAAACTTGAAATCCTTGAAAGCCTTTTCAAACGGATCTAAAACAGATAGATTCACAAAAGCATAGTATAAGAACCCAGCAACTAAAAAGGTCATAACTGTGCACAGAAATGCATCGCGATACAAGATCTTATTGACAGGCTTCTTATTCAATTAGTTTGAAATTTTTTCTATTGCGCTTGCTCCATCCGAAATGATGGCGTCCTTATTATCACTAAGCATACTCGGCAATTTATTGATATACTTGCTCTTATTCCCTTCGTATTCTTCGAGTCGAACATTAACTTTTACAACTCCATAATTGTCATTGTCCTCCAATTGCGTAGTTATTGGAATATCATAATACCAAGGCGAAAGAATTGGTTTTTCAATTAAGTTACCTGCGCCATATTTCAGATTTTTGAAATCATACTCTTGTTCGATTAAGGTAGCACTTAGAGGCGTACCATCATCACCTCTCCACTGCCCTTCAATTGAAATAGAAATCTTAGCATTTAAGTCTTCATCTGTATACACCTTCGTTTTTGAAAAGAAAATTCTCAATTCTTTGAAGCTTAATCTGGAAATACCAGGATTCTGAGGATCACTTATTATTTCAACAACAGCAAAAAAATTAAGCATATCATCTTCTTCTAATCTAATGACGTCTTCAACATTTAACGCAGCCGTATTACCTCTAGATTTTGGCAAGGCACTAAAATCATTTTTTACAAAAGATTCCATTTGTGCCTTTTTTTCTGGACTGCTTGGCTTAGAATACTTTTTAATATGAATTTCTTTATAGGTTTTCTCAACCTCACCTAAATCAGTATTATAATAGTTATTTATTGAGAGCGATTGCGAATATGTGCTAACCAATGATTCTGAAGTTTTATCTGCCAAATACTGAGCTCCAAAAAAGACCCCTTGAAGGACAGTCTCAATAAGACCACCTCTAGTATCAGGACGTTTCATTTCTACAACAAACTCTTCGTTAGATTGGATGTTAGACCTTTGATGAACTTTACAAGAACACAAGAGAAAGACTAAAAACAGTGGAACTACTTTTTTCATATGATGTACGTTAGGATTTGTAATTTATAAATTTAATTTTAACCAATGCTGAAAATTAAATACTACTAACAAAAAAGTCGTTCTAAATGCCTTTAAACAGGTTGAATTAATGATGAAAGATCATTAAGGGCAGTATTAAGTTCTTACTGATTTTCGTTTTACTCGAATCACTAAATAGCCGTTCGAAAAACCCTTTAAACTGACCAACTAGTGTAATCATATCTGCATTTTTTGAAAGGTCTTCATCGACTAAAACATTCGATAGAGGCACATTAGTAACTGTCTTATAGGTAAACTTGTTCTCGTTGATAAGTTCTAGCAATAACTCTTTATCGAGATTAATCTTGGATTGAATATTATTCTCTGTCGAGACAAACCTAACCACATTGATAAATGCACCCAATTTAGTAATGAGTTCCATAATATCAACTACCGTTTTATGATCGGCGTAGTCATCGGTATCTAAAGCCAAGACAATATTTTCTGGCTTTCTAAATTTATATCCTTCCGGAACCACCAAAGTGTTACAATCGACGTATCGTAAAATCTTTAAGGCATTACTGCCCATTATAGCTTCTCTTAAGTTGGACGCTCCATTGGTGCCCATAACGACGTACTCAATATTTTCCTTTTCGATATTTTGGTTAACGGCATCAATAAATAAGTCGTAATCTACAACAGCCTTAAAAGTGTGCAACCTTTCGTTAGCATTAAGTTTGAGTTGCTCAACAATCCTGTCAAGCTTTGTTTTGTTCTCTAAGATTAAAACTTCATAAAGACTTTCACCGGCTCGACTTGCCATAAGATCATCTGATGTGTAACTCAATGAATTCTGTACGTTTAGGACATGAAAATCACAGAAGTCGTTATAGAATAATTTCAATGCGTAGTTCATTGCATTTATTGAATTCTCTGAAAAATCGGTAAGTAGAAGTATTCGTTTCATTATTCATTTCTTCTTTCTATGAAATTAAAAAAAGAATTATTAAAAGCTTATGATAATTGTCAGCACCTTATAAATGTAATAATATCTAGCCAAAGCTGATTTATATCATTAAAAGATACGCTTTTAGTTGGTATCTTTTAACTTAAATACCTGAGTTATGATAAAAAGTTTAGATTTTCAGAGGTGCTCCGAAGTACTAAAAAACAACTATATCGGCTATTTGTCGTATATAAGTAACAAACGCCCTTATACCATTCCAATTACTTATTTTTATAATGAGAAGGAACGCTATATCATATGTTATTCGGGGAATGGCCATAAAATTGATGCGATGCGAAAACAACCCAATATTTCTTTGGCCGTTGCTGAAATCTACACAAACAATAAATGGCAGTCGGTTTTAGCCCATGGGCAATATCATGAGATTGATGGTGGACCGGCTAAACTTTATTTACACGAATTCTCTTTAGGTATAAAAGACATCGTTCTTAGAAAAGAACGTAGAGATCTCGATTACATCAGTGAATTTTCAAGTAAAATTTATAATATGGAAATTCCGATCGTCTTTCTGATAAACGTTGATGATATTACGGGTAAGAGTAGATCCTAATTAATCTGGTAATTACTTATTCAAACAAAACAAAAGCTGCCCATTTTTCCGGATGCTTTGCATAACGGCGTGCCATGGCCTGCTGGGTCTTTCTAAACGCTGTTCTTACCTCCATTCCGTCTGCCCAAAACTGATAGAATAATGCCATAAATTCTGAAGTTTCAGTATCTGGCACTTCCCAAAGACTCATAATAATAAGATCTACTCCGGCCATTTTAAATGCGCGTTGAAGGCCATAAACACCCTCACTACCATCTATATCTCCCAAACCGGTTTCGCAGGCACTTAAAACCACCAGATCTGTATTAGATAGATCGAGATTAGAAATTTCTAAGGCTGTTAATATACCATCTTCTTTTGCATAAGGATTAAAGCCATTTTTCCAAGCATAATTGCCGCCAGCAAATATTAATCCAGATCGTAGTAGTGGATCTTCAGAATAGGTATAAGGATTTAATTCTGCTCCATTCAAGGCGATTTCATTTGTTTTTTCAAAATTCTCATAAAAGAATCCGTGGGTCGCAATATGAATTACCTTCGGACTATTTCCGTCGAGACTTTTAAAATCAGATTCAGTGGCTTCCTCCCCTACTACTTTTTTATAATTAATACCTTT
This sequence comes from Winogradskyella tangerina, assembly GCF_003260205.1. Classification (GTDB taxonomy): domain Bacteria; phylum Bacteroidota; class Bacteroidia; order Flavobacteriales; family Flavobacteriaceae; genus Winogradskyella; species Winogradskyella tangerina. The sequence goes on along the minus strand of NZ_QERF01000004.1, from coordinate 29,419 downwards.
TTTATCAAAATCCTTTGCCAAGTCTGATACCTCCGTCAACGACCCAGGTAAAAATTCCCAGAAATCTCCTTTCTTATTACTTGATTTGCTAGCCTTGAAACTTTCTAAATTGGCAATATTAGATTGTGATACCTCTTGCTCTTTATCGGTCGAAACATAGTTATAATCAATTCCACCGTAAACATAAATATTGTTTGGAAGGTTGAAGTTTTGGCGCTCTTTTAGTTTTCCGGTATTACTCAATCTTATGAGCTTATATTGGTCGATAAGCCTATTACCTTCATCAGTAGACAAAGCTGCAAAAGGAATTTGATTTAGAATTCCGCTTGGTGAAAAATAAATAGTATTAACATTTTCTAACTCGGACTCCAATGGTTTCCAAACAAGTGTAAATATATTTTCGAAATCTGTAATTCTTTTCCCTTTTGACCCTCGTGTTTTGTAGAGTTCGTTCGGTGATTTATTTTTTATTGAAGCAAGTAATTCTTGCTCTTTGAAGAGGCTTATCATTTTAGGTCGTTCCCAATCTTTTTTATAAAGATATGCTACGTAATATGTGTCTCCTCGATCCTCTTTTTTTGAAGATTTAAAACTCGAAAATTCAATGGCTATATCTTCAGGTTTTAGCTGGTTTTTTAATGATTTCCAGTCATTTTCTAAGGTGCTATTATTTGAGTTTACTTTTGAATAAATAGCGGTCAATTCAGCCTCTCTTTTATTAAGCTCTTCATTAAGACTATCGAGCTGTCGACTGCTATTCGATTTACCTGAACTGATCATCCCTGAAACTTCAGATCTAAGCTGCTTGTAGGCTAAAACCTTACTAATTGTAGCTGCATCAGAGGTTTTTAATAATTCGTCAATGATCTGTTTAGATTGAGAGAGTAATAAATTTTTTAATAGCAATTGGTTGTTCAGGTTAATTTCAATAAGCTCGTCACTTAATGCACTATTGTTGAGGGCCAATGCCTGTAATTCATCAAAATCTGGTTTCAGTGTTTTAATAAATTCCTTGTTTTCTTTTTCTGTCCGAAACTTAAATATCTTGTCTATTTGTTTTATAGTTATAGTATTGTGCTCTTTAAGGTATTCTAAGGCCTTTCTCGGATTTGAATTCAACAATTGGGCTTTACCCAATTGCTTTAAATAAGTACCATAATCTTGATGGTCTTTACCAAGGCGATTGGCAATATCATTTTCAAATTTTTTTAGAAGTTGTAATGCGTCGTCGTATTTTCCGGTTTTAAGGTAGGCCTCTGCAAGATCTTGTTGCTTTCTGTAATATCTTATAGGGTCCAGAACTGAATTATCCTCCGATAGTTTTATCCCTCTTTTCAGCGTATTTATTGCATCATCGTATCGTTCTAAGGCCAGTAAAGATCGGGCGTAGTTGTTTAAATAAAATCCGTATTCAGAATGACTTTGATTAATATCATCTAATTGATCCATCAGCTCTAAGGCCTTCAAAAATAGTTGTTCAGCTTCTACGAATTCTCCCTTTTTAAGATGCATTTGACCTTTAGCATCGATTAATTGTGCGAAGTCTGAACTTTGTGATTTATTGAGGTTTTCGTAAGCTTTAATGGCCTTATTATAATTGAGTAATGCGTTATCATAATCTCCCATTTCAGTCTGATAATAGGCCAAATTTTGAAGTCGCTTTGGGTATTCTATTTCTTCAGGTGATGTATTGTTGAGAACCTCCGTAATAATTTGAATTGATTTTTCATAATTCCCTAAGTTATCATAGGCCACCGCCAAATTATTATTCGCATTAATTAAAAATTTGTGGTAATTGGGATTCTTATTTAAAATATCTTTAAACTGATTCAACATCTTAATTTCTTCCTGATATTGATTTGTGCCGTTATAGAGTAAGGACATTGTAAAAAGAGCACTCGCATAATTGAAACTCGTATCTCTAACATGTGCTGGATAGTGTTCTAATAAGTCATTCTGAATATCGAAACCTTCCTTGTATCTACCTAATCGCCAATAAATTATACTCAGGCTATTGAGCTTTTTGAGATACTCAGTACTGCTTTCGCCATAAATAGTCTTTACAATATCAATGGCCTTTTTGTTGTATTCTATAGCCTCAGAAAGCTTTCCATCTCTTCGAAGTGAAATTGATAAGGCGTTCAGTGTTTTGGTATAATCATCATTTTCTTTTCCAACAGAATTTTCTAAAACTCTCAGGCGCTTTTTGAAGGTCTGAATCGCATTTTCATAATCGCCCATACTCCTATAATTCAAACCCTGTAAATACAATAAATTGGAATAATGCTCATCCGAATTTAGTTGATTGAAGTCGAGACAGGCAATGGCGCGTTCAAAATACTTAGCGGCATTTTTTCTCTCCTTGGTTTTAACGTAAGTCTTGGCCAAGGTTTCTGCAATTTCGCAAAGATTATTATTTGATGAATTAGAAGCATTCAATATGGAATAGGCTCTTTCCATATGCTTTAATGCTAGTTCTGTTCGATTGCTATCTAGTTGAATTTGAGCGTATTTATAATGTCTTTTCCAAGAGTTTGAATTAAGACTAGGTTGCCCAGATGAGCATGCTAAAGCCATCAAAAGTAAAAAACAGATTGTAGCAAATCTGCAAAACGAATGCCTGAACCCTTTCAAAACTAAACCGAACTATTGATTTATAACCTTAAAGGTTTTAGATATATTAGCACTCATCAGTTTAAAGAAATATACGCCTGATGGTAAATCTGAAATATCTATACGGTCTAAGTCTGAATCTACCCTATTCACTAAAGCTCCAGTTAGAGAATAGATTTGTATTTGATCTAGTTGATTAATATCTCCAGAAATATTCACAATACCGTTTGAAGGGTTTGGATATAGCGAATAGCGTTGAATATTATTAATACTTTCTGAAGACAAAGTTGCCCCAGTACTATTAAATGAATCGTTAATGATCAAGGTTCTTAATTCTGGAAGACAATTAGTAATTTCTGAACCACCATTTAATAAACCACAAACTGTGGCTGTAGTAAATTTATTGTCATAAATACCACCACTTTCAAATTCGAGGGATGGATTCTCATTTATATCAGAATATCTAATTTTAATATGACACAACTTCTCTAAGGTATTGGTAACATTATCATCTGAAAATGTATTCGTACTGTAATCTTGCTTGAATCTTATCGAAAATCGACTAATATCTGCATCATTAATATTGTCAAAAACCTGAGGATTGGTATAAATTTTAGCATTTGCATCTGAATCAGTACCCTGACCTAATATATATCCATCTGGAGCTGTGACTTCAATTTGTTCATAAGCATCTACATACTTTCCGAAAGCTGCATCGTTATACCGAATAAATACTTTACCATCACCTAGCTTAAAACTACTACCCATATCGGTGGTATTGATCATTATATCAACCTCGTAATAATCGTAGGTTCCGTCATTGGTGTTTTGCGCATTAGCAAAAGATATATCTATTGATTCACTGCTACAACCTATTTCATCGATCATTAAATCTAATTCATTCGCTGTACTGTCAAAATAAGTATAAAAACTCGTAGTAGTAATCGGAAAATCGATTCCGTAATAGTAAGCATCACTCCAAAAGCCATCTAAATCTCTAATTTGGTCCATCACAAACACATTAAACATTTCATCAAAACTCGTAACGGACTCGCCTGGACATATATAAATTACTTCCTCCTCGATGCTTCCATTTAAATCGGGATTCATACAAATATTAATTTCTACGCTATCCTCACATGTTCCACTATCTACTATATAATTGAAGGTAAACAACTCACCCAGACCAGAACCTGTATTTGGAAAATCGGCATCATCGTCATCCTCATCATCAGCAGATAAGTTGATTACTTTTGGACCTCTCGGACCAAACGGTCCACTTAAAAATTGCCAACGCCTAGTAGTAAAATTTGGTGTTCTACCTGTGCTTAATAAAAAATTATCTACGGCCGTATTTAGTTGAATATTTTCACCATTTTCTATGCATTGTAGCCAATTGCTATCAGGATCATCATTAAAGTAATCTTCTTCATCACCTGCAAAACAATAGGTGTCTGCTATTCGGAAATCATCAAATGCAAAACCAGATAATGAACTACCGGGCGTTTCGTCTTTAAAGACAATTCCGAATACAACATTTGTCTCATCAATAAAGCTGTCTAATGAATATGCAGCTGTTTGCCAATCAGACATATCGCACCAAGATGGAGTAGAGTAATTACAATCATACCAATTGACCTCATCATTAAAACTCCCTAAAGTTTGCCAATTCACGCCACCATCAGTAGAAATTATAACATACGCTAAGTCATTAGCAGGCGTATTTACATAAATATTGAATTGCAAATAAGGTGTTGCTAAACCTGTAAGATCGAATACGGGGCTTTGCACCCATCCGAACTCACCACTTTGAGTAATTCCGTCCAAATTTGTAACCCAGGCGTTGACTCCAGACGTCGGTGTAAAAAATAAAGTGGGTTCTCCCAGTTCCCACGTTGTGTTTAGCCCTTGAAATGTATTTGGACCTTGAACAACTGTCCACCCAGCGGCTCCGGATTCAAAATCTTCAAGAAAAGGATAAGAATTAATTTGTGCGTTTAAACCAATAGCAAACAGCATTAAAAATGGCAATAGCAGTGGTTTAAAAATGATTGTTGAGTTAATAGCGAGTCTCATTTTTAAAAATTAATGGAGATAAAGCTGTGGAGATATGGGATTTATACTACAAAATAGAACAAAATTTTACGAATTAAAAATTACATATGTTATTTATTAAAAATTCTCGGTGAATTTTCAAAAACTCTGATAGACGGGAAGAAAACCACTAAACAAGTAGAACGGAAACTGTGACAAAGCTCCGCTTTGAAAATAATTCAAACAAAAAAACGCTCAAGCAAGCTTGGCGTTTTTTCTTATTGAATTATTTTTTCGTGACCTCGGCAGGATTCAAACCTGCAACCTTCTGAGCCGTAATCAGATGCGCTATTCAGTTGCGCCACGAGGCCGTTTTAAAGTGGCTGCAAATATAAGACAATTATTAAAAAACAACCAAACTATTTATTTCAAAAATTGTAATTGCTATTTTTGAATTATGGATAAAAAAGAACTACTCCAACCCTACCAATACTTATTCGACTCCGAAATTATTGACAGTATTGCCGAGGTGGCTTCTGTCAAATCTTTCAAAAAACAAGACATCATCATAGATATTGGTCAAGAGCTTCATTTTATCCCTCTTTTAATTGAAGGCAATATAAAAGTATTACGCGAGGACGATCATGGTGACGAACTCTTACTTTATGTTCTAGAATCTGGGGATACTTGTGCCATGTCATTAACATGCTGCATGGCCAAATCACAAAGTAAAATTAGAGCAATTGCAGATGACGATGTTACTCTGCTCATGATACCTATTGATAAAATGCGCCAGTGGTTTCATACTAATGAAAGTTGGAGAAATTTCATATTACAAAGCTATCAGATTCGATTTGATGAAATGCTAGAGACCATCGATACCTTGGCCTTTATGAAAATGGACGAACGGTTATTCAAGTATTTAACTGATAAAGTAAAACTTACTGCTTCAACAGACTTGGAAATAACCCATCAGGAAATCGCCGAAGATCTCCATACATCGCGAGTTGTCATCTCTCGATTACTGAAACAGTTAGAAAAAGAAAATAAGATCAAACTAGGAAGAAATAGAATTTCAATAATAGAGTTTTAGTAACTTTTGTCACAAAGACTCCTACAAAGAGTTCTATTTTTGCATAAAAATTTAATATGGAATACATCTTAGAACCATGGCCGTGGTACGTTTCAGGGCCATTAATAGCTATAGTGATGTTTCTTCTACTTTACTTTGGAAGAACTTTCGGAATGTCATCAAATCTCAGAACGCTATGTGCCATCGGTGGTGCTGGTAAAAAAGTAGAGTTCTTTAAGTTCGATTGGAAAGCGCAACGTTGGAATCTCGTGGTGGTACTCGGCGCTATTGTTGGTGGATTTATAGCTCACTTTTATTTGTCTAATCCAATAGATATCGACCTAAGTGAAAACACCATAAGCGATTTGAATAATCTCGGATTTACAAACGCTGGAGACAGTCTTTTACCACCTGAACTTTTCAGTTGGGAAAATGTTTTCACCTTAAAAGGACTAAGCATTCTTATTATCGGAGGGCTTCTAGTTGGTTTCGGAACACGTTATGCCGGAGGTTGTACATCTGGCCATGCCATCACAGGATTGAGTAGCTTACAATTACCTTCTTTGATCGCCGTGATTGGATTTTTCTTAGGCGGGTTATTAATGATTCATTTAATTTATCCAATACTATTTTAACATGGGAAAGTATATTAAATTCTTTTTAGTTGGCATTTTCTTCGGAATTGTTCTAGTAAAATCAGAGGCTGTTTCATGGTATCGCATTTTTGAAATGTTTAAGTTCCAATCTTTTCATATGTACGGCATTATAGGAACCGCAGTAGTATCGGGAGTATTGTTTTTATTGATCGCGAAACAGTTCAACATAAAAACTATAGAAGGCAATTCTATTAAAGTTCCACTAAAAGCAAAAGGCCTGTCGAGGTATATTATTGGTGGAACAATTTTTGGACTTGGTTGGGCACTCTGTGGCGCATGCCCTGGACCAATGTATATTTTAGTTGGAACCGGAACAATTTCAATGATAATTGTCATTGCAGCCGCAATTCTGGGAACCTATCTTTACGGCGTTTTAAAAGATAAATTGCCACATTAATACGTTCTTTACAACCTCAGTTTAGCTGAATTGTAAGCAACTGTTTTTAAAGACTATGTGACTATTATCACATTTCTAATATCGAACTTTTGTAAATTTGTATAACATTATTGAATTATGAAAATTGAACAATTATATACAGGATGTTTAGCTCAAGGAGCTTACTATATCGAGTCTGAAGGTGAAGTTGCTATAATTGACCCTTTACGCGAAACTCAACAATACATTGATAAGGCTAATGCAAATAATGCCAAAATTAAATATATACTCGAAACACATTTTCATGCTGATTTTGTTTCTGGACACGTGGATCTTGCGAAAAAGACCGGAGCAACCATAGTATTTGGACCAGGAGCATCTACTGAATACGACATTCATTCAGCAAAAGATGGCGAAGAATTAAAACTTGGTAAGCTTACCTTTAAAGTGTTACACACACCAGGTCATACATTAGAATCAGTGACTTACCTTTTGAAGGATGAAAATGGCAAAGACCATGCAATTTTTTCAGGTGACACCTTATTCTTAGGTGACGTAGGAAGACCAGATCTAGCCATTAAATCGCATTTAACCAAAGAGGATTTAGCTGGCATGTTGTACGATTCGCTTCGTACTAAAATTATGCCACTTACAGATGATGTTATTGTTTATCCGGCACACGGTGCAGGTTCGGCCTGTGGAAAAAATTTGAGTAAAGAAACCGTTGGGGTTTTAGGTGAACAAAAACAGACCAATTATGCCTTGCGCGCAAATATGACCAAAGATGAATTTGTAACTGAGGTACTTGATGGTATTGCACCACCACCTCAATATTTTGCGAAAAATGCCATGATGAATAAGATGGGATACGACACATTTGATTCTATCTTAAGCACTGGTGATACACCTTTGAGTCCAGAAGAATTTGAAGCACTTGCCAATCATGAATCGGCATTAGTTCTAGATGTTAGAACGCAATCAGATTATGTTAAGGGTCATATCCCGAATTCTATTTTTATTGGATTAAATGGTCAATTCGCTCCTTGGGTCGGAGCATTGATCACAGATATAAAACAGCCTATAATCTTGGTTGTACCTGAAGGAAAATCCGCAGAGGCAGTAACGCGATTATCGCGTGTTGGTTACGATAACACCTTGGGATTCCTTGAAGGCGGAATAGAAGCTTGGGCTGCTTCAGGCAGAGACGTCGATACATTAGAGTCTATTTCTGCAGAAGAATTCGCGTCTAGAGCAAAAGCTTCAGAAATAAATGTTCTCGATGTTAGAAAAGATGGTGAATACAGTAGCATGCATTTAGAACAAGCTCAGCATTTACCCTTAGATTATATTAACGACAATATGAACGAAATCTCGAAAGATAAAACTTATTATATCCATTGTGCTGGCGGTTATCGTTCGGTTATTGCAGCTTCGATCCTCAAAGCACGAGGCTTTAATCACCTTATTGATATTGCTGGAGGATTTGGAGCCATTAAAAAGACTGATCTTCCGACAACAGATTTCGTTTGTCCATCAACACTATAATAATGGAAAGTACATTAAAAATACAAAATTTGAAGTGCGGTGGTTGTGCTAACACTATTGTTACGCAACTCTCCAAACTCATAGGAATATCGAAGGTCGAAGTCAACAACGACACTGATGAAGTCAATTTTAGTTACAACTCTGAAACTGAATTTGAATCTGTTAAAAAGAAATTATCAGATCTTGGTTATCCCATGGTTGGAGAATCTAACCCACTTCCTAAAAAGGCCAAGTCCTTTGTGAGTTGTGCCATAGGTAGAATGACAAAATAAAAAATCCCACTTCGGTGGGATTTTTTTATACGATTTCTGCGCTTAGTCCTGCCTGAAGCAGCTTAGAACACCGCGGTTTTAAATCTTCATACGATCCTGTTTTCACCGTACATTTTCCTTTATAGTGAACAATGATTGAACACTGCTCGGCTTGTTCAGGAGTATGGTCACAGGCATAGATTAAGGTGTCAATAACATGATCGAAGGTATTGACATCATCATTAAATAAAACGATCTCGTTCTGTTTCAGGACATCCTCTTTCAGTAATAGCTCTTCTTGTTCTTTTTCTTGAAATTTCATAGCTCAAAAGTGATTTAAGCTAATTTAAGGAATAATTGTCACTAATAATATAAATGGTTAATATTTAGTTGAATGTTCCACTATAAAAGCAAATGAGCCACTTATTTTGAAAGTAACCCATTTGCACAAGATAACTAATTACTAAGCTAATCTTTTTATGCCACTAGTTACATGGTCCTATAAGTGTCCAACCTCCAGAAACACGCTCGTAAAGATTTCCGAAGTAAGTCACTCGATCACCAATACTGTAGCTTACACCGCTTTGCCATTCAGACACGCCGTCGCATGGTCCGGTTGGTGTTACGGGATACATATATTCTAAAGCAATGATATCATTACCATTAAATTCTCCGTCCTCACTCGTTGAAAAACAAGCTTGCATAACGGATGTCACATCTCTTCCTGTCGGTGTACCAGGTATATGTACAGCACCATCAGAACCTGATCCTTCGTTACCTTGTGCCTGTGGCGGACAACTTAAACGATCAAACCAGTCCGAATGACGGAATCCTATGGAGTGCCCAATCTCATGCGTAATAACATGCTCATTCACATTAGTCGAAAACTGCTCAATACCATAGATCTGTACAAATTTGTTTGGTCTCCCATCAGAAGTTGGAAAACCTGCCACACCACCAGTACCACTTGGATTATTTACGGTATTGTCGTAGACTACCATATCAGCAGCCTGATAGTTGGTACCAAAGGTTAAGTTGAACTGAAGGGTTGTATTCAAATTATTGAAATTATTTACAGCCCATTGTAAAGCCGTTTGTGCTTTACTTGATAGTGCCTGACTTCCACCTGTATAACCAAGAATATCAATATTTAAATTTGCACCCTCAACTAGGTTAAACGTACTGTATTGGCGATCTAGACCGCTACCTCCATTGAGTAATAAATCGAGTTCTTCTTGTGTGAAAGTGATATCGCTCCCGATATAAATACGGTCTTCAATGGTGCCATCCGGTAAATGGAAAGCCCCTTTTGATACTAATCCGACATCAATATCTAAAGATCTAATTGCATCTAGTAAATCACTATCAGTTACCAATGTTCGGTTTTCTAGGTTGTTCATGTTAATAATAATATCCTCTGAATTTGTAATGTCTTCAGAAACTTCGTCTTTCTGACAAGCCGTAAAAACAAGTGCAAAAGCAGATATGGCCAAAGCCCAATACTTTATTATTCTTTTCATTTTTAATGTATTAAATTAATGATTTGTTTGAATCGCTTACGTAAACAAGGGTGTAGGAATTCTGTGTAAACATAAAGGGAATTGTTTACCTAAAAATCTACAAGCAAATAATATTATTTGACCTAAAATTAGAAAATTAAAAAGAAAAAGAATTACGGAAAAACCGCAAATATTTTATTAAAAGTGTTAATTTTTATTAAAGTATTGCGTTTTGTTTAAACTTTTTAATAAAAAATTGAAAATTATTTAATATTGAATTTTAGAGCAACCCAGTTGTTTTTTTCAATTTTTTCAACCAAATCTAGTTGATTATCAGCGCATTTATCTTTGATAGTATCGATATCTTCTTGGTAAAATCCACTTAAAAAAAGAATACCTTCAGAAGTTAGACATTTTGCATATTCCGGAATATCTGCTAATAGTATATTTCTATTAATATTGGCTATAATAATATCGTAACTTCTACCTTTAATCTGATTAACATCACCTTCAAATACTTTAATATGCTGACAGGCATTTCGTTGTGCATTTTCAAGGCTATTAATGTAGCACCAATTGTCAATATCAACGGCATCTAACCGACTAGCACCTCGCTTTTCAGCAAAAATTGCTAGAACCCCAGTTCCGCAACCCATATCTAAAACCGACTTGTTTTCAAAATCATTGCGAAGAATATGCTGAATCATCATGTGTGTTGTTTCATGATGCCCAGTACCAAAACTCATTTTTGGTTCAATAATGATATCATATTTCGTGTTTGGCTTTTCATGAAAAGGCGCTCTTACAGTCACCATATCGTCTACCACAATGGGTTTGAAATTCTTCTCCCACTCTTCATTCCAATTGGTCTGCTCAATTTCGTTGAATTCAAAAGTAATCGTGAAGTCTTCTGAGCTGAGAATATGAATATCTTCAAGGATAAAAGCATTCCAATCGCATTTCTGAATATAGGCAGTTAAGCCTTCATTATTCTCAACAAAACTTTCAAAACCGGCTTCTCCTAATTCTGCAATAAGAATCTCTGTTGCAGGTTGAAGCGGTTCTACCTTAAAATCATATCCTATGTAAATTGGATGGGTCACTTAGAAAGCATTCACTATGGCAAAAAAGTCTTCGGCCTTAAGCGAAGCTCCTCCAATTAAACCTCCATCAACATCTGGCTTTGAAAAAATTTCTTTGGCGTTATTAGGTTTTACGCTCCCACCGTATAATATCGATACTGAATCTCCTACATCATTACCATATTTCCCAGCGAGGGTTTTTCTAATGAAAGCATGCATATCCTGAGCTTGTTCTGGCGTTGCAGTCTCACCAGTTCCTATGGCCCAAACAGGTTCGTAGGCTAAAACAATATTTTTAAATGCATCTGCACCTAAATGAAATAGCGCATTTTTGATCTGGTTTTCAACCACAGCTTCTTCATTTCCAGCTTTCCTGTCTGAAAGTTCCTCTCCAAAACAGAAGATAACCCGCATATCATTTTCGATAGCTGTATCCACTTTTTGAGCAAGAGACTCGTCTGTTTCATTAAAATATGCGCGACGTTCACTATGCCCGAGAATTACCGTCTGAATCCCAATACTTTTAAGCATTCCTGCACTTATCTCACCCGTATAAGCCCCATTCTTTGCAAAATGCATATTCTGAGCAACGACCTCAATGCTGCTTTGCTTAGTCGACTGAAAAGCGTGCCACAAATTGGTAAATGTCGGTGCAATCATAACCTCAGCATCTGAAGTTTTCTCCTGCTTTTTTAATTCAGCAATTAATGTTTCCGTTTGAATAAGACCGTTATTCATTTTCCAGTTTCCTGCAACGATATGTTTTCTCATAATAATATGTATTGAGTTCTTTAATTGGAATACAAAAATAAGACTTTAATAAAGAAGGGAGACTAATTCCGAACAGGAAATAACTATGCTAATTTAACTCGTGGATCTAACCATGCATAAATGATATCAACCAAAATATTGATTGTGATAAAGACAATAGCAATTACTAATACGGCTCCCATTATTACAGGAAGATCTAGAGTATTTAAGGCATTTACAATTTCTTTTCCCAGACCATTCCAACCGAAGATATATTCTACAAATACGGCACCTGCTAACATCGACGCAAACCACCCAGAAATTGCGGTCACAACTGGATTTAAGGCATTCTTCACTGCGTGATTTTTAATGACTTGAAATTCAGACAAGCCCTTCGCTCTAGCCGTTCTTATATAATCTTGGCTCATAACCTCCAAGAGCGAATTACGCATTAATTGAATAACTACAGCCAAAGGTCGTATCCCTAAAACAATTGATGGAAGAATGAGATTTTTCCATTTGATGGTCATTTTTTCACCAAAATCATCGAGCTCATAAAGACTTCCGGTCATCTCTAAATTGGTAAATTCATGAAGTACGAAACCAAAAAGCCAGGCAAATAAAATTGCACTGAAAAATGACGGCACACTCATGCCTAATGTACTTAATACCTGTATCAATTTATCGAGCCATGTATCTTTATATAAGGCTGATATAATTCCTAGGATCAGTCCAAGAATAATTGCGATTATTATTGCTGAAACTGCAAGAACAAAGGTGTTAGGAATAGTTTCACTGATGACCTCAGTAACCTTTTTACCTTGTTTAGTAAACGACTCTCTTAGATAAGGTGTCTTAATTACCATTGTGGTAGTGCCGATACTTATAAGTTCTTTCGCATTGTATTTATTTGGAGCCAAGAAGGTGTAATCACCAAAGTGATTTGAATGAAATGAAACAGGTGACAAATCATTGAGATAGTATAAATACTGTGTTCCAATAGGCTTATCAAATCCATACTTTTTCTTAACTACCTCAACTTGTTCCGCAGTTTGGTTTTGACCGAGCATCATTTTCGCCGGATCACCAGGAAGTATGGTAAACAAGAAAAAAATCACAGTAACAACACCCAATAAGGTGATAAATGCGTAGAAAAGTTTATTTATTAAATAACGTAACAACTGATAGTTTTAAGTATTTAATTTTATTAAAACAGAATCACTAATTCCATCTGTTTACTGCGACTGAACACTTCGACTGGTCACTGTGACTGATCACTGCGACTGAACACTGCGACTGTATACTAAATCACAGTTCTATATCTTCAAAATCATTCCAATGGGCTTTGTTAAGTACGGTTCCTTTGTCTAATATTATAACACCAGGATTTGCACGCACCATTGTTTTAATCACTTTTTCATCACACAGATAAAAATCGAAATTCAATCGATGATCTTGTGTCACTTTTTCTCTAGCCTCATTTCCGGAAGAGGTTAAACCAATGACGGTGTAGCCCTTTTTAATGGCCTCATCTGAGAAATCTTTCAATTTTGAAACACCATCCGCTTCTGAAGTAGTGATGTTATACATCGTGATAATGACCAACTTCTCCTTTTCTAAAAAGAAGTTTGTAAGGTCTTCGTCATCAGATTCGATTGAAAAATCCTGAATTGGTGGAATATAGCCTTCATCAATAGTTTTAGTCTCAACACCTACGTACTCACCATCAACAGTTGGGTAGCTTCCATTAGTTACAAATTCTTGTTCTTCGCCATTCACATTGAAAGTCCAGGTATACTCTAGTATGGGTTTAGCAGCATCTTCAGGTATTAATCTTTGCTCCTGAATATTTTTACCAATGGCATAAGCTCTAAAATCAATAGAAGGTAAGTGCATAAGAACATGATAACCAAACCAAAGTGAAAGTATAAAACTCATCAAAGCTATGACAGTAGTCGGTAATTTTGAAAAGATTGGCTTGATGTGTTTAAGACCATAAACTAAAATTAAAATCAAGACTAAGAGAATAACATCCTTAGTAAAACTTTCCCATGGCGTTAGCTTCAAAGCATCACCAAAACAACCACAATCCTTTACTTTATCGAAATACGCAGAATAAAATGTTAGAAAGGTGAAGAATACAATCATTGCTAATAGGCTGTAGACTGTAAATTTTGGTTTGTAACCTATTAAGAGGAAAACACCCAAGATCACTTCAAACACTACTACAAAAACGGATATTAGTAAGGCATATGGAATGAGATATTCCATGTTTAAAACATCTGCGCCAAAATACTCTTGTAATTTGTAGGAAAAGCCAAGTGGATCATTCAGTTTTATAAATCCTGAAATAATAAATAAAACACCTACAAAAATTCTACTTATCTGTATTAAATACTTCATATTATAAATTATTCCGCTTCGTTTAAATGGATCATTGCAAAAACAGCATAATTAATCATATCCTGATAGTTGGCATCAATGCCTTCGCTCACGATGGTTTTTCCGGCATTGTCTTCAATCTGCTTTACGCGAAGTAATTTCTGTAAAATTAAATCTGTTAAGGAACTCACACGCATATCGCGCCAAGCTTCGCCGTAATCGTGATTCTTATCTAGCATTAGTTGTTTGGTCACCGAAACTTTTTCATCATAAAGTTCTGTAGCCTCGTCAGTATTAAGATCTGGCTGTTCTACAACGCCTTTTTCTAACTGAATAAGCGCCATTACGCAATAGTTTATGATACCAATAAACTCACTAACTTCACCTTCATCGACTTTTCTAACTGAATTTTGCTGCAAGCTTCTAATGCGCTGCGCCTTAATAAAAATCTGATCAGTTAAAGATGGTAAACGTAATATGCGCCAGGCACTGCCATAATCGCTCATTTTATTTACAAAAAGTGCTCTGCATTTTGCAATTACGGCATCGTATTGTTTTGAGGTATCTTGCATTTAAAACTATTATATTTTGCGTAAATTTCGCATAAATAAGTTAGAAGTTCAAAGTTTGGGGTTTAAAGTTTTTAGCAGCCCTTTTTAATAAGTTTTATGACCATAAATTGCAAAGGCCAATTGATTGATCTGTCATCGCCTAAAGTGATGGGTATTCTTAATGTTACACCAGATTCTTTCCATGATGGCGGACAATACAAAGACGAATCTTCAATTCTGAAACAGGTTGAAACCATGCTTTCTGAAGGCGCTACTTTTATTGATATTGGCGGATATAGTTCTAGACCTGGGGCTGATTTTGTTAGTGAAGACGAGGAGCTTAGACGTGTTATACCTGTAATCGAATTAATTCTGAAACACTTTCCAGAAACCTTAATTTCTGTTGATACCTTTAGAAGTGAGGTCGCCAAAAAAAGTATATCCGCAGGTGCAGCACTGATCAATGATATTTCTGGTGGTCAACTTGATGATAACATGATCAGTACGGTCGGACAAATGGGTGTGCCCTATATTATGATGCATATGCGTGGTAATCCGAAAACGATGCAACAACAAACCCAATATGATGACATCGTAAAAGACCTTAACTCTTATTTTGCTCAACGTATCTCAAAAGCCCACGAAGCGAAGGTCAATGATATTATTATCGATCCTGGATTTGGCTTTGCTAAAACCCTTGAACAAAATTATGAGCTATTAAACAAAATGGAATTACTTCAAATGGCTGATAAGCCCATTTTGGCAGGCTTATCAAGAAAATCTATGATCTATAAAACTTTGAATACTGACTCTAAAAATGCTTTGAATGGCACTACGGCGCTCCATATGGTAGCCCTTCAAAAAGGTGCAAATATTTTAAGAGTTCACGATGTGAAAGAGGCTGTGGAATGCGTGACTTTGTTTAATAAATTACATGCCAACTAGATGAGAAAAATCCCTTCCCTGCTCCTACTTCTATTGTTATTGAATTGTAACAACGAACGCGTATTGCAACTTCCTGAAATTGAAAATGCAGAAATCACTGAACTTCTAGATGTTTCACCTGCCTACATTTTTTACGATGAATCCCAACCCGATTCTACACTTTTCAACCGTAAAAACCTTATTAGTACTACCAATTGGGCAGTGAATGTGGATAAGCGTCTTACACTGAGACAGGCCATACCACATATTCAATATCTGTTGGATAAACGCAAGAAAAAATCCATGCACACCAATGAAAATGCCAAAAACTACTTTACCTGTAATGATACAAGTATTGGGAATTTGGGGTTTTTGGAGTTTACGGAGGTGAATTACTTAACCGATTTAAGTTTTGCAGAAAAGTATGATTTATCAGATAATAAAATTAAGCCAGTTTTAGTACATTTTATTTCTGAAGATTATGTCGCTCTATGGCAAGATTCTAAAAGCAGTCAATTTAAAGAAGATGTTATTAAAATTGACTCATTATTCACAAATAAATATCTAGATCAATTTAAAAGAAAGAATATCCTAATTCAATTAGTTTTTACTCGAAGATATAACTTTCAAAAATATATTGGTTTAAAAAATGACCTTAACAAATTCTTCGGTCCAGAAGTTGAATTTAGTAAAGATGAAATCATTTTTTAACTTAAATTCTTAAATTAGCAAAAAGCGCTAACCTTGGACGATTTACAACTTTGGGATTTTAGATTTATCGATTTTGTTGATGTATTCCTCGTCGCTATTCTTCTGTATTACATTTACAAGCTTGTAAGAGGTACTGTTGCTATCAATATCTTTATTGGGATTCTCATTATTTATTTTGCATGGCGCCTTACCGATTATCTTCAAATGCAAATGCTTTACAGCATTTTTGATGGTTTTATGAAGGTGGGAATTATAGCCTTAATTGTCGTCTTTCAGCCTGAGATACGGAAATTTCTTCTACTAGTAGGCTCGACAAATATTGGTGGGAAAAAAGGCATTTTTAAAAATTTCAAATTCCTTAAAAACGACGACCAAGCAACCACAGATGTCGATGCCATCATTAAAGCGTGTACAAAAATGGGAGCTTCAAATACTGGTGCTTTAATCGTGATTGAGCGCAATAATAACCTCGATTTTTTAATCAATACAGGTGATGCTATGAATATACTAGTATCTCAACCAATAATTGAAAGCATTTTTTTTAAGAATAGTCCATTGCATGATGGTGCCATTATTATTGATAATAATATTGTGAAAGCCACTCGGGTTATTCTTCCTGTAAATAATGAAAAGAATATTCCTGAGCGCTTTGGTCTGCGACACAGAGCAGCAGTAGGTATTACCGAAAAAACAGACGCCATCGCTATCGTAGTTAGCGAAGAAACCGGTCAAATTTCTTATCTCAAAAATGGCGAGTTTGTAATGTTTAAGGATACCGACGATCTTACTAAAAAAATAAAAGACGATCTAACCTAATGCATTGTAAGAACTGTAATCATCCACTATCTGAAAACCAGAATTACTGTGATAATTGCGGTGCAAAAGTTATACGCAATCGATTGGAGCCTAAGGTTCTTATACATCAGGTTAACGAACAATTTTTATCTATAGATAATAAATTGCTACGAACATTCGTAGCCTTATGTGTAAAACCAGAAGATGTCATTGGAGGCTATATTAATGGCACGAGACGAAAGTATATTGACGTGCTTCAGTATTTTGCTGTTTCCTTAACCCTTGCTGGTTTTCAAGCTTTTTTGATGTTAACTTTCTTTAAGGAACAACTTGAACTCAGCAATGAAATGATGAATACACTTCAGAATGCTCCTGGTAATGAAAATAATCCGTTTAGCAGTTTTAGTTTAGCAGATTATATGCAATATCAAGGGTTCGTCTACATAGCCACTTTACCTATTTCGGTGCTGTCCACATGGTTAACCTACTACATAATTGGCGATAGGCGACTTAACTTCACGGAGCATATTGTTCTAAATATTTACTATTCTTCTCAAGTGATCATTGTTACCGCGATTCTAAGTATCGTTTTCATGTTGTTTAATTTGAATTTTTTCATAGTATCTTTAGTGATTACACTACCCACATTCATATACTTAGGCTTTGTGTTAAAACGTGTTTTTAATGATGGATTTTGGGATGCCTTCGCGAAATGGATGTTAATCGTAGTGATCTATGGTATATTCTATTTTGTAGTGATGATTATCATTACTTTAATTCCTTTCTTAATGCGATTACAATAAATAAATGAACTGTAAAAACTGCCATACCGAATTAAAGGAACACGACGATTATTGCAGCAACTGTGGTGGAAGAGTAATACGTAGACGACTCACTTTCAGAAATCTATTTGAACACTTAAGTGAAACGTTCTTTAATTACGATAACAAGTTATTACGAACGATCATTCAGCTTTTCAAGGAGCCTGAAGATGTTATCGTTAGTTATATCAATGGTGTTCGAAAAAAATATGTCAACCCGGTGAGTTTATTTGGGTTGGCATTAACACTAACAGGAATTTATATCATCATTGTCAATAAATACTTCCCTGAAATGTTCGATTTTGCTAGTCTAGCGGCCGAAGGTCAGCAAGAAATGCAGCGGAAACAGATGGCTTTCATTCAAGAGTATCAATCCATCATTTCAATGCTTTATGTGCCATTGTATGCTCTAATGGCTAAAATAGTCTTCATTGGCAAAAAGCAATTCAACTATACAGAACTCTTAGTGGTATTTTTGTACATACAGTCACAGATCTCAATTATAAGTGCCATTATTATTGTGTTATTGGGTGTAGTTGGCCTTTCGAGCAGCATCGTCGGTATGTTAACACTTCCGTTGATGATCTTGTATACTGCTTATTGTTTAAAGCGAATTTATCAATTAAGCCTTTCAGAAATAATATTAAGAACAATACTTTTTGGTGCAGTGCTATTTGTGTTCTTCGTAATTCTAACTATTGCCTTGCTGGTTGTGATGTATTTCAATGGTGATCTCCAGAAAATGGTTGAAGCGCAAAGAGCAGCGCAACAAGCCATGAATTTTTAAACCGCCTCAGCTTTAAGGAACTGAACCTCGTATAAATTTTTGTAGTAACCGTCTTTCTTCTTAAGAAGAGATTTGTGTGTTCCCATTTCTACTATTTGCCCAGCATCCATAACTATTATCTTGTCAGCTTGCTGGATTGTTGCCAATCGGTGTGCGATCACAATTGAAGTCCTACCCTTAGTAATGGTATCAGTTGCATCCTGAATCAATTGTTCTGAATACGAATCTACTGAAGATGTAGCCTCGTCCAATATCAAAATACTAGGGTTGGTAACATAAGCCCTTAAGAATGAAATTAACTGGCGCTGACCAGAAGAAAGCATCACACCTCGCTCTTTTACGTTATAATGATAACCTCCTGGAAGTGTAGATATAAAATCATGAATACCAATTGCCTTAGCAGCCGTAATAACGTCTTCCTCAGTAATATATTCGTTATTTAAAGTGATATTATTCAAAATGGTATCAGCGAAAAGGAATACGTCTTGAAGTACAACGGCAATCTGATTTCGTAATGAACTCAACGTCATTTCTTTTATATCTGTACCATCAATTTTAATATGACCAGAATCTATATCATAGAAACGATTTAGGAGATTGATAATGGTAGACTTTCCTGCACCAGTAGCCCCAACGATTGCTACAGTCTCACCTGCTTCAACATTAAAGGAAATTCCCTTCAGTACTTCTTCATCCTTAACATATGAAAACCTCACATTCTCAAAACTTATATCGCCTTTAAAATGATTGGCTTCAATGGTACCATTATCATCGATATTAGAATCGGTATCCAAAACTTTAAATACACGATCTGCAGCCACCATTCCCATTTGAAGGGTGTTGAATTTATTCGCAATCTGATATAAGGGCCTAAATAACATCGGAATAAACATGGTGAACGAAATGAGATGCCCCAAAGTTGTACCAGGATTGGTTGAAACTGCATCAAAACCACCAGCTAGAAGTACCATCGCCATCGTTAAGGACGATACAAATTCAGCCACTGGAAAGAAAATAGAGTTATACCATACCGTTTTTAACCAACCTTTTTTATGGCGCTCATTTATGGCTTTAAATTTTTTGTATTCGGTTGCTTCGCGTGTAAAAAGTTGTAAAATTTTCATGCCAGTTACACGTTCCTGAACAAATGAATTTAGATTAGATACTTCTGTTCTTACATCTTCAAAAGCGCGCTTCATGTATTTCTGGAAGATTTTAGTAGCTACCACAATGATTGGCATGGTTGCAAATACAATCAAACTCAATTTCAAATTGATAAATGCCATGAATACTGCGACCACTAACATTTTCAAGATATCACTAAAGATCATAAAAAGACCTTGCCCAAAAATATCGGCAATTCGTTCCATATCGGTCACAGCTCGTGTGATGAGCACACCAACAGAAGACTTATCGAAATAAGTCATTTTAAACTTCAAAATATGCTTAAAAAGTTTAACCCTTATGTCCTTTACAACGGATTGCCCAAGCCAACTGGCGTAATATATAAATAGGAGTTGCGATACTACTTCTAATAGCAATAATCCCATCATTATTCCTATATATAAGACGAAGCCACCAAATTCTTTATTGGCAATTTTAACGTCTATAGCATCCTTAAGAACATAGGGACGTAACGCTCCAAAAACTGCAAGTCCAACCACACAGATAAGGGAAATTGCAAAAATTGACCTATAGGGTTTGATATAATCTAGCAATCGCTTAAAAAGCGTTACATCAAATATTTTCTTTTTTTGTTCTTTCGCCATATTAATATCCCAAAAAACGGGAATTCAATTCTAGTTATTGCTCTATTCTAATATCTTCAGGGTAAACGATCTCTACCAAATATAGCCCATGGGCCGGAACCGAAAATCCTGCTTCACTCCTATCTTTAGAGGCGATGATACCATGAAGGTCATCTGGTTGAAGTTTTCCCAATCCAATATTAACCATTGTACCAACAATTGCTCTTACCATATTTCTTAGAAAACGATTTGCTGTAATGGTGAATTTAAGACCCGTTTCACTTTTAGTCCAATACGCCTCTTTAATATCACAATAATACGTCTTTACATCTGTATTACTTTTAGAAAAGCATTGAAAATCGTTATAGGTTAATAAGATTTTACAAGCCTCATTCATTGCCTCAACATCTAATGATTGCTGAACCTGATAAGCATAGTCGTAATCAAATACATTCTTAGAAGTTGAAATTTTATAATGATAGGTTCTGCTAAGTGCATCAAATCTAGCATGTGCTTCGGCCTTCACTTCAAAAATAGAATGCACAGCGATATCTTTAGGAAGAAACGAATTGAGCTTGTACACCAGATCATGGGTATTAAAACTATCTTCATACTCAAAATGAGCAAACATCTGCGAGGCATGAACACCAGTATCTGTTCTACCCGCACCAACGATAGCGATGTCACTTTTCAAAATAGTACTCAATGCTTTTTCTATAACTTCCTGAACAGAAATAGCATTGGGCTGATTTTGCCAACCATGATAGGCTTTACCGTTGTATGCCAACTTTAAAAAATATCTCAAAAGATTAGCTATTTTTGCGCTTAGAATAACAAAGATACACAGATTCGGCAGTTAAAATCACAATATTATCTTAATGCAAAAAATACTTCTTTTATCTGATACCCACAGCTATATTGACGATAACATCCTTAAATATGTGAAGCAGGCAGATGAAGTTTGGCATGCTGGTGATATCGGCGATCTAGAAGTCACAGATCAAATTAAGGCACTTAAACCTTTAAAGGCCGTTTATGGTAATATTGATGATAGTAAAGCGCGAAGCGAATTTCCTCTTCATCAAAGATTTACATGCGAAGAAATTGATGTGTGGATTACCCACATCGGCGGTTATCCTCCTAAATACAACGGTCGTGTTAGAGAAGAACTAAATAACAACCCGCCCGATATTTTTATCTGCGGACATTCGCATATTTTGAAAGTCATGCCAGATAAAAAATTAGACCTCATACACATGAATCCGGGAGCAATCGGAAAACACGGTTTCCATAAAAAAAGGACCATGCTTCGTTTTAAGATCGACGGCAAGCAAATAAAAGACTTGGAAATTATTGAATTTGATAGGTAATAAAAATGAAAAACCCAGACGGCAGCGTCTGGGTTTTTCGCACTAATACTACTAAGATTTTAGGTTCATCGTAACCGATCTACAGATTTTACGAGATCTTCATCCTTTTTAATAGCCTTATTAGCTAAGGCTAAACACACAATAGAAAAAACAGGAAGAAGCATCCCAATACCTTTCTCAGGGACATCCGTCCCTCCAGATAAATTTAGAGATTGATACACAAAGAATCCTAGTAAAATAAAGTTCAATATTATATTGAGTCGTCCCAGCATAAATTGGGACTTTCTATTCTTAAATCTGAAAATTGAAATTAAGGATAACAACGCTGATCCTAAAAACAGTCCTAAATAGGTATAATCATCTCTAGCAAATACTTCAACACCTTCACTATTCTTCCATAAATAAAATACGAAGATTAAACCCCCTGAAATTCCAGCGGCTAAAATTAAATATAGTGTTTGTATGCGTTGTATCATTTCTTCAATTAAAAATGCTTGGCAAAATTAGTAGTTTATTTTTTAAAAAGATAGAAATTGTTTTAAAATAAAGTTGTATTATTGCAGTAGAGAGAAGCAACAGACTGAGTTGCACAAATCTATCTTCCAAATTAATTTCACTTTTTTTCTTTTTATTTCATCTAGAAAATCTTGAATTAATAATGTCAATCATAATACAATATACTACATACTAATGTTCGAAATTTCACAGTTAAAAGCTAAGAAGCTACCTGAATTGCAGGATATCGCTAAACAACTAAGCGTTCCTAAATACCGAAGTCTGAAGAAATTAGACTTGGTTTATCAGATCTTAGACCATCAAGCTGCAAACCCTGAAGCCTTAAAAGCCAAGGCAGAAACTGAAGCTAAACCAGAGGCAAAACAAAACAGGCCTCAACAAAAGAGAGCAAGAGTTCAAAGAAGTCCTCAAGAAAATAAAGATCAAAAAACCATTGAGTTTTCAGATCAAAAGGAAGGTTCTCAACCAAAAGAACAAAAGTCTAATAACGACAGACAAAAACAGAAGCGTCAGGACAATAATAATTCGTCTAACGAACGTTCTGATGACAACAAACGTTCAAATCAGAATAACGACAACCGTCAGAATCGTAATAAGGATAATAATCGAAATAATAACCAAAAGAATAATGGTAATAAGGATAACAGAAACCGTTATCGCGAACCAGATTTTGAGTTCGATGCCATTATTGAAAGTGAAGGTGTCCTAGACATTATGCAAGACGGTTATGGATTTTTACGATCTTCAGATTATAATTATTTAACATCACCAGATGACATTTATGTCTCACAATCACAGATTAGACTTTTCGGTCTAAAGAAAGGTGATACCGTTCTTGGTCATGTAAGACCACCAAAAGAAGGTGAAAAGTATTTCCCTTTAATTAAAGTAAGTAAGATCAACGGCCAAGACCCCAATGTGGTGAGAGACCGTGTTGCTTTTGAACACTTAACTCCACTTTTCCCGAAGGAAAAATTCAATATTGCTGAAAGACAAAGTACCATTTCTACGAGAATAATGGATTTGTTTTCTCCTATCGGAAAAGGGCAACGTGGAATGATCGTTTCACAACCAAAAACTGGTAAGACCATGTTACTAAAGGATGTGGCAAATGCTATTGCAGCAAACCACCCTGAAGTATATCAAATGATTTTGTTAATTGATGAACGTCCAGAGGAAGTTACCGATATGCAGCGTAATGTGCGTGGCGAAGTTATTGCCTCTACTTTCGATAAGGAAGCTCATGAGCACGTAAAAATTGCTGACATTGTTCTTGAAAAAGCAAAGCGATTAGTAGAATGCGGACACGATGTTGTGATCCTTTTAGATTCGATCACACGTTTAGCTAGAGCCTACAATACGGTACAACCAGCCTCAGGTAAGATTTTAAGTGGTGGTGTAGATGCTAATGCTCTGCACCGACCGAAACGTTTCTTTGGAGCTGCTCGAAATATTGAAAATGGTGGGTCACTCACAATTATTGCTACAGCCTTAACCGAAACTGGTTCTAAAATGGATGAAGTAATTTTTGAAGAATTTAAAGGAACCGGTAATATGGAGCTACAACTTGACCGTAAGATTTCTAACCGTAGAATTTTCCCTGCGATCGATCTTACATCATCAAGTACAAGACGCGACGATCTATTATTAGATGATAACACCATTCAAAGAATGTGGGTAATGCGTAAATATCTTGCTGATATGAATCCGGTTGAAGCGATGGAATTCATTAACGACCGCTTTAAGCAAACGAGAAATAATGAAGAATTCTTAATTTCAATGAATGGATAATTCTTCGTTAAATAGATAAATGAAAAACCTTGGACATAGTATCCAAGGTTTTTTTTATGGCATAAAAAAAGTCTTCCAAAAGGAAGACTTCATATATCTTAACGATTACTACAATTATAATGCAGCAACGTGCTTAGTTAACTGAGACTTTAAGTTACCTGCTTTGTTAGAATGAATTACATTCTTCTTAGCTAACTTATCGATCATACTGATCACAGAAGGTAACAATTTTTGAGCTTCTTTCGCATCAGTAGTCTCACGTAATTTTTTAATTGCATTACGTGTAGTCTTGTGCTGATATCTGTTAAGCACTCTTCTTTTCTCGCTACTTCTAATTCTTTTTAATGCTGACTTATGATTTGCCATTTTATTTTTTCTTATTAAAAATTGTAGCCCGTAGGGGAATCGAACCCCTCTTACCAGGATGAAAACCTGGCGTCCTAGCCGATAGACGAACGGGCCATTTGGTTATTTACACATTTAAATGAACCTACAATGTTTCCATTGCGGATGCAAAAATACAACTATTTTTAAATGTTGCAACTACTAATATATATTTTTTGAAAATTTTTTAATAAGCCTTCGCGAAAAGCACACGTTGGCTTGAAGGATTTCCAGAATAAACACATTTGCCAGACTCTTCCTTATTATCTATCGGAATACATCTTATAGTAGCTTTTGTAAGTTCCTTAATTTTTTGCTCTGTTTCAGCAGTACCATCCCAGTGCGCAGAAATAAAACCTGTTTTTGTTTCTAAAACCTTCTTAAATTCTTCAAAATCATCAACCTCGGTAATGTGAGAATCTCTAAAGGCTAAAGCTTTATTGAACAAGCTTTCCTGAATTTCTTCAAGCAAATCCTCTACGACAACATTGATGCGATCTAAAATAACCGTTTCTTTGGTCATAGTATCTCGCCTTGCCAATTCAACTGTATTATCTTCAAGATCTTTTGGCCCAATAGCAATTCTTAAAGGTACACCTTGCAATTCGTGTTGTGCAAATTTTGCTCCAGGTCTAAGCGTATCTCTGTGATCAAACTTTACAGATATGTTTCGTTCTCTAAGATCGCCAATAATTTCATCTGCAACTTGCTTAACCGCGGCGAACTGTTCTTCGTTTCTGTATATTGGAACAATCACTACCTGATAAGGTGCTAAATTTGGAGGTAAAACTAATCCTTTATCATCACTATGCGTCATAATGAGCGCTCCCATTAAACGTGTAGAAACGCCCCATGAGGTAGCCCAAACATAATCGAGTTTACCTTCTTTATTGGTGAATTTCACATCAAAGGCCTTAGCAAAATTCTGACCAAGAAAATGTGAGGTTCCTGCTTGCAAAGCCTTACCGTCTTGCATTAACGCTTCAATACACATAGTCTCCTCCGCTCCAGCGAAACGTTCGCTTTCGGTTTTCAAACCTTGAATTACCGGAATTGCCATAAAATTCTCAACAAACTGAGCATAAACATTATTGATCAGTTTGGTCTCTTCCCAAGCTTCCTCCTTAGTGGCATGAGCAGTATGACCTTCTTGCCATAGAAATTCTGCTGTGCGTAAGAATAGTCGTGTACGCATTTCCCAACGCACCACATTAGCCCATTGATTAACTAATATAGGTAGGTCTCTATAGCTTTGAATCCAACCTTTATAGGTATTCCAAATAATAGCTTCACTTGTAGGTCTCACAACCAATTCCTCTTCTAATTTTGCTTCAGGATCAACTCTGAGTTTTCCTGCATTATCTGGGTCATTCTGTAATCTGTAATGAGTAACAACGGCGCATTCCTTGGCAAAACCTTCAGCATTTTTCTCTTCAGCTTCAAATAAACTCTTTGGAACAAATAATGGGAAATAGGCATTCTGATGACCTGTTTCTTTAAACATTCGGTCTAATTCAGCTTGCATTTTCTCCCAAATAGCATATCCATAGGGTTTAATTACCATACATCCTCTTACAGCAGAATTCTCTGCTAAGTCGGCTTTTACCACCAACTCATTATACCATTTTGAATAATCTTCTGCTCTACTGGTAAGATTTTTGCTCATTTTTAGTCTTTTGGCACAAAAATTGTGTCTTTATTAATTAAAAAAATAGTTCAGCAAAACTAACTATTTTTGCTATGTTCAACAATAAAATATAATAGATATGCAATTTAAAACCATTACACTCCAAAAATTGCCATTATTTGTTGCACTTGGTCTAGCGACCTTGTTAACTTCGTGTGGTTCTTATCAGTACGTAGGATATGATAATGATGGAATATATTCAGCAGAAAATGATAACGTACAAGAAGTTGCTGTTGAACAAGAAGATGTTACGACATCAACCAATGATACAAATTATTATAAAAATTATTTCGCCGAAAATTCAGCACAAGTTGATGCTATCCAAGAGGACGGTGAAGTCTTCACAGATATAGATTCTTATCAAGGAAATTATGTTGAAAGAGTTCAGGACACCCTAGAACAACAAGGACCTTATGGCGGCTGGGGCCAGGCTAATGATAACGTCACCATTAACATTTATGATAATGGATGGGGTTGGAATGCTGGCTGGGGCTGGGGCTGGGCCCGACCTTGGGGTTGGGGCTGGAACAGCTGGGGTTGGGGACGACCTTGGGGCTGGGGCTGGAATGGCTGGGGCCTTGGTGGCTGGAGATACGGCGTAGGATATAACGGTTGGGATGTTGGTTTAGGCTTTGGCTGGGGCTGGAATGCTGGCTGGGGTTGGAATGCATGGTGTCCTCCAGGTTGGAATGGCTGGGCATGGAATACTGTAAATAATAACAATATTGCCTTTAATACTGGTAGAAGAGGTACACTCTTAGCTAGTACTAGTAATCTAAATAGAAGAAATAGAAGTAACTCAGCGCTCTCGAGAAGAGATTATTCTACAAGTCGATTAACAAGAGCCGCAACGGCTAGAAGTACACGAAATACAAGAAGCACTCGTGTTGGAAGTTCAAATACGCGATCTACTCGTAGTAGTGTTGGCACAACAAGAAGTTCAAGGTCGAATTCTAGAGTGACACGACCATCAACGAGATCATCACGATCTGGCTCTGTTAGATCATCTAGAAGTACACGTCCATCTTCTGGTTCAGTAAGATCAAGCCGAGGATCATCAAGATCGTCTGGTAGTATGCGTTCTGGAGGATCATCGAGATCTTCATCAGGTAGCATGCGTTCAGGTGGTTCGTCAAGATCTTCGAGCGGAGGATCTAGAGGCGGTGGATCTAGAGGTGGCGGAAGAGGTCGCGGTTAATTATATATTTCATTTATTTCCAAATAAAAATACTTATGAAAAAAGCACTTATGTTTTGCATAGGCATGTTAAGTACGTCCATTTTATTAGCACAAGACGTTACAGATGCCGTTCGATATTCCATGGATGAAATACAAGGAACAGCGCGATTTAGAGCCATGGGAGGCGCGTTCGGAGCACTTGGAGGCGATATGTCGGCCGTGAATATCAATCCGGCTGGATCAGCAATTTTTAATACAAGTCATGCTTCCTTAACCTTAGGATATTTTGATAAGCAAGATGACATCACCTATTTCAATGGTGTTAATACAGCTTCAAATTCTAATGTAGACGTCAATCAGCTAGGGGCAGCTTTTGTCTTTGCAAATAATAACCCTAATTCACCTTGGAAGCGATTTACCTTAAGCGCAGCGTTTGATCGTGTTGCTGATTTTGATGATGATTGGATTGCAAGTGGTGTAAATCCCAATACCAGTATAGTTGAATACTTTTTTGCTTTCGCAGATGGTCAACGGCTAGATGAAATTTCTGCATTTCCAGGAGAAACCATCTCACAGGCATATTCTGAAATAGGACGTTTCTTCGGTTTTGGAAATCAGCAAGCTTTCTTAGGATATGAAGGGTTTATTATTGACCCTGTTTCAAACACAGATGATAATACGGAATACATTAGAAATATTTCAGGTTCAGATTTTGATCAAACATTTGCATATACCAGTAGAGGTTATAATGGTAAAATGGCCTTCAACTTTGCCACAAACTACGATGATAAATTTTATTTTGGTGTAAATTTAAATGCGCATTTTATAAATTTTGAAAGAACTACATTCTTCAGTGAGTCTAATTCAAACGCTAGCTCAACTGTCACTAATGTAAATTTTGACAATAATTTATTAACTACAGGTAGTGGGTTCTCATTTCAATTAGGAGGAATAGCAAAACTTACAGAAGAATTCAGAGTTGGACTCTCATACAACTCTCCTACTTGGTATAGAATTTCTGAAGAGACATCACAATTTTTAGCCACTACTCGACTTGAAAACGGTTCGAGTGTGAATCAAATTGTGAATCCTAATGTTACTAATATATTTCCTGATTACCGATTACAAACTCCAGGTAAAATAACCGGAAGTTTAGCTTATGTCTTTGGTAGAACAGGACTTTTAAGTTTCGACTATTCAGTAAAAGATTATGCGAACGCACAGTTTAGACCAACTTCAGATGTCTTCTTTTCGGCATTAAATGGTGAAATTAATAATACGCTTACTTCTGCTTCATCTTATAGATTTGGTGGTGAGTATCGCTATAAACAACTCAGCTTTAGAGGTGGATATCGCTTTGAGGAAAGTCCATATCAGGATAATACATTCTTTGGTGACTTAACAGGATATTCATTAGGTTTAGGTTATACCTTTGGAAGTTTCAATTTGGACCTGGCTTTTAGTCAGTCTGAACGAGATATTAACTATCAGTTTTTTAATGTTGGTCTCACAGATTCAGCATTACTTCAATCAAAATTCACAGACATAGTCCTTTCATTAGGATTTAGAATCTAAAACGAACAAAAAAATAAAGCCTGAACACTATGTTCAGGCTTTTTATTTAATCAAAACTATTTATCGTTTCAAGGTAAAATGGGCTCTTAGTTCTTTACGTTGACCTGTGGTAGGTTCGTCGTACTCTACAACAAACCAGTAACCGCCCGTTGGCATTCTATTGCCATTATAGGTACCGTTCCATCCCGGGCCGCCAGGACTCAACTGCTTGAGCAACTTACCATAGCGGTCAAATATATAAATTTTGGCGCTGTTTCCAATGCCTGCTATATTCCATGTGTCGTGGTTGCCATCACCATTAGGTGTAAAGTACCTCGGGT
>NZ_QERF01000003.1 GCF_003260205.1 Winogradskyella tangerina | reverse complement strand
GGGTTGCCTCCACTGATCTCAGAGTTCTTCAAACTTAAATCTATGGCCGTTATTCCATCAGGGATACCATCATCACAAACCTCCAAAGCAAACGGAACAACAACTACCGGTAAGGGGTTGACGGTAATTTCTAAAGTAGTTTCTATAACACATCCCTGACCAGCATCTGGTGTAAATGTGTAAATCGTTGTAGTAGTATTATCCAAAGCAGGACTCCAAGTTCCTGTGATTCCATTGTTGGATGTGGTCGGCAATGGTGCTAACATATCGCCTTCACAAATAGGTGCGACGATGTCAAAACTTGGAATTGTATTCGGTATTACAATGATTTCAAGTGTTGATTCTAAAATACAGCCTTGACCAGCGTCTGGGATAAACGTATATATTGTCGTTGCTGTATTATCTAAAGCAGGACTCCAAGTTCCAGTAATCCCATTATTAGACGTCGTTGGCAGAGGTGCCAGCGCATCACCTTCACAAATTGGCGCAACTGCATCAAAAGTGGGTAATATGTTTGGGATAACTACAATTTCGAGAGTCGTTTGTAAAATACAACCTTGACCAGCATCTGGGATAAATGTATACGTTGTCGTTGTTGTATTATCCAAAGCAGGACTCCATGTTCCAACAAAGCCATTATTAGATGTCGTTGGCAAAGGCGCTAAAGCATCACCATCACAAATCGGCGCCACTGCATCGAAGGTTGGCGTAATATTAGGATTAACTATAATCTCTAAAGTAGTTTCTAATGTACATCCTTGTCCTGCATCTGGTGTAAAAGTATAGGTTGTTGTCGCTGTATTATCTATAGCTGGGCTCCAAGTTCCAGTAATTCCGTTGTTAGATGTTGTTGGTAATGGTGCCAATACATCACCTTCACAAATTGGTGCTATAGCATCGAAGGTTGGAGTAATATTAGGATTTACAACTATCTCTAAAGTTACTTCTGGCGCACATGCATTATTATCTGGTGTAAATGTATAGGTTGTCGTTGTTGTATTGTCAAGTGCTGGGCTCCAACTTCCGGTGATGCCATTATTTGATGTTATTGGTAAAGGTGCTAAGGCATCGCCTTCACAAATAGGGGCTATTGGATCGAATAAGGGTGTTTCATTCGGAAATACGTTGATCGTTATTTCCTCCGTTGTAGATTCGCCACAGTTATCGCTAATCGTAACGGTATAAGTTGTAGTCACTAATGGTGATAAAGTGGGATTTGGAATATTAGGATTACTTACACCTGCTGTCGGGCTCCAAGAATATGTGGAGCCACTAGGCACAGTGGCATCAACATTATAACCATCACCAAAACAAATGTCCTGATCTTCAAACAATAAATTATCAATAAATGAAATGCTATTGAAGCATACCTCATGTAAATTTGATAATCCACCCGTTGAACCTACAAAACCGAAATATACTGTATCATCATTGCTAAAAACACTCGCTTTGATATCTAAATTCAAGCTAAGTCGTAGGTCGCAATCAAAATAAACATCAAAAATTTGAGTTGTGGCATTCCACTGAATCTTTATATCGTGATCTACACCATCTTCAATATTTGGATTGGTTGGACTTGCCTGCACCGGGCCTGCCAAATTATTAAATGCCACGCCATGGTTAGGAACACCATCCCTTAAAATGGCCACGTGATCGGAAGTTAGATCATTGTTTTCGCCATTGAAATAGGTATCGAACTCTACGATAAGTGATTCAGCAATTCCATCAAAACCGAGTCCTCCTCCAAGACCGCCAATAACCGGTGTTTCTGTTCTTTTAAAAACCAAAGCCATACCATCTGCTCCATTGGCATCTTTGGTTCCGAAATTATTTTGATAATAAATAGTGAAATCCTCATCAAAATCTATAGGGTTATCGTACCAAACTCCACCTGATTGATTGAGTAAATCGGGAGTAATCTGATAACAATTACCTCCAAGATCTGAAGCATCACCTATTGTTGTAGCATTGAGTTGAGCATATATTTTCCCTGTAAAAAGGAATACGCAGAAACCTATAAGTAGCTTAGTATATAATCTGGAGTTTTGCACGTTTAAATATATAGATTTATTGTCTGATGCGTTTCTATTTTCGATGAGGAGGTATATATATCGGCTTTAGTTAATAAGCTGTCCATTTTTGAATTCAATAAATTAGTTATTCAGATAAACCCAACCCGATCTGCTTTGGGTGCCATTTCGATATATCATGGTATAAAAATAGGTGCCGACTGGTAATTCTTCACCATCGTTTGTTTGCCCACGCCACTCATCAGTGTAATCCCCACGTGAATACACCAATACACCATGTCGATTAAAGATCTTAATCTGCGTTACACCAAAACTGCTTAGATCGAAGCTGTCGTTAAGACCAGGTGATACATTAGGAGATATACCTTGAGGAATTATACATTCCCCAAATTCTAATTCTTCAAGAACACTTACAGGTATTCTGGTGCTTGAAACGCAACCAGTAATCTGATCAACAGCTTCAGCATAGTAGGTTCCGACTTCAGAAACGATCAAGGTATCGCCAGTTGCTAATAGATTGCCTCCAACTTCAGAATCGTACCAATTAATAGTTGAATTAGAATCAGCAAATGCAATTAATTCTGCACTATTTGTTTCGCAATTAATTCCAACATCGCCTCCCGCTGAAGGTGGCACTGGGTTTACAATAACTGCATTCACTTCTGTTCTTGAGATTGAGATACATCCTGTTATATCATCGACGGCCTCAGCATAGAAAACACCTTCAGCGTTTGTTGTAAATGACGTAGTGCTTTGCGCTAACAAATTGCCATCTGCGGGTGAATCGTACCAATTAACAGAAATTCCGTTTGGAACGCTAACTTCGAGAAGTGCCTCATTCAAATTACAATTGAATAGTACATCACCATTACTAATTGGAGCATCTGGACTCAGGTTTACGGTAATCTGAAAAACTTCAGACAATAAAATACATTGATCATTAGACAAATTCTCTGCAAACTCCGCTACCTTCGCTCTGAAGAAACCAGATGATGAAGTAGTTACACTTAAGTTTTCAGTTGTTTCGCCTGAAATATCTGTCCAATTCATGCCGTCTGCACTTTCCTGCCACTGATAAAAATGTGAGTTAAAAACTGAAAAATCGGGCACTGCAGAAAGAACTGTTGTATATGGCGTTTCGTCCTCACAGATTGTCACGGAAGTATTGTTGCTTTCGTCAACAACAATAACGGAATCGCCACAAGATTTAAATTCTATATCATCAATGGCTAAATCGTTACCACAACCACCTTGACCGTTATTTAGCATTTTTAAGATAACCGAATTCTGATCTTCTAAGGTTTGAAATACTAAACCAAACTCACCCCAAGTAGGGTTTTCTGTTGCGAAAATGTCACCAGTATCACCACTGGCCAGCAAATTTGTATCTGTACTATCCCAAATTTGAAAACTAACATTTATGGGGATTTCTATGTTTTGTTGTACACATAACCCTGAAACCTTGAGCAAGTTTAAGAGCCATGCTGAAAATTCATACGTAGTTCGTTCGCACAAACCTGTTATGGTCGTTCTATAGAATTCACCTTCTACAAAATCGGCATTAATTATTAAAAATTTACCATCAGTATCATCTGGCGTATGATCTTCTACTTCATGCCAATCGAATGGATTTCCGAAGGAACCATTAGAAACAGTATAAAATCCGTCATCTGGAAAATCTCCCGTAAAATTGTAAGTCGTTGTCCCTGCCGGAAGACTGTTGTTTACGGATCCTGTTCCGAAGTTTTCAGTAAAAATGGGATCCCCAGAATTTCCCTGACAAAAACCTAATTGTGCATAAATTTCAGTACTAAAAAAACAATAACATAAAATTAAGACGTATCTAAAATCTAATTGTGGGTTTCGCACGTTTAATTAATTATAGAGTTAGATTTGTGAAGATAATTGTTTCTTACAGAAAAAGACTTATAATTTAGTCCGTGTATAGTAATTGTATAGCTGATGTATAGATTAATACGGTTTATTAAACAACACAAAATGAAATCAATTATTGTTTTCATTTTACTTGTTGCCTATTATTTCTGTCTTCCAAAGGAATTATTCGAAGATCCTACTGCAACGGTTATAACGAGTGAAAACGATCAGTTATTAGGCGCTTTAATTGCGGATGACGGCCAGTGGCGATTTCCAGAAACTACTCAAGTTCCTGAAAAATTTAAGACTTGCATCTTGCTTTTTGAAGATGAATATTTTTACAAGCATCCGGGATTTAATCCCATTTCAATAGTTAAGGCCTTAAAAGAAAATCTAAGTTCGGGTTCGGTTAAACGTGGCGGTAGTACTATTACGCAGCAGGTGATTCGCCTATCTCGAAAAGGGCAATCGCGCACATACCTCGAGAAGGTTAAAGAAATCATTTTAGCCACTCGGTTAGAATTGCGATCGTCTAAAGAAGACATTCTAAAACTATATGCTAGTTACGCTCCTTTCGGTGGAAATGTAGTTGGTATCGATGCAGCGGCCTGGCGGTATTTTAACAGAAATGCTTCAAATTTATCCTGGGCTGAAAGTGCTACTTTGGCTGTTCTACCGAATGCTCCTAGTTTGATCTACCCTGGGAAAAATCAAGAGCGCTTATTGAAAAAAAGAAATCGGCTATTAAAAAAGCTTTACGAGAACGGAACCATTGATGAACTTACCTACGAACTTTCAATTGTTGAAGGATTACCTCAAAAGCCATTTCCACTTCCTCAGATTGCGCCACATTTACTTCAGAAAATTTCGAAAACAGAAAAGGGCAAATCCATCAAAACCACATTAGATATTCAATTGCAGGAACAGGCGAACGGTGTAATTGAACAACATTATCTGAAGTTAAAGCAAAATGAAATCTACAATATTTCGGTATTGGTTTTAGACGTTAACACGCGTAAAGTCCTAACCTATATTGGTAATTCTCCAACAGATAATGCACATCAGAAAAGCGTAGATATCATTGATAAACCCCGAAGTACAGGCAGTATTTTGAAACCCTTTCTTTACGCCTCTATGCTCGATGCAGGTGATCTTCTGCCGCATACTTTGGTGGCCGATATTCCATCACAATTTGGTAATTACCAACCTGAAAACTTTGACAAATCCTATGACGGCGCCGTGCATGCCAATGAGGCCTTATCGCGATCATTGAATGTTCCGGCGGTTCGAATGCTTCAAGATTTTGGGTTAGACCGGTTTTATCATTACCTCAAACAATTAGAGTTGCGAGATATCAGGTTTAATGCCAATCATTACGGGCTTTCTTTAGTGCTCGGTGGTGCTGAAAGTAACCTATGGGATCTCTGCAAAAGTTATGCTGCAATGGCGTCTACCTTGAATCATTTTAATTCTACCTCAAGCCAGTATTATAAAAATGAATTTGTTCAACTCATTTACAATTCGAATAAGACTATTGACTTCGGAAAGCTTACCGATGAAAAACATGTTTTTGATGCAGCCTCAATATATCTCACTTTTGAAAGTATGAAACAGGTTAACCGACCTGAAAGTGATGAAAGTTGGGAGTTTTACGACTCGTCTCAAGACATCGCCTGGAAAACCGGAACCAGTTTTGGTTTTAGAGATGCTTGGGCCATTGGCACAACAAAAGATTATGTGGTTGGTGTTTGGGTTGGCAATGCCGATGGTGAAGGTCGCCCTGGTTTAGTGGGCGTACAAACAGCTGCTCCTATACTTTTTGATGTCTTTGATCTTTTACCCAAAAGTGAATGGTTTGCGAAGCCATATGACGAAATGCTAGAAGCCAAGATCTGCAAAAAAAGTGGATTTCGAGCTTCGTCGATCTGTGATGATACCGAACTTAGGTACATTCAGATAAGTGGACAAAAAACTGAACCTTGCCCCTTTCATCAGTTGGTACATTTGGATGGCTCAGGACGCTTTCAGGTGAATTCATCATGCGAAAATATTTCAAACATTAAAAACCAACCCTGGTTTGTATTACCACCATTGCAGGCGTATTATTTCAAACATAAAAATCCATTTTATAAAGAGCTGCCTCCTTTTAGAAATGATTGTTCAGAATCTTCATTAGTGCGGATGGAGTTTATTTACCCAAACCAACAGAATACGATTTTTCTACCTAAGGATTTTGATGGTAACACCAATGATCTGGTGCTGAAAGTGGCACATTCTAAACCAGAGTTGCAGCTGTATTGGTATATCGACGAGCGATTTATTGGAAGCACAAAAGACATTCATGATATGGCTATTTTACCCAGTGAAGGCGAACATACAATTACTGTCGTTGATGAATTAGGGAATGAACTGAAGCATAAAATAACTATTTCAGAGTAACTCGATTCTTTTTCAAATTCATATTTTTGTAGTCAATTAATTTATCGCAATGAGTACAATTCAATTTATACATTCTGGCTGGGCATACATCGTTTTACTGGTTTTAATCATCGCTACGTTCAATGCACTTTTCAAGTTTTTTGGCAATAAAGAATTTGACGCCAAAGACTTTAGAATTTCGTTATTTGCCTTAATAACGATGCATATTCAGCTGTTGATTGGAATTATTTTATTCTTCTTAAAGGACTATTTCACTACGATCAAAGAAGTTGGTGGCATGGGTGAAGTGATGAAAAATTCTGAACTAAGAAACCTTATTGTTGAACATCCAACGACAATGATTATTGCTGTGGCCTTGGTAACTATTGGCTACTCTAAGCATAAAAAGAAATTAGTATCTAAGCCAAAATTTAAGATGCTGGCCATTTTTTACACGCTTGCTTTAATTTTGGTATTAGCAAAAATACCTTGGAAACTTTGGTTTAGTTAAATAAAAAAGGCGCAAATAATATTTGCGCCTTTTTTGTAGTATTTATTTTTTATTCTCCTTTTGTTTCGTCTTCCGCTTCGTCATCATCTACTTCTTTAATTAAGTAAACGTAAACTGGGAAGTGGTCACTGAATCCACCTGTAAATCCTCCGTCGGCAAAACTTCTGAATGGATAGCCTTCATAACGTCCGCGCTTGTTAAACATAAATGACGGATTGTAGATTCCTGCCTTCCAAAATCTGAAGGATGAGTAATCGTCATCTAGCAAGGGCTTGGTCATCATAATTTGATCGAATAAACTTAAAGCATCTCTATAAGCTGTAGTTCCCCAACCTTTTTCTGTAAACATTTTTTCGTACGGATTGTAGATGCCCTTAAACGGTACTTTCTTTTTATCTTTTTTTGCCTTAAGTACTTTCTTTACACTTTCGTTTGTTGGATCATCATTAAGATCACCCATAGTGAAAATTTTAGCGTAAGGATCTATAGATTGTAACGAATCAATAAGGTGCTTATTTAACTTAGCAGCACCAACACGCTTGGATCGGCTTCTCGCCTCACCACCACTTCGCGACGGCCAGTGATTAACCAAAATATGTATCAAATCACCGTCTAACTTTCCACTTACCAATAATTGGTCTCTTGTAAATACACGCTTTCGTGTAACATCATCGTAAATTAATAACTCGTGAGAGCTAGAACTAACGGGTTCAAATAATTTCTTCTGATAGAGTAGCGCAACATCAATACTTCTTCGGTCTGGGCCGTCGAAATGAATAATCCCGTAATCTTTGCCCAATAATAATGGGTCGTTTACAAGATCTTCGAGTACGTCTCTGTTTTCAATTTCACAAACACCAAGTACCGCTGGCGAATTATTAGCCTTGTCCGATCCTATATTGGCAATTACTCTTGCCATATTCTTAATTTTCTTCTTGTATACTTCAGAACGATTGGCTTTCATCTCCATAATTGGACTCGCCTCATCATTTTTTAGCGGATCGTTGATAGTATCGAAGAGATTTTCTAAATTGTAGAACGCTACTGTATGAATTTTGAAGCGCTTTTCTTCTTGTGCCCAAGCATTTGATACGGATATCAAAACAAGCAAGAGAATAAGAGATTTAATTAGTTTCATGATTGATATATTATCTAATTGTTATATCCAGTGCAAATTGCTTGCCAAAAGTATGTAATAATTATAAATATAGTACATTTGCACGCCTTAAATAACTATTATTTAATCTACTGTAACAATCAATTTAAAATTAGGCATGAAAAAAAGTTTTTTACTCTTTCTGTTCGGAATTGCCTTTTCTTTATTCAGTTTTGCACAACAAACTACCATAAAGGGAAGTGTTTTGGATGGAACTACAGGAGAACCTATTCCTGATGTAACAATTACTATTGAAGAAACTGGCCAAACCCTGAAGACAGATGCGAAGGGTGAGTTTAGTTTCACTCAGAACGTCCCATTAGGGGAGCAAGTTCTGAAAATCGAAAAAGTAGGCTATGTTACAAAACGTTACCCTATCATTGTCAATGAAGGACAAACCGTTGATATCAGCGGAATGACCCTCGATTTTGATACTAGTGACAAAAAAGATCTATTCATTATTTCAATTTCTGATGATAACCTGAATAGTGAAGACGATGGTATAACAGACAATATCTCGGGTCTGTTACAAGCCTCAAGAGATGTTTTTCTCAGTGCAGCAGCATTCGATTTTAGTGCTACATTCTTTAGACCACGTGGTTTAGATAATGCCAATGGTAAAGTTCTTATCAATGGTGTAGAGATGAACAAGCAATTCAACGGTAGACCACAATGGGGTAACTGGGGTGGACTTAATGACGTTCAGCGTAACCAGGAATTCTCTATGGGAATGTCTGCTAACGATTACAATTTTGGAGATCTTGCAGGCACCAATAACATTATAATGCGAGCTTCTAAATACCGTAGAGGTGGCCGAATTTCTTATGCGTCTGCCAACAGAAGTTACCAAGGTAGAGTAATGGCAAGTTATAGCTCTGGTCTTTTAGAAGGTGGCTGGTCTTACTCAGTATTAGGTTCTAGAAGATTTGGTGAAGAAGGATTTAGAGACGGTACACTTTACGACGCCAACTCATTCTTCATTGCTGTAGAAAAACAAATTAATGATAAACACAGTTTAAACTTTACAGGGATCTATGCGCAGAACAGACGTGGTCGTTCTACTGCAATCACTGAAGAAGTTTTCAATTTAAAAGGAAGAGAGTATAACCCATTTTGGGGTAT
Organism: Winogradskyella tangerina; assembly: GCF_003260205.1. Lineage (GTDB taxonomy): Bacteria > Bacteroidota > Bacteroidia > Flavobacteriales > Flavobacteriaceae > Winogradskyella > Winogradskyella tangerina. The sequence continues at coordinate 364,617 of NZ_QERF01000003.1, read as the reverse complement.
TCAGAATGGTGAACAACGTAACTCAAGAGTACGAGAAATTGAAGAGCCAATTTTAATGTTGAATCACTATTGGGATATTTCTCTAAAAGTGAGATTAAACTCAAATGTTGCTTATCAGTTTGGTGAGATCGCCAATACAAGAATAGATAATGGTGGAACACGATTAGTTACAATCAATGGTGAAAACGCCTACTTAGGTGGTGCTCGTAATCCAGACCCAACCTATTACCAAAACCTTCCAAGCTTCTTTTTACAAGATGCCAACCCAACAGCTTACGATTTCCAGCAAGCTTATTTAGCGGAACAGGCTTTTATTAATGATGGTCAGTGGGACTGGAATGCACTTTATGAAGGGAATGCCACATTAAGAGCTCAGGGCGGAAACTCATTGTATGCTGTACAAGCTGACGTTGTGAAGGATCAACAATTTACTTTCAATTCTATATTAGATGCTGAATTAGCTGACAATATTAGACTTAATGCTTCGGTTAACTACAGAAACCTGAAAAGTGAAAACTTTGCGCGAGTAGAAGATCTACTTGGTGGAACGGGTTATTTAGATGTAGATTTCTTTGCTGAAGAAGATGACAATTCTACGATTAGTGATGAAGTTGCAGCTAACCTCGCTCAGAGTGATGTGCGTAATCCGAACAGAATTGCTCGTGAAGGTGACAGATATAAATACAACTACGAAATCAATGCTGATGTCGTTAGTGGATTTGCACAAGCACAGTTTAAATACAATAAAGTAGATTTCTACGTTGGTGCAAATATTTCACAAACCTCATACCAGAGAACAGGTCTTTACGAAAACGGATTCTTCCAAGGTGGAGGAAATGACGGTTCGTTTGGCGATAGTGATAAATTAGAGTTTTCGAACTTTGGTGTGAAGGGTGGATTTACCTATAAAGTTACAGGTAAGCACCTTATCGATGTTAACGCCAGCTATTTTACTAAAGCTCCACCGATAAGAAATGTATTTAGTAATGCTCGTCAGTCTAATGCCAAGGTGATTGGAATAGAAAGTGAAAAAATCCAATCGGTAGACGCGAGTTATATATTTAGATCACCGATTGTTAAGGCAAGAGTTACAGGTTTCTATACTGGCTTTCAGGATGGATCTGATATAGGATTCTATTTTACAGAAGACTTAGCCGGATTAGGAGTTGATACGGGCGATGCCTTCGTGCAAGAGATTCTAACAAATATTGAAAGACGCCATGTTGGTGTAGAACTAGGTATTGAAGCTCAAGTAACACCAACCATCAAATTAAAAGGTGCCGCTTCTGTTGGTCAATATACTTTCCAGAATAATCCAAATTTATACTTAACCAGTGTTGATTTTCAGAATAGAAGTGATATCGGTAGTGAAGTACGATTTGGTGATGGTACAACTCAATTAGATGGTTACCATGTTGCTGGTGGACCTGAGCGCGCCTTCCAGATCGGATTTGAATATAGAGATCCAGACTTCTGGAATATCGGAATTACAAGTAACTTCTTTTCAAATGCTTATATAGACGTAAGTAACTTGGCGAGATCTGCAAACTTCACTTCAGACTTCGACGGTAATACTTTTAATGATTACGACCCTGATGAAGCTAGAGATCTTTTAAGACAAGAACAATTTGACGACTACATGCTGATTAACATAATTGGCGGTAAGTCTTGGAAAATAAATGACTACTTTGTAGGGTTCTTTGCAACCATTAACAATGTGTTAGATGAAGACTACATTACTGGTGGTTTTGAGCAATCGCGTTTAGCCAATTTTAGACGTATGAGTGAAGACCAATCCAGAGCAAACGGACCAGTATTTGGCCCAAGATATTTCTTTGGTAATGGAACCACCTACTACCTAAACGTATATGTAAGATTTTAAAAAAGCTATGTTAGATCAAAATAAAATATTAAAAATGAAAACTTTAAAAATTAATAAACTAATACTATTATTTGTAGGCTTAATAGTATTTAATAGTTGTGTTGAAGATGATGACTTTGATACACCAAATACAGCAGTTGAAGAGCCAGTATTAACTGGTCCTGTAGTTCAAATTAGTTCTTTAGCTGGCGAACTTGCTCAAGAGCAAGGTAACGGTAGTTTAGACTACACCGATGAAGAAACGACTTTCTCATATACATTCAATGAAAATGACCTATTTATGGAAGGTTATGTAGTTTCTTCTGATGAAGGCGGAAATTTCTTCGAAGAGATCATTATTCAAGATAATTTTGAGAACCCAACTATTGGAATCAAATTATTAATTGATGTAAATCCATTATTTATTCGCTACGAGCCAGGTAGAAAAGTTTATGTAAAACTAAACGGACTTGCTGTGGGTATCACTAACGGTGTATTATCGCTTGGAGCACTTAATGGAAATGAGGTTGATAAAATTCCTTCAGCCTTAGAAAATGATGTTATTTTCAGATCTGCTGAAGTTCAAACTTTAGTACCAATGCCTTTGGCTTTTGCTGATTTTGCTGACGACAAGACTAACCTATTTGTACAATTACAAGATGTACAATTCAACAGAAATATTGTTGGTGACAACGCACTAACTTATGCATCTGAGCCTTCGGATGAATTTGACGGCGAGCGTACGTTAGAAAGCTGTGCAGGTTCTTCTTCAGTCATTTTCAGCACAAGTACATTTGCTGATTTTAAAGGTTTAACGTTACCTGCCGGAAGAGGAAATATCGATGCTATTTTATCTAAAGATTTCTTTGGTGAAGTTTTCAATATCAATGTAAACACTCCTGAAGATGTTAACCTAACTAGTACTGATCGTTGTGATCCAGAATTCTTAGAGTGTACCGGAGCTTCTGGAGGTGGTGCTGCCATTTTCGAAGAAGATTTTGAAGGCTTCGGAACTTATGCATCTGAAGGCTGGGACAATATCAATATCAGCGGTACTGATACTGATTGGTTTATAAGCAGTTTCAGTGGAAACTTCTACTCTAGAATTTCTGCATTTAGCTCAGGAAATACCGAAGCGGATGTTTGGTTAGTAACACCTTCTATCAATATGGATGGTACTACTGGCGAGGAATTATCATTCGACGTACAGGCTAATTTTGACAATGGTACTAACTTATCGGCATGGGTATCTACAGATTATGCTGGTGACCCAACAACGGCCACATGGACTATTTTAGATGCAACCATCCCGGTTGGACCTGCAAGTACCTTTGGTAATTTTGAAACGGTTGGTCCTATCAATATTTCTTGTGTTGACGGTGATATGGTTATTGGATTCTTCTACGAAGGTTCTGACCCAAGTGCTACGACAAGATATCACGTTGATAATGTAATTGTAACAGGAAACTAAGAACATTTCCTTGATAATAAATCAAAAGCCGCTGCGGTTAAATGCAGCGGCTTTTATATTTTTAGTTCTATGTTAGATCGCTATTATATTTCAGTTTTCAATTATTACAAAAAGAGATTAGGTAAGCGCAGTCTTAATATTGCCTTGTTCTATATCAACTTATTAGAGCTTTCTATAACCTTAGCTCTGGCCGCTTTTTTTATGGCTTTTGCAAATCAAATGAAATTTCTAACGGTGTCTACCTCAAAATTTTGGACCATCTATATCCTCATAGCTCTTGTTGTCATTTTTAAAAACTGGATGCGCTACAATGGTAAAAGACGTCATGTTTTAAATGCTAAACTAAAAGGTAAAGTAAATTCAATTTATCTATTGTGGTGTTTACCAATTGGCAGCCTTATTATTGCATTGGCCTTATTACAGGTGCAATAAAAAAACGCCATCTAAAAAGATGACGTTTCAGTAACCAAAGGTTTGGTAAATATTTTATTCTGCTGCTTTTTCCTTTTCCTTGCACGCTTTCTTACAGTCTTCTGCACAAGCCTTCTTTTCAGCATCAGTCTTGCCTTCGCAACATGCCTTAACACAGTCTTCTTTAGACATTTTTTCTTCACCAAAGTTGTCTACAACCTTCATGTCTTTCACTTTATAAACATCACCAACTTTGGCAACAGCTTCTTCTAAAGATTGAGGAGTTACTTTGGCCTCGTCATATTCAACCATAGCTAAACGCTTATCGAAATCTACTTTTGCAGACTTAACACCATCCATCTTAGCCATTTTCTTTTCAATGGTTTTTGCGCATCCCATTGCGCAAGTCATTCCATCGATACCAAACTCTACTTTAGCATAAGTTGCATTAGGATCTAGTGTTTCAGAAACATCATTTTTAGCAATTTCTACATCTACTGTTTTAACTTCTGGTTGCTTGTCGTTCTTACAAGACGCAAACACTAATGCCATAATCGCAACAATACATATATTCTTTAATGTCTTCATAGATATAAACTATTAAATTTTGGCTAAATCTAATAAATATTGCCATTTCTTGCGAAGGAATTAACGATTTTTGTGATTCTTTGAGATATCATTTGTATGAAAAACCCTAATATTAAGTGGATATTCCTTCTTATTCTTTCCGTAATTTGGGGAAGTTCATTTATTCTCATTAAGAAAGCGCTTTTAGGTCTCGATCCTTATCAATTGGGAGCCTTAAGAACGATCATAACGGGCGTTATTCTTCTTACGTGGGGATTTCATCATTTAAAAGATATTCCGAAGTCAAAATGGAAATGGCTTGGAATTTCAGGGCTCTTAGGATCGTTTATTCCTGCCTTCTTTTTTGCCATAGCCGAAACTGAGATCGATAGTGCTGTAGCTTCTATACTTAATTCGTTGGTGCCCCTAAATACTATTTTACTCGGGTTTGCAGTTTTCAAAATTATGTCGACCAAACGCCAGGTGATCGGTGTTATAATTGGATTTATTGGTACTGCTGTTTTAATTCTGAAGGGCTCTGACCTCAACCCCAACCAAAATTATCTATACGCTGGTTTTGTAATCGCATCTACATTGATGTATGCCACTAACGTGAATATAATTAAACGCTATTTACAAGATGTAAAACCACTTGCAATAGCGGCAGGAAACTACGTGTTTATTTTAATTCCGGCAGTGATTATTTTATTGTTCACAGATTTTTTCACCTCAGAAAGACTAAATAATCCATTTATGGTGAGTTCTCTGATCTATGTGGCCATTCTATCTATATTCGGTACCGCACTGGCTAAGGTGGTTTTTAATAAACTCATTCAGATTTCAACACCTGTTTTTGCATCTTCCGTAACTTATATTATGCCAATTATAGCTTTAATCTGGGGCGTTCTAGATGGTGAATCATTTAGTATAATACAGGGGTTGGCAGCACTCCTAATATTATTTGGGGTTTATTTATCTCATAAACGTAAGGCATAAAAAAACCGAAGCAATTGCTTCGGTTCTTTCAATATTATGGGAATTAAAATTAATCGAAATCAGCGTCTGAAACACCTTCGTCAATTTTAACTTCTTTTAATTTGAATTCGATCACCTGACCCATTTGTGTTCCTGATCTAACTCCAGGGAATTTTAATCCTCCAAATTCTTGATAGTCCTTCAAGAATGTTTCCTGGCTTTGCGTCTGACCTTGCATGTTCGTCGTCTGAATTTCTTTTACTTTCAATCCAGATTCAACATCGTAGAAATAGGTTAGCGTGATCACCTCTCCAGGTACTTCGATCTTATAAGCATCTTTACCATCAACAGCTTCTACGCCAGTAAATTTAGCTTTTTCAGAATTCAAAATATTTAACTCAGGAAATAACCCAGATAATGTTTGCATGTCATTTGCCATGTTTTCTGGTAATGGGTTCTTATTCATTGTTACTTTGTCTTTCGTCATAACAACAGCCATCATAACGTTTCCGTTCATAGAAATACTCTGTGATGCTTTTCCGTCAATACGCTTTTCTTCACTAACAATTGTAGCACCCATAGCCGACGCTTCATAAGAGACTAAGATAGATTTTGTAGCATCGATCTTAGACTTTCCACCAACAGCTTCAAAATATTTATTGATCACTGTACTTACATCAACACCTTCTGGTACGTCAACGTCGTAGTTTGGCTTTTCAGTTTTATTCGCATACTTGTCATAGTACATGATCGGAATACCTGTTTTTTCGAGATTCTCTAAAACCTCACTACCCTTTCCGACAACAACAATTCTTGCGTTTTCAGTCTTAAAATATTTGTTCGCAACACGGTTTACATCGTCTGCAGAGACCGCATTGATCTTTTCTAAATACTTAGAATAAAAATCGTCTGGTAAATCGTTTAATTTAATATTAAGCGCATAGCTTGCAATAGTTTGTGGTCGTTCTAAAGCTAAAACGAAATCACCTACATATTTTGCCTTCGCATTAGCAAGTGCATCTGCCGCCACTGGTTCGGTTTTTATTCTGTTGATTTCTTTTAAAGTCTCAACAACCGCACTGTCTGTAACCATATTTCTTACTGCAGCACCTGCCGTAAAACGCGACGCTCCATAACGGCTAGTACCCACATTAGATCTTGCGCCATAGGTATATCCGTGTTCTTCACGAAGATTCATATTAAGGTAACTGTTAAAACCACCACCTAAGATCTTATTAGTAATTAACACTGCATGATAATCCTCATCTTTCATTTTAAGATCAACATTGTTTGTCAATGAGATATTTGATTGGACCGCATTTGGCATATCAACAAAATTGATCTGAGTATATTGAACATTTGGATTTACTTTAGGCAATGTCATTGTTGTTCCAGCAGCCTTCTTCCAAGGGCTAAAGTAAGTTTTGATCTTTCTTTCTATATCTGCTATATCAACATCACCTACAACCACTAAATAGGCATTATTTGGGTTGAAGTATTTATCGTAAAAAGCTAAAACATCAGCAAACTCAATGTTCTTTAATGTTTCTTCAGTAACGAACTCACCGTAAGGATGCTTACTTCCGTACGATAATGCTGAGCCTACTCTACCTGCGGCTGCGTCAACACTTTTTTCGTCGGCTTTAATGCCTTCAATAGCTTTTTCTTTTTCTTTCTGAAATTCTTCTTCAGTAAGTAAAGGATTTATTGCAGCGTCAGCCATTAGTTCTAGAATACGGTCACCATATTTTGCTAAACCACTTGCAAAAGCACTACTAGATCCAAAGCTAAGGTTAGCCCCCAAAAAGTCTATTTCGTCATTAAACTCATCCTTCGGAATGTTTGTAGTTCCGTTACCTAACATAGCAGCCAGTATACTAGAAACACCAGCTTTGTTTCCTTCTGCGATTGGTGGGTTGTCTATTCTTAATGAATAAGATACTCTTGGTAATTTGTGATTTTCAACCACGAGTACTTCAATACCATTATCTAATTTGAACTCACCTGGTTTTTGTAAGGTGATTTTTGGTGCAGGACCAGGTTTTGGTTGCTGCGATCTGTCGATTTGTGCATTTACACCGATTGCAATAAAAAACAATACAATAAATGCCGATATTTTAGTTTTCATAATTCTTTTCATTTGATTTTATTGCTCATTCTTTTTTGGTAAATACTCTAATTCAACACGTTGGTTAGGATTAAGATATTTCTTCACCGCAGCCTGAATTTCTTCTCTAGTAATTGAACGATATATTTCTATTTCGTTGTTGATGAGATTTACATCGCCGTAAAGCATTTGATACGTTGCCAATGAACTAGCAATACCTTGCATGCTTGAGTTTGAATTCACAAATTGATTTTCAAACTGATTTTGAAGTTTTTCGTAATCGCGTTCAGAAATCAATTCATTTTGCATTTTTACGATTTCTTCATCCATTTCGGCTAAAAGTGTCGCGAGAGACACGTCACCTAGTGGTAATCCGAATAACGCATAAACACCATAGTCTCTTTGCCCAATATTTACAGCCTGAACCGCTAGAGCTTGTTTTTGCTCATCTACTAATTTCTTATATAAAACAGAACTCTTACCACCACTTAAATACGAAGACACCATATTTAAAATATATGAATCTCTTGTACCATAACCAGGTGTTCTATATGCTGCGATAATAGCTGGTATTTGAATATTTGGATCGTAGTATTTTGTTTTAATAGTCTCGGTGATAGGATCTTCTTTAGGAACTACACGCACTGGTTTTTCTCCTTTCGGAATTTCTCCGAAATAAGATTCGATCATAGCCTTAGTTTCTTCAACATCCATATCACCAGTTACTACTAAAGTGGCATTATTTGGTACATACCATTTTTTAAAATATGCCTGAAATTCTGCAAGTGTAGACGCATCTAAGTCTTCCATTTCACCAATATTCTTAAACTTATAAGGATGCTTGTCGAACAAGGCCTCATTTATAGCGAATAAAATCTGTCCGTAAGGTGAGTTGTCATAACGAAGACGCTTTTCTTCCTTTACAACTTCATTCTGAGTATCTACGCCAACCTGATCAATTACTGGGTGAAGCATACGCTCAGATTCCATCCACAACCCTAATTCTAGGTTGTTAGAGGGGAATACTTCGTAATAATAAGTTCTGTCTTGCGATGTGTTAGCATTGTTGCTTCCACCGTTTGAAGACACAATCTCGAACCATTCTCCACGGTTAATATTTTTTGTTCCTTCAAATAAAAGATGCTCAAAGAAATGAGCAAATCCGGTTCTTAAACCAGTTTCAGGACTTCCACCTAAGTCTTTACCTCCAACATCATACATGACGCCAACTGTAACCACCGGTGCCGAATTATCCTGATGCAGAATAACGTGCAATCCGTTATTCAAATCATATTCTTCAAATTCTACTTGCTGTGCATTGGAATAGCTACCAATGAACAACAAGAGTGCCATAGCGAATAAGCTTTTTTTCATTATTAAATGTGTTTAAATTAAAATTGTTCTAGTGTTTGACTACCCTTTGTGCGAATTGTTACACAAAGTCTAGCAAAAATAAGGAATGATTGCTCTTTTTTATCATAATAAGATGTAAAAACTCCATTATTTAGTTTATTCCACACATCACAAAACTTTAATTATGCAATATACTTGCCGAAAAGCCCAAAATCGTTTGTAGATTAGGAATTTAGGAGTATATTTGCATCCGCTTTCAGAGAAAAGCAATTTTGATTAATAAACAAATTAATAAAAACGTTACGCTATGTACGCAATTGTAGAGATAGCAGGGCATCAATTTAAAGTTGAGAAAGACCAGAAAGTTTTTGTTAACCGTTTATCTACTGAAGAAGGTAAGAAAGTAAATTTCGATAATGTTCTTCTAATAGGAAATGGTAACGATGTTACTTTAGGCGCCCCAGCTATAGACGGAGCACAAGTTAGTGCAAAAGTCTTAAAGCACCTTAAAGGTGATAAGGTGATCGTTTTCAAAAAGAAAAGACGTAAAGGTTACCGTGTGAAAAACGGACACAGACAACCTTTAACTGAAATCGTTATTGAAGGCATCACAGCATCAGGAGCTAAAAAATCAACTACGGCTAAAGCTAAAGATGATAAAGCTGCTGCAAAAAAAGAATCAGCTAGCGCTAAAGCTAAAGCTGACACAACGAAAAAAGAAGCACCAAAAGCAGAAGCCAAGCCAGCTGCAAAAGTTGAAGAGGGAACTCAAGACTTAAGTAAATTTACAGTAGCTCAATTAAAAGAGATGGCAAAGGCTAAAGGAATCGAAGGAATTTCTTCAATGAAGAAAGCCGACCTTATTGCTGCTTTAAGCTAAAATATTAACATTAAAACCTAAAGACAATGGCTCATAAAAAAGGAGTTGGTAGTTCTAAAAACGGTAGAGAATCAGAATCGAAACGCTTAGGTGTTAAGATTTTTGGTGGACAAGCTGCAGTTGCTGGGAACATCATCGTAAGACAACGTGGTAATACGCATCACCCAGGTGAAAATGTATACCAAGGCAAAGACCACACTTTACATGCTAAAGTTGATGGTATTGTACAATTTACTAAGAAGAAAGACAATAAGTCGTATGTTTCTATAGCGCCGTTTGAGGCTTAAGACACAGAACTTCTTAAGATATTAGCCCTTTCTAAAAATAGAAAGGGTTTTTTATTGATCTACTATTCGCATCTTTTTTAATAAGAAACTAGCATTCATGTTTTGGCAAACACCTTGCTTCAACTTATAATCAAAATAGAGTTCATCATTGACGATCTGTGCATCAAAAAAGTAGTTCTCTACTGCGTCTAATTCAGAGGCGATCTCCGTTAAACTAAGATCGTGGGTTGCAATTATTCCTGTGGCCTTTAAATTTACTAATCGCTCAACAAATTTCTTAGAACCAATAGCTTTATCTGTGCTGTTGGTGCCTTTCAATATTTCGTCTAAAATCACAAAATAATTATTGTGGTTTTCAATGGTATCAACTATAAATTTCAAACGGGTCAATTCAGAAAAAAAGTACGAGCTGTCATCGGTGAGTGAATCTGTAGTGCGCATACTTGTGATCAACTTTATTGGCTTATATCGGCTCTCTTCTGCACAAACTGGCAATCCTACATTGGCCATGACAATATGGAGCCCGACGGTTCTTAAAAAGGTACTTTTTCCAGCCATATTAGCACCAGTTACAATAAAGAATTGTTCTTCATTCAAAATTACATCACTAGTAATACGTTTCTCTGATTTAAGTAAAGGATGTCCAAGAGCAGTTGCCTTTATGGTTTCATGTTGATCAGTAATCTCAGGGTAACTAAAACCATGATGATTGTAGGCATAGTTGCCAAAACTATTATAAGCATCAAAAAAAGTAACCACTTCAAACCAGTCTTCAACTTTATCTGCATACTGCTCAATCCACTGTTCGATATGGAAAGTTTGTCGTATATCCCAAAGCGAATAGCCATTACCAAAAATCGCCGAGATTAAATTATTCCTGTTATCTAAAGCATCTAATGCCTTTGAGAATTTTGAAAAAATAGCAGATGCCTTAATGCCTTCAGACTGAATCTTCTCTTGTTGTGTTTTGAGGAGTTTTGAATTAAATTGTTGATTTTCGATTTGCTCCAACAGTAGCGCATATTGCCTGAAGGTATCCTTAGCCTTCCCTGTATTCTCTGCAACTTTATTTATGGATTTCAAAAATCGCCCAGTAATTGCAAGTCCAAATAACAACCAATAACCCGCATAATCGATAGGCAGAATTTCAAGAATTCCTAATACAATTAAAGCAACAGAAGCAATGGTAAAGCCAATGGTTATCCAATACATCGTTCTATTTAAAAAGGGTGTATAGTTTTTCAGCCAGCTAATAATTGACTGTGCTGAATATTGAATATCCACACCTTGGGCAATTCCTGCATATTGTTGTCTCCACTTCGGAAGGGCTGAGAGTTCTTTTATTGCTTCTTGCCTGTCCTCTATATTAGAAATATTATTTGCAAGTAAATGTTCTGCTAAGGTTTGTGTGCCTTCTTTTATTGAAGTTCGGTTTATAAATTGAAAGAAGGAACCTCGCCCGAACAGATCAATATCTAAACTAAAAGCATGCTTAGCGTTTTGAAATTCTAATCCATCTGCTCTATCATGAAAATCACCTGATGCAATTTTCAGTTCATCTTTATTAATTCTTACCAAGCGTTTGTGAAGTGCTCTTTTAGCTTTTAAATCGGTATATCTCGAAAGTAACAAAAGAAAAAGGGTGATACCAACAACCGCAATGGGTATAACAATTTTCCAATTTGAAATGCTTAAATAAATACCAAATGTTGTTAAGGCAAATACCGCAAGGCGTATAACACTGAGCAGGCCCATCTGCTTGTAAATACGTTTGGCCTCTGTTTTATTATAAGTTACTAGCTCTTTATAGAATTTCTTTGGGTTGTGCATAAGAATTAAACACCAATTTCATCAATCTGCAGTAAGATAGATAAAATAATTTCTACTGCATTTTTATAGAATTGCAGTGTAATCTTATCAAAATCGTCGGAGGGTTTATGATAGTCTTTATGATCCTCGTTACCAAAATATAAAAAGGGGATTCCTTTTTGATAAAACGGACCGTGATCTGAAGACCAGGTCCAGTCTTGTTTACCATCAGATCCATCGTGTCCTACTAGAAGTTTGGTTGATGTAGGGTTGTCAAATTCTGCGATGATATTTTCCAAGGGTTGATGATATCTTCCGCCTACAACATATAATTCGTTCTTAGGACTACGACTTATCATATCCATATTAATATTAAGAAGAACCTTTTCTTTTTCTATGGTTTTCACAAAATACTTGGCCCCTTGAAGACCCATTTCTTCCGCATCAAAAGCAGCAAATAAAACAGAATGTTTCGGTGGATTTGCTTTAAGGTATTCGGCAAAACTTAGTAAGGCAGATACACCTGATGCATTATCGTCAGCACCATTATAAATAATATCATTTCTTGTACCCACATGATCGTAATGTGCACTTACAACAATGTATTTATCGGGATGTTCACTCCCTTTAATTTCGCCTAAAATATTAACCCCATTAATCATTTTATTTCTTGAGCTAAACGAAAATGGTTGTTCAAAATTACCATCGTAGCCCGTTACACCAATTTTCTTAAACTCATTTATTATATAAGCTCGTGCAGAATCATTTCCGCTTTTCTCGGTTTCACGACCACCGTATTTATCTGAACTTAATATTTCGCAGCGTTCAAGCAGCTTATCGCTATCAAACTTATAAGCTTCCTTGGATGGTTCTTGTGCACAACCCGACAAAGAGATCGCTGTAAGAAACAGGATTAAATAGTATTTTTTCATGTTAGGGATTTGTTTTCAAATAAAACAAAAATCCTAAGCATAGCCTAGGATTTTCAAAAACTATATTCTGGATATTTAGCCTTTTAAACTCGCCGCTAAATATTCACGATTCATTCTCGCGATATTTTCCAAAGAAATACCTTTAGGACACTCTACTTCACAGGCACCGGTATTGGTACAGTTTCCGAAGCCTTCTTCATCCATTTGCTTCACCATATTTAAAACACGGCTCGTAGCTTCTACTTGTCCTTGTGGTAATAATGCAAACTGCGATACTTTCGCTGATACAAACAGCATCGCCGAAGAGTTTTTACAACTTGCAACACAAGCACCACAACCAATACATGTTGCTGCATCGAATGCCTTGTCTGCATTTTCCTTTTCGATTGGAATGGCATTAGCATCTTGTGTATTACCCGAGGTATTCACGGAAATAAAACCACCTGCTTGTTGGATACGGTCGAATGACGAACGATCTACAATCAGATCTTTTACAACTGGAAATGCCTTTGCTCTCCATGGTTCTATATAAATAGTATCGCCATCTTTGAAACTACGCATGTGTAACTGACATGCTGTAATTTTAGTCTGAGGACCATGAGCTCTACCGTTAATGTATAGCGAACATGTTCCGCAGATGCCTTCTCTACAATCATGATCAAAAGCCACTGGCGATTCGCCTTTTTCAATGAGCTCCTGATTAAGTACATCTAGCATTTCTAAAAATGACATATCTGGGGAAATATTGCTCACCGGATAGTCAACAATCTTTCCTTTATCGTTAGCGTCTTTCTGACGCCATATTTTTAATGTTAAATTCATCATAGCTTTTTTATTTGTAACTTCTCTCTTTCACTTCAATATTTTCATATTCTAAAGGCTCCTTATGATGCACTGCATCACTTGGTTGGCCCTTATACTCCCAAGCAGAAACGTATTGATATTCTTTTACTCTAAGCGCCTCACCACCTTCAGTTTGGTACTCCTCTCTAAAGTGACCACCAGCCGATTCATTTCGTTCTAAGGCATCTTTAGCAAATAGTTCGCCGAGCTCTAAGAAATCAGCGACGCGTCCTGCTTTGGCCAATTCTTCATTGTATTCATTTTGTTCACCAGGAACAAATACATCCTTATAGAATTCTTCTCTTAATTCAGCAATTTCCTTGATGGCTTCCTTAAGTTCTTTTTCATTTCTTGCCATTCCGCATTTATTCCACATGATCTTACCTAATCGCTTATGGAAATGGTCTACAGATTTCGTCCCTTTGTTGTTGATGAGTTTATCAATTGAATCTCTTACATTTTTCTCGGCCTCATCAAATTCTTTGGTCTCTGTTGAAATTGGTCCGGTTCTAATATCGTGTGCTAAGTAATCACCTATCGTATAAGGCAACACAAAATATCCATCTGCTAAACCTTGCATTAATGCTGACGCTCCTAGACGGTTAGCGCCATGATCTGAAAAGTTTGCTTCACCAATAGCATATAAACCAGGTACAGTTGTCATTAAGTTATAATCAACCCAAAGACCACCCATGGTGTAATGTACAGCAGGATAAATCATCATCGGCGTTTCGTATGGATTCTGATCCACGATCTTTTCATACATCTGGAAAAGGTTTCCATATTTATTCTCCACTACTTTTTTACCTAAATCGGTCACTACTTTCATGTCCTCCGTATCGAGACCCTTAACATAGGCTTGCTCTTTACCATAGCGCTCAATTGCAGAGGCAAAATCTAGATACACCGCTTCGCCTGTTTGGTTAACACCATAACCTGCATCGCAACGCTCTTTTGCCGCTCTTGATGCCACGTCTCTTGGAACCAAGTTACCAAACGCAGGGTAACGACGCTCTAAGTAATAATCGCGATCTTCTTCAGCAAGATCTGTTGGTTTTAAGCTACCATTTCGAATAGCTTCAACATCTTTCTTATGTTTTGGTACCCAAATGCGACCGTCGTTTCTTAAGGACTCTGACATCAGAGTTAATTTAGACTGATGATCTCCTGAAACTGGGATACATGTTGGATGAATTTGTGTGTAACATGGATTTGCAAAGAAAGCTCCACGTTTGTGTGCTTTCCATGCGGCAGTAACGTTAGAACCCATTGCGTAGGTAGAAAGGTAGAATGCGTTTCCGTAACCACCTGTTCCTAGTACAACTGCGTGAGCTGAGTGACGCTCAATTTCTCCGGTTACCAAATTACGTGCAATGATACCTCGAGCTTTTCCGTCGACAATAACGACGTCTAGCATTTCATGACGGGTATACATTTTGATTTTTCCGCGACCGATCTGACGGTTCATTGCTGCGTAGGCACCCAATAATAATTGCTGACCTGTTTGACCCTTCGCGTAGAAAGTTCTTGAAACTAAAACACCTCCAAAAGAACGGTTATCTAGTAATCCTCCGTACTCTCTTGCAAATGGTACGCCTTGAGCAACACATTGGTCAATGATATTTGTTGACACTTCAGCTAAACGATAAACATTAGCTTCGCGTGAGCGGTAATCGCCTCCCTTTACAGTATCATAGAATAATCTGTAGGTTGAATCACCATCACCTTGATAATTTTTTGCAGCATTAATACCACCTTGTGCGGCAATAGAGTGTGCGCGTCTTGGTGAATCCTGAAAACAAAATGCTTTTACGTTATACCCTAATTCTGCAAGTGTTGCAGCAGCCGAACCACCGGCCAAACCAGTACCAACGATGATAATATCTATCAATCTTTTGTTGGCTGGGTTAACGAGGTTAATATCGTTTTTATGTTTTGTCCACTTGTCCGCTAAAGGACCTTCTGGTATTTTAGAATCTAATATTGACATAGTGATCTTTTTTTAATGGGTAAAGTGATGGAAGACTGCAATGAAAATAAACAACGCAGGGATTCCGATTGAATAAACTTTGCTAAAACCTTTGAGGCTTTTAACGTATTTATTATTGGCACCTATCGATTGGAAAGATGAATTGAACCCGTGTAATAAGTGAAGTGCTAATAACACAAAAGCTACTACATAGATTCCTACTCTTACCGGACTAACAAACTTTTCACGAAGTTCTTCGTAATATCTAAATCCAGAATCGGCATTGTTAGGGTCTATTAAACCACTCATATCGCCCTCAACATACTTTACGGTCATTTCGTGTACCCAGAAATCGTACATGTGTAAACCTAAAAAGGCCAACACAACCACGCCGGTTAATAACATATTTCTAGACATCCAGGTTGAATTGTCTTTTGCCGAGTTACTAGCATATTTAACACCTCTAGACGCTTTGTTTTTGGCTTCTAGTACAAAGCCCATCACAAAGTGAAAAATAACTCCAATAATCAATATTGGTTGCATAACACCTTGAATCAAAGGATTCGTGCCCATAAAATGGGATAAATTGTTAAACAGTTCTTCACTAAAAACTGAAGTAAAATTTATGGAAACATGCATTACTAGAAAAATCATTAGGAAGAGTGCCGAAAGTGCCATGGCAAACTTTCTTCCAATCGAAGAATTCAGAATTCCGCTCATTGTAGATCTAATCTTTTTGTTTAGTCTTGCAAAAATACACTACAAAGCACGTAATAACAACTGACGGTTGTCATAATTATTTATTTAGAATGGTTTTAATTAGAAATCAAACCTTGGATTTACTATCGTATTATAAATTGACCCAAAGGCATAACTAAAGCCTACGTTTACGAAGTAATTGTAACCCGATTGTAATTGTTGTTGCTGTAATAATAATTCTTCAAGTGATAAGTCACCACCAGGAAGGTTTATCTGGTTTCTGGTAATGGAATAACTGCCGCTTACATTAAAGTTGAACCCTTTGAACAAGCGTATTCTAGTGCCTATAAAAAAGTTGATAGCGTATAAATTCTCTTCGTTGAGAAATTGGTTATAGGAAACTTCAGCGTTGAAATTTCCCCATTCTTGGTTAATTCTACCCCCAACTTGCACACCGTGTTCCCATAAATATTCTTCTGTTTTATTGAACACGGTTCTTTCGATATATTCATTAAACCGAACACCATTTCTATAGGAGATGGTCAATTGTTTTTTAGCTGAATCTTCGTATTTGAAAAAACTATATTCTAAAGCCGGTCTGAATGTCCATTGCAGATCGGTATTATTAAATGTTGAAGAGCCAATACTTCCAAAAAATCCATAAGACCAGTGATCATTGATACTCAAAATATCACTGACATTTAAAAATTTACGGTCGTTAATTCCAACGATCTCTTCACCTTCAAACTCGAATATATTTCGACTTTCACTGAACCGCGCACGAAGCGAAAATTTATTCTTTTCAGTTACACGTCGTGCAGAGAAATTCACATTGATATTGCTGAATCGGCTTTGTTCTTGTCCGTCAAAAAATCCGCCGGCACCAACTTGAAATAACCAATAATCCCATGGGTCATCCTCTTCAACCTCCTCTTCTTCGGCATTTGGGACAGGCACACTTACCTTCACGTCATCGATAGTGCCATTGGCGATCCAATATCTCACCAATCCTAGTTTGAGATATTCAAGAACGCGTTTACGTTCTTCATCTCTGGTCATGTTAGCATCAGTAGAAAAAGTAAGCTTATAGCTTATCGCTTCAAATTCCTTTTTCCCTATGAATTCCATCTCATAACTTCTGCCGCCCGCACCATTTCTTTGCGTAACTACAAAGACATGTACATCACCTAAAAATTGGTCTCTAACAAATTGAGTGTTCCCTAAATTCTGACGTAAAAATTCGCTGTCGCAAACTCTACAGTCTAAAAAAATACTGACTTGGTCTGTGATATTGGTTTGACTAAAACTGAAACTAAAAATGAAAAGAAAAAAGATAAGAAAATACCTCGGCATGATTTGATTGATGGATTAGTTGTGCTTTGTAAATATCCTTATAAAACTAAACGCACAAAAAGTATTATAGTATTTTTAACAACTAAGTTTTCAGCCAAACTAGTCTAATTCGATTCAAAAGATGTCAAAAAAATGTAAAATGAATGCAAAATATTTAGTTAGAAAAACTCGGAATCAGACCTCTTAATCCCATGTCTACGACTTCCTCTCCTGCGGTAGGTTCATACTTTCCATCTGCGTTGACTTCGGTCCATTCGAAACTATTATTTATTGAAAAAGATAAAGTCACCGTAACGTCCTCAGTTTCGTTGCCATTAATGGTAAAGGCATTTGTAAACTGACCAGTTACAACACAAGATCCCTGTGGTACAGGTGACGTATTGAACAAAGGATTAGGGACTGTTGTTGCGCCTTCAGGTGCTTGACCTGTTGAGGTAAAACCTAAGGCTTCAAATGCCCAAAATCCTTGTAGCTTGTCATCGTTCACATTGATCGTACTTCCATTGAGATCAAACGAAGTGATGTAATTATTATAGCCAACAAAACTGGCTAGTCGACCAGAAATCTCGCCTACATTGTCCGTCAATATCTGAATGTCGCCTTCCTGATAGGCTAATGACACCCTTACCCAATTATATGTGCCAGCAGTAACTTCACTTAATGGAATGCTCAGAAACACATCGCCGTTTCCACCAAAAATTGATTGCTGAAAATCTATGGCCATTTCGCCGCCTGCAGTGGTTTCAGGACCTTCATAAATAATTTCACCATCTCCTAAAAGCGTCGTTGCCGATGGAGCCAATTCAATGTAATTAGCACTCATTCTGCGAATCGTTGGCGTCTGTGCAGCATTTCCAACAGGAATAACTGCGGGCTGACCCAAATTATCTAAGCGTTGTTGGTTAGGATCAAAATTGAGTTTAATAATCAGGTTTGGTTCCGCGGATGGATTATCATTATTATCGTCAGTACAAGACATCGATACTGCCAAAACACAAGTTAGTAGGATAAGTTTTTTCATAGTTGTTGATTTAGGTTAAAAGCTGTTATTTTATATTTAGCTCCTTTTTTGCATCGCCAATTTGTATAGTATAAACGCCTTTAGGCAAATAATATTTTCCGTTACTCGCCTTGTTGATATCGATACTTGTATTTTCTTTCATGAGGGCTTTTCGACCTTTTTCTGAAAGCTCTAAATTATAATCCACATAGTTGAATCCTTTATCAACATTAACTTTCATGCTTTGTAATTCTGCGCCCTTTTCTGACAAAACCTTTATGGTTTTTTCTCCTGAAGAATTACTGTAAAACTGAATGGTTTTATTTGGTTCATACGCATCTAACCACTTGCTCCAAGCACTTCCCCAACGGCTCGAATAGCGCACAGGACTTAGCTCGAAAATTGAAACGGCAGAAGTATTCATATCAGCATTCATCATTTGAAGCGGAGCAATATTTGCTTTGTAAATACTTCGCCCGTGCGTTCCTAATAATAGGTCCTTTGCCTTAGGTTGAACCACAATATCATGAACCGCAACATTCGGCAATCCGTTTGAAAAAATCTCCCAAGAATTACCCATATCGAAAGATACATAAGCGCCATTATCAGTTCCTAGATAGAGAATGTTTTCATTTTCAGAATCTTCAGTAATGACATTCACAGGTGATGCCGGAATATTTCCACTGATCGATTTCCAGGTTTGCCCATAATCATCACTCATATAAGCATAGACTTTGAAGTCATCCCAGCGATAACCATTCAATGTAGCATAAACACGTTCCTTTTTATGTTTGGAAGCTACAACTCGACTTACCCATAGATCTTTCGGAAATGTGTTAGAAATGTTTGTCCAACTTCCACCTGCATTTTTTGTTACATGCAATAAACCATCATCGCTTCCGGCGTAAATTAATCCAAATTGAAAAGGACTTTCACTGATTGAAGTCAATGTACCATAAGCCACATTTCCTTTCTTTCCACCTTTGGTAAGATCATCACTTATGGCTTCCCAAGTGTTTCCCTGATTCATAGAACGCATCAATTTATTACCACCTAAATACAAGATATCCTGATTGTGAGGCGATAAAAGAATAGGTGTTTGCCAATTGAATCGGTATGGTGTTTCGCCAAGCGTATGTTTCGGTTGAATATATTTTCTGTCGCCTGTTTCGAGATTCAAACGGTAATAATTTCCGAATTGAAAACCAGTATAAACGATATCTGTATTTCTATTGTCGATCTGAACCTGCATACCATCACCACCCATTATAGCTTTCCAAGGATATTGCCCTTGTTGATGCCAGCTTTTATCTTCGCGTGCATTGTTGGCGCCTTTCCAAACCCCATTATCCTGAAGGCCGCCGTAGACATTATACGGTTCTTCATGATCGATATTAATGGCATAGAACTGACCTACTGAAGGTGAATTATTTTTAATCCAATTTTTGCCATCATCATAGGTGATATTGACACCGCCATCATTTCCGTCTATTAAATGATTGGGGTTTTTTGGATTGATCCACAGCGCATGGTGATCGGCATGAACATTTTCTGCGCTTATGGAAGTCCAAGATTTTCCACCATCTTTTGATTTTACAATTGGTACACCATATATATAAATGTGATCTTCATTGGCAGGTGATACATGAATATGTCCAAAATAATAGCCATAGCTAAAGTAAATACCGTCTAAATAATCGTCGTGGGTTTTCTTCCAGGTTTTTCCACCATTTGTACTTTTATAAACCTCAGCACCAATGACCGGCGTATCGAACAACAGTGAATTGGCATCTTCTAAGTACTTAGCCAGATCAATTGGTTTCACATTTCCGGAGCGTACCATTTGTTTCACATTCTGAGCTCTGTATTTTTCCTGAAAGCCATTCGTCTTTAAAAATGAATTTAGTTTTTTGTCATCTAGAGCTAGAAAATCTTCTGTAGACATGGTTTTAAAATCGTCCTTTGAGAGTCCTCGTCTTTCTTCTGTTCTTTTTTCGCTTGGTCTTCTAAATTGGCTATCATGTACTGCATAAACTACATCATCATTAAAAACGGCAATACCAATTCGACCTACACCATCGCCCGTTGGAAAACCGCTACTAGCGGTAGATACCTTGGTCCATGTTTCACCAGCGTCTGTACTTTTATAAATTCCTGAGTTAGTTCCGTTTCCTGTAAAGTTCCAAGCTTTTCTGTCTTTGGTCCAAGAAGTCGCATACATCACATTATAATTATCAGGGCTAGATTGTAAATCGATAATGCCACTCATATTATCAACAAATAGCGTTTGCTTCCAAGTCTTACCACCATCGGTAGTCTTGTAAACACCGCGTTCGTTATTTGGAGAGTACAAATGCCCAGTCACGCCAACCGTGATCACATCTGGATTATCAGGGTGAATTAATATCGGTGCAAAATGATGTGCGTCCATTAAACCGATGTTGGTCCATGTTTCGCCATTGTTGGTAGACTTCAAAAGACCTATTCCCGCATAAGAAGAGCGCGATGAATTATTCTCGCCAGTACCTACATAAATTGTTCGAGTTGGCCAATGAACAGCAATATCGCCAACGTTCTGCGTGTCTGAATTGTCTAAAATCGGTGTAAATGTGGTTCCATTATTATTAGTATGCCAAACACCACCCGATGCGTAGCCTACGTAAAATTCTGAAGGCATTTCCGGATTGACTTCAAGATCAACAACACGACCGCTCATTATTGTTGGGCCAATATTTTTGAACGGAACATTCTTTACAATTGAAGTTTCAGTCATCTTGCTTTTCTGCTCCAAGGCTTGTTTTACAGTTTCAGCAGAGGTAGCTGGTTGCTGTGAAAACACAAATGAAACACTAAGACATAATAGAAACGAGAGTAATTTTGAATACGACATTTTGGTTAGTTTTAAGTCGCATGAAATTACTGATTAATCCCTATAAGTTCAAAATTTGACGACAAAGTTTAACAGATTCTTGTACCTTTATAGTTCTAATTTTTTGACAAATGAAATACCATCCAATAGACTCGAAACTCTTCATCAAAAACCGTAAAAATTTCATGGCTCAAATGAAGCCTAATAGTTTGGCGGTATTTAATTCAAATGACATTTATCCCGTTAGCGCAGACAGTACTTTGCCGTTTGCACAGCATAGAGATATCTTTTATTTGAGTGGCGTTGATCAGGAGGAAAGTATATTGGTTATGTTTCCTGATTGCCCAAAAGAAAAGCATCGTGAGATTCTTTTCTTGAAAGAAACTAACGAACATATTGCCATCTGGGAAGGCGAAAAACTCACCAAGGAAGCGGCTTTAAAAACGTCTGGTATTAAAACCGTGTATTGGCTTCAGGATATGGAAAAAGTGATGTTCGAGTTAATGACCCAATGCGATACAGTTTACATCAATACCAACGAACATTACAGAGCTAATGTAGAAACCGAAACGCGAGAAGATCGCTTCAGCAAATGGTTGAAAAATAAATACCCAGCGCATTCTGTAGCAAAGAGCAATCCTATTTTACAGCGCTTACGTTCAGTAAAAGACCCTATTGAATTAGAGCTTATGCAGACCGCTTGTAATATTACTGAAAAAGGATTTAGACGTGTCCTTGATTTTGTAAAACCAGGGGTTTGGGAATACAATATTGAAGCCGAATATATGCATGAGTTTTTAAATCATCGCTCGAAAGGTTTTGCATATACACCGATTATTGCCGCCGGTAATAATGCCAATGTACTTCACTACATAGAAAACAATCAGCAGTGTAGGGCTGGCGACCTTATCTTAATGGATGTTGGTGCTGAATACGCTAACTACTCGAGTGATATGACGCGTACCATTCCGGTTTCTGGAAAGTTTACAGATCGACAAAAAGCAGTTTACAATGCTGTTAACCGTGTGAAAGACGAAGCGACAAAAATGCTAGTTCCCGGCACATTTTGGGAGCAATATCATGTTGAAGTTGGCAAACTAATGACTTCGGAATTGTTAGGTCTTGGATTGATTGATAAGGCGGATGTTCAGAATGAAAACCCTGATTGGCCAGCGTATAAAAAATACTTTATGCATGGCACTTCTCACCATATCGGTTTAGACACTCACGATTATGGTTTACTCCACGAACCTATGCAAGCCAATATGGTATTTACGGTTGAACCAGGAATCTATATCCCAGATGAAGGTTTTGGTATTCGATTAGAAGATGATGTGGTAATTCAGGAATCTGGTGAGCCATTTAATTTGATGGGAAATATTCCTATTGAAGCTGAGGAGATTGAGGAGTTGATGAATTAATACAATAAATAATTTTTAACTATTTGTAATGTTTTTCTTACTTTTGAAAATACGTAGAACTACGTAGTGCAATAACCAAATCATTAATTAAGTTTGTGTATATCAATAATTTAACCTTAACATGTCAAAATTAACCGTGATTGATTTCTTCTGTGGAGCCGGTGGTTTTTCTGAAGGATTTAGGCAAATGGGTTTTAAAATTGTTCAGGGATATGACTATTGGAAACCTGCTATAGACACCTATAATCATAACTTTGGAACGAAATCGAAAGTCAAAAATATCTTAGATTTTTATAGTATTGAAGAAATAGAATCTCTTCCTGACACAGATATTATTCTAGGATCTCCACCTTGCGTTTCGTTCTCTAGTTCTAATAATTCAGGTAAAGCTGACAAATCATTAGGTGTTCAATTGACGGAATGTTTTTTAAGAATAATTGCGGTCAAAAAACACAAAAAGGACTCTGTTCTTAAAGCATGGTTTATGGAAAATGTCGTTAACTCAAAACGTTACCTACAACCAGAATACACATTTAAAGACTTAAAACTCGAAGAGTGGGCAAAAAAAAATAAAATTAGCCCACATAAAACTGCTATCAAATTGTTGGAAAATACCGAAGTAATCAATTCAGCTGACTTTGGTTCACTTCAGGCAAGAAAAAGGGTTATTTCAGGAGAAATAATGAGCAAAGGAAAATTGATTAAACCTAAACATACTCACACCAACAAGGCGGATGTGCCATTACCAAAGCATAAAACAATTGGTCAAATGAAAAAAATGTTTCCTACTCCATTTGACTCAATGAATGATTCCTTTATTAAAGACCCTCAATTTGACGTTTCAATTCGACAGTCAGAACTTACAGATCATTTTTATGATACGGGAATTTATGCAGTTGACGCAAAGTTTTCAAGGCATTGGAAAGTGAATCACCCATACATGGGTAAAATGGCATTTCCAGAAAATGAAGATAAGCCAAGTAGGACAATCACAGCAACTAAAATTTCAAATTCCAGAGAATCTATAATCTATAAATCAGAAATACCAAGAAAAGGTGATGGAGAGTTTCGGTTGCCAACAGTGAGAGAAGCCGCAATTTATATGGGTTTCCCCATTACCTTTCAATTTAAAGGTTCAGAATACACTAAATGGCGTTTGGTTGGGAATGCTGTATGTTCCTCTGTGAGTAAAGTATTTGCTAAAACTGTCCTTCAAGAATTGGATTTACCAATTCCGAATAAAATTAATATTGAGAAAAAGGCTAGAATTGAAGGAATTGAAAATCTAAATACATTTTCAACAAAAATATTTGATTCACCACCAGTTAAAAATAAAGGAGCAAAATGTAGATGGCACTCTTTCAAGGACGGAAACCTAACCGTCACTCTTTCTAATTTCAGAATTGGAAAAGACAAAACCTCAAAAAATAAATGGTTTACTTCCATACAATACGGTAATGGAGAAGGCTATCCTTCTCATTTAGTTAGAGACAATACGTTCGAAAAATTAGAACCGATTATCAAAAAGCATTCAAATGGTGAATTATTTCTTGATATTGTAAATAATGGATTCTCTGAAAAAATAGGTTCTAAAAAAGAACTTCAATACCTATTTGAAAAGCAGACTGAAATTGATGGTAAAAAAGATCCTACTGAACTCATTGAGGAGTTAAAAGAGATTATCAAATCACTAAATCAATCAAAATCTACTATTAACGAAAAAGTAGATGCCTTTAAGCATAAGACTAAAGTACCATTGAAGCAAGTATTTGCATTATATGGAATTAACAAAATTGCTTCAATCGCAAACAGTAATTAAGATGAACAAAGAAACTAGAATTCAAAAAATAGAAGAAATAATAAATCGTAACAAGGACAATCCTTTCAATAAAATCGAGATTCCTTGGGAAGATGACTTGGTAACCATGAATGTTTACAAGATTCCTCTTGATTTGTTGGTGTATAACAAATACAATGGAAGGATTCTTAGTCGTACAAAATCACTAGAAACTCAAAGTCACACAATTGATGAATACAGTGTAGAAGGGAAAAAAAGAATAGAACGTCTTTTGTGGGATTCTAAACCAGATAGAAATAGAAAAACACAAAAAAACATTGCCGATTTTGGTCAACAAAAGATTGGAATAATCACAAAAGACGGAATTATCATTGATGGTAACCGTAGAGCAATGTTATTGAATGACATTCAAAACGAAGGGAAATTATCAGGCAAAAAATTTGAAAAGAAGTACGATTACTTTAAAGCAGTAATATTACCAGTTACACTTAACGAAAACCCTCTTGAAATTGAAAAGTTAGAAACTTCTTTTCAAATGGGTGAAGATCAGAAATTAGGTTACAATGCAACTGAAAAGTACCTAAAAGCAAAAGAACTTTATAGCCGACTAACTTTGGGAAAAGAGTTTTCTTCTAACAACATTGACGAAAACGCCATAACTAAAATTTCAGATTGGATGGGCGAACAAAAGTCTGAAATCAAGAAATACTTGAGTACAATGCTCATTATGGATGAGTACTTATTCTATGTTGGATATGACGGAATTTACACTCAATTAGACAACCGTGAAGATCAGTTTTTATCATTAACTAAATGGCTTGATACATTTTACGGAGAAGGAAGTAAAAAGGCATTTGACGGATATACTGATGATGATGTTGATGACCTGAGAGATATAGCTTTCGATTACCTAAGAATCAGAAACAAATATGACGGTAAGGAATTCAGAAACTTGGCAGATGGTCAAAAGGAAAACCACTTTTTTGGCAACAAGGATATTTGGGATAGTTTCTCTAATAAACATAATGAAATTAGAGACAAAATTTCAGAAGAACCAGAAATTGATTTTAATTCCAATGATTTAAAAAGCCATTTAGATGATAGAGACAACAAATATTTTGATGCTTCTAAATTTGATGGAAAAAATAGCGCCTTTATTGAAAACCTGAAAGATCATCAGCAAAACATTTATTACAATCGAGAAGCAGAGGCGCCCGAAAAATTAGTTAAAAAAGCATCACAAGCGTTTTCAGCGATAAAGCAAAATCATAAAGCTTATTCTAAAGTTGAAGTTCAGAATTTAGTCAAAGATTTAGCTATGCAGGTAACAACCTCCATGTCTCAAAAATCTCCATTGAGACTTCTACAACACATTGAAATCCTTGTAAAATCAATCGAAATAGATAGTGTCCCTAAATCAGAATTAGATGAAGTACAAAAAACAGCAAAAGAAATAAACAAACTTCTTTATCCAATTTACAAATAGTGACTATCTCAATTGATGTAAATATTGACAAAAACCTTTTTTTACTTAATGGTGAAATTGACTTCATTACAGGTAACAGGCGACTTTTATTACGTTTTAGGCGACTCGGCTATGAAATAGTAGGAGATACAATTCAAATCCCGTTCAGAAAAGAAACCCAAGTAAAAACCCTAAATGAACTTAAAAGAATACTCTCAAAATTTCAATTTGAAGTCTCACTTAAAGAAAACACTACCCAAGAACTAGCAAGCTATCAACGAGAAGAAGAACAATTTGATATCTTTTCTAAGAATGCAAAAAAAATAAGAAATGACGAATTTCACGATAATCCAGAACTCGTTTCACAATTTGACGAATTTCAGTCAGTACTCAAAAAGGAACTTAAAAGAACTCTATATCCATTACAGTTGCTCTCTTCCTTTCACATGGCTTTTAGTCAAAACTCCTGTAATTTTGCTGTTCCAGGAGCAGGTAAAACTTCAATTGTTTATGGTGCTTATGCCTATCTTAAAAGCCTACCTCCCACCAACCCAAAACATGTAGACAAGTTATTGGTCATAGGTCCATTATCTTCTTTTGCTCCTTGGGAAAACGAATACGAAGAATGCTTTGGAGTATTACCTACTTCGTTTAGAATGTCAGGAAATGCTGAGATTTCTAGGGAGTTAAAGAAACAACACCTTTATTCAGGAAACCCTGATGAGCTAACTCTTATTTTTCATGGCGGGGTTCCAAACTTTGAATCTCAAATCATAGACTTTTTAAAAAAGAATAAAACTCTTGTGGTAGTTGATGAGGCACATAGAATAAAAAACCATGAAGGAGTTTGGGGTAAAAGCGTAACAGAAATATCAAAAGAAGCTGTTGCCAGAGTAATCCTTACAGGTACGCCTGTGCCAAACGGATACCAAGATATTTACAACTTATACAAGTTTATTTACCCATTTAAATTCAAGGAAATTCTAGGCGTTCACTACCACAACCTTGAAGACATGACCCAGAATAGTGAGCCAGAATCTGAAAGAGTACAAAACCTGAAAGAGAATCTTTCTCCTTATTTCATTCGAATTAAAAAAGATGATCTTGGTTTACCCGAAATAAAAGAAGAGTTGGTTAGCCTTGAAATGAATAAATATCAAAGAGAAATTTATGATTTCATTGAAGCAAAATATATTCCTGACTTTAAAGAAAATAGTTCCGCTACTGTAAAAGACACTTTAAATAAAGCTAAGTTAATCAGACTAAGACAAGCTTCGACAAATCCAGCTTTGTTGAATAAACCCTTAAAAGATGCTTTAGAAAGTGGTGAATACTATTATGATCCAAATAGCGAGTTTACTACAGATACAGATGTAATAGTAAATGATTCAGAGTTCTTTAAGAAAATCTGTGATTATCAGTTCAAAGAAACTCCGGCAAAGTTTATTGCCATAAAAAATCTTATTGAACAAAAAATAATTGCTCAAAAAGAAAAAGTGATTATTTGGACAATTTTTATTCAAAATGCAAAGGATTTAAAAAAGTATCTACATTCCATTAATATCGAATCAAAGCTATTAATTGGTGAAATTGGTCAAGTAGAAAGAGAAGCAACTATTCAAAAATTTAATGACCCTAAAAATCAAGATTTTCAAGTTGTAATTGCTAACCCTTTTTCGGTTGCTGAATCAATCTCGTTGCACAAAGGATGTCACAATGCCATTTACATGGAAAGAGATTACAACTGTTCTAATTTTCTCCAATCAAAAGACCGTATTCATAGAGTTGGGTTACCAGATGGTCAAATAACTAACTACTACTATTTTGTTTCAAGAGACTCAATTGATGAAGTCATAAACCACAGATTAAATCTAAAAATCAGACGAATGGAAGAAATTATTAATGATGATATTCCTCTTTTTGCCAGAATTAATGATACCGATGAAACAGACATAATAAAAGATCTCATTGCCAATTATGCTAAACGATCTTAGAAAATATGATTGTTTAGGTACTCCTAATTACTTTTTCGAGCTATTCAGCACCTTAAAAAGTAACCCCAGTAGTATTTGGCAACGTCCTGATTTAGAAAAGCTCTTTTTCAATAGAGTAATTGATGATCGACCAATCATAGATGGCGGAATTGAATTGGCATTGAGAATGAATGTCTTACAACAATCCGAAACTAGCTTTCAATTAAATTCAGATTTTGAAAACTACATGAACAGTGTTCCTCAAATGATTGATCGTTTTAATCAACTCCTGTTTGAGTCGCTTAAAAACGATACTGATTTTCTTAATATTTTTAGTTCTAAGTACTTATCACATGATGTTATTTACAAATCTTTACAGATTGACAATTCCGCTTTCGGATTTAAGTATTCGAATTTCAAGCAATTGCTGTTAGACTTTAATGCCATTGGTGAGCATCCCACACCTGAATTCAAAAGTTACATTATAAATCAGCGATACAAAAAACTATTTGACAAGTCTGTATTACCAGAGATTAAGAAAAGAAAAATAGGAATTGAAGAGTTTCGAAAATCAATGGAACAACAACAGATATATGGTGAAGAAGCAGAAAAATTTGTTCTAAAATTTGAAACGGAAAGACTTGAAAACAAAAAGAAAGTTGATTGGGTTGCTGAATACGTTGTCAATGAAGGTTACGACATAGCTTCTTATAACGAAATAGAAGATGAACAACCGAATCGCTTTATTGAAGTAAAGTCTTATGATGGTCCAAAAGCCTATTTTTATTGGTCAAGAAATGAATACCAAGTAGCCAAACTTAAAGGTGATAAATATTGGATTTACTTAGTAAATAGAAGTAAAATGAGAAATGAAAATTACCAGCCTATAATGAAGCAAAATCCGTTTGACACAATTTTAACAGATAACAATTGGAATAAACAAGTAGAAAAGTACAAAATTTCATTAATCTAATTTCTATAGACTTTATGCATGAGTTTTTTTTAATTAGGCCTTTTTACATTTAACAAAACACTCACCCCAAAAACCACAACAGCTGGTAACACCCAACCCAAGTTGTACGAGGCTAGCGGAATATAATTCATCATGCTTTGTAATCCTTCAGATGGACTTATAAATCCAATAACATCAGGAATACTAAAAAGGAATGTCACAATAACCACCGCTCTGAACATTAGTGGCGTGGCAATTCGTTCAGGAAGTACATTCAAAAGAATTAAAACAATCGTTATTGGATAAATAAATAGAAGCACCGGATAAGCGATAACAATGATATCGTGAAAATTCAATTGCCCCACAATTATCCCTGCAGCACAAGCTATAACGGCTGTAGTTATGTAAGCCACTTGCGATTTATTAAACAAGCCTCTAAAATAATCGGCCGTACCAGCCACGATCCCAACAGCTGTGGTAAAACAGGCCAAAGAAATTAAAATACTGAGAACCGTATTTCCAAAATTTCCTAATGCGGCGATGCTTATACCACTCAATAAATTGGCGCGCTGCATATCAGTACTAAGGTCGGCATTAACCTCAATTTCGGAGCCATAGTAAGCACCAGTTGCTATGAGTCCGGCGTAGATAATGAAGAGTCCTGTACCTGCAATGAAACCAGAATTTCTTATAAGTTTTCGTTTCGATTCAAAAGCACTCACCTTCATATTTTTGAACTTCAATGAAACAATAATCACTGCACCAACCACAACAGCACCTATAGCATCGAACGTCTGATAACCTTCTAGTATTCCTGAAACGATTGGAGTTTCAAAAGTTGGCGTTCCGGTTGTGAATGAAGAAGAACTTAAACCAATCCCTATCACCACCAAAAGCATAATGACAATAAGTGGCGTTAAAAACTTTCCGATGAGATTTAGGATTTTAGAGCGGTTCAAAACAAAAACCAGAACCAGAGCGAAATAAATAAAACTTGTGAGTAGTGGATCAGTTCCGAAGGAAGGATGGACGGCAATTTCATGTGTTGCTGATGCTGTTCTGGGCGACGGAATTGCAACAGAAATGATATAAATAATAACACAATAAATAGAACTGAACAAAGGCGAAACTTTCTTCGCAAAATCGTACATAGTGCCTTGCAGTCGAGCATGGGCAAGAATCCCGATAATGGGAATCACTACGGCGGCAATAACAAATCCTATGGTAACAATAAGCCAGTCTTCACCAGCATTAAATCCTAATAATGGAGGTAATAATAAATTGCCTGCTCCGAAGAAAAGTGAGAACAAGGCAAAGCTTGTGACTAAAAGTTCCTTTCGCTGAATGTTCACCTAGTTGGTCTTTTTAAGTTCGAGATCATGGAAATCGAAACTGAAATCCGTAATAGGCGCAATGTATTTCATGCTTGCTGAAACGGCTTCACCTTTTTCATTAAATGTAAACTGCACAAACACATCTGCGTCGTAACTTCTGTCGTTCCATTTGGCTACGTAGGTTGTGGCGTTATACGGTAATAATTCACCAAACAGTCGTGGGGAGCGTACACATCTTATGGCATAACCATTTTCACTGTGAGAAATGATGATATCTCCAAACCAATCGTCCGTGTAAGTGCCTGAAATTTGATCTGGTTTTGGAAGTTGCGAACTATTTTTCATTTTGTCAACCTGAGCATAAACTGCCGCTTTGAGGCTATCGTTGTATTTGAGGTAATTGGTATTTCGTTCACCCAGCATGTTTAACCAACCACGATCCTCATAGCCTAGATACGAATCCTTAATGGTATTGGTAATCGTTGTAAAGGCCGATCCATTCATTTGATTGGTGAGGACAACGATGGCTAAATCTAAATCTGGAATCATAGTGAATTGCGTCACCGTTCCGATCAATCCACCTGTGTGATAAACCTGCTTGTGACCGCCTTTTACATCAGTTACAAACCACCCTAAACCATAACCTCTAAAATTAGAGTTGTACCAATCGCCAGGTCTTACACTTAAAGGTGTTTGTAATTGCCATAACTCATGAAACAATCGCGCATCTAACAAGCGCTCACCACTTTCGGTGACCGCATCATTCATTAAGAACTTTGCCCAGGTCATCATATCATGCACATTACTCACTATACCACCTGCGGCATTTGCCGTTTCACTCCAATCGTGTGGAATCTGGATCACCTTACCTTCTGCTCTTGTATGCGCGTCAATGATATTTGATTTGTCGGTAACACGGTTGTAGGAAGCTTTGGAATTATTCATGCCGACGGGTTTCATAATTTTAGTTTCGATGAACTCTTCCCAAGATAAACCGCTAACACGTTTCAGCACTTCTCCCGCAACAATAAACATATTATTGTTATAGGCGAATTTACTTCTGAACGAGGTTTCGGGCTCTAAATATTTTACATTGTTAATAACATCCTGAACGGTAAAATCATTGCCTTCAGGAAAGAACATAAGGTCACCAGCACCTAATCCCATGCCACTGCGGTGCGTTACGAGATCTCTAACCGTAAAATGTTCGGTTACCCAAGGATCGTGTAATTGGAATTCAGGAATATGCTTACGCACAGGGTCATCCCAATTTAATTTTCCGGCATCAACCATCATGGCTAAAGCAAAGCAAGTAAAGCCCTTACTGTTAGAGGCTACACCAACTAAAGTTTCAGAATTCATTTCTTTTTTAGTGGTCAGTGAACGCACACCATGTCCTTTAGCATAAACCTCCTTACCGTCTTTGTAAATTCCGACTGAAATTCCAGGCACATCAAAAGTTGTTAGTGTTTCTTGTATAAGTTGATCGAGTTGAGCCTCTTCAATTTGTGCTTGAAGTGAGAAGGTTAGAGCAATAACCATCAGGCTTAAAATTCGCTTGAGAATCATTTGAATATTGATTAATTATGAATGCTTTCAAATATAATAAATGTTGTGACGCTTTCTTCAAAAAACAACCGCAAAGCCTATCTTTGTTTTTATGATTGTAGACTACAAAAACAGTACTGTTCATTATACAATAGATGGTGAAGGTCCGGCTTTAGTTTTATTGCATGGATTTTTGGAAACGGTAAATATGTGGGATGCTTTTATTCCTGAATTATCTGAAAGTCATATGGTGATCTGCATCGACCTGTTAGGTCACGGAAAAACAGATAGCATTGGTTATGTTCATACTATGGAGGATATGGCTGAAGCCGTTTATTATGTTTTACAACACTTGAACGTTAAGCAGGCTAAAATTGTTGGTCATTCTATGGGTGGTTATGTGGCTCTGGCTTTGGCAGAGCACTATCCTGAATTAATCAACGGATTGTGCTTATTGAACTCCACCTTTGAAGCTGATGATGACGACCGCAAATTATTAAGAGCACGTGCGGTTGATACCGCAAAAACCAATTATGAGAATTTAGTGCGAATGTCTTTCGCTAATCTGTTTGCTCCTGAAAGTCGAGTAACCTTTCAGACCGAATATGAAGATGCTCTGAAAATTGCATTACAGACATCAGTTCAAGGTTATATTGCCGCTAACAACGGCATGGCTTTACGGCCAAATCGACTGGAAGTTTTCAAGAATGTAAATGGCGAAGCGTTGATTATTACGGGGAAAAAAGATACCTTGATTAACCCTAAATTTATTTCAGAACAGATTCAGAATTCAAAAATTATTCATGAAGAATTATCGGAAGGGCATATGAGTCATATTGAGAATAAATCAGATTTATCTTACTTTTTAAAACGTTTTATCGAAAAATAATTCGTTTTAACGTTTATGATTGAAAATAATCTCTATATTTAGGTCTCTAAATCAAACTAAACCAAAACGACCTACTTTATGCCTACAAAATTATACTGCGATTTTTTTGGTCATAATTACGAAATGACAAAAAAAGTAACCAATCATGTTAAGGAATATACCTGTAAGAATTGTGGTAAAGAATTAACCACAGATAGCAATGGTAAACTCATAGAACTCACACCAAAATACAGAGATATAAATACTGCCTTAGAGCGCATTTATCATAGCAAACTTATGCGTTTAAAGCAAAAATCTCTCACTTCATCGATTTGTTGATTGTTAACAACCTGTGAATAACTCTTTTTCTTATATTTAAATCCCTTTCTTGGATTTATCCTAATTAAGAAAAATAGCAACCACAATGAAAAACGTTTATTGCTCATTATTTGGGCATGATTATAAAGTCTCCAAAGTCGTAACTTACCATGTTAAAGAGTATAAATGTTCGCGTTGCAAATCTGAAATGACCATTGACGGTAATGGTAGATTCACACCTCTTACTCCGAAACGAAAAGAAATCAATTCTGTTTTAAATCGAGTTCATAAAAAACGCTTAGAGAAGGGTCAAAAAATTCTTATGATTGATTATTAAGCGCGTTCCATCCTTTCGCAATAATAGGAATTCGTTCTTCTGCCCTAGTCACTAAATGCATCCCCTTACTTTCTTCTGTCATATAACCAATCACTGTTAGATTTGGATTGCCTTTAATTTTTGGATAATCATCCTGAGCAACTGTCATTAATAATTCATAATCTTCACCTCCGTTTAAGGCAACAGTCGTGCTATCGATATTAAACTCTTCACATGTAGAGATTACCTGTGGGTCTAATGGAATTTTATTCTCGTAAAGATCAACACCTGTCTTACTTTGTTTACAAATATGAATAATTTCCGAAGAAAGACCATCACTAATATCGATCATACTTGTTGGTTTAACTTCGAGTTGTTTAAGTAATTCAACAATGTCTTTACGTGCTTCGGGTTTTAGTTGTCGTTCTACAATATAAGTATACATCGAAAGATCGGGTTGCGACTGCGGATTCACTTTAAAAACTTCCTTCTCGCGTTCTAAAACTTGAAGACCCATATAAGCGCCACCTAAATCCCCTGTTACAACTAATAAATCATTTGGCTGTGCACCAGTTCTTAATACCTGCTCTCCTTGATTCACTTCGCCAATCGCTGTAATGGAAATTATTAGTCCGGATGTTGAGGATGTTGTATCTCCACCTACGACATCTACATTGTAAAGTTTCGCTGCAGTACTTATCCCTGCATATAACTCTTCAAGAGCCTCTAAAGGAAAACGATTTGAAACTGCAATAGATACCGTAATTTGGGTAGCCATAGCATTCATGGCATAGATATCAGAAAGATTTACCATTACGGCCTTATACCCTAAATGTTTCAAAGGCACATAACTCAAATCGAAATGAACACCTTCTATTAAGAGGTCTGTAGAAATAACTACATCTTTATTTTCAAACTTCAAAATTGCAGCATCGTCACCAATCCCCTTAACAGTCGATTTCTGATTGATCTCAAAATGATCCGTTAAATGTTCTATCAGTTTAAACTCTCCTAATTCGCTTAAGGGAGTGCGTTTTGGGTTTTTATCCTCTATCATGCTGCAAAAATATTACCCTTTTTTTAATAACGGTCCCATTTTTGTGGTTAATTCTGCATTATTCGAAGCCAAGTGTAAAAAATTACCGTAAATTGCTAAAAAAAGTATATGAAACCTACCGCCCTTAAAAAATTCTACTTTATAGTATTTGCTATAGTTTTTTCAACCGTTTTAGTTGTTTCTTGCTCAAGTGATGATGATGGAACGTCTCCAGCTCCAGTCGATTCTGATAATGATACTATAGTAGATGGAACTGATAACTGTCCTAATACATTTAACCCTGATCAGTTAGATACCGATAATGATGGTATAGGCGATGCGTGCGACGACGATGATGATGGTGATGGCGTTTTAGATATTAATGACAATTGTCCTTTGACAGCTAATCCTTCTCAAGAAGATTCGGATAATGATGGTTTGGGTGATGCCTGTGATGACAATACTATTCTACCTCAATTTCCGTGTGAAAATGGTATGGCAAACGGACATCCTTGTGATGGCTTTGATCTAATGAGTCACATTCCAATTAATGTTCTTGGTGGTGCTGGTGCCGAAGGTAACGACTCATGGGGTTGGACAGATCCTACAAACAATAACGAATATGCATTAGTTTGCACAACTACAGGTTCTGCTTTTGTTGATATTACGGACCCTTCAGACCCTGTGCTTTTAGGAACACTTCCTACCGCAACATCTAATAGTCCGTGGAGAGACATAAAAGTTTATAATGATCATGCCTTTATTGTAAGCGAAGCTCCAGATCATGGTATGCAAGTTTTTGATCTCACCCGACTGAGAAATGTAACTAATCCTCCCGTGACCTTCACTGCTGATGCCAACTACAATGGCTTTGGAAGTGCCCATAACATTGTTATTAACGAAGACAGTGGTTTTGCTTATGCCGTTGGAACCACAACATTTAATGGCGGGCCGCATTTTGTAGATATTCAAAATCCTACCATGCCAGTAGCTGCCGGAGGTTATGCTGATGATTCTTACTCTCACGATGCGCAAGTGGTTACTTATAATGGTCCTGATACTGATTATGCTGGACGAGAAATCTATATTGGCAGTAACGAAAATGAAGTAGTGATAATTGATGTCACTGATAAAGCCAATCCAACACAAATTTCAACCATTGGCTATTCTAATATTGGCTATACACACCAAGGCTGGTTTACAGAAGACATGGAATATTTCATATTAGGTGATGAAGTTGATGAAATAAACTTCGGTGGAAATACCCGCACAATTGTTTTTGATTTCACTGACCTCGACAATCCAATTTTTCACATGGATTATTTTGGTCCAACGACAGCTATAGACCATAATGGTTATGTAGTTGGCGACACTTTTTATATGGCTAATTATACAGCTGGGCTTAGAGCAATAGATATTTCAAACATTGATGCAGGAATAATGACCGAATCGGGTTTCTTTGATTCGTTCATTCCTACCAATAATGTGTCTTTTAACGGCGCCTGGAATATTTATCCATTCTTTGAAAGTGGAAATATTGTAGTCAGCGATATCAATGGCGGCTTGTTTATTGTCCGACCTTCTAACTAGGAAATATGAATAGAGCCTGGTCATATTATGTTTGCACTTTGCTCTCACTACTCATGTTAAGCTGCAGTAATGATGACGGGGTTATTGAAAACAATGCAAATCCAGTCACAATAGTTAAGACCTATGGCGGTTCAAACAATGATAGTGGGCAATCTGTTGTAGCTACCTCAGATGGAGGCTACGCTATTTTAGGATTCACGCAAAGTAATGATGGTGATATTACGGATAAGCAAGATGAAAGCTTTGACTATTGGGTTTTAAAATTTGATGCGCAAGATAACTTGGAATGGCAAAAAACCTACGGCGGAGATGCCGACGATAGAGGTCGTAATATCATTCAAACACAAGATGGTGGCTATGCCATTCTAGGTTTCAGTTTTAGCGCTTCGGGAGATGTTAGTGACAATGCCGGACTTCAAGATTTCTGGTTAGCTAAACTAGATGCCTTTGGCAATATCACCTGGCAAAAATCATATGGTTTCCAAGGGGCAGATTCTGGTATATCCGTCATTCAAACTAATGACCAAGGATATTTAATCTCAGGAACTCTAGATGTTACAGCATCTGGTGGCGCTGGCAACACATCACGTCAATCAGATAGACATGCAGGTGGTGATTATTGGGTATTGAAAATTGATAGTTCAGGAAATTTAGAATGGAGTCGCTACTTCGGAGGAAACTTCACGGATACACCTGAAGGCATTGCACAAACAAGTGACAATGGATTTATAATTGCCGGAGGTTCGGATAGCGCAGACACAGACATTTCAGGAAATCTTGGATCCTACGATTTTTGGGTTATAAGAATATCTTCAACAGGAGGGTTGGTTTGGGAGAAATCGTTTGGAGGAAGTCAAATTGACGAAGCAAGAGGAATTATTCGTACCAATGATGGTAACTTTATAATAGCTGGAGATACACGAAGCACCGATAATGACGTTTCCAACAATAAAGGTGGTGCCGATCTTTGGTTAATAAAAATTTCGCCAAATGGAGATATTATTTGGGAAAAGACCCTAGGTGGCTCTAGTTTTGATGTTGCGAGGGCTATTTCAAAATCACAAAACAATGGGTTTATCTTAGCTGGTAGCTCGCGAAGTAATGACAATGACGTTTCTGAAAATAAAGGACAAAACGATGCTTGGATTGTTTATGTAGACGACAACGGAGATATCATCTGGGAGCGAAGTGTCGGAGGTTCTAACATAGATTTTTCCTATGGCGTTACCGAATTAAACAACGGTACCGTTATTGGCGTTGGAGACACCACCAGCAATGATGGAGACATCATAGAGAATAAAGGATTTACAGATTTACTTTTAATAAAAATTGGAGATTAAAATGATTAAGAAAATTATTGCGTTGCTTGTTTTTACTGCATGTCTTTGCGCTTGTGAAACTGATGACTCAGACCCTGCAAATTCGCAGCAGGTAAATCCCACCTTCAGATTTACATTTAATTGGGATGGTACCGCTGTAACCAATGCAGACCTGAATAGTTTTAATTTTGTAAATGCGAATGGCGAAACTTTGAGTATTGAACGTTTGCGCTATGTGATTTCAGATATAACTTTTAGAACAAATTCAGGTGAAGTGTTAAGCACTAATGCTCATAATTTAGTTGATATCAGTATCGATAATAGCTTAACCTTTGAATTACCGAGTACTATTCCCGTAGGCAATTTTAACAATGTGTCATTTACTTTCGGTCTCGACAATGAAGACAATGCCCAAAACTATGTGGATCTCAATTCAGCTTCTTTCAATGTCCCAGATATGTTAGGTGGTGGCTACCATTACATGCAATTCGATGGAAAGTTTATCAATTCAAGCATGGATGAACAAGGCTTTAACTACCATGCAATTAGAGCGGTTGACAATCCAGGGCCTAATCCAACTTTTCCACAAGACACATTTTTCAATGTGAATTTAGGAGCTATTGCGATAACCAACGGAACTGAAATTGAAATTCAGATGAATATTGCTGAATGGTTTAAGAACCCAAACCAATGGGATTTAAATGTTTATAATCAGATGTTAATGCCAAATTCTACGGCTCAGATTTTAATGTTTGAAAATGGACAGAGTGTATTTAGTTTAGGTGAAGTAACCCAAATTACGGAGTAGAGTGAAAGCCAACAGATGGATATTGTTGATTTTTGCCGTTTGCAGCCTGAGTTGTTCTGATGACGAAAGAGGCTATGAACCAACGGCGATGCCTTTAGATATTCCAGAGATTTTCTCTAGCAATATTATTGCCCCTGTTATTCCTGCCGACAATCCTCAGACTGTTGAAGGTGTAGCCCTAGGGAAAAAATTATTCTTCGATAAAATTCTATCTGCAAATGGAACTAAAGCTTGTGCCTTTTGCCATGCTCCTCAACAGGCCTTTACAGATAATATGATAACGAGCGTTGGCATTGATGGCATTGCCGGCACACGAAACTCTATGCCTATTTTTAATTTGGCTTGGAATTACGATAAACGTTTTAACTGGGATGGAAGTGCATTGAGTTTAGAGCGACAGGCCGAAGAACCCGTAGAAAATCCTATTGAACTTCATAGCGATTGGGATAATGTTGTTGAGCGACTACAAGCAGATCCTGAATATCCTGAATTGTTTCAATTGGCTTTCAACACCTCAACTATAACTAAAGAGCTTACAACAAAAGCTATCGCGCAATTTGAGCGTACGCTTATTTCGGCCAATTCAAAATTTGACCAATATTCCTTAGGGCAAACCACGTTGACTGCTCAAGAATTAAACGGATTGGACATTTTTCTTAGAGAAGATAAAGGCGATTGTTTTCATTGTCATGGTAATCCAAATAATCCACTTTGGACCAACAATGATTTCCATAACAATGGCCTCGATGCAACCTTCACTGACTTAGGTCTGGGCGCTGTAACTGGCGATCCTAACGACAACGGTAAATTTAGAACCCCATCACTACGC
This sequence comes from Winogradskyella tangerina, assembly GCF_003260205.1. Taxonomy (GTDB): domain Bacteria; phylum Bacteroidota; class Bacteroidia; order Flavobacteriales; family Flavobacteriaceae; genus Winogradskyella; species Winogradskyella tangerina. Next base: position 325,656 of record NZ_QERF01000003.1, on the reverse strand, counting down.
AATTTGGCCTACACGGCTCCTTACATGCACGATGGCAGGTTTACTACTTTAGATGAAGTTATTGATCATTACAGCGAAGGACTTCAAGATTCTCCTACCATCGATCCGCTCATGAAACAGGTAGATCAGGGCGGCGTGCAATTAACCGATCAGGAAAAAGCCGATCTCAAAGCATTTTTGCTAACACTTTCCGACCCTTCATTCATAAATAATCCAGATTTTCAAAATTGATATTGTAAGAAATATCCGTTAAAATAGTGTGTTTCATCGAAAAATCATGTGTTTTAGCATGTTCTTTTGTGAAAATTACTAAATTTTCAATCCCAAATCTTACGAATGAAACCTACTTCGAACAAAGCAGTCCCTTGTGCTGTGTTTGGTCATAATTTTGTGAAAACAAAAACAAATTCTGATCAAACCATAGACCTGAAATGTAGCCACTGTGGTGTAACTGAGACCACGGATAAAAATGGCAATTTCGATGAGTTCAGCATTGCTAATAAAGACGTTCAATCTACCCTTAGACAATTATTTCATCTTAACTTACAATTGTCGAAACCAAAGTTTTCCTAATTCCATAGGAAAATTCTATTAACTTATATGCTAATATAATGTTAGCAAATATGGTTTAACCTAAGCTATATCGTATATTTGCATTCAATTTAGAATTAATCTATTTTAAGATTATGATTAAAGTTTCTGAACAAGCAAAGCGTAAAGTCGTTGAACTTATGAATGACGACGGCTTTAATCCTGATACTGACTACATTAGAGTTGGTGTTAAAAGTGGTGGATGCTCTGGTTTGTCGTACGATTTAAAATTTGACAAAGAACAAATTGATGGTGATAAAGTGTTTGAAGATAATGGCGTAAAAATCATCGTTGATAAAAAGAGTTTTCTTTACCTCATAGGCACAACACTCGAATATTCTGGTGGACTTAACGGCACTGGTTTTGTATTCAACAATCCTAATGCAAATCGCACTTGCGGTTGTGGCGAATCATTTTCACTTTAAAAAAGACGCATGAGTAAGTATACTGAAGACGATTTAAGAGAAGAGTTAAAAACCAAAGAATACGAATACGGTTTTTATACAGATATAGAATCTGACACATTTCCTGTTGGCCTAAACGAAGATATTGTTAGAGCCATTTCGAAAAAGAAGGAAGAGCCCGAGTGGATGACCGAATGGCGATTACAAGCCTTTAAAGTTTGGAAAGAAATGACCGAACCAGAATGGGCAAATGTACATTATGAAAAACCAGATTTTCAGGCGATCTCTTATTACTCGGCACCAAACAGTAAGCCAAAATACGATAGCTTAGATGAAGTTGATCCAGAATTATTGGCAACTTTCGAAAAGCTAGGGATTTCTCTTGATGAGCAAAAGAAATTAGCTGGTGTTGCCATGGATGTGGTGGTAGATTCAGTTTCTGTAGCAACGACATTCAAAAAGACATTAGCTGAAAAAGGAATCATCTTTATGAGTATTTCTGAAGCCATTCAGGAGCACCCTGAATTGGTGAAAAAATATATCGGTACTGTTGTTCCTCAAAAAGATAACTTTTATGCAGCTTTAAATTCTGCCGTATTTAGTGATGGTTCATTCTGTTACATTCCGAAAGGTGTTAAGTGCCCAATGGAATTGTCGACATACTTCAGAATTAACCAAGCTGGTACAGGTCAGTTTGAGCGTACTTTAGTAATTGCTGATGAAGGCAGTTATGTGAGTTACCTCGAAGGTTGTACTGCGCCAAGTAGAGATGAAAACCAGTTGCATGCGGCCGTTGTGGAACTCATTGCGTTAGACGACGCGGAAATAAAATATTCAACAGTACAAAACTGGTACCCAGGTAATGCCGAAGGTAAAGGTGGTGTTTACAACTTTGTAACCAAGAGAGGTTTATGCGAAACCAATGCAAAAATATCTTGGACACAGGTTGAAACTGGTTCAGCAGTAACATGGAAATATCCTTCATGCGTATTAAAAGGAGACAATTCAGTTGGTGAGTTTTACTCCATTGCTGTGACGAATAATTTCCAGCAAGCAGACACCGGAACCAAAATGGTTCACTTAGGGAAAAATACCAAGTCAACAATTATTTCAAAAGGTATTTCGGCTGGTAAATCTCAAAATTCATATCGCGGTCTTGTACAGATTAGCTCGCGTGCAGATAATGCTCGAAATTTCTCCCAATGCGATAGTCTATTGATGGGTAATGAGTGCGGTGCACACACGTTTCCATACATAGAAGCCAAAAATAAATCAGCACAGATAGAACACGAGGCTACAACGAGTAAAATTGGTGAGGACCAAATTTTTTACTGTAACCAGCGTGGGATCGATACTGAGAAAGCCATTGCACTAATCGTTAATGGGTTTAGTAAAGAAGTTCTAAATAAACTTCCAATGGAATTTGCAGTTGAAGCGCAAAAATTATTGGAAATAAGTTTAGAAGGTTCTGTAGGATAAAAACGAATAATATGAAAAAAGTATTTGTTATTCTTTTACTGATAATGGGAGTTGTGGCTTGTAAAAATGAGTCGAAACAGAACATCGACCTCGAAGAAAATCGTGCAAAATCTTACGATCAAAACGATGGACTTATTACTATGAAAGGTGATTTTCTTTACGATGAGGCACAAAAAGCTGCAGTATTTGAAATGCCTAACGGCGATATTTATGGTGTTGTGGTCGATGACAATATGTTGGCGTTACACGAACAGGTGAAACCCTTCAAAACGAACGAGTACACATCCGTCCCTGTTACAATTAGAGTTAAGAGAACAGAAAATACTGATCAGAATATTCTATGGAAGAATATTATAGAAGTTAAAGACATTTTAAAGGTGGAAGCACCTGATCCAAATAAAAAAGACGTAATTCAATTAGCAAACTAAAAGCAATGTTAAAGATAAATAACTTACACGCTAGTGTAGATGATAAAGCCATTTTAAAAGGCATTAATCTTCATGTTAAACCAGGTGAAGTTCATGCCATTATGGGACCTAATGGTTCTGGTAAAAGTACTTTGGCCGCAGTTGTTGCAGGTAAGGAAGATTATGAGGTTGAAGAGGGAGAAATCCTTTTAGATGGTGAAAATATTGACGAGCTTGGCCCAGAAGAACGCGCCCACAAAGGTGTATTCTTATCGTTTCAATATCCAGTGGAAATTCCTGGAGTTAGTGTTACTAACTTCATGAAAACCGCGATCAACGAAACGCGTAAAGCGAAAGGATTAGAAGATATGCCCGCTAACGAAATGCTAAAAATGATTCGTGAAAAATCTGAAATGCTAGAGATCGATCGTAAGTTTTTATCGCGCTCGCTCAACGAAGGATTTTCAGGTGGTGAGAAGAAACGAAATGAGATCTTTCAAATGGCTATGTTAGAACCAAAATTGGCTATTCTAGACGAGACAGATTCTGGATTGGATATCGATGCTCTAAGAATTGTGGCTAACGGCGTTAACAAACTAAAATCAAAAGATAATGCGGTTATAGTAATCACACACTATCAGCGTTTATTAGATTATATAGTGCCAGATTTTGTTCATGTTTTACACGATGGTAAGATCGTAAAATCAGGACCAAAAGAATTAGCGCACGAATTAGAAGCCAAAGGTTACGACTGGATTAAAGAAGAAGTAGGCGCATAGCGCCAAGAAACAGTAGGCAGTAACAGTATTCAGTTATGATACATCAAATAAAACTAGCTGAACAACTGTGACCGAAAACTGAAAACTGAAACATATGGAATTAAAAGAGAAGCTCGTATCGTCTTTCATGGCCTTCGAAAATATGGTCGACATAGATTCACCTGTCCATGATATTAGAACCGAAGCTATAAAACAATTTGAAGTTGAAGGATTCCCGACTAAGCGTCAGGAAGCTTGGAAATATACTTCATTGAATTCGGTATTGAAACACGATTATAGTGTATTTCCCAAGCATGAAGAGGCTCTAGAGTTTAAGGATGTAAAGAAATATTTCATTCACGAAATTGATTCTTATAAGATCATTTTTATCGACGGCAAGTACTCATCGCACTTATCTCAAACCACTCATGATGGTATTGACGTATGCTTAATGTCGGCGGCTTTGACCAAACCAAAATACAGATTGGTCATTGAAAACTATTTCAATAAGATCGCAACAAAAGATGGCTTATCATCTCTAAATACCGCATTCTCTGCCGAAGGCGCTTACATTCACATTCCGAAGAATAAACTGGTTGAAAAACCAATTCAAATTTTACATTTTTCTACAGGAAATGAGTCTGCTTTGATGTTGCAGCCTCGAAATCTAATTGTCGCTGATGAGAATTCACACGTTCAGATCATTGAGCGTCATCAGAGTTTAACAGACAACCCTGTTCTCACAAATAGCGTAACTGAAATTTTCGCTAACAAAAGAGCCATTGTAGATTATTATAAAATTCAGAACGATAGAGAAACCGCTTCATTAATTGATAATACGTTTATCAATCAAAAGCGTGAAAGTATTGCTAAGGTGCACACGTTTTCTTTCGGAGGAAAGTTAACTCGAAATAATCTGAATTTCTTTCAAAATGGAGAGCGTTTAGATTCTACAATGAAAGGCATTACCATAATTGGTAACAAGCAACATGTAGATCACAATACCTTAGTGCATCATATCGAGCCTAATTGTGAAAGTCACCAAGACTACAAAGGTATTTTCGATGATAGCGCTACTGGTGTTTTCAACGGAAAAGTTATTGTTGAAAAAGAAGCACAGAAGACAAATGCATTTCAGGCTAATAACAATATTTTAATTAGCGATAAGGCAAGTATAAATACCAAGCCTCAGCTTGAAATTTTTGCGGACGACGTGAAATGTTCTCATGGATGTACCATCGGACAACTCGATGAAAGTGCCATGTTTTATCTGCGTTCTCGAGGTATTCCTGAGAAAGAAGCCAGAGCATTATTGATGTTTGCCTTTAGTAATAATGTATTAGACTCCGTTAAGATTCCTGAAATAAAGAATAGAATTACCAAGATCATCGCTCAGAAATTGGGTGTAAATATCGGGTTCGACCTATAAATGAGTAAAACATTAGATCATACAACCTTTAATGTTGAAACCATTAGAAAAGACTTCCCAATACTCAATCGAGAAGTTAACGGAAAACCTCTGATCTATTTTGATAATGCGGCAACATCGCAAACACCTCAGCAGGTGATCGATGTCATTGTAGATTACTATTCAAACTACAACGCTAATATTCATCGTGGTGTGCATGCCTTAAGTCAGGAAGCCACTGATGCGTACGAGCAAGCACGACGAAAAATTCAAACGCATTTTAATGCCGAATATGCCCACGAGATTATTTTCACCTCCGGTACTACGCATGGCATTAATTTAGTAGCTAATGGATTTTCATCACTTCTTAAAAAAGGTGATGAGATCATCGTTTCAGCTTTAGAGCACCACAGTAATATTGTGCCTTGGCAAATGCTTTGTGAGAAAACTGGTGCTGAATTGAAGGTCATCCCCATGAATGACAATGGCGAGTTAGAACTCTCTGCATTTGAAGCACTTCTCAATGAGAACACCAAACTGGTTTTTGTGAATCATATTTCGAATGCGCTAGGCACTATAAATCCAATTGAAGAAATCATCAGCAAAGCCCATTCTGTTGGAGCGGCTGTTTTAGTAGATGGTGCACAATCTTGCCCTCATATAAAACCAGATGTACAGGCATTAGATGTTGATTTTTATGTATGCTCCGCACACAAAATCTGCGGTCCTACGGGTGTAGGAATGCTTTATGGTAAACAAGACTGGCTTAAAAAATTACCCCCTTACCAAGGTGGTGGTGAAATGATCGCAGAAGTCACTTTTGAAAAAACCACCTACGCAGATCTTCCACATAAGTTTGAAGCTGGCACACCCAATGTTTGTGGTGGTATTGCCTTTGGGGCAGCATTAGACTATATGAATGCTATTGGATTTGAAACTATTGCCAATTATGAGCACGAATTATTAGAACATGCTACTCATCTTCTGCAACAAATTGAAGGCGTTAAGATCTACGGAACTGCCAAACACAAAACTTCGGTAATTTCATTTAATGTTGGTAATATTCACCCTTACGATATCGGTACTATTTTAGATAAAATGGGTATTGCCGTGCGTACTGGTCATCACTGTGCCCAGCCAATAATGGATTATTATAACATTCCTGGTACCATTAGAGCATCATTTATGTTCTACAATACCAAAGCAGAAATCGATACCTTTATTGCAGCATTGAAGAAGGCAATTATGATGTTGTCTTAAACTTTGGCTTCTTTTTTGTATCATTACTAGTATCAACTTAAAGTATGGTATTATGAAACTAATTGTATGCTTTTTAATAATGTTGGTTTCGGTTAAGGATTGCAATAATAAAACCGAGACTTCCAACGCCGTAGCACCAGAGCAGTCAGAAATGAGAATGACTCAAAAAGATATGAAAGTATCGTATAGAGCTTCAACCAGAGGGTTCTTTCAAGTGATTGAAATTGTTGGAGATTCAATCTCATATACGAATGATTATAACTTGAAGGATTTCAAGACTTTTGCTATTCCTTCGGAAGAAAAACAAGCTTTACAAACTTTATTGAGCGAAATCGATATAAAGGAGCTGCCTAACCTTAAACCTCCTTCAAAAACACATCAATATGATGCCGCACCGGCAGCATTTTTGAAAGTGAATACTGGTGATGAGGAATTTATGACACCTACCTTCGATCATGGTAAGCCTCCAAAGATGATTTCAGATATAGTTGAAAAGATTTTATCTATCAAAACCATGTTTGACAAACCATAGGGATGACGTATCTTTGCAACGAATAATAATTGCAATTAAGGGCTGATGACAATAGTAGAAATTCAAAATGAAATAATCGACGAGTTTTCAATGTTTGACGATTGGGAAGAACGCTATCAATACATGATAGATCTAGGAAAAACGCTTCCACTTATCGATGAACAATTCAAAACTGAAGATCATATCATAAAAGGCTGCCAAAGCAAAGTTTGGGTACATGCCAATATGGAGGACGACAAGGTGAATTTCACCGCTGATAGTGATGCTATTATTACCAAAGGGATTATTGCCATCTTGATCAGAGTGTTTTCAAATCAACACCCAAAAGATATTATTGAAGCCGATACCGATTTTATTGACAAAATCGGCTTAAAAGAGCACTTATCTCCTACCAGAGCCAATGGACTGGTAAGTATGATAAAGCAATTAAAAATGTATGCAATAGCATACCAAACACAATTGAATTAAAATGAGTGAAGCAACTATAGATACTACTGTTTTGGGAGATAAGATCGTAAGAGTTTTAAAGACTATTTATGATCCTGAAATTCCTGTGGACATCTACGAATTAGGACTAATTTACGACGTATTGGTGAATGAAGACTACGATGTAAAGATCTTAATGACCTTAACGTCACCAAATTGCCCTGTGGCCGAAACCTTACCTCTCGAAGTTGAAGAAAAGGTTAAGTCTATTAACGAGGTAAAGGATGCTGAGGTTGAAATTACTTTTGATCCGCCTTGGTCTCAAGACCTAATGAGCGAAGAAGCAAAGTTAGAATTAGGCATGCTTTAATATGGCTGAAGAAATTGTAAATAGAGTTGCCAATAGTAAACTTAAGGTCATTGACCTCGAAGATTACTATCCTGAAGGACAACGCGTTTTATTTGACATTAAGGACTGGCTACTTGAAGGATTAGTACTTCGAGAAAAAGACTTTAGGGTTTCAGTTGCTGCCCATGATTGGTCTACTTATAAAGACGCTTATGTTGCTTTGCATTGCTCAACAGATGCTATTGTTCCTGATTGGGCCTATATGCTTATTGCAACCCAACTTCAAGGAATCTCTAAATTAACGGTAATGGGTTCTTTAGAGCATTTGGAATCTATCCTTTATGCTTCAATTATTTCAGAATTAGACACATCTGTTTACCAAGATCTACCTGTGATCATCAAGGGTTGTTCTCATAAACCTGTACCGCCGAATGCTCTGGTATTACTTTCTCAAAAGCTTCAACCATACGCTAAATCTATTATGTTTGGTGAAGCCTGCTCCTCTGTTCCTCTTTTCAAAAGAAAATAAATTGTGACCTTCAATAAGTTATGAGGTCTAAGTAATGATGATTTGGTAGGAATTATCTCTGCCGCTGACGTCAATAAAACTTATATTTGTAAACAAATAACAACTTTGGTTTATTAAAAATTATTAATCATGAACAGAAAATTACTTTTATCAGCACTTTTAATATTTGCTGTAGCCTTTGGTTATTCTCAAACAAAGGAAGAATTAGAAGCTCAGAAAGCAGAAAAACAAGCTGAAGCCGACAAATTTCAGGGCGAAGCCGATGCTATTCAAGCGCAAATCGACGCTCTTCCAGGATGGAGAGTTGGTGCTTTTGGTACAATTGGTGGTAGCTTATCGAACTTCAGTAAGTGGTACGCTCAAGGAGCACCAAACAACCAATCGGGTGCTATTGGTTTCACTGTAAATGCCTTTGCTAACAAAATTGAGGATAAATACTTTTGGAGAAATAGCTTGAATACCAATTTCAACTGGACCAAGTTAGACAATAAAGATAATCCTAACGACAGTGACTCTTTTGAGCCTACTACAGATGTATTCAACTTAACATCTCTATACGGTAGACGCTTGAATGATAAATGGGCCGTTTCAGGTTTGGCGGAGTACAGAACAACTATACTTAACAACTTTAATGATCCTGGTTATTTAGACCTTGGTGTTGGTTTTACTTGGACGCCAATTACCGATTTAGTGGTTGTGATTCACCCTGCGAACTACAATTTTGTATTCTCAAGTGGTGATACGGTTTTCGATTCATCATTTGGTGCTAAGATCGTTGCAGACTACACAAGACAACTAGGAAAAGTTAATTTCAAAACGAATTTATCAGCTTTCCAAAGCTATGAGGATAGTAACCTATCTAACTGGACGTGGATCAATTCATTCGCATACACCTTCTGGAAAGGTATTGGTGTTGGATTTGATTTTGGTCTTAGAAGTAACAGACAAGAAGCTGCTAACTTCCAGGGAACAACCTTAGAAGATGCAGATAACGACATACAAAGCTATTACACTGTTGGTGTTAGCTATAGTTTCTAAGAAACACTATATCAAACTAAAAAGGTTGGGCTCAAAACCCAACCTTTTTTATGCAATATCTTCAACATCAGGATAAAGAAAATGATTATAAGGAAATCTGGTGATATGAATCTCTCGCACCTCCTTGTACACACGCTTTCTGAATTCATCTAAATTATCCCGATTCAAAGCTGAAATAAACAAGGCATTGTCACCCACATTAGACATCCATGTACGTTTCCAATCTTCAATACTGTAATTGGCCTTGGTGCGTTCGGTCATTAAATCTTCCTCGTCATAAGGCTCAGGGTTGTAAGCATCAATTTTATTAAAAACCATGATCGTTGGTTTATCCTTACTATCAATTTCATCAAGAATCTGGTTCACTGATTCTATATGCTCTTCAAAATTTGAATGTGAAATATCTACAACGTGCAACAAAAGGTCTGCTTCTCTAACCTCATCGAGTGTACTTTTGAAAGATTCTACCAATTGCGTTGGTAACTTTCTAATAAACCCAACAGTATCACTGACCAAAAAAGGAAGATTCCCAATCACTACTTTTCTTACCGTAGTATCTAGGGTTGCAAATAATTTATTCTCTGCGAAAACATCACTTTTACTTATAACATTCATAAGGGTAGACTTCCCAACATTGGTATACCCGACAAGAGCTACCCTAACCATTTTACCACGGTTTCCACGCTGAACAGCCATCTGTTTATCTATGGCTTTGATCTTAGATTTTAAGAGTGAAATTTTATCACGCACAATACGTCGGTCAGTTTCAATCTCGGTTTCACCCGGTCCGCGCATTCCAATACCACCTTTTTGACGTTCAAGGTGCGTCCACATTCCTTTTAGTCTCGGAAGTAAATATTCGCATTGTGCAAGTTCAACCTGTGTTCTGGCGTAACTGGTTTGAGCTCGCTGCGCGAAAATATCTAGTATTAAATTAGTTCTATCTAGAATTTTGCAATTCAGAATTTTACTGATGTTTCGTTCCTGAGCGGGAGACAATTCATCATCGAAAATTACGGTTCCTACCTCATTCTCTTTCACAAATTGTTGCACTTCGTCCATCTTCCCAGAACCTATAAATGTCTTAGGATTGGGCATGGTCATTTTTTGAGTATATCTTTTAACTACCTCACCACCAGCGGTATAGGTTAAAAATTCTAATTCATCTAAATATTCTTTAGACTGATCTTCATCCTGATTTTGTGTGATTATACCAATAAGTACAACTTTTTCTAAAGCTATGTCCTTTTTTTCTATCATAAATAATTCAAAGTGCAAAGTTAAACAAATGGGCTGTTCTATATACACTTTAAATATCCTATATTTATTGCCATGAAGAAGCCGTCATCCGTTACACATACCATTGCCTTTTATAATATTGAAAATCTTTTCGATCTTGAGAATGACCCACTAACAAATGATGATGATTATTTACCTACTTCGGCCAAACGCTGGACTTATAAGCGCTATGAAAATAAATTGCGTAAAATTGGTACTGTGATCCCCAAAATAGGGAATGATAACAACCAAGAGGCACCAGTAATTGTTGGTCTTGCAGAAGTTGAAAATGAGAAAGTATTATCAGACCTTGTAAATTCTGAAAATCTGGCTGATGAAAAGTACAGTTTTGTACATTACGATTCTCTCGATGAACGCGGTGTAGATGTTGCGCTTTTGTATAAAAGCGAACATTTTAAAGTTACCAATTCTGAAACATTCTCGGTTTATCTTCAAACTGAAACAGGAGAACGGGATTATACAAGAGATATCCTTTTGGTTCAGGGAGAACTGAACGGAGAATTACTTCATATTATTGTTAATCATTGGTCTTCTAGACGAGCGGGACAAGAAGAAACAAATTTCAAGCGATTAGCGGCTGCTCGGGTTGTAAGTTCAGTTATTCAGAATTTAAAAAATGAACACGATCAACCCAAAATTATTGTTATGGGTGACTTCAACGACAACCCAAATGACGAGAGTTTAGAGCTTATTGAAAAGCAAGGCAACTTGTTTAATCCATTTAAAACGGTTTGGTCCAAAGACGAAGGAAGCCTCAATCACGATTTTGAGTGGAATTTATTCGATCAAATCTTATTTTCTACTAACTTTTTTGATAGCTCAAATAGTTCACTGTCCTTCGATGAAGCAGACGTATTCAATGACAGGTTTTTAACCCAGTATCACGGTAAATACAAAGGGCAACCTTTCAGAACATATGTGGGTAAAAAATACAAAGGAGGATATAGTGACCATTTCCCTGTTTACATACAACTCAAAACATCCTAATCCATTTGTCGATTAATACGGTAGTTGGTCTATTATAACATTGTTAACATCTTGTTAATAGGCATTTTTTATATATTCGGGTCTCTAGTGAAAATGCTATTAACCAAAGCCTTCTTACTTAGAAAAACCCCTTAATCTTAGACAAGTTCTTAACTAACATTTCAATTCCTTTGTAATCAGCGTGTTATAAAGGAATATATAATTTCTAACAAACCGATTAATAATGAAAAAGATTACTCTATTTCTAATCATGCTAGGGTTCATTTTAACAGCGAATGCTCAGTATGTTTTTAGTCCTGTTACTGGACCTACAAACGTTGCTGCAGGTGCTCCCGTTACGATTAACCTTAATGATGTCGCCAACTCTGCTGGCGTTACTGCATCCTCCACTGGATCTTATGATTCATTCTCAGTCTCAGTAGACTGGACGGCCGGAGGCGGAGGCCCTTGGTCTTCCGAAGCCGATTTAACCTTTACAACTACAGCAGGTTCTGTTACAGTTGATCCTCCTACAACAGGAGGTGCTAACACAGGTGGCGCAACTACTTTGACTTTTGAAGGTACTTTAGCTGGTATATACGACCCTACTACAGATGGTTTTATAGACTTGGTTCTAAATCAAAGTTTTGGTGGTTCTGATGCTGATTGGGCAAACATTGAAGTTACATTGTTTGAAAGTCCAACTTGCGTTGTTCCTTTAGGAATGATGACAGACGCTGCGACAACAACATCTGTTGATCTATCTTGGACAGCAGGTGACTCTGAAACTGCATGGAATGTAGAGTACAACGGAGGCGCAGACTTTACACCAGGTAATGGTGAAGAAGAAGGTTCTTCAAATGTAACAGGCGCACCAACAGTTTCATTCTCAGGTCTTACAGCGGAGACTGATTATTTTGTTTACTACCAAGCAGATTGTGGTGGTGGAGACACAAGTGATTGGGTTGGTCCGTTTACCTTCAGAACAGGTTATTGTGTATCTAATCCATCTTCAAATGATGGACAAGGTATTTTAGACGCACAATTAGGAACTGAAAACTTTACTTCTGCCGGTGATGTAGTATTTGAAGATTTTACATCTCCAACAGTAGACCTAGCAGCTGGAGTAACTGCTAATTTCATTATAACTTTCGCAACAGGCTTTACATACAATGTAAATGTTTGGATCGATTTTAATAACGACCTTGTTTATGACAATGCTACAGAGCTTGTATTTCAAGGTGAAACTACAAACGCTAACCCAACAACATTTGATGCATCATTTGTAATGCCAAATGTTCCTCTTGGAGTTTATAACATGAGAATGGGATCTGCTGATTTCGGGCAGGCCACTCCAAATCCATGTTTTAATGGTTCATTTGGTGTAACTGCAGACTTTACAGTAAATGTAACAGCAGCGCCAGAATGTGTGCCAGCCTCTTCTTTAATTGCTGAAAATATTACAGAAACAACAGCCGATCTTTCATGGAATGACCTCACTGGAACAGGTGTTACTTGGGATTTAGAATGGGGACCTGCAGGATTTACTCCAGGAACAGGTACAATGGTAAACGGTTTAACTGCTACTAATTATATGTTAACAGGCTTAACTGCCGGTACAGAATATGATTACTATGTTTTAACAAACTGTGCGTCTTCATCATCAACCTTAGCAGGACCTTCTAGCTTTATTACAGCTACGCCAGGTGAAACATGTGCGAATGCTTTCCCAATGACTGTTGAAACCGATTGTGACGGAACTAATTCAGTAACATTCAATTTTGCTAATGGTGGAGATATTGATGCTAATGATGAAAACCCATCTTGTGATGCTTTCGGTAATTTTGGTTACTTCATAAGCTTTACTGCACCAGCCATTGGTTCTGTAATTATCAATTTTGACGGTGCTGCAGATAATATCGGTTTAGAGGTTTATGATGCTTGTGGTGGAACACCTGTTTCAGCATGTACAAATAACGCTTTTGACGCTGGTGATAACTCAGGAATCATCGGAGGATTAACTCCAGGAAATACTTATGTAGCCGTAATTTGGAGAGACACTGCTTCAGGTACTGCAGACGTTTGTATTGAAGAAGGGCCAACTTGTCCATTCCCAATTAACTTAGATGCAATTAACCTTACGGAAAATTCTGCTGATCTAGCTTGGGATGAAAACGGTACTGCTACAGAATGGAACATCGAATGGGGGCCAGCAGGATTTACCCCAGGTACTGGAACCGTAATCAATAACGTTACTACCAATCCATTCAATTTAGGTGGTTTAGCGCAAAACACAAGTTACGACTTTTACGTTCAGGCGATTTGTGGTAGTGATACTTCAGACTTTTCTGGTCCATTTACATTTACAACAACACCACAAACTAACTTTGTATTAGATTGTACAAATGATGGTCCACTGACTCAAGACTATTGTTATGAAAATGGCGGTGCTGCAAACCCACTTATTTTCACTTTCACAAGTAATGATGGTACGCCATTAAACTTAGTATTCAATTCTGGTAATGTTGAAAATAACTGGGATGAACTAGTTGTTATAGATTCTGATGGAACACCATTCCCAGGATTTGCAGCCGCTGACCAAAACTATGGTAATGCGGGTAACATTGGTGGCTTATCTTTCCAATCAACTGGCGACACTATTTCATGGTATATTAACTCTGATGGTTCGGTAAGTTGTGCTAGTGGAAGTACAGGACTTACAGCGGGCATTAACTACACGGTATCTTGTGCAACGTGTATTAACCCACAAGCTACATATACAGTAATTGATGATTGTGATAATGGTGATCAGTTCTTATTAGATGTAAATATTACTAGTCTTGGTGATGCTACATCATTGACGATTTCAAATAATATAGATGCTTCAACAGTTCCTGTTACAGCGACAGGTGTTTATCAGATTGGGCCTTTCCCATTCAACGTTGACGTAATTGCTACAGTAAGTAACGATCAGGACGCTAACTGTATCATCAATAGCCAGCCAATCCAGTTATTGGCTTGTCCTCCGGCAAATGATAATTGTGAGGGTGCTATAACTGCGGTAGTGAATGACGATGGTTCTTGTGATCAAGTAACTCCTGGAACTATCCTAGCAGCTACACCTTCTGGTGTGCCAAATGGAAGTTGTACCGGAAACCCTGATGATGATGTTTGGTTTGAATTTACTGCTTTAAGCGAAGTTCAAATTATATCAATAATTAATATCACTGGTGGTACATTCAACATAGATCATGCAGTTTACGAAGGAAGTTGTGACGGCCTAACTGAATTATATTGTTCTAATGACGATGCTAGTGTTACACCACAGCTTGTTGTAGGTAATACATACTTTATTAGAGTGTTTAGTGGTGGTGGAGATGCAGAAACTTCGAGTTTTGATCTTTGTATCAGAGAAGCACCTTCAAACATTATCTGTGAAAACGCAGAGAACTTCTGTGCTGAAGGTGGTGCGTTAACTACACCAAATATTATTGGTATTCCAGATCCAAACGATTTAGCTTGTTTAGGTACAGCTCCAAACCCAGTTTGGAACATCCTTCAAATCGGTGAATCTGGTCCGATTGAGATTCAAATTAATCAGCAAGATGATAACGGTAACGGTTTAGATGTAGACTTTGTACTATGGGGACCATTTACTTCAGTTGAACAAGCTTGTATGGATATTGTATTTGAAGACTGTCCTACATGTCCTAATAATACAACTAACCCTAACTTCTATCCGTTTGGAAATATTGTAGACTGTAGTTACTCAGCAGCTTCGGTAGAAAACTTAACTATTGATAATGCAGTTGCAGGTGAAATATACATGTTACTGGTAACCAATTTTAATGGTAACCCTGGAACAATTACAATTGAGCAAACCAATATATCTGATACAGATAGTGGTGAAATTACTGCTGAAATTGAAGCTCAAATCATAAGTGATGAAGTAGTTATCGATCCTAATAATGATCCAACAGAGGTTGATGAAGTTTCTGTTTGTGGTTTCGATTCAGTAACTATTCAGACGGATTCTCCATTCGCAGATGAATTTGTTTGGTATCAAGACGGATTTGTGATGCCTGGTGAGACAGGTCCATCTATTACAGTAACAGAATCTAACAACTATCAAGTTCAGGCTTTCGATAATCAGTGCGGTGCGGATGCATTTTCACAGATTGTTATTGTAAATCTTTATAATGATCCTGGTACTATTGAACCTCAGACTTTAACTGTGTGTGACGGTCCTGGTTCTGATGGTGTTGAAGACTTTGATTTGGATGCTTTATCAGCTTCACTTGGATTAGGTGCCGGCTTTACCGTGACTTACTATACCAATACAGCTGATGCTAACCAAGCAATCAATCCGGTAGCTTCACCTTATACCTCATCAGGTGAAACTTTAATCATCAGAGTTGAAGATTCTGATGCAGCGGCAAATGGTTTCTTAGGCTGTCGTCAACTTTCTGAAGTTGCTTTAGTTGTTGATGCTCGTCCAGCTGCAAACCAGCCTGCAGATTTCATAGTTTGTGATGATCTTGATGGTACCGTAGATGGGGCAACTGAGTTTGATCTTACATCTATTGATCCAGAAATTAGTACAGATCCTAATGTTACTATCACTTACCATACTTCGCAAGAAGATGCTGATAGTGGTACAGCTGCATTAGCAAGTCCGTACACAAGTAGTGGTGAAACGATCTATGTAAGAGTTGAAGATAACATCACTGGATGTTATGAAACAACGTCATTCAACCTTGTCGTTAATATTGTACCTCTTGCAACATTTGACCCTGCTTTCGATTATGAAGTTTGTCCGAATGCTACAGTTCCTGTAACCATAGGAATTATTCCAGATAACTTTACCGCTTCTGATGTTTCTGTAAGCTGGTTATTAGACGGATCGCCAATAGCGGGTAGTGGATTAACTCTCGAAACTGTATTAGTAGAAGGTGATTACTCTGCTGTAATTACATTTAACGCTACAGGTTGTACCAATACAATAACAACATTTGTAGAAGAATTAGAATCTTGTATTTTCCCTCAAGGTATATCTCCAGGCGTAAGCCCTGGGCAGAATGATACTTTCGATTTAAGTAGTTTTGATGTCGTTAGACTCGAAATCTTTAATAGAAACGGAACATTAGTATACTCTAAGGATAATTATGTTGATGAATGGGAAGGACAGACCAATGATGGTGAAGAACTTCCTGTTGGAACATATTTCTATACAGTCGTTTATGAAGGTGGTGCGAAGACTCGCAGTGCTTGGGTATACATTAACAGATAATCAACTAACTTGAATCAACTTAAAAATATAATGAAAAAACTCTCTATTATAGCGGTATTGCTCTTTGCATTTCAAATGTATGGGCAACAAGACCCTCAGTACACGCAGTACATGTATAATATGAATATAGTGAACCCAGCCTACGCCGGTTCGCGCGAAAATTTATCTTTCGGATTATTATACAGAAATCAATGGTCAAGAATTGATGGAGGCCCTGAAACTGGAACATTCTTTGGGCATTCTCCAATTGGAAATAACTTAGGACTGGGTGTGTCTTTGATATCAGATCAAATAGGGCCGGTTAAAGAAACTAATGCTTATGTGGATGTATCTTATACACTCAAATTGGGTGGCGAGCATCGCTTGGCCTTCGGAGTTAAAGCCGGTGCAACATTTCATGATATAAATCTAACAAGTGGTAACGTTGCGGTAATTGATCCTAATGATCCATTTTTCGGAATAGGTATTAACGAAACTACGCCTAATATTGGTGCAGGTTTCTTTTACTATACCAATAAGTATTATTTATCATTATCGGTACCTAACATGTTATCATCAGTTCATTTAGATTCTAATGGTAACAAGATCGGTTCAGAAACTCAACATTATTTCTTAACTGGTGGTTATGTATTTGATCTTTCGCCAAACACAGAATTAAAACCTTCGTTTATGGTGAAGTCAGCATTTGATGCACCAACGTCATTCGATGTTAACCTCAATGCCAGATTCTTTAAGAAGTTTGAAATAGGAGCTTCTTATCGTTTAGATGACTCATTTTCAGGCCTAGTTAATTTTGCATTGTCACCGGCGATAAGAGTTGGTTATGCTTATGACGCAGTGTCTTCAGACATTAAAGCATTTGCACCAGCATCTCATGAAGTTATGTTGTTATTCGACCTTAATTTCCCGAAACGCGTTTCACGTTCACCTAGATACTTTTAATCCGTTAAGCTAAACAATTATGAAAAACTTAAAAACAATATTATTTATCGCGTTGATGAGTAGTTTATGCTTAACTGCTCAGAATAGTGACACAAAAAAGGCAGACAAACAATTTGCAAGATTCGAGTTTGTGAAGGCTGCTGAGAGCTATCAGAAACTAGTTGATAGTGGTAAAGGGAATGCATATGTATATGCGCAATTGGCAGAAAGTTATTATAACATTTTTAGTACGGTTGAAGCTGAACGCTGGTATGCTAAAGCATTAGAATCTTCTGAAGATCCAGAACTAATTTACAAGTATGCAGAAATGCTTAAAGCCAATGGAAAATATGAAGCATCAAATCAGCAAATGGAAAAATTTGCTTCGATGCGTCCTTCCGATAACAGAGCCACTGCATTTAGAAAGAACCCTAACTATTTACCAAAGATCTTAGAACAAGGTAAAAAGTTCAATGTTCAAGATGCAGGTATTAATACCCCTCAATCTGATTTCGGTGGAACTTTTTACGATGGTAAATTGTATATCGCGTCTGGTAGAAATGATAACCGTAAAACTTACGGTTGGAATGAAGAGCCATTTTTAGATATTTATTCAGTTTCTAAAAACTCTGATGGATCATTTCAGGCAGCAACTTTATTGAATGATAAGATCAATACTAAGTTTCATGAAGGCTTAGTGTCATTTTCTCCTGATGGTTCAACCATGTATTTTTCTAGAGAAAGTTATTTTGAAAAAGACTTCCAGAAAGATTCATTGAGCAATGCAAGATTTGGCCAATTATACCTATTCAAGGCCACTAAACTTGGTTCAGATTGGGATACGGTTGAAGCATTATCAGTTAACAGCGAGAATTATTCTGTGAAGAATCCTGCGGTTAGCCCAGATGGTAAAACACTTTATTTCTCATCTAACATGCCAGGTGGTTATGGATTATTCGATCTATATAAAGCACCAATAAATGATGATGGAACCATTGGAGCACCTGTAAACCTCGGACAAAAAATCAATACTGAAGGTCAGGAAATGTTCCCATACGTAAGTAGCAATAATACCTTGTATTTCTCTTCAAACGGTCATTTAGGCCTTGGTGGAATGGATGTTTTCTACACGCGAGAGATCGACGGAAAAATGGCACCAATACGCAACGTAGGGATTCCTATTAACAGTAATGGTGACGACTTTGCATTTACAATAGATGAAGAAGCTGAAGAAGGTTTTGTGTCTTCTAATAGAGACGGCGGACAAGGAAGTGATGATGTTTATGCCTTTAAAAAATTACAACCCTTATGTGATGTACTGATCACTGCAACAGTATTAGATGATAAAACAAGATCGCCATTAAGCGGTGCAACTGTAACGTTGATAGATGCAGAAGGCAACAGAGTTGTCTCTAAGACTACAAATTCCGAAGGTATTGCCGAGTTTATTGTAGAGTGTGAAACAGACTCTGAGCTCGAAGTGGTTATGGAAAATTTCGAAAGCAAAAAAGTACAGGTTGGTGGTACTAGCGAAGAAGAACTAGCGGTACAGATCTCTTTAGATCCGATCGAAGAAATTATCAAACCTGAAGAAATTGTTCTTAATCCAATTTACTTCGATTACGACAAATCCAATATCACAGCGCAGGCTGCATTTGAATTGGATAAATTAGTTCAGATAATGAATAAGTATCCAGACCTTGTAATCAATGCTACATCACATACCGATAGTAGAGGATCTGATTCATATAACCAAAGATTATCGCAGCGTAGAGCTAAGAGTACGCAGCAATATGTAATATCTAAGGGTATTGACGAATCTCGTATTACTGCAGAAGGAAAAGGTGAAAGCGAGCCAAAAGTAAAGTGTGGTTCTAATTGTACAGATGACGAACACCAGCAAAATAGACGTTCAGAATTTTTGATCGTTAGTGGTGGTCCACAAGCTCAGAAATAGTCTGGTCAATTAAACCATTAATTAAAGCCTATCATTTGTTAAATTGATAGGCTTTTTTTATCGCAAACCAAAACCCTTAGCTGCCCACCAAGGATGTACCTCAATGACTAATCGGCCTGCTTTTACAGCCGGATCAGCATTTGCCAAACTGTCTGCCATCGCTAAGTTTGGAACATTGTAGATTGTAATTCCTCTTATATCACTCTCGTCATCAAACGGCCCAGAAATATCGGCATATCCTAAGTCGTACATTTTTCCTAAATGTGCCATATGTTCGGCTTGTATCTTATTAGCCTCTTCTTCATTTTGGTCTCTGTTAGGTCCTGTTTTCAGAAAGGCAATAAAATATTGCTGCATGATTATGGTGTCCTTAGTTTTCTCATCGACATAATCAAAAATTTGGTAGCCTTCTTCAGTGAGTTTCGCTTTAAACTCTGCAATAGACTGCTCCTCTATGGTATCGATATACTCAAGATTTAACTCTTCGCTCGCTTCATTAAGCTCTTCGGTAATCGATTTACTGGGTTCATTTTTACATGCCGTTAAAGCTCCGAGGAGTAACAAGATTAAAAGTGATTGTTTCATTATTTCCAATGTTTAAAAGGTTGTTTGCTTAATTGTGAATTATAATATTTAACCTGCCCTGTAACTTCTTCACCAAGCCAATCAGGTTTTATAAATGTTTCGTCTTTTGAATTTAATTCGATTTCAGCGATGATCAGACCATCATTATCGCCGTAGAATTCATCAATTTCATAAATATGATCCTTCATTCTTACTTCATATCGAATTTTATCAATAATTGTTGGCTCACATAATTTAAGTAACGACTCTGCCTCTTCAGAAGCAATTTCATTTTCCCATTCAAAGCGCGATAAGCCATCTTCAGAGGACTTCCCTTTAACTGTCAAAAAGCCTTTGCCTTTTTTTAGTCTTACACGTACGGTACGCTCCTCATGACTATTCAAAAATCCTTGTTTTATGGAATAGCTGTCAAAAGCTTCATTTTTGAATTGGTCTGATATTACTAAAAATTTACGCTCGATCTCTTCGGTCAAAACAGCTAACATTTAAGGCTATTAATGCCTAAATTTACATTATGATTGACGATTTACCAATAAGAAAGATTATTCATATTGATATGGACGCCTTCTATGCATCCGTGGAGCAGATGGATCATCCTGAACTTAAAGGTAAACCAATTGCTGTTGGAGGCGGTGGTAAACGCGGCGTTATTAGTGCTGCGAGTTACGAGGCGCGAAAATTTGGTGTCAAAAGTGCCATGTCTGGTCGGTTGGCTGAGAAACTATGTCCGGAGTTGATCTTTGTTAAACATCGTTTTGATCGTTACAAGGAAATATCTGAACAGGTTCGGAATATTTTTTTCGACTATACCGATCTTGTGGAGCCTTTATCGCTAGATGAAGCATACCTCGACGTTACAGAAAACAAAATCGGATTCCCAAGCGCAACGCTCATTGCCCAAAAAATAAGGCATCGGATTTTTGAAGAAATTGGATTGACGGCTTCCGCAGGAATTTCGATTAATAAATTTATAGCTAAAGTAGCGAGTGATTATAACAAACCTAATGGTCAAAAGACCGTAAACCCTGAAGATGTTATTCAATTTCTTGAAGATCTCGACATAAGAAAGTTTTATGGCGTCGGAAAAGTGACAGCGGAAAAAATGTATCAAAAGGGAATCTTTATAGGTAAAGATCTTAAATCTAAAAGTCTAGACTATCTCGATGAAAACTTCGGGAAATCTGGTCGTTATTATTACCATGTTGTACGCGGCATTCATAAAAGTGAAGTAAAACCAAATCGCATAAGAAAGTCTTTGGCTGCCGAGCGTACTTTCAGTGAAAATCTCTCCTCTGAGATCTTTATGCTTGAAAAACTAGAGCATATTGCAGAAGAAGTTTCCAAACGATTAGACAAAAGTAATGTGGCAGGAAAAACCGTTACTCTCAAAATAAAATATAGTGACTTTTCACTACAAACACGAAGCAAAACGCTACCCTATTATATCAGCGATAAATCTGTGATTTTAGAAACCTCTAAAGACCTACTCTACCAAGACAAACTCAATAACTCTGTAAGGCTTTTAGGTATCTCATTATCGAATTTGAATACGGAAAAGCCCGCCTCCGCTAAGGCTTCGGCGGACACTAAAAAATCTGTTAGCGCTCAGTTAAAGTTTGATTTTTAACGGCTTGAATTTCTTAAGTTTATAGAACTAACTCAAACAATCAAAAAATGAAAGTCAATAATTTCATCTTGGTTTTCGTGTTTTTTTGCACCATATCGTCGTGTAAAGACAATGAAGTAAAACCAGACCACGAAAAAACTGAAGCATCTACAGAACTGTTGGAAGGTGTTCAGCCATTCGTCCCAAATATATTTTCTCAGTTTGCCAATGTGCGAGATTTTACAATGAATAATGAAGAAACCGAAGCTTACTTTACATTGCAGAGTCCAGGAAGAGAACTGTCGGTAATTATGAAGATGGAAAACAAAGAAGGCACCTGGCAGCAGCCTGAGATTAGCTCGTTTTCTGGGAAATACACAGATCTTGAACCCTTTTTATCACCCGATAATTTGAAGCTCTATTTTGTATCTAATCGTCCTGTTTCTAAAGACAGTAGCACTATTAAGGATATGGATATTTGGTATGTAGAGCGCAGTACTATCAACACAGATTGGTCGGAGCCTAAAAATCTAGGAGCACCAGTAAATACAACAGGTGACGAGTTTTATCCATCCGTAGCCAGTAATGGGAATCTTTATTTTACCCTTATTAAGCCCGAGTTAGAATCTGCCGATGACATTTATGTAAGCCGATTGGAAAATGGCAGATATATTGAGCCAACGATTTTGGGCGAAGGGGTTAATACCAAAGGTGCCGAGTACAATGCCTTTATTGCACCAGATGAGTCTTATCTTATTTTTGGTGGATGGCGGAGACCTGACGGCTTAGGCTCTGGTGATATGTACATGAGTAGAAATACTAATGGCGTATGGACAACAGCTGAAAACCTAGGTAACAAGATCAATTCAAAATACATGGAGTTTTGTCCGTTTGTGCTCAATGGGACACTCTATTTCACAAGTAGAAAAAGCAGTGTTACCGCTAAGGACAATGGATTTGAATCTACCGAAGAATTACTATCTGAGATTAATAAATACGACAATGGCTTCAGTCGTATTTATAAGGTCGATTTTAAAAACTACAACTCTCAATCTCCGTAACACGCAAGGTGTTAACCATACCACGATCTTTAATTGGCATCGCCGCTAAACTAATTAGCATGTCTCCTACTTCAAGATAGCCTTTCTTACAGGCAATGGCGTTTACATCTTCGATGGTTTCATCTGTACTTACAAAACGGTCGTAGTAAAAGGCTTCAACACCCCAAAGTAAACTCAATTGCGTTAGAATTCGCTCATTAGATGTAAATACCAAAATGTGTGCTTTTGGTCTCCACGCCGAAATCTGAAACGCAGTATATCCACTATTTGTTAAGGTTGAAATCGCTTTCGCGTTGATCTCATTAGCCATATTTGCAGCATGGTAACAAATGGACTTTGTGATGTATCGCTTCGTACGAATATGAGGTGGTGATTGTGGTACTTCAATAAGTGGTGAATCTTCTACACTGCGTATAATATTCGACATCTGCTTGATCACCTGAACCGGATATTGACCAACCGACGTTTCTCCCGAAAGCATTACAGCATCTGCACCATCCATTACAGAATTGGCAACATCATTTACTTCAGCACGTGTCGCTGTTAAACTTGTGATCATGGTCTCCATCATCTGGGTAGCGATGATCACTGGGATTCTGGCGCGCTTTGCTCGCAACACCAATTGCTTTTGAATTAAAGGAACTTCTTCCGCCGGTATTTCTACACCCAAATCTCCACGAGCTACCATCAATCCATCACAATAAGCAACGATCTTATCTATGTTTTCAACGGCTTCAGGCTTTTCAATCTTAGCAATGATCGGAATTTTATGATCACTATGTTCTTTGATTAATTCTTCGAGCTGCATCAGGTCTTCGGCATGTCTCACAAAAGACAAGGCAATCCAATCGACACGCTGACCAATTGCAAAAATAGCATCCTCAATATCTTTTTCAGTAAGCGCTGGTTGCGAAATATTAGTATTTGGAAGGTTAACCCCTTTCTTTGATTTTAATGGTCCACCCTGAAGTACTTTAGCTTTTACTTCAGATTCTCCATCTGTTGATACCACTTCGAAAATCAACTTTCCGTCATCTAACAAGATACGCTCACCTGGCTTTGCGTCTTGAGGAAAGTTTTCATAGGTCATATAAACCCGCTCTTTAGTACCTTCAAAACGCTCGCCTGTAGCAAATGTTATTTCATCACCTTCGTTCACGATAACATCACCTTTCATGGTTCCTACTCGTAGTTTCGGACCTTGTAGATCCGCCAAGATTGACGCGTTAAAACCATGTTCTTCATTGAGCTCGCGAATCATCTTTATACGCTCTTTAACATCTTTATAATCGGCGTGCGAAAAATTGATTCTAAATACATTAGCGCCTTCTTCTAACATTGCCTTGAGTACTTCTTTATTACTCGTTGCCGGGCCTAATGTTGCTACTATTTTAGTTTTCTTATTTGACATCAATTAAAAAATTAAATGATCTTTTGATTTTACTTTTGAAGGGTTAACTGAGTAACTCGTAACGATCTGCGGAATATGCTGTAGTTTATTCAAAATTAATTTTTCATTTATATTTTGAATCTCCTCAGAGATCTTAATGAAATAGTCTACGGTTTTATATTCAGGAACAAGATTAAACGTTTTTATTACTTTTTCTTCAGCCTGAAATAAGCCTGTACTATACAAACTGTCCTCTTCTTTTTTACATACGTTTGAAACTAAATTCCAGGTAACGTATTCAGAGGCATTGTTCCATTCAAAAATACTGTACGAAGACTTCATATATTCAAAGTCGAGATCGTCCGATTTCCGCTTTAGGTTAAGACCTAAACTTTGATTGAGTAAGTAAGCTAAACGGTAATCTTCTAACCCACAATGAATAGCAATAAGTTTGTAGGTGTCGTCATAAAAATCGTCAACCAGAAGTTTATGTAAAGCCATACAGTTCTCCCTTTGAGCGGTAAATATAGTACAATAATAGGTTGATTAGGTGAACTTTTGGTTAATCTTAGCCTCTAAAACTTACGAAAACGTTGTAGTTGGAAAATTTATAATTTTTGCCATTGGAAGACCGCTTCAAATTAAATATGCTTAGTAATTTCTTTCTGAAATGCAAAAAACGCACGTTTCGAGGCTTTTTCTTCAGCCTTCTTTTTTGAAGTTGCGCGTGCCTTTGATACTACCTTGTCATTGATGCTCAGTTTTACAGAGAAATGCTTTAGTTCATCGTTTCCGGTATCTTCATAGACCTCGTAATTGAAGGTGTTTTTTTCTTTCTGGCACCATTCGATCAACAAACTCTTATAGCTAATCACCTTACCTTCTAAAGTTTCGATATCAACATGTGGATTGATAACGCGTTGGTAAAGGAACTTTTCACAAGTTTTATATCCTTTATCAAGGTAAATGGCACCAACTAAAGCTTCGAATAAATTTCCGTGAATATTATTTCCAAAATTAGATTTAGGAATTCTACTTTGTACTAAATCAATGAGGTTTAACTCTTTTCCTAGTTCATTCAGATGCTCTCTACTGACTACTTTAGAGCGCATTTTGGTGAGATAACCTTCATCACCATGTGGTACCTGTTCGTACAAATAAGCTGCAATGACCGAGCTGATCATAGCGTCGCCTACAAATTCTAATCTTTCATAGTTGATAGGATTGCCTTTGTCATCTTTAATATTCATAGATCGATGCGTAAAGGCTTTGATGTAAAGGGATTCAGATTTAGGTTTAAACCCAAGAATCTCTTTTAGTTGTAAAAAAAAATTCCCGTCAGCTTGCGCGCGGGAATTCTTTAATATGTTACGAATGAAACGCATTCGGAGTTATGTTTTAGTCTAGCTTTTTAAACAATACACAAGCGTTATGACCACCAAATCCGAATGTATTACTCATTGCGACTTTAATATCTCTTTTCTGTGCTTTATTGAGAGTCAAATTTAATTCAGGGTCTATGTTCTCGTCAACCGTTTCGTGATTAATTGTTGGTGGAATTATTCCGTGCTCTAATGCCATTATTGAAGCAATGGCTTCTATCGCACCGGCAGCACCTAACAAATGACCAGTCATAGACTTGGTAGAATTAATATTGATATTCTTAGCATGACTGCCAAATACTTCAGATATAGCTTTTAATTCTGCAACATCGCCTAAAGGAGTGGATGTGCCGTGGGTATTAATATGATCTACATCTTCAGGATTTAAACCGGCATTTTCTAAACAGTTTTTCATCACCGCAACAACACCTATTCCGTCTGGATGTGGCGCAGTCATATGATACGCATCAGAAGATAAACCACCTCCAACAACTTCTGCATAAATTTTTGCACCTCTCGCTTTGGCATGTTCGTATTCTTCTAAAACTATTGAACCAGCACCTTCTCCTAATACAAATCCATCACGATTTGCATCGAATGGTCTTGAGGCCGTTGAAGGACTATCATTTCTGGTACTCATAGCGTGCATAGCATTAAATCCTCCCATACCAGCTATGGTTACAGCAGCTTCACTTCCGCCTGTAATTACAACATCACAATGTCCTAAACGAATAGTGTTTAAGGCATCGATCATTGAATTTGCAGAAGAGGCACATGCCGAAACCGTGGTATAATTTGGACCCATGAAACCATACTTAATAGATATGTTTCCTGGTGCTATATCAGCGATCATTTTTGGGATGAATCGTGGACTAAATCGAGGTGTACCATCACCAGCAGCAAAATTCAACACTTCTTCCTGAAATGTTTCAAGACCACCAATACCAGCTCCCCATATTACTCCTACTCTGTATTTATTAATTGTGTCTAAGTCTAATTTCGAATCTGCAATAGCTTCATCTGAAGCCACCATAGCATATTGCGAAAACTTATCCATTTGACGCGCTAACTTTCTATCAATAAAGTCAGTAACTTCAAAGTTTTTTACTTCACAAGCGAATTGCGTTTTGAACTTTTCAGCATCAAAATGTGTGATTGGGGCAGCGCCACTCTTACCACTAACAAGACCATCCCAATATTCATCCTTGGTATTGCCTATTGGTGTAAGTGCACCTAAACCAGTAACTACGACTCGCTTTAATTCCATAAAAATAAAGTCTTATTTTGCTTCTTCTATGTAAGAGATAGCTTGACCAACTGTTGCAATGTTTTCAGCTTGATCGTCTGGGATTTGAATATCAAATTCTTTTTCAAATTCCATTATTAATTCTACAGTATCTAATGAATCTGCACCTAAGTCGTTAGTGAAGCTCGCTTCAGTTACAACTTCGTTTTCATCAACACCTAATTTGTCTACGATAATCGCTTTTACTCTTGATGCAATGTCTGACATAATCTTTTAATTTTAAGTTTTAATTAGACCGCAAAAATAAAAAACTTTATTTTAAAATACATTTTTACCGATAAAATGTGGCCTTAAATGCCAAATTTCGGCAGAAGTCCAATTTTTTTGTGTCTAATTGTAAATTATTATTCTTTTTTTTGTCTCGAATAATAAACCATTATAACTGTAAATGAAGCGAATTGTAATTTTTGCGTCCGGAAGCGGATCAAATGCTGAAAATTTAATTAAGTTTTTTCAAAACAGCGATAAAGCGTCTGTTATTCAGGTATTGACTAACAATCCTCATGCCAAAGTTTTGGATAGGTGTAAAAGACTTAAGACCAGTGCATTATCTTTCAATCGTGTGGCATTTTCAAAATCAGAAGACGTCCTTAATATATTAAGAACCTCAAAACCAGACCTTATTGTTCTAGCAGGATTTCTTTGGAAGTTTCCTGAATTTATTTTGAATGAATTTCAAGATAGAGTCATAAATATTCATCCTGCATTATTACCGAAATATGGCGGTAAAGGCATGTATGGTATGCATGTTCACAATGCTGTTGTTGCTAATGAGGAGACCGAAACAGGCATTACAATTCATTATGTGAATGAAAATTATGATGAAGGCGCCATTATTTTTCAGGCGAAATGCGAGGTTTCACCTTCCGATTCTGCAGTAGATGTGGCTGCTAAGATCCATGAATTAGAAATGGAACACTTTCCGAAGGTGGTTGAAAAGTTAGTGGTAAGTTAATTAGATGGTTAGATGATTAGATCATTGGATTGTAAGTGGTAAGTTAATATTAGTGAAATTCGTATTAGTTAAGATGTCATACTGAGCTTGTCGAAGTATTCAAAAGAGATTCTTCACACTGTTCAGATTGAAACACCCACAAAATGATTTGTGAAAATTTGTGAAATTCATGTCTAATTAAATGTCAAAAAAAAAGAAACCGAAATATTACACTGTTTGGAAAGGCCATAATACCGGTGTCTTTGAATCATGGGATGACTGCAAAGCTCAGATCAAGGATTTCAAAGGGGCTCAGTATAAATCCTTCTCTTCATTTGAGGCTGCCAAAAAAGCATATAAAGAAGGTCCGAAAGATTATATTGGGAAGTCGAAGACCTTCAAAAGTGAACTTTCCGAAGAGCAACTTAAAAAAATTGGGCTACCTAACTTCAATTCCATTTGTGTTGATGCAGCAGTTAGTGGAAACCCCGGAAAAATGGAATACCGTGGCGTAGATACCAAAACTAAAAAACAACTCTTTATCCAAGGGCCGTTCGAAGAGGGCACTAATAATATAGGTGAGTTTTTAGCGATTGTACACGGATTAGCATTTCTTAAACAGCATCAAAGCGATAGAATCATTTACACAGATTCTAAAACTGCCATGAGTTGGATTCGTAAAAAAGCCTGCAACTCTAAACTAGCTAGAACTGAAAACAATGAGCCCTTATTCCAATTGGTAGATCGGGCAGTAACATGGTTAAAAACTAATACTTACCATACCACTATTGTAAAATGGGAGACCAAAGCATGGGGAGAAATCCCTGCGGATTTTGGGAGGAAGTAAACATAACTAATAGTTAATTCAGGCTATTTTATAAGGAATATATTTTATGTACTTTTGCAGCTTAATTTAAACTTGCTTTGATGGGTAAATTAGTGATTGTCGGAACCGTAGCGTTCGATGCTATTGAAACTCCTTTTGGTAAAACCGATAGAATTCTTGGCGGTGCCGCAACTTTTATTGGGTTAGCCGCTTCTCAATTCAATGTAGATTCAGCTGCAGTATCAATTGTAGGTGATGATTTTCCACAAGAGTATCTTGATTTGTTAGCGCATAAAGGCGTTAATCTTGAAGGCGTTGAAATTGTAAAAGGCGGTAAAACATTTTTCTGGAGTGGTCGTTACCACAATGATATGAACTCGAGAGATACCTTAGTAACTGAGTTAAATACGCTGGCAGATTTTGATCCGAAAGTCCCAGAAAACTATCGTGATGCTGAAGTCGTAATGCTCGGTAACTTACATCCTGGTGTTCAAATGAGTGTATTAGAACAAATGGATACCAAGCCAAAAATGGTCATATTAGATACCATGAATTTTTGGATGGATAATGCGCTTGAAGATCTTCACAAGGTTATGAAGCACATCGATGTCATTACAATTAATGATGAAGAAGCAAGACAATTAACTGGTGAATATTCATTGGTAAATGCAGCCCATAAAATTTATGAAATGGGACCGCGATATGTGGTAATTAAAAAAGGAGAGCACGGTGCGCTTCTTTTTAATAAGGACAATGTGTTTTATGCTCCAGCATTACCATTAAGAGAAGTTTTTGATCCGACTGGTGCGGGTGATACTTTTGCCGGAGGATTTGCAGGATATATTGCAAAGACTGGTGATTATTCTTTCGATAATCTAAAAACAGCAGTTATCTACGGCTCAACATTAGCCTCATTCTGTGTTGAAAAATTCGGTACAGAACGAATGGAAAATTTATCAACATCAGAGATACGCAAACGATTAGACCAATTTAAGAGTTTAACTCAATTTGATATTGAACTAACATAATATGACGCGCTCAATTTTTTGAGCGCGTTTTTTTATTACTTAACATGAGTGATGCAATAAAACACGAGTGTGGTATCGCACTTATCAGGCTTTTAAAACCATTAGAATACTACAAAGAAAAGTATGGTAGTGCATTTTATGGGGTAAACAAAATGTACCTCATGATGGAGAAACAGCACAATCGCGGTCAGGACGGTGCAGGTTTTGCTAGTATAAAACTCGACACCCAACCTGGAGAACGTTATATTAGTAGAATTCGTTCTATAGAACAACAACCTATTCAGGATATATTCTCGCAAATTAATGAACGCATTAATCTAGAGATGACCCAGCATCCTGAATATAAAGATGATGTTGAACTTCAGAAAAAACATATTCCCTATGTAGGTGAGTTATTGCTTGGCCATGTGCGTTATGGTACCTTCGGAAAAAATAGCGTTGAAAGTGTTCACCCATTTTTAAGACAAAATAATTGGATGCACAGAAACCTCATCGTTGCTGGTAATTTTAATATGACCAACGTAAACGAGCTTTTTAATAATCTTGTTGATATTGGTCAGCATCCGAAAGAGAAAGCCGACACCATTACAGTGATGGAAAAAATAGGCCATTTCTTAGATGATGCTGTTGGTAAAATCTACAAAGACCTTAAGCGTGAGGGCTATTCAAAAATTGAATGTTCTCCTCTTATTGCAGAACGATTAAAACTAAGCAAGATCTTAAAACGTGCCGCTAAAAACTGGGATGGTGGTTATGCCATGGCAGGTTTGTTGGGCCATGGTGATTCATTCGTGCTTAGAGATCCTGCAGGCATAAGACCTGCATACTATTATAAGGACGATGAAATTGTAGTGGTAGCCTCTGAGCGCCCTGTTATTCAAACTGTATTTAATGTTCCGTTTGAAGAGGTAATTGAATTAGATCCAGGTCATGCGATCATTACCAAAAAATCTGGAAAAACAGAAGTAAAGCAAATTCTGGAACCTTTAGAGCGAAAGGCTTGTTCCTTTGAGCGCATCTATTTTTCTAGAGGAAGTGATGCCGAAATCTATAAGGAACGTAAGGAACTCGGAAGACTGTTAATGCCAAAAGTACTTGAAGCGATAGACAACGACACCCGAAATACAGTCTTTTCATTTATACCAAATACAGCTGAAACATCATTTTTCGGAATGGTTGATACTGTTGAACAGTTTCTGAATCATAAAAAAACCCAAGCCATATTAAGTGGTAAGCGTTCCCTATCTGCGGATAAGGTTGAAGAAATTTTATCTGAGAGACCACGTATTGAAAAAATAGCCATTAAAGATGTAAAGCTCAGAACGTTTATTACTGAAGACAGCAGTAGAGATGACTTAGTTGCTCACGTCTATGATGTTACTTATGGTGTTATCAAACCGAGTGATAACCTTGTTATTATTGATGATAGTATCGTGAGAGGAACGACCCTTAAGAAGAGTATCATAAAGATGATGGACCGTCTAAATCCTAAGAAGATCATTGTGGTATCATCAGCTCCTCAAATTCGCTATCCAGATTGTTATGGTATTGATATGGCCAATCTTGAAAGTTTAGTTGCTTTCAGAGCTGCATTAGAATTACTCAAAGACAATAATCAGTATCATATCGTTGAGGAAGTTTATCAGAAGTGTCTTTCACAAGTAAACTATAAAGACAAAAACGTTATCAATTACGTTAAAGAGATCTACAACAACTTTACTGACGAACAGATATCCGATAAAATTTCAGAACTATTAAGTGACGAAACTGTAAATGCTGAGGTAAAAATAATTTTTCAACCTGTAGAAAACTTGCATAAAGCCTGTCCGGATAATTTAGGAGATTGGTATTTTACAGGTAATTATCCTACAGCTGGAGGTAACCGCGTTGTGAACAAAGCCTTTATAAACTTCTACGAAGGAAACAAGGAGCGAGCGTATTAATTTAACGTTTAATCCGAAAAATTAAGTATTTCATCCGAGAAAAATGCATTTCATCCATTATATGTATCATTTTAACAAATAACATTTACATTGGTATCACCATAACATAAGTAGGTTAAGTTCATGGTAGATTTGGGGCAAAAAAAGGTGAACAGTGTTCACCTTTTTTTATGGAGTTAATTAAAGTATTGCTTTAAGTTATATACACAATTCCAGTATCCAATTAGTGCATAATCGTAGCTTATCCTAGTAGTTTCCACGCTTAGACTAATATATAGGTCGTTTATCCAAAAAATTTAATAGTTAAATTAATGTAAACTTATATTTGATTCACCATAACATAAGTAGGTTAAGTTTATGGTAGATTTGGGGCAAAAAAGGTGAACTCTCTGTTCACCTTTTTTCATTTTAAAGCATAAAAAAATCCAAGCTTCTCAACTTGGATTTTCACTTTTTGTAAAGTCTTATCTATTTATTTTGCCTCAGCATATCTGCGCTCAACTTCATTCCAGTTGATCACCTTAAAGAATGCAGCAATATAATCTGGTCTTCTATTCTGATAGTTTAAATAGTAAGCATGCTCCCAAACATCTAATCCTAAGATTGGTGTTCCGCCACAAGTTACTCCTGGCATTAGAGGGTTGTCTTGATTTGGTGTAGAACATACTTCTACTTTACCACCTTTATGAACACACAACCAAGCCCAGCCAGAACCAAATTGCGTTGCAGCTGCTTTAGAGAAGGCGTCAATAAATGCATCTTTAGAACCGAATTCAGCCTCAATAGCATCTTTAAGATCTCCTGATAAATAACCTCTATCTTCAGGATTCATTACATCCCAAAATAATGAGTGGTTATAAAATCCGCCGCCATTATTTCTTACGCCAGCATTGTTCATATCTAAGTTTGTTAAGATGTCTTCGATAGACTTTCCTTCCAAATCTGTACCTTCAATTGCAGCATTAAGTTTTGTAGTATATCCGTTGTGATGTTTTGAATGGTGGATTTCCATTGTACGTGCATCAATATGCGGTTCTAATGCATCGTAAGCATATTTTAATTTTGGTAATTCAAAAGCCATGATTTTATGTTTTTAAGTATTAGTAATTTAACTTTAACAAATTTACGATTTTGAGAACAAGATGTTCTAAATAAATTATTAAGATTGCCTATTTTGGTATAAAATTTATCTTTTGCAATCCTCGGCTTTTAAAATATTCAATGCATCTGCTGGTAGTGGTAAAACCTTCACAATCGCCAAGTCTTATATAAAGATATTGGTGCAATCTAAAAATCCGGAGCAATTCAAAAATATTCTAGCCATAACCTTTACAAATAAGGCCGTTGGTGAAATGAAAGAGCGCATCATTACGATGCTAAAATCGTTTTCAAACGAAAAAAGTCTTACCCAGCCGCATCCTATGTTTAGTGCTATTTGCGAAGAATTGTCAATTTCGCCCGAAACACTTCATATAAGATCAAAGCACATCTTAAAACACATAATGCACAATTATGGGGCTTTTGACATCTCAACCATTGACGGCTTTACACACCGCGTCATCAGAACCTTTGCGCACGACTTAGAATTACCTGTAAATTTTGAGGTAGAACTAGAACAAGAAAACCTATTGAACGAAGCGGTGGATAGTTTAATCTCTAAAGCCGGAAGTGATAAAACCCTAACCAACATACTTATTGATTTTGCGATTGAAAAAGCAGACGACGATAGAAGTTGGGACATAAGTTATGATTTTAAGAAAATTGCTAAACTCCTTATAAGCGAAAATGATTTACACGCCATTGTAACCTTAAAGCAAAAGAGTATTGACGACTTTAAAGCGCTAAAAACACAACTTGTAAAGACCATTTCTAAGTTAGAAATTGACCTTGTTACCATAGCAAATTCTGCGTTAACCTTAATTGAAGAAGCTGGCTTAGAATATGATGATTTCAACAGGAAATCATTACCAAACTACTTTAAGAATTTGGCACAGAAGAATTTTAATGCACGGTTTGATGCCGCTTGGCAAAATGATCTTATTGAAGGTCAAACCATTTATCCTAAGCGCGTTACCGACAACATTGCTTCGACCATTGAAAGCATTCAGCCGCAATTAGCAGAGGCCTTTCTTCAAACGAAGAATAAAATATTTGATTTCAAACTTCATAAGGGGTTCTTAAGAAATATTACGCCGCTTTCTGTTATTAATGCCATTCAGACTGAATTAGATCAGCTCAAGGAAGAGCAGAATAAAATGCTCATTTCAGAATTCAATAAAATTGTAAGCAACGAAATTAAAGATCAGCCAACACCTTTCATTTACGAACGCTTAGGTGAGAAATACAGACATTATTTTATTGATGAGTTTCAAGACACCTCGCAAATGCAATGGGAGAATTTAGTGCCGCTTTTAGACAATGCGCTTTCTACATCTCATGGCTCTGCGATGTTGGTGGGTGATGCAAAACAAGCCATCTATAGGTGGCGTGGAGGGGTTGCCGAGCAATTTATTAATCTATATAATAAAACGACAAATCCCTTTCAGGTTGACCCCGAAATTTTAGCGCTTGGTACTAATTTCCGAAGTGCGAAAGAAATCATCAATTTTAATAATGGTTTCTTTCAGTTTTTGAGCGAAAATTATTTTACAAATGAAGACTATTCTAACTTATACAAAGCCTCATTTCAAAACGCAAATAATGATCGCGATGGTTACGTGAATTTTGATTTTTTGAACATAGCCAGAGACGACGATGATGACGAAATCTATTCACATAAGGTTCTTGAAACCATTAACTTATGTTATGACAAAGGTTATGTCCCTCAAGACATATGTATTATCGTTAGAAAACGAAAACAAGGAGTTGCTATTGCCAATTATCTCAGCGAAAAAGGACTTAAAATTACATCTTCTGAAACACTACTTTTGAAAAATTCTGATAAGGTTGTTTTCCTAGATAATATTTTGAAACTTTTACTGCAACCCAACAATGATAGCCTTAAGATTAACATACTAACTTTTTTAGCAGATCAGTATAAGGTTGAAGACAAACATTTGTTTTTTGAAACCCATCTAAAACCTAGTGTTGATGACATGTTTCAGAGTTTAGAATCTCTCAACATATTTATAAATAAAGCCAACCTATTGCATTTGCCGTTGTATGATCTCGTTGAAGAGCTCATTCGAAGTTTTAATCTTGAAAATACCTCCGATGCGTTCCTCGAGTTTTACCTCGATCTTGTTTTAGAATTCACCCAGAAACAACACTCTGATCTTAGCGCCTTTACTAATTATTTTGAAAAGGAAAAAGACAGGCTCAGTGTGGTGTCGCCAAAGGACATTGATGCCATTCAAATTATGACCATTCATAAATGTAAAGGTCTAGAATTTCCGGTGGTTATATTTCCATTTGCTGACTTAAATATCTATAAAGAGTTAGAGCCAAAAGTTTGGTTTCCTGTGGAACAAAACGATTATAATGGATTTGAAAACTTGTTACTTAACTACAATAAAGACATTGAACATTTTGGTGAAGCCGGACTTCAAATCTATAACACACATCAATCGCAATTAGAACTTGATAACATCAATTTACTCTATGTGACACTAACCAGAGCAGTTGAATGTCTTTTTGTGATATCTAAGTATGATTTGGACTCAAAAGGTAAAGTAAATGCTCTCACCTTTTCAGGCATGTTTATTTCCTATTTGCAATCCTTGGGTATTTGGACAGAGCAGCAACTGACTTACAGTTTTGGCACGTTTGAACCACCATTAGTTGAAGAAAAATCAATGGTCAATTCTAAATCGCTTCAACTTATATCTGTTCCGAAGGAATACCACAATTTAAAGATCGTTACCAAGGCCGGTCAACTCTGGGATACCAAACAAGAAAAGGCCATTGAGCGCGGTAATCTTGTACATTTAATTTTATCGAAAATCAAGACTATTAATGATTTAGACTTTGCCGTGAGTGAGTTGTTAGAAACAGGGGACATCATTAAAGAAGAAGTGACGGAATTAAGGGCTTTGGTTGAAAGTGTTATAGAGCATCCTATACTTAGCTCGTATTATTCAGACAACTATGAAATCTATAATGAAAGAGACATTGTAATGCAATCGGGTGAGCTTCTAAGACCAGACCGAGTCAATGTGAATTCAAATAATGAGGTCATTATAATTGACTATAAAACAGGGGAACAAAAAACAAATCACCAAAATCAAATTCGTTCATATGCCTCAGTATTAGAGGATATGAAATTCAAAATTAAGCATAAGTATCTTGTCTATATAAATGATGCCATCGAAGTAGTAGAAGTGTGATTTATAGATAGTATCTTTGCGCAACTTCAAAATCCAAAAGATATGTACGGAGCTATAAAAACACATTTACAACAAGAAATTGAATCAATTAAAGAGGCTGGGCTTTTCAAAGAAGAGCGCATTATTACTTCTCCTCAAGGGGCAGAAATCACCTTGAATACTGGTGAAAAAGTTTTAAATTTTTGTGCTAATAATTACTTAGGACTGTCCTCTCATCCCGATGTTGTTCAGGCAGCAAAGGATACGTTAGATTCTCATGGTTTTGGTATGTCTTCGGTACGATTTATCTGTGGTACCCAAGATATCCATAAGGAGTTAGAACAGAAGATCGCCGATTTTTATGGCACAGAAGATACCATATTATACGCTGCGGCTTTTGATGCTAATGGTGGTGTTTTTGAACCCTTATTAACTAAGGAAGATGCTATAATTTCCGATTCACTTAACCATGCCTCAATTATTGATGGTGTAAGACTCTGTAAAGCAGCAAGATATCGTTACAACAATAATGATATGGCCGATCTAGAAAAACAATTAATTGCTGCAAATGAAAATGGAGCTCGTTTCAAAATAATTGTTACTGATGGTGTATTTTCTATGGATGGTTTAGTGGCGCCTCTAGATCAAATTTGTGATCTCGCAGAAAAGTATGATGCTATGGTAATGATTGATGAGTGCCACGCTACTGGATTCATTGGTGAAACTGGGATTGGAACTCTTGAAGAAAAAGGAGTATTAGGACGAATAGATATTATTACCGGAACCTTAGGAAAAGCTATGGGTGGTGCAATGGGCGGTTATACAACAGCAAAAAAGGAGATCATCGAGATCTTGCGTCAGCGTTCAAGGCCTTATTTGTTTTCAAATTCCTTAGCACCTGCAATCGTTGGTGCATCCATCAAGGTTTTTGATATGCTAAAGAACGATACCTCTTTAAGAGATAAAGTAGATTGGAATACCAAATACTTCAAGAAAGGAATGAAGGAAGCTGGCTTTGATATTATAGATGGGGATTCTGCAATCGTACCAGTAATGTTATATGATGCCAAACTATCTCAAACTATGGCAAATATGCTGTTAGAAGAAGGCGTTTATGTTATTGGTTTTTTCTATCCAGTTGTACCAAAAGAAAAGGCGAGAATTCGTGTTCAACTATCAGCTGCTCATACGAAAGAACAACTAGACAAAGCTATCAATGCATTTACTAAAGTGGGGAAAAAACTTGAAATAATTTAAAATCGTTAGAATCTCTTTATTTTAGGGCGTTATAACAATATTTTTATATATTTGTCTTTGTTAATATTATTTAACAAGTTACATTTGCCAACAATTAACACTTAAAATTAAATTAATTAGAATATGAAAAATCTTAGCAGATTACTATTAGTCGCAGTGCTTCTTTTTAGTTTTAGCACTTCACATGGTCAAGACAAGAACAATCCATGGGCTATTACAATAGGAGTAAATGCAGTTGATCCATATCCTGTAGGTGAGCCAACTCCACAGGGTGACTGGTTTGACGAATACTTTAACGCAAACGATCACTGGAACATTCTTCCTTCAATATCAACCCTTTCTATTTCTAAATACATAGGCGATGGGTTCACTTTTACTGCAACAGGTTCTATTAACCAAATTAGCAAATTTGGTACTAACTTAAATCCTGATGGATCAGAAGCTGGTACTAATAGACTTAACAACTTAACGTACTATGCAGCTGATGGTAGAGTTTCATATAGCTTTATGGACTTAATCAATTCTAAGAAATTAAATCCTTATTTAGGTGCCGGTGGTGGTTACACTTGGTTAGACGATATAGGTGCTGGTACAGTAAACGGTACTTTAGGTCTTCAAGTTTGGATCTCTGAAAAATTCGGTGTTGATTTAAATTCAACTTATAAGCATGCTTTCGAAGATTACTTACCAAAGCACTTCCAACATTCAGTTGGTGTAACGTTTAAGTTCGGTGGAACTGATACTGACGGTGATGGTATCTACGATCAGGATGATGCTTGTCCAGAAGAAGCTGGTTTAGAAATTTTTAATGGTTGTCCAGATTCAGATAACGATGGTATCCAAGATTCAAAAGATGACTGTCCAAACGTTGCTGGTTTAGCAGAGTTTAACGGTTGTCCTGACGGTGACGGTGACGGCATCAGAGATATCGATGATGAGTGTCCAACAGTTGCTGGTTTAGCTGCTTTAAACGGATGTCCTGATACTGACGGTGATGGCATCGCTGATAAAAACGATAACTGTCCTAACGAAGCAGGTCCATCTGCAAACAACGGATGTCCTTGGCCAGATACTGATGGTGACGGTGTATTAGACAAAGACGATCAGTGTCCAAACGAAGCTGGTGAAGTTGCTAATAATGGTTGTCCTATCATCAACCCAACTCAAGAGGTTATCGATGAATTAAACAGCTATGCAAGAACTATCTTATTCGATACAGGTAGAGCTTCTTTCAAAGAAGAAACTGACCAAGTATTACAAGCAATGGTTGCCATCTTCAAGCAATATCCAAAGGCTGACTTCGCTATCGAAGGTCATACAGATTCAGTTGGTTCTAAGAAATCTAACCAAGCTTTATCTGAAAGAAGAGCAAATGCAGTTAGAGATTACTTAATTGCTAACGGAATTAGCGCTGAAAGATTAACTGCAACTGGTTACGGTGAGGATAATCCAATCGCTGATAACAAAACAAGAGCAGGTAGAAAAGAAAACAGACGTGTAGAAGTTAAGCTTAAGAGCTAATTAAACTTCAAAATATATAGAAAAACGCTCCGAAATTCGGAGCGTTTTTTATTTTTATAAAATGAGTAGTTTTATAAAAACAGTGTTGCTAGATCTTAAAGAAAAGGGCTTAAATCCTGAAGATCTATACTTCATCCTTCCTAGTCAACGCGCAGGTGTTTTTTTAAAACATCACCTCTCACAAATTATAGATCAACCTACATTTGCTCCTCATATCTTAAGTATCGAAGCCTTCGTAGAAGAACTTTCAGGCTTAAGAAGTTTATCTAACACCAACCTGTTATTTTGGCTTTACAAATCTTATGTAGATCATACAAAAAAAGAAGATCGTGAGCCCTTTGAATCTTTTGCTAGTTGGGCACAAATCTTATTGCAAGACTTCAACGAAATAGATCGTTACTACACCGACCAAAATGCTATATTCGATTATCTCCAGGCGATCAAGGAAATTAATCATTGGTCTTTAGAAACTGAACAAACCGATCTTGTAAAACGCCACTTAAAGTTTTGGAAAGGACTTAAGGATTATTATAAGTCATTCACTGATGAACTGCTAAACCACAAGAAAGGTTTTCAGGGGCTTATCTATAGAGAGGCTACAGAAAATCTGGAAGCCTATATGGAAAACAATAGTGAAAAGATGCACGTCTTTTTGGGTTTCAATGCGCTTAACACTTGCGAATCTTTAATTATTCAAGGGTTGCTTCAGAATGATCTAGCACACATCTATTGGGATATTGATGAAGTGTTCGTAGAAGACGATATTCATGATGCAGGTCTGTTTATTAGATCACATAAAAGTGATTGGAATTATTTCAAAAAACAACCTTTTAATTGGATCACCTCACACTATAGCGAAAAGAAAAATATTGAAGTTATTGGTGTCCCTAAATTTGTGGGACAGGCAAAGTATATTGGGCAATTGTTAGAAGAGATTCGCACCAAGAATGAAGACCTTCAGAGCGTAGCTGTTGTTTTAGGAGAGGAAAATTTACTTATGCCACTACTCCATTCAATCCCTAAAGATATTGATCAGATCAATGTTACCATGGGATTACCGCTTAAGTTTGTACCCTTGGCTTCATTGTTTGAACAACTATTCGCTTCACATAAATCTGAAACTAAAAGTTTTTACTATAAAGACCTCATAGACATTCTTTCACATCCTTCAATATATAACTTATTTGAAAACGATACTAGTAATATTGCAGAGGCTATTATTAACCACATTCAAAATAATAATCTGGTATATATTAATGTTTCGCACTTAAGAAAAATTACTCCGACGGATTATCACAGTCTTTTAAATATTTTATTTGGCCCATGGGATAACAGTCCTGAAAAAGCATTAGCTCATTGTACTCAACTTATTCAGGAAATTAAGGGTTCACTAATTAAGGACAAACCTAACAATAGTCTTGAGCTAGAATATCTTTACCGCTATAACACACTTTTTAATGAATTAACTGAGCTTAACAGCAATTATAAATATCTGAATTCAATAGAAAGTCTGCATCGTGTATATAAAGATCTACTCAATAGCGAAACATTAGATTTTAAAGGTGAACCTTTAGAAGGACTTCAAATTATGGGAATGTTAGAATCGCGTGTTTTAGATTTTGATACGGTGATTATCAGTTCGGTTAACGAAGGAATTTTGCCGTCTGGCAAGACCCATAATTCCTTCATTCCGTTTGATGTGAAATTGCAGCATCAACTTCCAACCTATAAAGAGAAAGACGCTGTTTACACCTATCATTTTTATCGCCTCATTCAACGTGCAAAAAATGTATACCTACTTTACAATACGGAGATCGATGCCCTTAAAGGCGGTGAGAAAAGTAGATTTATCACGCAGATGGATGTTGAAGGCATTCATCAATTAAAGCAATCGATTGTGTCTCCAGATGTGCCTATTATTGAAAAGAAATTACAACAAATTGCAAAAACAGGATCTGTTCTCGATAAACTAAAAGAACTATCTGACAAGGGCTTTTCGCCTTCGTCCTTAACCAACTATATTAGAAATCCTCTCGATTTTTATTTTGAAAAAATCCTCGATATTGAAGAGTTTGAAGATGTTGAAGAAAATATTGCTGCCAACACCTTAGGCTCGGTGATTCATGATACCTTAGAAGAGTTTTACAAGCCTCTTGAAGGTGAATTTCTTAGTATTGATCACCTCAAAAGTTTTAAGCCCAAACTCGAAACAACAATAACCCGTCACTTTAAATCCTTGTATAAGGACGGGGATTTTACATCTGGCAAAAACCTCATCATTTTTGAAATTGCCAAGCGCTACATTCTAAATTTCATCGATTCTGAAATAGAGCAAATAAAAGCCGGTAATACTATAAAGATTATTGCCATTGAGGTTAAAGAGACCATTACCTTAGCCATTGAAGGCTTAGCTTTCCCGGTAAGGCTAACTGGAAAAGTGGATCGTGTAGACCAATTTAATGGGACAACTCGAGTTATCGACTACAAATCAGGTAAGGTAGAATCTAATAAAGTTGAAATTGTAGACTGGAATGAAATTGCTACAGATTATGACAAATACAGCAAGTCATTTCAGGTGTTGTGTTATGCCTATATGATGCATCATAATAAAAAGATTCAAGCACCTGTGGAAGCAGGTATCATTTCATTTAAAAATCTCAATGCCGGCTTTTTAAAATTCGGAAAAAAAGAATCCACCTACAGCAGAACGAAAGATCAGGTTATCACGGCGCAAACCTTAGCTAATTTTGAAACTGAACTATTCAATCTCATCCGAGAGATTTGTGATCCGGCTACAGATTTTATTGAAAAAGAACTCGACTCATGAAAATTGATAAAAATTTTATACTTCACCGAAGCCATAAAAAGCCTATACTCATCGACACATTTTATTCTGAAACTAAAGCTAAACAGCCTTTGGTCATTTTTTGTCATGGCTATAAAGGTTTTAAAGATTGGGGCGCTTGGAATGTAATGGCAAAACAGATCTCAGAAGCGGGTTATTGTTTTGTTAAGTTCAATTTTTCACACAATGGTGGTACCATGCAAGACCCTATTGATTTCCCAGATCTAGAGGCCTTTGGACATAACAATTACACAAAAGAGCTCGATGATCTTGCTGATGTGATCGACTGGGCAACTCATAAATTTAATGACAACCCGAATATTGAAACTGATCGAATAACATTGATTGGTCATAGTCGAGGTGGTGGCATTGTCATCGTAAAAGCATCTGAAGATTCGCGAATTACAAAACTTATTACCCTTGCCAGTGTAAGTGATTTTGGAAAACGTACCGCAACATCTGGCGAATTAGAAAGCTGGAAAAAAGACGGTGTAAAATATGTACTCAATGGCAGAACGAAACAGCAAATGCCGCATTATTATCAGTTTTACGAAGATTTTAAAGCTAATGAAGAGCGTTTGCATATTGCGTCTGCAGAAAAGCGACTACAACTACCACATCTGATCATTCATGGCGATAATGATCCCTCGGTTAAAATTGATGAGGGCAAGGCTTTACATCAATGGAACCCCAATAGTCAATTTAGAATTATTGGAGGTGCCGATCATGTGTTTAATGTGAAGCATCCTTGGGACAATGACCAACTTTCAAAAGAATTTCAGGAGGTTACTGATGCGATGGTTGAATTTTTGAGAAATTAAAAAACTACACTAATTTTAAATTTAAAAACCAACTATGAAATTCATAGTTGGTTAGTTATCAATCAAAACAGATTGGGGCGAAAAAAGGATAAGATTTGAGTTCTTTAAAGTGCTTAATTCCTTTCAAAAGTTAACAAGTCTGTTCCTCCATTACCACCACTAATATCGATAAGTTCAATTCTTGTGGAAGAATATGACACTACATCCCAATCATCATTCAAGTCCTCAAAATCGCTGCTCTCAGGAACAGGGAAGAAAATATTAAAATCTACATCGTCATCGCTGCTACTATCATCACTGCTATTGCTATCATCGGTAACAGACCAAGTGCCATTAACTGTGTTAGTGCCATTTGATGCAACTAAAGATCCATTAGAGTTAAAGGTGAAATTATAACCGTTAAAATCTGATGTTTCGTTTTCTCCAGAATCGTTAAAATTTGAAATTCTCCAAGTTCCTGATTGAACAGCACTTGCAATTGCTGCAATTTGTTGGTTGTTGTTATTTGGATTTCCTTCATCGTCTTCTGTTGAGCACGATAACATTAATGTAAAGCTGAGCATTAATAAAAGACCGGTATTCAATATATTTTTCATGATTTGTTGTTTTTAGATATTAAAAGATTATAATTTTTGAAGTGTAAGTGTATCTAGGCCACCACCGCCGCCACTCACATCTTGAATAATAACTTCGGTTTCTGAAACTGAAATCACATCCCAGTCTTCATCGTTAAATTCTTCAAACGGTATATCTGTATCAAAATTTAATGCCATCTGGTTACCTCCACTAAATACAGCCCAAGTACCATTATTAGTATTAGATCCATTAGAGGCTGAGACCGTTCCATTCATATCAAAGTTGATTTCATAACCAGCATAGTCGGAAGTTTGATCCTCTGTATCTTCAGTATAAGAAGCTACAAACCATAAACCATCAGTTAGTATAGATTCTAAATCATCCCCATTATTCCCGCCATCAAACGGCTCGCGTTCAAAAGTTAAAAAGTCCTCAGAACCGTCACCACCGCTCACATCTTTTAGTCTAATAATTTCATTTGTTACCTCTAAAACATCCCAATCATCAGCTAGTTCATCTAGAGGTATCCCTGTTCCAAAGTTTAAATTAAGACCAAGTTCCGTATCATCTCCAGATGAAGTTGACCAAGACCCATTAGTTGTACCATTCATATCCATCGCTGTTGCTGTATTATCAGAAGCAAAATTGAATACATAATCAATGAAATCTGATGTTTCGTCAGTATCATCAAAGAAGTAAGTGATATACCAATCTCCATTAGTAAGAGCATTCACCAATGATGAATCATCTATACTACCATCCGTAGAACAATCACTTTCAAATCGTAATCTATCATCTCCTAATCTTAGATCAACTTTAACCTCACCAGGCTCCTCCTCAATCTCATGTAAATTCCAGGTATCATTGAAATCTGATAGTCCTGTTACATCTATTGTAACTGAAATATTGTTCCCTGATCCTGAAGCTGACCAACTTCCATTGAAGATATTCATACCTTGGGTTACAACAATTGATCCGTCGCTATTAAATTTAAAAACATAGCCTACATAATTGTCCTCTAAATCTTCGTCATTGCGTTCTAGTTTATCAACGGTCAATTCTTCACAATCTGAAAAAATTGCATCGAGGTCATTTGTTGAACAATTGTCACAATCGTCATCATCAAAATCATTGTCATCATCTTCATCACATGTATTATCAGCCAATTCAATCGCGTTTGCTAATTCTTGAATGGTATTTATATTCTGAGTAGTACCATCTGCGAAAATCACAGTGATTGGGAAATTAATTGTAACGGCTGCAAATTCATCCAAATCGTCAATGAAATCATACATTTCATTATCATTATTGATGGTAATAGTGTTTATGAGGTCATTATTTTCGTTATAAATAGATGCGGTAATAGGATATTGAAAGTCAATACATTCAATGTCATCATCATCTTCATTTTCACCAACACAATTGCTTGCAAGTGCAGCCAATTCTGTATCTGAATTAACTACAACTGTTGAAAAATCAGTTAGTATCACTGTTATAGGATATGAAATGATGATCGAATCAATATCATCATCAAATAGATCGATTATGTCCTCTATATCTTCATAACCATCTTCATCATCTATAACAAGTTCTATTCCGTTAACAGTAACCGTAACGGGTAATTGAACACTTAAACAGCTTGCGCTATCGATAATATTATCAAAAGAGCCATCATTAGTG
Organism: Winogradskyella tangerina; assembly: GCF_003260205.1. Classification (GTDB taxonomy): domain Bacteria; phylum Bacteroidota; class Bacteroidia; order Flavobacteriales; family Flavobacteriaceae; genus Winogradskyella; species Winogradskyella tangerina. The sequence goes on along the minus strand of NZ_QERF01000003.1, from coordinate 280,977 downwards.
GCTACATTACTCATTAAAATTGCAGCTGTTGAATTGGCTACTATAGTTTCTTCGATTGGTGGATCAATTGCTAAATCGTCCTCTGTTCTGCACGAGGTAAAGCACATTATAAACACTAAGACGAGTAGTGATATTGGTTTTAAGGTTTTCATAATAGAATGTTTTATGATTAATGTTCGTTTTTTGATTGGCTTAATAACGCCACTTTATTCTAAAACAACTTATGAAAAGAATGTCCCAAGAAATTTTTAAATTTATTAGAGATAAATGTTGTGAAGCATGACAATTATCATCTAAACTAAACTTAATATCCGATATTTTCGACAAAATCTGAAGACTCAATAAACTAAGTCCATTGCCAAATTCCTTACATAATGACATCTGTGATAAGTTTCGATTTTCAAAACTTTATGAAAAATATGCGCAATCCTTAAGCAATATCTTGTATTATAAGTATGGAGAATTATTAAATCCTTCAGATAAAGTACAGGAGGCTTTTATCAAACTTTGGGAAAACTGTTCCAAAATAAAGCCTGAGGCCGCTAAATCATTTTTGTATAAAACGGCTAACAATATGATGCTTAATGAGTTTAAACACCAGAAAGTTGTTTTGAAGCACCAGCAGATAAAACCAAAGGATTACACTAACGAATCACCAGAATTTGTTCTAAGGAAAAAAGAATTTTTAGAACGTTACGAACGTGCATTGTCAAGGTTAAATGAAGAAGAAAGAGTTGCATTTTTATTAAATAAGGCAGAAGGAAAAACCCACAATGAAGTTGCATTAGAATTGAACATTACAAAGAAAGTAGCAGAACATAGAATTTATTCAGCGCTTAAAAAGCTTAAAAATGAACTCGACGAATTAAAACGAAATTGATTTCGGGACTTTTTCAATCTAAGTTGTTTTATAAATATAACAGCATGTTATGGATAACGAGAATTTATTAAAAAAGTGGTTAAACAATGACCTATCGGAAGATGAGGTAAAAGCTTTCAATAATCTAGAAGATGCCAGTCTTTACAGGGAAATTGTTCAGGAAGCTCATCGGTTTAGCGGAAATATTAACGCTGAGGTAGATGATTTTGAACTACTTGAAAATAAACTGATTATTAAGAAGAGTTCTTCTTTAAAATGGCTTAAAATTGCTTCTGGGATAGCGGCAATTTTAGTTGTAGGCTTCTCATTATTTACTATTATCAATAAAGATCAAATTAACTCATTTTATACTGATTTAGCTCAGAATGAGGTAATCACGTTACCAGACAATTCAATGGTAAATCTCAACGAGTTATCAGAATTAACATATAATAGTTCTGATTGGAATGAGCAAAGGGTTTTAGATCTTCAAGGGGAGGCTTTCTTCGATGTGGAAAAAGGAAAACGATTTGATGTGAATACTGCTTTAGGCAAGGTGAGTGTTTTAGGAACTGAATTTAATGTATTATCGAAAGATAGTATTTTTAAGGTTTCTTGTTATGAAGGATTGGTTCAAGTAACTCACAATGAAACTATTATCAATCTGCCTGCTGGTAAAGAATATTATTTATCTTCTGGTAGAGCCGAAACAAGGAATATTGTTATATCAGAACCTTACTGGTTAAAAAATATGAGTGTTTTTGAAAACGCCTCATTTATCGATGTTATAAAAGAACTTATAAAACAATATAATGTCATCGTTAAATATCCTTCAGATATGAATGTGAATTTTACTGGTGCATTTGAACATGATAATCTTGAGAACGCCCTAAAATCTATTACAATGCCGCTTAATTTGACCTATACCATCAATGAGAATAACGAGGTCATTATAAGGAATGTTCAGAATTAAGATTTTAATACTTTTCATAGTTTTTTGCGCGGCCTCTTTTAATCTTGAAGGCCAAACGGAAACACAAAAGGTGTCCATAATTGATGTATTAGATGATATTTCTAAATCACATTCTATTACCTTTAATTACCGAAGTGATCTGTTAAATGGGGTTACTGTAGATCCAATTCCACAAAACTTAGGCTTATCTGAAAAGCTTAAGAATCTCCACAGACAAACAGGCTTAGTTTTTGAAAAAGTAAGTGACTTTGTTTATACCATAACAAAGACCCTTCAGCTTTGTGGTTATATTAAAGATTCAGAATTACTAAAACCATTGATTGGTGCGACAATTAACGGGAAATATGCTTATGCTGTAACCAACGATGAAGGCTATTTTGAAATTGAACTTACATCGCCAAACGAAGAATTAACCATCAGACATATTGGTTTTAAAACCATTGAACGCCAAGCCAAATATTTTAACTCGTCCGAATGTGGAATCATTACAATGAATGTTGTTTTAGAAGTAATAGCACCAGTACTTATTGAAACCTACTTGGTTCGTGGTATAGATAAGAGGAAAGATTGGACCACAACTATTGATTATAAACGATTTAGTCTATTACCAGGTCTTATTGAATCTGATGTGCTTCAAACTGTTCAGGCTTTACCTAGTATATTAAGTGTCGATGAAACGGTTTCAAATATTAACATTAGAGGTGGTTCTCATGATCAAAATCTCATTCTTTGGGACGGCATAAAGATGTATCAAACAGGTCATTTTTTCGGACTGATCTCTAGCTTTAATCCGCAGATGACGCAATCTGCAACTATAATTAATAACGGCTCGGATGTTACGCTTACTGATGGTATTTCTGGAACGATACACATGCAAACAGAAAAACAAATTAATCCAGATTTTAATGGAGTGTTCGGAATAAACTTTTTAAATGCCGAATTGTTTTCTAATATTCCTGTAGGTAATAAATCATCACTTCAGGTGGCATCACGAAAATCTTTAGATGATCTCATAAGAACTCCAACTTATGAGGAATATTTTGATAGAATTACCCAAGATACTGAAGCAGAAACTAATGTGGCTAATGTTACCAACTCTAATCAGGAGTTCAACTTTTTTGATGTGTCGTTTCGCTGGTTATATCAGCCGACTGATAAAGACTATATCAGATTAAACTTTGCTCTTGTTAATAATGATTTAGGTTATAATGAAACAGCCGTTATTAATGAAAACTCTCAAACCCGGCGAAGTAGCATTTCCCAAAATAATCTAGCGGCTGGTCTTAACTATAAGCGATTGTGGAATAATAAATTTTCAACAACGTTAAATATCTATGATAGCGAATATAAGTTAGAGGCATTAAATGCAGATGTACTCAACAATCAGTTACAACTGCAAGAAAATGTCGTCTCTGAGTCTAGTGTTCAGCTTAATAATTTATATCAAACGAATCAATGGCGGTTTAACCTTGGTTATCAATTTACAGAAACCGAAGTCATCAATCTAAATGACATTGATCTCCCAAGATTTGTTAGACGCGATGAAGAGGTCTTAAGGGAACACGCAACATTCACCCAAGTGAGTTATACAAATTTGAATAATGATTTTTCCGTGAGAACAGGAGTAAGAGCCAATTATCTAACACGATTTGAAAGACTAATAATTGAACCCCGATTCAGCATAAGAAAATCCATTGGAGATAAATTCGAAATCGAAGCTTTAGGTGAATTTAAACATCAGAGTACCTCGCAAGTTATAAACTTTCAAAATGATTTTTTGGGTATAGAAAAAAGGCGTTGGCAGCTAACAGATAATGATAGTATCCCCATAATTCAGAGCAAACAAGGATCTCTCGGAATTATGTATAAAAATAAAGGCTGGCTAATAGATGCGAAAGGCTATTATAAAACTGTTGAAGGCATTACGACACAAAGTCAAAGTTTCACTACTAAATATGAATTTTCAAAAGCAAAAGGAAGTTATGATGCCTATGGCTTTGAACTTTTATGTCGAAAAAAGTTTAATCAATTCAGTAGTTGGCTAAGTTATGCCTACATAAATAATGAATATACTTTTGAAATGCTTGAAGATACTGAGTTCCCAAGTAATTTTGATATAACACATTCATTCACTCTAGGAACCACATTCAGTAATAAAATTTGGAATATCTCAGCAGGTATAAATTACCGAACTGGAAAACCTACTTCAATTCCGATAATTGGAAATGACATTGTAGATGACAATGTCAATTTTGATGTTGCCAATAATCAACGACTTTTGGATTACTTCAGAGTAGATGCTTCTGCCATTTATAAATTTAGGATAAGCAGCACCTTCCGTTCTGAAATTGGAGCTTCCATTTGGAATATTTCAAATCGACAAAATGCGATTAATGATTATTACAGAATAAATCAAAATGATACTGTGAATAGGTTTTCTAGGTTTTCATTGGGATTAACAACTAATGCTGTTATTAGATTATATTTCTAATTCTCAACAAATAAATTGGAGTTCAATGGATTTTGATAAACGAATTTTAGATTTTTTAAAACCTCCTTTGTTAGATAAAGTTCTGGAGCAATCATTAATAAAAGAATTTCAGAAAGGCACTGAAATACTGCGCGAAGAGCAATATGTTAAAGTATTACCTATCGTGCTTGAAGGCTTGGTAAAGGTTTATTCCCGATTTAATGATAAGGAACTCTTATTATACTACATTCAGCCATCACAAAGTTGTGTGATGACCTTTTATGCTTCACTAAAGAACACGCCAAGTAAGGTATATGCGAGTGTTGAGGAAGATTCAAAAATATTACTCATTCCTGTTAAATTGTTACCTGAATGGTTAAGAGAATATCCCCAATTTAACAACTTGTTTTATGATCAATTTAATTTGAGATATTCAGAGTTGTTAGATACCATTGGGCATTTGTTAACCGATAAATTAGATAAAAGACTCTATGATTATTTAGAAAACAAAGTTCTATTAACTAATAAATCCTCGGTACGAATGAGTCATATGCAAATAGCTAATGAATTGGGAACTGCACGAGAAGTCATTACCAGAGTTTTAAAGAAACTCGAAACTGAGGGTAAGATAAAACAAGATTCAGGGGAAATAAAACTTATTTAGTAACATGTGACTAAAGTCACTGCATAGCTTATTTTGATTTACAATCTTTGTAATGTAATAATTAAACTTAAATAAGATGAAGAAAAATATGGGAACAGCAGACAGAATTATTAGAGTAATAATCGCTGCAATAGTTGGGGTATTGTTTTTTACTGATGTAATTTCTGGGACATTAGGAATAATATTGTTAGTTATTGCTGGAATATTTGTATTGACGAGCTTTGTAAGTTTCTGTCCATTATATGCTCCATTTGGAATTAGAACGTGCTCTTTGAACAAAAACTAGATATTAATAATGATCAAAATATTCGATTAAGATGATTGTATTAATGTAATAAGAAAAACTTCTTTATTTCAATAGTTAGACCTTTTTCAAGATGAAAACACCAAAAAAATTCATCCTTTTTCAAAATGAAAACACCTGAACAAATGTTCAGGTGTTCTGCTTGATGTGGAGCATATCGGAGTCGAACCGATGACCTCTACGCTGCCAGCGTAGCGCTCTAGCCAGCTGAGCTAATGCCCCATTTATATTTTCAACTTAATCCTAAATGCATTCGTTCAGGCGGGCTAATGCCCCTTTATAAGGTTGGCTAATGTAGTAAATTATTTCAGGCCACTCAACACCAAAACCGGAATGTTAGAGCTGTGAAAATCTTTCTTTAAAATGATATCATCCTCCCATAACTTTGAGAAGAAACCGCGATGACGTCGCACCACACACAATAGATCCGGACTATGATTTTTGTAATGCTCTAAAACCGCTTGAAAGGTCGTCGGACTCTCAGCCATCGTCGTATTAGTGATTATACTTTGCAGTTCATCATTTAGTCCAAAATCTCCTGAATTATGATATGGGGTTTTTACCAACAAAATATTCAATACAGCTTTAAACTTGTCCTTAATGCTTAGCAATGGTTTCAAAACGCCTTCTTTTCTAATTACGGCCGATTTCACAGCTAAAAGTATCTTCACGATTGGCTTATACACATAGCCCTCAGGTACAATTAACGCCGGTATTTGTGTACGCTTCACAATTTTACCTGAAGTCTTTCCTAAGTAAACTTCATCCTTAATAGAATTAGTGCGCGGTTCTAAAATGATAAGATCCACATTAAGTGCATCACAGACTTTATCAATGGTATCTACTAATTTGCCTTTAAATGTTTTGGCTATGACCTCAACATCTTTAGTGTCAACGGAAGCTATATGAGATTCTAAGAACGCCATAGATTCGCGCTCAATGATATGATCAACCTTGATCATAGTTCCTGCTTTGGTATAAACATTATATATTTGAATCACATATAATTTTGCACCAAAAGCTTTTGCAAAATCAACAGCATATTGTAAATGCGACTGTGCATTTTTGGATGACCCAACAGGAACTAAGATAGTTTTCATCTCTAAGAAATTTAACACAAAAGTACATATTTTAATGATTCGTAAAGGGAATTTAGAGGATATAAAATCTATAATGCAATTAACCAAGGCTTGTGCTAAGGCAATGATCGCTAAAGGCATCTATCAGTGGAATGAACATTATCCTAATCCCAATGCTTTCGAGCAAGATGTGAATCGAAATGAACTTTATGTTTTAGAACTCAACGGACAGATTAAAGGCACTGTGGTCATCTCGTCTTTAATGGACGAAGAATACTACCCTATTGAGTGGCTCACAAAAACCGAAAACAACCTCTATATCCACCGTTTAGCAGTACACCCAGAACTTCAAGGACAAGGTTATGCACAGAAAATGATGGATTTTGCCGAGAAATTCGCTATTGATAATAGCTATAGCTCCATAAGATTAGATACCTTTTCTCAGAACAAAAGAAATCAAAAGTTTTACGAACTTCGCGGCTATAAACGATTAGGTGATATTTATTTTCCGAAGCAAAGCGAATATCCCTTTCATTGTTACGAATTAGTACTTTGAGCACAACCAACATAAGCCTAAAACAGATCAACAAACTCGCCATACCAGCATTGATTTCTGGTGTGTCTGAGCCTATTCTTTCGTTGACAGATGCGGCTATCATTGGTAATATGGATTTAGATGCTACCGAGTCTCTTGCCGCCGTTGGAATTGTTACAACATTTCTCTCCATGCTAATTTGGGTTTTGGGGCAAACGCGAAGTGCTATTTCATCAATCGTATCTCAATATTTAGGCGCAGATAAACTGAGTGAAGTGAAAAACCTTCCGGCGCAGGCAATGTTTATTATAACGTCATTGAGTATTCTGATCATTCTGGCGACCTATCCCTTTTCAGCACAGATTTTCAAACTATATAATGCATCAGACCTCATTCTAAACTACAGTATAGACTATTATCAGATTCGAGTATTCGGATTTCCGTTCACCTTATTTACTATAGCCGTTTTTGGTACCTTCAGAGGACTTCAAAATACATATCACCCCATGCTGATTGCTATTTCAGGAGCTGTTGCCAATATCATTCTCGATATTATCTTGGTTTATGGAATTGAAGGATTTATTCCCGCTATGCATATTAAAGGTGCTGCCTATGCCAGTGTAATTGCGCAAATAATCATGGCGTTATTGTCGGTTTATTATATCCTTAAAAAGACAGACATTCCACTGCTGGTTAAGTTTCCTTTTAATCCTGAAATTAAACGTTTCATTTTAATGATCGTCAATTTATTTATAAGAACTATTGCCCTCAATGTAGCTTTATACTTCGGAACTAGTTTTGCTACAAAATATGGTACAACCTACATTGCCGCTTACACCATTGCCATTAACCTATGGTTTTTGGGTGCCTTCTTAATTGATGGTTACGCTAGTGCTGGTAATATTTTATCAGGAAAACTATTCGGTGCCAAGGACTATAAAAGCCTAATCAACTTGAGTAATAAACTTATTAAATATGGCGTTGTGGTAGGGCTTGTCATTGGAAGCATTGGCGCACTACTCTATTTCCCTATTGGAAGTATATTTACCGACGATAAAGCTGTGCTAGATGAGTTCTACAAAGTCTTTTGGATTATTCTAGCTATGCAACCTTTATGTGCATTGGCCTTCATCTTTGACGGTGTATTTAAAGGCCTCGGCAAGATGCAATATTTAAGAAATGTACTCTTGTTTTCAACCTTATTAGTTTTCATACCTGTGATCTTTTATACCGATCATTTAGACTTTAAACTGTATGGTATTTTTACAGCATTTACACTTTGGATCGTAGCCAGAGGACTACCATTAATCATAAAATTCAGAAAAACATTTAAATCACTTGCGCAAAACGCTTAAATTTGGCGAAAATTCCAAATAACGCTATAAGCCTTGTTACGAGCATTTATATACCTAATTCAGGACGTTGATATCGATCAAAAACTAAAGGACGCCCCCGATGACAGCTATGCTATTGGGGTCTTTATTGGTCAAATATTACCCTTCGTAGTGTTAGTACTCATAGCTTATGCGATTTACAGATACAATAAAAAACGATTAAACGACGATTAAAGTGGGGAGTAGACTATTTCTAATATTAGCAATTGTACTTATTATCATCTACTTTTATAATAGAAACAGAGGACGTTAATGAGCAATATAAGAATAACAAAACAGTTTTCTTTTGAAACAGGTCACGCACTTTACGGTTATGACGGGAAGTGTAAAAATGTGCATGGACATAGCTATCGCTTAGATGTCACTGTCATTGGTGTTCCTATTACAGATACTTCAAATGTGAAGTATGGTATGGTCATCGATTTTGGTGATTTGAAATCAATTGTAAAAAGCGAAATAGTTGATGTGTTTGATCATGCTACAGTATTTAATAAGAATACACCTCATGTTGAATTGGCGAAAGAACTAGAAAAAAGAGGTCATAACGTCTTGTTAGTTGATTATCAGCCAACTAGCGAAATGATGGTCATCGATTTTGCTGAAAAAATCAAAAAACAATTACCTGAAAACATAACACTTCATTCTTTAAAACTTCAAGAAACAGCTACGAGCTTTGCGGAGTGGTATGCTTCTGATAATGAATAAAGATCATAACATACAAATTCCCGAAGGTAAAAAGATTTATTTCGCCTCAGATAATCATCTTGGCGCTCCTACTATGGAAGCTTCAAGACCGCGCGAAAAGAAATTTGTTGCTTGGTTAGATGAGATAAAGCACGATGCTGCAGCCATTTTTCTAATCGGCGATTTATTCGATTTTTGGTTTGAATATAAAACCGTAGTTCCAAAAGGTTTCACAAGAACCCTTGGTAAACTCGCGGAAATCAGTGATTCTGGTATTCCAATCTATTATTTTGTAGGTAACCATGATTTATGGATGAATGGTTATTTTGAAGATGAACTCGGTATCCCTGTATATCACAAACCACAAGATTTCATACTTAATAAAACCTCTTTTTTTATTGGCCATGGTGATGGTTTAGGACCAGGAGATAAGGGTTACAAACGCATGAAAAAAGTCTTCACCAATCCCTTCTTTAAATGGCTATTTCGTTGGCTGCATCCTGATGTTGGTATGAAAATAGCCCAGTATTTATCAGTGAAAAACAAACTGATTTCTGGTGATGATGATGCTAAATTCTTAGGGGAAGACAATGAATGGTTGGCCCAATACAGCAAGCGTAAACTTGAAGAAAAACACCGCGATTACTTCGTGTTTGGTCACCGTCATTTACCTTTAGAAATTCAACTTAACGACAGCTCAAGGTATTTCAATCTTGGCGATTGGATCTCTTATTATACCTACGGTGTTTTTGATGGTGAAACCTTCGAACTTAAGAAGTATTAGTTTTTCACCTCCTCATAATGATTCTCAATATCCTCTTGTAAATCTAATTCGCGCAGTGGTTTATTCTTCAAACTCATAACTATTACTGTAAGAAGCGTTACCGAACCGCCTAGTACTACCGCCAAAGGCGCACCAAAGATCTTAGCTGCAATACCACTTTCAAGAGCGCCTAATTCATTAGAAGACCCAACAAACATAGAATTTACAGCACCTACACGTCCACGCATTTCATCTGGTGTTTTTAATTGTAAGATGGTCTGACGTACCACCATAGAAATGCCATCAAATACACCTGAACAGAATAAGGCAATAACGCTTAGCCACATTATTTTTGAGGCGCCAAAGATGATCATACAAATTCCAAACCCAAAAACGGAAACCAATAATTTCTTTCCGGTATTCTTGGTAATCGGAATGTAAGTCGTGGCCAACATGGTAATAATACTTCCTGAAGACAAGGCTGCATTTAAAATCCCGAAACCTTTCGGGCCAGCATCTAAAATATCTTTAGCAAACACTGCAAAAATGGCTACTGCGCCACCAAACAGAACTGCGATCATATCCAAAGTAAGTGCGCCTAAGATGACCTTGTCATTGAACACAAATTTAATCCCAGATTTCAGGCTTTCCTTAATGGATTCGTTAGCAACTTTATTTAGTATAGGTTTCTTTTTTATCTGAAGCACTAATAACAGGGCGATCATCACCAATAGAAAAATAAAACCAAGGGTATAATGTACCCCAATCCACGCAATTAAAAATCCACCGCAAAGTGCTCCAAAAACGCTGGCTCCTTTCCAGGTACTGCTACTCCAGGTTGCCGCATTAGGGTAAACAGCTTTTGGTACCAAAAGCGCGATCAATGAGAAAATTGTGGGGCCAAAAAATGCACGTAACACACCGCCAAAAAATACCAATCCATAGATGCCGAATAGAATAGCATTCTGATCCCAGGTAGATTCCACAGATTCAGAGGTTAACCAAAACAGTCCAAAACTGATTAGTGAAAATAAGGTGATACAAAGAGTAAAGAGGTTTCGTTTTTCTTTTTTATCTACAATATGCCCAGCAAAAGGTGCCAAGAAAAAAGCCGGTAAGAATTCGCAAAGGCCAATGATTCCTAAACTAAGCTCGTCATTGGTAAGGGCGTATACCTGCCACTCTATTACTACAAATTGCATGGACCAACCGAACACCAACGCGAATCGCAACAACAAAAAAATGTTGAATTCTTTAAATCGCAATGCCGCGTATGGATCGTTTTTTACCACTTATCTATGCTTTAAGGTCTTTAATTTTCAATTGTAAACTCACATTACCGTTCCAGTGATTTTCATCAATGGTATAGGCGACATCAAATGGTTGTTGGTCTTTTATCAGATCAAGTTTTTCACCTAATCCAAAACCGATAGCAACTATTTTATCGTCAAAAGATTGAGTAACGGTAAACCGTAAATGCTTATCATCTTCACCAACACATTTACCCCAACCCGTATCTTTAACTCCTTGCGTCATAAATACAGGTGTCATATTTCCAGGTCCGAAGGGTGCAAATTGCCGCACAATTCGATATAAGCGATGGTCAATCTGATTGAGATTGATCTCCATATCCACATTCAATTCAGGTGTTAACAATGTTGGGTCAATAGTTGCTTTCACGACGTCTTCAAACTTCGCTTTAAAGGCCTCGTAATTTTCCGGAAGTAAAGTTAATCCTGCGGCATATTTATGACCGCCAAACTGTTCAATATATTCCGAACATTCTCCAAGTGCATTATAAACATCAAACCCTTTAACTGAACGTGCAGAAGCCGCAAGCCTGTCGCCACTTTTCGTAAATACCAATGTGGGTCTGTAATAGGTTTCTGTTAGGCGCGAAGCGACAATTCCTATGACGCCTTTATGCCAAGATTCGTCATAAACTACGGTAGTAAAGCGATCTTGCTCCTTATTTTTTTCAATTTGAAGGAGTGCTTCTTCCGTGATCTGTTTATCTGCTTCTCTACGATCTGAATTAAATTGCTCAATATCTACGGCGTAATTCGAAGCAAGATCTAAATCATTCTCGGTTAAAAGTGCAACCGCATGATTGCCGTGTTTCATTCTTCCAGCCGCATTAATTCGCGGAGCTATAATGAAAACAACATCAGTTATGTTTAATTCTTCTTTTTTTACCTCAGCGATAATCGCTTTTATTCCTGCTCTAGGATTTGAATTTATGACTTGCAATCCAAAAAATGCGAGTGCTCTATTCTCCCCAATAATAGGAACAATATCCGCGCCGATCGCCGTCGCTACCAAATCGAGATATTCTGTTAGGTCTTCGGCCGAATGCCCTTGTTTACTGGCCAAAGCAGTAATTAATTTAAAACCTACACCACAACCACAAAGTTCATCAAAGGGATAGCTACAGTCTTCTCGTTTAGGATCTAAAACGGCCACAGCATCTGGTAACTCATCACCAGGTCGGTGATGATCACAAATTATAAAATCGATGCCTTTTTCTTTAGCATAAGCGATCTTATCAATGGCCTTAATACCACAGTCTAAAGCAATTATAAGTGTAAAATCATTGTCGTGCGCAAAATCAATACCTTTGAAAGACACACCATAACCTTCATCATATCTATCGGGAATGTAGGTAGCAATGTTTTCTGTTCTTGTTTTTAGATATGAAGACATAAGCGCCACAGCAGTAGTACCATCAACATCATAATCGCCATAAACCAAAATATTTTCATTTTGATTTAAGGCCAATTCAATTCGAGATACTGCCTTGTCCATATCTTTCATTAAGAAAGGATCATGTAAATCATCAAAACTTGGTCTAAAAAAAGTTTTAGCAGCTTCATAGGTTTCAATACCGCGTTGCACAAGCAAGGTAGCAACAATATCATCTACCTGAAGTTCCTTTTTTAAGGTCTCTACTTTTGAATTTTCTGGTTTTGGCTTGAGAGTCCAACGCATATAAACTAAATGTTTAGCTTGGTGCCGATATGATAGACAATACTTGTTTTTACTTCAGCAAATCGTCTAAACATTTCCATAACACCACAATATTTTTCAACAGATAGGTTAACAGCGCGTTCGCATTTTTTCTTATTTAGTTCCGATCCGTAAAAGTGATATTCTACGTCAACGGAATGATAGTATCTGGGATGTTCATCGGTGAGTTCTCCGGTAACTTCAATCTTAAAATCGTCAATTTCCTCATTCATTTTATCTAATATAGAAATCACATCTAAAGCCGAGCAGCCTGCAAGAGATGACAACATCATAGCCTTTGGCGACAAGCCATAACGTTCATCTTGCCCTTCAATATCAGTGTCCATGATCACCTTTTTTCCGCTTGGATTATCCGATTCAAAAGTCAATCCTCCTTGCCAATGTGTAATGATCTTATCTGCCATTTGTAAGTACTTAAAGTTTTGAGTGTCTAAAGTACTTAAAGTCCACGGTCAATACAAACTTAACTTTAATACCTGTTATCCATTTTTACTTATTAACTTTATAAACTTTAAATACTTCTAACTTTTAAAATAATAAAATGGCCTTAGTAACTCCATTATCTCCAGAGCACGATCTGGAAACCAAAGAATTAGCAGAATTTTTTAACGAAACCCTTGGGTTTTGTCCAAATTCAGTATTAACCATGCAGCGCAGACCCGCCATAAGTAAAGCCTTTATTAATTTGAACAAAGCCGTAATGGCCAATGAAGGAAGGGTTACTTCTGCCTTAAAGCGGATGATTGCTTGGGTTAGTAGTAACGCAACCGGATGTCGTTATTGCCAAGCTCATGCTATTAGAGCGGCAGAACGCTATGGTGCTGAACAAGAACAACTTGATAATATTTGGGATTATAAAACGCACCCTGCTTTTTCTGATGCGGAGCGTGCTGCGTTAGACTTTAGCCTGGCTGCTTCAATGGTACCAAATGCAGTCGATGCTGATATTAAGAAGCGCCTATACGAACATTGGGACGAGGGTGAGATTGTTGAAATGCTGGGCGTGATCTCACTCTTCGGGTATCTCAACCGTTGGAACGATTCTATGGGTACCGATATTGAAACCGGTGCTGTTGAGAGTGCCGATCAATATTTAGGTAAACACGGCTGGGAAAAAGGGAAGCACGACGGCTCGAAATACTAGATATTGGATTGTTAGATCATTAGACGATTAGATCTTTAGATTTTTAGAGTCTAACCCAAGGATGTTCTTCGTTACCTTTTGAAGCTCGGGCACAATAGACTCTTCAAACCATGGATTTTTGGCGCGCCAAAATCGATTGGTAGGTGACGGATGAGGTATAGGAAAGTATTTAGGAAGATAAGATATATAATCTCCAACGCGTTCGGTTAAAGTCTTTTTATCATTCAAGTAATAGTGCTGTGCATAACTGCCAATCAAAATTATAAGTTGAACATTAGGCATGTTTTCTAGCAATTGTAAATGCCATTGTGGTGCACACTCGGGTCGTGGTGGCAGATCGCCTGTTTTACCTTTCCCTGGGTAACAAAAACCCATAGGAATTATTGCAAAGTTCTCTGTATTATAAAATTGTTCGTCAGTAACATTAAGCCACTGTCTGAGCTTTTTTCCACTTTGATCATCCCATGGAATTCCCGATTCGTGTACTTTGGTTCCGGGTGCTTGCCCAATTATTACCACTTTTGAATTTGGGTGCGCAGTTACAACAGGTCTTGGTCCCAAGGGTAAATGCGCTTTACAAATGGCACATTGGCTTATTTCGTCTAAAAGCTTCTTCAAAATTTTCTGAATGATCAACTATTTTTTACCTGCAACCACAATGACGATCTCTCCTTTTGGAGGTTTATTAGTATAGTGCTCTAAAACCTCCTTCGCCGTTCCTCTGATGGTTTCCTCGTAAAGTTTAGTTAACTCGCGAGATACGGATACTAATCGGTCTTCTCCAAAATATTCGCAGAAGTTTCCTAGAGTCTTAATGAGCTTATGCGGGCTTTCATAGAAGATCATAGTTCGGGTTTCTTCAGCAAGTAATAGCAAGCGGGTCTGGCGTCCTTTTTTTACAGGAAGAAAGCCTTCAAATACAAATTTATCATTGGGTAAGCCACTATTTACAAGAGCTGGCACAAAAGCTGTAGCGCCCGGCAGACACTCCACGTCGATATTATTTTCAACGCAGGCCCTTACAAGTAAAAATCCTGGGTCTGAAATAGCGGGTGTTCCGGCGTCACTGATCACTGCAATCGATAACCCGGATTGCAACTTTTGAATTAAGCCATCTACCGTCTTATGCTCATTGTGCATATGATGGCTTTGCATGGGTGTACTAATTTCGAAATGCTTAAGAAGTTTTCCTGAAGTTCGGGTATCTTCGGCCAAAATGAGATCAACATCATTCAATACCTCAACAGCTCTAAAGGTGATATCCTTCAAATTTCCGATGGGCGTAGGCACTAAAAATAACTTCATATTTAGTATTCTTTCTAATCAAATTTACAACCTTTTGAATTTCTTTACGCAACCATTCAGAAAATTCTGTATCTTAAAAATAAAAAGCTATTAATGCCAAAATTATCCTATCTCTTTTTACTTTTTTGTCTCAACGCTTTTGTGTTATCTGCTCAAACCACAGATTTGTCTATTGCTATAGAGGCTCAAGATTTGGGCGGAAATCCGGTTTCTCAGGTGGATATTTTTGAAGATTTTCAGTACGTTATTACCATTTTAAATTCCGGAAATTCAGTAAATGACGCCAGCTTTTCGGTTGATTTTGACGAAGACCTCACGATAATATCAACGACCTCTCAAAATAATAGTAATGGAGCTTCTAATATATCTGTTGTTGATCTTACGGATAATGTTTTAACGGCCAACATAGCAAGCATGCCAAATAATTCGAGTGTTGAATTATTGGTTTTAGTAACAGCGCCTCCAACCTTGGGCGGCATTGCCGCTAATGGCATTGTCAGCCCTCCTGATGGCACTACAGATGTCAATTCCAATAACAACCAGTCCATCATTTCCATAGATGTATTGGATATTGTCATCGATTTTGTGGTAACCCATACACAAATTCAGCCTTCGCCTGGTACGGCAATTAATATGTGGGGTGATGAGGTCACTTATCAATTTACCATTACTAATAATAGTGAAATTGATTTTCCTTTAAGTTTTATTGAAGGTAAACTGATTCTTCAGTCAGATTTTGATAATGGTCAACCTTTCGCCGAGTTTATTTCAATGGAATGTCTCTCTGGAACAAACGGTACCAGTTGCCCAGACCTTTCAAATATTCAAGGCACTTCTGCAGCAATTACAACTCCAAATTTATCTACAGCGCCTTCATTATTTTTATTTGATGACGAAATTGTATTTACTGAGGGCGGGAGTCTTACTTTTCAATTGGTTTATCGTTTTACTAATTTTTCATGTTCGCCAGATCCAGCCACGATCGAAGTGGCTAGTGCTATTGAAATTGGATTAAATCACGCTAATGTATCGCCTAACAATTCAAATTTTGTAGATACAATTTTGCTCGAAGCAGACCCGTGCGCTGAAACCGATATCTGTATAGAAACCGAGGTCATTGATCCAATTACGGCGACTTTCGCTTATAATGAAAATATAACCCTGGAAACCACCGTCTGTAATAATGGGCCATCAGCAGCGCCCATTCGCTTCTTTCTACAGAATTTGTCGGTTCTAACTTGGGATATCATTTCAATTAATTGTTTAGGAACAACAGGTGCTGTTACCTGCAATGATTTCACCTTAACAGATAATGGGCAAATATGGGTAAGTAGTGATTTTGTCCTTGAGCCGAATACGACAATAACCATTGAAACGGTTCTTCAATTTATTGAACCAGACTGTGTGCTTTCACCTGAAGTGATTCAGGCACTTGTTCGCAGTGGTACTAATATTATCGATTCGCAGATTGTTGATACTAACATAGCAAACAACTTTTTTTCGAATATCTTATTATTTCCTCCAGCAGAACAGTGTGATATTCAGGATTTATCGGATATACAAGTTGAAAAAACTCAAATAAGTCCGGCTATCCCAATTGGTGAAACTCCGCAAAATACAGCAGAATGGGGAGAGATTGTCTATGAGATTGTTGTAACCAACGATGGCGACACCGACGAGTTCATAGAGTTACAAGACTATATGCCTGTTCCTGGCGCGAACAGTGTCCCTATTGAAGCCACATTAATTAGCGTTGAATGTACCGGAACTACCGGAGGCGCATCGTGTTCTGATATAGTAAACGCTAATATTGGTGTTACTTTTGATGGTATAACCGACGACGGAACTTTTGATACATTTTGGCAAATAACACCAGAGGAAAATTGGTTGCTCCCAGCTAATAGTTCTGTAACTTTCACAGTGGTCATTGACTGGCAACCAGAATGTGCTTTAACTCCAATTGTTGGTACCAACATCGTAAGAGTTGATTTTGTAAGTGGTATCCCCGAACCCATTACCACAAATAATAGTGCCGAAGTAAACACCTTTTTTGCGCCTTGTATTGATTTGGTGGTACAAACATTTCCTGAGCTAACCCAAATTGATACCGGACAATCATTTAACTGGATCGTTGATATTAGCAATAGCGCAACAAGTTCTAATGCTATTGATATTTTGTTTGAAAACTTCTTAAATCCGGTATTTACGATTAATGGAGTTCCAAGTTGTACTGTTACCTCTGGAAATGCAACATGTATTTCCACTTTTGAAGTAGATGGTAATACGATTTCAGGAATTATCCCAACAATGGATGCCGGCTCTACAATAAGTATCAGTATTCCGGTTACGGCTCCAATTTTTGGTGGCGCATTTAATAACACCGCGCAGGCCTTTCCAAGCGCCTCAGATAATGAAGAAATAACGCCCGAAACCAATATTTCTATTAACAGTATTCAGGTGATTGCACCTGTGCTCGATAAATTCTTTTTACCAACTTCGATTTTTGAAGGTAATGAGAGCGAGTTAGTTTTTACAGTATTTAATGTTGCAAATAGTCCGTTGCAAAATAATATTTCGTTTACCGATAATTTACCTCAAGGATTATTCTTGGTTTCTGAACCAGACTGGGTGGAATCTAATGGTTGTACGACCAATTTTATAGGCAATATCGGAGACGATTTTGTAGGTGTGAATGACCTTATTTTTCCTGAAGGTGTAGATAGCTGCACTTTTTCGGTGATCGTCACATCAAATATTGGTGGTACATATCTGAATAATTTTGAAAACTTCACTAACACTAATAATATTGATGTCTCACAAACCAGCGCCACACTAGATGTCCTTGTTGATACTTCTGATGTAGATATTGAGGTTTTAAAATCCGTAGAACCCACTGAGGCTATAGTTGGAGAACAAGTAACTTTCACTATTACGGCTGTAAACAACGGAACCACAGAAGGTACGGCAATTGAAATTAGTGATCAGCTGCCAGATGGATATGAATTTGTTTCAGCTGCAACAAGTTTAGGCACCTTTAATGAAACGGATCTGGTGTGGTCAATTCCGGTTTTAAATCCTGAGGCTTCAGCAACACTAGACCTAACGGTAAACTTAGTTTCTGCTATAGATTTATTAAACATTGCTAGTTTGATCAACTTAAATGAAACTGATAGAAACCCTTCAAATAACGAAGACGATGCAAGTGTTGATGTCTCTAATTGTTTGTTGGTTCCTCAAGGTATATCGCCTAATGGAGACAGAGAAAATGATGTGTTGGTCATTCCGTGTATAGAAAGTTATCCAGATAATGTGCTAAAGATTTTCAACCGAAATGGCACACAAATATATGAGGCTAGTAATTACTTGAATACTTGGGATGGTAGAGCTAATATGGGATTCCCGGAATCTTCAAGACGTTTACCCGTTGGCACTTATTTCTATGTTTTACAAATAAATGGATTTGAAAATCCTATAGGTGGTTATATCTATCTCAATTATTAATCTCTAATATATTTTCCTAAGAAATAAGACGGAAAGATTAGTATTAAGCCTATTAAAGATGCTCCAAAAATAGGATCGCCTGCATAATAATGTGCCGCAGTTGCCAATACCAGATCAAAGAAAAAACCAGCATAGGCCCATTCTGTTAGCCATTTACTACTTCTCCATAAAATCATCACAACACCTAAGACTTTTAATACGGCTAAAGGAATGACGATATATGTTGGATAATTGAAACTTTCAAAAAAGCCCTTTACCATGTCTGTTTTTGTGAAGTACATGGTGGCCGAAAATAACATGGTGCCACAAAGTAAAACTGTGGTCAACCAGTATATAATTTGTTTTATACGCATTAACTAAATTTACCTTCAACAATCTCAATAAAGCGCTCTTCGTAGTCTTCTTTACCTTCCCAATTGTTGTAATCCGGTTTTATCATCTCATCAATGAGTTGTCGGGCTTCATCCAAAGTATTGGCAGTATTAATCTGAGAAATTACGCGGTCGTAATCCTCATTTTTACCTTCAAACAAGTGTTTAATAAAAGCCAGTTTATCATTCAAGCCAATTTGTAAGCCTTTCCCTTTTAATTTATCATTCAAGGACTTTTTGGCTTCGGATGCTTCACGTTTTTGAGCTTCTTCAATAGGTTCAAACTCTGGGATTTCAGCAAAATCAGGGCTTATGGTTTCAAACTCTATGGTTGTTGGTTTTTCTTCGGTTACCGCTTCCTCGATCATCACATCCACTTGCTGTGTTTCTTCTGGCATTTGAGCTACCATATCTTTTATGGTTTCCATTACGGGTTCCATAATGTCATCATCTTCACGCTCATCTAGATTCACGTAAGTTTTGTTACCTATTTCAATATTATCACTCACTTTATTGTTAAAAGCAGTGTCTAGCATATCAAAAAATGACGAATCATTACCAATTGTTGGCATATCGTCTTCAAAATTCTCGTGGGCAAATTTTAAAACAGTAAGTTTCTCGTAGAGTTTAGCAACCTCTTCGTGCATTCTATCAACATCTTCTCTACCTCCAAGTTTTAGAATCCTGTGCGCAATGCTTATTAATTCTGATTCTAATTTCTTTTTCATCTTAATTACTTTTGATTTTTAATATTTTTGATTGACCTTTATACAAACGAATTATTACTACGTTTTAGTGCTAAAATTACGAAATGTTTCTTGAAAATACGGTAAATCATAAAGAACAATTTGGGTGGATTGAAGTGATTTGTGGGTCGATGTTCTCTGGAAAAACCGAGGAACTTATTCGCCGATTAAAACGCGCACAATTTGCCCGACAAAAAGTTGAAATTTTTAAACCCGCAGTCGATGTTAGGTACGACGATGAGATGGTTGTATCTCACGACTCCAACGAAATTAGATCTACGCCTGTTCCTGCAGCCGCAAATATTCCTATTCTAGCTGATGGTTGTGATGTGGTTGGTATAGACGAAGCCCAGTTTTTTGATGACGAAATTGTTAGAGTTTGCAATGACCTAGCTAATAAAGGGATTAGAGTTATAGTTGCTGGTTTAGATATGGATTTTAAAGGCAATCCATTTGGCCCCATGCCTTACCTCATGGCTACTGCTGAATATGTCACCAAAGTTCATGCGATCTGCACAAAAACCGGAAACCTTGCACAATACAGTTATCGAAAAGCAAAAAGCGATGATCTGGTCTTACTTGGTGAGGTTGATGAATATGAGCCACTCAGCCGTGCAGCCTTTTATAAAAGTATGCTGAGAGATAAAGTAAGGCAAATGAAGGTGCAAGATGCCGAAGAGGTTAAACCCAAAGAAAAAAATTCGGATGCCAAAAGCTAATGAAACAGTTCTTGAAATTGATTTACGTGCCTTAACTCACAACTTCAATTATTTAACATCTAAATTACAGTCCAACACAAAATTTCTCGCTGTAGTTAAAGCTTTTGCCTATGGTAGCGATGCCGTAGAAATTGCCAACCATCTCGAAAAACTTGAAGTTGATTATTTTGCTGTAGCCTACACCAGAGAAGGTGTACTGCTAAGAGATGCAGGCATAACCACACCAATACTTGTATTACATCCACAACCTATAAATTTTGAAACGATTATTGAACGCTGTTTAGAGCCTAGCATTTATAATGCTAAAGTTTTGAATGAATTCATTGCAGTGGCAGAACAGCAAAAACAAAAGGATTATCCTGTTCATATTAAATTCAATACAGGTCTGAATCGTTTAGGGTTTTGGGAAAACGATGTGGATTATATTGTTTCGAAATTAAAAGCAACATCAGCTATTGTCGCTAAATCGTTGTTTTCGCACTTAGCAGCTAGTGAAGATCCAAATGAAACTGAATTTTCAAATCGCCAGATTAATAGTTTTAAAGCTACAGCTAAAGAATTCGAGGTAAAAATGGCCTATAAACCTTGGCTTCATTTATGTAATACATCGGGTGTGATCAACTACCCTGAAGGGCACTTAGATATGGTACGTTGTGGTATCGGACTTTACGGTTTCGGGAATTCCGCTTCTGAAGACAATAACCTTAAACCAATAGCCAGTTTAAAATCAGTTATTTCCCAAATTCATATGATCGAGAAAGGTGAAACTGTTGGCTACAATAGAGCTTATACTTCCAAAGGTTTTGAAAAGACGGCTACGATACCGATTGGCCATGCCGACGGTTTGGGAAGACACTACGGTAATGAAAATGGGTTCGTCTTTATAAATGGAAATAAAGCACCAATTATTGGCAATGTCTGCATGGACATGATCATGGTTAATATCACCGATATTGAATGCAAGGAAGGCGATGAAGTCATCTTATTTGACGCCGAAAAAAAAGCTTCAACATTAGCGGAGTCTTCAGGTACAATTTCTTATGAAATATTAACCGCCATCTCTCAGCGTATTAAAAGAAAAATTATCTCCTCTTAAGATTTTTTTAACATAATGTGACTTTTTGTGTATTTTAGTATCCTAACTAACAGATAATAACCATAAAACACTAAATCATGTTAAAAGAATTTAAGGAGTTTGCAATGAAGGGTAACCTTGTTGACATTGCAGTAGGTTTTGTAATGGGTGCTGCTTTCAAAGAAGTAGTTACTGCGTTTACAGGAGGAATTGTTTCTCCGTTAATTGGGTTAATTTTCGACTCAGACTTTAAAGCCCTGAAGTATAAATTAAAAGATGGAGAAATGGTAGATGGAGAAATGGTAGGAGAAGTATTTTTAGAATACGGTACTTTTATCACTAATGTGATCGACTTTATCATTGTTGCCTTTGTAATGTTCCTTGTTGTAAAGGGTGTTAACAAGATGAAAAAGAAAGAGGAGCCAGCTCCAGAAGAACCAGCAGGTCCATCTGAGATTGATCTATTAACAGAGATCAGAGATTCTCTTAAGAAATAATAAAGTTTAGCGACACCGCTACATTACATATTATTAACCAAACCCAGGCCAATGGCTTGGGTTCTTTTTTTTGAAAAACCCTTAATTAGTTAAATAATTAACAATTTGTTTTTTGTTGTTAAATCCACTCATTTTCTTTAAAATAAGGAGGTGATTTTGCTTAGTTTTGTGGGATAATTTTTTAATAAATAGAAATGAAAGTAGCTGTAGTAGGCGCAACAGGATTAGTAGGGAATGTAATGCTCAATGTTTTAGAGGAACGCAATTTCCCTGTAGATGAATTATTATTGGTAGCATCTGAAAGATCAGTCGGTAAGAAAATTAATTTTAGGGGCAAAGCGCATGAAGTCATTAGCATCCCTACCGCAATAGAAAAACGACCAGATATTGCTTTGTTTTCTGCTGGAGGAAGCACGTCGCTTGAATGGGCTCCGAAATTTGCAGAGGTTGGCACAACAGTTATCGACAATTCTTCGGCATGGCGAATGGATCATTCAAAAAAATTGGTAGTTCCCGAGATCAATGCCGCTCAGCTTTCAAAAGACGATAAGATTATTGCTAATCCAAACTGTTCGACCATTCAAATGGTAATGGCATTAGCGCCACTTCACAAGACCTATAAAATAAAACGCATTGTAGTTTCAACCTATCAATCTGTTTCTGGTACAGGAGTTAAGGCTGTTGAGCAATTAGAAAATGAAATTGCTGGTAAAAAAGGCGATATGGCTTATCATTACCCAATTCACAAAAATGCAATTCCTCACTGTGATATTTTTGAAGAAAATGGATATACCAAAGAAGAGATGAAATTGGTTCGGGAAACCCAAAAAATCCTAGACGACAGAAGCATCGCAGTTACAGCCACAGCCGTAAGAATTCCTACTGCAGGCGGGCATAGTGAGGCTGTAAATGTAGAGTTCGAAAATGATTTCGATATACATGAGGTTCGTAAAATTCTGAGTGAAACGGATGGTGTAACGGTGCAAGATGACCTTGATGTTAACGTATATCCGATGCCGATGTACGCCAATGGTAAAGATGATGTTTTCGTAGGGAGAATTCGAAGAGATGGTTCTCAACCAAATACCCTGAATCTCTGGATTGTGAGCGACAACCTCAGAAAAGGTGCAGCGACAAATACCGTTCAAATTGCTGAATTTTTAGTAAAAGAGGCATTAGTTTAGTTTTTTAGAGGTTTCTAAATAGCGGTAATTTTTTGTATTTCAACTAAATAATTAATTGTTCAGCAATATTTCTATTTATATTGCCGTCCCGATTTACCGTAAGTTTTAATACATTTTTGATAATATCAGATTTGATTAATACTTATATTTGAATTTAACGTTGTTATTTTTCAAAAAAACCTAATTATGAAGAAACTACTCCTAATTACACTTGCGCTAAGTATTTTTGTTTCCTGTAAAAACGAATCTGAAAACGTGAAACCTATTTCTGTAGATTATCCTGAAACCAAAAAGGTAGATACGGTTGATACCTATTTTGATGTTGCTGTTGCAGATCCTTACCGATGGTTAGAAGACGACCGAAGTGAAGAAACCGAAGCATGGGTTAAAGCTCAAAACGAAGTTACTTTTGGTTACTTAGATAATATTCCCTACCGCGAAGAGTTGAAGGAGCGTCTTACTAAACTATGGAATTACGAAAAAATTGGAGCGCCTTTCAAAGAAGGGGGCTTTACCTATTTCCGCAAAAATGATGGATTACAAAATCAATTTGTGATCTACAGATATAAAGATGGGGCTGACCCATCAACAGCAGAAGTGTTTTTAGATCCTAATACTTTCACAGAAGACGGTACAATCTCATTAGGTGGTCTAAGCTTTTCCAAGGACGGAAAAACCCTTGCCTATTCCATTTCTGAAAGTGGTAGCGATTGGCGCAAAATTCTCATAATGAATGCCGAAACTAAGGAAATCATTGAAGACACCTTGGTGGATATTAAATTCAGCGGAATGTCTTGGTATAAAAACGAAGGGTTTTACTACTCTAGTTATGACAAACCAGAAGGCAGTGAATTATCAGCAAAAACAGATCAGCACAAGGTATACTATCATAAATTAGGCACCGCACAATCTGACGATGCCATTATATACGGAGGCACTCCAGCAGAAAAACACCGCTACATTTATGGTGGTGTAACTGAAGATGATCGCTATTTGGTTATTACACCGAGAGTCTCTACCTCAGGAAATAAGCTATACATCAAAGATCTAACTGTACCGAACACTCCATTAGTTGAAATTCTTGGGCATACTGATTCAGATTCTAATATTATCGAAAATGTAGGGTCTAAACTCTACATAATGACCAATTTAGATGCGCCAAATAGAAAGATCGTAACAGTTGATGCGTCAAACCCTAGTCCTGAAAACTGGGTAGATTTCATTCCTGAAACTGAAAATGTTTTGACACCATCTACGGGTGGAGGTTACTTTTTTGCCAAGTACATGGTCGATGCTGTATCTAAGGTTTTACAGTACGATTACGACGGAAAAATGATTAGAGAGATAGAGTTACCAGGTGTTGGTAGCGCAAATGGTTTTGGCGCAAAGAAAGAAGACGCTGAACTATACTATTCCTTTACAAATTATGTAACTCCAAGTAGCATTTACAAATATGATATTGAAGATGGAACTTCAGAGTTATACCGTAAACCTCAAATTGATTTCAATCCTGAGGATTATGTGAGTACACAAATCTTTTATAACTCAAAAGACGGCACCAAAGTACCGATGATCATTACGCATAAAAAAGGATTAGAACTTAATGGCAAAAACCCTACAATTCTCTATGGTTACGGTGGTTTCAATATTCCATTAACGCCAGGATTTAGTATTACAAATGCCGTTTGGATGGAGCAAGGCGGAATCTATGCTGTTGCTAATCTTCGTGGCGGTGGCGAATATGGTAAAGCATGGCATGTTGCCGGAACAAAAATGCAAAAGCAAAATGTATTTGATGATTTTATCGCAGCGGGTGAATATTTAATTGAAAACAACTATACCTCATCAGATTATTTAGCTATTAGAGGTGGTTCTAATGGTGGTTTGTTGGTTGGTGCAACTATGACCCAAAGACCAGATTTAGTAAAAGTAGCCATTCCGGCTGTTGGTGTTTTAGACATGTTGCGTTATCACACATTTACCGCTGGTGCAGGTTGGGCTTACGACTATGGTACAGCTCAGGACAATAAAGAAATGTTCGAGTATCTTAAAGGTTATTCGCCGGTTCATAATGTTAATGAAGGTGTAGAATATCCTGCAACCATGATTACCACAAGTGATCATGATGATCGCGTTGTGCCAGCGCATAGTTTCAAATTTGCAGCTGAACTACAAAGTAAACAAACGGGTACAAATCCTACTTTGATCAGAATTGAAAAAGATGCTGGTCATGGCGCTGGAAAACCAACAAGCAAAATCATAGAAGAACAAGCGGATGTATTTGGCTTCACCCTTTATAATATGGGATTTGATGTCTTACCAAGTAAAACCAAAGAAAAAATAAAAGGGTAACACCCCTTTAGCTATTAACCAAATCGAATGTTTTGTCACTTAACCAACTTCATAAACAGCTTAAGGAAAAGCAAATAAAATTTCTTTTCACGGATTACTATGACACCATAGTACACAGGCGTGTTCACCCAAATTATGTACAACGTATTTGGGCTAAAATGATTATCCGCGAACTTGGACTCACGTTGTCCATTGACAACCTCTATTTTACCCGACAAGAATCGGTAAAGTATCTTGAGAAGAAACTAAAAAAGGATATCGATGAGATTCCATATCAGAGGCTGAAGGAGGAAGTCTGCAAACGCCTTATTAATGATGAGATCATTTCTACTGATTCAAAAGAAGAATTTATCGCTCTTTTTGAAATCGCCGACGCCAGAGCCGAAGCTAGTGTTCAGTATTTAGACCAAAAAGTCCTCGACACCATAAAGTATTTTAAATCTAACGGAGGAAAAGTTTATTTGATATCAGATTTTTATGGTTCTATTTCACTGTTTGAAAAACTATTAGAACATCACGGCATCATCGATCTCTTTGATGGCATTTACACTTCTTCATCTTCGGAGTTGAGCAAATATTCAGGAACGATTTACGAACCCGTTCTTTCAGAATTGGATGTCGATCCTAAAGAAGCCATGATGATTGGTGATAATGAGCGAAGTGATTATAGCAATGCTATTAAAAGTGGTCTTAGTGCCTACCTTTTACCTCATAAAAAATATACCCGTAAAAACAAGCGAAACAATTTCGGTAACGATAAAAAGCAATTAAGATCTGTTCTCAATGCGCTTTATAATAAATGTAAAAGAGGTTCAGCAATACCGTTTACTGAATACGCTATTTTCTATCACATTTTTGCTGAGCGCTTATATGAAACGGCTAAAAGAAAGAACATAAAAGACCTGTTTTTCTTATCAAGGGAAGGACAATATCTCAAAAAATTATTCGATTCCTATCAAGAATTTACTGCCTTGCGAAGCGATCACAAAATTAGAACGCATTACTTAAAAATTTCGCGACATGCAGCGCTTCAAATGTCATTACAAGATATTGAGAAGGAACCTTTCACTTTTTTAAGTAAAAAGTACAGCAATATCTCAACAGAGGATTTTTTAATCGCTGTTAATTGCCCCGATGAATTAAGAGAAAGTATCATAAATGATCTTAATGTTGACGGAAAGGCTAGTGTTGAAGGATTCTTTAGTTCTTCAATTTTTGAAAGCTTAAAACAGAACAAGAGCTTTTTGAACTATTATGACAAGCATAGATCAGAAAGTCGAAAAGCTTTCGAAACTTATATTCAATCTTTTGGTGCGGATATTGAAAATGAAGGCATTCATTTGGCAGACATTGGTTGGGGCGGTACCATGCAAGAAGCTATTTACACATTTTTTGATGAAAAAATTCCTGTAACTGGTTATTACCTTGGCCTCAACGAAATTTACGATATTCAGCCATTGACCAAACGCTACGGGCTTAATTTCTCCCTAATGCCGTACCCAGATTATAACGATCATATTATAATGGCGAATATGCAGTTGTATGAGCAATTTTCTGCAGCCGATCACGGTAGCGCTTTAGATTATAGTCTCGATGCAGATGGTTACACGCTTGAGTATCATAAGCCTGAAGAAAAATGGTTGTACGATAATCATATAAAAGCTCATCAAGAGCAAATGTCTGAACATCACAAGGAGCTTTTAAGTCGATTGCAGCCTATTTGCTATTCCGAAGAAATGATGCAGGTTGCCATGTCGAAAATTGCCCTTAAAGTTGGGTTATTCCAAAGCTTTAAAAAATTGAAGTTTTTAGATACGCTTAGTCACGGATTTTATCAAAATGTTGGAACCAATCAGGTTGGAATTTCTTATGAACCTCCAAAGATTAAAAGCCCCGTTGGTAGCGCCATTCGTTTTTTAATGACTCCTGAAAAGTACTTTAGGTATTTGGTAAAGCTTAAGCCTGCATTATACAAGAAGAATAAGGCGATTGCTATGCTTGCGCCGATGTGGTTGTTCTATCTGTATTTTGGATTCAATAAATATTTCAGATTTAAAATATTGAAGCGTTATTTTCTATTAAAGTATAACGCTTTTAAATAGGCCGTTTATCCTTTTTTATTGATTATAAACGATTTAAAGAAAAAACCTTAGATTTACGTCCCTTTTGATAAAAGTAGGGATTTCTGCGTCTCAGTTGTTATATTAATGTCGCTAGTAACCATATGATTAAACACAAAGTTCTTAATTTCATTTTAGTTGTGCTTACACTGCTATTTTGTTGTAGTAGTGAGGACGACAATGCAACAACATTGGCTACAGAAACAAATGCTGATACAGCTGTATTAACGCAAAATTCTCAGGTGGAAATCTTCATTTTTGCCAATGACAGCAACATACCTCAAAATGGTACCCTAACTATTAGTGCTGCTGCTCTCGGAACCATACAAATTCAAAATAACAATACACCTAATAATCCTAGTGACGATTACATGTTATATGTAGCAAATCCTAATATAGTAGGTGAAGAAACGTTTCAATATACCATATGCGATAATTCTAATAACTGTTATACCGAAAATGTAACGGTTAATATCACGACGCTTTCCGTTGTTAATATTTTTGAAAACGACACACCGCACCAGACACTTTCGGCTTATAATTTTTTTCAAGGTGAATTAAAAGACCTCAATCCAACTTTTGGCGTTGTACCATACGACCTTATTTCACCATTATTTAGTGATTATGCAAATAAGAAACGCTTCATCTGGATGCCAAATGGAGTAAAAGCAAATTATGTTGAAGATTATGAGCCGCTCGATTTTCCTGAAGGAACTATACTTATAAAGAACTTTTATTACAATAATGTTCAACCGGGTAACACCACACGACTTCTCGAAACAAGACTGATGTACAAGAAGGCCGATGAATGGGATTTTGCCAACTATATCTGGAACGAAGAACAAACGGAAGCCTTTTTCTCAAATCAAGGGAGCATCGTTAATTTGAATTGGCTTGAAGACAACAACCCTAAATCTACAGATTATCGTATTCCTTCAAGAGCAGAATGTTTCACCTGCCATAACCAATTAGATGATCCATCTCCAATTGGAATGAAACCACAAAACCTGAATCGATCTTTTGACTATACAGAAGGCATCGCAAACCAATTACAAAAATTAGTTGAAATTGGATATTTAAATAATAATGTTCCTGGCGCAATTGATACAGTTGTGGCTTGGGATGACGAATCATATCCCTTAGAATCACGAGTGCGTTCTTACTTAGACATCAATTGTGCGCATTGTCATTCAGATCAGGGTCACTGTAATTACAGGCCAATGAGGTTTGCAAATAACCTTACCACTAATATTGAAAACATAGGTGTATGCGTTGAGCCAGACACTCAATTCATACCGAATTCTTATATTGTAAAACCAAATGACACCGACTTATCCATACTATTTTACAGGATAAGTACCACCGACGAGACCTTTAGAATGCCCTTGCTTGGTAGATCTATTAACCATGAGGAAGGTATCAGACTTATCGATGAGTGGATAAACTCTTTAAATAATTGCGATTAACACATAAAACATGAAAAAAATTACCTTGATCTTTGCTGCCCTTCTTATGTTTACCATAAGTGAAGCACAGATACTTAATCAAAACGCCAGCTGGCCAAATGGTAATTGGTCAATTACTGGTACTTATGATGCTAACTATCTTTATGAAGATCCTACAACCTCTTCGTCTAATTTTTCTTTTGATGACGACGATGCTCAAAGTGGGTCAGATAATGTTTTAGCAGCAGAATCACCGGTTATAAATTTAACTAACGCTTTTAATGGTGGAGAAACCTGGATTCAGGTTCAGGTGAACTACGTGTTTAACGTATATCAAACCGAAATATTTACCCTTGATTATTGGGATGCAGATGCTTCTCAATGGGTAAGTTGGGGGCCAACTTATGATTCGGATACTACTGGTGCGCCAAACTCAAATTACTGTAATGGAGCATTTTTTAGCTTAGATCATCCTATATTGGATATCTCTGGCTTTACAGCTAATCAATTGGCTAATTTCAGATATCGAATTTCTTATGACGACGATGGATCTTGGGGATATGGCTTTTGCTTCACATCACCAATCATTATGTCTCAAACACCAAATTCATGCCCAAGTCCAACCAATCTTGTCGCTAACAACGTAAGTGTTTCAAGTGCTGATTTATCCTGGACAGAAGCAGGAAGCGCAGGTCAATGGAGCTTAGAATGGGGTGCGTCTGGGTTCTTGCCTGGAGGATTAGGTGCGAACGTAGTAAACAATCTTAATAGTCCAAGTTATAACCTTGGCGGTTTATCATCTAATACCTCTTATGATTTTTATGTAAGAGCTAACTGCCCTGGTGAAACTTCAAACTACTCCGGACCATATTCTTTTACAACGCAAGTTCAATCAAGAATAAACTTCGTACAGCAGTCTATTTCGTTAAACACAAGCGCTTCTTATGCTACAGCGATTGTTGATATGGATGGTGACTTTTTAGATGATATTGTGGGTGTGACTTCGACTAATGTTAATATTCAGAGACAAAACCCTGATGGTTCATTTACAAGCGTTAATGTCGGAACCCCAACAGCTAACTATTTACCAAGCTGGAGTATCGCGGCGGCAGATTATGACGCTAATGGTAAAACCGATATACTTTATGGCGCCGGAAGTGGTGTTACTTTTATGAAAGCAAGTAACGATGGTACAAGTTTTACTGAATATTCAACTACGCAATATGTGTTTTCACAACGTTCAAATTTTGTAGACATTAACAACGATGGAAACTTAGATGCCTTCGTCTGTCATGATGTAGAACCAAACGTTTACTTTATAAATGATGGTACTGGAAATTTCGATTTTTATCAATCAGACGTGACACCCGGAGCACCTTTTGAGCTTGGAAACTATCCTTCTGGTGGTGATTATGGTTCAATTTGGATCGATTACAACAACGACGGAAATATAGATCTATTTGTTGCCAAATGTGGAGGTTCAGTTGACCGAAGAACTAACATCATGTACACGAATAATGGTGATGGTACTTATACTGAAAACGCTGCCGCCATTGGTTTAGCAGATCCAATGCAAACTTGGTCTTCTGCATGGGGAGATTTCGATAATGACGGCGATATGGATGTTTTTGTGGGTGCTAGTTCAGGCACACATAAACTAATGGAAAACAGTGGTTTTTCTGATGACGGAAATCCAAACAATGATTATGTTTTTACGCAAGTTCCATTGTCTGGAATAACTTCACCTACTGGATGGGAAAATGCTGTTCATGATATTGATAACGATGGGAATTTAGATATTATTAGCAACGGTACTATTGCCTATGGAAAGGGTGATATGACGTTTGAAGATGCTGAGTCGCTTCAGCTCAATTATAAAAATGGTAGTTTCGGTGACCTCAATAATGATGGCTACATCGATGCTTATTATAGTGGTAATATTTACTTTAATCAGAAAAACACCAATCATAATTGGGTGAAAATTCATACCGTAGGAATGGCTCACGTAACGCCTAACTACAGTAACCGAAATGGAATTGGGGCAAGAGTTGTACTCACCACACCTTCAGGTACTCAGATTCGTGATGTAAGAAGTGGAGATGGTTTTGAGTTTATGAGTTCATTAAATACGCATTTTGGAATTGGGTCTGACACGTCAATTACCAAGATCACTATTTATTGGCCTTCTGGAGAGATCGATGAGATCCTTAACCCAGCAATCAATACAGCTCATACAATCGTTGAAGGTTCTGCACCTCTTAGCGTAGAGGATGAAACCTTAACCAATATGACGCTGTATCCAAATCCTGTTGATGATGTGTTAATCATTAAAACATCAGCAGATTTGACGGAAAAGATCGCGACCGTTTTCGACATGACTGGTAAGCGTGTTTACAATCAAAAATTATTAAATAACGAACTTAACGTTTCAAGCCTTCAAGAAGGTGTTTACGTTTTAAGAATAGAATCTAATGGTAAGCAAATCATACGAAGATTCGTTAAGAAATAGTTCGAAATAAAGAATTAGTACAAAGACCGTTTGAGAAATCAAGCGGTTTTTTTGTGGTATTTTTGCAGTATGCTTCAAATAAAAAATTTATCGTTTGGATACTCTAAAACCGATGTGCTTAGCCATCTGAATTTTACTGTTGATATTGGTGAAAATTTAGCTATCATTGGTGAAAGCGGTTCAGGAAAAAGCACATTGTTGAAACTGATCTATGGCGAATTTGATGCGGAACAAGGCGAGATCCATTGGAAAGACACCAAAATATTAGGCCCCAAATTTAATTTAGTGGTGGGCTATGATTTTATGAAGTATGTGTCTCAAGAATTCGATCTTATGCCTTATACTACTGTGGAAGACAATATTGGCAAGCATCTCTCACGATTTTATCCTGAAGAAAAAAAACGACGTACCCAAGAGCTTATCAAAGTTGTAGAGCTTGAAGCATTCGCAAAAACGAAAGTTAAGAATCTTAGTGGTGGACAAAAACAACGCGTTGCCATAGCAAGAGCATTGGCTAAAGAACCCGAAATCTTATTACTCGATGAACCCTTCAGCCATATCGACAACTTTAAGAAACAGTCTCTTAGGCGAAGTGTTTTTAACTATTTAAAAGAACAGAAGATTTCCTGTATTGTTGCTAGTCATGATAAAAATGACGTACTCGGTTTTGCTGATCAAATGATCGTGCTTCATCAAAAAAGTATCATCGCCAAGGACACGCCAAATCAACTATATAATCATCCCAAAACACCTCTGATCGCTTCATTTTTCGGCGAGTTTTCAGTGATTAATGATAACATATATTACGCACATCAATTGAAGGTTGTAGATCATTTAGAATTTAAGGCCACAGTAACCAAATCTTATTTTAATGGGCAAAGTTGGTTGATTGAGGCCGACTTTAATAACCAGCCAATTTTTATTTCCCATCATACCAAGCTAAATAAAGGTACGGAGATTCATTTCGAAATTGATAAATAGGGAACCTTTACCTATCAAACTGTTTTAGAAGAGCAGGCAAGTAAAAAATGTCTGTAATTAACGCAATGGCTACCGTCACTGCGCAGAGAATTCCAAAATCGCCGACTGAAGGTGTTGCGCTAGAGGCAATAATTAAAAACCCTCCAACTAAAGCAATTGTTGTCGAAAACAAGGCGCTACCAGTGTAATGCATGGCGTTATCCATGCGCGATTCAGGTGAACCGGTAATGGTATTGCTCTTTCGGTATTTATAAACCAAATGAATTGTGTCGTCCATGGCAATCCCAAGCATAATGGGCGTGATCATTGCAGTCGACACATCGAGTGGTATATCGAGCAAGCTCATAAAAATAGCCAGTAAGGCAAGCGGTAGAATATTCGGAATGAGAACTAAAAGCGTTGTTCTTAGACTTCGAATGAACACCAATAAACATAAGAAAGCCACAAAAAATGCCGCAAAGAACGACTTGAATTGCGTTTCTAATATAAAATTATTGAGCTGTGCAAAAACAACAGCAAATCCATTGATCTTAAGATTATAAGTTTCTGTATCGAAGGTCGATTTAAAAGCTACTTCAATATCCTCTAAAACCTGCTCGAGTTCAGAGGTCTTCATCTCGCTTAACGTTAGTGTGAAACCTGCCGTGCTAAAATCTTCTGAGAATAGTTTAAAGAAATTATTATCGTCCGTATCTACCATAGACAAGGTGTTTTTAATCTTTTCCTCCGACAAATTAGATTGAAATAATACTGGTGTTCTTTGTTCCAGAAAAGATTTAAAATTAACGATTGACACAGGGTTAGATATAAATTCATTTGCCTCTAGTTTAGCTTGAAATTCTTCAAAGCGTTTTACGGCATCTCTATTCAAAATGGCATTACCGCTCTTGGTAGAAATATTTAATTGCAAACGATTGCTTCCGCCAAGTTCTACCTCAACGGTTCTTAAGTCTTGCTTAGCCACACCTTCCGCCAATAGATCGCGCGAATTGGTATCGATTTTCACCTGAAATACCGAATACAATCCAAATATCAAAACTGCCGTAAATCCGAATATAATAGAGCGCTTGTATCTTGAAGTAAATTGGTTCAGCCAATTTATTACGCCTGTCTGGCTGATCCATTTCACGCTTAAAAGTGGTTTGGCCTTTTCAAAATTGAGATTCATAAAACTAAAACCAATAATTGTTATCACGTATACCAGGATAAAGCTAAAAAACAGACCTATACAGGTGAAAACTCCCATATTCTTAAAGGCTGGTAAAGGTGATAAATACAAGGCAAAATACCCTACGAAGGTTGTGAGTGTGGTGTAAAAACAAGGTGTAAAACTCTTCACTACCGTATATGCTAACAGCTCCGTTTTGCTTAAAGATTTATTTTTGAGCCCTTCTTTATGGTAGATATTGATGATATGTACCGCATCGCTCACACTATACACCATGAGTATAGTTGGGATTAGCATTGAGATCATATTCAAGGCATAGCCTAAAGAGGTAATTAATCCGAAGAGTAAGGACACTGGTACAGCAACCGACAATAATGAAATGATAAGGTAGCGCTTACTCGGTAATAAAAAGAGTAGCATAATGGTGATGACTAAAACGGTCAATATTCCGAAAACAAGACTCTCTTTATAAATTCCTTTGCTATAGGCTTCGTTAAGTACTGGCGGTCCGGTAAGGTAGTAGTTGGAGTAGCTTTTATCAATTATTGAGCGAATCTCACCAGCAATGTCCTGTCGCTTTTCTTCAATGGTTGGCGTCGGTTTCATCTGTATATAGAAAAACTGACTTTTGTAATCATTGGTTACCAATTGCGAAGTGACTTTCGGCAATTTCGAAAACAGATTTTTTAAACCTTTTTCGCTGCGCTTCGGACTGTATAAATCTCTGAACACCACCTTATCGTTACCATAAATAGGGTATTTCGCCTTAGCCAAACTAAAGGTTGTTTTCACATAAGGCAAGGCGTCAATATTTTTATGTAGCGTTTTTAATGTATTGACCTCGGTTTCGCCAATGGCGTTATCAACAGGCAGCATCACAATATAAATCTCATCTGACCCAAAGTTTTCCTGAAAATCTATATACGCCTTATAACTAGGATCGTCCTCGAGAAACCAAATACCCAACGAATTATCGACACTCAGTTTATTGATGGTCTGATACCCTGAAAAGCCCATAGCGATCGTTAGAAATACAATGATCGCAATTCTGAATTTAATTATCGTTGATATGATTCTTTGTAGTCGTTCCATTAGCGTGAAAATGCTATCGTTCCGTATTGGCCATGGTGCGCTAAACTCACATTTATCATCTTGTCATTGTACTCAATGGTCGGAATGCCATAGGCTTGCTTTACAAAATTTAGCTGTTTTCTGTCAGTTTGAAAATAGTGTGCCACTTCAGAAAGTAAGCAGTCTTTCAAAAATTCGCTTTGCGTCGAAACTGACGATGCTTCAAATTCTATAACGCTTGAAAGCATTTCATCTTGTTTCAAACGCGCTTCAGACATAATATAATTTGAAGTTGTTTCGGTCTTAACGGCACAGGTAAACGTGTCATAAGTAACCTCAGCCCCATTGCTGAAGGTACACTCGAAAGCTTTCGGATTAAAAAAACGACAAGGATTAATTTGTGTATATAATTTATAGGCTGCCTCCTTCATGCTCCACAGTTGCCATAGCTTTATTTCGGGTAAATCTGATTGCAGTATCAGATCCTGTTCTTTTTGTGTGAAAATTTTATCAAGATATCTTGGTCGCTTCCAATTTGATTGTTGTTGCGCTAATGCGATATCTACAATATCATTTCCAACCATTAGCCTTGTAATTTTTGGGTCACGATATTCATGGCAGATTTAACGTCGAGCATTTGCTCCATATCTTCATTCTCTAAGCGAATGTCGAAAGCATCTTCTATGTCTAAAATAATGTCGACGAGATTTGCAGAATTGATCTTTAGATCATTCACGAAGTCGGTGTCTTCTGTTAAATTTTTGAAGGACTCCTCATCCTGAATATAAGGAGCAATAATAGGTTTAAGTTTGGCAATTAGTTCTTCTTTATTCATGGCTATTCTTTGAAAAACAAAGTTACGCCATAAATCGCTTAAATAAAACACAAGCATTAACATCTCCAAAGCCGAAACTCGCTTTCGCAATCACATCAAACTCTAGATCCAACTTTTGGTTCGGAATTTTTTCTCTCGTCACTAACTTTTCAATTTCGGGATGTAGGTCTTCACAATTAATGCTTGGCGCCACAAACTGTTCTTTAAGTTGAATAATACTCGCAACACATTCAATTGCTCCAGCAGCCGCAAGACAATGCCCAACAAGTGATTTGGTAGAGTTGATATAAGGAAATTGTTGTCCTTTTCGATTTAATACGGTCGCCCAGTTTTCAATTTCTAAGGCATCCTTAGAAGTTGCTGTTAAGTGTCCATTGATAACGTCCACGTCTTTAGGTGTGATATTCGCATTTTCAATAGCATCATTAATACAGCGTTGTACAGCCTCAGGGTTTGGTGCGGTTAAAGTTCCACCATTTCGCTGACCTCCCGAATTAACATTACCTCCCAATACCTCAGCATAGATTTTGGCCTTTCGTTCTAAAGCACTTTCTAGAGATTCGAGGACTATAGCTGCTGCACCACTTCCAGGCACAAATCCAGATGCCGAAGCGCTCATGGGACGTGATCCCAACTCTGGTTGATCATTGTGCTTGTAGGTCATAACGCGCATAGCATCAAATCCTCCCCAAACATAAGGGCCGTGATCACTGCAACTCCCGACGATCATTCGCTCGGCCTTGCCATTTTTAATATGCTCATAACCCATTATTAATGCCTCTGTGCCTGTTGAGCATGCCGAAGAATTTGTCGTAACCTGATTACCTAGTCCGAGCATTCCGCTTAGATAAGCACTTACGCCGCTAGCCATTGTTTGAAGAACGACAGTGCTTCCTAATCTCCTAACCTGACCTTCATCTAATTTATAAATGGCCTCTCTGAATTTTTCGACGCCCGAAGTTCCTGTGCCAAATATGAGTCCTGTATTGTAATCGACTTTAGATTCAGAATCTACATTAAAACCTGCATCCTTCCATGCGTCAATACCTGCAATGCAACCATATAATATCCCTGAACTATTGAAGCCACGCAATTGCAAATCCGTAAAGTATTTTGACTTTAACTCATCCGAAACCTTTGGAATTCCACCTATTTGACAAGAAAAATTAAGTGCTTTTAATTCCTTATGAAATCGAATTCCTGAATGGCCGTTTTTTAGCGCATGCGTAAATTCAGCAACACTTGTGCCGTTGGGTGCTACTACACCGAGACCTGTTATGACGACTCTGTTTTTCATGAAACCAACATCATATTAGAACGGTTATTTTGGGTTTAATAAATGTCACACTGAGCTTGTCGAAGTGTTGTTTATAGTTAAAAGCATTAAATTCTATTGCCATATTCTTTATAGTTTTTGGAAAACTCAATTAAGTCGTCCCATTTCTCTTCAATCAAGGCTCTTTTCTTTCGTCGGGACCATCCCTTGATTTGTTTTTCAATTTTGATTGCCTCAGTCGGATTAGTACATTTAAGGCTCCATTTTAGCTCAACTGGCAATCTCGAGCTTGTATAATTAAATTTCCCACTTCCTGATCGGTGCTGCATTAGCCTTCTATCTATATCGTTAGTTATTCCGGTGTAGTAGGAATCATCAGAACATAGTAATATGTACACAAAATAAAATTTCATTATAATATTAATTGCTTCGACAAGCTCAGCATGACAAAAGGTTTCACAATAGTGATCATTTTAAATAATTCATTCAGCAACACTTGTGCCGTTGGGTGCTACTACACCGAGACCTGTTATGACAACTCTGTTTTTCATGCTTTCAACATCCCTGAGATTGATCCACGAGCCACCATGTCGCCCTTCGAATTAAACATGCTCACTTTACATTTCAACTTGTTGAAGCGAAAGACCTCCTTCTCTGATCTAACAATTACTTTTTGCCCTGGTAATACTGGTAGGTAAAAGTCCATCTGATGTGAGGTTAATGCAATTTGCGGCTTTCGCGATAGGTCTAACTCATCTTTTATTAAAAAGATACCTAAACACACTAAACCGATCTGTGCCATACATTCGGTAAGAATGACTCCTGGTGTTACAGGATTATTTTTGAAATGGCCCTCATAGAAAAACGCCTTTTTTCTGAATGTATAATGACCTGTCACCCCTAATTCTGAAATTTCATCAATTCCATCAACAAACAGAAAGGGAACTTCATAGGGCAAAAGTGCTATTATTTCAGTTGCTGTCATGTTATCTTAAATGTTCACCACCATCCACAGGAATCACTGTTCCTGTGATCCATGATGCTTCATCTTTGGTTAATAAATAAACCACATTGGCCACATCTTCAGGTGTTGTTAAACGGCCGTTGGGATTGCGTTTTATAGTGTACTCAATCATCTTTTCACTCCCAGGAATTAATCGCAAGGACGCCGTATCGGTTACACCAGCCTGAATGCAATTCGCCTTTATTCCAAATGGTGCAAACTCTAAGGCAATGCTTCTTGAAATGGCTTCTAAAGTTACTTTTGCTGCAGAAACCGCAGCATAATTACGCCATGCTTTGGTATTACCCTCGCTAGTGAAACTTATAATTCTGCAATCATCAGCAAAGAGTTTAGCTTCAAAAATGGCTTTAGTCCAATCGTATAAACTTAGTGCCATAGCGTTTAGTGTAATCTCAAAGTCGTCGTTCTGCAAGACTTTTCCGTCTTCAGAAACCATAGGTTTTAAATTGCCTTTTGCAATACTGTGTACCAACACTTTGATTTGGTGGTCTTCACCAAAACTAGTAGTTAGCTCATCAATAACCGTTTGTCGTTTTTCTGGTTTTGTGATATCTATATTGAATGCCTTAAACTGAATGTTAGGTGCTTTAATACTTTCAAATTCTTTTGAAATAATCGCTTCGCGCATTCTTGGACTACGATGAAGGATACAAATATTCAACCCGTGTTTGGCTAGCTTCTTTGCTGAAGCTAGTCCCAAGCCGCTACTACCACCTAGTATTAATGCCCACTGTTTTTTATTTTCAAATTCCTTCATTTCTTTATTGCATAGGTTAATTCTACCATTCCATCATTAAAAGCTGTGACATCCTTTAAATGAAGTTCCTTTTCAGATTTTATATAATCGAAAAACAACATGCCTTCGCCTAATAAAATAGGAACGTAAGTTATGACGATATCATCTATTAGATTTGCTTTCAGAAATGATTTAGCAAGTTTAGAACCACCAACTACCCAAACATTTTTATACTCTGATTGTAATTTTGACTTTACTAAGCTTTTCAAATCACCCGAATAAAAACGAACCGTTTTTTTCTCGCTTTCTAAAGATCTGCTGGTTAATACAAATACTGGCTTTTCACCATAAGGCCAACCAAACTTTAAAGTGTGCTCGAAAGTTTTAGAACCCATAATATAACAATCGATAGACTCTAGAAACTTTTCGATATAGTCTTGAGTGAGAACTTTCCCTTGAGGATAATGATCTTTAGAGTGCATCCATGAGATATCGCCATCTGTCTTTGCGATGAATCCGTCAATACTCGAAACCATATGTAAGGTAATATTAGACATTGGAGTTATACGCTGTATTTTTTAAAGTTTTCTACCATTCTAATAAAATCCGTTGCGCCGAGAAACCTGGGCCAAAACTCAACATTACACCTTTATCGCCTTTAGGCAATTGCCGGTCCATAAAGCGTTCTAAAACATAAAGTACGGTTGCACTACTCATATTTCCATATAGTCGAAGCACCTCTTTTGTGTCGTCGATATTTTTGCCTAGTTCTCCAAAAAGATCCTCTACCGTCTGAACAATTTTCTTTCCTCCAGGATGAAATACCAAATGGTCAACATCTTTAATAGTTAAATCATTACGTTCTAAAAACGGATGAATAATATTCGGAAAGTGATCTGCAATTGTTTGAGGTACCGTTTGGTCTAGTACCATTTGAAGCCCAGAATTCTTCAATTTAAATCCCATCATATGCTCAGCATTATAGAAATGATACATGGCTTCATCAATAATTTCTGGTCCCGATTCGCCTTCATGTGACGATAAAATTACACTTGCGCAACCGTCACCAAAAATAGCTGCGCTAACAATATTCACCATAGAATAATCCTCTAATTGAAAGGTTGCGGTAGGTGACTCTACAGCGATTACTACGGCACGTTTATTCGGATTGGCTTTAAGGAAATTCTTAGCATATAAAATCCCCGAAACCCCCGCAGCACAACCCATTTCGGTAACTGGTAAACGTACAATATCTTGTTTCATGTTTAGCCTGTTAATTAAATAGGCATCTAATGAGGGTATCATAATTCCGGTGCATGATACTGTGATGATATAATCGATATCTTTCGGTTGAAGTTTTGCCTTTTCGAGAGCCTTCAGAAGAGATTGCTCGGCAATTTTAACGCACTCTCTAATGTAGATATCGTTCTTTTCTTCAAAAGAGGTTTTTAAAAACACCTCTTCCGCATCCATAATGGAATATCGACGGTCTACCGCAGCATTTTCGAAGATCTTTAAAACTTTACGTTTAAAGCGTTCCTCCTGCCCTTCCATCCAAAGTTCAACGTAGGGTAGAATGTCTTTTGTTTCTCTCGTATATTGAGGCAGTTGTTTTGCAACTGATGTAATTCTTACAGCCATTTAGGTTGTTATTAGCCATTGGTAACGAAATGCCCATTTCCAACGGATTTGTGATTTGAGTTCTAATGTTTTCGAAATAGCTTCTAATTCTTCGCGCTTAAAGGCACGAAGTATTGACGTTAGCCCATCCTGCACAATCATGTGGTTAGAGATGGTCAGTCCCAATAATTTAAATAAAGCATAGGCCAGTCTACTTCTGTGAAGGTCATTTACAACAATACCGATGTTTGCTTTCTTTGAAATTGCGCCCAGAAGCTGATCTATTTCTTCTTGTTTAAAATGATGCAAAAACAACGTAGACAATACAATATCATAGTCTATTTTTTGAAATGCTTCGGAAAAAATATCTATTGCCTGATAATTGATATTATCATAATTAGAAGATAATTCTTTGGCGTAGTCTATAGCGTCTTGGTTGGCGTCAATGCCGATAAGTTCAAACTTATAGTGGTGCTTTTTGCCATATTCTGCTACAAGTCGAAGAATATCACCATGCCCACAACCAAGATCGATTATGGTATAAGTTCGATCCTTTGGTTTACCCTTTAGTAATTGTTCAATGCCATTAATGGTAACCTTATTGCCACCTAGCCACTTATTGATCTTGCCAAGTTTATCGAGCGTATCGCGCAGCAATTCGCCCTTCATGGAAAAATCGTCCATAATTTCGGTGGCATTACTTCGATATGTCGTATCTATAAAGAGACTCATTTTATGTCGATGGGTTTACCGTGCGTCATTCTTATTATTATTGGCACTAAAAATGGAAGCCTTCTTAAAAGTACGAGTAATTTTGGCGCCAACCAATCTTGTCTAAATAAATACGCAATGATATGTCCCATTCTTAGTCGTAGTTGAAATGTGCTATTCCAAGCTTTGGTATACCTTAACTCAAGTTGTTCTCTAGAAGTGATTTCATTATTGAGAAATCTCTCAATTAGGTCTGAAGCGATCTTAGCGCTTCGAATGGCCATTCCCATACCGTTACCACATAGGGGATGAATCATTCCGGCAGAATCACCACACATTAGAATATGATTTTCAACAGGATTTTTAGTCTCAAAAGAGATCTGACTTATAGTTAATGGTTTTTCAAACTCTGCCTTTGAATTTGAAAAAATCGCCTTCAGAGCTTCATTCTTAAAAACAACGTTTTCTTGAAATTGTTCAATATTTTTCAACTTTTTAAATGATTCATAATTGGTGATGTAACACAGATTGATATGATCATTCTCCACTTTTGAAACGCCACAGTAACCTCCTTTAAAATTATGAAGCGCCACTTTGGTATCCTCGAATTTACCCGACACGTGAATTTTTACACCTAAGTATGGTGACTTCTTTTTGATGAATGCTCTGTTGAATTGAACATCTAAATTTGATCGCTTTCCAAAAGCACCAATGGCAACTTTTGAAGTATAGATCTCATTGGATTTGGTTCTAATCTGAAATGATTCGTCCTTAAATTTTACACCTTCAACAGTATCTTGAAGGCTTTGAACACCTAACTTTTGTGCCAATTTGTAAAGCCGAAAATCCATTTCGTAGCGACTTATTCCGAAACCACCGAGTGGTAATTTTGCTTCTATCTTTTTATTGTTGTGTGTAGTGAGTTCAAACTCGGTAATTCGTTTTGCGCCAAATTCAAAAGGGTCAAAACCTAAATAGTTTAAGTAAGGTAGTACTTCGTTAGATACATATTCTCCACAAACTTTATGTCTTGGATAATCTTGTTTTTCAATCAATAAAACCTTGTATTCAGACTTTGCGAGATGGATCGCCGAAGTTAAACCCGCTAATCCGCCACCAATTACAATTACATCAAAGTCATTAGTAGTCATTAATTCTCTTGAAAATGAATCACTTCAATTTTTACAGTTTTGCTCATCACAAAACTTCCGCCGCCTACTTTAAAATCCTTCCGATTAATTTCGA
Source organism: Winogradskyella tangerina (assembly GCF_003260205.1). GTDB lineage: Bacteria > Bacteroidota > Bacteroidia > Flavobacteriales > Flavobacteriaceae > Winogradskyella > Winogradskyella tangerina. Next base: position 238,590 of record NZ_QERF01000003.1, on the reverse strand, counting down.
ATGAAGACACGATCTTTTTCGAATTACCAGTATTCGAAACCGTTACAGGAATGGTGATCGATTTCGTTTTTCCTTTAATACTTAGACTTGCATTAACCGTATAGTTACCGTTTGAAGTTTTAGTAATGGTCTTGCTTTTTAGTGTAATATACTTATGGTTTTCTGTATCGAAATAGTCTTCTTCTAATAAGTGTTCATCTCTACTATCAATTCCTGTTTCGATAGACGAAACCGTAATCTTTCCTGTTAGTTCAGTTAACTCTGAGTTATTATCGAAATTGGCATCAATTTCAAATGTGTTAAAATGCCCATCAACATTTACCCCTAAATTCTTAATTACAAATGAGATCGAGGATGCATTTTGGGCAAAGCTCAAATTGGCGAAAATCACCAATATTAATACTTTGATAAGGCGAAACATAGCTATTGTTTTTCATGTGAAGTTACAATAGTTTTTTGGCGTGATTGAAGAAATCAGATGATTTTTATAGAATTTTTGTGATTGTCAATTCTTCATCTCTAAATCTAACAGTTCCTCCTTCAGATTTAGACAATAATAATTGTGCTATAGGTGTTGCCATAGAAACGGCATAGAAGGTATCTTCACCCGCTCTTATTTCTCCGGCGCTTATGCCTAAAAAATAATTAGACTTTGAAGTGTAGACTACACTTCCTAAAGCTATGGTGCTTTGTTCTGCTTTCGGATTGATCTTATTAAGAATATCGAATTGCTTCTGAATTTCGGCCAGCTGTTGCCCTGCCTTTTCTCGTTCTATTTGAAGCATTGCTCGCCCAGTTTCGTGCTTATCGCCAGCCGAACTTTTGGTTTCAGACTCTAGAGCAGTCTGGATATCGGAAATGGTTTTTCGCACCACCACCAAGCGCTCTTTGAGCATATTTTGGCATTGCCTATATAGTCTTAATTTTAAACTCATTTTATAAGATTAGCAAGGTCTTTTCCAACACTACTGCCAATGGCAACGCCCATTCCGCCTAAACGAACCCCACATAGCACATTATCGTTTAGTGGTTTTACTATAGGTTTTTTCTGTGAACCGACGCCCATAATGCCAGACCATCGGTGTTCAATTTCAAAATGAGTGTTTGGTAAAATAGTTGTTCTTAATAGTTCTTCTAGTTTATTCTGAACCAGTTTGGTCTCACCAAACTCGGTGGTTTCTTCAGTTTTGAAATCGAGATTTCTACCGCCACCAAATAATAGTCTTTGGTCTATATTTCTGAAATAATAGTAGCCTTGATCGAGATGAAATGTTCCTTTCAAATGAAGGTTTTCAATGGGTTTTGTAATGAGCACCTGAGCTCTTGCTGGTTGAACGGTTTCATTTATCAATTGAGAGGCAAATCCGTTGGTAGCAACGAATAGTTTACGAGATTTAAGTTCAAAATCGGAAGTATGTATATGCACTTTGTCTCTATCATTTTCGATTGATTTTACAGTGCAATTATTCAATATTTTTATACCCGAAACGTAGGCCTTATGAAGTAGTGCTTGCATCATTTTGCCTGTATCGATCTGCCCTTCAAATTTATTGAATCCTATTTTTTGCGTAATATTTTCGAAACCAAAACGGTTATCGACAAAAGAAAACACCTCATTCTTAAATACGGGTTCAAGGAGTTTATTTATGGCATTTTTCTGGTCTAAACAGGTAGAATACAACTCTTCGTCTCGGTCTAAAAATAGTTCATAGCCACCGTTAGGTTGATAGTCTATAGTCTCATCGCCCAGCGTTTCTCTGAGTAAATTTAACCCATCAATACGCTTTTGAATAAGCTCTAAAACTTCTTGCTCTGTATGATTATTAAGATCATCAATAATTTCACTAAGACTACCGAAACAAGCAAAGCCAGCATTTTTGGTGCTCGCTCCTTGTGGTAATTTGCCTTTTTCCAGAACCAGAATATTCGATTTTGGGTATAATCGACGCAGTTCTAATGCACAGCTAAGTCCAACAATACCGCTACCAACAACGGTAAAGTCTACATTAGTAAGCCAGGATTTTATTTCCCAATAGGATAGATGCATAGTAACAAAAAAAGCTCCTAAAATTAGGAGCTTTTTATATTTTATGAAAAATTATTCAACGATAATCTTCTTAGTTACTTTTTGAGGTCCATCTGAAATACTTAATAAATATACACCAGACTGTGCTTCATTCAATTTAATTGCTTCTTCGAATCGACTTACACTATTGTAAGTGTTTCTCAATATAGCTCTACCTCTGATATCGTAAACTTCGATAACAATATCTTCTCCAGACTTTGGACTGAAGCCAATATTGAACTCTCCATTATTTGGATTAGGATAGATCTGTAAATTATCGAAACTAAATTCTGAAATACTTAATTGCTGTTCCGTACAAATCTCAATGGACCAAGCATTAAGTTGACCAGTATCTGCAGCAAATGTATCGGCTACAAAGAGCGTCCAGTCACCTTGGGCATCGAGACCAACAAAATCACTAAGACTACCATTTGGTGCAATCGTCATGTTTTCAATGGTAGATGCTGTTCCGCCAGGGCAAGAAATTGTCATCGCCGTATCATCAAAGGTAATATTAGTAAGATTGTTTTCAGAACCACAATCTTGTGCCCATAAATTCATGAAGGTTGTACCATCTGGGTGTACTAATTGTAAAATTAAATCCTGTACATATGTATGTGTTACATCAACTGTTACTGTCATACTTTCAATGGTTCCTGCATCAGGAATATTAATTACAGTACTCGCTACAGGCGTACCAATTCCTCCTCCTGCTTGACCATCAGTAATTGCCAATGGTAAATCTGGTGAGTTAGACGGATAGTCCGTACAAACAATCTCGGTACAGTTATTATTTAATGTAACATCAACAGTCTCTACTATTGCCGATGGTGATGATGTACCTGTAACAGTTATTGTATAAACACCTTGAGCTGTAGCACCAAGGTTTCCTACCGTAAGTGTAAACGGTCCATCAGAATTTCGTGATACAGGACTAAAAGTTGCTGTTGCTCCTGCTGGAAGACCGGTAGCACTAAATGTTGTTGTTTCAGAAAAACTCTGAACTGTCGTATAATCTAAATTGAAAACGGCCTGAGTATCAGTTGTTGGGCAAGTTAACAATTCAGTATCGTTTGCTGTTAAATTGAATCCTGGCGTGGCAGGTTGACAAACGTTCGAAGCAAAAAATGGTTGAAGTTGTGTCGCCACATAAGCTTCTGCAATTGACATCTGTCCTGCACTAAACATGTACATACATGCGTCATTTGCATAGTCCATATAGTTCATAATTAAAGCTGGCTGACCAGCAGAACAAGATGCTACGGATGTTGGTGGTGGGCAACCATAAGTACTATTAGCAACCTCAGGAGTATCTGCAATACCATCTCCACCGCCAATTCCACAAATACCTCCGCCATCAGCGTTGAAAGTGTGTAATAAGTTGAAGAAATGTCCTAACTCGTGAGTAGTAGTTCTTCCTAAATTGTACGGCGCGCCTGGTACAACAGAAGTACAACCCGCCCCAGAACCAAAGGCAAAGGTGTTCATTGTAACTGCATCACCAGCAAGTACACTACCTCCTAATGGAGAAAAACCAAGGATTCCGCCAGAAATTGGTCTTACAACAAAATTTAAATAGCCACTCCAGTTACCATCGGTGTTACTTCCGCCTCCAAAATTATAACCAATTGTAATTGCAGGATTTCCTTCTAAAAGTTCAGGATCTAATCCGGTTGGGTGGTTAGATGTAGCAATACAGAAAGAAATATTAGCGACACCAGCAGTGGTTCCTGGAAAGGATCCGCTAATTGCATTCCATGAGGCAATATCTGAATTCGTTGCCGAGTAGTCTGCATTTAATATGTCTATCTGATTTTGCGCCAAGGCCTCTAGACAAGATCTTTCAGCTTCACTTGCACTTGGAAAATGAACTGCAACAGGGATTTCTATAGTTCCTCCTCCATTACGTTGACTTATGTCGCTTCCTTCTAGGTATTTTTCTAATCTTAATTTGAAGGCCTTCTGTCTTTCCTCATATTCTCTTGCATACTCAGGGTCTTGCATCATTTCCTCCATGTATGCTTCCATAGAACATCTTTCAGGCTCAATAGCATTTTCATGTTCTTGTTGCGTGTTGTGTTTATTCTCTTGAGCAAATCCTTCTAAAGGAACGAATCCAATAAGGAGTGCAACAATAAAACAAAGAGTAAAATTTTTCATGTGGATTGAGTTAGTTAATATCTATTGTTTGAAGTAATTAACCTCAAATTTAACAAATTTTAAGAAAACTAACTTATTTATTGGATATACCCACAATATTTAACGCTATTCCGACGCGTTATGAAGAAATTTCTGAAATCTGGACGGTTGTTAGTCCAGATTTCAGATCAATATTTAGTCTTCCTCAGGTTGAATTTCAAAATCATCCATGAATTTAGTAGTATAATTTCCTGCTAAATAATCTGGATGTTCCATCAACTGTCTGTGGAAAGGAATGGTTGTTTTGATACCTTCTATGACAAACTCATCTAGAGCACGCTTCATTTTATTAATGGCTTCTTCGCGTGTTTGAGCTGTTGTGATCAATTTAGCGATCATTGAATCATAGTTAGGTGGTATGCTGTATCCTGCGTAAACGTGAGTGTCTAGACGAACCCCGTGCCCACCAGGGGCGTGAAGCGTGGTTATTTTACCAGGTGATGGTCTAAAATCGTTAAATGGATCTTCGGCATTAATTCTACACTCTATTGAATGTAAGTTTGGTGTATAGTTTTTTCCTGAAATAGGAACACCTGCAGCTACAAGAATCTGTTCCCTAATAAGGTCAAAATCTATCACCTGTTCTGTAATTGGGTGCTCTACCTGAATACGGGTATTCATCTCCATAAAGTAGAAGTTTCGGTGTTTATCTACCAAAAACTCCACAGTTCCTGCACCTTCATAGCTTATGAATTCAGCAGCCTTTACAGCGGCTTTACCCATTTTATCTCTAAGTTCATCAGTCATAAAAGGTGAAGGTACTTCCTCTGTTAACTTCTGATGACGTCTTTGAACTGAACAATCTCTTTCTGAAAGATGACACGCTTTTCCTCTTGAATCCCCAACAATCTGAATTTCGATATGTCTTGGCTCTTCAATGAGTTTTTCCATGTACATGTCGTCATTACCGAATGCTGCTTTAGATTCCATTCTTGCTGAATCCCAAGCAGGTTTAAGGTCTTCTTTTTTCCAGACGGCTCGCATCCCTTTACCACCACCACCGGCAGTAGCTTTCAGCATCACTGGATATCCTACTTCTTCAGCCAGCTTTTCGCATTCTTCAAAATCAGCAATTATGCCGTCACTTCCTGGTACACATGGTACACCTGCAGCCTTCATTGTTGCTTTGGCAGTAGCCTTATCTCCCATCTTTGCGATCATTTCTTCTGAAGCGCCGATGAATTTTATACCGTGTTCTTCACAGATCTTAGAAAATTTGGCGTTTTCAGAAAGAAAACCATATCCCGGGTGAATGGCATCAGCATTTGTAATTTCTGCTGCAGCGATAATATTTGAAATCTTTAAATAGGATTCTGGGCTAGGCGCCGGGCCTATACAAACAGCTTCGTCAGCAAACTTTACATGAAGACTATCTGCGTCTGCAGTAGAGTAAACAGCTACCGTCTTAATTCCCATTTCTTTACAGGTTCTAATAACACGCAGTGCTATTTCACCTCTATTAGCAATAAGTATCTTTTTAAACATAACTTTTGTTTTAAAAATTCAATTTCCAAGCACCAAATTCCAATAATTGGGTTCTGGGATTTGCAGATTGGAATTTTCAATTGTTATGACGGGTCGACCAAAAATAAAGGTTGATCAAACTCTACAGGAGAAGAGTCGTCTACTAAAACTTTTACAATCTTACCTGATACTTCAGATTCTATTTCGTTGAAAAGCTTCATAGCTTCAATAACACAAAGTACATCACCTTCTTTTACTTCAGTACCAACTTCTACAAAAACTGGTTTATCTGGTGACGGCTTACGATAGAATGTACCAATGATAGGAGATTTTACAGTAACGTATTTTGTGTCATCACTTGCTGGTGCTGAGGCTGCAGGAGCTTCAGGTGCTAGTGCAGCAGCTGGTGCTGGTGCAGGAGACTGAACTACCGGTGCAGCAGCTTGAACAGGTACTTGCTGAACTATTGTAGTTTCGCTATCAGAACCAGTTCTAATTGTAATTTTAACATCATCCATTTCTAACTTAACTTCACTTGCGCCAGATTTGGCTACAAACTTGATTAAGTTCTGAATTTCTTTTAAATCCATAGTATTTAGATATTTTTGTTAGTTAGTGTTTAGTTTGGGTTATAGGCCCATTTATAATAAATAGAACCCCAGGTAAATCCGCCTCCAAAGGCAGCAAAAATCAAATTATCGCCCTTTTTCAGTTTTGATTCGTAATCGTAAAGTAATAACGGTAATGTTGCAGAAGTTGTGTTGCCATACTTCTCAATATTCATCATTACTTTTTCATCTTCAAGATTAATTCGTTGTGCAGTGGCATCAATAATTCTCTTGTTGGCCTGGTGGGCTGCAAGCCAGGCAATATCTTTATTAGTTAAGTTGTTTCGTTTCAGAATACGTTCGGCTACATCAGCCATATTGAATACCGCATTTTTAAAAACCGTTCTTCCGTCTTGAAACACAAAATGTTTACCTTCATCAAAGGCTTCTTGTGTAATTGGATAGGATGATCCGCCATAGGTGGCTTGTAAAAACTCGCGTCCTTCACCATTACTTCTAAGAAGTTCGTCTTGCAAACCAAGGCCTTCTTCGTTAGGTTCAAACAATACGGCACCAGCGCCATCTCCAAAAATGATACAGGTAGCTCTGTCCTTATAATTAATAAACGATGAATTTTTATCTGCACCAATGAGTAGAACTTTCTTGTATCGACCAGATTCTATATAGGCTGCTGCTGTAGACATCCCGAATAAAAAACTAGAACAGGCTGCTTCTAAGTCGTATGAAAATGCGTTTGTAGCTCCGATTTGTGTTGCCGTGTAAGCCGCTGTTGAAGCTGCTTTCATATCTGGTGTGGCAGTACAAACTATTAGTAGTTCTATTTCTTTCGGGTCTAAGCCTGTTTTTTGAAGTAAGTCTTCAGCTGCTTTGATGGCTAAAAATGATGTTCCTTTTCCTTCGTCTTTTAGGATTCTACGTTCCTTAATTCCGGTACGCGTGGTAATCCATTCGTCATTTGTGTCTACCATAGTTTCTAGTACTTTGTTGGATAAAACAAAGTCTGGTAGATAGCCTCCGACAGCTGTAATTGCCGCTGTGATTTTACTCATTCTTAGCTTTTAGGTTAATTAAAAGTATTGAAAAATGACAAAAATCAATGCTTTTCAATGAATTTTTGGCATTTTTTGGCAAATAATTATGCAAATTAAGTGGTTTTTGGCCTATTCAGAAAATTTAAATAAAAAAAACGCTCAGGAGTGAGCGTTTTATTATATGCGTGCATAATAGTTATGCTAAGTTTTCTTCTTCAGCAGAGTTATCTATAAGAACCTGACCTCTGTAGTAAAGTTTTCCTTCGTGCCAGTGTGCTCTGTGATACAAGTGTGGCTCACCAGTCGTAGGGCAAGTTGCTATTTGAGGTACAGAAGCTTTATAATGCGTTCTTCTTTTATCTCTTCTTGTTCTAGATATTTTACGTTTTGGATGTGCCATTTTAAATGTTATTTATCCGTTAATAGTTTTTTTAAATTATTCCAACGAGGATCAATATCCTCAGATCCATTTTCATCATTCCCGTTCTCGGGGCTTAATTCTTCTAATTTTGAAAGTATATCTGACTTCAATGTGCCATCGGCAATTCCGGGATGAATACGTTTCGCAGGAACTGCTAATACAATAAGCTCATATATATATTGAGCAACATTGATCTCGTATTCGCCATGAGGTACAATCAGTATATCTTCATTATCATCATTGTATTCTGCTCCAAACTTTACAACAAGCTTAAAACTGTCTTCAATTGGCTGATTGTAAGGTTCATTTGTAAGGTCACAATTAACATTAACATGCCCTGAAGCGTCAAAATACAACTCTAATAGTGTTGTTTTTTTGATGAGTTTTAAGTCGATTTTTACATCGGCTTCATTAAACTCTTCAAATTCAAAATTATTAAAGAACGTTTGGTCTATTTGGTAATCAAAACTGTGTTCTCCTACTTTTAACCCAACAAATTGGATTGTGTATGCTTTTAATGCCTTCATTACCACACTCATTTTGAGCCTGCAAATATATAAAATTTTACTTATTTAAAGCTTAGATATCAACAAAATTTGTTAATATCTACTTTGAAGCTTTTTTAAGAGGATTTTTAGCGTAATGACTATAGTCTAATCTATTCTTATAGATTCTAATTGCCGTGTAAATAGCCTGAATAAAAGAATTTTCGTTGGCAGTTCCTTTTCCGGCAATTTCATAGGCTGTTCCATGATCTGGTGAGGTTCTTACTTTTGCCAGACCTGCAGTGTAATTCACACCGCCTCCAAACGCTATTGTTTTAAATGGAATAAGACCTTGATCGTGATAAGAAGCTATAACGGCATCAAAACTTTTGTAACTATTCGATCCAAAAAAACTATCCGCTGAATAAGGTCCATATACTAAGTGGCCTTCTTCTCTAATTTTTTCTAAAGCAGGTCTTAAAATGGTGTCATCTTCGTTTCCAATTACTCCATTATCCCCAGCGTGTGGATTAATAGCAAGCACAGCAACTTGGGGCTTTCTTACACCAAAATCTTGTTTTAGAGACTGTGTAACGGTAGCAATTTTTTCATTTATGAGCTCTTCTGTAATATGGTCTGTTGCATCCTTAAGTGGAACATGATCTGTAAGTAATCCAACCCGTAAGCCTTCGGTTACCATAAACATAAGGCTCTTTCCGTTAAGGGCTTTTGCTAGATAATCGGTATGACCAGGGAATTTGAAAGTATCAGATTGAATATTGTGTTTATTAATCGGGGCGGTTACAAGCACATCTATGCTTCCTTCTTTCAAGGCGTTGGTTGCTGCTTCGAGAGATTTAATAGCATATTGACCTATTTTCTGGTCCTCTTTACCGAACTCAATCTTTACGGGTTCTTTCCAAACGTTAACAACATTCACTTTACCATGAACCAATTTTTTAGGATGGTCTATATTAAAAAAGTTGATCTTACTTTTAAAATGGTTTTTAAAGAATTGCATGGTTTTACCCGATGCAAAAATAACTGGCGTACTTAGTTCGAGTGAACGCGTGTCTTCATAAGCTTTGATGATAATTTCTGGCCCTATACCGTTGAGGTCACCGACCGAAATACCAACTACAACTTTCTCTTCTCTCTTCATGCTCTTAACCGTTATCCTATTTTTGTATTAAAATCTATTAATGTATCTAATTGTGTGCTTAACTTTGCATTGCAAATTTAACTAAATAAAGTAGATTTAATGTTTACAGGTATTATTGAAAATTTAGGCATAGTAGAAAAATTAGAAAAGGAAAACGGAAACCTTCACTTAACTTTTAATTCGTCTATTACTGCTGAATTAAAAATAGATCAGAGTGTCGCACATAATGGTGTATGCTTAACCGTGGTTAATATTGAAAATGACAACTATGTGGTTACTGCCATTCAGGAAACTTTAGATAAAACCAATATTGGCGCACTTAAGGTGGGTGACCTGGTAAATATTGAACGCGCCATGAAATTAGGCGATCGATTAGATGGTCATATTGTTCAGGGGCATGTAGATCAGACTGCTGAATGTATTTCTATTTCTGAAGAAGATGGCAGTTGGGTTTTTACGTTTGAATATGACAAAGACCTCAGCAACATTACCATTGAAAAAGGGTCTATTACTGTAAATGGTGTTAGTCTAACTGTGGTTAACTCGAAAATCAATCAGTTTTCGGTAGCCATAATTCCTTACACTTACGAACATACTACTTTTAAAACCTTAAATGTTGGTGATAAGGTTAACTTAGAATTCGATGTCATCGGAAAATACGTAAAGCGCCTAAATGATCTAAGACAGTAAATCTGCTTTATTAGACATCTTATACGCTTTATAGATACCTAAACTTAAGGCTAGTATAAACAACATTAGTATTCCGCCGTCAATAGGAAGTCCTGGAGGAGGCGGTGGCATAGGGGGTGGCGGGGTAGCTCCTTGAGCCATAGAGGCGAAGCTCATGAAGAAAAATAAGATTGAGGCTAACATATTTTTTCTCTGCATGCTATTAATAATGGTGTAAAAGTATAAAAAAAACCGACCTAACAAAATAAATCTAATTAAAAAAACGTCTTTGAACGGTAAATATTGTCGATGAAATGCCTAAAATCTGCTCAAATTAGGGAAGATACGCACAATTTTAATCAGCATTTAACGCAAATATAATATTAATTTATAATCCAGCTTAAGATTGTTTGTGCTATTTATAATTAATGTATAAATTAATCTAAGCGCGTACAATTATTACCTCACAAAACAGCTATGTTGACTTCAATTCTATTCTCACTAAGATATCGATGCGATCTTGGGCTTTAAATAGGGGTGTCATTCAAATTTTTCTTTCTAATATCTCCGCTTATTAATTCAAGTTTACCACTTATTACATCGGTGCTCAAAATGATGATAATTTTTCTTTGTTTCAACTCAAATCCCTTGATAACATCAAATTTCTTACATAATGAAGAGAGTAATAGGCGTTGTATTATTTGCTATAAGTGGTCTCATTTTTCTATTTGGGTTATTTTCCGCGCCAGATCTTATTGCTTCTCTTTCCACAGCTGATGTAAAAAGTAATTCGTATAACTGGGGGGAGTTTTCGGGGCGTTTCACGGCATTTTTAACCATGATTGGTCTCGGATGTTTGTTTTTAATATGTGGTTTAACACTTTATAAGCAAAAATCTAAATAGTAGTCTTGAGTCTCTATTTGTAGTGAGACTATATAAGCTTTTGTCGTCTCCTTATTCTTCATATATACGTTTCCACAATCGTACCAATCTCATTGTTTACAAATCGAGCTTCTCGCCCAACTTTGTTGCACAAAAAAACCCCAGCATACGCTGAGGTTTGTAACACTTCGTGGTCCCACCTGGGCTCACTTCGACTTCGCTCAGTATAAACTTCTCGCCCAACTTTGTTGTACAAAAAAACCCCAGCTAACGCTGAGGTCTGTACCACTTCGTGGTCCCACCTGGGCTCGAACCAGGGACTTTCTGATTATGAGTCAGATACTCTAACCAACTGAGTTATAGGACCTATTGGCTTGTGCCAAACCCTTCATTTCTGAAGAGTGTGCAATATTACTATATATTTTAAAACTCTACAAGCATTTTAATCCCTAATGTCTTGGCATAGCTCTACTAGAACACTATTGGAAGACTTCGGGTGTAAAAAAGCAATTATCTTATTGTCGGCACCTTTTTTAGGCACTTTATGAATCATCGAAAAGCCTTTTTCTGTAAGTCGTTCAATTTCGGCTTCAATATCGTCGACAGCAAAAGCAATATGATGAATACCTTCCCCTTTTTTCTCAATAAATTTGGCAATCGGACTATCCTCATTGGTGGCTTGAAGCAATTCGATCTTATTTGGGCCACATTTAAAAAATGAGGTTTTTACACCTTCACTCTCAACCTCTTCAATTTTATAATGTGCCTCACCGAATAAAGCTTCAAAAAGGGCATTAGAGGCCTCTATATCTTTTACTGCAATTCCGATATGTTCTATTTTCTTCATTACTTTCTTATAATTTATGGCTCAAAGAACGTTATTCTTCTTATATAAAACTATGATTTTTGTTATATAAAAATACCATAATCCTTAAATATCCTATACTTTTGCAGCATGGAGAGTAATAGACAGAAAAAAATAGCGGGGATAATTCAACAAGATCTGGCAGAGGTGTTGCAACACGCAGCGTCTTCAGGTGGATTAAAGGGTGTAATCATTTCTGTTTCTAAAGTAAATGTTACTGTTGATCTATCTATTGCCAAAGTATATCTAAGCATTTTCCCAAATAATAAGGCTCAAGAATTAATTGATGGTATTAGGTCTAATACCCCACTAATAAGACACGAGCTTGCGCAACGCACACGTCATCAATTGCGACGCATGCCTCAACTCGAGTTTTTTATTGACGATTCCCTAGAATATATCGATGGCATTGAGCGTTCACTCAAGGGGGAAGAAAACCCGCTAGACGATACAGACCTTCTAGACAAGCGCAAAAAATCTTAAGTGAATTTTCCACTCTATATAGCAAAACGTTACCTGTTTTCTAAAAGCAGTAGTAATGCTATAAATATTATGACTCTAATTGCTTCGGGAGGTGTTATAATTGCATCGGCAGCACTCTTTATTGTATTGTCTGTTTTTGCCGGACTTAAAGATTACAGCCTTCAATTCTCATCGTTCGTTGATCCTGATCTGAAATTATTACCAACTACCGGAAAATCTTTTGTCTTTTCGGAGGATGATAAGTCAAAACTAAATGAGATTGCTGGTATTGCTTCTTATTCTGAAATTATTGAGGAGCGTATCATAATTAAGTCTGAAAACAAAAACCTTTTAGCCACTTTAAAAGGTGTTGACGCCAACTTTTTGAATGTCACCAACATAGATTCGATGGTGACTAAAGGTGGTTGGCTCTCGCCTGAAAGTAATGACGTGGTGTCGGGTTGGGGAATTTCAAACAATCTGTCTTTTGGAATTCTCGATTTCAGAAAGTCGCTTTCACTATATGTTCCGAAACCAGGTAAGGGCCAAATAAGTTCAGTCAGTAGCGCTTATAATTCAGTATTTGTGAATAATGTAGGGCTCTTCGATATTAATGAAGAACTAAATTCTGAATATGTGTTTTCAGATATTACTTTAGCCAAACAACTGCTAAATTACAAGACCGATCAAATTAGTGCCTTAGAATTAAAGCTCAACCCCGATGCTGATGAAGACCAAGTAAGAGAGGCTATTAATGCGGCTTTTAATTTTCAGTTTGATATTAAAAACAGGGAACAACTTAATGATGCCTTGTTCAAAATGCTAAATACCGAAAACCTAGCCATTTATTTAATTTTCACCCTTGTGATCATCATTGCTTTGTTTAATGTTATTGGCGCAATTATTATGATGATTCTCGATAAAAAGAAATCATTGAATACCCTTTTCAATTTAGGAACAGAGCCAAAAACCATAAAGTCGATTTTCTTTTGGCAAGGTAGCTTAATGACCATGGTAAGTGGTGTAATTGGTGTTACTCTTGGTCTTCTAATTGTTTACTTGCAACAAAGTTTTGAACTCGTTATGCTCACTCCCGAATTGGCTTATCCGGTGCGCTTAAAGGCTTTCAATATAGTATTGGTTCTAGCCACAATTTTTGCTTTAGGCATCATTGCTTCGCGAATTGCTTCACAACGTATAACGAAAAAATTAATTCAGACTTAAGCGAATTGATAATCAGCAAACTTCTCTAACACCTCATCGAAAGTATCGAAGACGTCTTTTGAATCGTCACTGGTTACCATTTTCATTCTGTATTCCTTGAAGTTTGGAATACCTTTAAAGTAATTGGTGTAATGTCTTCTGGTTTCAAAAACACCAAGCTTCTCCCCTTTCCAATCGATAGACATTTGCAAATGGCGCCTTGCAGCTTCAACGCGCTCTGGCATTGAAATTGGCGGTAAATGCTCACCTGTTTTAAAATAGTGTTTTACCTGCTTGAAAAACCATGGATTTCCGATAGATGCTCTTCCAATCATCGCACCATCGAGACCATAACTATCGCGCATTTCAGCCGCGCGTTCTGGGGTATTTACATCACCATTTCCGAACACAGGAATGTGCATTCTTGGATTGTTTTTCACCTCGGCAATTGGCTTCCAATCGGCATTGCCTTTATACATCTGCGCTCTGGTTCTGCCGTGAATAGCTATCGATTTAATCCCAACATCCTGAAGTCTTTCAGCCACCTCAACAATCTTTATAGAGTCGTGATCCCAGCCTAACCTGGTTTTAACGGTTACTGGTAAATTGGTGCGTTTAACCATTTCGGCCGTTAGCTTTTCCATCAGACAAACGTCTTTCAAAATACCTGCACCTGCGCCTTTAGACACCACTTTCTTTACAGGGCAGCCGAAATTAATGTCAATAATGTCTGGGTTAGAACGCTCAACGATGTCTATCGTTTGAAGCATGCTGTCCATATTGGCACCAAAGATCTGAATACCAACAGGACGTTCTTTTTCATAAATATCGAGCTTCATAACGCTTTTGGCGGCATTACGAATAAGGCCTTCGCTAGACACAAACTCCGTATAGACCACATCAGCCCCTTGCTCTTTACAAAGCGCACGGAACGGCGGATCGCTAACGTCTTCCATAGGAGCTAGCAACAACGGAAATTCTCCTAATTCTATGTTGTCTATTTTAACCAAGCCAAAATTTTTGATGCAAAGCTAAGACTTTTTCAGGTATTTACTATTCAGAAGCCAAACACCATAGCTACCAAGTACCAACTCCCCAAAAGTTCCGTAGATATAGGCTTCGGAAGGAAGCCCGTCAATAATGATGCTCAAAATTCTTCCAAAGGATAGGGCAAGCATAAAGACCATATTTGAAATTAAGGCGGATTTCAAGTAGGCGGATTTCAAAATTCCTAAGATCCAGAGAATCGAAAATCCGATGTAAAGACACATTACGGCTTTAGAAAAATTCTGCTCGTCAATGGTGTTGAAATTCAGATTTAAAAAATCACCAAAGTCGAAGCCATAAATAATAGCAGCTGGAATAACAACGCAGATCGAAATGACCAAATGAATCTTGGTAATTACTGCTGCGGGAGATAATTTCATGCTATATAGACCTATTTTAAACTTTCAACTTGAAAGATTTTGTATGTGTAGCTAAAAGCTTAAAACTTCACCTTGGTGTCAATTTTCTTGTCACCTCGCACCACCGTTATAGCGGCTTCATCACCTTTATCAAAAACGGATAATGCTCTCATATAGCTCATCATATCTGTGACAAGGCTATCACCAAGTTTCACTACAACATCGCCTTTTTGTAGGCCCGCATTAAATGCTGGTGTGTCTTCACGCGTACCGTCAATACGCATGCCTTCTCCATCGAACAAATAGTCTGGTACAACGCCTAGACCAACTTTAAATCGAGGAGTTTCTTCACTTTCATTCTTAGTTGTTCTAAATGCTAGCTCGCCATTATCATTCAGGTCATTAATGATATCAAAAATATAATCTGAAATGAGATTCATTCCGTCGTAATTCAGTTTATCGGCATCATCACTAGGTTTGTGATAGTCTTCATGCTGACCCGTAAAAAAGTGTAAAACTGGTACATCGATAAGATAGAAAGAGGTATGATCACTTGGACCTACGCCACTTTCATTTTCTACCAGTTTGAATTTTTCATTATTAGATTTAATGGTTTGCCTGAACAAAGGCGATGTTCCGGTGCCGTAAACCGCCAATGTGCTGTCAGCTTTTAAGCGACCTACCATATCCATATTGATCATATAGTTTATTGATTTGGAATCAATTGTGGGATTTTTAGAAAAATAATTAGATCCCAATAAACCCATTTCTTCACCTGAAAACGCCAAAAACATATAGTTGTTATTATCCTTAACTTCGGTAGTGTCGCTTTTCATTTTTAATCGGCTCGCCAAATTAAGCATTACCGCTACACCACTAGCATTATCGTCGGCTCCGTTATGAACGGCTTTTTCTTCACCACGATATAATGAACCTTCACCGCCATAGCCCAAATGATCGTAATGCGCACCTATAACAATGGTTGTTTCTGCACCGTTATCTAAAAATCCGATAACATTGTGACCGGTAATTGTGCTATCTGTGTTTTTTGTAAACTCAACCTCTTTATGCGGGTCTGTTTTTGGTTTAAACGAAAATGCCTGTAAAAAAGCATCTGTTCCTTTTGGCTCTAAACCAATTTCCTTAAAACGCTCAGAAATATAGTTTGAAGCCTTCACCTCACCGTCGGTTCCGGTTTGGCGACCTTCTAATTTATCATCAGCCAAATAGGCAACATCTTCTTTTATCTTATTCTCAGAAACCTTAAGTTCTTTCTTGCAGGAAAAGAGTCCGGCTAAAAGCAATAAAAACACTATTTTTTTCATCAGTATGTCTTATTTTTGCGCAAAATTAGGCATAAATAGCCACTTATTATACCCTTTAACATGAAGAAATTAGCCTTTATTCTTGTTTTATTAATTTCATTTTCGTCTTGCAAAAAGGAAACACCTAAGACCTCAGAAGACACTTCTGAAACCCAAATCGAGGAATCTCAAGATCAAGACCCACTAATATTTCCTGAAGAAAAAAACTTTAAATCATTACGTCAAGTGACCTTTGGTGGTGATAACGCAGAGGCCTATTGGAGTTTTGACGACAAACAATTAGTGTTTCAATCTAACCACACGAAATGGGGTGTAGAATGTGACCAAATGTTTTTGATGGATGCTAATGAAACTCTATCGGATAGTATTGCTCCTCCAATGTTAAGTACCGGAATGGGAAGAACAACGTGTTCTTACTTTTTACCAGATAACAAACATATTATATATGCATCAACACATCTCGGAGGTGAAAATTGCCCTGATGTGCCAACTAAAGAAAATGGAAAATACATCTGGCCTATTTATGACAGCTACGACATTTTTGTAGCCGATCTTGAAGGTAATATTGTGAAGCAATTAACCAACGAACCAGGGTACGATGCGGAACCAACTGTTTCTCCAAAAGGCGATAAAATTGTATTCACCTCAACTCGTAGTGGCGACCTTGAATTGTATACTATGAATATTGATGGTTCAGACGTGAAGCAGATTACAGATGAATTAGGTTACGATGGCGGCGCTTTTTTCTCACCTGATGGTACCAAACTTATTTTTAGAGCATCACGCCCAAAAACAGAGAAAGAGAAAAAAGAATACAAGGATTTACTAGCTCAAGGGTTGGTAGAGCCTAGCGATATGGAACTGTTTATTTGCAACGCTGATGGTTCTGATTTACGTCAGCTTACATTTTTAGGTAACGCCAATTGGAGTCCGTTTTTTCATCCTAGCGGTGAAAAGGTTTTATTTTCCTCAAATTTTGAAAGCGATCTCGGTTTTCCATTCAACCTTTACATGATCGATATCGATGGTAAGAATGTAAGAAGAGTGACACATGGTAAAACTTTTGAAGCCTTTCCTGTATTTTCAAATGATGGGAAATATCTAGTGTTTTCTTCAAACCGAAATAACGGCGGCACTAGAGATACTAATCTTTTTATTGCAGAGTGGCAAGATTAGTTAAGGTCCTTTAAACGATCGCGTTCTTCGACGTCGGTTTCGCGTTCGTTAGTATTAAGCTTAGTGTTACCAAAGTTATAGCGGAACCCTATTCTTACGAATCTATTATCAATATCGTTAAATCTATTGTTCGATTGATTTAAATAATTAATAGTCGCTTCGTAATCTTGCAGATTGAATAGGTCTTCAATGCCAATAGAAATGACACCTCTTTTGTTGAAAACAGATTTAGATATGCTAAGCTCTGAGAATAGTCTATTTTCAATAGTTTGAAATTGTTGCAAATTCTTGCCAAGCCAAACCAAAGACAAGTTAATATTAAGGCTTCCGTCCTTTAATAACGATACGCCTCCCGTTAACTCACTGTAATTAGACCAAATATTTTGACTTACAAATCCTTCCCCGAAATCAGTTTCCTCAGAAATATTAAAAACAGAGGTAACAAATGAAATGTTCCAATTGCTAGCTCCATAATAATCAAACAAAAAATCAAACCCGTAATCTACTTTCTTATCAAGGTTAACTGGTGTGAAAGCAACAACATTAGTCTCATTGTTTTGTCTTGGTAACTCTACAATATCGCCGTCGTAGTTCATATAATAGGCTTCAACAGTAAAATATTTTAAAAAGTTAACCCCAATTTTATAATGATCTCTATAGGTTGGCACTAAGTTGGGGTTACCAAGCACAACAGTGTTTTCGTTTATAAAAAATGTAAACGGATTTAAGTTCGTGTAACTTGGTCTGCTAATACTGCGCTTGTAGCTGCTATAAACATTAACGTCATCGGATAAGTGACGCAGTAAACTTACGTTTGGAAACCAATTAAGATAATCTTGTGTATTGGTCTCATTTAATGAGGCTGATTCGCCCTCAATATTAGTTTGCTCTGCTCTTAAACCAATATTTAATTCCCATTTATCCCAGGATGTACTGTAGTTAGTATAGGCGGCAAATACATTTTCATCATATTTAAAGGCGTCAGTGTTTTGCGGGTTTGGTACTTCCATACCATTTACAATATCGGTACGTGTAATATCGCTTTCGGTAACAACGTTGGAAAACTTCACCCCAGCATCAAATGTAGAAGTTTCGTCTATTGGTAAATTATAGTCAACCTGCCCAGTGATAATCTGTGTGTCTTGATTTGCTAGGGTGTTGAATTCTGAATCTTCTTCAAATAAATCATCTTGAAAAACGCCCTGATTACGTTCGTATTCAAAAGTGGTATAATGGGCGTCAAACGTAAGGCTAGAACTATTTTCAAACTCGTGCTTAAAAATTAAATCCGTACCTACATTATACTTTTGGTCTCGAGATAAATTGTCGGCACTAAAGCTTGATAAAAAATTATTTTCGGGGTCAAAAATATTGGTCTGATTCTTTATGCGATACTTAAAATACGGCATGTAAAGTGCCGTACTGGTAATGCTTAAGGTATTTCTGTCGTCAATATAATAATCGAAATTTAGGTTGAGATTATGTGTTTCAGACCATGTGTTTCTGTTAATATCAGAACGCCATATTTCTTCAACGGCGTTGGTGTCGTCTAAAAAATTATAGGTCTCGTCCTGACCTCTGTTAATTTTCTTGTTATTATAACTATAATTAAGATTGAGGTTAATCTTGTTGTTCTTAAAGTAATGGCTTGTACCCGCGTTGTATCTCGGAAAAACCCCTTGAGTGTAGCTAGACAATACACTTCCTCTGTAGCCTGTAATTAGGTTTTTACTCATTATTATATTCACGATTGGTCCGCTGTCGGCCTCGTAGCTCGCAGGAGGATTAGTGATAACCTCTACAGATTTAATGGAGTTGGCGGGCGCACTTTCTAAAAGTTGAATTAATTCCTCGGAAGTTAATTGAACTCTACGATTATTGATATAAACAGTAGCTGAAGCGCTTTTTATATTTATACTTCCTTCACTAACAAAAACTCCTGGTGTACTTTTTAAAACACCCAAAGTACTGCCTTCAGACAGCGCCGTGTTTTCAACATTAAATATTAAACGATCTGGCTTACGAGTTACAGTAGGCTTTTTTGAAATAATGGTAACTTCATCAAGGCTTTCAGAATCTTCAAATAGCTGAATAGTTTTTAGATCGAGCTTACCCGTAAGTACGATGGTTTGGCTGAAGGTTTCAAAACCAATAAACGAAACCCGAACCACATAAGTACCAGCTCCCAAACCCTCAAACTTGAATGTTCCGTCATCATTTGTTGCCGTGCCTTCTATATAATGAAACCCGCTTGAAACTTTTAAATCATCAGATGCTGATTTAGTAAGAATAACATTAACTAATGACAATGGCTGATTATCAGCGTCAACTACTTTTCCGGAAATTGAATAATCCTGAGCAAAAGTATTTAGGCTCAACACAAGCAGTAAGATACTGATGCAAGAACGTAAGTGAGCAATCATTAGTTAGGTTTGAATTGCAATATAAAGATAGTTTTTTATTTTATCCTATGGTTTTACCGCAGTTTATCGAAGTTTAAATATAGCATTTAGTGCCTTAATGCCTAAGAAATAAATTATATTTGCACCCAAATTCTTGGCTTAGAAAAAGATAAATGAAGAACATTCGCAATTTTTGTATAATCGCACACATAGATCACGGCAAAAGTACGCTGGCTGATCGTTTACTCGACTTTACAGGTTCGGTTACAGATAGAGAAAAGCAAGATCAGTTACTTGATAATATGGATTTGGAGCGCGAAAGGGGAATTACCATAAAGTCTCACGCTATCCAAATGGAATATAAATACAAGGGAGAAGACTACATCTTTAACCTCATTGATACACCTGGCCACGTAGATTTCTCGTACGAGGTGTCTCGATCTATTGCTGCCTGTGAAGGTGCTTTATTAATAGTAGATGCCGCTCAGAGTATTCAGGCACAAACCATTTCTAATCTTTATTTGGCTCTAGAGAATGATCTGGAAATTATTCCGGTATTGAACAAAATAGATTTACCTAGTGCCAATCCTGAAGAAGTTACGGACGACATTGTGGATCTCTTAGGTTGCGATCCTGAAGAGGTTATTCCTGCGAGTGGTAAAACAGGCCTAGGTGTTGAAGATATTTTGGCCGCAATTATTGAGCGTGTTCCGGCTCCTGAAGGTAACCCCGACGAACCCCTTCAAGCTTTAATATTTGATTCTGTTTATAACCCATTCAGAGGTGTTGAAACTTATTTTAGAGTGATCAATGGTTCTATTAAAAAGGGACAGAATATAAAATTTATTAATACAGGTAAAAATTATTTTGCGGACGAAGTCGGTACTTTAAAGCTGAAACAGGTTCCAAAGCAAGAAATAAAAGCTGGCGATGTTGGTTATCTAATTACTGGTATTAAAGATGCTCGTGAAGTTAAAGTTGGTGACACCATTACTGACGCCAAAACTCCAACTACCAATGCAATTGAAGGGTTTGAAGACGTTAAACCGATGGTCTTTGCGGGTATTTATCCTGTAGATACTGAAGACTACGAAGAACTTAGGGCGTCAATGGAAAAGCTTCAGCTCAATGATGCTTCATTGGTCTTTCAGCCTGAAAGTTCAGCGGCTTTAGGTTTTGGTTTCCGATGTGGATTCTTAGGAATGTTACATTTAGAGATCATCCAAGAACGCCTAGAGCGTGAGTTCGATATGACAGTGATCACTACGGTACCAAACGTAAGCTACTATGCGTTCACTAATAAAAATCCAGACGAAATTGTCATTGTAAATAATCCTTCAGACTTACCTGAACCTTCAACCTTAAACCGTGTTGAAGAACCTTATATTAAGGCTACGATCATTACCAAGTCAGATTTTGTTGGACCAGTAATGAGTTTATGTATCGAAAAACGTGGGCAAATTACTAATCAAACTTACTTAACTACCGAGCGTGTAGAATTGAGTTTTGACATGCCTTTGGCCGAAATTGTATTTGATTTCTATGACCGTTTGAAAACAGTTTCAAAAGGTTATGCGTCTTTTGACTATTCACCTATTGGAATGCGCGCCTCTAAATTAGTACGTGTAGATATCTTACTTAACAGTCAGACTGTTGATGCCCTTTCGGCCTTGGTTCATGCTGATAACGCCTATACGATCGGTAAAAAAATGACTGAAAAACTGAAAGAGCTCATCCCGAGGCAACAGTTCGATATCCCAGTACAAGCGGCAATCGGCGCAAAAATTATTGCCCGAGAAACAATTAAAGCACTTCGTAAGGATGTAACGGCTAAATGTTATGGTGGTGATATTTCTCGTAAACGAAAACTTTTAGAGAAGCAGAAAAAAGGTAAGAAACGTATGCGACAAGTGGGTAATGTTGAAATACCACAGCAAGCGTTTATGGCGGTTCTTAAGTTGAATGATTAACCCAACGCCTTTCCTAAAAATACGAGCTTACTTTTAGAGTCGATCTCTTTTTCAACGTCATCATCTAGAGACGGTATAATATGAATAACGTCTTTACTGGTTTTAAGGAATAGCGGAACTTGGTCCTTATCGGCTTTGATCGATTCTAACAAAGCGTTGTAAGATTCCAAATCTTTCACCTGCGCTTCATGAATGTTTGGATAGGTCTCAGAAACCTCCATGAGATTATTAAAATCATCTGAAAGTGTGAACACACCATCCTCAGGAGAAATAGACCCATTTTCTAATTCAGCTTTTGATGCTAGCCTGAACGAACCATTTTCACCAAACTGAGCGCCGAATTTTTCTACGGCATAACGGTTGATGTCTGCATTTCCTGTTAAGGCTAATAGATAGCCAATATCACTAAACTCTACATTGTCTTTAAGCGTGTCTGAATAGATGTTTTCGGTATGAGCTTCTATTCCCATACTCTCAGCTTCTTGTACATTATTTTGATTGCTGTCCACCAACACCACATGCCTTCCGTTGTCTATTAAATACTGCGCCACAAGACGTGATACTCTAGAGGCTCCAATGATCAGAATACCTTCTGACTTTGTTAAAAACACACCAGAGATCTTCGCAAAGATTCTAGCTGTGGTTGCATTTAACAGTACCGTTCCTAAAACGATCATAAATACCAAAGGAGTAATATATTCGGCACCTTCAACACCGCTTGCCCTTAGCTTACTCCCGAAAAGGGAAGCAATACCCGCTGCCACAATACCTCTTGGCCCTACCCAACTGATGAACATTTTTTCGTTTGTTTTCAGCTTAGAACCATGCGCGCTAACAAAGACCGCAATAGGCCTAATGACTACCACAACCAATAAAAACAGGGCTAGTGTTTCCCAACGATATAACAGCATAAGATCTTGGTAGTTGATGTTGGCTGCTAAAAGAATGAATAGAATTGAAATAAGTAAAACACTTAGAGATTCCTTAAAGTATAGGAGTTCTTTGATGTTGTCTAATTTGCTATTGCCAATTACCATTCCCATTACCACAACAGCTAAAAGGCCAGACTCGTGCGCAAAGATTTCAGATTCAATAAATACCAAAAGCACGACGGATAAGGATACGACGTTTAGTAAATAATGCGGAATGAATTTTTTGTTGATCGCAAAAACTAATGCATGAGCAAATGTAAATCCGAAGGTGGTTCCGAAGAGAACAATTTTACCAAACTCTATCAAGGCCGTTTTAGTAAATCCAACCTCACCTCCTACTGAAATAAACTCAAATACTAATACTGCTACTAAAGCACCAATAGGATCAATAAGGATTCCCTCCCATTTCAAAACAGTTGAAACATCGCGTTTTAAAGGTATGTTTCGTAGAATTGGTGTAATTACGGTCGGACCAGTAACTATGATCAATCCCGAGAATAAAAAGCATAGATCCCAACTTAAATTAAAGAGATAATGAGCAATTACGGCGGCGCCAAAGAAAGTTACAGCTGCTCCTACCGTAATAAGTTTAGTAATAACCGGACCGACATTTCTTATTTCACTCCGTTTCAAGGTAAGTCCGCCTTCAAACAGAATAATACTAATGGCGAGAGAAACAAAATAAAACAAACCTTCACCCGGAAATAACCCTTTTTTGCCATTCCATATAGGTTCGATCCACTTTGATCCATCCTCGTTGATAAACTCCGCAGCTATTGGCCCAACTAATAATCCAATTAGGATTAAAGGCAGAATCGCAGGAATTTTAAATTTCCAAGCAACCCATTGGGCTAATATTCCAAGAATGATAATTCCAGCTAATTCAACCATTATTTTGTTTTTACGATCTTTCGAAAATAGGTTTTTTTTTACAACTCAAAAAATCCTAATTAAATCAAAAGGTTTTTACGTATTACAAGCTAATTTGGTAAATTGCGCGCCTATGCAATTATATCCTATAAATGCTGGCAATTTTAAGCTCGATGGTGGAGCCATGTTTGGGGTTGTCCCTAAATCGCTCTGGCAGCGCACCAATCCTGCGGATCAGAACAACATGATCGACATTGCGGCACGCTGTTTGCTCATTGAAGAAGGAGATCGATTAATTCTAATCGACACAGGTATGGGCAACAAACAAAGTGATAAGTTTTATGGCTATTATTTCCTTTGGGGCGACGACTCTATAGATAAGTCCCTCGCGAAATATGGGTTTCATCGCGACGATGTCACCGATGTTTTTATGACGCATTTACACTTCGATCATTGTGGAGGAAGTATTCAATGGAATAAAGACAGAACGGGATATGAACCTGCCTTTAAGAATGCGCATTTTTGGAGCAACGCAGATCACTGGTTATGGGCCACGGAGCCTAATCGAAGAGAAAAGGCATCATTTTTGAAAGAAAACATTTTACCTATGGAAGAAAGTGGACATTTAAAGTTTACGGCACTTCCAGAAGATAAAATTTTGAAAAACTCTGAATTGGGTTTCGATATTTTCTATGCAAATGGTCATACGGACAAACAAATGATCCCTATGATTAATTACAAAGGAAAAACTATCTGTTTTATGGCAGATCTTTTACCAACAATGGGGCATTTGCCATTACCATTTGTTATGGGATATGATACCAGGCCGTTGTTAACGCTCGATGAAAAAGAAGTGTTTTTGAATATGGCCGCAGATGAAAATTTTTATCTCTTTTTAGAGCATGATGCTCACCATGAAATCATAACGGTGCAGCATACAGAAAAAGGGGTTCGACTCAATGAAATTTATACATGTAACGAAATATTTAATTAAAATTTAAACGTAGATACTATGAAAATCAACATTAAACACTGTTTATACTTGTTTTCAGCTATACTATTCCTAGGTTGTGGTGGTCCGGCTGAAATCATATCAACTCCCATTGAAAATATCGACTCTTCACCACTTAAGGTGACAGAACTCACAGAGGCTGAGAAAAAGAATTGGGGTCATTTAGATTTGGAAAGAGATACAGTTCCAGGTATGGCTGTTGATAGGGCTTATGAAGAGATCATTAAAGGTAAAAAAGGTAAAAAAGTTATTGTTGCTGTTATCGATTCAGGAATTGACATCGATCATGAAGATTTAGACGACGTCATCTGGACGAACAAGAAAGAAGTGCCTAATAACGGAAAAGATGACGACAACAATGGTTATGTTGATGATATTCACGGCTGGAACTTTTTAGGAGATGCTTACGATGAACAATTAGAGTATGTGCGTATGCTAGCCAATAAAGACACTTCAAATCCAAGATATGCCGAAGCTGAAAAACTTCATGCGGAAGAATACGAAAAATGGTCTGGTAGAAAAACACAATACGATCAAATCGGTCAAGCAGTGAACAATGCCCATGAAACTTTAAAAAAAGAAATTGGTAAAGAAGACTATACATTAGAAGACGTCAACAAAATTACATCTCAAGAACAAAGCGTACAGCAAGCGGTTCAAATTGCAAACAATATTGAAGCTAACGGTTTAACACTTCAAGAGGCTGTAAAAGAAATTAAAAGCATCCAAGAGCAGGTTAATGAGCGTCTTAACTATAATCTTAATATTGATTTTTCTGGTAGAAAAACCTCAGATGATATTAATGATTTGTCAGACACAGGTTATGGAAATGGAAACGTAAAGCACGTTAAAAAATCTGAAGCTCACGGTACACATGTTGCAGGTATTATCGCTGCTGAAAGAAACAATGGATTAGGTGCTAATGGTGTGGCAAACAACGTTGAAATTATGGCATTGCGAGTTGTACCAAACGGTGATGAGTACGATAAAGATGTAGCATTAGCCATTCGCTATGCAGTAGATAACGGTGCAAAAGTTATTAATGGTAGTTTCGGGAAATCATTCTCTCCACATTCTGCTTGGGTAAGAGATGCTATTAAGTATGCTTCTGATAATGATGTGGTTTTCGTTCATGCGGCTGGTAACGATAGTAATGATATTGATGTAGAACCTAATTTCCCAGACGATAATGTAAATTTTGTTGAGATTTCGAACACATACATAAGAGTTGGTTCTTTAACTCAAAAATATGGTTCTAAGATGGTTTCTGGCTTCTCAAACTATGGGATTAAGAATGTAGATATTTTTGCGCCTGGTTCAGAAGTATATTCAACCACACCAGAAAACGAATATGATTTTAAAGGTGGTACGTCTATGGCTGCTCCTGGTGTTGCTGGTGTAGCAGCTTTAATACGTTCTCAATATCCTGATTTATCTGCAGCTCAGGTAAAACAAGTTATTCTAGATTCTGGCTTACCTCTAAATACGAAAGTTGTTGTTGGCGGTGATGCGTCTAATGTGAAGCCGTTTGCAGATCTTTCAAAATCAGGTAAAATAGCCAATGCTTACAATGCATTGATAATGGCCTCAAAAATTAAATAACATGAAACGAATTGTCTTAAATCTATTGAGTTTAGTTATAATCTATTCTTGTGGCGCTACAGAAAAAGCTGGTCGCACGGATGGAGTGCTGAATTCAAATCCTGGCTATTGGCAACAACACGTCGATTATTCTATGGAGATCGATATGGATGTTAATACCTTTCAATACAAAGGAAAACAAAAACTAGTTTATACTAATAATTCTCCTGATGTTTTAAACCGTGTGTACTATCACCTGTACTTCAACGCGTTTCAACCAGGAAGCGAAATGGATGTCAGATCGCGTACTATTCAAGATCCAGACCCAAGAGTTAAGGACCGCATTAGCAAACTAAGACCTAACGAGATCGGATATATTAAGGTGAAGTCCTTAAAGCAAAACGGAAAAGTTATTTCTCACGAAACTGTGGGGACGGTTTTAGAGGTTCAATTAGCTCAACCGATTCAGCCCGGTGAAAAAGTAACGTTTGAAATGGACTTTGATGCGCAGGTACCGGTTCAGATTCGTCGTTCAGGAAGGGATAATAAAGAAGGTGTTGCGCTATCTATGACGCAGTGGTATCCAAAATTAGCAGAATATGATGATGAAGGGTGGCACGCAGACCCTTATATCGGAAGAGAGTTTCATGGTGTTTGGGGTGATTTCGATGTCAAATTAACAATAGACAAAGACTACGTCGTTGGTGGAACAGGATATCTTCAAAGTGAGCCTGAAGTAAAGGGAACTAAAAAGACCATGCATTTTAAGGCACCAAAAGTTCATGACTTTACTTGGGCTGCAGATCCTGATTTTATTCATGATACTTATGAAATGCCAAATGGGCCGAAACTACATTTCTATTATAAGAAGACTTTAGAACCACAGTATCTTGAAAACTGGAAAAAACTGCAAGCAGATACCGCTGAATTAATGACCTTTTTTAGTGAAAATATTGGCCAATATCCTTATGATCAATATTCAGTTATTCAAGGTGGTGATGGCGGTATGGAATACGCCATGTGTACATTAATTACTGGAAAACGTAATTACGGTAGTTTATTAGGTGTTACTGCGCACGAAATGGCACATACATGGTTTCAATTTCTTCTCGCAACCAATGAAGCAAAGCACGAATGGATGGATGAAGGGTTTACAAGCTATATCTCTGGTTTGGCGGTAAATGAAATGCGCGAAAACAAAAGAGAAAATCCACTTAGCGGTTCATATCGCGGGTATATTGGACTAGCAAATTCTGGCTACGAACAGCCATTAACCACTCATGCAGATCGCTATAAATACAATCAGGTTTACGGTGCTGCGGCCTACAGTAAGGGTGCGGTTTTTATCGCGCAACTAGGTTATGTTATTGGTGAAGAAAACTTGAAGAAAACGATCAAAAAATACTTTGCTGACTTTTCATTTAAGCATCCTAAACCGATGGATGTTGTTCGCACTGCTGAACGCGTAACAAATCTTGAACTAGACTGGTACTTGATCGATTTTGCACAAACGACCAATACCATTGACTATGGTGTTAAGTCTATTGATAATAACACTATTACACTTGAAAGAATTGGTCTTATGCCAATGCCTATTGATCTTACTGTGACCTACACCGATGGTACAACAGAGGATTATTACATTCCACTACAAATGATGCGTGGAGAAAAACCAACCTCAGCAACTATAGTAGGCGATTGGGCTTGGGCAATGCCAACATATACGTTTAGTGCCAAAAAAGCCGTAAAATCCGTTGAAATTGATGCATCTCAGATGATGGCTGATGTTGAACGTGATAATAATAAATTGACTTTGGAATAATAACCAAACACCAATAAGAAAAAACCTCAGTATACACTGGGGTTTTTTTAATACCATTTTTCATTCCTATACATCTTTTTTCTGGCAACACGCTCTCTATTGTAAAGCAATAAATGTGTTTGATCTATCTGTTTGTTTCGGTAACCAAATAAGTGAAAGATCGACTTCGTTAAAAACCGTGCAACTCTAAGATTGGCCTTCAGGACACCTTGGGTTTTGTTGTGCCAGGTAATCCCAGGTAAATAAGTTAAAAGTTGATCCGCTTTTATGCGTCTTAAAAATTGAGACAATTTTAAAAAGAACTTCGGAATATGTCTAATAATGAAAAAGCCATCGCTACCCGTTTTCTGATATAAGGGCATAAATAACTTCGCTGAATAATCAGAATAAATGGCTTTGCCATCAGAATTTGCAAGATGCGTCCCCTTTTTTACATATTGAAAGCTTTCAAATCCGTTGAGCATTTTAAAATCTTCTTCAGGTTGAATGTGGTATTTGTAAACTACTTCAAAGGTTGAATTAATATCCTTTGTAGCAGACTTTAACAGGCTTTCGTAATGTTGAATTTTCTCTTCATTGGGTTGCTTCAAAATTCCTGTGTGCCATAATGCTAAAAAAACAAAAGCTTCACAATTTTTGATGGCTGCCGGGTCTATATGCTGACCAGATTCAAAACCTAATGAAACATAACCTAAGGTATTTAAATAACTTAAGAGTGGTCCCTCGAGGTATTCTTCAATACCCAAAACAACAGGAATCCCAAAACACGAAGAAAATTTTCGATTAATCATGGCGTCATTAATCGTTATAAACGGTAAGGATTGGCTCGACGTGGTATGCAAATCAATAAAATAGATCGGTCGATCGGTTGAAGCTAATAAGCCTTCAATAAATTTGAAAATATCCCTTTGTTCTAGAAGTTCGTGGGTTGGATTTTTTTCGTTTTTTAGTTCTTGTAATTGATTAGTGGTCCACAATCTATTCAAATCTTTTTCGATAAATCGTCGGTTTTCCTTTAGTGCTTGAATATTACCATAAACGCCTATGATCTCACCAGAAATATTGGCTTCATCTAAGTTAGACAAAACCGAATTTAGGGCATCAACACCCGCAAATTCATTACCGTGAATACCCGCAAAGAAAACTATAGTTGCGCCAGGCTTTTTTCCTCTAATATGATGAAAAACTCGGTCTGATTCACTCATGTGCTTTGTATCGTTTCTCAGGCTAATTTGCATGTTTTAAAAATCACTTGAGGTTAAAATACCTAGAAGCTCTTTGTTTCTTACAACAGGAAGACAGTTGATGTTGTGAAATTTCATTAGCCGTTTGGCCTCCTCTAATGGCTCTTCTTGCGAAATTGTAATGAGGTCTTTGGTCATTACATCTTTAACACGAAGATGTAATTCCTTATCCCCTAGTTTTATTAAGTCTGTCCAGGTAAGCAAACCTGTCAATTCCTTTTTCTTATTAATCACCGGTAAATGATGAATATTTTTCCATTGCATAATATGGCTTACTAATTCTAAACTATCATTTTGATCTACCAATAACATCTTAGTATTCATATTGTGTTTCACTATTCGGCTAACATCGATCTTTAAATTTTCATCAGGATCAAAAAGATCCCATTGATCTACTGTTTTATCTTCCAGTTGATGTTTGTGCATATAGGCGGTTATATTTTGAAGCGCTTCAAAATTGGTTTTGTTTTTTTGAAGATTTCGGTAGTTCGCCACCATCCATTGAGACCCATTGTTTGAAACGGCTCGTCTTTCAATTATCGATAAGTATTTTTCAATATCGTCTGACGAGATTTTCGCCTTCTCTAATCCCTTTCTGGCGATGGGTAGAAGTTCGTCCAGAATAAGTTCTTGTGCAGATATTAATTTGTTGTTCCAAATAAACTGCGTTTCCATTCCGTTTCGAGCAGCCTTAAAGAAATTGTTCTTAATATCTTTGAAATCCATTTTCTTATCAATATCTCTATAAGTTTCAGGCTGACCGAGCATTAGCCCCACCCAAAATACCATATTGGCAATTTCGTCGGTTAATGTTGGCCCGGATGGAATATATCTACACTCAATTCGTAAGTGCGGTTTACCTCCACCAACACCATAGCACACGCGGTTCCATTTGTAAACAGTTCCGTTATGAAGTTGTAAAGCTCTGAGTTTCGGAATTTCTCCGTTTTCGAGTTTTTCTAAACTATCATCGTGCTCGTCGGAAGCTAATAAACTTCTAAATCGCGATATATGATCTCTAAAAATATCTGTAACGGTGCCTTTTTCCCAATCGGCACCAAAACTTACGCGCGATTGCTTCTCTTTATGTATAAACGAATTTGCTCGTGTATCTATACTTTGTGTAAACAAGGCTATACGTGTTTCTGCCCAAAGTTCTCTTCCGAAGATTATAGGCGAATTGGTACAGATACTAAGAACTGGTCCTGCAATAGCCTGTGCCCAGTTATACTTTTCTACAAACTCATCTGGGTGGATTTGTAAGTGGGTCTGAAAACTGGTATTACATGCTTCGAGCATTACATTATCGTGAATGAGGTTGAGCTCGTCAACACCTTTAATATG
The DNA here is from genome assembly GCF_003260205.1 of Winogradskyella tangerina. Taxonomy (GTDB): domain Bacteria; phylum Bacteroidota; class Bacteroidia; order Flavobacteriales; family Flavobacteriaceae; genus Winogradskyella; species Winogradskyella tangerina. The sequence continues at coordinate 208,028 of NZ_QERF01000003.1, read as the reverse complement.
GATACTAAAACACTCGCGGCGTGACGCCTTAAGGGCATTATTCAATACATGATATCTGGGCATATTGGTCATATAATTCTCTCCAATATGCTTCAGTCTCAGTGTGGGTAAAATACCTGTTAAAACTACTTTTGAATTTTGTGATCTAGCCCCTTCTTCAGCTTTGTCTAGTAATGCTTTTAGCTGGTTTTGTAATTCTGAAAAACAATGGCCTTTAAGTAATAACGGATCAGAATTGATCTCTAAATTATAACGACCTATTTCAGTGGTAAAATGGTCGTCGTTGATAGCATCTAAAACCTGAAGATTGTTATTATTAGGGAAATAATGGTTAGAAGTAACACAAAACTCCTGTTCTGCACCAATCCTAATAGGTTCCTTCTCAATGAGGTCGTTTTTAAGCATTATATCTAAAGCCTCAAGATCTCTAATGAGGTGATGAATGTACAATGCTTTATCCTTAGGGCTTTTAAGTTGTTTTACTTCTAAATGTCCCATAATTAAAGCGAGGTGTTGATTATTCTATCTAAGGTACTCCAAATAATAGGCTTAAAATATGACATTTATCACCTGTACTCTGCCAGCCCAGTAATGGCAAGGCTTTCAAGTTTTGTCTATTCGTTCCGATTTATCTTTTGGTTTGCGTTCCATAATAATGCCACAAATGTTTAAATTTACCGCGAAGGATAGATCAACCTTCGTCTTGGTTTTAATTTTAATTTTTCAAAATATGAAGGGGATAGATGAAAAAATATTAGCAATCATCGATCATTTTCAACTTAACAATTTTTCGTTCTCTAAACGTGTTGGTGTTACGAGTACAACGGTAGATAGTATTGTAAACGGCCGACTCCAAAAGGATGGTTCGCGTAAAAAAACCAAACCGGGATACGACGTTTTAAAGGCAATTATTGATACGTTTAATATTAATCCTGATTATTTATTTGGAAAGAGTGAAGTGATGCTTAGGCCGGACCAGGGAAATTATCCAACATATTCGGGAATACCCAAGGTAGTTTCTGTAAATGATCATGGTGAAGAGAATGTGGTTTTTGTACCTGTTCAGGCGCGTGCTGGTTACTTAGATGGTTACGGAGATCCTGAATATATTGAATCTTTGCCTTCATTCCATATGCCTTATTTAGCTAACAATAGTTACCGCTGCTTTGAAGTCAAAGGTGATTCTATGCTGAAAACCTTTGTTGATGGTGATTTAGTTTTTGGAATCTACGTTGAACAGCTTAATGACATCAAAGATGGTGAGGTGTATGTGGTAGTAAGTAAATCTGAAGGCGTTGTGCTTAAACGTGTTTTCAATAAAATAAACGATAACCAAACACTAATTTTAAAAAGCGATAATCAAAATGGTAATTACCCGACTTACACCATTAATGTTGAAGATCTAGAAGAGCTTTGGCAGGTAAAGATGTATGCTTCAAAACAAATTCCAGAGCCTTTAGATATCAATGATCGTTTGTTTAATATAGAACAGAAAATTGTAGATTTAGAAACTGTACTTCGAACTAAAAAATAAACCAACTACTAATTTTTAAGGATGCCATTCAACTACGGTAAAAAGGATAAACTAAAAAGTAAAAAACAAATTGAAATACTCTTCAGTGAGGGTAAATCAGTCACTGTTTATCCGCTTAAACTCATTTATCTTCAAACAGATTTTAATGACGGATCTACCTTAAAAACTGGTGTTTCGGTGAGTAAACGACTTCATAAAACTGCGGTTGCAAGAAATAGAATTAAGCGCCTATTACGAGAGGCGTACCGCTTAAATAAGCCTTCATACTTTAACAATAGTACAACATCTTATGCGTTTATGATTTTATACCTTAGCAAAGATGGAACGACTTTTGACGCGCTTAATACCAAGATGAAACAGTTGTTTGAGAAATTCTTGGATAAAACTTCAAATCATGAAAAAGTATCTACGTAAAAAATTAATTATACCTGCACTTGCTGTAGTCATCTTTATGAGTACCACAGCATTTAAAACAGATTTCTTCGAAATTGCAAAGCAAATTGAGATCTTCACCACCTTGTTCAAAGAACTCAACATGAACTATGTTGATGACACTAACCCAGGTGATCTGATGGATACAGCTATTAAAAGTATGCTGAACGATCTCGATCCCTATACTCAGTTTTACAATGAACAAGATGTTGAAGCTTCGCGTATAAACAACGCAGGAGATTACACCGGAATTGGCGCTAAAGTCCTAACTCTAAAAGATAAACTAGTAATCGTTGAGCCTTACAAAGATTACGCGGCTGACAAAGCAGGTTTAAAGGCCGGGGATGAAATTATAAAAGTGGATAATGTGGTTGTGGCAGACTTTAAGGACGATGCTGCAAATCTTCTACAAGGTGCTGCAGGTTCTGAAGTTAATGTCACCTACATCCGCCAGGGTAAAACCAATACTGTTAAAATTGTGCGCGAATCTCTGGAGATCAAAGCTGTTCCTCATTATTCTATGGTTGACGATAAAACAGGTTACATTGTACTGAGAAAGTTCAATGAAAAAGCGTCAGCTGAAACTCTTGGCGCTCTCAGGGCCTTAAAAAATCAAGGAGCAACACAGCTTATTTTAGATCTAAGAGGAAATCCAGGTGGATTACTCAATGAAGCAGTTAACGTTACTAATATTTTTGTGCCTAAAGACCAACTGGTAGTAACAACCAAATCGAAGGTAAAAAAGTACAATAAAACCTATTATACAAGGCGCGATGCCGTCGATACAGAAATACCTCTAGTTGTTTTAATAGATGACAGAAGTGCTTCTGCAAGTGAGATCGTATCGGGTGCGCTTCAGGATATGGATAGAGCTGTAGTGGTTGGTGCACGTAGTTTTGGTAAAGGATTAGTGCAGCGTCCTAAACCTCTAACATACGGCACCCAAATGAAGATTACCATTTCACGTTATTATACGCCTTCAGGACGTTGTATTCAGGCATTAGATTACTGGAATCGTGACGAAAATGGCAAAGCTACGAGGGTAAAAAAAGAAAACTATAACGAATTTAAAACGCGTAACGGTAGACCTGTTTTTGACGGTGGAGGTGTTGCGCCAGATATAGAGGTTGAAACCTCAAAGCAAACGCCAATAACAAGAGCTATTCTGAATGAAAACTTAGTGTTTAATTTTGCAACGGACTATTATTACAATAATACTGTTGAGGATTTGAAAACTTTTCAACTTTCAGATAGCGACTTCAAATCGTTTAAAAATTATCTAAAAACCACTGGATTTAATTTTGAAACCAAAACCGAAAGAGCACTCAGTGAAGCAATGGCTATTGCTTCAGAAGAAGAATTAGAAGATGTGGTGAGTTCAGAATATCATAATTTATCTACTGCACTTCAGGCCTATAAATCTAATGCTGTTGATGGTAATAAAGTGCTTTTAAAATCGTTATTAACAGACGAGATTATTAAACGTTATTTTTATAGTGAAGGCTTATATACCTATTATACCGCAAATAATCCTGAGATTAAAAAAGCACTTAGCGTTCTAAATAATCCGCGACAATATTCAAGTATTTTAAGATAAAAACAGAAAATTATCTATATTTAAATACTAGAATTGTTCAGAATTATAAGAAAATTCAACAATAATGAAGTCCCTACTCATTGTCATATGCCTTACTTTTCAGTTTGCTTTTGCTCAAAAAGAACTAAAGCACCAGGTATATTTTTTGACTGATGAGTACCAAATTCCAGAGACCGAAGAAAGCCGACTCCTTTTATTTTTATCAGAAATTGAAAACATGGATATTGAGAAGATCTCTATCTACGGATTTTGCGATGATAGAGGTAGCGATTCTTATAATATGGTGTTGTCTCAACAGCGCGCAGATGCTATTAAGGAAGTGTTTTCAAACAATGAATTTGACGAATCTGTGATCACTAATGTGGACGGAAAAGGAGAGATACTACTTAACGTGGTTAACGATAATGACCTTTACAGAATACGAGGGTTAAATCGAAAAGTTGAAATTATTGTTCAACCTTATGATCCGCCACGTGAAAAGGTTGAGCCACCGGCAAAGGAAAGCACTGAAGAATTACTTAAAGGCGAGCTTCAAGAAGGAGATAAAATTCAGTTAGAGAATATTTTATTCCGAACAGGTTATAGCTATCTCACTAAAGAATCGAAAGTAGTTTTAGATGATATTGCTAAAATTTTGGTAGAGCGTACCGATATTTACTTTACAATTGAAGGGCATGTGTGCTGTACGCACGGGACACGTGATGCTATAGATCGAAAAACAAAAAAGCGGAATCTATCATTAGCTAGAGCAAAGACTGTTTACGATTATTTAGCTGAAAAAGGTGTGAAACGTTATCGTATGAAATTTGTGGGTCAAAGACGAAAATTTCCTTTGGGAGGCGAACCTGAATTAGACCGGCGCGTTGAAATACTTGTAACCCGAATCGTAAAGCCGAAAAACTAAGATTTTATCATATTTACATGCGGAATACCATCTTCTAGGTACTCCTCGCCTACAGCTTTAAATCCCAGATTATTGTAAAATTTTGTGAGATAGGTTTGTGCCGAGATTCTGATATTTTCTTGGCTGTAATAAGTCTTAATAGCATTAATTGAAGCCGTCATAATTGCATAACCATATTGGTGCTGACGCTCATTTTCCTTAACTACAACCCTACCAATGCTAGCTTCATCAAAATAATCGCCTGGTTTGAAAATTCGAGTATAGGCAACGAGCTTTTGATCCACATAACCTAAAATATGCAGCGCTTTTTGATCCTTACCGTCTATGTCTTGATAAACGCAATCTTGTTCCACTACAAAAACTTCACTTCGTAACTGAAGTAGATCATAAAGTTCAGTTGTATTTAACTCATTAAAGGATTTTGACTTCGTTTCTAACATTCTTTTATTTAATCTTGAACAATAACATCTTTGGCGTCACATTTACCAAATTCAGGTTGAATATTCACATGATTGATATCGTACTTATGAAATATAAGTTCTTCGATCTGATTCAAAATAACATCAAATTCTGATAAAGTGATATCCTTATGAAAATCAATATGTGCTTCCATATGAATTTCGTCTTCATTTAGCTGCCAAATATGTACATGGTGCACATTTTTTATCACATCAATTGCTTGAATATCTTCAACGATAGCGTCTACCGAAGTGGATGCTGGAGTAAAAAGCATTAATACTCTAAAGGAATCTTTTAATAAATTCCAACCCATAATCACCAGGTAAATCGCAATTGCAAAGGTTAACACACTATCGATCCACCAGATCTGATAGAACTTCATTAATATACCACCGATCAATACCGCAACACTGGCCATCATATCTGTAAGGAGATGAAGATAGGCGCTTTTCATATTCATGTTATCATCCGCATTTTTCTTAAGTAACAATACGCTAAATCCGTTTCCTAAAATTGCTATTACTGATAACCAGATTACAAGATTTGATGATATCTCTTGAGGATCCTGAAATCGTTCAATAGCTTCAATAATTAAAAAAATCGCAATAATCATTAAAGTAGCTGCATTTACAAAAGCCGCTAAAATCTCGGCGCGTTTATAACCAAAAGTGCGTTTTAGTGAAGCTTTTTGTTTAACTAAACGGTTCGCTACATAACTTATAATCAGAGATATTACGTCACTAAAATTGTGTAATGCGTCACTTAAAAGTGCTAAACTTCCAGAAATTAAACCTCCAATAACCTGTGCTACGGTTATTGCAATATTGAGAATTATTGATATTAACAAATTACGACCATGAAGATCGTGATGATGAGAATGTTTATGCGAGTGCGAATGACCCATTTAACATGATAAAGGAATTTTATCTACACGGCGTTGATGGCGACCTCCTTCAAATTCGGTATTTAAAAACACATCAACCATTTTAATAGCCTGCGGAATCGATGTGAATCTGGCTGGTATACAAATAATATTAGCATTATTATGCTGACGTGTTAATTCGGTGATTTCGCTCGTCCAGCAAACTCCAGCTCTCACATTTTGATATTTATTAGCTGTCATGGCCACACCGTTTGCGCTACCACAAATTAAAATACCACAGTCTACTTTAGCATCATTAACATCACTAGCCACCGGATGTACAAAATCAGGGTAATCAACACTATCTAAAGTATTTGTTCCGTAATTAGTAACTGTATAACCCTTAGCTTCTAGGTGTTTTACAATTGCGTCTTTGTATTCTGGCCCCGCGTGATCGTTACCGATAGATATAGTCATGTTAAAAAGATATTTATTTTGTTCTGCAAAATTACAGAAAATAACATCCAGTTAATAGTCTTATGAAAGACATGTTAATAACTGTTCAGAACTAATTAAAATTTTATTTAGGATTATTCAGAATATTTTTCAAACCAAAATTCAAATTGAATTTCAAAATTAATTAATCACTTTTTTCAAGGAAGTTATTCATACCCATTGTAGACGAAATTAACAGCTTTCTATTAAAAACATATGAGTAATTTCTATTAACAACAGTTATCAACAGTTGTTTACAATAAAATTACATGTCTTTATTTTCAATAGCTTAGATGTAAAATTAATGTTAACTAAACCGTAACTAACTGTAAATTTCATCTTTTCAAAGTAAAAATTAAAAAAGTTATACTAACTATTAACACACTATAATAACCATTATTTATTTTTTTAAAATTTAAAAGAAAAATGATAGAGTATTATATAAATGTGAATAAGTGAATTTTTGTGTTGGTTTATATATTATTTAATACTATCGAAACATTATTAAATTTTAATAGTGTAGTTTTGTATGAAACTTAACACCTTCACCTTCACCTTGGTTAAGTTAAAAAAATGAAGAATTCCTAACACTTTTAGGAAATGAATATGATTAAAAAATTAAATGACAAGAAAGAAAAAAAGGAAATCTAAAAAGAATAAGATTTCAAACCTTACAAATACAATTTTAAGTATACTAAAGAAAGAACGAAACAAATCCTTTAACTATAAACAAATAGCTGCTATAATCGGTGTAAACGATGCTAGTAGTCGTAATCAGATCATAAAAACTTTAGCAAAGCTCGCGGCAAAACAAGAAATTGAACAGGTAGACCGTGGAAAGTTTAAGGCTATTGTTACTGCCGATTATTACACCGGAATATTAGACATGTCGTCGCGAGGAAGTGGTTATATCATTAGCGATGATTTTGAAGAAGATGTTTTTATTGCTTCAAATAATATCAATAAAGCTTTAGATGGTGATGAGGTAGAATTTTATGCTTACAAGCGCAGAAAACGTGGTAAAATTGAAGGAGAAATTACCAATATACTAAATCGTGCAAAAAGTGATTATGTAGGTACTATTCTCATCAAGGAGAATAAAAACTACGCCTTTGTTGTAGCGGATAGCAGTAAGATGTACAAAGATATTTTTGTACCAATTAATAAAACTAAAAAGGCCGAAGATGGTGATAAGGTTTTAGTTAAACTTACCGATTGGCCAGATAATGCCGATTCACCTTATGGTAAAGTAGTTGAGGTTCTTGGTAAACCTGGTGAGCATAGTACAGAAATTCATTCTATTCTAGCTGAATATGGTCTTCCATACGAATTTCCATACGAAGTTGAACAGTATGCAAATAAGCTAGATACCTCTATTACCGAAGCTGAAATAGCAAGGCGCCGCGATATGCGTAAAGATCTAACCTTTACCATTGACCCGAAAGATGCAAAAGATTTTGATGACGCTTTATCCTATAAAGTTTTAGATAATGGTTTATATGAGATCGGAATTCATATTGCCGATGTTTCACATTATCTTGAACCTGGAACAGTTTTAGATGACGAAGCTTACGAGCGAGCAACATCAATCTACCTCGTGGATCGCGTCGTTCCTATGCTTCCTGAAATATTATCAAACGGAGCATGTTCATTAAGGCCACACGAAGAAAAGTATACGTTTTCAGCGGTGTTTCAAATGAATGATAAAGCAGAAATTAAACACCAATGGTTCGGCAGAACAGTGACTTATTCTGATGCGCGCTTTGCATACGAAGAAGCACAATCAATAATTGAAAATAATCCAGATGTAACGCTGAGTACCGTCGATGGATCTCAACTAAATACAACAATTCCGCAAGATGTATCTCTAACAGGAAAAGTATACAAAACAAAGCCAGAAATTGCAGAAGCGGTATTGGTTTTAGATCGTCTTGCAAAGAAAATGCGTAGAAAACGTATGGGCTCTGGAGCAATTTCATTTGATAAGGTTGAAGTAAAATTCAATCTAGATGAAGACGCTAATCCAACTGGTGTATTCTTTAAAACCAGTAAAGACGCTAATAAACTCATTGAGGAATTTATGTTGTTAGCGAATAAAAAAGTATCAGAGTTTATTGGAAAACAAAATCCAAAAAAAACCTTTGTATATCGAGTGCATGATGAACCCGACGAAGCCAAATTAGCACAACTACAAACAGTTGTGGGGCGCTTTGGGCATAAGCTTACTTTTAAAGACAGAAAGAGTATCTCATCATCCTTAAATAAATTATTAACTGATGTCGTTGGTAAAAAGGAACAAAATCTAGTCGACACCTTAGCGATTCGAACCATGGCTAAGGCCGAGTATACTACCCAAAATATTGGGCATTACGGATTGGCTTTCGATTATTACAGTCACTTTACATCACCAATTAGACGTTATCCTGATGTGATGGCTCATCGTTTATTGCAGCACTATTTAGATGGTGGAAAATCTGTTAGTGAGGAGATCTACGAAGAAAAATGTAAACATTCTAGCAATATGGAATATCTCGCAACCAAAGCAGAGCGCGACTCCATCAAATACATGCAGATCAGGTTCATGCAAGATCACCAGGATGAAGAATTTTTAGGTGTTATTTCGGGAGTTACAGATTGGGGCATTTATGTTGAAATTATTTCGAATAAATGTGAAGGTATGGTGAGCCTTCGTGATATGAAAGATGACACTTATGATTTTGATGAGACACATTACGCAATGATCGGTAGAAATACACACCAAATGTATCAGCTTGGAGATGAGGTAATAGTAAAAGTGAAATCAACAGATTTAGTTAAAAAACATTTAGACTTTTACTTAGTTGGAAAGGCAGTTTCAGAAGATTAAATTTGTAATTCAAAATACAACCAAAATTTTACTATGATATTAACAACAACAAATTCTATAGAAAACTTTAAGATCGTCGATTATTTAGGGATCGTTACTGGTGTTGCTATCAATGAAGAAAAATTAGCCATGGGCTTTAGTATGTCTAAATACTTTAGTGCGGTTAGAGATAGTATTGATAAAGTGAAAGAAAAAGCATTTCAGCAATTACGTGAAAATGCAAAGCAATTAAATGCAAATGCGGTCGTTGGTATTAAAGTTGAAATAGAACTTACAACGCATAATTATGCCATGGTTTCGGTCACCGGAACCGCAGTAAAAGTTGCAGCTTAAATTAAATTAATCATAACATTAATTATCCATGAAAAATATACTTATTCTGCTTGTTATAGCCGTGAGCTTTAACATCAACGCACAGCAAACTATTGAAAAATCTATCGGTGAATTTAAGACCGTTAAGGTTTATGATCTCATTAACCTTAAAATGAAGAAATCCGACGAAAATAAAGTAACCATCTCTGGTAAAAACAGGAAGGATGTGCAAGTGATTAATAAAAACGGAAAGCTTAAAATTAGAATGAAGCTTGAAGAAAGTTACGATGGTAACGATACAGTTGTTATTCTTCATTACACTTCTGTTGAAGTCATTGATGCTAACGAAGGTGCTAATGTTACAGTTGAAGATCCTATAAAGCAATTCGAAATCGATCTAAAAACTCAGGAAGGTGGAGAGATCACAGCCGAATTAAAAACCAATTATGCCAACATTAGAGCTGTTACCGGTGGAATTATTAATGTCACCGGGACCTCAAAAAACCAAGATATCTCAATTTATACCGGAGGCATTTTTAATGGTGAAGACCTCGTAACTGAAGACACAGAGGTGAGTATTAATGCTGGGGGAGAAGCTTATGTTAACGCTACGGAATACGTAGATGTTAGAATCAAAGCTGGTGGTGATGTTTTTATCTACGGAAAACCAAAACTGGTAGACGAAAGTCGTGTCCTCGGCGGTAGAATTAAACGTATGTAAATTCCTTTCAGTTTACTACATTTGTGTAAACCGCAAGTTTACATGTTAGATGATATCTTAACAGCTATTCCATTTGGGATTATTTTAGCCTTTACTATTGGTCCGGTTTTTTTTGTATTACTAGAAACCAGTGCGACAAAAGGCTTTACCAGCGCCTTGATTTTTGATCTAGGTGTTATTCTTGCAGATATTGTTTTTATTCTTCTGATTTTTATGAGCACCGATACATTGCTCGATAAAATCAAAGATGATCCAAAACTTTTGGTGTTTGGTGGCGTACTTCTCGTGGTTTACGGAATTATTTCCTTTATTAAGGTGTCGAAATCATTTCGCTCTATAGTTAGAGAGCACCATAGTATTAAACTCCCAAAGAAAGATTACGGTAAACTTTTTGTGAAAGGATTTTTACTCAACTTCATAAACATTGGAGTTCTGTTAGGTTGGTTGGGCTTCATTGTACTTGGTACTTCACTAACCACCTCCGATAACGGTGTTTCTGTATTTATCGTTACAATGCTTGTTTCTTATTTTGTTTGTGATCTTTTCAAGATTGCGGCAGCTAAGCGACTTAAAAGTAAACTTACACCAAGGCGAATTTTTAAAACCAAAAAGATCGTTGCACTAGTAATTCTAGGGTTTGGTTTATTACTTCTAACACAAGGATTGTTTCCTGATCTTTATGAAAAAGGCAAAGAGCAGATCGATAAAGTAAATCCGATTAAAGACACACATTAAATAAAAAACCCCCAACTTATGTTGAAGGTTTCTTGAGGTGTCGAGCGGATTCGAACCGCTGTAGATGGTGTTGCAGACCACTGCCTAGCCACTCGGCCACGACACCTTATTGAGAGGGCAAATATATAAATTATATACGTTTTACCCTATATAGGCTTAGTTTTTTCGTTCTTCGGAAAGGACTATAGTTACCATTTCCACATCACCACCAATTGGTGGATTAATTTTACTCACAGAAACAGTTGCTTTTTGAATTAATTGATCCTCATTAAAGAAACGATTTAGAATGCGTTGCGCTACAGTTTCTAATAGTTTTGAAGGTATGGCCATTTCCTCACGAACCACGCGGTTTAAAAACACGTAATCTACCGTGTCATTGAGTTCATCGGTGTTTGCGGACGTTGATAGGTCAGCTTTAACTTCTACATCTACACGATAATCACTCCCAATTATGGTCTCTTCTTTTAAACAGCCATGGTGTGCGTATACCCTAATGTTTTCAACCTTAATTATTCCCATAATGCAAAAATAACCCTTCTGTCATTCCTGCGAAAGCAGGAATCTTTAATTCGTGAAAAAATCAAAAATATTACTAATGGCGCTAGTTTTAGCTTTAAAAAACTCGGTATAAGTGCACTTTTTACAAGTAACTGAAGTAAACTTTTTGTTTTGCACATCAAATATTTTTGATAAAGTACCGCCAGTAGCTCTCATTTCGCTGATTTCGTAAGTGGTATTATCGCATTTTGGACATCTGTAATTCATAGTTTTTTGGTTTTGGATATTCACATTCTATAGGTGTCATATAGTGCATTAATGTTACAATTTGTGTAATTTTGCTCTTTAATTTTTCGAAATGTCAGAGTACACACCTCTCAATTTTATAGAGCAAATTATAGAAGAAGATTTAGCGAATGGTTTACCTAAGGAAAAACTCCGTTTTCGTTTTCCACCAGAACCAAATGGCTACCTTCATATTGGGCACACCAAAGCCATTGGAATAAGTTTTGGTCTAGGTGAAAAATACAATGCACCAGTCAACCTAAGGTTTGATGACACCAATCCGGCTAAGGAAGAACAAGAGTATGTAGACGCTATAAAACGCGATATTGCCTGGATGGGCTATAAATGGGCGAATGAGCTGTATTCTTCAGACTATTTCGATGAATTGTACAATTGGGCTTTACAACTCATTGAGGACGGAAAAGCCTATGTAGACAGTCAGACTTCTGAGGAAATGGCTGAACAAAAAGGTACGCCTACGCAAGTAGGAACCAACAGTCCTTATAGAGATCGAAGCATTGAAGAGAATCTCGATCTTTTCCAACGTATGAAAGCTGGTGAATTCCCAGCTGGCACACATGTGCTTCGCGCTAAGATCGACATGGCAGATCCTAACATGCTTATGAGAGATCCGATTATGTATCGAATTCTCTATGCTCACCATTTCAGAACTGGAGATAAGTGGTGCATTTATCCTATGTACGATTGGACACACGGCGAAAGTGATTATATCGAGCAAATTTCACACTCCTTATGTTCTCTTGAGTTTAAGCCACATCGTAAGTTGTATAATTGGTTTAGAGACCACGTTTTTATGTATGACAGAGAAAAATCTTTTAACGCGTTGTTAAAAACACATGGGGTGGGTAAAGAAACTGCTTTAAAAGTAATTTCGCACCTTTCTGATCTTGAAATAATTAATGCAATCAATTATCAGAAAATAAAACCTTTAAAGTCCATTAGGGGGGTAGGAGAAAAAAGAGCAAAAATAATTATTCATAGCTCGGATATGAGAAGTTTTGCTGACGATGTACATCTTTTAATAAACTCAAATTATAAGGGTAGAAATATAAGACCAAAACAACGCGAATTTGCCCGACTCAACCTAAGCTACACTATTATGAGTAAGCGTAATCTATTGCGTTTAGTAAAACAGGGTATAGTTTTTGGATGGGATGATCCACGGATGCCAACCATATCAGGATTGCGACGTCGCGGTTACACACCAAGCTCTATTCGTGAGTTTATTAAAAAGGTTGGTGTCGCTAAGCGCGAAAATGTTATCGATGTTTCCCTTCTGGAATTTTGTATTCGAGAAGATCTTAATAAAACTGCCAATCGTGTTATGGCGGTTCTAGATCCAGTGAAGGTGGTGATTACCAATTATCCTGAAGATAAAGAAGAATGGTTACAGGCTGAGAACAATCAGGAAGATGACTCAGCTGGGTATAGAGAAGTTCCGTTTTCAAGAGAATTATATATCGAAAAGGAAGACTTCAAAGAAGAGGCTGGAAATAAGTTTTTCAGACTTAAACTTGGTGGCGAAGTACGCTTGAAGAACGCCTATATTATCAAAGCACACAACGTTGTTAAGGATGCAGACGGCAATATCACAGAAATACACTGTACCTACGATACAGATACTTCTAAAAAGGTTAAAGGAACGCTGCACTGGGTGTCTATTAAACATGCAATAACAGCGGAAATAAGAGAGTATGATCGTTTGTTTATGCACGAAGCTCCAGATAGCGACAAGGATAAAGATTTTATAGAGTTTTTAAATCCAAATTCTTTGAAAGTGAGAACAGGTTATCTAGAACCTAGTTTAGAAGATGCTAAAGTAGGAGAGCGGTTTCAGTTTCAGCGCCTGGGTTACTTTGTGGTTGATGAAGACTCAACTTCGAGCAAGCTAATCTTTAATAAAACAGTTGGTTTGCGTGATAATTGGTCAAAGCAAAAGCCGAAACCTCAGAACAACAATTCTCAAAACAAACCAAAGCAACCTCAGCAAAAGCGTCCCGCAATAAGTGTAATTCAGCAATTAGGTAAGAAATACACCAATTTACCCGCTGAAAAACAAGCAAAGGCAAAAGCCGAAATTCAGCAGCTTGCTACCGAAGTGAGCTATGAGGATTTAGAGCCTTTATTTGGCACTGCTGTAAAAAAAGCAGGCACTCGCATTGCCGTAATGATTTCGTTGAAAGAACTACTCAATAATGGCCTAGAACGCAATGATGCCATAGACGCATTTATCTCAAAGGCCCTAGAGGATAAAAACGAATTATTGGTAGCCGAGGCGCAGTCGATCTAGTTTTTTGAAAAAATTAGCGGTTTGCTGTAGTGATTCAAAAGGTCTTACGACCAAGAAGTCATGAAATCACTTTTAGCAATTCTGATAAGCTTCTATTCCGTTACCCTTTTTTCACAAAACATGACGAATGAAAAGCTCGATGTGATTTATACATCGGTAAGTGATTCTATTCAGGGAAAATCTAACGCTTGGCAATTCTATATTAAAGAAGTGCAGATGATTTCAATAACGGATAGTCTTCACAATAGAATGCGAATTATCTCCCCAATTACAGACGCTAGTACTTTGAGTGAAGATGTGGTAAGAGCCGCTTTGATTGCCAATTTTCACACCGCTTTAGATGTAAAGTATGCGATTGCTGACGGTATTTTATGGTCGGTTTTTATTCATCCATTAAAAGAGTTATCAGAACACCAAGTTAAGGATGCAATTAGTCAGGTTTATAATGCAAATGTCAATTTCGGAACCACTTTTGCCAGTACAGGATTGTCATTTCCGTTTAATCAACCTTCCGAAGAAGAGACTAAAAAAGAACCAAAATCAATATTGAAAAAGAAGAAAATCTAAGAACAGTTAATTGATTAATAGCCGAACCCTTGAACCTCTAAGACTTTGACTTAGAGGTTTTTTTGTACTTTTAAAGCACTAACTATAAATCAAATTACATATGGAAATGAACATTTTAGCCATAATTGTGGCTGCCATTGTGCCATTGGTAATCGGAGCCATTTGGTATAATCCAAAAGTACTCGGAACGGCCTGGATGAAAGCTTCAGGTATGACTGAAGAAAAAATGAAAAGTGGTAATATCGCTGTTATTTTCGGCGTTACACTTATCTTATCTGTATTGCTCTCTTTCACCGTAAACGGTATGGTAATACATCAGGTTGCAGCGTCTCAGATTGTATATCCAGATATGGAAGCAGAAACTTATAAGGCCTTTATGGCCGAATTTGGCAACGCTCATCGTAATTTTCGCCATGGTGCTCTACATGGTGCTATAGGAGGACTCTTTTTTGTTCTACCTGTATTGGGTATAAATGCCCTTTTTGAACGAAAAGGCTGGAAGTATATTCTCATTAATGTCGGTTATTGGGTAATTACCCTAGCAGCAATGGGGGCCATAATTTGTGGCTGGAAATAGTAAATGAAAAGCCCTCAAATTTGAGGGCTTTGGGGTTTTATTTTATGTATTAAAATAATTATTCGCCTCTTTCCTTAGCTTTTTTCATAGCCTCTCCAATCTGATTACTAGCGGTGAAGCTAGCTACCATATCGTTAAGCATATTACTTCCGGCTTGAGGCGAGTTTGGTAATAAGATCAAATTACTATTGGTCTCTTGTCCAATGGACTGTAAAGTGTCATAATGCTGCGTCACAACGATCAATGCAGAGGCTTCCTGTGAATTGATTCCTACTTTATTCAGAACTTCAACAGATTCTTCTAATCCACGCGCAATTTCTCGACGCTGATCTGCAATACCCTGACCTTGTAAACGCTTACTTTCTGCTTCAGCCTTCGCCTTTTCAACAATAAGAATTCGTGCGGCATCACCCTCAAATTGAGCTGCAATTTTTTCACGCTCAGACGCATTAATACGGTTCATGGCGGCTTTCACCTGTGCGTCAGGATCAATATCGGTAACAAGGGTTTTAATGATGTCATAACCGTATTCCAACATATATTCTTGTAATTCACGCTTAACCGCAATAGCGATATCATCTTTTTTCACAAAGACATCATCGAGTTTCATTTTTGGTACTTCAGCACGCACAACGTCAAATACAAATGACGTGATCTGATCGTGTGGATATTCTAGTTTATAAAAAGCGTCATAGACTTTGTCTCTAATTACTTTGTACTGTACAGAGACCTTAAGTTTCACAAATACGTCATCTAAGGTTTTCGTCTCTATAAGTACGTCGAGCTGTTGAATTTTCAAACTTAAACGACCCGCAATGCGATCGACTAAGGGTATTTTCACCCGTAAACCAGAATGCCGCACAGCATCAAATCTACCAAAGCGTTCTATTATAGCAGCCGTTTGTTGTTTCACAATGAAAAAAGCAGAAATTAGAATGATTAGGCTGAAAAAAATAATTGGAATTAATACATATTGACCCATAACAAGTTTTTTAAAGGTTAGTGATTACGTGTTTTTAAATTTAAGTAATATTAAATTATTTTACTTAGGTTTGTTGCAATTAGCTCTTAAATCTCATGAAAAAAACCAATTACTTATTATTAGTAGCATTCAGTGTTATTTTCGTTACACTTAGCCACGGACAACACAGGCGCTACACTATTAAAAATGGCTTTGCACTAGGCGGCGGCATTACGCAGTTCGATATCCTTACAGACCAGTTAGAAACCACATCAGGAAACGGCTGGATAATCAGCGCATCAACCACTGCAGATATTCCTCATAAATGGTATAATATTAGCTTTGGAATGCAACTTTCTGAAAACAATATTGAAATCTCCGGGCTTCGATCCGCTGACGGAGTTGTATTTATCAGTGAGCAATTAGAGTACAAAGTATTTACTGCTCAATTGGCGATGTTACTACACGTGAAGGCTGTAAAGAATCTTATTACCCTCGATGTTGGACCAATGATTCAATACAACGGTAAGCTTGAATTGCAAGACGACAACCAGGAAAACTTATTTGTTGATGTCGATAATTCACCATTTGCAGCTGCTGAATTAGAAGATATTTCGCAATTTAACGTCAACGGTGCCGTAGGTGCTACATTAGGCTTACGCTTTTTGAAGTTGCGCGCACAATACATTTACGGGTTCACCAATATGCTGAACAAGCTCAACGACAAAAATTTGACAGATTCAAACTTTAAAGGCAATCAATCCATGTTGGTTTTCTCAGCGTTGATTACCTTTTAAGGATACTATTTGATCGAATTTACCAAGGCGTCTATGCGCTTTACCGTTTCGTTTTTGCCGATCAAGAACATGATTTCAAATACATCCGGACCCTGAAGCTCCCCAACCAAAGCCAATCGTAAAGGCATCATTACTTTTCCGAAGCCAATGTTGTTTTCTGTAATCCAGCCTTTCAATTTCGACTGCAGATTTTGGACTGTAAATTCTCGAGTCACTGAAACAATATCGATCACTTTTTGCATCAATTCAATGGTTCCTTCTTTGATCGCTTTTTTCGAAGCTTTTTCGTCATAGGATTCAGGTGAAACAAAGAAGAAGTGACTCAATCCCCAGAAATCGTTGACAAATGTGGCGCGTTCTTTTATTAAGCCTATCACTAAGGCGATATAATTAATATCTATGTCCTGTAATTCAGGTTGGGTAGATTTAAACTGTTCAGCCAGAGCCAGATCTAATTGCTGTTGCATGTAGTGATGGTTGAACCATTTGGTTTTATCAGGGTCGAAGCGCGCTCCAGCTTTATTAACGCGTTCTAAATCAAAATCATTAACAAGTTGTTCTAAGCTAAAGATTTCTTGCTCCGTACCTGGATTCCAACCTAAGAATGCCAAGAAATTTACAACAGCTTCCGAGAAGTAACCATCTTCTTTATAACCTCTCGACACCTCATTGGTTTTAGGTTCAGTCCACGCTAAAGGAAACACTGGGAACCCAATTTTGTCTCCATCACGTTTGGATAATTTTCCATAAAGTCCCTTTTTCAATAAGCCTTTTATATCTTTTTTTATTTTAGAGTCTTTTTTCTCGTTTATTCTAATAGATTGAGAAATATTTTTTGGATTCTCAAAAATTAATCTAATCAGTTTTTTTATCTCAGCTTCCGAATAATCGAATTCTTCCAAAGCCTCTTTAGTGTAAATGTCTATGAATTTCTCAGCTGAATTTTTATTGACATAAGTAGTTGGCTCTGGTTTCAAAATTAAGGGTAGGTGTGCAAACTGAGGTGCTTCCCAACCAAAAGCATTGTATAAAAGTTGATGCAAGGCAAGAGATGGTAACCATTCTTCACCTCGGATTACATGCGTAATTTGCATTAAATGGTCATCAACAATATTTGCTAAGTGATAGGTTGGCATGCCATCGCTCTTAAATAAGATCTTGTCATCGAGCACATTGGTATCAATTGAAATATCCCCACGAATAATGTCCTTTAGGTGTAAAGTTTCATCTTTAGGAGATTTAAACCGAACCACGAAATGTTCACCAGCATCGATCTTTGCTTTAGTTTCTTCTTCAGAAAGCACAAGTGAATTGACTAAACGCCCTTTTTCGCGATTATGCCAATTGTATATGAATGTTTTTCCGTTTGCCTCATGATCTTTACGGTGCGCATCGAGTTGCTCGGGAGTGTCAAACGCATAATAGGCCTTGCCCTCAGCAATTAACTGATCTGCATATTGCTTGTAAAGGTCTTTACGCTCACTTTGACGGTAAGGTCCAAATTTTTCGTTTTTCCCAGGGCCTTCGTCAAACGGAATGCCACACCAATTTAAGGCGTCAACAATATATTTTTCAGCACCTTCAACATAGCGGTTTTGATCAGTGTCTTCAATTCGTAACACAAAGTCACCACCATGCTTTTTAGCAAACAAATAGTTGAAAAGAGCGGTTCTTACACCACCGATATGTAAAGGTCCGGTCGGACTAGGCGCAAAGCGCACACGCACATTTTTAGACATGATCAAAAATTAAAGTGCAAAGATAGATTGATTGCATTCAAGATACAAGAACCAAGAATTATAATTGGTAAATGAATGATTTAAGAAACAACCATTTCCTTAGGTACGCGTTTGTTCATAATGCTAAACCAAAGCGGAGGCACCATTGCCAAAACCATTGATGTTGGGTAGCCAAAAGGCATTTGTGGGCTTTCGTCATGGCAATCGAGGATTTGATATTTCTTCGAAGATTTATAATGGTGATCACTATGGCGCGTTAATTCATAGAGCACAATACGGCCAATAACATGATTAGAATTCCAAGAATGCATTTCTTTCACACGTTCGTAACGACCAGATTTAGTTTTCAAACGAAGTAATCCGTAATGTTCTATATAATTAACGGTTTCTAAAAGTATAAACCCTATAATACCAGCAAAAAATGCAAAGACCAATGCGTTTGTTCCTAACAGAAACCCAACAAGCGCAAGATATATAGCTTGAAATATGATATACCAAAACATATCGTTTTTCTTAGAAAAGAAACCTTGCTTGTTATTTTCTAATAATTTCTTTTGAATGCGCCAAGCACTGAAATACTGCCTAATAGTCGAGGTAAACCAAAATGAATACACCGACTGATTATAGCGCGCTGTTGCAGGATCTTCAGGAGTTGCAGCATGTAAATGATGGCCGTAATTGTGTTCAATATAAAAATGCATATAGAAAGACGGTAGGAGCAAGGTCTTGCCAACAAAGCGCTCGTTGGTCGTTTGTCTGTGACCTAATTCATGACCTACGTTAATACCGTTAACACCGAGCACAATCCCAACAGTAAAAATGAGCCCGATGAATTCATAAGTTTGCAAAGGTGCTTTTGCTACTAAGATCAGGGCATAAATGACTAAGCCATAAACAATGGGTAAATTTAGATAAAGGAGCCAGTCAAACACCTTGCGTTTTAGTTTGCTATCTGCTTCTTCTACTTCAAGATTTGTTGTATCTACAGGAAAAATGAGTTCTAAAATGGGGATACACACAAAGGCAAAAACTGGCGTTGCCCATACCCAGTAACCTTTCAAACTTAAGCCTAAAAAAGCGACAATTGGGATTGAAAATGCTGCGAGATATTTTAGATCTTTCATATTTTGAGGTCTTATTTAACAGTAAAAGCTCCTAAATTAACAGAATCTTACCAAATTTAAGGAATTGACAATTAAAATAAATCGTAGTTTAGTTGGTTAGAATAGTGTATGAGTAATTTTGAGACCATAAAAACCAAACTCCAGGAGTTTATTAAGAAGTACTACACAAACGAACTTCTTAAAGGCGCCATTTTGTTTTTTGCAGCCGGCTTACTCTATTTTCTGGTAACCCTGTTTGTAGAATACATGCTTTGGCTTAACCCAACAGCCAGAACCATATTATTCTGGACCTTCATTGTCGTTGAACTTGGGTTATTCATTCGGTTTATCGCTATTCCACTTTCGCATTTATTCAACTTGCGCCAAGGCATTAATTTTGAAACAGCCTCGCGACTCATCGGTAATCACTTTCCAGAGGTCAATGACAAGCTGCTTAATGTTTTGCAATTAGAACAAAACCCGAAGCAATCAGACTTGTTAATCGCCAGTATTGAGCAGAAGTCAAAAGAATTGAAACCCATACCGTTTAAGACGGCAATCAATTTTAGATCCAACACTAAATACCTGAAGTATGCGGCCATACCTGTAGCTATAATTTTATTATCCGTAGTAACAGGCAAAATCAACTGGTTTAGTGATAGTTATGAGCGTGTTGTAAATTATCAAACAGCCTACGAGCCGCCAGCGCCCTTTCAATTTTTTGTTTTGAATGAATCATTAAAAGCAATTGAAGGCAAAGATTTTAAGTTGAATATTTCAGCGGTTGGAGATGTGATTCCTGAAAGTGCACAAATTCAATTTAACGGACAATCTTACTACTTACAGCAGTTGGCACCTGGTGAGTTTCAGTATACATTCAACTTACCCAAGGAAAACATAGAATTTTCATTATCAGCAAATGAGGTGAATTCCAAAACTTATGAGTTGGAAGTTGTAAATACACCTAACTTGGTGAATTTTGAAATGGTTTTAGATTACCCAACCTACACTAAAAAACAAGATGAGATTCTTAAAAGCACGGGCTCAGCGGTTATTCCTGAAGGCACCAAGGTAACTTGGAAAGCACTAACAAAGTCTACCAAGGCTGTTAATATTTATGCGAATGACACTTTAAGTTTTGTTGAAAATGAAATGGGTGAATTTGAGGCCACCAAAAGACTTTTCAGAAATTATAATTACAGCATTTCTACAAGCAATGAAAATCTCAAAGACTACGAGAACCTGTCTTATAGCATTAGCGTTGTAAAGGACCTTAATCCAGAGCTAGACATCAAAGTTCAGAAGGACACACTCGATCAGCAAAGCCTATACTTTTACGGACAGGCGAGTGACGATTTTGGGCTGTCAAAACTAAACTTAGTATACTATCCTGTTGACGACGAAGAGAATGCAGTGAGATCGCCAATTGCAATTTCGAAGTCTAACTTCAGTGAATTTGTTTCTGCATTCCCAGACCAATTTAATCTTGAGGAAGGCATTAGCTACCAACTTTATTTTGAGGTTTTCGATAATGACGCTATACATAATTATAAGCGTACAAAAAGTAGTGTGTTTAGTTATAGAAAGCTCACGAAGGATGAAGAAGAGCAGAAACAACTTCAGGAGCAAAACCAAACCATTAAGGATATTGGCAAGACTTTCGAGAAACTTCAGGAGCAGGATAAAAAACTTGAAGAGTTTTCGAAAACCCAAAAGGAAAAGCCTGAACTTAATTTTAACGATAAAAAGAAGTTCGAAGATTTCTTAAAGCGCCAAAAGCAGCAGGAGCAATTAATGAAGAATTTCAATAAAAAGCTTCAGGATAATTTAGAAGAGTTTCAGGACGAAAAAAAGGAAGATCAATTCAAGGAAGACCTTAAAAAACGTCTTAAGGAAAACGAGGAGCAACTGCGACAAGACGAAAAACTCTTAGAAGAATTAGAAGAACTAAAAGACAAGATCAATAAAGAAGAGTTCACTCAGAAGCTTGAAGAATTAGCAAAACAGAATAAAAACAAGAAGCGTAGCATGAAGCAATTGTTAGAATTAACCAAGCGCTTCTACGTTATGAAAAAGGCTGAAAAGATTGCCAATCAGCTAGATGAATTATCTAAAAAACAGGAGGATTTAGCGAAGAAGGATAAAGAAAACACTAAGGAGAAGCAAGAAGAACTCAATAAAGAGTTTGAAAAGCTTCAGAAAGATATTGAAGACCTAAAACAAGAAGACAGACGCCTTCAAAAACCAATGAATGTACCGGTGGATGAATTCTTAAAAGACGGTATAGAATATGATCAAAAGGAAGCCACAAAGTCACTAGAACAAAAAGAAAAAAGTCAACAAGAGCAAAAGCCACAAGAAGCACAGGAGCAGCAGAAAAGTGCTTCTGAAAAACAAAAGAAGGCCGCTAAAAAAATGAAAGAACTGGGTGAAAAGATGAAATCCATGCTTGGCGGTGGCGGAGGCGGTGGCGGCGGAATGCAAGAAGATGCAGAGACGCTACGCCAAATATTAGAGAACTTACTATTGTATTCTTTCGATCAGGAGGAGTTGATGAATACCTTCGAGAGTATAGATATTGACAATAACAAATATGGCAAGTACATCATAGAACAAAGTAACTTAAGAGAACATTTTGAGCACATTGACGACAGTCTTTTTGCCTTGTCATTGCGACAACCAAAAATCTCTGAACAAGTGAACTCTCAGATTACCGAAGTTTATTTCAATATTGATAAATCGCTAGATCAACTTACAGAAAATCGATTATATCAAGGTATTTCTTCACAGCAATATGCCATTACAGCGAGCAACGAACTAGCGAGTTTCTTGAGTGATGTGCTCGATAATATGGAAATGTCTATGAATCCTTCTCCAGGCTCAGGAGAAGGTGAACAATTGCCCGATATTATTATGAGTCAGGAAGAACTCAATAAACAAATGGAAGAGGGCGTCAAAAAGGCTGAAGAAGGCAAGGAAGGTGAAGAGGGCGAACAAGGCGAAGGTGAAAAACCTGGCGAAGAAGGTAAAGAGGGTAAAGAAGGAGAAGGCGAACAAGAAGGCCAACAAGGCAATAAAGGACAGCAAGGCCAAGAAGGTCAAAGTGGTGAAAATGGAAAACAGCAGGGAGAAGGTAATCAAAACGGACAAGAGGGTGAAGGCAAACAAAATGGCGAAGGGAATGAAGGTAACAATGGGCAGAATGGAAAGGATGGAAGAGACGGTAGAGATGGCGATGAAAACAAAAATGACGGATACGGTGAAGGCGGAAACGAAGAACAAAATGCTGAACTGTTCAAAATCTATCAACGACAACAGCAGCTTCGTCAAGCTTTAGAGGATCGACTGGCTAAAGAAGGAAGAATTGAATCGGCTGGGGAATTGATCAAGCAAATGGAGGAGGTAGAACTCGATTTGTTGAATTATGGATTTACCAATCAGACCCTACAAAAGATGATGGATCTTCAGCATCAGTTATTAAAATTAGAAAACGCCACCTTCATGCAGGGTCAGGACACAAAGCGCGAGTCTGAAACAAATCAAAAGAAATTCGATAAGGCCAATCCGAGTCAGATTCCGAACGCAAAACAATACTTCAACACTATTGAAATTTTAAATCGTCAAGCCTTACCTTTGCAGAATCATTACAAGAAGAAGATTCAGGAGTATTTCAAAAAGACGAATGATTAATTTCAATTACGAGACCAATTTTCAATTAGAGGACGAACAAGAACTATCCGTTTGGATTTCTAATTCAATAATTGAAGAAAAGAAATCAGAAGGGGAGATCAATTATATATTTTGTTCTGACGATTATCTTCATAAAATTAATGTTGAATTTCTGGAGCATGACACACTTACTGATATAATTAGCTTTGATTATACTGTAGGAAAGGAACTACATGGCGATATCTATATTTCGGTGGATCGAGTTAAAGAAAATGCTTCAGATTTCGAGGTGCCATTCAAACATGAATTAGCCCGAGTAATGATTCACGGTATTCTACATTACTGCGGCTACAAGGATAAGACAAAAGAAGACGCTTCGTTAATGCGCAGTAAAGAAGACTACTACTTGAGTAAGCGTTAGTGATTAAGCCAATTTCGGCGTATATTTGCAAACTGAAAATTTTTGACAATTAGAACGTTCCACGTGGAACAATAAAAGAGTATCATGTTTAACGATGTATATGATGTTATAGTTGTAGGTGCTGGCCACGCAGGAAGCGAGGCTGCGGCTGCAGCTGCGAATATGGGAAGTAAAACATTGTTGATTACAATGAACCTTCAAAATATTGCACAGATGTCCTGTAATCCTGCTATGGGTGGAATTGCAAAAGGACAGATCGTTAGAGAGATTGATGCACTTGGCGGATACTCTGGTATTGTGTCGGACACCTCGTCTATTCAATTTAAAATGCTGAATAAGTCTAAGGGTCCTGCCATGTGGAGTCCAAGAGTACAATCTGACCGAATGCGTTTTGCTGAAGACTGGAGGTTACTCCTTGAAAATACGCCTAACCTTGATTTCTATCAGGAAATGGTTTCAGGGCTATTAATTGAAAAAGATAAAGTGGTCGGTGTAAAAACATCACTTGGTATTGAGGTTAAAGCAAAGACAGTAGTTCTTACAAACGGAACTTTTCTAAATGGTCTTATACATATTGGCGACAAGAATTTTGGAGGTGGTAGAGCAGGTGAACGAGCAGCAACAGGAATTACAGAAGAACTTATTGACATTGGTTTTGATTCGGGTCGAATGAAAACCGGAACACCACCAAGAGTTGATGGGCGTTCTTTAGATTACTCTGTGATGATTGAACAACCAGGTGACGACAACCCTGAAAAGTTTTCCTATTTAGATGTTACAAAGCCTTTGATAGAACAGCGTTCTTGTCATATGACCTATACGAGTCCTGAAGTGCATGAATTGCTACGTGAAGGCTTTGATCGTTCACCTATGTTCAATGGCAGAATTAAAAGCGTGGGACCAAGGTATTGTCCGTCGATTGAAGATAAGATCAATCGATTTGCGGATAAAGATCGACACCAATTATTTGTAGAACCTGAGGGTTGGAATACTGTTGAGGTATATGTGAATGGTTTCTCCACGTCACTACCAGAAGATGTTCAGTATAAAGCTTTACGATCCGTTAAAGGTTTTGAAAATGTGAAGTTCTTTAGACCTGGTTATGCGATAGAATATGATTATTTTCCACCGACACAATTAAAACACACATTGGAGACCAAGCTTGTTGATGGTTTATTTTTTGCTGGTCAAATTAATGGTACTACAGGCTATGAAGAGGCAGCTTCTCAAGGTTTAATAGCTGGAATAAATGCGAGTCTTAAAGTTCAAGAGCGAGATGCTTTTACCTTAAAGCGAGATGAAGCATATATAGGCGTTTTAATAGATGATCTTATCACAAAAGGTACAGAAGAGCCATATAGAATGTTTACATCACGTGCCGAGTATAGAACGTTATTACGACAAGATAATGCAGATTTCAGATTAACTCCAAAAGGGTACGAGTTAGGCTTAGCTTCCGAAAAGCGTTTAAGGCGTATGGAAGAAAAGGAATCAAAATCTAGTGCTTTTGTTCAATTCTTTAAAGACACAAGTGTCAAACCAGAAGAGATAAATCCTATTCTTGAATCTAAAAATTCAGCTAAGGTTAAACAACAAGACAAGATGTTTAAGCTGTATGCACGACCAAATATTACCATTGAAGATATGCGTAAAGTGACTTCCGTAGATCAATATGTTTTGGATAACGATTTAGATAATGAAGTCATTGAACAAACAGAAATTCAAGTTAAATACGCTGGATATATTGAAAAGGAAAAGAATAATGCCGACAAACTAAATCGCTTAGAGAACGTAAAAATCCCTTCTAATTTTGATTATTCAAAGTTGAAGTCAATGAGCATGGAAGCTCGTCAAAAACTGAGCGAAATTCAGCCAGTTACTATTTCGCAGGCTTCAAGAATAAGCGGAGTATCGCCTAACGATATTTCAGTTTTATTAGTTTATTTAGGGAGGTAATTTTAAGTGTTCCACGTGGAACAAATAATTAAAATGAACAAGCTTAAACTGTTTTTAAAAGGCCTAAGTACAATTTCTTTATTACTCGTATTTGTATTGTATGTGTCAGGACTACTCTTCGTATTATATCTATTATGGATATTTTTAACCTTTGTAAATTCATAAGCAAACACCATTACTTTGCCTGATTAAGGCCCTAATTAAATGAATAACAAACCAACATATTTAACCGTAAAAGATCACTCAGTATCTGGCGAAACATTCCAACTTTTGTACAATGAGGCTTTAGATATGTTGGAGACATTTCCGCAACCCAAGGAAGAAGATCTTTCAAAATACTATAAGAGCGAAGACTATATTTCGCATACAGACAGCAAACGAAATCTCTTAGAAAAAGCATATCACTTAGTAAGAAAACGCTCCTTAAAGCAAAAACTAAAGCTTATCAATTCTTTCCGTTCTGAAGAGAAAAGTCTTTTAGATATTGGTTGTGGAACGGGTGATTTTTTGCAAACAGCTCAGAAAGATAATTGGAAGATCACAGGAATTGAACCTGATGAAAAGGCTCGTGAAATTGCAAACACAAAAACTAATAATGCCGCCTACAATATTGGGCATCTTAAAAATCTCGAAGAAAACAGTTTCGATGTTATTACACTTTGGCATGTTTTAGAACACCTTCCGAAATTAGAATTGCATATAAAAATTTTAAAGCATCTTTTAAAACCAAACGGAACCTTGGTCATCGCAGTTCCAAATTTTAAAAGTTATGATGCGGCGCATTACAAAGAATTTTGGGCGGCTTATGATACACCCAGACATCTTTGGCATTTTTCTAAAACTTCCATTTCTGAATTATTTAAAAAGGAAAATCTTATACTCAAAGAAATTTTACCAATGGTCTTTGATGCTTATTATGTGAGTTTACTTTCGGAAAAATATAAGTCCGGATTTATGAATCCATTCAAAGCTTTTTGGGTGGGATGGCGATCAAATCTTAAGGCCAAACGCTCAAAAGAGCACTCTTCCCATATTTATTTTCTAAATCATAAGAATTCTTAATTTAAATAACGTTCAAGGCACATCTCAATTAACAAGGGCTAATCACATGGGTGAATTTTGAAACGCGCTTAAATGGCTTTATTTCGAATAGCTTTCGATAAATTATTTATATTGTGAATTGTATTAACAATAGATTTTATAAATACAATAAATTTTAAGACTTCGGCACCCGAACTTTTATACATTTGCAAAAATTTAATTTTAAAGCACACATGAAAAAATTAATCGTAGCATTAATCCTTTTAGTCGGATTTACATCTTGCCAAGAACAACATAAAATAGCCTTTGTGGATAATTCAAAAGTTGTAAATGAATATGAGAAGAAGAAAAAGTTTGAAGCTAAGTTTCAAGCAAAGATCAATACATTTAATAAAAAGGTTGATAGTTTAGATCAAGCAATTAAAATTGAAGCACAACTTTTTCAAAATAGAGCAGCAACGATGAACAAAACGAAAGCTGAGCAGGAGTATAACGCTTTACTTTCTAAAAAACAGATGCAAGACTATCAGATCGGAAGTGAAGAAAAAGCACTGCAAGCTGAAGGACAAAAAAATATCGATACCCTTGTTAAAGAGGTGAAGGCATTCATAAAAGACTATGGTAAAACGAATGGCTACACTTTTATTCTTGGAGCTAATGAAGCCGGTAGCGTTTTATATGGTACTGAAGGCACTGATATTACAGAAGTTGTTTTAGAAGCGCTGAATAAAAAATATGAAGACGAAAAGACTGCTGAACAGTAGACTTTCAAAACATCATAAAAATCTAGCCAGATTATGCCTGGCTTTTTTTATGCAATAAACGCGTCAATTTAATAGACAGATCTGTAAGAATAATCTTAGAGTTTCCGTTGCGCTCAATATGATAAATGGCGTCTTGAAGCTCATCAGATATTTCCAAAATATTTGAATCGTGAACAAAGGGCGCAAATTTTTCAAGCTTGAAACCGTTAGACTTTGGCTCTAAATACACTAAATCGTCAGCCTTATAATTAAGCAACATGGCCTGCCTGAAGTAATTCAAACAGAAACTTAAAAACTTTTTCTGGGTTTCGCGTCCGGTTTTTGCAATCTCTTCAGACCAGGAAATAAGATCGTGGATCGCACTTTTATTGCCCTTCGCCCTAAACGCAGATCTCACCCAAAGCACAAACCATTTTTCAAACTGAATATCCTCACTGTCTTGATAAATGAGATCGCAAGCTTTGTTATAATTACCATTAGACTGATGGGCAATTTTTGCCGCAACTGCTTTTTCTACCTGGTAATTTTTCACCAAGGCTTCGGTAATGATTTCTTCTGCCAAGGGCGGAAAATGTAAAACCTGACACCGCGAGCGAATAGTGCTTATAATCTGCTCTTCGTCTTCAGCAATTAATAGGAATATGGTTTTTTCGGGTGGTTCTTCGATGAGTTTTAGCAGCTTGTTGGCAGCGGCAGTATTCATTTTTTCAGCCATCCAAATCACCATCACTTTATAACCGCCTTCATACGATTTTAAAGTGAGCGATTTAACAATCTCTAAAGCTTCATCAACACCAATTTGCCCTTGTTTGTTATCAACACCGAGAAGCTTGTACCAGTCGAATAAATTACCATAAGGTTGTTGGTCTAAAAGTTGGCGCCACTCTTCAAGATAGAAATTAGACACTGGCTTACTTTTCACTTTATCGCTCGTAGTTACCGGGAAGGCAAAATGAAGATCTGGATGCGAGAAATTTTTAAATTTAATATTACAAGCCTCATTACCACCAGTATTTTCGCCATTAGAATTACCACACAATATATATTGCGCATAAGCTAAGGCCATGGGTAATGTTCCAGAACCCTCAGGACCAACAAAAAGTTGAGCATGAGCTATACGCCCAGAATCCACACTTTTTGTAAGGTGATTTTTGATATGTTTTTGTCCTAAGATGTCTGAAAAAAGCATATCACAAAACTATGCAATATTTTAGCGCCACAAAACTTTATCCGTCATGAATAAATCTCAGGAAAAGATTTAATATTCACATAATGTTTCTATTTGCCAAATGCCCTTTATGGACTTATATTTGTCATTCAAATTTTACAAAATGAAGACACTCAACGATTTTAATTTTAAAGATAAAAAAGCATTAATTCGTGTGGACTTTAATGTGCCACTAAATGAAAATTTTGAAGTTACCGATGCCACTCGAATTATCTCAGCAAAGCCAACCATCATAAAGGTTTTAGAAGATGGCGGAAGCTGTGTATTGATGTCGCACTTAGGGCGTCCTAAAGGTGTTCAAGAGGAGTTTTCTTTAAAACATATTATTTCTAAGATCGAAGATATTTTGGGTGTTGAAGTAAAATTTGCTTCTGACTGTGTTGGCGCTGAAGCTGAAGAAAAGGCTAATGCACTTCAGGCGGGTCAAATTCTGTTGTTAGAGAATTTACGTTTTCACGAAGAAGAAAAACAAGGCGACCAAGGGTTTGCAGAACAGCTCTCAAAACTTGGAGACATTTATGTGAACGATGCCTTTGGAACGGCACACAGAGCACACGCATCAACGACAATAGTTGCTCAGTTTTTTCCTGAAGCCAAATGCTTTGGCCATTTGTTAGCAAAAGAAATTGAAAGCATAAAAAAGGTCCTAGAGGATGGTGAAAAACCAGTACTAGCCGTACTTGGAGGCGCAAAAGTGTCTTCTAAAATTACAGTTATAGAAAATATTTTAGATAAAGTAGATCACCTCATTATTGGTGGTGGTATGACCTTCACTTTTATAAAAGCCCAAGGTGGAAGTATAGGTGATTCGATCTGTGAAGATGACAAAATGGAATTGGCACTCGACATTCTTAAGCAAGCCGAGGCCAAAGGCGTAAAAATCCATTTACCCGTCGACGTAATTGCTGCTGATGCATTTAGCAACGACGCAAATAAGCAGGTTGTTGACGTAACGCACATACCAGACGGTTGGCAAGGTCTGGATGCAGGGCCAAAATCTTTAGAGCATTTTGATTCGGTTGTCAATAATTCTAAAACCATATTATGGAATGGACCACTAGGTGTTTTCGAAATGGAAAGCTTTGCTGAAGGCACAATAGCCTTAGGGCATTCTATTGCTCATGCAACAAAGAATGGTGCATTTTCACTAGTTGGTGGAGGAGATTCTGTTGCAGCAGTTAAGCAATTTGGTTTCGAAACAAAAGTGAGCTATGTGAGTACTGGTGGCGGTGCTATGCTCGAGAGTTTAGAAGGAAAGACTTTACCCGGAATTGCAGCTATTTTAGACTAAGCTTTTCAAATACATACGATTTCTTATTTTTGAAGCGTTAGGCATTTAAGATCTAATCAGGCATTTATGCACATAAAATTAACCATATCAATTTGCTGTTTAGCAGTTGCCGCTTTGAGCTTCTCGCAAACTAAGACCGATTCCGTTCGTGCAACGGATAGATCAAAAGACTCTCTTATTGATGGCAAGGTTATTAGTACTTCAAAAATAATTCCTGCGGAAATTGATTCACTAAATATTAAAAATCTTGAGGATCTTCCTGAAGCTGCCGAATTAGACAGAAAATGGTTAGAAGAACTTTATAGCAATTCGTTATACGACACTATCTATAAGTCTGTTACCGAAATGACTTACGAACCCGTTGATTATCCTGAACTTCCTACAGATACATTGAAAGCAAGATTAGCACGACTAAACGCCAAAACGCCATTTAATGTTGAATACAATCCTTCTCTTGAAAGTGTTATTAAACGCTATCTGAAACATAGGCGCAAATCATTAGAGCGCTTAATGGGATTAAGTCATTTTTATTTCCCAATGTTTGAACAAGAGTTCGACAATTACAACATTCCTCTTGAGATGAAATACTTATCTATTGTGGAATCTGCCCTAAAACCAAGAGCTCGGTCTCGCGTAGGCGCCACCGGACTTTGGCAGTTTATGTTTACCACAGGAAAAGAGTATAAATTAGATGTAAGTAGTTATGTAGACGACCGCAGCGACCCGATTAAATCCACTACTGCTGCTGCGCAATATCTTTCAAGATTGTATAAAATATTTGGTGACTGGGATTTGGCACTCGCTGCTTATAATTCAGGGCCGGGAAATGTAAATAAGGCGATCCGACGTTCTGGAGGCTATCAGAATTACTGGAACATTCGACCTCATTTACCGCGAGAAACTGCTGGTTACGTTCCTGCATTTCTCGCCACCATGTATATTTTTGAATATGCCGAAGAACACGGCTTTAAGCCAGAACGACCTCCTTTTCAGCACATTCAAACAGACACCGTTCATGTGAAACAGATGATTACCTTAGATCAGGTCTCAGAAACTACAGGTGTCAATATTGAAGAACTTCAGTTTTTAAACCCGTCTTATAAACTCGATATTATTCCGAAGGTGGAAGGCAAAACTTATGCTCTAAGATTACCGAGAGAAGCCGTTGGAATATTTACTTCTAATGAAGATAAAATTTATGCTTATGCTAAGGCTGAGTTTGATAAACGTGAAAAGCCACTGCCACAACTTTTTAATACAGATACCCGAATAAGATATCGAGTGAAAAGCGGCGACTATTTAGGTAAAATTGCGAGACGTTATGGTGTTAGAGTAAGTCAAATTAAACGCTGGAATGGCCTTCGAAGTAATAATCTCAGGATCGGCCAGCGCCTTACAATTTACCCCAGAAACCCCGAGATTCAGACTAAACCAAAATCCATTAAAAAAGTAGTAAATTCCGAAGGGAAACAAACCTACAAGGTAAAATCTGGAGACTCCCTTTGGAGCATTGCTCAAAAATTTTCTGGAGTTTCTGTTCAAAATCTTAAAGATTGGAACGATATTAGTGGTAATAAACTCAAAGTAGGAATGACACTCATTGTGTCTGAGTAATAAACCAACAAAAAATATTTGTATGAGAACGTTATACGTCTTATTGTTTTGTGTGCTAATGACAGCATGTGATAATAAAAAAGATGGAGATAAAACAACTTATCTTCCAGCTTCAAATGGTAATCTGAATAGCATTTCAGTAGTGGTTGATAGCGACCTTTGGGAAGGCACCGTAGGTGAGACTATCCGATCTATTTTTGCAGCACCACTAAATGGACTTCCTGTAGACGAACCAAAATTTAAGTTACGTCAAATTCCTCCGCAGGTATTTGATGGATTTGCAACCCGAAGCAGAGTGGTTCTTAAAATTGAAAAAGGAAATTTAGAACCAACAACCAAAATTGCCACTAATGCCTTTGCAAAACCACAAACAGTTGCGGTAGTAGGCGGTAAAACGATTAAAGAGATCATTACCCAACTCGAAGAAAATAAAGACAAGATCCTTGCCGCTTTTAATAAAGAGGAAGTTACCGAAAAGCAAAGACGGATTAATTTATCCTTGCTAAAGGATGAACAAATGGAAAACCAATTGGGCTTTACTGTAAATATTCCGTCGGCCTATGGATTCGGAAAAGCTGAAGATGACTTTTATTGGTTAAGGAAAGGATTAGACCAAACCAAAACCATAGACATTATGTTTTATGAAATTCCGATAGATAGTATTTCTAAAGGAGACAGCACAATTGTAGATATCATGCGATTAAGAAACCGAGTTACAAAAACGAAAGTACCGGGAGAAGATGACATCTATATGGTTATTGAAGACGCTTATGCACCAGCAATGTTCAAAACAATTATCGATAATAAACCAGCATATGAAGTAAGAGGGCTTTGGGAAACGGTAGGATTTACCCAAGGAGGTCCGTTTATTATGTACGCCATAGAAGACCAGGTTAATAAACGCTATCTCGTAGCAGATGGTTATGTTTATGCACCGTCGCTAAGGAAACGAGATTATGTTTTTGAGCTCGAATCGATTATAAAATCAATTGAAATCAAATAATAAAAAAAGCCAACTATAAAATTTAGTTGGCTTTTTTTATAATGTTCAAAAAGGTTATTCTTTGTCCTTATTTTCTGCTGGGTCTTCTTTACTGGCATCTTTAAATTCTTTAATACCACTACCCAAACCGCGCATTAATTCAGGGATTTTTTTACCACCAAACAGCAGTAAAATGGCAACTACAATCAAAACGATTTGCCATGGACCCAATGCTAAAAATATACTACTCGAAATCATACGTTCAAATTTAGAGTACAAAGTTAGTAATTAAACTTGAATTACAGCGTTGTTAACCTAACTTTAGTAGGTATTGATACGGGTATTTCACTATTTTAACTAATTTTGTTTCGATGGCGAAAAAGAACAAAAAAGAAAAGAAATTCACAAAAAAGTTACTTCACAAGTATCGTCTGGTTATACTAAATGAAGATACTTTCGAGGAGCGTTTTGCCATAAAACTAACGAGGCTAAACGTATTTGTGATGACTTCACTGTCTGCAATATTTTTAGTGTTTCTGACAGCTCTAATCATTGCATATACACCATTACGCGAATATATCCCTGGATATTCTTCAACCAGTTTAAAGAAAAAAGCAACCTTCCTTAACTATAAAACCGATTCTTTGGTTCAGGAATTAGAATTAAATAAACGGTATTATGCTTCAATCCGTAAAGTACTTACTGGCGATGTGGCTTCTGAAGATTTTAATAGAGATTCAGTTATTGAAGCTGCAAAAAGCGATTTAGATATTTTACAGGTTTCAACGAATAAAGAAGACTCGCTCTTAAGGGAAAAAGTCGAAAAAGAGGATAAGTACAATCTGTTTGAAGGCTCTGCAGATCAAAACAACTTCGTGCTTTTTCCACCTGTTAACGGATCTATTTCTGAAGGCTATAATATTGAAGACAAGCACTACGCCGTAGATGTAGTTGTGGCAGCAAACACTCCCGTGAAGGCCACAGCAGACGGCACCATTATTTTTGCCGAGTGGACGGTTGAAACAGGTTACGTTATCATAATTGAACACAACCAAGAACTGATCTCCGTTTATAAGCACAACTCATCCATAACCAAATCCCAAGGCGACTTGGTGAAAGCCGGTGAGGTAATCGCCATGTCTGGGAATACTGGCGAACTTAGCACAGGGCCACACCTTCATTTCGAATTATGGAGCAACGGATATCCTGTAAACCCTACTAATTTTATCGATTTTCAGTAATGCCATCGATCAAAGCCGCACTCTCAAAACCATTTGCTAAATATATTGCGAAGCGCATTAATAAATGGGCAACACAACCTGTAAAGACGCAAGAACGTGTATTTCAGAATTTGATTTCAGAAGCCAGTTCTACCGTCTTCGGAAAAGATCATAAGTTCCATGAGATCAAGACCTATGAAGACTTTAGATCTAGAGTGCCAATTCGAGATTATGAGGCGTTAAGACCTTATGTTGAGCGCGTTGTTGCTGGCGAAGAAAACATTCTTTGGAAGGGCAAACCGATCTATTTCGCAAAGACATCAGGCACCACTTCGGGTTCAAAATATATTCCGATTACCAAAGAAAGCATGCCAACTCATGTGCAGGCAGCTAGAAATGCCATTTTGCTCTACATTCATGAGACAGGAAATTCAAAATTTGTTGATGGAAAAATGATCTTTCTTCAGGGAAGTCCCATTTTAGAAGAAAAGAATGGGATTAAACTTGGGCGGCTTTCAGGCATTGTAGCCCACTACGTACCGAAATATCTTCAGAAAAACAGAATGCCAAGCTTAGAGACCAATTGCATTGATGATTGGGAAACAAAAGTAGACGCTATTGTTGAAGAAACGGTAGATGAGAACATGACCATCATTTCCGGAATTCCGTCGTGGGTGCAAATGTATTTTGAAAAACTGATCGAAAAGAAACAACAGAAGGTTGGTGAAATCTTCAAGAATTTCAACCTGTTTATATTCGGAGGCGTTAACTACGAACCTTATCGGGCAAAATTTGAAAATTTAATAGGTAGATCCGTCGACAGCATAGAACTTTACCCTGCGAGTGAAGGGTTTTTTGCTTTTCAAGATAAACAAAACGAACGCGGCATGTTGCTTCAGCTCGATTCAGGGATATTTTATGAGTTTATTGAGGCCGAGCATTTTTTCGAAGAAAACCCCGAACGCATTACTATAAAAGACGTTAAACTTGGTGTTAATTATGTAATGATCATTTCTACCACCGCAGGTCTTTGGGCATATAATATTGGCGACACTGTGGAATTTACATCACTGCGTCCGTATCGCGTTATCGTTAGTGGTCGCATAAAACATTTTATTTCTGCTTTTGGCGAGCACGTTATTGGAAAGGAAGTCGAGCAAGCCTTAAAAGAAGCCTCTCAGAATACCACAATTGCAGTCAATGAGTTTACAGTGGCACCACAAATAAACCCTTCGGAAGGCCTACCGTATCACGAGTGGTTTATTGAGTTTGAAAATGAGCCTGAAAATGAATCTAAATTCATTGAAGACTTAGAGCAGTCACTTCAAAAACAAAACAGCTATTATTTTGATTTAATTGAGGGTAAAGTCTTAAGACCATTGATTGTTACACACGTGAAGAAAGACGGATTTCAAACCTATATGAAGTCAATCGGGAAGCTCGGTGGGCAGAATAAAATCCCTAGATTGGCGAATGACCGAAAAATTGCCGATAAGATGTACGAGCTTCAATTAACGAAATAAGGCTATATTTGCAGGTTAAAACAACGTATGAGCACAACCAATAAGAAACACGAAAGAACAAGAGCTCAAGAAAGCTCTAGCGCAATTGAACGTATGTATATTACCATGCGACACCTGTTTAATCGTGGATTTTATAAACCAATGGGTGTTTCAGGAGAAACGCTTCGCGAAGCCTTATTACTTCTACGACCAGAAATCTATGGTTCTATTGCAGAAGAGAAAGCCGAATTAGAAGGCCTGCTTTATGTGATTGATCGTTTACCTCAAGGAATCGAAGAATGTACATTCATTAATTTAACAAGTGATGAAGGTTACGCTAATTCTCATTTTAAGCCAATAATTCCTCCAAAACGAAGACGAAACTGCTACCGTATTGATGACGAGCAAATGAATATTGAAATCACTAGAGGTCGCTCTGAGATCTACGATATTCTAACGCATCTTACATTTTTGTTTGTGGAATCTCATAAAATTAGTAAGCGTGTTCTCATTAATGAAGAAGGATCCACAATTAGAGATTGGCAGAAACTTGAAAGCGCGGTTAAATCCTCAAAGAAATTAACACAAAAAGAACGCGAGATCGCCATTACACATACGGCAAATATTTTAGGCAGAACCTTTAACGAACTAACGGGAGCCTATCCAAAATTTGCAACACCAGATCAACCAGAGCGTTTATTACATATTGTTTATTGGTTAGGAAAATTAGCCATTGAAGAAGTCATAAACAACACAAAAAGAACCATCACCTTTAGCCCTGTGTTACGAGAGCGCATTGGACATCACATTCATGGTGAGATTTGGGCTGATAACATTAAGGCAGTAATGCACAAACACGGCTTACTAGAACGCCCAATTCATATCATCAGTGCTAACATGCATAGTGTAATGAATTCTCTTTTTGCAAAAGGAACTCTAAAAGGGGCCGATGCTAAAAAGGACATTTTTGAGGTTTTTGAAACGCTGAGCAATCCAAACAATAGCGCCATTCGCAATAAAGTTGAAAAGTCAGCGTTGCAAAATGGAATGATCTATATAAAAGATACTTCAGGAACCAACATTGACGTTCAGATTTTTGATACTGATAAAATAGATTTTTCTAAAACAGACTTTGAATACTCCCAATCTACGAAAGACGAAAAGGCCGTTATTTTTGTTATGGACTATGCCTTTGGTGAGCAAGCTTATGAGACTTTAGATGAGTTTTTGAAACCTATTAAAGCAGGAGGTAAAAAAGTTCACTTAGATGTGAAATCTATTTCAATTATGGGTAAAGCTGGTATTCTCGAAGGAGGCAAAGGCGACGTTATGATTCCTTCAGCGCATATTTTTGAAGGCACCGCGGATAATTATCCGTTTAAAAATGAACTAAGTAAAAACGATTTAGTAGATTGCGGCGTAGATGTTTATGAGGGAACAATGATTACTGTATTAGGGACCTCATTACAAAACAAAGAAATATTAAAGTTCTTTAAAAATTCTACATGGAATGTAATAGGCCTAGAAATGGAGGGTGCACATTATCAGAAAGCCATTCAGGCTTCATCAAAGGTAAGAGGAAGTATTAATGAAGATGTAAAAGTAAGATATGCCTATTACGCTAGTGATAATCCGCTAGAAACCGGAAGCACATTGGCTTCTGGGGGTCTTGGCACCTCGGGTGTTAGACCAACTTATGTGATTACAAAAAAGATATTAGAACAAATATTTAATTCTTAGAACAATGGGTGATAACCTACCAGAAAAAGACAAAACTGAAGAAGTAGACTTAGGACAATTATTTAATGCTATTGGCAGACTTTTTGAAAAACTGTTCTTATTTATTGGCAAAATTGGAAAAGGCCTATTTGTTACCTTAATACTTGCTTTAAAACCGTTAGTAAATAATTTTAAGCTTGTAGCTATAATTTTAATGGTTGCAGCATTGGTTGGTTTTGGTATTGAAAAGTTAAAAGGCCCTATCTATGTTTCAGATATGTTAGTGAGGCCATATTATGACTCTAAATACCAATTAGCTAACAATGTTGATTATTTTAACGCGCTCATAAGCTCTGAGAACTACAGCGAATTGTCTAACATTTTTGAAATTGACAGCACAACTACGGCTAAACAATTACTAGGTTTCGAAATTGAGATCGGCCCAGAAACCCAAAATGACCTAGTAAAAGAATACGATGAATATATAAAATCCCTAGATAGTACCATTGCGGTAGATCTTACCTATGAGGATTTTATTGAAAATAGAGACATTTTAGCCGGAAATATTTTTTCCGTTAAAGCCAAAGCAACAAACAATGAAATCTTTCCTAGCTTAGAGCAAGGCTTTATAAAAACATTCAAGAATGAGTACTCTATAAAGTTAAAAGCGCGTACAGATTCTATTCGCAATGTTCAAAGGCTTACCTATCTCCAAGAGTTAAAACGAGTAGAGGATTTACAGAAAACATATTTGGAAATCAAGCAAAATGAGTCGACAAAAGATGAGGCGAAGCTTGGCGTGGGCGGCATAATGCCACTGATACAAGAAAAGACCGAAACCAAAGAATACGAATTATTTCAGGAAGAATTGAAGATCAGAAACGCACTTAGAGCTCTTGAGATGAGCGAACTAGAGGAAAGGGAATATTATGACATATTATCGAGCTTTGAAGAAGTCGGTACTTTAGAAAAGGACTTTTTTCAAAGATTTTCTGTGGTTTTTCCAGCTCTTGCACTGATTATAATGGCGGCGGTATACCTCCTATTTAATACATTTAAATATATAAAGAACTATGAATAACCACGAATCCATACTTATAACAGGTGGCGCTGGATTTATTGGTTCAAATTTTATTTCATACTTTTTAAAAACATACCAAAACATCGAAGTTGTTAATTTAGATAAGCTTACCTACGCAGGTGAGCTTTCTAATTTAAAAGAACACGAAAAAAATAAAAATTACACGTTTGTAAAAGGGGATATTTGCGATGTAACCCTTGTAGATGAATTATTCAGAATGCACAATTTCTCAGGGGTTGTTCATTTCGCTGCTGAGTCTCATGTAGACAATTCTATTGCCAATCCAGACGCATTTATAAATACAAATGTTTATGGAACTTTTAATTTGCTTAATACCGCGAAGAACCATTGGATGGATGCTCCGTTTTCTTTTAAATCTGGCTGCGAGAATAACAGATTTCACCATATTTCAACAGACGAGGTTTACGGAACTTTAGGTAAAACAGGATTATTTACTGAAAAGACGCCCTATGCACCAAACAGCCCATACAGTGCCTCAAAGGCATCATCAGATTTTATCGTTAGGAGCTATTTCCACACCTACGGAATGAATGTCGTAACAACTAACTGTAGCAATAATTACGGGCCTAAACAACACGATGAAAAACTAATTCCAACAATTATCAGAAAGGCTTTAACTAATGAAGCTATTCCGATCTATGGCGATGGTAAAAATATTAGAGATTGGCTTTACGTTGATGATCATTGTAGAGGTATTGATCTAGTTTATCAAAAAGGACGATCAGGAGAAACGTATAATATTGGAGGAAAAAACGAAAGAGATAATTTGTATATCGCTCACAAAATCTGTGGTATCTTAGATGAATTAAAACCAAAAAGTTCAAAATATGCCGAACAAATTACATTTGTAACGGATAGACCTGGTCATGATTTCAGATATGCTATAGATGCTTCAAAAATTGAAACTGAACTGAACTGGGAGGCGGAAGAGAATTTTGAATCAGGAATTGTAAAAACAATAAACTGGTATTTAAACAAGTACGAAAATCAATGAAGGGAATTGTTCTAGCAGGAGGTTCGGGCACACGATTACACCCAATAACATTGGCTATCAGTAAGCAATTAATGCCAATATACGATAAGCCGATGATCTATTATCCCATTTCTACATTGATGTGGTCAGGGATAAAGGATATCCTTATTATTTCTACGCCACAGGATATCCCTCTTTTCGAAAAGCTATTGGGAGATGGTAAAAAATACGGTTGTAATTTTCAATATGCGGTTCAAGAAGCACCCAATGGATTGGCCGAGGCCTTCATCATTGGAGAAGAATTTATCGGAGACGATAAGGTAGCGCTCATTTTAGGAGATAATATATTCTACGGAACAGGCTTATCAGATCTTCTTCAGCAAAACAACGACCCTGACGGTGGCATTATATATGCTTACCATGTTCATGACCCAGAACGTTATGGTGTCGTTGAATTTGATAAATCTGGCAAAGTTGTTTCTATCGAAGAAAAGCCAAAGGACCCAAAATCTAATTATGCAGTACCGGGAATATACTTTTACGATAATTCGGTTGTTGAAATTGCTAAAAATATTAAGCCTAGCAAGAGAGGCGAATTAGAAATCACAGACGTTAATAAAACTTATCTCGAGCGCGGTAAACTAAAAGTGAGTGTTTTAGATAAAGGTACGGCTTGGCTAGACACGGGCACCTTTAACTCTTTAATGCAGGCTTCGCAATTTGTTCAGGTTATTGAAGAACGGCAAGGCTTAAAAATTGGCGCTATTGAAGAGGCTGCCTACAGAATGGGATTTATAGACGAAGACCAACTTAGAGAGGTTGCCAAATCGCTTACAAAAAGTGGCTATAGCAAGCATCTTCTGAGTTTACTTTCTGAATGATATGACAGTACAAGAGACTAAATTAAAAGGGAGCTACATTTTACAACCTCAGATTTTTGAAGATAAACGAGGGTATTTCATAGAGAGTTTTAATAAAAAAACCTTTGAAGATAAAACAGGTCTTAAGGTAGAATTCGTACAGGATAATGAGTCGCTGTCCTCGAAAGGAGTGCTCCGAGGGCTTCATTATCAAAGAGGCGAGTATGCTCAGGCAAAATTGGTTCGGGTTATAAAAGGGAAAGTCTTGGACGTGGTTGTTGATCTTCGTCCTGATTCCTCTACTTATGGCGAACATTTTTCTATAGTTTTATCCGAAGAAAATAAAACTCAGTTTTATGTGCCAAGAGGCTTTGCTCATGGGTTTTTAGTACTAGAAGACCATACCATTTTTAACTACAAATGCGATAATTATTATAATAAGCAAGCTGAAGGCGGAATTATTTATAATGACGCAGAATTAAATATCGATTGGAATTTTCCAATGGGTGATCTAATTATTTCTGAAAAGGATTTATTGCTTCCAAGTCTAAAAAATGCGCAATTATGAAATCTGTTGCAGTTTTAGGAGCTTCGGGTCAATTGGGTCAAACACTAAATTATTTAGTAAAGGATGCCGATGGATCATTTCAGTTCTTCTCAAGTGACGAGGTAGACATAACAGATAAAAGCAGTATTGAAAATACTTTTCAAAAAAATCAGTTCGATTTTTGTATTAATTGTGCTGCCTACACAAATGTTGAAGCTGCAGAAAGCGATATTCAAAACGCATTTTTGGTTAACGCCACTGGCGTTAAAAACGTTGCTGAAGTTTGTAAGGATCTTAAAATAAAACTAATTCACATATCTACAGATTATGTTTTTGATGGCACTAAAAATGAACCTTACCTCGCCAATGACACTACCAACCCAATTAGTCAATACGGCAGATCAAAATTAAAGGGTGAAAAGCACATCAAGGAGATTTTGGCAGACTATTATATCATAAGAACGTCATGGCTTTATTCAGTTTATGGCAAAAACTTCATGAAAACTATCATCAATTGGATTTTAGAAGATAAGGTGGTGAATATAACTACTGAAGAAACCGGAACACCAACAAGTTGTCTAGAGCTAGGAAGGTTTATATTATATCTCGCAACTTCAAAGAATATTCCGTGTGGAATCTACAATTTTTCTGCCCGAGGTAGTACAACATGGTTTGGTTTTGCACGCGAAATTGCAATGCGCTACGATTCGCGTAAAATAAACAATATAAATTCTGTAGAATCCTTTAAAACAAAAGCAAAAAGACCAAAATATAGCGTTTTGGATATCAGTAATACAGAAGCTATATACAACAAAAGCTTAAAGACTTGGCAAGCGGCTTTATCAGAAACGATTAACCTATTTAAGTCGCAAGAATCAATAACTTAATTTTTCTTAGCTAGTAGTTAAAAAAAGTTATTTTTGCTGATGAACAAAAGATAGTACAAAATTTAAAAAAATAAGATGAAGAAAAAAGTTGCATTAATCACTGGAGTTACTGGACAAGATGGGGCCTATTTAAGTGAATTTTTGTTAAAGAAAGGCTATTCAGTTCACGGTGTAAAGCGTCGGTCTTCATTATTCAATACAGATCGAATAGATCACTTGTATCAAGATCCACATGAAGAAAACCAGAATTTTTTCTTGCATTATGGAGACCTTACCGATAGTACCAATCTTATCCGAATTATACAAGAGGTAAGACCAGACGAGATTTACAACTTAGCAGCCATGAGTCATGTGCATGTCTCTTTTGAAACACCAGAGTATACAGCCAATGCTGACGGCATAGGAACATTGAGAATTCTCGAAGCAGTGAGAATGCTTGGTTTAGAAAAGTCAACAAGAATATATCAGGCATCTACGTCTGAATTGTACGGAAAAGTTCAGGAAGTTCCTCAAACGGAAACAACGCCATTTTATCCGAGAAGTCCTTATGCGGTTGCAAAAATATATGCCTATTGGATTACTGTAAATTACCGTGAAGCATACGGAATGTTTGCGTGCAACGGAATTTTGTTTAATCATGAATCGCCAATCAGAGGAGAAACTTTTGTAACGCGAAAAATTACCAGAGCTACCTCCAGAATTGCATTAGGAATGCAAGATAAAATGTACTTAGGGAATCTTAACGCTCAAAGAGACTGGGGACACGCAAAGGATTATATTCGAATGATGTGGATGATCCTTCAAGCTGATCAACCTGAAGATTGGGTTATTGCTACAGGAATTACCACCACAGTTAGAGATTTTATCAGAATGTGCTTTGCACACATAGGCGTTGAATTAGAATTCAAGGGTGAAGGAACCGAAGAAAAAGGCTTTGTGAAGTCTTGTAGCAATCCAGAATATCAATTGGAAATTGGCAAGGAAGTCATTGCAGTAGATGCTAAATATTTTAGGCCTACAGAAGTTGATCTTCTTGTCGGCGACGCATCAAAAGCCAAGAATAAATTAGGATGGGTGCCAAAGTACGATTTACCTGCCCTAGTTGAAGATATGATGAGTAGTGACATAAAACTTATGAAGAAGCAACAGTACCTTAAAGAAGGTGGTTTCAGAATCAAGAATTATTTTGAGTAGAATTATATATG
This sequence comes from Winogradskyella tangerina, assembly GCF_003260205.1. Classification (GTDB taxonomy): domain Bacteria; phylum Bacteroidota; class Bacteroidia; order Flavobacteriales; family Flavobacteriaceae; genus Winogradskyella; species Winogradskyella tangerina. Next base: position 165,292 of record NZ_QERF01000003.1, on the reverse strand, counting down.
AAAAAGGATTCTAAAATTTATGTTGCGGGCCATAGAGGCCTTGTTGGGAGCGCTATTCTCGAAAATCTTCATCAAAAAGGTTATACAAATACTATAACAAGAACCTTTGCCGAACTTGATCTTGCTGACCAAAAGGCAACTGAAAAATTCTTTAAAGAAGAGCAACCAGAATATGTATTTTTAGCAGCTGCGAAAGTAGGTGGTATTATTGCAAACAATAGTTACAGAGCAGATTTTATCTACCATAACCTAATGATTCAAAACAATGTAATCCACCAGAGCTATGCTAACGGTGTAAAGAAGTTGTTGTTTCTTGGTAGCACTTGTATTTATCCTAAGAATTGCCCTCAACCCATGAAAGAGGACTATTTACTCACAAATTCCTTAGAGTACACAAATGAACCCTACGCAATAGCAAAGATTGCCGGAATCAAAATGTGTGAGAGTTACAATTTGCAGTATGGCACCAATTTTATTTCGGTTATGCCAACAAATTTATATGGGCCAAACGATAACTTTGATCTGGAAAAATCACATGTATTGCCAGCATTAATCAGAAAGATACATCTTGCTAAAATGCTACACGAAGGTAATTCTGAAGCTGTAATGAAAGATACGGGGCATTCAACAATTGAAAAAGCCAAAGCATATCTTTCAGGTTTTGGTGTAAGCGAAAATAGTGTTGAAATTTGGGGATCTGGAAATCCTAGGCGCGAATTTTTGTGGTCGAAAGATATGGCCGATGCTTGTGTTTTCATAATGGAAAATCGAAATTTCAAAGACACTTTTGAAGCACATCAAAAAGAAATTCGTAATACACATATCAATATTGGCACAGGAGAAGACATTTCTATTGCTGAATTAGCTCAAATTATTGCGCAGATCATCGGATTTAGTGGCCAATTTGTTTATAACACCGATAAACCTGACGGTACACCTAGAAAATTAACTGACGTTTCAAAATTACACGACCTTGGGTGGCAACACAGTATGAGTTTAGAAAACGGTATAAAAGAAATGTATGACTGGTATAGATCAAAATAGAGAACTACGCACAGCTATAGAAGCCTCATTAAAAGCAGGCGAAGCCATTATGGAGGTTTATAATTCCGAATTTGATGTAGAAATCAAAGACGATAAATCCCCTTTAACAATTGCTGATAAAAATGCGAATGACATCATTAATACCTTTTTGATTCCTACAAACATTCCGATTATTAGCGAAGAGAATAAGCAGATCGATTACATAAGCCGCAAGGAATGGAGTACCTGTTGGATTGTAGACCCTGTTGATGGTACAAAAGAGTTTATAAAAAGAAATGGTGAGTTTACCGTAAATATAGCTTTAGTCAATGAAGGAAAGCCAAGATTAGGTGTTATATATGTTCCGGCAATTAAAGTATTATATATTGGAGACGTGCCAAATGGTAAAGCTTACAAGGCACAGCTTTCAGACCACAATACAACCTTTGAAAACATATTGAATTTACTGCAGCCACTTCAACCAAAGCAAAGAACCAATGCTTTAGAAGTTGTGGGAAGCAGATCGCACATGAACGACGAAACCCTCTCATTTGTACACCAACTTGAAAAGAAAGGTAATCAGGTTTCAATAGTGTCTAAAGGGAGCTCACTAAAATTTTGTCTGGTCGCAGAAGGGAATGCTGATATTTACCCAAGATTTGCGCCAACAATGGAGTGGGATACTGCTGCGGGTCAAGCCATTTGCAATGCAGTAGGAGTTGAGGTGATCTCAAAAGAAACCGAAAAACCACTCACTTATAACAAAGAGAACCTACTGAATCCCTGGTTCGTAGTTTCTTAGAATTTAAACCCCATGCCTACTTATAAAAAAGAATCACATATTAGGAGTATCCTTAAGGGAGTATCTTGGCGCATTGTTGCTACTACAGACACAATTGTCGTTGTACTACTAGTTACCTGTCTCAACGGTCAATGTAGCCTCGAAAATGCCATTAAAATTGGCGCTCTAGAATTCTTCATAAAATTCTTTGTTTATTATCTGCACGAACGTGTATGGCAGAATATTTTACAAAACAAGGAAGTAAATAAAAAACAGACACTTCATAAAACTATATCTTGGAGAATAATCGCAACGACCATGACTTTTCTAATTTCAGGTACGATCCTCGAAACTTTTGACGAGATAGCGATGTTTATTGCTCTAACAGAATTATTTACGAAATTTGTGCTGTATTATTTACACGAGAGATTATGGCTAAAACTTCCACTTGGAAAAGTAAGGCAATTTTTCATTGGTAAAAAAAACTAATATGGCAAAACATGTTATACCCCATAGTTATCAGGTTTCAAAAAAAGACAGAATAACGGCCAATAATCACAATTCATTTCTATTATGGTTTACGGGTTTATCTGGTTCTGGTAAGTCTACGATTGCCAATGTAGTAGAACAGGAATTGTTTAAGCTTGGCATTAAAACTTATTCATTAGATGGTGATAATATCCGAAAGGGAATTAACAATGATCTTTCATTTTCTCCCCAAGACAGAACGGAGAATATAAGACGAATTGCAGAAGTCTCTAACCTAATGATTGATGCTGGCTTGGTGGTTTTAGCAGCATTTGTTTCGCCCTATAAAAAAGACAGGGATAATATAAGAACTATCGTTAAAGATTTTAACTTTGTTGAGATCTATGTAAATACGAGTATAGAAGAATGTGAACGCAGGGATGTAAAGGGTTTGTATAAAAAGGCAAGAGCAGGTGAAATAAAGAACATGACAGGGATCTCTGCGCCTTACGAAGCACCCGAAAACCCTAACATTGAAATAAAGACCGAAACAGAATCTGTTGAAGATGCTGTTGCTAGAATTATTGACTATATAAAACCAAAACTAAAACTCAATTATGAGTAAATATTATTTAAATTATCTAGACGAGTTAGAAAGCGAAGCCATATTTGTTTTACGCGAAGTATGGGCGCAGTTTGATAATCCAGTAATCTTATTTTCTGGTGGAAAAGACTCAATTTTGGTAACGCATTTAGCTAAAAAAGCTTTCGCCCCCGCTAAGATTCCATTTCCTTTAATGCACGTAGATACAGGACATAATTTTCCTGAAACCATCAAATTTAGAGATGATATAATTAAAGAGCTTGGTGTACAACTTATCGTAGGTTCTGTTCAAGAATCTATAGATCAGGGTAGAGTTGCGGAAGAAAAAGGGAAAAATGCCACACGTAATGCTCTTCAAATTACAACACTGCTCGATGCCATAGAAACTAATAAGATAGATTGTGCTATTGGTGGTGGTAGACGTGACGAGGAAAAAGCCAGAGCAAAAGAACGCTTCTTTTCGCACAGGGATGACTTCGGACAATGGGACCCTAAAAATCAAAGACCGGAACTGTGGAATATCTTTAATGGTAAACACTTTGAAGGAGAGCATTTTAGAGCTTTCCCAATTAGTAACTGGACAGAAATGGACGTGTGGAATTACATTCAACGCGAAAATATCGCTATTCCTTCTCTTTATTTTGCTCACGAAAGAGAAGTTGTTTGGAGACAGAACAGCTGGATACCAAATTCAGAATTCTTGATATTAGAGGAACACGAAGAGATTGTTACTAAAAAAGTACGTTTTAGAACCCTTGGTGATATTACCATCACAGGAGGCATAGAATCTGACGCAGACACGCTTGAAAAAATTGCAAATGAAGTTTCAGGGATGCGACAAACAGAACGCGGAAACAGAAGCGATGATAAACGCTCTGAATCAGCTATGGAAGATAGAAAAAGACAAGGATATTTTTAAAGAAATTAACCATAATGATAGATAATAATCAATTATTACGATTTACAACAGCAGGAAGTGTTGATGACGGAAAAAGTACATTAATTGGGCGTTTGTTATACGACTCAAAATCTATTTTTGAAGATCAGCTTGAAGCCATTGAAAACACTAGTAAAAAGAAAGGTCATGAAGGCGTTGATTTAGCACTCTTTACTGACGGATTACGAGATGAGAGAGAGCAAGGTATAACCATAGATGTGGCCTACAGGTATTTTACAACACCTAAGCGTAAATTCATCATTGCCGACACACCTGGTCATATTCAGTATACTAGAAATATGGTAACCGGAGCTTCAACAGCCAATGCTGCCATTATCTTAGTAGATGCAAGACATGGTGTAATAGAACAAACAAAGCGCCATTCTTTTATTGCATCGCTTCTTCAAATTCCACATGTTATTGTTTGCGTTAATAAAATGGATCTGGTAGATTTCTCTGAAGATGCGTATAATAATGTTATTAATCAGTTTGAAGAGTTCTCCTCTAAAATGCTGGTAAAGGATGTTCGATTTATTCCTATTAGTGCATTATTGGGAGATAACGTTGTTAATCGATCAGAAAATATGGATTGGTATCAAGGTGCACCGTTGCTTCATACGCTCGAGACCATGCATATTAGTAGTGATATCAATAAAGTAGATGCAAGATTTCCGGTTCAAACGGTAATTAGGCCTCAAAGTGACGATGAAAATAGAGACTACAGAGGCTATGCCGGACGTGTTGAAGGTGGTATATTTAGACCTGGGGATGAAATTACAGTAATGCCTTCTGGATTTACCAGCAAAATTAAATCTATCGATAATTATTCAGGAGAGCTGAAGGAAGCTTTTGCTCCAATGTCTGTTTCAATTACACTCGAAGATGATATAGACATCAGTAGAGGCGATATGATTGTAAGATCTAACAATAAGCCAAAAGCAACACAAGATATTGAGGTGATGCTATGTTGGCTAAATAATAGTCCATCGCGCCCAAGAACTAAGTATAGTATAAGGCATACAAGTAATGATCAAAAGGCAATGATTAAGGAAATTGTTTATAAGATCGATATAGAGACTTTAGAGCGTAACAAGGAAGATAAAACGCTTCACATGAATGACATTTCTAAAGTAAAAATTAGAACAACTAAGCCTTTAATGATTGACGAATACAGAGAAAATCGAACAACGGGAAGCATCATTTTAATTGACGACACCACAAACGAAACTGTAGCCGCTGGAATGATCGTCTAACTATTTTTATATGAAGAGACTGCTATTTTGCGCAATGTTAATGACTATTATTGCTTGTAATAATACCAAGGAAAATAAATCCTCTAAGGCAGAAGTTACAAACAATCAACAGCAAGCTGAGCCGAATGAAAAAGAGCTTAAGCTTACTATGAAGTTTAAAACAAACAAAAAAGACGAGTTTACTTTTATGATGAATGAAATCAGCGTTGATGAATTTCAAACCAAAAATATTCATTTAGTAGAAAAAGTGTCTCCTACCTCAACGACTGATCAAATAATAGGTAATTTTGGGCCTAGTAATATTTCGAACAAAATGATTATTTCTCTTGGTAGAAAAGAACCTAAAGAGGTAGAAATAATATCAATCAATTTTGAATACGGTCAGAGTAGCGTTAATATTGGTCCAGAGCAATTAAGTGAATATTTTGGCTTCAGTAAATTCTCGTTATTAGACTCTACAACCTATAAAATAAAAACGATTAGGGTTGATAATCAACACAACCCTAGACTTTATGTCAGAAAAAAGCTGTGGGACGATTTAAATGTAAAATTTTAGATTCCATATATGATCAAAGTCACGGCACTTCTACCCATGAAAGGCAACTCGGAAAGAGTTCCGAATAAAAATTTAAAAGATTTCAGCGGTAAACCTCTTTATCACAGAGTTTTAGACACTCTTTTAGATTCTAAATACATTTCAGCAGTAGTTATAAATACGGATAGTGAAAAGATTAAAAAAGACGCCTTAGAATCCTATGGCGATAAAATAGTTATCCACGATAGGCCCATTGAAATACAAGGGGATTTAGTGTCAATGAATAAAGTCATTGAAAATGATGTATTAAGATTTGAATCTGATATCTACCTTCAGACCCACAGTACAAATCCTTTACTTACCACAGCTTCAATAGACAATGCAATAGCCCTATTTTTAGAGCCAGACTTTAAAGACAACTACGATTCTATATTTTCGGTTACAAAGATTCAAACTAGGCTCTATGACGAAAATGGAAAAGCGTTTAACCATAATCCCCAAAAACTCATAAGAACACAAGACTTACCACCTTTATTTGAAGAAAACTCCAATTTCTTTATTTTTACTAAAGAATCTTTTATGGAAAGTGGTCTAAAACGTATTGGAAAGAAGCCAAAAATGTTCGAAATAGACAAATTAGAAGCCATAGATATTGATGACCCACAAGATTTTTTAATCGCCGAAACATTGTATAAAACATTAAGAAAGGAGTCCACTGAATGAAAAATTTTGAACACAATAAAAGTCCATTAAAGTCTAAGCTTCGCAATAATGAACTCAGTATAGGCTCTTGGCTAACTATTCCGCATCAAGGAGTTGTTGAAATCTTAGGTACATCAGGATTTGAGTGGTTGACCATAGATATTGAACATTCAGCCATTAATATAGAGACAGTTCAGAATTTAATTGGCCATATCCAAGGTAACCATATGGAGGCTTTGGTGCGTGTAAGTAAAAATGATGAGGTCATCATCAAAAGAGTTATGGATGCCGGTGCAAACGGCATTATTGTACCCATGGTAAAAAACGCCGAAGAGGCTCGGGAGGCTGTATCCTATGTAAAGTACCCGCCAATTGGAAAAAGAGGTGTTGGACTATCTAGAGCGCAGCATTATGGCGTTAGTTTTGAGTCTTACAAGCAGTGGGTCCAAGAAGAGTCTATAGTTATTGTTCAGGTTGAGCATATTGATGCGGTAAATAATCTAAGAGAAATACTCGATGTGGAAGGTGTAGACGGAATAATTGTTGGTCCATACGATCTTTCAGCATCGATGAGTAAACCAGGAATGTTTGATGATGATGACGTTAAAGAGGTTTTGAACAGAATAGATAAAATTACCTTAGAAAAAAACAAACCACTTGGCTTCCACGTTATCGACTCAAATCATGCTAAGATCATAGAAAAAGTAGATAAGGGATACTCTTTTTTGGCATTTAGCTTGGACTTTTTCTTTCTTGGCGATAAGGCAAGAGATGAAATGAAATCATTAAAAAGTAAATTAAGCCAAAAAAAATGAAGCAGGTTTTAGTCTTTGGAGGTCATGGTTTTTTGGGCCATTACTTAGTTGAAGAATTGTTGAAGAGGAATTATAAAGTAACGGTTGCAGATATTTCCGAGAACAATGAATTTGAAGGTTATGCAGATTTTATTAAATGCGACATTCTAAGTAAAGAGGATGTGACCAATGTATTTAGCCAATCAGATTTTGATGTTGTATATAATTTAGCAGGCTTTGCTAATTTAGATAATGCCATTAAGTTTCCTATTAAGACCATAGAGCTTAATGTAATGGGCAACATGTACATCCTCGAAGAGTGCATAAAAAAAGGCGTTGCAAATTTCGTATATGCCAGTAGTGCTTACGCCATGAGTAATAAAGGATCCTATTACGGTATAAGTAAACTTGCTTCAGAAAAAATTATCGAGGAGTACCACAAAAGATACAACCTTCCTTTCGTAATTTTAAGGTATGGATCTGTTTATTCAGAAAGACCATACGACAACAATTACGTGTATAATTTGGTTAAAGAGGCAGTTTTAAACAAAAAAATAGAACACTCAGGATCTGGCGAGGAGTTACGTGAATATATTCATGCCTCAGATGCCGCCAAGCTATCTGTTGATGTCATAGAATCTGATGAATTCAACAATCTCCATGTTATATTAACAGGAACTGAGCGCATGAAGCGTTCTGACCTTTTCAATATGATAAATGAGATAATGAATGATAAGGTCGATATCGTTTATAATAATAGTGGATATACAAATCATTATAAATTCACGCCTTATTCATTTGAGCCATCAGTCAGTAAAAAACTCATAGCCAACCCTCACATAGATATGGGGCAAGGACTGCTTGAATGCATAAGATCTGTTCACAGTAATGAAGAATGATTCGATAAAAATTATCACCCTTGATGACAAGGATTTTGTAGATAAATCATCAGACCTTATAAAAGACCTTATAGCAGATCTTATTTTAGAAAAAGGTGAAATATCTGTTGCACTCTCTGGCGGAAATTCGCCGCTTCCGATTTATAAAAAGCTAAGTACTCTAGATATAAACTGGGATAAAATCAAATTCTTCTCTGTTGACGAACGTTGCGTAAGCGTTAATCATTCTGAAAGTAATTATGGCAATATCAGAAAGCTTTTGTTTGATAAAGTTGCATCCAAGAGTTTTTCGATGGTCGTAGAAAATTTAAATTATCACGAATGTGCTTCAAAATATGAAGAAATCATTAAGACCAATATTTCGTTTGCCAATGGTATGCCTCAATTAGATCTTGTTATTCTTGGTATGGGTCTAGATGGGCATACGGCATCCCTTTTCCCGGATACGAAAGCCTTACTCAACATGAGCGATTTAGTTGTTTTAAACCATGTTCCGCAGCTAAAAACAGAGCGCATAACTATGACCTATCCATTGTTATTAAATGCAAAGAAAATCGTTTTAATCGCTCCCGGACAAGAGAAGAAAAAAGTCTTAGATAATATTTTTAATAATAATTACCCAATTTCAAAAATAATTCCGCAAATTGACCTCATCTTAAATTAATATGATGAAGAAGTTAATAAAAGAAGTTTTGCCACCGAGAATGTTTTTTTTCTTTAGGCAAAAGCTGAAAAAGCATTTTGATGAAATCTTACTAATAAATGACTTTCTCGATTATAAAGATGGCGTAATGTTTGATGTTGGTTCCTTAAATGGATTTTCATTTATGCCATTTTTATTAAAAAATTGGAAAGTTTTTGCCTTTGAACCAGACGAGAACAATTACCAAGGAATTTCCAAATACCTAAAAAAATGGAATTTAAAAGCTAGTCTGCATAAGAATGCAGTTTCAAATATTAAAGAAACCAAAACGTTTTATACGAGTACTTCTTCAAAAGGAATTCCCAGCCTGTTAAAGTTTAATAATAGTCAAGTTCCTTCTTATGAGGTAGATACTATTACACTGAAGGACTTTGTAATAGATAATAATATTAGTGCTATTGACTTTTTAAAAATTGATGTTGAAGGGTACGACTTAATGGTGCTTGAAGGGTTTGATTTTTCCAAATTTAAACCGCGAGTAATCATGTGCGAATTCGAAGACAAAAAAACAGTGCTTTTAGACTATACAGTTAAAGACATGGGTAATTTCTTAATAGAACAAGGCTATTTTTTAGTATACTCGATATGGCACCCCATTAAAGAATATGGCATACAGCACGATTGGAAAAAACTATCTACAGATATTGAAGAGATTGAAACTGATGATTGGGGAAATATAATTGCCTTTGCTACTAAAACGGATTTTGATGAGTTTAAAAGACAGTACAATTTTTAAGAATATTTTTTTTGACTTTGATGGTGTAATTGCCGAATCGGTGGATGTAAAGACGGAGGCATTTAGAGAAATGTACCTTCCGTATGGAGAAAAAATTGCCGATAAGGTAGTAGACCACCATATCCATAATGGCGGTGTTTCGAGATATGAAAAGTTTAAGATTTACCATAAACAATTTTTAAATCAGGATATTTCTCAAGATCAATTGAACGATCTAGCACAGACGTTTTCAAAATTAGTATTAGAAAAAGTAATTAATGCCGAAGAAGTTGTTGGCTGTAGCAATTTTTTAGATAAATACTCAACACGACTTAATTTTTGGATCATTACAGGAACACCCACTGTAGAAATAGAGCAAATTGTTGAAAAAAGAGGTATTGAAAACCATTTTAAAGCTCTTTGTGGCTCCCCAAAAAACAAAAGATACTGGACAGAATACATCATTAAGGAAAACAATTTGAAACGCCATGAAACCTTATTTCTTGGAGATGCTACTACAGATTATGATGCCGCTGATTTCTCTAATATACACTTTGCCTTAAGAGAGCATCACGAAAACATGGAAGTTTTTAAAGATTTTAATGGGATTAGATTTAAGACGTTTACTGAGCTAGAAAAAGAAATACAAAAATATTTATAATGAAAGTTTTACTCACAAGCACATCGTTTCAGGACTCTAGTGGAAACCATCAGAGTTTTTTAAAAGATCAGAATTGGGATGTTGTGAAAGAAAGAGGACCACTAACCGAGGACCAATTACTAGCTCTTAACCACAATTTTGATGCTATTATTTGTGGAGATGATGAGTACACTGAGAAGGTATTAACCGAGTACAAGAAAAGAGGTCTCAAGGTGCTTTCTAAATATGGAGTAGGTCTAGATTCTGTAGATCTCGAGGCTGCAAAAGACCTAAATATTACGGTTTGTAATTGTCCAGGGATTAACGTTAATACTGTTGCAGAACATGTTGTTGCCTTATTATTCCTTGCAAGTAAAAACCTGATTCCGCAACACAATTTAGTACAAGATGGTCAATGGAAAAGGCTAGTAGGCAACGAGTTAAACGGTAAGAGTATAGGTATCTGGGGATTTGGTAATATTGGAAGAGCTACAGCGGAAAAATGTGCCGCATTAGGAATGAAAGTTAATGTTTTGGATTTATTTTATAAGGATGAGGTAAATCCAGATTATGAGATATGTGCAGATGCTGAAGAACTTTTTGAAAAATCAGACATCATTTCATTACATTTACCACTCAATAGACATACGGAAGGAATTGTTAACTATCAATTACTCAAACAAAGTTCAAATAGCAGTAAAATATTAGTTAACACCTCTAGAGGCAAGCTCGTCGATAATGCTGAAATAATAAAGGCCTTAAAAGAGAATAACCTAGGTTATTATTTAGCCGATGTGCTCGAAAAAGAGCCTATGATTGATAATCACCCTTTTTTAGGAAATGAAAAAATCATAATTACGCCGCATATTGCATCTAGAACCTATGAGAATATTGAAAAACAAGGAATTTGTGCCATAAAGAATGTTTTAAAATCTCTGTAATGGCGCTCTAAAATGATACATGAGACGACTTAATAGATATTTATTTTATGCATTGGCCTTATTCCCCATATTAGACTTTGCAATAATAAATATCATTACGATTCTGTTTTTTGTATCACTTCCGTTTGATCTTAAGACCTTTTCAAAAACTAACCCAAAGAAAGCTTACTTTGTAATTCTGATATTTCTTCTTACACTCATACCTCTGTTTCAGAGTAGTTTTGAGTGTTCGATTACTTATTGGCTAGAAAAGGTAGCACCATTATATATTCCTTCTGTTTTATTATTGTTTGCACCCTCTTATATAACCAAAAAAGAAGCAAACACCTTTAAAAACGTTTATATAGTTGGAGCCGTCTTATATGTTTTAAGGTTTGCTTACATCGTTATAAAAGAAGTCTATAGTGGTCAATTGGAGGTGGTATCCCAAAAGCAGTTCTTGTTCTATTCGGATATAATGAATTTTTTGAAACCAACTATAGACGTATTAGACTCCAACTATCATAAACCGTACTTTTCGTTGATTATATTATTGGCTTTGTTTTTTACGACCAAGAAATTGATTGACGAAAAATTCAATACACTTAACATTTTTCTCACACTCTTTTTTCTGATAGCTGTAATTTTTCCAATTTCCTTACCTAATATAGCTATTGTTTTTGCCTACCTATTATACCTTATTTTCACCCTTTACAAGAAAAAGAAAATTTTACTTTCGAGCTTAATGGCAGTCGTAGTTATAGGTATTACTTCGTTGGTATTGTATAATAGTTTTAAATATAAAAATATAGATATAACGGAAGATGTTGTATTCGTTATGGATAATCTAAAAGGCAATGAAGAAGAACACAAAGCCAACCAATACAATCCGAGAAAGATAATTTATTCAGCACTATTAAATAAGATCGACGAGGTGCCATTACTTGGATATGGTTACTGTGGAGGTAAAAAAACGGTCACCCAGATAGTGGAAGAAAGTATTACCTCAAACGACGGGGTTGACTTTGCGAAAAACCTTCTCATCAATACCGATCAATTAGAGAGCTTAATATGGAAGAAAAATGGAGCCTCTATAGAAAGCAACAAGGACAATTCATTTCGCGTTTTTTCAAAGAATAACGGTTGTAAATCTCACACCGTTTTTCAAATACTAGACGACCTTAAAATTGATGAAACATACGCGTTTTCGGTAAGCGTAAAACCAAATAAGGCCAATGTGGTCATTAGATTAGGTGAGATTAATTCTCAGATGGTGGTTTTTGATGTCAATTCCAATACCTTTCCACATATTGGCCAAGGCATAATAAATCATGAACTTATAAAGGAAAACGATGATTACTACAGACTATCCATTACTACTAAAGCTACAAAATCCAGAAATATTGCCTTAATTGGGTTTGTAAGTGCGGATTATAAGTACAATCATTGTGATGAGAATAATTTTTTTGATTTAAAATCTCCACAATTAGAAGTAGGTTCGGACCAAACATCGTACGCAAGAGGGTTGTCAAAAAATGAAAGAAATCTTTTGGGTTCCAGAATTAATGCACATAATTTTTTTTTACAAGAGTATTACATAGGCGGAATTATCGGTCTTCTATCTATAATTTTATTATATGGATGGTTTGTATTCTTAGGCGTAAATGCTGCAGATAAGGTACTCACCTTATATGTGGTAGCTATTATAGTGAACTCATTTTTTGAAAACATACAATTTAGACAAATGGGAATTTCCATTATTATTGTGGTGTCTGTTTTATTGATATTTAAACGGAAGGAATGAAGATTAGTAGAGTTAAAAAGTTAACAAAATCACTTTATAACAATAAAGGGATAAAGAATTTGTCAATGAAAGCTTTGGCAAAAGGGTGCTTTTTTCTCTTCAATTTGTATATAATAAATACTTTTTCTGTTTCTGATGTAGCCAGCTTTTCCATTTTTTATACAACAGCAAGATTTTTATCATTCTTTGGTGTTGATAGCATGCATATTACCTACTTCTCTGAAGTGAGAGATATTCATCTTAGAACCAATGAGAATAAAGATGTTATTGATAGGATTATCTCGCATCTTTTTGTTTCTCATTTATTATTGCTAGTTATAAGCTTTTTTATTTTCGATGAAATTGGGATTGTTATTGCCGTAAATGTTGTGGCTTTTGCGTTCTCTGCAATTCGGTTATTTGCGGATTTTTCGAGAGTAAATAATACAATTAAAGCATCAATAATTATTGAAGATGTGTTCTTTACATTTGGGTTTATTTTCTTGAGTGTTGCATTTATGCGATTCTTCAATGACCCTATTTTTTCTTTAGCGTTAGCTGTAAGTATCTGCGGGTTGCTCACTATTATTTATGCGCTGATTCATTTTAGAAAACACCTTAACGTTAACTTCTTCTCTTTCAAAAAATTTAATTTTAGTATTTCAAGGTTTTGGTTTCTTAATAAGTTTACGTTATTAAAGGGAATTACAGTATTTGTACTTTATCTATCAAGACAATTTGGCGACTTCTATTACGGTGATAAAATGGTGGCAGAGACGCATCTACTCATCATCTTTATAAATGTATTTATGCTGATTTCCAATTCTATTATTGGAGCATTTCAAAATGAAATAGTATTGCATAAGGATATGGTTTTAAACAGAAAGACCTTTTTAAAAGTTTATAAAAAATTAACCATTCCTATCCTGTATTTTGTGTTTTTACTTGGACTTATTCTAATTGTCTTTTCAGAAAAAATATTGCTTTTGATTGCGCCAGATTTTGCCTATCTAGAAACCCAATTCATTTGTATGATTATATTAGTATTATTGTATTTTATTATAAATCCAATTTTTTACTTCTTTTATATGAATAAGGAAATAAGGAACTTTAAAAACTTCATTATTCTGGGCTATTTCATTTTAATCGCTGTAGTGCTTTCTGGATTGATAGTAGAAAATTATTGGATTTGGTTCTTTTCAATAATCTCAATTTTAGTAATTATTCCGTTACTCGTGTCTATTACCAGTTTAATTCATCTCAAAAAGTAATGGATATTTTCTATGTTTTCTTTTTAAGACTGATATCCTATCTCGAAGATAGCAGTAAGATCATAGCAACTTCTATATTGTTTCTAGTCCTAATTACTCATATTTTATGGTTTAACAACTGGAAGATTAGACTAAAAAAAGAAGACGTGTTGCCCATTCTTGTGCTTGTATTTATGCTGGCACATACTCTTATTTTTTCACAGGTAACTTTGCAAATTGTAGGTATACTTTTCTCTTATTTATTGTGGTATTTCTTTGTTAAAAACAAGTTTAAGAATTTATCAAAATTTGATGCCATTAAATATCTGGTTTACAGCCTTACGGTGTATAATTTGATCAATTTCATTTGGTATGAGATAGAATATTCACATTTAAGAACAGGGATCAATACAACGCTAGGGCTTTTTAATATCGTAGCCTATAGAGTTAACTTTCCTATGGCTAGTGGTCTTACTGTGAATTCCGTACAGATAGGTATTACATCATTGCTGACCTTGTATTTAATTAAGAATACAAATAAACTTCAGCTTAAGTATTTTTTAACCATACTATATGTTTGGAATCTATATCTTCTAGTGGTTCTAGATTCTAGATCACCACTGATCATTTCGATATTGTTAGGCTTTGTGGTCGGAATGGGGATTAAAACCATTGTCTATTTCATTACGCGTTACTGGGCAATAATTGCGGTATCTGCAATTTTTGCTGTTTACATTTTTTATAATACAGATATTTTTATTGGTTTTAAAAGGCCAGGCGAGCTTGAAGAAAACTTCTTTAAGCGACCTAAAATATGGGAGTTAGCAATTACGAGTTCATTTGAAGATTTTCGGTTTTTATTTGGCCACGGTTTAAATTCGTTTAAAGAAATGATCTCTCAGTATGAAAAATCCCTAAGCACAACCCACAATGTGTTTCTTCAGGTGCTCTATGATTATGGGATTTTTGGATTAACCATATTGATCTTCTTTTTGTATAAAACAATGACCGTCTTGCTAAAACACAAAGACAATAATTTGATGATTATTTTTGTCACCTTTTTTTTATTTGGTTGTTTGGAATCGGTACCTAGTTATTATACTTTTACCCCGACACTAATATTTATTCCCTTATTAGTAATAATATATAAAGTTAAAGAATGAAGTTGTTTGATAAACTTGTAAAGAAGAGTAAACCGATTAGGGATATTGTTGATAAAGTAATTTTTTCTTTTCTTAAAAAGCGCAATCAGTGGAGTTTATTAGATAATATGTTAAATAAACCAGTGCTTATTGTTGGTAATGGGCCAAGTCTTAACCAAACAGATTTTGAAGCCTTTTCCGACCACATTAGTATTGGGATGAATAAGATTAACTTAATTTACGATAAAACAGCCTGGAGGCCAGATATAATAGTTTGTGTTAATGGCAGTGTTTTATGGCAAAACAAAGAGTTCTTTAATACCACGGACACCATTTTGTTTGTCCCACCTCGTGCGATATATCTGGGCATTAAAAAGCGGAAAAATGTATTTGTATTAAATTTTCATAGCAAGGATGATTTTTCTGATGATATAAAAAAGACAATTGCTAATGGTGTAACCGTGTCTTACCCTTGTCTTCAAATCGCTAATTATTTGAATCCACAAAAAGTTTCAATTGTAGGTATCGATCACAGCTATAAATTTGAAGGTAAAAATCAGACTTACAAAAAATTTGAAGGTGAGGATATGAATCATTTCTCTAAAGACTATTTTAAAAATCAAATTTGGGGAACGCCAAATCTAGAGCACAGCGAAGTACAATATGAAATTGCAAAGCAAACTTTTGATGAAAAGGGAATAGAAATTATAGATTATACTGTTGGTGGAAAACTAGAAGTTTTTGTTAAGCGAAATCTAAATGAGCGTATAGCAAATAGACAAATTATTTAGCACAAGGACCGTTTTTATTACCTGATTATTATACTTGTATGCCCCGCCAATACGTTTTAAATACTGTTATTAAGCCTCTTTCGAAAGAGATTTGTATTCAATACTTTTTGATTACTTAAATGAAAATGAACAAGAAACTAAAAGACAAATTAAGAAACTCGTGGCTAAGGGCAGTAGGTTTTTTTCTTCAAGATATTCTTAATTATCTTAAATATAATATTTTGAAAAAAGACCTGGTCCTAATTTATCAAATGGGAAAGGTCGCTTCTTCTTCGATTTATTACAGCCTAAAGGAAAAGAATTTAATTGTTTATCACGTTCACCGCCTCAACAAAAAATATATTCAAGAGGTTCATGAATCCATCTATAAAAAAACAGGAGAGGTAGAATCTAAGGTCGTCGACAAAAGAGGCATAAGGTTATTCAATATGTTTATTAAATCAAATAAACGCCCAGTTTATGTGATCTCTATGGTAAGAAACCCAATAGAAAGAAACATTTCTGCCTTCTTTCAAAATAAAGAACATTACACCAGATTAGTCAACTATTCTAATACCGAAGAATTAATTGATTTATTTTATAATATTTACGATCACGAAACACCTTTGTTGTGGTTTGATAAAGAGTTTAATCAGAGCTTAAATACCGATATTTACGAAACTGCTTTTCCGAAAGAAAAAAAATATCAAATCCTAAAATCGAATAACTATAACATTCTTCTATTACGAGTCGACTTGGAGGATCAAGCAAAAGAAAAAATCATAAAAGAGTTTTTAGGCTTAAAACAATTTGAATTAAAGAACAAGAATGTTGGTGCTCAAAAAAATTACTACAGCGAGTATAAAGAATTTAAACAGAATATAAAGTTGGAGAAAGGCTATATTGATAAAATGCTAAACTCTAAATTTGTAAAGTTCTTTTATACTGAAAATGAGATCATGTCATTTGAAAAAGAATGGTCGAGAAACTAAATAAGTTTCGCACCCAAAAATTTAAACTAGTATATTGAAAATTGCATTAATCTCTCCAAATTATTATCCAGAAGATACAGCAATTGGGCTGTATAATGCCGATCTGGTAAAATATCTACTAAAGCATGGGTGCCAAATTAATGTAATTACGGGATTTCCTTACTATCCTCAATGGAGGATTAATGACAATTACAGAAACAAGAAACGATTTTTAAGAGAAAATATAGATGGTATAGAGGTTTTCAGATATAAACAATATGTGCCCAATAACCCCACGTTTCTTAAAAGAATAATCCACATTTTAGATTTCACATTTGGATCTTACTTTAATTTAAGAAAGCTAAAGGAAGCCGATGTAATTATAGCCATTGTGCCATTTACCAGCAATATATGGTTAGGAAATCGTCTTAAGCGTAGACATAAGGCAAAACTATGGGTGCATGTTCAGGACTTTGAGGTTGATGCTGCGTTTCAAACAGGATTGGGTAAAAAAATAAAAGGCATCGCCTCCCTGCTTTTTAGATTAGAAAAACGACTTTTTTCTAAAGCTGATGTCGTTAGTACCATTAGCCAAAGTATGTTGGCTAAATTATCAGATAAGACGTCTGTTGAGCAATACTATTTACCTAATTGGATTGATGAAGATAAAATTGATCCTCAGCAATCTAAACAACATAGGTATCTTAAATCTTCAAAACTAACAATTCTATATTCGGGCAATATTGGAGATAAGCAAGACTGGAGCGTATTCTTGAAATTTTGTAATGATATAGATAGCGAGAAATATGAGGTCATTGTAGTCGGTGACGGATCTAAAAGAGAGTGGCTTGCAGATCGGATAAAAGAGTTAGAGCATGTAAGCATTTATGCACCGGTTCCTTACGATGAACTTTCAGATTTACTTTGCAGTGCAGATGTTCATATTTTATTTCAGAAGACAGAAATCATAGATTCTGTAATGCCCTCAAAGGTTCTAGGAATGATGGCTAGTGCAAAACCATCAATTATTATCGGAAACGATAAATCTGAGGTGAAATCTATTTTTGAAGCCTCTAAAGGAGGGTATTATTTTTCCAACTATTCCAATGCCGTAGTTGGGCATTTAGACAAGCTTACATCACTAACCAAAGAGGAGGCGAAAAACAGGGGTGATTATTGTAGAAATTTTGTTATCGACCAATTTTCTAAAGATAAAATCCTTTCGAAGATGTTTAGCAAGTTGCAAGAACTATAAAAGCTTATAGTTAATCGAAATAAAGATAAAGATTTCTAAAAAATAACTTTACTTCATTACATTTGCCCCGAACTCAAATTAAAACCATAACATGAAAATTTCAGTAGTAGGTACAGGTTATGTAGGATTAGTTACAGGTACTTGTTTAGCAGAAACTGGTAACGAAGTCCTTTGTGTAGATATTGATCAAGAAAAAGTAAAAAAAATGCAGTCTGGTGAAGTTCCAATTTATGAACCGCACTTAGATGTATTATTTGAAAGAAATATTAAAGCAAAACGCTTAACGTTTACAACTTCTTTAGCCGAAGGACTAGAATTTGCCGATGTTATTTTTTTAGCGCTTCCTACACCTGAAGATGAAGACGGCTCTGCTGATTTAAAGTATATTTTAGGTGTTGCCGAAGACATCGGTAAGATGATTAAAAATTACAAGGTAGTCATCGATAAAAGTACCGTTCCTGTAGGGACTTCAGATAAAGTAAAAGAAACTATTGCTAAGCATACAGATATAGAGTTTGATGTCGTTTCAAACCCTGAATTTTTAAGAGAAGGTTTTGCTGTGGATGATTTTTTAAAGCCTGAACGTATCGTTATTGGTTCGAGCTCTGAACGCGCTACTGAGGTCATGAAAAAGCTATATAAGCCTTTTGTAAGATCGGGGAACCCAATAATTGTGATGGACGAAAGATCAGCTGAACTTACTAAATATGCAGCGAACTCTTTCTTAGCTACCAAAATTACCTTCATGAATGAGATTGCTAACTTTTGCGAAATGGTTGGCGCTGATGTAGACAAGGTTAGAATTGGTATGGGCACTGACTCAAGAATTGGTAAACGCTTTTTGTTTCCTGGTATTGGTTATGGTGGATCCTGTTTCCCGAAAGATGTAAAAGCACTTCACAAATCTGGTCAGGATGTTGGCTACGATTTCAAAATATTAGATTCGGTAATTAATGTTAATCACAAACAGAAAACAATTTTAGTACCGAGAATCAAAAATTATTTTGATCAAAATTTAAACGGAAAGAAAATTGCTGTTTGGGGATTGGCCTTTAAACCTGAAACAGACGACATAAGAGAAGCGCCATCATTATATATGATTGACGAGTTATTGAATGAAGGTGCTGAGATCACAGCGTTTGATCCGGAAGCGATGCCAAATGTTAAGCGTAAACTTGGTGATAAAATTAGCTTTGCCAGTAACATGTACGATACCTTAAATGATGCAGACGCTTTAGTAATCTGTACGGAGTGGAGTATTTTTAGAACGCCAGACTTCAATAAGGTGAAGTCTCTAATGAACAATCATGTAATTTTTGATGGTCGAAATTTATATGATTTGGAAGATATGG
The DNA here is from genome assembly GCF_003260205.1 of Winogradskyella tangerina. Lineage (GTDB taxonomy): Bacteria > Bacteroidota > Bacteroidia > Flavobacteriales > Flavobacteriaceae > Winogradskyella > Winogradskyella tangerina. The sequence continues at coordinate 145,795 of NZ_QERF01000003.1, read as the reverse complement.
AAAAGGAAGGTTTCGTTTACAGCTCAATAGGAAGATAAAGCAGCCTTCTATTCTATATTTAAACATTTAGTAGAATAAGTTTTTTTAAGCCTTATTTTAGATTATATTTAGTCAGGCGATTTTGGCCAAGCAAATCATTCTTCAAATTAGTTTCAGGATTTGAGCTTATTTAAACACGGTAGATACTCAGGATATTTAAGACCTATTTCATACTTAATTGATCTAAGTATAATTAACGCTGTTGGAATTTTATATTTAGTAAATGACAAAGAGCCCTTAATATTTGTGGTTTTCATTTCGTTAGGCTGGGTTCTGTTGTCCATATATTCTAAGTTTTATCAAGTTTATAGATACACAAGGCCAATAAATATTTTGGCACTAATTGTGGGTCAGGCCATTTTGTTCTCACTTTTCGTTTTTGCCTTTTCTGGGCTTTATCATGAACTAGATATTTACCCCAGACCTATAGTAAAATACACATTATTCTGTTTTTTACTTATCACCATTTTTAAATTTGCGATCTATTATTTATTACAGAAATATAGGGTCTCTTTTGGTGGAAACTACAGGAAAACAGTGATTTTTGGACTCAACAAAAAAACCTTAGCCTTAGAAAATTTCTTCAATAAAAACCCTGAGTATGGGTATCTGCATAAAAAAACATTCAACTTTAAAGACAAAGAATTATCCCTAGAAGAATGTTTCGAATTTGTTCTTAACGAACGTGTAGATGAAATCTATTGTTCAATTTCTGAACTTACAAATTCTCAAATTGCTGATCTCGTTGATTTCGCAGATAACAACCTTAAGATCCTGAAATTTATTCCAGACAGTAAAGAGATCTATTCAAAAAAGCTACGCTACGAATATTACGATTATATACCAATTCTAACCTTAAGAACAATCCCATTAGAGGACTCCGTGAACACCATAATTAAGCGTGTTTTCGATATCCTTTTCTCAAGTATTGTGATAGTCTTTGTTTTATCATGGCTAACCCCGTTAATTGCTATACTGATCAAATTAGAATCAAAAGGCCCTGTATTTTTTAAACAATCTCGAAATGGGTTTAACTATCGAGAATTTGATTGCTATAAATTTCGTTCAATGACCCCCAATAAGGACGCACATCTGTATCAGGCAACCAGAGGCGATCAGCGCGTTACCAAAGTGGGCAAGTTTATCAGAAAAACAAGCATAGATGAACTACCTCAATTCTTTAATGTGCTTTTTGGTGATATGTCTGTGGTTGGCCCAAGACCTCACATGGTGAGTCATACAAACATGTATGCTAAGAAGATCGATAAGTTTATGGTACGTCATTTTGTAAAACCTGGTATTACTGGTTTGGCTCAAGTAAGTGGATTTAGAGGTGAGGTTGAAACAGATAAAGATATAATCGGAAGAGTTAAATACGATATCTTTTACATCGAAAATTGGTCGTTACTACTCGATTTCAAGATTATTTTTCAAACCTTTATTAATGCGATAAAAGGCGAGGACAAAGCGTATTAAAGTACTGTTTGTAGGCTTTTTAATTGAACCCCGAAATCAAAGTTTTCATAAGCTGTTTTCTGAATGCGCTCTTTCATTTGAAGGTTGATCTGAGACCTATCTATAGATTTGATTGTTGTATTTAATTGCTCATAATTTGTAGCTCCAGCCACCCAACCTAATTGATGATCAGTAATAACGGTTTCGCCTTCTCCACCACCAAAATATAGCATAGGTAAGCCTAGTTTAGCATATTCAAAGATTTTTGAAGGCACAGAACCATAAATTCTATTAAGTAGTGGAATTATTGCAAGGTCATATTTGAGGAGCTCTTTATGCAATTCTGATCGGTCGACGCGTCCATGAAACACAATAGGGAGTTCCTTATTGATAGCAATAAAACTTTGTAATGCTTCTTCTTCAGCTCCCGATCCATAAATATGAAGTTCTATGCCTTCATAGTTTAAATTTTGACACATTTTTAATATGCCTTGAGCTACTCCTAATAGACCGGCATAAACAATTTTTAATCTGTTTGTGCCCGAGGATGATTCATTTAATTCCTTGAATTCAATATCAGGGAAATTACGATAAAGAAAAAGCTCAGGTTTTTTGGTAATGGACTTAATGTGCGCTAGTATTTCATTGCTCTGTCCTAATATTAGATCTGCGTTTTTGTAATTGAAGGCTTCAAGTTTTTGCAATAACCTATAACTAAAGTTTAGTTTCAGCGCGCCTAATTCGTAACCTGCACTTGGCCAAAGATCACTTACATTCAGAATTACTTTTCTTTTTTTAGACCTTAAAAAGAATACACAAGTAAATGCTACAAGTAATGGCGGAGACTGAATGATGACCTTTTTAGGAATTCTATTCCACATAAAAAACCACATCAAACTGAAGCTGTAAGATAGCATCGCAAATAGCCTCAAGAACTTATTTTTCGACTTGCTAGCGTACAACCAAATTCGGCTAATAATAATGCCGTTCTCCTCTGATTTTGCTTTGAATTTTCCTTTATAATCTTTGAAAATTTTCCCGGTAGGATAATTAGGTAACGGTGTTACCACATGCACATTATAGCTGTTTTTTAAACCGTCAGCCAAATGAAAAATACGATTTGATGCCGCACCGATTTCGGGCGGAAAATAACTCGTAATGATCATTAAATCTTCTTTGGTTTTAGCTGACATAGGAGGTAAACTGCTTTAATTTTCCCGACTTCGATCGGTCTAGAACATCTACGCGCTCAAATGAAATGAATATGCCTGGTTCTAAATACTGCTCCATGGCTTTTGATATTTTGGTTTTTTGCTCGTCAGACAAAGGCTCTCGACTAACAAATTTAACGACAAATTGATCTAAAGCTGTTTGTTCAATTATAAATTCAGAAACATTGCCATCATTTTCAATCACACTCTTGGTGATGTAGTAAAAAGTTAAACCCGCTGCTGTTTTTCCACTTGGGAGAATAGCTATATCGTTGGTACGACCAATCAACTTCTTTAAAATGGGTTTTCTGAGCGTACTTTGCTCATCAAGAACACCAATATCACCTATATCGTATCTGATAAATGGGTGCGCTTTGTTGTAGAGCGAAGTGATTACGATTCGACCTTCTTCACCATAAGGTAATACCTGATCCTTATCATCTAAAATTTCAATATATAAGGTTTCACTATTCATTTGCCATTCATCTGAAGGATTCTGAAACGCGATCAGATCTAATTCAGAAGCCCCATATTCATTAACAACCGGAACACCAAATTGCGCTTCCAAAAGAGCTTTGTCATCATCGAATAACATCTCCGAAGTAACAATAGCCACTTTCAAACTTGGGCAAACCGTACTTAGAACAATATTGTTCCGCTGAAGGTATTTCGCAAATTGAACGATCGGACTCGTATACCCGTTGATGTAATCGAACTTTTTGGAGTTAAAGATTTTTAATGCTCGTGAAAAAGCAGCATCGCTCAGGTCAAAAACAGAAAACCGATAGCGACTACTCAACCAATCCTTGAAACGCTCCTTATAATAACCTTTCTTATCTAATGGAATACCATAAAAACGCGCCTGTTTTGAAGCATTGAAATCAATACCATACCAAGAGAATCGGTTGATAATTTCTGCCCAAGTCAACGCGTGGCTCCACTTATCTTTAGCAAAAATGAACGGATCTCCAGAACTCCCCGAGGTCTTATTTATGTAGATGTTTTTCTTATGAAAACCAGTGCTTAATCTATTTTCTAAGGGTTGTTGCAAGTGACGTTTCGTCATCACAGGTATAGATTGCCAGTCGTTAGCATTAGCATTTTTAGCAAAGCCCTTATAAAAGTCATTATGCTCTAAATGAAAGGCAACGATGTCTCTTTTTTTGTTAGCGACGTATTCGGTGAATTCAAGATCGCTTAGCGCCTGAATATCAGACAAAGCACGCTTGGCTTTGTCAATATCAAAGCCGTTTAGTTTAAGAGATAAATCGAATAACTGCAAGATCTTTAAGGCCTAAAAAGGTTTCCGAAAATTAATTCTTTTTTCAAATCAAAACCAATTATTTTTGCCCAAACAAAATTAAGCCATGAATATTTTAGTACTAGGCTCTGGAGGAAGAGAGCATACATTTGCCTGGAAGATTGCACAAAGTGAAAAATGTGATTCGTTATTTGTAGCCCCAGGAAACTCCGGAACCGCCGAAATAGCAACAAACCTTAATATTTCTGTCACTGATTTTGAAGGCATAAAAAATGCTGTAATCACACACCATATCGATCTTGTTGTTGTAGGGCCGGAAGATCCGTTAGTACAAGGCATTCATGATTATTTTTTAGCAGACGAGGACCTAAAATCGATTTCAGTAATTGGACCGCAAAAGGCCGCTGCCGAATTAGAGGGAAGTAAAGAGTTTGCTAAAGAATTTATGAAGCGTCATGAAATTCCGACTGCAGCCTATAGCAGTTTTACCAAAGACAATATTGAAGAAGGCTACCAATTTTTAGAAACTCTACAGCCGCCTTACGTTTTGAAAGCCGACGGATTAGCTGCAGGTAAGGGCGTACTTATCATTCAGGATTTGGACGAGGCAAAATCTGAATTAAAAAATATGCTGGTTGATGCCAAATTCGGGAATGCAAGCGCCAAGGTTGTTATTGAAGAATTTTTAGACGGAATTGAGTTGAGTTGTTTCGTTTTAACGGATGGTAAAGACTATAAAATCCTCCCAACAGCCAAAGATTACAAGCGTATTGGTGAAGGCGATACAGGTTTGAATACCGGCGGAATGGGTGCCGTTTCACCTGTACCTTTTGCTTCGGAAGAATTTCTAAATAAAATAGAACACCGAATTGTAAAACCTACGGTTGAAGGCTTAAAGAAAGATAATCTGCCCTATGTTGGATTTATATTTATTGGTCTCATAAAAGTGGGCGACGATCCTAAGGTGATAGAATACAATGTGCGAATGGGCGATCCTGAAACAGAAGTTGTATTACCCAGACTTAAAAATGACCTGGTAGATATTTTCGAAGCTATGTCGAAAGGAACTCTATCTGAAATCGAAATCGAAATTGATAATCGCGCAGCAACTACCATAATGCTTGTGTCTGGTGGATATCCTGAAGCGTACGAGAAGGGTAAAGAGATTTTTGGCCTAGATGAAGTAAAAGACTCTATTGTTTTTCATGCTGGCGCACAGTCTCGCGATGGTAAAGTAGTAACTTCAGGCGGCCGTGTAATGGCAATTACTTCTTATGGCAGTAATTACGAAGAGGCCATAAAAAAATCTTATCAAAGCATAAATCTGTTATGCTTCGATAAGATGTATTATCGTAAAGATATCGGATTCGACCTCTAAACCTTATAGGTAAGAGTGTGCCGTAACACTTTTATCTTCTTCGTTGTTGGCGTTGTACTTGGCAAGTTGCATCATCCAATAAACAAAGGCAACCATACCAATTAATAAGAATATCCAAGACATAATATTGGCACCAAACCAATTCTCTAATTCAAATGCTCTTAAGGCATCGAATGGAGCGAAAAGATAATCAACAAATAAATCTTGTATTCCGTAAAAGAAATCTTTCATAACTTTATAAATTTACTCGCAAGTACGAGTTTAACGTTCATGATTTAAATAAATCAGCAGTTTTTAGCATTCCGAAGAATTAATGAAACTGCACGATCGAATGCAAAAATACAAAAACAGTAAATGATTACAAGTGTTTTTAGTAAATCTAAGCCTATAAATATTATTATAGTTGCAGTTTTCATTCTGATCGTTTTCGTGATTTCAAATTTTGCCCTGCTTTTTAATGAATTAGATCAATCTTTAAAGGCGGTTGCAAAGCTGTTTATTGCTTTTTTTTCGCTTTTCATTTTAGATTTTATTATCTCAAAAAATACCTTAACCAAAAAGAATAGCTATGCTATAATGACCTTTGGTTTGTTATTTGGGATGTTCCCCGAAGCATTGAAACATTTAGAGCTGCTATGCGCCAACTTACTAGTCCTCTTCGCGCTGAGACGCCTTATAAGTTTGCACTCTAACCTTCATGTTAAAAAGAAACTTTTTGATGCTGGCTTTTGGATCATGCTGGCAACGCTATTTTATTTTTGGGCCATTTTGTTCTTTGCGTTGGTCATAGTAGCATTGATCTACCATTCAAAAAATGACATTAAAAATACCATCATTCCATTTGTTGGGTTGATTTCAGTAGTGTTAATGCTGGTAGCTTACAACATCATTGTTCACGACACCTATGTTACCGGTACAAATTTTCAACGTTATGCAAGCTTAGATTTCACAGTATATAACAGCATAGACCATATACTTATATTCACTATACTGTTTACGGCGTTTATTTGGACGCTAATTTATTTTTTCAGAATACTTCCAGACAAAAACAAAAAGCTTCGTCCATCTTTTTTCCTCATAGCCTGGGCAGCAATAATTGCCATTTTAGTGGCGATCATTGCGCCGTTAAAAAACGGAAGTGAGTTTTTGTTCTTATTTGTGCCGTTTTCAATAATCATGGCGAATTATATCGAAGTCATTTCAGACAGTTGGTTTAAGGAAGTGTTTGTTACCTTATTACTTATTGCGCCTATTTTAAGCTTACTGTTGTAATTTATTTCCGAAGGCCAGATCACCCGCATCGCCCAATCCTGGGATTATATAGCCTTTGTTATTTAGAGTCTCGTCGATAGCTGCAATCCAAAGATGCGAATCCGACCCAAATTCTTCGGTGACCAGATCAACCCCCTTTTGAGCTCCGATAACACTGACTAGGTGTACTTCTTTAGGAGTGCCAAATGGTTTTAGCGCTTCAAATGTTGCTACCATAGATTGTCCGGTGGCTAACATAGGATCGGCCAGAATTAAGGTTTTGTTTTCTAAACTTGGACAAGCTAAATACTCTACTACGATTTCGAAACTTTCAGGATTATGTTTGTGCTGGCGGTATGCTGAAATAAAAGCGTTTTCGGCGGAATCAAAGTAATTTAGCAGCCCATTATGAAGTGGGACACCAGCTCTTAAAATTGAGCACAACACAATGTCTTTTTTATGCAATACGGTATCTGAAGTGCCAAGAGGTGTTTCAACCTGATGTGCTTCGTAGTTAAGAGATTTGCTTAACTCATAACCTAAGATTTCGCCAATGCGTTCAATATTTCTTCGGAATCGCATGCTGTCATTTTGTATGTTTTTATCCCGAATTTCAGAAATAAATGAATTTAATATCGAAGGCGTTTCAGAAAGATTATGAATATGCATAAATGGTCAATTAGTTCAATGGCTAAGTTAATAATTCAAAGTATATTTGCATATTCTAAAATGATTCAAAATATGTTTTCAGAAAAAGCCAATACGATATTTCAGGATGTTATTAAAACCTACAAGGTTTTAAATACCGTAGATCAGCCTTTTACCAATAAGTACGACAGAAACGACGACCTTATCGCTCATTTACTTTATAGAAAATGTTGGATAGATACTGTTCAGTGGGCTTATGAAGACATCATTAGAGATCCAAATATCGATCCAGAGGCGGCTTTAAAGTTAAAGCGTATGATCGATGCATCAAATCAAGACAGAACAGACACCGTTGAGTTTATTGATAGTTATTTCCTAGACAAGTACAAGGACGTTGAAGTAAAAGCCGATGCTAAAATAAATTCTGAAAGTCCGGCTTGGGCTATAGATCGTCTTTCAATTTTAGCACTGAAGATCTATCATATGCACCTCGAAACCGTTAGAGAAGATGCTACAGACGCACACAAGGCTGCTTGCCAAAAGAAATTAGACGTCTTGTTAGAGCAGCGTGTAGATTTAAGTACGGCTATTGATGATTTGCTTAATGACATTGCTAATGGCGATAAGTATATGAAAGTGTATAAGCAAATGAAGATGTACAACGATGATGAGCTTAATCCTGTACTTAGAGGACAGAAATAATAGCTCATCCTGAACGTGTTTCAGGATCTCACATTCTGAAATAAATGCCTAAACCAAAACACATACTGGTCATAAGATTCTCAGCAATGGGAGACGTAGCTATGACAGTGCCTGTGTTGAGAGCGTTAACCGAACAACACCCTGAACTACAGATCACGGTTGTTTCAAAAGGTTTTTTTGAACCTATGTTCAGTGGTCTTCAAAATGTCAACTTTTACAAGGCAGACCTTAAAGGAGAACACAAAGGTATTTTTGGTTTATACAAACTTTCAAAATCACTCAAAGCCTTACAATTTGATGTGGTTGCCGACCTGCACAATGTCTTAAGAACGAAGATTTTAAAATTCTTCTTTGCGGGAAAGATATTAGTTCAAATTGATAAAGGACGTCCTGAGAAAAAAGCACTTACAACAGGAAAAAAGTTTGAACCACTAAAAACTACCCATCAACGCTATGCTGATGTCTTTGGAAAATTGGGTTTTCCTATTGACCTGTCTGTTCCAAAATTTCCTGAAAAAGTAAATCTGACTTCAAATCTCAGTACTTTTATTTCAAATTCTGAAAAGCAAACTATTGGAATCGCGCCATTTGCAGCGCATGAAAGCAAGATGTATCCTTTGGTACAAATGGAAGCTGTTATTGATCAACTTTCGAAAGATTATAATATTATACTTTTTGGTGGTGGTCGAAAAGAAGTAGAATACTTAAAAACGGTTGAAGCGACGTTTGAAAATACGCAATCCGTGGCCGGCAAATTAAGTTTAGAAGAAGAATTAGCATTGATTTCTAATCTCGATGTGATGTTGTCTATGGATTCTGGGAATGGCCATTTAGCGGCTATGCTTGGTGTGAAGGTCATTACCATTTGGGGCGTAACCCATCCTTATGCTGGTTTTACACCTTTCAATCAACCAGAAGATTATGCTTTGGTTGCTGATAGAACACAGTATCCGAAGATACCAACGTCTGTATACGGAAATAAATATCCAGAAGGTTATGAAAATGCTGCTGGAAGTGTTGTTGTGGAGGATATCGTAAAGAAAATACAGTCTGTAGTTAACTAGAATATTTATACTTTATAACCACAGTGTTTGCGACAAGATCACCAATTCGTTTGTTATGTTTGTTAAAAGCAGCAACGATTATACCGGCAAGAAAACAGTAATCTACAAATCCGAGAAAAAAACGTGCAAAGGCCTGTCCGAAACCAATAGGTTTTAAATTATCACTAACCACTTTTAGATCAAAAAATCGTTTTCCAATAGTTTGACCAAAAATGGCTTCACTTATGGGCCAAAGAAAAAAACCAATACAAAACATCAGTAAAGCTGGCAAGCCAGAGAGCTCAAAACCAAAGCCATCATCATATAAACTGTCAGTTAAATAGGCGATGACCCATCCAATGGCTATAAAAATTATAAAGTCCATGAAAAATGCTAAAATGCGAAATCGCTTTTTCGCTATTGTTCTTTGATTATTCAAATTTGAAGCCAATTCTATTTTACGACTAAAACTAAGGATAATTTGAAAGTATCCAAAAATCTAATAATCTAAAGATCTAAGGATCCAACGATCCAACATTCTAACCATCCAACCTACACATCATCATAATCAACTGTAATAGTTGCAGTTGTTGGATGCGCCTGGCAGGTTAGCACTAAACCTTCCGCAACTTCGCTGTCCGTTAAAATGTTGTTTTGGCGCATAGTGGCTGCGCCTTCGGTTAATCGTGCAATACAACTACTGCAGATACCACCTTGGCAAGAGTAAGGTGCATCAATGTCTTCTTTTAATGACGCTTCAAGAATAGATTGCTCCTGAGACATTTCAAATTCAAATTCTTCCTCATCAACAATCACCTTAATTTTTGAATGGCCATCTAACACTTCAACATTAGAATCATTTGAAGTCTCCACAGGAACTGTAAATAATTCAAATAGAATGTCTTTCTCTTTAATATTATTTTCGAGCAATACATCTTTCACGGTATGAATCATTGCTTCTGGTCCGCACAGGTAAAACTTTTCAATTGTAACTCCTTTGTATTTGTTTTTGACGATGAGGTTTACCGTACTTTTTTCAATACGTCCAAAAAGCGCATCTTCTTCTTGTGCCTGGCTATATATAAAATGAATATGAAAACGATTACCATGCGCTTCTTTAAGCTCTAGAAGTTCTTTTGTAAACATGGCATCGGATAAGGTCTTGTTACCATAAACCAATATAAAATTGCTAAAAGGTTCACCTTCTAAAAGTGTTCTTGCAATGCTCAATATCGGAGTAATACCACTGCCGGCAGCGAAGGCTGCAACAGTTCTGGTTTTAACTTCGTTGGCTTCAAATGTAAATCGTCCGTTTGGCTCAGCAACTTCAAGAGTGTCGCCAGCTTTTAATTTTTCGTTGGCATATACCGAAAATGTTCCACCTTCTACAGCCTTTACACCAACGGTGAGGGCTTCGCTAGTTGGTGATGAGCAGATGGAGTAATCTCTGCGGACGTCTTCACCATTAATTTGTGTTTTAAGGGTAATATATTGTCCGGCTTCAAATTTGAAATTAGATTTCAGGTGTTCTGGGATATCAAAAGAAATAGCTACAGATTTGTCTGTAACCTTGTCTATAGACTTTATTTGAAGCTCATGAAATTGTGCCATAGCGAAATTTTTTTTGCAAAAATAATGAATCTCTTAATCAACACATGGGGATTTAGTCTGTACTAAACCTAATCTTTTCTTAAAAATGAAGCTAAATCGTAAAAAATATACATAAGAAATTTATGCATAAGAAAATTATGTATATTTTTGTTGTTCAAATTGAAGTTCTTATGAGTAATTCAAAATTATACAAAGGAAGTCTCAATACCATAATATTAAAATTGCTTCAGGTGCATCATAAGATGTATGGTTATGAGATTACACAAAAGGTGAAAGCCATTACTAATGGTGAGCTTAACATTACTGAAGGTGCTTTGTATCCTGCTTTGCACAAATTAGAGGCTGAAGGATTATTAGAAGTCGAAGTTACTAAAGTTGATAATCGTCTTAGGAAGTATTATAAACTTACTTCGATGGGTAATCGCGAAACCGTAAATAAGTTGACAGAACTTGCAGAATATATTAAAACCATGCAGGTATTGGTAAACTCAAAATTAGCTTAAGATGAAGTTGAGTAGAGAACAAATTCAGTTTATAAATGATTATCTAGAAAACTCTGATATTATCCATATCGATATTCGTCTAGAGATGGTAGACCATGTAGCTTCAAACATTGAAGAACGAATTAGTAATGGTGATAAGCGCGATTTTTATTTCATATTTAAGGATTATATGGTAAAGAACAAGTCATTATTACTAAAGAATAACAAGAAATTTTTAAGAGCAGCCGAAATAAAAATTCTAAAAGCAATTGGTCGCACTATGCTATCATTTTATGGCATTCTGGTTTTTGCAATTTCATTTGCTTCGATCTACCTTATGAGTATAAATGTGAATAGTGTTGTATTTGTCCCTTACATTTTGTCAGCTCCTATTATAGGCTTCGTAATATTTGCTATTACCTATTTTTCGGGTATGAAATTTTTCAAATTAGATCGATATTCGTCAATAGAGCGATTGGGATTTGTTTGTGGTATGTTTTTTCAACTATTCTATTTTGTCTCTATCTTTTATAAGAACATATTAGAACAAAAAACAATAGTCCTAGCGCTAATCGCAGGTTTCTCGATGGTATTGCTTTTTGCTTTGGCGAAAGTCTATACGCAGATGGTGGCATATTATAGAAACCGTTTTGAATTTGTTGAATAATCAATTAGCAGACAGAAACATACATCTGGGATTGCCACAGAATTTTATGTTCTCTTGTAACAAATTACCAATATTTAATACTAACCCAACAAAATCACTAACCAAAAGCTATGATAAAACACTTTCTTAATTTAGAATGGAAGCAGTATTTCCGTTCTTCTTATTGGCAAAAGAGTTTAGGCCTCAATATTCTTTTAGTATTTTTTGCACTTTATTTTATCGTGATATTTTTAGGATTAGGCTTTGGGTTACTCCCAATTCTGAAAAAATTATATCCCGATGAAGACCCTTTCGTTGTGGCGAATGGGTTTTTATTCTTCTGGATTATTGCAGACCTCATGATGCGGTTCTTTTTGCAGAAACTACCTGTTATGAGTGTAAAGCCGTTACTTACGCTCCCAATTAAACGATCTACGGTTGTTAATTATGTTTTAGGAAAATCAGCGCTGAATTTCTTTAACTTTTTACCACTGTTTGCCATCATTCCGTTTAGTATAATGTTAATGATAGATGGCAAAGATTCTTCAATGATCTTAACCTGGATGTTCACCATGATCATCTTGGTACTGATCATTAACTTCGTAAACTTTATTATTGAAGCTTTTTCAGCAGAAACAGAATTATCCTTTTTACCGCTTATAGCAATCGTAGGAACCTTATATGGCCTAGATTATTTTAACGTAGTTCCAATTAAGGCTACTATTGGTAATGCCTTGATAGCAGTGGCCAATAATCCGATTTTAATTTTAATTCCCATTGGTTTTTTATTGGTTTGCTATTGGTACAATTTCAAAATATTGAAAAGCAAATTATTTCTTGACAGCTCGTTAAAATCGAAAGTTCAGGAAGTCAAAGCAGCAGACTTATCGTGGACCAAACGTTTTGGAGATATAGCGCCATTTATGCAATTAGATCTGAAACTTATTTGGAGAAATAAACGCACTAAATCATCGGTATTTATTATGGTTATCGGTTTGGTTTACGGTTTGTTCTTCTATCCTCAACCGATGTATAAAGATATGGTTTGGCTGTTTCCGTTCATAGGTATTTTCGTTACCGGAATTTTCCTTATCAATTTCGGACAGTTTATTCCTGCATGGGATAGTGGATACTACAAAATGCTGATGAGCCAGAATATTAAATATGAACAATATTTGAGATCAAAATTTGTGCTAATGGTTCTTAGTGTGGGTATTATGTTCGTATTGAGCATTCCTTATGTTTATTTTGGTTGGAAGATATTAATCGCTCATTTCGCAGCAGCAGTTTATAATGTAGGTGTTAATTCGCATGTAATGCTCTATGGTGGTTCGTTCAACCGAAAAAAGATCGACCTTAACCAGCGTGCAGCCTTTAACTATCAAGGAACGGGAGCCGTACAATGGATCATTGGTTTGCCATTAATGATCTTACCTATGCTTATATTCGCTTTAATGAATTGGTTAGTTGGTTTCGAGGCAGGAATAGCACTACTGATTCTTATGGGAGTCGCGGGGATCGTGCTTCATAAGCGACTGATGAAAATGATAACCAAGCGCTATTTAGATTCAAAATACAAAATGATTGACGCCTTTAGTCAAGACAATTAATAACAAAAGATTTCATAACATGATATATACAAAAGACCTTTCAAAATCCTATAACGGTACAACTGTTTTAAATATAGAGGAATTAAGTATTCCAAAAGGCCAAAGTTTTGGTTTGGTTGGAAATAACGGTGCTGGTAAGACAACATATTTCAGCCTGTTATTAGACCTTATAAAACCAACTACAGGTAATATTACCAACAACAGCGTGGTGGTAGATCAAAGTGAAGACTGGAAACCCTTTACTTCGTCATTTATAGACGAAAGTTTTTTAATTGGGTATTTAACGCCAGACGAATATTTCTATTTTATTGGTGATCTACGCGGTCAGAACAAAGCTGATGTCGATGCATTAACTTCTCAATTTGAAGACTTCTTTAATGGTGAAATTCTTGGGAAGAAAAAATACCTAAGAGACCTAAGTAAGGGTAACCAAAAGAAAGCAGGTATTGTAGCTGCCCTAATTGGTAATCCTGAAGTCATCATTTTAGACGAGCCTTTTGCCAACCTTGATCCAACAACTCAAATACGGTTAAAGCAACTTTTAAAGGATTTAGCAGAAAAGCAAGGGGTGACGATTTTAATTTCTAGCCATGATCTTATGCATGTAACCGATGTATGTGAACGCATTGTGGTGTTAGAAAAAGGTGACGTCGTAAAAGATTTAGAAACCAACCCAACTACTTTGAAAGAATTAGAAGCACATTTTGCTAGTAACATGAGTGTTTCTCAAGAAGAAGAGTAAATCAGCCAATCAATTTTAATTGAAGCCCATGATTAATTAGTAATCATGGGCTTTTTTATTTGTCAATAGCACGCAATTCCTCGAAAAACAGTTTAATAATATCGAAAATTCAAAAAGATGCTTATTTTTACCACTTAGCACACTAAAACCCCAATAGTTCAGTTATCTATAAACTAAATTGAACCAACGTTGAAGATTCGCAGAAACACCATATTACTAGTCCTTTTAATGGCGATGATTGCTCAGAGTTGTTCTCGAAAAAAGAATACTTTTATCAACAGAAATTTTCATGCCTTAGGAACCAAATACAACATACTTTACAATGGTAATATTGCGCTTGAACGTGGCAAGGACGCTGTAAATAATGCGTTTACTGAAAATTTTTGGGAATTATTACCCGTTGAAAGAATGACGGTTAACGACGATGTCTTTCTTCCGGGGCAGGCCAAAAATGCAGATTTTGAGCGTGCTGAAGAAAAAGCTATTAAGGCCATTCAGAAACACGGCATGAACATCGACGGTAAGGAAAAAAATCCTCAGATCGATGAAGCCTATCTATTATTAGGTCAGGCACGCTATTACGATCAGCGCTTTGTACCAGCCTTGGCAGCATTCAATAATATTCTGAATAAATATCCAACTAGCGACAAGATCAATCAAGTAAAGATCTGGCGTGAAAAAACCAATATGCGACTCAACAACGATGAGGTGGCTATTAAGCGCTTAAGTCGATTACTGGTTGAAGAAGAAGGCGTGATTAAGGGTCAGGATTTGGCTGACGCTACTGCAGCACTAGCTCAGGCCTATATTAATCTAAAGCAAAAGGATAGTGCCATAGCCTTACTCGGTATTGCCGCAGAAAATACGAAGGTGAAACGCGAGAAAGCACGCTATCATTTTATTAGAGGTCAACTTTATAATGAGTTTAAAGAAAAGGATAGCGCCAATTTAGAATTCGATGCCATTATCGATATGCACCGAAAAATACCAAGAGCATTTTACATTAATGCGCATCTTCAGAAATCCTATAATTTCGATATGTTAGATGGTGATGTGGTAGCCTTCGAAGAATACCTTACTGAAATGGAGGAAAACAGAGAAAACCGTCCATTTTTAGATAAAATATATTATCGCATTGCAGAATATCATCGCAATGGCGCATCCGATAGTTTGGCCGAGGCATACTACAATAAATCCCTAAGGAAGATCAGTTCAGATAAATATCTACGCGCTCTCAATTACGAAACACTTGGGAACATGTATTTCGATAGAAATATCTATAAAACGGCTGGAGCATATTACGATAGTACCATGACCGCGATGGTTCCTAATTCGAAGCCTTTTAGAGTAATTAAGCGAAAGCGTGAAAATTTAGATGATGTTATTTATTACGAAGGCATAGCTCAAACAAACGATAGTATTCTCTACATGATCAGTCTTCCGAAAGAAGAACAACTAGCCATCTATACTAAATATACCGAAGACCTAAAAGCGAAAGCCTTAGAAGAGGAAAAACGACTTGAAGAAGCTCGTGAGAAAGCTGAAATAAAACAGAATACCGTTGCGGCAAATCCTAATCAGAGAGGAGGATTAACACCTAAAGGATTACCAGGAGAATTCACAGATAAAGGAGGCACTAGTAAGTTTTACTTCTATAATCAAACAACAGTAGCCTACGGAAAGAATGAATTTTTAAAAATTTGGGGTGATCGTAAACTTCAAGATAATTGGAGACTATCAAACGAGAGTGCTGGCTTAAAAGGCGTTACAAGTAACGACAGCATTACGAAGATCACTGGCAACGAAGCACAGTACAATCCTGAAACCTATATCGCCACACTTCCAACAGATCAAGAAGTAATTGATGATCTGGCTAGAGAAAGAAACTTCGCGTATTATCAATTAGGAATTATCTACAAAGAAAAATTTAGAGAGCTACAGTTGTCAAAATCGCGCTTTGAAAACTTACTACAGAATTCTCCGGAAGAGCGACTTATATTGCCTTCAAAATATAACCTCTACAAAATATATTCTGAACTTGGATTATCAAGAAAGGCCGAAGCCATGAAGGCTGACATTATTGCGAATTATCCAGATTCACGCTATGCTGAGATCCTATTAAATCCTGAATCAGAATTGTCCAAAGATGCTAATAGTCCAGAGGTGATCTATACCAACCTTTACAATAAGTTCGATGAGCAAAAGTACGCTGAGGTCATTGCAGAGGCTGAAGTTCAGATCAAGCGATTAGAAGGTGATGATTTTGTGCCTAAGTTCGAAATATTAAAAGCATCTGCCAGTGGTAGATTATACGGATTCGAAGCCTATAAAAAAGGCATTGATTATATCGCATTAACTTATGCCAATACAGAAGAAGGTAGAAAGGCACAAGAATTACTAGAGAATGCTATACCGGCCTTAGCAAAAAAGGAATTCATTCCAGATGATAAGCCAAAGCATTTTAATGTGGTTTATCAGTTTGAAAATGGCTCGGATGAAGACATTGACGAATTCATGAAGATCTTAGATGAAGAAATTGAGAAAAAGATAACATACTTTGACTTAAGCACTTCAAAAGATGTATATGATGAAAATACTACCTTTGTAGTAGTGCACGGGCTAACCAGTATTCAAGGTGCAAGTGGATTTGCGCAATTGTTGGTAGCAGATGAAAAAGATGACCGCGGAAGACCGGTTAAACCTAAGATCACCAAAGAGTATTTTGCGATCTCTTCACCTAACTATGCTATTATTCAACGCCATAAGAATTTGAATGCTTATCTCAAATTAGAATAAATAAAAAACTATAGTAACGATGTTTTCCTCAGACAGCAAAAAACCTAAACAACAGAACAGTATGGAAACAAGTACGCAACAGAATATTATAGCAAAAGGCACAAAAATAGTTGGTGATATTGCCAGCCAAGGGCCATTTAGAATAGACGGAACCGTAGAAGGAAACGTTAAGACTTCAGGAAAAATAGTGATCGGAAAATCGGGTTATATAAAAGGCACATTACAAGGTGAAAACGCTGATTTCGAAGGAAAGTTTTCAGGAAAACTAATTCTGTCGGGAACATTATCTCTAAAATCTACAGCACATATTGAAGGCGAAGTTCACACCAGTAAATTAGCTGTTGAACCAGGCGCTACATTTAATGCAACCTGTAGCATGAAGGGTACCGTAAAAGCTTTACCAAGTGAACCTGTACAACAAAAACCTGCCGGAACAGCACCTCAAAGACCAGAAAGACAGGCCTAATTTGTGAATGCATTTTTGGTAAAATCTATCTTTTCAAAAGACAATTAAATGAGCACATTTAAGAAACGACAACTGTCGTTTATTCTTAAGTTATTGATCGTAAGCGGTATTCTGTTTGGAGCACATAGCTATGTGTTATATCAATTTGCATCATCGGTAGAATTCTTCTTTCCTCTATGGCAGATCTATGCCTTTCATTTTGTTGTAACCCTACTGTTTTTCAGCATTATCAACTACAGGTTCGCCGCCGGACAAAAGAATATTATCAATTTATTCATGATTCTGACCTTCTCAAAAATAGCATTATCCATCATATTTTTGCTTCCATTTTTGTTGTCAGATTTCGAGAATACGCAACCCGATTTTCTCAATTTTTTCGTGCCGTATTTCTTATATCTTTTTTTCGAAGTTTATGCCATTTCCAAATTTCTTCAAAAGGCTTAAAAAGTCGATATTTTACGCACAAAAAAGCACTTTGAAATTATATCAAATTTAGTGTTTGTCAATTCATATAATGTACGTACATTTGCACCGAATTTAAAGTAAGGTATTTTTAAGACCATAATAATGAGCATAAACACCTTTAAAAACATAATATTAGCAGCATTATTTTTATCAGCTTTTAATATTGGTTTTGCATCAGATGCAAACGGAGGCGGAGGAGACAACAAAGAAGGCGATCCAGTTAACACTCCTGAAGAAATTAATGAGTACATTAAGCATCACGTTAAAGACTCTCACGATTTCCATTTATTTTCATATTTCTCTGACGGTGAGGAACATCACGTAGGTTTTCCATTACCTGTTATTCTTTATGGGGAAAACGGATTATCAATGTTTATGTCTTCAGAATTTCACCATGATGAAGAAGGAAAAACAATTGTTACTAAAGGTGAGTCTAACTTTGTAAATCTTCATGGTCATATTTACGAATTAAAGGAAGGTGAAACTACTGTTGCTTTCGACGCAGAACACCATCCAACGAACGCCACAAAACCTATTGATCTTTCTATAACAAAAAGTGTTTTCGGAATTTTATTATTAGGTGCACTTATGTTTTTAATGTTTGGTGGTTTAGCTAAGCAATACAGAAAGAGAGATATTCCTAAAGGATTCGGTAGAGTATTAGAGCCTTTAGTGGTTTACGTAAGAGATGAGATCGCCAAGCCAAACATCGGTCCTAAGTATAGAAAGTTTATGGGCTTCTTAATGACGACGTTCTTTTTTATCTGGATTTCAAACTTATTAGGTTTATTACCGTTCGGATTTAACGTAACTGGTCAGTTAGCAGTTACAGCTGCACTTGCAGTGCTAACACTTGTGATTTATTTAGCGTCAAGTACTAAAGATTTCTGGATGCACCAATTATGGATGCCAGGTGTACCTTATTTAATTCGACCAATTTTAGCGGTTATCGAATTGGCAGGTACATTGATCATTAAGCCATTTTCATTAATGGTACGTTTATTTGCAAATATAACAGCAGGGCATATCGTATTGATGAGTTTAATAGCTATCGGTATGACCTTTCAAAAAGATATGACGATCTACGGATCAACAGCGTTGTCATTAGTATTGTCATTATTTATAACACTAATAGAATTATTAGTTGCCTTTCTTCAGGCGTACATTTTCACAATGTTATCAGCATTGTTTATCGGTATGGCCGTTGAAGAGCACGAACATCATTAATAAAAGAAGAATTTGTTTAATTATTTAAATCAATTATCATGACTGGAACTCTTAATTTAATAGGAGCTGGATTAATCGTTATTGGTGCAGGTATCGGACTTGGACAAATTGGTAAAGGTGCTATGGAAGCTATAGCACGTCAGCCAGAGTCTTACGGAAAGATTCAAACTGCGATGATTATCATCGCTGCACTTTTAGAAGGTCTTGCATTTGCTGCGATTTTCTTAGGTAAATAATCCTAAACGTCATTCCCTGTAACGGTTGGTTGCAGGGAATGATAATTAATTTTAAAGATTACAAAAAAAATTATGGAACAACTATTAGAAAATTTTTCTCTAGACCTTTTTGTTAAGCAAACAGTATTGTTTGTTATCCTTATTTTCTTAATGGCTAAATATGCATGGAAGCCAATTATCAATTCATTAAATGAAAGAGAAGACGGTATAAAGAATGCATTAGATTCAGCAGAGAAAGCTAAGCGCGAAATGGAGAATCTTACTGCAGATAATGAAAGATTATTAAAGGAGGCTTTAGTTGAAAGAGAAAAGCTATTAAAGGATGCTCGTGAAATTAGAGAGCAAACTATAGCTAAAGCAGAACAAGAAGCTCAAGAAAAGGCAAGCAAGATTATTGAAAAAGCTCAGGAAGCAATTGAAAGAGAAAAGAAAGTAGCTATGGCAGAATTAAAAAGCCATGTTGCAGGTTTATCTATTGATATTGCAGAAAAGGTTGTACAAGGAGAATTATCTAACAAAAACAAGCAACTGAAGCTTGTTGAAGATATGTTAGTTGAAACAACATTAAACTAATAATAAATGGCAGAGTCTAGAGCAGCAATACGCTACGCAAAAGCAGTACTTAGCTTGGCATCAGACAATAAGGTTGCTGAAGTTGTAAATACAGACATGAAACAAATCGTTTCTGTAATTGCAGAAAACAGTGATTTAGGCGCCATGCTTCAAAGCCCTGTGATTAGATCTTCAGATAAGAAGGCGGTTTTAACATCAGTTTTTTCTGGTGTAAACGCAGCTACTTCAAGCCTGATTGATACACTGATCGCAAATAAAAGAATTGCATTATTAGGAGATGTTGCATCTAAGTATATTCAATTATACGATCAATTAAGAGACACGCAAGTAGCAAAAGTAACTTCAGCGGCCCCACTAACGGAAGCTTTAGAGAAAAAAATACTAGCCAAAGTAAAGGAGCTAACAGGTAAAACTACAGAAATCGAGAACACAGTAGACGAATCTATACTAGGTGGTTTCATTTTACGTGTAGGTGATTTACAATACGACGCGAGTATTGCTAACAAGCTCAATAAATTGAAGAGAGAATTCACACTAAACTAAATCAATATGAAACTCACTAAAACAATCATCGTTGCCCTATTAATGGTATTTGCTTACAATGCAAGTGCTCAAAAAGTAAAAATGAAAAAGGGGTTTGTCTATGTAGACAAGGTGAAGTTTTTAAAGGTCGAAAAAGTTAATGGATCAAAATACTTTTTTTCAACCTTAGATGACGTAGAGTTTCTCTCAGTATCGTTAGAAAAGTTTGGAACAGGAAAACATATGGCCGTAAGAAACCCAGTTCCTGGTCAAGACACAGAAATATATCATTACTATTCAGTTTTTAAGTTTTTGGATATTGAAGACTTAGACGAAGCATTCGAAGTTGATGAAGGCAGTATAAAAGAACTGATCAGAATGATGCATAAATCGAAAATTGTCGTTGACGGCGAGTTATCGACGAAGAATATTAAAAGATTGAAAGAAAAATATTCTGATAATGTATCAGAACGAAGATTTTTAACTAAAAATTAAGCTTAAATAAATAGTTTAGATCAGATGTCTAACATCTTAAATCTAACATCTAATATCTAAAATTGAGATGGCAGAAGTAAAACCAGCTGAGATATCAGCAATCTTGAAACAACAACTTTCAGGTTTTGAAGCAGGTGCTTCATTAGACGAAGTAGGAACAGTATTAACTGTTGGTGATGGTATTGTACGTGCTTACGGATTATCGAACGCACAATACGGTGAGCTAGTAGAATTCGAAGGTGGATTAGAAGGTATCGTTCTTAACCTTGAAGAAGATAACGTTGGTATCGTATTATTAGGTCCTTCAAAAGAAATTAAAGAAGGTGCTACAGTAAAGCGTACAAACCGTATCGCCTCTATCAAAGTAGGTGAAGAAATGGTTGGTCGTGTTGTGGATACCTTAGGTAACCCAATTGACGGTAAAGGTCCAATCGGTGGTGATTTATACGAAATGCCATTAGAGCGTAAGGCGCCAGGTGTAATCTTCCGTCAGCCGGTAGATGAGCCTTTACAAACAGGTATTAAGTCGGTAGACGCCATGATCCCTGTAGGTAGAGGTCAGCGTGAGTTGGTAATTGGTGACCGTCAGACTGGTAAAACTACAGTTTGTATCGATACCATCTTAAATCAAAAAGAATTTTATGATGCAGGTGAGCCTGTATTCTGTGTATATGTAGCTGTTGGTCAGAAAGCCTCAACTGTTGCAAACATCGCTAAAACTTTAGAAGATAAAGGCGCTTTAGCTTATACAGTAATCGTTGCTGCAAATGCATCAGATCCTGCTCCGATGCAGGTATATGCACCATTTGCAGGTGCTGCGATCGGTGAGTACTTTAGAGATACTGGTCGTCCGGCATTAATCGTTTACGATGATTTATCTAAGCAAGCGGTAGCATATCGTGAGGTGTCATTATTATTACGTCGTCCTCCAGGACGTGAGGCGTATCCAGGTGACGTTTTCTACTTACACTCAAGATTATTAGAGCGTGCTGCAAAAGTTATAGCAGATGATGATATCGCTAAAAATATGAACGACTTACCAGAGTCATTACGACCATTGGTAAAAGGTGGCGGATCTTTAACAGCATTACCGATCATTGAAACGCAAGCAGGTGACGTATCAGCATATATTCCAACCAACGTAATTTCTATTACAGATGGTCAGATTTTCTTAGAATCAGATTTATTTAACTCTGGTGTACGTCCAGCTATTAACGTAGGTATCTCAGTATCTCGTGTAGGTGGTTCGGCTCAGATCAAATCGATGAAGAAAGTAGCAGGTACATTAAAATTAGACCAGGCGCAGTTCCGTGAATTAGAAGCATTCGCGAAGTTTGGTTCTGATTTAGATGCTGCAACATTAAACGTAATTGAAAAAGGTAGACGAAACGTTGAGATCTTAAAGCAAGCTCAAAACGATCCATTTACCGTAGAAGATCAGGTTGCGATTATTTATGCAGGTTCTAAGAACTTATTAAGAGATGTTCCTGTTGAGAAAGTAAAAGAGTTTGAAAGAGATTATATCGAATTCTTAAACGCTAAGCATAGAGATGCTCTTGATACACTAAAGTCTGGTAAATTAACTGACGAGGTGATCGATACACTTACAAGTGTAGCTAAAGAAATGTCATCTAAGTATACGGTATAATTGAAATTTCCTGTAGGAAGACTCATAAACCGTAATTGAAATTAAAAAAGATTCCACTACAACTGTGGAATGACAAATAAAAGAAATGGCAAACTTAAAGGAAATACGTAATAGAATATCTTCGGTATCTTCAACGATGCAGATCACCAGTGCCATGAAGATGGTATCTGCTGCTAAGTTAAAGAAAGCTCAGGATGCTATTACAGCAATGCGTCCTTACTCTAATAAGTTAACAGAATTACTTCAAAGTCTAAGTGCAACATTAGACGCTGATAGTGGAAGTAAGTTCGCTGAACAAAGAGAGGTGAATAAGGTACTTTTAGTGGCAATATCTTCAAACAGAGGATTAGCAGGTGCCTTCAATTCAAATATTATCAAGCAGGTTAATGTACTTATGTCTGATTATGCTGATAAGGAAGTATCGATTCTTGCAATTGGTAAGAAAGTTAATGATGCTTTTGGTAAATCAGGTAAAGTAATCGCGAACAAAAGTGAAGTATTCGATGATCTTACTTATGATAATGTTGCAGAGATTGCACAGATGATCATGGATAAGTTTGTTGAAGGTGAATATGATAAGGTTGAATTGATCTACAACAGCTTCAAGAATGCAGCTACTCAAATCGTTATGACAGAGCAGTTTTTACCAATTGCACCAGTTGAAAGTGATTCAAACGTAGCTTTAGATTACATCTTCGAGCCTTCTAAGCAAGAAATTGTTGAGACCTTAATTCCGAAGTCATTAAAGACGCAATTGTTCAAAGGAATAAGAGATTCATTTGCCTCTGAGCATGGTGCGCGTATGACAGCAATGCATAAGGCGACCGATAATGCTACCGAGTTAAGAGATCAGTTAAAACTGACCTACAATAAAGCAAGACAAGCAGCGATTACTAACGAGATTCTTGAGATCGTTGGTGGTGCTGAGGCTTTAAATAATTAAAATACATTCCTTCTGAATAATTAATTCAGAACATAATTTAAGAGATACCCGGTTCTATGAGCCGGGTATTTTTGATAAATACCTTACAAAGATTTACCGTTTATCGAATTCAAGTGAAAAACATCGATTATTTCATTTGAATTTATATATATTGCTTTTCCAAATCTTAACCTACCTATAATGAAAAAGCTAAAAAAGGCGACCTACGCCGTTGTTATGGTGCTCACATTGTCATTAGTATATCAATGTGGCAGTTCTAAAGTAGCCGCTGTTAATTTTGAAGATCAAACTCCTTTTAATGTTAAGTCAATAACCTTTCAAGAGTGGTACGCAGGTATCAAAGTTGGTGGCACAGGGATTAATCTGTTTCTTCCAATTTCAGATGTTGAAAATGGTATCGAATTAGACGAGATCTACTTCAGAAATCTTAAAGGTAAAATTACCCCAAAGGGAAAAGAATACATGGCCGTATTAAAGCACCCTTCACGTCATTATACATTTAGAATTGCTGATAAGCCACAGGATTATCCATTCGACCTTAATAATAATGAATGTGTGATCAGTTATATTCAGAATGGTCAAACAAAATATTGTAAAATCAAAACTCTAAATGAGGTTGCAGGTACCTACTACGAAAATGGACCACCTTCTATTTACACCAGAAGTGGTACTGATACAATGGCATCCTTAGATGAAGAAGACGACGATAACTAGTTTTAATAACTACAAATTAAGCCTTACTTTGCGGTAAGGCTTTTTTATTTTTAGTCACCCACTAAGCCATTATATTTAATATTTTTAAGGCCTACAATTATCACAAAGCTTGAGCGGATTTAAATCTCTTTTTAAACAAACCTTTATTTATGGATTAGCCACAGTACTACCACGAATGTTGAGTTTTCTGTTGGTACCGCTTTACACAAGCGAGGTTGTTTTAGAAAATCCGGCCGAATATGGTACCGTATCCGTAATCTTTTCGTATTTCGTTTTATTTAATGTGATTTTAGCCTATGGGATGGAAACGGCTTTTTTCCGTTTTTTTAATAAGGAAGATGATAAAGCCAAGGTTATAAGTACCAGTACTATTTCATTAATTGTATCGTCGTTTGGTTTTTTTGCCATTGCTTTATTAGGGCAAGATCAAATAGCAAATACCATAAATATCGATGTGAAATACATCAATCTTGTCATTTGGATTCTATTACTCGATGCCTTGGTTATTATTCCGTTTGCTTGGCTGAGGGCCAACGAAAAGCCTATGCGCTATGCGGCCATTAAACTTCTGAACGTAATCGTTAATATTGGTCTTAATTTATTCTTCCTATTGGCACTTAAAAACCTGGCTCAATCAGAAGGCATATTTGAAAGTATTTATAAGCCAAACTTTGAGATCAGTTATATATTCATTGCCAATTTGGCAGCCAGTGCGATAACATTGCTGGCCATGATTTCATTTTATACAAAGATCAAATTTCAGTTTGATAAAGCCCTTTGGAAACGTATGTTTCGCTATGCTTTTCCGGTATTAATAGCGGGAGTTGCCTTCTCTATCAATGAAACGTTCGACCGTATTTTACTTAAAGAATTATTGCCACCAGATAAGGCGGAAACTGATATTGGTATGTATTCGGCATGTTATAAGTTAGCGCTGTTTATGACGCTCTTTGCTACCGCTTATCGCTTAGGAATAGAACCTTATTTTTTCAGCCATGCGAAAACTAAAAACCCACAAAAAAACTATGCTAATATTTTAGAATTTTTTGTTGCGTTTGGTTCAGTGATCCTTTTAACTGTTGTGGTATTCGCGGACTTAATAAAACCTATTATAATCCGCAGTGATGCCTATTGGGAAGCCATGTGGATCGTGCCAATTATCTTATTGGCCAATTTTTGCTTGGGTATCTATCATAATCTTTCAGTATGGTATAAAATTACGGACAGAACGAAATTTGGCGCTTACATTTCCGTCATAGGTGCCATTATTACTTTGGTGATCAATATGGTGTTTATTAAGGAATATAGTTACAAAGCTTCAGCAGTCGCTACCTTGGTGGCTTATGCTAGTATGATGCTTTTGTCTTTTTACTTCGGAAGGAAATACTACCCCATTCCATATAACCTAAAAAAAATCGGACTCTATCTGTTAATTTCAATCGGATTCTCAATCTTATCTTTTTACAAATATCGCGGCGTTTATATTGCAGGTATTGCTATGTTAATTGTATTTTTGGGATTGGTTATTCTGTTGGAAAAGAACCAACTAAGAAAAGTGTTTAAAAGGTGATATCATGAAGATCAAAATAATTAATAAATCCAGACATAATTTACCTCATTACGAAACTATAGCTTCAGCCGGAATGGACCTTAGAGCTAACCTTACAGAATCGCGCGTTATAAAACCTCTGGAACGCACAATAGTGGGCACCGGTCTTTTTATTGAACTACCAATCGGCTACGAAGCACAAGTAAGGCCAAGAAGTGGTTTGGCAGCCAAAAAAGGGATTACAGTCCTTAACGCGCCAGGCACTATCGATGCTGACTACAGAGGTGAAATAGGCGTAATTTTAGTCAATCTTTCTAATGAAGATTTTACCATCCAAAATGGCGAGCGAATAGCTCAGTTGGTTATTGCTAAACATGAACGCGCCGAATGGGATGAAACGCAAGAACTTTCAGAAACAGCGCGTGGTGAAGGCGGTTTTGGAAGCACAGGTACCAAATAATAGATCATATGACAAAGCACATTTTTAAAATAATAACACTCATCTTTTTCCTTGGATCAATTAATGTCCAAGGTCAAGAAAAAAAGCTGAAAAAAGAGGAAATCATGGCAACCATTATGTGCGAATGCCTTGAAAACGCAGAGGCAAATGAGCTTGCTAATAATTTCGAAGATAAACTCAATGATTGCTACAAGGCGAGTGTTCTAGGAGCTTTGTTAAATGAAATTCCTACGGATAAAGATTCGAGCATCACTCTAAATACTGACGGAACTTCAGATAAGATCACTAATAAAGACCGAAAAAGAGCGGTGAAGTTATTAGAAAAGAATTGTGAGATCTATAATGACCAAATTGCAAAAAACCAACGTTATGATGAGGGTTTGAGAAAGGCTGCTGATGCTGCTTGCCTTTGTATAAATGAAATTCCAACCACCATTTCTACGGAAGAAAAAAATAACTATATATCAGAATGTGTTACCCAAGGTGTTGTTGATACTAAGGCCATTCGAGATCTAGAGCTTAACACTGTTGAAGCTATGAAGGGAATCATTTCTGATATACAACGCGTACTTGTTAATGATTGTCCGGCTCTTAAAAAAGTTGCTTTTTCTAATGATGAAGAAAAGTTATTTTCCTATTCGTCAAACAGAGAAGCCGCAGAGTACTACAACAAAGGTATTTCCGAAAGTGAAAAAGGTAATTTCAAAAAGGCCCTAAAAAACTACAAAAAGGCCGTTGAGCTCGATGATAAGTTTGTCTTTGCCTGGGATAATTTAGGGCGAACGTATAGAGAGTTGCACCAATATGACAAAGCTATCGAGGCCTATAAGAAATCGATGGCGATAGATTCATTAAATCCAACACCCTTAATGAATATTGCTGTAGTTTATAATTATAAGGAAGACTATGAAAGTTCTTCATATTGGTATAATAAGTTAATAGAGGCCTATCCCAATAACCCAGAAGGCCACTACGGACTTTCATTGTCGTATATGTATTCAAATAAACTAGAGCCCTCTTTAAATAGCATTATAAAGGCTTACAAACTTTATAAAGAAGCCGGATCTCCTTATGTTGCCGATGCCGAAAAAGTGATGCAGTATTTATATAATATGTTCGAAGAACAAAACAAGGAAGATCGTTTTAAAGAAATATGTAAAGAACAAAACATCAAATTGAATTAAAATCAATAATCGAATCAACCCATACCTATGAAAATAATAGTACCCATGGCAGGTCGTGGCTCTCGCTTAAGACCACATAGCTTAACCGTTCCAAAACCATTAATTCCCGTTGCAGGACAACCCATTGTACACCGTTTAGTAAAAGATATTGCTAAGGTATTGAAACAGCCTATCGATGAGATCGCCTTCGTTTTAGGAGATCCTGCATTTTTTGGTGACGATGTTGTGGAAAGTTTATCGCAATTAGCAGAAGATTTAGGTGCCAAAGCATCAATTTATAGACAAGACCAACCTCTAGGTACAGGCCATGCTATTATGAGTGCAAAGCCATCACTTTCCGGTCCTGCTGTAATTGCTTATGCAGACACATTAATCCGAGCAGAATTCGACCTAGACCCTTCAGCGGATAGTGTGATTTGGACTAAACGTGTTGATAATCCTGAAGCTTATGGCGTTGTTAAACTCGATGCTAACAATAGCATCGTTGAACTTTTAGAGAAACCTAGTGAGTTTGTGAGCGACCAGGCCGTGATTGGAATTTATTATTTCAAGGATGTGGCAGTTTTAAAAGAAAAACTTCAGGAAGTTTTGGATGAAAATGTAATGAATGGTGGAGAGTACCAGATCAACGATGGTATAAAGCGCATGATGGCAGATGGTAAAGTATTTAAAACAGGAACAGTGGACGAATGGATGGACTGTGGAAATAAGAATGTTACCCTAGAGACTAACGCTAAGATGTTAGGGTTTTTACATTCAGACGATGAAGAACAATTGATACACGATTCTGTGGTTTTAGAGGATTCAACGATCATTGAACCATGTTTTATAGGAGCAGGAACCGTTCTGCGCAATACGTCAGTTGGCCCTTACGTTTCTATCGGTAAAGATTGTGTCATCGAGGATTCAAGCGTTAAAAATAGCTTAATTCAAAACCAAACTATGATCAAAAACGCTAATTTAGATGAAGCAATGATTGGTAATTTTGTAAAGTATGACGGCGGCTTTACCAAAATTAGTATCGGCGATTATTCAGTTTTGGAATAAAAATTGTTCGTCCTATCTACAAGAACACTAAGCACTCATGAAAAAAACAATACACATATTGTTTTTTATAATTGGAATACTCCTTATTCCACAACCTACATTTGCTCAGGTCGATTTTAATAAACGACCAGATGATGACTTGGGTAATGTTGAAGACGAATTTCAAGAGTACTTTTTTGAAGCTTTAAAACAAAAAGGCATAGAAAACTATGACAGAGCAGTTGAAGCGCTTCACAAATGTTTAAACTTAGATAGTAAACGTCCTGTTATTTATTTCGAACTTGGTAAGAACTACAATAAGCTGAAAAACTTCGGAGCCGCAGAAGATAATCTTAAGAAAGCCATTAATATGCAGCCCGATAATGAGTGGTTTTTAGATGAGCTGTACGATGTATATTTTCAACAAGAAGACATTAATAATGCCATCAAAACGATAAAACAATTGGTGAAGTATCATCCTGATTACAAGGAGGATCTTGCCACGTTGTATATTCGCGAAAAGCGCTACAAACAAGCACTCGATCTCCTAGACGAACTTGATGAAGAACTCGGTGTAAGTGAGGTTAGAGATGCGATGAGAAACGAGATTTATAGCATTACAGGTAACGCTGATGACCGCATAGATAATCTAGAACAACGCATTGCTAATAACCCAAATAACGAGGAGAATCATTTAAAACTCATCTATAGATATAGCCAAACCGGAAACAAAAAGAAGGCCTATAAGGCAGCACAAAACCTATTAAAAGTAAAACCAGATTCGAAGTTTGTTCATTTGGCACTTTATAAATTTTACCTCGAAGACGACAAGGTTGAAGACGCTATTAGTTCCGTGAAAATTGCACTAACGAGTCCAGAAATTAATGCCGAAGCGAAGGCTAAGGTGTTAAAGGACTTTGTGAATTTTGTATCAAGAAATCCAGAGTATGAAAAAGATTTGATTGATATTACTGCCTTGGTTGATGAAAACAAAGACGCTCAAACACATAGTGATTTGGGGCAATATTATTTAAAAGCAGGCGACAAGGTGAAGGCCTTGGCAAATTTTAAAGAAGCTTTAAAACAGAATCCGAACGATTTTAAGCTAATCAAAGATGTGCTGCTCTTACAACTCGATATTGAAGATTATAACGCTGTAATAGATGGTAGTGAAGAGGCTTTAGAGCTTTATCCGGCCCAACCCATTTTGTATCTTGTGAACGCTGTAGCCAATAATAAGCAAGGCAATTCTAATAAGGCTGTAGAGAGTTTAGAAATAGGATTAGATTTTCTTATAGACAATCCACAAATGGAAGCAGACTTCTATTCAGAATTGAGTATAGCCTACCGAGCCCTAAATAATATTAGTAAATCTGAAACGTTTGCTAAAAAGGCGCAAGCCATAAAAGCCCAACAATAAATGACGTATAACCGAATACTTCAAAGTAGTAAAATAGCGACCATTTTCATACTTATGCTTTTGCTGGTTAACTGTAAATCGGCTAAAAGCGTAATTGCTTCAGGCGAAGCAAGTGATAAGCTATCTGCTAAGCAGGTTATAAAACAGCATCAAAAAAATGATACCGATTTCGAAACACTTCAGGCTAAAGTAAGAATCGATATAACTCAAAATCAAAAGGAACAAGGCTCTACCTTCAACCTGAGAATTGAAAAGGATAAAGTGATTTGGTTAAGTGCAAAATTAGGCCTAGCCCGAATGATGATCACACCCGAAAAGGTGCGATTTTACAGTAAGCTCGACAACGAATATTTTGATGGAGATTACGATTTACTAAGTGATTTCGCAGGGGTTGAGCTCGATTTCCAAAAGGTGCAGAATATTCTGCTTGGCCAGGCCATATTTAGCCTTAAGGATGAATCTCATACCGTATCGGTAAATGATAATTCTTACGCCTTGCAGCCCAAAGATCAGAACGCCTTGTTAGAGCTGTTTTATCTGATAAATCCTTCGCATTTTAAGATGGACAGCTTGCAATTATTTCAACAATTAAAGAATCGAATACTACAGGTCGATTATAAATCGTATCAGGAGGTGGACAAACAAGTATTACCAAAAAACATTAAAATTATCGCTGTTGAAGACACCGATGAGGTAGCAATTACAATGGAGTTTAAATCCATGTCTCTAAATGAGGAAGTGCGTTTTCCATTTAAAATTCCTTCAGGTTATAAAGAGATAGTCATTAAATAATGAATTTGAAACGATTACATATTGTAGTTCTAATAGGATGCTTGGTATCCTTTACGTCACTTTTCGGTCAGAGCGATAAGCAAAAAAAGCTTGAAGCTCAGCGTCAGCAGATTCTAAAGGAGATGAAGCAATTTAGAGCGCTGCTATTCGATAAGGAAAAGGAAGAGCGTTCAGAAATTACCTTAATCGAAGATCTCAATTATAAGGTGAATAAACGGAAAAATCTGATCCGAATTACAAACGAACAAGCCAATTTGCTTACACGAGAGATCAATGCTAATGAAAATGAAATCTCCAGCCTTAAAGATCAATTAGAAGAGCTTAAAGCGGATTATGCAGCTATGGTTGTAAAATCCTATAAAAGTAAATCTGAACAGAGCAAGGTGATGTTTTTATTGTCGTCTAATAATTTTAAACAGGCTTATAAACGACTGCAGTATATTAGGCAATATGCCAATTATCAGAAAGAGCAAGGTGAAACCATTAAGGAGAAAACAAAGGAATTAGAAGCGCTTAATGTTGAGTTGAATCAACAAAAAGAAGACAAGCAAAAGCTAATTGAAGAGAATAGAATTGCGAAGCGTGAATTAGAAAAAGAACTCAAGGAGCGCGAAGTCTTAATGGCATCTATTAAAGCAGACATGAATAAATTTGCTGCTCAGATCAAAAAGAAAAAGCAAGAAGCCGATCGTTTAGATCGCGAAATAAATCGATTGATACGCGAAGCTATTGCCGCTTCTAATAAAAAAGCAGGAAAGAAAACATCGACCGGCAAATTTGTACTCACACCAGAAGCTAAGAAATTAGCATCGAATTTTGAAGCCAATAAAGGTAAATTAGGTTGGCCTGTCTCTCGAGGTGTCATCAAAGGGAAATTTGGTAAAAGACGTTCGTTAACGGATGCTGCTGTAACCAATAATTATAAAAGTATTCAGATAGCCACAGAGAGCGATGCTGAGGTTAAGGCTGTATTTAGGGGTGAGGTTTCAGAAATTCTGATCGTTAAGAATGGCAACCCAGCTGTAATGATAAGACATGGTAATTACCTTACCATTTACATGAATCTTTCCAAAGTATATGTAAAGAAAGGTGATATCATTTCAACCGGGCAAGTCATCGGACAAGTATTTACCAATAAGATCAGGGGAGAAACGCTTCTTGGTTTCAGGATAAATAAAAACAATCAGGTTCTTAACCCTGAATCTTGGTTAGCAAAGAATTAAACCCGCACTACAACATAGCCGTTTCTAGTTTTCTTGTAATGTCTCCCGTTAAAGAAATAATATCGTTTCCCGTTAACTCTCACAACTTTGTATTGTCTAGGTAATTTTTTTACCACCGTAACTGTAGCAGGTTGTGCAACAACCACACGTTTTGCACAAGAGCTTGTACTTAATGCAAAAACAAAAACTAGGGTATAAACTAAATATCTCATCATAAATAAATTTGGTTCTATGATAAGACTAAGGGATATCAAAAAGGTTTAATGTTGTTGATTAGGACTGCGCACTTTTCGTTAATCCACCGAGCCTATTGCCAATACTGTGCACTATCCACGTTGTTGTAAACTTATTGTTGTTCTTGCACGTGTTTTGTCATTCCTGCACACGTTTTGTCATTCTTGCACGTGTTTTGTCATTCCTGCGAAAGCAGGAATCTCATAGTATGAAACAAATATCGATTAGATTCCTGCCTACGCAGGAATGACAGTAACAATTCGAAATTGGTATTGCAGTACCAATCCATATCAGGAATAACGTCGAATATTACTCAAAAATAGCTTTGAGTTCAGTAGCCTCTGAAGGTTTCATTTTTCCTGCTAAAACCAAACTCAATTGTTTTCTACGCAAGGCAGCCTCATAACGCTCCTTCTCTAATTCAGTTTCAGGAATAAGCTCTGGTACTTTTACAGGGCGTCCGGTCTCGTCAACTGCCACAAAAGTGTATATGGCCTCATTTGCCTTTATGCATTCCCCAGACTCTCTATCTTCGATCCATACATCCATATATACCTCCATAGACGAGGAAAACGCACGCGATACTTTAGCTTCAATAGTAACTACCGAACCCAAGGGAACAGAGCGGTTAAATGCCACGTGATTGACAGAAGCGGTAACTACAATTCGACGTGAATGACGTCTGGCCGCAATACTCGCTGCGCGGTCCATTCGTGCGAGTAATTCGCCACCAAAAAGATTATTAATAGGATTTGTTTCACTTGGTAAAACAAGGTCTGTTACTACGGTTTTAGACTGAAATGCCGTTCTGGGTTGCATAACTTTTCAAAATTTATGCAAAGATAAGTCGAATTAGATTGTAGACCTACAATTTTAGATTTATATAAGAAAAGGAGAATAGAATTAG
Source organism: Winogradskyella tangerina (assembly GCF_003260205.1). Classification (GTDB taxonomy): domain Bacteria; phylum Bacteroidota; class Bacteroidia; order Flavobacteriales; family Flavobacteriaceae; genus Winogradskyella; species Winogradskyella tangerina. Next base: position 112,836 of record NZ_QERF01000003.1, on the reverse strand, counting down.
ATTTTTGAGATCAATCTAATTTTTTGATCAACAACCAAGCGTCTTTGTTATGCTCGCGTCTTATTTTGTAAAGGGCTTTGTGAGCTTCGAGGCGTGTTGTATAACTGGCATAAACTACCTCATGAAGGCCGTAGCGATTCTTACCAATCTTTCTCGCTTTATAACCTAAATCTCTAAGCTGTTCTACTTTTTTATCTGAATTGGCCTCAATGCGAAAAGCACCAGCAACGATATGGTAATTTCCTGTTTGCTTAGCAATAGATAAAGTAGCAGCTGGCAAAGGATTACTAATCACAAATGTTGCCTCTTGCACTTTAGCATCTAACTGAGCGTTGGCCTCTTCTTGTGCCAATTGATTGTGATTTTCTATAGAATTGCTGTAATAATTTGCTCCGAAGTAACCTCCCAAACCAAGCACAATAACTGCTGCAGCGGCATATTTTAACCAATTGTTATTTGAACGTTTTTCTGGTGTTAATACGATTGGTGCGGCAGCTTCAATAGTTTCAACTTCTTCTTTATAAACTTCACGTTTTATGTCTGAAGAAATAAAGTGCGAAAGCCCAAAAGCGTCAGTTAGATAATTGATATGACTCGACGGATGAAAGACAATACTTCCTTCATTATTAAGCATTAATTCACCTATATGTTCAAGTTGAATGGTTTCCCCTTCAATTAGGTAAGATTTGATGGCTTTTACCTGCTTAGAAACCTTGTCTTTAGCAGTTGCATAAGGGATCTTTTCGATCTCAGCAATATAATTAACTAGCAGACCATCATTGCTTTGTAATTGTTCGTTAAAAGACAACACCTTTTTCGGAGGATAAAAGGTATGCGTCGTTTCATGAACTTTCGCCGAAACACGATTGGTTAAAAAAGCACCAAAGTTTGGCACTGTTACACAATCGTAACGGTATAGAAGGTCGCTTATGTAGGTTTCTAACTGCATACAAGACAAAGTTAAAAATTTTTGAAAGTGAACGAAGTTTAAGGTAGTATAGTTATTAACATCGAAAAAATTTAGTTTCTTGTATGTTCCAAATCAGATAAATAAACATGAACGACCTTCAATTAATTCATGCTTTAGCCTTACAACACGTCCCAAAAATAGGCGCAACTACCGCTAAAAAGTTAATTGCGCATTGCGGTTCTGCAGAAGCCGTATTAAATGAAAAAGCCGCTAACCTTTTAAAGATCGATGGCATTGGTCAACTTACGGTTAAAGGTCTCTTAGACCCAAGCCATATGGATGAAGCTGAAAAGGAATTGGCTTTTATGAAGGATAATGCTATTTCAGCACATTATTTTACCGAGGACAGTTATCCTGAAATGCTCAAACACTGCATCGACGGTCCTATTTTACTCTTTCAATCTGGAAATATAAATGTAAAGCAACAGCCGATTATAAGTATTGTTGGTACAAGAAAAATAACTTCGAGTGGAATTGCATTCTGCGAAAAACTAGTAGAAGATCTGTCGCCCTATAATCCGATTATTGTTTCGGGATTTGCCTACGGAACAGATATCACTGCCCAGAAAGCCGCCTTAAAACACAATCTTCAAACCATTGGTTGTTTAGCACATGGGTTAAATCAGATCTATCCAAAGGTGCATAAAACCTACGTTGCCGATATAGAGCGTCATGGAGGGTTTTTCACGGATTTCTGGAGTACCGACAGCTTCGACAGAAATAATTTTTTAAAACGCAATCGGATCATAGCTGGGCTAAGCGAAGCCACAATTGTAATAGAATCTGCGGAAAAAGGCGGGAGCTTAGTTACTGCAGACATTGCGAGTTCTTACGACAGAGAGGTTTTTGCGGTTCCGGGTAGAATTACCGACAGTCAAAGCATAGGTTGTAACAATCTCATAAAATATCAGAAGGCACATTTATTGTCGAATCCTTTGGATGTTCCCTATATTCTGAATTGGCGTTTAGAATCTGAGTCTGGCTTAAATACACCAGTACAAAAACAGTTGTTCGTGGAATTAGAAGAAGAGGAAAAACGCATTTACAACCATCTTAAAAACAATGAAAAACAACAACTCGATGTCATCGCTTTAGAATGTGAAATACCAACCTATAAACTTGCAGGGATATTACTTAACATGGAATTAAAAGGTGTGGTAAGGCCTTTGCCTGGTAAATTGTTTGAAATTATTTAGATGACCTGTAAATATTTATTAGGCCAACGATTGCCAATATTGCAACAACAATCGCCACGTAACCAAGCAGATGAAATTGTTTAGTTTCTGAATCATATTGGTTGATTGAAACTAAAACCATTGCTATTAAAATCAGCAGCGGACTAATTGCTTTTTTATTCATTTAGTAAACATATCAGTTTAATACCCAACCTTAGTTCTTACGCGCTGCAATACTTCATCTGCTACAACCTTAGCTTTTGAAGCACCTTTGGCCAAAGCAGCATCGACCTCGTTGAGGTTGTTCATATAGTAATCGTAACGTTCTCTTGGTTCGGAGAAACGTTCTAAAACGAGTTCAAAAAGAGCTTGCTTGGCATGGCCATAACCGTAGTTTCCGCCTTCGTAGTTGGCTTTCATTTCGGCAATCTGTGATTCAGAAGCCAATAAAGCGTATAAAGCAAAACAGTTACACGTTGCCCAATCTTTAGGTTCTTCTAATGGTGTACTATCTGTTTGAATAGACATGATCTGCTTTCGTAATTTCTTTTCAGGTAAAAAGATATCAATGATATTGCCTTTGCTCTTACTCATTTTGGCACCGTCAGTACCTGGAATAAGCATAGTTTCTTTTTGAATATCAGCTTTAGGTAACACAAAAGTTTCACCACCCATTTTTGCATGAAATCTCGAAGCCACATCGCGCGTCATTTCTATATGTTGTTCCTGATCTTTTCCAACAGGAATAATATCGGCATCATACATTAAAATGTCGGCTGCCATTAACATCGGATATGTAAATAAGCCACCATTTACGTCGTCTAAGCGATCAGCTTTATCCTTAAAACTATGGGCAAGTACTAATCGTTTGAATGGGTAAAAGCAATTGAGATACCAAGCTAATTCTGTTACTTGAGGCACATCACTTTGTCTGTAAAACACACTGTTGTCTATATCGAGTCCGAAGGCTAACCAAGTTGCAGCCGTAGAATAGGTATTGTTTCGAAGTGTTTCTGCGTCTTTGATCTGAGTTAAAGAATGCAAGTCTGCAATAAATAAATACGAATCGTTAGCTGGGTCTTGCGCTTTTTCTATTGCAGGTAAAATTGCACCTAAAATATTCCCTAAGTGCGGCGTGCCTGTACTTTGTATGCCTGTTAGTATTCGTGCCATGTTCACTTCCTGCTTCAGCAGGAATTACTTTAAAAATTAAACGATGCGCAAAGATAATTTTTTTAGTAGAACTATTTACTTAGTTTTGGTGCCATGGCCATATTAAAATATCCTTTTTGGGTTTTATATCGTATTTGGTTTTATATATTGGTTGCCTTGCCAATTATAGTACTGCTCCCTATTCTTTTAATATCTATTTCTAGAGAAAAATGGTATCCGCAGTTTTTTAAATTAGCACGCTTTTGGGCTAAGTTCATTTTAATTGGAATGGGGTTCAATTACAAAATTGAAAGGGAAGAAACACCAGACCCCAAAAAGAGTTATATGTTTATTGCCAATCATACTTCAATGACTGATATTATGCTAATGCTAGTCTCGGTTAAAAATCCTTTTGTTTTCGTCGGAAAAAAAGAACTGGCTAAAATCCCATTGTTTGGCTTCTTTTATAAACGCACCTGTATTTTGGTAGATCGCAGTAGTGCTAAAAGTCGACAGGCGGTTTTTTTGAGAGCACAGCGTCGGTTACGCCAAGGTCTTAGCATCTGCATTTTCCCTGAAGGTGGTGTGCCCGAAGAACATATAGTTTTAGACGAGTTTAAAGATGGTGCCTTCCGGCTGGCAATAAACCATCAAATTCCGGTAGTACCTATCACTTTTTACGATAATAAAAAACGATTTTCTTATACCTTCTTTAGTGGTGGCCCCGGACGAATGAAATCTAAGATTCATAAATTCCTTCAAACGGAAGGTTTAAAAATTGAAGACACCAAATCTCTAAACACTGAAGCTAGAGCTATTATTCTTGAAGAGTTGAGTGGCAATTCAGACATAAAAAAAAGCTACCCTAACCACGAGTAGCTTTTGTCATCATTGCATTCATCATTGCTTTTGCAATAACTTAACCGAATTTAAATTAACCTAAAACTTAAATCTTACTCCAGTATATACACCAATAAAGAATGGTCTAAAGTTTCCAAAGGTGTTATTGAATGTATTTATCTGGTACTTGAACTGCGGTTCAAGATTTATATTCCATCGTTTAGACAAGTTGTAATCCAATCCTAAACCGAAATTGGCACTAAAACTTGTTGAATTAATATTACTGGCTTCACCTATTAAGGTTGAATTACCGTCTATGTCTGCATAGATTTCATTCTGGTTTAAGAAAAACGTACTAAACCCACCAATAACATTAAGTCCAAACTTTTTATCTAATAGTCGATATTCTAACTCTAAAGGAACTTCAACAAACCCGAAACGCTGATCGATATCACCCGTAATTTTCGTATTGAAGGCCTCCGGAGTCGTAGAATTGATAAGCGTTTCTAAGCTTACCAACGAAACTACATTACCGTTTTTGAAGTTGATATTTCCTTGGGAAAAACCATTTCTGGCAGCTGTATTAGCACCACTGAAAGCAATTACGTCTGAAGTTGCGTAATTGAGATTAACGCGGTTAATACCGGCGCGAATTCTCAATTTATCTGAAATTGCATAGCTACCAGAGATTCCGTAGCTCATACTTATTTCACTGCTTTTTGAGTTATCGCTAAATTGATTATGAATAGTAGACCCTTGACCTAGAGAACTAAAATAAACAGGCGCAACATTAGGTTGAATGCTCCACCTGTTCTGTTCATCTTCTTTTTCTTTTTCATCAATGAGGTTAGTGTTCTCCGCAATAGCATCTATAATAGATGTCTTGTTTGGGTCTTCTTTTACAAGTGTTTCTTTGTCTTTTTCTAAATCTTCAGATGCAGTGTTATTTGTCTTATTTTCAGAATTAGAATTTTCTGCAACGGCTGTTTTTGGATCTACAATAGCATTCTTAATTGTAGATTTCAATTCAAGATCGTTCTGTGGATTTTTGTCTTTCAAATTTTCATCCTCTTTATTAGAGGCTACGGTTGAGCGTTTATTTGAAGGATTATTTACCAAAGACTTTGGCTGCTGCGAATTGTGCTCAGTTTTATCTGTGCGATTTGCCACAGCATCTTTATGTGCTCTAGGATTCGAAATAAGATTATTAAATGTATTTACTTCGTTTAATCTAGAATTCGGTTCAGTATCGTCATTAGTGGAGTCCATTGTGTTCTCTGTTTCCACTAACTGAGTCTCTTGTGATTCGTTACTTGAATTAAGATCATTTTGTGCCGGCTCTTCGTGTGTGTTTTCAAGGGTCTTGTTTGAAGGGTCGTTTTGTTCAGTCTCTACAATTACTGGTTTATCGGTAAGATTTTCATCCGAATCAAAAACTAAGAAACCAATAGTGAGAAGTAAAGCAATAGTTGCAGCAACACCTCCAATTTGCCACCATATCGGAATGACTCTACGCTTTTTCTTCTTATTAGGTAGACTTTCGCTTATACGATCCCAAACGGCATCTTGAGGAGCCATCTCGAAATCTTTAAACTTTTCTTGAAAAAGTCTGTCTATATTTTTCTTTTCGTTCATTATTATAATGATCGCGAATTTTTATTCGCCTTATAATCTTCAATTTTATCTTTTAAAATCATCCGTGCTCTCGCTAGGTTTGATTTTGAGGTCCCAGTAGAAATATTGATCAATTCACTTATTTCAACATGTGAATAGCCGTCTAGAACGTATAAATTGAAAACCAATCTGTACCTGTCAGGCAATTCTTGAATGATCTTTAATAGAAAATCTATGCTAAGATCACTATCATCTAGATCGACGGTTACGTCTTCAATCTGACCTTCATTAACAATATCATAAACACCTACATTATCTCTATAGCGTTGTAAAGCCGTGTTTATGGCTATTCGTTTTAACCAACCTTCGAAAGAACCTTTGTTTTTATACTGATCTATTTTACTAAATACAGTAATAAAAGCATCGTGCAGATTGTCTTCTGCCTGGGCATAATTTTTAGAATACTTAAGACAAAGTGAAAATAATTTACTTGCGTATTGCTTGTATAATTGACTTTGAGCTTGAGCATCTTGTTTTATACAGTTTTCTATGAGTCTCTCTAAACTCACATGCTTTTAGTTTGTTTATGATTAATAGCTTCTAAAAGGGTTGATCAAAGATCAATCCTCTACTACAGGCACTTCTACAATGTGATACTGGTCAATACCAGCACTGTCAGTTCCCTGGAAAAACTTAAAAATATGTGTCTCAATTGAGGTCACTGTAAAATCGAATCCTACAGTTTCACTTTCAGGGCTTCCACCACAACCTGTGTTAGATGTTGCATAAACGGTATTTACAACCGCAACAGATCTTTCCGCACCATTTACCGAGTAAAGAAAATCGTTAAATTCATAACAATCATTAGGTCTGTTGTAAGACACAGATATTTCATAGGTACTACCAAGTTGAAATTCGTCTGGGACTTGTACGCTTGTGATTGGCATCACTTCGAATTGAAATTGCTGATCTCCATCTCCTATGTCACAAGAGAATAATGTCAGTGTGAATAAAACCGCTATGTAATATAATTTTTTCATAAACATTTAAATTCTTAATGTTTAGATGCAGGATTCCCAAAAGGGTTGCGTCTAAAAACAAAAAAATCCTAAAAAAATTTAGGATTTTTAATTAACTTATTGATTATCATTGATTAACGCCCTAACTTTTTCTTCAAGTTCATCCATTAAATCTGGATTATCTTTAATGAGGGACTTTACAGCATCACGACCTTGCCCAAGTTTAGTGTCTTCATAGCTAAACCATGAACCACTCTTTTTAACAATATCGTGTTCAACAGCCAAATCCAAAATTTCACCAACCTTAGATACACCTTCGCCATACATAATGTCGAATTCTGCAGTTCTAAATGGTGGTGCCACTTTATTCTTCACAACCTTAACTCGAGTTTTGTTACCCATTACGTTACTGTTGCTGTCTTTGATCTGTGTAGATCGTCTTATATCTAAACGCACTGAAGCGTAAAACTTAAGTGCATTACCACCAGTGGTAGTTTCTGGGTTACCGAACATCACACCAATTTTTTCACGTAACTGATTAATAAAAATCATTGTACAATTGGTTTTACTAATCGATGCAGTTAGCTTTCTTAAAGCTTGAGACATCAAGCGGGCATGTAGTCCCATTTTAGAATCTCCCATTTCACCTTCGATCTCACTTTTTGGAGTTAAGGCTGCCACAGAATCAACAACGATGATATCGATAGCGCCTGAACGCACTAAATTATCTGCGATTTCTAAAGCTTGCTCTCCATTATCAGGTTGTGAAATAATTAGGTTTTCTAGATCTACGCCCAACTTTTCAGCATAAAACCTATCGAATGCATGTTCAGCATCAATAAAGGCAGCAATGCCACCAGCTTTTTGTGCTTCTGCAATTGCATGAAGCGTCAATGTGGTTTTACCAGAAGATTCTGGCCCATAAATTTCTATAACTCGCCCTCTTGGATATCCTCCAACACCTAAAGCAATATCTAAACCTAGTGAACCCGATGAAATGGCATCCACATCTTCGATCGCCTGATCGCTCATTTTCATTACGGTGCCCTTTCCGTAAGCTTTATCTAGCTTGTCTAAGGTTAATTTTAAGGCTTTTAATTTTGCGTCTTTTTCACTACTCATCTCTACTATTTTCTGAATTAAATTGTTACCAAAAATACCACTTATTTTATTTTTTTCAATTTTCTGACGCAACCATTTTACACTTTTCACATCTTATAAACGAAAAAGGAAAAAATTGCTATGATTATCTTGAAAAAGTAAGCTTAGGCATCAGGAAGTTTTACTTTTTATCAACCATTTAGCAAGGTACAAGGTTATTCGGCTGTTGGCTATCTCCGCAGCCGTTCAACCAAGTTTAATCACTTTTTCAATTAGTTTTAAGTTAGTGGTTAGTTAGAAAAGCACCTATAGAAATTATGGGTGCTTTTTTATTGTAATTCGCTAAAAATAATACCTTTGCCTCAGAATCTTCGAAGTTTAGATAACGGAGAATCATATCTTTAACCTTAAAAATTAGTATAGCATGCAACTGTACAATAACTTAAGTGCTAAAGAAAGAGCCGAATTGATTGAAAAAGCGGGAAAAGAACGCTTAACGATCTCTTTCTACAAGTACGCCAAAATCGGAAATACCGAAATCTTCAGAAACCATATGTATTTGGCATGGGCAGAACTCGATGTTCTTGGTCGCATATACATCGCCAATGAAGGTATTAATGCTCAGTTATCTGTTCCTGCAGAAAATTTTGATGCTTTTAAATCGCATTTAGACACCATAACCTTTCTAGAAAATGTTAGGCTGAACATTGCAATTGAACATGATAACTACGCTTTTCTTAAGTTGAAAGTTAAAGTGCGCCACAAGATCGTGGCAGATGGTTTAAACGATGACACTTTCGATGTTACAAATAAAGGAGTTCATGTGGGTGCAGAACAGTTTAATGAGCTCATCGAGGATCCGAATACAGTTTTGGTGGACATGCGCAATCATTACGAGAGTGAAATTGGACATTTTAAGAATGCGATCACTCCAGATGTAGATACCTTCAGGGAATCTTTAGACCTTATTGAAGAGGATCTAAAAGAGCACAAAGAAGACAAAAATCTGGTGATGTATTGTACCGGAGGAATTCGATGTGAAAAAGCAAGCGCGTATTATAAGCATAAAGGATTCAAAAATGTTTTTCAGCTTGAAGGCGGTATTATAAACTACGCCAGACAGGTTGAAGCTGATGGTTTAGAGAATAAATTTATAGGAAAGAATTTTGTGTTCGATCAAAGGCGTTCAGAACGCATTAGCGACGACATTATTGCTAGTTGTCATCAATGTGGTAAACCCGCAGATACTCATACTAACTGTGCAAATGAAGCTTGCCATTTATTGTTTATTCAATGTGACGAATGCAAAGAAAAAATGGAAAACTGTTGCTCATCGCAATGTCAGGAGGTTATTCATTTACCTTATGAAGAGCAGAAGGCATTACGAAGAGGACAGGGAAATAGCAATGACATCTTTAAAAAAGGTAGAGCAGATCATTTGCCCTATAAAAAAGATCTGAGGAATATTTTCGATACCATAAAATCTTCTAAATAATTAAAAAAGGCTCTAGATTCTAGAGCCTTTTTTAATTATAAAGGACGTCTTTTTTCTTACAGAAGACATTTTATCAACCATAAATTAATTCAAAAGGTACACTTATTACATCATACTGATAGCCCTGAGTGAATTCATTTTTATTTGAAAAAAATTTGAGGAGCTCAGTATGAACATTAAAAAACAATTAGATGTTATAAGAAAAATAGTTAGGCACAGAATTAAGTTTTTAACTATTTACTTTCAACATAGGCTAAACCAACGCTATCTAAGAATTCATTTAGATCCTTCAATTGAAAGTACAATTAGCGTAAATAGCTTAGGGAGTTTCACAACTCAAAACTCAAAAATCTCGGACAAACGATTTAATGAGGAAGACTTAAAACTTATTGCAAACCGTGTTTTTAAGCGCGCATCTAAAATACAATTAGGTGGTGTTTCAGGGCCCTTAAATTATCCTATGCTAATCAAAATTGTTGCTTTAGGTAAACAATATAAAATGCCATTTATTACCCTAAAGATAAGTTCATCTAATGTGTGTGAATTAAGTATTGAAAAATTAATTCAGGCTGGTTTAGATGAAATTATTGTATGCGTAGAAAACCCCAATTGCAATGAAAAAAGTTTTATGCATAGAGCAAATCATGAAAGAATTCAGACGGTTTTTTCAGCGCTTAAAACTTTAAAAAAGTCCCATGATTTTCAGGTTAAAATTGATATTAATTTCAACAGTGACAATATTTTTGAACTGCAGTATTTATTCTCCTACTTCGACATTTCATGTGCAGATGTGCTTCAATTAATTCCTGACAAAAGATTAAACAGATCTCATTTAAATGACGATACTCAATTTTCCTTTTATGAGGACTATTTAGATGTTTTTTCAATTATAAAAACAGAATGTCTAAAGCACAAAATAATCCTGAAGGCCCCTAAAAATCTAGAAAAATATTATAGAGAACAAATCCTAAAAACGGTTTTCGACTATACGTTTTGCTACATCTCTCCCAGCAAATTCTGGAAAGATGATTTTATGTGGAGAGAAGAAACATTTAAGGACTACTGCAAAAGGATTGAATGGAGCAAAACTTTAGCATCTACTGCGTTAATTCCGCGATACGAATTCAGAATGTATTTATAGATCTCAATTAGACGCTCATTACAATTTGGGCAATTGGTGGCTCTTCACACTTAAGAAAAAAGAACTTTTAAATCAAATCAATAATTACAAAAACCAAAAAAATGAAAAAACCTATTCTAATGCTTTTAGCAATAACCTGTTTAATGGCTTGTTCTGAAGAATCTACTAATTCTTATTCACCAGGTGCTGAGGAAAACCAAGTCAATTATAATTTATCGCGATATTCTAATGATGTAAGTCTATTTGCAGGCACTTGGAATCACGACAAAGATTTTATTATGAATTCCGATAATTTAATTGAGGAAATAGAAATTAACAGCGTGGTTTACAATAAAAATATAGAAATTATTCGCGATGCCAATAATAACATCATCAATACGAAAGAATACAGTGCAGGTAATTTAATCTTAGAAAATACAGTGAGCTACAATAGTTCTGGACAAATAGCTCAAGTTACTCAAGAAGACTTTCAAAGTTCTCAAAACTTCGACTATATATTTACGTACAACGGTAACCAAGTAATAAAATCTGATTCTTACTCTAATTATACCACTGTATATACGTTTAATGACAACAATCAACTTATAAGTGCTGAAGAATTTGTTGGCGATGAGGCATTTAAACTCGAAGAGCTCGAGTACGATGCTCAGGGCAACCTCATTTCAACAACACTTAGTGGTGATCCGTTATCTATCATTGCTCAAGAGACTCATTTCATTTACGATTCATCCATTAATCCGTTGGTTAAACCGTTCCATATCCATGATTATTATGACATTTTCATAAATCCTCCTGCAGAACAACTTGGCGTATATATTGCCACTTATGGCAGTCCAAATAACTGGATTGAAGCCAACGGTGATCATATAAATTATGATATTGAAGTTGTTTTTGATTCTTCAAATCGAATTATATCGCGCTTCGGAACCATTTCTTCTGCTGATGTAAGTGGTCTCGAATTAGAGGAATCCTTCAACTACGTAGATTAAATATTGAACCCATCTGAAAATACATTCAAAAAAGTATCATAGCAGTTTTAATTTGTTTTAATCAACTTTATGGTACTTTTTTGGTTTTGTTCGCCATGAAAGGTTACAAAGTAAACACCATTTGCCAATTCAGTTAAATTCATTTGACGAATCCCTTCACCAGAAGTAGTATCACTTAGAGTTAATATGTTTTTTCCTAACGTATTTACTATTGAAACTTCTACGATCTTAGCCTTCGATTTGATACTCACAATATCATTTACCGGATTAGGATAAATAGTAACATCATCTAACGTGTATTCATCAACACTGAGTGCACCAGTTATATTAAACACATGTGTAACGGTTTGCCCGTTATAAGTGGCTTCCCATTTCCAGGCACCGTTCATATCAAATACATTTGAAAAATTCCAATACCACCAAGAAGCATAGTAGTCTGCTGTAAGATTAAAATTCCAATTATAAAGTTCGGAGTTATCTGGTCTGATAACCTTTAAATTTACTGATGTACCAGTAGCTTGATCTTTTAGGTATAATCCAAAATAAATAACATCATTAGTGTCAAAATCATCACTTCTATTTGTTGTTTCTGTTGTTGGACAGGTATTAAAAACAGGAGGAGCCGAATGTGTTAAAACGGCATTAACTGCAGGATTGAGATATGGCTTCTGGTTTTGCCACCAAGTTTCAGTATTCATAGTGTTGCAAGTACCAGAATACGGATCTACCAGTTGCGTATAAGTGTTATCTGTAAATACCTCAAAGTGAAGATGTGGTCCTGTAGAAATTCCAGAGCTACCCATTACACCCAAAAATTCTCCTACTGAAACCATATCACCAACATTTTTAGTGGTTAAGGAACCATTTTTAAGATGTCCATACCACGCAATACTACCATCGCTATGTTGCACATACACCGCATTCCAAGGTGTTGTTGTGCTAAAATCACAACTGCGATCAAAGTTGCCATCGCTTTTTGCAATAATCTGTCCTGGTGCAGCAGCAACAATTTCTGCCTCGTCGTTATCCATCATAAACCAACTAAATGGCCATGAGAAAACATCAAGGCCTTGATGATTATAGCCGCTATTGGTATCGTAACTTCTTGTTCCGCAATTATAATCTGTTAATTGATTAGGTGTGCTAGGATTGTGATCTACATAGTTTGAAATAGCCCAAACTTGATTATAAGGCGTATTTGTTGCTTTTTGAACAGGCCATTCAAAAAATGGGTGCGTACCTTTGGCACTTTCATTGAAGGCTAATCGATTTGATTGTTGTAGATTAAGAATATTTGAATTGAGTTCTGAAAAAATTTCTTGACGTTGTTCATGTGTAAGACATTGGGTCTGGTCGACGTTCCTAATGTATTCTCCACCTACAGCTTCGACAGGTGGATTTTGGCCGTGGCAAACAAAGATTACGATAAGTAATAGCAAAAATGTAATTGTTGTTTTCATAATAATGTGAGAATTGGTTAAAGCATCATCTTTAATCAACATCGGCGTTTGACTGAAGATGTGAGCATTAAGTTATAAAAATTATGATAAATAATTGAAAATCAACAGATTATTTAGTTAAGAAATAATAGTATCTTTACTCTCTAATAAATAATGAATCCTTTATCTAAGCCTCATGGTTTAGATTATATATATAACTTTTTATGGCTTGTAACAGTTGCGCAACTGGTAAAGACGGTCAACCAAAAGGATGCAAAAACAATGGAACTTGCGGCACCGATAGCTGCAATAAACTCACGGTTTTTGACTGGTTAGCCAATATGTCGCTTCCAAATGGACAGGAACCCTTCAAAGGGGTTGAGGTTCGTTATAAAAACGGAAGGAAGCAGTATTATAAAAACACTGAAAATCTTACATTAAGCATTGGTGATATTGTGGCCACGCAGGCAAAAGCTGGTCATGATGTTGGCATGGTAACACTCACCGGTGAATTGGTTCGCGTTCAGATGAAGCGAAAAAAAATTGATATCGACGATGCCGAAAATGTGTTAAAAATATATCGTAAAGCCTCTCAGAAAGATATTGATATTTGGTCTAAATCTCGAGACAAGGAAGAACCGATGAAGGTGAAAGCGAGGCAATTTGCTATCGACCTAAATCTAAAAATGAAGATATCAGACATCGAATATCAAGGCGATGGAAGTAAGGCTACATTTTACTATACAGCTGAAGAGCGTGTAGATTTTAGAGAGCTTATCAAAGTATTTGCCCGTGAGTTTAGAACTCGTATTGAAATGCGTCAGGTTGGTTTCAGGCAAGAAGCAGCAAGACTTGGAGGTATAGGTTCATGTGGAAGAGAATTGTGTTGTTCTACTTGGTTAACAGACTTTAGGTCCGTAAGTACATCTGCAGCAAGATACCAGCAGTTATCACTTAATCCATTGAAACTAGCAGGTCAATGTGGGAAGCTAAAATGCTGTTTGAATTACGAGTTAGATGCATACCTAGATGCGCTAAAAGAATTTCCGAAAAACGACACCAAACTTTACACCGAAAAGGGTACTGCTGTTTGCCAAAAGACGGATATTTTCAAAGGATTAATGTGGTATGCCTATGAAGGTGAATGGATGAACTGGCACGTTATTACTACTGAACAAGCCAACGAAATTATTTCAAAAAACAAGAAAAAAGAGAAAGTTGTAAGCCTCGAAGAATACGCAGCAGAGCACGTATTAGACACTAAAAACGAATTTGAAAACGTTGTAGGTCAGGACAGTTTAACACGTTTCGATAATCCAAAATCAAAAAAGAAACGTAAAAACAATAGGAACCGAAATAAAAATCGAAACAGAAATCGCAATCAAAAGCAAAATGCAAAGAAGAACTAGTTATTTACTTTTAGTACTTGTTAGTTTATGGTGTATTACAAGTTGCGATTCTAACGCAGTATTCGATGAATATAAATCAGTTCCGAGCAAATGGCATAAAGACTCTATAGCAAGTTTTAATTTCACTGCGCCCGACACACTTAGAAACTATAACTTATTTGTCAATCTCAGAAATACAAATGACTATCCTTTCAGTAATTTGTTTCTCATAGTGGAGCTAAATTATCCAAATGGAAAGGCCGTCAGAGACACATTGGAATATAAAATGGCAGCACCGAATGGCGAATTGTTAGGCTCTGGATTTTCAGATTTGAAGGAAAATAAATTGTGGTACAGAGGACATGATACCTCATTCAAATTTAGTGAAGAAGGCGATTATAGAGTTGATATTCAGCATGCCATGCGGAAGAATGGAAACGTCAACGGCGTTGATAATTTAGAAGGTGTTACCGACATCGGATTTCGAGTAGAACAAGCGCAATAATTAGTATTATGGCAAAAAAGAAAACAAAACAAACAAAAGCTGAGGTCTTAGACTTTTCAAAATACGTTAGATGGTTTTGGATCCTTTTCACAGGTGGAATTCTTGCCATTGCTTTACTATTCTTGTGTGCGTCCTGGGGATTTTTAGGAGAGATGCCAGACCATACGCGCTTGGAAAATCCTGAAACTAATTTAGCTACGGAGATTATTTCTTCAGACGGTGTCACCTTAGGAAAGTTTTATTTTAATGATAACCGAACACCTGTCGCCTACGAAGATCTACCAAAAAATTTAGTCGATGCTTTGATAGCTACTGAAGATATTCGGTTTTATGACCACTCAGGAATTGATGCCCGTGGCTTTTTAAGAGCCTTAACAGGTCGTGGTGGCGGAGCTAGTACTATTTCTCAGCAATTAGCCAAGCAATTATTTACTGATCAGGTTTCAAAAAATAAGTTTCAAAGAGGGCTTCAAAAGGTAAGAGAGTGGATTATTGCAATTCGCCTAGAACGGCAATATACCAAGGAAGAGATCATTGCTCAATATTTCAATATCTATGACTTCGGAAATAATGGTGACGGCATTCGTTCAGCAGCCAGAATATATTTTGGTAAAGAACCTAAAGATTTAGACATGAAGGAATCTGCCATGCTGGTAGGTATGTTTAAGAATTCGTCATTATACAACCCAATTCCTTCCAGAAATCCGGTGGGAACAAAAAATAGAAGAAACGTTGTTTTATCTCAGTTACATAAATACGAATACATTTCTGAAGAAGTAAAAGACTCATTAAAGGCCACGGAGCTCGATCTAAATTTTACGCCCGAAACTCATCGTGAAGGTATTGCAACCTATTTCAGGGAATACCTAAGAGGGTTCATGAAAGATTGGGCAAACAATAAAAATAACAGAAAACCAGACGGTTCTAAATATGATCTGTATAGTGATGGATTGAAGGTATTTGTTACCATTGACTCTAGAATGCAAAAGTATGCTGAGGATGCTGTGAAAATGCATATGCCAAGATTGCAAGCAGAATTTGATCATCAGAATACACCAAAACGAAATCCAACAGCACCATTTTTAGAACTCGACCGAAAAGAAATTGACCAACTCTTAAAAGTTGCTATGCGCAGAGGCGAGCGTTGGAGAATTTTAAGAGAGCAAGGCAAAACTGCAAAGGAAATTGAGGCCTCATTTTACGAACCAGTTGAAATGACCGTATTTAAATGGATTGATGGCAAAGCAGGTGAAGTTGATACGGTTATGAAACCTATTGACTCCATGCGTTATTACAAGTCGTTCTTGCATCCAAGTATGATGTCTATGGACCCAACAACAGGACATGTAAAAGCTTGGGTTGGTGGGATGAATTATAAGCACTTCCAATACGATATGGTAAAACAAGGTAAACGCCAAGTAGGCTCAACCTTCAAACCTTTTGTATATGCAACCGCCATCGATCAGCTTCAGGTGTCACCTTGCGATTCTTTCCCAAGGACGCCAATTACCATAGAGGCAAATAAATTTGGCAACCCAGAAGCTTGGACGACTAAAAATTCAGACGGAAACTATTCAGGGATTCAAACCTTAAAAGATGCCTTAGCGAGTTCAACAAATACCATAACAGCACGCCTAATGAATGAGATCGGTCCACAACCAGTTGCTGATATGGCAAAAAGCCTTGGTGTTGAAGAAGATATCTTACCTGTACCGGCAATAGCTCTAGGAACACCAGACCTAAGTGTATACGAAATGGTAGCGGCCTATTCAACCTTTGCTAATAAAGGGGTTTACAATAAGCCCGTTATGGTAACGCGTATTGAAGACAAAAACGGAACTGTTTTATATCAGGTAACTCCTGAAAGTAGAGATGTTTTAAGTGAGGAAGTGGCCTATGTTACCGTCAATCTGATGGAAGGTGTTACCAATGCAGGTTCGGGTAGACGCCTACGCCATAATTGGGCAACCAAAGTGCCAGTTTACAAAGAGATAATTACAGGCTATCCTTATGAGTTTGATAATCCCATCGCAGGTAAAACGGGTACAACTCAAAATCAAAGTGATGGTTGGTTTATGGGAATGGTGCCAAATTTAGTGACCGGCGTTTGGGTTGGGGCCGAAGATAGAGCAGCACATTTCAGTTCTATAACTTACGGACAAGGGGCTTCTATGGCCTTACCTATTTGGGCTTTATACATGAAAGCCTGTTACGAGGATGAAACGCTTAATGTCTCTAAAGATGAATTTGAAAAGCCAAAAGAACTTTCAATAAATGTAGATTGTACTGCAGTAGATGAAGGTGATTTAGGTGCTGATTCAAGTAAGGATAAGTCTGATGAAATTAAAGTAGATTTCAGGTAGGGCTCATTCTTAATTCCACTTATATTTCATGTTTTTTTAGTATGAAATCTGCTCAGTCTTTTGTACTTTTCAGAAGCTAATTTTACTAGTTTATGATAAATAAAAAAGTGGCAGGTGTTACTGAAGCTTTACAAGGCGTGAAGGACAATATGACCTTTATGTTTGGCGGTTTTGGGCTTTCGGGTATTCCTGAAAACGCAATTGCAGAATTGGTAAAGCTCAATGTTAAGGGACTCACCTGTGTTTCAAATAATGCTGGTGTGGATGACTTTGGATTGGGTTTATTACTACAGCAAAAGCAGATCAAAAAAATGATATCCTCCTATGTTGGTGAAAATGACGAGTTTGAACGCCAAATGCTGTCAGGAGAATTAGAAGTTGAATTAATTCCTCAGGGAACTCTAGCAGAACGAGCTAGAGCAGCACAGGCAGGCTTTCCAGCATTTTATACACCTGCAGGTTACGGTACCGAAGTTGCCGAAGGCAAGGAGACACGAGAATTCAATGGAAAAATGTATGTTTTGGAACATGCCTTTGATGCCGATTTTGGATTCATCAAAGCTTGGAAAGGAGATGCTGCAGGAAATCTGATTTTTAAGGGAACGGCTAGGAACTTTAATCCAAACATGTGTGGAGCAGCTAAAATTACAGTTGCCGAAGTCGAAGAACTAGTTCCTGTTGGGGAATTAGATCCAAATGAAATTCATATACCGGGCATATTTGTGCAGCGTATATTTCAGGGCGCACATTATGAAAAACGAATTGAACAACGTACGGTTAGACAAAGGAGTTAAATTAATAAAGTACTTGAAGTGCAATTAGGTTTAGACTTTAAATACTTTAGGCACTTTCTAACTTAAAACTAAGTGTAATGTTAGATAAAAACGGAATAGCAAAACGAATAGCTAAAGAAGTCAAAGATGGCTATTATGTGAATCTTGGAATCGGCATTCCAACATTGGTTGCCAATTTTGTAAGAGAAGATATTGAAGTTGAGTTTCAGAGCGAGAATGGTGTTCTAGGAATGGGGCCTTTCCCATTTGAAGGTGAAGAAGATGCTGATGTTATCAATGCCGGAAA
Organism: Winogradskyella tangerina; assembly: GCF_003260205.1. Taxonomy (GTDB): domain Bacteria; phylum Bacteroidota; class Bacteroidia; order Flavobacteriales; family Flavobacteriaceae; genus Winogradskyella; species Winogradskyella tangerina. The sequence continues at coordinate 94,565 of NZ_QERF01000003.1, read as the reverse complement.
ACAAACCATAACTACTTTACCGGGTGCCTCATTTTTTGATTCTGCTATGAGTTTTTCAATGATCAGAGGACAGCATGTTGATCTTACCATACTTGGAGCGATGGAGGTTGCCGAAAACGGTGATATTGCCAATTGGAAAATTCCTGGTAAAATGGTAAAAGGAATGGGTGGCGCAATGGATCTGGTAGCAAGTGCAGAAAATATAATTGTTGCCATGATGCATACCAATCGTGCAGGAGCTTCTAAATTGCTTAAAACATGTTCTTTACCATTAACTGGTGTTGGATGTGTAAAAAAGGTGGTTACAAATCTGGCAGTTATCGAGGTAACTGAAAAGGGTTTTAAATTACTTGAACGTGCTCCGGGTGTCTCCGTCGATACCATTAAGGAGGCTACTGAAGGTCATCTAATTGTGGAAGGAGACATACCGGAAATGAATCTCTAATTAAGTTTTAATAAAACCGAGAATATAAATTGCCACATTTAGAATGTGGTTTTTTTGTAGGAAAAATTATCGAATAGGACTACAAATGTTAAAAATATGTGCATTTCGTCGATTTATAATGTATTACAACAGATAAATTAAAATATTATCCCATATTAGCAATCCCAAATCAAAAACTAAATTAACCCGGATTTACCATAAGCTTAATGTCTAACTTTTTTGCCCCAAATCTACCATAAACTTTAACTTATGAAAACCAAATCAGATCTACCAGAACCTACTTTAAACGACAGTGTTTTTCTTTCAAACCTTAAAGATATGGCACGCGTTGTTTCAGGTGTATTGAAGTTAACAAAGAAAATATTCATGTTTTAATCGATTTCGATTAGCATGAATATTTTTTACTTCAATGTAAAGCCTCCTTTAAGCTTCGTATCAGAGCTACCACCTACAAAAATTTCGAATTCTCCAGATTCAATAACAAATTCTCCGGAGTTATTGTAATAGCCTAGCTCTTTACTCGTTAGTATAAATTTTATTGTTTTAGATTCGCCTTTTTTCAGGCTAACTAATTCAAAGCCCTTCAGTTCTTTAACCGGTCTAACAAGACTACCAACAAGATCTCTAATATACAATTGTACTACTTCTTTGCCGTCAAAATTACCAACATTAGAAACTGTAACGGAGACTTCAATATCACTATCAATTATAAATTCTGAACCTTCAATTTTAAAATCTGAATATTCAAATTTGGTATAGCTTAGGCCATGTCCGAAAGGATAGAGCGGCGTATTCTTTTGATCAATATAATGCGACCAAAAAACATTTCCTTCTCTGTTCGTAGCGCGCCCAGTATTTTTATGATTGTAATAGATCGGAACTTGCCCTACGTTTCTTGGGAAGGTCATCGGTAGTTTACCACTTGGGTTGTAATCGCCATATAAGACCTGAGCAATGGCGTTCCCTGTTTGTGTTCCTAAGTGCCAACCTTCAACTATAGTCGGAATATGCTCGGCAGCCCATTCAAGGGCCAAGGGTCTTCCGTTTTGTAAAACCAATACAATATTCTTATTAACTGCATATACCGCTTCAAGAAGTTCTTGTTGAAGGCCAGGGAGATCAATTTCTGTTCTACTTCGAGCTTCACCACTTTGGAAACCATGTTCACCAAGAACCATAACCACAACGTCAGCATTTCGAGCCGCATTTAAGGCTTCAGTCATCCCTGACTTATCGGTTGAATTGATCTTTACTTCTTTTGTAAATGCCGTATTACCAACCCAAACATCTACCCCTTTTTCATAGATAAGTTGATTGCCGTCATAAGCTTGCATGCCTTCTAAAATAGAGACAGCAGTATTATCGTCGGAAGCAATTCGCCAGCTTCCTAGAGGGCTGTTTTTATCACTGGCTAACTGACCGATCAAAGCAATTTTTTGACCTTCTTTTTTAAGTGGTAAAAGGTTGTTGTCGTTTTTAAGTAAAACCACAGATTTCTTAGCCATATCCAAAACAGCATCATGGTGCGATTGCTGGCCAATAACTTTGGCTTCATTCTCCTTATTACAATACCTGTAAGGATCATCAAATAATCCTAATTCAAATTTCACCCTTAAGATTCTACTAACGGCATCGTCAATAATGCTTTCATCAACAATGCCATCTTTAACTAAATTTGCTAGCTCATAAACATAAACATGACCTTCCATATCCATGTCCGATCCAGCGATGGACGCTATTTCTGCGGCTTCCTTTTTGTCTTTAGCACGCCCCCAATAAATGATCTCATTAATTGATGCCCAATCAGACACTACAAAGCCATCAAAATTCCATTCACCTTTAAGGATATCGCGTTGTAAATATGTACTGCCACTCACTGGATCACCGTTGAGGTCATTAAAGGAGTTCATAAATGATCTTGCTCCAGCTTCAGCAGCAGCTTTAAATGGAGGTAATACAACGTTATGAAGTTTAGAAACGCTGATATCTACCGTGTTGTATTCTCGTCCTGCTTCAGCAAAGCCGTAACCTGCAAAATGCTTGGCTGTAGCGGCAATGGTATTAGGCTGACTGAGGTCTTCACCTTGGAATCCTTTCACTCTTGCTACAGCAATTTTACTGCCTAAATATGGATCTTCACCAGCACCTTCCATAACGCGTCCCCATCGAGGATCTCTTGAAATATCAACCATTGGAGCGAAGGTCCAGTTGATACCTGCAGCAGAAGCTTCAGTAGCCGCAACTCTTGCTGAGTTTTCTATAGCCTCTAGATCCCAGCTTGCAGATTCAGCTAATGGAATTGGACTAAGCGTTTTATAGCCATGGATCACATCAAAACCAATAATTAAAGGAATACCTAACCTCGATTCTTCTACGGCTATTTGTTGCATCTTCATGACGTTGTCGTAACCTCTAACACTGAGCATACCGCCAACCCAGCCTTTTCGTAAATGTTCGTATTTAATTTTGGCGTTATCACCATCAGGCATTGGCCCTGTGACCTCCCAAAAACCGTTGTAGAGATTCATTTGTCCTACTTTTTCTTCAATAGTCATTAAAGCCAAAAGCGAGTCGACTTTCTGGTTTATCAAATCGTTTCCATCACCAGTATTGGTAGATTCTTTTGTGGTACAATTAAACGTTGTCATTAGGATGATTAAGCATATACTACTTAAAATTATTCGATTATTTTTTGAAATCATAATTTATAGTCCTTTAGGTATTGCGTTAATTAGTTTTTTAGTGTATTCTTTTTTAGGTGAAGCGTAAATTTCGTCGGCATCACCCATTTCTTCGATTTTTCCATTTTGCATCACTAATAATTGGTCTGCCATATATTTAACAACCGCCAAATCGTGTGATATAAATATATAGGTAAAACCGAATTGTGATTTCAGATCATTTAATAGGTTGAGCACCTGAGCCTGAACCGAAATATCGAGTGCCGAAACCGATTCGTCACAAACAATGAGCTGAGGTTCGAGAGCTATAGTTCTGGCTATGCCTACGCGCTGACGTTGCCCGCCAGAGAATTCGTGAGGATATTTATAAAAGTCAGATTCTTGGAGGTCAACTTTCTTTAAGAGAGCCATCACCTTGTCTTTGCGCTCAGAATCTGAATTTCCAATTTGATGAACTTTCATGGGTTCCATAATGGCATTACCGATCGTTAATCTTGGATTCAGTGATGCAAATGGATCTTGAAAAATGATCTGAATGTCTTTACGAAGTCGACGTAATTCAGAAGTATCAAGATTCGTAATATCTTTTCCTTTGTACTTAATAATTCCGGAGGTAGCCTTATCGAGTTGTAGAATAGCATTACCAAGTGTAGATTTTCCGCAGCCTGACTCGCCTACAAGTCCGATGGTTTCCCCAGGGAATATTTTAAAACTCACACCATTAACCGCTTTGAAAGGAATGTCTTTTGAAAAAATCCCAGTTTGTTTGAAATAGGTTTTTTCAACATCACTAATTTCCAAAAGGGGTTCTTGCTTGTACAAATTTTTGTGATTCTGTGCGCGATCTTCCTTTGAAATGACTGATAAATCTACCGTCTCCTTCATAAAGTCCTTGATGGTGGGAAGCTTTTTTAATCGAACATCAGTAGATGGTCTGGCACCAATCAGTGCTTTAGTATAGTTATGTTGAGGTTTTTTAAATATCGAAACGGTTTTGCCTTGTTCTACAATTTCACCTTTATACATAACAATAACCTTATCGGCGAATTCTGAAACTAGAGATAGATCGTGGGAAATGAACAAGATGCTCATTTTTGTTTCCTTTTGAAGGTCTTTAAGCAACTCTAGGATTTCTTTCTGAACAGTAACATCTAAAGCAGTTGTTGGTTCGTCCGCAATAAGGAGTTTTGGCTGACAAGCAATGGCCATAGCAATCATTACACGCTGTTTCTGTCCGCCAGATATTTCATGAGGATAGGACGAAAATATTCTTTTTGGGTGAGGGAGTTTCACCTTTTCGAAAAGTGAAAGCACTTCCTCTTTAATTTCTGATTTTGAAAGTGAAGTATGCTGCCTTAATATTTCTGCAACTTGCTTACCACATCGCATGGACGGATTTAGTGAGCTCATAGGTTCTTGAAATATCATAGCAATGTCATTCCCTCTTAATGATTTGAATTCTTTATCCGAAAATTGAACCAGATCTTTATTCTCAAATACAATTGATCCTGAAGTTATTTTTGAGATGCCTTTTGGTAATAGTCCCATTAAAGCCAAGGATGATACAGATTTACCCGATCCCGATTCGCCAACAACAGCTATAATTTCGTCTCTATTTATCTGATAGGATATTTGCTTTATAATAGGAACTTCCTTCTTATTATTAGAAAAGGAAATTGAAAGATTTTTGACGTCGAGTAGATGGTGCTCCTGCATACGTAAAAATAGTTAAAATGTGCAATCAAACCCGATTTGTGCCATTTATTCTAAAATCGGTCGTTTTTTGATAATCTTCATAATAAATTGATAAATAGGGATTTAAGTTTTTCGAGTTAATTTAAATTGTGCATTTCATCGAATATTTATGCATTTAATCCGTGTTTTAACATATTTTACAATATATTAGCCCTCACATAAATTCATTGAAAGCCCCAAACAAATGAAAAAAATTACTTTAACCTTAACCGCTTTGTTATTGTGTTTACTTACCCTAGGTGCACAAAATTCAGAAAAACAAAAGGCGGAGAATTACCTCGACAAACAAGGTGAGTTAACCTTCACTTTTCAAATTAGTGATGCCAATACATTAAAAAGTCTTGAAAACAGACTCTCTATTGTGCATTACGATCCAAGCACTAATACCGTTAAGGCTTGGGCAAATGAAGATCAGTTTAGAGATTTCGAATCTTTTAACATCCCTTATGTTGTTCCTAAAGATTTAAATGAAGTAGATGAATCTGTTATTTATGATGTTAGACCATTAGAAAGCAGAAGTATGATGTCTACATTAACCTTCCCGTTAGGAAGTTATCCAACCTATGCTGAATATGCCCAGCAAATGCAAGATTTTGAAGATGATTATCCTGCGTTAGTAGAGCTAGTAAGTATTGGTACAACGGGCCAAGGCGACAAGGAATTACTGTTCGTAAAGATCTCTGATAATGTATCGGTTGATGAAGCTGAACCTAAGTTAATGTATACGTCATCCATGCATGGTGATGAGATTGCTGGTTACCCTATGATGTTAACCTTGATCGATTACATTTTAACTGTTTATGCTGATACTGGTCATGCTGATCACGCCAGAGTAAAGAATTTAGTAGAAAATGCTGAGATCTGGATTAACCCAAGTGCGAATCCAGACGGAACCTATCATAATAGTGCTACAAATACATCTGTTGTGAATGCCAGAAGAGGAAATGGGAATAACATTGACCTTAATAGAAACTATCCAGATAATGTAGCGGGTGACCACCCAGACGGGCAAGCATACCAGACGGAAACTATAGCATTTATGAATTTTGCCGACAGTCATAATTTTGTGATTGCAGCAAACTTCCATGGTGGAACTGAACTTGTAAACTACCCTTTTGATAATGCATATGCATCATCACAATACACGCATGCCGATACAGATTGGTATGAATTTATCGGTGTTGAATATGCCACGCATTGCCAAGCAGATGCAAACGCAGGTGGTACATCTACTCCGACATACACGAATAAAGCGTCTTATATGACAGATGACGACGATTGGGATGAGAGCGCAGGTAGCCAAGCTTGGCATAACGATTGGAGAGAGAGTCCAGGTGTAACTCATGGTGCTGAATGGTACCGAGTATTTGGTGGACGCCAAGATTATATGAATGTTTACCAACAATGTAGAGAAACAACAATTGAGTTGTCTGATACTAAAATTTTACCTGAAAGTTCACTTATTGACTACTGGTATTATAATAGAGATGCATTGTTAGATTACCTTACGCAAGGAACTTACGGTTTTAGAGGTATTGTAAAAGATGCTTCAACATCTAATCCTATTGAAGGAGCTACCATTACAGTTGTAGGTCATGATGCCTATGGATCTGAAGTATCTTCTGATACTAACGGTGATTTCTATAGACCTATCAAAGCAGGAACATATACCCTACAGGTAAGTGCACCTTGTTTTCAGTCGGTTACTTTGAGTAGTCAAACAATTGCCGATTATGCAATTTTCGATTTATCAGACATATTGTTAACCCCTTTAACTCCATCTGTCCCAAGTAGTTTGAATGCAACGTCGATTACCATGTCCTCAGCAACATTGACATGGACGTCAACAGGATCAACATTCGACTTAAGATATAGAGAAGTAGGTTCGCCTACTTGGATTGATGTTTTAGGTTTAACATCTAGTAGTTATGATTTAACAGGATTAACTTCAGATACCAACTACGAGTTTGAAGTACGCTCACTTTGTGATGCAAATACTTCATCTTATTCTGGTTCTTACAGTTTTACAACATCTGCAGTTTCATATTGTGCAAATGCAGGAGGTAGTGTTTCTGATGAATATATTGGAAGAGTTCAGTTAAATACAATCGATAATACCTCTGGAGCGCAGTCCTATTCAGATTTTACAAACATATCAACTACTTTAGTTGCTGGTGTTCAGTATACAGTTACCATTACACCACAATGGACAGGTACCGTATATAATGAAGGCTATAGAGTTTGGATAGATTACGATAGAGATGGTACGTTCTCAACAGCAGAACGTGTTATGAATCTTGCACCTACAAATAGTGCATCTGTAAATGCAACATTCACCGTACCAGGTACTATAAGCGAAGGAAATACAAGAATGCGTGTGGCATTGCAATATAACACACGTCCACCAGCTTGTAGTACAGGTTATAATTATGGTGAAGTAGAAGATTATACCATTAATCTTTTTGATGGACTTGTTTACAGTAGTAGTGTGTGGACACCAAATGCGCCTTCTGGTTCAACAGGTGCGGATAACGTATATATTGAAGATGGTACCTATACCGTAAATGCATCAGTAAGCATGAATAACCTTACGGTTAATTCAGGAGCAACCATCAATGTAAATAAAGGTGATGATATCACTGTAAATGGAAATGTAATTAACAACGGTGATCTTATTCTAAATTCAGATTCAAATGAATTTTCAAGTTTAATGGTTACAGGTAGCGTTAGTGGTAACGTAAAATATAATAGACATGCCAATTCTCAGGCGGGAGGAAACGATTTAATCGCGCCTCCAGTTGGTGGACAGTCTTTTGTCGACTTCTTATCGAACAATACCAATGTTTTTGCTAACGGTACAAACACAGTGTATTTATTTGGAACATTTGAAAAACCAGCTAATGACTATGGATTATTTGCAAATACGGAAACGGCGACTTTAGATTTAGGAACTGGTTACCGAGTGGCTTCTACGGATAATGGTACTTTCATGTTTACGGGATCTGTAAGCACTGGAAACGTAGATATTCCTATTCAGAAAACAGGTACTAATTATGACAAATGGAATCTTATAGGTAATCCATATACCACTTATATATCTTTAGCAGATTTCTTAACTGCAAATATTTCAGAATTAGATTTATTTAGTGCAGCTGTCTATGGATATGATGCTGATAATTCTAACGGTAGCAACTGGGCAGTTTGGAATTTAGCATACTCTGATGCAAATCCAGGTACATTAATTGCACCGGGACAAGGATTCTTTGTGTCGTCTAAAGATGGTGGAGCTACCATTTCATTTACTCCAGGTATGCGTGAAATTGGATCTTCTGATGATTTCATAGCAGGAAGAAATGCTTCAAGCACTATCGGACATTCTATTTTAAGGATGACTAGCGCAACAGATACTTTTGAAACTGAGATCTATTTCAATGATAATACAACTTTAGGATTAGATATTGGTTACGATGCCGAGCACTTTGGTGGAGCACCTTCAGACTATTCAATTTATTCTGAATTAGCTGAAAACAATCAAGGTTTAGATATTGCTATTCAAGCTATAAGCAATAATGATATTGATGTATCAACGGTAATTCCATTAGGTGTTAATGCTGTTGCAGGACAAGAGTTAGTTATTAGTTTAGAAAGCACTAATGTAACGGAAGACATCTATTTAGAAGATGCTGTAAATAGTACTATGACAAACTTAACTACGTCTGATTATACATTTACACCGACTACCAATTTATCAGATACTGGAAGATTCTACCTAAGATTTGGGCAGCAATCATTATCAGTTGATAACTCAGAGCTCGATAGATTACAGATCTATAGTGATTCTGATCTACAACAGATCGTAATTAGAGGTCTACTAAGTCAGGACACTCAGATGACGCTTTATGATATTCAAGGAAGGACGATAATAAGTCAACCATTAGCATTGAATAGTACAGTGAATTCAGTAAACACTTCAAGTTTTATGAGTGGTGTGTATTTGGTTCAGCTTAACGACGGAAATAAAACAATTACCAAAAAAGTAATCGTTAGATAAACATAATATTTTTAAACTTGAATAGCCTGGGATCCTCCAGGCTATTTTTGTTCATACTGATTGTAGAATATTATGGAAAAAGCCTCAACTATAATTAGAAATAAATTGTATTTTGTGAGTATATCCAAAATTCAAAAAGATATTAAAGCTCAACGAACACCAAATTAAAACTTAATCCTACGATTATGCTTAAAAAGCGCCCCCTATTAACCCTTTTAATGCTTCTTGCTGTATGTGTTGGTTTCATATACCTTCAAACCATTGAAGATGATACGATAAACGAGTCTCAAGCTACTATTGAGGCACAAAGACAGCAACTTCAAAATTATTTAAAGAAAAGCCCATTCAAGGAAACCCTTACTTGGGACAAAAAGAAAAGGAAACTTAATGGTCTTCCACCAAATCGATATTATGAACAGATGTGGGAACTTACCATTAACCCATCCACTGGAAAATTAAATGATGGTCAACTCACCATATTACGAGAGCAGTTAAAGCAACAGCGATTAACACAACGTAACCCTGGGAATGCATCAAATGCTTGGGAAGAAAGAGGGCCAAATAATGTAGGAGGTAGAACACGTGTGCTTTTATTCGATCCGAATGACCTTACAAATAATACCGTTTATGCTGGTGGCGTTAGTGGTGGTTTATGGAAAAATACAGACATTAGTAATGCATCTTCGGCCTGGACACGAGTAGTCAACGTACCTGGAAATTTATCGGTAACATCAATTACTGTAGATCCGAGAAATTCAAATATTTGGTACGTCGGAACAGGTGAACAGTATACAGCTGGTGACGTGGTAGGAAATGGTGTCTATGTAACAACAGATGGCGGAACCACTTGGAACGCTATTAATATTCCACCAGCGGGTGTTGGTGATTTTAGTTTTAACGCAAGTAATTTATTCTTGTCTGGTGTTTATTATGTAAATGATATAATTGCGTGGGACAACGGTACTTCCACCGAATTATTTGTTGGAGTTGGTGCTCATGCCTATGGCGATTCTTCAAGTCCGGCTAATTGGTTAGGCTTACAATCTGCTGGATTATATCATTCTACTGATGGCGGATCTAACTGGTCTAGAATTGAATCTTCAAACATGGAATTCTCCTTTGGTGGGAATACCTATTATTATATACCAAATGATCTAGAAATTGGCGCTGATAATAAATTGTGGATGGGAACAATTTCAACACCAGGTATTGGTGGTAGCGGCGGAAGGGTTTATAGTTCAACTAACGGTTCAACATGGACTGAAGCTGCAGCATCTCCTTTAACGGATTCTAATCGTGTTGAGCTTGAATGTTCAGCTACGAACGCAAATAAAATTTATGCGCTAACAGAAGGGAATACTTCTCCTGTACATATCTATGAAACTACAAATGCCTTCGGAAGCATAACAGCACTAAATTTGCCAAATGACGCAGATCCCGGGATTGCTGCCAATGATTTTTGTAGAGGCCAAGCCTTTTATGATTTAGTAATTGAAGCTGATCCAGCAGATGACGATACCTTCTATGTGGGTGGAATAGATTTATTCAAAACCACCAATGGAGGTAGTTCATATACGCAATTATCTCATTGGTATGGAGGCTTTGGCTTTCAGTATGTGCACGCAGATCAGCATGCTATTGCCTTCGGAAATGGATCATCAACAAGAATTCTGTATGGACATGATGGCGGAATTTCATACTCTGGAAATGCTGGTGTTACCATCGAAACAAGAAATAATGGGTATAACGTAACACAGTTTGTTAAAGCAGGCATTGGGCCAGATGGTGTGGGTGATACTAACGGAATATTTTCTGCGGGTGCTCAGGATAACGGAACGCAAGCCTTTAGAGATGGAAATACTGCCCCAGGAATTAATTCTTCGGAAGAGTTAAGTGACGGAGATGGTTTTTACACATTTGTTGATAAAGACGGCGATTACATGATCGCCACCTATGTTTACAATGTTATTTATAGATTTAATTTACCTTGGAATGGGGTAAGCCGTATCAATGGTGGTGCAACCACTCTTTTAAATAGTCAGACCACAGGAGATTTTGTAAATCCAATGGGATATGATGATGATGCCAATAGATTATTATCTAACAATTCGTCAGGATCGAGCTATTCTATTAGGAGTATTAATGTAGCTGCAAATAGTAATGGTACCTTAACGAACGCGGCATTAACCTCGAAACCTACGGCTTTTAGAGCATCTCCCTTTGCTTCAAACACTTGGTTTGTTGGCTTGGCCAATGGCGAGCTGGTTAAATTGAGTTCAGTAACAAATTCTTCAGCCACTTGGCAGTCCATTACCACACCGTTTGTTGGTTCTGTTTCTTCAGTTAGGTTTGGTGAAACCTCACAAGATTTAATAGTCACGATTCATAACTATGGTGTAACAAGTATTTGGTATTCTCCTGATGAAGGGAGTACTTGGGTAAGCAAAGAAGGGGACTTACCGAACCTACCCGTTAGAGATTTTCTTCAAAACCCATTAGAACCTAATGAAGCCATAGTCGCTACACAGTTAGGGGTTTGGGAAACTTCAGATTTTGATACTAGTAGTCCTACCTGGACGCAAGCCTATAATGGCATGAGTGATGTGAGTGTTACAGCATTCGACTATTGGGATATTAGCGGTGACGACACAAACAATGTAGTGATAGCCTCTACCTATGGTCGAGGTGTATTTACGGCAAGTTTTACTGAAACTTCAGTCCCAGATACCGAAGCGCCAACAGCACCAACTAATTTAGTGTCTGCCGATATCACAGCAAATTCTGTAGATCTAAGTTGGGATGCAGCAACTGATAATATTGCAGTGACTGAGTACAAAGTATATCAGGATGGTGGATTAATCGCCACAGTTTCAACAACAGGTTATCGCGCCGAAGGCCTCACTCCACTTACCAATTACGATTTTTATGTAATTGCAAAGGATGCGGCCGGTAATAGTTCGCCTCAAAGTAATACAGAAAATATAACCACACTGGCTCCAGACACTGAAGCACCAACGACACCCTTAAATTTATTAGCTTCTAATGAAACTTCAACCTCAGTTGATTTATCGTGGGAAGCATCAACTGATAATTTGAGTGTGATCACCTACGATATTTATCAAGACGGAAGTTTTATTGTTAATGTTAATGGTACAACGCATCAGGTGACTGGTTTATCACCTAATACCGTGTACAGTTATAAGGTAAGAGCCAAAGATCCGGCAAATAATGAGTCGGGTGATAGTAATGAAGTTGCGATATTGACCTTGCCTGCGGATCTTACTTATTGTACTTCTGAAAGTAGTAATGTTAATGATGAGTACATCAGTAGAGTACAATTAAACACCATAGACAACTCTTCTGGAGCACAGTTTTATTCAGATTTTACAAATATTTCAACGGCCTTACGTAAAGGAACAAATTATACCATAACCATTACTCCTACCTGGCCAAGCACGGTTTATGATGAAGGTTATTCGGTTTGGATAGATTATAACAACGATGGAGATTTTGAGGATATTGGCGAACAGGTATTTACTCAGGCTCCAACACAGACTTCGCCAGTATCTGGAAGTTTTACAATACCAGCTAGTGCAACAGAAGTAGCGACTCGAATGCGCGTTTCTTTAAAGTGGAATGACATCCCAGATCCATGTGAAGACTTTACTTATGGAGAAGTTGAGGACTATACAGTTCTAATAATTGATAGTAACGACCTTATCTATACCAATAGCGCATGGACACCATATGCACCTTCACCATCAACAGCTTCTGACAATGCGTTTATATTAGACGGAACATATACACTAACAGGAAATGTTGAGATCAATGATCTTACAGTTTTCAATGGTGCTTCAATGGTAATTGAAAAGGCGCAATCACTAACAGTTAACGGAAATTTAGTTACAGAGGACAATGTTGTATTAGAATCTGATTCTGACGAGTATGCAAGTTTAATTGCAAATAATTATGTGATTGGAAATGTACAATATAGACGATATGTAAACACGACCTCCGCGACCACAGGAAATGATCTTATTTCGCCACCAGTGTATGGAGAATCGTTCATGGATTTTAGAACTACCAATTCTAACATTGTAAGTAACGCCGGAAACACACTTTTCTTGTTCGGGCCGTTCGATAAAACAACGGATACCTATCAATTATATTCTAATACGGAGACGGCTCCTATGTATGCTGGTAAAGGATATCGTACTGCTTCAAATAATGCGAGTACATTTACTTTCACAGGTTTAGTTAGTACCGAAAATACCAATGTAGACATTGTGAATAGCGGGCCTACCTTTCCGAAGTGGAATTTAATAGGAAACCCATACCCTTCATATATAAGGTTGTCAGATTTTCTAGCCGCGAATAATGCCCAGTTTGATAGTTTCAGTAGTGGTGTCTATGGTTATGATGGCGATGCAACAAATGGATGGACAATCTGGAATCAGGCGTATTCAGACGCTAATCCAAATGCAATTATTGCACCAGGCCAAGGATTCTTTGTGAGCTCGGCCAATAATAATGGCGCAATAAGTTTCACAACAGCCATGCGAACAAATGGTAATGCCGACGACTTTATTTTGGGAAGAAATAATTCTAACAGTATTTCATATTTCAAACTAAACCTTTCAAATGACAATGATATCTCGCATACAGATTTCTATGTGTCTGACAACGCTTCCTTGAGTTTAGATCCAGGATATGATGCCACGGTTTTTGGTGATACGGCAACAGAGTTCAGTATTTATTCTAAACTAATAGAAGGTAATACTGGTCTCGATATGGCCATTCAAGCATTTTCTGAAATCGATATTTCAAATAACGTAATTATACCTTTAGGAATTAACGCAAATGCTGGACAGCAATTAATTGTAAGTATGTCGGATAGCACACTGCCTGGCGATGTAACTGTGTATTTAGAAGATCGTGATAATAATACGTTCACACTTTTGAACAACTCCGATTTTGTTTTTAATGCAGATACCGACTTGTTAGGCACTGGTCGATTCTTCCTTAGATTTGAACAAGGCACGCTTGGCATAGATGATTCTGAACTAGAATCACTTCAAATTATAAGTCTTACTAATCCGAAGCGAATTGAGATTAAAGGAGAACTTTTCGAAGCATCTAAGGTTACGTTATATGATATACGAGGTCGCGTAATTCTTAGTCAGAATTTGAATGAAGGTCAGATCGATCATAGTATAAGTACGGCTTCATTTTTAAATGGAGTGTATTTGATTGAAATAAATAACGCGAAGCATAAAATCACTAAAAAGCTGATTGTAAGATAAATAGCACGAATTATGATTAAAAAGCTCAGAATTTTCCTGAGCTTTTTTGGTTTTTTGGGCTATAAGTAAATGCATTCCTACTTATCGTTACGGTTTTTCCGCAATTATGCGGTTAATGTACCAATAGTTATTAACAAAGAGGTTTTAAGAGAAAAAAATAACTAACTTAATTTTCAGAAAGCTATTAATTAATCTATTAACCTCAACATTATGAAAATTAAAACGCTGCTCGTCATCGTTATGATGGCGTCGACCACTTTATGGTCTCAAAGTAAGGTATTTTGGCAAAAACAGACTTCAAATGCCAGTACCATTTCCAACAAAAATCATCAATCTTTAAAAGAATTTCAAACATTTAGTTTGAATGCTGACGCACTGCGGCAAGCCTTAAATGGCGTGCCCCAACGAAACAATTTTGCGGTTTCGTCGAACACGATATTGTCCTTCCCAAATTCAGAAGGAAAGTTAGAACGCTATTCTATAAAGGAGGCGTCAGTAATGCATCCAGATTTACAAGCTAGATTCCCTAACATTAGATCTTATGTAGGTCAAGGTGTAGATGACGCCTCTTCTATTATAAGGTTTAGTCTTTCACCATATGGTTTTAGTGGAATGATTCTGTCTACAGATGGAAGAAATTCATTCATTGAACCGATGAGTCAAGGGTCTGATAACTATATTGTTTTCAGTAGAAAACACAGACTAAATCATGATGATGACTTTGAATGTTCTGTTGTAGAACAAATCAATGAAACCATGGATTCTGGTATGGCATTCAGAAATGCGGATGATTCTATTTTAAGAACTTACCGTCTTGCGGTTTCTACCACTGGCGAGTATACACAGTACCACGGAGGAACTAAAGCACAAGCCTTAGCGGCGATTAATACAACAATGACTAGAGTTAATGGTATTTTCGAAGTAGACTTCAATGTTACCATGATTCTTATTGCGAATACAGACGATGTTATTTATACTAGTACCACTACAGATCCTTATGGCAATACAACAAGTGGTTATAATACGCAATTGCAGAACACATTGACCTCCGTTATTGGTGAAGCCAATTATGATGTAGGACACCTTTTTGCTAATCTTCAAAACAATGGTAATGCTGGTTGTATCGGTTGTGTTTGTGTAAACGGACAGAAAGGTAGCGGGTGGACGTCTGCTACAATACCTGAAGGCGATTTCTTCGATGTAGATTATGTGGCTCACGAATTAGGTCACCAATTTGGGGCAAATCATACCTGGACCTTCGGTGGTAATGAAGGTACTAATGTACAGGTCGAGCCAGGTAGTGGTACAACCATCATGAGTTATGCTGGTATTACAGGATCTACTGATGTAGAGCAAAATGTAACTCCAAATTTCCATGCAGTTAGTATTGAACAGGTTACAGATTATATTAAGACAACTAGTTGTCAGACCAATACAAACACTGGTAATTCGGTGCCTGTAGTTAATGCAGGGCCAAACTATACGATTCCGAGAGGAACACCATTTATCCTTGAAGGTTCAGCAACTGATGCTGATGCTGGAGATGTTTTATCATACGTTTGGGAGCAAATAGATGAAAACAATGCGTCTACAACATTGCCAAGTACTACAGCAACTTCAGGGGTTGCATTTAGATGTTATGAACCAACAACAAATCCAGATCGTTATTTTCCGAGGTTAGAAACGATTAAAGCTGGTGCAACATCTTGGCAATGGGAAGCTGTACCTAACGTAGCACGAACTTTAAATTTTAGACTCACCGTTAGAGATAATGTTGCGGGAGGAGGAACAAATAATAGTGATGATGTGGCGTTGACCGTTAGTGGTTCAGCAGGACCATTTGTAGTTAATTCGCCAAACACCAATGTTACCTGGAACGCTGGTACAGCACAAAATGTAAGTTGGGATGTTGCCGGAACTACTGGTAATGGAATTAATGCAGCCACTGTGGATATTTTACTATCAACTGATGGTGGAGACACCTATCCAATTACAATTGCTTCAGGTGTTACAAATGATGGTTCTCATGACATTATTGTTCCTAATAATCAAGGTAATCAGAATAGAATAATGGTTAGAGGTTCTAATCATATTTTCTTCGATATATCTAATACAAATTTCACCATCGGTGCGCCGGTAGTTTGTAATGCGACAGTTCCTACCGGATTGGCTGCTTCAAATTTAGCCGAAACAACGGCGACTTTAAGCTGGGATGCAGTTCCGGGCGCTACTTATGATTTAAGATACCGTCAAACAGGAACTTCAACATGGACAACCAATGCGGTTACCGGAATTTCTTCAAACTTAACCGGTTTGACAGCATTAACCGAGTATGAAGCTCAGGTGAGAAGTAAATGTTCAGGAGGCTCTAATTCTGCATATAGCAGTTCAGTGACTTTCACCACAACCGATGTTCAACTTAACTATTGTAATTCAGCGAGTACAAATGTCAATGATGAGTTTATCAGTAGAGTTCAATTGAATACCATTGATAATAGTTCTGGTGCACAATTCTATTCAGACTTTACAAATATTTCAACCACATTAACAAAAGGTGATCAGTATACAATTACCATAACACCAACTTGGACAGGTACGCTATACAACGAAGGATACGGTGTGTGGATTGATTATAACAGAGATGGAGATTTTACAGATGCAGGTGAAGAGGTGTTAACTATAGCACCAACTCAGGCAACTCCAGTTGGAGGTAGTTTTACCATTCCGGCAGGAGCTGTAGAAAATTCCACTCGAATGAGAGTTACTCTGCGTTATAATCAGATTCCTGGACCATGTGATAATTTCACTTATGGTGAAGTTGAAGACTACACCGTAATTATTCAGGGTAGTGGACCTGATACTGAAGCACCAGTTATTACGCTAAATGGGGCTTCAACCATAAATCTTGATTTAGGAGACACTTACACCGAACTTGGTGCTACTGCAACCGATAATGTTGATGGAAATCTTACCTCGAGCATTGTCGTTGGAGGTGATACTGTAAACACCAATGTTGTTGGTTCATATGTTGTAACTTATAATGTGAGTGATACGGCTGGAAATGCAGCAACAGAAGTCACTAGGACGGTTAATGTGAACCCTGATACAACACCTCCTGTTATAACACTTATTGGAGCGTCAACTATCGATCTAAATGTTGGTGAAGCTTATAATGAATTAGGTGCAACGGCAACTGATAATTTTGATGGGGACATCAGTGCGAATATTGTGATCACAGGAACTGTCAATACTTCTGTAGCAGGGACTTATTTTGTAAATTATAATGTGAGTGACAGTTCAGGGAATGCCGCTGCTCAGGTAACCAGAACAGTTAATGTTGAAGCAGATACCACGCCACCGGTGATTAATTTGATTGGCGCATCAACAATTAATTTGACTGTTGGAGATCCTTATGTTGAACAGGGAGCAACAGCAACGGACAATTTAGATGGCGATATTACTGCTAACATTGTCATTGGAGGTTCCGTAGATACAAATACAGCAGGATCTTACCAGGTAACCTATAACGTTAGTGATGCCGCTGGAAATGCTGCAACTCAAGTTATAAGAACAGTAAATGTATCCGAACCATCTACGGGATGCTCTGGTGGAATTTCTACCTTCCCGTATTCTGAAGGTTTTGAAGGATCCATTGGCGCATGGACGCAATCAACAGCTGATGATATCAACTGGTCAGTGAATTCGGGAGGCACGCCTTCTAACAGTACTGGTCCATCTTCAGCAATTGAAGGCTCGAGCTATATTTATGTTGAAGCCTCAGGTAACGGAACAGGTTATCCAGATAAAAGAGCAATCATCACTTCTCCGTGTTTCGATCTCGGTGGTTTAACAGAGGCAACATTCAACTTTAGCTATCACCAGTTCGGAGCAGCTGATATGGGAACCATTGATCTTGAAATTACTGATGATGAAGGTGCGACATGGACATCGATTTGGAATAGTGTTGGCAACCTTGGTAACTCTTGGCAAAGTGCGAGTATTAGCTTAAATGCTTATTTAGGTAAAGGTGTACAATTACGATTCAACCGTGTTACAGGTAGTACCTGGCAAGCAGATATTGCTATTGATGATGTAAATTTAGTTGGTCCACCGGCACCAGATACGCAAGCACCTTCACCAGCTACGATTGTAGCGAGTAATGTCACTGAGAATTCTGTTGATTTAACTTGGAGTGGAGCAACAGATAATGTTGGTGTTACTGATTACGACTTGTATCAAAACGGTTCGTTATTAATTAACCTAACAGGAACTTCATACACAGCTACTGGATTGGCAGAGAGTACTAATTATGATTATTATGTAATAGCTAATGATGCTGCTGGAAATAGTTCTACGGCGAGTAATACGGCTAGTATAACAACACTGGCAGCACCAACTTGTTCTGATGGTATTCAAAATGGAGATGAAACTGGTGTTGATTGCGGAGGATCGTCATGTGCACCATGTAGTTCTCAAGATGTTATATTGAATGAAGGTTTCTTCGAAAGTGGACTCGATGGTTGGATAGACGGAGGATCTGATTGTGCAAGACGTAATGACCCAGCCCGATCTTTTGAAAATAACTTCTCCATACGTATAAGAGATAATTCTGGTGTTGCATCATCTATGAGTTTAAACAATGTAGATGTTACGCCGTATACATCAGTTGAAGTTGATTTTTACTTCTATGTATTTAGTATGGAAAATGGAGAAGATTTCTGGTTGCGATTCTTTGATGGTTCGTCATGGATCACGGTTCAAACATGGACAAGAGGCGTTGATATTAATAACAATACCTTCTATAACGCTACAGTGACCATTAATCCAGCACAATATAATTTTGCAGCAAACTCCGGATTTAGATTCCAGTGTGATGCTTCCGGAAATAATGATCAGATATTTATCGATCAAGTAACAATTACAGGTATTTCTAGTGGCTCTAGAGGTAGAGGCGACAACTTAGAAGTTGTTGGTTACTATGAATCACCAGAACTGTCTGAGGCTGATATTAGTATCTATCCAAATCCGGTTAAAGGAAACATTCTTAATGTTGAGGTATCTAGTTTAGAAACCTTCAAATATAAGATTGTAAATATTCAAGGACGAACAGTAGCTACTGGAACTTCTGAAGGAAAAGTAGATGTTTCAAAACTTGAAGGCGGTATGTACTTTATTGAAATCAATGATGGCGATGAAGTATTAACTAAGAAATTTATCAAGAACTAATTAGATAAAAATGCCCATTTAAAAACCCAGAAGTTTTGCTTCTGGGTTTTTTTATATGTGTTTAATTTCATTCTCGTGTAGTAGTTCGTCACCACGCAAGCGCAGCAACACCTGTGCTACAGCGATCGTATCTTTTTCGCAATAGGTGATAATACGATCAATGTCTTTGTCTTCGTAATAGACTTTGTATACTTCACTACCATCAATATCATCTTTAGGTGACGGTATGCCTAATACATTTGTAAGTAGTTTTAAGGAGGTGTAATTTTTATAATCTCCAAATTTCCATAATTCTAAGGTGTCTAAATGAGGTACTTCCCAAGGCTTTTTTCCGAAGAGATTAAGCTTGTAAGGAAGTTCAATATTGTGAATGATCATGCGCCTGGCGATGTAAGGAAAATCGAATTCCTTTCCGTTATGCGCACACAATAAATGCTTGTTTTGACTGAAGTGTGAAATAACCAGATTTTTGAAGTCTTTCAGAATAGATTTCATCACCGTGAAATGAGGTAACCCTATAGGTTCTAACATCACCATTCATTTTGAAATACCCCACGGAAATACAGATGATCTTTCCAAATTCTGCCCAAATACCGGCCCTATCGTAAAATTCCTCGGGCGTAAATTCGTCTTTACGTTGGTATTTGGATTTGGCTTCCCAGAGCTCTTGTTTGTCCTTGTTTAAATCTGAAAAGGATTCAGTTTCCGGGACGGTTTCAATGTCTAAAAATAGTATGTTTTCGAGGTTAAGTTTGGAGATCATGGCATGGTGTTTTTCAAATTTTATCTAGCATATTATAAGCCTCGTCTAAGTAAATATAATAATCGAGCGGGAAGGAGTCCATCAACTCCGGACTACGATGATGGCCAAGTCTAACGATAATGGTATTGTCTTCTGGAATTGTGATAACGTACTGACCCAATATACCACGCATTAAAAATATATGTTTGTCCATGTAATCACTGATCCAAAAACCATAGCCGTAGGGTTGGCCTTCAAATCTATTGGTTGTTGCTTTTGCTACAAAAGTTGAGTCGAGGATTTGCTGTCCATTCCAACGACCGTGGTCTTTGTAGAGTTTTCCAAATCTTGCAAAATCGCGGGCATTACTCGAAATGCAACAAAACGCTTTGGCAAGACGGTTTTCATCATCATCAAGCTGCCATAGCGCATCACTTTTGGCACCCAAGGGCTGCCAGAAACTTTCAGATAAGTAATCTGCCAGTTTTTTGTTCGTAGCCTTTTCAATGATCATACCTAAAAGTTGTGTACTGCCGCTTAAGTATTCGAATTCCTGACCAGGTGTTTTAATTACCTTCTGATTGAGAATGGTTTCGGCTAAATCATCATCATAATTAGCCCTTGCTGTAATTGAAAACGGACTCGTGTAATGCTCAACCCAATCTAACCCAGAAGCCATTGAAGACAGATCTCCAACTGTGGTTTTAGAATCTTTGAATTCAGGATAAAAATCACTTATTGGTTGATCTAAACTTTCGATGTATCCATCCATTATGGCCTTTGCCATCAAGGACGTAGTGATACTTTTCGCCATAGAAAACGAATTGGTTTTAGAATCTGCACTGTAACCATCAGCATACCACTCGTAATAGATACTATCGTTTTTTATGATCATAAAAGCCACAGTTCCGAATTCTGTGTTGGTGTCTTTCAATATATCTGTCGCTTCTATCGTATTGTAATCTTTATGTAAGTCCCATTCATCGGTACGATTCCCTTTCTTAATGGTATCATTTTCAAAATAAGGATAGTCATCAATAAAGGCCGTGACATGCCCTGTGAAATAAACCACGCGCACACCTTTCAAAATATAATCATAGTCAAATATGTAAGCAGTAATAACTAAAACAGCAATAATACCTACAATCCATTTCAGTAGTTTTTTAATAATTTTCATTTAGTTCAATATTAATTACGACTTGCGTTTTTTCAGTTTGTCTTTATAAAAACGCTTATCCGCGATGTATAGTGTTTTATTAAAAGTAGCAACAATTTGTTGGTCTTTGTCAACCAAATTCATGGTTTTTGTAATATCGATTTGCTGCTCTGCTTTAACCTTTTGTTTAATTGATTTTATTTCCTCTTCAGAAAAAATAAATTCGCCATAAATAGTCGACTTAGCAGGCTTTTTATAGCGTGCTTCTACAGCTTTGTCCCAAACCACATAATCATTTCCTAAGATTTGCAGCAACTGTATCATGTATATAGGATCAGTAGCTGCAAGCATACTTCCACCAAAAATAGTCCCTGCATAATTTCGGTTTTTCCAGTTGAGTTTAAGTCGAATTTTCACATAGTACAAATCGTCGCTTACCTCAACGAGTTTGGCTGTAGTACGGCGATACATAGGCGACCAATTAAAACCGTATTTATAAATGGTTGATACTTTAAAGTATTTTTTTAGAAACTCTGTACCAGACTTATACATTAGAATAGGGTTTGTTGTTTGAATTCACTCTCGTGATTGAGTAGCCATTGTTTTCGATGAAGTCCACCGGCATAACCTGTAAGACTCCCGTCACTTCCGATAACTCTATGGCAAGGAATTATAATCCAAAGTGGGTTTTTACCATTAGCGCTAGCAACAGCTCTAATCGCCTTAGCATCACCTAACTGTTTGGATAATTCTAGGTAGGAAATGCTTTTACCGTAAGGAATTAATTGTAATTGCTGCCAGACTTTTTTTTGAAATGAAGTACCCTCTGGATTTAATTTAAGATCGAAGGTTTTGAGCTGATCATTAAAGTAGGCTTTCAATTGTGTAGCGCATTCTAAGAGTGATTCTGGGATCACTTCTGATAGCTCTTCTTTTGAATCTAATATGGAAACTGCCGAAATACCTTCATCATCACCTACAATCTTAGCATGACCCAATGGTGTTTCAATATAGCAGGTATCCATTAGTCTTCAGGTTTTTCATTATCTATCAACCCAAGACGTTTAGCTCTCGATTCCCAGCTTTTTCTCGCAAGTAATTGGAGGTCAGATACATTATCACTTTCGTCCATAATTTCTAGTCCGAGAAGTGTTTCAATAACATCTTCCATAGTTACCAATCCGCTTACAGAACCGTATTCATCTACCACTAAGGCCATATGATTTCTGCTTTCTACTAATTTTTCAAAAAGCGTTGGAATTGGTAAACTGCGATTAACGATAATAATACTTCGTTTTATTTCTGAAAGCAGTTTAGACTTTTTATCGAGCGCCATTTCCTTGAAAACTTCGTCTTTTAAAACGAGTCCGGTAATATTATCCGGATCTTCCGTATACACCGGAATTCGAGAAAAACGAATATTTTGATTAGCGTTGAAAAAATCTTCAATGGTCGTGCTTTCGTCCTCGGTTTTCATAACTGTTCGTGGCGTCATAATATCCTTAGCCTGTACTTCTTGAAAGGTCAATAGGTTTTTGATGACTGTACTTTCATTTTCCTGAAAGACACCCGACTCCTGAGCAATATCGGTCATAGCATGAAAGTCTTCACGACTTAGAACACTCCCGTGATGGCCTTTTCCACCAATGAGCTTGGTAGTGAGTTGTAGCAACCATAAAATGCCAGTCCATTTCAAAGGGAAGATCAATGCATTGAGCGCCTTTGATGTGAAATTGGCAAGTTGTTTCCAGTAGGTAGCACCAATAGTTTTCGGGATGATTTCCGAAGCCACTAAAATTAGAATGGTCATTATGGTAGATACTAATCCTACCATTACATCCTCTGTAAATTCTACACCTAAAACACTTCGTTTGGTGCTTCCATAAAGTTCAGCATAAGCCGCTTTGGCTTGTACACCAACCAAGATCGCACCAACGGTGTGTGCAATGGTATTAAGGGTAAGTATTGCAATTAATGGACGATCAACGTCTTTTTTTAATTCTTCTAAATTTTCGGCATAGGCCTTGCCTTCATTCTTCTTAACATTTATAAATGTTGGAGTAATACTCAATAAAACCGCTTCTAAAATGGAACATAAAAAAGAAAAGAATATCGAAATGATAGCGTAAAAAACGAGTAAAGCCATTAAACAAGATTATTTAATGGCTAATTTATAGAATATTATAGAATATTCTTTAGGATTGACTGATGTTTAATTTTTTACAGCGCGTTTAGCTTCGCGCTTAGCTCTTGCCAATTCGCGTTCTGCTTTTCCTAGTTCGCGTTCGGCTTTTTCTAATTCTCTAGTCGCAACTTTGGCACTCGAACCTGAGATATAATACTTTAATTCTTCACCAAGTAATTTAATATCCTCTGTAAAGTCTTTAGAGGCTACTTCCGTGTCGAGATAAATTCTAAGTTGTCCCTTACTAAGCTTACATTCAAAGATATCGTCACCGCTTTTAGCATCTGTCCATAAATACGTGCTACCTTTTACAGTGAGGTTTTGATCACTTAGACTTTCCATGATCATATTTTTAAGCCCTTCAGTTTTTGAATTATGAAATCTGGCTCTAAACTTATAACTGTCGTCGGAAACAGACACAGAGACCGAACTATTCTGCCTTTCATTGTCATCGTTTTCTACAGATACAGAGTAAGATTTACTCGATGAGGTCTTCGGTGTTTCTGGCGGTGTTGGTGGTTCAGGGGTTGTTTGCGCTGCTACACTCAAAGCTGTAAATACAATCGCGAATAATGATAAATAGAGATTGTGTTTTACGGTATTAATTCTAATACTGTCTTGTCCGTTTTTTGATTTTTTGAATTTCATGATAATAGATTTTAAATAATTGAACAGTACAAACTTAGATCAGAATTTTGGCCTAAAAAAGAAAATGCCAGGCGTTAACCCAGCATTAACCTCAATGTTAATTCGTATTAACTTACCTTAAATTCTAGGCCTACATTTCTTATGCTTTCAATTGAAATTGAAGGATCTAATTTGAAGTATTTCCGAAGTCTGCTGATAAATACATCCATACTTCGTCCGGAGAAAAAATCGTCGTTCTCCCAAACAGCATTTAAGATCTCTTCGCGTTTTAGGAGTTGGTTTTTATGTTTGAATAAGAACAAGATCAATTCAGCCTCTTTTTGTGTAAGTTGTTTTTTGTAGTCTTTGCAAGTGAGTTCACAACGTTGCGAATTGAAGGTGTAAGACCCAATTTCAATGAGGTCTTCCTGTGGTTGAATGCTTGCTGTTTTTTCAGTTCTTCTCAGAATATTATTGAGCCTTAACACCAGTTCGTCTGCTTCGAAGGGTTTTACGATATAATCGTCCGCACCGAGCTTTAGGCCTTTTATTTTATCGTCTTTCATTTTTCGAGCAGTTAAAAAGATGAAAGGCGTTTCGGGTTCGATCTCTATCACTTTTTCAGCTAAGGTAAATCCATCCATTTTTGGCATCATCACGTCGAACACACAAATATTGAAACGACCATTTTGAAATAACTCCAAGGCTTCTTTTCCGTCCTTTGCCCAAGTTATGGCAAAGCCCGAAATCTCTAAATACTGCTTTAGGATATGTCCGAAATCGAGATCATCTTCTGCCAATAAAATATGTTTCATGCTAGGAAATGTTTAATTAAATGGAATACTTATAACAAAGGTGGTACCCTTACCTTCTTTACTTTCTAAGTTTATTGTACCATGATGTGCTTTTACGATCTGACTGGTATAATACAGTCCCAGACCGAGCCCTTTCACATTATGAATTTCAGTATTTCCGGCTCTATAGAATTTTTCAAAGACTTGCTTTTTATCCTTATCTGAAATGCCAATACCATTATCTTTTATCGAAATTTTTAAGGATGAATGACTTTCAATATGGCAATCGATAATCACTTGGTCATCGCTTGAATATTTCACGGCATTTTCAAGAATATTCAAAAGTGCAGTCGTGATATAAAATTTATCGAGTTCAATAGTTTTTTGTTCTATTTCGAAGTTTTTGTTGATAACTACATCCTTCGATTTAACGGCTAAAGTAAAATCATCGAGAACCGTATTGAAATAAGGCTCAATGTTAACGGTCTCCATATTCAACTGAATTTCTTGATAACCCATACTGTTATTCAAAACCTGGTCGATCAGTTTTTGTAAGCGCATGTTTTGGCGATCAATGGTGCTAATGGTGCTTTCAACCATTTCAGGTTGTTGTTTTACATCAGTATTCTTAAGCATCTTAGTCGCCAATGATAATGTGGCTAAAGGTGTTTTAAGTTCGTGCGTCATATTATTGACGAAATCAGTTTTAATTTCTGCGATCTTCTTCTGAGAAATAAGACTCTTAATAGAATAATACAGCAAAGCAATAACCATTACAAAAATGAATAGCGATAATAATAATAAGCCCAGCATCTGTTTAAATACTATGCTGCGCCAGCCTTCAATATCCATTTCATCTTTGGTTTGAAATAGTAGAATAAAACCGATCTCTTTGTTTTCACCATCAATCATACGAGTTGATGTATGTTCGGTTTCCCAATTGGTATTACTGATGCCAATGCTATTTTCTTCGGAAATTTCATCGCCTAAAACGATCTGTTTAGGTGTCTTTTGAATATTGAAAAGAGTATCACTTTTAATGGAGTCTGTAACAATTATGGCCCGTACCTTTTTATGGAATTTGATCCCATATTGAATATCGTTTGAAATTAATGCCTTTTGATATTCGGCCTTGTAGGTGTCGTTTATGGAGTCTATTACGAACTCCAAACTGCTAACAACATCTTCTTTTTTAGCAATACCAAACTTGTAATCAACAACTTTGTTGATGAAGGTTTCCTGCCAAAAATCGGATAGTGAATCTAGAGTTGGCGAAAAATCATCGATTTGTGAAATAGAGGCTCGTGTCTCATTAATAAAGGCCTTCTTTTTTAGCTCGTAAGTATTATTGATCAAATACCCTTGAATAATTGAAAGCGCAATGAGGCCGAGAACCGATGCTAATATTAATACTTTGATTTTTCTTTTCATACGCTGCTCTAAGTTAATAATAAAACAGAGTTTACAATTTAGTTGATGTGCTGAATGTAGTTCAGCTTATTTTTTTGATTGATGAATTTTGTAAACTCTGCTTTTAGCTTTGTGATCATGATCTAAAACGTCTTTTAGCATTCCAGCCGTAAGCTTTAGTTCTTTGATCTCTTTCTGTGATTTGATCGTTGTTTAAAGTTCTCATTGTTTTTTGATTTTAGGTGCTGTAGTTACACTTCGAAAAGCTTGGTGTGATCTAACAGCACAAATTGATGATGAGACAAATCTAGAATGAAGAATTCAATGAAAAAAGAAAATGAACAAGGTTAACCTAGCATTAACCTACAGCAAATGTCTGTTAACTCAGTAAGACATTTCATCTGTATATTTAATGATATTGGCAATATCCTCTCGTGTGAGCTGCGGAAATCTAGGACAGGTGTAATCGTAATTTTTACTTTCAATCAAAGATTTGTCACCATGAAGATATTTAACGATGGTTAAGGTGTCGTAGGATTTGCCCATATCTTTTAATGCAGGACCTGTCATGTCCTGTTTAACCTTATGACACGCAGCGCAATTAGCATTAAAAATGCTTCGCCCTTCATGAGCATTTATACTGAGATTTTTCGTTCCGCAGAAAAAAGGGTCAGGATCTGTTGTACCACATACTTCAGGTTGAATGGGTTTCAGAATGAAAAAAAATAAATACAATCCTCCTAAAGCAACAAATATGAATATGAGGATGAATTTTTTCAAATTATTTCAATAGTCTTACAACGTCTTTAGCAAAATAACTAGCAATAATGTTGGCACCAGCTCGCTTTATTGAAGTGATCTGCTCTAACATTACAGCATCGTGATCTAACCAACCTTTTTCAGCTGCAGCTTTGAGCATGGCATATTCACCAGACACTTGGTAAACAGCAATCGGAATTTCAAAACTGTTACGGATATCACGGACAATATCTAAGTAGCACAGACCAGGTTTTACCATTACAATATCTGCACCTTCATTGATATCCATCTCGGTTTCTCTAATGGCTTCGTCTCTATTGGAAAAATCCATTTGATAGGTTTTCTTGTCCTTTGGGACATTTTGCATGTCTACAGGGGCAGAATCTAGAGCATCTCTAAACGGGCCATAGAACGCCGAGGCGTATTTAGCAGAGTAACTCATAATACCAACATCGATTAGGTTAGATTGGTCCAGAGCCTCTCTAATACCGAGAATTCTTCCATCCATCATGTCGCTAGGTGCTACAAAATCAGCACCAGCCTCGGCATGAGAAATACTCATTTCTGCTAAAACTTCAACCGTGGAATCATTTACTATTTTACCACCTTCAACAATACCATCATGGCCGTAAGACGAAAACGGGTCTAAAGCCACATCGGTCATTACCAACATATCTGGGCAGACCTCCTTAACGGTTTTAATGGCGCGTTGCATCAACCCATCTGGATTTAAAGCCTCGGTGCCTTTATTGTTTTTAAGTTTATCATCGACTTTCACAAAGAGCAAAACAGATTTTAATCCCAGATTCCAAAGTAATTTCACCTCATCTTTTAGAAGGTCTAAGCTATAGCGATAGTAATTGGGCATTGAAGCAATTTCTTCTTTCACACCCTTACCTTCGACCACAAATAACGGCACCAGAAAATCATTAGGTGAAATACTAGTTTCTCTAACAAGGCTTCTTATGGCGTCGTTAGTTCTTAGTCTTCTATTTCTTCGAATTGGAAACATGTTTATGTCTTTGCTAATTATGATTATTTTTATCAAATGCAAAATTAACCATTAATAACCATTATCTGTTGCCAAATCTATTCAAAGCCTTAAAGTTTCAGTTTTCGTGGCGTAGTTATCAGGAGGAGCTCTTAAAAAATTTTGATACTCATATTGAAGATAACCACTTTCATGTTATTGCTCCTCCAGGATCTGGCAAGACCATTTTGGGAATTGAAATATTAAGGCGAATCGGCAAGAAAGCGCTCGTACTTGCACCAACTCTAACGATTAGAGATCAGTGGCGAGATAGGTTGCAAACATTTTTCACGGATGATGAACCTTTTTCAGGTGTTTCAATGGACATTAAAAACCCAAGTGATGTCACCTTCGTCACCTATCAGTCCTTACATTCTTTCTATAAATCTTTTGAAGATAAAGATCAATTTCTGGAATTTTTCAAAATTCAAAATATAGAAACACTGGTATTAGATGAAGCCCATCATCTAAAAAATGCATGGTGGACCTGCCTTATAGCACTAAAAAAGAGTAATCCTTATTTTATTGTCGCCTTAACGGCAACACCACCTTATGATAGTAGTAGCTTAGAAGTCACCAAATATTTTACGCTTTGTGGAGACGTTGATGACGAAATATCTGTACCTAGCCTGATCAGAGAAAAAGACCTAAGTCCACATCAGGATTTTATCTATTTTTCTAAGCCTTATGATTCTGAAATCAATTTTATAAGATCGTATAGAAGTGATATTGATAAATTCAGAGAAGGTATTTTGAAGGATGAAAATTTTCGTGATCTGCTAGAAGATCACAGATTTTACGTAAATCCGTCCTATAATAGCGATGCTATTTACAATAACACCATTTTCTTCTCCTCTATATTGATTGCACTTAATGAGATAGGAGTAGCCATAGATCAAAGTAAACTTGAGTTTTTAGGCATACAAAACACCGACCTGATTCAGTTTCCTAGATTAGATCTTAAATGGTTAGAAATTCTGTTGCAAAATCTTTTGGTTACCGATCGCGAGAACTTAGAAGATCATGAAGATTATCTTTCGCAACTCGAAAAGCAACTTAAACGATTCAATGGATTAGAGCGCAGTAAAGTAAATCTTTCAGGAAACGACACTGTGCATAAATCTTTGGCCTTTAGCCCAAGTAAACTAGAGAGTATTGTAGAAATTGTAAATTCAGAACGTTTGTCTCTCGGCAATGATCTCAGCTGTGTTATTTTAACGGATTACGTTCGAAAAGAATATTTAAATACTCAAAACCATGAGGTAAGCAGCATTAACAAAATAGGCGTATTGCCAATTTTTCATTTCCTAAGAGCGAGTACAAGCATAACCAAGGATTTGGCAATTCTTACGGGAAGCATAGTTGTGATTCATCATTCTATTATTCATGCTTTCAAAGCCTACAGCGGAAAGGACTCGTACATTTTCACAACTCTTAAAGCCGATGACAACTTTGTTGTGGTTAGGGCATCTTCTAGTTCGAATAAAAACATCGTCGGTATTATAACTCAGCTTTTCGAAGATGGTATTATTAAAGTACTTATAGGAACCAAAGCCTTATTAGGTGAGGGTTGGGATGCACCTTCAATTAACAGTCTTATTTTAGCGTCGTTCATTGGTTCGTTTGTATCCTCAAATCAAATGCGTGGAAGAGCCATTAGAACAGACGCTAACAAACCCAATAAAACAAGTAATATCTGGCATTTGGCTTGTATTGATCCTACCGATGAATTGGGAGGAAAGGAAATTGCTCTACTGAAACGACGTTTTGAAGCTTTCGTTGGAATAACTAATACTAAAGTACCATTTATCACAGATGGCTATGAACGTTTAGGGATTCCGAATCAAATTGACGCTGATCTCATCGATGGTTTGAATGCCAATACCATTATGCGTTCTGAGAAAAGGGAAAATACATCTTTACAATGGAGGCAATCCATAGGAAATGGAAGTAAACTCACCAGACAGATTAAGCTTCATGAACCTAAAAAAACGGCATTCAAAAGTGAACGTAGCTATTATTTTTCTAGAATTTATAGATTGATTTTTGTAGAATTCATCTTGGTGACCTTGTTGTTTTTCCTCGGTTCTATAATTGCTGCTATAGGACTGAGTATAAATAAATCTTTCATAGCCGGACTTAAGTTTGTTGGGATTGCTATTTTACTCTATTTCGCCTATAAAATATATAAGAACACTATTCATTACTTAAGACATGGATTTTTGGCATATAGAATGAAAAACATCGGTGAAGCCCTATTAGATACAATGGATGAATTGCAAATTTTGAATACCATGCGAAGCTTGGTTCGCGTTCAATCTAGAAAAACCGCAAACGGTATGGTAGTATGTAATTTGAAGGGTGCTACTAAATATGAAGAAACCTTCTTTTTAAATACGCTAACAGAACTTTTGGAGCCCGTAAAATCTCCCCGATATATAATTGTAAAATCTGATTTTTTTAAAAAAGGATTCAATATCGAAAATTTTTATCCGGTCCCAGAAGCCTTTGGAAAGAACAAAGAAACTGCTGAAATTTTTCATAAACATTGGAAACGACAAATGGGCAAGAGCGAACTTATTTTTACAAGGCAAAAAGAAGGACGGCGTGCTTTATTAAGAGCGAGGTTGTACAGCCACACCAATGAGCAAAAAAAGGACCACGACACCTTAACGGCGTGGGAGTAGTTATACCCAATCTACAGGTGCTTTTAAAACCTTAAGCAAGCGCTCTTCTTCACTTCCTTTTTCAGGATGATGATCGTAAGCCCATTGCACATGAGGTGGTAAACTCATGAGGATACTTTCAATGCGGCCGTTAGTCTTTAATCCAAACAAAGTTCCTTTGTCGTGTACAAGGTTAAATTCAACATAACGTCCCCGACGAATTTCTTGCCAATTGCGCTGTGCTTGAGAATAGTTGAGGTCTTTTCGTTTTTCAACGATAGGAACATAAGCTTCTAAAAAACTATTGCCGACTTCAGTCACAAAATCGTACCAATTTTGCATGCTCATGGTGTCGCTTTTTTTGCAATAATCGAAAAATAAACCACCAATCCCGCGGGCTTCTTTCCGGTGAGAATTGTAGAAATAATCGTCACATCTTTTTTTGTAGGTCTCGTAAAACTCTCCATTGTGTTTGTCGCATGCAGTTTTGCAAACCTGATGAAAATGGGTGGCATCTTCATCGAAGAGATAATAGGGTGTTAGATCTTGTCCGCCACCAAACCACTGATCTACAATGTTTCCATCCTGATCGTACATTTCAAAATAGCGCCAGTTGGCATGTACTGTTGGGACCATTGGACTTTTAGGGTGAAGCACCAAACTTAACCCACAAGCGAAGAAATCAGCATCCTTTACACCGAAGTAACTCTGCATGCTTTCGGGTAATTTACCATGTACACCAGAGATGTTAACGCCGCCTTTTTCAAACACATTTCCATGTTCTATAACACGAGTTCTTCCGCCGCCACCTTCTGGGCGCTCCCAGAGATCTTCTCTAAATTTAGCTTTACCATCAATGGCTTCTAGCTTTGAAGTAATTGTGTCTTGAAGTTCGTGTATATATTTGAAAAAATGGTCTTTCATGGGTATAATTCTACCGTTAGCATGAGCGTTTAGCTCCTAAAAATTTAATGTTGCAAAATTACGATAATAGAGTAAAATAGGACTGAATTTCTAATAGGAAGTTATGCATTGAAGCGTTCTTCTTTCATTTGTATAAAAAACTGTATTTTTAAAAGAGCTATTAATTAAGGTCAGGTATACATGTTTGTCAATAGATTTTTTTATTGTGTAGTTTTTTGTTTTTCAATTTTAACGAGTTGGTCGCAAGACAAAACCTATAATAAAGCCGAATTAGACAACCTATACGAATCGCTAAAAGCAAACCTTAACCGCAGTGATTCAACACTTCAAAAGATCGATGGTGCCATCCCATCCATTTCAAAAATTAAAAACGATACCATAGCTGGAGATTTCTATCACAAATTTGCCAATTTAAGGTTAGATATGGGGCGCTGGGATAGTATTTCAAGAGGTATTCATAAAATGGGTTATGATAGGGTTGAAGCGTCTGGCGACAATTGTAAACTTGCAATAAGCCAATTCAACTTAACCCGATTTGCCTTATTTCAAGACAGTCCGGAATTACTTGAATCTGCCAACCACGGCTTGAAAATTGCGAAAGAATGTGGCGATTTAAAACAGATAGCACACGCGCAATCTTTTGTCGGCGCAGCCTATATCACCGATGCCGATTATAAAAATGCACTTAAAAACCTTTTGGAATCTGAAAAGAATTATAGCTCTATAAAGGATTCCTTGGGCATTGCCATGGTAAATCTCGATTTAGCTATTGTGTATTCTAATTTGCAAGAAAAGGTTCGCTCTATTGAGGCTACCAAGAAAGCTGCTTTTATTTATAAAAATGCGAAACGCGATCTTAACTATGCTGTGGCTCTCATAGATATGTGTTCGTCTTATCTCGACATGAAAGAGACCGACAGTGTTGTTAAATACTTACCAATAGCACACAAAATTGTTGAAAACAGACATCAATTGGCCAATGCATATGTGTATCAACACTATGGAAATTTGAATTATCAATTAGGTAAATACGATCAGTCGATCAAGGATCTTAAAAAGGGTTTAGAAGTCAATAAAACCATTGATGATAGTGGTCTCAATGTGAACTTATATAACTTTTTGGTGCAATCTTATAAGGCCAAAAACAATAAAGAACTGGCCTATGTATACGCCTTAAAATCTGATTCGGTGTCAGTGCTTATTGGTAATAGCTATGATCGGTTGAAAAGCTTATTAACTCTTGCAAAATCGAGTTATGAAGTAAATAAAAACAAAGAAAGTCACAGCGCATTTTTAGACTATATTGAACTAAAAGACAGTCTCCTAGGAGAGGAAAAATTGAAAGAAATTGCCGCTTTAGAAAAATTCTATGAAGCTGAAAAGCGCGAAAATCAAATTAAGATCCAACAGCAAGAAAACGACTTATTAACGGTAAAGAATAGAGCAGCTAACAATCGAAACATTGCTTTATTGATCACATTGTTTTTGCTGGCAGCAATTGCCTATGCTTTGATTAATAAGTTCAGACTGAAGGCAACAAAACAAAAAGCCATCACCAAGGTTAAGGAATTAGAAAATGAAAACCTGAATCAAAAAATTGAATATCAAAAACGAGAGTTAGCGTCTAAAGCGCTTCATATTGCTCAGAAAAACGAAATGCTAAACGAACTTAAAGGCGATCTCAATCAGCTAAAAAAAGACAGCAATAGTAATAGTGTAAATCACTTGATAAGAAAGCTACATATCGATAAACAGATCGATGACAATTGGGAGCAGTTTACAACCCAGTTTATGGAAATGAATCCAGATTTCTTCAAAAATATCACTCAGCTTTACAGCAATTTAACGAAAAATGATATTCGATTAATTGCATTATTAAAGATGAAATATGACTCAAACGCTATCGCCTCCTTGTTAAATATTTCGACTGAAGGCGTAAAGAAAGCGAGATATAGGCTTCGAAAAAAACTAGAACTTTCTTCTAAGGACGATTTAGAAAAGCACATTATGAGCTTTTAACTTCAGATTTGTAACGTTCATATAATTCCATGTCTAGCGGAGATTCGCCGGGAGGTGCATAGGCTTTTGCTAGTGTTTTTTGCCATTCAAAATCATTTTTTAGGGCTACTTTTATACTTGCCGGATTATCCTTATTCACAATGATTTGAAGCGTTTTTAGCCCCAATTCGTCAAAAGCATATACCGTTAAAAACTTGATGGCCTTAGTTATTAGTCCGCGACCTTCAAAAGTATAGCCGATGCAATAGGCAAATTCGCCTTGGCCCTTTTCCCAGTCTAACTCTTTAATGTAGATAAGTGCGGCCAGTGCTCTGGTTTCAGAATGTTTTAATGTGAATAGAAATTCTTCCTTACTTTCAAATTGTTTCACTTTTTGTTCAACAAATAACTGGGATAAGGTAGGTGATAAGTTTTGTTCTAATGTTTTTGGAAAGTACCGTTTGAAACGTTCCTCATTAGCTACCATGAGGTTGCAGATTTTCCAGGCATCACCTCCGTGAACTGCACTTATTTCAAAACCATCGAACGCAGCGATCATTAGTTAAGGTCTATCTTATCGAAAGGTTCAAAGCCAATTTCCTCATCATCGTCGAATAACAAATCAACTGCAATAACCGAAGCAGAGGTTACACTTAATGGGAGTACTAAAATAACTCCGATCACCGGGATGAATAAAAGGAGTAAGAATCCAATGCCATTTCCAATAGCAAGACCTCTATGTTTTCTAATGAACGCAACACTTTCTTTATATTTAAAATGGCGTTCAAGCGTGTAGTCCATATTTGCAAATCCGGCATAATAGGCCTGTACTAAAAACAACAGTGCTGTTGAAAAAATATTAACTACCGGAATAAATTTCAGAAGTAAAATAGGAATGGTATAAAGTAACTCTCTGAACAAATTGCGCATACCAATTCTAATCCCTCTAACCAGTTGTTTAGTAAAGTTTGTGTTCACATAATTCTGGGCAGGTTTACCTGTAAAATAGGCCTCGATCTTTTCTGAAACCGGAGCCATAAATGGCGAAGATAAGGCCATAATGATATGTTTATACATTATCAGCCCAATGGCAAATATGATAATACCTCCAATAAATGTAGAAATGGCAGTGAATGTTTCTTTGCCAAATTCCCAGATCCAGATCTGAGCAAACCACTCTCCAAGATTATCGGAAAGACCGTAAGCAGAGACAAAGATCAATACAAAAACTACAAAGCTAATGAGCACCGGAATAACGAAGTACTTCCATAATTTCAATTTTGAAATTAATCCGTAGGCTCCTGAATACACCTGAAGACCTCTAAATATATTTTGAATCATTTTTCAGTTTTAGTTGACAGTATTAACTACTAATCAAGACGCATGAAATTCCATTCTGTTACGTCGCTAATTCCGAAATTAAGCCTTATACTCTTTAACAGCATCAATGAAGGCCTTTGCATTATCTAACGGAATATTAGGTAGAATACCGTGACCTAAATTTACAATGTATTTGTCTTTCCCGAAAGCATTTATCATTTCGGTGACCATTTTTTTAATTTCTGAAGGTGGTGAGAATAATCGTGAAGGGTCAAAATTACCCTGAAGTGTAATATTTCCACCTGTGAGATATCTCGCATTTTGCGGCGAGCAGGTCCAGTCAACGCCTAGAGCAGCGGCATTAGATTTTGCCATTTCACCTAAGGCAAACCAGCACCCTTTTCCGAAGGCAATAACTGGCGCATCATCTTTTAAGGCTTCAATAATCTGATTTATGTATTGCCATGAAAATTCTTGATAGTCGGTTGGAGACAGCATGCCTCCCCAAGAATCAAAAACTTGTACGGCATTACATCCTGCAGCAACTTTTGCCTTTAAATAGGCAATGGTTGTATCTGTAATTTTTTGAAGCAATTGATGAGCAGCGATAGGGTTTGTAAAGCAGAACTGCTTGGCTTTGTCGAAGTTTTTACTGCCTTGTCCTTGCACACAGTAGCAGAGTATAGTCCAAGGTGAACCTGCAAATCCAATTAACGGAATATCATTATTGAGTAGTTCCTTGGTAGCTTTAATAGCCTGCATTACGTAGTCGAGTTCTACGTGTACATCTGGAATAATAACATTATCTACATCCTTTTGAGTGCGTACCGGATTTGGTAAGTATGGTCCGAAATTAAGTTTCATCTCCACCTCTATATTCATAGCTTGTGGAATCACCAAAATATCAGAAAATAATATAGCAGCATCCATTCCATAACGACGGATAGGTTGTACAGTAATTTCGCTGGCTAATTCTGGAGTGCGACAACGTGTAAAGAAATCGTACTTCGCCTTTATTTCCATGAATTCAGGTAAATAACGACCAGCCTGACGCATCATCCATACTGGTGGACGTTCAACTGTTTCTCCTTTTAGTGCTCTTAAGTATAAATCGTTTTTTATCATTTTACTTTCAATCCCATATTTTGTCATTCCTGCGAAAGCAGGAATCTAAATTTATTTACCAACAGCCATTTTGGATTCCTGCCTGCGCAGGAATGACAGCTATACATAATATTCATTAACTAATTCAATCACACTTTCCACGGTTGGTACTTTAGCTACTCTCACCTCTTCAAAATATGCACTCGCAGCTTTAGCGGTAGTTTCCCCAATACAAAATGCAATACCATGGGCTTTGTTTTGCTTCAGAAAACTTTCAACAGTAGAAGGGCTGTAAAACATAACACCGTCTAATTGACCTTCAATTTTATCGGCATCAAATTTTGTTTGATACGCTTCTATTTCATTGACAGAAATGTTGTTTTCACTAAGAATATTGGGCAGATCATCTAATCGAAGATCACTGCAGAAATAGGTAACCTCTTTCACGTTAGATTGTTCTACCAAATAAGACGCAAGCTTTTTAGCATTCGCTTCTGTATGCGTTACTTTACCGATACGCTTCTCTATCAGACGTTTGGTTCTTCGACCTACACAGTAGATATTTTTGAATTGCAATTCGGGAGTAGAATAGTTAGTGAGTAAAGACTCAACAGCATTCTTACTAGTGATGATGACATGTTCTATCTCATTTCTAATAATACTCTTCGAAAGGCGATTGAGACTAATTTTTATAGCATCGTTACTCTCAGCCACAACCGCATTATGAAACAATAACAACTGATCGTCTGTGAGTTTTTTGGTAGAATAAATATTGGTCTTTTTATCGCTCCTCTGAAGTTGATCGATCAGTGTTTTACCACCTTTGCCAATAACATAGTCAGCACAAAATTCAGCCAAGTCATCATGCTTGCCTAGTGCTGCGACTTTAGAGACTTCCACTTTTTTTGTACCATCCTTACTTAATAGAATGCCTTTAAAATGAACTTCTTCATTTTTAATCAGTGCCAAAGCACCAATAGGCGCTGTACAGCCTCCTTCAAGTAGATTTAAAAATTTGCGTTCAATACTTGTGCATATTTCTGTTTCTTCATGATTGATCTCTGCGCAAATAGCTCTCGTCTCCTCATCAGATTCTAAGGCTGTGATCATTATAGCACCTTGTGCAGGGGCTGGGATCATCCAATGAAGGTTGATGGCATTTTCGGGTCTAATATTAAGTCGTCCAATTCCCGCAGCTGCGAAAATGGCACCATTCCAATCGGCATTATCTTCTAATTTCTGAAGTCTAGAATTCACGTTTCCTCGCAAACCAACTACAGTGTGCGTTGGATAGCGATTTAACCATTGCGCCCTACGTCTTAAACTTCCGGTAGCGATTATAGCCTCCCTTGCTGAAAGAAATTCTTCATTCTTTTTGAAAACAAGAGTATCATTAACGTTACCGCGTTTGAGTACAGCTGCTTGAACAATACCTTTGGGTAGAAGCGTAGGGACGTCTTTGAGTGAGTGCACTGCAATGTCAATATCTTCATTGAGCATAGCAATGTCTAATGTTTTTGTGAAAATCCCTGTAATACCAAGTTCGTATAACGGCTTGTCGAGAACAATATCTCCTGTAGATTTCACCGGAACCAAAACCGTTTTATGGCCTAAATGTTCTAATTGAGATTGAACGGTTTTTGCTTGCCACATAGCCAATTGGCTATCGCGCGTGCCAATGCGAATTGTTTTAGGCATTATCTATGGTTTCTAGCTGGAATATTTTTTTGATAAGCTCTATACTTTCATCTGAAGAGCCATCGGCTCTAAGGTGATGAGCAACCTGATTGGTGATCTTTTGAATGATGTTGTTAGTGATCAACTCAGCCTGATCTTCATTGAAATCAGCTATTTTTTTACGCTGCGTATTTAATTCTGAAGCTTTAAAACCGTTGAGCTTATGTTTTATCGCCTGTATGGTAGGTACAAATTTTAAGGTGTCTATCCACGCGTTGAACTCCGTCATGATCTCATCAATAATACGTTCTGCCGCAGGGATAAAGGCTTTGCGTTTTTCTAAGGTATCATCAGTGATCTTTGCTAAATCATCTAAGTGAACCAAAGTAACATTTGAAAGCTCTCTTATATCTTCATTGACGTTTTTCGGAATAGAAAGATCGAGAACCAAAAGAGGTTTGTCTGTCGTAATTAATGATTTGTAAACGGTTGGATTTAAAGCACCAGTCGCTACAATTAAAATATCCGAACTATTGATCTCTTCTTCAAGTTGATTGTAATCTTTAACGAGAAGATTAAATTTACCAGCTACTTCTTCAGCCTTAGTTTTGGTTCTATTGATTAAGGTAATGTGCGAATTCTGTGTATGCTTTACTAAGTTCTCGCACGTATTTCGACCTATTTTACCAGTTCCGAAGAGTAAAATGTTTTTGTCTGAAATCTGTTCAACATTATTCATAATGTACTGCACCGATGCGAAAGATACAGATGTAGCACCAGACGATAATTCAGTTTCATTTTTGATACGCTTACTCGCCTGAATAACAGAATTCACTAAGCGCTCAGTAAAGGAGTTGAGCAAGCCAATGGTTTTAGATTTGCGTGCTGCAAACTTCAATTGACTTATAATTTCGAAATCTCCAAGAATCTGACTATCTAATCCTGAACCCACACGAAACATGTGGTGAATGGCATTTTTCCCTTTATGAATGTAAGCAACCTCCTGAAATTCCTCAACCGTTCCCTTTGTGTTTTCGCAAAGTAGGTGAATGAGCTGGTATGGATGCTCAGCAAAGCCATAAAGTTCCGTGCGATTACACGTTGAAATGACCATTAAACTTTCTATGGCATTTTCTTTAGCCTGAAGCAATAAGTTTTGCTTTTCAGTATCTCCCAAACTAAAATGACCGCGCACCTCAGCATCAGCTTTCTGATAGCTGAGTCCTATGGCATAAAAATATGTGCTTTTATGTTGTTGCATTCGCTCGTTTACCTGACTCGGAAATTAACAAGGCAAATTTACTTTTGTTAATAACAAAAAAATAACGCTAGAAGAACTTAAAATATCGTTTCTGGTTTTTTAAGTTTATTTTTTAATAAAACATGATTTTTGTCATACTTTTGTAGTGAAATCAAGGCTTTTTAAGTCTTTAGTTTAGAATGAATCTAAATAACAAGAAAATGAATTTTGAAAAAATGCCTTCAAAAAGTGTCGCTAGAGGTACTTTTGACGAAACCTACATCGAAGATGGCTTTTTTGTGCTCACTTCAAAAAATGATAACGACCTTGTTGAAATTCTTGAACGAGAGATCGATAGCAGCTATATTCAATTTCATTTTTGCACTAAGGGTTCAGCAGATTTTGTTTTTAATCAAGGGAATTATACGCTGAATATTAAAGAAGAGACGTCTTTATTATTATACAATCCGCAACGAGATCTTCCTATTCATTTAGAATTACATCCACATTCTTGGTTGGTGTCTTTTGTGATCTCTATAAAGAAGTTTCATGGGTTATTTTCTCAAGATGCTAATTATGTAACGTTCCTTTCCGAAGAAAATAAGAACAAAAAATACTATACTGATGGAAAAATCAATCCGTCTATGGCCGTAGTATTAAATCAGCTGATTAGTTTCAATCTTAATTCGTCCATTAAGCCATTATACTTCAAGGCTAAAGTTTACGAGCTGCTGAGTTTGTATTTTAATAGAAATGAAGATGCCGATATTGAACAATGTCCGTTTTTGGTTGATGAAGTTAATGTCGCCAAATTGCGTAATGCAAAGGATATTATTATTGCTCAAATGGCCGAACCGCCTAGCTTAAAAGATTTGGCTCAGGAAGTTGACCTAAGCTTGAAAAAACTCAAAGAGGGCTTCAAACAGATCTACGGAGATACCGTTTATGGCTTTTTATTTGACTATAAAATGGAAGTGGCACGTAAACTTTTAGAGTCTGGCGATTACAACGTCAATGAGGTTGGCTTACGAGTAGGTTATAGCACAGCCAGTCATTTTATTGCAGCCTTTAAAAAGAAATTTGGCACTACGCCTAAAAAATATATTACGGCGGCTAGCTGAACTTAATAATCATAATACCCATTGTAACCATTAGAACTCGGAGTAACCCGTTTACGGTCCTTGTATATGGCGAGGTTTATAATTTCTTCGTATTGCTCTTCTAGTTCCTTAGTTTCATCTATCGTTGTTCCGTAGTTATCTGACTTGTCGTAATAATCTACCACTAATTGATTTGGATCTTTTGGTTTAATAAATGAGATATAGTGTAATACTTCAGATTTGCCTGAGTATTCATCATCCTTATCAATTCTAAAGAAATACATTACAGCATCTTTGCCTTTGTCGGTTTTAAAATCGCGTTTCATAAGATAAGTGACAGAATCTTTCTCTTTCTCATAATTTGCTTGTGATAAAAGCTTTGATTTGGCAAATTGTTGCTGACTGATATTAAGTGATTTAATTTTTGAAAGCAGTTTGGCTTCATCTAATTCTTCTAAGAGACGATATTGGTTTTCTTCATCTTCAACCAGTTTTTCCACAAGTTGCTGCGGTATGGCTTCCTTGTTTTTCGTTAGCAAAATATAGTAACGTACCAATGCTGAGGTCTCGTCGACATTCAACATTTTTTCAAAGAAATCCTGAGCCGTTCGCTCCTTTCTGTATGGAAATATAAGGTTTACATAAGTAGACAGATCGTCGGAGTATGAATTGTAGCCATAACCATTATTACTCAAACTACGTTTTACTTCGATCTTACCGTCATTAATGATCTGATTCTTATATTTTTTATACGAATTGATCTTCACTTGTCCACTATCTTTTAAGCGTACTAATAGATCGTAAAGTGGCTCCTTGTATTCGCTAATAGTACTGTATTGAAGAATTTTTGGGAATAATGCAGCCTTCAATTCTAAAGAATCCTTTCGGTAGTAGTTATAGAATACACCGCCAATACCACCTAACGGTAGGTCGCGCTCCATAAGATCCATGGCTAGTTCGTAATTTTCTTTTTTATTCGAATAGAATAAACCTTCTAAAATGGCTGATTGTGTCTGAGGATCTGAATAGCTGTCATAGTATAATTGCTTAACAAAATCGATATTATTTTCAAGGTCGATCTCAATGAGTTTTCTAACCAAATGCGATTTAATGTTTAAACGTTCTTTATCAAATTCAAAATCTTTCAGTATAGAAACCATATCTCGGCTATTGTACTTTTTGAATTTTATAAGATTGTACGATTCTAAAACAATACTGTCGTTTTCCTTCAGCGCATCAAAGAACTGACGTGTTTTATCCTTTAGTACATCCTTACCCATCAACGTGTCTATTGGCGTAAAGGAATCATAAAATTCAGTTACAAATTTTGAAGGACCACTTATGGAGTCTATTAAGGTCTTCATTTCAAAAAGCACGCCTTCTTTAAGGACGT
Organism: Winogradskyella tangerina; assembly: GCF_003260205.1. Classification (GTDB taxonomy): domain Bacteria; phylum Bacteroidota; class Bacteroidia; order Flavobacteriales; family Flavobacteriaceae; genus Winogradskyella; species Winogradskyella tangerina. The sequence goes on along the minus strand of NZ_QERF01000003.1, from coordinate 52,979 downwards.
TCTTAACCATCACTTGTTTAGCACTATTTGAATCTGTGTATGTAAAACTATAAGTGTAGATATTATCTGTTTTAGTTTTTACCTTATTACCTATTTTGAATTTTTTCTTAGGTGAATAATAACGTGTGCCGTAATTGATTTTACGCTCCACAGTATTCCACAAACTATCTACATTATGATACATTTGAAGATCATGAAATTTCTTCCTCGAGACTTCAATTTGCTCGTTGGCTTTGGTAGAATAGGTTGTTGTTTTTGATTTCTCTTGGTAGTCTTTTTCATCTTTATTACCGCCATAATAACCATAACCGTATGGATTAGGTATTGGCGCCTTAGCATTTGTATATACTGAAAAATGTAAAGAGGTATCTACCACCTTTTCAAAATCAGAGTAATCCGTCTTGTTAAATCTAAACGATTCGAAAAACGCTGATTTTTCTTCAGTGTTGGTCCCAACATAGCCCAAAAGATAATAGCTTCCATCTTTTACGATGGTTTTTAGGTGTAAACTTTTGTTTGTTGTAGAATCTAATAGGGCGCGCGACTCATAGTTTTTGTAGGTGCCAGATTTAAAGCCGCCATCAACCTCTTCAAGCTTATAATTTTTGTAAAGCGCATGGTGAAAATATTTTGCCTCAAAACTGTCTTCTTCAATATAGTCTAGATCGTGAACAGGGACTTCTTCAAGAAAATAGTAAGCATCATTCTGATAGCCTTCCAACAATTTTTTCCCTTTGTTATTCATATTACTAGTGATGTAATACTCCGGAAAATCCACATTATATTTTTTGCTTGGAGATTCAAAAGGCACCAATGCATTTGATGGTGTTTTAAGCGAAATTGAATTAAAGATCTTGGCTTCATGCTTCAACACAAAATCACTTCGACCTGCATATTTAATAATAATAATCTCTAATGGTGTTTGATAAATATGATATTTCTGAAACTCACCTTTTTTAGTCTTATTAACGATACTTAGACCAGGATAAGGATCGGTTAATTCTTCTTTCTTAACAATATCTCCAGGGATATCTTCATAGAGCAGATCGTCGATATCTTGAAGCGTCATGTTATCTTTCTCGTTAGGCAGATACATAAATCGGCTGATTCTGTTAACGGTGAGATAAGCGCCATTGGTCATATCTGGATCGAGGTAATATTTCTGACCAGAATACGAGAATTCACGCAATTCGTCATAAGTATTTAGCCCTAAAAAGCCATCAGGAGTTTTATGAATCTTTAACTCAGGCGCTACAAATAGGCTATCGAGTTTTGTCTTTTCAGTTTTACTAAAATCGGTTTGCTCAGAGGTTAAAGCTTTTACTGTATAACCGCGCTGACGCAACATATTGATCATGCCTTTGTCACCAGGTAAATGAGCCGCACCCACACCTGCAAAGACCGATTTTTGAGGCATTAGTTCTACTAGAGAATTCACCATGTTTTCATTTCGAATGTAAAGCATGTTTTCTCTGTAGAATTCTGTATTTACACCTGCGCCGATAGAATCTAATAGGTCTAGATTTCTGTCACGATACAGATTTTCCTGAATTAAATACGGGTTTTCTTTAGCATACAATTTTTGTAACCATGGATCTAAATCCTTTTTATTTGCATTGTAGGCTGCTTTTGTAGTTAAGTAGCGCGATTCGGCCAAATCCTCTAATCCGTAGATCTCTTTCCCATTTTTCTTTCCTGCCTGATAAATAAACATATCCAAATAGGTTTCCTCTTCAAAATTATCAGCCGCATTACTTTTTCTGTATAAATAGGCATTTACAGCACCATTATCCATCCTAACTGAAGCTCTAATAGCCATTTCTTCAGGATGCGATAATTTAAAAAGGTTAGTGTAGAAACCATATCTGTAGTTATTGTAATAGCTCATTTCATTGAGCATCATGTCGTAGTTAAAACCTGGCCAGGTTGTTGGGTCAGATTCTAAAGCAATACATTCGCTCTCATTCAAGGCTTTATAAAAAACATCATCTAGTCTGAAGGCTACCTTTTTACTTACGTGCATGGTGCCATAGAGATAAGATGGTTTTTCTAAACCATTGCCAGTGATCTCCCAAAGTAAACTCTGATATTTTTGTTGTGAAAAGCTTGATATTGAAATTGTAAATATGAGGGCAATTAAGATCTTTTTCATTTGTATAAATTATTCAGGACTCGTAAAGATATTTAAATCATTGAAATAGCCATGGCCATTATCTAAAACTCGTTAAAAAACTCAAATAATAGATGTTCTATGTTAAAATTAATAACTGAAAAATTTAAAAAATATGATACGCGATACCAATATAAATAAAAGCTATGTTAAGGATAAGGAGGTATTAGCAAAAGGGTTGTATTTTTGCTTTTGAAAAAGAAAACTATGTCAAAAGGAATTTTATTAGTCAATTTAGGATCTCCAGATAGTCCAAACCCAAAAGATGTAAAAACTTATTTGGGGGAATTCTTAATGGACGAACGTGTTATCGATGTGCCACTATGGGCTCGAAATCTATTAGTCAAAGGAATTATATTAAATACGCGTCCTAAGGCTTCAGCAAAAGCTTATAAAAAGATTTGGTGGGAAGAAGGCTCGCCTCTTATTGTACTTTCAGAAAGACTTCAAGAAAAAGTTCAAAAGCAAGTCGATTTCCCAGTAGCCTTGGCTATGCGTTATGGAAGTATGACCATCAAAAACGGACTTCAAGAATTGGTAGACAAAGGCTGTACCGAGATTATGACCATACCCTTATATCCTCAATTTGCAATGGCTACCACAGAAACAATTGATGTTAAGGTCGATGAATTGGTGGCAGAGCATTTTCCGCAGGTAAAAATTACCAGAACTCCAGCCTTTTATAAAAGAGCGGATTACATCGACGTTCTGTCAAAGAGTATTGCCGAAAAACTCGAAGGCTTAGATTACGAGCATATTCTTTTTAGTTACCACGGTGTTCCCGAGCGTCATATTCGCAAAAGCGATATTACTAATGGCAATTGCAAAATGGATGGCAAATGCTGCTTTAAAAAAGGGAGTCCGCAGCACGAATTCTGTTACCGTCATCAGTGCGAGATCACTACGGTCAATGTCGCCAAGAAACTGAAGCTTAAAAACGGCACTTACTCAACAACGTTCCAATCGCGATTAGGTTTCGATCCATGGTTAAAACCTTATACAGATCGTACCATTGAGCGCATGGGCAAAGAAGGCGTAAAGCGAATGGCCATTGTAACACCAGCATTTGTGAGCGATTGTTTAGAAACGCTTGAAGAAATTGCCATGGAAGGTGAAGAAATTTTCCATGAAGTTGGAGGCGAAGAGTTCACGGTGATTCCTTGTTTAAATGAACGCGATGATTTTGCTGCAGTAATCGGTAATATGATTGGTGAATGGGCAGAAACCGGGCAACTAAGCCACAGCAATGTGGCTCTGGCCACTGAGAGCAAATCTTAAGTGCTTAATGGCTAAAGTAACCTCACAAGATTTAGGTACCGAACCTATTGGAAAGCTACTCATTAAACAAGCTGTTCCTGCATCGATCGGTATTTTAGTGATGTCTTTAAACATTTTGGTTGATACCATTTTCGTCGGAAATTGGATTGGCCCAACGGCTATTGCTGCCATCAATGTTGTACTTCCTGTATCGTTTTTTATAGCCGCCCTTGGTATGGCCATAGGTATTGGAGGATCGTCAATAATTTCTAGAGCTTTAGGTGCTGACAATCGAAAAAAAGCGCTTACCGTATTCGGAAATCAGATTACCCTAACATTACTTCTTACGGTTTCTTTAGTTATTCCAGGCCTTTACTTCGTAGATAGTATTATTCCAGCCTTTGGCGGTAAAGGCGGTATTTTTGAACCCGCTAAGATCTACTATGTTATCGTACTTTACGGTATTCCATTTTTGGCTTTATGTATGATGGGGAATACGGTTATTCGAGCTGAAGGCAAACCAAAATTTGCCATGTACGCTATGATGATTCCTTCTGTTGGAAATTTACTTTTAGACTATATTTTTATTAAAGTATTCGACTTCGGAATGCATGGCGCCGCTTGGGCTACAACAGGATCTTATGTATTATGTCTGGCATTTATTGTTTGGTTCTTTTTTTCGAAAAATTCAGAATTAAGAATCACTGAGTGTTTCTACAGATTGAAATTACCTATCGTGAAGGAGATCGGAAGTTTAGGCTTTGTAACCTTATCTCGTCAGGCAATTGTTAGCGTTACCTACCTACTCATGAATAACATTTTATTCGATCTTGGTGGAGAAACTTCAGTAACTGCATACGCTATAGTTGGTCGAATGCTCATGTTTGCTTTGTTCCCCGTTTATGGAATTACCCAAGGATTTTTACCGATTGCTGGTTTCAATTATGGTGCAGAAAAATACAAGCGCGTTCGGGAAACTATTATGACAGCAATTAAGTATGGCATCGGATTAGCCGCTATCATATTCGTGTTTTTAATGATATTCCCAGATGCCATTACACAGTTATTTACACAAGATGCTGAGGTGCTAAAGGAAACACCACCAGCCATGCGTTGGGTATTTGCAGCCACACCAATCATCGGAATTCAATTAATTGGTGCTGCCTATTTTCAGGCTATTGGTAAGGCAACACCTGCATTATTACTGACCTTATTACGCCAAGGCATTTTCTTCATTCCTCTGATATTTATTTTACCAGCATTTTATGGCGAATTAGGTGTTTGGATGGCCTTTCCAATTTCAGATGTGTTAGCCACGGCCGTGACCATGTACTTTTTACATCGCGAAGTAAAGTTAAATTTACTGCCCAAGGAAGCAGAATAATTTTTAATCCGTATTTTTAGGACTCTTTAACTAACCCTATTTTAATATGAAATTGTATACTACCCTAGCAGTATTATTGCTATCGTTATTCACGTTAAATTTAGAATCTCAAAATTTTCAAGAAGCGGATTATGGCGCCTTAGAGTATAGACTTTTAGGTCCTTTTAGAGGTGGAAGAAGTTGTGCTGTAACAGGCGTGCCCAACCAACCTAACTTGTATTATTTTGGGTCTACAGGTGGCGGAATTTGGAAAACTACCAACGGCGGACGCCAATGGGAAAATATTTCAGATGGATACTTCGGCGGTAGTATCGGTGCTATTGCAGTTTCAAAAAGCGATCCCAATGTCATTTATGTTGGTGGTGGTGAAAAAACTGTTCGAGGTAATGTTTCATCTGGCTACGGAATCTGGAAAAGTGTTGACGCTGGTAAAACCTGGACAGCTTCAGGATTACCAAAATCCAGACACGTTCCACGTATTGCAATTCACCCAACAAATCACAATATCGTTTATGCTGGTGTACTAGGAAATATATACAAACCTACTCAAGAACGCGGTGTTTATAAAAGTATCGATGGTGGTAAAACCTGGAAAAAGATTTTGTTCTCAAACGAACATGCTGGTGTGGTTGATTTGATAATGGACCCTACTAATCCGAGAATACTTTACGCCTCTACTTGGAGAGTACAACGAACACCGTACAGCTTAAGTTCTGGTGGTGAAGGTTCTGCTCTTTGGAAAAGTACAGATAGTGGAGAAACTTGGACTGAAATTTCGACCAAAAAAGGATTCCCTGGTGGTATCTTAGGAATTATTGGTGTTACGGTGTCGCCAGTTAATAATCAACGTGTTTGGGCAATAGTTGAAAATAAAGATAAAGGTGGTTTATACCGAAGTGAAGATGGCGGCGAAACTTGGACGCAAGTCAACAGCGAGCGTAAATTGCGCCAACGTGCATGGTATTACACCAGAGTTTATGCAGATACAGAAGATGTAAATACCGTTTATGTCTTAAACGTGCGCTATCATAAAAGTACTGATGGCGGAAGAACCTTTAGTACTTATAATGCACCTCACGGTGATCATCACGATCTTTGGATCGCTCCCGAAAATCCACATCGCATGATTATTGGTGATGATGGTGGCGCTCAGGTGACTTATGATGGTGGAGAGACTTGGAGTACGTACTACAACCAACCGACGTCTCAGTTTTATCGTGTCACTACAGATAATGCATTTCCATATCGAATTTATGTAGCCCAGCAAGATAATTCAACCATAAGAATTCCACATCGTACAGATGGATTTTCAATAAGTGAAGATGACTGGGAAAGCACAGCAGGTGGAGAGTCTGCACATATAGCGATCGACCCAGAAGACAATGATATAGTGTATGGTGGTAGTTATGACGGGTTCTTAACTCGTGTTAATCACAAAACCGGAACTGTAAGAGCCATCAATGTATGGCCAGATAACCCTATGGGTCATGGAGCAGAAGGCATGAAATATCGTTTCCAATGGAACTTCCCAATCATATTCTCAAAGCATAATCCAGATCGATTGTACACCTTCTCACAACATGTTCATGTTACTGAAAATGAAGGGCAGTCCTGGGATATTATTAGCCCTGATCTCACAAGAAATGACCCAGAAAAGTTGAAGTCTTCGGGTGGTCCAATAACCCAAGATAACACTTCAGTAGAGTACTATTGTACCATTTTTGCAGCGCAAGAATCCCCTTTAAAGGAAGGCTTGCTTTGGGTTGGTAGTGACGACGGTCTAATTCATGTTACGCAAGATGGTGGCAAGACTTGGGATAATGTAACCCCTAAAGGAATGCCAGAATGGATGATGATCAATAGTATTGAACCAAGCGCCTTCGATGCAGGTACTTGTTATGTTGCAGGAACCAAATATAAAACTGGTGATTTTGCGCCTTACTTATACAAAACTACCGACTACGGTAAATCTTGGAAAAAGATTACTAACGGCATCAACGAAGAACATTTTACCAGGGCGTTAAGAGAAGATCCAAAACGTAAGGGACTGCTATATGCAGGTACTGAAACAGGAATGTATATTTCGTTTAACGATGGCCAGGATTGGAAACCATTTCAGATGAATTTACCAATCGTGCCTATCACTGATTTAACTATTAAAGACAATAACCTTATTGTAGCTACCCAAGGGCGAAGCTTGTGGATCATTGATGATCTAACAGTAATTCATCAATTGTATGATGCTGACCTTAGTAAGAATGTGCTTTTCAAACCAAAAGACACCTATAGAATGCGCGGTGGTAGTAGAAAAGGGAGCAAAACGACTGGAAGCAATCATCCGAATGGTGTGATGACCTATTTCAATTTGAAAGATTATAAGGACGATGACAAAGTATCATTGACTTATTTTGATACTAAGGGCGACACCATCAAGACCTTTTCAACAAAAGACAAAAAGAATAAGTTAACCGTGAAGAAAGGGGCCAATCAGTTTGTGTGGAATATGACCTATGATGGTGCGGAGCGCTTGAAAGGAATGATTCTATGGTGGGCGAGTTTAGACGGGCCGAGAGCAATTCCGGGGCAGTATAAAGTAACATTAAATGTAAATGGCGAAGAGCAGTCTCAAGCATTTACCATTCTTACAGATCCTAGAGCTGAAAGTACTTTGGCGGATATGCAAAAGCAGTTTGAATTCATAAAGAGTGTGAATAAAACAATGGATGAGGCACATAAATCCATTAAAAAAATAAGGAATATCAATGCGCAGTTAGGAGCATTTCAAAAGCAATATAAAGACGACGAAAATGTAAAAGACCTGGTTGAAAAAGCAAAGGCTTTAGAGGAACAATTGTCTAATATTGAAAAGGAACTGTATCAAACTAAAAATAGAAGTGGTCAGGATCCGTTGAATTTCCCTATTCGATTGACCAACAAATTAGGACATTTAAATTCTTTGGTTCGTATGGGCGATTTTGCACCAACCGCACAAGATATTGCTGTTAGGAATGAACTGACTGCTAAAATTGAAAAACAACTGGCAGATTTTAATACCATCTTAAATGATGAGGTTAAAGCCTTTAATGCGGCATTTAATTCGAAACAACTCAATTATTTATTTGTGGAGGATTAATGGAATACAACTATATAAAATCACTTCATCTTATTTTTGTAATTACCTGGTTTGCGGGTCTGTTCTACATTCCCAGATTGTTTGTTTACCAGATTGAAGCGTTTCATAAGCCTTCACCAGAAAAGGAAATTTTGGGCAAACAGTTAAAACTTATGGCCAAACGGCTGTGGTATATCATCACCTGGCCTTCAGCGATATTGGCCACTGTTTTTGCAATATGGTTAATCATCATCAGACCTGTTTGGTTAGAACAAGGCTGGATGCATGTTAAACTGGCTTTTGTTCTGGCCTTATTTATTTACCATTACAAGACACACGTGTATTACAAGCAATTACAAAATGATGAGGTTAAGGTAACGTCTAATTTTATGCGAATCTGGAACGAGGGCGCAACCTTTATTTTATTTGCTGTGGTCTTTTTAGCCATTCTGAAAAATTCGATCAATTGGATTTACGGCGTTGTTGGTATTATTGTTTTAGGGATTTTGATTATGCTTGGATTTCGTTTGTATAAAAACATTCGTGCTAAGAATCCGGATGCTTAATTGGCTCGATTATTGCTATATTTAGTCCATTATTGACCCGATGAAAATTAAAAAACTGTCTTTAAGATCCCGAATATTTATCGCCATGATACTGCTGGTACTCTTGGCTTCGATCTTAATTGCAGCAGTTACGATTTATCAGTACAACGAGGAAGCCCGCGATTATCACCGAGAACGTTTAGAGCGCAAGGAGAAGGCCATTCGTAAGAGTATCGATTTTACCATTCAGAAAACCACCTATCCGGTAACTACCGAGAATGTACCTTTAATTTTTAAAGATGCGATCTTCGATATCGATGCTGTGCATAGCCTTCAAATTAATTTATACGATCTGGAAGGTCAGCTTTTAATAAGTTCGAAACGAACCATTCAACGCGATACAACCGAACAATGCCTAACGGCTGATGTTTTAAATACTTTATCAAACACTGCAGAACATCGAAAGGTTATCAAAAAGGCTGAAAACGGACAGACCTTTCAATCTTCATATTCCTATATCACAGACGAAAAATTCAAAAATTTAGCAATTTTGAATTTACCCTACTTGGAAAATGATGATTTCCTGAATAAAGAATTGAATGAATTCTTACTTCGTTTAGGGTACGCCTATTTAGCTATGATCTTAGCGGCCATTGTATTTGCCTATTTTATTTCGAAATACATTACAAAGTCGCTTAAAACCATTAGCGATAAAATGAATGAAACACGTCTCGAAAAACGCAATAAGAAGATTCAAGTAGAATCGACTAGCGAGGAAATTGAGACCTTGGTAAATTCATATAATAGTATGATCGATGAACTCGAAGCTAGTGCTGTAAAACTTGCCACAAGCGAGCGTGAACAGGCTTGGCGTGAAATGGCAAAACAAGTGGCGCATGAGATCAAAAATCCACTTACACCTATGCGTTTGAGTGTGCAAAGTTTCCAACGTAAATTCGATCCTGAAGACCCAAGTGTTGATCAAAAAGTTGAAGAATTTAGTAATACTTTAATTCAGCAAATAGACACCATGAGTTCTATCGCTTCGGCCTTTTCAAATTTTGCAAAAATGCCTGCTCAGAAAAGTGAAGAACTCGATGTGGTTAATATTGTACGACTCGCTCTTGATATTTTTAACGAGCATTATATTTCTTATGAAGCTGAGGAGGAAGAGATCATTGCTAAATTCGATCGTACACAACTGATCAGAGTGGTAACCAATTTAGTTAAGAATAGTATTCAGGCAATGCCAAAAGATAAAGCCGATCCTAATATTGATGTGCGTGTGTTTTCGGATGGAGATCTTGTTAAAATCACTGTTGAAGATAATGGTTCTGGTATTTCCGAAGAGACTAAATCTAAAATCTTCGAACCAAAATTCACCACCAAAACTAGTGGTATGGGACTTGGATTAGCTATGGTAAAAAATATTGTGGAAACCTTCGGCGGAAGTATTACCTTTACGTCAGAAGAAGGTAAAGGAACGATCTTTACTGTGGCATTTCCAAAGAAATAAAAAGTAATATGGCTTACGAAAATATCATTTCCGACTATCAAAATGGAATCACTACGATTACCATCAACCGACCAAATAAATTAAACGCTTTAAATAAAGACACTATTCAGGAATTACATGATGCCTTCGATGAAGCTAATAAAGATGCTGATACGAAAGTCATCATTATTACCGGTAGTGGTGATAAAGCTTTTGTTGCTGGTGCCGACATAAGTGAGTTTGCTGATTTTAGTGTAGAAGAAGGTGGTAAACTCGCAGCTCAGGGACAGGCATTACTTTTCGATTTTGTAGAAAACCTTGGTACTCCTGTAATTGCTGCTATCAATGGATTTGCACTCGGTGGTGGATTAGAACTTGCCATGTCTTGTCATTTTAGAATCGCTAGTACCAATGCTAAAATGGGCTTGCCAGAAACGTCACTAGGTGTAATACCTGGTTACGGCGGCACACAACGATTACCACAGCTCATCGGAAAAGGACGAGCCATGGAAATGATCATGACCGCAGGTATGGTAGACGCTAGTCATGCTTTAAGCTATGGATTAGTAAACCATGTCGTAGAACAAGACGAGCTTCTTGGACTCTGCGAAAAGATCGCTGGTAAAATTATGCGTAATTCCTCAGTAGCCATAGCTGAAGCAATTAGATCTGTTAATGCAGCTTACAAAGATGGGGTCAATGGTTTTGAAATTGAAATTGAATCGTTTGGTAACTGCTTTGGAACAGAAGATTTTGCTGAAGGCACTACCGCATTTCTTGAAAAGCGCAAAGCCGATTTCCCAGGCAGATAACTTTTAGCCTCTTATTGCAATTTATTATTGAAGTACCTTCCGTCTACTAAAACATGAAGTAGATAAAAAGGCCCAAAGAAAATTATTCCTAATAATATAGCGGGGCTAAAAACCAATAATAAAAGATGTTGCTTTTTCATGATTTTAATTTTTTACAAATTTCACTTCTTTTTAATATCCTGAAAACAAGTATTTTAACTAATTAGTATTCGAAATTAACCGATTTGTTTTCAGCAATTAGTCGTAATTCATGTCTATATTTTACACTCTTCAAGTGGCCTTCATGTTGAAAAATAAAACATATGTGATACATTAAAATAAAACATATGTTGTAATTTTATTGCCCGAATTTGTCACATGTCAAACAAAAAAGTAATCAAGGGTCGAGGTGCCCAAAGCAATATTCAAAATCGTTTTTCTGAGTTTTCTCATGAAATGCGCGATGATTTTTTGGAGTATTGTGAAAAGGAAGGCGAGGTAGCAGAAAAGAACAAAACCCAATATCTAGAAGTTTTTCCGAAGAGTATTGTAAATAAAGTGACAAGCCCCGACGTAGGAATGGCTTATTCAATGAACATGTATCAAGGTTGTGAACATGGATGTATCTACTGCTATGCGAGAAATAGTCACGAATTTTGGGGTTATAGTCCTGGACTAGATTTTGAACGACGTATCCTGGTGAAGAAAAGTGCTCCTCAATTACTCGAGGAATATATCAAAAGAAAAAGCTGGAAAGCCAATACAATCGTGATGTCTGGAAATACAGACTGTTATCAGCCAGCCGAACAAAAATTTGAATTGACGCGTCAATGTCTCAAAGTCTTTCTCAAATACAAGCACCCCACAGCAATCATTACCAAGAATGCTTTAATTCTAAGAGATCTCGATCTATTAAAACAATTGGCAAAAGACCATCTAATTTCAGTATTGGTATCTATAACGTCCTTATCTGAAGACACCAGACGTCTGTTAGAACCAAGAACGGCAACCATAAAAAGAAGACTCAAAGTAGTGAAAGCGCTGAGTGATCATGGAATTCCGGTTAAGGTGATGTTAGCGCCGATTATTCCATCAATAAATAGTCACGAGATTTTACCCATGGCTAAAGCGGTATCAGAGGCAGGCGCCTTAGGTATTGTGCATACGATAGTACGCTTAAATGGTGCAAATGGCGACATATTTACCGAATGGATTAAAAAAACAATGCCCGACAGAGCAGACAAAGTACTCCATCAAATAGAAAGTTGCCATGGAGGCAAACTCAATGAAAGTCGGTTTGGTGTAAGAATGCGTGGCGAAGGACAGATCGCAAAGCAAATAAAAGATCTAATGACTTTAGCCAAACACAAATATTTCAAAGGGCGGACCATGCCTAAGCTAAATACCGAGTTACACGAGCAATATAAAACGGGCCAATTGCGATTGTTTTAAATAAAAAAGTGGGCTGTAAAAGCCCACTTCAAAACTAATAAATAACTAAATATATAAACATTCCAATTTATATGCTAAAATGTTCAACATATACCCTGTTATCTGACCTAATGATGGCTGTATAATTGCCAGGTAGATCTTGATCTAATTGGTATATGCGATTTAAAACCTTTTCACCTTTTAAAGTTTCTGAATAAAACAGGTCGTCTTCAAAATAAAGTTCAACCGTCATCTCTTTAGAATCGAGAGCTAATTTTGAAATCATAACCTTAGCGTTTTCAGTTCTTATAACTGGTTTAAAGATTTTTTCTTTAGCACTTTCAATAAAGGTAACCACGTGATTTTTTACTTCAACCGAATTAATTTCAATTTCATAGGCCTTAGTAATTTCTACTTGATAAAGACCATCCTTTAATTGTGTGAAATCAAAGAACTCTGTGAGTTTTCCGGTTTGATTTAATTGACCACTAAAAATTACTTCTCCCTTTGCATCAGTGATTTTAATAATATGATGGTTATTAATGTTATATGATGCAGGTAAAGTGCTTGCTTCCTGACTTGCGTAGCTCGTATATGTTCCCAACATTACAGCTACTGCTAATATGTTTCTTACTATTTTTTTCATTGTTTTCGTTTTTGGGGTTAAACAATTTTTACAAGGCAAAGATATTTTAGAGAAGTGCTTTGAAAAACAAGGATTTTGGCATATTTATGCACTAAATTAACTGCATATCGGATCAATATTGAATATAAAGTTAAAATAGCACACATTAATGGTAATTGAATATAGGTTTTGCATTTTAATTACGACTAACTTTGTAGTAATCAGGTAATAATGAGTACAAGAAAACCTACTTTAGAAAAGATCAGTCCCGAGTTTGGTAGTTCCATGCGTGTGATTAAGCACGAATCGGACATAGGTGAGAAAAAACCGTTTTGGCATTTTCACCCAGAGATTGAACTGGTTTACGTAAATAAAGGCAAGGGGAAACGTCATATCGGTAATCATCTGTCATATTTTAATAATAGTCAGCTTTTATTGATAGGATCTAATCTTCCTCATAATGGCTTTACCGACCGATTGACGGTTAACGGAACGGAAACAATTGTTCAGTTTCGACCAGAGTTTTTAGGTGAGAATTTTTTCAATATTCCTGAAATGGACCGCATCAGCAACCTATTTGATCGTGCAAAAAATGGTATCCTGTTTGGTATTCCGACGAAGAAAAAATTGGGCAAAAAGATTGAAAAACTTTCCGAAAAAGAAGGTTTTAAGAAAATACTAGTACTGCTTGAAATTTTACACACTTTGGCCAAAGCTGAAGACTACACAATACTGAACGCAGAAGGCTATTCGTTTGAAACAGAACCGCAGGATAGCGCTAAGATCGATAAGATTTTTAATCATATCAATGACAATTTTAAGGATCATATTAGTTTAGATGAGATCGCTGATAAGGTTAGTATGACGGTGCCTGCCTTTTGTAGATATTTCAAAAAAGTAACGGGTAAAACTTTCACAAAACTGGTAAACGAATATCGTGTTGTGCATGCGACGAAGTTACTCTCGGAAAGTCAGATGAGTATAACAGATATAAGTTACGAATGTGGTTTTAATAACTTTTCGCATTTCAATAAGGTGTTTAAAGAATTTACGGGTAAGAGCGCTTCAAAATATAGAAGTGAATTAAAACTGATGGTGCAATAGAAATCAAAATATCATGGATAAAAAGATCGACATCGCAATTGACTATTACTACAAAAAAGGACAGGATATTTTAACCAAGGTCAACAAAAAATCCGATATCACGGCAGACGAGCTCATAAAATATGGTGAAGAAATGGCCATTATTGAATACAAGCTTACCGCCTTAGAAATAGCGAAGGAGAATTAATTATTGTTCGCCATTCCATTCGGCAAAAAACTGCCTTAAATAACCTTCCATATAGTGGTGACGACTCGTTGCAATTCGCTGACCAGTCTTAGTATTCATCTTATCCTTTAGCAAAAGTAATTTCTCATAAAAATGATTTATCGTTGGTGCTTTGGATGCTTTATATTCAGCCTTAGTCATATTCAGATTAGGTGAGATATTAGGATCATAGAGTGCCCGGTTTTTAAATCCGCCATAATTAAAACAACGCGCAATTCCAATAGCACCGATCGCGTCGAGACGATCAGCATCTTGTACCACTTCCATTTCTTTCGAATTAAAAGTTGTATTGAGATCAAAAGAATTTTTGAACGACATGTTCTCTATGATTTTAGAGACATGTTCAATGACCTGGCTATCTACATTTTGTTTCAGAAGAAACGCACTAGCTTTTCTAGGGCCAATAGTTTCATCGCCATCATAAAACTTCGGATCGGCAATATCGTGTAATAAAGCGGCGAGAGCCACAACTAAGGGATCAACATTTTCAGTTTTTGAAATCAGCAGTGCATTTTTGTAAACTCGCTCAGTATGAAACCAATCGTGCCCGCCTTCAGCGTCTTTTAATTCTGCTTTAACAAAGGCAATGGTTTTATCTATGAGGGGATTTTTACTCATGCTTCAATGTTGCTTTTTACCTGCGCCTCAACAAGGCTGATGAGCTCTAATTTATCTTCATAATGATTAGCCTGAAGTGGCTTGTGTACAGTAAAGGTGATATGAGCGCCTAATCCCATAGGAAATTTTCCGTAACGCAAAGTTTTCCAAGAATTGTTGATGGTTATTGGCACCACTAATGCATTTGGTGCGTGCTTTATCATGGCTAATAACCCTTTGGTTTTAAATGGTTTTGGTTGGCCATCTCTGCTTCGTGTGCCTTCAGGAAAAATAACTGCCGCCCATTTATTTTGTTCTATGCGTATTGCAAAATCTTTTATGGCTTCAATAGATGCTAGGGCGTCTTTTCGATCTATAAGTACAGAACCGCCATGACGTAAATTGTAAGACACACTCGGAATTCCTTTTCCTAGTTCCTTTTTACTAATAAATTTCACATGATGCTTTCTTAAATACCAAATTAATGGCGGGATGTCGTACATACTCTGATGATTCGACACCAGAATTAGCGGAACACCCTTTTCAATTTTATATGGATTCGTAAAAGAAAATGTAGTCCCTAAGATATTGAGACACCGCATTAAAAAGAATTGCAGCCAATCCACACTAATTTTGTGTGCTTTATATCCAAATACATTTTTACAAAACCACTGAATAGGATGAAAAATTACTAGGGTAAGACCAAAGCAAATAAAGTATAATACGGTAAGTGGATAAGCCAGCAGTTTTGTCATAGCACAAAATTAAATCAATGCTATTGATGCACAAAAAAACCACGAATTAATTCGTGGTTTTTAATTTTATTTTTTCAGAAAGCTCTTAACAATGATCGTTGTAGGCGTCCATTAGGTTCTCTGCAATTAGTTCCGCAGGTCTTCCTTCAATATGATGACGCTCTAGCATGTGTACTAATTCACCATCTTTAAATAAGGCCATACTCGGTGAGCTTGGAGGAAATGGCACCATATATTCTCTGGCTTTATCTGTAGCTTCTTTATCTACACCCGCAAAAACTGTTACTAAGTTATCAGGACGTTTAGCGTTTTGTAAACTCATGCGAGCACCTGGTCTTGCATTTGCTGCAGCACAACCACAAACAGAGTTTACAACCACTAGAGTTGTTCCTTCTTTTGCAAGGGCATTGTCAACAGCTTCTGTAGTATGTAATTCTTCAAAACCAACGTTTGTTAAATCTTCGCGCATTGGTTTTACTAATTCTGCTGGATACATATTTTAATTCTTTTTAATTAACACTTTTGAAATGCAAAGATAAAGAAAAATAGTAGCTGTTTATTAGTTATCAGTAGTCAGTTTATATTATAGCATTTAGATTTTCTATAGTCTGAATTGAAACAAATTATGAATGAGTTAGACTAACAAATAGTATATTTGATTTTTACAATTAATAAAAGAAATACATGAGTTTTGCAAAGTGGATCGGCGGTGCTATAGGATGGTCTTTTGGTGGACCAATAGGAGCAATTATTGGTTTAGCCTTAGGCAGTTTCGTTGATAATTTAGCAGGAGATGGCACACCGTTACTTGGCGAAAGCCAAACTAAACGTTCACGTCAGCGTGATCCTTATCGTCAAAGACCTAAACAAACCCGAAGAGATCAGAAACCAAAAACACAATCTGGCGATTTTGAGGTGAGCTTACTTATTTTGGCGTCGATCATAATAAAAGCAGATGGGAAACAAGATCAACGCGAGTTAGATTATGTACGTCAGCAGTTTCGAAACATGTATGGGAAGGATCGTGCAAATCATGCCTTTGAATTGTTCAAACGTGTGTCTAAGCAAAACATATCTATGCGCCAGGTATGTATGCAGATCAAGCAAATGATGGATCATGCTTCGCGTCTACAGTTACTTCATTTTTTATTCGGAATAGCAAAGGCTGACGGTCATATTGCGGAGGTTGAAATTCGTCAGATCTATACCATGTCTGGGTATCTAGGAATAAGTCATAAAGATTATGAAAGCATAAAAGCTATGTTTTATGACGAAACCAATAATGCTTACAAAATTCTAGAAGTTGATAAATCTGCATCTGATGATGAGGTAAAAAGTGCTTACCGTAAAATGGCTAAAAAGTATCATCCAGATCGCGTGGTGCATTTAGGCAAGGAACACCAGGAAGGTGCTGAAGAAAAGTTCAGGCAAGTACAGGAAGCTTATGAGCACATTCAGAAAGAACGTGGATTTAAATAAGATCTAACCTATGGCTTGGTTCATTGCTAGTGTAGTATTTGTCTTTGTTTTAGCATTTGTCATTATCAAGCTATCCATTAATAAAAATGAAAACAAGGATTCCAGTCTTGGCATTTTAGAACATCCGAGTACGTTCAAAAAACAAGGAGTTGAAATGGTGGATGAAAGCCTAAAAAGCAAGTCATCTCAAGATTTGACTGATTCTTAATTCGAAAAAACCTTTAGGAAATATTATTTATCATCTGATAATTTTTAGACTTGTCTAAAAATATATTTATATTTGTATAAAAATTGTTTGAATGCGAATATTGATTGTTGTTTTTCTGCTTGGGATTTTTAGTCTCAGTGCACAAAACATTGATGTAAATGGTACAGTTAAATTTGGTGATGAAGCGATTGCTTATGCAGCACTTAAATTTACAAATGCTGAAAAGGTTTATCAGACGTATTCTAATGCCGAAGGAAAATTCACTTTAAAAATACCTTACGGTGAATATAATTTGAATGTAGATTTCGTTGGTTATAAGACTAAATATAAATTGATCACAATTACTGCAAATAATAAAAATGATTTGATCATTGAACTCGTTGAAGATCTTTTAGGTTTAGATGAGGTTGTAGTGAGTGCCACCAGGAATAGGGTAAACAAAAAAGAAGCACCAATTGTGGTGAATACCTTGGGAGAGAAACTTATTACAGCAACCCAATCTTTGGCAGTTTCTGAAAGTCTTAATTACTCTCCAGGTGTTAGGGTTGAAAACAATTGTCAAAATTGTGGATTTACACAAGTTCGACTCAACGGATTAGATGGCAGTTATTCTCAAATATTAGTTAACAGTCGTGCTGTATTTAGTGCCTTGAATAGCGTTTATGGATTAGAACAAATCCCAACGCAGATCATTGATAAAATTGAAATAGTACGTAGTGGTGGCTCGGCACTATTTGGATCTAATGCTATCGCCGGAACTGTAAATATTATTACTAAAGATCCCGTTTTAAATACTTGGGAAGTGGGCAGTTACTTGGGGCTCATTGATGGAGATACGCCAGACCGCGTTCTTAACTTCAACGCTTCACTTGTTTCTGACGACCTCAGAAGCGGCGCTACATTTTACGGTATTCATAGAAATAGAGATGAATGGGATGCCAATGGTGACGGATTCACTGAGGTTGTAGAGTTAAAAAATACCACCTTCGGAACAAAATTATACTACAAACCAACGGATCATAGTAGACTCACCCTTGATGCAACTGTTCTTAACGAATACCGTCGTGGTGGAGACCGCTTGGACTTACCACCACACCTCACGGATATCACTGAGGAGTTAACTCATAACACAATTATGGGTGGCGTGAGTTACGATTTCAATAATGAGGCAAATACCAACTATTACTCTATTTATAGTTCAGTACAATTCACTGATAGAGATAGTTATTATGGTGGTTTAGGTGGCGGTAGAACTGCCCAAGATAGCCTAACAGCACTTAACGCCTACGGCATTACAAAAGATTTGGCTGTGGCAACTGGCTTTCAGTTTACTAAACAGTTTAAGCGCGATGTTTTAACATCCGGGATCGAGTATAACAGGAGCAGTACGGATGACAATATTATTGGCTATAATCGAAGAATAGATCAAAAAGTCAATGCGGTTGGTGCCTATGCCCAATACGAATGGAAGCCAAATGCATCTTTTTCGGCCTTAATTGGGTCGCGTGTAGATCACATTAATGTTGATGGTAACTATACTGTAGGTGATATTTCAAGAGCTGTAGATATTTTTCAAACGACTTTAAATCCCAGATTGACCATAGCCTACCAATTAATGGAAGACCTAAAATTTAGAGGAGGCTATGCCAGAGGATTTAGGGCGCCACAGGCTTTTAATGAAGACTTACATATATCATCCGTCGGTGGAGAACCACAATTTGTTATTCTTTCAGATGATCTAGAATCTGAATTTTCTAATGCTTTTACAGGTTCTTTCAACTTTGCCAAAGAATTTAATACAACGCAGACCAATTTTTTGGTTGAAGGGTTTTACACAAGTTTAGAAAACCCTTTTACCTTAGTTAGTACTGGAGCGCAATTACAGAACGGGTCTATAGTTGAAGAAGTTCGAAATGGAGAAGGTGCCATTGTCTATGGTGCTAATTTTGAATTTGGTGTGTCACCGTCCAAGAAGTGGCTTTTTCAAATTGGTGGAACTCTGCAGCGTTCAGAATATAATGAAGATCAAATCTTGTTTGAAGCTGATGGTACTAACCCTAATGAAACCGATATTTTGATTTCAGAATTTACCCGAAACCCAAATGTTTACGGCTACCTCAATACGAACTGGACACCCAACGACACCTACAGTATTTCAGTTACTGGTACCTATACAGGGTCGATGATCGTTCCATTGGTGATTAGTGATTCGGGATTTTTAAGTTTGAATGAAAGCGATGCCTTTTTTGATGTAAATTTAAATGCAGAAGCACATTTAGATGTGTCTAACGACTTTCAGATTACATTTAACGCTGGCGTGAAGAATTTGTTTAACAGTTTTCAGGATGATTTTCAGGTGGGACCAACGCGAGATTCAGACTATGTTTATGGTCCGGCACTACCGAGAACATTTTTTCTTGGTATCAAAATAGGAAAAATGCATCGATGAAAAAGGTAGCTGTCATATCAATCTTAAGCTTAATGTTTCTGAGCTTTATTCCGAAGTCGAAAGTCGATTGGTTATCTTTTGAAAAGCTCGAGGTTGCTTTAAATGAAGAACCAAAAAAGGTCATTGTTCATTTCTATGCAGATTGGTGTGTTTTTTGTAAAAAAATGGAAGAAGCTGTTTATACAAAACCCGAAATCGTAGATGCTATAAATAATGAATATTACGCTGTAAAATTCAATGTTGAGACAAAAGATACTATTCGGTTTGGCGGTCAGTCATTTGTTAATCTTAATATTGGTAAAAAACGAACTGCCTTTCATCAAATTCCAGAATTGTTAGCAGGTCGAAAAGATCAACAGCTAGAGCTTCCTGCCACTGTGATTTTAGATAAAGATTTCAATATAGAACAACGGATTTATCGCTATATTCCACCCAAGGAAATGCTCTCCATATTAACAGAAGAATAATATGCTAACTACATTAACAGAAGAAAATTATTTAAAGGCTATTTATCACATTAGTCAGACTTCAAAAAAAGGTGTCAGTACAAATGCTATTGCTAAGAAGATCGATGCCAAGGCTTCTTCTGTGACCGACATGCTCAAAAAGTTAGCAGACAAAAATCTAATCACCTATATAAAATATAAAGGTGTAAATCTTACTGAGAAAGGGCGATTAACAGCTGTAGATATTATTAGAAAACACCGTCTTTGGGAAGTGTTTTTGGTAGATAAATTAAATTTTTCTTGGGATGAGGTTCATGATGTTGCAGAACAGCTAGAGCATATTAAATCGCCCAAGTTAATCAATGAATTGGACGCGCTTTTAGATTTTCCAACGCACGATCCCCATGGGGACCCCATTCCTGATAAAAATGGACAAATTCAACGTACGGATAAGATCGTTCTTTCACAAGCAAGTGTTGGGGAAACATACACCTGTGTAGGTGTAATAGATTCATCATCTGATTTTTTAAAGTATCTAGACAAGCATCAAATTGGTCTCGGTTCTAAAATACATGTCATTGAAAAGGAGGATTTTGATCAATCTATGAGTTTAGAGATCAATTCTAAAACTATTGTAATGTCTAAATCGATCACAAATAATTTATTCGTAAAAAAACTTTAATACTATGGACAGTATCATACAATATTTTGAAACCATTGACCCTGTTCTAGGGGCATTATACGCCTCCTTATTTACTTGGATCTTAACGGCTGCTGGGGCGTCATTGGTATTCTTTTTTAAAGGGATGAATCGTGCATTACTAGATGGAATGCTAGGATTTACAGGCGGTGTGATGGTAGCAGCTAGTTTTTGGAGTTTACTGGCTCCAGGAATAGAAATGAGTGAGGGCGAAGGATTTGTGAAGGTGATACCGGCCGTTGTTGGGTTTTCGCTTGGTGCTTTGTTCATTTTCGGATTAGATAAGGTCTTACCACACCTTCATATCAACTTTAGAGAGGATGAAAAGGAAGGGGTTAAAACACCTTGGCGCAGAACCACACTTTTAGTTTTGGCTATTGCCTTACACAACATACCGGAAGGCTTAGCTGTTGGTGTTTTATTTGGTGGTGTAGCGGCAGGCATTCCTGAGGCTACAATTGGTGGTGCTGTAGCACTGGCTTTAGGAATAGGTATTCAAAACTTTCCTGAAGGCTTGGCCGTTTCGATGCCGTTGAGAAGACATGGTGTGAGCAAATTTAAAAGTTTTTGGTACGGACAATTATCGGCCATAGTAGAGCCTATGGCGGCAGTGGTTGGTGCATTAGCGGTAACTTTCTTTCAGCCTATTTTACCTTACGCTTTAGCGTTTGCAGCAGGTGCTATGATCTTTGTGGTTGTAGAAGAAGTAATTCCTGAAACGCAGCGCGATAAATACACAGATATTGCAACCTTAGGATTTATTGGCGGCTTTATAATTATGATGACCCTAGATGTTGGTTTAGGATAAGGTACAGATTAAATTCAAGTTACTTTCTCTTATTCATATTGCTCTGAATAATAGCTTTTAAAGCGAAAAGCAAAATGATTTCTACACCTATATAGAAAATACCATAAACGTAATGTAGATCGAAGAGCGTAATAAAGCCAAGTCCAGATATAATAAGAAAAACAAAGACCAGACATCCTGAACTAAAATCTTTCAGGAAGGTATTTTTCGAATGTTTATAATCGAAATAGTAGCCAATTAAAACAAGGATTAATGACATCCACAACCGTCATTACCGCACGCCTTAGAATCGGTTGCTTTTTTAGGTTTCCAGAAGAACTTTCTATACAAAAAAACCAGTGCTGATCCTAGCGCTAAAACAAGAAGTATATTTTGAATAATAGTATTCATTTATTTCAAAATTTGAAAGGCAACAAGAGCTACAAAATACGCAATTCCGCTCATAATAACAAGCTGATAAACAGGCCATTTCCATGAGTTTGTTTCACGTTTTACAATGGCAAGAGTACTCATACACTGCATAGCGAAGGCATAAAACAATAGTAGCGATATCCCAGATGGGAAGGTAAAAACCTTCCGGCCATCACTATGGACTTCTTCTGCCATTCTACCTTTAATGGTGGACATGGCCTCATCTTCATCATCGAGTTCATTGGCGCTTCCCACACTGTAAATAGTCGCTAGCGTCCCAACAAAAACTTCTCTAGCCGCGAAGGAAGTCACCAGTCCTATCCCAATTTTCCAATCATAACCTAAAGGTTGAATTACAGGTTCAATAGTTTTACCAATGATTCCGATGTACGAATGCTCTAATTTGTGTTCGGCGATCATATCATTTAAGACAGTTTCTGAAGCATTAGGATTTGCTTGCTGAACTATAGTTTCCGCATTATTGAATTGCTCTCCTGGTCCGTACGACGCTAAAAACCACAGAATTATTGAAATGGCTAATATGATCTTACCTGCTTCAAAAACGAAGGTTTTAGTTTTCTCAATTACAGTTATTGCCACATTTTTAAACAGCGGTAATTTATAATTAGGCATTTCTATAACAAAGAAGGATTTGCTTTTAATCTTTAGTACTTTGCTTAAAAGATATGCCGAACCCACAGCAGCGCCAAAGCCAATAAGATAGAGCAACATTAAAGTTAGTGCTTGATAACTTAAGCCTAGAAACCGGCCTTCAGGAATCACTAAGGCAATGATGATGAGGTAAACAGGTAATCGGGCAGAGCAGGTCATAAATGGCGTAACCAAAATAGTAATTAAACGCTCTTTCCAGCTTTCAATATTGCGGGTAGCCATTACAGCAGGAATTGCACATGCAGTCCCCGAAATTAAAGGCACCACACTTTTTCCGCTCAATCCAAATCGACGCATTACACGGTCCATTAAAAAGACCACGCGACTCATATAGCCACTTTCTTCTAAGATTGATATAAAGAGGAATAGAAAGGCAATCTGAGGAATAAAAATAACAATACCGCCGAGACCAGGGATGAGCCCTTCAGCAATAAGGTCGCTAAAGGCGCCTTCAGGTAAAGTTGTTTTTGCCCATTCACTAAACGATGCAAAGGTGCTATCTATAAAGTCCATTGGTACTTGAGCCCAGTCGTATATTGCCTGAAAAATTAGAAGTAATATGGCTGCGAAAATGACGTAACCCCAAACTTTGTGCGTTAAGAGTCGGTCTAATTTTATACGAATATCTTTAGCAGATTTAAGATCTATCGTTTGCCCTTTTTTAAGGGTGTCGTTTATAAATTGATAGCGCTTTATGGTTTCTTTTTGCTGAAGGCGTTTAAGATCGGTCTTAGACTTGGTTTTAAAATCTGAAACGGCATCGATGGTGTTGCGGTCTATTTTACCAAAGTTGACATCTTGGGTTATAACTAACCAAAGTTTATATAATAGTTGGTTTGGGAATGCCTTTTGAAGCGATTCAAAATAGTCTTTGTCTATAGACGTGGCATTCATGCAGGGTTCGGTAGAAAGAGTCTTGTAATTAGTGATCAGTTCCTTTAACTCACCAATACCGGTATTTTTTCTCGTGCTAATTAGCGCGATCTTGGTCTTAAGGCGTTCTTCGAGATGTTCAATATCTAAAGAAATGCCTTTATAAGCCATTCGGTCGGACATATTGATCACAAGAATGGTTGGGATCTCTAAGTCTTTTATCTGCGTGAAAAGTAACAGATTGCGCTTCAGGTTTTCAACATCGGTAACAACTACAGCAACATCAGGAAAATCTTTGTCGTTCTTATTCAGAAGTAATTCAATAACCACATTTTCATCTAGTGATGAGGCATTCAAACTATAAGTGCCAGGAAGATCAATAATATGTGCTTTTACACCTCGTGGTAGTTTGCAGATACCTTCTTTTTTGTCGACGGTAATCCCAGGGTAGTTACCTACTTTTTGATTGAGACCGGTTAGGGAGTTAAAAACAGATGTTTTTCCGGTATTTGGATTTCCAATTAAGGCAACATTGATCTGCTTACTCATCTACACACTCAATTAAAATATGAACTGCAGTTTCTTTTCTAATAGCCAAATGCGATCCATTGATATTAAGATACATCGGATCTGAAAACGGGGCAACTTGCACAAGCTCAACACTATTACCAGGTAGGCAACCCATTTCCAATAGTTTTAAAGGAATATGAATGGAAGAAACATCGGTAATAACACCTTGTTGCCCTCGTTTTAGTTCTGCTAATGTCAAAGCTTACTTATTTAGAATAATTTTAAAGAAGCAAAAATACGGCAAAATTTCAATTGCCTAAAACCCTTTGTAAAGAATTTAAGATTCGTCTTTTAAGGTTTGAATATCCTCGAGCAGTTGCTCAATATCTTCAGGCTTGGTGCCATTGTAAAATCCTCTGATCTGCCGTTTCTTATCGATAAGCATAAAATTCTCGGTATGGATCATATCGTACTCATCACCATTACCATCTGTTTTAACAGCCAAGTAGCTTTTTCTGGCGAGCTCATAGATCTGTTTTTTATCGCCTGTGACTAAATTCCATTTGCGATCAATCACCCCTTTTTCCTTGGCGTATTTTTTGAGTTGTGCCACGCTGTCAATCTTTGGAGTTACGGAATGGGACAATAACATCACATCGTCGTCGCTTAATATTTCTTTCTGAATCTGATACATGTGATCGGTCATAATCGGACAAATAGTTGGGCAGGTTGTAAAGAAGAAGTCTGCCACATATATTTTGTCTTTATAAGTATCTTGAGTTACCGTTTCACCATTTTGATTGGTAAGACTGAAATCGGCTATCGTATGGTATTTCATTTGATGTTGAATGGTACTATCTACCAGCTCTTCACTAACCATCGCTGGTTGATAAATTGGCAATGGTGCTTTAACATTCAGGATATTATAGATCATCATAATGATGACAATACACAATATTGAAAAGAAAATTCCGAACTTTTTATAGCGTTTAAAAAAGGAAAGAAATGACATAGACGTACATTAATTTTTAGAATTGCAAAGTTACGACTCATGTCTATTTTTTCGAATGATTTTAACACAATAATCTCATTGGAATCCTTTGATATATAAATGATTGTTAAAAAAATTCCGATTAAAAATACATTTGTTTTCAAAATGCCTTGAAAACCGTACTTTTGTCAATCGAAATTTGAAAATGATTACATGGAATTTGTAATAAAGATATCGCAATTCTTATTGAGTTTATCACTCCTTATCGTGCTTCACGAGTTAGGACACTTTATACCAGCTAAATTATTTAAGACAAAAGTTGAGAAGTTTTACCTCTTCTTTGATGTGAAGTATTCGCTCTTCAAAAAGAAAATCGGAGAAACCGTTTATGGCATTGGCTGGCTGCCTCTCGGTGGTTACGTGAAGATAGCCGGTATGATCGATGAGAGTATGGACAAAGAGCAATTGAATCAACCACCACAACCTTGGGAATTCCGTTCTAAACCAGCTTGGCAGCGTTTAATTATAATGCTTGGCGGTGTAACGGTTAACTTTATTTTGGCCTGGGTGATCTATGTTTTTATGTCGGGTTATTATGGCGATACAGCAATTGCTACCAATAGTATTAAGGACGGTTATTTAATTCAGAATGAAGCGATCTTAGAGACCGGTTTAAGAACAGGCGATGAAATCCTGTCGGTAAATGGTGAGACCTATGAGAATTTAACAGACCTCACCTATAGTTTTTTGACCGCAGAGGAAATTCAGATTAGACGTGATGGTGTTGAACAAACCATAACTTTCCCTGAAGATTTTGCCGGACGATTATCAGACAGTAAAAAAGAGGACGGTCCATTGCTTAAGTTGCGTTCGCCTTTTTATGTGAGTTATGCCATAGATACCTTACACAACGCTGAGGCTAACATAAAAAAAGGGGATTTGATCGTTGGAATTAACGATAAGGAATTAAAATATTTCGATGAATTTGAGCCTGTTTTAATGGCCAATAAGAACCAAACTGTCAATGCCAAAATACTTAGAGATGGCAATACTATTGATGTGCCATTAAAGATTGATTCTGAAGGAACACTTGGTATTATGCCTGGCGGAAGTCTGAATATTTTTGAAGAACTTGGGTATTTGAAAATTACCAGAAAAGAGTACACTTTTAGTGAAAGTTTTGGTGCCGGAACAGATAAATTCATTAAGGAATTCAAAAAATATGGCGAGCAGTTAAAGCTGATCTTTACGCCTAAAACTGGTGCCTACAAAGGCGTTGGTGGATTTAAAGCCATCTTCGATATTTTTTCTGACCGTTGGGTTTGGGAGAGTTTTTGGACTATTACGGCATTTTTATCCATAATGCTTGGTGTTTTAAACCTGTTGCCAATTCCGGCCTTAGATGGTGGTCATGTGATGTTCTTATTATACGAGATGGTTTCGGGGCGTAAGCCAAGTGAAAAATTCTTAGAACGCGCACAGATCGTTGGGTTCTTTATTCTTATCGCATTGGTGTTATTTGCTAACGGAAACGATATATTCAAGGCCATAACGCGCTAAATATTTTTTAGGTTTAGAGTTTAAAAAATTAAGATTTCACATTGTAGAGATTAAAAAATAATTTATATTTGCGCTCGCTAACGCGAAAATAGATCTTCCTCAGTAGCTCAGTTGGTTAGAGCATCTGACTGTTAATCAGAGGGTCACTGGTTCGAGCCCAGTCTGAGGAGCTAATAACTCACCACGAAAGTGGTGGGTTTTTTTATTGCCTATTCCCAGTACAATATCAGAGCAAAATATTATTATCCGAATTACAAGATTTATAAAATATAAATCTAGAGGTAATCTGTAAGGTAGCAATTTACAAATGAAAGGTATCACCTAAATACCACATAATCAAACATATAACATCAATGATTTTAGATAGATTAAATTTTATTTTCGTTTTATATAGAGGCAGAATAAAAAATGGTAAAGCTGCACTGTATGGCAGAATTACATACAAGAAAAAGAGAAGATCTTTTAGTACAGGCGAGTACATTGACCCTAAACTATGGGATAGTAGAAAACAACTCGTCGGGGGTGATTCGGAAGAATCGGATTTAAAAAATAAGCATTTGACATTAATTAGAAATAAAATAAATCATTCTTTTTTATCATTGAAGATAAAGGATGTAGATTTTAGCGTAGATGATATTTTTAGAGTATTTATAGGTGAAAAGGACACCAATGAAATAGGAGTTATTGAATACTATGACATTTATCTAAAGAAATATAAAAAACTAATAAATATAGAGTTAAAACAAGAAACATATAAAAAATACTTCTATATAAAATCAGATATAATGAGAGTTTTGAAATCAGATTTTAAAAAAAATGATATTCTGTTGAAAGATTTAAAACCGAATTTTTTAGATAAACTAGAGTATTATTATAAAACTGAAAAAGACTATCAGCAGGTTACAATTAATAAAAAATTACAGAGGTTTAAAAGAGTAATTAAGATGGCAGTTGTTGACGGTTTTCTTCAGAGAAATCCTTTTGAGCTGCATAAGGCAAAACCTGTAAAAAAGAAAATCGTCTTTTTAAATCAAAAAGAATTATTTTTCATAGAAAATTATAAGTTCAATCAATCTAGACTTAGCTTAATCCAAGACTTATTTGTTTTTTGTTGTTACACAGGACTTGCCTATGTAGATCTTATGAATTTAAAACAAGAAAACATAATAGATGGATTTGACGGCCATAAATGGATTCAGATAGTACGAGAAAAAACATCAAGACCAGTATCCATACCAATTCTTCCCAAGGCCTTAGAAATATTAGCAAAATTCGATAATGATAATTATGTTTTTCCAAGAATAAGTAACCAGAAATATAATAGTTACTTAAAAGAAGTAGCATTTATTATTGGAATCGAAAAAAGATTAACTACACATATAGCTCGAAGAACCTTTGCATCGACAGTACTTTTATTTAATGAAGTGCCAATGGAAATTGTTAGTGAATTACTAGGTCATTCTAGTATGATAATTACTCAACGTCACTACGGGAAGATTGTGCAGCAAAGTGTTAGTAATGAAATGAGCAAACTCAGAAATAAGTTGAAGTAAATAAATACTTATTGTTCGTTATTGATGGAACAAATACATCCTTAAAATATAAGTTCGAAGTATATGAACGAATTAAATATATTATCAACCACCCTGTCATAATAATTTGGGGGATTCCCCCTAGTTAATTAATAATAATACAAAAGAAAATGGTAAAAGTTATTGACTTTAAAACTATCACAGGAAGTGATGGTAAGGAATTCTGCGCTTTAATTGTAGAGGGTGCGGCTCAGCCCGTATTGAAGTTGATATTTTAGAAAACGGCAACTTTAGCGAACCCAAAAATCTTGAAAAATTAAATACGCCAATGAATGAAATGTTTCCTTATATGGCAAATGATGGGACGTTATACTTTTCATCAAATGGTTTTCAGGAAAATTTGGGAGGTCTAGACGTGTATTCGGTGCAAATAAATGAAGGTGGTCAGTATGGTGAACTAATGAATTTAGGGAAGCCTGTAAATAGTTCGATGGATGATTTTGCTTGGGTTTATAATAATGATAATAATGAAGGTTATTTTGCTTCCAACCGGAATTTAGAAGCGAGTGATAATATTTTCAAAGTAAACGTAAACAAAATCATGAAAACTCCTGAAACCATAAAGGTAGAAGGTGTTGTTCGTGATAAAAAAACAGGGGAAATTTTGGATGATGTTGTAGTCTCATTAATTGACGGCGACAATAATGTTATAGTTAAAAAAATTGCTAAATCTGGCCTTTATGAATTTGATAAAGTTGATATTGATAAAGCTAGATTTATCCGTATTGAACGGAACGGTTATCAAACCTATGAAGAACTAATTGGTGACCCCAAAGATGGTATAGTTACAACGGATATTATGCTTTTAAAGCGCGAAATAGAACTGAAAGAAAACACCAATATTGGATCTATTCTTAACCCAATTTACTTTGATTTAAATAAAGATATTATTCGTTCAGACTCCGAGGTAGAGCTTCAAAAGATTCTTGCAATTATGAAGAAGTTTCCAGACTTGAAGATTCATATTAAATCACATACAGATAGCAGAGCTAACGATAGTTACAATATGAAGTTGTCGATCCGAAGGGCACAATCCACAATGAAATATTTAATAGAACGGGGTATTGATCCTTCTAGATTGACCGGAATTGGTTATGGAGAAAATGAACTTCTAAACCATTGTTCCAATGGTGTTAAGTGCCATGAAGATGAACATCAACTCAATCGCAGAAGTGAATTTATTATAAAGCACTAAACTTTTTTTTCATGATGATAGTTAAGTTTTATTATCATTCAGGGCCAGGACATTTTGTTCTGGCTCTGTTCATTTAATTAGATATGAAGCAGTACAACTTCTAGTCTAAAACTTCATCCAGTACCTTATCTTCCCGTTTGTGAATTGTTCGCTTACAACTATTGAATTCAACATGGTTTTATCTCATTATTTGGCTAAATATGTAAATAGAAACAATTGAAAAATAGGCTATGCTCGGCAGGTACATTCTCAAATTTAAAGATGTTGAAGGCAACCCAATAAAATTCACACCGGTTACTGCAATTAATTATTCAAACGTTTTTAGCCTTTCTGAAATGAATCTAACTAATGACGACGGAATAGCTGTTTTTTGGTTTTTTACTTTAGTCAAAACCATAAAAATTCAGACCTATATAGGGTATCATAAATTACCCATAACTCAGATTAACAGAGGTAAAATTTTTGAATTAATTGTGCCCGAAGAATGTATTGATGAGTGAATTAGCTTTATTTCTTAGCGTATTTTTTCTTCAGTTCTTCAAGCATAACTTTAGTCATCGCATCTAAATCAAAGTGATGTTGCCAATTCCAATCAGCTCTTGCTACCGAATCATCAATAGAAGATGGCCAGCTGTCAGCAATCGCCTGTCTAAAATCAGGGTTATAGCTTATTTCAAAATCAGGCAAGTGCCTTTTAATACTAGCTACGATTTCTTTAGGTGTAAATGATATGGCTGCTAGGTTGTAGGAAGATCTAATTGTTAAATCTTCGGTTGGTGCCTCCATAAGATCAACGGTTGCCTTTATCGCATCGTCCATAAACATCATTGGTAGATTAGTTTCTTCAGAGAGGAAACATTCATATTTACCTTTTTTAATGGCGTCATGATAAATTTCAACAGCGTAATCAGTAGTGCCGCCTCCTGGCATAGCTTTGTGACTAATAATGCCAGGATAACGAATACTTCTAACATCAACGCCATATTTTTTGTGATAATATTCGCACCATCGTTCGCCTACTTGTTTGGTAATACCGTAAACAGTAGTAGGTTCGCAAATAGTATGTTGAGGTGTAAACTCTTGAGGGGTTGTCGGTCCAAATACCGCGATACTACTAGGCCAATATACTTTTTTTATTGTTCCACCTTTTGCCAAATTAAGGACATGAAAAAGTGAATTCATGTTTAGATCCCAAGCCTCCATTGGGTATTTTTCTCCTGTTGCACTTAGCAATGCCGCCATTAAATATACGGTGTCAATGTCGTGATTTTTGCAACAGTCTTTAATAGCATTAAAATTCTTGGCATCAATAATCTCGAAAGGACCTGCATTAACCAGATCTAATTTTCGAGTATTTATATCGCTGGCAATTACATTGTTAATACCGTGGATCTCTCTAAGTTTAGCGGTGAGTTCAGAACCAATTTGTCCACAGGCACCAATAATCAAAATTTTGGAAGGCATAGTTTTCAATTATAATATTGTCAAAAATAACAAGAAAATAGGCTGCTATAAATTAAAATTTTCAAAAAAATAGCGCTATTTCTAAATATTTGATAATCTAATTTTTAAGAACATACTAAGATTTCAATATTTTAGTTTAAGTATATTTACAATCAAATTTTTAATGTAAATGAATATTCGTTTTAGCCTTATTTGTATCGTGCTCGTACTTGTAATGAATTGCAAGGGAGATCAAAATACAACGGACCCTGTTGAAGAAAATGCTTCAAATCAAAAGGATGTCATCACAGCAAGGGCTATTGAGAATTTTAAGTTTACGGATTATGTACTGAGTGCAAATGGCGAAAGTGTTGTAGCTAATTGGGATAAATATCAGGAGCTTGCCATTCAGGTTAGTTATTTGAGAAAAGCAGATTTAACATTCTTCAATGGAGATAAGACGCTCTTAAAGGGATTTATAGACACCTTAAAAATGAAAATTCCAGATACGCTTCAAACCAATGCCATTGTTTCCAGAACGGTTATCATGGAAACTACCCTTTTAAGGTTAAATGAAAATTTGACATTAGACAATATACAGGATAGTTTAAAACTACAGAGCGTTAAAGAGGTTTTGGTAGCTTTTTCTAATCTCAACTACCAGATCAATAAGAAAATAGAGAAGGATATTTACGATCAGATCGAATCTGAGTTTTAAAGGCTAAAACTCTTAAAATTTTGTTAAGATGTAACATAAGACCCTATTAATCGGTCTTATTAATACTAAACAATTCGAATTAACTAAAATCACATTATGAAGACCAATCTAAGTCGCGTTCTAGCGATATCAGGTTTGGCTTTCTTTGCTATTGTTGGATGTAAAGATGAAGCCAAAAAAGACACTGCATACGCAGGAGAGAAAATTCCAGGAATTATATTGGAAAACATGGACACAAGCGTTAGTCCAGGAGAAGATTTTTACAAGTATGTCAATGGTAAATGGCTTGAAACAAACACCATTCCAGACGACGAAACCCGTTGGGGCGGTTTTATGGTTCTGCGCAAATCTACCCGCCAAGATGTTTTAGAAATCCTTAATACATCTAAAGAATTAGGCACCTACAAGGAAGGTTCAGACCAGCAAAAAGCACTTTTAATTTTTGAATCAGAGCTTGATTCTGTGGCTCGAAACGAAGCTGGCATAGCGCCATTGCAACCGCTATTAGATAAAATAGACGGAATTAATAACCTCAATGATATGCAGACTGTTTTGGCGAAAACACTAGGTGTTGCAGCTCCATTTGCAGGTATTGGTGCAAATCCAGATCTGAATGATAGTAGTATGAATACTGCTTGGGTTTTTGCAGCAGGTTTAGGTTTACAGCGCGATTACTATTTAGATCAAGACGAAAAGACCAAAGAAATTAGGTCGCAATATGTTGATCACGTCGCTAGAATGTTGCAATATATCAACTATTCTGAAGCAGATGCTAGTGCTGCAGCAGAAAAGATCTTAGCAATGGAGACACAACTTGCGGAACCACGTTTAGATAAAGTGGCAAGTAGAGATATTAGAAACTTTAATAATCCAACTTCAGTTGAAGATTTACAGACCATGACGCCTTCTATCAACTGGAAGAAGTTTATGGATGATATGGGCATTGAAAAGCAAGTGGATACTTTATTGGTAATGCAACCAAAATATATGAAGGCACTCGATAACTTTTTGGCTTCTACATCTATTGAGGATATTAAAACCTTAATGGACTGGAGCACATTAAACGGTGCTGCTGGTTTCCTAACCACTGAAATAGAAAAAGCGAATTGGGAGTTTTATGGTAAAACTCTTAACGGTGCGAAAAAAATGCGTCCTGCTGATGAGCGTGCACTTGGTACGGTTGATGGTAGTGTAGGAGAAGCTGTAGGTCAGCTTTATGTTCAGGCGAAATTCCCACCAGAAGCAAAGGAAAAGGCAGAAAAAATGATTGAAAATGTCATCAAAGCCTTTCAGAATAGAATTTCAGATTTAGATTGGATGAGTGAAGTTACGAAGCAAAAAGCCATTGAAAAATTGGATAAGTTCACAGTAAAAATTGCTTATCCAGATGAGTGGGAAGACTATTCAGACTTACAGGTTAAAGAAGGTAATTCTTATGCTGAGAATATGTTAGCTGTTGGCGCTTGGGCTCAAAAGAAGAATTTAAGTGAAATAAACGAACCCGTTGATAAGAGCGAATGGGGCATGCCACCACAAATGGTAAATGCCTACCATAACCCTTTAAACAATGAAATTGTTTTTCCGGCGGCAATCTTGCAACCTCCATTCTATAACTACACGGCTGACGAGGCTGTTAATTATGGTGCCATAGGTGCTGTTATTGGTCATGAGATTTCTCATGCATTTGATGATTCTGGTGCGCGTTTTGACGGCGACGGTAACGTTAATAACTGGTGGACTGAAGAAGATCTTGCCGAGTTTGAAAAGAGAGGTAAAGCATTAGCAGATCAGTATTCTGCAATTGAAGTGTTGGATAGTGTTTATGTTAATGGTCCATTTACCTTAGGTGAAAACATCGGTGATCTTGGAGGTGTTTTAGGAGCCTATGACGGATTACAATTATACTTCAAGGAAAACGGAAGACCAGATGATATTGACGGATTCACAGCAGAGCAGCGTTTCTTTATGTCTTGGGCTACAGTTTGGAGAACGATAATTAGAGACGAGGCCTTAAGAACACAGATTAACACCGATCCGCATTCGCCAGGTCATATTAGAGCAACACAGCCATTAAAAAATATCGATGCCTTCTATGAAGCATTTGGTATTAAAGAAGGTGATGCGATGTATTTACCACCTGAAGAACGTGTGAGAATATGGTAATTTCAGAATAAATTGAATAAAAAAAATGCTGCCTAACTAGGCAGCATTTTTTTAAATATATCAAATAAACTAGTTCTTATTCGCTGCAGCAGCTTGTTGCGCTTTTTGATTTTCTAATCCTTGTCGGCTAATTTTCGCCAAATTAAAATTAGGATCAATAGCTAATGCATCATTCATTAATTTAATGGCTGCATCAATATTTGCAGATTTATCTTCACTGAATGTCAGTAGCCCTTTTAAACAAAGTAAGGCTGCTTTCATTGATGTTTCATAAGGTTGTTGCGATTCGTAGAAGGCACGTTTCATGTCGTCCTTTACATTGGCTAAACCGTACTCGATATTTGTTTTTGCACCAGCCAGATCATTGATCTGAATTTTCATATCTGCCATCTCATAAGCTAAATATACATTAGGATTTCGCTTAAATAAGATCTCATAATGCTCTAAAGCTAATTGTGGGCGATTCAGATTTTTTAATGCTAATGCTTTAACCTCAACATTGATGTCTGAATCCGTCGGATTCTTATCAACACCAATAGTGTTAAGTGCTTGTAAATACTTTCCTTCGGTAAGATATAAATACGCTAAAGTATCTTGTCGTTCTACCGATGGCTCTAAAATATTGAGAT
Organism: Winogradskyella tangerina; assembly: GCF_003260205.1. Taxonomy (GTDB): domain Bacteria; phylum Bacteroidota; class Bacteroidia; order Flavobacteriales; family Flavobacteriaceae; genus Winogradskyella; species Winogradskyella tangerina. The sequence continues at coordinate 18,640 of NZ_QERF01000003.1, read as the reverse complement.
GTGTCATAGCATTAATAATGCCCTGAATATCTCCCTGTTTTTTCATTTGCTTGTAATAAGCTTCGTAGTGCTCCTTTAATTCTGACTTCGTCTGGGCAAAAATACCAACCGAAAAAAGCATCATTAATGCAATCGTAATATGTTTCATGTTCTTTGAATTTTGACGGGCTAAAACTATAAAAATTAACGATAATAGCTCTTAAAAATCTATTAATTTCTATATGCCTTGTTGAAAAGTGAAGTTCAAAAGTTGTTCCAATTTAGAGCTATCAATGATTTTTCCTTCACTCTTTTTATCTGAATTAAAAACTGGAAGGGTTAAATCATGAAGTTCACAATAGGCTGAATAATAGTCTTTTTTTGTTGGATGATCTGGAAATGAAGCATTTAGACAGATATTCCAACGGTTGGTTTTAATCACTTTGGAAATAATCTCGATGCAATCATTTTTATGAATTAGATTAACGGGAGCTTCTGGATTTGAAATATTTGTTCTACCTGATAAAAACTTAGCAGGATGCCTTTCTGCGTCGAATAATCCTGCAAATCGAATAATAGTAGTCTTAAAACTAGTGTTATTTTGAAGTAATTCCTCAATTTCGATGAGTTGTTTTGCACTTGAAGACATGCCGTTTGGCTTGGTGTTATGACCAATTACTGGAAAATTCTCATCATCTTTAAATACAGAAGTGGAACTAATATAAATCACATTTGGTACCCGATGTTCTTCAATCGCTCGGATCAAATGCTTTATTTCTGCCACATGATCCTTAGTTGGATTTTTTCTAAGTCCAGGAGGAATATTGATAACCACCGTAGTACTATTTGATAAGAAATCTGTAATGTTACCTATGATACCTTCAGGCTGTAATTGAATCAGAAAGGCATCAATATCAGCATTGGTTAGCGTTTCAAGTTTATCATTGGAGGTTGTAGAACCCTTCACACTTAAGCCTTCAGAAACAAGTGTTTTGGCCAAAGGAAAGCCCAACCAACCGCAACCAATAATGCTTATTTGATGTTTCAAAAGTCTTTCAGAATTAAAGACTTAAAAATACACAACAATCCCTTAAAACCTGCTGATTTTGCTAAACGATTAATTTTCAGTAACTTTAAGATTCACTCTAATAACTATCAGGTCATGGGGATAAAAAGTTTTCAAGGGTCGCGTAAGCAACAGCAAGGTGCAACGCAGACCATAGCGCTAAAAGTAAAGGACTATATGACTACTAACCTTATAACGTTTAGGCCAGATCAATCTGTTCAGGAGGTTGTAGAATCATTGATAAAGTATAAAATTTCTGGTGGTCCTGTGGTTAACGATAAACAGGAGTTGGTTGGGATCATTTCAGAAGGGGATTGTTTAAAGCAACTGAGTGAAAGTCGCTATTATAACATGCCGTTAGAACATGATAATGTTGAAAAACGAATGGCTAGAAATGTCGAAACCATTGATGGTAACATGGATGTTTTTGATGCAGCGAACAAGTTTCTTAATTCAAAAAGGCGACGTTTTCCTATCGTTGAAAATGGAAAGTTAGTTGGTCAGATAAGCCAAAAGGATATTCTGAAAGCCGCACTTCAGTTAAAAGGTGTAAACTGGAATAGCACCACTAAAGGTTAATCGTCTCGTTTTACTAGAGCATAGTAATCGCCCTCCAAAGGCAAATAACCCTGGTCATACACGAAATAGTATATGTTACCAGTTTTGGTTGTATAAATACTTGTGAAATAGTTAAAATCAAAACCTTTTTCGATAAGCCTAGCCCTGGAACATTTGGTCTTTTTATTAGGGTTTAGCGCTTCTAATATCCTGTAGTTTTTTCTAAGGCGATTATTGGTATTTCGAATTAAATTTTTAGAATCTTTATTAATGCGATTATTGTGGGCATTTCTGCATGCATCACCACAAAATTTCTTGTCGATTCTACCTATGATTCTATCCCCACATTCCGGACATTTTCGTTGCATAATATTTTAATTTAAAATTGGAATATATGCCGACCATGGACCAACTTCATTTTTGTACTGTTTGGCCATGACACGACTTATTTGTGCAAGGTGGGCTAAATCGTGGGTAACCCAAGTGGCTAATAATTGTGACAAAGTCACTTCACCAAGCTCTGGATGTATACCCTTAAGGTCTAGTTGTTTTGTGGTTAAATTGAGTTGTTTTAAGGTGTTGAGATTATTTGCTCTAAGAGTTTCAAACTCATCGAGCAATTGTGAAATAGTTTTACCCTTCGAATTTTCAAATTGTGCAAATCTATCAAACGGTACAAAGGTTTTATTTTCAGAAGGACTTAGAATGATCTTTGCTCGCGGAATCCAATCTGTTTTTTCACCGTGAATTAAATGACCAACAATATCATATGGACTCCAGGTTTTGTCACCTTCATTATTGTAAATCCATGGATCTGATAATTGTCCTAAAAGTGATTTCAGGGTTTTTGGAGTCTGTGCTAATACCTCGAGCGCTTCTGTAAATTGATAGGTCATAATTTACAAGTTACGAAATATTCAACTACGAACGTTTACAGAGATTTCAAGATCAGTAAGGTGTTAGTGTTGTTCACATTTTCGAGAAGGTCAACTCTGTAAACTTTTGTTCGTAAATAACTAATTAACTGTTGAATACTCTTGTGCTTACCGTTCTTAACCGCGGCATTGAAAATGATATCACCTTTAGATGACTTTAAGCGTAGAACCTCATTCCAAAAAGCCTCAGACAAAAATTGATCGGGAACGGATAGATCAATAAATAAATCTATGATGATGAGATCGAATTGTTTTGTTGTTTGCTTTACAAACTGATAGGCATCAATACAATGGATTTGCAGATTTTCGTTTTCTGAAATACCAAATTCGGCATTAGCAATTTCTATAATTACAGGATCGATCTCAACCGCAGTAATTGGGTAGTTGTACTCAAAATCGGTTCGTAGTGTTTCGATAACACTACCGCCACCCATACCTAAAACTAATACAGATTTTACCTTTGGAAGTTCAGTTTGTTCAATACCAATTTTCAGAATTTTTTGAAGTGACCCATAACTGTAGTTTGCATTTTTAGAATTGAGGTGTTTTTTGCCATTATGCCATGTGATCTCTAGAGTTCCACTATGCTTCGACTTAATCGTCTTTGTTATGGGCAGAATATAACTGAAGAGTTGTTTTGAATTCACTTGGTTCTTTTATTTGGCAACTTCTTTTTTTTGAATGTTTTTTACCATTTTCAATTTAAATGAATTGGATAAATTATCAAAGATCGGCGTAAGAAATGTTATTAATTTTCTTACTTTTACGCTGCAAAAGGTACTTAAGGGATGTACATTTTGTTTTAATTCTTGTATGATTTTATGCCCTTAATAGTAGCATAGATTTAGCGCCCATTTATGGGTGCTTTTTCGTTTTTGATTGATGCTTAAGTCTGGAGGATATTTTTTATTTGCTGTTTTTCTTTAATGCCCACATGGTAAAAATCATGGCAATTATTAACAGCACACTCGATAGAATACGCATATAAAAAGCACGGTTATATTCTTCTGCTGTGGCGAGATTGACAATAATTAAAACCACACTCGCAATAATAATAATGACGGGTAAAAGTGTTTTTTTCATCGGTTGGTAATATTAAGCCATTCTTTATAGGTGACTACTCTTTTTTCGCTATCGGGTTGTGTTTCGCCTGGCAATATACCAATGAATTCTAGATAATGCCCGTCTGGATCTGTAAAATAAATTGAGATTGCGGGCATCCAGCAAAATACCATAGGCTCATCGTTATGGTCTTGAAGGAAATTCCAGTAATTCAAGTTATGTGATTTCAAAAAGTTTACAGATTCATTGATAACCCATTCTGGGTCGCATTCAAATGCAAAATGTCTTAAATCAATTTCATCTTTTGGTTTTTCCCAAAGCCCGAGCATAGCTTTTTTATCTTCGCCAATCCAAAAAAAAGCGGTTCGGCGCTCTTCTCCATATCTACATTGCTTTAACCCTAAAACCTGAGAGTAGAATTTAATAGAGCGTTCTAGATCTTCAACATATAAATGCGTTTCGTAGAGTCCTTTGATCATTGTTTGAGTTCAAAATAATAAGTCGTTTAGACTTTTGATGAAATATAAAATTAAGGCATAGAGCTATTTATTTCTAAAGATTGACCTGCTTCGAGTAATTTATTGCCAATTGATAACTGAATCCAAACAGGAAGATTATCTGATGGATTAGAAATTGAATTTTCTCCAATAATTACTCTATCAATAGCTAATAAATATTGTGTAAGTTCTCCATTACCTACAGACCAGATATCATTTGCCTTACCAATTCGCTGACAAAATTCTACCATATTATTCCAACGTTGCTCGTCGCCAAATTCCCATGAGTGACCCCAAACATAAAATAATTTCAACGCTTGAGGTTTAAGTTCTAAATAGTCATTTAGATAGTCTAAGGCCTTGCTGTCATGACAGGTAGGATGCCACATCATGTAATTATCGGGAAGTTCAAAATTATAAGTGTCTGAAACGGTTCTTCCATTAATAAGATTTGTCTTCGAAAGAAGTACTGCAATGCTATCATTCGTATTTCCGAAGGGATATGCCATACTGATAATTTCTCTTTTAGAGAGCTGACTTAATACTTCGATATCTATGGATATTTCTTCAAGAACTTCTTCGTGGGTAATGTCCGTAAAGTTTTTATGCAATGCGCCGTGAGCTGCAATTTCATGATTTTTATAAATAATTAATAGCGAATCTTTTGGCACATATCTTTGATAGATGGTATCGCCATTTTGTTGCGGCCATCCACGTGTTACACCTAAATAGCTGGAATTTAAATTAAAGGTGCCCTTCAATCCATTTTCATCAAATAATTGGGCGAGTTCCACATCCTGAATTGTACCATCATCATAACTCAAAACTAATGCCTTAAGCTTTCCATCTGGATAGGTGAAATTGATGAAGCTTGGTGTGTCTTGGCAAGCAGATAGAATTAAACAGAATAATAAGACTAAAACTAAATTTTTCATCATTTTCCTTTTTGCTAACCCTAATTCAAAAGTTGAAATTCAATAATGTTCTATTCAATTTTTGTGATTTCACTGATGTAAACAAAATCATTATCGGTATCGAATTTAGACTCTTGCGTGTAGGTGTTCCCGTTTATTTTGACAATCTTTACGATGAGGTCGTATGTAGGCATGTCCTTAGGTCTCGATGCCCAAAACGCTTCATTACCATCAAGGAATTTGAGTCTGTAGCTACAGTCATCTATCCAAGTGATCTTTAAAGTTACTTCCTTTTCTCCGTATTGTTCAGTTTGAATAGAATCGTTTCTTTGAATTTGAGCTTTTAGTATGCCTTTATCATTATTCTGAAACTTGCCAGTTCTGAATTTACTGCAGTCACCTTGAGAATAAGAATAACCGAAAACCAGTAATAAAAATGGAATTAAGAGTTTATGTTTCATAAGTTATTTTTCAGTTCTTCAACTTCAGATTGTGCATAACAAAAATTGGTGATCCATAAAAGGGTTAAAAGCACAATTCTCATTGTGTTTTTTACTTCACACGTTTAAGAATTATAGCATCTTCGCCTCCAAAATCTGTTGGTCTTTTATCACTGAAGCCCATAGCAAATTCCATGGTGTTGTCGTCTATGAAATTAGCAATACAAGACAATGTTCTTACATCACCATTATCTAGATTGGTCATGATCAGGTCGACCTCAATAGGCTCAGTGCCATCTTTAATTTCGTAGGTCATTTTTCCTCGCTTACCATCTAAGACGAACTCTTTTCCTCCAAAAACCTGACCTTGGATTTCGAAGGTAGCGTAACCTTCACTATCAAAAGTTATATATCCTATTTCTTTGCCGTCTTCACCTACCCATTTACCAATGAATTTTGAATTATCAATTTCGACAGTCATAGATAAAAGCGGGACTATCAATAAAAGTGTTAAGAATTTTTTCATGATTTTAATTTAAATGTTTGTGAGGCATCAATTCTAAATTTGATGCGTTTTAGAATTCTATTTAGTTGTAAGTTATTCAGATTTATGTTGCTAACCAACATTTTCTAGGTTTTTTGGTTGATCTGCATCTAAAACACAGTTTTAATTGTTGGTTTTGTCTTTTCTTTTCCATGTTAAGCATATAAAACAGGAAAATGAAGTAAGTACGGCAATTCCAATAGTGCCAACAACGATTATATTCAACCACATTTCGACATGATGAATTCCGGAGGCGAAAGTTTGAAGAAATGGTTCAGCAGAAAAAAGTAGGATGAGCGTTAAGATGATAAAACTCAAGATATGAATAAGAATAATTCGTCTTTTACTCACAATGTTAGATTATGTTACTTGAAGCATTTATCTGCAAATTCTTTGAGACGTTTAATGTTGGCAACATGATTAAAACGAATATCTCCCATGATCTCTCGGTATTGCTTGTTGGTAAAAACTTTCAGGACGGCATCATTAATTTCGAAAGGTAATTTACCAATAGAATTAAATTCTGAACTTCCCTTATCATGTGTGAAATCATAATATCTATAATTAATCACTCCATCTGAAATTATGAATTCGTATTTGAAACTAACGCGTCCAGCAAGATCTGTGGTATTATTTACGTAATAACCATACTCCCATTTTCCTCTGATATATTCCTTATCGATCGCTTCGTCTGTATCTTCCGAGGACTCTTGTAAACCAATAACAATAGGCGTTGCTAGCAAGCAATTCAAAATTTCTTTCTTTGGTGCGTTTTGGTCTTCAAGTTGAAGGATACCCTGACAGATAACATAGCCATTTTCATCTGCCGACAGATCTACCTTTTTAAGACTTTCCCTAACTTTAAATGCATCAGTTTCTGAAATACTAATTAAGTGACTTGCTAAATATAGCTGGTCCTCAAAATCAATAGCATAAAATGTAAAGTGTGGAAATTTATGATGGTCAACACTACCATGAATAGCCATTACATTTGGTAAATCTTTGGTGTCATTGGTTTCTACGACTTCATAATTTACATCGCTTAGGTCTAGGTCGAAAATCTCAGCTTTGGTAGTTAAATTAAAGAAGCTTAATGCAAATGTACTTGTTACAATTTCCTCATAATTGGCAAGAATACTCTCCGTAGCCATTTCAAGATTTGCAGCAGATAATTGATCTCCCGCCATACTTTTGAAGAACTCAACGGCCGCTTCTTTTGGAAGTATCAAATTATAAAACGCCAATGAATCATTTTTAACGATAGATTCGGCTAAGGCCTTTCCTAAGATCTCATAGTCTTTGTCCTGACCAAACGATACATTAAGGCCGAAAAGTAAAGTAAAAAGTAATAGGTACTTCATTGGTTTGAAGATCATTAATTAACCGAATTTTCGAAGTTTTAGTTGCGTTTCTTTATCAGTTTTTTGATCTTTTTTGAAGGTTTAATATTGTTGCTTTTATTGGCACAATAATCTACCAGGATATTCACGGATTTGTCATGGATCTGTTCACTTGTTAAGGAGGTGTCGCCATTTTCTTCAAGAACAACCTTAGACATAGCAGCTAAATAAAGTCCGAATAAATCGTCACTTCCTTTTGTTAAGTCTAAGACATCACTACCAATTTCAAAGGTGTAATCTGGGGTGCCTTCCATCCATTTCATAATATATTGAAGGGCTAACAGTCTATTGTATCCGTCTGTATCAACCGGATTATTGAATAAATAATTTGCACAAGCTAAGACTTTAGGTTTTTCGGTTGAATAGCTTTCAGCATCTTTAAATTCGTAGGTAGCAATCTCGTCAAAATTCTGACTAAAAGACAAATTAAAAGTAGTAGCGATGGCAATAAATAGGATAAGTTTTTTCATGCGATTGAATTGTGTTTTGAAGGTTCGATTAATAACTTTTACAACATTGTTGAAGCCAAAATCTTCTTTCGAAGTCGATTTTAAGCAGGTTGATTAAAGTTAGATTATTTTTCAGAAATAACTAGTTAATATCAAGAATAAAAGGCTTTACGATTTCCATTTACCAAAATTTCCACCACGGCTTCGACTTGTTTTCTTTCTCAACATTTTGACTTTTATTCTGTTGAGGTTGGTCGTTGAACTTAGGTGGACAGGTTTTGGTACCTTCGATATAGTGGTAGACCGCAATTCCGAAGCCTTCTTCTGGTTTAATATTGCTGCTTTGTTGAATTATGAAGGCAGTTGCAACTGCAGCAGATTGGGCTAATTGCTCATAGTTAAGGTCATTATTTTTCATGATATCTAATGCTGGTCCTTGTACTCTGCCGATAACATCTACAAAATCACTATCTGCTGTTGTTTGATTTTGAGCTGAAATAGAATTTTGATCAATTTCGATATCGTAGTGTTGTAGTACGGCTAAAGTGATATTTACCAGTGCTGGCCCCATGGTATTTGCCTCGTTAGATAACATGGCTGTTCCAGGTTTTACATCGTCAATATCAAATTCGAAAGACCTGAACATAAAACTACCAGCAAGTCGTGCAGCACTCGAAATCGCTTCAGTGGTATCTATTTCACGCGATCCTTTACCTATGACAGCAACGATCATTTCAATGATGTCGTTAACTGCTTTATTCTGACTGTCTTTTATCTCCATGTATTAACTGATTTTTTTCCGGCTTTTATAGACCTCAAGTCAAGTTGGTTTGATCAGTTCTTGGAAGTTTCTGTTGCCTTCCGATCAAAAAGTATAACACAGCACCGATAAAATTTCCAAATAAAACCACTAATAGCCATACGATTTTATTGTTGCCTGTAAATTCATTTCTAACAATATCTATGAGTGCTATTATAGTTGGTAAAAGTCCGATAAAGACAAAGACTAAGAGGAGTATGATTTGCCAGGGTCCAATAGATAGTATTGTGGTCATAAAGCTTGATTTAATTAATTTAGTATTAGTTGAAATGTATAGTTACTAAGATAGCAAAAGGAAATTAACGCTTCAAGACTCGTCCTTTTGCTTTTTCAGAATTTTCACAATGCGATTAATTACAATTTCTGAAAGGTTCCATTCATAGCCATTAAAATCGGTAGTATTAATAAATTGAACAACCACCGTGTCAATATCCTTGTGATATTCTGCCAGACTTTGATAGCCAATAACCAGGCCTCCGTGGTCGTACTCATAAGGATAGATGTCTTGTTCGCCATCGTTAAATACGGAGCCGTCGTTGAGTGCGCGTAAAAAGGTACCTACGTCTTCTGCCGTGGCAAGCATGCCATACTCATTAGCTTTAAAATCTTTATCATAACCAACATAATAACCACTCATTACATCATCTAGAACAACTTCACTAAGTGAGAAAAAGGTGTTATTTAGCTCTAATGGGATCAGTATATTTTCCTTGATATACTCATGGTGATTGTACCCTAACACATTATCCATGATCTGGCGGAGCAGTAGATAATTGGTATTTGAATATTCGTAGCCTTGATCTGGCTTAAAACTAGCAGGTAGATCGAGTGCAAACTCAAGGGCATTCTTGCCATTTTCTTGTTCGTTTTCCCAGTAAGCCGGATTATCAGTAAAATTAGGAATACCAGATCGATGCTGAACCATCATTTTCAAGGTGATCTCTTTTGCGTTTTCAATTCTACCTACCAATTCGGGGAAGTAGTCTGCGAGCGTGTCGTCGAACGATAGTTTATCGGCTTTGACCAACTTGGTAAGAGCAACCGCAGTGTACAGCTTACTTATACTAGCAATTTTGAATAATGAATTTGGATCTGCCGGAATTTTATTTTCACGATTCTTCCAACCTCCTGTGTAAAAGGCAGGTGGTTTTCCTGCTTCGTCAACGTAAACGATCATACCGTCAAAACCGTGGTCAATGGCTTCGTTGACCTGCTCCTGAACGGTATCGGGAAGTGGTAAGATCCAGGCTTTTACCAAAATCCATGGCACAAAATATAGAGAGATGGCCGTACCTAGCAATAGGATGATTCTAAAAATTTGTTTGGCGCGATTTTTTTTCATGAATTATATGCCCTTTAAATTGTTGGCGGTTTTGGCAGTGACACCTAGTTTATTCTGTTAGTCTGTTAATACAATTTTCTCTGATGGTCCAGATGCGATCAAATTCTGATTCTGAATCTGTTTCTTTTAGCCATGCCTTGATGAAATTTTTGTGATAGTTAACTTTGAATTCTGCGATCTGGTGTGGCTCAATAAACTGTTCTTCAATGATGTCCTTTGCAATTTTATCAATGTCTGATTGGTTGCTTGTTAGATCTTTTCGGTTTCCATTTATTTTTAAATAACAATGGGCTTCCGGAATATAAACAAGCCCATTTTGGGTGAGTTCATTTCCGATTTTCGGCGTATTAGATTCCGTCATTTTATAGATTCCGATGACCAGTTCAATATTTGGTATGTCATTGAGATCGGCCAGACGTTTTAGTAAGGCGTGTTTTGAGCTGCAGGTTCCTTTTTTTTCAGATAATACGAGACTGAGGTCTGTTCTATTTTTAGTACGCCCATAGGGTAGGGTTTTTACAAAATCGGTTAATTCATTCCATGACTTGATACCATTGCGTTTTGCAAGTTCGGTTAATTGGTCTTTTGCGATAAATTTGTAATCTGAATTCATGGCTTAACTATTGTGCAACGAACTTTTATTTTGGAATTGAGGTTTTAGCTATTGTTAGTATTGGCTTTTATTTTCCCTTCTTTAATTTTTGATATTTCGGTCGACCAAGGACTATGGTGGTCGATTATCCATTCATTTTTTCTAAAAATAAATGATAAATACGGTCCTAATCGCACGTTCTGACGAATTTTTAAATTATCGCCTTCATTTGGGGTGTAATCGAAATCAAAGCAATTTTCAGAATTCAAATTCAGCGCAATCCACTCTGCATTGAGACCATTTCCTAAATCATTATCGGGCATCATATAGCGACCTATTTCGGTAATTTCTTTTTCGCCTTCAAATTTGAAAAGCGTCCAAATATATTCTATTGGAATATCAGCATTTTCAGGGTTCTCTTTTTCAATGAGTTTCCCCTTCTTTTTGATAAAAACTCTTGGCTCACGAAATTTGATTTTTTCGTTTTTGCAAGAGCAAAGTTTAATTCCGTTGGTATAATCACACATGGTTTTTTTCAATGGTTACTCAAAGATGACAGTAATGCTTTTGATGTGTTAAAGTGTTGGGCTGTTATTGTAGTCAGTCATAATCAATCATAAGTTGCAAATTGTCCCTTATTGCCAAACATTGAAAAGGAATACCCTAAAATACTTTCGTGATTATTTCTATCGAGACTTTTTGGAATAGGATGCGGAACATTATAACCCAAAATATGACTATGAATTAGAAATTCGACAACTTTAAATTCAAAGAATGGGTCTTCTTGATCGATTTTCCTATCATCTAAAACAATAAGATCAACTTTAAATCCTTTTGCTGTCGGTATGTAGTTTGAAAAGTAGACTAATTCGCCTGTCCAACTGCGAACAAAAAAGAGAAAATTTGCATATTTATAGATATCCCATTTTTCTTCCATTTCGGATGCTTTATAAACTACTCCATCTGGAATTTGCCTTCCCTTTGTGTTAAAATTTAAGTCAACTTCGCACTTTGCAGCATTCTCCGGAAATTTGCCAATATATTCTTTTCCATCACTTTCCCTTAAATTCAAGAAATTGGTTGCAATTTTGGGATCTTGGGTTGTAGATGTCATTTTTAGAGCGTATTCTCTACAATCAAATACCTCTAAGTTATATGGATTTTCATTAGGTTTAATCCATTTGGGTTCATATGTTTTTTCAGCCTCTTCCGGATTCCCAAAACTTATGGTATCTCCAACTTTTAAATTTGCTAAATCAGAAGCAGATATGGTTGCAGTTTTAAATGAAGTATTAGATTCTGGTTGAACTTCTTTTTTTTCCTTTGGTTTTCTTCCAAATAATTTTTTGAATATGCTCATATGTTTTTACGGTTCTGTAGCTTTAATTAGTTCTAATCATTGTTGGCAGTTGCCTTCTTTGATTTTTGAATCTTAAAAATATGAAATCCGTGAATCAAAACTGCTATTCCACAACCTATTATGAATGGTGGTGCATTTAATAGTATTCCATAAGCAATATAAATCAAATTAGCGATCAATGATAGAGCTCTCAACAACAAGATATTTTTCATGGTCATTGAAAGTAAATTAACACCTAGAGCTGAATAACCAATAATGTGAATCATAAAGATAAGCACATTATTTTTTCGGTTCTTTCTAAAACGTCCATTTGAGATGGTGCTTTTTTATCTTTAAAACCAAGTTTGTAATATAATCTGTGTGCTTGTGGCATACTCATCGTGGTTTGTAGCCATAGTTCAGTAGTATCATTTTCTAAACAACGACTTATACAACGTTCAATTAATTTTGTTGCAATTCCAAGTTTTCTATAGTTAGGATTGATGAATAATTTGGCGAACTCAAAGGCATCTTCATTCAGCCGTTTTAAGGCAACACATCCAACAATTTCTTCCTTAAACTTAGCGTAAAAGAGAAATCCACCATTTTCTAAATAGGCTTTGTCAGGATTGTGTAAGGTGAATTCGTCATCTTCTTCTAAAACACCATCCAGAACACTCAATAGCCAAGGCCCAGCCAATTCGTAGAAATATTTTTTAAGACTTGGTTTATAATCAATGATTTTGACAAATTCGTCTTTGGGTTGATTAAAACGTTTATTTATTGGTTTATGATTGATTTCCCGATCTAACCTATCCAAAATATTAATCAAATCTGGATGACCAATTGAGAAAAGTTCTTTAAGCGTATTGGAAAATGATAGCCATATAGGTTCAAGTTCCATCTGTAATTCTTTCCCTTTTTTTGTTAGTCCGACCAACTTTGAGCGTTTATCATTAGGGTTAGGTATAATGCTGACTAATTCCTCTTTTTTTAGTTCTCGAAGAATATTTTTTACTGTAATGTGTGAAAAGTCGATTTGGTCGGAAATTTGCAGGATAGTCTGTTGTGAATTTGTTTTAGCTAAAACATAGTAAACAGAGAACCAACTTGCTTTAAATCGTATATTGGCCCCTGAATAAATCTTGTCACCATCTTGTTGCAGTTTTTCACTAATTCTTCTAAACCTTGAAGCTCCTGCAAGATATCCTAAATTGTTTAATACATCTGACATATTAATTATTTATGAAAGTACTTTCATAAAAGTACAAAAGGTGTTTCATAAATTCAAATATTTCTTTGTGATTTCTGTGCTTAGGTTGCTGCCAAGGGTTTTATGTATGGTTTGTTGCGGGATGACACGTAGTGTTATTCCGTCGTAGCTTAAAGATAGGGATTCAGCCGTAATGAACTGTAGCCGTTGTTAGCAACTGTTTTATTTCCCAAATAATCTTTGAAAAAAGTTTTTCTTTTTCTTAGGTGATTTATCATTTGAACCACTGCTATGGTTAGCTGATAAATCAATGGTTTGAGAGTTAAAGGCATGAGTTCTATAACTAGTAGCTTTAATCTCTTTATTTTTTTCTTGGTCAATGGTCTTTAAAACTGTTGTTTCTCCATTTTCGAGATTATTTATTTCGATATTATATTCCATTCCTAGAAGCATATCTTCAATAAGATCTTTTACTTTTTGAAAAAGCGTATTGTTGTTTTGTAAAATGCTCCCCATAATTTTTATCCAATTATCATTGACTTTCATAAAATATAAATTGAATTCATTCGGGCAATCTAAGAACATTTCGTTAGCAGCGGCCTGAAGATTATAATCTTTATTCTCTCCGAATTCTTGACTTACAGCTAACCAAACGGCTGCAAACGAAAAGTTAATTATATCGCCATTGATTCCACCTATATCGGTAAAAAATGTTCTTGTAAAAGGATAAAAAAACCAACTGTTAAAGCCTGGGTGAATTTTCTGTAGTAAAGTTATATGAGAAGAATGATGAGGTTCTTGTACAAAAATCTTTTCTTGATTTTTAATAATAAAACCGTCAGATGTGCAAGCGCCTCCAAAGCAGTCGACATCAATGAAAGCAATTTCCTTTTCAGGGAAGGCCTTCGATATTTCCATTAGTTTATCCTCTATTCCATATTCAAAGTGATTTTCAACCTCATCTTGATTTTTAAAAAAATTATCGGGGAACTTTTCAAATGGATGACTTTTCCACCTATCACTGGATTGGCATACAAACCCCTTAAAAGGTTCAAAAAATATTCTGTTATTAAAGAATTTAAAATTGTTTAATAAATGATCCTTTATTTCAGAATTATCATTGTCCAATTTGATAATCACATTGTATGTTCTGTAGCTCATGGGTTTCTTAAATGTTTTACAACGGTCTTGTATCACCGTCAGTAATGGGTTAATATACGTTAATTTTTGTTGCGCAGTTATTATTATTTCCGAGTCGATTCTAGCCTGCCCTGAACGCAGTCGAAGGGTTGGTGAATCTGTCGTAATTGCGGTTATACATTTTTAGAAGTAGTTCTTTTCGATAATTCATTGTTTATAAAGTCAATCAACTCTAGATGATTTTTGATCCAACTTTCACTTACGTAATTAATTACATAGTATAAGTTGTTTTCAATATCTTTTAGAAGATTGTTCTCCCAATCTTTTATTACCGAACATTCGATACATGTTCTTAGGTTTTGAGCCAAATAAACCAATTGTTCAGGTTCATCTAGTAGACTAAAGATTTTTGCGTAGAGGTAATTTTCATTAATGTTTTTATTTCCATTCCATAAAATTGGGTCTGCTAATTGATATAGATGGTAATTTTCCCATTCCCAAATTACAGCACTAAATTCTTCAGCCTGCTTTTCATTCAGACTTTTTAATACCGACTCAATATGAGGTGTATGTCCATATTCCCAGGTGCCACCACTATCTCCTAAGTTAGAGGTTATATATTCTTTTAATTCTAATGCCGGATTCAAGGTCATTCATTTTTAGTTTTGCCAACGATCTGGTTAAAAGCAGTAAGCCCGCATAGCGCTATTGCCGATTTAGCCTTTGGTCGCTTTTGTCTTCTTTTTTTAATTTCTCGTTACAATTGATTTTAATATAAATTTTGCCATTTCGATATTAGATACAGTTGATTCCTTGTTGAAAATCAATTGCCCTAAGATTTTCTTTGCCGATTTAGTATTTCCCTGAACATCATAAATTAATGCTTTATTAATTAGTAGCATTCCTTTTGTCTCAAAATCTGGATTTAATTCTAATCCTCTTTCAATAGCCTCAAGTCTTTGATTATGATCTTCTGCCTTTCCTGCAATTTCTTTCCATGCTGGAGCATAATTTGGAATTTTCTCTAAAATCGCCTGAGCAATTCTGAGCTTTTCCTCTTCTGAATTTTGCCATTCAATCTGCATATAGGCTAAATACAAACCTTTCGGAAAAATTCCTTCTTCCTCTTTTTTTAGTGACCAATAAGCTGTTTTAGCTGTAAAAAATCCCTTTGGTTCTAATTGGTCGGTTAGTTCGTAATATTTCAGAGCATTTTCAAAATCCTGTTTAAGGAGGTATGTGTAGGCCAAATCATAAACAGGATAAGCCCAATTTGGAGCGATTTGATTAGCTTCTTTTAACTTTGCTATTCCTTCATCATATTTTCCTTGCCCACCAAGTTGTCTTGCTTCTTGATGTAATATTATAGCATCGTTCGGTATTTTTCCGTTACCAACAATTTGCCAATCGTATCTGCCAGTTGCTCCTTCTAAATCGGACAGAGAAATCGAATTTCCATTTTTATCTTTGAATATCAAATGATTAGAATTCTTGTTATTTTCAGGTTTATTTTTATCTTTTTTCTTGAAGAAATCGAATAGGCTCATATTTTATTTTCTAATTACTGCTAAGGGTTTTGGCTATGATTTGTGTAGGTTAAAGTACTAAAGTTAGCAAATAATCATGGATAGAAAATTCCAGTGGAGTTTTCGTAAGGAGGCGAGGACAAGCAATTACTTATAGCCGTTGTGGTAGTTAGTTTTTTATTTATATAAATTTATTTTGATGACATTATCCTTAATATCAAATAATCCAATTTCCTTTCCATATCTAATTTGAAAATTATTGACATAGTGATTATCATCTGTAATTTTAATTTCAGTTTCGTAAGTGTAAACTTTAAAGTCCAGTAACTTCTTAATTTTAATCAATTCGGATTCTTTTCTTTCAGCGAGATAAGTACCATCTCTGTCAGAAGTTATAAAATAAAGCTTGTCCTTATATGGAAAGCTAACAAGTATTGTTCCGCCAATATTTCTGTACAATTCATTAAGGCCACTATCTGATCTTTTTTTTAAAAATTTATCTTTTTCAGAATCGTCCTCTTTTAATTCAGTAAGTTCTGTTGGGTCAACAATTTCATAAATTCCAGAAAATCCAGACATATGAGCCAGCGAAGTGGTTAGATAATACTTTCCCTCTATTTTAATTAAAGATGATGGGCATGTGGCTTTAGCCACATAAACTTTGTTAGTCTTTTTATTTCTAAATTCAACTGTTCCACCGAATTCGCCTCTACAAGAGTCTTTTACGATGTAATTCTCATCTTCATAGAAAAAGTCAGATTTATGTTCAAACGAATTGAAGTCAGATTCGAATTCAACTTTCTCCTTGTTATTTAATTGAACTTTGAATTCAGCTTTTTTTTCTTGCGAAGAAATGGATAGAAAGAGGAAAAGAAAAACGACTATTAAATTAAATCTCATTAGTTTTTGCAATTTGATTACAACGATCTAGTATTACCGTCAGCTAAGGTTTAAATTACGAAGACTTTTCGTTTTAGCACAGACTTTATCATTTCCTAGTAGATTTTAGCCTGCCCTGAGCGCAGTCGAAGGGTTGGTGAATTTGTTGTAATTGCGGTTATAAATTGTTGGTAGTAGTTTTTTAATCAGGTTTAGATAGGTCAATTAATTTCATTTGGTTTCTAATATGTTCGGATAAAAACATTTTTTCTTTAGAGTTCAAGTTTTCTAAAATTCCAACTCGTCCATAAAAGCTAATGTTTTCATCTTCCTTATGGACTAATACAATTAAAGGAAATCCAGTTTTCGCCTCAAACATTTCCAAGTCATTTTCCATTCCAGATTTCGGATTATCGCGGTCAAGAAAATATTTAAATCGGATATTTTTTTCATTTGGACTGTCAAACGGGTCGCTGGTCGGAATTGCTGATTCGATAAAGCCTTGTACTTCATAAAAGTCTGACTCATTATAATCAGAATATTTTCTTTCGGACTTGCATGATGAAAGTCCATAACTCAATGATAACAATATGATTAGCGTTTTTCTCAAATTACTTACAACGGTTTTGTGTATAGCTTGTTGCGAGATCACACGCAGTGTTATTCTGCTATAACCGAAAGATAGCGAATAAGATTGAATTCAAATATGGAATTCAGTCGCATTGAATTATACACATCTTAAGTTTACAATCTATTAATTTTAGAAGATTAATCAGAAAGAACAAAAGAGAGGATTAAGATTAGTATACACGGTGAAGCTAAGACTTCGACAACAATGATAATCCCCTCTCTTTTCTACTTAGATATCGTTCAGTTCTGTGAGACGTTAGATCTCGATTTTAAGTTGTTGATGTATAAGTAGATTGTCCTTTCCAAATACAGTTCTTATGAATAAAGATAAAGAAATTTATGGCATAGACATTAGTAAAAGTGTATTTGATGTATACAGTTCTCAAGGTGGTCATATTCAACTAAAAAATGATGACAAAGGCTTTAAATCACTTATAAAGACATTACCACAGAATGCACTAGTAGTTATGGAAGCCACAGGGTATTACCATTATCGATTGGCTCAGTACTTATATTCACAAGGTATCGCTGTCTCAGTTGTCAATCCATTATCGGTAAAGCGATTTATCCAGATGCGCTTGGCCAAGGTAAAGACCGATAAGAGCGATGCGAGGGCCATATGTGAATATGGTATACAGAACCAGGTTCCTTTGTACAATGCCTTGACAGAGGTTCAAGCTGAATGCCTGCAGTTGTTTCGGCTTTTGGATATTTACATCAAACAGCGTACAGCGACCAAGAACAAGATCAAGGGAGAAGAATCCTTGGGCAGGCCCTCGAGGTTCGTTTACAGCTCACTAAGGCGGAACCTGAAGCATTTGGACAAAGAAATCAACGGATTGGAAGCGCGTTTATTGAAACTGGTAAAACAGGATCAGCAACATCAATTAAGTCTATTAAAGAGTATACCGGGAATGGGCGTCAAGACCGCACTGTTCTTAATAGTAGTTACCGATGGTTTTAGAAAATTCGAAAACGCAAGGCAATTGTGCAGTTATGTTGGTATTACACCAACGATAAGGGAGTCAGGAAGCAGTATAAAAGGCAGAAGTAGAATAAGTAAAATTGGGAACAGAAAGCTAAGAAACCTGTTGTTTTTGTGTGCCTTTTCGGCATGCAAGCATAACAAATCCTGTAAGGAATTATACGATAGGATAGTAGCAAAGGGAAAGAGTAAAAAACTGGCCCTGATCGCAGTAGCAAACAAATTGTTGAAACAAGCATTTGCCATTGCAAAATCAGGATTACCTTATGATGAAAATTATGTATCTAGATTAAGCTAAAAAGACTTGTTTTTTAACTCAGTTCTTTGTTG
>NZ_QERF01000002.1 GCF_003260205.1 Winogradskyella tangerina | reverse complement strand
TTAAGGTGGTTATAGCGACGGGGCTCACCTCTTACCATTCCGAACAGAGAAGTTAAGCCCGTTTGCGCCGATGGTACTACAATCGTGGAAGAGTAGGTCGCCGCCTTTTTTAAGCCTTCAAGATTTTCTTGGAGGCTTTTTTTTGCTGAAAATTTAATATTTGAATTATTTACTTCTTTTTGAATATACTATCAGCAATAGTATTAAGGCCAATAAAAAACATAGCAATTGCACCAATACAGAGAATAATGGCTAATATAAGAAGAGGAATATATAATGGCTTATCGTCATTACTTAAGGCTATATGAAGTAATGTAGGACCTGCAAACATTAAAAGAAGACAGATTGCCATCCGCTTTAAACCCTTTACCAGTATTTTTCGATCGGTTCTATTGTTTTCGTCCATATGATATACTCTTTCTTACACTTTGATGTTTTTCAAGTAATTGTGATGCCTCTTCCTCAGTAACATTTAATTCGTTCATAATCATCTTAACACCTCTGTCAACCAACTTGTTGTTACTAAGTTGCATGTCTACCATTTTATTGTCTTTAACCCTTCCCAAACGAATCATAGTGGTCGTAGTAATCATGTTAAGGACTAATTTCTGAGCTGTACCTGCTTTCATTCTTGAACTCCCAGTTAGAAATTCTGGACCTACAACTACTTCTATTGGAAACTGAGCGGCAATACTCAAAGGACTATTTTTATTACAAGTGATGCATCCGGTAATGATTTTCTCTTCGTTACACCGTTTTATGGTTGAAACTACATAAGGCGTTGTGCCCGATGCTGCAACTCCAATTACAACATCTTTCTCGGATATGTTATGCGCTTTAAGATCCATCCAACCCTGAGATGTAGAATCTTCCGCATTTTCAACTGCCTTTCTGATGGCACTATCACCTCCGGCAATTAAACCTATCACTAAATCGTTAGGCACACCAAAAGTTGGTGGACATTCTGAAGCATCTAAAATTCCTAATCGTCCACTTGTTCCAGCGCCAATGTAAAATAGACGCCCTCCATCTTTCATTTTTTTCACTACGTTTTCAATCAAAATCTCTACTAGGGGAAGTGCTTTTTCAACAGCAATAGGTACTGTTTTATCTTCAGAATTCATATGAGAAATAATCTCATTAACCGACATTTTTTCTAAGTCGTTATAATGAGAATCTTGCTCCGTTGTTTTGGTAAAGCTCATAGGATAAAGTTAAGAAATAAATTAACTGAAAACACTAAGAGTCGGCTAACTTCTTACTATTTACTGAACAGTATATATTAATTCATCAACTTCTGAAAGACGAAAATATCCAAAAGGGAAATTGTCTGGATTCGTTGTGTTTATACAATTTCCTCTTACAGTTGCCGGTTGGGTTTCAAATGGTCCGCCGCTTTCTTCACTTCCTTGTTGAAGCAGAACAAACATGAATTCGTAAAAGCGTTCAGATACGCCATAATTTCTTATGGTAACAAGATCACCAGATTCGAGATCTTCTTCGGTATAAAAACCGAAAATTTGATTACCATCAGTGAATCTATCTTCGTAAACTTCTAGAGTAGGAACTGTTGGAATATCACTTATAAACTCGAAGAAATAATAATTTTCAATATTAGCAGGATCTGTATAAAAGGCTTTAAGTTCTATGTCTTCGCCTGAAAACCCACCTTCGTCCTCTTGCTCCACAAAGTCTATAGGAACTACCGATTTTAAAATTTCTGTACCGGTATAAGTTTCTCCCTCATATTCAATTGTCAAGGTGTAAGTCTCATCAATAACAGGTACAAAATTGTTGTTTCTGTAGATACCTGTAAGACCATCTTCCACAAAATTGAATACATTGTTATTTGAGTCTGTGATTTGCACTGAGGCACCATTAGCAGGTGGTACAGATTCATCGAAAAACGGGGCGGTTAAACTAAGTCTAATGCTTTGTTCGTTGCCTGTAGTATTTTTGAACCAGTTTATAGATGCATCTATGACTAACCTCGGCTCAGCCGTATTCAAGTCCACGTCGATAACGTCTTCACAATTGGTGATTAAGGTTAAAATTATTAGTAAAGAAAATACCTTTTTCATCTGGTTAAAATTTAAAATTATAAGATACCGAAGGCACTATTCCGAAGATAGCTAACCGAACTGCTTCGTTTGTTCCCGACATTCGGTTTTCACGAAAAGTAAGGTTTACTGCATTTCTTCGGTTATAAACATTATACACTCCAAAAACCCATTCGCCCTTAAAGCGTTTTTGACTATTAGGGTTTGGATTATAATTAACAGATAGATCCAAACGGTGATACGCTGGTAATCTACTAGAGTTTCGCGCTTCAAAGCTTGGTACTACAATACCGTTAAATTCATATTGCCCGTTCGGGAAAGTCGCTGGCTGTCCTGTTTGAAATAAGAAATTTGAACTCAGTGACCATTTTTCATTCAATGAATAACTCGTTGTAAGTGATATGTCATGTGTTTTATCAAAAGGCGTTTTATACCATTCACCATTATTGATACCTGTTTCAACTGGCGTTCTTCCTGGTGTACGTTGCTCAGATCTAGAAAGTGTATATGCTAACCATCCTTTAAGCCTACCTTCATTTTTTCTTAATAAGACTTCGAGACCGTAAGCTCTGGCTTCTCCATTGAGTATAACTTGTTCAATAGCGTTATTGGCAATTAAATCAGCACCGTCAATATAATCTATTCGATTTTGAATTTTCTTGTAGAATGTTTCTACTTCAAGTGAATACGTGTTGTTGTTAAATGTTCTAAAATAACCTAAGGCTACCTGATCGAGCAATTGCGGTTCGATATATTTACCACTCGGTGACCACACATCTAATGGGGTTGGTGAACTTGTATTAGAGAGTAAGTGCAAATACTGACTCATTCTGTTGTAACTCGCCTTTACAGAAGACTTATCATTAAGCTGATAAGCCACTGCGAAACGTGGTTCTATATTGGCAAAAGACGCAATTACATCACTTCTGCTAAATGTTTCGGTCCCGGTGGGTTCTGCTTTTTCGTAAATTCCTAAAGCTTCATTGAAAATAACGGGATTGTCATTTTCGTAGATATTTAATTCGTCTTGTCCTAATCGATGAAATGTACTGAATCTTGCACCATAACTCACAGATAGTTTATTGCTTAATTTGTGCTCGGCATCGATATAAATTGCATTTTCAAAGGCGTATTTATCAATAAGCTTAAATGGATTAATGCCTGAGTCTTCAGTGTTTGGATTGATCTCACCAGGATTGAATTTATAATAGATACTATTTAATCCATACTCTAATTTAAAGTTGTTACTGATGTAATGCTTCAGATCGTATTTCACATTAAAGTTTCTGATACCAGATTCCCATTCAAACCCTACGAAATTTAAGTCTAGTCCGTAATAATAGTCTGAATAGATCAATGATAAGTTTGAAAACAGTTTATCTGAGAATAAATGATTCCAACGGAAATTAACGACCGTATTACCATAGGTGTTTTCGAAGCTATCCTGAATATTGAATACATCTCTTCCGAAGTAACCAGATAAGAAAATGCTGTTTCTTTCATTTAATCTGTAACTCAATTTCGTATTCAGATCGTAGAAATAGGCAACATTGTCGATATCAAAAAGTGGTAAAAACAAGTGGGCGTAACTACTTCGACCTCCAAATAAAAACGAGCCTTTGTCTTTTTTGATAGGGCCTTCGGCAAGCAATCTGCTTGAAACTAATCCGATTCCGCCATTCATATGAAATTCACTACTGTTTCCTTCCTTCTGATAAATATCTAAAACTGAAGAAATTCTTCCGCCATATTTAGCTGGTATTCCACCCTTATATAATTTGATGTCTTTAATGGCATCTGGATTAAAAACCGAAAAGAATCCGAATAAATGCGATGAATTAAAGATCGTAGCTTCATCGAGTAAGATCAGGTTTTGATCAGCGGCGCCACCTCTTACGTTAAAACCTGAGGATCCTTCACCTGCATTGGTAACTCCTGGAAGTAAGGTGATGGATTTTATAACATCAACTTCACCCAAAACCACCGGCATATTTTTTATGGTTTGAATTGAGAGTGCATTAACACTCATTTGAGGTTTTCTGATATTCAACTTTTCAACATCTTCTTCAATAACCACTTCGTCTAGGCTTTCAGCGGACTCCTGAAGCTTGAAGTTTTTAGTCATATCAGCATTCAAAACTATGGTCTCATTAATAGTTAGAAATCCTAAATAACTAATTTGAACTTTGTAAGTCCCTTCAGGTAATGTGATAGAATAGAAGCCATATTCATTAGTCATTGTACCCGATTGAATTTCAGGTACTATAATGTTTACACCGATAAGAGTTTCGTTACTTTGACTATCTGTAATTGTTCCGCTGAGCGTGAATTTTTCCTGAGCAAGAATGCTGATTGAAGTCCATAGGAAGATCGTAAAAACAAGAAATGTTTTTCTATTCATTGCATTTTTTTAAGTCTTAACAAAAATAAAAGAGCTTCATTCAAAATGAAGCTCTTTTAACTTAAGTTTAATTTATAATTGCGTTAAGCGTTTTGCTAGGTCGCATCGCATTACTAGCTAATTTTTCGTCTGGTAAGTAATAGCCATCCATATCGACAGGTTCGCCCTGACAATCAATTAACTCACTTAGAATTTCATTTTTGTGTTTCGATAGTTGGTGATACACCTCGATAAATTCAGCTTGAAGAGATTTGTCGGTATTCTGGTTAGCTAAGGCTTCTGCCCAATATAAAGCTAAATAGAAATGACTACCACGGTTATCTAATTCATTTACCTTTCTTGATGGACCTTTTTTATATTCTAATAACTTTTCAGTGGCATCGTCTAGAGTTTCGCCTAACACCTTTGCCTTGGCGTTATTATTCACTTCACCAAAATGGTCTAGAGACACGGCTAAGGCCAAAAATTCACCAAGAGAATCCCATCGTAAATGATTTTCAGTAACAAACTGCTGTACATGTTTTGGAGCTGAACCACCGGCACCAGTTTCAAATAAACCACCACCATTCATTAGTGGAACAATAGATAGCATTTTTGCACTTGTTCCCAGCTCAAGGATAGGGAATAGATCCGTGAGGTAGTCTCTAAGAACATTTCCGGTAACCGAAATAGTGTCTTTCCCTTCTTTAACGCGTTGCAGTGTAAACTCAGTAGCCTTAATAGGGGATAAGATTCTAATATCTAATCCACTTGTATCATGA
Source organism: Winogradskyella tangerina (assembly GCF_003260205.1). Lineage (GTDB taxonomy): Bacteria > Bacteroidota > Bacteroidia > Flavobacteriales > Flavobacteriaceae > Winogradskyella > Winogradskyella tangerina. Next base: position 605,756 of record NZ_QERF01000002.1, on the reverse strand, counting down.
TTTGGCAAATAGTGATTTACCTTTTTTATAAGTTCAGCATCGTGAGCTCTATTTTGATCTAACCAAAAGACAGCTGGCGTTTGAGACGCGCGAGCTCTGGTTACAGCTAGTTTAATCCAATCTTGAACAGGTGCGTCTTTTACCTGGCACATTCTCCAGATATCACCTGCTTCAACATTGTGGCTAGTTAATATATCGCCGTTAGCATTGATTACTTCCACTTTTCCGTTTGAAGAAATTTCGAAAGTTTTATCGTGAGAACCATATTCTTCAGCTTTTTGTGCCATTAAACCAACATTAGGAACTGTTCCCATAGTAGTAGGGTCGAAGGCACCATGCTTCTTGCAGAAATCTATCGTTGCAATGTAAACTCCTGCATAACTACTATCAGGAATGATGGCTTTGGTATCTTGTTGTTCTCCGTTTTTATTCCACATCTGACCAGAGGTTCTGATCATAGCTGGCATCGAAGCATCGATAATAACATCACTAGGTACGTGAAGATTTGTAATGCCTTTGTCTGAATTCACCATGGCTAAATCTGGTCCATTTTCAAAAGCAATTTTAATATCAGCTTCAATTTCAGTGCGCTTAGCCTCTGGTAATTCTTCTAGATTTTCTAAGAGATTACCAAACCCATTATTCACATCTACACCAATCTCTTCTAGTGTTTCTCTATGCTTTTCAAAAACAGATTTAAAAAATGTTCTTACCACATGCCCAAAAATAATAGGGTCTGAGACCTTCATCATTGTGGCCTTCATGTGTAAAGACATTAAAATATCCTGATCTTTCGCATCCTTAATTTCGTGCTCAAGAAAATTCAGTAAAGCTCTTTTACTCATGTAGGTGGCGTCAATAATTTCGCCCTTTAATAAGCTGATATTTTCTTTTAATATGGTTGATTTTCCTTCATTATCGGTATGTACGATATTCACAGTTGTAGCGTCGTTAACTGTAACTGAAGTTTCGTTATGTGCAAAATCTCCTTCTGCCATTGTAGCGACATGAGTTTTAGACACTGAGGTCCATTCACCCATACTATGAGGATTTTTCTTAGCGTAATTTTTCACTGCCTTAGGAGCTCGTCGATCTGAATTCCCTTCACGAAGAACAGGATTTACTGCACTACCTTTTACTTTATCATAACGTGATTTTATCTCTTTCTCAGTGGCGTTACTTGGATCCTCAGGGTAATCAGGAATATTATAACCTTTAGCTTGAAGCTCTTCAATTGCATCCGTTAGCTGTGGAATAGAGGCGCTAATATTTGGAAGTTTTATAATGTTAGCCTCTGGTTTTTTTGCTAATTCACCTAATTCCGCTAAGGCATCAGCAACTTTTTGTTCTTCATTTAAATAATCTGGAAAAACGGCTAAAATTCTAGCAGCTAATGAAATGTCTTTAGTCTCTAATGTAATACCAGATGATTTTGTAAATGATTGAACAATAGGTAAAAAAGAACGGGTTGCTAAAGCTGGTGCTTCGTCTGTTTTTGTATAAACAATCTTTGCTGTTTTGGTCATAGGTTTCTAAAAAATAAAATAAAAGTACTTAGGCTTAATTTTAAGCTGTGCAAATATACAAAAACACTTGTGTTTTCTAGGTATAGGATTAATAAGTGCTTACTTAAAAAATTATGAATTTAATAATTTAAGTAGGTGAAAATTTCTAAATCTATTTTACTTTAATTCTGAAGGGCTTTAGAAGGCCGAAAAGATTGTCTTTTGAAAATATTGCTGACTTTAAATGATTTGAAGACGGGTCAATTTCGAAATTGAAAGCAGACGAAAGATCTGATCCTTCTAGATTTGAATTTTCGAACAAGGCGTTTTTGAGATCGCAGTTATTAAAGTGGCAAGACTTAGCCTCGGTAGAGGTGAGATCAACTTGATGCATTTTGCATGTTGAGAATTGGGTTTTATTAATAGTCATCTCTGAGAAACTACTCAAATTCAGATTACAATCCACAAAGCTAAATGCCATTAAAAAATCATTGCAGTCTCTAAAATTTACACCAACAAGCTTGCAGTCTTTAAACAATACATCGTTCAGTGTGGTGTGTTTAAGATTGACATTACTAAAATTACAATCGTGAAATTCGCATTCTAAAAAAACATTGTTTGATATATCAGAATTTTCAAAATTACAATTAACGAATGTGCAATAGCTATATTCTGCTTTGGGAAGGAGGTTAGTTGTAAAGTCTTGATTGTTAAAGGTCTGATTGTCTATTATTGGTAAATCCATGAAGCAAATATAGAACAGAATGAAATTATTAAAAAAACAAAAAGCCATATCACTACAGTAAACTGCGCTGACATGGCTTCTCTTTGAAACAGTACTTACGTGACCTATTTAGTTTTCACTAACTCAGCTGTATGGCTTGCGCCATCATCCTTTTCAGTTCAAGGGTTCCTGCCTCGACGAAACGTTTCCTTACTTTCAAAATGTATTGACCTGAAAGGACGCCGTTTCTAAGATACGTTTTTCTTGATGTTTCCTTTTTTATCATTCACTTGCGTGTCTCATACGTCCGTAAACATTGCTCATCCTTTTCACGTTCACTTTCGATTCCGCTACTTTTTCAAAGCTTTCCACCTTCACTATGCAACCTGCAAGCATGTTACAGAGCTAGGGCTTCATGGTTTGTTACGCCTCACTTGCCTACACAAGCGGCTCACTCACCTCAAAAAACAATCTCATTATATAAAGAACGTTACTTTATCTACAATTTAACATTAATTTGAAATTATCTTCAAAACCAAACTAGGTTTGTTGTTAATTGTTTAGCTAAAGTATCATTATCTTGAATATTTCCAAATTTTTCAATGTTTTAAATATGCACAACTTATGAACGCCACTTATTAACAAAAGTTAATAACTAAAAAAGCCCTCGTAATACGAAGGCTTTTTGTAAGTTATGTGAGTTAAATTATCTTCTAACTTCTTTTATTCTTGCTTTTTTACCAGTAAGACCTCTAAAGTAGAATATACGTGCTCTACGTACTTTACCACGCTTATTCACTTCGATTTTCTGTAATGCTGGTAAGTTTACTGGGAAGATACGTTCTACTCCAATAGTACCTGACATCTTACGAATTGTAAAAGTTTCAGAAGTTCCACTTCCTTTACGCTGTAATACGACACCTTTAAAAAACTGCGTACGCGTTTTATTTCCTTCTTTAATTTCGTAATAAACCGTGATCGTGTCACCGGCGCTAAATTCTGGTAAGTCTTTTTTGGTTACAAATTCGTCTTGTACAAATTTTACTAAAGAATCCATTTTTTCTTTTTTATAAGGGTTGCTATAAATCAACATTCACGATTTTCGCCAGAGGTTAATCTAAAGTGGCTGCAAAGATAATTAAAAAGTTAGAAGTTAAAAGTAGAAAGTGAAATAAAGTTAATTAGTTAATGAGTTTATGAGTTTATGAGTTTATGAGTTTATGAGTTTATGAGTTTATGAGTTGATGAGTTGATGAGTTAATGAGTTGATGAGTTAATTAGTTGATGAGTTAATGAGTTTATGAGTTGATGAGTTTATGAGTTGATGAGTTATTTTTTAATCACCTAACACTTATCACTTGTTACTTACAACTTATCACTTATCAGTTAGCCTTTCGTTATTCACTTTCGTCTCTTAAAAGATCTGGTCTGCGTTCCTGAGTGCGTCTGTAGGCTTGTTCTTCGCGCCATTTTTCAATTTCACCAAAATTACCGCTGAACAGAACTTCTGGGACCTTCATGCCCTTGTATTCTCGAGGTCTTGTATAGATTGGTGGTGCTAGTAAATTATCTTGAAACGAATCGGTTAGAGCAGAGGTTTCATTTCCTAAAACTCCTGGAATTAATCTTATGACAGCATCGCAAAGTACGGCCGCTCCAAGTTCACCACCAGATAACACATAATCACCAATGGAGATTTCTCTAGTAATGAAAGTATCTCGTACCCGCTGATCTACACCTTTATAATGACCGCAAAGGATAATAATATTCTCTTTTAATGATATCTGATTGGCAATGCCCTGATTAAGACGTTCGCCATCGGGCGTCATATAAATGATCTCGTCATAATTGCGCTCAGCCTGTAAACCCGTAATACACTTGTCAATGGGCTCTATCATCATAACCATACCTGCGCCTCCACCAAACTGGTAATCATCAACCGATTTATAGTTATCGGTAGTGTAATCTCTGAGGTTATGAAAATGGACTTCAACCAAATTAGCTTCAATAGCGCGTTTGAGAATAGAGGCCTCAAACGGACTTCTAAGCAATTCAGGTAAAACGGTAATGATATCTATGCGCATAGATTGAATTATTGGATTGCAAAGGTATACTAAATTAAAAAATCCGCAGGTCTTGCGGATTTAATTTTAATAAACTGGCCTTTTAATACTTCAAGCCTTATTCTTATTGATCTCATCCTGAAGCTGGCGTCTCACTTTTTGCTCGCGTTCGAGTGCAACACGTCGGTGTTCTTCAAATTCGCTTTCTACTTCTTCGAGTTTTAATTTGGCGCCGCGAGTGAGTGAATTGCTATTTTTAAATTTGAAGACAAAAAACAACAACAAGGCAAATAAAATAGCAACTATGCTCCACATGATCACATTGTAGTTGGTCTTACTGGTCTGCATTCCTAAGAGCGACATGTTATTCTTTTCAGTATTGGTTTGGTCTAAAGTACTCTGTGTAGCGCCGAGTTGAGATTTGAGATCAGCAATTTCTTTTACTTGGCCATCAACCGTATTTTTAGAATCTTCTAAATTCTTGTAAGTCGTTTTCAAAGAATCTAACACATTCGCTTTAAGTTTTAAAAGCCATGCGCGTTTAACCGCTTCGTAAGGTTGTCCGTTGGTTCCTTTAAAGTTTCCAGACTTCCTAAAAACGTATTCAAATTGACTATCAATCGTGCCTGCGTCTAGAGAATATTGATCGTCTGTATTGTTGGCATTGTTTTGGGCATCTATGGTTGTAAGGCTAAATGTAACTATAAGAACTACAGCAAGTTTGGTTAAGACCTTCATCTTATATTAATTTTGGTTGAATTAGTTTTATTAGGTGCCAAGATAATGATTTTATGAGCATTTTATAAATAAATTATCAAAGCAAATAGCCCCACACTAAGAGAGGCTATTTCATATACGTAAATAGTGATGGTTTTAGATGTTGAGTGTGCTCAAATGATTTAAATTATTGATATTTTCATTATCTAAACTGTATTGGTATAGTCCTTCATCGCCAATAAGAACAATGATATTATTATTAATTATGATATCGAAGGCATCTACATCTATTGAAGTTACCAAACTTGAATTCTCTGGATCGGAGACATCAAAAACTTTAACTTCATCATCGCAAACAAATAAGTAATCACCAAATAGTCCAAGTCCGATAGGTTGTGTTAGATTTCTTGATGAGATCAATATCGGATTTGTAACATCGGTGACGTCATAAATTTCAAGAACATTAATATCTATACCACAACCAATATTAGTGTGTAGAGTAACAAAAGCATGGGTATCATTGGCCACAACAGGATCGCAGGCTGTAAAATGTTGGACATCACTTAGATATGTCGGTAATTCTGGATTAGAAATACTATAGATAAACATTCCGTTTCTCGATCCGATGTACAAATAGCCTTTATAGTTGAAGAGTGTTTCAATATTAAAACCAATAGAAACCGTATTAACCAATACAGGTTGTTCATTATCGATGATATTAAAAACATTGAGATTACTATCGTCTACAACGTAGAGATAGTCTAGGTATAGGGCAAATCTGGCTAAAGAACCACCTTGTCCGGTTTCTGTAAATGATGATGCTGAGTCATTTGAGCTACTATCAGTACTGCAGCCTAATAGCATTGCTGTTATAAATAGGTATATAATTTGTTTTTTCATTGCTATTAGTTTATTGGTTGCCAGTCTACGATAATTTCATTTTCTCCAATTGGATAATACATGGGTCCGGCAGGAGACCAAATCTGTGGAAAAACGTTTTCAAGGCGTTTGGTAAGCGTTAATGTTTCTGTAGCTTCATCAATTTTGAAGGCAATTAAATCTCTTGCATTATTAGCATAGAAAACGTCGTTTTTAATACTTAAATCTGAAGAACCAAGTACCTGAATAAATCCAATATTTGTAGGATTCGTAGGATCTGAATTATCTATGATATGAAAGCCCTCATTTACTTCGTTAATAAAAATGTAATTGCCTTTCACATAGATTTTACCGGAGTCTTCAATTGGTCTGGAAGTATTCACGAGTAAGGTTGAGTTTTCAAACTCGGTACGCTGCATTATAACAGGTTCGTAATTAGAATTCGATGGGAAACCAGTTACGAAATCGTCATCGTTTCCCCAGCCTATGCACGCTTGAAGACAAAAAAGTGCAGAGACCAGAATTAATAGAATTGATCTTTTCATAGGTGATTGAATTAGTATATTCTAAAGATGTAGAAATTTGAAAAAGGTTGCGTTCAAAATGAATAGACTTTTCAAAATCTATCAAAAAAAAATCTTGCACAATGGCAAGATTTTTATTTTCCTTTTTCGATACATTCTAATAATAAGCGTAACGTCTTACTTTAGAAATATATTTTGCCAGCCTAATCACCTGATGACTGTAGCCGTATTCATTGTCGTACCAAATGTATAAAATAACGTTCTTCCCGTCTGCTCTTACAATAGTCGCTTTGCTATCATAGATGGATGGCGCAGAACTTCCTACGATATCGCTAGATACTAGCTCGTCGCTCATTTCATATTTAATTTGCTCAACAAGATCACCTTCAAGTGCATACTTCTTCATAATAGTATTCATGCTTTCCACTGAGGTTTTCTTATCCAATTCTAAATTCAGAATAGCTAAGGATCCGTTTGGTACAGGCACTCTAATGGCGTTTGAAGTCAACTTTCCTTCTAATGAAGGTAGTGCTTTGCTAACTGCTTGTCCGGCACCAGTTTCAGTAATAACCATATTTAAGCCAGCGGCTCTACCACGACGGTATTTCTTATGGAAATTATCTACTAAGTTCTGATCGTTTGTATAAGCATGAATAGTTTCAAGGTGTCCAGATTTCACACCAAATGAATCTTCAACCGCTTTTAAAACAGGTGTAATTGCGTTAGTTGTACATGAGGCTGCTGAAAAGATCTTCACTTCATCAGGATTGTGCTCTAAATGATTCACACCATGTACAATATTAGGGACACCTTTTCCTGGGGCAGTTAATAATACTTTATCGACACCTTTAGATTTGAGGTGTCTTCCGAGAGCTTTATCATCTCTGAAGGCTCCAGTATTATCAATGACCAATGCATTGTTAATACCATATTTGGTGTAATCGATATCTTCTGGTGCATTTGCTGAAATTACGTTCACCGTAGTTCCATTTATAATAAGTGCGCTATTTTCTACGTCAACGCTCACCATTCCTGGAAAATCACCATGAACAGAATCATTTCTTAAGAGTGAAGCACGTTTCTCTAATACCGTTTGATTAATATCACCTCGGGTTACAATGGCTCTTAATCGAAGTTGATTTCCTTTACCAGTACGCGTCATTAATTCACGAGCTACCAATCGTCCAATTCTACCAAAACCATAAAGGATGACATCTTTTGGTTCAATGGATCTTGACTTTTTCGCTTCTTTTAGCTTGGCAGCCACAAACGCAGTGGCGTTGTCGTACTTTTTATCTTCAAGATGATACTCGTAGGTGAGCTTACCAATATCTAACTTTGCAGGCTGCAAGTTCAATTTTTTGATAGCTTGAGCAATTTCAACCGAATCAAAAATAGAAATAGGCTTTTGAACGAATTCACCTGCGTATTCGTGCAAGTTTAAGATTTCGCTCACTTTTCTGTCGATTAATTGATTTCTGAAGAGCACAAGTTCGATGGAATTATCATACCAAAGGTCGCTCACTGTTTTAATAAATTCGACCGTAGCTCTGCGACGATCGGCTTGAAAGGCTAACTCTTTTTCGTAAGTGTCGTTAAAACCCATTTTTTGTGATTTAGTGATTTTTAAATTCGGCGCAAAAATACATATTTCAAACGTTTTCGTAGCATATTTCGTCGAAAATAAAAACCCTTCAAAGAATTGTACTTTGAAGGGTGTTTTTTATGGATTTAAATTAGATTTTTATCGGAAATTGTAAACGACCTTTTCGCCTTCCTTATTTATAACTTCAATTTGAAGTGATCCTCTATATTCTTGGGTTTTTAGTGCTGGAAGAACATCATCGGCTGAGTAAAGTTTTTTGCCATTGATTCTTGTAACGATGTTACCTTCTTCAATACCACTTTCAAGCCAGTCTGATTTATAATCTTCATTGAATTTAGATATTTTCACACCATAAGTAGCACCAAATGACTTCAATTCTTCTTCCGAAGCATTTTTTACCCGCCCAATAATTGGTATTTCAGCAATACTGTTTTTTAACAAGGTTACTGGAAGAACTTTTTCATCTCCGTCTCTAATTAGGGTGACATTAACAACATCCTTTGGACTTTTTGTTTTCAAATAGCCAGATAGATCAGAAAACTTATTTATTTCTACGTTGTCTATCTTTTTAATAATATCTCCAGTTTGGATACCTGCTTTTTCAGCCCCAGTATCTTCGGTCACTTCACTAACATAGAACCCTTCGGTAATATCAGTGCCCAATTGTTCGGCTGCATTACTATTTAGGGCACCACCTACAACACCGAGTATTCCATTCTGAACATTACCATATTCCATGATATCGTTCACTATTTTTCTGGCAATATTGCTTGGTACAGCAAACGAATAACCAATATAGGAACCATCTCGAGATGAAATAGCAGTATTTATTCCGATGAGATCACCATTGGTATTAACCAACGCACCACCAGAGTTTCCGGGGTTAACCGCAGCATCCGTCTGAATAAATGATTGTGTATTTTGACCTCCTAAATCTCGCGATTTCGCACTGATGATACCTGCTGTAACCGTTGAGGTTAAATTAAAAGGGTTACCTACCGCTAAAACCCATTCTCCAATTTTTGCACTGTCCGAATCTCCAAAGGCTAAAAACGGAAGGTCTTCTTCGGCTTCAATTTTAATTAAAGCAATATCAGTGGCTTCGTCTGCGCCTATGAGCTCTGCCATATATGCTCTATTGTTGTTTAAGGTTATACTGATCTCACTGGCATTTTTAATAACGTGAAAATTTGTCACAATGTAGCCAGTTGGAGATATAATAACACCACTTCCAGTGCCAACTTGAGCGCGCTGAGAACTACGACCAAATAACAAATCTTGCATCGTCATCGGTGCGGTTACTATAGCTGTATTTTTTACATGTACTACTGCGTCTATAGATTTTTCAGCAGCTTGCACAAAATCAGGCGTCTCAACGATTGCATTATTAGCTGTTGTATTTGTAGGAACATAAATTGGCAATTCAGAAACTTGTTCTACCGCTAGTTGTTCTGGTTGTTCTTCTTCGATTAGAAGCTTGTATCCGCCTAAAGTCAGCAGACCACCTAAAGCTGAAACGCACACCAGAGTTAAGATCTTCTTCATAAATTTTCAGTTTTTAAGTTTAATACATTTAACGATTAAAATTAGATATTTATTGAATTTCATTTTCCTTTTTAACGACTATTTAACGTCAACTTTAACTGCCCTTTAACACCTCATTTTACAGGCTATTATTCTTATATTTGCCTGTAATTATGACTATGACATTTTACAAATATCAAGGTACGGGTAACGACTTCATTATTGTTGATAATCGTTTACAACAAATCAGCAAAAATAATACCAAGCGCATCGCAGAATTGTGTGACAGACGTTTTGGCATTGGTGCAGACGGATTTATTATGTTAGAAAATGATGCTGAGTCTGATTTTAAGATGGTTTATTTTAATGCTGATGGCAATGAAAGTAGTATGTGTGGTAACGGCGGACGTTGTATTACAGCTTTTGCCAAGTATTTAGGAATAATTGAAAATAATACTGTTTTTAATGCCATAGACGGTTTGCATAATGCGAAGATTGAAGGTGATACAGTGCAGCTTCAAATGCAAGATGTGTCTGCTATTGAAGTCTTCAGCGATCATTTATTTTTAGATACCGGATCGCCACATCATGTTGAAATGGTTTCAGATATTCAGGCTTATAATGTGAAAAGTGAAGGCTCAAGAATTAGATATGGTGAACCCTACGGCAAATCTGGTAGCAACGTAAATTTTGTAGAACAGCTATCTGCCAATAAGTTTGCTGTAAGAACCTACGAACGCGGCGTAGAAGATGAAACCCTTTCATGCGGAACCGGTGTTACTGCGGTTGCTTTGGCTATGCATGAAAAAGCTAAAACTCAGTCTAACGAAGTTCATTTAAAAACACCAGGAGGTGATTTGAAGGTAACCTTTGATAAGCTTAATAATGGATATACTAACGTATGGTTAATCGGACCAGCAATACAAGTTTTTAAAGGAGAGCTAGTATGGTAACACTAAAAGGCCAACATATCTATTTGAGAGCATTGGAACCTGAAGACCTCGATTTTGTTTATGAGATTGAAAATGAAATGTCCTTTTGGGCATTAAGTGATACACAAGCACCGTATTCGAGATTTTTAATAAAGCAATATCTCGAAAATGCCAAGCAAGATATTTATGAAGCAAAACAATTGCGATTGGCCATCTGCACCAATGATGACAATACCATAGGTCTTATTGACGTTTTTGATTATAACGTGAAAAATAAGCGTGCGGGAATAGGCATCTTAATTAAAGATGTGCCTAATCGAAATCAAGGGTTTGGTAAAGAAGCCTTACAGCTTTTAGTAGATTACTGTTTTGAAGTTTTACATTTACATCAGGTCTTTGCAAATATTTCAGAAGACAACCAAGCAAGTTTAAAACTGTTTGAGAACAACGGATTTGAAAAGATCGGCTTAAAAAAAGATTGGAGTTTTAACGGACAAAACTTTTCAAACGAATATATATTACAGCGTATTAACAACTAACTTATGTATATAAAAAAGATACTTTGGGCGATTGCCTTGATCGGACTCGTAATTTTTGGTGTGATAGCCTATTATATCTACGGCGCCATGTTTCAGCCTAACACAAAATTCACAACCGATGAGGCCTATATTTATGTTCCAACAGGTGCAAATTATACACAAGTTAGAAATCAACTTGAGCCATTATTGGATGATATGGACAGCTTCGATGCATTGGCAAGTCAGAAGAAATATACTTCGAATGTCAAGGCTGGTCGATTTATGATATCGAAAGGCATGAATAATAATGATATCATTAATTCAATTCGAAGTAAAAACTTACCTATTAAGGTTTCTTTCAATAATCAGCATAATTTAGAAGATCTCGCCGGAAGAATAAGCAAACAAATTGAAGCAGATAGCCTTTCATTATTAGAAGCAATGACGGATGAGGACTTTTTAAGTGAAAATGGTTTCAATGACGCAACAGCATTGGGCATGTATTTACCAAATAGCTATGAATTCTTCTGGAATACCACTGCCAAAGGTTTCCGAGATAAGATGCTGAAAGAATATAAATCTTACTGGAATGCCTCTAGAAAAGCAAAAGCCAAGGCTTTAAATCTTACACCAAATGAGGTAATGACGGTAGCTTCAATAGTTTATGAGGAATCAAAGAAAAAGGACGAACAGCCAAGAGTAGCTGGCGTTTATCTGAATCGTTTAAGAATCGGAATGAAGCTCGATGCCGATCCGACCTTAAAATTTGCCGCTTATCAACTTCCGAAGTATAAAAACACAGTCATAAGACGTGTATTAAACGTTCATAAGGAAATAGATTCACCATATAATACCTATAAGAACGCAGGACTGCCGCCGGGTCTAATTGCAATGCCTGATCTTTCTGCCATTGAAGCTGTCTTGAACCCTGAAAAGCACGACTACTATTATTTTGCAGTTGATGTGAATCGTTTGGGGTACCACAAGTTCGCAAAGTCGTTAGCGCAACACAATGTCAACGCTAGAGCGTATCAAAGATATTTATCGTCTCAAGGGATAAACCGATAATTTTGAATAACATCTTTGGCTATATCGTCCTGTTTTTACTGGCGTCTAGTTCACTTTATGGTCAGTCTAAGGTTGATCAATTTTTAAAGCCTAGTGATTCATTGAATAGATCGAGGCGCAATGCAGTTGTAATTACCCAAGCATCATTAGGAACGCTAACCTTGGTCGGTTTAGATAGACTTTGGTATGCCGATTACCCAAGATCAAAGTTTAAAACTGTTGATGATAGTGAAGAGTGGCTTCAAATGGATAAATTTGGTCATGTTTTTTCATCATATCAGTTGGGTAGGATAGGAGCAAATACGCTGAATTGGGCAGGTGTAAGCAAGAGAGATCAACTACTTTACGGCTCTACTTTAGGTTTAGGGTTTTTAACTGCGGTAGAGATAATGGATGGATTTTCGGAGGAATGGGGTTTTTCGTGGGCCGATATGGCAGCGAATGGTTTGGGAACAGGATTATATGTCGGACAAGAATTATTATGGCAAGAACAACGCATTCTACTGAAATATTCATTTCACCAAACTCGTTTTGCTGACCAACGCCCAGATAAACTAGGAAGCGGATTGGCTGAAGAATTTCTGAAAGACTACAACGGACAGACATATTGGCTAAGTGCAAACTTAAATTCCTTTTTAAAAACCGATTATTTGCCAAATTGGTTGAATTTCGCCTTCGGTTATGGCGCGGATGGAATGCTAACAGGTGATCCTAATGATCCGTTATTTCCAGATCAAAATAGAGTACAACAATATTATTTCAGCTTAGACATTGATTTAAGCCGAATAAAGACCAATTCTCGCCTGTTAAAAACCATATTTGACGTTTTCAACGTAATTAAGGTGCCATTTCCAGCTTTAGAGCTGAATAGTCAAGGACGCGTAAAGCTGCATTATCTCTACTTTTAACAACTTTTAATAACGCTTAACGTGTTGATTTTCAAGAAATAAAAAAAATTCGTATATTTGCACCCGAATTTTATGAAGCTTTTGGGGAACGCTTCATAGTAATAAATTGGCTGTTATGATAAAGAATAGCGTTAAGAATGTATTACTGCCATTTTCAATTTGTTTGGTAATGGCTTTGGCATTATATCCAAGTTCCACATTAAATTCAGACCTTTATTCTACTGAGGGACTCAACCTCGATTATAATATCTCTGCGGATCTGGCTCTGGTTGGAGAAGAAGAGGACATCAAACCAAATATTTTTACACCGCATCTCGGGAAATCATTTGAAGGTTTCAAGGAGGCATTAGCGTTTAAAGAATCTAGAGGAGATTACTTTACGGTTAATACCTTAGGATATTTAGGAAAGTACCAATTTGGTTCTGAAACTCTCAAATTACTTGGTATTTATAATCCTAATCAGTTTTTATACAATCCGGAGTTACAAGAAAAAGCATTTGTAGCGAATGCATCTCGAAACAAATGGGTGTTAAGAAAAGATATAAAGCGCTTTAGCGGTAAGTATATAGGTGGTGTTAAAATTACTGAATCAGGAATTTTAGCTGCAGCGCACCTTGCTGGTCCTGGAAGCGTTAAGAAGTACTTGCGTAGCTATGGTAGTAATAATTTTGCTGATGCCTATGGTACAACAGTAAAATATTACATGAAAAGATTTTCGGGTTACGATACGTCTATAATTGAGCCAAATAAAAAAGCAAAGGCGAGACTTTAATCCTTTTGAATGATGAAAATAGCAGGCCTTTTATGAAGGTCTTCTTCGTTATTTTTCCAAGCACTTGCTGGCATCGTTCTAATAAATTCCGTAGGTAATGTTAAGTCACAGGCAACGCAAACTCTAGTTTGCGGATGTAATATCGTTGCTAAATCATTTAGCATTTTCATATTTCTATAGGGTGTCTCAATAAATATTTGTGCTTGATTATGCTCGGCTGATTGACGCTCTAATGCTTTTAATTTTGATTTACGATCGTTTTTATCAATTGGTAAATAGCCGTGAAAGCAGAAGCTTTGTCCATTCATACCAGAAGCCATAAGTCCTAAAATTATTGACGACGGTCCAACTAAAGGAATGACCCTAATATTTAATTGATGTGCAAGGCTCACAATATCTGAACCCGGATCGGCAATGGCTGGGCTACCAGCTTCAGAGAGTAATCCAATAGACTCGCCTTCTAAGCAAGGATCTAAATAGGTGTTACGTTCGGTTTCTGTGGTATATTTATTTAAAACACTGAGTCGTAATGATGGCTGTGATTTACTTGGTGAGACACGTTTAATAAAACGTCGTGCTGTTTTTTCATTTTCAACAATATAATAATCAAGGTCTTCAATTACCTTTTTAATAGATATTGGTAAAACTTCTAGCGGTGGATTATCACCTAATCGTGTAGGAATTAAATATAAGGCGCCTTTATCGGTATTCATTTTTAATTAATAACAAACTTCTCAGTGCGTTGTCTGCCGTCATTAGTTTCAATCTTCAAAAGATAGAAGCCACTTTTCAAATCTGAAATGGCAATATTCTGAACAGTTTCATTAGTGCTAGTCAGAGATCTTACTTTTTTACCCTGAATGTCAAAGATGGAAATTTCTGTTGAGACGGCACTACCAGATCCTGAAAAATCTAAGTAAAGTATATCTTTGGCCGGATTGGGATAGATATTAATCGTATTTAAAGCATTTTCGTCAACGCTAAGTAAAGCATCTGTAAGCCTAAAAATATTTCCACCCGAAAGGCTAGAAACATATAATTCACCATTCACGTCTTCTCCAAAAGCAACCCAGTCGCCCGAAAATCCCTCAAGGGTCATATTCCAACTACCGCTTTCATTTCTCAAGAATCCGATTTCTTCACTACAATAATCTGCAAAAAAGTACAAGCCTTCAAAATTAGGATAGGTCGTTCCGCGATATCTGTAACCACCAGTAATTGAGCATTTAAATTCGCCATCAAATGAATGGCTGTATTCAGACACTGGGAAAGTTAAGGTGCTACTCGCTGGGCAACCTGAATTATTAAAGATATCATTGGCTTCATAACAACGCCAACCATAATTGAGTCCGGCTTCAGTAGGGCCAGCAAGATTAATTTCTTCAAAGGCATTTTGCCCTACATCAGCAATCCAAATGTCGTTGGTTAATCTATCAAAAGAAAACTTCCACGGATTTCTTAAACCATAGGCCCAAATTTCATCACTAGCAGCACCATTGCTGACGAATGGATTATCTGATGGTATATCATATGGATTGGAAACAGTAGAATTATTGACGTCAATTCTTAGAATTTTACCCAATAAATTTCCCAGATTTTGTGCGTTGTTTTGAGGGTCACCACCAGAGCCACCATCTCCTGATGATATATATAGATAACCGTCGGCACCAAACGCTAAATCACCACCATTATGGTTGGTGAAAGGCTGATTGTAAGTTAATATGATGAGTTCTGAATTAGGGTCTGCTAAAGATGGGTTGGTCATATTTCTTGAAAATCTTGAAACAACGGTATTCCCTGAATTATTAATATAATTGACAAAGAAGTACCCGTTACTAGCATAATCTGGATGAAATGCTAGTCCCAGTAAGCCTCTTTCATCACCAATAAAAGCAAGATTTCTCACGCGCCCGTCAATATCTAAAAAAGGCGTGCTTTCAACAGTCCCGTCACTATTTACAATTCTAATTCTACCGTCTTGTTCCACAACAAATAAGCGATCATCACCAGCATGTTTTATATTAACGGGCTGATCTAAACCAGTTGCAAATAAGTCGAGTTCTAAATCTTGAGAAAAACAAATTGAGATGCTAATACAGCATAGGAAAGTAGTTATAGTTTTCATAGCCTTGATTCATGGGAATTATGACTCTAATTTACAAAAAATCAAGTAAATGAGAAGTTAAAAGCTTATGGTTTACTATGAAGGAGTTTTTGTGCTACTATATCAGAGGTGGCATTCAATATTTCGAAAACATATTCAAAATCACTCATATCACCATAGTATGGGTCTGGCACATTTTTGTTGGATATAGCGGGATTTTCTTCAAGGAATAATTTTACTTTTCCAATATCAGAATTGTTTCTGGCAAGACTAATAATATTAGTATAGTTTGAATTATCCATGGCATAGATCACATCAAAAGCGTCAAAATCAGATACTCTGAATTGCCTCGCACTTTGCATACTAATATCAATGTCGTTTAAGCGCGCTACTTCAATAGACCGACGATCGGGTGGATTACCAATATGATAGGCTGCCGTGCCTGCAGAGTCTACTTGAAATTTATCAGTTGGAAGTTGAGCTTGAAGAATACCGTGGGCTAGTGGTGAGCGACATATATTGCCGAGACACACCATTAGAATACGAGTCATGATTCAAAAAAAATTAAAGCGAAAGTTTCTTAGCTAAGTCTTCAACGTACTTTCTGAATTGCTTATCGGTTGAAGATAAATTATCGACAGTCTTACAAGCATGTAAAACGGTAGCATGATCGCGTTGACCAATCTGAGATCCAATACTTGCCAACGATGCTTTGGTATACTTTTTAGCAAAGAACATAGCGAGTTGGCGCGCTTGAACAATATGACGCTTACGCGTTTTAGATTGAAGCGTGCTCACATCCATTTGGAAATAATCTGAAACGACCTTTTGAATATAATCGATAGATACTTCACGTTTGGTATTTTTTACGAACTTCTCAACGATATCTTTAGCTAAGTTAATCGTGATCTCTTTTTTGTTGAAGGATGATTGTGCAATTAGAGAAATTATAGCGCCCTCTAGCTCTCTTACATTTGTTTTGATATGCTTTGCAACATACTCAACGATTTCTTCTGGCATCTCAACACCATCTCTATAGAGTTTGTTTTTTAGAATTGAAACTCTGGTCTCAAAATCTGGCGTTTGTAATTCGGCAGAAAGTCCCCATTTAAATCTAGATAATAGACGTTGTTCAATATCTTGCATATCAACAGGTGCCTTATCACTTGTAAGAACCACTTGCTTACCATTTTGGTGTAAGTGATTGAAGATGTGAAAGAAGACATCTTGAGTTCCGGTTTTACCAGATAAGAACTGAACATCATCTATGATCAAGACATCGATGATCTGATAAAAATGAATAAAGTCATTTCTATTGTTCTTCTTTACAGAATCTATGTACTGTTGTGTGAATTTTTCCGCAGAAATATAAAGCACAGTTTTTTCAGGATATTTGTCCTTAATATCTACTCCGATAGCATGTGCTAAATGTGTTTTTCCTAATCCAACACCACCAAAAATTAATAGTGGATTGAAAGAGGTTCCTCCAGGTTTATTAGCTACAGCGATACCTGCATTACGTGCTAAACGATTAGAATCACCTTCTAGAAAATTTTCGAATGTATAACTTGGGTTAAGTTGCGATTCAATCTTTACATTTCTAATACCAGGAATTATAAATGGATTTTTTAATTCTGGACTTTTATTATCAAATGGAACATCAACATCCTGAGATTTTACAGGCGTTCTGTTGGCGCTCGGAATTTTTTCTGTGAAAGGTTGCTTATTGCCATACGTGTTTTCCATTTTAATAACGTAAACTAATTTGGCATCGTCACCAAGTTCTTTGGTTAAAGCAACTTTTAGGATTTTTACATAATGCTCTTCTAACCACTCATAGAAAAATTTACTTGGAACTTGAATACTAAGCGCATTACCTGAAAGTTTAACAGCCTGAATGGGCTCAAACCATGTTTTATAGGCTTGAGGTTGAATATTATCCTTAATAAATTCGAGACAATTGTTCCAGACAGATTGCGCTGTAATCTCCATTCGCTTTAGTTAGATTTGTTTGTTAGTTAGATTAGCAAAAAAAAAGAGAATTAGGATTCTCTTGTGGTTTTGAACATGACAAATATGTGAACAAAATTCTTAAAAAAAAAATGAAATTTCATTGAATTTTAAGAAATATTTTCTCATGTTTAAAATCTTCGAAAATTACAAATTTTTTGTTAATAAAAAGCACAAAATTGAATTTAAATGAGACTAAAATAAGGGTGCGTTATGGTGAGACAGACCAGATGGGTGTTGTATATCATGCCAATTACGCTGTTTATTTTGAAGTTGGTAGAACAGAGTGGTTGCGCGAGTTTGGCCTAAGCTACGCGGTTATGGAGCAAGAGGGTATTATGCTTCCTGTTATTTCACTTCAGATAAACTACAAAAATTCAGCACGTTATGACGATGAGCTTAAAGTGATAACTAAGTTGAAAAAGTTACCAACAGCTTCGATAGAATTTGATTACGAATTACGAAATAATTCAGACGAAATATTGGCAACTGGCAATACGGTCTTGGCATTTATAGACATGAAACGGAATAGACCAACGCGATGTCCAAAATATCTTTTAGATAAACTGCAAAATTATTCGTTATAATTCATCGATTTTCACGCCAAAAAAATCACTGAATAGTTCCTTTACTCTAGAACTATTACCTTTTCTGACAGATATTTCCAACAAACAATTGTGCTCTAAGGCCTGATTAATGATATCTACTTGATTTTCTTTCAGAAGTCTCATCACTCTACTCATGTTTTTATATTCAAACTCAAGCTTGTAAAGGTGGTTAATGGTACGTTCGGTAATGTGAGCAGATTCTAGGGCTAAACTCGCACTTGTACGATAG
Organism: Winogradskyella tangerina; assembly: GCF_003260205.1. Classification (GTDB taxonomy): domain Bacteria; phylum Bacteroidota; class Bacteroidia; order Flavobacteriales; family Flavobacteriaceae; genus Winogradskyella; species Winogradskyella tangerina. The sequence continues at coordinate 587,065 of NZ_QERF01000002.1, read as the reverse complement.
GCGTTTATTAAACCACCCATGCCTAATTTCGTGCCTCCGTAGTAGCGCACTACAATGACAAGAATGTTTGTAAGGTTATAAGATTGAATTTGTCCATATATAGGCATGCCGGCAGAATTGCCAGGCTCACCATCGTCATTTACGCGGTAGCGTAGAGATTCGGTACCAAGTTGATAGGCGTAACACCAATGCCTTGCCGCATAGTGTTCTTTCTTAATGGCTTCAAGATGAGATTTTACTTCAGTTTCGTTCGAAACAGGAAATGCAAAACCATAAAACTTACTGTTTTTATCTTTAAATAATTCACCTTCTGAAGGACTTGCAATTGTTCGGAATGTATCTTCTGCGCTCATTAATTAAAGAGTTACTAAAATTATTGAAACCAAGGCGATCGCAATACCGAGCCAATTCTTTTTCGAAATTAATTCTTTAAATAGTATAAGTCCGATTAAACATGAAACGGCAACAATTGCGACATTGTTAATGGTAAAGACGGACGAACTTTCATATCCTTCAACGCGTAATGCTTTAAGTAAAAAATACATGGAACCATAATTGACAAAACCGAGGGCAAATCCAAACGGAATACTTTTTCTGTTCAATTTATGGTTTGAACGAAGTAGTTTGAAGCTCACAGTTATAATGCCTATAATTCCTGCACTTCCGAAAATAATAGAAAGGAATAACGGCATTTTACCGTCTGGTGCAAAGTGATTTACACTTGTATCAATTATACCTGAACCTAAAAATAGTATAATCGGTAAATAGATGGATTTAGTTAAAACAACTTCACTTTTAGGTTTAACGGAGGTTAAATACACCGCTACCAATGCTAATAAAATGCCAGCGATCTTTTGAAATCCAACGCTCTCCTTATAAATGAGTATACCAAAAAGTACTGGAATTATTACACTCATTTTACTAGCTACGGATACTACAGATAAACCATTTTTTTGAGCTGTTAGCGCCATTACGTTGAATATACTAATGAATAAGAATCCAAGCACCAAAGCAGCATAAAACCAAGTTGACTCTAGCATGTTAGAACTACTGATCTCTTGATCGTAAAACATGATTCCACACGAACTCGCAGTTAAATAGTTGACGACTATGGCTTGTAGCGTATTCACTTTGTATTTATCAAATAATTTGAAAAGCACAAAAATGGCTGTAGAGGATAATATACTGAGTGATAAATAGATCAAAAGAGGTCTTTTTTAATGTCGAAAAGGTTAACAATATCTTCTTTGGTTTCATCAATATTCCAAACATGAAATCCTAAGGCACTTGCTGTTTCGGTATTTTGAATGGTGTCGTCAATAAACAAACATTCTGAAGCCACTAAATTATTTTCATTCAAAACAAAATTGAAAATATCGGCATCTGGTTTTCTTAGTTTAATTTCGTGTGATAGATAAAATTGCTCAAAACAACCTTTAAAGTCGTCATAGAAATCGATGTCAGTTGCTTTGATGAAGTCGATATGTAATTCGTTGGTATTGCTTAGAAGCATGAGTCTGTAATCTCCTTTCTGAGCCAAATTTTGAATAAACTCTAGTCTGTATTTTGGGAAATCTTTCAAAATATTATTCCATGCATCAATCACATCCTTTTCAGATAATCTCGGGAATTTTGAACAATAGAAATCAATAAATTGTTGCGTGGAGATTTTACCAATCTCATACGCCATATTCGTCGTCAGCATGTCCTCTTCAAAACTCTGTAATTCGAATAAGTCAAGCGCATTTTGCATTGCTCCTTGTTTATCTAAATTGATAAACACATCACCAAAATCGAATATAATAGTTTTGATCATAGCATATAATTATCGAGACGAAAACTCATTTTTATTTGCATAAATCTTAAGGGTATCATCGAAGATTTTGTTTTCCAAAATTAATTCGCCTTCAAGCTGTGGAGCTTTAACACCATTTAAAAATTGAATAGTTCCCGTAAAAATCCGCGCTTCGTCCCAAACGCCTTCATTAATGAATGTTTGAAGTGTTTTAGCGCCACCCTCAATAATCACTGAATTTATGTTTTTCTGATATAATAGATCACATATTTGAGACGCAATAGGTTGATCGAAATCAATATCAGAATTGGTTATTCTTAGCGTCTCGGATTGCGAATTAAAAACACTATAGTTTTTATCAAGACGCTGTGTGCGGTCTAATACAATTCTGATGGGCTGATTACCAACCCAATCTCGCACTGTTAAGGCTGGATTATCTTGCACAACGGTATTTGTTCCGACTAAAATAGCCTGTTCTTCAGCGCGCCATTTATGGACTAACTGTCGCGAATATTTATTAGTGATCCAAACGGGTTTCTTTTCATCTTTGGTCAAGGGTGCAATAAATCCATCCTCAGATTCAGCCCATTTTAGTATGATATATGGTCGTTTTTTATTGTGAAAAGTAAAAAAACGTTTATGGTGAGTTTTACACTCAGCTTCTAAAACGCCAACAGTCACTGTGCATCCGGTAGCTTTTAATTTGGCGATTCCTTTACCTGCGACCTCAGGATTATCATCAATACATCCAATGACAACTTCAGGAATTTGATGTTTAATGATGAGGTCGCTACACGGTGGTGTTTTCCCAAAATGGCTACAAGGCTCTAAGGTAACGTACAGCGTACTTTGAGATAATAAAGATTGATCTTCGACTGAGTTAATAGCGATAACTTCAGCATGCGGACCGCCATAGGTACTTGTAAATCCTTCGCCGATGATTTTATCATTGTAAACAACAACAGCACCTACCATCGGATTTGGTCTCGTGGTGCCTAATCCATTTTGAGCGATCTGCAGACAGCGTTTTATGTAATATTCGTGATTCTGCAATTACAGTTTAATTTTTATGTTTTGAGTTTTATCAACCTCGTATGTTGAACTGTACCCAAACACATTATACTTTATGTCACCTTTATATTGCACCTTTAAATTTTGAGAGATCAGGCTTCCTAAGAGACCACCAAGACTCTTTTTGTCGATAATACTATCAGTGGCAATAGCAACGGTCAATGGTATTTTGAAGTTTTTTTTAGTAGGAACGTCAAAGGTTTCCGATGCAAATGAAGCGACTTTACTGTCATTGATATAAACTTTTAAATCATCTGTTTTTAGAGTACCTCCAACATCATTTGGATTATTAAACAGAGCGTCTGCACTGATGGTTATATTCTTAATGTTGGTATCTACAACTTTGATATTATCTAAACCCAGAAATTCTGGTTCTTCAGTAACCGTGCAGTTGAAAACTAGTGAAAAAAACACCAAAACGATAAGCAATCTTTTGCCCATATCCTAGATAATTATAGCTATCTTCATACCGAAAAAAATTCGATAAAAATTAGAAAATTAAGTGCGTAAAGATACTATTGTTATTCGAGAAATTGAACAAAAGGATAATCCTAAAATTGCTAAGGCTATCCGAAGTGTTTTGATTGAAATGGGCGTGCCAAAGGTTGGTACAGCCTATGCTGATACGGCTTTAGATTGTATGACTGAAACTTATAACCAGCCCCGGAAGGTGTATTACGTTGTTGAAAATGGTGATCATATCATTGGAGGTGCAGGAATATCTCCTTTAGATAATTATGAAGGTAACGTTTGTGAATTACAGAAAATGTATTTTATGCCCGAAGCCAGAGGGAAAGGTCTAGGAAGTGCCATGATGGAAAAATGCTTGGCCTTTGCCAAGGAAGCTGGTTTTGAGCAATGCTATTTAGAGACAATGCCATATATGGATGATGCCCGTAAACTCTATAAAAAAGTAGGTTTTGAGTTTATAGATCAGCCTATGGGCGATACCGGACATTATTCTTGTACTGTGTGGATGATTAAAAACCTCTAGATTTGAAAGCGCAAGATCTCAAAGCAATTTTTCATAAAGAATTAGACCGTATATACGGAAGCAACGAAGTGGAAAGTTTTTTCTTTTTGAGTTCAGAACATCACTTTAATTTTGCCAGAATCCAGATAGCCTTAGAGCCTGAGTTGACCTTCACTACATCCGAAACAGATACCTTCTTTCAAATACTCGAAGATCTAAAACAGCAGAAACCCATTCAATATATATTGGGCGAAACGGAATTTTATGGTTTAAAATTTAAAGTTAATTCCGATGTGCTCATTCCAAGACCGGAAACCGAAGAATTGGTAGATTGGATAATAACTGAAGTCAATCAGATTCAAAAAACGGACGTTGCCAATGATCAGATTGAAAAACTTAGAATTTTAGATTTAGGTACAGGCTCGGGTTGTCTTTCTATTTCCTTAGCTAAGCATTTAAATGGTACCAAGGTTTTTGCAGTTGATGTCTCAGAAAAAGCGCTGGATGTTGCAAAGGAAAACGCTAACAACAATGATGTTGAAGTTGAATTTATTAAAGGCGATATATTAAATGAATCTTTCCAAAGTTCAATTTTTGAAAATGGGAAGTTTGACGTCATAGTGTCTAATCCGCCGTATGTAAGACGATCAGAAAAAGAACAAATGAAACCAAATGTCCTCGAAAATGAACCAGATCTTGCTTTGTTTGTGGAGGACAATGACCCACTAATATTTTATAAGGCCATTACCAAATTTGCTGTTAATAATTTGAATACGAATGGCCAACTGTTTTTTGAAATTAACCAGTATCTTGGTGCTGAATCTAAGACTTTACTCGAGGATGCCAATTTTCAGAATATTGAATTACGAAAAGATATTAATGGTAATTATCGGATGTTAAAAGGTCAAAAAAAATAATATGAAGAGCATAGCAGTATTCTGCGGAAGTAGTAGTGGCAATGATCCCTACATCGTTAAGGAATCTTATGAATTAGGTCTAACCATGGCTAAGAAAAATATAACCTTAGTTTACGGTGCCGCCAAAATTGGTATCATGGGTAGAGTAGCAGAGGCTGTTCTAGAAAATAATGGGAAAGCAATAGGTGTAATCCCAAAGTTTTTGCAAACCAAAGAGATTGTTCATGATGGTCTTACAGATTTGATCGTTACTGAAAATATGCATGATCGTAAGGTCATTATGTATGAAAAAAGTGATGGATTTATCATTATTCCTGGAGGCTTCGGTACGATGGACGAATTTTTCGAAATCACCACTTGGGGGCAACTCGGATTACACACAAAACCTATTGGCATATTAAATATCAATGGATACTATGATGCTTTAATAAGTCAATGTAAAACCATGGTAGAACGAGGTTTTTTAAAGCAGGAAAATTTTGATGCTGTAGTTATGGATGATACCATTGAAGGAATACTCGAAAAAATGAACAATTATGTACCATTACCAGCTCCAAAATGGTTAAATAAAGAAGGACTTTAAGGCTGCCAGAATAAATGAATACAAAAGAAAAAATACAAACCCTCAGAGACGAATTACGTCAACATAATTATAACTATTACATTCTTGATGATCCAACTATTAGCGATTATGAGTTCGACATGAAACTGAAGGAGCTTCAGGCTTTAGAGGAAGCTCATCCTGAATTCTTTGATTCAAACTCACCAACCCAACGTGTCGGTGGTGAAATCACGAAGAACTTTAATACAGTTGTTCACGATTTCAGAATGTACTCCTTGGATAATTCCTATTCAAAAGAAGACCTAGAAGATTGGGAAACCAGAATTAAAAAGTTGGTGGACGGCGAGGTGCAATATACCTGTGAGCTCAAATATGACGGTGCTTCTATGAATCTTACCTATGAAAACGGGAAGCTACTTAGAGCTGTAACGCGAGGTGACGGTGTACAAGGTGATGATGTGACTACAAATGTGAAAACCATCAATACGGTGCCATTGCAATTGAAGGGTGACTATCCTGAACGATTCGATATTAGAGGTGAGATCATCTTACCAATTGAAGGATTTTTAAAGATGAACGAAGAGCGCATTGCAAATGGAGAGGAACCTTACAGAAATCCTAGAAATACGGCATCAGGAAGCTTAAAACTTCAGGATAGTGCAGAGGTTGCTAAACGTCCATTGGAGTGCTTACTTTATAGTATTAAAGGTAATAATCTCAATATTTCAACCCAATACGAAGGTTTAGAAATGGCAAGACAATGGGGTTTTAAAGTTCCTAAAGAGGCCAAGTTAGTTAACTCTATTGACGAAGTTTTAGAATATGTCGCATATTGGGATACGCACCGACATAATTTGCCTTATGAAATTGATGGTGTCGTTATTAAGGTGAATAGTTTATTTCAACAAGAGGAACTCGGATTTACTGCCAAAGCACCACGTTGGGCAATGGCCTATAAATTTAAAGCTGAACAAGTTTCAACCCGATTGAATGAAATTACCTATCAGGTCGGGCGAACAGGTGCTATTACACCTGTTGCTAATTTAGAACCCGTGCAATTAGCAGGTACAATTGTGAAGCGTGCTTCGTTACATAATGCGGATCAGATAGAAAAGCTTGATATTAGAGAAGGGGATGAGGTTTATGTTGAAAAAGGTGGTGAAATTATTCCGAAAATTGTTGGAGTAGATCTTTCGAAGCGTCCTGAAAACTCAAAACCAACCCAATATATTACGCATTGTCCGGAGTGCGGAACTGAACTTTTACGCCCCGAAGGAGAAGCTAAGCACTACTGTCCTAACTACAATGGATGTCCACCACAAGTTATTGGGCGAATACAGCATTATATATCTAGAAAAGCCATGGATATTGAAGGACTAGGTGGTGAGACGGTTGCTCTTTTGGTTAACGAAGGCTTGATTAGCAATTATTCTGATCTTTATGAGTTGACAGTAGATCAGGTCATTCCGTTAGAGCGTATGGCTGAGAAAAGTGCTGAGAATCTGGTCAATGGTATTGCAGCTTCAAAACAAATCCCTTTTGAACGTGTTTTGTTTGCGTTGGGAATTAGATATGTTGGAGAAACAGTTGCCAAGAAACTTGCGAGACATTATAAATCAATTGATGCATTAATGTATGCCTCAACTTTAGATTTGGTATCAGTAGACGAAATAGGGGAACGCATCGCAGAAAGCGTTGTTGAGTTTTTCTCTTCGGAAGAAAACAAATTAATTGTGGAGCGCTTGAGATCCTTTGGTGTGCAATTAGAAATTTCAGCTGAAAAATTGGCCAATCAAACCGATAAGCTCAAAGGCTTATCTATCGTAGTTTCTGGTGTTTTTGAAACTATTTCTAGAAATGAGCTCAAAAAACTGATAGAAGACAATGGTGGCAAAGTGTCTTCTTCCATTTCTTCTAAAACAAGTTACTTGGTAGCAGGCGATAAAATGGGCCCCAGTAAACGTACAAAAGCAGAAAATTTAAATATTCAAATACTATCTGAACAAGAATTTCTGGACATGATTAGATAAATTCTTACAAAAAATTGTGTATTTCATCGATAAAATGTAATTTTTTATCGTTTAATTGTAAATTTATTTTATATTCGCTTTAATAATTAAGGGATTAATTAATGTTAGCGAATAGAATCATAAAAGTTGGGCTATTGCTTTTAGGAGGTGTTTTTATAGTACTTCAAGGGCTAAAGTTTGAATTGGAAGGCGCAGCAGTAAGTGCATTAATGCTTGTTGTCCTTACTTTCATTTATTGCCGTTGGACAGAAATAAGATCACGTTTATTCTTCTGGTTTTTAGTCACATTTACCATAGCACATCTGTTAAGTTATTCGGCTTGGTATGGGCCCATGATAGAAAAGGGTGAAATAGATTATTATTATTACGGAGCCAATATCTTATATATTATTTCGTATATATTCCTTATTGCAAAAATTACAACATCATTAAAACTAAAAAAGGTATTTAAAGAACTTACCATACCTATTATAATTCTTTTTCTTTTAGATGTATTCTGTGTTGTGTTGGTTACCGACACTACTAAAAGTGCACTTTCAATCTATGAGTATACATTAGAGTTTGTTTACAATGCAATTGTAATGGCGCTTTTATCTGTAGCTTTAATTGACTACATGTATAGAAATGACAATAAGTCTATGATGTTTCTGTTAGGATCTATATGTATTGTATTTTCTGAAATTATTCAATTGGCCTACTACTACATATTAGATGACAGAAGTTTAGGATTTATATATTCCTTCTTCTTGGTTATTGCTTTTCTGTTCTTTTATCTACAGTCTCAATTACAATATACTGGTCCGGAACCAGCATATATGGACATAGATGAAAAGTTAGAAGCTTAATTTCTTTCCTAAAAAAGGAATCGATTCACGATTGTAATAAAGGATAATGCCGCTTAAAATAAAGGTTATAATAGCTGTGTAAAATAACACACCTCCATCGCCTCTAACCTCTATGCCTAATTGTGTGAGATGCATCATTATGGCACCTCCAATTAGTCCTAAAGTCAGTGCAGCTCCGGCCCATACGGTTTTAGGAATTAATAGTAAAATACCAGCAATTAGTTCAAGGATTCCAATACCTATTCTGCCAATTGGTTCTAAACCTACGGTTTCAAAAATATAGACACTATCTGGGTGAGCAGTAAACTTAAATCTTAGGGTTTGAATAAGTATAATGGCAACGGCTATTCGAAGTATTAAAATGATTGTCTTAGATTTCATAATTTTAATTGTTTAGTTGAAATCTTAGACGTTCGGAATTTAGATACTTACAAAAAAAGATTAAACAATTATTGTAGTGCTTTCAGATTTTAACTCTTTTCCTGGTTCAAAATAAAAGTCAATTCGACCTAAATATAAGCCATATGCACCAACCTGATTCACAAGTACATTCTGACCTTTACTATTCTGTGCAATAGTCGGTTTTGGTAAAAAAGTATGTGTATGTCCGCCAATAATTAGATCGATATCTTTGGTGGCTTTAGCGAGATTTAAATCGCAAACACGATTAGGACTATTCTTGTAATAATAGCCAATATGCGACAAACAGATAACCAAATCGCAAGACTCTTCTTCTTTCAGAATACGCGACATGTCCTGAGCAATTTCAATAGGATCATGGTACACAGTTTCTTTATACATTTTCTTATCCACTAACCCTTCAAGTTGAATCCCTAATCCAAAAACACCAATCCGAACCCCATCTCTAACCAAAACTTTATAGGGCTTCACATGGGTATCCATTACCGTATTTGAAAAATCATAGTTAGCCGAGACAAATTCAAACTTTGCATTGGGAAGTTGGGCATATAATCCATCAATACTATTGTCGAAATCATGATTTCCAATGGTTGCAAGGTCGTATTTAAGCATGCTCATAAGCTTAAATTCTAATTCACCACCGTAGTAGTTAAAATAAGGCGTCCCCTGAAAAATATCACCAGCATCTAGTAGTAAAGTATTTGGATTCTCTCTTCTTATATTTTCAACCAAAGTGGCGCGTCTGGCAACACCACCTTTGTTCGCATTTCTTTTGTCTTCAGGTCCAAATGGATCTATATGGCTATGCACATCATTGGTATGTAAAATAGTGATGTGCTTGGTTTTTGGCATACAAGATTGCATGGTTAATCCACCTAAACCTAACATAGTGGTTGCAGCTGATGCCTGTTGTATAAAGTGTCTTCTTTTCATGATTTGTCACCAAGTTTAATAAAGCGGTTATCGATCTTCGGGTTGATCGTATCCTTCTTCTTAAAATAATCGATCAAAACATTTCTGATTTTATAATCCAACACATATAAACTATCATTTGGATGAAAAAACGTCATTCTATCTCCGCCATTATATAAATAATCGTTTGTAGCGATGTAATACGTTTTGTCTTCGGAAATGGGTTTGTTATTGATCCGTGCGGTTTCAACTTCGAAATTTTCACCTAGTGTGATTTGAATATGTTTTGAAACCGGATGCGCTCTTTTCGCGCTAGCCAAGTAAGAGAGCATCTCTTTGATCTGTGTTCCTTTTAATTCTACAACAACGACTGAATTTTCAAACGGCATAACTTCGTAAGCGGTTCGGGTAGTGATTTGACCCTCCGAAATAATGGCTCTAATTCCGCCGTGATTTAGCAGAACAAAATCAATATTCTTGCCTGTGCGACTGTTAAAAATAGGGTTGCTTTCGCTGTAAACGGCATCAGCCATTAGGTTTCCGATGGCTGTATTAAATTCACCGTCGGATTTGGCATAAGTAGCAGGGGCATAAGAAATAACACTATCTAGGTTGTTATTAACATGATCCCTAAAAGGTTTCACATAATCCTCAATAGCTTGGTCTGAGGTAATATCCTCATTAATTTCAATGCGTTTACCTTCGATCTTTTGAGCTTCCTTACACGAAGTACTAAGACCGATCAGTAGAATAATTAAAAATGAAAATCTGATCATTGTTTAACTTTCAATTAGGAATAATTTTGTTTCGTCTTTTGTTAAATTTGCACAAAGTCTAAAGATAAATGATTTTAAAGGCATTTAAGGAAAAATCAAATCAAAAATATGTCAACAAATTGTTGGCGTCGCGCAAAGCTGCCGTGAATAGCCAAAAAGTGAAGACTATTGCTGTGCTTTTAAATGCCGATGAGTTTGTTGATTTTGAAGTTTTTAGACACTATTTTAAAGCACTAAATTTAACGTCGCCAAAGCACAAGATTGTGGCTTTTACAAATGACGACAAGTTTGAAAGAAGTCAATGGGAAACCTATTTTAGTCCGAAAGATTTTGGCTGGAAAGGAAAAATAAACAATACCGACTTACAACTTTTTATTGATGAATCGTACGATGTTTTGATTAGTTTTTACCGGGAAGACAAACTTCCATTAAACTTCATTACAGCGGCTTCAAAGGCTAATCTTAAGGTTGGATTGAGCCGCAAAGATGAACGTCTGTACGATCTCATTATAGATGTAAAACCAAATGAAATAGACTTATTTAAAGTTGAATTCAAAAAATATTTAAACATTTTAAATAAATTATAATGACCAAGTTTATAGGCACGGGAGTTGCACTGATAACACCCTTTAAATCAGATCTAAGTATAGATTTTGATGCATTAGAGCGATTAGTAGAACATAATATTGAAAATGGAACCGAATACTTAGTAATTAGCGGTACTACAGGCGAAAGTGTTACGGTAACATCTGAAGAGAAGAAGGCTTTAATAAAGTTTATAGCAAAGGTTAATAAAGGTAGATTGCCACTGGTTTTAGGAATTGGCGGAAATAATACCTCTGCAATTATTGAAGAAATAAAAACTACAGATTTAAGCGATATTAGTGCCATTTTATCAGTATCTCCTTATTACAGTAAACCTACTCAGGAAGGGATATATCAGCATTTTAAGGCTGTAGCTGAGGTTTCGCCTTTGCCTATTATTTTGTACAACGTGCCTGGCAGAACATCGTCGAACATGCTACCAGAGACTACCATTCGATTGGCAAATGATTTTGAAAACATCATTGCCGTAAAAGAAGCGGGGAACAATGTGCATCAATATTTAGAATTACTCAGAACCAAACCAGACGATTTTCTGATATTATCCGGAGATGATGACCTTGCACTTGGCGTTGCTCTTGCTGGCGGATCTGGTGTGATTTCTGTGATCGGACAAGCCTTACCAAAGGAATTCACTGAAATGATAAGACTAGGAATTGCGGGTAAAGCCAAGGAAGCCTATGAAATTCACTTCAAACTTATGCCTATAACAGGACTTATTTTTTCTGAAAATAACCCTGCCGGAATTAAAGCAGTTTTAGAAGCGCTAAACATATCAAATTCGCATGTGCGTTTGCCGCTTGTTGAGGCTACGGATAAGCTGAAAAATGACATTAAATTAGCACTTGCTGAACTGGCCAAAAGTTAAACTTAATTTAAATTAGGTTGAACCACTTCATCTACGCTTATTTTAGCATATAATTTTTGTTTTTATAATCCGTTAATTATGTGTACTTTTGCGTCCTGTTTAAAATTTATGAAACAAGCATTTTACATACTATTACTAGCCGTTTTGTTAGTGTCCTGTAGCGATTTTCAGAAGGCCTTAAAATCTGAAGATGTTGCTGAGAAATTCAAATTGGGTAACGAACTGTATGAAGCTGGTAAGTGGAGTAAAGCTTATAGACTGTTAGATCAGATTCTTCCTAAATACAGAGGAAAACCTCAGGCGGAGAAACTAACGTTTATGCATGCCATGTGCTCGTATCAAATGGGTGACTATTATATTTCGAGCTATCACTTTGAGAAGTTCACAGATATTTACCCTAAGAGTGAAAAATCTGAAGAGGCAGCGTTTTTAGCTGCTAAAGGCTTCTATTTCAACTCGCCAATTTATTCGAAAGAGCAAAAAGAAACGGTTGAAGCTATTGAGAAATTACAGTTGTTTGTAAATGCTTATCCAAATTCAGAATATCTAGCAGAAGCAAATACTCTGGTTAAGGAGCTCGATTTTAAACTTGAAAAGAAAGCATTTGAAATAGCAAAACAATACGATCAGATTAGAGATTTCAAGGCGTCAGTGAAGTCTTTTAATAATTTCTTGTTAGAATTCCCAGGGTCAACCCTGAGAAATAAAGCAATGTATTACAGATTAGATGCCGCTTTTAATTTGGCCATATTGAGTATAGACGAACTTAAAGAAGAACGTCTTAACGACGCAATTAGTTATTTCAAAGCATTGAAAAAGGCCTATCCAAATTCAGAATATATGGAAGATGCCATTAAAATGAATGAGGAGTTAGAGGAAGAATTAAGAACATTTAGTACAAAAAGTTAATCATTATAAAGATGGATTTAAAAAAGACAGATGCACCTGTTACAACAGTAACTTACAACAGAAACGAAGTTGATGCGCCTACCGATAATATTTATGAGGCTATTTCTGTGATTGCAAAGCGTGCTGAACAAATCAATACAGATATTAGACGTGAGTTGATCGACAAATTAGAAGAGTTTGCAACTTACAACGATAGTCTTGAAGAAATTTTTGAAAACAAGGAGCAGATCGAGGTTTCTAAATTTTATGAAAAACTACCAAAGCCACATGCTTTAGCTGTGAAAGAATGGTTAGACGATAAGATCTATCACAGAAATACCGAAGATTCTCAGGAGTAATTTTCTTAACTTCATTTTTTAGGAGGTCATAAGAAAATAATCTTTAACTTCGAGGAAAATCTCGGGACATTCAAATCTCGATTATCGAGTTACTTTCATGTCTATTTTAAAAGACAAAAATATTTTATTAGGCATTACCGCAGGTATTGCCGCATATAAATCGGCGAGTTTAGTCCGATTATTCATTAAAGCAGGCGCTAACGTTAAAGTAGTTATGACGCCTGCTTCTAAAGACTTTATCACACCACTTACTCTTTCGACCTTATCAAAAAATCCGGTGTATTCCTCATTTGTGGATGAAGAGGATGATGGCCAGGTTTGGAATAACCATGTCGAATTAGGCCTATGGGCCGACTATTTTGTAATTGCTCCAGCAACCGCAAATACCATGGCGAAAATGGCCAATGGGGTTTGTGATAATATTTTATTAGCCACATATCTTTCTGCAAAATGCCCAGTTTACTTTGCACCAGCAATGGACTTAGATATGTACAAGCACGAGTCTACGAAGACTTCTTTTGAAAAGCTCACTTCCTACGGTAATAAAATGATACCTGCAGGCACAGGCGAATTAGCCAGTGGTTTGGTAGGAGAAGGCCGAATGGCAGAGCCAGAAGACATTATTGACTTTATTGAAAAAGACATATTAGATCAGTTGCCATTAAGAGGTAAGCAGGTTTTAATTACGGCTGGCCCAACGTATGAAGCCATTGATCCTGTTCGATTTATTGGTAATCATTCGAGTGGAAAAATGGGCTTCGAAATTGCGCGAGCGGCAGCCAATCTTGGTGCTAAGGTTATATTAGTATCAGGACCAACGCATCAAAAGATAACACATAGCCTCGTAGAGGTGAAACCGGTAGTCAGTGCTGAAGAAATGTATACTGAAGTCCATAAATATTATGAGTCGTCTGATATTGCTATTCTTTCAGCTGCTGTGGCAGATTATAGACCAAAAACTGTAGCTGACCAGAAAATAAAAAAGAAAGAAACGACGTTTAGTATAGAGTTGGAAAAAACCAAGGACATTCTAAAATCATTAGGTGAGATTAAAAAGAACCAGTTTTTAGTAGGTTTTGCTCTCGAAACCAATAATGAAATAGTAAATGCCAAGGGTAAATTACAATCGAAGAATTTAGATCTAATAGTGCTTAATTCTTTGCAAGATAAGGGTGCAGGTTTTGGAGTATCAACAAATAAGGTTACATTTATCACATCGACCAACGATATCATTGAAAATGAGCTGAAATCGAAGGCCGACGTAGCACAAGATTTAATGCAACAAATATTAAAACAGTTACATGCGTAAGTTAATAGTTTTATTCACGTTTTTATGCTCTTCAATTGCCATTTCGCAAGAGCTCAATTGTACGGTTAACGTTATTGCTCAGTTAACAGGTAACGACAATAATGTGGTTTTCAAAACGCTCGAAAAACAGTTAACGGAATTCATCAATAACACCAAATGGACAGAGAAAAATTTTAGTCCAGAAGAGCGCATCAATTGCAGCATGGTCATCACAGTAACTAACTATGAGAATGATAACTTTAGCGCAACGTTACAAGTATCTTCTTCGCGCCCTGTGTTTAATTCCTCTTATAGTTCGCCAGTTTATAACTATAATGACAAAGATTTTAATTTTCAGTATTTAGAATTTCAGAATTTAGTCTTTAATCCACTTCAATTTGAATCGAATCTAGTTTCAGTTCTTACCTTTCATATTTACATGATCTTAGGAATCGATGCAGATACATTCGCACTTAATGGAGGCGACGAGTATTTTGCGCAGGCACAAACCATTGCAAATTATTCACAACAATTGAATGGCCAGGGCTGGAAATTAGAAGATGGTCTGCAATCTCGTTTTGCCTTAATTGATAATTTACTTTCTCCAACTTTTAAGGAAATACGATCGACCATGTATAACTATCATATTGGTGGATTAGACATTATGGCTGAGGATGCAAAAGGCGGAAAGAATGTTATAATTGATCAGCTCTCAGAATTAAATAAGATCAACAGAAGACGACCTAATTCCTACCTATTACGTGTATTTTTCGATGCCAAATCCGATGAGCTCATGGATATTCTTTCAGGCGGACCTACAGTAAGCGTGGTAGATGCCATAGAAATTCTGAATAGAATTGCGCCTATGCACTCTCAAAAGTGGCGAAAAATTAAGTATTAATTTTTCTGTTTTATTTTACTATTGACGTTCTGAACTTAGTTCAGAATCTTTACTTTTGTAATAGCCAAATACAACTAATTTGCTGACTTCACTTTACATAAAGAACTATGCGCTTATAGATGAATTAAACGTTCAGTTTAATAGTGGCTTAACCATTATTACTGGCGAAACAGGTGCAGGTAAATCGATTTTACTAGGCGGTTTATCTTTAGTATTAGGGAAGCGGGCAGATGTTAGTCAGGTGAAGAATACATCTGAAAAATGTATTATTGAGGCCAGTTTCGATATTGCCAATTACCATCTGAAATCACTTTTTGCTGATTTAGATTTAGATTATGATGTGCAAACCATCATTCGTCGAGAAATATTACCTTCAGGCAAATCGAGAGCGTTTGTAAATGATACACCAACCACTTTAGAAAGTTTGGTGGCGCTTAGTACACATCTTATCGATATTCATTCGCAACATCAAACACAACAATTAATTCAAGATGATTATCAGTTCAAAGTTTTAGATGCTTTAGCGGACAACAAACAAAACCTCGAATTGTATACAGCAAAGTTGAATTCATATCGAGCACTTCAGAAATCATTAGAGCAATTAAAGGCGTCAAAGTCTGATATGATCAAGGAATATGATTACAATTTGTTTTTAACTAAGGAATTGAATGAAATTGACCTTGAATCATTAAATATTGAAGAATTAGAAACTCAATATGAGCAGCTTAATAATGTAGAAATAATAGGAGAGAAGTTAGGCAATTCGAAAATGATCCTAAGTCTTGAGAATCAAGGTATAATTGATCAATTAAACCTTGTTAAGCAAGAATTAAATAGAATTTCTAGCTTTGGTAAAGCCTATGAAGAATTAGAAGAAAGAGTATCTAGTACTGCCATAGAGCTAGACGATATTTTAACTGAATTAGATAATCTCGAATCACAATTGTCCTCAGAACCACAGGAGTTAGAACGCATAAGCGAAAAGCTGCAATTGGTGAATAACCTGCTACAAAAGCATGCGGTAATCGATGTTGAAGAATTAATAAAGATCAAGGAAGAGCTTCAATCTAAAATTTCTAATACCGAAAGTTTAGATGATCACATAGCTGAAACCGAGGAGACTCTATTAAAGCTTCAAAAGGAGCTCGATCAAATCGCTACGGACATAAGTTCAAAACGCAGTGCAATTATTCCAGAGCTCACCCAAAAACTCGAAGATCTGTTATCTGGATTGGGCATGCCAAATGCCAGATTCAAAATTGACCTTGAAAAACGCGATGATTTTACTTCCAACGGAAAAGACGCTTTAAGCTTTTTATTTACAGCGAATAAAGGTTCAAATTACAATACGCTTAAAAAGGCGGCTTCAGGAGGAGAATTATCACGCATTATGCTCACCATAAAATCAGTTTTGTCAGAATACATGCAACTACCATCGATTATGTTTGATGAGATCGATACAGGAGTTTCTGGCGAAATATCGAATAAAATGGGAGCTATAATGAAACAAATGAGTAGTAAAATGCAGGTATTTAGTATTACGCATTTACCTCAAATTGCTGCCAAAGGCGATTCGCATTATAAGGTGTTTAAAACAGATACCAACGACGTAACGCATACGCAACTCAAACGTTTGGATGAAGAAGAGCGCATTGTTGAAATTGCTCAGATGTTAGGCGGTGCTAATATTACCGAATCGGCTATGGCACATGCGAAACAACTATTAAATTAATACTATATTTGCCGGATAAATACTAATCGACAACTGACTAAAATATTTAATTATGTATAACTTACTCAAAGGAAAAAAAGGAATCATTTTTGGTGCACTAGACGAAAATTCTATTGCATGGAAAACTGCTGAAAGAGTACACGAAGAAGGTGGTGAATTTGTACTAACCAATGCACCTGTTGCTATGAGAATGGGGCAGATCAATGCACTTGCTGAAAAAACAGGTTCTCAGATTATTCCTGCTGATGCAACTTCAGAAGAAGACCTAAAGAATCTTGTAGATCAATCCATGGAGATCCTTGGTGGTAAAATTGATTTTGTTTTGCATTCTATCGGAATGTCTATAAACGTGAGAAAGGGAAGACATTATACCGATCAAAAATACGATTGGACTCAAAAAGGAACAGACGTATCTGCGATGTCGTTTCACAAGGTGATGCAAACGCTGTACAAAGCCGATGCCATGAACGAATGGGGAAGCATTGTCGCTTTAACCTATATGGCTGCACAACGCGTATTTCCTGATTACAATGACATGGCTGATAATAAAGCCTATTTAGAGAGCATTGCACGTAGTTTTGGTTATTTCTTCGGAAGAGATAAAAAAGTACGAGTTAACACCATATCTCAATCACCTACACCAACTACTGCAGGTAGCGGTGTAAAAGGATTTGATGGCTTCATCAACTATGCTGAAAAGATGTCACCATTAGGTAACGCTACAGCATTAGACTGTGCTAATTATACAGTAACACTATTCAGTGATCTTACCAAACGAGTAACATTACAGAATTTATATAATGATGGTGGTTTCAGCAATATGGGTGTTAGTGATGCTGTTATGGATGCCTTCACAGAAGAATAGAAAAAAACATAATTGATTTACAAAGCACTCTTTTTAGAGTGCTTTTTTTTTGCCTTGTATTTTGATTTAAAGAGGAATTTTATTTGTAAGAAAATTAGTATAAAATTTACAATAAAATGTAAGTAAATGTAAGATTATTCTTATATTTGAATTTTTATAACCTCAAATCTTATACTTATGAAAAAACTAATACCCCTTATTATTTTATGCTTTATTGGCTTTACAAATGCCTTTGCCCAAGGCGATACTTTTGCCACTGCAACAGCACTAGCAATTCCTACCTCGGGAACGGTTTGTCCTTCTTATGACGGAACACAATTCACTGATAGTGGTATGGATGGTGGGTGTCATGGAAACGATACAGGAGTAGATGTATTTTATACTTGGACAGCTACAACTAATGCATTAATTTGGAACTCTGGCGCTGCTGCCCCTGGAATTATTATCAGAGATGCTGCAACTGGTGACGAAATTGTCTGTGATAGAACTGGATTTAATGCTTCAATTTATGGTTGGACCGTTGGTCAAGATCTCATCATCCAAATTCATGATGTGCGCACAGGACAGGAAAACCCTACTTCGTTTTGCTTAGAAACCACCACAGTCACTAGCCCTACTAATGACGACTGTTCTGATGCTATTACACTTACACCTGGGGCTACATTTAATGATAACCCTGCAACTAGTGACAATATTGCTGCTACAGGTTCAGGTGAATTGCCAGATCCTAGTTGTGGTAATTACCTTCCCAATAGCCCTCATAATTATGGTGGAGACCAATGGTATTCGGTAACTGTTCCAGCAGATGGTATTTTAACAATTGAAACTGAAGGCGTTACACCCACTACTTATGATGATACTGCTATTGCAGTTTACACCGGGTCTTGCGGAAGTCTAACTCATGTCATGTGTAATGATGATATAGACCCTGGTTATTATATAACAAATAGTAGGTTGGAAATTGTTAATAGTGATGGTTTAGCTAACCAGTTAATTTACATTAGAGTTTGGAATGATTTTGGTAACAACTTAATTGATTTCCGAATTTCAGCATATAGTGCCACTTTAGACCTTAAAAAAGAAACAATTACTCCGAAAATTAAGTACTATCCAAATCCTGTTAAAGACGTATGGACATTAAATACAACCGACATTATTGAAAGAATTTCTATTTATAACATTGTAGGTGAAAAAGTAGTCAGTTATGAACCCCAACGGAAGAATTATCAAGCCGATATGTCCGAGTTGAATTCTGGGGTTTATTTTGCTTCAGTAAAACTTGGTGACAATACTGAAACTTTTAAAATCATCAAACAATAACCTATTAAAAATATACGATAGCTAAAAGCACTCTATATCAGGGTGCTTTTTTTGCCTTGAAATCTACCATATTAGGCTTAGTCGCCATTAACGTGTAACCTCTCATTGCTCTGTTCGTTGCATTGAATCGAATATAATTTTATATTGCAGAGCTGAAATCCATCAGAAAGGTTAAATTTTCTAGGCTATTTTATGGAAAGAACTTTACTATTAATCATAAAGCTATCATTAGGAATTCTATTATTCTCAACGCCACTGCTCGCTCAAGTCCAAACTTTTGAAAGAATTGAAAATCTGGCTGGTTTAGGTGTTTTAAAAGAAAATAATGGTGTTGCCGTTGCAGACTATGATGGCGACAACGACTTGGACATTTTTGTAGTCGCTACAGCCAAAGATAATGTAGAAAGTCCAAAAACTTTAAGCCGATTATTTCGCAACGATAACGATGGCTCTTTTACAGATGTAACTACTGAATCTGGACTAACAAATTTATTTTCTCAAGAGGAAGGTGCTGAAGGGTTTGTAGGCCTAGATGGCTTTAAATATGGCGCTTCTTGGGGTGATTATAATAATGATGGTTTTCCAGATTTATTTTTAACCTATTCGCAAAAGTATCAGTTGTGGCAAAACCTAGGTAATGGCACATTTGCAAATATCACCGAAATAGCAGGTCTAAATACTAGTAATGGTTGTAGTAATACTGGTGCAACATGGTTCGATTATAACAATGACGGTTTTTTAGATATTTATATAAGTGACTGGAAAGAATGCGATAGTAATACCTTATATAAAAATAATGGTGATGGCACTTTCGAAAATGTAACGATATCATCTAATATTCAAGGGGTAGGTGAAATTGCAAGTTTTGTTGCATTACCTTTTGATTTTAATGATGATGATTATATCGATTTATATGTGTCTAATGACTTAAACAAAGCCAATGATCTTTTTATTAATAGTAATGGCCTAACATTTAGTCAGGAAGCTTCTTTATATGGCGTTGACACCCAAGGTGATGATATGGGGATTTCAATTTGCGACTATAATAATGACGGTAATTTTGATTTGTTTGTAACTGCGATTGACTTAAATTTTCTTTTAACCAATAACGGGGATAACACATTTACCGAAAACGCGAATCTGTTTAATTTAAATGATACCGATTGGTCATGGGGTATTAGTTTTTCGGATTTTGATTTGGATGGTGATGAGGATTTATTCATAGCAAATGGTTTCGCTGTTGAAAATACAGGCTTTGGACCTGAAAAGAATTTTTATTTTGAAAATAAACTCAATGAGGCAGAAGGAAGTTTTGTTGATATTTCTTTGGAATCCTCATTAAATGAATTAAGCAATAGTGTAGAAGCCTTAGATTTTGATTACGATAATGATGGGGATTTAGATTTGCTAGTTACCAATAGTGACAGGGAGAGCTTTTTTTATGAAAATAAGCTCTTGAATTTTGACGATACTGAAACGACGTTAAATTGGCTGAAGGTTCAACTAGAAGGTACAACCTCTAACCGCGACGCCATTGGCACAACGCTAACTATTTCCACTACTAATGGCACATTAAAGCGTTACTACTCTGGTGTAGGGTTTTTGGGTCAGAGTTTACAGGCCGTTCATTTTGGGCTGGATAATGCTACTGAGGTTTCGACGCTTCAAGTCGAATGGCCATCAGGTTTAGTTGAAAATTATTCAAATATAACTTCAAATACAACAATTAAATTAACGGAAGGCGTTGGCTTAGAAGTATTAACCATCGAACCTAGTCAGAAAGTTTATGGATGTACTGATCCAGTGTCGTGCAACTACAACCCCGATGCTACATTAGATGATGGTTCGTGTACCTATCTAGACTCTCAAAGTATTATAGGAAATACAAGTTCTTCGTTTTTAAGAACCGAGACCTATAGCTATAATTTAGCACCAGGATCAACTGCCAATTGGCAGGTTTCGGGAGGTGAAATTTTAAATGGCGAAGGCACCGATACCATAAATGTAATCTGGCACTTAGAAGGTATGGGTAGCGTCTCAGTTGTTGAGTCTGATAATTTATGTTCTAGTATGGAAGTTTCCATAGATGTTACTTTGGGTACTGACGATTTACCCGAAGGCATATCCATTTCGAGATTATGGAATGAAGCCTTATTAGAGGCGATTAGGGATGATTTTGCCAGACCAACGGTACATGCAAGGAACTTATTTCATACTAGTGTAGCTATGTATGATATATGGGCTATTTATGACAATCTAGCTGTACCATACCTGATTGGCAATACCTTAAATGGTTATACTAGTACGTTGGAGGATTTTACACCTTCGGAAGATTTGGAAACTTCTCTTAACAAAGCTATAAGCTATGCGATGTACCGCTTGTTGTCTCATCGTTTTCAAAATTCACCTGGCGTGAACGAATCACAGGCAAGATTTGATCTGTTGATGGATAGACTTGGCTATGATACAAGCATAGTATCATTGATGTATGAAGATGGCGATGCAGCTGCTCTTGGGAATTTTGTGGCTCAAACCATAATTGATTATGGTTTACAAGATGGGTCGAGAGAAACTACAGGATATGACAATGCATATTATGAACCTGTGAACGAAGCATATGCTCTCGATATTAATGACAATCCGCCAATTAATGATCCTAATCGTTGGCAACCATTGGGTTTAGACTCTTTTATCGATCAAGGTGGTAATCTGGTTGATGGAAATGTACCACCATTTTTAAGTCCAGAATGGGGAAATGTATTAGGGTTTGCCCTTAAGGAAGAGAATAAGATCACCTACCAAAGAGATGGAAATGATTATCATGTATTTCATGATCCTTCAGACCCACCATATATAAGTTTATCTGAAGATAACATCGAAAGTGATAATTATAAATGGGGATTTTCGATGGTTTCAGTTTGGCAGTCTCATTTAGACCCAAGTGATGGCGTTATGTGGGATATCTCGCCAAATTCTATAGGAAATGTTGATATAAGTACCTTTCCTACCGATTATTCAGATTATCCAAGTTTTTACGATTTCTTTGAAGGAGGTGCTAATAGTATTGGACATGCATTAAACCCAATAACAGGAAGCCCTTATGAGACTAATATGGTGCCAAGAGGTGATTATGCCAGAGTTCTTGCCGAGTTTTGGGCTGACGGTCCTGATTCAGAAACCCCACCAGGACATTGGTTCACAATTTTGAATTATGTAAGCGATCATCCACAATTTGAAAAGCGCTTTGAAGGGCAAGGAGACATACTGGACCCATTAGAATGGGATGTAAAAGCATACTTTATCCTTGGTGGAGGTATGCATGATGCAGCTATATCTGCCTGGAGTGTTAAAGGGTGGTATGATTACATTAGACCTATATCCGCCATACGTTCAATGGCAGAACGTGGACAGAGCACGGATAATACATTAAGCAATTATGATGTTGCCGGAATTCCTCTTGTAGACGGTTATGTTGAGGTTGTGGAAATGGGTGACCCCTTAGCGGGCTTTGCTAACCAACACGTAGGCAAGATAAAACTGTATACTTGGCGAGGGCACGACTTCATTGGCGATACTGAGATTGATCAGGCCGGTGTAGGATGGATCTTGGCCGAAAATTGGTATCCTTATCAAAGACCGACCTTTGTAACACCTCCTTTTGCAGGTTATGTATCAGGACATTCAACCTTTTCTAGAGCTGCTGCTGAATTGATGACAATGATGACTGGAAGTGAGTTTTTTCCCGGAGGATTGGGTGAGTTTAAAGCAAAGGCTAATGAATTTTTGGTGTTCGAAGAAGGTCCTTCAGTTGATGTTGTTCTTCAATGGGCTACGTATAGAGATGCGTCAGATCAAACTAGTTTAAGCAGAATTTGGGGAGGTATACATCCTCCGGCAGATGACATTCCTGGACGATTTATTGGTCAGGTTGTTGCTGATGACGTATTTAATTTTGCGGTACCATATTTTAACGGTTCTCTAAATATTGATGAGCAAGAAAAGTCAATGAATATTTACCCTAATCCAACTTACAACCATGAGATTTTTATAAGTAATACTAACGGAACAGAAACAATAGAAGTTTTTGACATTAGTGGACGCCGTATAGACTTGGCTAATATTGCTTATAATGATTTGAATAATAAAACTGTATTAAAGTTTAATACTTCATCTTCAGGATTATACTTGCTAAAAATCGATGAATTCATTAGAATGATTGTGGTGAATTAGTAAGTCTAAAATATTAATACAATTAAATTTCCTTTCTGCTGACTAAATAATTATTTAGTACCATTAGTTGTAGCTCATAAAATATTGAATTAAAAACGAGGAAGTCAATTAGGATTCTTTAATTTATAATTAAACTTTTAGTCGTTGTTTTTTGTCTTTAGTCGATTTGTAATTGAGTATCAGAGGTATTTCCAATAATTAACATATTTTTAAGGAATTACTAACTTAAATTAAATGTGTTTATGAAAAAAATTACTTTGATGCTTATTTGTTTAATTGGTTATACAGCATATGGGCAGTTAAATGTGAATGAAAACTTTGATGCTTCATTGCCTGGTACTTGGAGTGGTGGTTATTCTTATACTACCGAACTTCCTTGTTCAGGTGCAGGTGCAATTAGAGAGAACATGTGGTCTTCAAATACCTCAAATACTCTAACCTCGCCTAATTACGCAGCTATTTCTAATGGAACTGATTTAGACATTAGTTTTGATTATGCTATTTTAGATTACCCTGCAGGTTTTGGAGATCCACCAGGACCAGCAACTGTAGCTGGATGGGGTTCTGCTGAAGTTCAGTATTCTACTGATGCTGGTATGAATTGGACTACGGTATTAACTATAGACGACCTTAACCACGTTGTACAGGAAGCTTGTGCAAATATGATGGTGACTATACCAGCAGCAAGTCTGCCAAACGGGTCGGATATTCAATTACAAATTTTAAATACTTGGGTTGCAGGAGATTATTACTTTTATGTAGATAATTTTGTGGCACAGCAAGATTTAGGATGTACTGCAGCTGTAATAGATTCTACAACCGTTGTAGACGATTGTGGTAACAACCAATTTACCATTGATGTGGTTGTTAGTGCAGTAAATGATGGTACTCAGCTTAACGATGGTACAAATACATATGCTTTATCAGTAGGAACAGTAATAGCTGGACCTTATCCAACAGGAACTGCTGTAACACTTTCAGTTGAGCACTCGGTAGCGGCTTGTGATTTTGATTTATCTGAGCAGCAATATGATTGTCCACCATCAAATGATTCTTGTGCTAATGCAGTGCCGTTAACAGCAGGAGCTGTTTATGGTGATAACCCAGTTGATGGAACCTTAATTGGAGCAACCGATTCTGGTTTTACAAATTCTTGTGGTGGTACTGCTACAAATGATGTATGGTATACGGTTGTTGTACCAGCAGCTGGCGATATAACAATTGAAACTGCAGCAGATGTGGCTACCGGTACTACTGGTAATGATACTGCTCTTGAAGTGTATACAAGTGATTCTGATTGTACTGGATCATTAACTTCTATTGGATGTGATGATGATGGTGCTGCAACAGGTGCTTATTCATTCTTAGAATTAACAGGTCTTACTCCTGGACAGACGCTTTATATTAGATTATGGGGATTCGGTGATGATGAATTCGAGCCATATTCAATTTCTGCTTACAGTGCAACTTTAGGTGTTGATGATTTAGATGATACTACTTCATTCACTTACTATCCAAACCCTGTAAAAAATACGTTGTCATTGAGCGCTCAGAATAATATTGAGAATGTAACAATGTACAACATGTTAGGTCAAGAAGTTTTACGTGCTAATCCTAATAATGTTGATAGTGATATCGATATGTCAGGATTACAAACGGGTACTTATTTTGTAAAAGTAACTATTGCTAATATCACTAAGACAATTAGAGTAATTAAGCAGTAATTCTATAATTTGTAAACATAGAAAGCCGCTTATTAGCGGCTTTTTATGTTAAGATGATAAAACTAAAAGTAGTCTTATCATGAGAAAGTTAATCCTCTTAATCCTTAGTGCTTCCTTTTTCGGAATGCATGCCCAAATAACCTTTTTAGATGATGCTTCAGGTATCGGAATAAATGTGGTTTGTGGTAACACCTTTCTAGGGAATGGCATTACTTTCTTTGATTATGATAACGACGGTTGGGACGATCTTACCATATGTTCAGCCCAAGGTGATCCTGTTCACTTTTTAAAGAATATTAACGGCACTTTTGTTGTTCATAATTTAAGCCTGCCAGACAATAACAAACAGACAAAGCAGGCAAACTGGGTTGATATTGATAATGATGGTGATAATGATCTATTCCTCACCAGTGATAATAGTTCAGTAAAACTTTACGAAAATCTGGGTAATATGATCATGGAAGATATTACCAATTCTTCAGGTATGTTGACTGATCCTTTTCCTACCTATGGTGCCTCGTGGGGCGATTATAATAATGACGGTTATTTGGATGTATTTTTAAGCATACGAGATTTAACTATCCCTAATATTCTGTATAAGAATAATGGCGATAATACCTTCACTCTGGTAAATAATGAGGCTGGGTTATTAACTACTGCTTTCACATCGTTTTGTTCAGCATTTTTAGATTATGACAAGGATGGTGATCAGGACATATACGTTTCTAACGATAAGCCTACTACACCCAATTTGATGTATCAGAATAATGGTGATGGTACATTTACTGAGGTAGGTGCTCTAACTGGAACGAATTTGTACATTGATGCTATGTCAGTTACCGTTGATGACATTAACCACGACGGTTGGTTAGATATCTATGTGACTAATGATGATAATGACTCGGCATTGCTTATAAATAATCAGGATGGAACCTTCTCAGATATGGCTGCTCAATATCAGGTAACCTTTAATAGTTTGGGTTGGGGAGCAGTGTTTCTAGATGCCGATAATGATGCCGATATGGATCTCTACGTAAGTGGTGAAACAAACGGTTCGTTTCCGCAGTACTTGTCCTCAGCATTTTATGAAAATAATAGCAATGTTCAATTTATTTTAGATAATACAGTAATTCCAAATGATTTCGCTGAGAGTTATTCAAATGCCATTGGTGATATTGATAACGACGGTTATCCTGAAATTGCCGTTAATCATATCAATAATTACAATATTTCTCTTTGGGAAAATGGCACCTCGCGAAATAATAACTGGCTTAAGGTGAAGCTCGAAGGCACAACTAGTAATCGAAATGGTATAGGATCGCTTATAGAGATCTCAATAAATGACGATAAACAATACAGATACACACTTTGTGGCGAAGGTTATCTATCACAAAATTCGGGAACAGAGATGTTCGGAGTAGGAGGAAATACAATTATAGACTATGTGAAAGTTACTTGGTTAAGTGGTATTGAAGATGTACTATATGATGTTTCTACCAATCAATTACTAAACATTGTTGAAGGATCAACGCTTTCAATCGATGAAAATGATGCTTTGAATTTCTCCCATTATCCAAATCCGGTTAAGGATAAATTAAACCTACGTTCTCAACAAATTATAGAGGATGTAACGGTTTACAATATTGTTGGACAAGAAGTTTTAACGATCGCTCCAAAACAGTCAAATGTTTTAATGGACTTGTCGAGCTTAAATAACGGTGCTTACTTTATAAAATTAAGGGGCGCAAATACAACCAGAACTATTAAAGTTCTGAAGGAATAAATTACAGTAAATGTAGAAAGGTAAAATAGGATTAAATAATGGAGTTATGAAAAAGCTAGGGTTTGTCAATATTATTATTTTGTTATTAGTCTTTCATTCTGAAAGTTATAGCCAAATCGATTATGTTGACAGGGCCACAGTTTTAGGTATAACCTCTCATACCGGATTTTCTTCTTTTGGTGGTACAGGTGTAAGTTTTGCAGATTTCGATAATGATGGTTTTGATGACATTACGCTAGCGTCTAGCGTCAATGAACCTGTTCGGTTTTACAAAAATATTGATGGTTTTTTCTTCGTAGAAGTCGACTTTTTTTCAAACCCTTTGGCATATAATTATCAAACACGAAGTGTAACATGGATTGACTATGACAATGATGGTGATAAAGATTTATTCCTAACAAGTGATTCAGACGGTAATAGACTTTTTGAACGTCAGAATAATAATTTAGATGACGTTACAGTGGCTTCAGGCTTTCCTTTAGACAATCTGTTTACTTACGGTGCTTCATGGGGAGATATCAATAATGATGGCTGCATCGACGTGTATTTATCAAACAGAATTGGAAATACCACAATTACCAATTACCTATTTCAAAATAACTGTGATGGTACCTTCTCTGAAGTTACCGATAGCATAGGTCTTACTAATCAACCGGCACTAAGTTTTTGCTCTGGGTTTTTCGATATTAATAATGACGGATGGCAAGATCTCTATGTTGCTAATGATAAGTTTAAGCCAAATTATCTCTATAAAAATAATGGCGATGGCACGTTTACAGATATCAGCGAATCGTCGGGAGCTGACATCGTTATCGATGCAATGTCCGTCACTGTCGACGATTTTAATGCCGATGGATTTTTCGATATTTACATCACCAATACGCCTGCAACTATAAGTACACCAGATCCTGGATGTGTACTTTTGAAAAATAACGGAGACGATACTTTTACAAATATTTCTAGTACCTCAGGTACCGATCTCGATAGTTTTGCGTGGGGCTCCAATTTTCTCGATGCAGATAATGACAGTCATCTCGATCTTTACGTAAATACTATGTACACGGATAGTGATAGTTATCCTTCATATGCCTTTTATGAGAGTAATGGTGATGAAACCTTTGATGGTTCAGGATATTCGGGTTTCAGTACTAATTCATATCGCAGTTATTCATCTGCTATTGGAGATTATAATAACGATGGTCATCTCGAAATAATCGTCAACAATGACCTAGATACCAACCCGTGTCTATGGGAAAATATCGCTGTTAATACCAGAAACTACATTTCTGTTGCGCTTGAAGGCAACGTTAGTAACAAAGATGGTATTGGCTCTCTCATAGAAATTTCGATAAATGGAAATAAGCAATATCGACTCATTATGAGCGGTGAAGGGTATTTATCACAGAATAGCTATACGGAGCATTTTGGGGTGGACGTGGCAAACACTATTGATTACGTTAAAGTAAAATGGCTGAGCGGAATAGAGGACACTATTTTTAATGTTACGCCTAATCAAAAAATAACTATTGTTGAAGGATCAACCTTATCACTAGACGATCATTCGAATGAGTTTGCACTTCAATACTTTCCGAATCCTTGTAAAACAAAACTCAGTTTTAATTCGAACAGTACTATTAAAGTCATTACAATTTTAGACGAATTAGGTAGAAAGATCTCCCGAACTGAGTTCGATCAAAATGAAGTGACGCTCGATATTTCGTCTTACAGCAATGGAATTTATTTTGCTCAGGTTGAGGCCGATAATTTCCGTAAGAAATCTGTAAAGTTTATTAAGGAATAAACCAGGTTTGAAATCCATTCATATAACAACTTAGTATTACCTTTGTGACCTATGAAGGGTATTCAGTTTTCATTTATTATTCCGGTATTCAATAGGCCAGAAGAGATTCGTGAACTTCTCGAAAGTTTTTCAGCACTTGAAGGCAATCATCACTACGAGATTGTTATTGTTGAAGACGGATCGACAGAAACTTCAGAGGCGGTTATTTCTTCATTCAATACAAATTTGAATATATCCTATTATTTCAAAGAGAATTCTGGGCCAGGAGATTCTAGAAACTTCGGAATGAAAAGAGCAAACGGCAATTATTTTATCATTTTAGATTCAGATGTCATATTGCCTTCAAATTATTTAAATGAGGTAACCTCATTCTTAGATTCGACTTATTACGATTGCTTTGGTGGGCCAGATGCTGCACACGAATCGTTTACTAACCTTCAAAAGGCGATCAATTTTGCCATGACCTCATTTATAACCACCGGAGGAATTAGAGGCGGAAAACAGAGCGTTGAGAATTTTCAACCTAGAAGCTTCAATATGGGTTTATCTAAAAAGGCATTTTTAGACTCTGCTGGTTTTGGGAAAATTCACCCAGGTGAAGATCCAGACTTGTCATTACGTCTAAAGAAACTAGGATATAAAACAACGCTTATTGAAAATGCTTATGTCTACCACAAACGAAGAATTTCTTGGTCAAAATTTTATAAACAAGTTCATAAATTCGGATTGGTGAGACCTATTCTAAACCTATGGCATCCTAGATCAAAGAGTTTGGTGTATTGGTTTCCTACGCTGTTTTTATTGGGCTTAATAGTTTCAATAGGATTATTATTTTTTGGTATTAAACTGCCATTTTTACTCTATCTATTGTATTTTGTTATGGCCTTTGTATTGGCCTTAATTTCAACGAGGAATATTGGTGTAGCCCTTCAATCAATATTGGCCATACTTATTCAATTTAGTGGTTATGGCTATGGATTTCTTAAATCTACGATGAGTATATTCGTTTTGCGTAGAAATCCAAAAGAAGCATTTCCGAAATTGTTTTTTTAGATCGTTATGAATTCTAGAAGTAAATCGAACATATTTAAGAAGCTCAAGAAGCGTGATATTAATCGCTTCAGCATTTTTATGGCAATTGCTTTTGTGTTTTTACTAATTTCAAAGCTTTCAAACGATTATAAACAGCGGATAAAACTTCAAATTAATTTGGCTAATCTCGAAGAGGAGATTATTGTTAAACAAGATTCTTCAAACGTCATCGATATTTTGGTAGAGGCAAAAGGCTTTGCATTAGTACCTTATATTTTTAGTGATTATAAGGATATAGATATCGATTCAAAAGAGGATATTATTAATAGAGAGACCTATTTTATTTTCGATGTTAGAAAGCATCGTTATCTCATTGAAGAGCAACTAGGATCTTCGTATAAATTGCTTACAATAAGTCCGGATACACTTTTTTTGCCTTATTCTAAACGTGCATCTAAATACATCCCAGTCGTATTAAACTCGGATATTGAATATGCTACGGGGTTTGATATCAAAGGCAATTTTACGTTTGATGTAGATAGCGTTAAGATCGTTGGAGCAGAGGATAAGATACAGGGTATTAAGTCTATTCAAACACAACCTTTAAAACTTAACAAGGTCAGTAATCTTATTGATGAAGAGATTGATCTCATTGAACTAGAAGACATTGAAATTTTTCCAAAAGAGGTCCGTGTTAAAGCAGAGGTTCAGCGGTTTACTGAAGGTACTATTGAAGTTCCAATTACCATAACTGGTAAACCCGAAGACCTCAATTTAAATTACTTTCCCAAAACGGTAACAATTTCATACTATGTGGACCTTGAAAGCTATAGTTCCATTTCGGTCAATGATTTTGAAGTGCAATGTCATTACGACAAAGACAATGAAGGACAAACCTATTTTGAACCTAAGATTACAAAAAGCCCTAACTTTATTAAACGTTTAAGTATAAAACAAAAGCGCGTAGATTTCATTAAATTATAGCATGATAATTGTAGGACTCACTGGCGGTATTGGAAGTGGTAAAACCACCATAGGAAAGTATTTTGAATCTTATGGTATTCCAATCTATATTGCTGATAAGGAAGCCAAGGCCTTAATGAATCGATCGAAAGTTATTAAGCGTAAGTTGATTCAGATTTTTGGTGAATCTGCCTATAAAAATGGCCGATTAAATAGACCATATTTGGCTTCAAAGATTTTTAACAACAAATCCCTATTAGCTGAGATGAATGCCATAGTTCATCCTAAAGTGGCTTCACATTTTAAACGCTGGCTTAAAAGACAAGATGCTCCTTATATTATTAAGGAAGCGGCGATTATTTTTGAAAATAATTTAGAATATCAATACGATTATATCATTACCGTCATTACTGATGAAGATTTGAGGATTGAACGTGTTATGCAACGCGATGACGTAACTGCAGAAAAGGTTCAGTCAATAATTAGAAATCAACTGCCTGATAAGGAAAAGATTGAAAAATCCGATTTTGTTATTGAGAATAATGATCTAGAAACTTCAGCAAAACAAGCCTTCAAAATCCATCAAGAGATTCTTGAAAAATCAAAACAATCCTAGCCTTTCCGATTGTTAATGTAAGGTTAAACATAATTTGTGCTAAATGTTAAAATGTTAAATTTGGCTGATGGGTAAAAGACTATTCATCTTATTAGTGGTTTTAATGAGCTTATCGCTCATTGGTATCATCTTTGTGCAATCATTTTTTATAAACAACAGTTTAGAAAATGAGGAAAAGAATTTTACCCGTAGTGTTACGATTGCTCTAAGTTTTGTGTCGAGAGATATTCAAAACTACGAGATTAGAAAGTTTTATGGTTTAATTCAGCCTTATATCGCTGATGATAGAACTCCAGATTCAACGGCGTTACGTCAGCTTTATATTACTAGAGATGATATCGACAACGATAAAACTATTATTCATCGAAACACCATTTTAGAAGAGCGCTTTAGGGTGCCTTCCTTGTTCTTTGAAATTGATGCAGACAGTATAGATGTAAGTAATTTTACTAGCGAGCGCACCACCGATTATTACGACAGATCAACCATAGATGGTAATTTAGGAATAAAGCCAACTAAAAGTCTAGTAGAGTTTTCTAAGCTCACCGATCTCGATAAGCAGGCCTATGAAGACTCATTTAAGACCTTATTGCGAGATGTGCCCATTTATAAAAGAGTTACCGTAGAACAAGTAGAGAAATTATTAGAACGATCTTTAAAAGGAGAAGGCGTTGAACTCGATTTTGAATTTGCCATTTACGATGATGATTTGGCAACCAAAGTGCAAACCCAAAATTTCAGAAAGAGTAATGCGTTTTTTGGAATACCAATTTTTAGAGATAATAATAGTGAAAGTAATTACAGACTTTGGGTAGACTTTCCGGATAGGAAACAGTACCTATTATCTACCATACTTTGGATGATCGTATTATCAATAATCTTTACTAGTGTTATTATAGTTGCTTATTCTAGTGCGATTTATCAATTAATAAAGCAGCGTCAGATCTCACAGATAAAGACCGATTTTATTAATAACATGACGCACGAGTTTAAAACACCAATTGCCACGATTAACTTGGCTTTAGATGCTATTAAAAATCCTAAGATCATTGAAGATCAGGAAAAGGTGAAGCGTTATTTAGGAATGATCAAAGACGAAAACAAGCGCATGCATGCGCAGGTTGAGAACGTGTTGCGAATTTCTAAATTGGAGAAAAATGAACTTAACATAAGTAAGGAACGCTTAAAGTTACACGACCTAATTAATGATGCTGTAACACATGTTCAATTAATTGTTGAAGATCGTAAGGGTTACGTTAAAACACATCTCAATGCTGCTAAATCATCAGTTTTAGCTAACGATACGCATTTTACAAATGTGATCGTAAATATATTAGACAACGCGGTGAAATACTCTGAAGGCGCCCCAAAAATTGATGTTTATACCGAAAATATTGGGAATAACATTATTTTGAGAATAAGCGATCAGGGAAGTGGAATGTCTAAGCAAGTTGCTAAACGTGTGTTCGAGAAATTTTATAGAGAGCATACGGGTAACGTACATAATGTGAAAGGACATGGTCTAGGATTGGCCTATGTAAAACGAATGGTAGATGACCATCAAGGTCATGTATCAGTAGAAAGTGAAAAAGGAAAAGGCAGTACTTTTATTATAAGGATGCCATTAATATCATAAAAACGAATTATGGAAGAACAAAACAAGAAAATTCTTTTGGTAGAAGACGATCCAAATTTTGGAACCGTTTTAAAAGATTATTTAATGATGAACGATTACGATGTTGTCCATGCCAAAAACGGAATGGAAGGTTTTGAAAAGTTCAAGAAAGATGACTACGATCTATGTATCCTAGACGTCATGATGCCTTATAAAGACGGATTTACTTTAGCAAAAGAAATAAGAGAAAAGAACACCGATGTGCCAATCATTTTCTTAACAGCAAAGGCCATGAAAGAAGATGTTCTTAAAGGTTATAAAGTTGGTGCTGATGATTATCTTAACAAGCCATTTGATAGCGAAGTGCTACTTATGAAGATCAAAGCAATCATGCAACGCAAAGCTACCGACTCAGTTGCTGATAGTAAGCAGTTTGAATTTAAAATCGGAAGGTTTGATCTTAACTCTAAACTTCGTTTCTTAAAATTTGACGGTGGTGAACCAACAAAACTTTCACCTAAAGAAAATGAATTATTGCGTTTGTTGGCTCTTCATGAAAATGACTTAATGCCACGAGAACTAGCGCTAACCAAGATTTGGAGAGACGATAATTACTTCACCTCGAGAAGTATGGATGTATATATCGCTAAATTGCGTAAATATCTTAAACCAGATCCGAAAGTAGAAATACTTAATATTCACGGTGAAGGCTTCAGGCTGGTTATCAATAAAGACAGTTAATTATAAACTAATAATCCGGCCAAGTGCCGGATTTTTTATAGCTGCTCTTCGATATAATCAGTAATTGTATTTATATCAGTTTTGTAATTAAACCATTTAATACTTTCGTCTTTCCTAAACCATGTCAGTTGTCGCTTCGCAAAGCGCCGTGTATTCTTTTTTATTTCTGAAATCGCAAAGTCTAGCGTCATCGTTCCATCGAAATATTGAAACAACTCTTTATAGCCCACAGTGTTGAGTGCGTTCAAGTGCCTGAAAGGAAAAAGAGCTTTCGCCTCATCAATAAGACTATTATCTATCATGATATCCACACGCTGATTAATTCTATCGTAAATCTCAGCACGCTCAGCATCTAAACCAATGGAGATTGTTTTAAAAGATCGCTTTTTTTCAGGGTTAGTGAGAAATGAAGAGTAGGGTTTACTTGTGCCAATACAGATTTCTAAAGCCCTTACAACGCGTTGCGGATTATCAATAGCAATGGTTTGATATGCTACTGGATCGAGTACCTTGAGTTTTTCTTGAAGCGATTTTAGACCGTCATTTTGAAGCGTTTCATTTAAGTCTTCTCTGATGCTTTTATCCACATCAGGAAAGTCATCTAATCCTTTGGTAACGGCTTTTACATATAATCCTGAGCCACCAACCATAATAGCTAATTCATTTTGTTTATGGATGTCTTCGACGACCTTTATGGCATCGCGTTCAAAATCACCAACTGTATAATTATCATTTATTGATTTATGCTGAATAAAATGGTGTTTTGCGGCAGCTAATTCATCTTCTGACGGAACTGCAGTACCAATAGCCATTTCCTTATAGAATTGTCTAGAATCGGCTGATAGGATTTCTGTTTTAAAATGCCGTGCTAACTTAATACTAAGTGCTGTTTTACCTATAGCCGTTGGCCCAACAATCGAAATAAGATACGTATTAGTCATGAAGAGTATGTCCGCAGTTATGGCAATATTTGGCGTCGTCACTATGGTTACCAGCCAAGCAATTTGAACAAGATTGTGTATTTGTGTTTACAGACTTTGTACTAAATCGAGTCATTTCAGAAGAGACAATTCCAGTTGGGACTGCGATAATGGCGTAACCCATAATCATAATAACTGAAGCAATTAGCTGACCGAGTGGAGTGGCGGGAGCAATATCGCCATAGCCTACAGTTGTTAAGGTCACAATAGCCCAATACACACTTCTAGGTATACTTGTAAATCCACTGCCTTCTTCACTTTCAACTAAATACATGATTGTTCCAAGAATGACACATAGAATGACAACGAACAATAAAAACACACCAATCTTGGCGCGACTCATTTTTAATGCTCTTATGAAATTTGTGGAGGCTCCTATGTAGCGCGTTAGCTTTAATATTCTGAAAACTCTTAATAAGCGAAGTGCTCTGAGCGCCACTAATGAGTGTGTTCCAACGAAAATTAATGACAAATATTTTGGTATAGTTGACAGTAGATCGATAATGCCATAAAAACTGGTCACATACTTTAAAGGCTTTTTTACTGAAACGATTCTCGCTATATATTCAATGGAAAAAAGAATGGTTATAACCCATTCTGAAATGTTTAGAAAATCGTGATATTTTTCATCAAAGCTCTGAACACTTTCAAGCATTACAAAAAGAATACTTGCAAGAATAGCGATTAACAATACAACATCAAATAACCTTCCAGAAGGTGTATCTGCCTCATAGATAATTTCATGGAGTTTTGTACGCCAGGTATGTTTTGATGTGCCTTCCATGCTCTAAATGTACAAAAGAAATGTTAGTTGCCTAAATCTACAATTTTGAGCCGTTTGTTCTTACGCATATAACTTTGGATAATATGCTGAGTGTCTCTATTATTATCCATCGGCGTAATTAAAGATTCCAAGATATCGCGATTATTGATCTGATGATTGAGGTCGAAAAATCCAATACCTTTAAATACGCCATCAACAATAAGAATCACACTTTTCTCGTCGATATCTCTCCCGCGATCAATAAGTATCATGTCTTTATTATCGTACGAATTATTCTCAATAACAGCTTGGGCTCTCTTATTATAAGATTCTGGAGATTCATTAAGAACACATGCACCGTGGCATTGTTCTATTTCGTAATCAAAGCAACTCGTTTCAGATTTCTCTAAACCACACAACTTATTACAAAGCTCATAGGATTCTACCATTCGGTTCATAAATGAAACACCACTTTTCCTGTTGGTAAAGGTAGTGATAGGTTTCTGACCTTTTTTTATATGAGTTATTCTTAAGTTGATATAGCCGTTTTCATCTGTAAAACTATACAAGCCTTGGGTGAAATTATTTCTTTTAAGTGCTCTATTTAGTAACGGTTTGTTGGTTTTAATTTCTTCACTTTCCTTCAGAAGTGCCACAAGCTCGCTCCCGGTTTTTTCATAAGTCACTGCTGCAACCTGAACCTGAATTTTCTTTGATTTTGAATTTTTATTGGTGAAGTGCTGTGTTATTCGTTTTCTAATATTGTTGCTTTTACCTATATAAATAATATTGCCATTGGCGTCATGAATATAATATACGCCAGTATCACTGGGTAATTCTTCAATAATATCTTTTAGGTTAGGGGCTAAGGTTGATTTTTTTTCAATTCGAATCGCTTGTTTAATGATGGTCTTATCCGAATCTTTATTCAATAACATTTTGAAAAGCTTCACGGTAGCTAATGCATCACCATTGGCACGGTGTCTATCACTAACCGGAATTCCGAGTGCTCTGGTTAACTTGCCTAAGCTGTAAGATTCCATATCAGGAATGAGTTGTTGCGACAATTCCACAGTACATATAGTTTTACGTTTGAAAGCAAAACCTAACCTGCTGAATTCAGTTTTTAAAATGCGATAATCAAAATCTGCATTATGAGCCACAAGAATGGTGTCTTCGGTAATTTCTACAATACGCTTGGCAACTTCGTAGAATTTAGGTGCATTTCTGAGCATGTGCGAATTGATTCCTGTTAGGTTGACAACGAAGGGTTGAATTTCGCGCTCAGGATTCACCAACGAAATAAACTGATCTACAACTTTATGTCCATCATAGCGGTAAATGGCAATTTCTGTAATACCTTCTTCATTGTACTTGCCACCTGTAGTTTCTATGTCAATAATTGCGTAAATATCGAATCGTTTTAATTGCTGTAATTCCTTGCTCCAAAGATATTACTTCCTACGCGGATCATAGTACTACCACATGCAATGGCTAATTCATAATCACCACTCATTCCCATACTAATAATTTCAGGTTGGAAGTTGGTACTTTCAAATTCTTGAAAATTTTGAAAAGTCTGGTTCAGATAATTAAATTCGTTTTCAACCTGAGCCATATTATTGGTAAACGTTGCCATTCCCATTAATCCTTTAACTTTGATATGTTCTAATTGCAAAAATTCTTCGGAATTCAACATCCAGTGGGCATCGGCTTCCGACATACCAAATTTACTGTCTTCTTCTGCAATTTTAATTTGAATCAAACAGTCTATCACTCTGTTATGTTTTTTAGCTTGCTTGTCTATTTCAATTAATAGCTTAAAACTATCCACGCCATGTATTAAACTCACAAACCCTGCCATATATTTTACTTTGTTACGCTGTAAATGACCAATCATGTGCCATTCAATGTCTTTAGGCATTTGCTCGTATTTCTCAACCATTTCCTGAACTTTGTTCTCGCCAAAGATGCGCTGACCAGAATTATAGGCTTCCATAAGGTCGCTAACAGGCTTGGTTTTTGAAACAGCAACTAGGGTAACCTCGTTTGGTATTCTCGATGTTATCTTCTGAAGATTTTCACTAATACTCATAGATCGTAATTCCACTTCGTAATTTAGGTAATATATAGGTGCTTTTTGGTGGCATTATAAGGCCTTCGTCTGCAATTTCCTTCATTTGCTGAACGGTGGCAGGACACATACCAAAACCTACTTTAAATTCGCCACTATCAACACTACTTTTAATG
Source organism: Winogradskyella tangerina (assembly GCF_003260205.1). Lineage (GTDB taxonomy): Bacteria > Bacteroidota > Bacteroidia > Flavobacteriales > Flavobacteriaceae > Winogradskyella > Winogradskyella tangerina. The sequence goes on along the minus strand of NZ_QERF01000002.1, from coordinate 549,442 downwards.
GTGATCATTTCGTGTTTCCCATGAACATATTCAATCCTACTGTCGTTTCTTAGATCTTCAATGCCTAGTATGGGTTGTAAAATGGTTTTGTAGAGTAATTGTGCATCGAGCTTATCTAATGCAGTCTGAAATTTGTAGTTCGTTTTTCTTAAGTAGAGTGAATAAAACTCACCGTCCAAATACATACTAAAATGATGTGGTTTAGAAGGATGATAAGGTACAGAACCTCTATTGTCTATTCTGAATTTAGCGTCGAGTTTAATTAAGAATTCTTCCTTAGTTAAACCATTTAGGTCCTTAATCAGTCTGCTAAACTCTTGAATCACTAGATCCGATTCAGGAATTAGATACGACATGAAAAAGTTGTAAGTTTCAGTACCGTTGTGCTCAGGATTCTTTTGTTTTTCGTCCTGATAAAGTAAAAATGACGATGCCGATCTGTGGTGACCATCAGCGATATAGATGGTTTCCATTTTCTTGAATTCTTCTTGAACAATCGCTATTGTTTCGTCATTATCAATTTTCCAAAGATAATGGGTATCGCGATAGGTCATAGTAAACTCAAACTCTGCATGCGCTTTTTGAGTGTCTTTTATAATATCGGAAATAACACTATTATCTGGATATGTCAGTAAAACAGGCTCAGCGTTAAACCCAACCGTCTGAAGATAATTTTTGAAGGTTTGCTCGCGCTTCGCAATAGTTTCTTCATGTTTTTTAATGACATCTCGCTCGTAGTCTTCGGCGCTTGTGGCTGCAATTATTCCATTGAATTCTTGCTTATGTCTATTGACAATTTTGTAAACATAAAGCGATGGTTTTTTATCGGTTACAAACACACCATCTTCTTTAAATTCCATATAGCGATTCCTCACAAGTTTATAGCGCTCATTACCAGTAACCTCTTGAGAATATTTATAGCCCGGATTTACGATATGAAGAAAACTGTACGGATTGTAATCCATACGAGACTCGCGCTCATCAACCGTATAACTTTGATAAGGTCTTGCGGCTACTAAACCAACGATTGCTCGTGTCGGTTTTACTGCTTTAAATGGAATTATTTTTGCCATATTCTAAGTTTTCAGTCGCAGTTATCAGTTTTTAGAAATAAATGTAAACTGACTACTGTCACTGCCTACTTTAAAAACTGCTTCGCAATTTTTTCAGCCTTTCTACTTTCTGAATAATCATAAAATCCTTCACCCGATTTCACACCGAGTTTTCCTGCTCTTACCATATTAACTAACAATGGACATGGTGCATATTTCGGATTTTTGAAGCCGTCATACATCACGTGAAGTATGGACAAACAAACATCGAGCCCTATGAAATCTGCTAATTGCAATGGCCCCATAGGATGCGCCATTCCTAATTTCATAACCGTATCGATCTCTTCAACGCCAGCAACACCGTTATAAAGAGTTTCAATAGATTCGTTGATCATTGGCATCAAAATACGATTGGCAACAAAGCCTGGATAATCGTTAACCTCAGTCGGAATCTTGCCAAGTGTTCTCGATAACTCCATGATGGTATTCGTTACTTCATCACTAGTATTGTAGCCTCTAATGATCTCAACTAATTTCATGATCGGAACTGGGTTCATAAAGTGCATCCCAATTACCATATCAGGGCGTGAGGTCACAGCTGCAATCTGAGTAATCGATATTGAAGAGGTATTTGTTGCTAAAATGGTGTCGTCCGGACAAGCCTCATCTAGCTGCTTGAAGATCTTCATTTTCAAGTCCACATTTTCAGTAGCGGCTTCAACCACTAAGCTCGCATACTCTACACCTTCAGAGACATCTGTATATACTGTGATATTATTTAATGTTGCCTCTTTATCGGCTTCGGTAATTTTCTCCTTGGCTACCATACGATCCAAGTTTCTCGAAATGGTATCTACACCTTTTTTTAGGGCAGCCTCGCTAATATCTATAAGTTGAACTTTAAATCCAGATTGTGCAAAAGTGTGTGCAATTCCATTTCCCATGGTTCCTGCTCCAATTACAGCTACGTTTTTCATTTAATAAAAATTTATTGGTATTATGAAACTTCCAAATTAATGGAAATTAAAACTGATTTATGATCATTGTTGCCACGCGTAACGCCTCGGTACCATCATGAAGTGTTACTATTGGCTTTGTATTGTTATTAATGGCGTCTGCGAATGTTTCTAATTCGTCTAAGATGGCGTTGTTACTTGCTATTTCAGGGTTGTCGAAATAAATCTGCTTTTTTACGCCTTCTGCATTTTGAAGAATCATATCGAAATCACCCGGATTTTCAGGTGCATCCTTCATTTTTACGACTTCACATTTTTTCTCAAGAAAATCAACAGAGATATACGCATCTTTCTGGAAGAAACGAGTTTTGCGCATGTTTTTAAGTGAAATTCGACTAGCAGTTAAATTGGCTACGCATCCATTTTTGAACTCAATGCGGGCATTGGCGATATCTGGTGTCTCACTTACTACCGAAACGCCACTTGCTGAAATATGTTTTACCGGTGAATTCACCACACTTAAAATAATATCTATATCGTGAATCATAAGGTCGAGAACCACAGGAACGTCAGTGCCACGTGGATTGAATTCAGCCAAACGATGGGTCTCAATAAACATGGGGTTGTCGATCTTGTCTTTTACAGCTAGAAACGCAGGGTTGAAGCGTTCAACATGTCCAACTTGTCCTTTAACACCATGCTCGGCTACTAATGTTCTGATGGTTTCAGCTTCTTCAACGGTATTAGTTATTGGCTTTTCAATAAAAATATGCTTGCCTTTTTTAATTGCTTTCTTTGCACAGTCGTAATGCGAAAGAGTAGGTGTTACAATGTCAACCACATCCACAGCATCAATTAGTGCATCGATGGAATCGAAGTAAGTATAGCCAAATTCATCGGCAACGCGTTTTGCATTTTCCGGGTCAGCATCATAAAAGCCAACAAGTTCATATTTATCTGATTGATTGAGTAATCTCAAATGAATTTTTCCAAGGTGACCAGCACCAAGAACACCCGCTTTTAGCATGTTTTTCAATTTTTAACAAAAATAGGCGTTTTGCATGAAAAATTTCAAAAAGGAACTATAAAAAACTGTGAATTCAATAATTGAAATTTGGGTAGGATTTTGCTTTTCTTTGAATTAATTTTGTGTGAAACTAAACTAAATTTTGAAAGATACATTTAAGCATAAAGGAATGCGTCAACAACTTGTTGATTCGATTAGAGAACATGGTGGTATTAAGGATGAAGCTGTACTAAGCGCTTTAAATAAAGTTCCACGACATCTATTTATGGATTCAAGTTTTATTGATCATGCTTATGTTGATAAAGCCTTCCCGATTGCGGCTGACCAAACGATTTCTCAACCTTATACTGTAGCGTTTCAAACTGAATTGTTAGATGTGAAATCAGGAGATAAGATCTTAGAAGTTGGTACAGGTAGCGGATACCAATGTGCGGTTTTAATAGAACTAGGAGCAAAGGTCTATAGTATAGAGCGTCAGCAAGAACTTTTTAAAAAGACCTCTAAGTTTCTTCCAAAAATTGGATACAGGGCCAAAAAATTAGTTTTTGGTGATGGCTATAAAGGGCTGCCAGAGGAAGCGCCATTCGACGGTATTATTGTTACTGCAGGAGCACCGTTTGTGCCTACGCCACTTTTAAGCCAACTTAAAGTGGGAGGGCGATTGGTTATCCCCGTAGGTGACGATGTTCAAACTATGACCCTCTTCATTAGAAAAGGGCCAAAAGAGTTTGAAAAACAAGAGTTTGGTAAATTCAGATTTGTTCCACTTTTAGAAGACAAAAACTAATTTGTCACTTTATTAAAAGCGTCTTTGCCACCAACAATCGGTAGTGTTAAGGTGGTTTTATCTAATTCAATTGTCAATTCTGTACCTGCTTTCGGATGGATGGTAAAATCCTGATCACTCGAAAAGATCATCAAACCTATTTGTTGCCCGGCCTTAATGATCTGATCGTCTGGTTGTAATTCAAAATTGACGGTGTAAGATTTCCCCGGAACCAGATCTTCCTCATTCGTTAAGGATTTATAATTTTTAGGATCTGCCCAACCACGTGTTATGATATTATCCGTTATCTTTTTGGCATTATCATCCCATGGTAATGACACTAGCCAAACTGATAAATTTGCGGCCGGTTGATTACAAGAAAGCGTTATACTAACCTTCGGAACACCAGAAATATGAAGGTCTTCCTTCAGTATTGGCGTTGCATACATCAATCTATTTTTTGAACTCGATTGCTTAGCCAATTCCTTGCCAGAAATAGAAACATTATCTACAAGCGTTTCACTTGTGGAAGCTGTAGAATTAAGAGTCAATCCGCCTATTCCGTTTCCTCCAGGCGTAAGATTAAAGGTCACTTCTTTCGCTGCTGGATTTGGATAATCTAAATAAGCTGTTGGCTGCTGTCTATCGTCGTATTCTCTAACAATGTACGCTTTATTTTCTTCCTTATCCACACCGTTGTCTATACCATGTAGATACTTTGTAAACCACTTGTTCATCATTGAGGTTGGTGGTGGACCACCATGTCCATTTTGGTGGTAATAAATTTGATGCGGTAATCCTTTTTCTTTAGCTGCTTTGTAAATGCGGTAGCTATGCTCTGGCATCACATTCCAGTCATTAAAACCGTGAGACATCAATAAGGCAGCTTTCATGTTATCCATTTGATTGAGGTAATCTCTACCTTCCCAAAATTCATTGTAATCTCCAGTTTGTCTATCCATTCCGTTCATCATTTCAGTATCACGAACGGTCTTGTTATTATATTCACGTTTAGATTCGTCGCCACTGTGGATAAAATCATAAAGCACATCTATATCTTCACCAAGATAGCCGCCAGGAGAACGCACTAAACCGTTTGAACGATAATAATGATAATAAGACGTATTAGGTGCAATTGGAATGATTACTTCTAACCCTTCAACGCCAGTAGTTGCCGCTGCTAAAGGTAATGTGCCATTATATGAAGTTCCTGTCATTCCAACCTTACCAGTCGACCAATAAGCTTTGACTTCCTCATCGCCATTGCGCTCGGTGTAACCTTTTGCACGTCCGCACAACCATTCTATCACAGCCTTCGGAGCTAAAGATTCATTTGGTCCTCCAACCGTTGGTGCACCATCTGAAAGTCCAGTTCCAGGAGAAGACGAATGTACCACAATGTAGCCTCTAGGCACCCACTTTCTTAGGTGAGAATTTGAAATGATAGGACGTTTACCACGTCGTTGAACTTCGGGATGTGTGCGTTCTTTAGATTTGCCCCCAAGTTCCCGTTTAACATCCCACATAATACCTGGAACATCACCCGCAACACCAGCAAAGTATGGACTCGTAACATAGATCACTGGCAGTTGTAATCCTACAGTTTCTGTTTGATTTGGTCGCGTTACAGAAACATGCATTCGGTCTAGATCTCCATCACCATCCGTATCAAATTCAGTTTCAACCCATAGATCGTGGCGCAACCAATTATCTGGATTGCTAAAGGCCTCAACAATTTGAGCTTCGCCATCCTTAAAAACAGGTTGGGCTTTTACGGTTGAATTTTGAGCACAGCTTAAAATACTAAATGCAAGGGCTGCGATTAATAATGAATTGGATTTGATAGTGAAGTATTTCATCTTATAAGTTTTTTATAAAAATAAGGAGTATCGCTTAGTCCTCAAATTCTTTAAGATAAGTTTCAGATTAAACTTGTTTGGATTTAGGTATTAATTTTTAGGAAGGTAGTCTTCAGGAATTGGGTTGGCCTTCGATTCTTGCATCCAAAAGATGTTGATGATCCACCAACGTTCACCGTCATTCATTAATTGTATGCTGTTAATACCTCGCATAAATGGTTCCTTGTCGTCTTTTTTTCGATAGGATTCATAAGTGCTAAACACTTGCGTAATATTTCCGAAGGTATGTGTTTCACGGTTGAGTTCAACTTCGTGAAAACCATTTTCTAATAACCATTTTCCAGAAGATTGAATATAATCATCTGGAGTCATATAACGGGCGACATGTTTACCTTCAGGAGATTTACCGCTCGGAATTAATTTTGCATCCTTGTGAAAAAGATGTTTGAACAATTCCCAATCGCGCTCTACACCAGCATCTCCAGAAATCACATTGTATAAGGTTTCTATGGTACTATCTAAAGTTGCTACGTTGTTTGAATAGTCGTTGGTGTCTTCTTGGGCATGGATTGCTAATGTTAAGAGCATAAAGCCTACTATTAATTTCTTCATGAAAGCTATTTTGTAATTGATTTAAAAATGTGCCGAACTGTCAAAATTGTAGCGATGGCATCACTGTAAAGTTAAAAGAATTTCAAACCAAACAAAATGGCATCACCTTGAAAACCGCCTTGATAAGAACGGATGTAATCGAATCTCAAGAAGCGGAACTTACCCCATCCAATATTATCAATTCCTATAGTAAACTCCTGATAAGGCTTATTTCCTGGTGTTGCTAAATTATGCGCACCTACAATAAGGTTAAAATTCAGTTTATTAAGCAACGGAATTTTACCTAAAATGAAACCATTGAAGTCGTGCTCTGCATGCATTTCTAGATAACTATCATTGGTGCTAAGATCATAATAGCCCAGATTATTAAAGACATCGGTGTAATTACCACGTCGGCTTACATTGATCTGGTTACCATTAAAATGTTGGAAATCCATAAACGCAATATCATCGGCATTAAAGAATTTACCTGTTCTAATGTTATATCTAAATCGCCCTTTATCAGCTATATTGAAGGACTGATAAATCCGTGCTTTGATCTGATCGAAATCGTAATCAGAATTAGTGGCGCCAAACCCTTTTTCGTAGCTCAGCACTAAAGTCGGATAAGCATCGCTACCGATATTGAATTTGCTGTCGGGATAACTCAAAAACTTTTGTCCGAAATTAATGCGTCCGGTAACATTCAATTTAACAATGTTGTGGTTTTCAAAAGGTGCAGTGGCACTAGTTGGGTCTAGCGGATTATTGCTTGTATATTCCTGGTCAGCTCTTGGGTAAAAACTTTGATCTGTTGTATTGAAAAGTGCATTTCGTGTTTCGTAGGAAATACTAGAGAACAATCTAAACCCATTAAATAGCTCTTCAGAATAATTAAGTTGAATGAATCGACGTTCGTACAATTTCATATAGTTTTCCTCGAAGAATAACGAGGCGATTGTGTTTCCTATAGGAGTAATCGGGTTTGCAGGATTGAATTGTTGCACTTGTTCACCTCCAGATAAAGTAATGATACGTCGGTTGGTATTATTGAATTTATACGATACCGAACCTGTGAAGCGTAATCGTTCGTCGGAAAAACCGTATTGGAGTCCGGCATTAAAGGCTAAATAACGTCTGAAATCATCGTAACGCTGCGTGAAGAACAGATTTAGTTTGCCTGTATAGCCTTGCACCGTATTAAATTGAACACCACTTATCGGAATATCGAAACCTAAGCTGTAATTTTTATAAGAATTGCGATACGTGTAGCCCAAAACATCACCTAACTTGAATTTGTTTTCAACACGATCTATAGAATCTAAATAGGTCTTAGATTCACGAACGATCTGAATGCTATCTTTTTTGATATAATCGATACGTTCTTCTGAGGTTAATGGAACAGGTCTTATCGTTTTCCAGAATAGCGAATCTTTCTTATTAGCTTCATTTTCAAAAGCTACCAATTCTGGTCCGAAATCTTTACGATCTAAATCTAAATTGAACTCATAATTGCTGTAAACTGCGGTAAATCTTCCATCGCCTTTTATACCAAATATGCCATATTGAAAGTCGATACTTTGGGAGATCAACGCCCATAAATTGTCCTTTTCTGAATAAGAAAAACTCTGTTTAAGTGAGATCAAATCTGCGGCAGGAATTCGTGCTTGGATACCAGTAATATTGAGTTCAATAGCGTAGATATTCCATTGCTCCTCAACGATGTAAATAGTACCTGAAAACACAGGGTCGTTTTCTCGTTTTGGTGTCACTGTTATTTTATTGATGAGGTTACCGCGGTCGTCATAAAATACACCTTCAAGTTTATAGCGGTAATAACCAAAAGCGTTATTGGCAATAGGCGATACTATTTCGTTTCCAAATTCGATAGTGTTATTGTATAAATTGAAATCAACATCTTGGGCATTGTTAAAACTAAAACCACTGTCGTCACCACTAACTTTTGAAGCTGTTATTTTCTCTTTAAGAAGGTTTGGTCTTAAATATTGAATTTTCGAAATGGTCTCAGAAAGGTAAATTATGCCACTTCGTGTTGAGTCTAATCCGCCACCAAGGTCACCGACTTCCTGTCCAAGAATTTTCTCTGGTGCGTCTTTGATTCTAATTAATCCGCGCGAGTAAAAATCAGCTTTAAATGAATTGATCTTATCCAGATTTTCTTTGCGCTTAGCGATGGCTTGCCTTATGATGGCGTTGGCGGGATTGTCTTCGGCATTAACCACAACCTCATTTAGAGATACTGATTCTTCTTCAAGAGTAATATCTATTCGGAATGGAAATTTATCGATCTCAACATTTTTCTTCACCGTTTTATAACCCAAATAGGTATACACAATGGTATAATTCTTAGGTTCTGAAATATTGAGTTCGTAATAACCGTCGTCATTAGTGGTTGTGCCTTTGAAGGTGTTTTCAATAATGACATTTACAAAGGGTAGTGGGTTATTTTTTGTGTCAGTAATGGTACCGGTGATCTGGGCTGAAATGACTGTACTGAATAATAAAAAAAGTAAGCCTAGTAAAGATCTGTTCATAAATTAAGATTGATGGTTATAACTATATAGACGCAACAATTAAACGAATGGTTGCTTATATTGTTTCAAACATAGAAGAAAATTTATGTAAGAAAAGTTATAGCAATCTTAAAGTTATCGAAAACTTTTCTTAATGCGGTCTAGGTTGCGCTTATTGTCGCGGTCTTTAATGGTTTCGCGCTTATCGTATAGCTTTTTCCCCTTGGCTAATGCGACCTCTAATTTGGCTAGCCCTTTGTCATTTATAAAAAGACGTAATGGAATAATAGCATTACCTTTCACATTTACTTCTTTTTCAAGTTTTTTAAGTTCGCGCTTATTAAGTAAAAGTTTACGTTCGGCTTTTGGTTTGTGGTTATAATAATTTCCAAAGACATACTCTTCGATGGTCATATTGATTACGAAAAGCTCACCATGATCATTGAACTCACAGAAACTTTCGGCAATAGATGCCTTACTCGCTCTGATCGATTTAATTTCGGTGCCAGTAAGTACAATTCCAGCCGTGTATTTGTCCAATATCTCATATTGAAATTTAGCTTTTTTATTGAGTATGTTGACCGTTTTTTGCATGGACGGCAAAGGTAGATAAATTTTGATAATCACATCGTTGAAATCACTGTAGAGACTATTATTTCTTCGAGATGCCTACCCCAATGGGGTAGTTGTTTATAAAATGAAATTAAAAAGAAGCTTTTAACGCATTGAAGGTCGCAAATTTTTATTTTATTTAGAGGAAATGATAAACCTAGTTAATCTTTCTCGCCTATCACTTTTAACCATATGTGTCTTTCAGCTTACATTTTTGAATGCACAGAATAAGTTTGCACGCTATACAGCATCAGACGGTTTAACACACGATATAACCTACAATATTATACAAGATTCTAAAGGGTATATCTGGATTGGAACTGACGATGGACTTTCAAAATTTGATGGTCAAAAGTTCACCAATTATGGACTAAAAGACGGATTATTATCCAATTATGTAATGGATATTGTAGAACTACCTGATTATTCTTTTGCAATTTCAACTTGGGGAAGAGGCCTGCATCTTTTAGAAAATGATACCATTAGGAAAAGTGGTAAATTCTCCGATCAAAACAGTAAGATTTATGACATAAAAACTAATGGGAGTAATGTATTCGGTTTTTCTGGGAGTAGTTATTTTTTCTACAATCTGAAAGATTCAATTTTCGAAAAATTGGGCTACAAACGCAACAATGTTTTTGGAACGCATAACGAAGTAGTTTTGGATTTCAATTTGGTTGATGTCAGTATTGTCGGTGATACACTTTTTCTTCATGATCAAGGGCGGTTTAAAGATGATTTTTTTGGTATTAGAATTTTAAATAGTGATCATTCCACCGAATCAGTTTTTCCTTTTTTAGATAGCTATCGTATTTCTGCTATAAAAAAATTAGGTGTAAATAATTACATCTGTGCTAGTGATGATCGACTAATTTTTACTTCGGAAAGCGGTATTAATAAAATCTATCATATTCCTGAAATCACTGAGGATTATAGAATTTCAAAAATCCTGTTGTCCCCATCAAATAAAGACGAATTTGTGCTGCTAGCTCAAGACAAAGATGGATTTAAGAGAATATTTAGTTACGATTGTTCTACCAAAAAAACTGTAGATCTCATTCAAAGTTTGGCGATCACCACAACCGTATCTGATGCGACTTTCGATTTTGAAGGAAATTTGTGGATTACCACCTTTGGCGATGGTGTTTATTGTTTGTACTATTCAAATCCTAAGATCACTTCAAAATTAGTCAACCAGTATGTACTCGATTTGAAAAAACACAAATCACATTTATACGCATTAACCCCTTCTAAGGTCTATAAATTTGATGGTGATAGCTTGGTAGATTCTTTCACAATTGATGGATTTGCAAAAAAAATCGCTTTGGTAAATGACGAAATTAGGATCTCGGCCCTAAGTTTAACGGAACAAATTAATCGTGAAGAAGTACAGGCAATTAAGGGGCGCTATCTGGGAGAGTCTAAATTCGGGATCATTCGGCAAGAGGATACCATTTTTGTAAACGAGTATCCAATTTACTCCGATAATGAAATTATTATAAGCGATTTTAAAGATGAAAAAAATGAGTTGGCACTTTATACCAATAAAGGAAAATGGAACTACAATCCCGAAACAAAACGTTTTTATAACGATGCAGAATTTCAGCTTATAAACCAAACCGAGCGTATTAATGGTCATTGCGAAACTGAAAATAAGGAATACATCTTAACCGATAAGGGTTTAGTGATTTTCTCAAATAATCGCCAGACGCTCTATAACGAATCTAATGGTTTAGAAAACGAACGAATAAACGATATCTTTAGTGATGAGGTTCTCTATTTAGCTACTCAGGGTGGGTTGTCGGTTATTAATAATGATGAGGTTCTCAATTTTTCTAAATCCTTCGGATTAAAATCCTTATCCATTAATAGCATTCTTTCTGTTGGAGAAACCCTTTGGTTAGCTGGCGAAAATGGGATTTCTATAGTTAACAAAAATGATCTTCACAAAACACCTTCACCTAAGATTGATATCAAACAGGTACATACCGAATTCAAAATAAATACCATTTCCTTTAGCAATGTAGGAATTGTGACACAGTACCAACTGAATGGCGAAGACTGGATTACAACTGAGAGTTCTAATAATACACTAGACTTTAGTTCTTACGCCTACGACGATTACCAGTTGCAGTTTAGGTCGAGAAAAGACAATAGTGATTGGATATATAGCGCTCCATATTATTTCAAAATAAAATCACCATGGTATAAAATTTGGTGGGTAATTCTATTGTTTGTTTTAGGCTCTACCTGTTTGTTGGCCCTACTGTTTTACTCAAGATTGAAAGCCGAAGCAAATCGTCGGAAAGCTCTTCAAAACGAAATTGATAAGCGCATCACCGCAGAGCAGGAGTTAAGTGAAGTTAGAGATAATATAGCACAAGATTTTCATGATGACCTCGGGAATAAACTGGCTAGTATTTCACTTTTGTCTGATGTACTCTCTGGAAAGGTAGCTTCTGAAGAAAGCGCTATTGTTAGAACCATTAAAACCGACGCTGATTATCTGTACAAAGGCACTAAAGACTTTATTTTCTCACTTCAGGAGAAAAGCAATTATTTGGATGAATTACAGGTGTATTTGAGCGACTTTGCAGAGGATTATTTACATCAATTTGGAATTGATTTTGAAGTACAATCTAAAGCAAATCATAACATTAAATTACCCCATTATTGGAGTAAGCAAATTATATTTATTTTTAAAGAAGCCATCACAAATACGGTTAAGTATGCGGAAGCGAAATGCGCAAAAATGATATTTAATCTTGAAGACGACCAGTTAATCATCGAATTTACAGATGATGGTGTAGGTTTTGAAACGTTCAACGTAAGTAGTAATGGATTGAATAATATGAAGAATAGAGCTAAAAAAATTGACTGTAATTTGGAGGTTAGTTCGTCAAAGCATGACGGTACAAACATAAAGTTTATTGGAAAACTACCATAAAGGGGTAGCTATAATAATTAAAACATCACCCTACCTTTGTAATAATGAAGAAAGTTGTAATTGTTGAGGATAATATTTCTTTAAGTCAAGGTTTTAAAACCGTAATTAATGGTGCTGTAGGTTTTAAGGTTCAGAATATTTATCACAACGCAGAGGAAGCACTTCAGCATTTTAGATCTGATGCGCCAGATATTGTTTTAATGGATATTGAATTGCCAAAAATGAATGGTGTTGATGCCACAAAAGCAATGAAGGATATAAAGCCTTCCCTTCTGGTTTTAGTGGTGACCGTTTATGAAGACTCCAAAACGGTCTTCGACGCGCTTTGCTCTGGGGCTACAGGGTATCTCACTAAAAATGCATCGAGTAATCAAATTGTTGAAGCTCTGGAAGAACTTATTTCTGGTGGTGCACCAATGAGTATAAAAATTGCACGGATGGTGGTAGATTCATTTAAAAAAGCCACACGCTCAATTTTATCGGATCGTGAAACTGAGGTACTAAATTTATTAGCCACAGGAAAGAGTTATAAAAGTATTGGGGAGGCCTTATTTATTAGTAGAAACACGATAAAATTTCATATAAAAAACATCTATGAGAAGCTGCAGGTTAATAGTAAGGAAGATGCCCTTAAAAAGGCTAGCGACCAGCGCCTAATTTAAATAATGAATTATCCATTTTGGCGACAGCCAGTCGTAATAAACGTATTACATTTAGAGTAATTTTCATATTGGATTTAGTTAGTAATAACCAAATGAAATTCATCAAAGCACAGATTTATTCTGTGCTTTTTTATTTTAAAACTACCCGCTTAGGGTAGATGCCTCGCTTTGCCTATCCTATAGTTTTGTTTATGAATTTCAAACATTCTACTTATGAAAAAAATTTTACTTTCTTGCTTTACTCTATTGTTAACCTTATTTGGGTTTGCTCAAAATGAATTTATTACAACTTGGAAAACTGATAATCCAGGGACTTCAAATTCTACTTCAATTACAATTCCAACATTTTTTGGAGAAACCTATAACTACGATGTCGACTGGAATAATGATGGGAATTATGATTTAGTTGATATTGGTTATACTGGTAATGCCACTTTTGATTTTGGAACACCTGGAACGTATACCATACGCATCCGTGGTACCTTCCCACGAATCTATTTTAATAATGGCGGTGATAAAGATAAATTGTTGTCCATCGATCAATGGGGAAACATTGTCTGGTCGTCTTTTGAAAATGCGTTTTTCGGAGCTTCAAACCTCGCAGGAAATGCTTCCGATGCACCAAATTTATCGAATGTTACAAGTCTAAGACGTATGTTTTCGAACTGCCCATCATTTAATCAAAATATTGGTAACTGGAATGTTTCTACCATCACTGACTTTTCGAGTATGTTGGGAGCAGCCACTTCCTTCAATCAAGATATTGGGAGCTGGGATGTTTCTAGCGGAACTAATTTTGCAGGTATGTTTTTTGAAGCCGTGGTTTTTAATCAGGATATAAGCAACTGGAATACGGTTAATGCCACAAATATGTCTAACATGTTCAATAGTGCCTTTGCCTTCGATCAGGACATAGGATCTTGGAATGTGGAGACTGTCCAAAACTTTAATTTGATGTTTAATATGGCCGGACTTTCAACAGGGAATTATGATAATCTATTAATTGGATGGGATAGTCAAAATCTAAATGCCAATCTAACGCTCGATGCGGGTAGTTCTACATATTGTTCACCACAAGCCATAGCAGCTAGAACAAATCTTATTAACTCTGATGGTTGGATTATTATTGATGCTGGTCAAGACTGTTCTTATTTATTTATTACAACATGGCAGACTAACCTTCCGGGCCTTACAAATTCCACATCTATTACCATCCCGACTTTTTCAGGGGAAACTTATAACTATGATGTTGATTGGGAAAATGATGGAATTTTTGATGATCTCGGAGTTACCGGAAATATCGTTCATGATTATGGAGTTGTTGGAATTTATACCGTTGCAATTAGAGGTACTTTTCCAAGAATATCGCACGCCTCTTCAGGCGGCGATAACCGTAAGATAATTTCAGTAGATCAATGGGGAACGAATCCTTGGACTTCCATGGTTAGAGCATTTAATAGATGTGAAAATTTATCTATTAATGCAACAGATACACCAGATTTAAGCAACGTTTTAAGTATGGACAGTATGTTTTTGAATGCAACATCGATGAACGATAATATAGATAATTGGGATACTTCAAATGTTACTGAAATGAAACTACTCTTCGACGGTGCAACCTCATTTAATCAAGATCTTAGTAATTGGGACACGTCAAACGTCCAAAATATGAATGCAATGTTTTCGGGTGCAACGTCATTTAATGGTGATATTTCAACATGGAACGTATCTAATGTTACGGATATGAATTTTATGTTTGCGTTCGCTTCTTCCTTCAATCAAGATCTAACCAATTGGGATACGTCTAACGTCACTAACATGAATACTATGTTTGCCTTTGCAACAGCATTTAATGGTGATGTAAGTAATTGGAATACCTCTTCAATCACTGGTGCTGGGTTGGCCGGAATGTTTTTTGGAGCAACCTCCTTTGATCAAAATTTAGGATCTTGGAACGTTGAAGGCGCAACAGATCTCGACTTTATGTTCGACGGTGTTACGCTTTCTAGTCCTAATTACGATGCCATCTTGATCGGTTGGGAAGCACAAAATCTACAGCCTAATGTGACCTTTCAAGCAGGTAGTTCACAATACTGCTCCATTGCGGCTCAAAACGCAAGAAATAATATGATCAATTCTGATGGCTGGACTATCAATGACGGCGGAGCATGCCCAACTTTATCCATTGATGATATTGAACTTTCGCAAGTGAAATTATTTCCGAATCCATCAAATTCAACAGTTCATATTACTGGATTTGATATATCTGAATCTCGGGTAATAATCCACGACGTTTCAGGGAAACAAGTTTATTCTAACATCAACTATAGGAAAGATTCAGCAATTGATATAAGTGGTTTCAACTCGGGAATTTATTTTGTAAATATTGAAATTGATAATAGCGTAACAACCATTAAACTGGTGAAAACTTAGTGGCAAAAATCACTAATTCTGTAAATGTCAGTAAAGCACGCTACTTTTTGGTTAAGCGTGCTTTATGTTTTTAAAACTACCCGCTTAGGGTAGATGACCAACCGTGATTGATAAATACATTTATTGAAAATCAATGTAATTATGCAATCAATTAAACCTGTATTATTCTTCCTTCTTAGTCTTTCAATTTGTTGGTCTATTCAGGGGCAATTCAATTTAAAAAAGGCTAAAAAAACACTAACCTCTAATTCTGAAAATAAAATGACATCAAATCCTTGCGACAACAATGGAACCGTAACAATTACTGAAGCTAGTAAGGCTTATACCTTATATAAAAACGTAGTTAAGCAAATAGAACTTGCAGAAAGCTTTGTCTCTAGGGGTCTCACGAAAAGTTCAGAAAGAAATATAGCAAATGCCGAACGCTATTTAGGTAGTCTTTTGAAAAAGGAGCCCAACGCCGATATTTCATCTCTATGCCAACGTATAATTGCCTTAAAATCTGATGCCCAAGAAACTGAAGGTGATGACGAATATTTTTCTAAGATCGCCTATTTTTTAGGGCGATACTACAGTGTGGAAGGCACACCATCGAAACCAGAGCGTTTCGGGATGATCTATGATGATTTTATCAGTCAGGCTTCAAATTTTAATCGTGAAAAGGCTTATCGCAAAATTGAAAGCTCTAATCACAGAAAGGCAGAGGAGGTAAAATCTATTTTAGATGACTATAGCGCTTTTATTGATCGTGAAGGCTTAGTAGATTATTTGATGGATAAGTTAGACGAGGTGAATAGCGATTCGCCAGACCAGTTGATAGCTATGGCAACTACTGTGAAAAAAGCGGCAACCGGATTGAAGAATATTGCTGGTGATAATAGCAATGTAGATCGGCTATTGGCATTTGCAGACAAGCAATTGTCTAAGGCGAATGCCAATATGGGTGATATTTTCACCTCCGATTTTCATAAGGAAAATTTGAAAAAAGTTGTTTTTACACGAACAAGGTTTTCGCCAGGAGATGAGAGCAGTGTTGAGATTAATCCAACCTTTAAACCTGGAGATGCTATCATAGCTACAATTTATCTACCAGCGTCTATAAAAGATGCTGTAAGTAGCTGGAAGGGCTATGGGAAAGGTGGTACAATGGCTATTGAGGTGGAAGATACTAAAGGCGATTTCTTAAATCGTAGGTTCGAATCGTGGGAAGTATCGAGCTATTCAAACTATGAGGTTTCTATAGATGATAATGTAAATAAGGATCAGAGTTATGTTCAATTTGTGCTCATTCCTAATGCGGATTCAGATTTGAGAATTCCAACAAAATGTAAAAATATAACGCCAATTCTGATGGCACGTGGTCTCAGCCTCGAATCTGAACGACTCAAAACCTATAACGTTAAAATAAAGTCTTCTGGTTCAAAAACGGGCTATGTAGAGTATAAGGGGAGTTTTAAAATTGATTTAGCTCAAGGTGAGGGACCGGATTATTACAAGAATGTAGAACGACTTCAAATGGATAAATTATTAGAATCAGCACCGCTACCAACCGCTAAATTGAGTAATAGTGCACTAGAGGCGCAGTTGATTTCAGAAATGAATCGACAAGGATTTCAAGAGCAATTCAAGAAGACTTATATTCAAAAAGACTGGCAACTATTTAAGCCAACGTTTGAAGAACCCTATCGCGAAATGAAGGCATCTTTCACTTATACCACAGCTGATGGTAAATGTGGTTGGCAGACCTATTCCTTCAGAAGTTTTAAAAATGGAAGTGGTGGCTGGTCCGCGCCTCAGAAATGGGGAGGTGCAGACCAAAGACAGCGTATCAGTTGCAAAAAAATGTAATGATAGATTTCTGAAATAAATTAGTTGTTATTGCGCTTTTTATATCGTCTAACCAAGTAGATAATCAATATTAAAATACCCAAGTAGAAAACAAATTTTCCGACTTGTTGTCCTAATTCAAAAGAAGATTGAACGGATAATGACAAAATTTTTGTAGAAATTGTTGTGAAAGTATTCATAGTAGTGCGTTTATTTTTAATAAACCTAATAACAATTCACAAGTAATCAACTACCCTAAAGTGGTGGTATTTGAGAAATAAATTGCAATTTTGAAGTCTTATAATATTCTACAAGTTCATGAAGTATATTTCAATTATCCTAGTTGCAATTTTGATGTTGTCCTGTCAGGAAAATGCGAAGGTCGAAACACTTACGGCTGACGAAATAATCAACAAGTCTATTGAAATTTCTGGTGGTGAAAAGTTTGAAGCATCTGTGATTCGTTTTAATTTCAGGGATAAATACTATGTAGCGAGAAGGAATAAAGGTAATTTTTCATTGATCCGGATGTTTAAAATAGAAGAAGATTCGGTATTTGACCTCTTGTCGAATAATGGATTTGAACGCTTCGTAAACAACGATAGAGCAGCCTTGTCGGACTCCCTTAAAACGGTCTATTCGGCTTCGGTAAATTCTGTTCACTATTTTTCAGTTTTACCTTTTGGTTTAAACGACGCTGCTGTAAACAAAGAGCTTATAGGCGCGGAGCAGATTAAGAAAAAGGACTACTTCAAAATTAAGGTGACTTTCAGTGAAAATGGTGGTGGTGAAGATTTTGAAGATGTCTTTATTTATTGGGTAAACAAAGAGAGTTTTAAACCCGACTATTTAGCCTATTCTTTTAATGAGGATGATGGCAAGGGATTACGTTTTAGAAAAGCCTATAACGAACGATTTATAGACGGCTTACGTTTTGTAGATTATAGCAATTATAAACCTGAAGACGAATCTACAAGTCTTGAAAACCTAGGTAAGGCCTTTGATAATGATCAATTGATCTTATTATCTAAAATAGAACTTGAAAATGTTGAGGTTGAATTAATTGACCTTTAACAATGTTGAAGTTTTTGAATCTTCAGTAATTGTAACAATATAAAGATTGGCATTATTGTCCTCACTCATTTGCTCGTATTTTTTATCACCTAATAGTAAATTAGCGAACATTGGTGTTGTATTACCATGACCTACAATTAGAACGGTTTTACCGGCAGTCTCTTTTAAAAAATCTTCTTTTTTCATACTTCGAGGATCGTAATAGGTAATGTCTATATTATGCATCTCTGCTGTTGGTCTTGCCGTTTCTTTTGTTCTATTGTAATCTGTAGAATAAATCATGTCAAATTCGACATCTTTAAATGTGCTAGCCCATTCTTTAGCACGTTTTTCGCCGTCTTCAGTGAGGTGTGGATCTCTATTTGATATATCTGATTTATCCTTCTCAGCATGCCTTATCAAATAGTAAGTTGTGGTTTTTGGTTCTTCAATAAATTTTTCTTCAAATGGTCCTTCCCATATCACTTCTTCAATTAACCATTTGCCATCATCTTTAGAGAGCAATACATAATCTAGACCCCAAGCGGCGGTCACTTTTGCAGCTGCAATATGATTGCTAATTTCAAGCACTTTCACACTACGCATTTTAGTCTCATCTCTTGTGCGTCCCTGATCCTTAAGTGTTTGTGCAAGCTTCAGTGCATTTTCATAACTTAAATGCTGATAGTATTTATACTCGCCGGTTTCTTTATCTTTCAGATATCCAAATTTATAAAGTCTTGGTTTTAATGCGGCTTTTAATTTGGTGGTGTCACCTTGATAAAATCCGTCAATATAATTATTGAGCGTAGCTTCAATCTGTGCTTTATCAGAAGTATCTTGACTAAAAGATATAAACGTGAATAGGAGCAATAGGGTAGTGATGATCGATTTCATAATAAGAACTAATAGTTAGTCCTTCAAAGATAAATTAGAAAAGGAGATGAGATTCAAAAAGTATGTTAAATAACTCTACGCTAGGTCTAAAGCAATTTCCATCATGCTTTTGAAGGTTGTTTCGCGTTCTTTACTTGTGGTATGTTCTCCAGTTACAAGTGAATCTGAAATAGTGAGTATCGCTAAAGCATTTACATTGTGTTTTGCAGCAACAGTATATAAACCAGCAGCCTCCATTTCAACACATAGAACACCAAATTTGGACCATTTTTTATAAGATTCAATATCGTCTTCATAGAATTCATCTGATGATAGAACATTCCCTGCTTTAATTGGAATATTTTTAGATTTTGCTACTTCAACAGCTTTTATAAATAATCCAAAATCTGCCGTAGGTGCATAATCAGCGCCACCAAAACGCAGCTCGTTAACACCTGATGTTGATGAAGCCGCCATGGCTAAGACCACATCCCTGATCTTTACTTCTTTCTGGTAAGACCCTGCACTTCCAACGCGAATAAGATTCTTTACGCCGAAATCTTTAATGAGTTCATTAGCATAAATCGAAATACTTGGAATTCCCATACCACTTCCCATTGTTGAAATACGCTTACCATTGTAAGTTCCTGTATAGCCATACATGCCTCTTACTTCATTGAAACAAAAGTAATCTTCAAGGAAAGTTTCAGCGATCCACTTGGCTCTTAAGGGATCTCCTGGTAATAAAATGGTTTCTGCAATTTCGCCTTTTTTGGCACCGATATGTACACTCATGCCATAAAGTTAAGCAAAGTGTTTGAAACTAATAGGTAGAATGTGATGTTTGATTAGTCATCATGGCAACTCCCGATGAAGCACCAATTCTATGAACACCGACTTCTATATATTTTAAGGCAGTTTCGGCATCTCTAATTCCACCAGAAGCTTTTATTTTCAATTGATCTTTTACACTCTTTTTCATGATCTTTACAGCAGTAAGTGTGGCACCACTTTTTGAAAATCCTGTAGAGGTTTTTACAAAATCGGCTTTGGCATCGATACAAATTTCGCAAGCTTTTACAATCTCATTCTTCGATAGCTCACTAATTTCTAAGATAACCTTTAGAGGTGTAAGGCCAATAGCCCGTTTCACATCACTGATATCTTTGAGTACTGCTACGTGGTTTTTACTTTTCAAGCGACCAATATTCATCACCATGTCTATTTCTGAGGCACCTTGCTCAATGGCTTTTTTGGCTTCAAATATTTTTGCTTCAGTAGACATGGCTCCTAAGGGAAAACCAACTACAGTACAAACCTTTACATCTGAACGGCCTAAGGCTTGTTTTGCAAAAGGTACATAGCTGCTATTTACACATACCGAATAGAAATTATATTTTAATGCTTCTTCACAAAGATTAAGAATGTCTGTTTCAGTCGCTGTAGGACTCAATAATGTATGATCTATATATCTATTTAAATCCATTTATTATAAGTAGGGTTTATAAAATAATTAACTATAGTAATTCCCTTTCAGTTGGAGGGAAAACTAGACAAGATTAACTAAGTAATAAGTCGTGTTGGAATTAAATAGCTCGATAAAATTAATGATTTATCCGTTAAAATACACGTTAAAACTAAAATATTATTGTGCATTTCATCGAAAAATAATTCACTTCATAGACAAATATCTGTAAAACAAGGGCTTAAATTGATTCGAAAATGAACCTATTTTAAATGAAAAAAACAGCCTCAAAAACTTGAGGCTTATTCATTTTA
This sequence comes from Winogradskyella tangerina, assembly GCF_003260205.1. Lineage (GTDB taxonomy): Bacteria > Bacteroidota > Bacteroidia > Flavobacteriales > Flavobacteriaceae > Winogradskyella > Winogradskyella tangerina. Next base: position 528,468 of record NZ_QERF01000002.1, on the reverse strand, counting down.
TTAATGATTTATAATTCAAAAGCGGTTACGGTGTATCCGGCTTGTCTCAATAAATTAATCACGCCATTTTCTCCTGCTAAATGACCAGCTCCGACACCAAAAAATGTAGGTTCCTCTTTGGCGTAATCTTCAATTTTAGAGATCCAATTCTTATTACGATTTTCTAAAAGCACATCCTGATGGTCTGAAACGGTCTGATAGCTTTCATCATCCATAATGCTTAATAAGGATTCAATGTCTTCGCTTTTATAGACATCTAGCATTTTAGCAAATAGTGTTTTATCATATTCAAGATTTTCTTTAGCCATTCGCACTAAGTCGGCGTATTGATCTTCCAAAGGAATATCTTCAAAAACCTTCATTTGATCTTCAATGGTTTCTAATCCATCGATCTCTTCGTTTTGTTCCTTAGCTATTTTGATAAGCTCTAACTCAAAAGATTGCATCGGACAGTCAATTAACTTTGGATAAAGCATTGACGTTAAGAAAAATGGCTTAACGTTAGAAATCAATTTCATCGACATTCCCATATTTTTTGTAAAAAGGGAGTCTAAGGCAACAAAATCTTCTTCTGAAACAAAATCTTTAGCAGTCTGCCCATCCGGAAGATAAGTCCCCTTCATCATTTTGAGCGACATATTGGGGTCATCCATGTCTAACTCCAAGACAATTCTAGACGTCTGATCTAAGGCTTCTTGAACATCAGCTTCAATGGTTGCATCACAGGTAAGATGGATTGTACCAAACAAATAAGATGGCTGTTCTAAGCCGTTTCCTTCAATTTTCCAAAGTGTTGAATTTTCTAATTTCTGTGCATATGTAGCAACTATGGATAATAGTGCCACAATACTTAGCGATAAGATTCGTTTCATTTAATGTATTATTTTTTATTCCATTTGTAGCCTAGAGATCAAATTTGTTACAAAAGGAAAGCAACACGTCCAAAATTCGATAGCTTTTCAAATTATTTTCAGTGTTGCTTAAACCAACCAATCATATTATAGACTGATAACTAGCTTGTTTGTTACAGTCTGTTTATAACTCTTCAACGACCAGGTCGCCTTGATTTCTAAAAACTAATTTATCGTCAAATTCGTCAAGCAAAATAATGCTATCCGTAGTGACACGTCCTGCAAGTATTTCTTTACTTAACTGATTCAAAACTTCTTTCTGAATCACACGTTTTACAGGTCTCGCACCATACTCAGGATTATATCCCTTTTCTGCTAAATACGCCTTAGCTTCAGGTGTAGCATCGAATGTGATTCCTTGTTTTGCAATCATCTTAGTAACGCTTTTAAGTTGAAGACCAACAATATCCACAATATTAGCTTTTGAAAGTGGCGTAAACATAATGGTATCGTCAATTCGATTTAAAAATTCTGGTCTTACACTTTGTTTCAGTAAGCCTAGCACATCTAGTTTTGCACCTTCAATGGCTGTTGGAATATCTTTAGTAGCTTCGAAGCGTTCTTGAATGATCTGACTTCCTAAATTGGATGTCATGATAATAATGGTATTCTTAAAATCAGCGATACGACCTTTATTATCTGTCAATCTGCCTTCATCCAATACCTGTAATAAAATATTGAAGGTGTCTGGATGTGCTTTCTCTATTTCATCTAGTAAAACCACCGAATAAGGTTTACGTCTCACGGCTTCAGTTAACTGGCCACCTTCATCATAACCAACATATCCTGGAGGCGCACCAACAAGTCTGCTAACCGCATGACGTTCTTGGTATTCACTCATATCAATGCGTGTCATGGCATTTTCATCGTCAAATAAATATTCCGCCAAAGCTTTTGCTAATTCTGTTTTACCAACACCAGTAGTTCCTAGGAACAAGAAAGTACCTATAGGTTTTTGTGGGTTTTGTAAACCAGCTCTAGAGCGTCTAACGGCATCACTTACAGCTTCGATGGCTTCTTCTTGCCCGACTACGCGCTTGTGCAGTTCGTCTTCAAGTTTTAGCAATTTCTCACGCTCACTTTGTATCATTTTGGTTACCGGAATCCCCGTCCACTTGGCCACAACATCAGCAATATCCTCATAAGTAACTTCCTCTTTGATCAGAGCTGTTTCTTGTTGTTCAACTAACTGCTTCTGGAATTTTTCAAGTTGCTCGGTAGCTTCCTTAATCTTTCCGTATCGGATCTCCGCAACCTTTCCGTAATTACCTTCACGCTCAGCACGCTCTGCTTCAAGCTTAAAGTTTTCGATATCCTGCTTTATATTCTGAACGTTTTCAACGATTTCCTTTTCACTTTTCCATTTGGCATTAAGCTCATTACGTTCTTCTTTGAGATTTGCTAAATCGGCTTTTAGAGACTTCAATTTTGATTCGTCTTTTTCACGTTTGATGGCCTCGTGCTCAATTTCAAGTTGCATAATTTTTCTATCGAGAACATCGAGTTCTTCAGGTTTTGAATTGATTTCCATCCTTAATTTTGAAGCTGCCTCATCCATAAGGTCAATGGCCTTATCTGGAAGGAATCTATTTGTGATATATCGGTTTGAAAGCTCTACAGCACCAATGATGGCCTCATCTTTTATGCGAACTTTGTGATGAGTTTCATACTTTTCTTTAATACCTCTTAAGATGGAAATTGCACTTTCAGTATCAGGTTCTTCAACCATTACTTTCTGAAAACGACGCTCAAGAGCTTTGTCTTTCTCGAAATACTTTTGATATTCATCTAAGGTCGTAGCACCAATTGCTCTCAATTCACCACGTGCTAGTGCAGGTTTTAAGATATTGGCGGCATCCATAGCACCTTGACCACCACCAGCGCCAACTAGAGTGTGAATTTCGTCAATAAATAAAACGATATCGCCTTCACTCGTTGTGACCTCTTTAATAACCGCTTTCAGACGTTCCTCAAACTCACCTTTAAATTTAGCACCAGCGATTAAGGCACCCATATCGAGTGCAAAAATTTGCTTGTCCTTCAGGTTTTCAGGAACATCACCATCAATGATGCGGTGGGCTAAACCTTCTGCAATGGCTGTTTTACCTGTTCCGGGTTCACCTACTAAAATCGGGTTGTTTTTTGTTCTACGTGATAGAATCTGAAGAATTCTACGGATTTCCTCATCGCGACCTATAACAGGATCTAGTTTGGCATCGCGTGCCAATTGGTTAAGGTTTTTCGCGTATTTATTTAAAGAGTTGTAGGTTTCTTCCTGACTTTGAGACGTTACTCGGTCTCCTTTTCTCAATTCCTGAATAGCCGCGTTAAGGCCTTTTTCAGTTACACCTTGATCTTTTAATATCTGAGCGATTTTACTTTTCGTTTTAAAAATTGCCAAGATGAGGTGCTCTATCGATACGAAGTCGTCATTCATGTTTTTAGCAATAATAGACGCTTCGTTTAATGCTTTTCCAGCTTCACGAGAAAGCATTAGATCTGCTCCTGAAACTTTTGAGAAACTCTCTAATTCTTTATCTAATATTTGTTGAAGAATAGGAATATTAACATTCAGCTTCTTAAGTAAGAATGGTAATACATTTTCGTCAACATCAAAAAGTGCCTTGAAAATATGTTCATTTTCAATTTGCTGATGGCCATAACTTTGAGCGATCTGCTGTGCTCTTTGTATAGCCTCTTGTGACTTTATGGTATAATTATTAAAATTCATCTTTTTATATGTTATTCAATTTTTTTGTTGTGTTTGACTATCTTTATTCAATAATCTTACCATTGAAGATTGGCAAGAAAAAAACGACAAAATGACTGATATAGTGTGCTTTCGGGTGACGTTTTGTCCTTTTTAATGGGATATGTTTTCACTCTATATAAAGAATCTTATCTTTTTTATTCTTCAACCAGGAATAGTGGTTGGGTTAATTCCGTATTTGTTATTGAGACGACGATTTGACTTAATAATTAATGCTGAATTAGGATTAATTAAATATCTTGGAATTATCTTAATAATAGCCGGTCTGTGCATTGCACTTTATTGTGTTTATCGTTTTATTATTGATGGTAGAGGAACACTGTCGCCAGTTCGCAGAACAAAAGCACTCGTTGTAAAAGGATTGTATAAATATAGCCGAAACCCTATGTATGTAGGGATGTTATTGGTGCTGGTTGGTGAAGTTATGTTTACGGGTTCATTACGTCTGCTTGTATATGCAATAGGTGTTGCAATCGCCTTTCATCTGTTTGTAATTTTTGTTGAAGAACCGAGACTAACAAGAGATTTTAAATCGGATTACTTACGTTATATGAATGAGGTAAGGCGCTGGATTTAATTAAGTTGAATATCTGCTATTGCAGAAATCAGAAAAGAAATATGTTTAAAAAAATGTTTGGGAGTAAGTCTCCAAAAGAAGAAAAAGAACTACCGTGGATTGCCCTTAATTCTTTAGAGCAATTAAAGATGATTGAAGAACAGTCTAAGATAAAAACACAATTAATCTTCAAACATTCTACACGATGTGGAATTAGCAGAATGGTAATGAATCAGTTTATAGAATTGTATGATGAATCTGCTGATGTTGATTTATATTACCTTGATTTATTGAGTTTTCGTGATGTTTCTAATGAAGTGGGTTATAAGTTTCAAGTGATGCATCAATCGCCTCAATTGTTAATTATTAAGAATGGAGTTGCCGTTGCACACGCATCTCATGGGGCAATTAATGACCTTGATTTAAGTCGTTTTATGTCTTAATTGAAGATATCTATGAAACCAAACACCATCGTATTTTCTGATTTATCTACGTATTTGCCAAAGGATAGCATGGCATTTTACGAAGCAGTGTTCGGTTGGACCTTTTATCTGGAGGCAGATTATTATGTTGGTTTTAGTGGTGATAATGCGGTGGCTGGTTTATATGAAACCCCAGCAAAATTTCAAGCCTTGGGTATGCCGCATTTTTGGATGACTTACATTCAGGTAAATTCAGTTGAAGAAACAGTTAAGAATGCAAAAGCCCTTGGAGGTATTGTAGAAATGCAGCAGACTATTTCTGGTTTTGGCAAAGTTGCCTTAATTCGTGATCCTCAAGGTGCGGGATTTACTATTTATGAAGGTGATAATTTGAAGTCTACTCGGACCGATAATGTTGCGAATACTTTAATTTGGAACGAGCTTCATGTTTCGGACATCAGTAAGATCATACCATTCTATGAAGGTATTTTTGACTGGACGTTTGAGAAAACGAGTTCAGAACATTTCAAAATAAAAAGTCGAAATTCAGATTACATTGCAGATGCTAGAGTAATTTCTAACGAATTCAAAGGAAAATATGAATATTGGGTATGCACTTATGGTGTTACCAATCTTGAAGACACTCAACAGTTAGTAATTAAAAATGGCGGTCATCAGATCTTGGATGAAGGCCAACGTATTCTAATGACTGATAATTCAGGCGAGGCGTTTTTTTATATTAGAGCAGTATCATAAAAAACCTCCTATAATCAGGAGGTTTTTATTTAACTATTCAAACGATAGCTCCTAATGATGTGCTTTAGTTTCATTTTAAGGTCTTCACCAGAATCGAATACCATTTGCTCATCACTTGGGAATGGAATCTGGTCTTGCATGAGTAAGGCTCTGTCGCCTCTGTTAAGTGCTCTTCGGTCGCCTCTAAATCGACCAAAAACATTTTCAAAAGTAAAACCACTATCTATAGCAAAGTTATCCATTACTTGATTTCTTTTTAGATCTGTATATACGACTTCTGCTATCACCTGAGCTGATTTAGTCTGAATAACTTCAAAAAATCGCGCTCTAACATTGATAATTCGATCAACTTTGATATCATTTCCTAAACTGTCTTGAACAACATTACCGTACTGATCTAATAGATATTCCCAGCCATCAATAATTTCGCGCTCTCTCAACAATTGTCTTTCATTAATACGTTCAGGAGAGACATTAATTCTTTTAAGTTGAAGCTCCATAGCAAAATCATAGTCTATGCTATCGTCTACAATGGCGTGATAAGTCGTCCAAAACTGATTAAGACCATAAGTGTTGAAATCTAAAAGTTCGACTTCAAGACGCTGAGGAATAACTTGATAAGTCTCATTTGAGATGGATACGTGTACATAATCCATTCCTACCGAATGAGCTTCTAGCATAAGGTCTCTAACATTTTCAAAATTTGGATTAATACGATCTACATATTCAAATAAGCTATAGGCTTCACGTGCATTGATTTTATCTTCAGAATCTAAGAGATCCAGGGCTTTATCCATTAAATAGTCTGATGTTTTGTATCTATAGTCTACAAGTTCTTCGCTGTAATCATTGAAGCTAAAGTGAATGGTTTTTCCATCTATTTTTAAGGGCATAACGCGTTTTATAGCTGCTTGTCTTTGTTCGAGATCAGAATAAGATTCATAAATGGTTTTATATAACTCCGGATTGCCATCTTTTTCCCAATGTGCAATCTGTACCAAATCCTCAGATAAGACTTTATCGTAAGCATCTTTGAGCATAAAAATATAAGCTTGCTTACGTTTTTTGTCTTTGTTGTTTTCTAGTTTTTGCAAAGCATCGGAAATTGCTTCGTCATAATTACCATGACTGATTGCTTGTTCAATTTGTTTTTTGGCACTACAAGATACGAGTACCGAAACAAGGACTGTTAAAAGTAAAAATCGTTTCATAATCTTGCGTTTTAAGGGTTATATAAATTGAAATCCAATCTCTATGCCAAACTAAAAAAGCATTCAATAAATGAATGCTTTTTTCTCCTCAACTACTACAATGACTTAACTGAAAAGAAGCCATGTAACAAAACCTATCAAACCGTAAAAGGTGACCAGAAATATTTCGAGCTTGTATTTTTCTATTTTATCCATGTTGTTTTGTGAATACAAGATATAAAGCAGAGTCTTAGGCTAAACTACACGTTATGGGTAGTTTTAAAGTCGGCGTTCTTTTGCAGAACGCCAACTCGCAAACATTGCATATCAAGTGTTATTCTTTGATGAGTTTTTTGGTGATACTTCCGTTTTTTGTTTGAAGGGTTACGAGGTAAATTCCAGAATTTAAATCTTCGATGTTGTAGTCGTTTTGACTACCAATAAAGGATTTTACCAGTTGCCCTCGAAGGTTGAAAATATTTAGGTATGAAATGGTCTGATTGGTATTTAGAGTAAAACTTGAAATTGTTGGGTTGGGGGAAAAAGTTACAGTATTATATAGCTCTTGATTGTTTACTGAAAGTGTTGGGTCTTCGTATTTAAAGAGTTCATAACCTGTAGAGCCATTATTTGCTGAAAAGAATAAAATGTTATTTACTACTATTAAATCTAATGGATCACTACTTGCAACACCGGTCCAAATATCTTCCACTAATTGAGTACCAACGGTGGTTCCATCAGTTACCCATAACTCACGACCATTAACGCCATCGTCAGCATTAAAATAGAGTTTACCGTTATATTCTGTAAAACCTTGTGGTGTACTTTCTCCTGTTGGATTAATATCCGCAAGCATTTGTGTACCTGCATTTGTACCATCCGAAACCCAGAGTTCTACGCCATTAGTACCGTTATCAGCGCTGAAATATAATTTACCGTTAAAAACGAACAATTCATTTGGGTTACTATTTCCTGTAGGATTAATGTTACTTAGCAAATTTGTGGTTGAAGGAAAGCCAGTACTTGACCAAATTTCTCTACCGTTGATTCCATCATTGGCAGTAAAGAAAATGGTACCGTTCATAATGGTGAAATTAGAGGCGTCACTGCTTGCAGCACCACTGCTAATATTCTTCAAATTAGTTAAGTTGCCATTTGAAGTTATTCTAAAGATTTCATTACCGAAACCTGGTACGTTAGCAGTAAAATACAATCGATTATTATAAACAAATAGATTTTCTGGATTACTACTATCAGGACCAGGATTCGCATCTACTCCAAGGGCTGTTCCACTTCCACTGGTTCCTGGCACACCATTGGTTCTCCATAGTTCTCTTCCAACATTGAAATTAGCTCCAGAAGAACTTGTGGCACTGAAGTACATATCACCATTAAATTCAACGAAATTGGACGGTAGACTGCTTGATGCTCCTGCGTTTAAATTAACACCAAATCCGTCAGAAGTTGAAGGCGTTGTGCCATTACTTAGCGTACTTGCGAAACAATATTCGGTACCCCAATCGATATTAGCACTTAACCATCTAAACCGTGCTGAAAAAATTAATTTATCATTTAAGGATGTGATATTTGACGGGTCACTCCCACGAACAGACTGAAAGTTTTCTTGATTGAATTCTCTATGAATTATAGTTCCGCTAGTCGTACCATCAGTAACCATAAGTTCAAAATTTGGATTTACTCCAATTTCACCAAGACCAGATGCTGAAAAATAGACTCTACCATCTGTAGGCATAAGATAGAAACCATTAGGGTTACTATCAAAAGCGTTATTGATATTTCTCAATAAGAATGTTCCATTTTCAGTGCCATCGGAAATCCAAAGTTCCATACCATTTACACCATTATCCGCAGCAAATAGTAGTGAGCCATTATAAGATATCCTATTGTTGGGGTAAACTGCAACACCATCACCAGTAGGATTAATATCAAGTACTAAACTAACCTGTGCTTGTGATAATATAGTCGTAGTTAACAAAGTAAAGAGTAGATATTTTTTCATAATAAATAGGTTTTAAAAGTTATGGGATAAAATTACTTTTAGACCTATTTGCTTGTGCTACCCATATGGGTAGAATTAGATGAGGTTTTCCTTATTTGCTTTATTAACAGCTTCAATATTAGAATTTACCTGCAACTTAATATAGATGTTTTTCAAATGAAATTTTATGGTGTTTTTACTTATGAATAGCTGCTCGGCAATACTATCGTAACTATTACCTTCTGCCAAAAGCGTTAGTACTTCTTTTTCGCGATTTGAAAGCGCTATTTTACTTTGTTTCCTTCGGAAAGAACCCACAACCATCTTGGCAATCTTAATACTCATTGGCGCTCCTCCAGACACCGTCTCATTTAAGGCTTCTATTAATTCATCTGGAGTAATACTCTTGGTTAAATAGCCCGAAGCACCGGCACATAGAGCATTGAAAACCATCTCTGAATTTTCATAAACCGTTACCATAATGATGTCGGTATTTGGTTTTAGTTGCTTGATTCGTTTTGTGCCTTCAACACCATTAATGCCAGGTAATTCAATATCAACAAGAAGAATATCAGGATTGTCATAAGAAAGGTTCTTGAGTGCTTCTTCGCACTGTGCGTAGCTAGCGACAACCTTGAAATTTTGAGTGCCGTCTATCACTTCCTTAAACCCATCTCTCAAGGGAATATTATCTTCTATAAGTACAACTTTATGTTTCATGCTTCTACAAAATTAAACTAACCGATCTCGACTGTTACTACCTTTTTAGGTGGTTTTTCCCTTAAAATAAACGGTTGTGCCATCGTTTTGGGTTGAAATGAATTGTAATTCGCTATTTATTTTTTCTGCTCGTTTTTTCATATGACCCAAACCATTTTCAGACCGAAGGTCTTCCGCATCTATCCCAATACCATTATCTGTGAGCTTAATCTCAAGCAAATCAGCTTCAAACTTAAAGCTAAGAATAACCTTTGTACATTTTGAATGTTTCAAGGAATTAGTCATTGCTTCTTTAAAAATATAGATCAGCTGTTTACTCCAGTAGAAAGGCAATTTTACATCCTTGTCAATTGACTTTTTCAACTGAAATTTTATAGCCGATTTGCTAAAAAAATCCTCTCCAAAATCCGAGAGATAAGTTACAACTTCTTCCAAGCAATCGCTATTCGATTTTAGGGAGAAAATAAAATCGCGTGTTCCCAAATATAAACTTCGAGCATCTTCGGTAATCTGTTGTACTTTGGTGGTTATACTGGTCTTTTCCTTTTTAGTATCCTTTTGAATAAGGTTAGATAGTAGTGATATTCGTGCCAATTTATTACCGAGTTCATCATGGAAGTCTTGAGCAATATTTTCTCTCACATTCACGATTTCTTTCTCTAATCGGGCTTGGGTGTCAATGGCATTTTGAAGTGCGACATTTACAACCTTGGCTTTTCGCAATTGCCTAACTTTTGTGATGAGTAAAATGGCCAACACCAATAAAATTGAGATAATAACCAGTATTGTGAGCCTGTTTATTTTAGAATCCTTTAACTTTAGTTCAGCATCTTTGAGCTCAGTTTGGTACTTGGTTTCAAGTTCGTTGATGGCACTGATGCGTTCTATTTTTAGCAAACTATCCTTTAGTTTTTGATGCGCTTTAAAACTGGTTAAAGCTTTTTCAGTATTTCCTGTACCTTCATACAATTCGGCGGCCTGCAAGAGCGTCATCATATAACCACCAATATCATTTTTGATGTCATATTTTAACATGCTGTCTGTCCATTGTTCGGCCTCTTTCAATTGATTTAAATCAAAATGATCCCAGGCTTTTGATAGGTATAGTCCACTTAAATTCTTAGCCCCTTTTATTTGTTTACCGTAATAAATGGCCGTATCAATATTGGTCAAGGCCAATGGAAGATTACCGTCATGATAAGCAAATGCCTCTAATGCCCTGTACAGTAGGGTTAGTTCGCGATAGTTCTTTTGTTTTTTAGCCAATGGCTTAACACTTTCAATTAGATGTAAGGCAGAATCAATTAGTGTTTTTCGTTCAGTTTTGGTGAATTCATTTTCATATTGATAACTGAGCCATCTGTAGTTGGGGATTTTTATTTCATTTGAATAAATGTGGTGTTCGGCTTGTTTTACATAATGCCATCTTTTTTTGTCTTCATTTAATCGCGTAAATAGAAAAACCAAGTGCTTATAAGCCTCTATCTGAGTTTGGGTGTTGCCGAGTTTTTGCGAAGCAGCTAGAGTTTTAAAGGCAAATTCAGATAGTTTTTCGTAGTCGTTTATAGCTCTATAATAAATCGTTTTATTCAGTGTTAACCTTGTCTTTTTTAAAGGACAGTCTAGCAGTTTCAATATCTGCTCTTGGCTTTCGATTATCGAAAGTAGTTGCTCATTATTTTTAAGATTTGAATAGTATTTAAACTCTAGGTCAAGTCCCTCAAATTCACATATTTTTTCGTTGGAATTTTTTAGCGGATTGATTTTTGAAAATAGGCCTAGCGAATCATTGAGTTCAACATTTTTAATGTTCTCTTTTGAATTGTCTAACACCGAGCATTGGCAATCGTTCTGCGCCTGAATTACCCCATTTATGCTTACTAAAAAAGCGAATAGTAGTACTCTCGAAAAGATGTTGTATGAATAGCGCATTTGTAAACAATGAAGCCTTCAAAAATACAAAAACCCTTAAAAGAAAAAACCTACCCGAACGGGTAGGTTTTTTCAAACTTTATAAAAATTTACTTTTTCTTTTTTGGATTGAAAACTGGCAGTAATTGGGTTTTAACCTGTCCGAATCCAATACGTATATCGTCATTCTCACAATAACCGCGCATAACAACAGTATCGTAATCATTAATAAATTTTCGCTCTGTACCGTCCTTTAACTTGATTGGTTTTGAACCTTTCCAGGTCAATTCTAACATAGAACCATAAGAATCTTCAGTTGGGCCAGAAATTGTTCCACTTCCCATCATGTCACCAGAGTTCACCGGACAACCATTAACGGTATGATGCGCCAATTGCTGAGCCATATTCCAGTACATATATTTGAAATTTGTTTTGCAAACCGTCGTTTCTTTACCGCCTTTCGGAATTATACCAGCTTCCAAATGAATGTCAAAGCTGTGCTTGCCTTTGGTTTGTAGATATGGTAAAGGTTTTGGATCTTGTTTTGGACTTTCAACTCTAAAAGGCTCAAGAGCATCTAAGGTCACAATCCATGGAGACATGGCTGAAGCAAAGTTCTTTCCTAAGAAAGGACCTAAAGGAACATATTCCCATTTCTGAATATCTCTAGCCGACCAATCATTAAACACTACCAATCCAAAGATATATTCTTCCGCTTCTTCAACAGGAATTGGTTCACCTAAGTCATTGGCATCTGTTGTAATAAAGGCCATTTCCAATTCAAAATCTACCAATTTGCTCGGACCAAAAACCGGCGTATCTGATCCTTCAGGAAGTGTTTGTCCCTGTGGTCTATGAATTGGAATATGAGTCGTTACAATTGAAGAACTACGTCCGTGATAGCCTACCGGAATATGTAACCAATTTGGCATAAGTGCATTGTCGGGATCTCTAAACATCGAACCAACATTAGTCGCATGTTCTTTACTCGAATAAAAGTCGGTGTAATCACCAACATGAATAGGCATTTGCATTTCAATTTCATCTAATCGGAAACAAATGATCTCTTTATGCTTGGTATTGTTTTTAAGTTCGTCATTATTCGCGTCGAAGATCTCAGCAACACGATTTCTAACGGCGCGCCATGTTTTTCTTCCGTCAGCAATGAAGTCATTTAATGAATCCTGAAGAAAAATATCATCGGTCAACGGAATTCCATCAAAATAACCCAATTGATGTAAGGCACCAAGGTCAATGGCGGTATCACCTATTCGTGTTCCGATGGTGATGATATCTTCTCTTGTAAGAAATACACCGAACGGAATATTCTGAATAGGAAAATCAGAATATTTGTTGACATATAACCATGATGTTCTATTTGGGTTATTAGCTGATAATGGCATAGCTTTATTGTTGATTAAATGTTCATTATTTTTCTATTCAAACCTACATAATTTTTGATATTAAAACTAATGTTTTAGTATTTTTGATGCTCATTTAACTATAGAGAAAATTTATGCAACGCGACGAACAAATCTTTGAACTTATAAATGCCGAAAGAGAACGCCAATTAGATGGTATTGAATTAATCGCTTCTGAAAATTTTGTAAGTGACCAAGTCATGGAAGCTACAGGCTCTGTCCTTACAAATAAGTATGCCGAAGGCTACCCTGGAAAGCGCTATTATGGTGGATGTGAAGTAGTGGACGAAGTTGAACGTGTCGCCATTGAAAGAGCAAAAACGCTTTTTGGTGCGGCTTATGCTAATGTGCAACCGCATTCAGGTAGCCAAGCCAATACTGCAGTTTTTCATGCATGTTTAAAACCTGGTGATACTATTTTAGGTTTCGATTTATCTCATGGAGGTCATTTAACGCACGGCTCACCAGTGAATTTTTCTGGTCGCTTGTACAAACCAACATTCTATGGTGTTAAGAAAGATACTGGCTACATTGATTACGATATGTTATCTGATGTTGCTGAAAAGGAACGTCCAAAATTAATAATTGCAGGTGCTTCGGCCTATTCGCGTGATATGGATTTTGCAAAGTTTAGAGAAGTTGCAGATAATGTAGGTGCAATTTTATTGGCTGATATTTCTCATCCATCCGGACTTATAGCAAAAGGAATTCTTAATGATCCAATGCCGCACTGTCATGTTGTAACTACAACAACACATAAAACCTTAAGAGGTCCAAGAGGCGGACTTATTATGATGGGTGAAAATATCGATAACCCATTTGGTATTACTTTGAAAAGTGGTAAACTCCGTAAGATGTCTGGTCTTTTAGATTCAGGAGTATTTCCAGGGAATCAAGGCGGGCCATTAGAGCACGTTATAGCAGCAAAAGCTATTGCATTTGGCGAGGCACTGACTGACGAATTTATGCATTACATGTTACGGGTGAAAAATAACGCCGATGCCATGGCTAAGGCCTTCGTAGCAAAAGATTATCATCTAATTTCTGGTGGAACCGATAACCATATGATGCTTATCGACCTTCGCAACAAGAATATTACTGGTAAGGATGCTGAAAATGCCTTGGTTAAAGCAGATATCACCGTAAACAAAAATATGGTGCCATTCGATACGGAATCGCCATTTGTGACATCAGGTATTAGAGTAGGTACTCCGGCTATTACCACAAGAGGACTCAAAGAGAATGATATGAGTTATGTGGTTGATCTTATTGATGAGGTTATAAATAATCACGAAAATGAGACTGTTCTAGAAGGTGTTGCGCAAAAGGTGAATGAACTAATGGACGGTAGACCATTATTCAATCCTTAATTATTCTCCATTTATGGCCTTCCAGAAGGCATCCTTGTAGGTGGCGCCGATTGGAATGTATTCGCCTTCAATGACAATTCGATTGCGTTCAATAAATTCGATGTGTTCGAAACTTACGATGTAAGATTTATGAACGCGCATAAACCTGTTTTTGGGTAGGATCTGTTCAAAATCTTTCATGTTTTGTAGCGTAAGGACTTTATTTTCTTTCGTTTGAATTGCCACATAATCACTCAATCCTTTCATAAATAGGATATCTGATAAGACAATTTTTTGGTGGCGGTATTCAGTTTTTACGAAAATATAATTGACATTTTCTTCAGGCTGAACACTCGAAGGTTTTTCCTGAACTTTTTCAACTGCCTGAAGAAATCGTTGAAATGTAATTGGCTTCAGCAAGTAATCAACCGCATTTAGATCGTAGCTTTCTAAAGCATATTCAGAATAAGCCGTCGTGAAAATGACCTTCACCTCAGGATTGATGATCTTTTTGAATTCAACACCTGTTATTTCAGGCATTTGAATATCTAAAAACAAAAGGTCAACCGGTGTTTCACGCAATAACTTTAAGGCGTCGAGAGGATTATTGAAAGTTCCTAAGAGTTTCAGATCTTCAATTTTAGAAACATAAGATTCTAGCAAATTAACGGCTAAAGGCTCGTCATCTATGATTATACAGGTCATTTTAGAGGTATTTGTAAAAACGCTTTATAAACTGAATTTTCAGCAGAACAATCAAAGATATAGTCTTTTGGGAATAATAGTTCGAGACGCTTCTTCAAATTATCCAAACCTAAACCACCAACTTTGTCTTTTTTCTTCTCTTCGATCTCATTAAGAACCTTATATTTCAATTGATCATCTTCCACAATAATATGAATCGCGATGGGCTGTGTTTCACTATGCATTTTACCATGTTTGAAAGCATTCTCAACAAATGGTAATAAAATGAATTGTGGCACCTGAATACCTTCAATTATACCTTCAGTATGTAATTCAATATTCGGAGTATCCTTGTGTCTTAGCGATTCGAGCTCAATAAAATTTTTAATCTGTGAGATCTCGTCATTTAGGGGCACAACGGTCTTCGTTTTATATAAAGAATAACGCAGTAATAATGATAACTTTTCTATGGCATTGAGTGCTTTGTCTTTATCGACATGCACTAGCGCATAAATATTATTGAGTGTATTGAATAAAAAGTGTGGATTGGTTTGAGACCGCAAAAGGTCGAGCTCCATGCGTTGATTTTCGAGAAGTAACTGGTTTGTGCGCTCATCTTTATACTTCGAATACTGCCAGAAATAGAAAATGATTCCCAAGGCACAATACTGAAAAACGTAATAGAAATTATCGAAAAAGTAGTAAGATAGTTCTACATCTGGCCGGTAATTACCAAAACCAAAAATACTTCTAAAAAGAACCTCTTCAATTAAATATCTCACCCCAATTAAAGCCACAAGACAGGGCAGGATAATTATAATATTGATCCAGAATGGGTTTTTGTTATGCCGTTTATAAAACACAGCGTAGGAGCAAAGGGCGTACAAGAAGAAAACAAAACCTACTGAAAGTGTGAGCGTTATAATTCTTGGTTGAAAGTGATACTCAATAACTTCATTAAAGGATTTTGCATCGAGAATTTCTCCGATGACATCTGTTACCAGATAATAAATTATAAACCAAAGGCTGAGTTTTTTTATTTCAAATTTCATACTTGCGAAACTAAGGAAATATGCTTTTACCTACCAATGCTATCTGTGAACTTCAAATATTTATCTGTGAACTCGTTTTTTGAAAATTTGAAATTAGTTACATCTAAGTTGACAGAGGACTTTCATCAGTTTACAGATTCTCTTTTCTAGAATGATAAATAGATGAGAAATTTGACATGTCATTAAAAACGAACATCATGAAAAATCTATCTAAACTTTTCGTAGCACTTTTATTTATTCAATTCTCTAATATTATTGCACAAGAGCAACAAGAGATTCTAATTGTTGGTGATATGCATCAATTGCCTGGCATAGTAAAACGCCAATACAAACCAATGGTAAAAAAGATTTTGAAGTACGAGCCAGAGCTTATTATGGCTGAGTATTCAAAAACTGGTGATACTGCGGCGATGGGCGAGTGGAACGCGAGATTTAAAGAGGCTTATTTAAAGAAGAAGGATTCTTTCAATTTAGATATGAACGTCATTAATGGTCTATTGCAAAAGCCAAATTCAGAATTAGATAGCTTGCAATTTAGACAACTTCAATCTTATTTTTTAAGTATTGGTGATCAGGGCAATCATAGAATGTATGGTTACTTGGCCAGATTTGGGACAACTGAAAAATTTAAGCCTTATGGTAATCAGAATACTGATCTTACCTTTCAGCTAATGCGAAAATTAGAACTTAAAAAAGTATACGGCGTTGACAGTCATGCTGGTTACGCCGGTTACTGGCCAGCTTGGCAGCGCAGCCTTAATTCAGGTACCAAGGAAGGTAAGAAGGCGTTCAAAAAAGCAATGCGACGCGATACATGGGGGAACATTTTTGCGGGTCTTTCAGGTTCACTAGGAAGGTATGTCAACAAACCTGAAACTTTAGATGCTTATTACCGCATCAACTCCTTGCGTTATGAAGGATTTGGCGGTGATGACTATGATCTTCAAATGAAAAAATGGGACGACAGAAATGTCAACATGGCTAAGAATATTCTCGAGGTTTTAGAGAAAAATAATGTAAAACGCACGGTATTAATCGTTGGTGCTGGTCATGCTAAAGCGGTTAGCGAGGAGTTAAAACGTTTAAATGCCAACCTTAAAGTTATCATGTATAACGACATTAAAAAACACATCAAATGAGAACAGTAATCAACATTATTGTATGTTGTCTATGGATGAGCAGTGTCCATGCACAAGATACCCTAACCGTAGCACAGCTAGAACCGTTCACCTATAGTTTCTCTGTTGAAAATGGTATGTTAATTGGCGAAGGAGGAGATTTTCTAAAGCAAGAAATAGCAAAAGCGCAATTCACCATGATAGGAGAATATCATGGCTCGAAGAGAATTTCAGAATTTACCAACGCCGTAATTCCAATTTTAAATCAGTTAGGCTGCAAAACTATGGCGCTGGAAGTAGGACCAATTACCGGAGAGCTTTTAAATACATTGGAGGGTAATGTTGAGCAATCCCTAAAACAGTTACATCAAGAGTATCTTACCAAAGAGGAAGATGGTTACGTTAATACACCCTTTCCATTTTTTGATTATAAGGAAGATGCACAGTTTTTGCAGACTGCAAAAGATGCTTCCTGGAATGTCTTCGGAATTGATCAGGAGTTTTATGATAGTTACGTAATGCTTATCGATAAAATGTATAATAATTTGAACGCAGAGCGTAAAAAGGAGCATAAAGACTTATACGATAAAATGCGTGAAGAGCTTCAACAATTTTATTTAGATGATCAGTCTGATAAGCAAAATTTGCACGTTTCAATTTCAAAATCAGAACGGTTGAAGGACTTCTTAAAAGCTATGGCTTCAGAAGTAAAAAATCTTGAAATAATCGAGGCCTTAAAACAGAGCAGTGCCATTTATTTGTTATACAATCAAAGGCAATGGTACGAGAACAACGCCACCAGAATTAAGTACATGAAGGCCCAGCTTCGCAGAGGTTTGAGCAATTCAAACTTTGACCTCTCAAAAGATCGAATGCTTATAAAAATGGGAGGTTATCATTTGTCAAAAGGATTTTCGCCTCTCAGTCTTTATGAAGTGGGAAATACCCTTAATGAAATTGCCGAGTACCACGGAAATACAGCACTAAACATCGGGTTTATGTCGAGATATGCAATAGAAGATGGAGAACTCAAAGACTATTATACTTCTGAAAATCGGTACTTTAAAAACTTTAAAGATCTCTTGCAGATGGGTAAAGAAGACGAATGGGTTATGATCGATCTCAGACGTTTAATTAAAGGCTATTTCTATTATCCTCAACGCTATAAACTCAATCCGAAAATCGCCGAATTAGTGCAACGCTATGATCTGCTTGTTATTCCGAAAACGGAAGAAGAAGGTACTCTAATTTACGATTAGTTAGTCTTCAAAAGTAGTGCTTATGTAAGCCCCAGCATCTGGCGGAGACGTACGAGCGTTACCCAGAATATCTGGTGAGATAAGAAAATCTGGGCTGCCAATACCGTTGGCACCAGAATCTTGGCCAATGCGCATGAGGTTATCAAAAGGACCTTCAAAATCTGGATCTACGTTGAAAATATTTCCTTCGTAAAACATGCCGTCACTGAATACATAGTTTCCTGTTCCTGCGAGTGTGCTATTATCAAATCGAAGCAAACAATTATTGAATTTAAAATTGAATACAGCACCTTCGTCTTCTAATAAAAACTCAGGGTTATCATTGCCATAAATAATACAGTTGTTAAAGTTCGCCTCCGTTAAGTCGTTTGTGAACACTGTGTTGTTTTCATCAACCGTAAAATCGTTCAATAAGACCGACGGGAACTGTCGAAAACTGCTATTCCAGTAATTGGCAATGGTACAATGCGTGAAGTTATATTTACCACCGAAAGTTCCTGCGAATGATGATTGCCCAGAATTGTTTATCACCACATTTTCTCCCGCTATTGATGTTGCTCTTCCTAAAATTCCAAAGGCACTCGAATTATAGATTTGCGAATTCGTTATGGTAAGTTTATCATTCGCCTCATCCTGATTACCCTCCGAAAGCACACCAATTGTGGCGTTTTTAATCGTTGCATAGTTAATCGTATTATTCATACTTCCATTGAACAACCAGATGGTTCCCCATTGTCCAGGAACGTCTGTAAACAATGGTTCTAAACGGTCGCCTTCAAGAATAACTTCATTTTCTAAAACTTCGGGATTTGTGCTAAGATCACCATTTATATTTAGGGTTCCGCCATCAGTAACTATTATTCCGGAGTCGGCATGAAAATGTACACGCACACCCGGTTCCATGGTCAGTGTTTGTCCGTCACCAACAGCAGCGTAGCCATAAATTACGTATGGCTTTTCATTGGTAAACGTAAGTTCATCAGTTTCTAAAAAACGGCCTTGCAAGGTGGTTTCATCTGGTGTACCATCACCGTCAACATCGAAAGTCAGCGTTTCGATAATACCCGTATTTTCATCCCTACTTGGGAAGATGAACATGGCATCCTTCACAAGTGTAACTAAATCGACGTCTTGCTGATTATTACCAGAATCGAACAAAATACGATCGGTATATAAAAACTGAGTATCAGAGCTCGAAAGTGTTTCAATATCGATTGTGGTTTCAATAAAAATAAACAAACTATCGTTGGCCAGAAGCTCTACATTTTCGAAAAACTTACCTTCCTGAGCACCAGGTAGGCCAGTTGTACCGTCAACATTCATTCTATAAAACGAACCAACACCATTTTCTAATTGAATGGTTGGTATTACAATATCCTCATCACTACGGTTATAAACCTTAAGATTATATGTGCTAGAACCAATGTTGGTAAATACCGTATCAAGATAAACGGTATCTCTTTCAAATTCTAAATTTCCTGTGCTGGGTGAAAATTCAAAATCCTCGCGGCATGAACTCCAAAATAGAATTATTCCAAGACAAAGAAAGAATGGTAGTAGTCGCTTCATAAAGAGTTATATAATTTGGCTCTAAAATATAACTTTTGAAGTTAGGAATTATTATGAAACTATGTAATTATATAAGAACTTTAGTCTTTAGTGGTCTTTTCTTCCCCGTACTCTTCGAGGAGAATTAAAAATAATTGACTGTTGAGTACTAGCTGTTCTAGCAACATCATTTTTTTCTCTTCTTTTAGTAATTCAGAACTGATGCCTTTGGCTTCGCAGAAATCATAAAATAATTTTGTTTTATCAGAAGGGATCTTAAGATCTTCGGTTATTAATCGCTCTGTGAAAATGGAACTGCTACTGAATAAAGAATCAATTTGTTTGTAATTGAGAGGTTTATAGATCGGTGTTTTAGGCCGTTTTCGCTTGAAAAGTTTTGCTATTTGTCCAATTAAATAAACAAAGTCTACACCATAGGTTGCGCCTTGTGGTTGATAGAGTTGGGGATTACGTTTGATGTCTTCCTTTATCAGATTTTGAAGATCAGTATTATAGGTTTCTTCTTCAAATTCAGGTTGCTCAGGTTCAGCTTCAACATTTACTTCGTCGAGCTCACTTATGATCTTTTTTATTTCAAAAACATTGACATCTTCAAAATGCGAATCGTTTAAAACAACTTCTAGAGGATGATAAAATAAAGATTCGAAGGAAATGGTATCATTGACCTTTGCCACAATACTAAAATTACCATCTTCATCGGTTACAGTAAGTCGCTTTTGAGTTTTGTTCAAAACCTTTATATCCTTAACTACAGATTTTGAATCGTACACTTTACCTTCAAGTGTTTGCGCGAAAATATGATTGTTAAAGCCAAAAAAGCATACCAAAAATAGAAGGTGTCTCATATTAAAGGATTGGTGAGCTAAAGAACGTAGATAAATGTGAAACCCTTGGGTCAATTAAAAAAACTTTAACCTAAAATATTGTTAATCAAATAAGGTGGCTAATTCTGAAGGTATTTTTGATGGTCGTTTCTTTTTCAAATCCATAAGGCACCATTTGGTTTCAGATTTAACGAGTAGTTTACCGTTTGAAGCGTTATATATTTCAACCTGACGAATTGAAAAGAATCCTTCTGAACTTGAAACGTAGGTTTTAAGTTTTAGTTCATCACCTAAAACAGCCTGATTCTTATAATCAATTATATGACTTACCAAGACCCAAAAAAACTGATCTAATATGGCTTTGGAAGCATTTTGTAGCCAATGGGCTTCTGCCATATCCTGAACCCATTGCACATATCTCACATTGTTAACGTGATTGAGTTGATCTAAATCGTCTTCAATTACGGTAATGGTTTTCTCGAAGGTTTGCATCTTAATATTTTGATGCCTAAAGATATTATTTCTTAGAAAACAGTCGTTTTATTCCATAAAAGAATTTACCCACAGCCGTGCGTTCACGTTGGCCGTTTCTTATGGCTTCTCGTTTGGCTTTACGTTCAGCCCTTACGCGTTGTCTAAAAGCTTTATTGCGTTCTAACCATTTTTTGCGTTGAATATTAACTTTAAAATAACCATCGCTTCGTTCATATCTAGAACCATCTGGGCGACAACTATAGCTAATTAGACCACCAACAACTACGTCTTCGAGTGTCGGATCGACCTCTAATTCTACATGATACTTTAAGGTTGTGTCAACTTTGATTTCTTTGTCTAAAAAACCAACGTAACTAAAAATAAGTGTTTCGCCGACTTGAGTGCGAATGGTAAACTTACCATCGAAATCGGTTGATGCCCCTCGATTAGTTCCTTTTACGAAAACATTTGCACCTGGTAAGGGCAGACCATCACTCGCAGTTGATACAGTACCAGTTACAAGTTGTTCATTTACCAAAGAAATAGCTTTCTTTCCCTTAACAGTTGGAGTTTGTAGGGTATCTACTTTTACGGTTTTTGGTGTCCCTTGGGCGTAAACATCTTGATTTCCAAAGGTGAGAAAGGCAAACAGCCCAGAGGCTACCCAAGACAAATAGTTGTTTTTGTCTTTGCGCTCTAAAGTAAGTTGTCTATTGAGTTGGTCGGCCTTAAAACGACCACAGTGATGAGCACCATTTGCCAAAATATTAACGATCTCTTCATCACTTTTATTGGTAAAGTCAACAACGGTGGTTTGGCATTTGGTACAATGCCGACCTTGTTCTTCAAGGGTCATTTTACTCCAATCCTCATGGCATGGTTCTGGAATTTCTATGTATAAAGACTTTTTCATGAATGGTTGATTTATACTTCAAAGAACCATAAAGGCATTCAAACGAAAAATAAGGAATGAGTGAACACTAATTTAGAGTGAGGGAACTTACTTCTTTTTAATTTTCACCTCGAATAGTTTATCCCAATTCTTACCAGTTACGAATATGGTTTCGCGCTCTGGATGATAGGCAATGCCATTTAGTACATCGAGATCGTCGTGTTTGGTAACGAGTTTTCGGAGTGGTTTAAAGTCAATTACACCTTCAACACCACCTGTTTTCGGGTCGATAATGACCACGCCATTACGCTGATAAATATTGGCGAAAAGTTTACCATTTATCCACTCTAACTCGTTAAGGCTAGGTATTTTCCCTATTTCTGTATAGACCTCAATATGGCCTGTCTCCTTCATGTTATCGGGATTAATGAACCAAATTTTTTCCGTACCGTCAGTTTTGTATAAGGTAGTACCATCATTACAAATACCCCAACCTTCTTTACTTTTTCCGTAGTTGAAAGTTTTTACTTTTTCAAAAGTATTGACATCGTAAATGAAACCTCTTTTGGCTTTCCAAGTGAGTTGATAAAGTTGGTCATTTAAAATGGTGAGCCCTTCACCAAAAAAACGATCTTCCAGATCAATATTCTGAAGTACTTCTCCCGTTTCAAAATTTACTTTTCTCAATTTCGATTCGCCATATTGTCCTGTACTCTCATATAACTCCCCATTATAAAATTCTAGTCCTTGGGTGTAGGAGGTAATATCGTGAGGATAAGTATTTACAATTTCGTATGAATATATGGCGGGAATTACGTTATTGTAAATATTAATCGATTGACTAATCGTTTCTGTTTCGTCGTCATAATTAACAGTTGCAGTCAAGGACTTTTTACCCAAGGTTATATCGTTTAGAACAGCATTCTTATCAATTGGTTTGCCATCTAATTGATAGCTCACTTTTGTGATGTTTAGATTTTTTGGGTTGGTGATGGTTAAATTTAGGGTATCACCTATATGAATCGATTTTATTTGAGTGTCAATTTTAAGTCCCGTTTGTTCGGAACCATTGGTACCGTTACAATTTATTAGGAATATACTCAGGCAGATAAGGATAATATATTTATACAAGTGCATTGTTTTTGAAAGATTTTTGGCAAGTTATTAAATATAATTCAGTTTAAAAATGATTGTTTTTTGGTTGTAAAAGTTTTAAAAGGTTGTATCTTTGCAGCCGGCAAGTCCTACACAACCAGCTCCTGCTTAATCCTCCAGGACGGGAACGTAGCAAAGGTACGCGGTCGTAGCGGTGTGATGTAGGTAGCTTGCCTTTTTTTATGCGCTAAATTTAAGGGCATTATTTCAAGAAAACTTTTTACTTCGTACTTTTAACTTTCAACGTCTAACCTAATATAATGTCTAAAGTTGTTTTAATCACGGGCGGTTCGTCTGGAATTGGGAAATCGGTCGGCGAGTTTCTTCAAGATAAAGGATTTATAGTATATGGTACCAGCCGCAACCCTAATAATTATCCTGATAGTAAATTTCCAATTGTTGCTTTAGATGTCACCTTGCCCGAAACCATTTTTAGTTGTGTGGCGACAGTCTTAGAAAAAGAGTCTAGAATTGATGTTCTAATTAATAATGCTGGGGCAGGAATTACAGGTCCGGTTGAAGAAATTCCTGATGTTGAAATAAAACGCAATTTTGAAACCAATTTTTTTGGACCTATAAATGTAATCAAGGCAGTCTTGCCTTCAATGCGTAGCCAAAATTCAGGTTTAATTATCAATATCACTTCGATAGCAGGGTATATGGGATTACCATTTAGAGGAGTTTACAGTGCTAGTAAAGGAGCTCTTGAGCTTATTACGGAGGCTTTCAGAATGGAACTTAAAGATTTTAATATTGAAATGACCAATGTTGCACCTGGTGATTTTGCCACCAATATAGCAGCAGGGCGTTATCATGCACCTGTTTTGGATGATTCACCGTACAAAGATAAATACGGTCATTCCTTAGCCATGATGGATGAGCATGTCGATGATGGTAATGACCCAAAAGAAATGGCGCAGGCCATCTTTAAGATTATCAATACCAAATCACCAAAGATTCATTATAAGGTTGGTGCTTTTATGCAAAAATTCTCCATCGTGCTAAAGCGTATCCTACCAGACAAAGTCTATGAAAGGCTGTTGATGAATCATTATAAACTGTAAAAGGCAATTTGTTGGTTGCTCCAGTATCCGTTTTGAAGTGCTAAAATTTTTGTTAAATATTCCTAAAAGGGACGTGGTTCGGTATGCTATTTGATGTATTTCATACAAATTGAGCTATTATGAAAAACCATTTACTTTCCTTCATTTTATTGTTCTTCTTATTCACCAGTTGTGAAGATCCAATATGTATATTTCCTAAGGAACCAGAACTTCCCAATAAGCAGTTTCCGATAGGTAACACAGAGAATTATTATTATGTTGATGTGACTGCAGAAATTAATAATGAACCAAGGGACGACGACTATCGTTATTTTTTTGATGTTAGGGGATTACCCGAGGGAATGGATTTCTTCGTTAACTTCAGAACCATTAGTTTGGAAGGGACACCACAAGAATCTGGAATTTTTGATATTACAATATTCCTAGATGTCGACGGACCTTTTAGAAATTTTGACAACGACCCAAATACGCTTTGCAATTTTAGTACTTCTAAAAACTATACCTTAATTATCGAATAGGGTTTCCATTCTTGGTAAATTGTTAATATATTTTGAAGATGGCATTAAGGTCATCCTGTTGATTAGTTGTAAATTCGCGACAATTTAAAACACAACGCAACTGATTCTCTGCAGAAGAGATATAAAAACAAGTTTATTATGAAATTTTTTATTGATACGGCTAATCTAGACCAGATCAAAGAAGCTCAGGATATGGGTATTTTAGACGGTGTTACAACCAACCCTTCATTAATGGCAAAAGAAGGAATTACCGGAACAAATAATATTATGAAGCACTACGTTGATATTTGTAATATTGTTGATGGTGATGTTTCGGCTGAGGTCATCTCTACTGATTTTGAAGGCATGGTTAGAGAAGGTGAGGCTTTAGCTGAGTTACACGATCAAATAGTAATTAAATTACCTATGATTAAGGATGGTGTGAAAGCGTGCAAGTACTTTTCTGATAAAGGCATTAAAACTAATGTAACACTGGTATTTTCACCTGGTCAGGCTTTACTTGCAGCAAAAGCAGGCGCCACTTACGTATCGCCATTTATTGGCCGTTTAGATGATATTTCTACTGATGGTTTAAATCTTATTGCTGAGATACGTCATATTTTTGATAACTACGCCTTTGATACGCAAATCCTTGCTGCATCTGTAAGACACACCATGCATGTTATCGATTGTGCAAAACTTGGTGCTGATGTTATGACTGGGCCATTAAGTTCTATCGTTGGATTGCTCAAGCATCCATTAACAGATATTGGTCTGGAAAAATTCTTAGCAGATTATAAAAAAGGAAATTAATTAAATCTAAAGATTAATTATAACAGCACCTTATTTTTTAGCAATGAGGTGCTTTTTTTGTAGCAAATTGCTCAACAGTTCGTTAAAATCTGACTTGAAAATATTAACGTTAGGGTGAAGGATCATTGCGTTTTCATTCACAATGATGGCCTTATTTAAATAATTTACCGCCAATACTTTACGAGCAACAGTTGGGTACTTAAAAATGTATTCGTTATCCTTCGGGAAGTCATAATTGTTGATTATACTTTTCCATGAAGTTACATCGTTCACATTAAGATTGATCGAAACAAAATCAACATTAGGAAATTTATCTTTTAGACTTTTTACTTTGTAATGTGTACTTCTAAACTGTGATTTAGAATTAGAGGACCAAAAATAAATAATGGTTGGTTTTTTGATAATCTCATTGAGATTATGCTCAGAATCATCGTAGTTTATTATGGCCAAATTCGGAATAGAATTACCTTGTCTCAATAATTTCATTGACGAGACGAGTTCCTTCATACTTTCCTTGTCTTCTTCATTACTACTTTTAGTAAGGAAGTAATTCAACATTTCATTGGCATCATCTTCAGTATGATTATGGCTCACATAATCCCTTGTCTTATATTTTAGAAGACTATTCTTAATCGTTTCGTCTGAAATTAAACTGTCAATCAAATCAAGCTTCGACTTGTTGTAATTCATGGTGTGCCTGTCGAATTTATTGTGATATGGATTGTTGACATAATGAAGGTGAGCCGCAACATTATCTATATGTGAAAACAAAAATCGATTGTATGAATACAAGTGACTCAAGTTGTGTGCATTGTAATCGATCTCATTTCTGAAGGCATAAAAATCTTCGGGTAAATCTTTAATGTGAACCAATTTATTATTCCCAAAATAAGCGAATGGATAAATTTCCTTATCCGCATAGGAGTTATAGTTTATATTGGCTTCAATAATAGATTTGAAAAGTTCAGATTCTGGTTGATCTTGCAGGAAGTTATGAAATTTAGTAAGATCGCGCTTACGTCTATCCTCAATAAATTCATTGAAGGCTTCTGGTTCCATTTTAGAATAGCGCATAAGTTTTTTCTCTTCACGCTCATTGGCCAGATACGTCTCAATAAGGTAGTTGTTCTTTCGTGCACCTTCACCGGTAAAAACCAAGGACTCATCAAAATCATAAGTGTTTAGTCTAAACATAACACTATCACTTGGCTCCAGTAAAATCAGCTGATATTCGCCACCATGCGTAAACGAATAAAGCCCAGCTTTGATATTTTCAATTTTGTAAATAAATCTGTTGTTCACATCTAAGGACAGGGAATCAATCACGTCGCCTTGTGTGTTGTAGAGTATAACGTTTTTGTTTTTCGGATTGATTATTTCACCACCAACATAAGCGTAATCACTATCGGAAGTTGTATTTACTTTACATCCAAAAGTCATTACCATAAGGCCAAGGGACAATATGCAATATCGAGTCAACATTAAAAGTACTTCCGTTAGTTAGTAAGCAAAAATATGTGTTGCGATATTGAAGTGTTGTTAATACCTAGTTAAATCTTGTTATAAGGGTCATTTATTTCGCTCAATCGCTTTTATTTTCTACTTTTGCCGAAAATTTAAAGCCTAATACATGTTATCAGTTTCAAATCTTTCAGTTCAATTCGGAAAACGCGTGCTTTTTGATGAGGTTAATACCACTTTTAATAATGGTAATTGCTATGGTATAATTGGTGCCAATGGTGCTGGTAAATCAACCTTTCTAAAGATTTTGGCAGGTAAAATGGACCCAACCTCCGGACATGTACATCTAGAGCCTGGCAAGCGTATGTCAGTCTTAGAACAAAATCACAATAAACACGATGAGGACACAGTATTAGAGACTGTACTGAAAGGTAATAAACCACTATACGATCTAAAATCTCAAATCGATGCTTTATATGCCGATTATACGGATGAGAATGCTGAAAAGATTGGTGAACTTCAGGTTGAGTTTGAAGAAATGAATGGCTGGAATGCCGATAGTGATGCTGCTGCAATGCTTTCAAACTTAGGGATAAAAGAAGACCTTCATTATACGTTGATGGCTGATCTCGACGGAAAACAAAAAGTACGTGTATTATTAGCGCAAGCGTTATTCGGAAATCCAGATGTATTGATCATGGATGAGCCTACCAACGACTTGGATTACGAAACTATTTCTTGGTTAGAAACCTTCTTAGCAAACTATGATAATTGTGTTATCGTTGTGTCTCACGACAGGCACTTTTTAGATGCAGTTTGTACACATATATCAGACATTGATTTCGGAAAGATCAATCATTATTCTGGTAACTATACGTTTTGGTACGAGTCGTCTCAATTAGCAGCGAAGCAAAGAGCACAACAGAATAAAAAAGCCGAAGAAAAGAAAAAAGAATTAGAAGAGTTTATTCGTCGTTTTTCTGCTAACGTAGCAAAGTCTAAGCAGGCCACGAGTAGAAAGAAGATGATCGATAAGCTGAATATTTCCGATATAAAACCAAGTAGTCGTCGCTATCCAGCAATTATTTTTGAAAGAGAACGCGAGGCTGGTGACCAGATTTTGAATATTGAAGGACTGTCTGCAAGTATAGATGGTGAAACCTTATTTAAAGGTGTTGATATCAATTTAGCAAAAGGCGATAAAGTTGTGGTTTACTCGAAAGATTCTAGAGCAACTACAGCCTTCTATCAAATTATCAATGGTAAGGAAAAAGCTGATTCTGGCAAGTACGCTTGGGGTGTAACAACCACACAGTCTTACCTACCGTTAGACAACAGCGAATACTTCGACAATAAATTAACCTTGGTCGATTGGCTACGTCAGTGGGCAACCACCGAAGAAGAACGTGAAGAAGTTTACATAAGAGGCTTTCTTGGTAAAATGATTTTCAGTGGGGAAGAAGCACTTAAAACGGCAGATGTATTATCTGGTGGTGAAAAAGTACGTTGTATGCTAAGTCGTATGATGATGATCAGAGCTAATGTATTAATGTTAGACGAGCCAACAAATCACTTAGATCTTGAGAGTATTACAGCCTTTAATAATTCATTGAAAAACTTCAAAGGAACTGTTTTATTAACTACCCACGATCATGAGTTTGCGCAAACTGTTGGTAATCGTATCATCGAATTAACACCGAACGGGGTAATCGATCGTTATATGACTTTCGATGAGTACATGAGCGATAAGAAGATCAAAGAACAGCGCGAAAAGATGTACGCTGTTACTGTATAGAATTCGATTATTGGCCTTTAGCTATTGTAGTCTTTTTTAGTATATATTAGTATATTGAAAATAAAAATCTATGAACGCTAAATATTCAAAGTATATACTATATGCACTTTTTATAGTATTTCAACTTTCATGTGAAAATGAGTCAGTAGAAACAGAGCCTGAGACCATGATAGATCCCCTTGAAGGTACTTGGGATTTGATAATGCTCGAAGGAGGTGATTTTGTGACTGAGACATTTACTTGGAATCCTGGTGAACGAACTTTAACTTTCGATACAGTTAATAGAACCTTGACCTTTATTGATAATCTTAACCCAGATTTTACATGTCCTACTTGCAATGCAACGCATAATTATGCAATAGTTGAAGAGTTAGTTACAATAATTAATGCCGAAGCCCCTTATATTTATTTAGTTGAAAATACCGATGATGACCCAAGCACGAATGGGTTTCCTTTTGGTTGGATTGATACTTTAACAGACCTAGAATTAATAATCAAAACTCCTGGAATAATACCTACTGTTTGGACTTTCACAAAAGCGGAATAATACTAAAACAAAAGTCTATTCTCAATAAACTAATATTTAATCTGCGGTTTTTATTTCAGACTTTACCTGTTCTACAATAGCGTTAGCTTTGTCTAGTTCGTCATTATTTACCCAGACCTCTTGGTAGCCTTGATTTAACGAACCATAGCCAGCCAAGCGCTGTGATTCACCTTCGTCTTTAATGATTGGGATAATACCAACGCGCTCTAATTCGTCTTTAACTCGTGTTACAAGTATAAAGTTGCCGTAATATATTTTGGTGTATTCTGAAGTGCTCATAACTATAGGTATTAAATTGTACCTATAAGTTACGAAAATTGAACGAATTTTACAATTCTGAAAATCAGGTATTGTAGTATTTGCTATCCCAAATGGCCGCACTAAAATTCTTTCCCGATAGGTAACCATAGTACATCACTGATGCCACCACCGACTTAAACACAAACAAGAATACAATACCTGCATTGGCAGCTGTAGCTTTGTTCGAAAATACGCCTTCAGGAATTGCTGCGGTCAATAAAATACTTAAGATAAACATGCAGAAAACGAAATTTTCAAAATCTCTGATTGGCCACATGATCGCTCTTCTAAATGAGTTTAAATCATTACCCCATTTATGAATAAGGTAATAGTAACCATTACCGATCGGAGCGAACAATAATGGATCATCGTAATGCTCTAATTTGAATAATTTCGCCGGCGCAATAATCTTGAACCCTTTGAGTTCGGTGTTGTGCTCTTTTTCGAGCTGCTTTATTTTTGATATGGCTTCATAGGGCAATTCACCT
This sequence comes from Winogradskyella tangerina, assembly GCF_003260205.1. Lineage (GTDB taxonomy): Bacteria > Bacteroidota > Bacteroidia > Flavobacteriales > Flavobacteriaceae > Winogradskyella > Winogradskyella tangerina. The sequence goes on along the minus strand of NZ_QERF01000002.1, from coordinate 498,471 downwards.
TTAAAAAGTTTAGTGTCTAGAAAACGAAGTCTATAGTTGACACAAGTTTTTTTAATCTGGCTAATGTGATAAATGCGATCGGTTTCTAACAAGTCGAAATTAAAATCGTTACGATCGGAGTTAGGACCTTTAGAAAGCGTTTCCAAGATGGCATCGTCTTTTTGATTATCTTCACTTAGGATGGCTTTTACTTCATCGATAATTCTATCCTCAACATTTCCCTTGCGCTTTAGTGCTTTGAGTCTATCCTCAATGTTAGTCTTTTTCAATTGCATTTTCCTTTTTCTTTTTTTAAAAATAAGATTACTAATTTTTAGATACAAAAATTTAACAATTGTGTTTAATCTTTATTTGCAAAATTAGGTTAAGAAGTAATTTAACTTAAACAAAGCAGATACTTTGCTATTATTTAAAATTATTCTAAATAGATTATTGATAGATAATACCTATCGAAAAATAAACATTTAGTATATCTGAAATTTAGTCTTAGCGTATTAATTTTTTAATTTTATCCAAGGAAAAAATAACTCTCCAAAAACAATAAATAATGGACAATAAAGGAAATTACAACATTAACAGCAGTGATGCTAGCCAATGCCCTTTTTTGAGTGGTACTCAGAAAAAATCTGCAGGTGGTGGAACTCAAAATCGCGATTGGTGGCCAAATGAATTAAAACTAAATATTTTAAGACAGCATGCTGCCAAAAACGATCCAATGGGTGAGGATTTTGATTATGCTGCGGCATTCAACAGTATTAATTACGATGAGTTGAAGCAAGACTTGGTGAATTTAATGACGGATTCTCAGGATTGGTGGCCAGCTGACTATGGACACTATGGAGGATTTATGATTCGTATGGCATGGCACAGTGCAGGTACGTATAGAGTTGGAGATGGACGTGGAGGTGCTGGTACCGGAACACACCGTTTTGCACCTTTAAATAGCTGGCCAGATAACGGCAACTTAGACAAAGCACGTTTATTATTATGGCCAATTAAAAAGAAATATGGGAATAAAATTTCTTGGGCAGACCTTATGATTTTAGCAGGTAACTGTGCCTTAGAATCAATGGGCTTTAAAACCTTTGGTTTTGCTGGCGGTAGAGAAGATGTTTGGGAACCTGAGCAAGATATTTACTGGGGAAGCGAAACAGGTTGGTTAGATAATGATGAACGATACGATACAAGTGATGGTGATTTAGAGGGTCATCTCGGTGCTGTACACATGGGATTGATCTATGTAAATCCTGAAGGACCAAATGGAGAACCAGATCCTTTAAAATCTGCACACGATATTAGAATAACATTCGGGCGTATGGCCATGAATGACGAGGAAACCGTAGCACTAGTAGCAGGTGGACATACCTTCGGAAAAGCGCACGGTGCTGCTGATCCGGAAAAATATGTAGGTGTTGAACCTCATGGTGCATCAATCGAGGAAATGAGTACAGGTTGGAAAAATACTTTTGAAACTGGAGTTTTACAACACGCCATCACCAGCGGTATTGAAGGTGCATGGACACCAAATCCAACTCAGTGGGATGCAGATTATTTCGACGTTTTATTAAACTATGATTGGGAATTAACTAAGAGTCCGGCAGGTGCTCATCAATGGACACCAACAGCAGATTCTAATGCGCGTATGGCACCAACTGCTGATGGAAGTGGTAAGCAAGCTCTGATGATGACCACTGCAGATATGGCATTAAAAATGGATCCTGCTTACAGAGAAATTTCCGAGCGTTTTCATAAAAATCATGACGCCTTTGCAGATGCATTTGCACGTGCATGGTACAAACTGACTCATAGAGATATGGGACCAATAGACCGTTATTTAGGTCCAGAAGTACCGAGTGAAGAATTGATCTGGCAAGACCCAATTCCAAAGGTGAATTATACATTAAGTGATGCTGATATTTCAAGCTTAAAGAAGATGGTTTTAGCTTCAGGCTTAACAATTTCAGAAATCATAAAAACAGCTTGGGCTTCGGCTTCAACATTTAGAGGTTCTGATATGAGAGGTGGTGCTAATGGTGCGCGTATTCGCTTAGAGCCACAAAGAAGCTGGGAGGTGAATAATCCTGAAGAATTGAATAAAGTATTAAATGTGCTTGAGGGTATTCAAAATGAATTTAGCGGAACAATTTCTATGGCTGACCTAATCGTATTAGCAGGAAATGCAGCAGTTGAAGAGGCCGCTAAAGAGGCTGGTCATAATGTAACTGTTCCTTTTACTCAAGGTAGAGGAGATGCTTCTCAAGAGCAAACGGATCTCGAATCTTTTGGTTACTTAAAGCCATTGGCGGATGGATTCAGAAATTATATGAGTCCAGAGTTGAAAGAAGTTGCAGCAGAAGATCTATTGGTAGATCGCGCAAATCTCTTAACACTTTCAATCCCTGAAATGACAGCATTAGTTGGTGGTCTTCGTGTATTAGGTGCTAATTACGATAATTCAAACTATGGTGTATTCACGGATAATGTTGGACAGCTATCAAACGATTTCTTTACGAACATTCTAGACTTTACATATACTTGGAGTGCAACTTCAGAAGATGACACAATTTTTGAAGGTCGTGATCGCAGAACAGGAGAAGTGAAGTTCACAGGAACTAGAGCAGATCTCATCTTCGGTTCAAATACAGAACTAAGAGCGATTTGTGAAGTTTACGGAGCCGATGACGGTGAAGCTAGATTTGTAAACGAATTTGTAGCAGCTTGGGCTAAAGTGATGAATTTAGACCGATTTGATTTAAAATAAGAATTGATTAATAGCAAATCATAAAAGGGAATGTGTAGTAATAGTATACATTCCCTTTTTAAATTTTATGAACAATGAACGCACAAGAATTATTTTTTAGGACGATTCAAACAGGAAATATTGAAAACGTAAGACTGCAATTGCAAAACAATCCTCATTTGGTAAATTCTGAAGATGCGAGGGGATTTACGCCACTCATTTTTGCTACGTATTTTGATCAAGAGGATATCGCGAAGCTGTTAATTGAAAATAAAGCCAATATTAATGGAACCGATGGATCGGGTAACACCGCATTGATTGGTGTAAGTTTTAAAGGTAATCTTAGTCTGGTTAAATTGTTGCTCGATAACGGTGCCAATATCAACATTCAAAATAACAATGGTACTACGGCCTTAAATTTTGCAACCCAGTACAATCAGATCGAGGTTGTTAAACTTCTATTGGAAAATAATGCCGACCCATCGATAGAAGACGCTGGTGGTAAAACAGCATTAGACCATGCTAGAATCAAAGGATTTTCGGATGTAGCGGAGTTATTTAATGAGTAGAATTGTACGTGATATTTTTTTTAAGAAGAAATTCACGTTTACGATGAAATTTAGGATATTTATAACAATTCTAAATAGCGTTTATCCCTTATATAGCTTATCTTTAGAGAAGAAATTATATAAAATTATAAGCTATGAAATCACTCTACTATTTATTACTTTTTTTGTTTTTATTCAGTTCATGTGTTGTAGTTCGTCAAGATGAAGTTGCTGTGAAACGGCGACAAGGAAAATTAATTGGCGAACCTGTAAGTCAGACCGCAAAAATTTACAATCCCTTGGTTACGACGTATATTAAAGTTCCAACACGCATTGTTAATTTCAAAATTAATCTCGACATCCCATCAAAAGAAGGATTAACAATTGGTTCTGAAATGTCAATTTTATATCGTGTAAAACCCGATGAAGTAAAGTCATTGCTTGAAAATGTTGGAATGAATTATGAACAAGAATTAATTGCTCCAGTATTTCGCTCAGCTCTAGCAGATGTAAGTGCTAGATTTATGGCCAAAGACATGCACACAGGAAACCGAGCTTCCATTGAAGAAGAGGTTAAGAACATGATCAATGAAACTTTAGATAAAAAGGGAATTGTTATCGAACAGGTGTTGATGAAACGAATCGTACTTCCTGCCTCACTATCAGCAGCTATTGAACAAAAACTCACGGCAGAACAACGCGCACAACAAATGCAATTTGTACTCGAAAGAGAACGATTAGAAAATGAGCGAAAGCTTATTGAAGCACAAGGTATTGCACAAGCAAACCTAGTTGCTGCTGAGGGAAAAGCAAAGGCAAATGAAGTACTGAGCATGGGCTTAAACGAACTTTTATTACGTTTGAGAGCCATCGAAGCTTTTGAAAAGCTTAGCAACTCAGCTAATGCAAAAGTGATTGTGACTAATGGAGAAACACCACTGATCATTAACGACAAATAAGTGGGCTAGCATTATTAGTCAAAAATTTAAATCGAAAAAGGGCTATCTGAAAACACATTTTTTAGATAGCTCTTTTTTTTATGGTTATGACACTCTTCCTCTGATCTGTCTGATTTTAATTCGAAATGCTGCAAATACTAATGTGGTAAAAGGACTCAACCAATTAAAAACAGCATAGAAGAAATATTCAGTTACACCTACACCTAAAACACCACTTTGGTAGGCACCACAGGTATTCCAAGGTATAAGTACAGAAGTAACTGTACCAGAGTCTTCGAGGGTTCTACTTAAATTTTCAGGAGCTAATCCTTTATCTTCAAAGGCATTTTTAAACATTTTTCCCGGAATAACAATAGCTAAATACTGATCTGATGCAATGGCATTAAGTCCAAGACAACTGATCACTGTACTGGCAAATAATCCGAAAATTGTAGTCGCTACAGAAAGTAAGGCTTTTGTAATTCGAGCTAAGGCACCAATACCATCCATAATACCTCCAAAGACCATGGCACATAGGATTAAGAAAATCGTCCATAGCATACCTTTCATGCCGCCAGAGCTAAACAAATCATTTAAGGTTGCATTATCTGTCGCTATTGCGGTATCAGTTAGCACTGAATTTACAATAGCTGAAAAATTAGAATCTGAAAGACCTTTGAGTACATCTGGCTGAAAGAAAACAGCAAAAATGGCTGCTAAAATTACTCCTGAAGCCAGAGCTACTAATGGTTTTGCTTTAAATAAGATCAGTACAATCACTGCAACCGGAACCAAAAAAAGCCACGGTGTGATGTTGAAGGTCTTATCGATCGAAGCCAGAAGATTACTGATATCAGCTGTTCCTGTTGGTTCGATAGTAAAGCTTATAATACTAAAAACGACCAATGTAATTACGATGGTAGGCACAGTCGTATAAGCCATATATTTAATATGTGTAAACAGATCCGTTCCTGCCATTGCAGGAGCTAAGTTTGTAGTATCGCTGAGTGGTGACATTTTATCACCGAAGTACGCGCCAGAAATTACTGCGCCGGCAATCATACCAGGATTAATTCCTAAGGCTACACCTATTCCAACTAAAGCAATACCAACAGTGGCTGAGGTTGTCCATGAACTACCAGTTGCAATCGAAATTATAGCGGCAATCACTATCGAAGCTGGTAAGAATATTTCTGGACTCAATACTTGTAATCCATAATAAACCATTGCCGGAATAACACCGCTTACAAGCCAAGTTCCGGCAAGAGCACCAACTAAAAACAAGATCATAATCGGAACAAATACGCTTTTAATATTTTCCCAAACTTCTTTGATCATTATTATTGGAGATACTTTATTGAGCATTCCACCAATAAAAGCAACAAATCCTCCAATCAAAAGAATATATTGATTTGAGTATTCTCCCATCATCTCACCGTCGGCATAAAAAATATTGTAAGCTAATAAACCCATAAGGATAACCACAGGTACCATAGCCTCATAAATATTAAGTTCTTTATTGTCTATGATTTTTTGGTCATCTACTTTAATTTCGGATAAGTCGTCGTCTTGCATCTTAGTTTTGTTTAGTTGTGTAATGTTACGATTTTGTAAACCGATTTACAAATGCGCAGAGTTGTGTACTTTTGTTTTCGAAAATGGATTCTTTAACTCAAATTGTTTTAGGTGCTGCATGTGGAGAAGCAGTACTAGGTAAAAAAATCGGTAACAAAGCACTATTGTTTGGTGCCATTGGTGGTACGATACCAGATCTTGATGTTTTTGTTGGTGCCCTATTATTTCAAAATGAAATTGATGCCATGCTTTTTCATAGGGGATTTATGCATTCAATTTTGTTCTCCATACTCGGAGCATTTCTCTTTGGTCGGCTGGTTCATAAATTATATGACACAGGTAAACGACGGCAAACCACCACGCAAACTGATTGGATAAAATTGTTTTTCTGGTCATTATTTACCCATCCTATTTTAGACGCCTTTACACCTTATGGAACGCAGCTTTTTGCGCCATTTTCAAATTATCGGGTCGCTCTAAATAACATAGCTGTTGCCGATCCGCTATATACTGCGCCATTTTTACTCAGTCTCATTATTCTAATGTTTTTCAATAGGAAAAGCCAAAGAAGAAAATTTTGGTTGAAGTTAGGAATTGGGCTTAGCTCAGTGTATATGATATTAACACTAGCCAATAAAGTTTACATCGATAATGTCTTCAAAAATTCTTTAACGGATCAAAAGATTGATTTTTCCAGATTTAGTACTCAGCCTGCAATTTTGAATAATATCCTTTGGTATGGTATTGCTGAAACTAATGAGTCCTATTATGCAGGATTCTATTCTTTATTTGACACCTCCAATCAATTTTCCGACTGGAAAGAAATTCCGAAGAAAAGAAGCTTAAAGACCAAAGATTTTGAAGATTTGAAAGGCCTTGCGTGGTTTAGTAATGACTATTACAATATTGAAGCAATATCTGATAGCAGCTACCTTTATAAAGATCTAAGATATCCTATGGTAAAGACTAGGAAAGGCTATAAGGCCATTTTCAATCTTATGCTGTATAAAGATGAAGATCGCCTTAATATGCAACCATTTGAACCTGAAATGGACGATTTTAGCTTTGCTATCAACGCTTTATGGATACGCTTGAAAGGACAATGAAACGTCTAAGGATTAGACCAAAGTAGATTCAAGAATATTCAATTCAATCATGCAGTCTTTCATCATGTTATAGGTGCGTTCTATATCAGCATCTAATCCAATAGAAAACCGAATGAGGCCATCGCTCAATCCCATTTCCATTTGTTCCTCTTCCGGAATTTCAGATGAAGTAGAACTGCCGGGTGCACTAAATAAAGTTTTATAGAATCCTAAACTCACCGCCAGATAGCCCAAGTTGCGTTCTTGCATGAGTTCCATTAGTTCATTAGCTTTTTCTAAAGAACCCACATCGATGGTCATCATACCACCAAATCCATACTTGTCATTCATCATAGATTTGAATAGTTCATGAGAAGGATGCGAAGTTAAACCAGGATATACGGTTTTAAGTCCATCATTTTCAAACTGATTTGCTAAATACATGGCATTATCACTGTGTTGTTGCATTCTTATATGTAGGGTTCTAAGATTTTTTAGCACTGAAGCAGAACGAAGACTATCCATAGTAGAACCTAGTAGCATAGCCGCACCATCGTTGACATTTCGTAATTGGTCTATTAGTTCTTGTGAGCCACAAACAACACCACCTACTGTATCTGAAGATCCATTTATAAATTTTGTTAAACTATGAATAACAACATCTGCACCCAACTTGGCAGGTGAAATCGATAGTGGAGAAAAGGTATTATCTACAACAAGTTTTAGGTTGTGCTTCTTAGCGAGATTAGCTAAACCTTTGATATCGGCTACTTCTAGTAATGGATTGCTTACCGATTCGCAATATAAAACTCTGGTTTTTGATGTGATGGCAGCTTCTACAGTTTCCAACTTAGTGATATCAACAAAAGATGTTTCTATGCCTAATCTTGGCGCGAAGTTTTTCAAAAAGGCATAAGTACCTCCGTAGATTGTTCTGCTGCTCACAATATGCTCGCCAGCTGCGCAAAGCTGCAATAAAACTGGGGTAATTGCACCCATTCCGGATGCCGTTACGGTTGCCGTTTCAGTATCTTCCATAGCTGCTAAGGCTTCTCCTAAATATAAGTTTGAAGGTGAGGAATGACGGGAGTATAAATAACATCCGTCGGCATTACCTTCAAAGGTATCGAACATAGTTTTAGCCGATAAGAACGTATAGGTTGATGAATCTGAGATCGATGGATTCACACCTCCGAATTCTCCGAAATATTGTAAATCCTGAATGCTGTTAGCCGGTTTAAACTTCATGATACATGTATTTTAGATGTATTACAAATTTCAGAAATAATAGACATAAAATCAATATAGAATTGTATTTGAAGAAAATAAAACTATAGATTACATAAATAATAGAAAAATAATCTATATATTAGACAATGGAATACTAAGAACCGAAAATTTATAAATGCTCATGCTAGATCAAATTGATAAAGAGCTATTAAAATTACTTCAGAAGGATTGTAAACAAACCAATAAAGCGCTTTCAAATGCCTTAGGGTTGTCTGTTACTGCAGTTTATGAACGCATTAGAAAGTTAGAAAATAATGGAATAATAAGTAACTATGTAGCCATCTTAGATAAAAAGAAAGTAGATAAGTCGTTTGCTGCTTTTTGCCATGTTAAATTGGTACAACATTCTCAAGATTATGTTATGAAATTTGAACGAGAAGTTCGTAACTTGGATGAAGTTTTAGAATGTTACCATATCAGTGGCGATTATGATTACCTATTAAAAGTACTTGTTGAAGATATGGAAGCGTTTAGAGAGTTTATGGTTAAGAAACTCACAAAAATTGATCACATTGGTAGTACACATAGTATGTTTATGATCAGTGAAGTTAAATGCACAACGGCAATTACCTTATAATATGCAAAGTATTAGATATAGACTTTTTGAGTTCTTTGTCATTTTCATTGTAATTCCAGTAAGCTTTGCACTAACTTTTCCAGTTTGGATAAAACTCGCGATTGGCGTCATCGGTTTTGCCTATGTTGTTTATGTTTTACTTAAGGTTGAGCATAATAAATTCAAACTAAGGGAGCATATTAATTGGACACAGTTTTGGAGACGTACAGCGCTCAAGTTTATTGCTATTGCTGCAATTACTATAGCCTATATGTATTATGCGGATTACGAAAACTTATTTATCGTAATTAAAACAAAACCACAATTATGGGTGATCATTCTAATCATCTATTCGTTTTTCTCGGTTTATCCACAAGAGTTGATCTACAGAACATTCTTTTTTCAACGCTATGAGTCGCTATTTAGAAGTCATGCTTTATTTGTAATAGTCAACGCCGCTATATTTTCATTAGCTCATATTTTCTTTAAGAATACCTTAGTGATGATTTTAACTTTTGCGGGCGGAATTTTATTTGCGTTAACCTTCAAAAAAACGAAGTCTACGCTTTTAGTTTCCATAGAACATGCTGTTTATGGCTGTTGGTTATTTACAGTAGGAATGGGGGAGATGCTCGGTTTTCCGAGTTAAGTATTAATCCTTAACTTAGCAATAAGAAAATTTTGCTATGACTTACAATCAGGTTAAAGATTTATATAAATCTATATTTAAATCTTACGACAAACCTTCCTTAAAAACCCACATCAATCGTATTATTGACCTTGACAATTACCTTCCGTACAGTTCTACATTTTTTTGCATTACCAACACTCAGACCTTGGAGTTTGAATATGTAAGCAAAAATTTTAAAGCGTGCATAGGCCTTGATTCTGAATTACTAGAATCACAAGGAATGCGCTATTTCTGGAGCCGTATTCACCCTGAAGATCTCGAGAAATGGCTCACAGCACTGAACCATTTGATGGAATTTACACTAGGTAACATTAAAGAAGAAGACCGGAATAAAGCCAACTATACTTGGAATTACAGGTTTAAAAATGCAGATGACACCTTTGTAAATATTGTTCAGAATACTACACCATTAGCGTTTGACAGCCTTGGAAAACCAATAATTGGATTAGCACACTATACGGTCTTACACCCTGATCTAAAAATGGATATATCGGCCTCGGCAAAACTATTAAATGATAATGATGAATATGAGACGGTATATTTCAACAATTTCTCACAGAAACTTTTGAGCGATGGAATAAGTAATCGCGAACGCGATGTCATTAGATTATTAGTACTCAATTATAGCAGTAAAGAAATCTCTGAAAAGCTGAATATCAGTCCACATACGGTCGATACCCATCGAAGAAATATCCTGAAAAAATTAAACATATCTTCGACAGGAGAGCTTATAGGTATGCTAAAGATCAATAAGAATTTAATTTAAGCTCCTCTGAATTTACTCAATTTGAGTATTGTGTATGTAAGTAATTTATGGCAATTTTACATTGCTATTAGTCAAATTCTTAGGGAATTATTATCTAAAGTGCCTTCTATAAAAACTTTTGGTTTTTGAGTTGGCACTTTTTTGTACCTAGCTACTATTAAATTCTTCAGATCGGTTCAAAAAACGTAACGCTTCATTGGCTTATCTTTAATCTAAGTCGTAATTTTGTATTTCATTTTGTATTATGATTAGAATTATTTCAATTCTTATATTTTGCATTGGTTTAACTGTACAGGGGCAACAGCATCCTTTTGGCATAAAACTAGGAGGAAACCTTTCTAATTTAGCTGGTGATGGTACTGATGACCTCTCATCTTTAATAAATTTCCAAGCTGGATTTTTTATGGAGATCGAATTGACTAAGGATGTGAAGGTTCAGCCAGAACTACTCTTTTCGGTTTATGGTTTTGAGTTAAGCGAAGGTGATGAAAGGAGTGTAAGATTGAATTATGTTATTCTGCCTGTCATGGTAAAATATTTTATATCGAAGAAATTCAGTTTAGACGCTGGGCCTCAAGTTGGGTTATTGGTTACGGCTAAAAATGGCACAGGCTCAATGGCCGATGTAAAGACTGATTTTTTTGATAGAGATTTTGGAGTAAATGCGGGCTTTAGTTATGCTATTTCAGATAAGGTTGGTGCGTCATTGCGCTATTATTTTGGCTTAACAGATGTGACAGCGGCAGATACTAAAAATCAAAATAGAGCATTTCAATTAGCATTTCAATTTAAAATAAAATAAACATATGAATTCATACGATGTAGCAGTAATAGGTTCTGGTCCTGGTGGTTATGTAGCAGCTATTCGCTGTGCACAATTAGGAATGAAAACAGCAATTATTGAAAAATATTCTACACTCGGTGGAACCTGCTTAAACGTAGGCTGTATTCCAAGTAAGGCTTTATTAAGTTCTTCCCATCATTATGAAGAGGCTACGAAGCATTTTGAAGAACACGGTATAGAAATTCCAGGCGAAATCAAAGTAAATCTTGAAAAGATGATTGCTAGAAAGCAAGCGGTTGTTGATCAAACGACGGGTGGAATAGATTTCTTAATGAAGAAGAATAACATCGATGTATATGAAGGATTGGGGTCATTTAAGGATGCTACTCATATCACTATTGAAGGTAAAGATGCTGGTGAAATTGAAGCAAAAAATATCATAATTGCTACAGGTTCGAAACCTTCTAACTTGCCTTTTATTACCCTGGATAAGGAACGTGTTATTACATCAACAGAAGCATTAAAACTCAAAGAAGTACCGAAGCACTTAATCATTATTGGTGGTGGTGTAATTGGTTTAGAATTAGGTCAGGTGTATCGCAGATTAGGCGCTGAGGTGACCGTTATCGAATATATGGACCGTATTATTCCAACCATGGATGCTGGTTTGTCTAAAGAGTTGAACAAGGTCTTCAAAAAAGCAAAATGCAAAATGATGATGTCGCACAAAGTACAATCTGTTGAGCGAAAAGGTGATGAAGTCATTGTGAAAGCAGAAAACAAAAAAGGTGAGGTTGTAGAATTCAAAGGGGATTATTGTTTAGTCTCTGTTGGTCGTAGACCTTATACAGATGGGTTGAATGCTGAAGCTGCGGGAGTTAAGATCAATGACCGTGGACAGGTTGACGTCAATGAGCATTTACAAACGAATGTGCCTAATATCTATGCCATTGGTGATGTGGTTAAAGGCGCTATGTTAGCGCACAAGGCTGAGGAAGAAGGTGTGTTTGTTGCAGAAACCCTTGCAGGGCAAAAACCACATATCGACTATAATTTGATTCCTGGCGTCGTATATACTTGGCCAGAAGTTGCCGCAGTAGGTAAGACAGAAGAGGAATTAAAAGCCGATAATGTTGAATATAAAGTAGGTCAGTTTCCGTTTAGAGCTTTAGGTAGAGCTAGAGCTAGTGGAGATATTGATGGATTTGTAAAGATATTGGCAGATAAAACTACAGATGAAGTTTTAGGTGTTCATATGATAGGTGCACGCTGCGCAGATCTTATTGCCGAAGCAGTAACTGCGATGGAATTTAGGGCGTCTGCTGAAGATATTTCAAGATATTCTCATGCGCATCCAACTTTTGCTGAAGCAGTAAAAGAAGCGGCTCTGGCTGCTACAGATAACAGACCGTTGCATGTTTAGCATTAATGTTATTTAATAGTTGAAAAGCGAATCTTTATTAAAAGGCTCGCTTTTTTTATTATCGAACGTTCGTGAAATTGATTTCTTGTAAGAGAAAAGATCCTATAGTTCTTGCATAAGATCTACAATGCGTAAGCGCTTAGAATAGTCGTCTTCGTTAACATCGCGCACAAAGCAATAGGCACTGATGTCTTCATTTTTAACCAAATCAGTTAATTCTTCAACCGTATTTGGGCCATATTCTTCAGATTCTGAAATATAATAGAACTCATGCTCGTAAATAACATTACTTACCTTCTTCTTATATTTTTCTTTTAGAAAGGACTGTACATCCTCAACTGAGTTTACATCCTCTTCATAATGCGTCGTATTAATATAGAGGGCAAATTCTTGCTTGTCTTGATGGTTTAAAACCAAAATATCGTCATCTTTAAAATAAGCTTTCACGGTTATGATACCATCTTCAGTTTCAATAGTAAAAATGTTGTGAATGTTTAGAGTCCAGGATGTTTTAATCTTCGCATCTTTTCTTTGGATCTCCAGTATATTATCGTCTCTAAACGTATAGACCGCTTTCTTTTCAGAAATACCGTTAACTAATACCCACTTCTGATTTATGAAATGTGAATCATGATGACGCTCAAAATCGAAAGGCTTGAGATTAGGAATAGTATGATGTAGATAATCCTTCATTAAGCGGTTAATGTTATCAATAGTCAGAGACTATAATAACGATAGATTTGGTTCATTATTGACTTCAAGTTAGAAATTTTTTAGCTGATTTAAAACTTCTTTCTTATAACTTCGACTAATGGGTAGGGCTTTTCGATTAACAGTAACATCTTCATTGTTATACGACTCAATTTTTGAAATTTTCACTATAAATGATCGATGTATTCTTATAAACTGATTTTGAGGTAGTTTTGCCTCAATGGCACTGATGGTTTCTCTGGTAACAATGCTTTCAATTTTTGGTGATGAATGATGGGTTTCGGTATGAATTTTAATATAATCACTGTAGCTTTCTATATATAAAATACTATTGAATTCTACTTTCAGCATTCGACGGTTAGAACGGACAAAAATAAAGTCATTCTGTTCTTGCAATTCTTTGGTGTTAGATTCAATCTGTGCACTGGCATCATAGTAGCGATTAACTGCTTTTAATAGACGTTCAAAAGAAATTGGTTTGAGTAAATAGTCGAGTGCCTGTAGATCGAACCCATCAACAGCATAATCTCTGTAGGCCGTAGTGAAGATTATTTTTATGTCCTTATTGATTGATTTAGCAAATGCAATACCTGAAATCTCGGGCATGTTAATATCTAAGAACACCAAATCAATTTTTGTATTGCTAATGGTATTAAACGCCTCAATTGCATTCTTGCATAAGGCCACTACGTTTACACTTTTAATCTTCGACAGATGTGAAGCGATAATATTTCTTGCCATGGCTTCATCGTCAACAATAATGCATGAGATAGATTTATTCATTGGCTAACGCTTGCTTAATGTTTAATTTGAAATCTACGCTAAAACGATCATCATTATTTGTAATATTGAGCTCATACTGATTCGGATAGATTAATTCTAATCTTTTCTTTATGTTTTCTAATCCAATTCCTGAGGTGTTTTCTGAATGTTTTATTTGTGAATTAGATATTTTAAAGTGAATGTAATTTGAATCAGATAAAATACTGATATTGATCTTTAATATGCCATTTTGAAGCGTACCGTGTTTAAAGCTGTTTTCAACAAATGGAATAAATAACATAGGTGCTATTTCTGTCGTATTTGTGCGTATTTCTCTTGAAAAATTAACATCTAAGGTTTCATTAAATCGAAGCTGCTCTAAACTTATATAGTCTTCTATATGATTTACTTCCTCCATGATGTTTACCGTTGGTTTATCGGCCTGATAAAGCAAATAATCTAAAAGATTTGAAAGTTTTAAGATCATTTCTGGCGTTTCTTCAGCCTTTTGTAATGCAAACCCATACATTGTATTTAATGTATTGAACAAGAAATGTGGATGAATCTGCATTTTTAAATATTTCAATTCTTGTTCTTTTAGTTTGAGTTTGGTAGCCAAAAATTTTGACTCTAACAATGCATTATTTTTTGATTGTAATATGTTGATGTTGAAAAGTTTAAGTGCACTTACTATAATTACAACTAGATAAATACATGTCATAATAAAAAGAGCACTTCTTCCAATAGTATTTACAGTATTAAGCTGAAAGTCACTGAGATAAGCTAATCCAAAAAAAATAGACAGGCAAATTGCAAACACAGAAATGATTAAGGTGTAAACTGCATATATTGAAAATCGTAAATAACGTTTTTTCACTAAGTAATCGGGTATCAATTTATAGATCGAAATGTAGGTAGTGCCAATGGTTACTGGCATCAAAAAAAGTGAAAAATAAAGAGTGCTACTAAAGAGAGAATTACCGACATCAAAAACAGTAGTGTAGAATAAGAGTACTACAAGCCATAGAACTACATGCTGAATTACTTGCTTTAATCTACGTCTCAAAATATTATTCAATGCAAAAGATGATAATTTTACAATAATACTTTAAATTTAATTGTTTCCTGTTTTTTTGAGACGGATAACCAAATTGAGACCCGATTTAACAATTGTGCTAAATCCCTAACAGAATTTGTTATTGGTCGCATTTTATTATTTCAGGTAAGCTTATCAACTACATTTATCATATTAAACATTACATTTAAATTATGATTAGAATTATTATCAGCACAAATCAGTTTTCAGATCGTCTCAACGAAGGAGGGCCAGCCATGTACATCATTTTGATTGCCTTTTTATTATCCATATTCTTTGTAGTTATGGCTTTTATTAATAAATCTAAAAACGGGCACAAATCGAAAAAAATGATCGGCCTTGCGGCAGAATCGAGTTTAATAGCTCTAGTAATTGGGTGCCTTGCTTCTGTAATGGGAATTATCCAGTTATTTGATATGGTAGAAGCTTTGGGCAATGTGAGTCCAGAATTGTTTTCAGGCGGCTTGAAACTGTCCTTACTAACGATCACTTTTGGTCTTTTTTCATTTACAGTAGCTCGTTTAGGTATTTTAGGATATAAATGGAGTTTAAAACCTGATATTGCGAATTAAGAGTGTCAACAACAATATTGAAGCGAACTTAAAAGAGTTCGCTTTTTTTATGTCTGGAAATTAAATTCTGTAATTTTGTAAAAATTCAATAATGGAAGAATTAACACTCACAACACCGGCACTTCTATTCTCGGCAATTTCTCTAATTATGCTCGCTTACACGAATCGTTTCTTAGCCTATGCAGCGGTAATTAGAAACTTAAGTGAGAAGTATCGTGAAAAAAGAGAAACCTCTTTAAAACGACAAATTGATAATCTGAAGCTGCGACTAAATTTAACGAGATGGATGCAGATTTTCGGTATTTCAAGTCTTTTGTTGTGTGTTCTAACCATGTTTTTAATTTATATTGACCAACATACCATGGCAGTATGGATCTTTGGAATTGCCCTATTACTCCTCATTTTATCCCTAGCATTTTTAATTAGAGAGATTCAGATTTCAACGCAGGCCTTAGGACATCATTTAGATGATATGGAAGATTATTTAAAAAAGTAGGATTTTTTTGAAAAATTAGTGACCTTAATGCCATATTTGGGTCTTAAACTAATAACTAACCAAGTTAAAAATAACTAACAACCAATTTGACAACAGACGCAGTTCATAGCCTAACCGATGAAGCGCTTGTAGAGGCCATCGTAAAAACAAACGACACATTGTTGTTTGAGGTGCTCTATGACCGTTATGCGTCAATGGTTTACAACAAATGTTACGGATTTGCCAATGGTGTTGACGAAGCCAAAGATTTAACTCAAGATGTTTTTCTTAGGGTGTTCGTAAAGTTGGCAAGTTTTAAAGGGAAGTCTAAATTTTCAACGTGGTTATATGCATTTACCTATAATCATTGTGTAAATTACGTTACCAGAAACACCGCTAAAAAGATTGAAAAGCAATCTGTAAGTTCAGATTCGATTGAAAATATTGGTGAAGATGTCGATTCTACTCGTGAGTTCGAGAGTATGAGAGTAGAGCAATTAAAACGAGTGATGGAATTAATTTCACCCGATGAAAAAATGATCTTATTACTAAAGTACCAAGACAATTTATCAATTAAGGAATTGTCAGATGCTTTAGATATTGGTGAGAGCGCAGTTAAAATGCGCCTAAAAAGAGCAAAAGAAAAACTTGTACATAAGTACAATAATCTATATACGAAAGATGGAGAATCCATTTAAGCAAATAAATCAGCCATTAAAAGAAGTTCCACCAGAACTGAAAGGTAAAGTCATGCACGATATTGCGATGGCCAAGCTACTGATGGAATTAGCTGAGCTGTTTTCGTATAATCTCGGCTACATTATTGATACAGTAAGTCGAAACAGAGAAAAGTAATACTTAGTAATCCTAACATTAAATTTAAGTATGGAAAAAGTAACAGAATTTAAGGATGTAGCCATGCAATCATTAACCTCAATGTGGCTCGAAATAACCAAAATATTCCCAAATATAATTGGAGCACTTATTGTTTTAGTCGTCGGATGGCTGTTTACAAAACTATTAGTTAAGATTATTAAAAAAGCCTTAAGACTTGCAAAGGCCGACAAATTAGATGATAAGCTTAATGAAATTGAATTAGTAGAAGGCAAAAAACTCAATTTTGATACTATAAAAGTAGTTTCAAGCTTTGTGAAATGGGTAATGTACATTGTCCTAATTATTATGGTATCGGACATCATTGGGTTAGAGATAATTTCTAATCAAATCAGTGAATTACTTGCCTATTTACCGCAGCTATTCGCAGCCTTGATCATTTTTACCTTAGGTCTGCTATTTGCTAATTTTGTAAAGAAAGGTTTGAAGTCGTTTTTTGAATCAATGGATTTATCTGGCGGAAAGATCATAAGCCAAGTGGTGTTCTTTTTAATATTGATTTTCATTTCAATTACGGCCTTAAATCAAGCAGGGATTGATACCACAATCATTACAAGTAACCTCACCATGATTATGGCTGCCTTTTTATTAGCCTTCGCTATAGCTTTTGGCTTTGGTGCACGAGCAGTAGTCTCAAAATTGATGCATACTTTTTATGCCAGAAAGATGTTTGAAGTCGGACAAAAGATTATCTTTAAGGAAGAAGAATATACGGTCGATGAGGTGAAGAGTATCTCCATAATTTTGAAAAACTCAAAAGGTCGAGTATTAGTGCCAATAATTGATCTTATGGATAATCAAGTACAAATGCAGGACCAACTATAAGGTTAGGGTTATAGATTTTATTTAATATAAAATGTGGTCCTGCCGTACTTGAATAATAAAAAAAACCTCTTCATTTTGAAGAGGTTTTTTTATCTGCGTTTTTTATTTCGTTTGTTGAAATTTTTATCGCCACGTGTTTTAGGCTTTTTATATTTTTTTGATATTTCACGGCGGTAAGAACCACCTCGATTTTCTTTTTTGTTCTTATCCTTTTTTTCATGAAAGGCAGGTCCCGGTAAATCGTCTTTTTTACGTTTTATAGGGTTATATCGTTCCTTGATCTGTGGGCGTTCTTCTTCAATTAATTCAGTGGATATCTCAACAGAATCGGGAAGTGCTAACAATTCAATTTTAAATTGCATGAGCGCTTCAATCTTTTGCCGACCTTCTTGCTCTTTCTCCGTTGAAAATAGAATGGCTTGTCCTTTCTTTTCTGCCCTTCCTGTTCTACCAATACGGTGCATGTAATTTTCAGGATAATCTGGAGTGTCAAAATTGATCACATGAGTGATGTCCTCAATATCCAATCCTCTTGCCATAACATCCGTTGCTACCAATAACCGATGTTCGCCTGCTCTAAATTGCTCAATACTTCGAAGCCTGTAGTTTTGGGTCTTATTAGAATGAATTACACAAGATTCACCCGGAAATAATGATTCGAGTGTATCAAAAAGTCGATCGGCCATCTTTTTATGAGCAACAAAAATGAGAACTTTTGAAAATGTTTCGTGGTCATTAAAAAGCTGTTCTAGCAGATTTACTTTTGTGTAAAAATTAGGAACATCGTAACGTTCTTGTTGAATATTTTCTAAAGGCGTTCCAGATACTGCAATCTGTATTTTTTCAGGTCGAATGAAAAAATCTGTGATCAATGCGTCGACATCCTGGGTCATCGTAGCCGAAAACATAATATTCTGTCGACGCTCAGGTAAAATATCGAAGATGTTCATGAGCTGATGTCTAAATCCGAGATCGAGCATAACATCTACTTCATCAATTACTAATTTCTGAATAGATTTTAATTGCAAAACTCGGCTAACTGCCAGATCATACAATCGTCCTGGGGTTGCAACAATAATATCTTGTCCCTGTGCAACGGCTTGCTTCTGCGTGTTAATATTCGTTCCGCCATAAACACCAAGCACTCTGTTATTAATATATTTTGAAAGCTTTTCTATGTCATCCACAACCTGAACTACCAACTCGCGTGTTGGAACTAGAATAAGAACTCTAGGATTATCTTGCCTTGAATACTTAAGGTGGCGCAAAATAGGTAGCATGTAGGCGTAGGTTTTACCCGTTCCAGTTTGTGCAATACCTACCACATCCTTGCCAGAGGCGACAACGTTAAATGCTGCCGACTGAATGGGAGTAGGGTCCTTAAACCCTAAGTCTTCAATAGCATTTTTAAGCGGAGTGTTTAGGTTTAAATCGTTAAAGGTCACTTTAAAGGTTTTAGTTGTAACGGCATTAATAGAACAAATTTAATCTGCATATTCCAACAGTTCACTAATAAGCTCGTCGACGTTACTTTTCCAATTGTCGTCAAATGTATCCCAATATGAAATGGCATCAAACATTTTAATTGGTTTTTCCTGCGAAATCGTATTTATTGGTCCTACAACACCAAGATAGGTATTGCGGTCACCATCAGATTCTTCAGAGTTATAGCTGAATTTTACAACATAAAATTCTTTATTATCCATTTCAATCTTTTTGAAGACATCGATTTGATCTGGAAATTCATCATCCTGATCAGCGTAATTGTATAATGATAATTTCGCAAATTCTTCAGGTTTTAAATATCTTTTATCTACGTCTTTCAACTTATTCAGCCTGTGATAGACCTCAATAATTTCAAACCTAAAATAGTAGTCTTCAATCAATTCTTTAAATTGTTGTTCAGGTATTTTATAACCATTAAATAGTCGTGCAGTTAAAGCCTGAAGTCTCATCCATCGCTTTGATTCTGATTGAAGTAACTCCTTTGAAATACTATCAAAAGATTTGTTGTCACTCTTATAAAAGTTCATCAATTTTAAATACGCAAAAAGGACGCTTTCATAAATGTAATCGACTTCAACATCTTTTTCATTTTCTAAAATAAACGTGTCATAATCGTTCTTTAAATATTTGAAAATTTCATTTTCGTTGGCCTTCACCAAATCCTCAACCTCTAACTCAGACTTGCATAGATCCATAACTACATTTAAGATATCCTTTCGATATTGAGGGTACTGAATTAAGCCCATCAGCTTATCGAAATTGTTAACCGCGTACTGCAATGAATCCTGAAATGGTGAGAGTAAACTATAGTGGTAAGCGTCTCTGTTAGTTGGAGGATCGCTGAACAATAATTGATTATAGAACTCTAGGTTATCGGACGACTTTAACTGAGGGATGGCCACCAAGATCGATGATTTGAGATCATCTGAAATATCACCTTCTTTATAATACTCTGCCATTACCTTAATTGACGAAGGATCTTCGCTATAAACAAACTCATCTATAAGTGCTTCCTTTATCAACTCATTTCTTTCCTTT
Organism: Winogradskyella tangerina; assembly: GCF_003260205.1. Classification (GTDB taxonomy): domain Bacteria; phylum Bacteroidota; class Bacteroidia; order Flavobacteriales; family Flavobacteriaceae; genus Winogradskyella; species Winogradskyella tangerina. Next base: position 478,196 of record NZ_QERF01000002.1, on the reverse strand, counting down.
GGAAATTTGTACTTTAAAACGTTGTGCAATAAGGGTAGTTCCTCCTTATCAAATTCATAATAATTAAATGCCTCTAATGCCGATTGGTATGTTAAAGAATCTTTAGATTTAAGATCCTTGATGATGAGTTTCGCCTTCGAACTAAAAATATCAATATCATTTGCTGGAGGACTCATTCTAACGGAATTAAAAACCTCATTAATAAGGTCACTATTGGCTTCTTCATCACTCACAATTGCACGTGCAATTTGTATTCTATTGTTGTTAAGCCAAATGCGCGATATGGTCTGCGATTTAACGTTAAATGAATTCTTATTTTTTACAGAAAACTGAACAACAGAATCTCCCTTAACTGCAAAAACACGTTCTTTTACGATACTGTCATTATACTCCAGATCTGCTTTTTTATATTCTTCTAAAAAGGCTTTATAAGATTTTATTCTGAAGTACTTTTTAATATTACTATAACCATATTGATATACACCACCAGATTTAGGATTTACGGACGTATAGTCGTTAGAATCTTCTACTTGTGTTTTGTCGTAGCCGGTAGTATCGACACTTTCAGTAGTGTTTTCAAACCATTTGATCTTGAAGCTTTCATTAGAAGAAGTATAGTCTTTAAGTTCGGGCTTGGCATATGGCAATAATTTGAAACTGTCAAAGAAAGGGTCATCTGGACTAATCTTTTCGTTTACAGCTAGTTTTTGCTGTAATAGGAGATAGGTTCTATTACCTCTAAAATAAACTCTTGCCACTGAGTGGTATTTGTCATTTAGGCTTAATTCGTATTCGCGTCCTTCCATGTCTTCGAGGTAAATTACCTTAGGTTCAGAGAGTAAAGTTGACTTCTGAGTTAAGGTATTTTTCATTTCGTCGAATGCCGCCTCGGGTTCGTTCATGTAATAACCAAGTGGTTGGTCGTTATACCGGAATAAATAGTTGTTTCTCTCTTTAGTATTTGTAGCCAAATACAGATTGAGAAAATAAGGGTCATCATCAGGATTGATAGGATTTGGATATTCTCTCGATAAGTCCTGAGGTTCTACAGGAATTTCTATTCTAAATGCGCCTTCTTCACTTTTAAACTCGCGCCAGCCCAGATCGTCACTTTTCTTTTTAACGCCATTAATAACAATAGAATTTAAATATCGTTTTATATAATCTTCGTCAATTTGATCAGCCGATGTTTCTGCAGAGAAATAATAGAATAGGTTGTTTTTAACAATGTACTTCGATTTTATAAGAATGTCACCAGGCAGCCGGCCTGTAACATCGTAACCTGCATAATTTTGATACTTGATCTGCTTTTGATCTAGGATTTCACCTGAACGCTTCTCATTTATATTTTCTATCATTTTATTCAATAAAGCATCCTGATCGTCTTCATGCAGATCGTATCCCAAATCAATTGCCATGAATAAATAATTAGTATTTGTAGAGGTATCACCATAACCATGCACGGTAAACTTGCCAGAATTCTCCTCTAAATTAGGCCTTGCTGGAATTTCTACATAATACCCCATCTCATTATCAATATAGCTATGCCATTCTCCCTTAGAAGGATCAATCTTGTAGGTGTCGGCTACACCTGTGAATTCTGCATCTACTGCCGAAACTTTATAACCTTCATTTTGTAGTAATTCAATAACATTATCATTTCCAACGAGATGAGCTGCTCCAACCCCAGCAAAAATGCTTCCCGTCTTCATGTATTTTATTATGCTACTGGCCATTTGTTTATTTCGAGAAGTCATGTCACTATAAATGCCATCACTATAATTTTGTTCTACAAATTCTTTGATCTTATTTAGGTTTCCTGTTGCATATATTTCGGTCATAATTTCTTTCACCTGCTTTATGCTATCAAGACTCATGTTCAAATTATAACGAACCTCCTTGATCTTCTTTTCATCTTCTTGACGGTCAAAGAAGCTTATTTGCTCATCTATATTTTCAAGACCCACAATTTCTTTGTCCATAGTTCGTGCATGTCCCAAAAGATACATGTCGACAAAAGTAGATTTGTCGTCTTCCTTATTAAAATCAGGGATAAGCATTGTTAAGACTAATTGTGGACTCATGATACCCGAATCTTCAAGAGATATGTCATTGACTTCTTCAAAACGCTCTGATAGCCGCAGGTAATCCTCTGGCGAAAGCAGTCCTTTGAAATAGTCATTTGCAGAGACATCGTACTTCTGTCGCGCAAAGGCCACCATGAGGGAATCAGGATTAACTTCTAAGGCAAAGTATTTTGTACTTTCTATAGCCGGAAGTACAGCATCACTGAAATTAAATACCCTAGCATCATCAATATGCATGGTGCCAAATAAATAGGAAGGTGCATCTGAAGATGGACCTTCTATTTTCCAAAGAAGTTGATACTCATTTTCGGTCTGGCCATTTACGGTTATGGACAGAAAGATCGAAAAACAAAAAAAGTAAATTAGATTAACGGTTCTGAATAGTGGGCTTATCATTTTATAGCAATAGTTTAGAACTATAAATATAGAAAGCTAATACAAAGAGTTTCAATAAATAGGAATGTTTTTTTGATATGAGATGAAATTATTTCCGAACAGGTTCAAAGTATTCTTTTTATTTTTGCAAAACTAAATTGACCGTTTGAGAACATCACATACGCATCCTTTAACAAATCCTGAAGTTTTCAAAAAGCAATTACTGCTTTGGGCGCAGCAATTTGACGATGTTATTTGGTTAGATTCGAATAACCATAAAGACAAATTACACAGCTATGACGCTATATTAGCTGTAGATGCCTTTACTAGTATTCAGACGGATTACCATGAGGCTTTTGAACGTTTAGATGAATACCAGCAAACAACTAAAGATTGGATTTTTGGGTATTTAACATACGATCTAAAAAATAGTATTGAAGATCTAAAATCGAATAATTTCGACGGAATTAATCTACCTGAATTGTATTTTTTCCAACCTAAGAAATTATTTCTTTTTAAAGGAAATACACTTGTAATTAGGTATCTAAAGTTCGTGGATGATGAAATAGAAGCCGATTTATCGGATATCAACCAGATTTCTCATCATAAAACAGAACCTTCACGTAACGGGATTAAGATCAAACTGAGAATTCATAAGGATGAATATTTTGACAAAGTAAATATGATGCTCAATCATATTCAACGCGGTGATATTTACGAAGCCAATTTTTGTCAGGAATGTTATGCAGAGGATAGTACGATCAATACAGTTGAAACCTTTAATAAACTCAATGACATTTCTAAGCCTCCATTTGCAACTTACTTAAAACATGGTGAAACGTATTTACTTTCCGCTTCACCAGAACGTTATATCAAAAAAGATGGCAATCGTGTCATATCACAACCTATAAAAGGTACAGCCAAGCGTTCGTTAGATCCTGCAGAAGATCAAAAACTCGCTGACCAACTTTCAAAAGACCAAAAGGAACGTAGCGAAAATATTATGATCGTTGATCTGGTTAGAAATGACTTGTCGCATACTGCTGAAAAGGGAAGTGTGAACGTAGATGAACTGTGTAAGGTCTATTCGTTCTTGCAAGTGCATCAGATGATCTCAACGATTTCATCTAGGGTTTCTGATAGTATCAAACCAGTCGAGATTTTAAAGACCACTTTTCCAATGGGAAGCATGACCGGAGCTCCAAAAATTTCCGCCATGGAGATCATTGAGGAACTCGAAGAAACCAAACGCGGCCTCTATTCAGGCTCTGTTGGTTATTTTACTCCAGACGGTGATTTCGATTTTAATGTAATCATTAGAAGTATAATTTATAACGCTTCAAATGCATATATTTCCTATTCGGTTGGTAGCGCCATCACTGCAAAGAGTGATCCTTTAAAGGAGTACGAAGAATGTTTGATAAAGGCCAAAGCCATGCGCGAGGTTTTGGAAAATTAATCGATGATCCACAATTTCAATGTTCAGTTGTTATCTTAGTGCATCAAATTAAAAATCGCAGTGTTTAATCAATTCAAAAGTTATATTGAAAATGAGTTGTCTTTTTTGCAAGACAGTCGATGCCTTGTGGCTATTTCTGGTGGGATTGATAGTGTGGTCCTTGCGCATTTATGCCAAATGCTAGATATAGATTTTGCCCTTGCGCATTGTAATTTTAATTTGAGAGGTGAGGAGAGTAATGCTGATGAAGAATTTGTTTTAAATTTAGGTGAGGAACTCGATGCCGAAGTTTTTGTTCAAAATTTTGACACTCAAGAATATGCCGATGAAAATAAGCTATCCATTCAAATGGCTGCACGAGAATTGCGCTATCACTGGTTCGACGAACTGGCTGCGCAATTAGAGTTTGATTGCATTTTAACTGCACATCATGCCGATGATAATCTCGAAACCTTCCTAATTAATTTTCTCAGAGGAACCGGATTAAATGGACTAACTGGGATTCCTGAAATTAAAAATAATGTTGTTCGTCCGCTTTTACATTTTTCAAGATTTGAGATCGAAGCATTTGCAATGGAACATCAAATAAGATGGCGAGAAGATAGTAGCAATTCTGCGCGCAAATATTTACGTAACAAGTTGCGTCATGATGTAGTACCAGTGTTGAAGGAAATCAACCCACAATTGTTAGATAGTTTTCAAAATACGCTGAGTTATCTCAATGATACGGCTGATATTGTAGACGAAAGTCTTAACGCTGTAGCAAAACGAGCGATTGTTGATATTAACGACAAAGGTATTACGTATAAGGTTTCAGAATTTAAGAAGGTAAATAATTCAAAGGCCTATTTGTTCGAAATGTTTAAAGACTTTGGCTTTACCGAGTGGAAAGATATGGTCGCCCTCTTGGATGCTGAAACCGGCAAATTTGTAAAATCGGCGACACATCGGTTAATAAAGCATCGCGAGTATTTGATCTTATCTGAAATTAATCAAGAAAGCCAAAATACTGAATCATTGCCTGTGTCCGAGGCATTGAATTCTATAGATACGCCTTTAGGAAGTTTAAGTTTTGAAAAAGTAGATCGATACGAGGATAATTCTAGGAATACCATATTTGTAGATTTTCAAAACCTGAAATTTCCTTTGGAATTTCGACTTTGGAAAACAGGTGATGAATTTTATCCTTTAGGAATGAAGGGCAAAAAAAAGGTGAGCAAATATTTGAAGGATGAAAAGCTGTCACCATTAGAAAAGGAACAGATTTGGGTTCTAACTTCGGAAGATAAAATTATTTGGATTGCTGGGATGAGAGCCGATAACAGATTCATAGTAACAGATCAGACACAGCAGATCCTAAAAATTGAATTGCATTGATATTAAGAGGAAACATAGTAGATATTTTAGATCGGAAAATTTTCAAAGGTGAAGTCACCATTGAAGATAAAAAAATAATATCTATTGTTGAAAGAGATTGCATAGAAGACCATTACATACTTCCGGGCTTTATTGATGCTCATATTCATATTGAAAGCTCCATGCTTGTGCCATCAGAATTTGCTAAGGTGGCCGTTAAGCACGGAACGATAGCAACAGTTTCAGACCCTCACGAAATCGCGAATGTACTAGGGGTGAAGGGCATAGAATTTATGATCGAAAACGGGAATAAAACACCATTTAAATTCAATTTTGGCGCACCGTCATGCGTGCCTGCTACAAGTTTTGAATCTGCTGGAGCTGTTATTAATGCTGAGGATATAAAAACCCTCATGGAAAACCCTCAGATCAAGTACCTCGCTGAAATGATGAACTATCCGGGAGTGCTATTTAAGGATCCTGAAGTGCTGCAAAAAATAGAATGGGCAAAGCACTTTAACAAACCAATTGATGGTCATGCACCAGGCCTTCGAGGTGATGATCTAAGCACTTATATCTCGGCTGGTATTTCAACAGACCATGAATGTTTTACTTATGAAGAAGGACTAGAAAAACTTCAAAAAGGCATGAAGGTCATAATTAGAGAAGGTAGTGCCGCTAAGAATTTTGAAGCTTTAATAGGTCTTCTAAATGACCATTTTGAAAACATGATGTTCTGTAGCGACGATAAGCACCCAGACGACCTTCTTTTAGGACATATCAATCAGTTATGCGCGAGAGCAGTAGCTAAGGGAATAGATGTCTTTAAAGTGTTACAGGCGGCTTGCATAAACCCGGTAACGCATTACAATATTAATGTTGGTTTGCTGAAAGTTGGTGATGTTGCTGATGTGATTATTGTTGAAGATCTAAAGGACTTTAAAACCCTTCAGACTTATATTGAGGGCGAATTAGTTTTTGATAATGGCATTTCAAAAATTAGAAACGTGGAGTTTGAAAATTTGAATAATTTCAAAACTGAACAGAAGTCGACTTCAGATTTTCAATATTCATCAAATGCTGAAACAATTAGAGTTATTGAATGTTTAGACGGTGAGTTGATCACCAATCAAATTATTGAACATGCAACCCGAAATAACGGCAATCTAGTTTCGAATACGCAAACCGATATCCTCAAAATGGCAGTGGTAAATCGTTATAAAAATGAGCAACCTGCTATAGCATTTATTAAAAATTTTGGTCTTAAGCAGGGTGCTATTGCATCTTCTGTTGGGCACGATTCTCATAATATCATTGCTGTCGGCGTATCAGACGACATGATTTGCAAAGCGGTCAACCTCATTGTTGAAAATAAAGGTGGAATTTGTGCTGTGAGCCCTTCCGAAGAAAAAATTGTTCCTCTTCCAGTCGCAGGAATTATGAGCGATCAAGATGCCGAAACTATAGGCAATGCATATGCTGAACTCGATAAAATGGCAAAACAACTTGGAAGCAAACTACATGCGCCTTATATGAGTTTGTCCTTCATGGCTTTACTAGTGATACCTTCATTAAAACTGAGCGATAAAGGACTTTTTGATGGTAATACCTTCAAATTCACTAGTGTTGAGGTAGAATAAATAATTCTACCATAGAATTAAAGTGTTAACATTTCATTCAAACTTTTTCTTGTTTTATTCGGTTATCTTTAGGCGTTTTAAAATCAACCAAAACAATGACAAAGAAATTCCTTCTCCTTGCATTCCTTGCATTTTCAATTTTAAGCTGTAAAGAAGAAAAACATCAAGCTACTGATCAGCCAGAAACGGCTCAGAATGATTCCTATGTAAAAGACAATTACAACAAAAAGGAAGTTATGATTGAGATGCGCGATGGGATTAAACTTCACACAACAATTTATACGCCTAAGGACGATTCAAAAACGTATCCTATTCTAATGAAACGAACGCCTTACAGCTGCAGACCGTATGGTGAAAATGAATACGCACGCAGAATCGGACCTAATAAATACCTTATGGAAGAAGGCAATATTATGGTTTACCAAGATGTTAGAGGCCGCTGGAATAGTGAAGGTGTTTACGACAATATGCGAGCATATATTCCGAATAAAACAGGGGAACAAACCGATGAGGCCAGTGATACTTACGACACTATTGAATGGTTGATCAACAATGTTGAAAATAATAACGGAAAGGTAGGAACCTACGGCGTTTCTTATCCTGGGTTTTATGCAACCTATTCGCTATTAGATTCTCATCCAGCACTGAAAGCAGTTTCTCCGCAAGCTTGTATTGGTGATTTCTTTTTCGATGATTTTATTCATAACGGTGCTTATTTGTTGAGTTATTGGAGAGCAACATCAGTTTTTGGTTATATGAAGGATGAACCTACAACCGAATCATGGTATAGTTTTCCAGATATAGGAACTGAAGATCAGTATCAGTTTTTTTTAGATCACATGCCACTTAGTAAGCTCGACAAGTTTTACGATGAGGACAATGTTTTTATGGAGCAATTGAAAACCCACGTTACCTACGATGAATTCTGGCAGAGTAGAGGGATCATTCAACATTTGAAAGATATTAAACCAGCCACCATGATCGTAGGAGGACAATTTGATGCCGAAGATTTATATGGACCTTATAATACTTACAAAAGCATTGAAAAAAACAGCAATAATTATAATACGGTTGTTTTTGGGCCATGGAGCCACGGCGATTGGTCGCGCACAAGAGAGCGTCAGGTCATTGGAAATATTCACTTTGGCGACAATATATCTGACTATTACCAAAAGAATATTGAAACCGAATTTTTCAATCATTTCTTGAAAGGTGAAGGAAATGGCGAAACAGGACTACCTGAAGCGCACATGTTCAATACTGGGACGAAGGAGTGGCAATCTTTTGACTCTTGGCCACCAGCAAATACCACAAAAGAGAGCTATTTTATGCAGCCAGATGAGCGTTTAACTCAAAAGGCCAATAGAATGATTGCAACTTCAGATTTTATTAGTGACCCTAAGAAGCCAGTTCCATATACTGAAGACATAAAAGTTGTTTTTACACCGCGTAAATTTATGACCGATGATCAACGCTTTGCTTCAAGACGACCAGATGTATTAACATTTGAAACTGAAGAGCTTGAAGAAGACATTACACTTGCAGGTGATATTCTTGCCAAATTAAATGTTTCAACCACAGGGACTGCCTCTGATTGGATTGTTAAGGTTATTGATGTATTTCCGTCAGATACTGAAAACACGGAAGATGTTCAAGATCATTTAAAGTTGAGTAACTATCATATGATGGTGCGAAGTGAAGTGCTACGTGGACGATTCAGAAATAGTATGACTAATCCAGAACCATTCGTGCCTAATCAAAAAACGGCAGTAAATATCAAGTTACAAGACGTATTCCACACCTTTAAAAAAGGTCATAAGATACAGGTACAGGTTCAGAGTACGTTCTTTCCTTATATCGATGCGAACCCTCAAACTTATGTTGATAATATTTTTGAGGCGAAGGAGGAAGATTTTAAGGCACAGACGCATAAGGTATTTAATGATTCGTCTATTGAATTCACCGTTTTGAAATAATTTCAAATCTTATCTTTGGCGTATGCCAATTGTAGAATCGAGTTATAAACCGCCCTTTTGGGCAAAAAAGAGTTTTGTGTCAACTGTATTTTCAGGATTGGCAAGAACGGTAAATGGCGTTGAGCAGAGTCGCGAACGCCTTACCTTACCCGATGGTGATTTTCTCGATTTAGATTGGAGCTATGCACCACAACGATCTCGCAAAGTAATTATCTTACTTCATGGCCTTGAAGGTCATGCACAGCGTCCCTATATTACAGGAACGGCCAAGCTGTTCAATACTAATGATATTGATGCTTGCGCCGTAAATTTTAGAGGATGTAGTGGCGAACCAAACAGGTTATACCGTAGTTACCATTCTGGTGCTACAGAAGACTTAGAGGCTGTTGTTAATCATGTGCTCGAAAAAGGTATCTATGATGAAGTTTTTATAAAGGGTATTAGCCTTGGCGCTAATATGGTTTTAAAATATGTTGGTGAACGCGATGTGATTCCAACAGAATTGAAAGCGGTGATAGCCATATCTACGCCTTGCGATTTAAAAGGATCCTGCGATGAATTATTGAGTTTGAAAAACAAGCATTATGCGATTCGGTTTTTAGACCATTTGAAGAAAAAACTAAAACCAAAGCTAGAACAGTTTCCGGAGAAAATAAGTAAAGAAGATTTCGATTCGATCAAAAGTCTTATTGACTTTGATCATGTTTACACATCGCGTGCTCACGGCTTTAAGGACGCTTTCGATTATTATGAAAAAGCGAGTAGTTTGTCATTTCTTCCAAATATTAAAGTACCTTCATTGATTATCAATGCACTGAATGATTCCTTTTTGTCAGCTTCCTGTTTCCCTGTAAAGGAAGCTAAGTACAATTCAAATCTGTACTTAGAAATGCCAAAGTATGGCGGACATGTTGGTTTTATAGACAAAGGCAATGTGTACTACAACGAAAAAAGAGCTTTAGAATTTGTATTGGAAACAATCGATTAACTTTTTTTTGTAACTTTCAAGTATCTCCACCTTTTTATAGTTCGTATTTTACCCAGTAAATCCTGTTATTTATTATGATAGTACTCATAGATAATGGTCATGGAGGCCTTATAAATGGTGAATATACAACACCAGGAAAACGAAAAGATTGGGGCGCTGATGGCATCATTTACGAAGGTGAGTTTAATCGTGCCATTGTAGGTGGTATAATCGAACAACTTACGCTTCTCAACATCCCTTATGTTAATATTGCTCCCGAATATCGCGACGTGCGTTTAGAGACAAGAGTAAATAGGGCAAATAAATACCCGGCCAGCAAGAGTTTTTATCTAAGTATTCATAGCAATGCCGGAGGTGGCCATGGTAGTGAGATCTTTACATCACCTGGAAGTACCAAAAGCGATAAAATAGCCACAATTTTTGGAGAATCTTTTATGAGTGAATTTCCTAATAGAAAATTACGAACCGATTGGTCTGATGGCGATCTTGATAAAGAACGACGCTTTTATGTACTTACCAAAACCAAAATGCCTGCCATACTTACCGAGAGTTTTTTTATGGATAATTTGGAAGAATTCAAAGACATTCTCAACACACGTGAAGGCCGACAGAGAATAGTAGATTATCATGTAAAAGCTATTGTTAGAACTAAGGCTGAGATCTTTGGCGAATAAGGATGGTATTCTCATTTTTATTTAATAATATATAAATGTAAGAAAATTCGTATTATATTCGTTTTCAATTACCTTTTGAAAACGAATACCTAATGCTCAGAAAAATATTTGGAAGTGCTGTCTTTGGTGTTGAAGCCACGACCATAACCGTTGAGGTTAATGTGAATAACGGCGTAGGTTATCATCTTGTCGGACTCCCAGATAATGCGATAAAGGAAAGTAATTTTCGTATAGCTGCAGCGCTACAAAACAATGGCTATCGAATACCCGGAAAGAAGATCACCATTAACATGGCGCCTGCCGATTTACGTAAGGAAGGATCGGCCTACGATTTAACTCTTGCTATAGGAATATTAGCTGCTTCAAAACAGATTAAGGCCAAACATTTAGATAACTATCTCATTATGGGTGAATTGTCTCTCGACGGTAGTTTACAGCCTATAAAAGGCGCTCTGCCCATTGCCATTAAAGCACGAGAAGAAGGATTTAAGAACTTTATTCTACCACGCCAAAATGCCAAAGAAGCTGCCATCGTTGATGGCCTTAAAGTTTACGGCGTAGACACCATAGCTCAGGTCATTAATCATTTCGATAAGAATAAACATTTACAAGAAACTATTATAAATACGCGTGAAGAATTCTACAAAAATCTTGAGTTTCCAGAATTTGATTTTGAAGATGTAAAAGGGCAGGAGAGTATAAAACGTTGTATGGAAATAGCTGCAGCTGGTGGCCATAATATCATCTTGATTGGTCCGCCTGGCTCTGGTAAAACGATGTTGGCAAAGCGGTTGCCCAGCATTTTACCTCCAATGACTCTTCATGAAGCATTAGAAACTACAAAGATACATTCCGTTGTAGGACGTGTTAAAGATCATGCTGGTCTAATGGCACAACGCCCATTTAGAAGTCCTCATCACACGATTAGCGATGTCGCCTTGGTTGGTGGAGGTGCTTATCCTCAACCTGGTGAAATTTCTTTATCTCATAATGGTGTTTTATTTTTAGACGAATTGCCAGAATTCAAACGAAGTGTTCTTGAAGTTATGCGTCAGCCTTTGGAAGATCGTGAAGTCACAATTTCAAGGGCTCGATTTACGGTGACCTACCCGTCGTCATTTATGCTTGTAGCAAGTATGAATCCCAGTCCAGGCGGATATTTTAACGATCCAGATGCGCCAGTGACTTCAAGTCCAGCTGAAATGCAACGCTATCTCAGTAAGATTTCAGGGCCATTATTAGATCGAATCGACATTCATATTGAGGTAACACCAGTTCCCTTTGAAAAGTTATCAGACAACAGAAAAGGCGAATCCTCCGTAACTATTAGAATGCGTGTAACAAAGGCCAGAGAACTTCAAACAGAACGCTTTAAGGGGCTTGAAAATGTACATTACAATGCGCAAATGAATACTAAACAAATTCGAAAATATTGCGAATTAGATTCTTACTCCATGGATTTACTAAAGTCTGCAATGGAACGTTTAAATTTATCAGCACGAGCTTATGACAGGATTCTCAAAGTAGCAAGAACAATTGCTGATTTAGATAGTTCTAAAGACATAAGTGGCAATCACATAAGCGAAGCCATTCAATATAGAAGTTTAGATAGAGATGGTTGGTTGGGTTAGTCGTCTTTCAAAAAGTAGTTGGTTACCTCTTCATTGTTGTCGCTAACCTTCCATTCAAATTCAAAGTCATCGCCAATAATAAAGCTATAGCTATTAGAAGCCATTTTACCAGAAGGATCCATTTCAAATGCCATCATGGTTCCCAAACGTGTTAAATCCATGTAGCGATTATTCGAAATGGGTAATAACTCTACTTTTGATAACTCGGTATCTTCGCTTTTACGCTTGTAATAAAATTTACCGTCTTCTACCCAAAAATTTCTAGGACCATAAGACCCCGCAAACTTTTGATGTTGCATTAGAAGCGAGTCTTTGTCTTTGTTCTGAATGTATTTTAGATGCGACAAAATATTAGGAAGGTACCCATGCTTCGGGTTATTGGTGATAGCTGTTTCGTATAGTGGAATGGCTTCATCTATTTTGTTCATTTCAAAAGCTTTATTTGCAGCTAATATATCATCATCAAGCTTCCAAAAAATTCGTTTATCTGTTGCTCTCCAAAAAAATTGGTAGGCATATATGCCAATCACCTTGCCATTTTCTTCATTTCTAATAAGCTCTACGTAAAAGGTATCATCAGTTAAAAAACCAAAGGCCATCGCTTCAGGGCCAGCAGGTACCAATGTGCGCATTCTCTGATTTTTCACATATTGTATTAGACGATCCTTGTTAATCCAAAATTCTAAAGACTGTTCGTTTATACCAGAGCGATACTTACCTACGAACTTATTCAGGTCTTCTATCTTTGGTGTATTGTTCTTATAGTACTTAAAGATAGAGTCGTAAGCTCTAAATCTGTTGGTATTTTTAGGTTGAGCTAATTTGTACTCTTCAAAAAGTGCTTCGGCTTTTTTAATTTCGCCTTTAAAAATTAAAGGTTCTAGTTTGAGATATTTGAGACTTGGATTAATTAATTCGAAGGGTTCTAGCGCGTTTATAAACTCATCATCATTACCATTAACTAAGGATGCCACACCCAAACCTAATCCACTTTCGTTACTCGGGTCACTATCAAATAAAGCTTCAGACGTTTCTAGATATGCATCTTCATTTTTGGTTTCACCATAAATTGAAAACAAGATGTTATTATAAAATTCATTACTTGGATCAACTTCCAACTGGAGCTTAACCTGTGCTTCGGCATCATCATACCTATCATATGCTAAGCTTTGTTGAATGTAAACTTCAAGCTGTTTCTGCAATGGCAATTTACTCTTGTGGACAAATGCTTTGTCGATGATGTCCTGTGTTTCTAATTTACCTCGATTGAATACAGTACTTTTCTTTGCTTCTTCTAAGTAGGCTAATGCAAAAGTTTCATCTAGTTCAAATGCCTTTCTGTAGTCGCTGCTAACATAAGCTTTAATTGCTGGTAACGAATTGCTTACATATTCACTTATAGGCAAATCGATATAGTTGAGTTTATTGCTTTCAACAAACCCTACGGATGACGTAATGAAAACACTAATATCATCGAGTATTCTCAGAAGATCTGGTCCTTTAAAAGTTTGATCATTGATAGATTTTCCGTTGGTTGCCTTTCGTACATGCGCAGTAATTTCGAAAGTATCGTCAACTTTTTTAAACTCACCATCAATATATAAATCGTAGAATAAAGACGCCGTTCTTATTTTATCGGAGGTGTTAGCTTCACCTAAATAATCTGGACTTAAATTTTTGTTCTGTGAAAGATCTTCTTCCAACAATTGGCCAATTCCCCACTGAAGCCAGGTGGTTGTGCTGTCATTATCAATTTGAGTGAAATTGAATATTGGAATGCCAATTCTGAATTCTTCTTTGGTAATGGTTTTGGTCTGTGTTTTACCTTCTCCGTCGGTATAATTAATTTCTTTGGTAGTTGCACCTAGATCCGTATTCCCAAATCCGAAGTAAAGCCCAATAAATAGAATCACAAAATTTAAAGGGATTAAGATTTTTTCGCGTAGCTTCACTATGCGTTTGCTTAGTCTTTCTTGATGAAAAAGATAAATGAGTAACGACGGGCTTATGCCAATGAAAAACCAAAGTAGAATGTCGACCCAATGAGGTGAAATGTTGTAGCGATTTAATATCCAATCTACGAATTGTAAAAAAGTCCATGCAGCAACTAGATAGGCCGCAAAGAATTTGAAAGTATTAATCCATTTCTTTTTTACTTCGGGAGACATAAATCTATTTTTCTAATTCAAGCACATTGATTTTCAAGTTTAAAGATAATTAGTATTCTCATTTTTTCAAGGCTATTAACTTAAAACTTACCCAAAACTTCATTTTGATGTATTTTTACTTGACTAATAATTCACCTTCTTATGAAATATTTACTCACGTTTTGTTTGTTCGCTATACTTTTTAGTTGTCAGAATTCTGAAAATGTTACTTTAAGCTCTGAAGAAAACAATATTGAAATCGTAGATGTGCCGGGTTTAAATTTAGATCAAGCTAATAATCTAGCTGAGTTACCATTGGCATGCGTCGGAACAGAATACCCTAATAAATTGGGACAAACATTAGGTGGAGATGACGATCTTAAATCACCTCAGGAATTACATCCTGCGTTTTTTGGTTGTTTCGACTGGCATTCTGCTGTTCATGGACATTGGAGTATGGTGAGTCTGTTGAGGCGATTTCCGAATTTGGAGAAGAAAAAAGAAATTTCAGAATGGTTATTGAAAAGCATTTCTGAAGAAAATATTTTAAAAGAAGTTGAATATTTTAATGGAAAGCACAATGCTTCCTATGAACGCACCTACGGCTGGGCATGGCTACTGAAATTAGCAGAAGAATTACATAAATGGGATAGTGCAGACGCTCGAACACTGGAGGCGAACCTTCAGCCGCTAACAGATATTATTATTGAGCGCTATCTAGAATTTCTACCAAAACTAAATTATCCTATTCGTGTTGGTGAGCATCCAAATACGGCCTTCGGACTCAGTTTTGCCTATGATTATGCTGAAACGGTTGGACATTCAGAATTAAAAAATTTAATTGAAAAAAGAGCCAAGGATTTCTTTTTGAATGACGAAAATTGCCCACTATCGTGGGAACCAGGTGGCTTTGATTTTTTATCACCTTGTTTGGAAGAAGCTGCTTTAATGGCGCGGGTATTGCCAAAAAGTGAATTTCAGAAGTGGTTAGATAATTTTCTACCTCAATTAAAGTCTAAATCTTTTCAAATCGAAACAGGGAAAGTCTCTGATAGAACCGATGGTAAACTTGTGCATCTCGATGGCGTAAACTTCTCAAGAGCCTGGAGTTTAAACTATATCGTTAAAGCTTTACCAGAATACCAACACCTAAGCAATATTGCGAACCAACATATAAATTATTCCTTACCAAGTATTGTTAATGATCATTACGAAGGTGGTCATTGGTTGGGAAGTTTCGCTATTTATGCCTTAAATTCAATCAACTTATAATGAAAAAGTGGTTGAAACAAATTGGTCCGGGACCATTAGTGGCTGCAGCGTTTATAGGTCCAGGTACGGTAACGGTTTGCACCTTGGCAGGCGTTAACTTTGGCTATGCGCTTCTCTGGGCGATGGTATTATCGGTAATTGCTACCATTGTACTTCAAGAAATGGCGGCGCGATTAGGGGTCATAACTCAACAAGGACTTTCTGAAATAATTAGGTCTGAATTGCGTCATCCAGTAATCAGAAGTCTTGCTATAATTCTAATAATTAGTGCTATTGTAATTGGTAATGCAGCATATGAAGCGGGTAATATTAGCGGAGGTGCTTTAGGAATGGAAGCTATTTTTGGAGATCGATCGTTACTATTGGGTAGTTTTCAGCTAAAAGTAATGCCCTTACTAATCGGAGTTGTAGCATTTATAATACTATACATAGGCAACTATAAGATTCTAGAACGTTTTTTGGTGGGATTAGTGGTGGTTATGAGTTTAGCCTTTTTAATAACTGCGGTAATCACAAAGCCCGATATTGTAATGGTTGTTAAAAATGCTTTTATGCCTTCAATACCTGAAAAAAGTATTTTAACTATAATTGGTCTTATCGGTACTACTGTTGTGCCTTATAACTTGTTCTTACATGCCTCATTGGCTAAAACAAAATGGAAGGAAAAATCAGACTTAAATTTTGCTAGAAAGGATACAATAATAGCCATTGTACTTGGAGGAATTGTGTCGATGAGCATTATTATTACAGCATCAGCCATTCAGACGGAGGAGGTATCTAACGCGGCTGATCTAGCTAAAGGGTTAGAACCACTTTTTGGTAGCTATGCCAAATACTTTTTATCTTTAGGATTGTTTGCCGCGGGCATTACAAGTGCTATAACAGCCCCTTTAGCAGCGGCCTTTGTCGCTAGTGGTTGTCTTGGATGGAAGACTGACCTGAAGGCTTTCAATTTTAGGTTAGTTTGGATGTTTATTTTAGGTCTAGGCGTAGTGTTTTCTACTGTAGGGTTTAAATCTATCGAGATCATAAAATTTGCGCAGGTAGCCAATGGACTATTACTGCCAATAATCGCAGGTTTCTTACTTTGGGTAATGAATAGATCATCGGTTTTAGGAACCTATAAGAATAGTTGGATGCAAAACATCCTAGGTTTATTAATTGTTTTAATTACCATAGGGCTCGGTGTAAAAGGCATCATGGCTGTGTTTAATGTGTTTTAGATGAACAAGATTTCTATTGATATTAATGCTGATGTAGGCGAGGGGATAAATAATGAATCCTCGATAATGCCTTATTTATCCTCATGCAATATTGCTTGTGGCGGGCATGCAGGTGATATTTCGACTATGACAAAGGTGGTGAGGATCGCAAAAAATCATAAGGTAAAAATAGGAGCTCATCCTTCATTTCCTGATAAAGCAAATTTTGGACGCCAAGTCATGGATATTTCGGCCGCTGATCTTTATTCATCTCTAAAACAGCAAATAAGGGATTTGCAAAGCGTGTTGTATAGTGAGAATACTCAATTGCATCATGTAAAACCCCATGGCGCGCTTTATAATCTTGCAGCTAAAGATGAAAAGACGGCAAATGTGGTGATCGAAGTCATTAAAAGTATTTCACTACCAATAAAGCTATATGCACCTTATAAATCGGTTCTTGCAGATAGAGCAATAGAAGAAAACATTAGGGTTACTTTTGAAGCATTTGCCGATAGAAATTATAATTCAGATTTGACCTTGGTTTCAAGAAATAATGATGCTGCAATTTTAACGGATAAACATCAAATTTTGGAGCATCTTTTAGAAATGATTAAGCATGAAAATGTAATCACTTTAACAGGTGAAAAAGTACCAATAAAAGCCTCTACTTTTTGTGTGCACGGCGACACCAAAAATGCCTATGAAATTTTAAAATTTCTCAATGAAAAATTACCAAAACACAATATAAATATCCAGTAATTTTTATGGATTATGAACTTCAATTTTCGCAGTATAATGAACATTCAATTTTGATTGAATGGCCGAAAATAATTGATGAAAATATCCTTAAAAGTATACTTAAGTCAAAAAAATCAGTAATTGAATTCTATAGTAAACTAAAAGTTGAAGTAATTAATACATATAGCTCAATATTAGTAATATATGATCATGCTATTGATAATTTCAATGATAGATTATTTGAGCTAAAATCCATATTTGACGATCAAAACTCAGACGTCATGTTAGAATCTAGACTTTGGGAAATTCCAGTTTGTTATGATCGAGAATTTGGTATAGATTTAAGCACGATTTCAAGCGAAAAAAAACTTTCAATCTCAGAAATTATTGAACTGCATACAGCTGCAATTTATACTGTTTATTTTATCGGATTTTTACCAGGTTTTTTATATCTCGGAGGTCTTCATCCTAAACTACATTTTAATCGAAAAAATAAACCCAGTCTCAATATTAAAAAAGGGGCAGTTGCAATCGGTGGACAACAAACCGGAATCTACCCACAAGATAGTCCTGGTGGATGGCATCTTATTGGCGAAACTCCAATTGAGTTATTTAATGCTTCACAACAAACACCTTGTAGCATTCTGGCAGGAGATCGTATAAAGTTTTATTCAGTAAATAAAAACACTTTTTTAGATATTAAAAAACGCGCAGAGAACTCCACATACCAACTTAAACAAATTCCGTCAAATGCTTAAGGTTATAAAATCTGGATTTTATACAACCATTCAAGATTCTGGCAGATTTGGTTATAGAGATCTTGGAGTACCGGTATCAGGTGCAATGGATAGTTACTCAAGTCGAATTGCGAATGCTCTGTTGGGTAATCAGGTATCAGATACTGTATTAGAAATGACCATGATTGGCGGTGAATTTTTATTTACTGAACCAACATTTATTGCGATTTCTGGTGCAAATATGAGTCCGAAAATAAATGGTAAGGCTTTAATCAATAATACAGTAGCAGTCGTCGATGCCAATGATGTACTTACTTTTGGCGCAGCGAGTGAAGGATTCAGAACCTATGTAGCGGTTAAGGACGGCTTTCGTTCTGAAGAAGTTTTAAATAGCAGAAGTCAGTATAAGGGGATCACCAAAAAAGAAAAAGTAGAAAAGGGAGACCGTCTTATTTATGATAAAAATATAGGAGATTTTCAGGATGCTAATGCAAGTCTGAAATTTGACCAATCCATTATTTCAGAATCGGTCTTAGAAGTTTATAAAGGACCAGAGTTCGAAAAATTATCTGAAAATCAACAAAATAAGTTATTAACAAGCACTTTCACCGTAACGAAATTGAATAATAGAATGGCTTATCAATTAGAACCTCTTATAACTAATACCATACCCTCTATTATTACCTCACCAGTACTACCAGGGACGGTACAATTAACACCCCAAGGCAATTTGATAGTTTTGATGAGAGATGCTCAAACAACAGGTGGTTATCCAAGAATACTGCAACTTTCAGAAAGCGCTATAAATTGCTTGAGTCAGAATTCAACAGGAAAGAGCCTAAAAATCAGACTAAAAGAATAATTGCGTAAGAAAAATTATCATAAACCTTGTAGAGTTTGGTATAATTTCCATAATTTTATAACACATCCCTTAATTCCTAAAACCCTCAATTAGTACAAGAAATACTAATTATTAACTTCTAAACTAACTGAAAAATGAGCAATCCAAAAGGTTTGATTACGCCAAAAGAGGCGAAAACGTTAAATGATGCATATTCCGCGCGTCACACATTGATCAGCAATCAGATTACAAAGCGACCAGACAATCGGTCGACTTGGTTTTCGCTAGAGGAGATCAATTTGTTTCTTCAATATGCAAAAGACCAAGCGAAGGAACTTGGTTATGAGTTGGATGGCATTCGTGTTTATTGCGGTGCTTATCCTGACGAAGGGGAACAAGTGGGATTATCAACAGCATTTCTTATTCCGACCACCAGTGGTGGTTTAGGTAAGGATGGAAACGGAGGTGGAAGCCCTGACATTCCTGGTGCAAATGGGCTGAATAGAGGAAGCCAAGGCGATCCACCAGGTGCAAATTATCCGCAATAGTATTTTCTAGAAATAATGTCTAACTATATTGTAGCTATACATATAATTGAACTAGTAGCTGCTTTAGCTGGCACGTATTACTATTTTAAAACCATGGATAGTCAAATGAAAATCTTTGTTTGGTATCTGTGGTTTGTGGTTTTTATTGAAACATTAGGAATGTATAGCTATGTTTTGACAAATAACTATGATTATGACTGGTATAATCGGTTGAAAAATAGTGTGTTTTGTGAAAATACCTGGCTTTATAATATTTATTCTTTGGGGTCAGTGTTGTTTTTTGGTTTATTCTATTCTAAAATTATCAAAGACAAATCATCAAAATCACTAATCAAGATTTCGGTTATAATTTACGCCGTATTCACGGTATTATACTTTCTTTTATCGGGAACATTTTTTGAAAAATCACTTCCGTATTATTATTTTTTAGAAACCTTTATAGTCTTCATTTTTACAATGCTTTACTATAGACAATTACTAAAAAGTGATAAAATATTGCTGTTCTACAGATTACCAAAATTTTATATTAGTTCGGGTTTACTTTTGTTTTATATCTGCACAGCACCCTTATTTACTTTTAACAAATATTTCTCGTCAATAAATGAGAGTTTCGTTCAATTTAGATATGTTTACATGTTTGTTATTAACATCATTTTATATTCATGTTTAACCTTTGCCTTTTTATACACGCTTCAATTCAAAAAACAATAACTGAGGAAGAAATTGCATTAATAGTCTATGTTGTATTCTTTGTTGTTATTATAGTTGTCGTTTTTGTTTTATTTTTTCTATCCTTTCAAAAGCGAAAAAACCAACTACTCTTGAAAAATATAGAACAGCAAAAACAATTTGATGAAGAATTATTAATTACCCAACAAGAAATCCAAGAGGAGACTTTAAAGCAAGTGGGTCGTGAGTTACACGATAATGTCGGTCAATTATTATCTGTTGCAACTATGCAAATGAATTCCGTTGCGAAAGTTGTAGATAGTGAAATCAAACCTAAAGTGGCAAGTGCTTCAGAAGCATTGAAGGAGAGTTTAGCAGAAGTTAGAAATTTGTCTCGATCTTTAAATAGTGATGTTATTGCTAATTTAGGTTTTGAAGCAACAGTAAAGAATGAAATTGATCGATTGAACAAATCTGGGTTAATTGAAGCAAAACTTAACACAGTTGGCGAAAGGGTGAATTTTGAAAATAATAAGGATGAAATAATTCTGTTTAGAATACTTCAAGAATTTATTTCAAATACGCTTAAATATGCAGAGGCCGAATTGATCATTGTTAGCTTAAGTTATGATTCTTCATTACTTACAATAACAGCAGAAGATAATGGTGTTGGGTTTGATCATGATCAAATTGAACAAGGATCAGGGCTAACCAACATGTCGAAACGCTCTGAATTAATTAATGCTGAATTTCAATTAGAGTCTGTTCAAAATGAAGGTACAACACTAAGTTTGAGCTATCCTTACCGAACCCTTTAAGATTCTAAAGTTGCTCGCCATAGTGCGTCTTCAGGAAGAGGTGCAACCAAACTCAACTCTTCTTTTTTTACAGGATGTATAAACTCTAAGAATCTCGCATGCAGACTTATACTAGCATCTTTATTACTGCGAGAAAAACCATATTTTAGATCACCTTTAATAGGGGAACCTATTTTGGCTAATTGACATCTAATTTGGTGATGTCTTCCAGTTTCTAAATTAATTTCTAAAACAAAAAACCGATCAAGCTCCTTGATAATCTTATAGTTAAGAATTGCCTTTTTACTGCCGTCAACTTCTTTATCGAATGCTGTTGACTTGTTATTTTTAGGGTTCTTTCGAAGCCAATGAATCAATCGATCTTCATGTTTTGGAGGTCGATTTTTAACGATTGCCCAGTAGGTTTTTTTGGCTTTCTTTTCTGCAAAAAGTTTGTTCAGTCTGGGTAATGCCTTACTCGTTTTTGCAAAAAGTACAATCCCTGTTGTCGGTCTGTCTAAGCGATGAACTACACCGAGATAAACATTACCAGGTTTGTTATATTTCGATTTTAAAAAAGTCTTTACAACTTCGCTCAATGGTATGTCACCTGTTTTATCACCCTGAACAATATCTCCAGCACGTTTATTAATTGCTATAATATGGTTGTCTTCATAAAGAACTTGAAGATTGTTTTTATTGGAAATTATTTTGGACATTCAGAATAATTATAGGGTCAAATTTTGAATAGTATTTTCGCAATTCCTTCGACAGCAAACTGAAAACTGCGACTGTTAATTGCAACTGAAAACTGCAACTGTTAACTGCGACTGAAAACTAATACTGCTCCTTTTCATTCGGAAAATCTTCAGACTTTACATCAGTCACATACTGACTTATAGCTTGGGTCATTTCTTCATATAAATTCATGTAGCGACGCAAAAATCTTGGATTGAACTCATGGGTCATTCCGATCATATCATGCAGAACCAAAACCTGTCCGTCTACACCATCACCAGCACCTATACCAATGATCGGGATGGATACGCTCTCTGCAACTTCACGAGCCAATGCAGCAGGAATTTTTTCAAGGACTATAGCAAAGCATCCCGCTCTTTCGAGCATTATAGCGTCTTCCTTTAATTGCTGTGCTTCTTGTTCTTCTTTGGCGCGTACGGTATACGTCCCAAATTTATAGATAGACTGCGGCGTTAATCCTAAATGTCCCATAACAGGGATTCCGGCATTTAGAATACGTTTTAAGGAATCTTTAATCTCTTTACCACCTTCAATTTTTACAGCGTGGGCGCCCGATTCTTTCATAATACGAATTGCGGAACGCAAGGCTTCCTTAGGGTCACTTTGATAGGTTCCGAAGGGAAGATCAACCACCACTAAAGCACGGTCAATAGCTCTTACTACTGAAGAGGCATGATAGATCATTTGATCGAGGGTAATAGGTAAGGTGGTTTCATGACCAGCCATGACATTACTTGCAGAATCACCAACCAATATCACATCAACACCAGCACCGTCAACAATCTTTGCCATAGTGTAATCGTACGCAGTAAGCATCGATATCTTTTCACCTTTAGACTTCATATCTACTAAAGTCTTTACGGTTATTCTTTTGTATTCTTTTTTTGCGACTGACATGATGATATATTTAATGTGTTCGTAAAAATAAAGAGTTTTGTTAAACTTTTGTTTATTGCACAGCACAAATAATGTTGAATCTGTAATTTCAACCAAAACTATTCAATCATGAAAAAACTAACATTAGCGCTAATTTTTTGTATGGGATTAACTGTAAATGCCCAAGATTCTGAAAAAGATAAGGTTAAAGCTACGATCGAGAACTTCTTTGTTGCTTTTCACAAACAAGATACTTTGACGCTCAAAACAATGGCGAAAGGAGATATTAAATTGCAATCGATCGCCGTAAATAGAGAAGGTAAGACAGTATTACAAGAAAGCAGTTACAATGAGTTTATTAAAAGTATAGCAAGCATCCCGAAGGATAATACTTTTGAAGAGAAATTACTGGATTTCAATATTCAAATAGATGGAAAAATGGCAAATGCCTGGACACCCTATGAGTTCTGGTACAATGGAAATTTTAGTCATTGTGGTGTGAATTCATTTCAGCTTATTAAAGAAGATGATGAGTGGAAAATCATTTATCTTGTAGATACAAGACGACGTGAAGGTTGTCAATCATAAAAAAAAGCCGAAATCAAAATTTCGGCTTTTTTATTTCTATTTGGAGTTTTTTTATCTTTTTTCAAAAGAGGTGATGCCATAAGCTTCCATAACGGCATTAATGTCTGATACATCTAATCGACCAACATTGTCAGCTGGTACCACTACAACCCTAAACACTTGGGCATCTGTATAAGATGGATCTAATATTGAAAAGTCTATAGTGCCATCTAAGAAAAAGCGCACGTCATTTTGGGTAAAATCGAAGTTGTAAACCAGAGTTCCTTCCTCAAAGTATTCGGTTTGAGGTAATAGACGCCATATGTCTTCACCATTGTCAACTTCCCATGAAATGTAAACAAGTGTCACATCCGATGGTAATACTTCGAAATTTGGCCCATAAGGCTCAATGAATGAATATTCATTTTCAGGTGTGAAATCTAAAATGATCTCAAAAGCTTGTCCAACAATGTTGACCCCATCTTGTCCATTAAAGCCTGGAGGTCCTGGAGGTCCTGGGTCGCCTTCACAAGCGGTAAGCAGTAAAGCAAATACGGTAATAAAGGATAATATACGTTTCATAATAGTAATAGTTTTTTTATTTCAATATCAAATGACGTTCCAAACTATTCAAACTAGAAAATATTTTTTTGAATCGTATATGACATCATGTCATAAATTTTGTCATGGCATAATACTTGACTTATACTGAACGAGTTTAAAATGAAAAACACAACAAAATATAGACACTAATATTATGAGTAAAATTATTGGAATTGATTTAGGGACAACCAACTCTTGTGTTTCAGTAATGGAAGGTAACGAACCTGTTGTTATTCCAAATGCTGAAGGCAAGCGTACAACGCCTTCGGTAATCGCTTTCGTAGAAGGTGGTGAAATCAAAGTTGGTGACCCAGCAAAAAGACAAGCAGTAACAAACCCAACAAAAACGGTTTATTCTATTAAGCGTTTTATGGGTAATAAATATTCTGAATCTAAAAAAGAGGCAGAACGCGTACCATATAAAGTGGTAAAAGGCGATAACGATACACCACGTGTAGATATCGACGGTCGTTTATATACACCACAAGAATTGTCAGCAATGATTCTTCAGAAAATGAAGAAAACTGCTGAAGACTATTTAGGTCAAGATGTTTCTGAAGCGGTAATTACTGTTCCGGCATATTTTAACGATGCACAGCGTCAGGCAACTAAAGAAGCTGGTGAGATCGCTGGTTTAAAAGTTAGACGTATCATCAATGAGCCAACAGCTGCAGCTTTAGCTTATGGTTTAGATAAGAAATCTACAGATCAGAAGATCGTAGTATTCGACTTTGGTGGTGGTACACACGACGTATCTATTCTTGAATTAGGTGACGGCGTATTTGAAGTATTATCAACAGATGGTGATACACACCTAGGTGGTGATGATGTTGACGAAAGAATCATCGATTGGTTAGCTGATGAGTTTAAGAATGACGAGAGCATGGATCTAAGAGAAGACCCAATGGCTTTACAACGTCTGAAAGAGGCCGCTGAAAAAGCAAAGATCGAGTTATCATCGTCATCTCAGACTGAAATTAACTTACCTTACATCACGGCAACTGCAAGTGGACCAAAGCACTTAGTACGCACATTATCGCGTTCAAAATTTGAACAATTAATCGACGATTTGATCAAGCGTACTATTGAGCCATGTGAAACAGCCTTAAAGGCAGCAGGGTTATCAAAATCTGATATTGATGAGGTAATTTTAGTTGGAGGTTCTACACGTATCCCAGCAGTACAAACAGCTGTAGAGAAGTTCTTCGGAAAAGCTCCAAGTAGAGGCGTTAACCCAGATGAAGTTGTGTCTCTAGGTGCAGGTATTCAGGGAGGTGTATTAACAGGTGACGTGAAAGATGTACTTTTATTAGATGTTACACCTTTATCATTAGGTATCGAAACTATGGGTAATGTAATGACTAAGTTAATCGATGCGAATACAACCATTCCAACTAAGAAATCACAAGTATTCTCAACAGCTGCAGACAATCAGCCATCGGTAGAAATTCACGTATTACAAGGTGAGCGTCCAATGGCAGCAGACAATAAAACTATTGGTCGTTTCCATTTAGATGGCATTCCACCAGCAAGACGAGGAACACCTCAAATTGAAGTAACTTTTGATATCGATGCTAATGGTATCATTAAAGTTTCAGCTGAAGATAAAGCGACAGGGAAGAAGCAAGATATCAGAATTGAAGCATCATCTGGATTAACAGAGGAAGAAATCGAAAAGATGAAGGCAGAAGCTGAAGCTAATGCAGAAGCAGATGCTAAGGCTAAAGAAACAGCTGAAAAATTAAATAAAGCTGATGGAATGATCTTCGAAACTGAAAAGCAATTAGAAGAATTTGGTGATAAGTTATCTGAGGATAAGAAAAAACCAATTGAAGATGCTTTAGAAGAATTGAAGAAGGCTTATGAAACTAAAGATATCGCAGTAATCGATCCGGCTTTAGAAAAGATCAATGAAGCTTGGAAAGTAGCAAGTGAAGAAATGTATAAAGCTCAAGCTGAAGCACAACAAAATGGAGCAGGACCTGATGCAGGTGCCGGAGCTCAAGGTGGTCAGCCTAATGATGAAGGTAGCGATGTCGAAGACGTAGACTTCGAAGAAGTCAAGTAGCCTGTCCTGAGCGTAGTCGAAGGGTAGATTTCGAAGAAGTTAAGTAAGTGAAATAGAATTTTGTTTTACAAAATTCGCAATTGAACTTATCCCGAATTTACTTCGGGATTCATAAAACAAAAGCGCAATCATTGATTTGATTGCGCTTTTTTTATTTCAACTATAATTATTATCGAGAAAAAAGGAATTAATCTTAGGTATAAGATCCTTTAGCAGCGTCCGGAAGATATTCGATGCATCCTGAATAATGCCCTTATTCGCGCAAATAGCCCGTTTTCAACCTTTGATAATGAAATTCTAAAGTAATTTCAACCTATTTTTGCATAAATAACTTAAGATTACTTCTAACAGCGTTTATGGCTTTCAATAGAACATTTTATTCAGATAAAACACCAAAGAATTTGGCAGTAAAATTGAATGCTATTGGTGAAAGATCTGTTCTAAAAGGGCATCCTTGGGTATTTTCAAAAAGTATAATGAAAATTAGTAACAATCCTCAAACAGGTGACCTTGCTGTTATTTTCGGAAAGTCTAAGAATAAAGTTATTGGCATAGGATTATACGATGCGGAGTCACCAATAAGAATAAAGATCATACACAACGGCCAGTCTAAGGCCATAATTAATGCCGAGTTTTTCCATCAAAAGATTGAACTGGCCTTTTCAAAACGAACAGATCTATTTCAAACGAATACCAATAGTTATCGACTTTTGTTTGGTGAGAATGATGGCTTCCCCGGGCTCATAGCAGATGTCTATAACACAGTTTTGGTTGTTAAATTATATTCAGAAATATGGATTCCATATTTGCAGTCAATTCTGAGTAGTTTACAAAGTATATCTAACTCTGAAACAGTAGTTGTGCGATTAAGTAGACAGCTTCAAAATAGTCAAAATCACGATTTAAAGGATGGTGAGGTAGTCTACGGAATTCTAGAAAATGAGGTAGTGAAATTTGTTGAACACGGCGTGAATTTCTCAGCTAACGTCATCAAAGGACATAAGACAGGCTACTTTTTAGACCATCGTGATAACCGTAAACGCGTGGGGCAGCTGAGTAAAGATAAAACAGTTTTGGATGTCTTTTCCTATGCTGGTGGATTTTCGGTTCATGCTTTGGCAAATGGCGCTACAGAGGTGACGAGCTTAGACATAAGCAAACAAGCCCTAGAGATTGCCGAAGAAAATGGAAAACTTAATACTTACTCCGGCATACATAAAACCATTGCTGGCGACGCTTTTTTAGAAATGAAGAAACTTATTAAGCGAAATAAAACCTTCGATGTCGTAGTTATTGACCCACCAAGTTTTGCCAAACAAAGATCAGAAATAGAACTTGCCAAAAAAAAGTATGCACAACTAGCAGAACTCGGGGCACAGCTCACAGCAAAAGAGGGTCTATTAGTACTGGCCTCTTGCTCTTCAAGAATCTTGGCACAGTCCTTTTTTGATCTCAATCAAAGGGTATTGAATACGCAACCAAAACCCTTCAAAACTATATTAAAAACTGGTCACGATATTGATCATCCTATTAGCTTTCCTGAAGGTGCGTATTTAAAATGCGGTTATTATCAGTTTTTGAATTAAAAGTATTATGCACGCATAATATATTTTATTATATTTGAAGAAATTCTTCGTACTAATGCAAACAAAACTGACCGAATTACTCAAAATCAAATATCCAATTATACAGGCACCAATGTTTTTGGTTTCAAATGTTGCGATGGTAACTGAGGCTATGAAAGCTGGGATAGCCGGTTGTATTCCTGCTTTAAATTATAGAACGCTTGAAGAACTTTCTGAAGCCATAAAGGAGTTACATGCCAATAAAGTTGAAGGTGGTTCTTTTGGATTTAATTTGATTGTAAACAAATCTAACATAAAATATAAAGGTCAGCTCGAGGTACTGTGTAAAGAAGGTTGTGATTTTATCATCACGTCGCTTGGTAGTCCAGAGGAAACCATTAAGCAGGCTCATAAAGCCGGAATAAAAGTATTTTGCGATGTCACAGATTTAAAGTTTGCGAAAAAGGTTGAAGGCCTTGGAGCTGATGCCCTTATTGCGGTAAATAATGAAGCAGGTGGCCATCGTGGAAATCTTTCACCAGAAGAATTGATCAAGCAATTAAATGAAAACTGCAACATTCCCGTTATTTCTGCAGGTGGCGTAGGTTGTAAAGCCGATATTGATGAAATGCTAAGCTATGGCGCCGAAGGTGTGTCTGTTGGGAGTCCATTTATTGCATCAACAGAAGCCAATGTCACTGAAGAATATAAACAAGCCTGTGTAGATTATGGCGCTGATGATATTATTATGACAGAGCGAATTTCAGGAACTCCATGTACCGTCATTAATACACCTTATGTTCAAAAGATCGGAACAAAAGCGACCTGGATTGAGAATTTACTCAATAAAAATCGCAAGCTTAAGAAATGGGTAAAAATGGTCCGATTTTCAATTGGTATGAAAGCCACAGAAAAAGCAGCCAAAAAGGCTACTTATAAAACGGTTTGGGTTGCCGGGCCGAGTATTGAGCATACCAAAGCGATTCTACCCGTTAAAGACATTGTTGCAAAGCTTATAACCTAAGGGCAGCCAAGCGTTTCTCTCGTTTTTTTTTCCTTTGTTTTCCTGTGAAAATATTAAATGTATAACTGGCTGTAAAGCCTCCTAATGCCATTGCAATAAATTCGCCAGTATCAAATTTTCCCGAATGATATGGCCATCATAGATCTCTTTTGAAAGTCCAGCTATAGTAGATACACCAAGGCTATACCAAAATGCTTTCGTTTTATTATTTGTTTTTGAATAGACCAGATAATAGGTTGTACTCGACAAAACAACGCCTGTTGCAAAGTGTAAACCTTCATCTTTTAATGTTATTTGACATAGACTAGAATTGATAAAACCTAGTGCTAGAAGCGTAATGATAAATTTCATGATTGGTTGATTTCATTCTGAATTTATATTTATTATTCTGAATGTGACCTTTTATTCGTCGGGATTACGAATAATACGTTAAACTGAAGAAGTCTTTATTTTTTTGAAGACCTTGAATTGACGCAGATAAATTCAGAAACTTAATGGTTGTGATGACAATTTATGGGTTTTACGATGTAGATATATATTCTAAAACTACGCGTTATGAAAACCCTTACTTTTCTATTATTCTTTTTATGTATTAATTTTTCAATCGCTCAAGTCGGAATCGGTACTACCAATCCTGATGCTTCTGCTATGCTCGATATTGAAAGTACATCGTCGGGGATTCTCATTCCCCGAATGACCGAGGTACAGCGACTTGCCATAGGTTCTCCTGCTCAAGGTTTGATGGTTTATCAAACCAATAATTCGGCTGGTTTTTGGTTTTACGACGGTTCTAATTGGAATCAACTCACTTTTGGAGCAACTGGAGAATTTCAGAGTATTGGTGGAATAGTGCAAAACACTACAAATGTCGGTAGCGATGATTTTGTATTCGGAAGTACAACCCTTTCTGGGTCTAGTTCACGTTTCTTTTTTGATAAAAGTAAGGGAGCTTTTAGAGCAGGTGAAGCCTACAGTAACGAATGGAACGATGCTAATGTAGGTGCCTTGTCAGTTGTTTTAGGAAATGGATTGGCCTCAGGATCGGGTAGTTTTGCTGCTATTTTCGGAACTGCGACTGGTACAAATTCTTTCGCCATTTCTGGTTTGGCTTCTGGGAATGGCGCAATTTCTTTTGGAGGAGTAGATGCGGGAGGAGAATTTTCAGTGGCTATTCAAGGAGGAGCTGCTACAGGAACTCGAGGCTTTGCTCATGGTAATAACTCCACTTCTTCAGGACAGGATGCTATTGCTATTGGTAGTGAGAGTGATTCAAGCGGAACAGGTGCTGTGGCCATTGGTTCTTTTGCTGAAGCTTCAGGAGATAATGGAACAGCATTTGCTTTAGGCCAGGCATCAGGTGATTCATCAACTGCCTTATATGGCGGTATTGCTAGTGGTCAAAGTTCATTGGCATGGGCTGGATTAGCATCTGAGAATGGTGCAATTTCACTTGGAGGAGTAGATGCGGGTGGTGAATTTTCAGTCGCTATTCAAGGTGGTGCTGTAACCGGAACAAGAGGTTTGGCTCATGGTATGAATTCAAGCTCGTCAGGGCAGGACGCTATAGCCATGGGAAATGCTAGTAATTCGAGTGGAACTGGAGCCGTCGCTATTGGTTCGTCGGCCAATGCTTCTGGAGATAATGG
Organism: Winogradskyella tangerina; assembly: GCF_003260205.1. Classification (GTDB taxonomy): domain Bacteria; phylum Bacteroidota; class Bacteroidia; order Flavobacteriales; family Flavobacteriaceae; genus Winogradskyella; species Winogradskyella tangerina. The sequence continues at coordinate 447,948 of NZ_QERF01000002.1, read as the reverse complement.
AACAGCATTTGCTTTAGGCCAGGCATCAGGTGATTCATCAACTGCCTTATATGGCGGTATTGCCAGTGGTCAAAGTTCATTGGCATGGGCTGGATTGGCTTCTGAGAATGGTGCAATTTCTCTTGGTGGCGTTGATGCAGGAGGAGAATTTTCAGTGGCCATCCAAGGTGGTGCTGTAACCGGAACAAGAGGTTTTGCTCATGGTATGAATTCAAGCTCGTCAGGGCAGGATGCTATAGCCATGGGAAATGCTAGTAATTCGAGTGGAACAGGTGCTGTGGCCATTGGTTCGTCGGCCAATGCTTCTGGAGATAATGGAACGGCATTTGCTTTAGGCCAAGCATCGGGTGATTCATCAACTGCTTTATATGGCGGCGTTGCTAGTGGTCAAAGTTCATTAGCATGGGCTGGTTTAGCATCTGAGAATGGTGCGATATCATTAGGAGGAGTAGATGCGGGTGGAGAATTTTCAGTCGCTATTCAAGGAGGAGCGGTAACTGGAATAAGAGGTTTGGCTCATGGTATGAATTCAAGCTCGTCAGGGCAGGATGCTATAGCCATGGGAAATGCTAGTAATTCGAGTGGAACAGGTGCTGTGGCCATTGGTTCGTCGGCCAATGCTTCTGGAGATAATGGAACAGCATTTGCTTTAGGCCAGGCATCAGGTGATTCATCAACTGCCTTATATGGCGGTGTTGCTAGTGGTCAAAGTTCATTAGCATGGGCTGGTTTAGCATCTGAGAATGGTGCGATATCATTAGGAGGAGTAGATGCGGGTGGAGAATTTTCAGTGGCCATTCAAGGTGGTGCTGTAACCGGAACAAGAGGTTTGGCTCATGGTATGAATTCAAGCTCGTCAGGGCAGGATGCTATAGCCATGGGAAATGCTAGTAATTCAAGTGGAACAGGCGCCGTTGCAATTGGTTCGTCGGCCAATGCGTCTGGAGATAATGGAACAGCATTTGCTTTAGGCCAGGCATCAGGTGATTCATCAACTGCCTTATATGGCGGCGTTGCTAGCGGTCAAAGTTCATTGGCATGGGCTGGTTTAGCATCTGAGAATGGTGCGATATCATTAGGTGGCGTCGATGCGGGTGGAGATTTTTCAGTGGCTATTCAAGGAGGAGCAGTAACAGCTGATAGAGGTTTTTCATTTGGGAATAATTCAAGTGTTTCAGGTGAAAATTCAATTGCGATGGGAAATAGCAGTAATGCAAGTGGTGTTGGTTCAGCAGCAATAGGTGCATCCTCCAACGCAGCGGGTGATAATGCATTTTCATCAGGATTTGGCCAGGCGTCAGGAGATGAATCTACTGCATTTTACGGTGGAGTAGCAAGCGGGGAATTATCATTAGCATGGGCAGGATTGGCCTCAGGCGATGAGTCGATTTCGCTCGGAGGTTCAGATGCAAGTGGTACATATTCAGTAGCTATTGGTGAAGGTTCAGAGGCATCTGGAGATCATTCTAAAGCCATCGGGAATAATGTTACTGCATATTCATATGCTGAGGTGGTTTTGGGTTATGGCAGTAATGTGTATACTCCTGCAAGTACATCTGTAGCTAACGGAAATGATAGATTGTTGGTGGTAGCTAATAACAGTGCTTCCAATGCTATGACTATGCTTAAAAATGGTAGAGTTGGATTCTCGAGAATACCCACAACAAATATTCTTGAAGTAGAAGGAACAGCCTCTAAAACTGCACCAGGTGATTGGCTCGCAAATAGTGATAGCCGATTGAAAAAAAATATTCAAACCTTTGCCCAAGAAGAAGCTTTAAAAAGACTACTTCAAATGAGAGGTGTCACCTATGAATGGAACGATGACAAAACTGGAACAAACAGGCCAAAAGGTTTACAATACGGATTTATTGCTCAAGAATTGAAGGAAGTTTTTCCAGAAAATGTTGAAAAGGACAATCAAGGATATTATCAAACGGCCTATGGTACTTATGATGCACTTTATGTTCAATCCATAAAAGCGCTTAATTCAAAATTAGAAACTTTAGAAAAAGAAAATAAAGAACTTAAGACCAAGCTAGACGAACTTTATGAGCTTGTTAAAAAGAACATTAATTAAAAGGAATCTCTAGATAAAATTGACAGCGTAAAGCAATTAATAGTCAATCTTTTACGTTGTTATTAAAAATCTAACCATCATGAGAAAATTCCTAATCACAGCCTTTATTTTAAGTTTCACCTTCACTTTATTTTTAAGCGCACAAGACAAACAAGAAGTAGTTCACACTATAAACTCTGAGATATTCGGAAAAGAACGCCAAATAAAGGTCTTTCTACCTAATCGATACAACAGAGATTCTATTGCAAAGTATCCCGTGACCTATATTTTAGACGCTCAGCATAAGATCTTTTGGGATGCCGCGAAAGGAAATATTGGATATTTGGTAGATAATTATTCAGTAATGCCTATGATCGTTGTAGGCGTTGTGTCTGACAATCGTGGATCTGAATTTAACCCTTCAAATCCAAAACTTCAGGAACACCTTCAAAAAGAGGTATTTCCGATTGTTGAAGCCAATTATAGAACAGATGGATTTAGAGCCATTTTAGGACATTCGTGGGGTGGAGCATTCGTTGGAAATACGTTGTTTAGTGATAAGCGCGATATGTTTAATGCCTACATAGGAATAAGTCCTTCTTTCGGTGATACCGATAATGTTATTGTAAAACGAGCAGATTCGTTACTAAAGTTGAATACCAAATTCGGCAAGTACCTATATTTCTCCTACGGTGACGTTGGTCGACGCGAAGTAGAATTTGCAGGTTATGTGAATAGTATAGATTCACTTTTGAAACGTTACCCAAATAAGACCTTGGCCTTCGATCGAAGACCCATTGAACGTGTTGGGCATTGGCAGATCGTTGGACCTTCTATTTGTGACGGTCTTATCAGTATGAGTAGAAATTACTTTGCCGATCAGAAGGTGATGCAAGATCTATCTTATGGCACCTATGATATAAAACCCTTCGTTGATAGTTTTTATTTGAAACAATGGAAAATTTTCGGATACACACACGAACCTAGTGCAGCGTATTTGAACTTTGTTGCCAATGATTTCAGAGATCTAGAGCAATGGGATATTGCATTGTCCGTTTATAAAATGGCCTTAGAAAAGGCCGAAACCACGGTTAAGATTTACGTGAATATCTGCGATGTTTACGATAAAATGGGACGAAAGGATTTAGCAGAAAGTTCCTTTAGAAAAACCAAAAAACTTCTCGAAGAGCAAAAATCGGAGGTTAGTAAAAACTATTACAGAGATGTATCTGAGTGGATTGATGAGAAACTAAACAGCTATAAAGAATAGATATAAAACTCTGGTATTGAATTTGTTTGTAACAAATTGAGAAGTTTCACTACTTACAATTAAAGGAACTATTAATCTAAAAGAAAAACAACATGATACAATTTAAAGGCGCATTGGTTCTAGGTGCTTTGATCGGTGCAGGAGCTGCGGTTCTGTTAGCGCCAGATAAGGGCAGCGTAACCAGAGATAAATTAAAAAAGGAAGGTAAAGAGGTCAAAGATCAATTAGTAAGTGACTTCAAAGAAGTTAAAGAAGATGTTTCGAAGGCGGCAAAGTCTGGTAAGGATAAATTCAAAGAAGACTTAAAAGAGTTTGCTTCGAAAACAAGCTATAAGACTGAACAAGCAATTACATTTTTAGAAAAGCAATTAGCAATTTTAAAAGAAAAGAATAAAACGCTTCAACAGTCGAGTTAATAATTTTTGAAAATGGTCGCTTTAATTTGCGGCCATTCTTCTTTTAGAATACCATAGCAACAGGTACTGCGTCTAAAACCGTCTTTCATTAAAGTGTCCTTACGAAGTGTGCCCTCTAGTTTTGCTCCTAATTTTTCAACCGCGCGAAGCGATTTCATATTCCGTTCATCTATTCTGAATTCTACTTTTTCAAATTCTAATGATTCAAAGGCGTATTGTAACATTAAGAATTTCATGTTTGCATTTAATCCTGTTCCTTGAAAATCCTTCCCGATCCAGGTCCAGCCGATATGCAGGAGTTTGTTTTTCCAATGTATTAATCCAAATCGCGTTGAGCCCGCATAAGCTTCTTTCTTTTTGTCATAAATAATAAATGGGATGATCGTTTTATGATAATAACCGTCAACTGCCAATTCAACATAACGCTTTAATTTTTCGGGTGTTGAAATATCAGAAGGAGAATAAAAAATGAGGTCTTTTTCCTGCGCGATGGCTTCGAGATGGTTATAATTACTCAAGTCTAGAAGACTAAGTTTTACACGGGAATTTTCGAGTGTTGGGATGATCATACTAATTGGTTGATATAATCGACATTAACGATATGTTTCCCTTTAAAGGGCAGAATAGTAAGACGTGTGCCAAATAAGTCTTTCGCTCTTTTGGTTTCGTCTTCAATTCGAGACGCATCCAAAAATTCGTCTTCAGTTCCGTAAATGAGTTTAACTTCAGTTTCTGGATTTAAGTATTCAAAATCTTCTGGTTTTAATTCCTTCGGGATACCTCCAGAATGCAGCACCAATTGCGAGCATTGAAGTCTTCTATGCGCTAAATAGCGCATCGATACACTTACACCTTGCGAGTAACCAAAAACAATGAAATTAATAGTGTTGGGGATTTTTTCTGCTTCAAAAATGGCATCAAAATAATTCAATATATTTTGCATTCCAGCCTTTGTATTATCTCTCGTCAACCAGTTAGCGCCCACATGCATTTTAGGCTGAATATAATATTTGCTCGGGGCTTGTGGAGCAATGATATAATGTTCTTTAGGGTTGAGCTCCTTGAAATATCTCAAAAAATAACGGCTTAAATAACCCATGCCATGGCATACAAACCAAACAGTTTTTGTCGTCTCTGAAAGCGTATTCAACGTAGAGTAGGAATTGCTCGTTGTGTAATTGATTTCTTTTTCTTCAGGATTCATTATTCTTGGTAGTTTCAGTATTTTTGTAAACTGACAATAAAACTACTCATTTTATATGCAAAAATCTAAAGAAGAATTCCTGGCTACGGTTAATTCAGTAAGTAAGAACACCTTAATGGAAACTTTAGAAATTGAAATTGTAGATTACGGTGATGACTTCTTAATGGCAAGGATGCCTGTTACACCTAAAGTACACCAACCCGACGGCGTTTTGCATGGTGGTGCCACTGCCGCACTCGCCGAGAGTGTGGGTAGTTTTGCTTCACATATTTTTACGGATCTCGACACCTATTTTGTTAGAGGTCTAGAGATTACTGCTAATCATTTGAAAAGCGTAAAATCTGGATATGTATATGCGAAAGCTACATTTCTTCATAAGGGTAGAACCACGCAACTGTTAGATATTAGAATAACAGACGAAGATGATAATTTGGTGTCCATTTGTCGATTGTCGACCATTAGTTTACCAAAAAAGAAATAGTCGATGACGGTTGATTCGTTTTTTGAAACTTTAGAAAAGCAGTACACTGATAAATTGCCTTTTGTGGTTTATAGCAGGCCAATAAATTCGATCATAAAATGTTGGTTACAAGATGATGCTGAATTACATACCACTGAGAATTTTACGGAGAGTGGGTTTGTATTTTCACCGTTCGATCTTAGTCAAAAAAGTGTTTTGCTTCCGGAAGCGAATTGTGATCATTTTACCTTAGAAGTCTCCAATATTAATATTGAAGAGGACTTCAAGCCGACTACCATCGATAATACTGATGCTCAGTTCCATCTAGATCTTGTTTCCAAAGGAATTACAGCAATTAAAGACGGTGATCTAGACAAAGTGGTTTTATCCCGAAAAGTTGATATTTCTTCAAAAACGGACCATCCCATAACGGTCTTTAAACGCTTGTTTAATACCTATAAAAAAGCAATGGTGTATTGCTGGTATCACCCTAAAGTAGGTCTCTGGCTAGGAGCTACACCTGAACTTTTATTCAAAGTAGAAGGAAATCGTCTTACCATGATTTCTTTAGCCGGAACAAAGCCATATTCTACACGCAATCAGATAGCATGGACAGAAAAAGAGTACGAAGAACAGCAGATCGTTACCGATTACATCGTTGATCAGATTTCGTCTTACACACATCAGGTAAATACCACCGAAGTTGAAACAGTAAGAGCTGGTAATCTTTTGCATCTTAAGACTTATATCATTGGTTTAATTAAAGAAGGTTGCAGTCTGAGATCAATTATTGAAGCATTGCATCCTACGCCTGCTGTTTGTGGTTTTCCAAAGGCACCAGCCAAAGACTTCATATTAAATAATGAAGGTTACGACCGCCAATACTACACCGGGTTCTTGGGAGAACTCAATTTAAAACAGACCAAAACGAGGAACACTAATCGACGAAACGTTGAGAATAATGCTTACGGATTGGTAAGAACGTATTCAAATTTTTATGTCAACCTTCGTTGTATGCAAATAACAAACGATAAGGAAAGTATTTATGTTGGTGGTGGTATAACCAAAGATTCTAATCCTGAAAAAGAATGGGAAGAAACCGTAAATAAGACTAAAACTATCTTAAACGTATTGAGCTAAAATATAGATATTCCTTATCTTTGTAGCTTGATGAAATATTCTAAAATCCCCTTGTCACAAACTGTTGTAACGCTTTGCAAAACGCATAATGTTAAGCATGTTGTTATCTCACCCGGAAGTAGAAATGCACCCTTAACTATTGGCTTTACCCATGATGATTATTTTGAGTGCTACAGTATAGTTGATGAACGTTGTGCTGCATTTTTCGCTTTAGGAATTGCTCAGCAATTACAGCAACCTGTAGCTATCGTTTGTACCTCGGGAAGTGCCTTATTGAATTATTTCCCTGCCATTTCTGAAGCCTATTACAGTAACATTCCTTTGGTAGTTTTGTCAGCAGATCGGCCTAAGCACTTAATTGATATTGGTGATGGTCAGACCATCAAACAAAAAAATGTTTATGGAGAGCATGTGCTGTATAGTGCAAATTTGAAATTAGATCTTAAAGAAGATAAACAAAACAGTAAAGAGGAAGAACTTCCAATTCTTAAGAGTATTGAAAATAAGTTAGAGCATTTCCTCGGACTACAGAAAAGCATTCAGACTTACAATGAATCGGAAATCCATGATGCATTAACCGCGGCAAGAATTCAGTCGGGCCCCGTACATATTAATATTCCTTTTGAAGAGCCTTTATACGAAACTGTTGAAGCCTTGACTATTAATCCGAAGCCTTTCAGTTTGAAAGACAGGACAGAAAAAGTTGATGATTTCGAAATAAAAAGCCTAATCGATATTTGGCATAGGGCAAAAAGAAAAATGATACTTGTGGGTGTACTTCAGCCAAATTCTATTGAAGAACAATGGTTACAGGAATTAGCAAATGAAGACAGTGTTTTGGTATTTTCTGAAACAACTTCCAACTTGCATCACAAAGATTTTTTCCCAGGAATAGACAAAATGATCGCCTCTCTTGATGATGAGGGATTTGAAGCCCTTCAGCCTGATATTTTACTAACATTCGGTGGATTGGTGGTCTCAAAAAAGATCAAAGCATTTCTCAGAAAATATAAACCAAAACATCACTGGCATGTAGATTTGTTCAGAGCCAATGACACTTTCTTTTGCTTAGAAAAACATATTCATTTGTCGCCTAACACCTTCTTTGAAGCATTTTTACCTTTGGTAGAATTTCATGCAAAGAGTAATTATAAGGCAACTTGGTTAGCGATAAGACAACATCGACGAAATAAGCACGACCAATATTTAAAAACCATCCCATTTTCGGATTTTACAGTATTTAATGCAGTTTTGAAAAGTATTCCGAAGCAAAGTCAATTGCAAGTTGGCAACAGTTCGGCTATTAGATATACACAGTTATTTCAGATAAGAAAAGATATTACTGTTTTTTGCAATAGAGGCACCAGCGGTATAGATGGTAGTACTAGCACGGCAATTGGTGCCGCGGTTGCCAACCAAAAACGAACCACATTTATAACAGGAGACTTGAGTTTCTTTTACGATAGTAATGCACTTTGGAATAATTACATTCCTAATGATTTTAGAATTGTTCTTATCAATAATGAAGGTGGAGGTATTTTCAGAATTTTACCAGGGCATAAGAACACTGAAAATTTCGACACATATTTTGAGACAAAACACCATTTGAAAGCTAAACAGCTTTGTGATATGTTTGGTTTTGAATATAATGAAGCTTCTAATCAAGTTGAATTAGATGCAACACTAGAATCCTTTTATAAAGCTTCTGAACGTCCAAAATTATTAGAGATATTCACACCGTCAAAAATCAATGACGAAATCCTCTTAGAATACTTCAATTTTGTAAAATAATTTTTTAGGATTTTAGGTTCCAAATGTGACCAAAGCATTTTCTGTGTGTCTAAAAAATACTTACCTTTAGTGAGATAATATATTTAACCTAAAACAATTTACAACATGAGTAAAAGAGACGAATTAATCACCAAGTATGCCGCAGATTTGAAAGAAAAATGTGGAGTAAATGCTGATATGGATCTATTAACAAAAGTGACTGTTGGACTAGGGCCTTCAATTTACAATGCAGATTCATCAACAGTTTCTGGTTCTGACGAAAAAGAATTAGCAACTGTTAAGAACAATTTTTTAATTAAAAAATTGGGTTTAAGCGAAAGTGATGATTTAGACGGAGCCATTGCATCAGTAATGGATACTTATGGACAATCTAACAGAAATAAATATAGAGCTGTGGTTTACTATTTATTAGTAAAACATTTCAACAAAGCATCTGTTTACTAATAGATTAGGGCCATAACTAAGAATATAACGCTGCAATTTTATAATTGCAGCGTTTTTCTTTATATCGAATTCGTTTTGGGATGACGTTTATATCAATACCTTTGCAGCATGATACATTTAGGCGAATACAATACATTAGAAATATTAAGGGATACAGAACCAGGTTTGTTTTTGGGTGATGGTGATGAAGGTGAAGTTTTATTACCCAATCGCTATGTACCTGAAGAATTTGAAATAGGAGAGAAGCTCGACGTATTCGTTTATTTAGATAATGAAGAACGTCCAGTTGCTACAACTGACCAACCCTACATTAAAAAAGGTGATTTCGCTTTATTACGATGCAATCAGGTAACGAAGTTTGGTGCGTTTTTAGATTGGGGCTTAGTGAAGGAATTATTCTGCCCGTTTAAAGAACAAGCATTCAAAATGAAGGCTGGTGGCTGGTACTTAGTGTACTGTTATCTCGATGAAGAAACTGAACGTCTAGTGGCTTCGAGTAAAACCAATCGTTTTTTAGATAATCGAGAATTAACTGTTTCTCAGTTTGAAGAAGTAGAGCTTATCGTTTCGCATCCATCTGAAATTGGCATGAACGTTATCGTCAATAAGAAGCATCTAGGTTTGGTGTTTAAGGACGAAATTTATAAAGATATAAGCGTTGGTGATCGACTTAAAGGAATCGTTAAAAAAATTAGACACGATAACAAACTTGATATTTCATTAAGTCAAATTGGTTATAGAAATATTGAGCCTACGGCAAAGTTTATTCTAAATGCTTTGAAGGACAACAGCGGCTTCCTACCACTTCATGATAAATCGAGCCCCGATGTCATTAAGGACCAGCTTCAAATGAGTAAAAAGAGCTTCAAAAAGGCTATTGGATCATTGTATAAGGAACGTCAGATCGAGATCAAAGATGATGGTATCTATCTCAAATAAACAATTAATTACTTTCTGATATAACTTGATTCACCCATTCAACGGCCTCTTCAATAGTCTTGAAAGTATTCCTTTCTGATTTAAAGAAATGATTCTCAATTTCAAAAACACGCTCTGTTAATGTGTTGTAGGCAACGACTGCATAAGCCTTTAAATTTGGGAATTCCTCATTAAAAACATGGGCATCGGTCAAGTCGATCGAATAGGAGTGAGATCTATTAGCGATGTAACCAAATGGTCTATCTTTGAAATAATCTTTCATTAGCATTCCAACTTCGTAATAGTTATCGTAATTGATATCAACCCCTTCATCAAAATTGGTGACTACATAATTTTCAAAAAGAAATATCGTACCAAGGTTTACCTTTACGCGGGTACAGTTTTTATCCTTAAGGTTAGAGTTTGTAATGATCATATTTGCTAAAAATCGAGCGCAAATATACTATGCTTGCATAATTTATACCAATTTAAATTGACGCATTTTCATTATTATTAATTCCGTATTTTTGCAATCAAAATATTGAGAAAAATGAGTCATATAGATTGGAAAGTTGCCAAATCTTATGAAGATATAACATATCATAAATGTAATGGCGTTGCTAGGATAGCTTTCAACCGCCCAGATGTGCGTAATGCCTTTCGTCCAAAGACTACTTCAGAGTTATATGATGCTTTTTACGATGCAAATGAGGACGTAAATATTGGGGTTGTTTTGCTAAGTGCTGAGGGACCTTCTTCTAAAGATGGCGTTTGGAGTTTTTGTTCCGGAGGCGATCAAAAGGCGAGAGGCCACCAAGGTTATGTAGGTGATGACGGTTACCACCGATTGAATATTCTCGAAGTTCAACGCTTAATTCGCTTTATGCCTAAGGCTGTGATTGCTGTTGTCCCTGGATGGGCAGTAGGTGGCGGACATAGTTTACACGTTGTTTGTGATCTAACACTTGCGAGTAAAGAACATGCTATTTTTAAGCAAACCGACGCAGACGTAACTAGTTTTGATGGTGGTTATGGTTCGGCCTATTTGGCTAAAATGGTCGGACAGAAAAAGGCAAGGGAGATATTTTTCCTCGGAAGAAATTATTCGGCTCAAGAGGCATTTGAAATGGGTATGGTAAATGCTGTTATACCTCACGACGAATTAGAATCTACAGCTTACGAATGGGCACAAGAAATATTAGCGAAATCACCAATCTCAATAAAGATGCTGAAATTTGCTATGAATCTTACTGATGATGGTATGGTAGGTCAGCAAGTATTTGCCGGTGAAGCTACGCGACTGGCTTACATGACAGACGAAGCAAAAGAGGGAAGAGATGCCTTTTTAGAAAAAAGGAAACCAGACTTCCCAAAAAAATGGATCCCATAATCTGTAATCTCGAATGAAAGAAATTAGACCATGGCTATCTGCCATGAGACTTAGAACGTTACCGCTTTCAGTTTCAGGAATTATTTTAGGAACCTGTTTTGCCTATTACAATGGTCGATTTAGTTGGTGGGTTTTGATCTTGGCGATATTAACTACGATTAGCCTTCAAATACTTTCTAATTTAGCTAATGATTATGGTGATAGCATAAATGGTGCAGACAATAGCGAACGTGTAGGACCAAGACGCGCAGTTCAGAGTGGTGAGATCACTCCAGATGAAATGCTCGACGCCATAAAATTCAATATAGTTTTAGTAATTATTTTGGCATTAGCATTGATCTGGGCAGCTTTTGGATCTACAAATTTACTCTTCCTCCTATTGTTTATGTTTTTGGGTGGTATTGCCATTTATGCCGCTTTAAATTATACTATGGGTGATACACCATATGGTTACAGGGCACTAGGAGATATATTCGTATTTGTGTTTTTCGGATTAGTCAGTACAATAGGAAGTTATTTATTGTATATGCAACGCATAGATCATGTTACCGTATTACCAGCTATAGCAATTGGTCTGTTAAGTGTAGGCGTTCTTAATCTCAATAATATGAGAGATATCGAGGGTGACGCCAATGCAGGCAAAGTAACAATAGCTGTAAAATTAGGTCTCAAACGGGCAAAGTTTTATCACTATTTTCTTATTGGTGGAGCGATGCTAACTTCAATTATTTTTTCAATATTGTATTATGTTGAACCTTATAATTTTCTTTATTTATTAGTCTTTATCCCTCTAACTTTACATTTGAAAAAAATATTTAAAGCAAAATTACCAGACGATTTTGATAGTCAATTAAAAGTTTTGGCATTATCAACATTTCTTTTCTCAATTCTCTTGGGTGTTGGCTATATTTTGTATTAATTTTAGAACACGTTTAGTTCTTAATACTTTTAAATATGAAAATCACTTTTTACGGACATGCCTGTTTGGGTATTGAAACTGGAAACACACACATCATTGTAGACCCATTTATTACAGGAAATGAGAAGGCTTCAAGCATAGATATTGAAAGCTTGAAGGCTGATTATATTCTGGTAACTCACGCTCACGAAGATCATACTTTAGATGTTGAGGCTATCGCAAGAAGAACAGGTGCAGTAATTGTATCTAATTATGAGATCGTTATGCACTATCAAAAAATGGGTTTAAAAGGGCATCCAATGAATCATGGTGGTCAATGGCAATTCGATTTTGGTAAAGTGAAGTATGTAAATGCCGTTCACACCTCGTCATTCCCAGATGGAAAGTATGGCGGTAACCCAGGAGGATTTATAATTCAATGTCCGGATAAAACCATATATATAGCAGGCGACACAGCACTAACGGACGATATGCGACTCATTGGAAAACACTTCGATCTAGATCTAGCCGTTTTACCAATTGGGGATAATTTCACAATGGGTGTTGATGATGCACTTATAGCCTGCAGATTTATAGATTGCCATAGAGTTTTAGGTTATCATTACGATACGTTTGGCTATATCGAAATCGACAAACCAAAGGCTGTTGCCAAATTTGATGCGAGACTTAAAAAATTAATTCTATTAGATATTGGTGAAAGTATTAATGTTTAGATTCTGTAAGACAGTTATGTGTTTTTAGAATCTAACCACTCTTTCCTTAGATCGTCACTAATTTTGCCTGTACCGTCATGTTTCCAGCCGGGAGGCTTAATTAAATATAGAAGTCGATCTTTAAATGATTTCTGACCTGAAAAGGCATCCTTAAACATATACCACCATTCCAAAAACGCAATTTTTACAGGATTGAAGGTTTTTATGTTTTTAACCAATCCGTAATTAACCTTTTCTTCTTTGAGTTCTGGTTGAAATGTTCCGAAGATTTTATCCCAAATGATCAGTATTCCTGCGTGATTTCTATCGAGGTAAATAGGATTGCTACCATGATGCACTCTATGATGTGAAGGTGTATTAAAAACGGCTTCAAACCATCGAGGCATTTTGTCGATCGCTTCAGTATGGATCCAAAATTGATATAATAAACTTATAGACATCTGGAGCATAATCATCGCCGGATGAAAACCAAGTAAAGGCAACCAAATCCAAAAAATGAATGTATAAAAACCACCAGACCAAGTTTGGCGGAGCGCAGTACTTAAGTTATAATGTTGAGACGAATGATGGATAACATGAGATGCCCAGAATAGTCGACATTCGTGCGAAATACGATGAAACCAATAGTAGGATATATCATCAGCAAAAAACAATAAAATAAAAGACCACCAAACTATAGGGATCTCAAAAATTCTGAAGTTGTCATAAACCCAAAAAAGAGCCAATAATACCAGTGCTTTACTCGCAAAACCTAGAATGACATTTCCTAATCCCATAGAAATTGAGGCCAAGGCATCTTTGGTTTCGTAGCCTTTTACATGCTTCAACTGTTCTCTTGTGGTCACAAATAATTCTATCGCCATTGCCAATATGAAAAATGGAATCGCATATAAGATTATGTTGGGAAAATTTGGCATAAAGACAACATTTATGAGCAGCAAATTACGAAAATAATTGAGTATTTTTGAATCCGTAAAATGAGAGCCAGCTACCATAAATACACTTTAAACTTTAAACGGCCTAGCGGAACTTCAAGAGGCGTTATGTCGATCAAGGAAACCTGGTTTATTGTTCTTGAAGAACAACAAAAACGAGGTATTGGAGAATGCGGAATATTACGAGGTCTATCTGTGGATGATCGTCCGGATTATGAAGAAAAACTAAAATGGACTTGTGAAAATATCAGCATTGGATTAGAAAGTTTGGCAAAAGAACTCGTTGAGTTTCCAAGTATTCTTTTTGGTGTAGAGATGGCATTTAGATCTCTGAAATCTTCGAACGAGTTTTTACTATTTCCTTCAGCTTTTACTAAAGGTTTTGATCCGATTCGAATTAACGGTCTCATTTGGATGGGTGACGAGGCTTTCATGAAAGCTCAGATCAAAGAAAAATTAGAAGCAGGTTTCGATTGTATCAAAATGAAGATCGGTGCAATAGATTTTCAAACTGAATTAAATCTGTTAAAATCTATTCGGAAAGAGTTTTCAGTTTCGGATATCGAATTAAGAGTCGATGCTAACGGTGCATTTGCAGTCGAAGAAGCTCTTGAAAAATTAAAACGACTTTCAGAATTTCAATTACATTCCATTGAGCAACCCATTAAACCAAGGCAATTTGAAGCCATGGCTAAACTTTGTGAAGCCACACCTTTATCTATTGCTTTAGATGAAGAGCTGATTGGTGTGTTTTCAAAAGCAGACAAACTAAAAACACTTCAAACTATAAATCCACAATACATTATCCTTAAACCAAGTCTGGTGGGTGGTTTTAGCGGTAGTGAAGAATGGATAAGTTTGGCAGAAGATCAAAATATGAAATGGTGGATTACAAGTGCTTTAGAAAGTAATATTGGTCTAAATGCCATTGCGCAATGGACTTACACCCTAAAAAATAATATGCCACAAGGCCTCGGTACTGGGAGTTTATTTACAAACAATTTTGATTCGCCATTAACCGTAAAAAATGGTAATTTGCATTACAATACCAAAGAAGATTGGAAATTTAATCTCTAAGCATGAATTATATACAACAAGCCTATAAAGGAAAATTAGAAATATGGATGTTCATATTAACGACCTTTATAGTTGCAGGCGTTTTTATAGCGAATTTCATTTTATATCTCTTTTCAGATCCTGCAGATTTGCAGGCGACCATGGATATGATGAAAGAATGGCCAAAAAATCTCACACTGATCCTAAATTTGATCTTTTTCGTGCCCTTGCTCGGAATTCTCTTTTTATTGGTGAAATTTATGCATCAGCGTAGTATTTTATCGCTGACTACAGCGAGGCATAAAGTGGACTACGGAAGAATCTTCTTTTCCTTTATGATGGTTGCAGTATTTACAATTGGCACCTTCATTATCGGTTATTCAATTGATTCTTCTGAAATTATTTACCAATTCGATCTGAAGAAATTCGCCATTTTATTTTTGATTAGTATTATTTTATTTCCATTTCAAATTGGATTAGAAGAATATTTATTCCGAGGGTATCTGATGCAACATTTGGGCGTACTAGTGAAAAATAAATGGTTTCCTCTAATTTTTACCTCAGTTTTATTTGGAATAGCGCATAGTGCCAACCCTGAAATTGGAGCAGTTGGATTCTGGAAGATGATGATCTTTTATATCGGAACAGGGCTTCTTTTAGGGATTATGACCTTGATGGACGATGGTTTGGAACTAGCATTAGGTTTTCATTTAGGAAACAATCTTTTGGCCTCGTTGCTAGTAACCGCAGACTGGACGGCGCTTCAAACAGATGCAATTTTCAGAAGTACTGCAGAACCTTCAATGAGTATTGTTACCGAAATTTTAGTGCCTGTTCTCGTAATCTATCCGATTATGCTACTGATTTTATCTAAGCGTTATGGATGGAATAACTGGCAAGAGCGACTATTCGGAAAGGTGACAAAACCCTTAAAAGAAGACTACAAAATTTTAGAATAGATGACACCGAAATACGACAAAGTTCATAACCGATTTAAATTGAATGGTTTACATTATAACCATGAAGAGCTAAAGGAAGTCGCTTACAGCCTTATTAAAGAAGGTGAGGCTTTCGAAAAAGTGACTGGTAACTTTTTGATCGATTGGTTAAATGATAATGATTACTTATATGTGAACACTTCGGGTTCGACCGGAACGCCAAAACGTATCAAGCTTAAGAAGCAAGCCATGGTGAATTCTGCCATAGCAACGGGTGATTATTTTGGATTAGAACCTGGCGATACAGCACTCGATTGTCTGCCAAGTCATTACATTGCTGGGAAGATGATGCTGGTGAGAGCTATGATCCTTGGGCTTGAGATCGACCATGTAGAACCAAGTGCTCATCCGCTTTTTGATTATGAAAAAAAGTACGACTTCTGTGCAATGATTCCGCTACAGCTTAAGCATACCATTAATTATACTCAAAATATTAAAACGATAATAGTTGGTGGTTCCAAGGTGACTCAACCTCTTTTAGAACGAATTAAATCTAGTCATTCTACATTCTATGAAACGTATGGTATGACTGAGACGGTGACACACGTTGCGGTAAAGCGCCTAGCATCGAAAGTTTCAAAGGGCGAAGCACTTTTTAATGCCTTACCAAATGTTACTTTCTCTCAGGATGATAAGCAATGTTTAATTGTTCATGCACCTAAATTAGTTGAGGAATCTTTAGTGACAAGTGATATAGTAGACTTAAAATCTGAAACTAGTTTCGAACTTCTAGGTCGTGCAGATAATGTGATCAACTCTGGTGGGATTAAATTATTTCCAGAGCAGATCGAAGATAAGTTGCAGCCTGTTATTGACGAACGTTTTATTGTTGCAGGAGAAGAGGATGATACGCTTGGTGAAAGACTGGTTCTAATAGTTGAGAATCCGAGAGACTCTGCTGAAAGTATTTCGAACAGAATTCGATTTATAAAAGGACTCACCAAATATGAGGTTCCTAAACATATCTATATCGTTGATAAGTTTGTTGAAACCGTTAATGGTAAAATTCAGCGGAATGAAACCATAAAATCTGTTCTTGGATAGTTAACTCACCAATACACCCAATTAACTCATTGTTAGTTTTTTCTAAGAGATTAAGCTTATAGTTTTATGTAGAACTTTAAATGCTGTACTCATGAAAACACTAATCACCTCAGTACTCGCTCTTATGATGTTTAATGCGAGTTTGTCCCAAGAAAAAAACATAGAGACCTTATCTGTTTCAATAGATGAATTAATAAATTTTGTTATTGAAAAGTACCCCGTTGTAACTGATTCTACACCTGTAAGAAATGTTACTTTTTTACTTCAATCTTATGGCAATGATTTCGAAATTGAGGATAAGGTCGTACTAAAACAAGCCTTCAAACTCATTTCGAATCGTTTAACCGAACAAGATTCAGTGAGCATTGTAGCTTATGGAAATTATAATGGCGTAGTGCTCAACTTCACAAATCCTACAGAATCGAAAAAGCTATTATATGCCATCGAAAATCCGAAGACCAGTATTAAATTCCTTGAAGAGGATGGCATTGGAGTTGCTTACAAGAATGCAAAGGAACAATTCACCGAAGACTCCGAGAATTCAGTTGTCATGATTAGAATTCCACCTAAGGTAAAAGTTGAGTCGAGAAAATCTGAACCTCTAGCTGCCAATAACGTTGAACAATCAGAATCTAAACCATCACGAGGAAATGCAGTGGTATTAACGGCCATCGCATTATTACCCGAAATTATAAAAGTCATAAAAGACTAAATAAAAAAGCCCAATGCATCTGCATTGGGCTTTTTTTTATTATAAGTTCAGCTATTAATTTCCAGCAGAAAGATTTTTCATTTCTTTCTCAATCATATCGTAGAACTGATCGATCTTTGGAAGTACTATAATTCGTGTACGTCTGTTTTTAGCCTTGTTTTCAGCCGTGTCATTTTCAACTAATGGCACATGATAGCTGCGTCCGGCAGCAATTAACTGCTGTGGATTTACCTCTAGCTCTTCAAGCACTCTTACTACAGATGTTGCACGTTTCACACTAAGGTCCCAGTTATCTAATAACGGTGGTTTGCTATAAGGCACATTATCAGTATGTGATTCAACCATAGCTTCAAAATTAGGTTTACCGTTAATTACTTTTGCTACTTTTCCTAATATTTCTTTTGCACGGTCCGTAACATTATAGCTTCCGCTTTTAAATAATAGTTTGTCGGCAATTGAAATAAATACAACTCCTTTTTCAACATTAACTTCAATGTCTGGATCGTTGATACCAACTTCCTTTTTAAGACTAGTTACAATGGCAAGTGTCACACTGTCTTTTCGAGATAGCGCATCTTGTAAACGTGTGATCTTTAAATTGCTTTCTCTAAGACTCTCTAATGATTTTTCTAAATTCTCTGCACCTTTACTGGTCAACTCCGTTAAATCCTGAGAACTTTTTATTAAAGCCTCATTACTTTTACGCAAGTCTTCTAACTGGTCTTTCATCGCCTCAACTCGTGCATTTGCAGCCGCAGCATCAGATAAACATGCGTTCAGTTTTACTGTTGCGGTGTTTAATAAATCCTGCGTTTCTTTTTGTTTCTCCTCAAGCGCCAAATACTCCTTCTTCGATACACAAGATGCTAATAAAAGCATTGTGCAAACACTAAGTGTCATTAATTTCTTCATAATCAGTTTTCAGTTTAAATTATACGTAATAACAGCTCAAAATTATATAAAAGAAAATAGGGGCAGGCAGTGATTAACAAAACTTTTAACAGTTTTATAAACAATCAGAAAATTTTACGCTTTTTAATAAAATAAGACCAAACTATAGAATTGGTTTCGTAATAATTTGAACGCTTGGTTTGTAGCTTTCGTTGCTTCAAAATGCGTCCGATATTTTTATAAAATGAACCGTGGGCTTTTAGAACGGCAAGAAAATATTTGGGTTTACCTTGAACTAAAAACCGCAATGCGGCAATGCCGTCGAGTTTCATTCTGAATATGGTTCTAATAAAGACATTTTTATCGGTATGCTTCACAAGTGTGAACAGACTATTTCTGAAATTCAAATACGTTTTTTTAGGGTTGGTGTTGCTAAGTGTAGCACCGCCAACATGATACACAGTGGAACTGCCGACATATTTTGCATTGTAATTAGCATTGAACGCACGCCAGCAGAGATCAATTTCTTCCATGTGTGCAAAGTAGGTATCATCAAAACCTTGTAACTTTTTAAACACCTCATTCTTTATGAAAAAACAGGCACCCGAGGCCCAAAAAATAGAAGTGGTATCATTATACTGTCCGTGGTCTTTATCAATGGTATCAAAAATTCGACCGCGACAATACGGATAACCATATTTATCAATAAAACCACCAGCTGCTCCGGCGTATTCAAAATAAGACTTCCGCTTAAAATCGAGTATTTTGGGTTGAATGATCGCCGTATTTGCGTCATTATTGAAGGCTTCGAGAATAGGTAATAACCAACCTTCCGTTACTTCAATATCACTATTTAATAAACAGAGTAATGGCTCATTTACATCTTGAAGTGCATCATTATAACCTTTGGCATATCCACCATTTTCAGCATTCTGAATAATGCTAACACTAGGAAAATTTTCCGACAGAAAATCTACAGAATGATCTGTGGAGGCATTGTCGGCAACATAGATCTTGGCACCTTTTGAATAATCTAAAACAGAGGGTAAAAATTGTTCTAGGAGTGCCTGACCATTCCAGTTTAAAATTACAATCGCTATGTCATTAATGCTGTACATCTACACGTTTGAGTATTCTGGAATATCTTTTAAAAAACTATAACATTGTGCGTCTTTGTCCATTTGACAATAATAATGATTTATCCCGTTAGTTACCATTAAATACTCAGCGTTTAATGCAAGATTATAACGTGCTATCTGGTCGAAAGTAGCCTGATCGATCTTTACGTCGTAAGATTTACATTCTACGATTAACTTGATACTGCCATCCGAATTAAATATTACAATATCGTAGCGTTTTTTTAAACCGTTGATGCTTAATTCTTTTTCAACATTAATAAGCGACTTCGGATAATTCTTAGTGTTAAGTAAGTAATGAACACAGTGTTGCCGCACCCATTCTTCAGGCTGAAGAATGATGAATTTTTTCCGAATGACATCAAAAATAGAAACTTTATTTTCAGTACTTTTGAATCGGTATTCAAACTGTGGAAAGTTGAGTTCTTGCACTGCACAAAATTAAAATTATAATGCCATTCAAGCAAACGCTTTAAGACTTTGGAAGAGGTAAAACAATTAGTAGCAGATATAAAAAGCGGTCAGATAAAACCCATCTATTTTTTAATGGGTGAAGAGGCCTATTACATTGATAAAATTTCAGATTTTATTGAAAAGAACATTCTTGATGAAGCTGAAAAAGGATTCAATCAAATGGTGCTTTATGGACGTGATGTAACTATTGATGATATCGTCAGTAACGCCAAGCGATATCCTATGATGGCAGAGCGCCAGGTCGTCATTGTCAAAGAGGCTCAGGACCTTAGTAGAACTATAGAGAAACTTGCATCGTATGCTGAAAATCCACAGCCAACAACTGTTTTAGTTCTTAACTACAAATACAAAAAATTAGATAAGCGCAAGGCGTTATTCAAAGCCATCAATAAAAATGGAGGTGTGGTATTTGAAAGTAAAAAGCTCTATGAAAATCAGGTACCAGATTGGATCAGACGTGTTTTGAAGGGTCAGGGTTATGATATTTCACCAAAGGCGGCGCAGATGCTTGTTGAGTTTCTGGGAACCGATTTGAGTAAGGTTAATAATGAGCTCGATAAATTGAAAATTGTTTTACCACAAGGCACTCAGATTACTCCAGAGCATATTGAAGAAAATATCGGAATAAGTAAGGACTTCAATAATTTCGAATTGCGAAAAGCAGTCGGTGAGCGCAACGTGGTGAAGGCACACCAGATTGCAAAATATTTTGCTGATAATCCTAAGGATAATCCAATGGTTGTAACTGTAGCACTGCTGTTTAATTTCTTTTCTCAGCTTTTACACCTTCATGGGATGTCTGATAAAAACCCGCGCAGTGTGGCCTCGGCCTTGCGTGTTAATCCGTACTTTGTTAATGAGTATTTAACAGCGGCACGGAACTATCCTATGAAAAAAGTAAGTTCTGTGATTGCGTTATTGCGCGAATTTGATGTAAAAAGTAAAGGCGTAGGTGCTAATGCTGTTCCGCAAGGAGACCTTCTTAAAGAATTGTTGGTTAAAATTTTAGGCTGATTTAGTTTATAAGTAAACGCTTAATCTGTGAATTCCCAGTAACTTCATCTTGCATTTTAATGATATAGATGCCAGACTTTAATTCCGAAATATCTATTTCTCTTTGATTTGAAGAACTCACAACCTGCCCAGTCACAGTGTAGATATGGGTTATTAGTTGGTCATTACTTAAAACAATTTTTTCGTCTGCTGGATTGGGATAAAATGAAAACTCTTCAATATGTGTTTCTGAAACTTCAAGCGTCGAAACATTAAAACTAAATAAACCTGATGCGTCAGGTGAATTTTCTTCCGAAGTAATGTAGTATTCATTTGCATTGATTGGCGTTATCGCTTCAACCTGAACAGAGAAATTTGCAGGAACGCTAACCGAAGTCCTTGTGACAGTTCCGTTAGAAAATAACCCTGAGTTAAATCCACTAAGCTGTATTAAAAAGGCACCGCTGAGGTCGTAACCGGTAATAAAAATACTGTTATCTAAAGCGTTATAAGTTGCACCAGAAACCAAACCTTGAGCCATTATGCTATCTATGTTTGAAATACTATGCGTGCCTGGAGTCTTTGGTAACTCATAGATATTCGTATTACCATCGAGCCAATTCTTCGTGAATACATAAAGGTTATTGTTGTAATGAATAAGGCCTTCTGCATCAAAATTTGTGGCTAATGGATTGGGTGTAAAATCGGTCTGGTCGCTATAGCTAAAGTTTATAACGTCGGCCGTAACTGATGTGCTAGCAAAATAATCAGCAATGGTAATTCGATATACCTTAAGATCTGTTCTATCACCTCTAAAATTCCCGAAATCACCTATGTATATGTAAGTATCATCATTTGCCAAATCTTCCCAGTCTGCATTAGTAGCATTAGATATTGTTACCGTGCGAGTTACTAATCCAGTCGTAGAATCTATATCATATAATTCATTGGCGTTTTCACTATCATTATGCGTAATGAGCGTGCTGTTTAAAAACAATAGACCAGAAGTTTCATTAACAGTAGCATCTAGTGGAGTTTCAAGGGTAAGTTGTTGTGCCCTCGAAACCAAAAATCCAAAGATTAGAGTTGCACTTAGAAGAATGCGTGCTTTCATACCATTTAATTGAAGGATAAATGTAATTATTCTAAGGGATCAAGTATTAAAAACTATATGATTCGCCTTTATTTAAGACGAAATGTAAAAGTTATCAAAATATTGGTCAAAAATCCAGATTTCGGTGATAGTGAAGTAATTCATCATCATTCATCGGTAAGGTGCCTAAACCTATTAAATCGAACCCTAGTCGTTCTAGCAATTTTCTAGATGCCTGGTTATTTTCCAAGGTATAAGCACTAAGCTCACTGAGGCCATAGTATTCAAATGCTTGAAGCATAAGTTTATTTGCCGATTCAAAGGCATAACCCTTGCCATGAAAATCAGGTAAGAAAGCAAACCCAATATCGGGGATATCATTGCCCTCACGATGATAAATACCACAAGTCCCTAATTTCATGGAATCACTTTTTCTAATCACAACATTATTAGTATAACACAATTTATCTAATTGAGAAAAGGCTTTTTCTTTTATATAGTCTTTTGCTTCATCGACGGTTTTGACATTTCGATCACCAATAAACCGAATCCATTCAGGTGTATTCATTAGTTCTAATATAAATGGCGCATCTTCAAGCGCAACGGCTCTTACAAGGAGTCTATCAGTTTGAAATGATTTTGGAATAGACATGAACTCGTAAAGTATTTATGAATTGATTACTAATGTGTTATTTTTACGGTCTAAAATATACTGAATATAATTCATGAAAATCTTCTCAAAAGAGCAAATATATGAAGGTGACCGACTAACTGCTGAGCGCCAAAATATAACGTCTACAGACCTGATGGAACGCGCAGGTACTCAAATTTTCAATTGGATTCACATGCGAATGCAAGGTGCACAAGTGCCAATTCATGTTTTTTGTGGAATAGGGAACAATGGCGGTGACGGACTGGTTTTGGCAAGACACCTCAGTACACATGGATACAATGTCATTACCTATATCGTAAATTGTAGTGATAAACGTTCAAAAGACTTTCTTATAAACTACGATAGAATAAAAACCGTTACTAAAGACTGGCCAAAAATGCTTAGTTGTGGTGGTGATTTTTCAGAAATTGTTATTGAAGAACGCGATATTATTGTTGATGCTGTTTTTGGAATAGGTTTGAATAGACCACCAAATGATTGGACTCAAGAATTATTTCAGAAATGGAGAGCTTCTAAAGCATTCACTTTAGCTGTTGACATACCTTCTGGTGTTTACACAGATAGGGCAGTAGAAGACGAAAATGCTGTGGTACACGCTAATTATACCATAAGTTTTCAGTCCCCAAAACTGGTATTTTTCTTACCCGAAACGGCCAAATTTACTCAGCAATGGGAAGTTTTGGATATTGGTATAGACCGACAATACCTGATGCAAACTGAAACCCTGGCTGAACTCATTTCTAAATTTGAAGTATTACCACTTTATAAGCCCAGACAGAAATTTTCACATAAAGGCGATTTTGGCCATGTACTCATAATTGGTGGCAGTTATGGAAAAATAGGTGCAGTTAATTTGGCAAGCAGAGCAGCGTTGGGTGCTGGTGCCGGACTTGTAACAGCATTCATTCCGAAGTGTGGCTATCACAGTATGCAAGCTTCATTACCAGAGGCTATGGTAATTACCGATACTCATGAAGAGATCATCACAAATATCAATTTTGATATTGAACCAACGGTTATAGGAATTGGTGTAGGCTTAGGAACTGCAGATGATACTTTAAAAGCTTTTGAAACCTTTTTAAAATCGAATAAAGTCCCATTAGTAATTGATGCTGATGGGTTGAATTTGTTAGCTAAAAAGAAAACTTTACTAAAGTTATTACCTGAAATGTCAGTATTGACACCTCACCCGAGAGAGTTAGAACGCTTGATAGGGAAGTGGTCTGATGATTTTGATAAACTTGAAAAAACAAAAGCCTTTTCCAAAAAACACAAAGTCATCGTGGTGATAAAAGGCGCAAATACCATCACAGTTTTTGGAGATAAATTATATGTGAATTCCACTGGGAACCCTGGAATGGCAACAGCAGGTAGCGGCGACGTTTTAACCGGCATAATTTCAGGATTGATTGCTCAAGGATACGATGCTCTTGCGGCTACAATTTTTGGTGTGTATCTTCATGGAAGAGCAGCGGATATTTCATTGGAGGATTTTGGTTATCAAAGTTTAATTGCAAGTCACATTATTGAAACTCTAGGTGAAGCCTATATAGACTTATTTTCACAACCCGAACAGCCCGAAGCCGAAGAAGGTGAAGCACAAAAAGAATAGTTTAAGATCGAATTATAGTACTTATTTTAAGGACTCAATGAGACTCAACAGATCTTTTGAAGGTTGATAATCTTTAAGCTTAGCGTATTGTCCATGTTTTGAAATATAATTTTCCAAGTCTGTTAGAAACTCATTTTCAATAGCCTTTTCTTCGGAAAGTCTTAAGGCCTCACTTATGTTTTCTGCTGCTTTCAGGAATTCAACTTTAGAGCTTTTAACCTCATTCATCATTGCCAAGAAGTCATTCTCATCCATTGCATACAATTCATCATAGTTTAAATTGAATTTAGCTTCAGACCTATTTTTAGCTACCAAAAACAAATTGTCTTCAGATCCAACGCCACTGAATTCGAGAGTTTTGTTAAGTGCTTCAGAATTCATCGACATTTTGATGTCATCTCCAGGATTCAAAAATAGATCAACTTGCTGTCGGCCGTGCTTAAGCGTATAATACCCACTTGTAACTTTAATAGTGTCTATAAATGTGCCTTCATTAGACAAATTAATCTCATCGATCTTACGATCTTGTTGATGTATTGTAATATTTGCGTTCGTTGGATTTGCAATTTTCCCAGAAAGTATGGCGTAATCAATTTTTGTGTCTTTTGAGCAAGACCATAGGCATAGCAATACAAGGATTGGCAATATTTTTTTCATCGAGTTTAATTTATTCAAGTTCAAAAATAAGGATATTGACCACAAATGAAAGAAACATTGAATTATTAATATTTTGTTGTCAATACAATAAAATATTCTCAATTTTGAGGGTAATAACTAATGATTCATGAATAATTACCACATCATTTCTTCGGAAGCCTTAGATATTGTGACTATCTACAACATTTTTAAAGAGAAGAAAAAACTTAAGCTCTCTTCAGAATCAGTTGAAAAAATAGTGGCTTGTAAGACCTATTTAGATGGTAAACTGGCTAATTCAAAAAAGCCGATGTATGGAATTAACACAGGATTTGGTTCTTTGTGTAACACTAAAATTTCTGAGAGTGATCTTTCTAAACTTCAGGAAAATTTAGTGATGTCTCATGCTTGCGGAACAGGAGAGCGCGTACCAGAGTCCGTAGTAAAGGTAATGTTATTACTAAAGATCCAATCTTTAAGTTATGGACATAGTGGTGTTCAGTTAAAAACGGTAGAACGCCTTATCGACTTTTTTAATAACGATATTTTCCCATTTGTGTTTACACAAGGCTCATTGGGTGCTTCTGGCGATTTGGCTCCTTTAGCACATTTGGCATTGCCACTTTTAGGGAAAGGAAATGTTGTTCACGAAGGCGAAAATTATCATGCTGCAGAGCTTCTTGAAAAGTTTAATTGGGAACCTATAAATTTACAAGCAAAAGAAGGATTGGCACTTTTAAATGGCACACAATTTATGAGTGCTTATGGTGTTTATTTATTATTGATGTCTCATAAAACATCATATTTGGCAGACATTATTGCAGCTATTTCTCTAGATGCATTCGATGGTCGATTAGATCCATTTCATGATTTAGTGCACGAAGTGAGGCCACATCCGGGTCAGCGCAAAGTTGCCAGACGATTTAATGAACTATTGGAAGGCAGCGAGTTGATTTCTAGGGAGAAGGAACACGTTCAAGATCCGTATTCATTCCGATGTATTCCTCAGGTTCATGGTGCCACAAAAGACACCTTAGATTTCGTTGAAAAGGTGATTTTAACTGAGATCAATTCAGTTACAGATAACCCTAATATTTTCAGCGAAGAAGATCTGATCATTTCAGGTGGAAATTTTCACGGTCAGCCTTTGGCCTTAGCCTTGGACTATCTTAAAATTGCTATGGCTGAGATCGGTAATATTTCTGAACGTCGTATTTTTCAGTTGGTCTCTGGTCTTAGAGGGTTACCGGCGTTTTTGGTTGACAATCCTGGATTAAACTCTGGTTTTATGATTCCGCAGTATACGGCAGCTAGTATCGTTAGCGCGAATAAGCAGTTGGCTACGCCTGCTAGTGTAGATAGTATTGTATCGAGCAACGGGCAAGAAGACCATGTAAGCATGGGCGCTAATGCTGCAACACAGGCCTTTACGTTAATTAGAAATGTTGAACGTGTTATTGCTATTGAATTGATGAATGCTTCACAAGCTTTAGAATTTAGACGTCCATTGAAGACCTCACCATTGCTTGAGTCATTTCTAGATTACTACAGAAAAGTTGTTCCATTTATCAAAGAGGATAAAGTTTTGCATAACGATATTGAAAATTCAATTCAATTTTTGAAAGATGTAGATATTGAAGTTGAAGAATTATTCCTGAATAATTATGGTGTAGAAAAACACTAATGATTAGTTAGATCAGTTTCAACGAGCTCATTGGCCCAGCTAATGGCATCATCGAGATTAGTGAATATTTCAAAAGGTTTTGCAAAAAACATCTGTTCAATTTGCGCGTTCACCTTGGCCTGATACTTTCCTGAAACCACAGCAAACCCCTTTAGATTTTTAATCTTAGCTGTTTCAAAATAGATCTTTGGATCAACAGAGTAGGAGTGTATACGATGTGTAATATAAACGAAGGATTGTTTTGGAAAATACTTGTTAGTGATCCCCACCAAAATATCATTATAATCTGGTGTGATATTCATACCTTCTTTCATAACCACGATGATATAATTGTCATAAATCGTGATGTCACAAAAGTCGAAAGTTAGGGAATCTCTCATGACAAATTGTTTTTAACTGACATATAAGATACAAAAAAACTCCTTCAATTTGAAGGAGTTTCAATATATATGTGCCTAATTAGTTTAGGACTCAGTAGTTTTACTAGAACTTTTCACCTTAATTTTTAAGGCATCGTTTTTAGTATCAAGATCCATTGTAATGGTATCACCTTCCTGAATTTTAGCGTTGATTATTTCTTCAGCTAAAGCATCTTCAACATATTTCTGAATTGCTCTGTTTAAAGGTCTTGCACCATACTGCTTGTCGAATCCTTTCTCTGCAATATAGTCCTTCGCTTTATCCGTTAACTGAAGATTGTAACCTAATTCTTTAATTCTAGAAATTAACTTCACCAATTCAATATCAATGATCTTATCGATGTCTTCTTTCTCTAGAGAATTGAAGACGATTACGTCGTCGATTCTATTTAAGAATTCAGGTGCAAATGCTTTTTTAAGAGCATTTTCAATCACTGCTTTAGCATAGTCCGTTTCTTGAGCTTCTTTAGCTGCAGTTCCGAATCCAACGCCGGTTCCAAAATCTTTAAGTTTTCGAGCACCGATATTAGATGTCATGATAATGATGGTATTTCTAAAGTCAATTTTTCGACCTAAACTATCAGTTAAATAGCCATCATCTAGCACTTGAAGTAACATATTAAATACATCTGGATGTGCTTTTTCAATCTCGTCTAGAAGTACTACCGCATAAGGTTTACGTCTAATCTTTTCTGTAAGCTGTCCGCCTTCTTCATAACCTACATATCCTGGAGGTGCACCGATAAGTCGAGATACAGCAAACTTCTCCATGTATTCACTCATGTCAATTCGAACCAGAGCTTCATTACTGTCAAATAGTTCATGAGCTAAAACTTTGGCTAACTGCGTTTTACCAACACCAGTTTGACCTAAAAAGATAAATGAACCAATTGGTTTGTTTGGATCTTTTAGTCCTGCTCTGTTACGCTGAATGGCTTTCACCACCTTTGCAACGGCTGTGTCTTGGCCGATGACTCTTCCTTTGATAAGTTCTGGCAATTGTGCTAACTTATTAAGTTCGGTCTGGGCAATTTTATTTACAGGAATACCAGTCATCATAGAGATAACGTCAGCAACATTGTCCTCGGTTACGACCTCTCTGTGTTGCTTGGTTTCTTCCTCCCATTTTTCCTGAGCTGATGCCAATTCTTTTTCAAGTCGCTTTTCGTCATCACGAAGCTTTGCAGCTTCTTCGTACTTCTGCTTTTTAACAACACTATTCTTTGTTTCTTTAACTTCTTCCAGACGTTTTTCTAACTCTAGAATCTGTTTAGGAACATCAATATTGGTAATATGAACACGTGAGCCGGCTTCATCTAATGCATCAATAGCTTTGTCTGGTAAAAAGCGCTCAGTCATGTAGCGATTTGTAAGTTTCACACAAGCTTCGATGGCTTCATCGGTATAGTCTACATTATGGTGTTCTTCGTATTTTCCTTTGATGTTGTTTAAGATCTCAATAGTTTCCTCAACCGTAGTTGGTTCTACGATGACCTTTTGAAAACGACGCTCTAAAGCACCATCCTTTTCAATGTATTGTCTATATTCATCTAGTGTCGTTGCACCAATACATTGAATTTCTCCACGTGCCAGGGCAGGTTTAAACATGTTTGAAGCATCTAAACTTCCGGTTGCTCCACCAGCACCAACAATGGTATGAATTTCATCAATAAACAAAATGATGTCGTCATTTTTTTCAAGCTCGTTCATTACGGCTTTCATACGTTCTTCAAATTGTCCTCTATATTTTGTACCCGCAACCAAACTTGCCAAGTCTAAAGTCACAACACGCTTATTAAATAATGTGCGGGAAACTTTACGCTTCACAATACGTAATGCTAGGCCTTCAGCAATGGCAGATTTACCAACACCTGGCTCACCGATCAATAAGGGATTATTCTTCTTACGGCGACTCAAAATTTGAGACACACGCTGAATTTCTTTCTCACGACCCACAACTGGATCTAATTTTCCTTCTTCGGCAAGTACGGTTAGGTCTCTTCCGAAGTTGTCTAAAACAGGTGTTTTAGATTTTTTATTTGATTTGCTAGACTGACCGCCTCCAAAAGGATTCTGTTTTGCATCATCTTCTTCTTCATTGATATCATCATCAGAAAATGATTCTGCTTTTGGTTCGTCTAGATAGTCTTCTTCACTTGTAATCATAGATTTGAATTCTTCTTTTACGTTATCATAGTCAACTTTAAGTTTGTTTAATAACTTAGTAGTTGGGTCATTTTCGTTTCTTAAAATACACAGTAATAAATGTGCGGTGTTAATTGATGTGCTTTGAAACAATTTTGCTTCTAAGAATGTTGTTTTTAAAGCACGCTCAGCTTGTCTAGTAAGATGTAAATTCTTTTTTTCGTTTGAGGTGGTGGTGATATTGGGATTTGCCGGACTTAAAATCTCAACTTTTCTTCTTAGGTGGTTAAGATCTACATCCAGGGAACTTAATATATCAATTGCCTTACCGTTACCATCACGCAAAAGCCCTAGCATTAGATGTTCAGTGCCAATAAAGTCATGGCCTAAACGTAATGCTTCCTCCTTGCTATAAGCAATAACATCTTTAACTCTTGGGGAAAAATTATCGTCCATAGTAAACTCCTTTCTGCATTAAAAATAGTAAAAACATATTATCTATTAGTCAAAAATCATACCTTAAATTAAAGGTCTGAACGAATAGACTAAAAAAGCACTTTAAATCAAAGTATTTTCTCGGATACTTATTAACGAAAAAGATATTAAAAATTGTTAATAAAAACTCCCAAAAAGAGCACTTAAAACTTCTGCAAACACTACTAAATTGGTTATATTAGCACGTTTTGAAAACCTATAAAAACTAATTAATTTTATATATGGCAGAAGGAGAAAAACTCATTCCGATTAACATTGAAGATGAAATGAAATCAGCCTACATTGATTATTCAATGTCGGTCATTGTGTCACGTGCACTTCCAGATGTAAGAGATGGTTTAAAACCAGTACACCGAAGAGTACTTTACGGCATGCACGAACTTGGTGTTAGAGCAAATACAGCACATAAAAAATCAGCCAGAATTGTCGGTGAGGTTTTAGGTAAATACCACCCTCATGGTGACACTTCTGTATACGATACTATGGTTCGTATGGCTCAAGAATGGAGTTTGAGATATTTATTGATCGATGGACAAGGAAATTTTGGTTCAGTAGATGGCGATAGTCCGGCAGCAATGCGTTATACCGAGGCAAGAATGCAGAAGATCTCGGAAGAAATGTTAGCTGACATTGATAAGGAAACGGTTGATCATAAGCTTAATTTCGACGACACCTTAGAGGAGCCAACAGTTTTACCGACAAGAATTCCTGGTCTCTTAGTAAATGGAGCGTCTGGTATCGCAGTAGGTATGGCTACCAATATGCCACCACATAATCTAACTGAAGTTGTAAATGGTACAATCGCTTACATTGATAACAACAATATCGATGTGGATGAATTAATGCAACATATTAAAGCGCCAGATTTCCCAACAGGTGGAACTATCTACGGTTATGATGGTGTTAAAGAAGCCTTTCATACAGGACGAGGACGTATTGTGATGCGTGGTAAAGCCAATATCGAAGAGGTGAATGGCAGAGAATGTATCATAGTTAATGAAATACCTTATCAAGTCAATAAGGCAGATATGATTAAGAAAACTGCCGATCTTGTTAATGATAAGAAATTGGAAGGTATTTCAACGATAAGAGACGAGTCTGACAGAAAAGGTATGCGCATCGTTTACGTATTAAAGCGTGATGCTATACCAAATATTGTTCTTAACAAGCTTTACAAGTATACCGCTTTACAATCATCATTTAGTGTGAATAACATTGCACTGGTAAAAGGACGTCCACAGTTACTCAACCTAAAAGATTTAATTCATTATTTCGTTGAGCATCGTCATGATGTAGTTGTAAGACGAACGCAATACGAATTAAGAAAAGCTGAAGAGCGCGCGCATATATTAGAAGGTTTAATTATAGCATCTGATAATATTGATGAAGTGATTGCGCTTATCAGAGCTTCAGCCAATGCTGAAGAGGCTAGAAACAAATTAATTGAACGTTTTGAATTAACCGAAATTCAGGCGAAGGCTATTGTTGAAATGCGCCTACGTCAGTTAACAGGATTAGAGCAAGACAAATTACGCGCTGAATATGATGAGTTGATCAAAACTATTGAAGATCTTAAAGACATTCTCGATAAAAAAGATCGTAGAATGGATATCATTAAGTCTGAATTAGAAGTGATCAAGGAGAAGTACGGTGATGAGCGTCGTTCAAACATTGAATATGCAGGTGGTGATCTAAGTATTGAAGATATGATACCTGATGAAAAGGTAGTGATCACTATTTCTCATGCAGGTTATATCAAAAGAACTTCACTTACAGAATATAAAACACAGAATAGAGGTGGTGTTGGCCAGAAGGCATCAACAACACGTAATGAAGATTTCTTAGAGCATTTATTCGTTGGAACAAATCATCAATATATGCTGTTCTTTACGCAAAAAGGAAAATGCTTCTGGATGCGTGTTTACGAAATTCCGGAAGGTGCCAAGACATCAAAAGGAAGAGCAATTCAAAATCTGATCAATATTGAACAAGATGATAAGGTAATGGCATTCATTTGTACTCAAGATCTTAAAGATGAAGATTACATAAACAGTCATTATGTCATTATGGCAACTAAGAAAGGTCAGGTTAAGAAAACATCGCTCGAGCAATATTCAAGACCAAGAACTAATGGTATCAATGCTATTACGATTAGAGAAGACGATACTTTACTTGAAGCTAAACTAACAACAGGTGAAAGTCAGGTAATGTTAGCACTAAAATCTGGTAAAGCTATTCGTTTTGAAGAGGCTAAGACAAGACCGATGGGTAGAAATGCATCAGGTGTTAGAGGAATTACTTTAGCCAATGATCAAGATGAGGTTATAGGAATGATCGCAGTCGATGACATGGAAAGTAACATTCTTGTGGTTTCAGAAAACGGCTACGGTAAACGTTCTAGTTTAGAGGACTATAGAATTACCAATAGAGGAGGAAAAGGCGTTAAAACCATTTCTATTACAGAAAAAACTGGTAATTTAGTATCTATAAAGAACGTAACTGACGACGATGATCTTATGATTATCAATAAATCGGGTATTGCTATCCGTATGGAAGTTGCTGATCTCCGTGTTATGGGTAGAGCTACTCAAGGCGTGAAATTGATTAACCTTAAGGGTAATGATTCTATAGCAGCGGTTGCCAAAGTGATGAAGGATGATGACGATGAAGCGGATGAAAATGATGCAGAATCAACTGATATTCAGTCATCTAATGAAGATGGCACGGCTCTTGATACTAATGAAACCGAGAACTAAAATTAACAATAAAAACTAATTATTACGAGATGAAAAAATTAATGACGTTAGTGCTAATGTTATCTGTAGCAACAATGTCTTTTGCACAAAAAAATGAAATTAAAGCAATAGATAAAGCACTTAAAAATTCAAATTTTGCCGATGCTAAATCTGCTGTATCTGCAGCTGAAGCTTTGATGGGTAACATGGACGATAAAACTAAAGCTAAGTTTTATTTCTTAAAAGCAAAAGCCTTATATGCTAATGGTGGAGGTTCTGATGCTGACATTGATGAAGCCATTAATACCCTCGATCAATTAAAGGCCTTAGAATCTTCAATGGGTAAATTGAAGTATACAGAAGAGGCTAACCAAATGAAAGACGGAATGTTTAATAGTTTCATTCAAAAGGCGAATGATGCCTTCAATCGAAATGATTTTACTGGTGCGGCAAAGCGATTTGAAAAGATTTATAGAATTTCACCGGCCGATACCCTTTATCTTTATAATGCAGCCTATTCATCAGTTAGAGCAAATGATTATCCTAGCGCTCTTAAGTACTATGAAGAACTAGCTGACATAAAATACACAGGTGTCAGAATGGTATATTATGCAACTAATAAGGAAACAGGCCAAGAAGAAGCTTTTGCCGATAAAAATGGTAGAGATCTTTCTGTGAAAATTAAAACGCATATAAGTCCAAGAGATCAAAAAACAGATTCGAAGCGCTCAGAGATTGTTAAGAATATTGCCTTAATATATGCTGATCAAGGTGAAAATGAAAAAGCTTTAGCAGCTACAATAGAAGCTAGAGCAGAAAACCCTGAGGACTTAGGTTTAATTGTCGCTCAAGCTCAGACTTACTTAAAATTAGGTAATAAAGAAAAATTCCAATCCTTAATTGATGAAGCTTCAAATAAAGGTGCAGGAAATGTTGAGTTTTTGTACAATTTAGGTGCTTTACTTTCAACTTCAGGAGCAGAGGAAGAAGCTAAGAAGTATTATGCAAAAGCGCTTGATATTGATCCTAATTACTACAATGCCGTATTAAATATGGGATACGCTATATTGGCTAAGGAAGAGTCTGTAGTGAATGAAATGAATGCTATTTTAGATTCATCTTCACCAAATTATGATAAATACGACGAACTTAAAGCAAGTTTACAAGATCTATACAAAGAAGCGATTCCGTGGTTGGAAAGAGCATTGAAA
The DNA here is from genome assembly GCF_003260205.1 of Winogradskyella tangerina. GTDB lineage: Bacteria > Bacteroidota > Bacteroidia > Flavobacteriales > Flavobacteriaceae > Winogradskyella > Winogradskyella tangerina. The sequence goes on along the minus strand of NZ_QERF01000002.1, from coordinate 414,282 downwards.
CTTCAAGAGGAAGTAGGTACTGCAAAGAACCTTATGAACCTTTATAGTGCTATCAACGATACTGAAAAGTATCAAGAAATGAAAGCTAAAAAGGAAGCTATTGAGGCAGCAGCCGGAGGAAACTAAAATTTATAATCTGAATAAAAAAGCGGTTCAAATAATTTGAACCGCTTTTTTTATATAATCTTTTTGATTACGCGTAGTCTATGTGTATGAGATCGAGTGTCTGCATTATATATACCACTGTGGTCTAATCGATCTATTCGCACTTTACCATGGGCGTGAATAATATGATTGTCTGCCATTATGATCCCAACATGAATGATATCACCTTCAGAATTGTCAAAAAATGCAAGGTCGCCAGGTTCACTTTCTTCTATAAAACTTAAAGCCAAACCTTGGGTTGCCTGTTCAGATGCATCTCGATTAAGCATGCAGCCGTTCAGTTTATAAACCATTTGTGTAAACCCTGAGCAATCAATGCCAAAGGGCGTTTTTCCTCCCCAGAGATAAGGTGCATTTAAATATAAAAACGCAGTTGAAATAAGATTGCTTTTCGGACTTTTCGCCTTTAAGGCATTCCCTTCAAACTTATGCTTTAAAAGATCAATTCCGTTTAGATCTGACCCTAATGGAATAGGATAGAGGCTGCTAGTTTCGTCAGTAACAAATTCAACTAAATCTTTAGAAAGGTTGAGGCCGGCTTTGGAAAGCTGGTCGTAGTCCTCTTTTTCTATTTCAAGATACTGCTTGTTATCTATCCAACCTTCGTAATTATCATATGCAAAACGAATACGACTCCATTTCTTTCGTTGTTCTAATACTTTGAAAAGATCACCGTATAGAGCTTGTGTAACCATCTCAGTTTTATCTGAGGCTTCAAGTCTAATGGGAACAATCCCCAGATTACAAATGCCGTATTGCATAAAAAGAATTTAAGCGCGTTCTAATACCATTGCTGATGCACCACCGCCACCATTACAAATTGCGGCTGCACCTAATTTGGCATTATTTTGATGTAACACACTTATTAATGTTACTAAAATTCGAGCTCCAGAACAACCTAGTGGATGCCCCAATGAAACTGCACCACCATTAACATTTACGTTCTTATCAGATAATCCTAGAATTTTCATATTGGCCAATCCAACCACAGAAAACGCTTCATTAAATTCAAAATAGTCGATATCATCTAGCGAAACATTAGCCTTAGCAAGCGCTTTTGGTAAAGCTTTAGCAGGAGCGGTAGTAAACCATTTTGGTTCCTGAGCTGCATCAGCGTAACTTTTTACAGTTGCTAACGGTGTTAAGCCCAATTCTTCGGCTTTATCTTTACTCATTAATACCATTGCAGCAGCACCATCGTTTATGGTCGAAGCATTAGCAGCAGTTACTGTACCATCTTTTGTAAAGGCTGGGCGTAATGCTGGAATTTTCTCCATTTTAACGTTAGTATACTCCTGGTCTCTATCAACTACAATGGCATCGCCTCGGCGTTGCGGAACTTCCACAGAAACAACTTCGTCGTCAAATTTTCCCGAATCCCACGCTGCTTTAGAACGTTCATAAGATTGAACAGCAAAAGCATCCTGATCTTCTCTGCTAAAATTGTATTCTACAGCACAAGCATCGGCACAAACACCCATAGCATTTTTATCATAAGCATCTACAAGTCCATCTTTTTGCATACCGTCTTCCATCGTCGCTGGTCCGAATTTGGTGGTGCTTCTTGCATGATAATAGTGCGGAATAGCACTCATGTTTTCCATACCACCGGCAACAACAATTTCAGCATCGCCTAACTGTATAGCTTGGGCAGCTTGCATGATAGCTTTCATTCCAGAAGAACAAACTTTGTTTACAGTAGTACAAGGAACAGTATCTGGTATTCCTGCATAAATGGCAGCTTGTCTGGCTGGCGCTTGTCCTGTTCCGGCCTGAACAACATTTCCCAATAATACTTCATCAACCAATTCTGGTTTTAAGTGTATTTTATTCATGGCGCCTTTAATAGCCGCGGCACCAAGTCTAGGTGCTGGAACACTGCTTAAACTGCCTAAAAAGCTTCCTATTGGCGTTCTAACAGCAGATACGATTACGACCTCCTTGTTCATTATATCTATGTTTAAATTATTTGCTGCGAAATTAATCAATTTTGAGATATTTCTCAATGTATTAAAGATTATAGGCATCAAAGATTTTAATATTTGTTACATTTGATTTCATATGAAAGAACTTCTGAACAAATGGTATAAGAATCATGCATTAGTCTATAAGATTTTGTTGTTCTTAGTTACCACACTCTTTATAGTTTACCTTTTTCCAAAAACTGGGAAGTTTAGATATTCATTTGAAAAAGGAAAACCGTGGCAATCAGAGAATCTATATGCCCCCTTCAATTTTGCGATAAAAAAATCTCAAGATGAAATTGAAAAAGAACGCGTCGATATTGAAAATAGTGCTTCAGATTATTTTGATGTAGATTCGGAAATACCTGCGAAAATTAAATCTGATTATCCTAAGAAATTCAATGAGGTTTTTGGTGATTCGTTAAATGTGAATTTATACAAATCTGGTGAAACTTTAATCGATAGGTTATACGAAAATGGTATTCTTGACACAGATTATCCCTATACTGATGATAAATCAATAACCTTAATGGCTTCAAATACTGTTGAAAAACGGTTGGAATATGGGAACTTAATTGAAATAGATCAGTTGAGGCCGTTTATGGAGAATTATTTTGGCTCATCGATTTCATTCGAAAATAGAAATCGAATGATTTCTTTGTTTTTTGATATTGTTAAACCCAATGTTTCTTTAAATGAAAACTTAACACGGAATTCGCTTGAAGAAAAATTATCTCAAATCTCACTTACTCGAGGAAGCGTCGATAAGGACCAGCTTATCATATCTAAAGGACAGGTCGTAGAGGATGAAGAATACAAAATTTTAAATTCATTGAAGTCCGAATACGAGTCGCAAGTATGGAATACGGCCAACTACAATTGGGTTCTATTTGCATATACATTACTCGTTGCACTTGCACTACTGATGTTGTTGTTTTTTCTAGACAAATACAGACCTGAAGTATTTTTGAACAATACTAAAGTTACTTTCATATTTTTCAATATTGCCTTAATGATTTTGTTAACCACTTTGGTTATCAATTATAATTCACAATACATATATGTCGTTCCACTTTGTGTACTACCACTGGTTTTAAAAGCATTTTTTGATGCCAGACTCGGGCTTTTTGCTCATGTGCTAACCGTGTTGTTACTCGGCTTTATTGTTCCGAATAGTTATGAATATATGTTTCTTCAAATCATTGCTGGTATTGTAACTATTCTTACGGTTTCTGAACTGTATAAACGTGCAAATCTTTTTATATCTGTTGGGCAAATCACACTGATTTATATAATCGCCTATTTTGCGTTTTTCGTTATTCATGAAGGACAAATTACTAGCCTTAAGTGGGAGACCTTCGGACTCTTTGTGCTCTGCGGATTAGCGACCCTATTTGTTCAACCATTAATTTATATCTACGAGAAGATATTTGGTTTAGTTTCAGATGTTTCCTTACTCGAATTATCAGATACCAATACCAAGTTATTAAAGCAGCTTTCTAATGAGGCACCAGGGACTTTTCATCATTCATTGAACGTAGCCAATTTAGCTGAAGCTTCGGCAAACGAAATTGGCGCAAACGCAATGCTAGTAAGGGTAGGAGCGTTATACCACGATATTGGTAAAATGGTCAATCCGACCTATTTTACAGAGAATCAGAGTAACGGGATTGATCCGCATAAGGAGCTTTCAAACAAAGAAAGTGCAAAAATTATTATTGATCATGTATTAAATGGTATTGAATTAGCCAAAAAGAATAATTTACCTGATCGTGTTATCGATTTTATTAGAACACATCACGGCACAAGCTCGGTTTATTATTTTTATATGAAGGAAAAATCTAATGAAGACGGAGCAGATATAAAAGACTTCTCGTATCCAGGGCCAAAACCTTTCAGTAAGGAAACTGCTATTTTAATGATGTGTGATAGCGTAGAAGCGGCCTCAAAAAGTTTAAAAGAACCAACCACTACGAAAATCAATGATTTCGTTGAAAATATCATCAATAAGCAAATGGATAATGGTCAGTTTTTAAACGCTAATATCACGTTTAAAGAAATTCAATCCATTAAAAAGGTATTAAAACATAAGCTTGCAAATATCTATCACCTTAGAATAGAGTATCCGGAGTAGGATGGATGTTCTTAGGATTTTCAGAATCCATTTACATCGCAAATGTTGCAAATAAAGCTTGGCTTTATTTGAAAATAATAGCCCCGGTTTCCTTAAGAAAGTAAACTTTCAACGAAAACCAAAGCTATTATTTAGTCGGGATGACTGGATTTGAACCAGCGACCCCTAGCACCCCATGCTAGTACGCTACCAGGCTGCGCTACATCCCGAAAATGATTGCGCTAAAATAAGTAATTTCGGATTTCAATTTTAGTCTGAATTATTAATTTATTGCTAAGCGTTCTCTTTTGATTATATTTAGGACTTTGCAAAGTATTTTGACAATACATAATTAACTTTTCTCAACCTATGGAATTACTCGGAATTGATATTGGAGGCTCAGGTATTAAGGGCGCTGTTGTTAATATAGAAACTGGTGAGCTTGTCACTGAACGACATCGTGTTGCAACACCTACAGGAGCAAAGCCTGCAGATGTTGCTGACGAGGTAGCAGAACTAGTAGAGCATTTCAATTGGAAGGGTAAAGTAGGTTGTGGATTTCCGGCCCTGGTTACTCATGGAGTAGCACATACTAGTGTTAATATTCATAAAAGTTGGAAAGGCGTAAATGTTGAAGAACTCTTTGAAAAAAGAACTGGGCTTGAATTTTCAGTGGCCAACGATGCAGATGCGGCCGGATTGGCAACAATGACTTTCGGTTCTGGAAAAGGTAAGGATGGTTTGGTGTTTATGATAACACTTGGTACAGGAATTGGTTCGGGAGCCTTCTATAATGGAGATCTTATTCCAAATTTTGAGTTAGGTTCTATGCCATATAAGAATCATAAACGGATTGAATATTACGCTTCTGATGCTGCTCGCAAACGTTACAAACTGTCTTATCCTGAGTGGGGAGGTCGTGTGCATAAATTTTTAAGATTAGTCGAAAAATTATTCTCTCCAGATTATATTATTATTGGCGGAGGTGCAAGTAAAAAATTTGATAAATTCAAAGATCAAATAACAATTTCCACACCGGTAATTCCGGCAGCTTATCAAAACAATGCAGGAATTGTTGGTGCCGCATTGCTGGCGAAATGAGGTTTACAGAAACAAAAAAAGATAACAAATAAGCCACCTCTGTTAAGAAATGGCTTTTTGTAGTTGCGACAGGAATTGAACTTAAATTACAATCCTCTTATTTTCAATATTTTACAACTTCCCTAAAAGCTTGGTGAAGCGAGAGTGAAATTAGTTTGTTATTTTTAATTTCGCTTTAAAATTAATTATTTAAAGTTAAATTAGAATTCTAAAACGAAATTAAAATTTTTAAGTTTTTATTAATGAGGTATATGGTTTTATCCATATTTGGTCTGTTTTTAATTACATCATGTAAATGTACAGATAAAGCCAATGGTAAAAGAACAGAGTTGTATTTTGGTTTATCAAATGAAAGTGGTGTTATTGCTGACAGCAGTTGGGTAGAGTTGTGATACTTCAAACTAGGGTTAACTTTGAATATTGATATTCATTTTTGCTCTGAATACTTCATAAGGTGTCAATCCTCCATGAGATTTATGGGGTCTGTTAAAGTTATAAAAATTCTCCCATTCGTTCATTTTCTTTCCTAAATCAACATCTGATGTGTACTCGATTAATTGATAGAATTCCAGCTTATCGGTGAGATGTGATCTTTCTACTTTCCCGTTCAGCCTTGGAGTTCCTGGCTTTATATAAACATGTTCTATCCCCTGGTCTTGACAATGCCAATGAAATCTTGCCTGGAACTCATGACCATTATCGGTTCTTACCATTTTAATCCGAAAAGGAAACTTTTTGATCACATAATTTAAAAAATCAATAGCATTGTTCTGGTTATGTCTATTATAGACTTTTAAGGCGCGTATTCTGGTTGCATCATCGATAGCTGTGTACTGATAGCGTTTTATGCTTTTTCCTTGCTTATCAGTGAAGGTAAGGAACTTTACGTCCATTTGAATGTGATGGCCAGGGGTTTGTTTCTCATATCGCTTAAATTTTGGTCCTGGAGAGCGTCTTTTAGCATTTCTTGGGAGTCTACTGATTCCATTTCTCTTTAAGATACGATACACACTACTTTCAGAGGTTTCAATATCGAGATAACGTTTCAAATACATATAGATTCTCTCTGGACCAAAATGATATTTCTTTCTTAGGTAAAGGACTTTCTCTTCTACCTCAATGGGTGTGCGTAATCTTATATTTTCTGGACAAGGCTTATTGTTAATCAATCCTTTTTCTCCGTCTTTTTGATAACGCTTTAACCAATTAAAATAAGTCGTCTTAGAGATCCCGTAATGCCTACAAGCTTTGTTAATGTTGCCCACCTTTTTAGCATAATCAAAAACATCTAGTTTTCTCTTAATATCATGCCTTTGTTCTCTGGTCATAAGTCAGACTTTTAAGTTGTCTATAAATTTAATAAACAGTCAACTTAAGTCCGAAGTATCATATGGATAAAATACTAACTTTTTTCATGGAGCTACTTTCCGTTTTAATTACATAACCTCAAATAAACTATTTGAATCTAAATAAACAATAATTGTAATAAATAAAAAGTTTTAAAACGCATTTTATACATTCCATTGTGTAACATTTTTTTGTCCATAATTTAAAAATTTGTTATTTTGAGTTACATATTAATATAAAGTTATGTCAGATTTAAATGATTCTCTAGCAAAAGCCTTAATGCGTGCTCTTCTAGAATTAAACCCAAAGGATATGTTATCAGTAGATCCTTCAACAAATCCTTTTGATCCTATTAATAATCCATTCACTAAATATACCAAAGGTGGTACATACACAAAATCTGGATCTCCAAGTACGTACACTAAAGGCGGTTCTTATGAAAAAAAGGATGTCTACGAAAAGGATGACAAAAGAATAGCGGAACTTATTTCAATTTGGAATAACGATCCTAGAATCCCTGATGATTTAAAGGAGAATTTACTAGATTCATTAAGAGATCAACTTAAGGTAAATAAAAGTAATTCTGCGAACAACTAATTTTAATTGTTAATGCAAAACTATTTTGCTACTCCTGGTATAGAATTCGAAAAATCAATTAAAAAATTCCATAATCAGTTAGAGAAAGAAGTATTTTTTTTAAATGAACTTCCAGAAAATAATATATTCAAAGAACATTTATTTCGAATAATTCAAATATGTCAAAGAGATAAAAATCATTTATCAAATTGGCATCCTAAAATAGAGCTTGATGTACTGTCATTCGAAGCTTTAAGGGACGAATATCGTTTTGATATAATTGAAATTGCTAAGAATAAAATTTTAGATTCAACTGCGCTAATTAGAGAAGTAGAACCGGACTTCGCGTTCTGGATAAGCAGCGCCATTCATAAACTGGTCATCCTTCTTAAACCTCCCTCAATAATGGAGAGTTCAAGCCTTTCTATTAAACCTGGTGAAGTACATATTTCATTACTAGTTTCAAAAGTAGCATTATGTGAGATGCTTATTCATGAATCTTCCCATCAACATTTTTATAAATTTTTAGCTAAAGCAAAGCTTGTAAGAGAAAATGCTCCTGATGCTTATTCAAGTGTAAAAAATACAAAAAGACCACTAATTTTAGTTTTACTAGCATTTCATGCCTTTTCAAATGTACTTATTTTTTATAATAAATTCTTTTTAAAAATTAATGATAAAAAATTATTAGAACAGGCAAATGCAATTTATAATCAGACAAAGAAGGACGTAATTAGTTTAACAGAGTCTCTAATCCAAAACCGTACACATCTCACACCTGATGGCGATTTCTTGTTTAAAGAACTTCTCAAAAAATTAGAATTTGATAAATGAAGTTCCTAAAGACATATATACCTTCGTTAATATTAAAAGTTGCCTCTAGATGCAACCTAAATTGTTCTTACTGTTATTTGTACAATCATCTAGATAACTCGTATCTGGAACAACCCAAATTCATGAGTTTAAAAGTCCTAGATAAAATCTGCGACGATTTGAATGAAATATTATTAATAAAAAAACATCCTATTGAAATAACACTACATGGTGGAGAACCAATGTTAATGAAGGAGGAAGCATTTGAAGCATTTATCAAAAAACTTAAAGAAAGACTTGGCAATAATTTAACTTCACTTTCAATTCAAACTAATGCTACACTTATCAATTCAACTTTTATAAAGTTAATCAAACAATATCAGATTGGAGTTAGTGTAAGCTTAGATGGGACTAAGGAAAGTCATGATAAATTTAGACTTGACCATAAGGGAGAAGGTAGTTATGAAAGTACAATAAAGGGTATCCATAAATTAATTTCGTCAGGAATAGATGTAAATATCTTATGTGTAATTGATCCTTATACGAGGGGAGATTCCACTTATAATGCGATCAAGAAAATTGGTGTTAAAAGAATGAGTTTCCTAATTCCAGATGTAACGCATGATAGCAGAGAGAAGTACTATCACTTACTTCCTAAATATGCATTAGCAAATTATTTGATTTCATTGTTTATCGAATGGCAAAAGGATCATTCGGGTATTAGAATAAGACTATTTGAAGATATTATCAGCGCAATTTTGGGAGGTGTCCCAAAGACAGATTTATTTGGAGGAAATGGGCTAGGTTATGTTATTGTAGAATCAAATGGTAATTATGAATTATTAGATGCACTTAAGGTGTGTTACGATGGATCTACAAAACATCATAAGGGAAATGGTACCTTGTTAGAATTTATGAATAATGTGTATAATGAAAATGGATTTACTTTATGGCAAAAAGATTATAGTGCCAAATGTTTACAATGCAGAAATTTTGAAGTGTGTAAAGGAGGATATTTACCACACAGATATTCTGATAAAAACAATTTTAAAAATGAATCTGTATGGTGTGATGATTTATATAAATTAATTGATTTTATTAGACTTGAGGTTTCAAAACATCTATTCCCACATGAAACTTCGTTAATGATTTCTTAAAAGGTAATCTCTGGGTTCTATTGAATTTGATAAATTTTAATTAGAGTGGATAACTAAAATGTTTATTCCTTTACTCGTTGTCTAATCCATTTAAATAGGATTTCTATTATTTATGATATAGGCACTTTAAGGATTGGATTCGACAGGTATTTAAACGCATTATTTTTTTCTTTTTGTATATATACTTTTCAGTTCGTTTGTTATTTTAGTGAATAAATGGTGAAATTGATAATAATTATAACACTGAAGACTTTGAAAGCTTCAGGACTTTTAAAGTTGAAAAAATGCTAAAAAAATAAATAGGATGAAAGTTTAAACTTATTATTAATGCTTTTAGTTATTCAATTTCATTTTTTTTACTAAAAAACAAACCTAAATATTCCTAAATAACCCTAAATAACCCTCATTTTTTAAACCTAATCTACATTTAGAGAAATTTATAAAGATGAGAAAACCAAGATTCATATTATTCTTAGTAATAATACCGCTGCTTATCACACTAAGTTGTGATGAAAAAACTGATAAAATTGAAATTAGTATAATAGGGGAGAATACATCTACAATGCAGGCAATGATGAGCATTGAAGAGGATTATGAACGAGAAAACCCAAATGTAGATTTAAAGTTTCATCCCAATACCTTCGATGACGCATTCAACAAATCAAATCAAGACTTTGCAAATAAAACAGGTCTTTATGACATAGTTATTCAATATAACTTTTCATTGTCTTCCTTTGTTGAGAACGACTACATTCATCTTCTAGATGAGGTCAATTCAAGTGTTGATAGTAAAATGTTGGCTTTTGAATCTGATCTATTTCAAAACTATTGGGAAGAATTAGGGTATTATTATAACATAAACTCAGATAGTGATAAGGACGTGATTAAGGTTGGCTATCCTTCAGCTGCATTAACAATGCTATTAATGTACAATAAATCCATGTTTGAAGATTCCATTAACAAAGAAGAGTACTTTTCTATTTATAACAAAGAGTTGAAGATTCCATCTAATTGGGAAGATTATTATACCGTAGCTGAGTTTTTCACCAATGAAGACAAAGGAGAAAAAGGTGTATGTATTGAGGGTGGTCCAGGAGGCTTCTTATATTTCGAACTAATGAACTTTTTAGGTGGATTAAAGGGAGGTAAAGTCCTAGATTCTAAGCGAGGTTGGGACAGTAAACCGGACACCAATGTTATTGTTAATTCTCCTGAAAATCTTGAAGCGCTCAAGCTTTATAATAAAATGAAGAATTTTAATAGCGGTCAATATTCTAATGTAGAGCAGTTCGAACAAATGAGGATAATGAAAAAAGGAAAAACTGCTATGGCATTTGTTTGGAGTGATATGATATATCCGTCCTTATTTGCTGCAGAATCAGATAATCGATTTGGTTTTGCAGAAGTACCTGGAAATAGCTCAATTTTAGGAGGAGGAGCTTACTTTGTAAATAAACAAACAAAAAATTTAGGCGAAGTTTCTAAGTTCATTAATTATTTGATGCAAGAATCAACCCAAGTTCAAATGGCTTTGAATGGTTTTTGCTCTCCCTTGAAAACAACCTATTTAAATCCAGAAGTAGCTAAATTGCCTTATTCAGAGGCATTGGCAAAGTCTTTAGATAGGGCGGATATCGCCCTAGTCGCTGGAATTGATTCTAATATGATTAATGAAATTATTACTACTTATATTCAAAGATGCTGGAATGATGAATTAACCGAAGAGGAAGCTTTAGAGCAAATACAGTCTGAAATAACAATTGGGCGCAAAAAATTGTTCTCAGTTAATCAAAAGTCTAATTAGGGAGAAATGACATGGGATATAGAATAAAGGAGCATTTCCTGATAAAATTTTTGTTATTGGCTTTAATTGCTATTTACTTAGGGTATAATCTTCCTTTTATTTCTAATGTAAATTTTGTTTCAGCGGATATAAAGGATTTTTTCACCTCAAATGACAACTTTATTAATCCTGTAATAAGATCCTTGTTTTTTGCAGCTTTTGTTGCTGCATTGTGTGTCATAATCGGATTAATTTTTTCCTTATTACTTGTTAAAATTAAGCTCAGTGAAAATAGAGGCAAATACCTAAGTATTTTACTTATCCCAACTCTTATAGGTGGTGCCTCCATAGCTTTCATATTTAAAGTTGTACTTATAAATAATGAGTTCGTTTATATAAATCCGAGCACAAAATTCTTGACTCTATCTGCCATACAGTTTTGGCAATTTGGAAGCTTAGTTATTTATCTTTTTTGGTTAAATCAACAGACAATTTCCCCGAAAGTTTGGGAGTATGCAAATGCGATAGGTCTAAACCAATACGAAAAAGTTCGTGATATCGTACTACCTAAACAAAGAAATTTGTCAGTATTATTATTTATGGTTGTTTTTGTTTTTTCATTTTTTGAGGAAGCAAAAATGTATTTCATATTTAAAGCATCTCGCGGTACAAATACAGAATTAGCAAGTCATTGGCTTCATAGAACTTTTAAAACAAATTCATTGATTAATTCAGACTTTGCTTTTGAACAACTAGCGACATCTTCTGTTTTTGTTTTTATAGTTTCTTTAGTGTCATTGGTTATTTTAATAATAATATTCATTAAAGTATTCGAGCAAAGAATTAAAAGTAAAACTGCCCGAAACTATAAGAGTATTAACGCTGAATTCACCAGTAAATTAAGCTTACCTATACTTGTAATGTGGATAATTCTACCCATGCTCTATGTTCTTTTAACCAACAAAGTGAATTTTCAGCTTGGATTAGAAAAACTTGGACCAACCTTATTGATGACTTTTATTTCAGCTTTAATACTAACCGCATTAGCATTTATTTTCAGTGTGCTATGTCGTTTGATGTGGAAGCAAATATTGGCAAATTTTAATTCCAAGTCCTTACGCTTTTTTTTAGCTCTTTTTATGCTGGTTATGATTCCGCCAATTGTATTTTTAATACTTGGGTTTAAATGGATGGACATAGTAGGTTATAGAGCATCTTTTGGCATTCGCATCTCATGGGTAATTGGTCATGTAATTATGGCATTTCCATTAATCACCTCATTTTCTATGGCAACACACTTCAGGGTAAAGACCGATCATATTAATTATTTACAAATTCATAAGATTAGTTTGTTAGAAAAAACAAGAGACTTATTCTTTAAACCTTTCAAGGCAGATTATCTTCTTTTAGGACTTATTTCTTGCGCCCTAATTTGGAATGAATCCATAATTAATAATGTGTTATCAGATCAAATAAAATCCTTTGTCACTGAATTGAACATGACCATTTCAGGAAGATCGGCAGATTATTCTAAAGGAATGATCTTTTTGTATTTTTCAATAGGTCTAGCAGTTGTTTGTGTTATGGTTTGGAATTATTTGGTATTTAAAAACTCTAAAATTTATAGTCACAATGAGTAAAATAGAACTTCATAATACAAGTTTTGGATATACCAAAGACCAACTCATTTTTAAGAATCTTTCGCTTAGTTTCAATAAAAGGCATGAAGACAAAGGCCACATAATTGCACTGCTTGGGGAAAGCGGTGTCGGTAAATCAACATTGCTGAAACTTATGCTTGGTAACCTTTCACCTAGTGCTGGCTCTGTTGATATTGTCAGTAAAAAAAATGTGGTCTCTTACTTGCCCCAAGAACCTGTTTTGATGGAATTTTTGTCGCCTCTAGATAACGCCATTTATTTCAAGAGTGTTAAGGCCTACAAATACTTATTTGATAATAAAACATTCGAAACGTTTAAAAAGAGTTTAGGGCTCGAAGAAGTTCTAAAGAGTAAAACTTCGGTTAATAATTTAAGTGGAGGTCAAAGACAAAGAATAGCTTTATTAAGAGCCTTAAGTATAAATCCGGACACCATCATGATGGATGAGCCAGCAAAGGGACTTGATGCACGAACTAGGGCACAATTTCTCAATCAACTCAGGGAAATTATACTCGGGACAAATACCTTGGGTATTTATGTTACTCACCATTTAGATGAAGCACAATTGGTTGCAGACGATATTGCATATATTTACCGAGATGAACTTTCTAAAGATAGCTCCATTTATATAGATTCACTGAATAACTTTTTAGAAAAACCTAAATTATTAGAGGCTTTGGAGGCTGTAAAATACCCAAATGCAAAAATCATGAAATGTACTTTTGATAGAGATAATCAAATTCAACTTGCAAAAGGAGAAGACTTTTTTTTCATAAGTTTAGATGAAAACAATATTGGCTATTCAGATACCTTGGGATTTGATTTTAATATTTTATATAAAAATGATAAATATGCTCAGATAGAACTGCTAGATGGACAAAGGATAAATCTCATGACGAAATCAATTTCCGGGTGTAAATTGTTTTTAAAGGGAAAAGTTTTGAGATTTAATAAAAATGGAAAATTTGAAGATATAATCGAAGTTGTTAATTATGAATTATAAAGAGTTACTCAAGTACGAAAAATCTTTTGACCCTAAGGATTGGGATGAAATGGAAGACTTGGCTCATAAAATGGTCAAAGATATGTTTGCTTTACTTAAGGATATTCGTAATCAACCTGTATGGACGCAACCAACGGATGATAGTAAAGGCGCAATATTAGGTGAAGCCCTTCCGATAGAACCTAAAAATTTAAACAAAGTATATCAAGATATTAAAGAAAATTTAACCCCTTATTACAAAGGTAATATTCACCCCAAATTCTGGTCTTGGGTACAGGGGACAGGTACAGTTTCGTCCATTCTTTCGGAGATATTAGTTGCAGGCTTAAACCCAGATGTTTGCACTGGAGACCATGGTGCCATGTATATTGAGAAGCAGGTTATAGATTGGCTAAAAAAAATGATGGGATTTCCGAATAATGCCAGCGGTATACTTGTAAGTGGTACATCCACAGCAAATTTAACAGCGCTTCTTATAGCAAGAGACAAAGCGACCAATCAAGTTGTGCGCAAACAGGGAATGTTAGAATACAACTCTAGATTGATTATATATACTTCTACTGAAGCTCATAGTTGTGTAATTAAAGCTGCAGATATCATGGGCCTAGGTATAAATTCTGTAACTTTAGTTGACACCACGTCAGAATTTCAAATTGATGTTCAAAAATTAGAGCAAGCTATAATTGAAGATCGAAAAAAGGGTAACGTTCCGTTTTGTATTGTTGCAAATGTTGGTACTGTAAATACGGGAGCAATAGACCCTTTAGATGAGATAAGTAAAATTTGTAAGCGCGAGGGGCTTTGGATGCATGTAGATGGTGCATTTGGAGCGTTTGCGAAGTTTGCACCTTCGCATAAAAAAATGCTTAAATCAATGAATGCAGCCGACAGTCTTGCATTTGATACTCATAAATGGATGTCATTGCCTTTCGGGACAGGCTGTCTGTTGGTAAAAAATAAGCACCATCACAGAAATGCATTTGCAATACAGCCAGATTATTTGCAAGTACACGCCAGAGGCCTCGCGTCCGGACCAGATCCAATTTTCAACTATAGCATTGAAATGACCCGTGGTTTTAGGGCATTAAAAATATGGATGATGTTAAAGGAACAGGGTCTTAACAAAATTGGTGAAATAGTACAGCAAAATATTGCTCAGTCATATTATTTAGGGGAATTAGTAGATGATGAGGAGCTGTTGGAATTGGTAACCCCAGTTACAATGAATATTGTATGCTTTCGATTTGTACCTCAAGAAAAAATGTCTGAAGAGGGGTTGAATAAATTAAATAGAGAGATTGTGGTTGAACTTCAAGAATTTGGCTGTGCCGTAACGTCTCATGTATATATTGAAAACAAGTATTGTATTAGAATTGCGAATGTCAACCACAGAACAGTAAAAGAGGATTTCGAAGACTTAGTAAAAGATGTGATTAGAATAGGTAATACAACCAAAAATATATTTAAATGATTCCACTCAGTCACAAAGAAAAAAAGGAACATCACCATAAAATTGACAAGTATGTAGAAAAAATAAATAAGTACATTTTGAGTTCGATTTTCCTAAAAGGTTCAAAAATATCTTTAAAGGAGGCCTATCAGATAAAACTAGAACAGATCGCTTATGGTGTACTTTTAGATTCGTATCACTATTTTGATTTTCCTTTTACTGATAGTGAGGCTGTAGATAGCTTGAATATTGACTTAGCCCAAAATGAGATACTCAAACAGGTTGATGTAAGAGTTAATAGGCGATTTGAAGACTTAAGAGTGAGTAAAGGTATTAATGGCTATTTGTTTTACGACTATTATATAGACGAAGAATCTAAAACATACGTCTTAAAGAACACAAAGAATAACTTAGATTATGAAAATGACGCTGAAGATCTTTTACTTTTTTTACCAGTTATAGATTGCGCGATAACAAATAAAAAAAACTATTTGTTCAATGTAGAAAGCTCAAAAGACAATATAAAATCTAGTCAACAGATACTAGTCTTAAGTGAAAAGTTAGGGTTAGAAACTGAGGATGCCTATGACGATAATACACTAGTTTGCACATTTAGAATAAATATACAACACCCTGAAGATACAATTTTACATGAGATTTCAAAACTGCTTTACAAAGAAGTATTCTATTTTTTGGATATTTATTTTCACAGTCCAGTATTGACTAAGCTACTTTCTGGCCGCAGAAAGTCATATGTGTTAGGGTATAAACATAATTTACAGCAATTAAATCCATTAAGTGCAATACGCAATTTGAAGAGAGGGATTACAACTAAAGATGCCGATAAAATAAATAGGGCACTAAATGAAATAGAACAGATTTTTCTTGTTTATGAGCTTACACATCATTTAATGTTTGACTACGAATTAGTCAGCGCAGGATATACGGACTATGATATTAAGTATGAAGGAAAAAGCATCTTCCAAATCTTAAAAGACTTTGAAGAAAATTATAATGATAGAAAAGTTTTAACCAATTTTTGTTTTGATAAGCAGGAACATTATTATCCAAAGATAACACCGGATAAAAATAATTATGAATTATTTGATTTCATATTAATATTATGGAACCTGTGGAGAAATGGAATAGTACATAACACTAAAGATGATTTACATATAAATGGTTATAATAAAGGCAAGGAATATTATGTTGAATTCATTAATGAGCCTGCACTTGACAATGATCTTGCTGATTATTTAAAAGGCAAAATTCCGAACTATCCCAGAGACACTTCATGGAAAAACCCTTATCCAGGGTTGATAATTATTAAAGATTTGATAAAAAGTAATCCCAAAATATCCTTGGAGGTTATTGCTGATGAGGTAATAAATGAAACAAAAATTATATTAAAAATTTTAAAAGTCTGAACATGAATATTTATATAGTAGATGATGAGATTGATTTAGATTTTAACAAAGCCCTTCTTGAAGATTTGGAAGATTTAGGCCATAGCATATTTATTGAAACCTCTTTGCAAAAAGCATATCATCATTTAACGGATGAGTCCAACAGATTTAAATATGATTTTGTTTTAGTAGATGAAAATTTTAATGGCAAATTTATTTACCAAAAAAAGAATATCACAAATGGCGCAGATTTGTGTAGGCACTTATGTGAATTAGATTACACAACACCCTTGATTTTGCATACAGGAATATCAAATTCGGCTGATAAAATTAAAGAAGTACTTGGTGATTACGGAATATGCTATTTTTTTGAAAAAACCGAGTTTAAGCGAGACATTGAAAAGAATATTTTGAAGCTCACAAAGCTACCTGGTTTTAAACGTTTAGTGAAAATAAAGCAGTTGGTTTTAAGAGAAAAGATTGAAGACTATTTTTTGACTTCAAAACATGAAGATTTGTATAAGTTTCAAGAAGAAGCACTTGAATTAGGGATGGCCGATTGGTCAAGACAAGATTTAAAACTAGAAATAGATAACGGTGTATACAAGGTGAGTGACTTACTTTATAATCCTGAATGGGGAGATGACGCAAATCTCAAAATAAGTGAAATGATCAGTG
Source organism: Winogradskyella tangerina (assembly GCF_003260205.1). GTDB lineage: Bacteria > Bacteroidota > Bacteroidia > Flavobacteriales > Flavobacteriaceae > Winogradskyella > Winogradskyella tangerina. The sequence goes on along the minus strand of NZ_QERF01000002.1, from coordinate 397,065 downwards.
CTATTTTTAATAGGTCACAAGAACTGAATTTGTTTACTAAAGCATTCAGAACTGAATGTAAAGTCCAACTCGAACAGTACTTTTCTCTAAGCTCAGTTAAAAAAGCTGAGTTGGAATTAAAAATTAGTGATGCTGCAACAGACTACTATCTTAACCTTTTATTGATTTATAATAAGATAGAAAGTTCAAATAAAATCCAAGATTTAAACCTCTCAAAAATTATTTTAAATAAAAGAAATAGGCTTTTGAGTGCAACTAAAAAGTGCAACTCTGAAAATATATCCACAAGAGAGCTTTGGCAAAATTTTATCGATAAATTAATTCTAAGAAGAGTACTCCTCTTATGTCATGTTGAGCTTGAGTTAGAAGATACAAAAAACTTTGATGAGATTCAGTTGTATTTTATACTTAGAGACGGGCATCTTAAAAAATACTTTCCTGATAAAAGCAAAACACTAAAGAAACCTGTATCTAGTACAGGTTTAGGCTTATCAGATAACTGCATAAGACGCTATTCAGGCAATGAAGGTTATATTTTGAATGAAGAAAGGGAGTGGTATAAATCAAATAAAAAAAGATTAAAAGATTTAAGGCGATTCTTGGATAAACTGGTCATTAAGGATGATTTAATCAATGACATTCCATATCTTAAAAATACAGATCATCTAGACTCAGAAGAAGAATGGACAGACTATTCACATTTTGAGCAAAGTGTTCGAGATGTAAAAAGCAATATAAATCCGGCAGAATTTCAGAGATTATTAAAATATTTAAAACGCGCTAAGTCCGACTACTCTTTTTCAGATTCGTTTTTAGCGTTTTAACCTAAGCAAATTATTGAGCCATAATTTTCTAATTGTGCATATCTGTTCAACACACCGATATTGAAGGTTTTGATAAGGTTTAGCACAATGCTATTGGTACTTAAATAACTCGAAATAACTTCCCGAAACTTGTATTAACCCCAAATGACTCCGAAGAACCTTCACGTAGCATGTTGGTTGTAGTTTGCAATCGATAAACAGATGTGGTTTATCATAACTAACAAACCAATTATTAATGAATGCTAAAAACCACACCCTACAATTTTCAAATCAACATACCGTACGCCTAAGGCGCATAGTATAATGAGGTCTGATTAACACACCGCAGTCATGGTGTAAGTAAAAGTCGAAAACAGGATTATGCCTTAGCGATTAAATCAGCTCTCAAAAACGACCATCTGAGCCAAACACTATAAGGACAGCATATTTACTGTTTTCGTTTGGGCCCCAAATTTCAGCCCTAATAATTACCAGACTTAATCTTTGCGAAGACGAAGTAAATAGTAATTAAAACCAACGGATAATATGTGTATTTCACCAATCACTGAATTTAGAACTGGCACCGAAGCTGTGCCAGGAACGGTTGGGATAATTGTTGACTTGGAGCGCACAGAATTTAAATCAACAGCAGCTTGGGTCGACAAAGAAATCTCAGCCTTCTATAAGTTATACAAGGATACAAGCACTGAGCTTAGAGCTGCAGCCAAAGGAAAGGTTATCCTAATTGATCGCACAGAGTCTAAGCCAAAAAGCATATGCTTTCAGGCCAACGGCTCTTTAGTTAAGGCTGCTTGGTGTGGAAACGCATCTGCGGCAACAGCAGCATATCTTAATTCAACAGATAGTAACACGCTGTTTGAAGTGTCTAATGGTGCAACCATGCAAGTAGACGCCAATGTCAATCCAATTGAAAATGGGGAGTTTATGGTTAGTCAAAATTGGGAACTTGAAAAGCAATTTAAGCTTAATGAGAAGTGTAAAATAAATGGTGGATCGGAGATAACTCTAAATTTCCTTAATGATTATCGTATCAATATTAGCGACACAGTTTCGAGTTTTGAGAACAGCTGCCAATGGGAGATTAAACATCAGTCTGATTTGGGTCCTAATCAAAAAGTCTGCGTACTGCATCCACCGTCAGGTAGAGTGAAATATATTACTTCCTCTTATGTACACAAGTCAGCACCTATTACTGGGCTATGCACTCTTGCGTTTTTACAACAACGTCTTCCGTGGCTGGCGAAAAGAATGAAAACTAATACAGTGGTTACATCTAGAGGCGAGTTGACACTGCCTAAGGTGCAACTTACTGATAATACAATAAAAATCAATGTTAACCCTATTCAGGTAAACTTAAAAAAAGCGTAATGACAAAAGTAAAACACAAAAATGCAGCTAAGCTTGGTTTAATCAAGTTCTCTAAAAACCAAGTATTTGCTAATCGAAAGAAGCCCGGCGGCAAAGACTACTTGATTGACAGTCGAGGCAGTGGCACCAACCCACCATTAAGGCACTTAATAATAAAAGAGCTTATGAAGTGTTGTACAACACTTCCAGATTGTGATGTCATTGCTGGAGTGGCCAACTCTGGAACTCAGTGGGCAGCAATATTATCAGACAGAACCAACCTGGAATTCGCTAACATTCTTAAAGAACCGAGAGAATCAGGGATGAAGCGTCAGGTTGAAGGTGTCCTAGAGGGAAAACGCGTTATTCTAGTTGATAATTGTGCGGAGTCCGGAATATCAATGTTGAATGCAATAGAAGTTGTAAAGGCACATGGAGGCATCCCAGTTGGAGTACTTCTCATTTCTGGGAATGATGATGCCGAGTTCAACTTTGGAGTTGAATACGCCTATGCCTTTTCTGTTCAGCTGTTAATGGAATCCGCTGAGGACCTAGGGCTCAAGCCCAAACACGAAATCGTTAATGTTTAATCTTAAATCAATAAAACAATGGTAACAATTAGAAAATTTGAGCAATCAGCCATATTGCTCACCGACAGCAAGACAGGTCAGAATTTCGCTTTCGATTTTGGGGTTTTTTCCCAAGCACAGATACCTGTACTTCCAAAACTAAAGGCAGTATTTATCTCACACGAGCATGGAGATCACTACTTATATGATAATGTAATAGCCATGAAGTCTGAAAAAATCTTTTCAGCTGATGAGCCACATCAGGACTTGACGAGCAAGGGAGTCGAAGCCGAAAAGATTAAGGACAATGATGTGGTAGGTTATGGTGCTATAGAAGTCACAGCATTCGAGGTAGACCACGGCCCCATTTCAAAACCAATTAGCAATCTTGGGTTTTACATTAAAATTGGGGACAAAAATATTTTGTTCTGCGGCGACATGAAAGTGCCAGGTGTGGTACCAGATATTCATTACGATCTTACGTTAATACCAGTTTGTGGAGGAGAGGTCATTATGAACGCCGATGAGGCATTATCTTTTCTTAGCTCACTCAGACACCCAGGCGTTGTGGTACCACTGCACTATCATGGTCAAGCAGACCCTCAAAGCGGAGCTAAGTTTTATGATTATGCATCTCATAAGTTCGATGTTAAAGTGCTAGATGTAAATGATAAATTACATCTGACATGAACCCAGAGGTCGTAATAACAGATTTCGATGGCGTCGTAGGGAATTCCCTGCGAACGGCCATCGAAGTAGCGAAAGGCATTGTTAACTTATTTGATGAAAATGAAGTGGTAGAACAATTTGATGATTATCGAAGATTAATAGGAAAGCACGGCACTCTACCACATAGGGAAAAGCTAAGAGAGATGCATCGTTTGCTCATGGAACATCATGGCGCAAGTATTAAGCCTTTTACTGATGTATTACAAATGTACTCAGCTCTTAAACGCAAACCATATGTCTTGTCTTCATCATATATCGGAACAATAGAAAAGGTACTGTCAGATAATGTAAGCATATTTGAAGCCATTTATGGCTTTGAGGAAGGACCGAAAGAAGTCCTTTTAAACAGACTAAAGCAAGACCTTAGATTTATTTATATAACGGATACAATTGTAGATATTGCTAGATGCAAATCTATTGATGTTCCTGTAATTGCAGTGACTTGGGGTTATGATGGGAAAGAGCTGCTTCAAAACGCAAAACCAGACTTTTTAATCGATACTCCAATGGAATTAAAAAACGTATTACGCAATCTAAACTTAATATAACATGAAACAAGATGTTTACACAAAGGCTATTCAACTCGCTTTAAGAGTTGGTAGGAATGACAATGAAATATCACAAAAAATAGTGGACTTAAACCAGTTCTGTGGTGACGAACCTTTGGTTTTTAATCTGAAAGTAAAAACCAAATCCCATGCTTTTTTTATGCTAGATGTTACGCTGTGTGATGATAACAAGTGGCGATTAATTGAAGCAAACGGAAGTAATGCTGCGCTATCATCTACAGCACATTTAGGTGATGAAAAAAGAGCACAACATTTAGTTGACGTATTCAACACCAAGGACAATTCAGAAAAATGTGCTGTGATTTTTACTCATCAATTTCGCTTTATTCATCTTGGAGAATTCTTTTGTAGAGCGGCAAAGTTTACAGACTATTTATCCCAAGATAAGGATGCGATATTAAGAAGTTGTGATGAAAAAATAGGCAATGAACAGGTGACAGTTGTAGCTGGAGAAATAAAGGAAGTGGCCGCTCATATTACCTGTAATGGACATCAACTTTTATATAAAGGCATTACAGTAAGATTGATTTCTAACCCTAATTTGCTACCAGAGCTTAAAAGAATGGGTGTAGCACATGAATTATTGGAGACCATCGGTAAAGAAATAGTGCACGAACAAAGCTGCGTAGCATTAATTCATGACAAGTCGTTGCAACAAACCATGTGTTTGGGTACTGGAATAGCACCTTTAAAATGCGTTGAAGCTAAAAGCAGAGAGGAATGTGTAGATATATTGAGTAAGGCCAGAGTAATGGAGCAAGTATTGGTAGGGAAAATGAACGCAGGGTCCGGAGGTACTGGAATTGAGTTTTTTACACCCCAAATGTCAGATGAAAATATAAACGAGACCCTAGATCAACTTGAAAATGCAGTAATCAGGAAGTATGGCCCAGAAAGTGTTCATACTATGTTTCCAATTCGCTTTTTCGAATTTGCAAAAGCAAAAGGATTAAATATTGAAGGTAAGAAACATTTATGGGATTTGCGCATGATGGTGATAGTAAGACCAGGTGAAGTTGATGTATCTCCATGCGTGGTTAGAGCATGTCCAAAGCCTTTTGACGGGTCATATTCAAAAGGAAGAGTAATCAATAATTTATCGGGCAGAGTAGATCCTGATAATTTGGCTAAATATATGTTGCAGAATCCGTTTCTAAAGTGTAGTAATTTTTCTGATGGATTGGTAATCCCGGAATCTAAGCTAAACGAGTTAGTGATTAGTATTGTAAAGTGGTCTGAAAATGCTGTTAATTTTTACTGTAAATAATCATAAGTGAAAAATTATTTTATGCGCGAATATTAGCTTTTTCATACTTCCTATAATCATGTTATAATGGTAATTTTTATTGCAAGCGATTGTGCTTAACTTTTACTCGCTCAGAATCAATTTCATATACTAAAAAGTTTATTTCATACATTTAAATGCAATAGCTAAAGATCAATAAAGGACATTTGGTTGATTTGATAATTCGAGCTTACTATGAAAATAAAATCCTATAGTCATAAAGGTAAAAAAGACGTAAATCAAGATTGCATAGGATATAACAGTCATTGTTTGATTGTTTGTGATGGTGTAGGTGGAGCGTCAAAGGGAGACGTTGCAAGTAAATTAATAGTAGACACAATCTTAAAAAATGTAGCTGCAATACCGACCGATAAAAAAATCGTCGGTTTAATTGAGAGTGCGCATAAGGAGCTTAATCAATTGGTCTTAGAAAACCCATTGTTAGAAGGAATGGCAACAACAATAGCGTCAATTTTTATTATTGAACAAGGAGTATTAACTGCTCATGCCGGTGATAGTCGCATCTACTTTATAAAGCCAGATCAAAATTTATTTTGGCAAAGCTGGGATCATTCAATAGTCGGGAAGCTTGTACAGAAAAATGAAATTACAAGAGAAGAAGCCCGATCGCATCCTATGAATAATCAGATTTTTAATGCCATAAGAGGAAATGTCGATGGAAATGTTGTTGTTCCAGAGATTAATTTTATATCAGATTTAAAATCTGGAGACCTTTGTTTTATTTGTTCTGATGGCGTAGCCGAGTCTTTTTCGGATCGCTCACTTCTTGAGGTACTTTCAAATCAAGTAATTTCTATAGAACAGAAATTAGAAATCATTAAACAAGATTGTGCAGTTAAAAGTAACGACAATCACTCTGCAATCATTTGCGAATTTGAACCTCAGGATGTAAATCAACATTCAGGGTTTAGATCTGATTGGATAAATATTTCAACAATTTAGACCTAACCCATTTAAATTTAGTTGATTATGGTCTTATGTACTTTTTTTTGCTTAAATTCAACATTCGATTTTCTAACACCACCCATGTTGAATATACAGACCGAACTAGACTTTATCAATTTCTCAAATGAAGCCTATATTGAACAAATTGAGTCCCAATGGCACAATTTAAAAAATGCCTATCTCGAAGATATCGAAAACATAAACTTCTTTTATATCCCAGATGGATCACAAACAAGTAGAGAACAGTTAAGAGGTTATCTAAGCCTTAGTAAGTTAAATAATAAACCATCACATACTGTATTGGTCTCTGAAGACAAGAATTTGGGCTTTGTAGGATGGGAGGAGGAAATTGTGTGTTTTTATCATATAAACGATAGCGGAGATCTCAGTGCTATGAACTGCTTAATAGATCGTCTTATGAAATTTCCAATGTATAAGGATGCTATATTGAAGAAGTTAAAAATAAGATCTAAGGGATATTTTGATCTTGTCGACACGCAAGATATTCTTTATTGTACCGGGAGTGGAGCTTTTACTGAAATCTATCTCAGTGATGGTAAAAAACGGATAGAAAGCAAACCTTTAAGTGATACTGAACAACGTCTTGCTGGGATTAATTCTATTCAGCGATTGGGTAAATCGCATATTATTAATAGAAATAGAGTTCTAAAAATTGACGGTAATGATGTTTGGTTTGTAACAAATCCTAATACGCCAAAGCATAAGGCTTATTTTGGGAATTCTTACATAAAGCGATTAAGAAAATTTGTGTATTGGTATTAGAATGAAATCATTTAGTATTGGTAGACATAGCAGCAATAATTTTGTGATTGAAAATCCTTCAGTTAGTGGTAAACATGCAGAAATTGAAATCTCTGATGATTACCAGAGGCTTACATTAAAAGATTTAGACTCCTCTAACGGTACAAGGGTGAATGGGAGATCAATTCTAGCGAAGGAAATATCAAATTCCGATCAGATCATTTTCGGAAATATAGAAGTCGATAGCATTGAATTAATAAATAATGTAAATCATTATGTCAAAGAATCTAGAAAAGATTTTCATAAAGAATTTCAAGAATTAAAATTGATAGAAGAGACTTATTTAGATAAACGAAATCGACTCAATAAGTATTATAAAATAAAAACGTCATTACCAAAAATTCTGCTTACTCTGCTGGTTATATTGGTGATTTCATTTTTAGATATTGATAACGATATTAGGTACATTATTATTATTGTTACAGGATTTCTAGGCACAATATTAACTACAATATCAGTATCGGAGAAAAGGAAACTATCACTTTTAGAAGATTTAAGGATTGAGTTTCAACTGAGTTTTGTTTGCCCGAAGTGCAATAAAGAATTATCTAATAATAAGTGGAGATATTGGAAAGAAAAGAAAACATGCCCTAATTGTAAATGCAATTGGACCAAATAATTGAATTATGAAAGAAATAATTATCGACTATGAAGTCACAGAAAGCTCAATAATAGTAGACCTACCCATTTCAGCCAATGGCATCATCGAAATGGATTTTACCTATCTAGATGATGAAATCTCTATTGAAGATCAGAATATTCTTGATCATAATGACCATCAATCTTATGAGGATGAAGACCCGAATGATGATAATGAGGATGCGTTTAACGATATAGATATTTAAAGATTGTAAATGCATCATACTTGCGAAAATTGCGGCACAAGAGTTTTAATTCCCGAAGAATGGGTAATACTTGGCATAAACAAAAGAATTAAATGCAAAGTTTGTAAGACCAGATATTTTTTTAACCTAGAGCGCAATTTAAGCTCTCAGAAAGATACCAAACGAAGTAAGAAAAGCGGTACAGTACTTATAGAAGATAACGACTTTGCTCAGCATTCATTCAAAATTAAAATTAGCAATGAAACTGATGATAAAATGTTAGGCATGAAAAACCTCTATCCAGGAAAGATATATATCATAGGAAGAGACGCAGCTAGAATACGCAGCTATAATAGCCAAGCCGATCCAATTATAATTAATGCTGCGATGGATTCAGCGGTTTCTCGCATACATGCTATGTTAACTATTGATAAAGGGATCATTATTGAAGATTTAAAGAGTCTTAATGGTACTTATATCATAAATAATCACACGACTGAGAAATTGAAAGAAAACGATAGGGTAATTCTAAAAATGGATGATAAAATTAAAATAGGAAAACAAACAATAATATCGATAGAATAGATGCTAATTTAATTTCATAAGACAAAACCATCATTTGATAAATTAATTTGAATTGTGACGCTCATTGTAAAGTAGTTTTGATTTAGAAACAGATAATAAATTAAAACACTTAAATCATGAATGATAAATTAGAATCAAATAAGTCTACCATAGCCTTTGAAATTACAGTTGTATTACTATTTATAGTATTTATTGCATTTTTAAATATGTCTTCACTTTTTGAAGACGGGTTTTGGCCAGTAACCAAAGTAATACTCATTAGTTGTTGCTGTGGTGCAGTAATTTTTGGATTAGCCATCGCTTTAATGGATAGCCTATTTAAAATAATAGTTGAAGTTATAGTCGCTTTATTATTATTTTTTAATGTAGTATTTGTGTCATTGTCTTGGGTTTTTCTAAATGATTTTATAGAATTAGTTCAAACTTGGGATTCAGGATTTGAAAGTACTGGGAATACGGTCGTGTCAATTTTATGCTTGGCATTAATCCTATTTGTGATTGACTTATTTGCTGCCATTATTATTATTCCATTTTCTAGAATATCTGGAAGCAATGTATTGGAGAATTTTAGTTAATAAAACAAAATAATAGCTAATCAAAGATGATCTAAATACGGAATAGCCTAATTAAGTATCAAAAATTTGATCAATGGAAAACAATAAAAATCTTTTAAGAATAAACAAGTCTAAAGTATCTAAGTTTAAACTTAGAGGACTAACAGAACAACAGATAGTTCTTTTGAAGAAAGGCAAATTGCCTGTAGTTGCCTTAGCCGGTTTATTAGGTGGCTATTCAATTTCTGGTATAACAAAACCTGTCAACGACAACATTGCCGAAGAAGATTTAGATACAGATAGCGATGAGCCAATTAAAAAAGCAGATATCAGTGATGGCGATGCGCATATTTACAATTATGAAGTACCAACTTCTGTAGAATTTGCCGACAATATAACTGAAGATATGAACTTTAATGAAGCCTTTCAAGCGGCCAGAGCACAATTGGGACAAGGCGGTTTTTTTGTTTGGAAAGGCAATGCCTTCAATACATACACCAAAGAAGAATGGGAAGCCTTTTCAGAAGAAGACAAAGAAGCTTTTTTTAAACTTTTTAGTGAAAATACCAATTTTGATGATGGCATTATTGACGAAGTTGAACCTGATATTGAAATTGATACGGTAGACGAAGAATTTTCAGATATCGAAGAGATTGGTACTGACGAAGAAATTATTGAGGGACTTAATGATGGTGAAGCCTATTACGAAGAAGATAATTTAGGAGAAGACCTATAATAAACTGAAAACATATGAAAACTAATATAATCGTATTTCTCATAACATTTTGCTTATCTCTAGTGGTTGTGCAAGAAGATAAAGGGACGGGTCTTCTTCAAATTACAGATGAAAAGAAAGAAGCTTTATTAAGATCCCAATTGGAATATATAGGAGCTGGTAGTGAAATTTACGAAAGTACCTTCCAACCATTAGGTAATGCACAAGCTAAACGCTTCGATTTAAGAGATGTAAATGGGGTCACTCCGGCAAAAAACCAAGGCACTTGTGGTACGTGCTGGGCTTTCTCGGTAATTTCAGCAATAGAATCGAGTCATTTAATTATCAATAATGCTACAAATGACCTATCAGAGCAACAACTTGTGGACTGTGCCAGACTAGATCCTCCATATCAAGAATATGGTAATAATTGTAAAGGGAGTCATCCCTATTTAGTACTTGATTGGATGACCAAGAATGACATCGAATTAAACACCGAAAACCAGCAACCATATGTTGGACCAAGACAAAATTGCCTTACACAAAACGGTAATAATATTAGAGTATCAAATTGGGGTGAATTAAGAAATCCAAGTATTCAAGAGATAAAGAATGCTATAGTAAAACATGGCGCACTAACTTCTGGTGTTTATGCTGATAAAAGATGGCAAAATTATAAATCTGGACAGATTCTGAACAGATATACAACAAAGAAACCTAATCATGCTATTTCGGTTGTTGGTTGGGACGACACTAAACAAGCCTGGTTAATTAAAAATTCTTGGGGCACATCCTGGGGAGATATGGGATTTGGATGGGTTGGATATGGCAAAGAAGCTATGAAAGACTTTAACTGGTTAGATGTTGCCAGATTAGATAGTGACAGTGACGAGCCCGAAATTAATGACAAGGATTTAATTACCATTAATCTCACTCATGTATTGGGTTCTATTGAAGACCATCAAGAGCTAATTGTAACCATAAATGGTTCAGTGACCAAACGCTTCGGTATGAACAAAAAAAACACGAAGTATAATAATAAAATTTACTTGCCCAAAGGCAAACACTCGCTGAATATAATTACCAAATCTATTGTAAGTAAAAAAGGTAAGAAATCCATGTTGTTTGGAAAGGGAGATTTTCAAATTGATGCAACAGAAAATCAGAGTTATAAGCTGGTTTATACGAAGCGAATAAAGGATCCAAACATTTTTGAAATAGTGCTAAGACCAGATGACATTAAATTGAACAAGAACAAAAACTAATACATATAAGTGGCTTGTGAAGTCATTCAACCAGAAGCTAGAATTATTGTCCTAATTACAATTAAGAGATCATAGAAATGACAAGAGAGGAATTTTATAAAAGATACCAATACAGTAACAGAACTGACAAAATCGGTGGCGGTAGCTTTGGTACTGTTTATAAGGCTTATGATCTCAGAAAAGATATTGAAGTAGCCATTAAGGTGCAAGAGGTTCAACATCTTCAAGGAAAAGAATTCTCCTTGCAAATTGAATATGACGCCATAAAATCTCTCGACGATCATCCAAATATTGCTAATTATGAAACGGTACATCGGTTTGAAGAAGGACCTGGTGTATTCGATTATGCAATCATGCAATATTACGGTTTAGGAAATTTATCGAATTATCTAAAAAATAATTCCTTGTCTTATGATGAGAAAAGTAGATTGCTAGTTCAAATATTACAGGGCATTGCTTTCTTGCATCACAATGGTATAGTGCATAGAGATATTAAACCAAGTAATATTTTAGTTGTTGATCGACCTAATGAGGGTATTATTCCAAAAATCACTGATTTTGGTATGAGTAAGCTTGCTGAGATTGAAAATATAGATTCGAGCTTTAAAAATAGCTTTAAGGGAGGTACTTTACAATACAGTGCACCTGAGCAACTGCGTGGATTACCATTGAAACTAAATGCTGATCTCTGGAGTTTCGGAATTATTATTTATGAAGTTTTTGAAGGCCGATCTTTATTTGATAATGATGGTGGTAATTTGGCAAGTGTCGAATGGCAAAGTGAGATTATGTCCCAAATATTAAATAAAGATATTGACGAAGAACTTGAGAAGATTCCTGAAGATTGGAGAGAAATAACCAAACAATGCTTAACCAGAGATATTAGCCTAAGACCTATAACGGGTAAATCCTTATTAGAACAATTAAAGCCAAAATATTATAATATAGATGACGATCATTTTTTGACCAAGGCTTTAAGTATCTCTAAAACCATGGTGAGTTCAGATATACAAGACGCTACGGAGATTTTAGACGATAGTCCTACCGTACTGATAGATGAAGCAAGTTTAGAAAATGATATTGAAACTTCTAAAAATAGCGAAGAGACATCGAATGCCAAATCTAATAAGGGTAAGGGTATAAAAGCTATTATTATTTCTGCTATTTCAATTCTGATAGTATCTGCCTTTGTTCTGTTTAAATTTATGGGAACTGCTTCATCCGAACAATATTTGGCCAAAGTAAAATTGAATGGGCAATATGGATATATTGATATCAGCGGTAATGAAATTATAAAACCTCAATACACCAATAGCTTTGGCTTTTCTAACGGATTAGCACCTATTCAAAATGGAGCATATTGGGCTTATATAAATACAAGCAATGAAGTTGTATTAAATGAGTTTCAACTTGCCGCTCCTTTTTCTGAGGGATTGGCCGCTGTTAAAAAAGAAAACAAGTGGTTCTATATTGATAAATCAGGCAAAAAGACAATAGATTCAAGCTATGAATTAATTGGTGGATTTAAAGAAGGTCTCTCATCATTTAGATTAAATGGCAAATGGGGATATATTAATAAGACAGGCCATTGGCTAATTAGTAACATGTATGACATGGCGAGACCTTTTTCTGAAGGTTTAGCCGGTGTCAAGCAAGGAGACCATTGGGGCTATATTGATCGTCAAGGAAAAATTATCATTCCTTTTCAATATAAAAATATCAGAGATGTTTCTGATGGCATTTTATCAGTTCAATTGAACAATAATAAGTGGGTTCTCATCAATATGAAAAATGAACAACTTATTGAGGATTCATTTGATGATATAAAAGTATCAAGTACCGAGTTCATTGCGGTTAAAAAGGACAATAAATGGCTTATGATCGATTATAAAGGCAATGAGGTTATCGGACCTATTTATGACGGTATGGGCTATTACGTAAATGGTCTAATTGCAGTGAAGAAAAATGATAAATGGGGATTTATCGATAGAAACGGCGATACAGTAATCGATTTTAAATATGATTATGCAGATAATTTCAAAGAATCAGAGAAATAAAAATTAAATTAAAAATTAATCCATAAAAACAAGTCAACATGAATAAATCACTAACAATAATCATCTTGTTAATAGCAATGATTTCCTACGGACAAAATAAGAAGAAACCAACCCTCGGTTTACTATCGTTTGAATCATTAAATATTGATAATTATGCTGAGGCCGAATTTCTTACAGAAACAGTTAAAGAGATTTTTGTAGCATCGAAAAGATTTAAGCCACTCGATCGATCACTCTATGCAGAAACCTCAATTTTCACCGAGATTGAGGTACAAAAAAATATCAACTTTATTAATGGCCATATTGTAAAACAGGGTAAACTTGATGGAGCAAAGTTTCTGGTAGGTGGTAAATTAACATCTGTAGGTTATAAGCAAGGAGGAAACGGTGAATATAATTGCACTATCAATTTTAGCATTAGCATAATAGACATTGAAACCGGAGAGACAATGGACACGAAGACATTTTCTAAGATGGCAGATATTACACCTGATGGTTTAGATAAAACTTCGGCTATGGCCAATGAAATAAAAACTTTTCGAAAGAAAATACAAAACTTTATAATTAACTATTCACCCTACGAAGTTGAGATTCATAAAATCAAAAAAGTTGGGCGAAATGGAGAAATAATTATTATAGCAGGTAAAGAAGAGGGCATTGCAAAAGGTAACAGATTTGCAATATATGAAGTCACTGACGTCAATGGTAAATTACTTAAGGAAGAAATTACACAATTCAATATAAATGAACTTAAAGGCGATTTTTCATCGGGTAAAATAAAGCGAAAAGATATTGATAATCTCATAGACTTATTTGAGGATCCTGACGTGAATTTAAGTTGCGAATCAATTCCTAGTAAATCTATCATTTAATAATCTAAACCAAATCACAGATCAATGAAACGGATATTCATCATATTATGCTTAGGGTTTTTTATGGCTAATAATGCCCAGAATGATAAGATTACATTACCCAGTATTATGATTATCCCAGGTTTAAACCAATATCAAAATCTGGATGATCTCGACAAACTCCCATTCAATCTTAAGGTTGGAATGGCCACTGTAAATGATGCCTTTAAAAATTATGGTTTTGACACCAAGGATTTTGAAGCCGCCTATGACAAAGTAAGGGCAGACCTTCAAATTAATCCTTGTGATCAATGCGAATTGACGGAGCTACTTTTTAATAGTTCGGCGGCAGATGTCATTGTAGAGTTAGACTTAGAATACATCGAAACAGAACATGGTAATAAAGTTACTGTAATTGTTAAAGCCAATCACTTCTCAACAGCCACCTCATTAGCAAGTGAAGTATGCGAATCAAATTATTTTAGAACAACTGACGTAAGCGCATTAACTAAATCTGCTATCAATCAAATTAATAATGAGGACGAGAAAGGAAATGAATTGTCTTATATAGACCATTTTATGTTAGAAATAATTGATTATCTGGAAAGGTGTATGGTAGATGGCGCACGTGCCGAAATGCAATTTATAATTGGTGAGGGATCCAATCTAACTATGGATTCTAAGATATCTCAAGCAGGCGATCAGCGTCTAAAATATGTTATTGAAGATTGGATTGAAGCAAATTCAAAAAATGGAAGGTATAGTATTTCAAATCAGACAATTAATCAATTAATGGTAGACGAATTTCGATACGAGTGTGATTCTAAGCCCAGTAGAGTGGAGCGTAAGCTTGTTAGATTCTTTGATGGTTTAGATATGAAAATTGAGATAAAGAGAAATCGAGCTTCGATTTATATTAAAATACTTTAAAACAGAAACTATGAGACTTATTATAACAGTTCTATTTATTGCATTTTCAATAACTAGTGTATCATATGCTCAGACAAATAATTTAGAAACTCAGGTGAAATTGGCGGTTAAAGCACCTTTAATACATGTAGAAGATTTAAAACCAGTTCATGTATCTAAGCTTGTTACTAAAATTCAGAGTATGATTACTAGTTACGGTATATCGAGCGTTGATTATATTAATGATTTTATGATCTATCCAGAATACGAGATTTACGATCATAGTGAGATTCAAACAGGACTTGGAAAAGTTCATTCGATAGAGGCATTACTCACTTTGAAGGTGATTGATATAAAAACGATGACTTTATTCGATACAATGACTATAGAACTTAAAGGAGAAGATCGTGGAAGTAAGGATAAGGCAATCACAAAAAGTATTAGCAGAATAAAGACAAAGAGTGATGCCGTTGAAAAGTTTTTGACTTCAGTTAAAATGAAAATCATAAGTCATTACCAGGACAATTGCAATCAAATATACGCTGATGCCAAAATATTACTTAATAACGGTCAGTTAGAAAAAGCCATTGGGCTCCTACAAACCGTACCTCGTAATTTAGGTGGAAGTTGCTATGAACAAATTCAAGCTTTACAAACAAAGGCCTATTTAATTTATAATGATATTATTTGTGAGAAAACCATAGACGAAGCTAAAAAAGCAATTAATAATAAAAATCCTGATTATGCCATAGAGCTTTTAAATCTCATAAGTACTAATTCTAGTTGTTATTCAAACGCAAAAAAACTATTGGAAGAAATAAAGAGTTCCAATGACAAACCTAAAAAGAGCCAAATAGCAACTTCTAAAGCAAATAAGCGAAAGGTCCAAGCACTTGAAAAAGTTGCTAAAGAAGTATTACAGGAAGAAGAAGCCGCGTTTATGTGCGCTAATTACAATGAGAATTGTAATTAACATTTGATTTATACTTTTTTTAAGGAGTCCTTTTTAAGGGCTCTTTTTTGTTTTCATATATCAAAAAGGTTGTTTCGTATACTATCTATCCGAAATCCTTAGCCTCACATCTAAATTTGGAGTAACAAAAAAGTATAACCAAAAAATAAATGTATTATGAGAACTTTCTTTTTTATTTTCGTTTTTGCCTCACTACTCAGCCTACCACAAGTAACAAACGCACAAAGTTGCAGTCGAGCAACAGAGCTTGTTCAAAAATATGAGCAAGGAATTTTAGAACTTTTACATAGTAAAGGAGACACCAATGTGTATTCAAAAGTTATTAATTGCCAATACCGTTATGCAGAAAAAGTTTGGGTAATAGAACACTACATTAGCTTTTACGGGGTGCTATCTGGCACAAAATATGAAGCCATTGGAATACTAACCGTTGGAAAGAATTCTGCTAATTGGGATTTCGTTAAGGGGAATGAAGCCTTATATGATTGGTTACTATTAGTAGGTGCTGTTTATCTTCTAGATGAAGCTTCAAAAAAATAATAAATAAATATTAAAACACATATCATGAAATCTATAATCACACTCGCATTCGTATTCTTTTCAATATTAACTATTTCTGCACAAGAAATTTATGAACTCAAATTTACAGCAGGTACAACAGTACATCGTGCCGCATTAGTAATGAACGATGATTTTAAATCTGGCGTAATGCGGGTTCGTTATTACAATAATGGTACTAAAATGGTAGAACAGAAAATCTATTTAGAAGACACCAAGTATGGAATCAGGCTTGCAGGCTACAATCCGGTTTATCCTGGAACTAGCATAAGACATAGTACATATAACGCAGATAACTTTTATATCAATAAAGACGAATATGGCAATTATTCCATTACAAATGTTGATGACGATGGTGTTGTGGCAGAGACATCTGTTAAGAAAATTACTGGGCGTTATGCTATAAATAAATTCTTAAGTGATTTTGACTGGAAATTAAAATAACCTTCATCACGATTTTCTAAACAAGAATAATCTATCAATAATTAAAGCAAGCATAAAATGTTTGCTTTTTTTGTTTTGTAATGACCGAGATAGTATCTAAACCCAAAAATTTAATGACTGATTTTTAAATGATTCAGGTTTGATAAAGTCAAAAGGTGAATCAATGGTGAATTCTATTAATAATTTGCATCCTCTAACCTTGGTCAATTGAGTAAAACACTCAAGATTACAGCGAACTAATTTTCCATTAGAAGGAAATAGGTTTGATCGTAAACAAAGATTATATTTGATTTAATATTTAGTTTGATATTCTAGAAGAAATGAAATATTCTTTACTATACTTATTTTTAGTGAGTTTCTCTTTAAATCATATACATGGACTGGGATGCATTACATATCAAAACATGAAGGGTCTACATCTGGATTTGCTCGTTAAGGATTCATTAGTTAATTATAATAACAGTTTTAATTCCAAACAGAAATATAACCTTACTATCGAAATAGAGAAGGTTGAACATGTCTATGGAAAGGTTGGGGATTATGTGATTCATCGCTATAAAATAGATACTGAATCATATTATACTACGCAAAAGGCAAATTTAACATTATCAAAAGATGATAAAATAAAAATAATTTCAATTTCGTGTGATTGTAATGAAAAACTTGTAGACATAGATGAAAAACTAAAAATTGTCGATGTGAGTAATTTAAAAATAGGTGTCAATAGGTTTTTAGTTGAACTTAATCTATACGAAAATAATGGTAAGTATGCCGGCCATAGTGCTAAATACATATTTCATTATAAGGTAACTTTGTCATAGTAGATAATTTTGGGAGTAAGATTTTTGGAATTCGATGATTCATTTAAAACATCTTTCTTATTTACATATATGATTTTTTATTATAAAATCAGTTATTGGTTTCAATGTCTTACTGGTTTCTGGATGAAGCCCCAATGATGTGAAATACTCATATTCCTTATTAGAATTTTTGCCATACCAAACCCTTGGACTATTATCAGCATTAAAAAAATCAAATCCACATTGTGGATCAATTTTTCTCAAGTTATCAATACGATCTTGATTATATTTTTTGAGTTCACTTAAAGAATATTTATCTAAATCAAGGTCTACTTCTTCATAATGATCTCCCTTCCAAATCATAAACCTTGGTTCATTGATTTTAAAATAGATTAATGCGCTTAATAAACCAACAACGATTATTATCATAATGATATACTTACTTTTGTTGAACTTGTTAAGAAAGGACTTGCTATTGGTCAATCCGGTATTGCTTATGAAAGCAGCATATGAGTCAAACCCCAGATACAAACATAGTGCTTGAACAATGTCATTGCGAGATATATTAACATTTACTTCCTTGTAATAATTCCTTAATGTTCTTGAGTTAACCTGAATGTTTTGTACTTCATTAATATGATTAGCTATCAATTCAGAAATAGCATTATCCGAAGGATTCTTTGATCCTTTTTCTATTAAATCCTTTTTACCTTTATCAAAAGCAGCAACTATTAATTTTCTATGCATTATTAATTATGTGTTAACAGCTTAAAATTAAAAATTTCAAAAAGAAATTTAATGGAAAATCGTTTCCAATTCTTTTCAAATTCTTTTCTTAAGGTTTTCCAATATAAACATTAAAATCTTCATTCATTTGCTATAGAATTGATTTCTGTCTTAATCGGAATAAGGCTTCCGAGTATCAATTCATGAATGGAGCAAGGGTGTAATCAGATACACTATTTGGGAAGGTAATGTCTTCTATTACATCTGCACTCCATACTTCCCGATTGAGGATTTCACCTCAAAAATATCGCAGGTGTTGATCTGTATTCAAATCTGAGAAAATCTCGGACAGCCACACCTATGTCAAATTTTAACTCAAAATATAATGAAGAAAATTGCATATATACTTTCGTTAATAATCATTAGTTCTGTGATGATGTCTTGTGATCCAGAACCAATCGCAGATGAACCAAAGACCCAAGCATGTTGTGGAGAAAGCGGTGAAATACCACCGCCTCCGCCACCGCCACCACCAACAAAAAGTGGAGATTAGTAATTAAATTGTTATTACATTAGAGGAATGAAATATTTAAAAAAATCATTCCTCTTTTTTTGTTTAGCTTTTGGATTATTTTGCTGTTCATTTTTCCAACCAGTGTGTGCTCAACAACCTTCTGATAGTCTCGATTATTACAGAAAAGTAGCATTGCAACCACAAAATGCCCCCCAATTATTAAAAGCAAAATCGTATTTCAATAAACAATATAACATTGCGCAAGAAATGAACGAATACAATCTAGCAATGTATCACCTTTACTTTTTAGGTAGTCTTGCTTATAAAACGGGGGATTATTACGAAAGTGAGCAGTATTTGGTTGAGGCTTTGGAATTTTCGAATAAAACCAATCCATCTGCATATAAAAAAGAACTGCGTAAAAGTATACTCAACCTTTTAGGCAATAACTACAAAGAACAACAAAATAGGGATAAGGCGAATGAAATTTATGAAAGGGTTCTGGAGTTAGCTGAGAATGCCACAGATAGTGCTATCGTCTATAATAATATATCCATTGTCTACAGAAATGCTAATGAATTGACTCATGCTAGAGAAGAATTAGAAAAGGCCTATAGCATATTGCCAAAGGTGAAAGATTCATTAACGACTGCATTGATTTTAGATAATCTGGGCTTTTTAATGTCCACTGATGGTGATGATGGCTTGCCATTAATGTTTAAGGCGCTTGATATAAGAGAAAAGGTAGGTGACGCATCTAAAACTTTTACAAGTTACAGTCATCTTTCAGAATATTATCAAGAGAAAGGTGATATTACTAATGCAAAGCTATATGCAAACAAAGCTTTAGATTTTTCAAATAAAATAAAGTCTCCATCTTATAGAAATCGAGCATTGGGACTTTTGGTTGACCTAAGTGATGATAATTATGCTAGGGAATTTAAGGTATTGAATGATAGTTTGCTAAAAACGGATCAAGACCGTGAGAATGATTTTGCCTTATTGAAATATGATTACTCCGAATTTCAAAGGGAGGCATTAGAAAGTCAGCTGGAAGAGGAAAGGCAGCGATCAAGGGCTGTAATTTCTGGCTTGATAGCATTAAGTATTGGTTTGATATCAATTGTGACTTTTTATTTGCTAAGAGCGAGACATCGCAAAGAGAAATTACAACAAGTTATTAATACGGAATCGAGAATTTCCAAGCAGGTCCATGATGAGGTTGCAAATAATGTATTTCAGATAATGACCAAGTTTGAAAATGACAGTAATGAACAAAAAGATTTAGTTGAAGAATTAAATGATCTTTATTATAAAGCCAGAGATATTTCAAATCAACATGGCTTGGTAGATTCTAGTAAGCCAATATTAGAAAGTCTTGAAGAACTAATGGAAAGTTATGAAACAGATAGGACCAATATTGTAGTAAAGGGTCTAACTGATGTTAAATGGAAAGTTTATTCAGATATTTATAAAACCACAATTTATAAAGTTCTACAAGAACTGTTAATCAATATGAAAAAGTATAGTAAGGCAACTCTTGTATTATTTGTATTTGAAATGGACGGTAAGAAACTAAAAATTATATATTCGGATAATGGAGAAGGTACTGATCTCGTAAAACATACTGGACTTCTAAATACGGAAAACCGTATTTATTCTATTGGAGGGACAATTACTTTTGAATCAAAACCAAAACATGGATTTAAAGCAAAAATTGTCATATAATGAAGTTTAACCGAGTTCTAATTAACGATGATCATGATGCTATTGGTGAAAGTGTAGCTCAGGTCTTAATGTCAAATGGAATTACCAATATTGAAAAAACCCAATATTGTGATGAGGCCTATCTCAAAATTAAAAAGGCAGAACTCGATCAAGACCCATTTGATTTATTAATTACTGATCTATCCTTTAAAAGTGATTATAGAAACGACAACTTATCTTCCGGTGAAGAACTTATTACTAAACTGACGCAGGACTATCCTGATTTAGCAATCATAGTGTATTCTATGAAAGACCAACTTCAAAAAGTTAGATTTTTGATTAAGAATAGAGGCGTTAATGGATATGTGTGTAAAGACCGAAAGGGCTCAAAAGAATTAGGGGAATCCTTGAATGTTGTGGCTTCTGGCAAGGCATATTTATCACCTCAAGTTTGCAAGGCATTACAGCCAAAATCCAATATGGAAATCGATGATTTTGATATCCGACTTATCAATTTACTTTCTAAAGGAATGTCACAAGAGGAAATAAGTGAAGACCTAAAGTCTAAAAACTTAAAGCCCAGTAGCCTAAGCAGTATTGAAAAGCGACTTAATAGGCTAAAGATTCAATTCAAAGCGAATAATACGACACATTTAGTATCTATTACCAAAGATTTAGGATTGATTTAGTGCAATCAAAAATGAAATCTGAGGCGGTGGCTGCATATATTAAAAAATGTAAAATACAAAAAGTGAATATATATACACCAAATAGAGCGATTGAAACTGTAATAATTTTAAACTATTGACTAAAAACTCAAAAGGTTTAGATGCTACAAAGACAATAATTTGGTTGTCTTTTTGCTTTTACGGTAAACCGTATAGATAGGGTACCTATCGGTGTTATGTTTGTATTAATATTTAAAACATGAACTAAATGAGAGATACATACAAATACATTTTCAAAGTGAGGAATTTAATTGTTCATTGTGGTATAACGAATGATTTAAGGATTAGAGAAGCGCAACATAGAAATTCTGGAAGGTATACAAATTATAAAGGTCAGAGATATTACTGGAGTAATGGCCATATTGTACAAGTTGGCAATATTACTACTAGAGAAGCCGCCATGGAGTGGGAAAGACAGAATAATTGCAACAGAAATTGGAACTAGATAGAAACTGAATTAAGTTCCTGATTAATAAATAAATGGATAAATGAAAAAACTATTTTACGGTATAACAATATTCTTCTTCATATTTTCCTGTTCATCACCACTTGACAGAAAATATAATGAGGAAACTTTTGAGAATGATGCTAAAGAAATTAAGGAAAGTGGAAATTTGTCTGAACAGGACGCCCTAATTATGGCAGGTTGGATAATGAAGTCAAAACTTAATGGCGGAAATTTGGAAGGTATGACCTATGGCGAGATTCTTAAAGAAGCAAAGGATTATAAAAAAGAACAAGAAGTATTAGCTGAAAAAGTAAAGCTAGAGGAAGAGGATAAAAGGCATCGATTGGGGCAAGCATTAATTGTTGCAATGTATGATAAAGGATATGAGGAATATAATTACCAAGATTATCTCACTTATAGTTTGGCGTTTGAAAATAAAACTGAAAAGGATATTAGAGCCTTTAAGGGTTCAATTTCAATACAGGACTTATTTGATTCAGAGATAAAATCAATAAATCTTACTATAGACGATCCTATAAAAGCAGGATCCACTTTTAAGGGGACTTATACAACAGATTACAATCAGTTTCGAGATGAAGACGTGAGATTGAAGAATAAAGATATAGCTGATTTAAAGGTTGTATGGATACCCCAAAAAATAATATTTTCAGATGGTTCTACATTAGAATAAATATGCAGATTAATATTTGTTACCATATAATTATTATTTTTTTAGAAATTAATATCTAAGTATTTTAGGTATAGGTAAATAGAGTTTCTCATTATAAGTAAATCATTGTGTGAATAATCTTAATTATTTCCATTACTTTTTGTAATTTTTGGATTGAATAACAATTGGAAAATATATCAAAACCCTATATGAGAAGAAGAATTCTAATATTTATTGGATTATTGAGGTATTCTCCAATTATTATATTTCGATATTTTAAGTTTCTCTTACTAGGTAGAAAACTTATTTCCAAAGAGTTTCGCCCTAATAATCTTTATTGTATCCATGGTTCATTAAATCAATTGATTTGGAAGGTGGAAAACTGTCTTTTTGTTCTACTTGATAACTCTTCTAAAGTTTACTTAGGCTCAGGAAGTACGATTTTCAAAATCGACTGTGCTGAATCCCGTTTTTACTTAAATTGTTACGGATTAAATACCAGAAAAACTTTAGTTTCAGAAGTAAATATTATAAAACTAAAACAGCGTATTCCAAGCCTTGATAATTTAAATATTAATGATCTAGATTTTGCGAGATCTGATGAAAGGGTTGCAAATGTCATTAACCATAAGAATATCCAAGTTAGAGGTAATTTGATTAATTCAAAATTCATAAATATTGGTTTCTCAAATCTTTTAACAAATAAAAGACCAATTTACAGTAGCCCACCTTATGAGGAATTAAAACAAATAGACCAAATTAAAACTACTAATCAATTAATGCTTTATAAAAATGAACAGAGACTATTACCAAAGCCCAAACCCTAGTAAGATCATGAAGTGGTTGTGGAAAGCCGCTGGGTCAGATTCATATATTCTAAAGAGAAGCACTTATAATGACCAAGTTAAATATGCTTGTTTAGGTGGAATTGTGGTTGCAACAGGATTTATGGCGGCCTTAGCAGGTGGATATGCTATTTATACGATTTTTGAACCAAAAGGCTCTGCGTTGCAGAATGATGTTCATGTCCCAACTGCAATATTTTCTACGTTATTTGGAATTATTTGGGGATTAATCATTTTTAATATTGATAGATTTATTGTTGCTGCAACAGGAAAAGGAGATGGAACTGAAGCAATTACTTGGCAGGAGTTTACAGGATCTATACCTAGAATAATTATGGGTTTAGTAATTGCAATTACGATTTCTAAACCCATGGAAATAAGGATGTTTAAATCTGAAATTGATGCCGAATTGCACCAAGCCCAATTAGAAAAGCGTAAAGAATATGAAGCTGCTACAAAAGCGAATTATGATGAACGATTTGTGCTTATAGATACAGATATAGAAAAAATTGAAAAGGAAAGGAACAAACTCCTTGATAGGCTTACAGATATTGAAAGTCAATATGCGGATGAAGTGAGAATTGTTAGGCCTGGTCCCAAAGCTGCAGCTTTGAAAAGTTTGATGGAATCTTTGGCAGCCAAATTGAGTTCTTTCGATGCAGACAATAAAAATGAATTAGATAGATTACATGATAACAGACTAAAACTACAGAATGAATTGGACATCGAATTGGCAAAAAATGAAGAAGTAGCAGGAGGATTGGATGGTTTGTTGGAACGTATACTCTTAGCGCACGAAGTAGCTGGATTTTGGATTACCTTATTCATTACACTATTATTTGTTGTAATTGAGTTAACTCCAATATTTTTTAAAATGATGCTTATAAAAAGTCCATATGATTATATGTCGGATAACATAAGTGAATTGCTTAAAGCCGACAATGGTATTCAAATCAAATACGATTACTATAAGGATAAACAGGGGCAAGAAAGGAATCTCATTATAAATCATCAGGCCAATAAGAAGATTGAAGAAAAAATGAGTTTGATTAGGGCTCAGACAGAGTTAAGTGACTACATTATTCAGAAATGGAAGGAGAAAGAAAAAGAGAATATTGACAAGGATTTAGATAAATATATTGATGAGGTTTAAATGCGTATACGCAGATCCATATACGTTTTTTTCTGGAGAGTTTCTGGTGAGGATCCTCAAATAGTAAATAAAGCTAGGTATCGTTTGAAAGTTAGATTCTTTACTAGTGGTATTACTGTTTTTCTACTATTTTGGATAAGTTTATATTCATATCATTATTCATTCAATAAACTGTTCAATTTACCCACATTGTCGTGGTTGATATCAATTGCCTTTACAATGATGATTATTAATATTTATCGTCTTAATATTATCACTTTAAATGCAAATAAATTAAAATATAGTCTTGGGTATTTTTCCTCTCTAGGGATCAGGATATTTTTTATAATCTTAATCAGCCTAACGGTAATAAAACCATTAGAGCTTATTCTTCTTAATGAGCAAGTAACTACAGAAATAGCGAGTATTAAGGCAGAGAAAATAAATA
The DNA here is from genome assembly GCF_003260205.1 of Winogradskyella tangerina. Classification (GTDB taxonomy): domain Bacteria; phylum Bacteroidota; class Bacteroidia; order Flavobacteriales; family Flavobacteriaceae; genus Winogradskyella; species Winogradskyella tangerina. The sequence continues at coordinate 372,201 of NZ_QERF01000002.1, read as the reverse complement.
GCACCTTAAAGTCATCGGAACTTTATTTTAATAATGAAATTAAATATTTGGAAGATGAATTGGCGGAGCTTCAGCAAAATATTGAAGATCAACGACTTTCAGGTGAAACTGGCGAGGTCGATTATTTGACACAAAAAATTGAAGACTTAAAAAAAAACAAGTCAACTGAGCTTAAAGAAATTGAAATTCTATTGAATGAATCTCCTTATTTTATTGAAAGTTTGATTCTTGTCAATTCAGAATATCCGCAAATTTGGATGTTGACACTCATTTTAATGTTTGTTTTTCTAAGTCCCTTCATCTTGAAATTCACAACTTCTCCCTCTGGATATTACAGTAAGAAGAGGTTTGTTTTACAAGAAAAAATTATTCGTGATGAATACGAACAATTTAAGAAATACTATAAAGCTTGTTTTGAGTCTTCTTTAGGTATACCAATTGAAATTGAGGAAAGATTTGAAGATCCCCCATTTAATACCATTCGAAAAAAGGATACAAGAACTATAGGTCAAGAAACGGACTTTATTAATCATTTGTATGGGGCGGAAGAGGATTAAAGTCAAAAAAAATATTGAAAGAAGAACCTTTATTAAGGGAAACTTCACAGGTAAGTACTATGGAAGTGTTGACGAAGGAAAAAAACACCTCGACAAAGCTAGATATTATGATATCGATGTCTATGAAGGCGAAATTTCAAATGTTACAATTATTTCGGAAAAGACCTTTATTAAAATTGAGTCTGAGGTTCATTTTTTACAGAAATCATTCGAAAATGTGGTTTCTTCCACAGAGGAAAAAATCGGAAAATTTGATGCTTTCAGATTTAATATACACGAGCCTAAGGTTAAATTAATAGAAATTAAAGATGTCACAAAAGAGGATGGACAAACTTTTGGTACGTTTACTTGTATTGTATATGGATTCTTAATTGATATTATTGCGACTGAAGATGAGACTTTTATTGAGGTATGCGATAATTGTGGTAATCCAATTCACCAATGCAACTGCTCAGAATCTTTAATCTCTGAGGAAGAAAACACTTCTTTACCGGCTAAAAAAAATCATAGAGTACATTCTCAACCAACATTTTCTAACTTTTCTTTCGACGGATGTTTCGAAGCAATAGGATGGGCTTTTTTAATTTTAATTTCATCGGCAATTTTATTTGTTATTGGTTTAAAGGGTATTGTCTTGTTGGCTCTACTGTTTATAGTGTATCTTTTATTTAACTATTTCAGTTGGCTTGTCAACTTGATTTTTAGAATCTTCAATCTTGGTTTTCAATTATTATTGGGAGTAATTATGGTCTACTTTATATTTTCCTTGATTTCAATTTTTCGGACAATGGCAACTTCTTCGAGAAATTTTGATTTCCCTAGACCTCAATATTTTGAAAACCAGAAAGAAGAAAAGGTTACAAAATCAAGACTAAATGATAGTTTAATTTTAATTAGTCATAATAGGGTATGGAATGATTATAGGAAAAGAACTTTTCAAGGAAAATTTAGTGTTTTGGAGTCAGCTTATAATTTTTCAAGGCAGTATAGAAATTCAACTAATTTTGATCTGGCAAATACTAATAGTTGGACGTACTTGTATAGTTCTTTGATAAGAGAAGATCAAAGAAAACTCGACTATATTTACAAAACATTTGACAGTATTGGCCGAGCAAATAAGCTTGATAAAATGGAAATGGCAGAAATGATTGTTTCATGTATTCAAGATATACCTTACGCACTTGTTCTTCAAGAAGATTGTGAAATAAAAAATAACATGGCGGTTAATGCTATAGACCAACTCACTGACTGTCCGGAGTGTTGCATAGGTAATATTAAATACGGTATACAGACGCCAGTGGAATTTATGGCCAATTTAAAGGGAGATTGTGATACGAGAACAGTGATGCTTTTTTTAATACTTTCAAAATTTGGATATGATGTTGCCGTATTGGGAAGTATTCCATTTCAGCATTCTATATTGGCAATTAATTTACCCTATACAGGGAAACATAAAATCATTAATGGAAAAAGATATTACGTTTGGGAAACCACTTCAACTGGGTTTATTCCAGGTATACTCGACCCCAGCATATCAAATATGAATTTATGGGATGTACATTTACTAACTAACAACAAGTAAACATGGAACAAAATTTAATAAAGGAAGGAATAATGAGATTCTGGCTGTTTCTATTAATAGGAATTGTTACGCTTTTAATTTTAAAATGGATAATGACGCGCTTGAAGTTCAAGAAAAATTCACTCGATGACTTAACGACTTCGAATGGAATATTTTTATCAGGTATAACCTTTTCGGTTTTTTATCTTATGGAATCTGTTATAACACCAATTGCTTCAACGATGCAGTTGCTAAGTACTATTAGTAATAAATGGATTTATGCGTTTGATCTATCAAAACATATTGCATTGTTTATAGTTATTGTAGGTATCTGGGCCTTTGTAACCTGTATGATCGCTTTTCAAATTACAAAGCGATTTTTCAAAGGAAAAAATATTTCATTGGAAATTGATAATAACAATGTTGGATTAAGTATTTTAGTTACAGTAGTTATTATATGTTTTAGCATGTTGGTTAAGGAGAGTATTCAGCCCGTTTTAGACAGTTTTGTGCCATATCCAGCCATGCCGAATCTTTTAAATTGATTTGAATGTTTAAGTATATAATTATAATTCTATTCACATTAAATTCATTCGCCCAATCGGTCGAAGGCAAAGTCGTAGCCATTACCGATGGAGACACTTTTAAATTGTTACAAAAGGATTCGACGCTTGTAAGAGTAAGAGTTGCTAATATAGACTGTCCTGAACGAAAGCAGCCATTTTCAAAACGGGCAAAACAATTTACATCAGATGCCATTTTTAGTAAAAACGTGGAGCTTAAGGTCCTTAAAAAAGATCGTTATGGAAGATCTATTGCTTATGTCTTTTATAATAATAAAAATTTAGGCGAAGAGCTCTTAAAAGCTGGTTTGGCATGGCATTATGTAAAGTATTCAGATGATGAGTCCTTACAGAATTTAGAAGATAAAGCACGAGAAAAAAAAGTGGGTTTGTGGAGTGATCCAAACGCCATTGCACCCTGGGATTGGCGTTCACAAAAGAAATCAAAACATGAAAACGCGATTAATCAAATTTTCACTTTCTTTAGTCGTACTTTCTTTTTTATCCTCAGATAATACTTTTGTTAATGAGACCTCTGATTATATCTGTAAAGGAAAGTAAAGTAAAAAGGTATCAATATTCAAAAATTGTAGAGTCCTTTCCAATTGCAAGAGTTCTATATCTAAATTAGACTTTCAGATGCAAAGAAAATTGGAAGTATCCTGTGTGGTTGGGAGGATTAATGTTTTATTTTTTTGTTTTACGGAAATCCGTAATTCCTCTTCTTATTTAAAAGGTAATTTCGTTAAGGATATTTGAATTTATTGAAACATGACTTATGTCATGTGACAGTAAGATTATTTTTTGTCATTTTACACTATCAAAAGTATTGATATTCAGAGTTGTATACTACAAACCGTATTAATAAAAATTACATATATGAAAAACATCAAATTATCTCTCTTATTTGTTGGTCTTTTAAGTTACGGAGTACTCAATGCTCAAATGTCTTGTTCTAAGATATTAGAATATGTCAAATCCAAAAGTTATGGCGTTACTTATTACAGCTATGATAGTGAAGCAATCTCCCAAGTAACTTTTTACGAGGTCAGCGAGAATTATGAAACATATTATTTTGCAGTTGTTCGTTTTACAAGTTCGTATAAACAATATATTTATCAAGTCGGTTCAAATACGAAATTCAATTACAGTCTAAACTATATGGACAGTGCTGGTAAAGCTTTTTGGAATTATATACATCCATATAATGATGTATTAGGTTGTGCGCCTAATTTTGACTAGTTTTTTTGAAATTATTTAAAACATTATGGGAAGTATTATTTTGACTAGTAGATACATTTTTTATCTTTATTACTCCCTTTAAAACTTATTCTTAGTTGAACAATTCATTTCAATCATTTGTAATGAATTTCTATTAATAATAAACTAATTAATCAATGAAATTAAGATTTCTGTATATATGGTTCGGCCTATTTTTGAGTACAGTTCAAGGCCAAAAATTATCGTTAAATGATTTAGAAAATATTTGTCAGAAAAAGAACTGGGAAAATGTTAACCAGTTTTTAATGAATAAAGGTTGGGAATATTATGAGTCTTCAAAAGGGGACTCGGAGAGTTATAATACTATTACTTGGTCTTACGATAAATCTTATGATGATAAGGCATCTGCATGGTTCTATTTGTACACTTACGAGGGTTTTCCTAATAAGGTAAGCTACTCAGTTTTTAATAAGTCTTCTTACACAGCAGTACAGAAGTCTTTAAATGCAAAAGGTTATAAGCTTATGAATAGTGAGATCAAAGATGATGAGTTAATTTCAAACTACACCAATCAAAAGTTTTTACTAACCATTACAACCGAGAAAAGAGAAAAAGAAAGCTATTCAAGTTTTGATAAAAGTGTCACAGCATATGGTTTTACACTTATTAAAAAATCAAGTGCGTATGATCCTAGTAATGGTTTAAAAAAGCTTTACTTTGATAATAGCCAGCAAGTTGAAATTATCTATAATGTTAAAGATGGTAAATTAGAAGGTAACTATAAACGCTTTTATAAAAATGGAAATTTACGGATTGAAGGTGCGTACAAAAATGACCTTAAACATGGCTTATGGAAAGATTATGATGAGGTAGGTAATTTGGTAAATACCTATAATTTAAACAAAGGTGAGCTGAACGGTAAATCAATTGAGTATAAGCCTGAAGGTAAAATTAGGAAAATTGAGTTTTTTAAAAACGGAGTATTAGATGGTGAGACAACAGACTTCTTCTATGATGAGGAAACTGATAGAATAAAAGCTAAGGTGTTTACAAATTATTCAGATGGAAAATTAGATGGAGAAACTAAATTGATTTTTATTGATGAAAATAATAATCAACTTGTACTGTCAAAAGTGTTGTTCAAAAATGACCAAAAAAATGGTTTTGCACAAGAAATCTCAGAAGATACTTTAATTATAGCCAATTATAAAAATGACAAACTTAACGGAAATTTTAGACGCTATAGGGATTTAAAAAAACTCTTAGTTGGTGGTGTCATACAAAGCGATACCACAAAACTATATCTTACTGATATTGGGCAGTACCAAAATGGTCTTAAAACAGGCTATTGGAAACATTTCGAGCTCGCTGGTGGTTTAAGCGAAGGAAACTATTCTAGGGATTTGAAAACAGGACCTTGGAAATTCCATTATTCAAGAATGAGTAGTAACGATAAAGAAGAAACATACTCACAAGAGCTTTATCTTGTAGAGAATTACAGCAATGGTATGCGTAATGGTTTATCTGAGCGATTCTCGCAGATCAGTTATCAAACTTATAAGTGTGATAAACTCGATGAAAATAATCAAACTCAGGATTCTTGTAAAAGACGTATATATAATAAAATTCACCTCTTAGCAAATTACAAGAATGATGAATTACATGGGTTATATACTCTTAAAGATAGCCTTGGAAATTTGCGTTTCAAAGGGAATTATAATTACGGAAAAGAGCAGGGAGAATGGATTGAGAGTTATACCATAGAAACAGAAGAAGACCCAATATACGTCTATAAAAAAGGAAACTACCAAAGCGGTGCTAAAGATGGTAAATGGATTGAATATCTTAATGATGACCATATCCTGGTAGAAAGTAATTACAAATACAATCTTCTCAATGGGTTGTTGACCAGATATAATCTTGATGGCATAAAACAAGAAGAAAAGCTATTTAAAAGTAATAAACTTAAAGAATTCAGAGTTTATGATGGACAAGGGCAAAACATAGAAAAAGTCTATAAAATTTTATCAGAGACCCGTGATGCTTTCAAAGTACGTTTTATTCAGTATTTGAATGAAGAGGGAAGATTGGAGGCCGATTACCACATTGCAAAGTCAACAGCAGACGTACCACATTACGATTTCAGAGAGTTGTTTCATAACGAAATGAAAGGGTCTAGTAAAAGCTACCAAGATGGTATTGTTTTGTTGGCCAATGCAGATGGCAATATTGTCTTTAAAGGTAACATCTATAAATCCGCCATGACCGGTACATGGGAGCATAACTACCCAAATCAAAATGTAAAGATTGTTACTAAATATGTAGATTTTAGCAATAAGCCCAAGGAAGAAACGTATTACACATTAGATACTAATCAATTGTTTGATGGTGAGTTTATCTATACAGATGACGATACTGGTAACTATGAAGAGCGTCGTGTTAGAGATGGATTGCGCAATGGAACTACAACTTACTACAACAAAGCAGGTGATAAGCTAAAAAAAGAAAAGTATAAGGACGGAATTTTAAAAGACTAACCAAATATAATGACCCAACAAAACATAAAACAACTCGAAACCGAATTATGGGACGCAGCAGACAATCTGAGATCTAACTCAAAGCTAACCGCAGCAGAATATAAAGACCCACTTTTAGGCTTGGTCCTTTTGCGCTTTGCGCAAAACCGCTATGAAGACGCTAAAATAGAAGTTGAGAAAAACCTGCCTGTAAATCCAAGAACAGGTGAGAAGCGTGTGGCTAACAAGAGCGACTATGCGGCTGCAGGTGCTATAATGCTACCAGAAAAAGCCAAGTACGATTATCTGGCTGACTTACCAGAAGATGTAGATATGGCAGAGGCTATTAACAATGCTATGAAGCTTATTGAGGCGGAGTATAAAGACTTGGAAGGTATTCTGCCGAAAAGCTACCAACAGTTTGATGAAAAACTATTGAGGGATTTAGTACGTGTATTTAACTCAGATGTAGTAAAAAATGCTAAGGGCGATGTGTTTGGGCGAATCTATGAGTTTTTCCTTATGAAATTCTCGATGCAAGGTGCAGGTGCACAAGAAGGTGGTGAGTTCTTTACACCACCATCATTGGTAAACCTTATTGTAAATTTTATACAGCCAAACCATGGGATTATACACGATCCTGCCTGTGGCTCTGGTGGTATGTTTGTACAGTCGGCACATTTTATAAGAACGCACGAAAATAAGAGTGTTAACGAGGCCATTACCGCTTATGGTACGGAATATAAAAGCAACACCACAAAGTTGGCTAAAATGAACTTAGCCATCCATGGTATTGAAGGCAAAATTATTAATGAGAATAGCTTTTACACAGACCCTCACCATCTGGTTGGTAAGTGCGACTTTGTTATGGCTAATCCACCGTTTAATGTAGATAAGGTAGATGCCAAAAATAAATTCCTGACTGAAGACGCACGATTACCTTTTGGAGCTCCGCTTACTGGAAAGGGAACCATTGGTAATGCCAACTATTTATGGATCCAGTATTTCCATGCTTATTTAAATGAAACCGGACGCGCTGGTTTTGTTATGGCCTCTTCGGCTACCGATGCTGGTCATGCCGAGAAACGTATCCGACAGCAGCTCATAGAAACAGGTGATGTGGAGTGTATTGTGTCTATTGGTAATAACTTTTTCTACACTCGCAGTTTACCTTGCCATTTATGGTTTTTTAATAAGGGTAAAAAGGCAGAGAATAAGGATAAGATCTTAATGATTGACGCACGCAATACCTTCAGAAAAGTCACTACAACCATTAATGATTTCTCTGAAGAACAAATGGAAGGCTTAACTGCTATAATGAATGCCTTTAGAGGTGACGATTTAGAGGTTGCCGAAGACAATGCTTGGTTTAATGAGCATTTCCCGGAGGGTAAATACCAAGATGTGGAAGGCCTTTGTAAAATAGCATCTTTAGAAGAGGTAGAAGAGCAAGACTACAGCCTAACACCAGGCCGTTATGTAGGTGTTAAGATAGATATAGATATGGATTTTGACTATAAAGGCCGTATGGCAGAAATCCATGCCGAATTAGAAGAATTAAATGCAGAAGCCAATGAATTGATGAACCAAATTCAATCTGTTCAATTATGAAGCGAGATTGGGTCAAGAAACGTTTAACCGATTTTGTTTGGTTTCAAAGAGGTTATGATTTGCCAAAGTCAAAATTTAATAAAGGTGATGTACCTGTTTATGGGGCAACTTCAATTTTGGGTTATCATAACGTGGCAAAAGTTCAACCACCTGGCATAATAACAGGAAGATCAGGAACATTAGGTAAATTTCAATTTGCAAAATCTGAATATTGGCCACATAATACAAGTTTATGGGTAAGGGATTTTAAAGGTAATGATGAGAAATTTGCATACTATTTGTTACAATGCTTAGACTTTTCTTCATTCAATTCTGGTGGTGCAGTTCCATCACTAAATAGAAACGTATTAAATGCATACTTGGTCGAAGTTCCACCATTACCAACACAACGCAAAATAGCCTCAATTTTATCTGCTTATGATGATTTAATAGAAAACAACGAAAAGCGTATTAAGTTATTAGAGGAAAAAGCACAACACACCTACGAGGAGTGGTTTTTAAGGATGAAATTCCCTGGCTATGAAACCACACCTATTAATAATGAAAGAGGATTGCCTGAGGGATGGGAAAGAATAAAAATTGGGTTCCTAGTAGATCTTCAACAAGGATTTGCACTAAACAAAAAAAGTAGTCATCATTTGGCCTCAAGACCAACTAAGTTTCCATTATTGAAAATTAGTGATCTATTTAATGAAACAGAAACCTTGTTTGTTAAAGAGTCAATACCAAAGCAGTTCTTAGTAAATAAGAACGAGATTATATACAGTCGAACGGGACAAGTCGGTCATGCATTTATTGGTAGAAAAGGAATAATTTACAATAACTGTTTTAGGATTACACCGAAACAAAACTTAGATAACATTTTTCTATATCATTTTCTTATTTGTGACCATATTATTAAGAGGGTGAAAGGTTTAGCGACAGGTTCTGCACAGCCCGATTTAAATCATGGTGCATTTAAAAGTATTCCAATTATAATACCACCGTTGGCGTTACAAAAGATATTCGCAAGGATTGCTGGAAGAATATTAGATACCACTGAAGTTTTGAAAACTCAAAACAAAAGACTTAAAGAAGCTCGAGATATCTTATTACCACGATTAATGACTGGGATGATAGATGTGGAAGAGATATACACTAACCAAATACAATCTGTAGATTTATGATTGATAAATGGGATAAAGTAAAACTTGGCGCAGTAGCACCTTACAGAACATTAAAAATTGATTCTGTCGAACTAAATGCTTTTAATTTTATTTCTGCTGACAACATGGAAGTTGACAGAGGAGGAATTACATCATCTGTATATGCACCTAAAAAGGGTAGAGCTACGTTATTCGAAAAAGATGATATTTTAGTTTCAAATATTAGACCGTATTTTAAGAAAATTTGGCAAGCTAAATTCCGCGGAGGTTGCTCAAATGACGTTTTTGTTTTAAGGACTAATGGAAATAAAGCCGACTCAAAATTTATTTATTACTATTTATCAAAACAGGATTTTTTTGATTTTATGATGGCTGGTGCAAATGGTACTAAAATGCCACGAGGTAATAAAAAAGCTATTCCTAATTATAAAATCAATCTTCCACCACTACCAACCCAACGCAAAATTGCCTCTATTTTATCGGCTTATGATGATTTAATTGAGAATAATCTAAAGAGGATTAAGTTACTAGAAGAAAAAGCACAAAACACCTACGAGGAGTGGTTTGTAAGGATGAAATTCCCTGGCCATGAAACCACACCAATTAATAAAGAAACAGGTTTGCCAGAGGGTTGGGAGAAGGTTTATCTAAAAGATTTATGTTTGAAAATCACAAAAGGAACTACACCAACTTCTTTAAAAAGGCAATTTATAAAGCAAGGGGTCAATTATATAAAAGCAGAAAGTTATACCGATAGTGGCAGTTTTATTCACAATAAGTTTGCTTATATAGACGATGAGACTCATGAACTATTAAAAAGATCAAAGCTTGAAGAAATGGATGTAATTGTTTCGATTGCTGGAGTTCTAGGAAGAGTTGCCTTGGTAAGTAGAAATGAGCTTCCAGCAAATACAAACCAAGCAGTAGGTATTGTAAGATTAGATCAAACTTTAATTAGTCCATTTTATATCAGGTATTTCTTAGCTTCCGCATATATGAATAAGCTCATAAATACTATTAGTGGTCAGGCCGCTCAACCCAATATAAATTTAACACAATTAGGACTATTTAAGGTTGCTTTGCCTACAGCTGATATTGTTCAAAAATTTCATGATTTAATCATTAACTCTTTTGAAACTCAATTAGTTCTTTTTAAGCAAAACCAACTTCTTAAAGAAGCAAGAGATATATTTTTACCTCGTTTAATGACTGGGATGATAGATCTGGAGGCCTTAGATGTTAAAACCGCAGAAGTAAATGGCTAAAGATTTAGAATATTTTAAACAACAATACCAAATCATCAAAGACATGTGCGATGCCGATAGTGGTTTTGAAGAATTAGAAGAACTGGAAGGTGAGGTAGAAATGGAAATAAGATACATTGATGATACACGTCTGCAGCCTATTAAAGATCTGATGAAGCTCCGTGATGACATAAGAAATTTTATAGCAGATAATACTAATAAAGAAGATAGCCATAATAATCCTGAAGCAGAATTAGATCGGTTGATTCCAGGCCTTCATGATGAAGATTTTGACGAAGAAGATTTCTCGTCGTGGGACAATTTAATTGGTGATGATTGATGAGGTTAGTTTTAGTTAATTGAAAATTTTTTTAAAAAACCTGGTGTTTTATAAACTTCTAGATATTTATTTATAAACACTTAGTAAAATGAGAAAATTAATAAATGAAAGAATTAAGGAATTAGAGGAGTATGTTAACAATCTAAGGGTTGTTATAGTTACAATGAATAAGAAGGTTTTAGAAAATGGATATATCCCAAATGAGCAACAAAAGGCGCAAATAGAACATTACGCCAAACAAGGTAAAAAGGCTTTACAGGATATAGAAATTTTAAACGACCAATTAGAAAAACTATGAATTTCTGGCATATACAACTTCATCCTAATGACTCTAGTAATTTTAACGAGAAACGCGTAATAGAATTATTGAGTCAAAAAAAGATCATTGGTTTAGGTCAGTGGGAAAAAGGAGAGTCACTTAGAAATCAGTTCTATAATGAAATGAAAGAAGGAGATATTGTGGCTGTTAAAAGTGGTAACAGACCAATAGCTTTGGTTATGGTAGATGGTCCTGCTTTTAAGGTGGATGTGGTTAATAAAAATTTAGATTGGTTTCCCTTTCGTAGGAAGATAAAGATATTAGACTTTTACGACCCAGCATACAACTTTACTTTTCCCGACTCAAGAGGAACTCTTAAAATATGCAGAGATAGATCAAAAAGTACTTCTCAAAGAATTATTAATTGGTATCTACTCGCACAAAGAAAAACACTTATGGAAAACATAAAGCTTTCTAACAAAAGAATATCAGAGATCAAGGAACTCTGGAAACAGTATCAATCTGAATATGACGATATTCAATTACGTGATATTGAAAAACAAATTGAAGAATTGCAACATCAATGGAAAATCTATTGTGATAAGATTAAAGATGATTCTTTAACAATAGATGATTACACTAATAGAAAAAATAGTGATGATGCAGCTATGCCTGGAGGGTATCTTTGTAACTTTTTTGAGAGAACTACTCGTGTAATCTACGGCTCTTCAAAACCAGGTAACGCTAATAATTTTATGGTTAAGTTAAATGAAGACGGCGAGACTTATACCTTAAAAAAAGAACTAAGAAAAGGAGAGAAACAAACAGAGCACACCAAAGAACAAGCATTAGAAGTCTTTAACCAAAGTATTAAACCGCTTTTAAAAACTATTGTTATTTCTACAAATCCTGAAGATATTATTAGCGCCATAGAATCTAGTGATTATCATGGTAAACAGGTCTTACGTAAAGCAGCTGTTTTAAACAATCACCATACGTTTTTATCCATGTACTCAGATGATGCAATTAATACGTTGCACAATGAATTTGTCCTAAGTGATGAAATAAGGAATCTTGGTAAGACACATGAAATCAGATTGATTATAAACGACCTACTTAATATTGATACTTCAAATAGGGTAGAAAGTGTTTTACTATCGAGATTTCTTTGGAAATATGCTACCATTACAGGAATAGCAGATGAAGATTCACCTAATGTTATACTCTATGGTCCACCAGGTACTGGAAAAACCTATTCTGTTCATAACAGTTTAAAATACCTCTGCCAAGGTGACAAATCGAGATATGAAATGGTTCAGTTTCACCCATCTTTTACCTATGAGGATTTTATTGAAGGTATTAAACCAAAAGGCGTAACAGAAAATGGAAACATTAAATTTAATTTGGTTGATGGAATTTTTAAAAAATTCTGCAAAAAGGCTAAGAAAGAATGTATTAAAGCAAATGAAGAAAACAGAGACCCAAATTCATACTATTTTATAGTTGATGAAATTAACAGAGCTAATCTGTCTTCTGTGTTCGGTGAAACCTTATCACTTCTCGAAAAAGATTACCGTCATAATGGTATAGATGGCGATAACTTGATGAAAACGCAATATTCAGGTCTAATTGAAGATCTTATAAAAGACAATCCTTCAAACAAGTCCTTAGCCTACCATCTAGAGAATGGCAATGTTTACTTTGGAGTACCAAAAAATGTATTTTTCATTGGTATGATGAACGATGTAGATAAAAGTATTGATACGTTTGATTTAGCTCTAAGACGACGATTTAAGTGGATTAGAAAAGACTGCGATTATGATGTTATTGAAAACGATGTTAAGTATAGAAATGGAGAGGACTTTAATAATATAGAGACTTATAGAAAATGCTGTGAAAGCCTTAACAAATATATTAGTGAAGATCTTGGTCTGGGCAAGTCTTATGAGTTTGGTCATTCGTTCTTTATGAAGATAAGCGATATTTCTAATTCAAAAAACATTACCAAAAAAAATCTGGAAAATCTATTCAAATTGCATTTACAGCCAACCTTTAGGGAATACTTACGTGCCATGTTTCCTGAAAGTGAGCTTGACAAGAAAATAGATGAAGGTCTAAAGTACTTCACAAATCCCATCAAAGGAAAATAATGAGATTCTCGGCACCAAATAATCATAATTATCATGAGAGGCATCCTATTTTAGAGGATGACCTAAGGGATGTATTTGGTGCTAATAAAACTGTAGTTAAGAAAAAACTATTCTCCTCCGTTTATGAGTTAACAACCAAGTCTAACTCTTTGGAACAATTAGAACTTTTTAAGTTCAAATCTTCAAGAAATAAACTCGAAGATGAAGAACAGCTTATTCTTAAGTTATATTCTAAGAACAATCAAGATGGCAGATCTAACTTTTTTGTACAAACCGGTTTGTTTTCTGGTGTAGTATATTACAACGATTGCCAATTCAATATAACAACACGATATGGGAAGAATTTCCTTAACCGTATGTTGAATTATGTTAATGATATTTATGTTGATAATCAAGATAATCTTGCTCGGCAATCTAATGATACAAATGAGTTTCAGGATATTATTGCATATTTATTCATTCAATCTCTTGAGAGAGCAGCGGTTTTAGGTCTTCCAAAAGCGTATCAAACACTTTCACAACACGGAAATAAAGTTAGAGGTAAGATAGATATTAACTCCTTTCTTAAAGAGAATATACCTTTTACTGGGAAAATAACTACTTCTTACAGGGAGCAAGTATATGTTCAAGAAATCGTAGATGTACTATTCGCTTGCTGTTTGCATTTAGAACCAATTTATGGATCATGTATAAAACGAAAACTGCTAGGTATTCATCAAATTCTAAAACAATATTACTCAGGTAATTTCCCTCAGATATCTACAATTCAAAAAGCTAAAAACCATAGTGTTTTAAACAATCCAATGTTCGATGGTTACAAGAAGGTTCTTGGTTATGCAGAAATCATATTAAGAGAAAAGAGCTTGCAATTAAGTGATGATTCATCGTTAATTACAAAAGGTTATTTATTTGATGTGGCACAGTTATTTGAAGTGTATTTAGAAAAACTTTTAGACCGCTATTTTGATGACTGGTACGTTACAGGTCAAGAAGAATTAATGGTGTATGATAAAATGTTTTTTGGAAGGCGTATGTTTCCTGATATAGTTATGAAACATAAGTATTCTGATGATATTATTGTTCTAGATGCTAAATTTAAAACTATGAATCTAAACAAGATTGATGTTGACAGAAGTGACTTTTACCAAATTCATTCTTACATACAATACTATCAGCCAAAAGTACTCTTTGGTGGATTAATTTACCCAGTAAACAAGCATATAAATCAACAAAAATCTCATGCTACTCAATTATTTGATAACAGGAGACTCGATAGTGGTTTCTTGGTTGATGGTATTAGAGTTGGTAAAGAAATGTCAATGAGTGAGATAATAAAAAGTGAAGAAGCATTTTTAGATAGGCTAAATGAATTCATAATTACAAAACAGTATCACAAAAAGAACAAAGAACTAATTATCTTATGAGCTACGAATATTCAGAAGACGGTTTAGTAGAACAGGCCACCCAAGATGTATTAGAAGAATTGGGTTGGGAGGTTGTCACGGCTTGGACCAAAGAAACCCTTGGGCCAGATGGCTTACTTGGTAGGGAAGAAAAGTCTGATGTTATTCTTGTGCGTTATTTATCTGATGCCTTAAAACGTTTAAATCCAAATTTACCTGATACTGCTTATTCTAATGCTATAGAGCAAATTGAACAGAATTTGTCTGGTCAGTCACTGGGCAATACCAATAAAATTAAGTACAACCTGCTCAAAAACGGTGTTGAGGTCAATTTTACCAATGCTAAAGGAGAGCTGATAAAAAAGAAGCTTAAAGTCTTTAATTTCAGAAATTACGAGGACAACCATTTTTTAGCAGTACGTCAGTTAGAGGTCATTGGTGAGCTATATAACAGAAGACCAGATGTGGTTGGTTTTGTTAATGGTATTCCGCTTGTATTTATGGAGCTCAAGGCACACCACAACAATTTGCGTCATGCCTATGATGATAATTTAAGAGATTATAAGGATACCATACCTCGCATATTACATTGTAATGCCTTTATCATCCTATCCAATGGTACGGATGCCAAAGTCGGTACGGTGACGAGTCCATATAAATTCTTTTTAGACTGGAAGCGTATTGAAGAGGACGAAGAAGGTTTAGTGAGTTTAGATACCATGCTTAGAGGAACATGTGCCAAGCATCGCCTCATGGATATATTTGAAAATTTCCTTCTCTTTGATTCTTCGGGTGGAGAAACGTCTAAAATCATGGCAAAAAACCACCAATATATTGGTGTAAATAAGGTTTTGGCCAACGTTAAAAACATTGATGATTTACAAGGTAAGCTTGGTGTATTTTGGCACACGCAGGGAAGTGGTAAGTCATATTCCATGGTATTCATTTGTGAGAAGATAATTAGAAAGCTTGGTGGATCTTACACCTTCTTGATTGTTGCAGACAGAACAGAATTAGAAAATCAACTTTACGATACTTTTTCTGGTGTAGGAGTTGTTAATGATAAACAGATCGTTGCGGGGAAGAAAGCTGGTATTACAGGTCGGGAACATCTTAGGGAATTATTGGCAGACAACCACAGATACATTTTTACGCTCATCCATAAATTCTCAATTAATAAAGAAAAAGAATCAGAATATCCGCTGATTACAGATCGTCCAAACATTATAGTCATCTCAGATGAGGCACACAGAACGCAAGGTGGTACTTATGCCAGAAATATGCGTTTCCATGGTATACCTAAAGCTTCTTATTTAGGGTTTACAGGTACACCAATTATCAAAGATGAGTTAGAATTAACCAAGAATATTTTTGGTGAATATGTGTCTATTTATGATTTCAAAAGAGCTATTGAAGATGAAGCCACATTACCGTTGCGTTATGTAAATCGTGGTGAAAAACTGGATATTGTTAATCCTGAGTTAGATGAAAAAATGGCTGAGGTATTTGAAAACGAAGATTTAGATGACGATCAAAAGAAAAAATTAGCATACCTCTTTCAACAAAACTATCCTATCCTTACTGCCGAGCCACGTTTAGATGCCATTGCCAAAGACTTGGTCTGGCACTTTAACGAACGTGGTTATCAAGGTAAGGCCATGTATGTGTCTCTAGATAAACCAACTGCTGTACGCATGCATAATTTGGTGATGAAATATTGGCCTGAATACCTAAAAGAATTGGAGGATCGCATGAAGAAAGCACAGGATGAACAAGAATATTTGGATTTAAAGCGTAAGTATGACAAAGTAGCCAATACTGAAGTTTGTGTGGTGGTAAGTGGAGAACAAAACGAGGTTGATAAATTCAGAAAGCTTGGTCTTGATATTGAAACACATAGACGTAAGATGGTAGAGCGAGACCTTGAAAAAGAATTTAAGGACGAGGACAATTCATTTAGGTTAGCCATAGTTTGTGCTATGTGGATCACTGGATTTGATGCTCCTTGCGTATCAACCGTTTATCTAGACAAGCCAATTAAAGGTCACACTTTAATGCAAACCATTGCAAGAGCAAATCGTGTTTATGATGATGAAAAGGAAAATGGCCTAATCGTAGATTATGGCAATGTTTATAAGCAATTAGAAAAAGCCTATGCTATTTATGGCGAGGGAAGTAAAGGCGCAGGACTTAAGAAAGATATTGGTGAACCGGTTGAGCAATTAGCAGAGCTTGCAGAGGATTTAAAAAAGGCAATTAAGGAAGTTGTCGAGTTTCTGAATCTACTTAAATTTAAGCTATCGGATTTAATTAATGCAAAACCCATGCAGAAGTTAAGTCTTATCAATAAAGCCACTGATGCTATATGTCTTAATGATGCAACACGCACAACATTTGAAATGATGGCTCGTAATGTATTTAGAAAATACAAAGCGCTTTTCCCAGAAGAAGAAGTTAGACCTTACGTTAAAAAGTATAATGCCATTGAGGCCATTTATAATCAGCTAAATCAAAATGTAAAATCTGCTGATGTTACAGAAATAATAAGGGAACTTCAGTCCATAGTGAGTGATAGTATTATAATACAGGATAAGGTAGGTGAGGACGAAGAAGAGGTTTATGTGGATTTAGGGTCTTTGGATTTCGAAAAGCTTAGAGCGGCATTTGAAAAAGCACCTAGAAAGAATACAATCACCTATAATATGCAAAAGGCTATTGAAAAAAAGCTGGAGCAAATGCTTAAGGAAAATCCATTACGTCTAGAGTTCTATGATAGATACCAAGAAATAATAGAAGAATATAATAAAGGTAAAAGCTTAGAAGATACGGTAAGGGCATTTGAAAAATTGAATAGTTTCATACAAGATTTAACGCACGAAGAGCAAAGAGTGGTCCGAGAAAACTTAGGAGACCAGGAAACTTTGGCCATTTTCGATTTGCTTAAAGAAGGTAAAGAATTAGATTCAAAAGAAATTAAAACCGTAAAAAAGGTAGCCAAGCAAACTTTAGAGAAACTTAAAGAAGAGAAACTGAAAGTAGAACGCTGGAGAGAGAGTCGTCAAGTGAAAGCGCAAGTGAAAAATATTATTTATGATAATCTTCTTCATTTACCACAAGAACAATATTCTGATGAAGATGTAAATTTAAAATCAGATACTGTTTATCAACATGTTTACACCAATTATTATGGTGGTGGTCAAAGTGTTTATCATAAGCAGGCAGTTTGATAATCTTAAAAATGGAAGAACCGATTTAACTATAAAGCGAAGAAATATTTTGTATGTCTTATTTGCTTTAGAGGTTAATAAAATATTATTACTGCATTATTTTACTTGCATAAAAGCCTTTGATTAATTGTGTCATTGTATTAGTTAATAGTATGTTAGCTTCATTTTTATAACCGTATACGCTTGTATACAGATTGTCGATTTCATCGTATACATTAGTATACGGCGTGCTATTTATTTCTTTTTATTATAGTCCAACCCAACAAAGTATTACTATCATGAATGGTTGAAAATGATATATCATTGACTATACAACATTTTGTATTCTAGAACTAAGGATTGAAGATTTTATACCTATTTGGTTCTTATAAAAACATTGGATGTCAAATTTTTGTTTCAACAATAAACAACTAATAAGGGCTAAATTTGATCTAATAATTCAAATGAGATGATTATGAAACAACCTAAGACTAAAAATCTTTCAATGAGATTAACTGAAAGTATCCATAATCAATTTGAAATTTTGGCCAATGAGAATGAAATATGCATTTCTGAATGGGCAAGATGGATATTGATAAAGTATAAAAAAAGATATGGGAAACCATTGAGGGCTGAAAGGCTAACAAACCTTACCCAAAAAGTAAAGGATTATATTGATGAACTCAATAAAAATATTGAAGAAGTTAAAAATCATAGCAAGTCAGATTCTGATTCTTATCTAGAATTATGGATGATTCAATTGAGATTTCGTGATTTACAATCAGAACTAAATAAACTGATTGATGACCTGAAATATGAAACAGCTTTAGAACGACTGAAAAGAAATCATGCTCAAAGAAGTGATTCTTCTTCCAAAAGACGTAATATGTCGGAATAGCTATAAAAAACTCGCTTTCCAACTTTCGATACTCTTATATCATAATCCCTTGCGAAAGATGCCATTTTAGTATTACCATAACCAAAAAACTCTTTGACAACTTTTCGTGGTATCCAGTCTCCTATAAGTGTTGTTTCTTTAAGCTTCAATTTTTGATTCTCTATAGTATTCATATTATAAATTTTGCTACTAATTTCGCCAGAAACTGCCGTGAATTGTTGAAACAAAAAAATCACAATCCCAATATGCTATTAACCGTTAAGATTTTATGCTGCCTTTCGTTATAATAGCTTCGATCAATTACTTCTTCATTTTTATTCAATAGACCTTGATTCCTTAAAATTATTACTAGTAGGTCATAAAAGTCAACTTTGTAATCACCAACATTCAATTCATTGGCAAGCAGTTCACAATTAAAATGCTCAATTTCTTTATACATAGCTTTGTAGACAGATTTATGCGGATATGCATAAACATGGGCCATTGAACTTATGGTGTTCTTCTCTGAGAGGTTGAATATGAAATCATCTTTGAAAAATCGTTGCAATTGTTTTAAATGCATTTCATTTTCTTTCAATTCAAAAGGGAATGTCAGATTATGCCGCTGACGATTTATTTTTTTTGCAATGGCTGATATGTCTATTCCATAGTCAATTGCTAAAAAATCTTGAATAAGAAAATCACTATACATTACATATAACGGCCAAACGATTTTATAGGGAAATAGGTAATTAGATTGATTCTGAAATAAGTCTAGCCTTCTGAAAATAGAGTTAAAGTCAACAAACTTCCGCAACGTATACTGACTGATACCTAATTCTTTCATATTATTAATTACATCTTTGCAGTTATAGAATGATAGCTGACTAGTAATTTTACCAATTAGCATAAACCTATGGATATCATTCGATTCTTTCCATTTGTCATATTGTTTCCTTAATTCTTCCAGAAGCGATCTTTTTTTTAATTCAAAATCGCATATTATTTGTTTTTTATACTTAGCATTAAGTATTTTTAACTTGGCTCGGTACTGTTCAATTGACTGATTCATTTCAGCAGTTTTTTATAGTGTTTCTGTAGTTTTTTCTTGGCCTTAATCAAAATGTTGTCATCGACAAGAAAATAATGGTGGTCCATGTCGTTTGATCGCGTATGTCCCATTAAGGTTTTCACAACTAATGCCTCTCTAATTCCAGATTGATGAATAGATTGACGGAAGAACCGTCGCGCTGAGTAACTAGTCAAATTATAGCTAATTCCCGCTTTAACAGCAATTAATTTTAAATTTAAATTCAATTTATCCAAACTTCGCTTGGGTAAAATGCGGGACTCAGGAGTCAGTCCTTCATACTTTAATATAATCTTCCAGCTCTGTCTGATAAAAAACTGCCTTGTACTTACATTGGACTTTTTGCGATACAGTTGAAATTTTCCGTTTTTTACATCCTCATAACGCAAATTAGTAGCATCGCAGTAACTCAATCCTGTGAAACAAAGAAACAAGAATAAGTCCCTGTAAACGTCTAACTTCAAATCATTTGATAAATCCAATTCTACGATTCTTTTAAAATCTTCATTAGAAAGTCTTGGTTTATGAATCTTTTTTTCAGTAGCCCTAATACCATGGAACGGATTTGATAGGATAGCTTCGTCTTGCTGTAACTTTGAAAAATAAGGTTTTATGTTCTTGATTACACTATTCACAGATTGGCCTTTTAATGCAATTTTTCCTGTTTTATTATCAGATTGTTTTAAATAGGTCATAAACTTATTGGCATGAAACCGTTTAAAATCTTCAATACGTAGATTTTTTAATTTGGCACGTTTAAGAAAATTACTAAAATGGTTTAGTGATTTTTTGTAATTCTTCTTGGTTCCTAACGTCTTATCTCCATCGTTTAGGACTTCTGTATTATACCAATCCCAAATTGCATCGTGGAGATAAACCTCCTCATTGGGCTTGTTTCTATTTAATAAGTGATCTCTAATATCCTTGGCACTTATTTTATTTATATCATTTCTGTGTTCCCGTAGAAAATGGTGAAACTCATTTTCTATTTCATTAAACAATAGATTGTAGGCTTCAAACTTCTTTTGCTTTGAATCGAAGCGTTGGGTAGCTTCTATCCAATATTTCAAATCTGATTCGTTGACTCTGGTTAAATCCATAGAACCCTCTGATTTTTTAAAATTTTGAAAAACTCTTAGGTAAATTGGATAACGATTGTCTCTTTTACTTTTCTTGCTTTTGTTGATGATAAATTTAATACTTGAACTCATAGTTTTTTATTTTAGGTGAAATATAACTTCAACGGGTGAAGTATAGGTGAAACAAAAAAGTGACAATCACCGAACTTCACCGAAACCATGAGAAACTAAAATCCCCGTCGTTACTGGCGTAACGCGGGGAAGTGAAAAATACTGAATAGTAAAAAGTGATCGCGACAGGATTCGAACCTGTGACCGTCTGCTTAGAAGGCAGATGCTCTATCCAGCTGAGCTACGCGACCGGACCGAGTGAATAAAAAATGTCTGGAAGACATTTTTAACGAAGGGACCAGCAGGTATGCTGACATTTCTTCTTTGCTCTTATTACAGGATTAACTGCGTTGATCCTGAATATAGTTTGTTGCAAAAAGCGATGCTTTCTGCAAAAGCTTGAACCAATTTCTTATAAAAATAAATTTTTAACCAAATTTAATTCAACCTTTTTGTCGGGTTTAACCGACGAAGTTCAAGAAGCTAGAAGTACTACTTCACAAAAGCTTCAATGAACGTAGTCGGGGTGGCAGGATTCGAACCTGCGACCTCCGCGTCCCAAACGCGGCGCGATAACCGGGCTACGCTACACCCCGAAAACAGTATTAAATGTCAATATTTCAAATTACAACTTCAAAACGGTCATCAATTCTGAACTTGTAGCCCGGTTCCGGGCGAAGCCTGTACCGAGCGCAGTCGAGGTGCTACACCCCGAATTACAGCATGCGCTGTAATTTGATTTTTAATGGAATGGGCGGACCCGTCCGACGGAGCCCGCTTGTCCATATATTGTTGCCTGCTTTGGTTTATACTTCAGCGGGCGAAGGCGGAGAGACCGGGATTCGAACCCGGGCAACACTTACGCGTTGACAGATTAGCAATCTGCTCCATTACCACTCTGGCACCTCTCCATACAATCTAAAGAACGTTTCCTAAAATTGCGGATGCAAATGTAACTTATCATATCAAAGAACGCAAAAAAAATATCGAGTTTTTTAATACGATTTTATGATTTTAGAATTTCTTTCACTTACAAGATTCATTTTAAGTCATTTTAAAATTTTTGCTTCCTGATTTTTCATTCAAATATTAAAAATTAACTATATTTTACTACAGGCATATTCACATTTTTTATAGCTTACAACGCTGTGCAAAAAGAAAACCAACTTATAAAATTCACCAAAAAAGGGATCTATTGTCCACAAGGTAAATTCTATCTTGATCCTTGGAAACCAGTAGACTACGCCATAATTTCGCATGGCCATGCTGATCATGCCCGTTGGGGAATGAAGAACTATCTCTGTACTAACGATTCAAAGCCCATTCTGAAACATAGACTAGGAGCCGATATTAAGGTTCAAAGTATAGAATATGGTGAGCATCTAGTTATCAACGGTGTTGATGTTAGTTTCTATCCTGCAGGACATGTGATAGGTTCTGCTCAGATCCGTTTAGAATATAAAGGATATGTGGTGGTTTTCACTGGTGACTACAAAACGCAGCCCGATTTTATAACTACTCCTTTTGAATCCATTAAATGCCATACATTCATTACTGAAAGTACCTTCGGACTACCAATTTATAATTGGAAAAAGGAAGAAGAATTACAAGGCGAATTACATAGTTGGGTCGAGAATAACCGAATTAATAACAGAGCTTCAGTATTTTTAGGCTATTCACTTGGGAAGGCGCAACGATTACTTTCTCTACTAGAGGGTGTAGATGACGATATTTACGTGCATCGATCAATTTATAATTTGAATGAAGCCATTTCAGCTTCAGGGTTTCAACTCCCTGAAACAAAATTATGGTCTGCCGATCTTGATAAAAAAACACTCCAAAACAAAGTCATTATTGCACCACCTGCATTGTTAGGTTCAAGAATGCTTAAGCGCCTGCCCAATCCTGCAACCGCAATATGTTCAGGTTGGATGCAAATTCGCGGCAATCGTCGCTGGCAATCTGTTGATGCCGGATTTGCGGTTAGTGATCATGCCGATTGGAATGGTCTCATCGACGCCGTTAAATCTTCAGAGGCTGAACAAGTTTATGTTACACATGGCTACCAGGCTGTTTTTTCAAAATACCTGAGAGAGATTGGGATTAATGCAAAAGAATTAATTACCGAATACGGCGACGAAACCTTAATCAATTCCGAAGTTGAAACTGATAAAGCCAGTGCCGAATGAAGTTATTTTCAGAGCTCATAAGTGCCTTAGAGATTACCAATAAAACCAATGCCAAGATTGATGCTTTGGTTGATTATTTCAAAAGAGCTCCAGATAAGGACAAACTATGGCTCATTGCACTTTTCACAGGTAAACGCCCTTCCAGACCTGTTAAAACAACACTTATGCGAGCATGGTGTATGGAACTCACAACACTACCCGAATGGCTTTTTTTAGAAAGTTACAGCACCGTAGGTGATCTCGGTGAAACCATGGCACTTTTGCTACCAGAACCTAATCACAAATTAGATCTTAGCCTTCATGAATGGATGACCGAATTAAAGGCTTTAAAACCAAAATCTGAGGAAGATAAAAAAGCCTTTGTCTTGGAGGCATGGTCTGGTTTAGACCAACAAGAACGACTGATATTCAATAAACTCATCGGTGGAAGTTTCAGAATTGGAGTTTCAAAAAAAACGCTTGTCAATGCCTTGTCAAAATTAACAGGAATAGATTCCAACCAATTGATGCATAGTATTATTGGAAACTGGACAGTGGATGATATTACCTTTGAAGAACTAATCAATGGTACTCATATCAACTACGATAATTCCAAACCTTATCCCTTCTGTTTGGCCTATGCTTTAGAAAAAGAACTTCCAGAATTAGGCGAACCTCATGATTGGATCGTAGAACAAAAATGGGATGGGATTAGAGGTCAGATCGTGAAGCGTAACAACGAAATTTATATCTGGTCGCGTGGTGAAGAATTAGTTACGAAACAATTTCCTGAGCTTGTAGAAGCTATAAAAAATTTCAAATATGATTTTGTGATTGATGGCGAAATACTGGCTATGAAAGACAACGACGTTTTACTTTTTAATGACCTTCAAAAACGCTTGAATCGTAAAAATGTCACCAAAAAATTATTAGAGGAAATTCCCATCGGATTCTATGCCTATGACCTCCTGGAATATGAAGGCGATGATATGCGTTCTGTTTCATTTATCGAGCGAAGGCAAAGACTGGAAACAATTTTCGATTCCATAGCATTACCAGATCATTTGCAATTATCGTTTTTGGTTAAGTTTGAAAAGTGGGATGAGCTTCATGAAATAAGAAATAATTCAAGAGCAATAAATAGCGAGGGACTAATGCTAAAACAGAAGCATTCGCCTTATCACACCGGTCGCAAAAAAGGTGATTGGTGGAAATGGAAGGTAGATCCGTTAACCATCGATGCCGTTATGATCTATGCGCAAAAGGGTAGTGGGCGAAGAAGTTCAAAATACACAGATTACACCTTTGCTGTGAAGAAAGATGACGCCCTAGTCACCGTTGCAAAGGCCTATTCAGGCTTAACAGACAAAGAGATTACCGAGATATCTCAGTGGGTAAATAAAAACGCCATTGAACGTTTTGGCCCCGTAAGAACAGTGAAGCCCGAACTGGTTTTTGAAATTGCTTTTGAAGGCATCGCTCTAAGTAATCGCCATAAATCAGGTGTTGCTCTAAGATTCCCAAGAATTGCACGTTGGCGAAAAGACAAACCGGTAGATGAAATTGATACCATAGAAACCGTTAAACAATTAATTACTTCAACTTGAGTCAGTTTAGAGATAGCGAAGGTTTGCGTATAATTAATAATTGGATGGCTGAGAATGGTTATGCGCCATTTCCATTTCAATTGCAAACTTGGCAGCGGTATGCAAATGGGTACTCCGGTATGGTCGTAGCGCCGACAGGATTCGGAAAGACATTCTCTGTATTTCTTGCTGTTGTAATCGATTACCTTAATCACCCAGAGCGTTATCCTAAAGGATTGAAGTTATTATGGATTAGTCCCTTACGATCATTGGCAAAGGATCTGGCCAAAGCTATGAATGAGGCCATAGATGCCATAGGTTTAGATTGGACTGCTGAAGTACGAAATGGTGACACTCCAACAGCTGCAAGACGCCGTCAAGAGCGAAATATGCCAGATATTTTACTGACGACTCCAGAAACTATGCATTTGTTGTTCTCACAAAAAAAGAATTCCAGATGGTTCAAAAATTTGAAATGTGTAGCCATTGATGAATGGCACGAACTGATCGGAAATAAAAGAGGTGTATTAACAGAACTTGCGATCTCCCAATTAAGGCACTACGCACCTAAACTGAAAATCTGGGGAATAACGGCCACCATTGGTAACTTAGAGGAAGCAAAATCTGTTTTATTACCCTATTCAGACTTGAAGATTACTGAAATTAAGGCCAAACAAAAGAAGAAGCTCGATATCATATCAGTCTTACCTGATGAGATTGAAGTTTTGCCATGGGCCGGTCATTTAGGGGCAAAAATGGTAGATAAAATTTTACCCATCATTGCTTCAAATACAACGACACTCATCTTTACCAATACGCGTGGACAAGCAGAATTGTGGTATCAATTATTGTTAAACGCACAACCAGATCTGGCAGGATTATTAGCTATTCATCATGGATCGATCGATAAAAAGTTACGGAACTGGATTGAGGATAATATCGCTTCAGGGTATTTAAAGGCTGTGGTTTGTACATCGTCTTTAGACCTTGGTGTTGATTTTAAACCTGTAGATTGTGTGATTCAAATTGGATCGGTTAAAGGTATTGCGCGGTTTATGCAGCGCGCAGGTCGAAGTGGTCATTCTCCTTTCGAACGTTCAAAAATATATTTCATTCCTACGCATTCCTTAGAATTGGTTGAAGTTTCAGCTTTGAAAGAAGCCATCAAAGATAAACAAATGGAATCGCGCGATCCGATGGTGTTAACCTTCGATGTACTGGTACAATTTATGGTCACATTAGCCGTGGGTGAAGGGTTTAAATCTGAAGAATTATTTCAACGTATTCAACAAATCCACGCATTTAACTACCTCACTAAAGAAGATTGGCTTTGGTGCATTCATTTCATAACAAAAGGAGGTAAAACTCTTAATTCCTATGAGGAATTTCATAAAGTTATTCTTGAAGAAGATGGCAATTACCGCGTAAAAAGTCGTCGTATAAGTATGTTGCATCGCATGAATATCGGAGCCATAGTAAGCGAGGTCAATGTGATGGTAAAATATATGTCTGGCGGTTATATTGGCATGATCGAAGAATTTTTCATTTCGAAATTAAAGCCAGGCGATAGTTTTATTTTGGCAGGTCGAGTTCTTGAACTGGTTCAAATTAAGGATATGACCGTACTGGTGCGTCGTAGTAAAGCGAAGAAAGCAGTGTCACCGAGTTGGTTGGGCGGACGACTTCCTTTAACCTCACACCTTAGTCATTATTTACGTTTGAAACTGTCTGATGCGCTCCAACCCGGTCGATTAGAAAAAGAATTACGCTTTTTGAATCCGTTAGTCAGTAGGCAAGAAGAGCATTCTCATATTCCTAAGCAGGATGAATTTTTAGTTGAATTAATTGAGACCAAAGACGGCCATCATTTATTTATGTATCCGTTTGAAGGCCGACTGGTACATGAAGTTTTTTCGGCATTAATGGCATACCGCATCAGTAAGATCAAGCCCATTACATTTACAATCGCAATGAATGATTATGGTTTTGAATTGTTAAGTGATCAGCCTATTCCGGTCGATCAAGAGAATATTAGGGCCTTACTGAGTAAGGAAAATCTTATGGATGATGTTGTGGCTAGTATTAATGCTTCTGAAATGGCTTCTCGTAAGTTTAGAGATATCGCAGTTATTGCTGGTTTAGTAGTACAATCGCAACCTGGGACACGCAAGAATAATAAGAGTTTACAATCGTCTTCTGGACTTATCTTTCGCGTGCTTGAAGATTACGAACCAGATAATTTATTACTGAAACAAGCCTATACGGAAGTATTCAATCAGCAGTTAGAAGAGGCAAGATTGCAGCAGTCTTTTGAACGTATTTCGAAAAGTAAGATTATTGTTAAACACGCCAGATCGTTTACACCATTGAGTTTTCCACTAAAAGTTGATAGTCTGCGAGGCACCATGAGTAATGAAAATCTCGATAAACGCATTCAACGTATTAAAGAGCAGGCTTTTAAAATTGATTAATTGAATATAGCAGAAGAACATATTTCTATATCTGGTGAGGAACTCACATTAACTAATCAACGTGCTATTTTTTGGAAACGCGAGAATGCTTTGATTTTGTCGGACCTTCATGTTGGGAAAACAGCCCATTTTCGAAGGCATGGGATACCAATGCCACATGATATTCTGGAGAAAGATCTACATAGGTTAGAAGCTCTTATTCAGTATTTTAGGGCGGATCAGCTCATTGTTGTAGGCGACTTGTTTCATGCTGAGGTTAATAGTGATATGGATAAATTCAAAACGTGGTTGAATAGTTTTGATAGTTTAAAATTGCTACTAATTAAGGGTAATCATGATGAAAGATCAAGACATTTTTTAGAGGACTTGAATATTGAATCGGTTTTCCAATGGGTAAATGCACCCTTTGTTTTTGTACACGATAGTGTGGATGATACTTCAGATTTCTTTAGTATTTCTGGGCATACACATCCGGGTGTGCTTATTAAAGGAAAAGGTAGGCAGAAGTTAAAATTACCGTGTTATCAGGTGACACAAAAACAGCTTATTCTTCCGGCATTTAGCTTATTTACAGGGTTAAACACTCACGATAGTCCCAAAGATGCAGTGCATTATGCCTTTACAAATTCTTCCATTTTCAAATTTGAATAGCGTGCATTTCGTCGAATAATTGATTCATTTTATCGATATTTCGAAATTGTTTTATATGTTTGGAGTCCCAAATTGATTGTTGCAGACTTGTCTACAGCAATGAAACTATTGAGCAATGAGAAACCTACTTAAAGTGACACAGCTACTGTGTCTCGTTTTAATGCTTTTTGCGTGTACACCAGACTCAGAACTTCATGATAGTACAACGGAAGTAGCATTATCCTCAAATAATGATCCTTGCGTAGATGAGGACCCAATCACTAGAGTTGTTAATAATGGTACTATTCCGTTCGATTTCAAGGTGTATAATGCCATCGGTGAAGAGATTATATTTATTCCGAATATACCAGCAAATTCAACAACATCATGGGCTAGTTTTGAGCCTGGTGAGACCTTGTTCATTTTAGATAGTAACGATCCGGTCGTTTATGATGATAAGGTTGAAATACAAATGGATACCTGTATGGCCTACGAGATTGAGATCGATTCTAATAATACCATTGTGTCTTATACGCCTATAAATCTTTAGTACAGACGATAATTATTTTCGAATTATTGAGGTCTGTGGTGAAGAAGAGATAAGTGTTACCACCATCTTTTATTTTGAATTTCTTTCTTATATCATGAACTGATATTGGGAAGTTTCGCGTAGTGATATTCGCTTTTGATATTCTCTCTTTTGAAAACTCTTTTTTATTGAATGCGATAACTTTTTCAATTTTAAATCGCCTTCCCGGAAAATCAACTAAACGATCTAAGGTATATAAGTGCGAATGTTTATGCAGTTTATGTACTTCTAAATGAGCACTAACGGTGCTAAACGCACCAGCCTTTAGAATTGCGGCATTAGGCTCGTACAGATAGGATAGTGGCTGGCTAAAAGTTGCAGAGTTTGAGCCTTCGTCATTAAAATTAAACGCAAATATTTCAGCATCTACTTTTGAAAGATTTGTAGTATTGATAAAAACGTCACCTCCATAATCACGCTCTAAGATCCATAGTAACTCTTTAACTTCGTTATTGACCGCAACAATGTGAAGTTCCTTTACGTTTTTAAGATCATTGATGGTGTTTTTAATATCGAGCAGTGGTGATGTTTTGATCATTACATGCTTTGCATATTTCAAAAATAACCCTTGAAAGGTCTTAATATTTGGTGTACAATCTGACAATAAAAACACTTTCTTTTTTGAATCGTCTCGTCGAGATGGATCGATATAGATCCAATTGAAAGGCTCGTCAATACGCTTAAGAGCTTCAATGCCACTTTCATTTAAACATGAAATATTGTCAATTTTCAGAGCATTATAATTATGCTTTACCATTTCTGATAAGTCAGAATTTATTTCGCAATGGGTCACTTGTTCAATCTGTTTGGCAAAGAAAAAGCTGTCTACTCCAAACCCACCCGTAAGATCGATTAATGAATTTCCTGTGACCAGATTAGATTTGTATTTCGCAGTAATTTCAGAAGAACTTTGCTCAATATTTAGTCTGTTAGGATAGTAGATATTAGCAGTATTAAACCAGGTAGGTAACTTCTTTTCACAACGTTTTTTGGCTTCAATTTGTTCAATGATTGACTTGGTGTCAACACCTTCGAAAGTAATTCCTTTTAGAAGAAGGTTTGAGATATCTGATTTTAAGTTTGAATTTATAAAATCTTGTATTTCAATATTTAAGAGTGATTTATTCAAACCATAATTATAAGCCCTTTGTGAGCTTATTCACGAATTTATATTCAGATAAAAACTCTTTCAAAATGACTTTTATGGCGGTGTAAGCTGGTACAGCCACGATCATCCCAACGATTCCAAATAGGATTCCTGCGATGATAATAACGAGGAAAATTTCTAACGGATGTGATTTCACACTTTTTGAAAAAATAAACGGCTGGCTAAAGAAATTATCGACAAGCTGTGCAATAACAAAACCTATCATTACATAAGTGGTTTTGGGTAAAATGACCTCGCTAAAGCTTTCACCCAAGTTGCTAGACATGCTAAGCAGTAACATTAAAAACCCACTCACTAAAGGACCGACGTAGGGTACCAAATTTAATAATGCACATAAAAATGCGATCACCAAAGCGTTGTCGATTCCGAAGATCAATAAGACAATGGTATAAATGACAAATAGAATTAGTATTTGAAAAATGAGCCCAACAAAATAGCGTGATAGCAAATCTTTAATTGTATTCCAAGAGCGCTTTGAACGCATTTCGTTGCCTTTTGGTACAAACATTAAAATACCATTTTCGAATAGCTGACTATCCTTCAAGAAGAAGAATGATATAAACAAAACCGAAAAGAGTCCAATACTAAAACTTCCTAAACCACTTACGAGTCCATTGAAAAAATTCGGGATCAGTGAAAAGTCTAATTTCGAAAGGAGGTTAGAATCTTTTATGGATTCTTCAACATCAATATTATTGAATTCAAAATAGGTGATGATCTGTTGGTAGAGATTATCAACATTGCTTTCAAGCTGCTGAAAATCGAGCAGAGCAAGGTTTCTTCCTTGATCGGCAATAAGCGGAATAAACATGCTGATTAGGCTGAGTAAAATTCCAATGAATAAAACCATAGTTACAACAACTGCCAGGGTGTTATTAAATTTTAATTTGCGTCGCAAAAAGAGTACAATAGGTCTTCCGATTAGAGAAATAACTGCAGCTACAGCAATGTAAACAATAACCGATTGAATTTTATAAAGGAAATATAGAACAAGTACTATTGCTGCCAGAATACCCAGAGCGCGTAAAATGCCGTTAGCAATGATTTTTGCATTCATAACTCAAAGATGCTGAAATTAATTCAGTCGAACAAACTATAAAGTGTGAAGTTGATTAACGATCTCGTATAGGGCAATGCTTGTGGCCTGTACCACATTCATACTACTATTATTACCATACATATTGATATGTACCACGGAATCACATCGTTTTAAGACGGACTCGGAAACCCCAAAGTTTTCATCACCAATAATGAGTGCTATGGGTTGATCTGATTGTAGTTTAAACTGACTTAACTCTATACTATTTTCAGTAATTTCTAGGCCAATAATAGTATGTGTTTTTGTTAGTTGTTCTACTACATCTTCTATTTTATCCACAATTTGGTGACTCACATGTTTTTCGGTAGAACGTGAGGTTTTGGTCATGCGTCTTCCAATAGGAATGGCATCACCACAAAAGATAATTTCTTCTATATTGAATGCATCGGCTATTCTGAATAGTGAGCCAATATTAGGTGCATTGTTGATGTTATCACAAACTAAGGTAACTGAATGCTTTTGCTTTTTGAAGTCCGAGTTGTAATGCGTGCGTTGCAATTTTAGAATGAGGTTTATCTTGTTATTGTTGTCACTTCAGGCTGATTAGCGTACACAATAAGTGCTATTAAAATACTCATCAAAATGAGAAAAATTATGATACCCGTAACGACTTTCTTAATTTTTTGCGAGCCCGGTTCATTTGAATTAAATAAAAAAAAGCCCTCCACCAAACTGAAAAAGATATCAACTATTTCGCGCATTGATATTGAAAGTTTTTTGGCTAATTCTCAAAGGCATACTTCACAATATTAGCACCCATTTTAAGTGCTTTCTCGCGTACCTCTTCCGGGTCATTATGTACTTCCGGATCTTCCCATCCGTCACCGAGATCACTTTCAAAAGTGAATAATAGTACTAAACGATCTTCATGAAATATTCCGAAGGCTTGAGGTGCTTTGCCGTCATGTTCATGGATTTTCGGTAATCCATTAGGGAATTCATAAACCGAACTAAATATCTCGTGTTCCTTAGGAATTTCGCGTAGCTCATTATTTGGAAATACTTTCTTAAGTTCTTTAGTGATATAAGGTTCCATTCCATAGTTGTCATCGATATGAAGAAACCCACCAGAGATGAGATAGTTTCTTAAATTTCGGGCGTCGTCATCGCTAAAAAAGACATTGCCATGACCCGTCATATGTAATAACGGAAACTGAAAAATATCGATACTACCCACTTCAACGGTTTGGATATTTTCATTGATATTGGTGTCTATATTATCATTACAATACTTTACTAAATTGGGTAAGGCCGTAGGATTACTATACCAATCGCCACCGCCTTTATATTTAAGTACAGCCACGTCCTGAGCTTCAAGTTGCGTACTTGTTAAACTCATCATAATTGCCAATAAAAGTGTAAGAGGCGCTATTTTTTTCGACATAAACTTCATAATTCAAATGTAAAAAAGAAATCCTATGAAGTCTATTCTGTTAACATTATTTATAATTCCTGCATTCATTTTAACCATTTTCAAAAGTGAAACAAGCGAACCTGATAATATCATTGTGCTTGAATTGTTTACCTCTCAGGGATGCTCTAGTTGTCCGCCAGCCGATCGTATTTTAAACACTGTAAAAAGCGACAATATTATTGCTCTATCTTATCACGTGGACTATTGGAATTATATTGGTTGGAAAGATCCATTTAGCAAATCCACATTTACAGATAAACAACGTATTTATGGTTCGAAATTTAATAGTAGTACCATTTATACTCCACAGTTAGTTGTGAATGGAAAAGAGCATGTAGTTGGTTCTAATAGACGTCTTGTAGATCAAAAAATCAATGAATACAAAAGGAAGGCAAATACTAATAGTGTAAAACTATCTGATGCATCAAAAACTGATGATGTCGTTAACTTTAAATACAATATCGAAGGGTCAATTAGCAATCGTTACATCCGAACAATTTTAGTGATCGATGAACGCAAAACTTCGGTTAAGCGCGGTGAAAATAGAAATAAAGAACTTCTCAATTCGAATATTGTGGTTAGTGAATTACGATTTCAGTTAGAGGACGTTTCTGGTGAAGGATCTATCATCATCCCAGAGATCGTAGAGGCTTCAGATGATTTATCTTTGATAGTGGTGATAGAAAATGATGACCTTGATATCACTGGTGCAAGTCAAGTAGGCTTGTAATTATTCATTCAGAAATGCCACAGAATGACAGGCTGCGATGGCTGCAGTTTCAGTTCTTAAGCGTGTATTTCCTAATGTAACTGGAAGGTAATTATTCTGCAATGCCTGTTCGATCTCTTGAGTGCTAAAATCGCCTTCAGGGCCAATCATAATAATGCAATCACCATTTGTGTCGAGCTGTGATTTAAGCGACTTTTTATCGGTTTCTTCACAATGCGCAATAAACTTTTTTGAAGCTGTAGCTTGCGCAACAAAGTCTTTAAACGACATGGTCTCATTCAGTTTTGGCAAATAGCATTGCAGAGATTGTTTCATTGCGGATTGAATGATCTTCTCAAAGCGTTCTAGTTTTACCACTTTCCGTTCGCTATTATCGCAAATAATTGGAGTGATCTCATCTATTCCAATTTCCGTGGCTTTTTCTAAAAACCACTCAAAGCGATCATTCATTTTGGTAGGCGCAACAGCCATGTGAAGACGGTAATTTCGTTTAGATTGAAGCGACTGAGACACAATTTTTGCTGTACAGTTTTTAATTTCTGCAAGGGTCAATTCGGCTTCAAATAACCAACCTGTTCCGTTAGTAATATGTATATGATCGCCGACCTTTTTCCTTAGAACCTTAACGATATGTCGACTTTCATCCTTATCAAAATTGAAATTTTCGGTCTGCTCAGAAATATTCGGATTGTAAAACAGCTGCATTATTTTGTGACTTCAGTATATTTTAAAACTGTGATCTCTTCTATATCCTTAGCTTCGTAGGTTTTAAGAACGATATAATACCATTGTCTGTCGGGTATATCTAAAGTGAAAATATCGTCTTTGGAATGTGATTTTACGGCGTTTTCAAAATCTGGATGCATTTGTCCTTCAGGAAACCAGCCTAAATCACCGCCGCGTTTGGCATTAAGGTCCATTGAATGGATTTCTGCTAAGGCTTCAAATTTGTAACCTTGCTTAAATTGATTTATGATCTTTGAACGCTTAGCATTAATATCAGCCATGGTCATTTTACGACCATCAAAATAAATATAGCTTACTCTGTGATGCAGCGTTTTATCCTTGTCAATAACCTTGTAGTAAGTTTTCTTATCATCCTTTTTAACCACTTTTTTACCACCTTTTGATAATTTGAAAAGCTCATCGGCCAATTTGGTTTTATGCTTTTCCTTATTGAAGGTTAGCACCTTACTTTTATGGACCTTTTTATAGGTTTTCGCAAAGATTTTTGCGTCTTCAGTAGTTTTGATCGAATCGAGTTCTTGCTCTAATGATTCTTGTGAAAGCGCGAATAGTGGGCAAAATAGTAGAAGAACAAATAAATGTTTCATGATGTAATTGATTTAGTTAATTTGGAGCTACTACAAAACAACTAAAATTTAAAAAGGATTTTGGATATTGGGATTTAGCTTATCAACAGATGTTTTAACAATTAGTTCGAAAATTAATTCCATAGATATTAATTAGCATTTATTTTTTTCTTGAAGTACTTCACCAACGATGCAATGATGTTTATAATAAATACTAACTGGGCTAACATTACTACAACGAACAGCCAAAACAAAATTATTTCAAAATTTTGAGTATCATCAAATAGCGGAAATCGAGATGATGTGCCAATTGGACTTATAAATTCTGAAAAGCAAAGCACAATTAAAAAAATAAATAGCCCAATAATGGTCATGGTTGTGTGAATTCTGGAAAGACTTCTAATAAGCTCAAATTTGCTTAAATGGAGTATCCAATACACCAATCCCAATACCAAAATAATTAGTGAAACAAAAATTGTAATGTGAGAATAAAGCACAACATAGTAGGTGTCAAGAATATTAAACACAAACGTTAATTCGGTGAAATGAAATATTACTAAAGCGATTAATAACAATACCAAAAAAGCAAGATAATATTTATATGCCTTGTACTTTAGCATTAAAATTTCAATCGTGCTGTTGCCATAACATTAAAATCTGAGAAATCGTGCTCCAGATATTTTAAATAACCAACAATGGCAATCATGGCTGCGTTATCTGTGGTATATTCAAACTTTGGGATATAGGTCGTCCAACCATGGTTTTGCTCCGCGTCTTTAAGCGCCTTTCTAATTCCTGAATTAGCTGACACGCCACCACCAATAGCAATATGCTTTATTCCAGTCTGTTTGACGGCGAGTTTCAGTTTGTCCATCAAAATACCGATAATGGTGTATTGAATAGAAGCACAGATATCATTAATGTTCTCTTTTACAAAATCTGGGTTGTTCTTGGTTTCGCGCTGAACAAAATATAAAATAGCAGTTTTTAAGCCCGAAAAACTAAAACCTAATCCCTCAACTTTTGGTTTAGTAAAATGATATGCTTTCGGATTTCCAAGCTGAGCGCGTTTGTCAATTTCAGGTCCGGCCGGGTAACCGAGTCCTAAAACCTTCCCACTTTTATCATACGCTTCACCCACAGCATCGTCGATGGTTTCGCCAAGGACTTCCATTTCAAAATAATTACTCACCTTCACTATTTGAGTATGACCGCCAGAAATGGTCATAGCTAAAAATGGAAACGGTGGTTTGTTATGGTCGTCTTCGTCAATAAAATGAGCTAATATGTGAGCTTGCATATGGTTGACATCGATCAATGGAATATTCAATCCGTAGGCCAAAGACTTTGCAAACGAAGTTCCTACTAATAGAGATCCCATAAGTCCTGGTCCGCGTGTAAAAGCAATAGCACTTAGTTGATCTTTAGAAATTCCGGCGCGTTCGATGGCTCTATCCACAACCGGAACAATATTTTGCTGATGTGCTCTCGAGGCTAACTCCGGAACTACACCTCCGTATTCCGCATGAATTTTTTGGTCTGCAACAACATTGCTTAAAATTTTATCGTTACATAATACAGCGGCCGATGTGTCATCGCAAGAAGACTCAATACCAAGGATGTATATATTTTCTTTTTTCATGAGTAATAAAAGGCACAATAATTGTTAATTTTACCAGATATAGTCTAAAGCCATACTTTATAACGTATAGAATAGACAAAGGTAATGAAGATTTCATCAATTTTTAAGCACTAGTCGTATCAAAAAAGTACTCAAAATAATAGGAAAAATAGCAGGCATAATTCTGCTCTTATTCTTTATTGTTTTTTTGATTCTAGGGATTCCAGCTGTTCAGACCAAGTTAGGAAAATACGCTACTAAAAAAGTTAATGAAGAATTTAAGACGAACATTACCATCGCAAAGGTTGGACTGCAGCTTAATGGCGACATAGAACTCAAGGAAATTCTAATTAGAGATCATCATGAAGATACGCTCATCAATATTGGTGAATTGAATAGTTCTATCATTAGTTTTAAAAATCTATATAACGGCAAACTGAATTTTGGCGATATCGACATTCAGGATCTATTGTTCAATCTGAAAACTTACGAAAGCGAAGAAGATACAAATCTCGATATTTTCGTTGATAAATTTGAAGACGATAATCCAAGAGAAGGACCAAGTGAGTTTCTGTTTTCATCGAGCGATGTCTCTATAGAAGATGGAACTTTTAGGCTTATAGATGAAAATTTAGAAACTCCTGAAGTTTTTATTTTTAAAGATCTCAATGTTAATACCACTAATTTTTTAATTAATGGCCCCGAAGTAAGCAGTAGAATTAACACTTTTAGTTTTATAGATAGTCGAGGTATTGTTGTTGATAATTTAACGGCAAATTTTGAATATACCTTAACACACATGGATTTTCAAGATCTTGATATAAAGACTGAGAATTCTAAACTTAAAGGTGATTTACGATTCGATTACAAGCGTGAAGATTTAAAGGGTTTTACAGAGAAAGTTCTTGTTACGGCGAGCTTTAGAGAATCTGAAGTTTCCCTCACTGAACTCAATGTGTTTTTTGATGAATTCGGAAGAAACCAACGTGCTAAACTTGATGTAGACCTATCAGGAACCTTAAATAATTTAACCGCTAATAATCTAAAGGTTAGTACTTCTAGAAATACCAGAATCATAGGTGATATCACTTTTACAAATCTGTTTAGTAAAGAAGACGATAGCTTTGCCTTAGACGGAAAGTTTCAAAATTTAGCTTCTAATTATAATGATCTTACCGCTTTATTGCCTCGAATTTTAGGCAATGCCATTCCAACGGTATTAACCAAAGTGGGTAATTTCAAAATAAGTGGAACATCTAGAGTCACTGCAAACCAGATAAATGCGGATATTACGATCGATACCGATATAGGTTTATTAGAATCGAATCTAGAGTTAACTGAGATCGACGATATCGACGAGGCGAGTTACATTGGTAACATTGTATTTGACGAATTCGATATAGGTCAAATGATAGACGATCCAAAGGCCAAATTGGTGTCTGCCAATGTCGATGTAGATGGTAGAGGCTTCACACTAGATAATCTGCGAACAGATATAAAAGGAGATGTCTTTAGCCTAGAATATAATGATTATACCTACCAAGGAATTGCGATTTCTGGAGACTTAGGTAACAAAGTTTTTAACGGGAAGCTCATTGCAGATGATCCAAATTTGCAACTTAATTTCAATGGGTTGGTAGATTTTGCTGAAGAACAGAAGCAATTCGATTTTAAAGCAAACGTCGGTTATGCTAATTTAAAAGTTCTCAATTTTGTAGACCGAGATAGTATTTCTGAGTTTAGAGGTTTAGTGAATATGACAGCTGTGGGCTCCACTTTTGATGATGCCGACGGTACCGTTAAAATTAAAAATACGACCTATAAAAATCAAGATAGCAGATACCGCTTTGAAGATTTTGATATCGTGTCTACGTTTGAAGGTGACGAGCGCACTATTTCGATTAACTCACCAGATATTTGTAGTGGGAAAATTAAAGGTAAATTTAAGATAGAAGACCTTCCAAAGTTGGTAGAAAATTCCCTCGGAAGCATTTATAC
This sequence comes from Winogradskyella tangerina, assembly GCF_003260205.1. Taxonomy (GTDB): domain Bacteria; phylum Bacteroidota; class Bacteroidia; order Flavobacteriales; family Flavobacteriaceae; genus Winogradskyella; species Winogradskyella tangerina. The sequence continues at coordinate 334,481 of NZ_QERF01000002.1, read as the reverse complement.
CAACTATCAGCCTTTTGAAGTCGAGGAAGGCCAGTATATGGATTTTAGATTCAATGTGTACTCTAAAATTGCTGCGGTATTTTTCAAAGATTTGTATTTGGGCAAGAATACCTTTATTGAAGGTAGAGTGGAGACCGATGAAAAAGGATTTGAGCTCACCTTTAATTCGCCACAAATTAAATATCAAAACTATTTTGCTAATAACATTAATCTCGATGTAGACAATAGCAATCCGCTTTTTAATACGTTCCTTCAAATTGATAGCTTAAGTGCAGGCGTATATAATGCCTCAGACTTCTCACTTGTTAATGTAACCAGAAGAGACACTTTGTTGATCAAAACAGAATTTAAAGGCGGCGATAATAACAAAGATGAATTCAACCTTAATTTATTTTATACCATCGATGAAGCCAATAAATCTATAGTTGGTTTCAAGAAATCCGATATTCTATTTAAAGGATATGAATGGTTCGTGAATTCTGAAAAGAATAACTTTAACAAAGTGCGATTTGATAAGAATTTAGATGCCTTTGATATTTTCCCAATCACCATAAATCAAGGTAATGAAGAAATTGAATTGTCTGGTATTATCAGTGATAGTATTAATAAAAATATTAGGCTCGATTTTAAAGATGTTCAATTAGTTAAAATCACACCTCGAATAGACAGTCTGGCACTCGATGGGCTCGTAAATGGCAAACTCAGTATCAACCAGACGAATGGCGCTTATTTGCCAAAATCAGATATGGAGATCAACAATCTTTTTGTAAATGATTTTGATCTAGGAGACCTAACGGCTAAAATTGAAGGTGACAATTCACTCACAGCCTATGACGTCGATATCTCTCTGGTAAATGACAACCTGGTTTCATTCTCAGCTAATGGTGCTCTAGATGTAGCTAAAAATAGGCCTACGATAAATGTTGATGTGGCCTTTGAAGAGTTTTTGCTCGATCCATTGAATCCCTTGGGTGAAGGTGTCATTAGTAATATTAGAGGTCTGGTATCAGGAAATGCTAAAGTCACAGGCAGCCTCAAAAAACCAAGTATTGATGGCGAATTACTACTAGATAGAGCCGGACTCTCAATACCTTATCTCAACGTGGATTATGGCTTTGACTTCGATTCAAAAGTGTCACTTAGGAATCAACAGTTTATATTTAATAATGTGGCCATGACAGACTCGGAGTACTTCTCTCAGGGTTATCTCAACGGCTATATAGAACACAATAATTTCTCGGATTGGAAATTAGGTCTCGATCTTAACACCAACCGTCTATTGGTATTGAATACTGAAGAGTCTGAAGACGAATTATATTACGGTACAGCTTTTATTTCAGGTGAAGCAGAAATCAAAGGTCCAACAGATCAACTCATCATTGATGTCGAAGGAAGCACAGCTTCTGGTACCGAATTCAATATTCCACTAAATGATTCTGAAAGTTTTGGAGACAATTCATTTATTCATTTTTTAAGTCCTGAAGAGAAGAAAGCTAGAATAAGCGGTGAAGTCGTTGAAGCGATTGAGGTTAAAGGTTTAGAGTTGAATTTTGATTTAGATGTCAATCAGAATGCGACGATAGAAATTGTAATCGATAAAGACTCGGGAAGCACTATTAAAGGAAAGGGCGAAGGAAACCTTGTATTTTTAATTAACACTAACGGTACCTTTAATATGTGGGGTGACTTCTCTGTATTTGAAGGCGTATATAACTTTAAATATCGTGGCTTAGTTGAAAAACGTTTTGATGTAGAACAAGGAGGTAGCATAGTTTGGGAAGGCGATCCTTTAAGAGCTGAAATTGATATCAAGGCAGTATATCAGGGATCAGCAAACCCCTCAGTTTTATTAGATAATCCCATTAATCAAACCATCCCGGTTGAGGTGATTATTCATTTAACGGGTCAGTTAGAACAGCCAAATCCTGAGTTCGATTTTAGATTCCCAACGGTAAATTCAACAGTGAAATCAGAGCTCGATTATAGATTGTCTTCAAGAGACGAACGCGACAATCAGGCGCTTATATTTTTAGCTACAGGTAGTTTTGCAAACGGCGTAAGTGGCATTGATTTTTCTGGTACAATTGCTGAACGTTTAAGTGGAATCGTCAATAATTTATTAGGAGGAAATAATGAAGACTTGCAAGTTGGGTTAGATTTTGAATTAGGTCAGGATACACCAGATATCCGAACGAATAGTAGAGTAGGACTCACACTTCAGACTAAAATATCAGATCGATTTATAGTGAATGGTAAGGTAGGCGTTCCATTTGGAAGTGCCCAACAGACTACACTTACTGGCGATGTTCAAATTGATTGGTTGCTCAACGAAGACGGAACGCTGAGAGCCAAAGTGTTCAATAGAGAAAATACCATTAGAAACTTCGGTGAGGAGATCGGATATACACAAGGCGTAGGTTTATCCTACAGCGTTGAATTCGATACCTTCAAAGAACTCATAGATATTATTTTTTCAGGTAAGAACCGTAAAGATAAAAAGGCTGATAATGAAGTTAAAGAAGAAGTTGAAGATGAAGAAAGTATGATGCCAGATTATATCACAATGAAGAAGAAAAAGACTAAAACTAAGTCTTGAAAACTCCCTTTTTTCCAATTTTAATCAAATAGTTATTAACGAAAACGTTTGAATTTATTCAGGCGCTTTTTTTTTATGATTTTAGTCATAATATTGTGTGTTTAGTTTAGTAATTTTACTAAAACTTAAAAACGAAAATGGCTCATACAATTAAAAAAATTGCGGTTTTGACCTCTGGTGGTGATTCACCAGGAATGAATGCTGCCATCCGCTCTGTGGTAAGAACTTGTGCCTTTCACGACATTGAATGCTTTGGTTGCTACAGAGGTTATCAGGGTATGATTGAAGGTGACTTTGAAAGCATGGATGCGCGTAGTGTTAAGGGTATCATTAATAAAGGTGGTACAATGCTTAAAACGGCGCGTTCAAAAGAATTCAGAACCAAAGAAGGGCGTCAGAAAGCTTACGATGCACTTCGCGCAGCAAAAATAGATGCCTTTGTTGTAATTGGAGGTGATGGTAGTTTTACTGGTGCCATGATTTTTAATCAAGAATTTGGTTTTCCGGTTATGGGCATACCAGGTACAATTGACAACGATATCTTCGGAACTACTCATACTTTGGGTTATGATACTGCTCTAAACACAGCTGTAGAAGCCATTGACAAGATTAGAGATACGGCGAGTTCACACAACCGTTTATTTTTTATTGAAGTTATGGGTCGTGACGTTGGTCACATTGCCCTGAATGTAGGTGTTGGTGCAGGTGCTGAGGAGATCTTAATCCCTGAAGAGGATTTAGGACTTGATAGGTTATTAGAGTCTTTACGACGAAGTAAGACCTCAGGCAAATCATCGAGTATCGTTGTGGTAGCCGAAGGTGATAAAATTGGTAAAAACGTATTTGAACTGGCCGATTATGTTGAGGAGAATATGACCGAATATGAGGTGCGAGTTTCAGTTTTAGGACACATGCAACGTGGTGGAAATCCGTCGTGTTTCGATCGTGTACTTGCCAGTCGTATGGGTGTTAAAGCAGTTGAATCATTAATTACAGGAAAAAGTAACTATATGGTTGGGCTTAAAAATGATATCATTGATCTTACGCCATTCGATCAAGCCATAAAAGGACAATCAAAAATCAATATGGAACTACTAAGAGTTTCAGACATAATGACAATATAAAAGACTTAAAAAAAGAAAACATGTCAAATTTAAAATTAGGAATTAACGGATTCGGAAGAATAGGAAGAATAGTATTTAGAGCAACAGTGAATCGCCCAGATGTAGACGTGGTTGCTATTAACGATTTATTAGATGTTGAGCATCTTGCATATTTATTAAAGTACGATTCTGTTCATGGTCGTTTTGATGGAACAGTAGAAGTAAAAGATGGTCACTTGGTAGTTGATGGTAAAACCATTCGTGTTACTGCTGAGCGCGATCCAAAGAATTTGAAATGGGACGAAGTCGGAACAGACGTCGTTGCTGAATGTACAGGGATCTTCACAACTTTAGAAACTGCTCAATACCATATCGACGCTGGTGCTAAAGAAGTGGTTATTTCTGCACCAAGTAAAGATGCACCAATGTTTGTGATGGGTGTAAATGACGACGAATTAACATCTGACCATAAGATCGTTTCTAACGCTTCATGTACAACGAATTGTTTAGCACCTGTAGCTAAAGTGCTAGATGATAATTTTGGTATCGAAGAAGCTTTAATGACAACTATTCACGCTTCTACAGCAACACAATTAACGGTTGATGGTCCTTCTCGCAAGAATTATAGATTAGGACGTTCGGCTTTAAATAATATCATTCCTTCAACTACTGGTGCGGCAAAAGCTGTGGGTAAAGTTATTCCGAAGTTAAATGGAAAACTTACAGGTATGGCCTTTAGAGTGCCAACTGCTGATGTATCGGTAGTAGACTTAACGGTTAGACTTCAAAAGGAAACTTCATACGAAGAAATTAAAAAAGCGTTTAAGGCAGCTTCAGAAGGTGCAATGAATGGCGTATTAGGTTATACTGAAGAACCAGTAGTTTCTCAAGATTTTGTGAGTGATACACGTACAAGTATTTTTGATGCTAGCGCAGGAATTGAGTTAAACTCAAAATTCTTTAAAGTAGTGTCTTGGTACGACAATGAGTTTGCGTATTCAAACAAATTAGTTGATTTGGCAATTAAGATCAACAACCTATAGAACTTAATAATCTCGCATATTAATTATGAAATTCCGTAGTGTTATTTTAATTTGAGCATTGCGGAATTTTTTTAAACTCAAACTATGATTTTAATTACAGACGGTGGTTCTACAAAGTGCGATTGGATAGCCATTAACGAAAATGGTGAACAAGCTGCAGAAAAAATTAGAACCAAAGGTTTAAATCCGGCGATAATTGAAGAAAAGAAACTCAGAAAAACTATAGGTCGAAGTGAAGAACTTATGAGTTTAGTCGATGAGGTTTCTCATGTCTTCTTTTATGGTGCAGGTTGCGGTACCGAAAAGCCTCGACTATTGTTAAAATCAGTTTTAGAAGACTACTTCCCTAAGTCAATTGTTGAAGTAAGAGAAGATACTTATGCAGCCGTTAGAGCTTGCATAAATACAAACGACGAAGCTGCTGTGGTATGTATTTTGGGAACAGGATCTAATTGTAGTTATTTTGATGGTCTTCAATTGCACCAACGCGTACTTAGTTTAGGGTATACCTTGATGGATGATGCTAGTGGTAATTATTTTGGGAAGCAGTTAATAAGAGATTATTATTTCAACAAAATGCCCGAAACTATAAAACTGGCCTTTGAGCACAAACATAATTTAGATGCTGATTTCATTAAGTTCAATCTGTACAAGCAAGCTAATCCAAGTGCTTATTTAGCAGATCATGCTGAGTTTATGTTTTTAAACAAAGACTCGAGTTATATTCTCAACTTAATTAAAAAAGGTATTCGTCTGTTTACAGAGAATATGATCATGCAATTTAAAGAAGAATTAGATTCTGGCGTGCCGGTTCATTTTGCGGGTTCGATAGCGTATTTTTCTCAAAATGAAATCAAAGAGGTCGCAGAAGAATACGGCTTTAAAGTTGGTAATTTTGTGAGACGCCCTATAGATGGGCTCGTGGATTATCACGTTAAAAATCTATAGTTTGCTTTTAATAAGCTGTTAATAAATCTCAATCTTGCTATTGTAAAACTTATAATTTGGTTATATCTTTGCAGTGCAATTAAAAATGAAACGCAATTATGTTCGAATTTGATCAGTATTTAGGATTTTTAGCATTTTTAACCATATTAACAATTGGTTTCTGGTTAATGATTTTCCTTTTAACTTTTGTAATTCCTTATTGGTTATTTGGTGCTACTATGGAGCGTTTAAAAGAAATGAGAGAAGAGAAAAAAGCGGCGCGCGAAGCGTAGTTTTTAAAATATAAAATTAAAAAAAGGGTGCTATTTAGCACCCTTTTTTATTGGCCTTAATTAGTAGCTTAGGGTTTAATCAATTTTCTGGAAATTATTTCTCCAGATTTCAATTCAATGGTTATTTGATAGGAGCCAGATCTTAAGCTTCTTAAATAGATTGTTTTATCAAACTTGGTGATTGAAATTAGTTTTCGTCCACCCTTATTGTAGATATTTAACTTCTTGATTTTCTCGGTCGGAATAGACAAAATTAGACCATCAGCATCATCATAAATTATAGTCTTTTTTGCTGAGTTATCAGTGCTAGTTACGGTACTAAAATTTACAGAATTTTGGGCTTCAATACCGTAATTGGTATTGAGCATAAAAAGCGTCAGTAAAAAAACGCAAATTGTTGGGGCAATCGCAGATTTTTTCATCATTAAGTAGGTTAAGTGATTTCAATATAGAAATACAGCATTTATTGAAACTGAAAATCACACGTATTTTCGACGAAAAACACCCTTTTTTACGATTATACTTACAAAAATGATCAAAATAAAATCAAATATTAGGCTTTTATACCTCGTTAACACTCACAATCAAAGTGTTAGCCTCATCTTATTTTTCAGTATTTTTATGTTTGAATTATTACCCAAAATATGAAACTAATCATCTCCTTTCTATTTCTCGTTTCTACAGTAACCTATAGTCAGCAAATTTTACCTGAAAGGCAACGTGCTGAAGTCGTAGATAATATCCTGAAGGATAGATTCGATAATTTACTACCAGAACTTATGGACGATACCGGTTTTGATATGTGGATTTTGATCTCTCGAGAGTATAATGAAGACCCTGTTCTTAAAACCATGCTGCCAGCTACATGGCTCAATGCAAGACGAAGAACCATTCTTGTTTTCTATAGAAATAAAGAACAAAACACCATAGAAAAACTTGCTGTAGCACGTTATAATTTCGGCGAAAATATTATTTCGGCCTGGGATAAAGAACAACAACCAGATCAATGGAAACGACTCGTTGAAATAATTGAAGAACGCCAACCAAAATCGATTGGACTAAACTATTCCGATAATTTTAATATTTGTGACGGAATCGTAAAAACAGATTATGAAGCCTTTATGGAAAATTTACCTAAAGACTATTATTCTAAGGTAAGATCTGCAGAAAAATTGGCGATCAGCTGGATAGAAACGCGCACTGAAACCGAAATGATAATTTACAATCAATTGGTTGATATAACCCACGATATCATTGCTGAGGCCTTTTCAGAAAAAGTTATCACGCCAGGAATAACCACTACAACAGATGTAGAATGGTGGATGCGCGACAAGATAACAGCATTGGGACTAGAAACGTGGTTTCACCCAACTGTCGATGTGCAGCGCACTGCCGAAGAATTAGGAAATCATTTATATGCCTTTTCCAACCGACCCGAAAACATGGTAATTCTTCCGGGTGATCTTGTTCATTGCGATATTGGGATTACTTATTTAAGATTGAATACGGATTGCCAGGAGTTGGCCTATGTTTTAAAACCTAATGAAACTGAGCCTCCTAAATTTTTGCAGGAAGCACTTCAGGATGGAAATAGAGTTCAGGATATTTTCACATCCAACTTTGAAACAGGGAAAACTGGTAATCAAATCTTGAAGGAATCCCTTGAACAGGGTAGAGAAGAAGGGTATCGACCAGCAATCTATACGCATCCGCTTGGCACCTATGGACATTCATCAGGAACAACTTTGGGCATGTGGGATGCACAAAACGGTGTTCCTGTAAATGGCGATTATCCCTTGCATGAAAATACGGTTTATGCCATTGAATTAAATACAACTGTTAATATCCCTGAATGGAAACGCGATATCCGCATTATGCTCGAAGAAGCCGGATTTTGGGGTAAAGATGGATTTAGATATGTGAATGGGAGACAAACAAAATTGCTAACGATTCCACGTATAAAATCTCATCAAGGCAATTAGGATGTCGTTTTTTGATGTCGGTAGAAAATGAAGGAGGCAACTAATCCTACAAAGGTGAATATGCCCATAATACCAAAGGCATGTTGCAGACCTAAAACACCTTCATTGGCATCTAAAAAATAACCCATGAGCAAACCTGCGAAAATATCGGGAGTGTATCCTACCACAGAAATAAATCCTACTACAGTTCCTGTGAGAGCAACAGGAATTTTTGCTTCTTCAAGAGTTGCAAAATATAATACTCGAGCTGAATAAACACCCAGTGCCATTGTTCCTATAGATAAAATAAAAAGTAAGGTTTTTGAGTCATCAATAATACCTAGGTAAAAGATAAGGCTTGTTATAGTCATCAGTAAAAATCCAATAACAATCCATAACGATGCACGTGTTCTGTCTGCTAAAAGTCCAATAACCACGCCAATTACGGGGCGTACGTATAGAAGATAGGTTCCTATTTTGGCGGCCTCAATTTTGTTGTAAAGCATAACTTGTTCAGCATACTGACTAAATAAATCAGTCATTTTATAAGCGTAATAGGCACAAAGAATAATGATCATTAATAACCAAACAGCGCGGTATTGGGCCACTTTTTTGAAATTATTAATGGTTAAAAGCTTCTCCTTTTTTTCGGACTTGATCCCACCAGATTCCTTAAATCTTAAAAAGAAGTATACAATAATACCAATCGCTAAGACAGCAAAGGAGGTAAATTGCATAACTTGTTTGAAGGCTAGTCGTCGTTCATCTATAGAGGTTAGCTCAATGTCTTTTGTAATAAATAGTGAAAAGATTAGTACTCCAGCTGATCCAAAAAGGGCGGCAACTAAGCCTCGTCCACCATCTAAAAACCCAAAGGCAATACCTTGCTTATCAGAACCACCCCAAATTCTTGTGGCTTTGATCATCGCAGCCCAGAACAAAAAGATGGTCGTAAACCCCCAAAATCCGTATAGAATATGTAACTGATAAAGTGAAGGATAAGTCGCTAAATAAAACCCACCTAAGGCTGTAAGAATCAATGCCGAAGACATCAAGACATGAGATTTGAATCGATCAGCTAATGGTCCGCCAAAAAAATAACTAACCAAAGCGACTGTTCCATAGGCCGAAAAACAGCTTCCTATTTCAATTTGCGAAATACCAAAGGATTCTAAAAATGTCGTTCGGAAAATACGTTGTAACACAAATGGCAATATAAAAATAGCCTCTGCCGCCAAGATTAATAATAATATGACATACAAAGGCTGTTTTTTATTTGTGCTTTCCTTCATTAAACCTGTAGAACCCCTAAGTTAAAAGGTTTTTCAATAGGAGCATGGTTGGCCGCTTCAATGCCCATACTTATCCAGGTTCTAGTATCTAATGGGTCGATAATGGCGTCTGTCCATAAACGAGCAGCTGCATAATACGGTGATACTTGATTATCGTATCTCGATTTAATTTTATCGAAAAGTTCTTCTTCCTTTTCTTTGGTTATGGTTTCACCCTTCTTTTTGAGTGAAGCCGTTTCAATTTGCAACAACACTTTAGCAGCAGACTTACCACTCATCACTGCCAATTCAGCACTTGGCCACGCAACAATTAAACGCGGATCATAAGCCTTTCCACACATCGCGTAATTACCAGCACCATAACTATTTCCTATAACAATGGTGAATTTTGGAACCACCGAATTACTTACAGCATTTACCATTTTGGCACCATCTTTAATAATACCTCCGTGTTCAGATTTGCTCCCTACCATAAATCCAGTAACATCTTGTAAGAACACAAGTGGGATTTTTTTCTGATTGCAATTAGCGATAAACCTCGTGGCCTTATCTGCCGAATCGTTGTAAATTACACCACCAAATTGCATTTCACTAGGTTTAGTTTTGGCGCCTTTGGTTTTTACAATCTGACGTTGATTCGCAACAATACCAACAGCCCAACCATCAATCCGTGCATAACCCGTAATTATAGTTTGACCGTAACCAGCTTTGTATTCTTCAAATTCTGAATCGTCGACCAGTCGATTGATGATTTCGTTCATATCATACTGATCAGCTCTACTATGAGGCAAAATGCCATAGATGTCTTCTGGATTTTCTTTCGGTTTTGAGGCCTTGATTCGATTAAAACCGGCCTTATCAAAATCACCAATTTTGTCTACGATGTTTTTTATAGTATCTAAGGCGTCTTTATCGTCTTTCGCTTTATAATCTGTTACTCCCGAAATCTCGCAATGCGTTGTAGCACCACCTAATGTTTCATTATCAATTGATTCGCCGATTGCGGCCTTAACTAAATAACTTCCGGCTAAAAATATACTACCCGTTTTATCAACAATTAAGGCTTCATCACTCATTATTGGAAGGTAAGCACCACCAGCAACACAACTTCCCATAACAGCAGCGATTTGAGTTATGCCCATACTGCTCATCACAGCATTATTTCTGAAAATCCGACCAAAGTGTTCTTTATCAGGAAAGATCTCATCCTGCATTGGTAAAAACACGCCAGCACTATCCACTAGATAAATAATAGGTAATCTGTTTTCGATTGCTATTTCTTGTGCACGTAAATTTTTCTTTCCCGTGATCGGAAACCAGGCGCCTGCTTTTACGGTAGCGTCATTAGCTACTACCATACATTGCTTACCTTTAATGTATCCTATTTTTACGACGACACCTCCAGACGGACAACCACCATAGTCTTTGTACATGTCTTCACCGGCAAATGCACCGATTTCTATAGATTTAGACTTAGGATCTAATAGGTAATCGATACGCTCACGAGCTGTCATTTTGCCTTTGCTGTGGTGCTTTGCTATACTTTTCTCACCACCACCAAGCTTTACTTTAGCGAGTCGCTTCTTTAATTCGGAAAGGAGTAATTTATTATGATCTTCGTTTTTATTGAATTTGATATCCATTAATGCAGATTTATTTGCTACGAATTTACGAAACATAACTTTTAAATGTTAAAGCTATTTTCTAAATGAAACGTTAAATATATATAACATGGAATTATATTCCTTGGAAAATAAATTTATTTATTGTAGATTTGTTCTGTAATTAAAAACATGTATCATGAAAATATTAAATATCAATTCGAGTAGTAACAGACAAAGTTCGATTTCTACTGGCTATGCCGAAAAATTAATAGACCGTATAAAAGAGGTTGAAGATGAAGTTAGTATTGTTGAAAGACATACAACATATTCAGATATACCATTTCTGAATGAAGAAATGTTAGCCTCATTATTTGTGAAGGGTGAACGAACAGAATCACAGGTAGATGCACTAAGAAAATCGCAAGAGTTGGTCGATGAACTCATCGAAGCGGATACCATTATTATCTCTGCACCAATTTATAATTTTTCTGTGCCCGCTTCTTTAAAAGCCTATTTTGATTTAATTGCCAGAGCAGGATTAACCTTTCAATATACTGAAAATGGACCAGTGGGGCTACTTAAAGACAAGAAGGCTTACGTAGTAATTAGTAGTGGTGGAACTCAAATTGATAGTGATATTGATTTCGCTGGAAAGTATATTAGACATTTCCTTGGTTTTATTGGAATTACCGATATAGAAATGATTAAATTAGATCAATTGATGTTCGATGCTGAATCGAAGCAAGAAAAAGCAGATAATCAAATTAAAGAATTACAATTAGCCTAAAACCAGATCATGAAAAAAATTATTGCATTTGCAGGAAGTAATAGCAGTACCTCAATTAACAAACAACTCGCAACTTATGCGGCGAGCCAAGTAAGTGATGTAGAGGTAAAGGTTTTGGATCTTAATGATTTTGAAATGCCTATTTACAGTTCCGATAGGGAAAAAGAAAACGGTCATCCTGAGGAAGCCATTGCTTTTGTTGATGAAATTAGAAATGCAGATGGTATTGTATTATCCTTAGCAGAATATAATGGTGCTTATTCAGGAGCCTTTAAAAATGTATTTGATTGGGCATCGCGAGTAGAACAAAAAACCTTTTTGGGTAAACCAATGTTACTTATGGCGACCTCTCCAGGTGGAAGAGGAGGTGCGTCAGTTTTGGCAATGGCTTCTGATCGCTTCCCTCGACACGATGCCAATATTGTGGGAAAGTTTTCTCTACCGTCTTTTGGAATTAATTTTCAAGACGGAAAGATTATTAATTCAGAATTAAACGAAGCACTTTTAGAAGAAGTTAAACAATTTGAAGAAAGTCTGTAATCATGAAAATACAACAGTTAGAAAACGAAAAGAAAGGTGAGTTTTACTACGAAGTAGACGGTAGTAAATTAGGACTTATGACCTATAGTTATGCAGGTTCAGATAAGATTATTATTGATCATACTGAAGTTGATGAATCTTTGAAAGGTCAGGGTGTAGGTTATAAATTGGTTGAAGCAGCAGTGCTTTTTGCAAGAGAAAATAACTTGAAGATTATGCCTCTTTGTCCATTTGCAAATGCTGTTTTTAGAAAGCGTAGCGAATACAACGATGTAAGATTTTAGAATGGGAGATTTAGCAAAAGATATCAATTCAAAGTTTGAAAATAATAGAGTAAAAGCTTTACTCAACATTATTTACACAGCCAATTGGATAAATAGTTGTCAAAACGAACATTTCAAAACTTTTGGTATTTCACCCCAACAATATAATATCCTGAGAATATTACGAGGTGCAGGTGAGCCATTAAATGTTCAAACCATAAAGGATCGCATGCTAGAGCGTTCTCCAAACGCAACGCGACTAATGGATAAACTTTGTGCTAAAAATTATATAGAGCGACTACCTTCAGAACACGACAGACGTGTAGTAAAGATCGCCATTACTCAGGAAGGCATTGACTTATTGAAGTCTATACCTAACACTTTAAATAAAGAGTTACTTAAAAATTTGAATGAAGAAGAAGCCAAACAATTAAGCGATCTCTTAGATAAAATGCGATAGTGCATTTTTTTAATCAAATATTTTCCATGGAAAATATTTTAATGACAAATAAAACAATGAAAACAAATTCAATAAAACGAATAGGGCGTAGCGACTTTGTAAATATGGGTCCAATCAGACTACGTCAACCACTGCCAACGCAGCAAATAGATATGATTGATCCATTTATTTTGTTACATCATTATGGTCCTTACGATATAAGTCCGGAGAAGAATCCTTTCGATCTTGGTCCACATCCGCATCGTGGATTTGAGCCTGTAACATTCTTGGTGCAGGGTGAACAATTACATCGCGATTCGCTCGGCAATGAAAGCGTAGTAAAGGCAGGTGATGTACAATGGACTACCGCCGGACGAGGTATTATTCATGCTGAAGGACCAACAAAGGAATTTGTGAATCGTGGAGGCACTATTGAAGGTATTCAGCTGTGGTTGAATCTACCTTCAGAAAAGAAAATGATGCAACCCAATTATCAACACGCAAAAAGCGAAGACTTTGAAGTTGTTAACTCATCAGATGGTAAAATAAATACAAAGATCATTGCTGGTGCATTAGCCGGAAAGACAGGAAAAATAGTTACACAAACTGCCGTTAATGCATTTATGATCGAGGCGAAGCAAGGTGGAGTAGAAACCATTAATTTTCAATCTTCACATCAAGGAATGCTGTATTTGCTAAAAGGCACGGTTAAAATAAATGACCAAGTCACTTTAAGTTTGAACGAAGATCAACTTGTGTATTTCCATCAGGATGGCGACGGATTTACCTTAGAAGCGCAATCTGATAGCTTGCTTTTATTTCTTTCGGGTGAACCTTTAAAGGAAGAAGTAGCAACTTATGGACCTTATGTGATGAATACGCAAACAGAATTGCTAGAGGCCATGCGCGATTATCAAATGGGTAAAATGGGATTTTTACCAGTAAATTAAATATAAACATTAAAAATAAATTCATATGAAAACTATAATTCACAAAGCAGATACAAGAGGATATGCAGATCACGGATGGTTGAAATCACACCATACCTTTAGCTTCGCAGGATATCAAGATCCAGAACGAATGAATTTTGGTATGCTTCGCGTACTAAATGACGACGTAGTGCAGCCGAAAATGGGCTTCGGTACACATCCACATCAAAACATGGAGATCATTTCCATTCCGCTTAAAGGCGCACTTTCACACAAAGATAGTATGGGGAATAAACGCGCTATTGAAGTAGGTGAAGTTCAGGTAATGAGTGCTGGTACTGGATTAACACATTCAGAATTTAACGACAGCAAAACAGATGAAGTTAATTTTCTTCAATTGTGGATCATTCCAGAGGAAATGAGCGTAGAACCTAATTATGAACAACGTGAGTTTTCAGATTCAGGTAAACGTAATCAACTTCAAACTGTAGTCGCTCCGAAAGACAAATTAGAAGGTGAAGCCTTGCCTATAAGTCAGCAAGCTTATATTTATAGGAGTCACTTAGAGGCTCATCATAGTTTGAATATTGACTTGAGATCACCAAATAATGGACTTTATGTTTTTGTAGCAGATGGCGAAATAAATGCTGCAGACACGCATTTAAACAAACGAGATGCAGTAGGTATTTCTGAAACAGATAAGGTACAAATATCGGCGCATAAAGATTCTGATTTAGTTATTATTGAAGTTCCGATGAGTTAAATTATTCAATTCATTTTGAAGCATTAAAAAAAGCATTCTTGTTTAAGAATGCTTTTTTTTGGTTTTTATCACGATATTTGTGTTTCAACTAACTTTCAAAAAAATTATAAGATTATGGCAATGAACAAGAATACCGTACTTGCATGGGCTACTGTGCTCATGATTATAATGGGTGTTTTATTAATACTAATGGGAGCATACCGATACGACGATGTCGCAGGATGGGGTTTTGCAACCGTAGGCATTGGTTTTTTTGCAATTGCGTGGGTGTTTAATGCTTTAAAAGGACGAGTTTAATTATGAGCGACGATAAGAAAGTCATTTTTTCAATGGCTGGTGTAACCAAGACATTTCAATCGGCAAATACACCAGTACTCAAAAATATTTACCTCAGTTTTTTCTATGGTGCTAAAATTGGTATTCTAGGTTTAAATGGTTCGGGTAAATCCACCTTATTAAAGATCATTGCAGGCGTAGATAAAAATTATCAGGGTGATGTTGTTTTTTCACAAGATTATACGGTTGGTTATCTAGAACAAGAGCCGCAACTCGATGATGAGAAGACTGTTATGGATGTCGTTAAAGAAGGCGCTGCTGAAACGGTGGCAATTCTAGATGAATACAATAGTATAAACGAACAGTTTGGTCTAGAAGAAGTTTATAGCGATCCAGACAAAATGGAAAAACTAATGAATCGCCAAGCCGAGCTTCAAGATCAAATAGATGCTTCTAATGCTTGGGAATTAGATACCAAATTAGAAATCGCTATGGATGCACTACGCACACCTGATGGCGATAAAAAGATTAGTGTCCTTTCTGGTGGTGAACGTCGCCGTGTGGCCCTGTGCCGTTTATTGCTACAAGAACCTGATGTACTTCTTTTAGATGAGCCTACCAACCACTTAGACGCAGAATCTGTTCATTGGTTAGAACATCATTTAGCACAATACAAGGGCACGGTTATAGCCGTAACACACGATAGATACTTTTTAGATAATGTTGCTGGTTGGATTTTAGAACTCGATCGAGGAGAAGGTATTCCGTGGAAAGGTAATTATTCCTCTTGGCTAGACCAGAAATCGAAACGTTTGGCACAAGAAAGTAAATCGGCATCAAAGCGCCAGAAAACATTGGAGCGAGAGCTAGAGTGGGTTCGTCAAGGAGCAAAAGGGCGTCAAACAAAGCAAAAAGCACGTTTGAAGAACTACGATAAACTGATGAACCAAGATCAAAAGCAACTCGATGAGAAGTTAGAGATCTATATACCAAATGGTCCTAGACTGGGAACCAATGTTATAGAAGCAATCGGAGTTGCTAAAGGATATGATGACAAATTATTGTACGACGATCTCAATTTCAATTTACCTCAAGCCGGAATTGTTGGTGTTATTGGTCCGAACGGAGCAGGGAAGACCACCATTTTTAGAATGATCATGGGAGAAGAAACTCCTGATAAAGGTGAATTCAAAGTTGGTGAGACAGCTAAGATCGCCTATGTAGATCAGAAGCATGCTAATATCGATCCTGAAAAAACCATATGGCAAAATTTCAGTGATGAACAAGAATTGGTGATGATGGGTGGCCGACAAGTCAACTCAAGAGCTTATTTGAGTCGATTTAACTTTTCGGGTAGCGAACAAAATAAAAAGGTAAGTTTACTATCTGGTGGTGAAAGAAACCGCTTGCATTTGGCTATGACCTTAAAAGAAGAAGGTAATGTTCTACTTTTAGATGAGCCAACTAATGATTTAGATGTCAATACATTAAGAGCATTAGAAGAAGGTTTGGAAAACTTTGCTGGTTGTGCAGTTGTTATTAGTCACGATAGATGGTTCTTAGACAGAATATGTACGCATATACTCGCCTTTGAAGGAGATTCTCAAGTCTATTTCTTTGAAGGTGGCTTTAGCGATTATGAAGAAAATAAGAAGAAGCGTTTAGGAGGCGATATTATGCCTAAACGTATAAAGTATAAAAAGCTAGTAAGATAACTAGGCAATGACTTCAAACAAAAAAGCCAGCGAAAGCTGGCTTTTTTATTAATATTTTCTGTGGTTTGGTTAATTATCTCCGTATAGATGACCGCTGGTAAAATCTTTATAGGATTCATCAACATCCTTAAATGCGTTAGTTTCCATCAACTTTTTATTTTCAGCTTTTAGTCTATACATCTTTATAATGGCGATGATAATAAAAACTAAAAAAATAGATGCTACTGCTATCAGAATCATCGTCAGTTGTGTCGTGGTCACTATTAAAGCCTTGGAAAGCAGTCTGTTAAGCATGATTAATTTTATTAGATTTGGGTTCTATGGTGCTAATATAGAAAAAAAACCCTTTCCAAATGCTTTATTTAGAAGAAATTACATAGTAATTGTCAACAAAAACATCGGTGAAACGAATAAAAAACACGACGAAACGCAGTGTTTTCGGCTAAAAAACACGATTCGGTGAGTTGTTAACAACTCTAAATTTTAACATATTAAAAATGCTAATACCACTTCAAAAGTTGAACATTTATCGATTTATCCTCTTTATTAACCATACTCTTGAATAAATTCACGTCACTCAAGCCGTCGGTGCCTCGGTAGTGATAAGGATAAACAGTTTTTGGTTTGAATTCTAAAACAGCACTCGCTGCGCTTTCTACAGGCATCGTATAGGGTAAATTCATACATACAAATGCAAGGTCAATATTTATTAGATTGCGCATTTCAGGTATATCTTCGGTATCGCCAGAAATATATATACGTTCATTGCCGATATTCAATACATAGCCATTTCCTCGACCTTTAGTGTGAAATTTTAAAGCTTCCTCTCTAAGATTATACATCGGTATAGCCTCAATCTTTATAGCATTGTGTGTATAGGAGTCGCCATTATTAATCGTAACGGTTTTTGGGCTGATTGTAGTCGGAATCTTGTCAGTAACTGCTTTAGGAGCAACAACTGGTACTTCAGTTAAATTTAGAGCTTCTAGAGTAGATTTACTGAGATGATCTCCATGAATATCAGTTATGAGTACTAATGTTGGACTTTTTTGTCCTTCAAATGCTTTTTTACCACCAGTTGGATCAATATAAATGACCTCCTTATCGGTTTCAAGAATTAATGTTCCATGAGAGATCGGAACTACTTTAATTGAGCTTTCAGGATTTTGCACCTCTTTATCAGATGCGATATCAACATTTTTTTTGTTGTCATTACACGAAAAAAATGCAAATAAAAGAGTTAGAATAACAATGTATTTTGATAGTTTCATCGATTTGTTTTGCTCTAAAGATATTCAACAAAAAGCAACATTTAAAATACTGTAACATTTTTATCACAATTGCTACCTATAATTTGCTGGTAAAGTTTTTATAGTCTTAAAAAAATTACCGAAATTGCTTATCCTAAAAATTGTTCAACTAATTAACACTATATAATATGTCTGATGATTTCGATTTATTAGAGACAAACTCACAAGAAAAAGCTGAAAAAGTAGATGTCAACTGGGGAAAGGCCATAGACCAAATGAAGTCTAAATTGGCGCAGGAGGATGATCCCGAAAGTCGTCAGAAGATTTTAAACGCCACATTAGATAATGTGGTAGATATGGCTGAAAAGGACCGAACTACTCTTCTTGATGCCATAAAAGACCTTACTGATTATCAGGATGAGGTGGGTATTATGTTCGAAGGTTTCTCGGCACTTAATGAGGCCGAGCAAAAGATTATCGATGATGCTGTTAGACGTCTGGAACGTGCTAAAGTTGAGCTTGAAGATGCCAAAGCTAAACCAGATACCTGGTGGAATAATCTTTGGGGTCGTAAAAGTAAGATCAAAAAGGCTGAAGAAGAATTAGCTTCTGCTCAGAAACAACGTGACGGTGCAGATAATAGAGCAAAGGCCATGTTCCAAGAGCGTATTGAAACAGCTGATGTTCAGACTTTATTAAACGAGTTGTCTTTTAAAAGTCAGGCTGCGATTAAGCGTTTAAAGGATAGAGAGCTCGAAATCAAAGAAGTTGAAGAAAGTCTCAAAATTGCAATTGTTGAAGCGAGCAACAACCACACTAAAGCTCTTCAGAAGAAAGAAGAGGTAGAAGCGCGACTAGAAGAACAGTACGCTTTGTTGAAGCAAGCCAGACAAGCATTAGAGGAGGTAGCTGATAAACAATCTCCTGAATATTCTGAGGCATTAGAAAAAGTTACACAACTAGAGCAAAAAGTAGAGGAGCTTGAAGGTCTTAAAAATGCATATATAACCCTTGCGGCTTCAAAAGATAGTTTTGTTCATAAACATAATCTTACCATTAAGGTTTTAACTTCATTGCGTAGTAATCTACAAACTCATCGTGCTAAATTGAAGTCAGATACCGATGAGCGATTAAAATACTACGATGGATATGTAGTGGCATTGAAGGCCAGAACCGATCAAGAGTTCGCTGCAATTTTAGAGCATCTTGGAGTTAAAACTGATGAGCATATTGGTGAAACCCTCGCCGCTATGCACACAGCAAGCGCGAAAGCACGTCAAGAGATGATGGATAATATTCCGGTTCATGAGAAAGTTATGCAGGGAATCTACGGAAGTTACGCCGAAGCGCTTAAGGATATCAGATCGAAAGATGCTGAAATCCAGAAGAATTTCGCAGACCGTTATGGGATTGATATGAAAGAGATTTTCACGGAATATTATAATGCTGATCCTAATGCACCAAGCGAAGGTGGTGAACCTGAAGGTGAACCAAAACCTGAAGCCAATGAGGATGATCTCTTAGGGTAGAAATAGTGTTTAGTAATCAGTGTTCAGTCACAATTAATTAAAAAAACACGACTGTAAACTACCAAGTAGAAAATGATCGTAACACCATTAGATTCAGCAACACTCGATTCTAAAGAGCAATACGTATTCTATCATAAAATGATAGATTTCTCGCTCAAGGAGCTTATATCTGCTGTTCAAGCGAAGCAAATATTGAATGAGCAGGAAATTCTGCTATTCAAACAGTATACAGATTTGTTGTTGTATTCTATTGAAGCCATGCGTGTTAAGTACATGTATGATGACGACGAGAATATGAAGGTCGATCTTACGGATTCAAGCTTTCCTAATTATTTAGAATTTCGTTATTTATTTAATGATCTGGAATTGCGTGAAGAATTTCTTAGCAGGCTTACCGATGTTGAAGTCCTTAAGGATGAATTCTTAGACACCTTGATGCGAAAGAAGCAACCGATCTCCAAACGAAAGCTATTCCAGGCGTCGTCTATTGTTTATTATACGTCAGCACGTAAAGAGTATATATTTAACCGCTTTGTTCAAGGTAAGATCATCGAGGCTCCAAAAGGTTCATCTTCAGAATATTTGGTGAGTTGGAGCTTTTATGATGTTACACATAATAGACCTTTTATTTGCTATCTGTATTTCAACTATGACGGCCGAGATGTTCAAGGCTATAAAGACGAAATTTACAGCGTATTAAAAAATACCTCTGACCGCGAAATGGCTTTAGATACCATGGCCTATGCCATAGATAAAAGGCTTCCGAAGGTATTACCAAAACTAATAAGACGAATTGACCTCGGGCCAATTCACAATGTATTTGCCAAGGACGAGAACGAATTAACACATGCGATTTTAGACGGCATTGCAAAAAAGACTATACCGCTTGAATCTTATTTGATATCCTTCAAAATAGATGAACTTAATTCTGAAAGTGAATTTAAAGAAGGGAGCTTTTTTAGTAAGCAAACCTTTCAGAGATGGGGCAATACATTCAGACAGCGTTATGTATTTGCACCGCATAGAATTATACAATTGTTATATAATAAAACCCCTGAGATCATGAATAAACTAGCCATTCCGCCAGTTCAGGTCTCAGATTTAAAAATTGAAAAATAAGCTAGCAGTTAGGAGTTAGAAGCGTGAACTCACAACTCATAACTTATAACTTATAACTTAGAACTTTTTACTTAAAAGATGGAACACAATTCAACCTTTCCGATAAAACAAAATGAACTCGATATGCTTCGCGATGAGGCAACATCCTATTTGAAATCTATTCAATGGGAACAAAGTCAACGCGCCAAGAATAGAGATAATAACGGTAAGGACGAATCTATTTTGCTTTATCTATCTCGGGCCAATAATGGAAGTAGTGTGTCAGTGACTTCAGTTTCTAAAACCATTCTTTCCTTAAAGAAGCGATTATTACCAGAGTCTGTGGCCATTCCAATTTATCTTAATCATGCTTTATTTGCTGTTCAGGAAGGCATTACCTTAGGATTGTGGATTAAGGATAGTTATTATGATGCTTCAGGTTTATCTACTTTGTACGAAAATAGATCGGCCCTCGATAATGCAGGTAAACGAGAGTACGAAAGTAAAATGCAGACGGCAACAGCTTTCATGTTGTTTGCAACCGCTTATAAGATATTACACGATTTAAAACCACATGCTTCAGACGACCTTACCGTAATGAAGCAAAAGTTTGCCGGGATTCCTGAGGTGTCTTTGATTACACCACTCAAAGGAATTTCGTGTCAACTGTTTTATTATGATAAGTACTTAGGGCATCCAGATATTATAAAAACGGACAAGGATGTCATCGATTTTACGGTTGTTTATTTTGAAGCACTCATCGATGAAATTCAATTGCGTAAAAGTTCTTTAGAATATACCGGGACTATAGTTGACAGAGCCTATAAATTAGAAAACTCTGACTTTGCAGTAGATGGCTGGAATAACGTATTCCAAGGTACTGCTGTTAGCGTTGAGTTTAATAAAATTCAGTTTGAACAGATCGTTGGTAATAAAGATGCAAAGCATTTCGCTAGAAGATTAACAGAACGTTTGTTAAGCTACGATTTTGAAGCTAAGAAGAATCCATTTCAAGAATTAGGTGGTTTTATGCCAGTTTTTATGGGTTATGGAATACCAGGTACTGGAAAGAGTATGCTTATTGCTGCCATCGCTACACGATTAAAAGAGCATAGCGAGAATTTAGATATTCCGTTTTTGTTCCATCCAATGCCAGATACTCTGATCTCAACATTTCAAGGAGGTTCTGCTGAAAAAATGGTTGAATGGATGAAACCTTTGCAAGACCCAACACGCTTAATATTTGCACCTATTGATGATGCTGAGAATAATCTACAGGAACGTACTGCTCAAGGCGTTTCTGCTGGTGTAAAAGAGGTGATTGGGGTTTTCTTACGCTATACTGAAGGCGCTTATGCCGTAAACTATGGGAATAGTTCAATCGGTTTGTTTACCAACCTTCCTGAGATGTTAGATAAGGCGGTAATATCACGTGTGCAAGGGCGATTTAAAATTGATGGTGCCCGAAATGAAAAGGACTTCGTTGATCAGGATTATCTCTGGTGGCGTAGTTTAGAAGAAACCATGCCGAATTTCATCAATATGGATAATCCAGATGATTATAAATATTTGGATGCGCAAAAAGTTGCGAAGAATCTTGGTGAAATTTTAGAGAAAATAGATAAGCCAACAGAGGAGCGCGTTCTCGATACTTTTGAAAAAGTGGCAAGAAAGTACGACGATGACGATCATATGTTTTATGCACATTTATATACCGAAATACAGAAGATATTTCCATTTTTCTCTTCTCGTGATGTAAGAAATATTCAGAAAGCGGTTTCTCTGAGACTAACGGATTTTGATCTTGAATCAGATTGGTTTGAAAATCCAGAGACCTATTTCAAAAAGGACTACGATACCAAATTTGGAATGCTTCAAGAGTTGATGCGTGCCAATATGAAAGGGCTCGACTTTAGTGATATCAGACGACAGGAAGTAGTACGTTATTTAGATAATGTTGCGACTATTGCTGATACGGACTTCAAACGCAAAGTTGATGCAAGAGTAAATCAATTAAATATTGAAACAGAAGCCAGGGAACAATTTGATAAGCGCAGTTAGTCCTTTGAATAATCTAAAAAACATAAAGCATGTAAACCTTTCAAGAGAATGGGCTGTTCTAGATCGTATTGATTACGACTTCCAATTCAAAAATGGCGATTGGAAACGCCTTTCTCGCGAAACCTATAACCGTGGTAACGGTGCAGCTATCTTGTTGTATAATAAGGAAAAACGAACTGTAATTTTAACGCGGCAATTCAGAATGCCAATCTATGAAAATGATAAAGGAGACGCTATGTCCATAGAAGTTTGTGCGGGCGCCATTGATGGAAATGACTCTCCATTAGCGACTATTATCAGGGAGACTGAAGAAGAAGTCGGGTATAAGATCGATGATGCTAAACAGGTGTTAACAGCGTATACATCGCCAGGTGCGTTGACTGAAAAAATGTATCTGTTTGTTGCCGAATATCAAGACAGTATGAAAATAAATGACGGCGGCGGACTGGAAAGCGAAAATGAAGAAATAGAAATACTAGAGTTATCCATTGATAAGACGATTCAGATGATAAAGAATGAAGAAATTATCGATGCGAAAACTATTATGTTGCTACAATATGCTCAAATACATAAATTAGTATAGTTGTGGTTGTTCTTTATAAGAAGGAATATAAAATAAATGACGACCGCCTCAACGGCTAGAAAATGGATAAATTAAAACAGGCAAACCTTTACAGAAGTGAACTCATTCCGGTCAGCGGAAAGTTAGTGGAACGCTATAATAAGTGTTTAAAAACCTTAGGTTTTAAAGAGACTAAACTTAAGTCCTTCTCAATTGACGGCGTTGGATGGAGTCCGGAAGTTGCAGATGAAAAGAAAGACGTTCAGTACCTCAATCACGGCGATGCTAATCCTCATGGAATTATAATTTCGCCATTGCAAAAAGGGAAACCTGTTTATTTACCTTTTCATTCCTTCGATCGGGAAATGATGCAACATATCTTTAGAACACATGGACAAAAGATCAATGATATTACCAGAGATTCTGCGATATGTATTGATTTTGATCAGGATATAGATGTGTTTTATGAACCTTTGGATATTCTGAAGTACGAAGATGTCAAAATCACCTTCAGACTAATTGATAATCTTGAAGAGAAGCAGAGAGAACAGATGCAGCTCGTAGAAAAGTTCCGAAGAGATAATAATTTTATTGATGAACGTATTCATAATGAATTATTAGAGTCGGCTAAGGCTTATGGTGATCTTCGTAACAGAGATCTCAAATTAGAGCCTTTAAAGTTTTCTACAGATTCATTTTATACTAGGGCGTTTGACGGAGTTTATCTATTACGAGATTTTATTAAACCGATTTTAGTTTTTGAGAGTAAAAAGATCTATAAGGAAGCCATTAAGGATACCATTCACGATGTTTTAATTTACCACATTGATCAACGCGAGTTAGTAGATAAACTGAAAAGTCATATCATTATTGAGTGCGATTTGGAGCATATGGTCACAACACCAAATTACGACCGTATAAAGAAGTTTGAACTTTATCAAATACTTCAAGACGCTGAGCATCCTATTAAAGAAATTTTAGATAGTAAATCTCTTTTCAAAAGTTATCTGAATAAAATTGATATTAAGGCAAGAAAGCAAATTATGGGTGCCGAACTCTATCTCGAGCGATTAGAGCGAAGTAATGCTTATAAAATTGAAGATATGGTAGAGCAATCCATGTATTTTGCACTGCACCAACCGCATTCTTCATTATCTACCAAGCATCGTGATTTAATCCATAAATTATTGATCAATATTGCGCCAAAGGACGTACTGTTTCTATACTGGTATGATAAAGAACAATTTTACAAAAGCTATGAAACTTGGGATGATTCCTTTAGAGATTGGGTAATTGAAACGATAAAGGCGAATATTTAGTAGTTGTTGTTTAGCGACTAACAAGATCTATTTTGAAGGATAAATTACCTTTTGAAATCAAGGATAGTAACAAAAGTTAAGAATTTTAGACTAATTTTATAAGAACCTTAAATACAACGTCATGGGACTAGGAATCGACATTATAATTTTTGTTTCAGCCATATTATTTGGCATCTTTCTCTATTGGCGAGAGTCTAATGGAAATGGTGCATACCGATTTATCAATAAAATGATGAATAGTAAAGAACTTCAAATGAGTCCCGCAGAAACCAAGGGGTTTATTTACAAGCAACCATTTATTCCTAGATTACTATTTGTTGTAATTTCATTGCTGATCGTAGGATTGATTCTTCAGTTCTTAACACCAATAGCTGTATTTTCAAACCTATTGGCAATATCTGGTCTAGCTACTTTCGCAACAGGTACACTCATCGGAACCTACTTGGCAAATTTTGTTATAAAAACTTCAAAGGTTGTTGAAGAGAAAAGTGATTCAATAGGAGATTTACTGGGTGATGCTGTTGAAAAGGGCAAGGATTTGATCGAAGATCTCAAACCAGATAATACTTCCAAAGAAATCGAAGAGACAAAAGAAGAAATACAACCTGATCCAGAACCAGAAGTTGAAAAGAAAAGCGCTCGCGACCGGTTGAAGGATAAGGGTTTGATGTAATAAAGATTTGACAACACTATAAATATGATCAAAAATTATTGGAATAAAGGGGCTAAACAAAAACGTATCGTCGTTATTGTTGGAATATTATTAATTCTGGCGCTCTTCTTTTTTAGAGATGACTATCAACCCGTTTTATTATTTCTACGCAAGTACATTTTTATAATTCTTGTTAGTCTAATCGTTTTAATTCTTGGTTTAAGAAAATTCAGGAAAACTGCCAATGCGGGTGGACGACTAGGTATACTAGGACTATTAATTCTGTTCTTCGGACTTCTTTATTTTCTCGGTTGGAACCAAGGTCTCTATGACTATATGAAAACCTATAATGTCTTCAATAATTTGAATAAAGTAGAGATCGACGAATTACCTTTAACTCAAAACGAACGTATTCAGCCTTTAAGAAATATTTTCTCAATGGCGAATGAAAGTGTCGGTGAAACCAAGGATGTATCCCTTCCACATTTAGTAAGAATTGGTACAGAAAATAAATGGACCATGGCCATACAGCCAAGTGAAAAGTATTTCATGCAGCGTATGAGTGATAATACTGAAGAGGTGTTTTCAGTGAGTAGTACGACGCCCTTTCCTAGGTTTTCGAATGAAAATCGAATAGATATTACCTTTTCTATTGGTGAGTCTTTAATGTTTAGTAGAAACACCTATAATGCTGTAGTACAGCGTTTTAATCCTTGGATGTTATTTAATTACGAACCAAGCGATACCTTCTACATGAAGAATGACGAAGGCGAGTGGGTACAAGTAGTTAGCCTTATCAAATGGAAAGGCTTTTTCTTTCCTTATCCAACTTTTGGAGGCGTAATGATTATTGAAAATGGGGATCACGATTTTAAGGACTATATAGAACGCATTACAATCGGTAAAGGAACTTTTGTGAAACCCGAGGAGGTTAAAAACTATAAGTTCCTCACCAAACAAAATACTCTGTCTGAAAAAGTATCTCAATTACAGGCCGAATCTTTGAAGTTTTTGGGAGGGTTTAGTGATCCGCTGCCATGGAATATGGAAACAGCAGTTAAAATTCCTTTAATGCCAAAAGATCAAAACCAACAACCCTATGTTACGGATTTTGATTTTGCAGGAAGTAATTCAGATGCCTACAGTGGACTTTATCACTGGTTCGGATTGGAGCCAGTGGGCGAAGAACGTACCAGTTTAAGCTATAGTGTTTTTGTGCCTGCGGACGGCACGGATCGTTTGTATTATTATGATCATGCGACCAAAAAACAAGGATATGCCGGTGTTTCTGCCATGCCACTAAAGGTAAAAGAGTCTAGAAAAGAATACGATTGGAATGCAAGTACGCCTGTAGAATTTAGACCTTATGTAAAGGATATTGCTGGTAGAAAACGCATGTTCTTTCTAGGAACAATTTCTTCAATTAGTGATCAAAACGCACAGCAATTTGATGGTTCGGCAACGCCCGATCTAGTTCTAATTGATAGTGAATATCGTGATGTGGTTTGGATCGATGTAAAGCATCCAAGTTCTTGGGATGAAGCGGTTTACAATCAACTTAACGAAGCATGGCGTTCTGAAGAAGGTATAGGGTATTACTTTAACGAACAACCGAAGGATGAAGATCTAATTGAGCAAGCCATAGATTCATTAAAGACTATTCCAAAAGTTCAGGATAATGCTGAACAAATAGAAGCTTTACAGCGTCAAATAGATTCTCTAAAGGCAATTGGAAATTAATAACACCTTCAAAATAATTAAATCAACGAAGCTCTTCGGTTGGTCTCTGTACGAAAAAAAGGTAACCACTTTAAATACTTTACAACTCAATTTCGAGACGGTCATTTGTCAGGATATCGGTCTGTATGTTATCGGGAAATATCCCAGGTTAGAGTACGGATTTTTATCAAAATCGAGTAAATTCGATTGGCAACGTCATACTATTGATACCATAAGGCTTACGATTCTAAATCTAATCAATAATCAAGTATTAAGGTTGACTCAAGTCGAAGTTTCTGAGACATTCTTATTCAATACTTTCAAATTTCGAAAAGTCGACTACCAACTTGAAGTGGTGGATCTGCAGGCAGATAAGGATCTTTTTTCAGTTTCCGTTTATAAGGCGATTAATGAAACAAATAGAAATGAGGACGTAGGTTTAAGAACCTATATTGACAATATTATTGATAAGGTATTGCAAAAGCACGAAATGTATTTAAATCCTTCGAGGGCGTTTGTAATTGTATTGTTGCGTAAATACGCGAAGCGGTTTAAATGGATTCAGCTTATAAAGTCAAAAAAAGCATTAGGCTTAATCGATCAATATAAAGTGAAGGTCGAAGAAATATATATTCCAAGAATTGACATGCAACATAAGTCATTGTTTGATCTCGACAACAATTTATTCCGAAATAATAGCCAATATAGAGCTTTTTCACATAGCCTAAATGAAATGATTGCTAAACAAATTGACAGACGACGCCCAAACTTCGACAATGATGATTTCGACTAGAATCTAAAAATTAAATTTTAACAATAATATAGATGTCATATCTTTATGAATGTCTAATCAAACTTAATTATGAGCTCAAAATTTTACGATTTTAAATATCTAAAAGGCGATTTAACCGGCGGATTAGTTGCTGGTGTGGTCGCTTTACCATTAGCATTGGCGTTTGGTGTTCAATCTGGACTTGGTGCAATTGCCGGATTATATGGTGCTATTGCAGTAGGTATCTTTGCTGCAATTTTCGGTGGAACCGCAACACAGGCCAGTGGACCTACAGGTCCGATGACCGTTGTATCAGCTGCTTTAGTGGCGTCTGCTATTGAATTAACAGGAAGCTTAGAAGCTGCGATGCCCATCATCATCGTAACTTTTCTTATAGGTGGCGTTTTTCAAATTGTATTTGGCTTAATTAATATTGCTGGTTATGTGAAATACTTCCCATATCCGGTAGTTTCTGGGTTTATGAGTGGTGTTGGTTTGATCATTGTGATATTACAATTGTTTCCTTTTGCAGGATTAGACTCAGCAAAGTCAACCTGGTTAGTTATTCAGGATTTTCCTAGACTCTTTTCAGACTTTAATTGGCAGGCATTGGCATTAGGCGGACTCACCGTTTTGATCTATTACATATTTCCATATGTAACTAAGGTGATACCTAGTGCATTGGTAGCTTTAATCGTAGCCTCAGTAGCTAGTTATTTTCTACAATGGGATGTACCAATAATTGGTGAGATCCCTTCAGGTTTGCCATCAATTCAGGTTGATGGTATTTTTTCAATCGATGCAAGTGCTTACAGTTTAGTTGCTGAATACGCGCTTGTACTGGCTGTTTTAGGTTCAATAGATTCCTTATTGACCTCTGTAATAGCAGATAATATGACCAAGACCAAACATAACAGTAATAGAGAACTTGTTGGTCAGGGTATAGGTAATGCTATCGCCGCTATTTTTGGTGGAATTCCTGGAGCTGGAGCAACTAAAGGTACAGTAGTGAATATCAACTCTGGTGGCCGTACAAGAGTTTCTGGGACAATTCACGGTTTGTTCTTATTGGCCGTTTTATTAGGATTAGGAAAATTGGCAGGATATATTCCGCTTTCTGTTTTAGCCGGACTCTTAATTCCGATAGGTTTTAAGATTATTGATACTAAAGGTCTAAAGCATTTATTGGCCGTACCTCGAGCAGATGCTATTGTTTTGATTTTAGTGCTATTTATTACAACATTTGGGAGTCTAATTCAGGCTGTTGGAATAGGTTTATTATTGGCCTCCTTATTATTTATGAAGCGTGCAAGTGATATTGGCGAAAAAGGTTTAGAGGTAGGCACTATCGCTGGGTTTGACGGTGAAAAACCTTGGCAGGACGAGGTTGAGTTTTATAATGAATTCAAGGATAAAATTTATATAAAGCACCTTTATGGGCCCTTATTCTTTGGTTTTACCTCGCATTTTCAAGAGGAGATAAAGAATATTCCGGAAGGTGTTAAGGCATTGATCATTCGGATGGATCGTGTGCCTTATATCGATCAATCGGGCTTATATGCCTTGGAGAATGCGGTTTTAGATCTTGAGCAGCGTGATGTTCAAGTTTTATTGACCGCTATTCAGGAGCAGCCAAAAGATAAGTTGATCTCTATTGATATTGTTCCTGATTTAATTTCTGAAGAACACATTTTTGACAATATTCAAGAGGCCTTCGCTTATATAAAAACTTCGTTTAAATTATAAATTCTTTAACGCACTTTTAGGTGAAAAAGAGGTAAATTAACTGAAAATTAAACAGTTAAAAAATTGCATTATGAAGCCTCTAATCATCACGTTATGTGTTTCAATTTTTGTTGGCAATATTTCAGCTCAAACCATCAAGGGTGAGATTTCGAATAAAAATACTAACGCACCAATTGAAAATGCACACATTTACTTCAGTAAAAAGAAAGGTGCTGTTTCTGATGCTGAAGGAAAATTCAAATTCAGATATAAAGAAAAATACAACACGAACGATTCTATCTATATTTCGCATGTTGGATTTGCAACAAAAGCGATTCATATTTCAGAAGCGAAGAAAAGTAACCTTAGAATCTTTCTAGAACCTAAAGATCAACGCTTATCCGAGACTTGGATCGATGCTGGTAAGGAACTTAAAAGTAATATAGAATTTACTGAATTGACTTCACTCAGTCAGCCGTTGTTTTCATTTGCCGCCGGTATGGAAGACGATAAGATATATGTTGTTGGCGGCGAGAACTCCTATGTCTTTAGAAGAGCTATGTTTGTGCGAGACGTGGCGGCTACCCGGTTTCTTGTCAATCAGCCAAATCCTGTTTTCGATCTTAATTTTAGAAATTATCTTGAAGGTTTGCGAATGGCACCCAGCGGTCAGGAGCAATTTTCGAGTAGCTTAATGGTTTATGATATTCCAAATGATTCCTGGGAAGTATCGGATATTGAATTTAGAAAACGCAGCGGTCATAACCTTCATATCTATGATGATGACATTTATGTTTTTGGAGGTAAACGACCAGTTTCAACCGGAAAAAAATACCTCGATCATGTAGTTGAAGTCTATAATACAGATACGAACAAGGTAAGATTAGATGAAACCAACCCAAATCAAGCTGTAAACTTTGCGTCGTTTCTTTACAATGACTACCTCATAACTCTTGGTGGGATTAAGAAGATTAATAAAAACGGTAGCAGAAAATATTCTGAAGATATTTATTTCTGTAATTTGAAAACAGGGTATTGGTACAAACTTGGAGAGATGCCAAACCCTAAGGAAACTAAAGGAATTTTAGTGAAAGACAAGATCTATTTAGTGGGCGGATTTAATGGTTTTGCATTAACAAGTATTGAAAGTTTTGATCTTATTACTGGAGAATGGAAACAAGAAGGTGAGTTGTTCCAAGGAATGGAAAGACCGGGATTGGCTTATAGTAAAGGCACTATTTATATCTACAACGATGGAAGAATCTTAACCTATAATTTACAAACCGGAATTTTGAATGAATATAAAATTAGACTCAACCTGAAGTATGCGGAGCTATTTTATAACGACGGTAAACTGTATATTCTCGGCGGTTATAAACAAGACCTTTATTCTGATGAGCCTTCAAGTGGTTTATATAGTATTGATATCAACGAGTTTTATAAAACTAAGATCAATAATTCTAAAAAGATCAAATGGTTTGAAGACAGGTCTTAGTTTTTAAATTCTAACAACATCTTAATGTCCGAACGATTGTAAGGACTGTTTTTTTCAAGCTCTAATTCTTTAAATCCGTATTTTCTGTAAAGATATATCGCATTTTCTAAACGTGTGTTAGAGTAGAGCAGAAGGGCTTTCAATTCTTTAGTCTTAGCAAACTTGATGCAATATTTTAGAATTTGTTGTCCGATTTTTTGGCCACGGACATTTGGCGAAACGGCCATTTTTGTTAGTTCCAATATACCTTTTTGGTCCGTTGGCATAAGGGCAACAGTTCCTACAACTTTATCTTCTTTTAAAGCGAAGAATATATAACCACCTTTGTTAATAATGTAAATTTCAGGTTTGCTTAAAACCTCCTCATCAAAGGGCTCCACATAGAAATACGTTTTTAACCATTCAATGTTTAAATCATAGAAATCGCTAGCAAATTTGTCTTTGTAATCAATAATTTCAATGGTCATTTGCTCTAATAAAATCTGTTATCAAGTAACTAATGAGTTTACCGACTTTCTGCATTGATTTTTTGCGTGGAGCGGCTTCACAAATGTGTAAATAGCCAACGTTTTTATGTTGTCCAAAGTAGTGTACAAATTGTCGGGCATCCTTAACACTAAAACCACTGGGTGTTTGGGCACTACTAGGTATATTTTCAATGGCATCGCAATCGATCTCCAATCCAAAATGTTTTCCTGAAACAAAGTTCAAAGCGCGTTCCATTTCAGAATTAAAGTCGAGTTCATTTCTAACGGCCATACTTTCGTAGGTGTTATATTTAATAGACTTAATCTTCTTTAGTGTTTTGAACAGCTTTTCTGAAGTATAGTTTTCGTGCACACCAAAAACGAAGTAATTTTTCAAGAATCCTTCTGCATAGGCATAACTAAAACCATTTCCGCTATGTCGACCTTCTTCAGGTCTAAAATCGGTATGTGCATCAAAGTTCACAGCATTAACCAAATCATTCTTCGCAAGCGACAAGCCTTTAATATTACCGTAGGCATTATTGTGGCCACCACCAATGATTATCGGAGTTTTCCCTGCTTTTACTATCGAAGAAACAAGAAAAGTCACATCTTTATCTATAGATTCAACTAGCTGCCGCGCTTTTGAGATTGACTTTTTAGTCGGTTCTTGTTTTACAATCTCACATGCGTTACTATAATCTAAATACCCAAGAATAAGAACGCGTTTAGCCTTTGTAAAACTATTACTTTGAATATTTAATAAAAAATTTATGGAAGCCTCCCATGCTCTGTAAGCCCCTGTTTTACCATGGTTTGCGTAAACTCCAATATCTTCTGCGATACCAAAAATGACATGGTCAACATCTAAATTGCTAATGTCTTCGTATATGTTATTGAGGTTAGTTAATAACTGAACATGTTCTCCAAATTTAGATTCTCCTTTACGAGTATTTAAGAGCGCATCGCGATCTTTTGAAGAAAATAATACGAGATTTTGCATTTGGACAAATAATGAAAATTGAAAATAAAAATACAGCTTTATTTATTTAATTCTGTTTTTTCAATTATTTTAAAACAAAGAAATTACAATAACTTAAAACTAAAAATTATGGAAGGATCACAAAAATCAAACATTGGTCTAAAAGTAGGGTTAGGAATACTATTAATACTGTTTTTAGGATCAGCATTTGTTGCATCTAAATTTTATTCTGAAGGTAAAGAGCAAGAAAAAGAGCTCATTTCTGAAAAGCAACAAGTCATGAATGATCTTAATAACATGGCGAAGCAATACGATCAGGCAATTGCTGCCAGCGAGATCAAAGATCAGGATCTTATCGAGGCTAGAGAACGTATTCAAGGTTTAATGGATTCGCTTAAAGTTTCACAGAATAGCGTGAACAGCCTATTTAGATACAAGAAGAAGTTTTTGGTCTTACAAGAAGAAATGGACGAGCTTTTAGCTGAAAACGATCGTCTTAAAGTAGAAAATGAGTATTTGGCAACTTCGCTTGATAGTACTCAAGTTCAGTTAGCCGAGCGTACGGTATTTACGGATTCATTATTAGTGCAGAATACAGAACTAGCAAATGTTGTTGAAGATGCAGCAGCCTTGCAAACTGTAGGCTTAGTAGGTATGGGTGTAATTGAAAGAAGCAGTGGAAAGCAAATCCCTACAGAACGTGCACGTAGAAGCGATAAAATTAAAGTTTGTTTTACAGTTGCTAAAAATAAATTAACCGAAGCAGGTGATAAAGAATTATACGTTCAGGTGATCGATCCTAACAATAATGTTCTAGGTTCGAATAACCAAGTACAGTTCGATGATCAGGTATTGAATTACAGTTTGATCAGTCGTTTCAACTATGAGAATAGAAACCTAAATATTTGTGAATATATTTCACAACCGAACGATTCAAAATTTGAAAAAGGCAGATACCAAATAAGTGTATTTAACGATAAAGAATTGATTTCTTCCTCAGAATTTATTCTGAAATAAAAACTATTCGTTTAATTGATTGATAGCTAAATCCGGAAGTTTTCTTCCGGATTTTTTATATCCTTAAGTTGACCGTTGATGACGATCTGCTCCACAGGATTGTGTGCAAAAGCATAAGGTATTTCATTATAATGTTCAAGCGGTTTTGTAATAATGACATTAGCCTTTTTACCTCTTGTTATACTGCCGTACATATTACTGATTCCCATGGCATAAGCGCCATTGATCGTGGCGGCATTGATTGCTTCTTCTGGTGTCATTTTCATTTTAATACATGCGGCGCCTACAACAAAATTCATGTTTCCACTTGGCGCTGAACCCGGATTATAATCTGTTGCTATCGCTATCGGTATTCCCGCATCGATAAGCTTGCGTGCCGGAGTATAGGGTATTCCTAAAAAATACGAGCATCCAGGTAATGCTACCGGCATAGTAGATGATGGTTTTAAAGCATTAATGTCGTCGTCATTTAATTCTTCTAAATGATCGACTGAGAGCGCATTATATTTTACGCCTAAGGCTACTCCGCCGAGTATATTAAATTGATTCACATGAATCTTTGGTCGCATGTTGTGATCTTTACCAGCTTTCAGAATGGCTTCGGTGTCTTTGAGATCAAAATAACCTTTCTCACAAAAGACATCTATAAAATGGGCAATATTTAATTTTGCTGCCTTCGGAATGAGTTCTTCAGTAATCAATTTGATGTAGTCCTCTTTTTTATCGCGATAGTCATCTGGTATAGCATGTGCTGCAAGGAGTGTTGGTTTAATAAGCGCCAAGCTTTCCTGCTTAATACGTTTAATAACACGAAGCATTTTTAGTTCGGCGTCAACCGTGAGTCCGTAACCTGTTTTTATTTCGAAAGCACCTGTACCCATTCTAATGAGTTCTTCGAGGCGATCCATGGATTGGTCGTACAGATCGGCTTCAGAGGTCTCTTGAAGCACCTTGGCCGAATTCAATATTCCGCCACCGCGTTCAGCAATTTCGGCATAGCTCAATCCTTTTATCCGGTCTACAAACTCTGAAGTTCTATTTCCTGCGTAGACAATATGTGTATGCGAATCGCACCAAGAAGGTAGTACAATTCTTCCTGTAGCATCAACAACAGTTTCGGCTTCAATACCCTCACAATCCACCATTTCTCCATATTCAATGATGGTATCGTGCTCTATATATAGATAGGCATTTTCTAGTACAGTTAGCGTCTTCATTTCCTCACCTTTTAGTACCAAAACATTGTGATCGTGAACCTGAAGTAGTTGCTTAATATTTGTGATGAGAATAGACATAAGATTGGCTTTTTGTAAAGTTGCCTATTTTTTTCGAATAAAAAAAACGTCAGCACAAAGCACTGACGTTTAGAAATATAATTTTTAAGGCGATTAGTTTTTGATAAACTTAGTTACAAATTCGTCATTAATTTTTAAGGTGTATAATCCTTTAGCCAATTTTGAGACATTCAAAGGAAAACTAGGATTATGGGCTTTTATTGCTATGGTCTTTCCTAAAATGTCGGTGATTGTTACATCAATTTCACTAACGTTGAGCCCTTCAAAATATAAAAGTTCAGTCGTCGGATTTGGATATATTCTGAAATCTATCAGTTCAATGTCATCGACATTTAAGGACTCCAATAAATTTTCAAAATAATTGAGATCATCCTGATTATAGGCGCAACTGGCAATGTCATTATCGCCATCATCATCAAAATCATTAATAGTATAGACAAAAGCCTGACTTTGCGTATCATCGATAACGGTTTCAGAACCAAAACTTCCAGAGCCATTATTTTTAAACCATACTAGATCATTCCCTGCGCCTGCAGTACCGCTGCTCAAAATGATATCATTGAGTCCGTCATTGTCTACATCTTTAAATTGTGCAACGGCTGGATTATTTATGCTGGTTGTAAAAACGGTTTCAGTAAAGCCAGACCCGTTATCTTCATACCAGTAGAGATTACCTGTTGAAGGCGAACAGGTTCCACACGAAACTTCAGTTGCCAATATATCGAGATTTGAATCCCCGTCTAGATCTTCAAAATTAGCATTGAAGATTCCAATTTTTCCTGTAGTTACTGAGGCCGCATCTTTAGTGAATAAAACAGTACCACCTGGTACTAAATCATTTCTAAAGATCTCGATTGCGTCAGAAGAATAATTTGCGGTGGCTACAACTGCGTCTAAATCGCCATCACCGTCGATATCCTTCATATTTATAACTCCCGGCGCATTGAGTGTATTATCGATACTACTATTGGTAGGAACAGAGAAGTTTCCGGAGCCATCATTCGACAACCAAAATACTTCCCCATCAACAACAGAAGTTACTGCGACGTCGATAGTAGACCCAGCATCAATAGTGCCAGCAAATAAACCACTCATACCATCAAATGCATTGGTAATAAGTTGCTCTGACCCGAAATTGCCACTGCCATCATTTTGAAACCATACTAATGCTGATGGTGTTCCATAACCCGCAGCATAACTTCCAAAGCCAACGGCTAGGATATCTAAATCGGTATCGCTATCTAAATCTACGAGCTTAATGCCAACAATATTGGTGAGTGAGTTGGTAATCGCCGTTTGTTTTACAAAGGTGCCATCACCATTGCCCTTATACCATACGATAATATGATCGGCATCAGTGCCGATGAGTATATCGAGGTCGGTGTCGTTATCGATCAATCCAGAGGCAATAGTATAAGGATTATTGCCTGTAAGTGCGTCGATTGTCGATTTAGTTTCCCATACGGTTTGGGCGCTTATGCTGAGGGAAAAAAGGAGCATAAGTGCAACAGAAAGTAAAGATAATTTCATAAACAAGAATTAATTAGTCAACGTAGTAAAATTACCACAATAATTCCTGAATATGGTTAAAATCAAACCTTT
Source organism: Winogradskyella tangerina (assembly GCF_003260205.1). GTDB lineage: Bacteria > Bacteroidota > Bacteroidia > Flavobacteriales > Flavobacteriaceae > Winogradskyella > Winogradskyella tangerina. The sequence continues at coordinate 298,405 of NZ_QERF01000002.1, read as the reverse complement.
ATTTTAGACTTCCTACCATATCTTCTGGTTTCACCCATTCGTCGTATTCTTCGGGAGTGACATAGCCAAGATTAATGGCTTCTTCCTTTAAGGTAGTTCCGTTTTTGTGCGCTGTGTTTGCGATCTCTGCAGCTTTGTAATAGCCAATCTTAGTGTTTAATGCCGTTACCAGCATTAAAGAATTATTAAGTAATTGCTTAATCACAGCGTGGTTAGGCTCAATTCCGATAGCACAGTTTTGCTCAAAACTCACACAGGCATCACCAATTAGTTGTGCCGACTGTAAAATATTTGCAGCCATCATAGGTTTGAACACATTTAGTTCATAATGTCCTTGTGTACCTCCAACAGTCACGGCAACATCATTACCTATAACTTGGGCACAAACCATAGTTAATGCTTCACATTGTGTTGGATTTACTTTGCCAGGCATAATTGAACTTCCTGGTTCATTAGCGGGAATGATAATCTCTCCAATACCAGAGCGCGGACCAGAAGCCATCATTCTAATATCATTGGCAATTTTATTTAGAGACACCGCCAACTGTTTTAAGGCGCCATGAGTTTCAACAATCGCATCGTGTGCTGCTAAAGCTTCAAATTTGTTCTCTGCCGTTACAAAAGGTAAGCCCGTAAAATCTGCAATGTATTTAGCCACCAATACATCATATCCTTCAGGCGTATTGAGCCCGGTGCCAACAGCAGTACCACCTAAAGCCAATTCACTTAGATGAGACAAAGTATTTTCTAAAGCTTTTAGTCCATGGTCTAATTGAGACACATAACCTGAAAACTCCTGACCTAAAGTTAGTGGTGTGGCATCCATAAGGTGGGTACGACCGATCTTCACACAGTCTTTGAATTCAATGGCTTTATTGTGTAGTGTATTTCGTAACTGAATTACACCTGGAATGGTTGTTTCTACGACCTTTTTGTAAGCAGCAATGTGCATTCCGGTAGGGAAGGTGTCGTTAGAAGATTGCGATTTATTAACGTCGTCATTTGGCTGAATAGTTTTTTCACCTTCACCGATCACTTTTCCTGCAATTTGGTGTGCACGGTTGGCGATGACCTCATTAACATTCATATTACTTTGCGTCCCAGAACCCGTTTGCCAGATCACTAAAGGGAACTGATCATCGTGCTGTCCGTCTAGGAGCTCATCACATACCTGACCGATAAGATCGCGTTTATCTTTATCTAAAACGCCTAATTCACAATTAGCATAAGCAGCAGCTTTCTTAAGGTAGGCAAAACCGTAAACCACTTCTAATGGCATAGAAGCTGGTGCTCCAATTTTGAAGTTATTTCGAGAACGTTCGGTTTGTGCACCCCAAAGCTTGTCGGCAGGTACTTTAACCTCGCCCATAGTATCTTTTTCTATTCTGTATGACATGATTATTTATGTTTTTAAAGAACTACAAAATTACAGATTTTGCAGTTTTAAAAGCTGAAGATTGTCATAATAATTTTAGAGGATTCTAGATCGAAAAATAAGTAGTTCTACGTATTGGTTCATTTATTTTTACGCCATAATTTTAGCCAAGAATAAAATTATTATCTTAAGTTTTGTTAAAAATAATATGAAAGTCTTATTAACTCTTGTCTTCTTAGTCTTAAGTCTCAATGTAACAAGCGCACAAACCACTGACAAAGACACGTTAACTTCTTCTGAATACAAACTAAAATCAGAATACAATGTTATGACTGATATTAAGTTAGAAACTCGAGGACGTTATAAAAACACTAAAAAATATCGACTTATCGAGGAAGGCATATATCTTGACCTTAATGAAACGGATAGTTTTAAATACAGAATGACGATATCTTACAATCAGGTTATTGTTACTACTGATCAATATCCTTTAGAAGATATTTTAGATGAATATTTATTATATGTATCACACGAATTCAAATCTAAAAAGGATACCTTTAAAATTGAATTAGGCGGTGATCTTGAAGACCTCAAAAGAGCAAAAAATGATCTCATTGGTAAAAAAGTCTTCAATCGTGATTATGTTGGTGAAGACGGGAAGATCTATGTGAAACTTGTGGTTGAGTGATAGTCTGCTCTAGTAAAACGTAAATTAATTGAAATAGAAGGCGAGAAGTATTTCAGAAAAAATAATTAAGAAGTAATGGGTATAGAATAAAATGAGCGCTCAGATTTAACCTACCATTTTACCATCGATCATTGTTAGTTTGCGATCGGCCATGTTTGCTAAATCCTGATTGTGCGTAACAATCACAAAGGTTTGCTTAAACTCGTCCCTTAGTTTAAAGAAAAGCTGATGTAATTGTTCGGCGGATTCGCTGTCTAAATTTCCAGATGGTTCGTCGGCAAAAATAATATTCGGTTGATTGATCAATGCTCTTGCCACGGCAACTCGTTGTTGCTCACCACCAGACATGCTATTGGGTTTATGATTTATGCGATCACTAAGTCCTAAATAATCCAACAATTCCTTAGCGCGCTTTTCAGCTTCCGCTTTTGATGTATTATTTATAAAGGCAGGAATACAAACATTCTCTAATGCAGTAAACTCTGGTAATAACTGATGAAACTGAAATATGAAACCAATGTGTTGATTTCTAAATTTCGCTAATGCTTTATCATTAAGTGCTTTAACGGATTGCCCGTTGATGATGAGTTCGGTATCTGATTTGTAGTCTGGTTTATCGAGGGTGCCTAAAATCTGTAACAACGTCGTTTTACCAGCCCCAGAAGCCCCGACTATAGAGATGATTTCACTTTCAGAAATTTGAAGATCTACACCTTTTAAAACGTGAAGGTCTTTATAAGATTTATGAATATTTGTCGCATTAATCATACAAAAGCGAAAATACTATTTTAATACGAAATGCACTATTAATTATGGTAAGGTATTAAACGGACGCGTGGTATTAAACATCGTTGCCTGTCCGTTTTGCTTTTTTTGTTTCTTTTTGAATATAGACTTCACATTATTAAAATCAATGAAGTATTGTATACGCAATGAAAAGATATTTTGCATCGGTTGACGGAGAAGTAAGTCCAGACTTTCTGAAAAACCATCTTCAGAATTTTCGTCAAAATTAAAGATCTGGTTTCGGTATAGTGCCGTTAAAAAACTACCCGGCGCAAATTGCCATGAGTAGCTTAAATCTACATTCCAAGTACTGAAATTAATATTTGGATCATCTACATTATCTAAGTTAAATCCGGACGCTGTTGTTAGACGGCCGTTATCTAATAGGGTGAATAATTCATAATCGTAGTTTACCGTGTCCCAGTAATGTCTGAAGGTTAACCCTAAGGTATGAAATGGATTAAACGTAAAACTACCAGATAAGGTATTTGTTACGATCTTACGGTTACGCTCACCAAGAATAGGTTCATCGTTTACGGCTGTAGCATAACCACGATCTCCGTTTCTTTGGTTGAAGTCAAATCCATAAACCAATAATAACTTGTCAGAAACCCTAACTCTTGGTTCGATATTAAAATTATAATTGAAAAGATCACGACCTTCTTCAAATAGTGTGGCAACATTTGCTCTAACGTCAATAGCAAAAACACGATTGTAATTTGTGGAGATCCATCCGCCTGTGCTTACAAAATTTTCAAAAATAAACGGACGCCCATCGCGCGATTCGAAGAAATCATACTGCTTTCCAGGTTCGATATTTAATCGGAATCCGTAGGCGTCTAATTTTCTCGAAATAGCTCTGTAACCACCACCGAAATTGAAACGCGAAAAGGTATTTGGTCTTACGAGACGTCTATAATTAGCAAAAAAGTTCAAACGGTAATTGTTCAATTTTCCAGAAGGCTCAAATGTTTGATATGAAAAGTCTATTCCGAAATCGTTTCGATTATTTCTGAAATTCAGTCCAAGATCATTTATTTCATATTTGGTATCTGAAAAGCTATGGTCAAAACTATACCTGAAATTACCTGCCACTTTTCCGACAAACATAAAGGTGTTAAAACCGGTTTCTGTTGGAGCATTCTGATAATTCACATTACTCATTCGTAATGCCGTATCAAAGCGATATGTATTTTTCTTATTTACTAAGTTAGCCACCAATGCCGTAACATTACCGTCTCTAAATTCACCTTCACGCATCACATTTGTGTTAATGATACTTATGGCCGAATTTCCTCCAAACTGTTTATCAACAACCAGAATATTATAATTGGCAAATGGTTCTACAACCTCACTTCGAGTCTCACCTGTATCGGTATTCCTAATTGTGGCTTCAGTCTTTTCAGTAATAGCATTGAAAATACCTAGACCCCAACCGTCTTTTGTACGCCCGGAAACTTTTAATGCATTTAGAACTTTCACTTCATTAGGAACATCTGCCTCTTCGTTATCGGCAAGATCTAGTTGTCCGGTCGGAGCACTACCTACACGCCTCGAGAAGAACAATCCACCTTTAGAAAACAGATCAACACCTTCTGTGAAGAATTGCCGTTGTTCAGCAAAGGTCTGCTCAAATGGCCCTAGATTCAATACAAGATTATCAAAGCCAGCTTGGCTAAAGTCGGGTATTAGTGTCGCATCTAGGGTAAAGTTATCGGTGATGCCGTATTTTACATCCATTCCTAGTCTTAGAGTGGTTTCGGTTTCGCCATCAAAATTATCTAAGATTCCTGTGGAGAATGGATAAAAAATTAAGCGTGTTGGTGGTTTAAGACCACTAAGGCCGTCTAATTCTCCGTGATACAACCCTATGTTTCCCTTGGTTGGATCAATAGGATTCCAGGTGTATTGTGATCGGTCTCGTCTAAAGTGTCTATGAAATTGGAGTCCCCAAATCGGATTCTCTTCTTCGGCAAAACGCAAGGTACGATAAGGTATTTCAATTTCTAAGCTCCAGCCATCATCGTTCATTTTAACCGCACTTTGCCAAACGGCATTCCAACTAAAGTCTTCTCCAATACTTGGGTTAGCAATGGCATCAGCTTGTTGTCCCGAACTAAACACAAAGAACTGTGTGTCGTTTTGGGCATCATTATTCGGATTGAAAACCACTGCAAAAAAATCGGTTTGTCCAAAATTATCACGATTAACCAATTGCTTCATAATCAACTCTGGGTCGTCATATAAATAGGCTGCCACATAAATGGCCTTATCGTCATAGGCTAATTTAACTTCTGTACGTTGTTCGTTAGGGAGTGCATTTCCAATTTCTGGTCTAAATTGAATAAAATCTCTGGCAATATCAGCGTTTTGCCATATAGCTTCATCTAAAACCCCATCGATCTTTGGCTTTTGATTAGTCCGTTCAATATTCAATAACTTCTTATCTGGTGTAGGAATACTATCCTGTTGTGCCAGGCCTAGGCAAGTTATACAAAGGCTAAATAAGATTAATAAAGAACGTAGGTTCATAGAGATTTGATTGATGAATTAACTAACTGTTGCTATAAAGATGAATTGTTAATTGGTTTGTTGCACTTTTGCGTTGCAAAACTACACTCATACATGAAGCACTGCTCTTAACTAAACGTTAAAAAGGTTTAAGGTATGTTAAGAAAATTTTGACGATTTGTCGGAGCAATAAATTTGGAATACTTATTGTTATTGTCTTAATGAATTAATACTAAAACTGTTAGATGAATAAATATACTAAATTGGCCTTAGGGCTACTTTTTGATAGCTTCGGATTTGTATCCTTTTTCATACCTGGAATAGGAGAGTTCTCTGATGTTATTTGGGCACCATTGTCTGCTTACTTAATGACGAGACTCTATAAGGGTAAGCAAGGTAAAGTTGCGGCGGTTGTAGCTTTTGTTGAAGAAGCGCTGCCGTTTATGGATGTTATACCAACATTCTCATTAATGTGGTTATACACCTATGTTCTAAATCCCGAAAAGAAATTAACTAAAGCATAAAAAAAGCACTCCAATTGGAGTGCTTTTTTCTTTTAGCAAGTTTAAGATTAGTTGATAACTACACCTGTAAAAGTGATATTGAAATCTTCAGAACCTCCTGTTGCAGATCCAAATTCGTTTGAATCATCTACTGAAGTTGGTTCGTGAATTAATCTGATTTGTAAGTTACCAGTTCCTGCAGAGTTAGCAACCCAAGTAGTATTTACACCTAAGTTACTTCCGTCAGGACCAGGAACGTCATCAGCATCTCTAGTCATTGTCATATCAAGACCATTTACTGCATAAGCAAAAAAGTGCTCATCAGCTTCTGGAATGATATCACCGTTTAATACATCTTCAGCTGGATTTTCAGAAGTATTCAATAAACCAAGCGATAATGAATAGGTAACACCGGCTGTAAAGTTTCCTGTAATAGTTTCTGTAGACATACCATCTTCTAAACCATCAGCAGCAAAACTGTTTAATACAACGAAATCCAAAGGATTAGCGTTATTAACGAAAGTTAGCGTTAAGGTTGTAATGATCTCTTCTTCATTTACTGGAGCCGGATCGTCATCATCTGAACATGATGTGAATGATGTTACCAATGCTAAACAAAGTAGCGCCTTTACAAAAAATTTGGTCGTTTTCATGTTTTTTAAATTTTGATTATTGATTTTCATTGTTTTAATTTTTTAAATGATTTTTATTTTTTAATAATTAAGTTGAATTTGTAAGCTTATATTTCGTCCGAGTTCATCAGCAAAAAAGCGTAGACGATTTAAATAATTTCTGTATGATGTGTCAAAAATGTTATTCACAGAAAGGCTAACATTCAATTTTGTTTTTTCGCTAAGATCGAATGTAGCTTCACTATAAAAATGTAATAGATGATAGGCTGGAGGAGGCGTACTTATATCGAGAAGTACCATTTCTCCGCTTAGTTCATCTTCGACTTCAAAATTGAAATCTGGGAATTCATTTTGTTCAAATACCCATTCTGATTTTAGACTCGCTGAAAAGTTATTCCACTTGCTGTTCGTATAACGAATTTGATTGATGGTACTAAATGGTGGAATATCAATTAGAGGCAAGTCGGTTTCTTTATCATAACCTTTAGTTAATGATGATTTATTTTGAAATTGCCAAGCATCTGTAATATCGTAAGTTACTGTTAGATCAATACCGTAAAGTTGGGCGTCAGTTTGTTGGTATTCCCAAATTGGAAATGGTCCTCTTCCTGTAAGAACAAAATCGAAAGGGCGGAGATAAATAAAGTTATTTATCCTATTATAAAAGACTTCAGACAACAGTCTAAACCTCGTACTATTATAACTATAAGTAAGGGACACTCTATTTGATACTTCTTTGCCAAATCTCAAATCTCCAAGCTCGAATCTTGCAGCCGAATGGTGTAAACCGTCGCTAAATAATTCAGAAGGATTTGGTGGTCTGCTTGCTAGACTATAATTGAAAAGAATCTGATTATAATTATCAAGATCTAATTTTGCACCAGCCGATGCAGAAAAATTATGATAATTGAATACAGGATTGGTTAGAAGCTGCGTCGGTAATTCTTCAATAATAATATCAGAAAAATCCTCATCGTAACCACGCTCTTCCCATCGTGATATTAAATAGAATTTTTTAGCATCGATGCGGCTAAAATCGTAACGAACACCTGCATCTAAGATGAGATCATCGTTTAATTGCCACTCTGTCGTTCCATAAATTCCAAAGTCATATTTGTCATAATCAGGAATTAATCGACGAACACCTGTATCTGGATCGGCAAAGTTATTCTGATAGCGGCCCATTATACCAAAATTATATTTACGCTCTAAGTTCGAATCTAAACTTGCATCAGCAAGCAAAGAATGCGTTTGTAGCGTTAAATCGATGGCAGGGATGTTTCGTCTATCTCCAATTCTAACATCAAATTCTAAGCGTTGATTATACTGATAATCGTATTGAACGCTCACTTTTCCAAAACCTTGGAATCTTCGATAATAATTGGCCTTTGCAAGATGATGTGTAATGTCTTGCTTTGGTGCATTAATATCATAACTGAAATCTTCAATTAGAAGTGGCTGACCCGAATTAATGGCGCGTTCAATATCAAATACACTTCCAATGTGCGAGGCGCCTAAGATACCGATCTCGTTATTTAAATAGCTATAATAAAATTCAAAACCGGACTCAAAATTCCTTTTTCCAAGCCGTGTAGAAAATCCCTTAGAATCGAGTCCGGTATTAGTGAGGTTATAATCGGGTGCTCTGAAGTCACCGTTACGTTTATATGATGCTTGCAATTGCGCAAACCAACCTGAACTATAATTTTTTGTGAGCGTTGACGTGATGTTGTAACCACGGCCATTTGTATGACCTCCCAAAATAGTTCTACCGTATAACGTATCCTTGTTAATAATCCTGCCGGGTTTCAAAACAACAACTCCACCAACAGCGTCACCGCCATAGGCTAATGCCCCAGAACCTTTAATCACAGATATTTGTCCAGCATTGTTGATATCAATATTTGGTGCATGTTCTATACCCCATTCTTGATCTTGCTGACGAACACCGTTATTCATAATTAAAATTCTACTACTATGAAGTCCGTTTATTAATGGTTTTACTATTGTGTTTCCGGTATTAATAGATGATACGCCTGGTACTTCCTTTAAAGCATCTCCCAAACTTAGACTGCTATAGCGTTCTAGAACATCAGTTTTTATGATTGTTTCTTGAGCCGTCTGAGTTGTTTTATTTTCTTTAGCCCTTAAGGCAACCTCGTTAAGTTCTTCTATATGATGTTCAAGGGAGATACTTTTAAATAAGTCTCCTTCAATCATGTAGGATACGGTCTTTGTTTCACAACCTATATGAGATATAACTAAGATAATTTGACCTTTACATAGGTTTTCGATCTTAAACTTTCCATTGTTATCTGATGCCACATATTTATTCAAATTTTGAATATATACTGTTGCACCTACAATTGGAGTATTGTCGTGAAAGTCTCTAATTTCGCCCAAAAACACAGAATCGCATTTTTGAGTGAAACCTATTTGAAAACAAAATAAGGTTACAAATAAAGCACTAAGCTTCATGGGATATTTATAATACAGTGACCTAAGCACATTAGCGCTTAGTATAATAATTAGATGTTTAAAAGAAGGGTTTTAAACGGAGTGAGGTGGGCCTCTTAAGTACGACGTAGTTTGCTGATGTGTTCTTAAGAAAATGTATAAACAAGTATTTGTCTTGTTTAATTTTTTGTCTTCTGAGGAGTCCTCATCTTTTATAAAGGAGTAGAAGTTAGTGTTTAACTTAAACTTGAAGAATTCACAATCTAAATCTAATTCGTGGAAATGTGTACCTGCATTGCGATCATCAATAGAACACACTTCGTGTTCATGATGATTAAAGACATGCGAAAGTTTAACACCAATAGGCAGTAATACAATTACTACTAATAACAGTGATAAAGCTTTATAAATAGGTTTTATGATAGTTTTAACCGTCAATCCACAAATCGTTTTAAACCAAATCTTCTCAGCATTTTCTTTTCAAACTCCCAAAAAAATTTATGCTGACCAAATAACCACCCAAAGGTAACTAAAAGTATTTGATAAAAAATTAGCCCAATGATAATAAATAATATCCAGTAGAGTAGAGGATTTAAGTTTTCTTTAGTAATTCCTATATATTTCATAATTGGCCTACCTACAAACATGGAGGCAGAACCCGTTAAAGCAAAAACTATAAAAACACGGATCATTTCCCATCTGTAATCGAGAATCCATCTTTTTTCAAGCCATTTAAATAATCGAAGTGTAATGAATAGCAAACTGATAAAAAGCAAAATTGATACAACAATTACTATTGCTGTACCAAATTTTTGAAATATTGCATTGGAAATTTTAAAGGCAGAATATCCCAGTCCTAAAAGACCAATTATTGGAAATATTAATTGCCAGTTATGTTGTATCTCCCAAGCTTCCTTAAACTTTTTCATAGCACTTTAAAAGTGCAGCAAAGTTAAGTTAAATTCTAGGAATAAGTGTGGTGAGTTGTTGTTTATATTTCAATTGAAAATAGACAAAATAGTTGTACAGTAAATAGTTGACTTCGTAGCCGTAGTCTGTCCTCACATCATAATCTATGCGTAACATATATAGATTCTGATCGAAGAGTCCTGGTTGTAAATTTCGTTGATTCCAAGCCTGAACATAGAGCCTATTTCTTTCTTCTAACCAGGTTTGAGTATAATAACCTCTTGGTCTGGCTGTACTCGCCAGCCAACCGTTAAATCCGGGTTCTATTATGATGATCTCATAATCTGTTTCATCACTACTAATAGAAAGGGTGTCATTTTCAACCAAGGCATTTTCATTACCGTGATTGATCATTTGTTCAGGAGTGTAAGACTTACAACTCACGATAATAATTCCGAGGACAAATATTAAGTGTGCAATTTTTTTCATAATAACTAAAGATATTGAATTTTTTACAGTTGTATGTTTTAATGTCAATACAAAGCAATGAATAAATAAGGTATTATGTAAGTCTAATTTTGTGAGCACTACCTGCTGCTGAGTAAACGATACATTTCACATAGTGGTCAAAAAAAAGCAGTTCATTTGAACTGCTTTATATCATTTGTTAAGAGAAAGGTTTCTATTTTCCAAATAAACCACCGAGTAGGCCACCAAGTCCACTTTTTTTCTTGTTACCACCTAATAACATGCCGGCAACATCATCAATAACACTACCATCACCGTCGGAGTCTAATACTTGTTCTAAAAAGGTTTGCTCTTTAGTTACAGGTCCTCTTTGACTAGCTCCACCAAGCAGACCACCAAGTAAACTCGTAAGGTCACTTTGTGAACTTACATTGTTTTGTCTAGATTGTTTACCTAACAGACCCATTAAGATTGGCGCAGCTACCTTAAGAATGTCACCAACACTACTTGCATCAACGCCAGATTTCTGCCCAATAACTTGTTCTACACCTCTACGCTTATTTCCTAAAACATGACCAAGAATCTTATCACCATCTGTTTTTACTTCCTCGTCAACACCACCACCGAATAAACCACTAAGGTTGTCTAATATACTACCGTCATGTTTATTGTTTAGCGCGCCCATAAGTCCTTGCGCACCTTCGGGAGTTGAGGCATTACGTTCCATTGCTTTCATTAACACAGGTAAAGCCATCGTTAAAACGCTTCCAGTTTTGTTTTGATCAGTCCCTGTCGATCCTGAAACACCACTGATGATTTTTTTCCCGAGGTCACTGCCTAATAAATCTAAGATTCCTTCCATTTTTTTATATGTATTATGATTAATTTAATTTGATTTGAAAAGGTACAAAAAAAGTCCTAGCATATGTAGGACTCATTTTTTTTACATTAGTCACATTTTTGAAACTAATTGCTCATAATATTTATAATCTGCTCTGCAAGTTCAACTCCAATTCTGTCTTGAGCTTCATTTGTAGCGGCTCCTGTATGTGGAGTTAATGATAATGACGAATTCATTAGTAGTTGAATTTCAGGCTTTGGTTCTTTTTCAAAAACGTCTAGCGCAGCCCTAGCGACCTTACCACTTTCTATTGCTTTAACTAGTGCCACTTCATTAACAACACCACCTCTTGCAGCATTAGCCAAGATTACACCATCTTTCATAAGGTTGAAATCTTTCTCGTCAATAACATAGTCCTTTTGAGCAGGTACGTGTAGCGTTATAAAATCAGCCTGACGTAATACATCTTCTTTGGAAATAGTTTCAATATCAAAAGAGACTTTTTGTCCATCAAAGAAATCTAGTTCAAGATTCGCTTTTTCAATAAATGGGTCATAGGCTACAACTTTCATTCCGGCACCAAGCGCAATTTTTGCAGTTGCTTGTCCAATACGTCCAAACCCAAGAACACCTAAAGTTTTACCTTTCAATTCAGTGCCTTTGGCATATGCTTTTTTCAAACCTTTAAAATTAGCATCTCCTTCTAGCGGCATGTTACGGTTAGAATCGTGTAAAAAACGAGCAAGACCATAAAAATGCCCAAATACCAATTCAGCAACTGAATGCGAAGATGCGGCAGGTGTATTAATAACGTGTAATCCCTTTTCTCTGGCGTACTCTACATCGATATTATCCATACCAACACCACCACGCCCTATGATTTTAAGGCTTGGGCAATTATCAATGATGTCCTTTCTTACTTTAGTAGCACTTCTTACCAATAGAACAGAGACCTCGTTATCATTGATGTAATTTTGAAGTTGTTCTTGGGCTACATTCGTAGTTATTACTTCATATCCTGCTGCTTCTAATGCATCTATACCACTTTGTGAAACACCGTCGTTTGCTAATACTTTCATTTTAAGTTAAAAGTTAAAAGTTAAAAGTTAAAAGTTGGAAGTTAAAAGTCTAAAGTTTTAAGGTCTCTAAACTTAATACTTCAATTAATGTTATAATTTTTTATGCCTTTCGTTCTAATTCACTCATCACTTCAACAAGAACCTTCACACTGTCTAATGTTAATGCATTATACATTGATGCACGGTAACCACCGACACTTCTATGTCCGTTAAGGCCATTAATTCCAGCCTCCTTCCACATAGCGTCAAAAGTTTCCTTCAGGTTTTCGTTTTCAAGTGTAAATGTTGCATTCATGTGAGATCTATCCTCTTTAACAGCGTAGCCTTTAAATAATGGGTTAAGGTCAATTTCAGAATAAATCAATCGTGCTTTCTTATCGTTTTCCTCTTCAATGACTTTAATGCCACCTTTGTCTTTCAACCATTGCATTGTGAGCATAGAAACATAAACAGCAAACACAGGAGGCGTATTAAACATACTTCCCTTGCTGATATGCACTTTATAATCCATCATTGATGGTATTTTACGTGAAACTTTACCAAGGATATCCTCTTTAACAATTACCAAAGTTGTTCCTGCAGGTCCCATATTCTTTTGTGCACCTGCATATATAAGATCAAATTGTGAGAAGTCTAATTGACGTGAGAAGATATCACTACTCATATCGCACACCATTGGAATGGGTGAGTTTGGAAAACTCTTCATTTGAGTACCGAAAATGGTGTTGTTCGAAGTGCAATGGAAATAGTCGTAATCTTCTGGAATATCATATCCCTTTGGAATATAATTGAAGTTTGCACTTTTAGAAGACCCTACTTCATAAATATCATCATAGATCTTAGCTTCCTTTATCGCCTTATCACTCCAAGTTCCTGTGTTGAGGTAACCCGCTCTTTTTTCAAGAAGATTTAGCGCAACCATTAAGAACTGTGTACTTGCACCTCCTTGTAAAAATAGTGCTTTGTAGCCTTTACCTTCTAAGCCTAATAATTCTAAAGCCAAGGATCTGGCATTCTCCATAACATCAACAAAAGGCTTGCTACGGTGAGATATTTCGATAAGTGATAAACCATCATCGAAGTTAATTACTGCCTGAGCAGCTTTTTCCATCACCGATTTTGGCAGTACACATGGGCCGGCACTAAAATTATGTTTTTTCATGAATATTTATTTTCATTTCCAAACAAATGGAAATCTATTATTAAATTTTAAAGAGCTACAAAGGTGCTAATTAATTGGGTATAATACATTAATAAATTGATAATTTTTGAATCAAATTTTTAACAAGAATTCAACAGTATCAACATTATCTGCATAATCCCAAAGTTGTGGTTTTTGGGTTTCACCGAAAGCCACTTCATTTTCCGTAAAACGGTCTGCCACTATGCATTGAATTTGATCTTTATCAGAAGATATTTTTTGTTCTAATTCAGTTTTTGAATTATAATATTCAAAAAAAATGGTTGCTATTGGAGATGCATAGCTTTCATCTTCTTTCACCATTAAAAATCCATTTTCTAGCATATCAAATTCACTCATTAAATACACGGCTTTATTATAGTCGTAATTATTGGCGTATTTAGATTCGTGAATGATAGGATGCCATTTATAAACAGCGTTAAAAAAGGTATCGAAATTATAGTCTTTTGGAACAAATAGTTTTGAAACATTTCTGCAACCTAATCCATAATACCTGAAGATATCATCAGAAAGTGCTTCAAGTTGCTCTAACGTTTCATTACCCGTTAGTATAGCTATAGAATTTCTATTCTTACGAATGATTGAAGGCTGATTCTTGAAATAGTATTCAAAGTAGCGTGCTGTATTATTACTTCCAGTTGCAATTACCGCATCAAAATTTTCTAATTTTTCCTCGGTGAATGTTATTTTACCTTTAAATTCGGGTTCTACGATCTCTAAATATTTAGCTAAAAAGGGGAGTAGATGCTTGTCGTTAGAAGATTGTTTTACCAGCACATTATGACCTGTAATGAGTACCGATAAAAAGTCATGAAACCCAACCAACGGGATATTACCTGCCATTATAATACCAATGGTTTTGGTCTCAACACGATCAAATTTATAGTTCGAAGTCCACTTGTTTAGATTTTCTGTGCTTAAGGCATCAGACCAGAATTCTAAACTAAATAATACATTGGCATCCGTAAACCATCCATTGTATTCTTTTGCAAGCTTCATTTGGTGTTTAAAACCTTCAAAAAATAACTCATTAGCTTCTATACCTTCCTTTCGTTCTATGCTAGAGGTATTAAATTGACTTAAAAAGTCACCTAATTTTGCGAAAGCGTTAATTCTTTGTTGTAAATCCATTAGCTATTTGGTAAAAAGCAGTTTAGGTTCTATTTTTGCAACTGCAAAATTACGCAATAAAAAAGAAAAATTACGATGGCAATTATTATAACAGACGAATGTATTAATTGTGGTGCTTGCGAGCCAGAGTGTCCTAATACAGCTATTTACGAAGGTGCTGATGACTGGCGTTATTCTGATGGAACCAGCCTTAAGGGTAATGTTGTTCTTCCGAGTGGAAAAGAAGTTGATGCCGATGAAACCCAAGAGCCTATAAGTGACGAAGTTTATTATATTGCACCAGATAAGTGTACTGAATGTATGGGCTTCCATGAAGAGCCTCAATGTGCTGCGGTTTGTCCTGTAGACTGCTGTGTGCCTGATGAGAATGTGGTTGAGACTGAAGAGGAGTTATTAGGCAAACAACGCTTTATGCACCCTGAAGACTAATTCAAAAATCAAAATATATAAAAAAAGTCCTGAGCTTAAATACTCAGGACTTTTTTTTGCTTTTAATCTAGTGAATTTTCCATAGCAGCCAATTCAAAGACCATATACTGCATTAAGCGCTCAACGGTTATGGCTTCTGCAACATTATTTTCAGTATGGAATGAAGAGTATAAAACACCACCATTTCCGTGCAAGAAGGTGTATGCTAGGTGTTTGTCTTTAAATTTATAGCGTGAAGAAAAGTTACGAAAAAACAGTAGAACAGCGAATAAATGAAAAGTAATACCATTAATGTGAACTTAGTTTTAAATATTGATGAGCTTGGCAATAACAAGTTGATTTTATTGTTTTATTTCTAATGAAATATCAATTAATAAGTCTTATTCTATTGCTGTCGTTTTCGTGTGAAAATGAAAATGTTGCATCAATTGATTCCGTAAAAACCGATTACTTTGACCAGATCCCTTATTTAATGCACAAGAAGAGTATCGATTCGGTTGCTGAAATAATTATTTATGGACAACTAGGCACCGCAAAAATCAATGATACGTTGAATTACTTTCGTGCTCACGACAACAAGACTATAAGCAAAGATTTTAAAAGCTTTATGTGTTGTTACGATACATTTCAATTTGATTCAGATGGAATCGTAACTAAAAGAACAAGGCTTAATTGCTACACTACCGTATTCGACATGAGTTATAACAGAAAAGGCGATACCATTTACGTCAATGAGACTAGTAATTACAATGATTCAAAAATACATAAGTATGTGGTAAAAAAGGATCGTGTTGTTTCAAAGTCATCTCGATATAACCTATTCGATGACTATTCGAAAGAAGTGCGATACTTCTATAACAGAAGTGGCCAATTAATCAAAAAACACAGTGAAGCCAAGAATGATCCCAATGGAGAATTTAAATATCAAGTGATGTTAACCTCTTACCATTGGAATGGAAAAGACTTATTAGAAACGCGTCTAAAACAATTCAAAAATGATGGCAAGGAATATTATGAAACCGTAACAAGTTATAATTCTGAAGGGTTTCCTAAAGCGACAGTAGTCATGGAGAATAAAGACACGATCTGTAAAACTTCGATCATTAAATTTCCTTTGAAAGAGTAACCGTTTATATTACGATTTTACCGCAATCATACTAATCTCAACATTTACATATTTTGGCAGGTTGGCCACTTCTACGGTCTCTCTTGCCGGTGCTGTAGCTTCATTAAAATATTTGGCATAGACTGAGTTTATTCTCGAGAAATGCTTCATATTCTTAATGAAAATGGAGGTTTTAACGACATTTTCAAAAGTCATATCTGCAGCAGCTAAAACTGCTTTCATGTTTTCCATTACTTGCTCGGTTTCAGCCTCTATAAATTCAGTAACCAATTCCATAGTTTCTGGGTTGAGTGCAATCTGACCCGAAGTATAGAGTGTATTACCTATTAAAACTGCCTGATTATAAGGGCCTATAGGTGCTGGTGCATTTGGAGTATTAATGATTTTTTTCATGGTTCCGTGTTGAAATTGTCTATCAAAAATCGACAATTGGATTGATTTTTCAGAATGAATATTGAAAAAGATTTTAGATTGATCTGTGATTTGGGGAATATGAATGGTATTTATCTAACCATCAAATTATCTAAGTTGTTCTCGATACAAATTCTTTCAGAATTTCACTCGAACTGAAGTCAAACGATCTAAAGATCTAATAGTCTAACAGTCTAAAGATCTAAACTCGTAATTCGTTCTCGATACAAAATTCTATTAGAATTTCACTCGAACTGACGGCAAACGATCTAAAGATCTAATAGTCTAACAGTCTAAAGATCTAAACTCGTAATTCGTTCTCGATACAAAATTCTATTAGAATTTCACTCGAACTGACGGCAAACGATCTAAAGATCTAATAGTCTAACAGTCTAAAGATCTAAACTCCCAATTCGTTCTCGATACAAATTCTATTAGAATTTCACTCTAACTGACGGCAAACGATCTAAAGATCTAATAATCTAACAGTCTAAAGATCTAAACTCCTAATTCGTTCTCGATACAAAATTCATTCAGAATTTCACTCGAACTGACGGCAAATGATCTAAAGATCTAATAATCTAACAGTCTAAAGATCTAAACTCGTAATTCGTTCTCAATACAAAATTCTATTAAATTTCACTCAAACTGACGGTAAACGGTCTAGTTACCTAAATTACGATCTGGTTGACGACGTTGATCGTATTTAAGATCTTTAAGTAGGTTCGATTTAATTCCGATGAAGAAATTCCAACTCTGCTGATTTCCAAAAGGAATCCATGTGAAATTCATTCGCCAACTGAGGAGGTCGCGTTCAAAACGTAACTGCGTAAAGGTGAACCCCTGGTTCAGAAAATCATATCCTGAAGAAACCCCAACCGACCATCTCGGAGAAAGTTCCACATCTCCTGAAAACATCAATGAGTTTGAACTTATCCTATTTTCGCGCCTAGTGTTAGTGTAATTCGCAGCGTATGCCAATCGGAGGTTCCAAGGAATCTTATAATTATAGTATTCATTATTGTCTTCCTCTTTTTTCTCACGGTCTCTATCGGTCAATCGCTGATCTGCAAAATCTTGTGATACACCAAATAAATCATCCGTTCGGGCATTTGCTGTGGCAGCGCGCCGTTCGGCATCCTCATCAGGTTTTTCTTCGTCATCTTTGCCAGAAAAACTGTTGTTATTTAGTGTGTAGCTAATATTCAAATTGGCGGAGGTAAGCCTGAAAAGACTTCCGCCATTATTGATATTAAAGGTGTTTATAATGTTGTTATTACTGTCTAGTGCATAAGGATTCAAAGTCATTCCGAAGTTAATACTCATCTTTTTATTCAAAATTTGAGTATTACCAGTTACTCTCAATGGGCTCCAATTCAATGAATCTGCTGCCAGATCATAGGAGGTTGCCAAGTTGAGGTTATTGAGCAAAAAGATCTTCTTTGGTTCAGTTTCAGTGGAATCTTTAGAACGTACTTTAGCTTCAAAATTGTTACCAATGGCTAAACCAACATTGCTCGAATAGCGATTTCCAGGACGACCAAACAGGGAATTTTCAAATCGGGTATATTCAACCTGATCTACTGTTGTACCATCGGCATCAATTACATCATAAGTCTCATAGTATTGATCGAAAGCAGGTGTGACCGAATAACTCAACGTTGGCCGCATCACATGCCGTATGGCCTGAATTTTCGGATTTTTACCTTCCTTCTGAAAGTCGTACATCCCATAGATCGTCGTACCTATACTCGCTCCAAAATTGTACGTAAGGAAACGATCAAATCCATTGACATCTCTTGTTACCGAGCTCTCACCTTGGAAGATGTCGTCTCTCCGAATGGTTTTTAATGTCCAGGTTTCTTCAAAATTTGCATTTGTACTTACACTGAAATGATTGAAGATCTTGAAGTTTGTTGTTAGCGGTATGGAATGTCGCATTCCTGCTAAGGCATCGTCAAACATTTCGCTTTTACCAAATAAGGAATCCGTTGTATTGATACGATATTCTCCTCTGGTATTTACCTGAAAGTTTATATTTTGAATTGCTCCTTTTTTTACGCCAGATTTAGGCGCGAAAGGGAACACCCTTGTCATTGAAGCCTGAACCGTTGGAAGGGTTAAATTGATGGATTCGGTATTTGTGTTTTGCGTATGACTGGCTGTAACGTTCAAATTAACCTGTGGTTCACCTTGAAATGTTTTAGACCATGATACTGATGAAGCTAGCGTGTTGGTTAGTGTATTGGCCTGATTCACCTGATTAATCGATTGCTGGAAATACTGACTACTACCTAAATTCACCGATGCCGAAAATCTTGAATTCGGATTGGCTTTGGCGTCTTGCGTATGAGACCATCGAATATTATAAATAGTACTCTGCCTAAAATCAGGGAAACCACGTTCGCTATTAAGTAGGTTTTCATATCTAAAACTCACGTTCCCGCGATATTTATAACGCGTGGCGTAGCTACTTTCTAATCGCAATCCATAACTTCCATTGGTATAATAATCTCCTAAAACCGCGAGATCTACATGATCGCTAATGGCAAAATAGTAACCTCCATTTTGTAAAAAATAGCCTCTGTCGTTTCCTGTGTCTTCACCAAACGACGGAAAAATAATTCCTGAAGTTTGCTTTCTGCTCATAGGGAAATAAGCAAATGGAATGGCAATAGGAGTAGGGACATCGTATATGTACATCTGACTCATACCTGTAACAATTTTCTTGTTCGGTACGATCTTGGCCCGGTTCATTAAAATATAATACTCCGGATCATCCAGATTTTCTGAAGTTGTAAACTTTCCTTTCGAAATAAAATAAACCGAATCATTTTCGCGCTTTGTGCGTTCTGCTAAAACCGTACCGCCACTTTGTTCAGTCACTGAATTAAAGATAAGTGCCTTACGCGAATCGGTGTTGAAAATAATGGAATCGGGTTCAATAACATTAGCCCCTTGTTTAAATACGGGCTTCTGAGAGTATCCTGTTGAATCTTTTAAACGGCCGGCATAAACTAGATTTTTGCTGTAATCGATAACAATGACTCCTGCAGTGATCTCCATATCCTCATAAAGTACTTCAGCTTCGTTAAATAGTTTGATCTGCTGCTTCTTTTGGTTTATCGCAACATAGTCTTTAGCTGTATAGGTTACGATATCCTTTAAAAAGCCTTCTTGTTTTACTGAATCTTGTTGAGTAGAATCAATAGGCTTTGTGTTTACGGGTTTATTCAATAACGAATCAACAACAATATTTAAGGAATCTCTTGCTACAACTAGGGTATCTGTCTTCTGAGCTGGAGGAATATTAGGATTGTTTTTTGGTAATTCCTGTGCGAAGCTTAAAGTGTTAATAAACACTGTAAAACTCAAGACAAAAAGTATGTGTAGGCTATTTGTACGCAATCCTTTTAAATGTATTTTTGTAAAAGTATGGCTCGGTTTTTGAAACGCCAAAAGTACAGTATTTTTTTTGTGATTATCACATTAATGTTCTAAAGTTAAAAAATACCGTATCACTAGCAATGACGAGTAATAATATGAGTTCATTAACCGTTAGATTAAATATGCAAACGAAGCGCAAATATATTATAGTATCCATTGTTCTTACATTTATCACTTCTTTAACATGTCTTTCTACATTACATGCTCAAGAGGATAAATTTATTGTAGTACTAGACGCTGGTCATGGCGGAAGAGATCCAGGAGCTATAAGCAATGGTTATAAAGAAAAAGAAATCGCCTTAGATGTAGTTATAGAGTTAGGTAAGCTAATGAAAGATGTAGATGATATTAAAGTTATCTACACAAGAAAAACAGATAAATTCATCGAACTTTGGAAACGTGCTGATATCGCCAATAAGGCTGATGCGGATTTATTCATTTCCATACATTGTAATTCGGTTGCAAATTCAAAACCTTATGGGACAGAGACTTGGGTTTTAGGCGAAAACAATGCCGGAAGAAATTTCGAATTTGCCAAGCGCGAAAACGAAGTGATTTTCTTGGAGGATAACTACGAAGAAAACTACGCCGGTTTTGATCCAAGTTCTCCAGAGTCTGAAATTGCGCTTACTATAGAACAAGAAGTTTATGTTGAGCAAAGCGTAGACCTCGCTAGCAAAATCGAAAATAACTTCGTTAATAAAGCTAAGCGTAAAAGTCGTGGCCTAAAACAACACAGCCTCTTGGTGATTAGAAACACGTACATGCCAAGCGTCTTGGTTGAACTAGGGTTTATTAGCAATAAGAAAGAGGGCGCATTTTTAAATTCGAGAGCCGGACAAGTAAAAATGGCCAATGCGCTTATGGATGCCATTATTTCCTATAAAAAGGAGATCGATCAGAATGTAGGAAGCAGCATTATTGTTTCAGATGAAGATAACACTGAGGAGCCAGTTGAAGAAATTTCAAAAGTTTATGACGACATCACCTTCAAAGTTCAGATTGCAGCAAGCTCGAGAGACCTGGCAACTAAATCTTATAATTTCAATGGTCTTTCAGAATTAAGCAAAGAAAAAGTAGGGCAGCTCTTTAAATACTACTATGGTAACACTTCAGACTATAACAAAGCAATGCAACTGCAAGAGGAAGCTAAATCTAAAGGTTATCCTTCAAGCTTCGTGGTAGCTTATAAAGATGGAAAGCAAATTGAACTTTCCGAAGCGCTGAAAACTACCACTAATTAGAAACATTATTAATATAT
Organism: Winogradskyella tangerina; assembly: GCF_003260205.1. Taxonomy (GTDB): domain Bacteria; phylum Bacteroidota; class Bacteroidia; order Flavobacteriales; family Flavobacteriaceae; genus Winogradskyella; species Winogradskyella tangerina. The sequence goes on along the minus strand of NZ_QERF01000002.1, from coordinate 277,150 downwards.
TTATTCCTAATTTTGTTTTTAATCAAACCTAAGCCCATTGAAAATCTCAAGAGAAGTTAAAACTGCACTATTAGTCTTATCTGGTATTGCCCTTTTTATTTACTTGTATTCTTATTTAAAAGGTGAGGATCTATTTACAGATACCAACACGTATTACACCGAATTTGATTACAACGCATTAAGCACATCATCGTCGGTGACAGTAAAGGGAAATAAAGTCGGTAAAGTTGAAGATATTCGGTATGATTTTGAAACCGGTAAAACCAGAGTATCCTTTTCTGTAAATCCGAAATTGAAGTTTTCAAAAAACAGCACTATTCGCCTTTATGAAACAGGAATAATGGGCGGTAATGCTTTGGCCATTATCAATAAAAATGACAATGAATTTGCTCAACCTGGCGACTTTATTGCTTCCGAAGTAAAGCCCGGACTAATAACCTCATTGAAAAGTAATTTTTCAGGCTTAAGTTCTGACCTCGATAGCACCATCCGTTCCGCAGATACCCTTATGACCAATCTCAACAAATTAGTCGTTGATGAATCTGAAGAAGGCATTAAGAGCACTATTGCAGAACTAAACGCTACATTGAAATCATTTAAAATACTATCGTATTCTGTTCAGGATGTTTTAAAGGAGAACGATAATAAAATTGCATCGATATTAAACAACTTTGATGTTACGAGCGAAAATCTTTCGAAATTATCAGATGATTTGAAGGATATTGAACTCGCAAAAACCATTACGAAATTCGATGAATCATTGTCTTCAATCAATGAACTGTTAGCTCAAGTTAAAAGTGAAGATGGCACCATTGGTAAGTTGCTTAATGACGACAAGCTTTACAATAATCTTGAAGCAGCATCCAAAGAAATGGAATTGTTGTTATTAGATATCAAACTACATCCTGCGCGTTACAGACGAATTTTATCTAAAAAAGAAATCCCGTATACACCACCAACCGAAGACCAGAAGAATTAATTTTTTATGGATTACATACCAAATATACTTTTTGCCATTGTCCTAGTTTTAGGAATAGGTTATTTCACAAGAAACGTTCGAAAGCTTATAAGAAACATAAAACTTGGAAAAGAAGTAGATGCTAGCGACAATAAAAAGGAGCGCTGGAAAAATATGGCGCGTATCGCTCTCGGCCAAAGTAAAATGGTAACGAGACCAATTGCTGGATTTCTTCACATTGTGGTTTATGTCGGTTTTATTATCATCAATATTGAAGTTTTAGAAATAATTATAGATGGACTTGCTGGCACTCACCGAATAGGTTTAAAGGTGCTTCCAGAGTCTATTTATGGCTTTTTAATTGGTTCTTTTGAAATTCTAGCAGTGTTAGTGTTAGTTGCCGTAGTAGCCTTTTGGTTAAGGAGAAATGTGATTAAGTTAAAGCGCTTTCTAAGTGCTGAAATGAAAGGCTGGCCAAAGAATGACGGTAACATCATTCTTTATTTTGAAGTCGTTCTAATGTGTTTATTTCTGGTAATGAATGCAACGGACACACCCTTCCAGGAAATGGGTCATGGTAATATCATTTCACAGTTTATAGCACCATGGTTTGAAGGTATGAGTGAAACAACTCTTCATACGATTGAGCGCTCAGCCTGGTGGTTGCATATTGTAGGTATATTAGTCTTTTTGAATTATCTCTATTTTTCAAAGCACCTTCATATCATTCTCGCATTCCCGAACACCTATTATGGCAGTGTAGAACCAAAAGGAAAATTCAATAATCTTGAGGCTGTTACTAATGAAGTAAAGCTAATGATGGATCCAAATGCAGATCCTTTTGCTGCGGCACCTGAAGGAGCAGAGGATGAGGTTCCTGAAAAGTTTGGTGCTAGTGATGTGATGGATTTAAATCAGATTCAACTTCTTAATGCATATACATGTACGGAATGCGGACGTTGCACCTCCGCTTGTCCGGCCAACCTTACAGGTAAAAAGTTGTCTCCTCGTAAAATTATGATGGATACTCGTGATAGACTTGAAGAAGTTGGTAAAAACATAGATGCTAATAATGGAGAATTTAAGGATGATGGAAAGCAATTACTTGGCGATTACATTACCAACGAAGAACTTTGGGCTTGTACCACGTGCAATGCTTGTGTTGAAGAGTGTCCGGTGAGTATTAATCCACTGTCCATTATTTTAGATATGCGTCGTTACTTAGTGATGGAGCAAAGTGCTGCGCCAATGGAACTCAACAATATGATGACTAATATTGAAAATAATGGAGCTCCTTGGCCGTATAACCAAATGGACCGTCTTAATTGGAAAGATGAATAAAGTGCAAGACAGATTTATGAGATTATACAGAATTAAATATGTAATTACCACCTTGCTATTTTTGAGCCTGATGACCTCAGTTTATACACAGGAAACAGAGGTTGTGGAGTCTGAGCTCGATAGTTTGGCCCTGAAAATGTTCAAAGATGTAAGCGAAAGAAATTATGAAGGCATTATGGATATGACACATCCAAAGGTTTTTGATTTTGTTTCGAAGGACATGATGATAAATGCATTTAAGTCAATGCTAGAAGGCAACGACGAATTTTCAATTGCTTTATCAGATGAAATACCAGACTATAATATTTCTGAAAAGTTCAGGGACGAAGAAAATGATACAGATTTCGCCTTTGTGGACTATGATATGAAAATGTCTATGACCTTTAAAAATGAATCTTTTGATGATACCATGAAGGATGAAATCATTAAAATGATGGTATTACAAGGCATGGAGGCAACGTTTGTTTCAGATAATACCATAAGTGTTGTTATGCCTAATCGAATTACAATCCTCGTGAATGACGCCACTACAGATGATAAATGGGCGATGATCAACTATGATCCCGATTCGCCAATATTTTTTAAGTTGTTGTCAGCACAAGTTTTAGAAAAGGCTAAATCCTATCATGAGGATCTAATGATTGAGAAAAAGAAAAAGGAATAATATGAGTGAGCAGTTGAAAGTGCCAACCATGGCAGAATATATGGCAGAAGGAAAACAACCAGAGATTTTATTCTGGGTAGGATCTGCTGGTAGTTACGATGACAGAGCTAAAAAGATTACCAAAGCATTCGTAAAAATTCTAAACAAAGCAAATGTAGATTTTGCGGTGTTAGGAGCTGAGGAAAGTAACACTGGTGATGTCGCTAAGCGTGCAGGGAATGAGTTTTTATTCCAGATGCAAGCTATGATGAATATTGAAGTGTTAAACGCTTATGAGATTAAGCGTATTGTAACCTGCGATCCACATTCTTTCAATTGTATCAAAAATGAGTATCCGAGTTTAGGTGGAAACTATGATGTTGTTCATCATACTCAATTTATTAAGGAATTGATCAGCTCTGGAAGACTAAGCCTAGAAGGCGAAACCTATAAGGGTAAACGTATTACATTTCACGATCCATGCTATTTAGGAAGAGCAAATAGTGAGTATGATGCACCAAGAGACGTATTAAAACATACCAATGCTAACCTTGTTGAAATGAAACGTCACAAGCGAACCGCATTATGTTGTGGCGCTGGTGGCGCTCAAATGTTCAAAGAACCTGAGAAAGGTGATATGGACGTTAATATTCTAAGAACTAAGGATGCTCTGGAAACCAAGCCAGATATTATTGCGACTGGCTGTCCATATTGCAACACCATGATGAGTGATGGTGTTAAATTCAATGAAAAAGAAGATAGCATTAAGGTACTAGATATAGCTGAACTTATTGCTGACTCCTAAAAATGGCAAATTCTAAATTACCACTACAAGTAAGAATTAAAGCAGGTCTCATCGGTGGACTTATTTTTGCCTTATTAACTGCTGGATTTGAATATGTTGACGACAAAGATTTTTCTATAATAAAATTTATAATTCGTTTTATTATTTTCGGTACGGTAATGGGTATAATTATTCGACCTAAAAAAGTGAAAAAATAAACTTATGCTAGTAGATTTTGAAACCTTACCCGAAGAATCAAGAGTTTGGATATATCAGGCAAATCGTTCGTTTACAGATGAAGAGATTGATGAATTGAATTCAAAGATTGAAACATTTATAGAAGCCTGGACTGCCCACGGTAAAGATTTACAAGCCGGTTACAAGATTGTTTACAAGCGTTTTATAGTTATTGCGCTCAACCAAAATCTGAATTTAGCCACTGGTTGCTCCATTGATGCCTCAGTTCATTTTATTCAAGATTTAGAAAAGGCTTACAATGTTGACCTTATGGATAAAATGAATGTATCATTCAAACAGGGCGATTTTATTGCATATAAACCATTGGTCGATTTTAAAACGATGGCAAAAAATAGATCGGTTTCAAAAAACACAATTGTCTTTAATAATTTAGTAAGTAACATTGCGGAGTTTAAAGAGAATTGGGAGGTACCTGCATCTGAAAGCTGGCATAGTAGGTTTATCAAATAATTTTCAATTTTGAAGAATTTGCATGAATACGCGCAAATTATTACAGTATTCGCATGCTGAATAATTTTTATTTCTCAGATAGAATAATCATTTTTACCACCTGAATATCAAGATTTAATAAGTACTTCTTCATTTAAGATGGCTACAGATATATTTTTATTGAACATTTCTGGTCAGGATAAACCTGGCTTAACTTCTGGACTTACAAGTGTTCTGGCCGAATACGATGCTAAAATCCTAGATATTGGTCAGGCTAATATTCACGATACGCTTTCCCTTGGAATGATGTTCGAAATCAAATCTGGTAAGAAATCTGCAGCTGTTTTAAAAGACTTGTTATTCAAGGCTTATGAGCTCGGTATTACTGCGAAATTCACGCCTATATCTTTAGAGGATTATGAACACTGGGTAAGTTTACAAGGTAAAGATCGCTATATCATCACCATTTTAGGGGAAAAGTTAGCTGCTCAACAAATTTCAGAAGTCACAAAGATCATTTCAGACAAAGGACTGAACATAGATTCTATAAAACGATTGACGGGGCGAACCTCTTTAGTTAGAGAACAAGAATACCCAAGAGCCTCAATTCAACTGTCTATTAGAGGTAAATTGAACGATAAATCTGAGTTCACTACAAGATTTATGGATATTTCAAAAGAGCTCGATGTAGATATTGCCTTTCAAGAAGATACCATGTTCAGAAGAAACCGTAGATTGGTTTGTTTCGATATGGATTCGACTCTTATTCAAACTGAAGTGATAGACGAGCTTGCAGAACGTGCTGATGTTGGTAATGAGGTTAAGGCGATCACAGAGTCGGCCATGCAGGGCGAGATCGACTTTAATGAGAGTTTTAGAAAACGCATGAAATTGCTCAAAGGCTTGAGCGAAAGTGTTCTGCAGGAAGTAGCAGAAAATTTACCTATTACCAAAGGAGCAAGGCGTCTCATAGATACACTGCATTATTATGGCTATAAAACGGCTATTTTATCTGGTGGATTCACTTATTTCGGTCATTATTTGCAAGAGAAACTCGATATTGATTTCGTTTATGCTAATCAGCTAGAGATTATCGACGGAAGACTTACTGGTGGTTATATCGGGGATATCGTAGATGGTAACAAAAAGGCCGAATACCTGAAACTTTTAGCCAATAATATGGGGATTGATATTGGTCAAACTATAGCCGTTGGTGATGGAGCAAATGACCTTCAAATGCTTAATCTTGCAGGTTTAGGTATCGCATTTCATGCCAAGCCAAAAGTGAAAGATAATGCTCAGAATTCTATTTCGAGTATTGGTTTAGACGGTGTATTATATTTACTCGGTTATCACGATCGTCATATCGATTTAATGAAATAGACATAAAACTGTTAATTACACGGTTTATAAAACTATCCTAAAGTCTTTTTACTTCTTATTAATTATGCTATTTTGGCATAGTATTCGTTAGTTAATCAATTAAACGAAAAAAGAATTTCATGCGTTATTGGTCCCTTATTCTATTATACTTTTTTATTCATTTAAGTTTTGCTCAAACAGCAACAACAAATCCATTAATAACTAAAGATTCAACTGCACAGAATAGATGGGTTGACAGTATTTACAACTCGATGTCTGTAAAGGAACGAATTGGGCAGTTATTTATGGTACAAGTTATGTCTGAAAAAAGTGATAAAGAGAATAGCAAGGTTGTAGATCTTATTAAGAATGAAGGCATAGGAGGCATTATTTATTCTAAAGGTGGACCTTATCGTCAAGCTAGGCTGAATAATAAGCTACAAGCAGCTTCAAAAGTACCAATGCTTATTGGAATGGACGCAGAATGGGGATTGAGCATGCGACTAGATTCTACCTATGCATTTCCGTGGAATATGACGCTTGGCGCTATTTCAGACAATAAACTTATTGAACAAACGGGTCGCCAAATTGGGGAACACTGTAAACGATTAGGTGTTCATTTTAATTTTGCACCAGTGGTCGATATAAATACCAATCCAAATAATCCAATTATTGGTAACAGATCCTTTGGTGAAGACCGTGACAATGTTACTGCTAAAGGCTCAGCCTTTATGAAGGGCATGCAAAGCGCAGGTGTATTGGCCAATGCAAAACATTTTCCAGGTCACGGTGATACTGAGGACGACTCGCATTTAACCCTTCCAACGGTGTCATTTTCAGAAGAACGCATTGATTCTGTTGAAATGTATCCTTACAAAACATTGATTAAAGAAGGGTTATCGAGTGTTATGGTGGCGCATCTCAATGTCCCAAGTTTAGAAAAACGACGCGGCTTTCCATCATCCTTATCGAAGCATATTGTAACTGATATTTTGAAAGACTCTTTAGGATTTAAAGGTTTGATCTTTACTGACGCGCTTACCATGAAAGGTGCGGCAGATTATGTTGCAAAAGGCGTTGATGGTCTTACAGCAAAATCTTTGTCTGAAGGCGGAGAAATTGATCTTATGGCCTTTCTTGCAGGTAACGACGTAATGCTTATGTCTGAAGACCCAAAGCTCGGTATTGCAAAATTTGTTGAAGCTTACGATAAAGGAATAATCACAGATGAGCGATTGGCGCATTCAGTAAAGAAAATACTGATGGCAAAATATAAGGTCGGTTTACACGATTACAAGCCAGTTGGTCTTTATAACCTAGGAGAAGATCTTAATCGAATTAAGGATGATGCGCTCTACGAAGAATTGATGGAGAACGCTATAACCGTGCTGAAAAATAAGAACTCGCTTTTGCCATTTAGAGATTTGGCTACTAAAAGTATTGCTTATGTTGAACTCGGTGATGCATCAGGTTCGGTCTTTTATGACGAATTAAAAAAATACACCAAAGTTCATCATATAAAAGCTGATAAGCTTGATGAACTCGTTTCAAAACTACAGAATTATAATACGGTGATTGTTGGGTTTCATAAATCTAATGCGAATCCTTGGAAAGGATTCAAATTTTCACAGAAGGAACTAGCATGGTTATATGAAATTGCAAGAACAAATACCGTTGTTTTGGATCTTTTTGCAAGACCATACGCCTTGAACGATCTACGATCTATAGAAAATATTGAAGGGATTGTAATGAGCTACCAGAACAGTAAAATAGCTCAGGAAAAGTCTGCACAACTCATTTTTGGGGCCATAAGTGCTTTGGGGAATTTACCCGTGAGTGCAGGTGCTTTTTTCCCAGTAGGTTCTGGCGAAACTTATAATGCTATTTCTAGTTTGAGTTATGGATTGCCAGAACGCGTCGGAATGGATTCTAAACTGCTAAGTCGAATTGATTCAGTAGCCAATCATGCGGTAGACCAAAAAATGACGCCTGGAATTCAACTTATTGTCGCTCGAAAAGGAAAGGTTATCTATAATAAAAACTTTGGATATCATACGTATGCGAAGAAAAACAAAGTTGATTTTGATGACGTTTACGATGTGGCCTCATTGACCAAAATATTGGCAACCCTTCCGATATTAATGGAATTAGAAGGAAGAGGATCGGTATCGTTAGACGCAAAATTAGGCGACCTTATGGCATACTACAAGGATTCTAATAAAAAGAATATAACGATAAGAAAAATGCTTTCGCACTATGCGAGATTAAAACCTTGGATTCCGTTTTATTATTCAACTTTAGATACGATTACCAAGAAACCAGATTCAAAATATTACAGATCGAAGCGTTCGAAGGAATTTAATGTTGAAGTGACCAACAGTTTATTTATGCGCAGCGATTACAAGGATTCTATTCAAGAAATAATAAAGGAAAGTGAATTATTGTCTCGACTGCGTTATCGCTACAGCGATCTTCCATATTATATATTGAAAGAGTACCTTGAAGGTTTTTATGACAAGTCTTTGCATGAGATCACTCAAGATCGTTACTACAGATCATTAGGTGCTAATTACACCACTTATAATCCTAGAAAAGTATTCAGTCTAAAAGATATTGTACCAACTGAGGTCGATAAGTATTATCGTTATAAAAAAGTGCATGGTTATGTGCACGATATGGGAGCCGCTATGCAAGGTGGAATAGGCGGTCATGCGGGGATTTTCAGTAACGCCAATGACGTTGCCAAAATTATGCAGATGTATTTACAAAAAGGATTTTACGGCGGTAAACGTTATCTAAAAGCGGAGACTTTAGATAAGTTTAATACCTGCTATTACTGTGAGAACGATAATCGAAGAGGCGTTGGTTTCGACAAACCTCAATTAGGAGAAGAAGGTCCAACCTGCGGTTGTATCTCTATGACAAGTTTTGGTCATTCTGGATTTACGGGGACTTATGCATGGGCAGATCCGGAAGAAGAAATTGTTTATGTGTTTTTAGCGAATAGAACTTATCCGGAAGCCGGTAAAAATCTTTTACTAAGAGAAAATATCCGTACTGAAATACAACGGCTTATATATGAAGCTATTATTGAATAGATTAGGTTCAAATTGGAAAACGAATACGTTTATTTTCGAGTTAAAAAATCTTAAAGTTGACTATTGAAGACTTAATTCTTCTAACTTTAGCCTCTCAAACCAGTTACAACCATACATAAATGAAAATAGGAATTGTTTGCTATCCAACTTTTGGTGGTAGTGGAGTAGTGGCCACAGAATTAGGGCTAGAACTGTCTAAACGTGGTCATGAAATTCATTTTATTACCTACAGCCAACCTGTTAGGCTAGAGCTGTTGAGTAATAATGTTCATTTTCATGAGGTGCATGTCCCTGAATATCCATTATTTCATTATCAACCTTATGAGTTAGCACTTTCTAGTAAATTGGTAGATATGGTAAAGTTGTATGGCATTCAACTTTTGCATGTACATTATGCAATTCCACATGCGTATGCAGCTTATATGGCCCAGCAAATGCTTTTAGATGAAGGAATTTTGGTTCCTATTGTTACAACATTACATGGAACTGATATTACCTTAGTTGGTAGTCATCCATTCTACAAACCAGCAGTGACTTTCAGTATTAATAAATCTGATGCTGTTACTTCGGTATCTCAAAGTTTGAAAAACGATACACTACGCTTGTTTGACATAAAGAAAGATATTCATGTAGTGCCAAATTTCATTGATCTCGATAAGCATGAAAATAATTTTACCGATTGCCAACGTGGTATGATGGCCGAGGATCACGAGCGTATTGTCACTCATATCAGTAATATGCGAGAGGTAAAACAAATTCCAGATGTTATTAAGATCTTTTATAATATTCAGAAGGAAATTCCAGCAAAGCTCATGTTAGTAGGTGAAGGTCCAGAAAAGGAAGGCGCAGAATTATTGGTTGAAGAACTCGGTATTAGTGATAAGGTTATCTTCTTCGGAAATAGTTTTGAAATAGACCGAATCCTTTGCTTTAGTGACCTCTTCTTATTGCCTTCTCGTACAGAAAGCTTTGGTTTAGCTGCATTAGAAGCTATGGCTAGTGGAGTACCCGTGATCTCCACAAATACTGGTGGATTACCTGAAGTGAATGTTGACGGTTTTTCAGGGTATTTAAGTGATGTTAATGCCGTACGAGATATGTCTGCAAATGCCATAAAAATTCTTAAGGATTTAGATACATTGAATACGTTTAAAGCCAATGCGAAGGCGCAATCTAGAAACTTCGATATTCATAATATCGTTCCGCAGTACGAAGCTATCTATGAAGAAACTTTGAATAAGTTTTTAGTGACTAATTAAACCAAACAGCATACCCTTCACGTCTTAATTCAAGAGCAATTTCTTTTTCAGCAATTAGGGCCTCTTCGCGGGTTAAGAAGGGATCAATATGCATATATAAACTAGGCCGTAGATATAAGCCATATTTTTCTACAATACTCGAAGATATCTTGTAACCCTTTTTGTTTCTATGTCCTGTTTTATGTTGTTCAAAGCGTTCATTAGGCGTCTTGCTCGTCATACCTACATAAAGACATTCTAATACACCATTGAATTGAGGATTGGCCGCCCTGAATTTTGCATTTTTCGTATAAACACGTTTAGATAATTCAACAACATAGATGCGATAAAGAGTTTTTGGCATAGTATAATTCGGCTGGTAATTGAACTAGGATCGTAATATTTTCTCCATTTTTCTACCTTTTGCCAATTCATCAACTAACTTGTCAAGGTACCTCGTTTTTTGTGTTGTTGGGTTAGTTATATCTTCAACACGATAACCACATATTACACCTTTTATAAGATGGGCATTTGGATTCATATTGGCTTCTTTAAAGAAGGTCTCAAAATTAGTCTTTGCTTCAATAATTTCGTTTAGTCGATTTTCATCATAGCCAGTTAACCATTCAATGACCTCATGTAATTCTTCTTTGGTTCTATTTTTCTTTTCGACCTTCGTGACGTAATGCGGATATACAGATGCAAAACTCATTTTTGCTATACGTTCATCGTGATGACTGGTGTCGCTCATATTGTTAAAAAATTGGTTATTATTTACGAAATATGCATTATTATCTTGATTTTTCTACCATTCCTCTATTATTTTTTTAAAAAAACATTTTTAGTTGTTATATAGCACCGAACCTAAAATTAATAGCTTATTCCAAAAATTAGCTTAGATATTCGATTTCTAAGAGGCGGTTTCGTCGTTCTAGTTCCCTCATTTTTATAAAAATAAGCAAGAACTTTTAATTTTTATAGTAATGATTACTTCAGATAAATTGAAATTCTTCCTTCTTAAAACTCCTTTTGCAAAGCAAATTAGGGAATTTGAGGGGCGCCTACTATTGGCCAAAATGGATAAACAAAGTCCAGATTTAATTAAACAGAGGACAGTTTACTGTATTTCTCCTTACAAGACAGGAACAACATTTCTGTCGAGCAGCTTTAACACTGAAGTTTCTCGTCATGAGCCCATACACTTTGCTTCTTATAAATATCTTGATAAGGATTTTGACAAATACTTCGTTAAACGCCTAAATTATTTAAATCTTAAGCTCGAATGTTCGGGATCTTGGAGTGCTTATGTTGAAGAATTAGCACAGCACAAAACTGCTAAAAACTTGGATTATGTTTGCATTTTAAGATCACCTTCATCTTGGATTACTTCAGTAATCAACTATTGGAATAAACCGTCGATGTTAAAATTTTATTTTGATATTCCTCATGAGTATTTTTGGAAAGATAAAGTTGGAGTTAATCTGCGCGAGTTTGAATTAGGAGCCGAAACGGATCAAAATCAAGAAATTATTAATAAACTAATTGATTTTTATTTCGATTTTACGGAGAAAACAAGCTTACTCAAAAATATTACGTACATACGATTAAAAGATATTAAAAGTAGTTTACCAATAATAGAAGATCTCATCGATGAGCAGGCATCTCCAGAAGATAGCTGGAAGCGTGCCAATAACAAGAAACAATTCACGTATAAAAACGATGATATAGACCAACAATATCTAGCGTTGACTAACGCTCTCATTCAGGCAAAAAGCGCTAAGCAGTACGTCCACTAATTTTTCTTTCAATCTTACTGGGTTTATTTTAATGGTTTGCTACCTTTATGGCTCATGGAGAACTTAAACTATTTACTCGAACGTTTTTCATCATTAGCTTGGGGTTTACCACTACTTATTCTACTCATTGGAGGTGGATTATACCTGCTAATTCGTTCACAATTTTTACCATTTAGACACTTAGGTCATGCCATAAGCGTATTGAGAGGAAAATACGATGATCCTAACGATCCCGGTCAGATCTCCCATTTTAAAGCGCTTAGTACGGCACTGTCTTCCACAATAGGAATGGGGAATATTGCTGGAGTTGCTCTAGCCATATCTGTTGGTGGTCCGGGCGCCATGTTTTGGATGTGGATAAGTGCTATTGTTGGTATGAGTACAAAGTATTTTACATCTACTTTAGCCATTTTATATAGAGGTAAGGATAGCAATGGAGAGTTGCAAGGTGGGCCGATGTATTTCATTCGGGAAGGTCTCGGAAAAAAATGGAAATTTCTAGCTATACTTTTTAGCATTTTTGGGATGCTTGGAGCATTACCTGTGGTAAACGTTAATCAACTCAAACAAGCCATAAACGATATAATTTTAATTCCTAATGGTGTTGAAGTTACATTCAGTACAAATCTTACAATAGCTATTGTATTAGTATTGGTAACAACAATCGTTATCTTAGGTGGACTTCAAAGAATAAGCAATTGGGCATCTAAAATGGTGCCTGCCATGGTTGTATTATATTTTATTTTGGTATTGATTATACTTGGAATCAATTATACTGAAGTTCCGAAGTATTTAGGTTTAATTATAACTGATGCATTTGCAGCAGATTATTTCCCTGCTGATAAGCCGTTTTTAGGCGGTGTTTTAGGGGCATTGATTTTACATGGAATTAAACGAGGAGCATTTTCTAATGAAGCAGGATTAGGAACAGCACCGATGGCTCATGGTGCAGCCAAAACTGATGAGCCTGTTCGTGAAGGTTTAGTAGCCATGCTAGGTCCAGTTATAGATACCTTAATTGTATGTACGCTAACAGCTTTGGCGATTTTGGTGACCGGAGTTTGGCAAAATACTTCCGATAATGGTGTGAGTCTTACAGCATCTGCATTTAAAGATGCATTGCCTTATGGTCAGTATTTGTTGATGGTGTGCGTTTTCTTCTTTAGTATTTCATCGATGTTCAGCTATGCATATTATGGTAAGAAGTGCATGTCTTATTTAATAGGGGCAGACAAAAAGCACTATTACAACTTTTTCTATATCATAAGTATTATACTGGCGGCAACTACCTCTTTTGAGGCAATGATTAATTTTATAGATGGTGTATTCGCATTTATGGCTATCCCAACCATGATCGCTACAATTTTACTGGCGCCAAAAGTTATTGCTGAATCAAAGTCTTATTTCAGTAGATACAAAAAATCAAAGTAGTTTTTGTTTAACTAGATCACTGTCAGCTTACAACAAATAAGTAACATTTGTATATATTATGCTAAATTAATATATTTATGCTAATTTAATATATATCAATTATGGAATTAAATCTTTGTCCTAATTGTGGGTCTGATCATTATGTGAAAAGTGGTATCGTTGGAAACAGACAACGCTATAAATGTAAAGCATGTAATTATTACTTCACCGTCAATAAATTAGGTAAAAAGATTGATGATTACTATGTAAACAAGGCCCTTCAGCTCTATCTTGAAGGCTTAACTTACAGAGAAATTGAACGTATCTTGGGAATTTCGCACGTTAGCGTGATGAATTGGGTAAAGAAATTCAATATTAAAAGACCTTATAATTCTAAATACCATCCAACCTATAAAATCTTAAATGCAGAAGAGTTGTCAAGATTTTTTTCCAATGCTGAAAATCTTTCAGGTGCAGGAACGCTCGTCACAGAACTGGGTGATAAATTCATGCTTATCAAATGGGAACGTTTCCGTGATTAAGGGAAACTTTAGGCTTTTTATTCATATCTTGTTTAAGACATTTCGAACAAAAATATCTTCACTTTGTTAGTTATAAATATAGTTAATTAACAGAAAACTATATTAACTTTTTTTTTAGGACATGTTTTTCTGAGCTTAGTGGTGCACACAAAACCAATGTATAACTAACTAAATCACTACAATTTATGAAGAAAACACTTTTAATTCTTTTTGCAATGGTGATGATACCTATTGCAACTTGGGGCCAACAAGAAGATTCTGAACCGGATCATTCTTATAAGCCTTTGCAAGTAAAGTTAAATGAAGATGGTAGTAAGTATATCAGATTTATTTTATGGCACCAAATGTGGCTACAAGGAGGATCAGAACAAAAAGGTCCTAAATTCTCTATCAGAAGGTCGAGAGTTTTAGCCTACGCACAAATTTCACCACGATTTTTAATTTTAACGCATTTTGGACTTAATAGTTTAGGTGCTGGAAATCTTACTGCAAATCCAAATTCACAGTCTAATAATCAACGTAGTTTATTGTTTTTACATGATGCTTGGGCTGAATTTGCTGTAGAACCTGGTAAATTGCATATCGGATCTGGATTGCATTATTGGAATGGAATATCAAGGCTAACAAATCAGAGTACACTGAATATGATGACCTTAGATAACCCTGGTGGTCAAGGTGGTGTTTCAGTTTCTGATGCTAGATTATTTCCTTGGTCAAATATTACCACGAGCGACCAGTTTGCACGTCATTTAGGAATATATGCCAAGGGTTCCCTTGGGAAATTCGGATATCGAATTTCTGCGAACAATGCCAGAAACAACATAGGAACCTTAGGGCCTCAACCTACATTTCAGGTAGACAACAGTACGGGTACCGGGACATGGAACTATGCTGGGTATTTTAAATACGACCTATTTGATAAGGAATCTGATAAGTTACCTTATTTTGTTGGAACTTACTTAGGGAAAAAGAAAGTACTGAGTATCGGTGCAGGTTTCCATTACCACCCAGATGCCTTGGCAGTTAATGATCTCAACAATAGAGAAGACGTTTTTCATGCCGCATTTGATATTTTTTATGATGCACCAATTAATAATACATTAGCAATTAGTGCATTAGGCGCTTACTACAATTACAATTATGGCGATACGGCAGGTGCTCCAGGTGGCGGATTGGTGCCTTCTTCGGGTTCTATCTTGCACGGGCAAGTCGGACTTTTATTCCGCAATGCGAAGCTAATGCCTTATGTAAAATACAATACGCAATCACTCGATTTTACTCCTGATAATGGTAGCGAATTTGGTGTTGGTTTGAATTATTTCATCAATGGTCATTTCGCCAAAATTACTGCTGAATTTTTAACTGGTAAGAGTGGAGCTATGGGAGCAGAAAATAGAAATGTCTTTGCCATTCAAACGCATATATTCTTATAAATCAACTTATTATGTCAGATAAACAAAAACACGCATCAGCATACTGGAAAGAAAACGTAAAATACCTTTCCATACTCTTAGTCATATGGTTCATTGTATCCTATGGCTGTGGTATTCTTTTTAAAGATGCCTTGAATGAAATTAAACTTGGTGGGTTTAAACTGGGATTCTGGTTTGCGCAACAAGGATCGATCTACGTATTCGTCATTTTGATATTCGTTTACGTTCGAATTATGAATAAACTAGATAAAAAATATGGTTTCGACGAATAGTCTTAACTAATAACCAAAAAAATTAAAATTATGAGTGTACAAACTTGGACATGGATATTAGTTGGGATTACATTCGCCCTCTATTTCGGAATCGCAATTTGGGCCAGAGCAGGCTCAACTAAAGACTTTTATGTTGCTGGTGGAGGTGTATCTCCTTTAGCAAATGGTATGGCTACTGCAGCCGACTGGATGAGTGCCGCGTCATTTATTTCAATGGCTGGTATTATCTCCTTTACAGGTTACGATGGCTCCGTTTATCTTATGGGATGGACTGGAGGATATGTACTGCTGGCGCTTCTTTTAGCACCTTACCTCAGGAAATTTGGTAAGTTCACAGTACCCGATTTTATCGGTGATCGTTACTACTCAAACACAGCGAGAACAGTCGCCGTAATCTGTGCTTTATTAGTTTCCTTTACTTATGTAGCCGGACAAATGCGTGGTGTAGGTGTTGTATTTTCTAGATTTCTCGAAGTAGATATTAACTTAGGTGTTGCCATTGGTATGGCCATTGTTTTAGTATTTGCTTTCCTTGGAGGAATGAAAGGAATCACCTATACTCAGGTAGCACAATATTGTGTATTGATCTTTGCATTTATGGTTCCTGCATTTTTCATTTCTATGCAAATGACAGGTAATATCATTCCACAATTAGGTATGGGTGGTAGTGTCGAAGGCGGTGAACTGCTGCTTGATAAATTAGACCGACTTCATACAGAACTCGGATTTAAAGAATATACAGACGGTAGCAAATCCACTTGGGATGTATTTGCAATTACTTTAGCCTTAATGGTAGGTACAGCAGGATTACCACACGTAATTGTACGTTTCTTTACTGTACCAAAAGTGAAAGACGCAAGGAAGTCAGCTGGTTTAGCTTTATTATTTATTGCTATTCTTTATACAACAGCTCCTGCAATTGCTGTGTTTGCGAGAACAAACTTAATCGAGACCGTAAGAGATACTGAATACGCAGAAGTACCAGCCTGGTTTAAAAATTGGGAGGATAGTGGACTTATTGCTTGGACAGATAAAAACGGCGATGGTAAAATTCAGTATGTTGCTGGAGGTGCTATCGTTGGAAAAAAACCAATCTTCAATGAAGCTAGAGGAACTTATGGAGAGCGTACTATTTCTAATGCAGCTACAGATTCGCCAAACGAACTATATGTAGACCGCGATATTATGGTATTGGCAAATCCTGAAATTGCGAAATTACCAAACTGGGTAATTGCTTTAGTGGCAGCAGGTGGTTTAGCAGCAGCATTATCTACTGCGGCAGGATTACTGCTCGTAATTTCGACTTCGATTTCACACGATTTAATTAAAAAACAGATCAAACCAGACATGTCAGAGAAAGGTGAGCTTTGGGCAGCGCGTATTGCCATACTTGGAGCGATCATCGTAGCGGGTTATTTTGGTATGAATCCACCAGGATTTGTCGCCGCCGTGGTGGCACTGGCCTTTGGACTCGCAGCCGCATCATTCTTCCCAGCCATAATTCTTGGGATCTTTGATAAGCGCATGAACAAACAAGGTGCAATTGCAGGTATGATCGTCGGAATTACATTAATGTTATTCTACATGATTAGATATAAAACTGGTCTTATCGGAGGTTTCGATCCAAGACCGGCAAGCGAATGGTGGTTTGGCACTTCTCCGGAAGGTTTCGGAACTATCGCAATGCTTGTGAATGTGATTGTCTCAGTTGTTGTGTCGCGTTTAACACCGGCTCCACCACAACACGTTCAAGAAATTGTTGAGAATATAAGAATCCCCTCTGGTGCTGGAGAAGCACATAGTCACTAGTTGACAAGTTTTATTAGTTAGTAAAAACAGTGTTGTTATTAGCAACACTGTTTTTTGTGTTTATTCAGAATTAATTCGGAATCTATTTAAATATCTTTTATTAAATTCAAAAACTAAATCAACCAACGTTTGAAAAAAAGACACGAGCAAAAATTAGTTATCCTTTCTATTACGGCGTTCATTATTTTGAATATTCCTTTCTTATTGGTTTTTAATCATGATGGTCACGTTTTCGGTATACCTACATTTTACTTTTCAATTTTTAGTATTTGGTTGGTAGTAATTGTTGTGTCTTATATTGTTCTAAAGCGCTATTATGAGTAATTACGTTTTATTCATAGTGATCATCATTTACTTAGCAGCATTATTTTTTATCGCTTTTGTTGCTGAGAAGAATTCAAAAAGTAAATGGGTAAATAATGCTATTGTATATAGCTTGTCACTGGCCGTATACTGCACCGCATGGACGTATTATGGAAGTATTGGGATTGCTGCAAATTCAGGGATAAATTTTTTACCCATCTATTTGGGACCTGTAATAGCTGCTCCACTTTGGATCGTTGTAATGAGAAAGATCATTAGAATTTCAAAACAGCATAAGATCAGCTCTATAGCAGATTTTATTTCGCTACGTTACGGTAATCATAGATTTTTAGGTGCTTTAGTTACAATTGTTTGCCTTTTGGCTATCGTACCATATATATCGCTTCAGCTTAAAGCGGTGTCTGAAACTTTTCAGATTTTATCAGACAAAACCAGCTATGTGTCAACCTCAGTTTATGACGATTCTACGTTTTACATTGCATTACTTCTAGCCGTTTTTGCAACCTTTTTTGGTACTCAGGCTACCGATGCATCAGAAAAGCACAAAGGTATTGTGGTCTCGGTAGCTTTTGAATCTATAATAAAACTGACCTTCTTTTTATTTGTTGGTATTTACGTAACCTACATTTTATTCGACGGAACTGAAGATATCTATAACAGAATGTCGCAGTCTGAAAACTTTAAATCATTGATAACGATCAATGGTTTCGAAGATGGATTTAATTGGCTATACACAATAATGTTATCCTTCATGGCAATATTTTTACTGCCGCGTCAGTTTCAGATTTCGGTTGTAGAAAATGTTAGAGAAAAACACTTGAAAGGCGCCATCTGGATGTTTCCGCTGTACCTTTTAGTCTTCAATATCTTCGTAATTTTTATCGCTTGGGCGGGTAATCTTACAATCGGAAATCCAGATCAAGCAGAGTACTACGCACTATTATTACCACTACAAAACGGAAATACCTTTTTGTCGGTTTTGGTATTTTTAGGTGGTTTTTCTGCAGTAATATCTATGGTGGTGGTTGCAACTCTGGCTTTATCGACTATGGTAAGTAACAACTTGGTGATACCTTATGGATTTCTCGAATACTTTGTAAAAAACAGACCAGAGCGAAACGCCAAGTATATTAAGAACATTAGGCGTATTTCCATTTTTTCTATCATTATCGTAGCCTATGCTTTTTATGTCAACTTTTCATTTGAGTTATCCTTATATTCTATCGGATTGATGGCCTTTGTCATTATTTCGCAATTGGCACCATCGTTCTTTATCGGGTTATTTTGGAATAGAGGTTCATCTAAAGCTACTATAATTGGTATCATCACTGGGTTAGGTGTTGTATTCTATACCTTAATTTTGCCTTTTTTCATTCAAGCACTTACAGGATCTGACGATTGGGTTCAGAATGGACCAGGAAATATTGCAGCATTAAAACCACATGCCTTATTCGGAATTGACTTTTTAAGTCCACCTGCCCACGCCTTCTTTTGGAGTATGTTGGTTAATATCTTTAGCTATGTATCCTTTTCAGTTATCACTAAAGGAAATTATCGTGAACGTAATTATGCTGAGATGTATGTTGACAGCAGAAACTTTACGGATTTACAAGACAGTGCATTAGTTTGGAAAGGTGAGGCTTACGTAGCTGAAATTAGAAAAGTATTGGTAAAATTTTTAGGCGAGACGAGAACCGAACGTGCTTTGAATCTATTTTTCAGAAAATATAATATACCGCCAGATACTCAAATGGCGGATGCGAGATTGATCAATTTTTCTGAAAAATTATTGACTGGTAGTATAGGAGGTGCATCAGCAAAAATATTGATATCTAGTGTTGTTAAAGAAGATGAAGTAAGTCTGGTTGAAGTGTTGAAAATTCTTGAAGAATCTAAGGAAACCATTGCCCGCAATAAGTTGTTACGTGAGAAGTCAGATGAGTTAACAAAAATCACCAATCAGTTAAAAGAGGCTAATGAAGAACTATTAGAAAAAGATAAGCAAAAAGATGAGTTTTTAGATACCGTAGCGCACGAGTTGAAAACCCCAATTACAGGAATTAGAGCAACTACAGAGTTATTGATGGATGATGAAGATGATATGCCCTCAGAAATAAAAGCACAATTTCTGAAGAATATGCTTCAAGATAGTGATCGACTTTCACGATTGATACATAACATCTTGGATTTTGAAAAGCTTTCGAAAGGTAGAACACAGCTCAATATTCAGAAAAAGAACATTCGAGAAACCATTCAGAAAACTATTGATAGTTTGCATCAAATTGCAGAAAAACGCAATATTCAATTAATTCATTCTAATAAAAGTGATTTTTATGCCCAATATGACGAAGATCGTATTGTACAGGTATTGACTAATTTGATGTCTAATGCCATTAAGTTTTGCGAACCCAACAAGGGAAAGATCGCAGTAGATTATAAATACGGAAAAGGGTTTTTAGAGGTTACGATTAGTGATAATGGAAAGGGTATACCCAAACAGGACATGCCATATATTTTTGATAAGTTTTACCAGTCCAAAAACCAAAATATTCAAAAGCCTGAGGGCAGTGGTTTAGGGCTGGCCATATGCAAACAGATCGTTGAGAACCATAATGGGAAAATATGGGCAAAAAATAATCAAAAAAGTGGCGTAACCTTTGGTTTTAAGCTACCTTTTAAGTAAATTGTAGGATAATTAGAGCCATGAAAAAGATTATCATCGTTGACGATGAACCTAATATAGTTATGACCTTAGAATATACGTTCAAAAAGCACGATTTTGAAGTGTATATTGCAAGAGATGGGAGTGAGGCCTTGGAGATTTTAGAACGTGTGGTCCCTGATGTTATAATGTTAGATATAATGATGCCGAAAGTAGATGGTTATCAAACACTTAAGGCTATTAAGGATAATAATAAGTTAAAGGACACAAAAGTAGTGTTCTTAACTGCAAAAAATAAAGCTTCAGATATTGAAAAGGGCTTAAAACTAGGAGCTGATAAATATTTAACAAAGCCGTTTTCAGTAAAAAAAATAGTTTCAGAAATTAATGAACTTATAGCTTCTTAATTTCAACTTTAATGAACGTTGGTTTTGTGTGCAAACAAACCATGTTTAATTAAAGTAAAAGAAAATGAAACGACTTCGAATTAATGCATTAACGTCTGATATTATTATCAGTATATACGTTATTGTGACCTTATTTTTCCGTTTTAAATTAGAAAGTGAAACCGCAACTGGACCATTAGAATCCGTTGTTATGGGTATTTGTTTTGTAGTTATTATTTGGGCTTTGATAAAGCTTAAAGTGTTGAATCCAAATTGGTTTGGATTGTTTAATTCTAAAAAAAGTAAATCATGAGCTATCAAGATATTTACGATAGAAGTATTAAACAACCATCCAAATTCTGGAAGGCTCAGGCAGAAGAAATTGCTTGGTATCAAAAGCCTAATGAAATTCTCGGGACAGACCAATACGACTATCCACAGTGGTTTTCAGACGGGAAATTGAATATCAGCTACCTCTGTATTGATAAGCACATAGAGGATGGCTATGGTGATCAAAATGCCATTATTTACGATTCACCTGTAACAGACACTAAAACGGCTATTTCATTTAATCAATTACATCATGAAGTATCCAAATTAGCTGGAGGGTTAGAAACTCTTGGATTACAAAAAGGTGATACCTGTGTTATTTACATGCCAATGATTCCGCAGGCACTTTACGCTATGTTAGCCTGTGCGCGGTTAGGTGTTATTCACTCCGTGGTTTTTGGCGGATTTGCCCCACACGAACTCGCTATCCGTATAGACGATTGTAAGCCAAAGGCAATTATTACTGCATCTAATGGAATAGAAATTCAACGCATAATTCCATACAAACCATTTGTAGATGAAGCCATAGAACTGGCAGAGAATAAGCCAGAACACGTCATTGTTTTTGATCGAAAGTTAGGGGTTGAAATACCTTATCAATCCTACGATATTGATTATGATGAACTAGTTTCAAAATCTGTGCCTATTGAGCCAGTTGCTGTTGAATCTAACCATCCACTTTATATTTTATATACTTCAGGAACCACAGGAAAACCTAAAGGTATTATAAGAGATTCAGGAGGTTATGCCACGGCTTTAAAATTCTCCATGAAACATGTTTATGGTGTTGAGCCAGGCGATGTTTACTGGGCAGCAAGCGACGTTGGATGGGTTGTGGGTCACAGCTATATTGTTTATGGACCACTAATAAATAGAAATACTACCATCTTATTTGAAGGGAAGCCAATTAAAACACCCGATGCTTCTACCTTTTGGAGAGTGATCAGTGAACATAAGGTTAAGGTAATGTTTACAGCGCCAACTGCTATCCGTGCTATTAAAAAGGAGGATCCTAATGGGGATTTTATTAAGAAATTCGATCTGAGTCATTTAAAATATCAATTTCTTGCAGGTGAACGTTGTGATGTGGCAACACTGCGCTGGACAGAACAACATTTGAATATTCCCGTAATTGACCATTGGTGGCAGACCGAAAGCGGATGGCCGATGCTGGCCAATATGGTAGGTGTTGAATTGATGGACGTAAAACCCGGATCCGCTTCCTTACCAGTTTGTGGTTACGATATTCAAATTCTGAATGAAAGCGGTCGTGAAACTGAAGCCGGAGTAGAAGGCTACGTTGCTGTTAAATTGCCTTTACCTCCAGGTACGCTTTTAAATCTTTGGGGCAATCCAGAGCGCTTCAAATCTGGATATCTTAGCAAATTTTCAGGCTATTATTTTTCAGGTGATGGTGGCTACAAGGATGAAGATGGCTATGTGTTCATTACGGGTCGTGTAGATGATATCATCAATGTGGCTGGGCATCGATTGTCAACAGCTGAGATGGAGGAAATTGTTGCTTCACACAAGGCCGTTGCTGAGTGTGCTGTATTCGGGGTGCATTGCGATTTAAAAGGTCAAAAACCTTTGGGATTAATCGTCTTGAAATCTGGTGAAAATCAGGATGAGGAGGTAATTTCAAAAGAGATCGTACAAGATGTTCGTCACGAAATTGGTGCAGTTGCATCATTTAAAGATGTCCTTGTTGTTAAACGATTGCCGAAAACACGTTCTGGAAAAATTCTTCGTAAATTGTTGAGGAACATTTCAGACGAATTAGAATATAATGTGCCGTCAACCATTGACGATGTCGCGATAATTTCAGAAATTGAAACTGTTTATAAAAAAAATCAAATAGGAATACATAAAAACTTAATCAACCATGAGTAATTATCATATTAAAAACTTTGAAGAATACTTTCAGGTCTATAGAAAATCAACCTCAGACCCTGAATCATTTTGGGAAGAAATTGCTGAAGAACATTTTGAATGGCGTAAAAAGTGGAATAATGTCTTAAGTTGGGACTTTTCAAAACCAGAGATCAAATGGTTTGAAGGTGCTAAATTAAACATTACCGAGAATTGCCTTGATAGACATTTGCATACTCGCGGTGATAAAACGGCAATACTATTCGAACCGAATGATCCAAATGAGCCGGCCGAGCATATTACTTACAGGCAGCTTTATGATCGCGTCTGTAAATTCGCCAATGTACTGCATGATAAAGGTATTCAAAAGGGAGATCGCGTTTGTATTTATCTGCCTATGATTCCAGAATTGGCGATTGCTGTACTAGCTTGTGCACGAATTGGAGCTATTCACTCTGTAGTGTTTGCCGGATTCTCAGCTACAGCTCTATCCACAAGAATTAATGATTGTGATGCCAAAATGGTTATTTGTTCAGACGGTTCTTTTCGCGGTGCGAAAACTATCGATCTTAAAGGTATTGTTGACGAAGCCTTAGAGGATTGTCCAGGTGTGGAGACTGTTCTAGTCGCAAAGCGAATTAATTCTGATATCAACATGAAGGAAGGCCGTGATGAATGGCTTCAACCTTTATTAGACGAGGCCTATCGCGAATATACTGCTGAAGTTATGGATGCTGAAGATCCCTTATTTATTTTATATACATCAGGGTCTACAGGAATGCCAAAAGGGATGTTGCATACCACAGCAGGTTATATGGTATACACGGCATATACATTCAAAAATGTATTCCAATACCGTGAAGAAGATATCTATTGGTGTACCGCAGATATTGGTTGGATTACCGGCCATAGCTATATTGTTTACGGGCCTTTATGTAATGGGGCAACCACTGTAATGTTTGAAGGTGTTCCGAGTTACCCTGATTTTGGACGCTTCTGGGATATTGTAGAAAAACACAAGATCAATCAGTTCTACACAGCGCCAACGGCCATTAGAGCCTTAGCCAAACACGGAACCGAGCTTGTTGAAAAATATGATCTCTCTTCCTTGAAAGTTTTAGGATCCGTAGGCGAACCTATCAATGAAGAAGCATGGCATTGGTATAATGACAATGTCGGTAAAAAGAAAAGTC
The DNA here is from genome assembly GCF_003260205.1 of Winogradskyella tangerina. Taxonomy (GTDB): domain Bacteria; phylum Bacteroidota; class Bacteroidia; order Flavobacteriales; family Flavobacteriaceae; genus Winogradskyella; species Winogradskyella tangerina. The sequence goes on along the minus strand of NZ_QERF01000002.1, from coordinate 253,010 downwards.
CGATTGTTGATACTTGGTGGCAAACCGAGACGGGCGGAATTATGATCACACCAATTCCGTTTTCAACACCTACAAAACCAACTTATGCCACCTTACCATTTATTGGAATTCAACCCGCATTGATGGACGAAAATGGTCAGGAAATTAAAGGCAATCAGGTTGATGGAAGGCTCTGTATTAAATTCCCATGGCCATCGATGGCTAGAACCATTTGGGGCAATCATCAGCGCTATAAGGACACATATTTTTCAGCATTCGAAAACATGTATTTCACTGGCGATGGTGCTTTGCGCGACGAAGTAGGGTATTACAGAATTACAGGTAGGGTAGATGATGTAATTATTGTTTCTGGTCATAATCTCGGTACGGCGCCAATTGAAGATGCTATTAACGAGCATAATGCCGTGGCAGAATCTGCTATTGTTGGATTTCCGCACGATGTTAAAGGTAATGCTTTGTATGGCTATATCACGCTGAAGGATACAAGTGAAAATAGAGATCACGACAACGTACGTCGAGAAATTAATCAATTAATTACTGATCGTATTGGTCCGATTGCCAAGTTAGACAAGATCCAATTCACGTCAGGTTTACCTAAAACACGATCTGGTAAAATTATGAGACGAATTTTGAGAAAAATCGCTTCAAAAGATACTAGTAATCTGGGTGATACAAGTACATTGCTTAATCCTGAGGTAGTTCAGGAAATAATGGATAACGTACTATAAACCTGTCTGAATATATCGGTAGTCATTGATTATGTTATCAATATGACTATTGAGAATGTAAATCCTGAATTCCGAAATTGTGTGCATTGGAATTTGGGATTTCTTATTGACTGTATTTTTCCTGAATGGCTTTAACCACTTTTTCCGTATCAGTTTCCTTCTTTTTTCTTTCTAGAAAAACAGGATCCGCTTTTCGAACATTACAATTTACAATGGCGCAACGTTCGCAGGTCACACCGACATGAACCGTTTTTAGTCCTCTATGCTCAAGGAAATTGGCTCTTCGCTGAAATTGTGAATTAATTTCAATACCAATAGAGACACTTCTATATCGGTTATCCCTAAAAGGATCTTTGGTCGCTGACGCCAAAACCAAATATTGTTTTTCTTCAGTTGCATAATCTGATATTTGAATATCGAATTCATGGTCGGATTTATTCTCACTTATAGCTTTCAATACCTTAATAGAGACCCACCTACGACAATAGTGCTCATCAGTTTCGCTCGCACGCGGTGATTGATGTTTAGCTAAATGCAGCTCTTTATTCAGTGAAAAATCATCGGTATCTTGTTTATGTGAAAACCTTAAAAAGAAAAGATTTTTAAGTTTGAAATCCTTTGGAAGAATGTTTGTCAAGCGCTGGTATACACTTTCAGGTGAAGCGTTGTAGTTGGACAAAAGCGATAAAAATTCTTTAGAATTGAAACGCTTTTTAGAAAAAACTTGTTTCAGGTTTTCGACAAGACTTTCCCGAGGGATAATTAAGGCACCTGCGAAATATGAGGCATAAAAATTATTTAGGACTTCGTCAAAATTATCAAACTTGATCCATGAAAAGGTATAAAGTCGCTCTTCAATTTTTAAATAATTATAGGCCAATTCCTTAGCATAGATGAATGATCGCTGGGCATCGTCAATACCTTTGGTAATCAAAAGTGTTTTGGTCTTGGGTACATAGATGGATCTGAGATTATCGAGTTCGCTATGTGCTTCTAGCTCGTCATTATTAATATGATACCCATATTCTTCAACTAATATATCCTCTAATTCCTTCGAAGTTATCTTTTTTGAAAGATCTACCTGATAGGTTTTAGCAAACTTCAGTACCTCTTGCTCGAGGTCTTCGAAATAGTTGTTATTCGCTTCTTGAAACGAACGAACGGACGCTAAGAAAAAGTTTTCGCGACTAAAATTATAATTACGTGCGATCTCAATGATGGTGCTAATGAACGCATTGACTTTTGCTGGTGCATTCGAAATGATGTCAATAAGCGTGCTTTCTTGAATACCAAAAAGCTCTAAAGGAATTTCCTTTAATAGTTTGGATTGTAAAATCTCTCCAATTGGCGCAAGATTTTTATCCAATTTCAAGGACACTAAATCATCATAACCAACCTCTAAATGTTCCGAAAGCGCTGCAATTTTATCAGGTTTTGGATATTTTTTTCCTTTCTCAATCTCATTCAAATAGGATTTTGAAAGTCCAGATAGTTTAGAAAGACCAAATAGTGAAAGCCCACGGTCAGTGCGGATTTGCTTAAGTTTTAGTCCAAAAATAAGCTTGATATAATCTTGTTCCATATAAACAAAGATATAATTATTTGCGAATATTCAATTATGAGCGAAAAAATAAAAATAGCGAACGTTCGCTTGTTTTTTTCAAAAACTTGTTGTAACATTGTCTCATCAAATCATTTATAGTATGGAATTTTTAATCGCTACACCAGACCATTTAACCTTTTCAAGAGAGGTTGACCAATTTTACCCAAACATTTTAACAGAAGACGCATTGTTGTTTGTTAGACAGCTTCATAGAAAATTCGATAAGCAACGTCTCGATTTATTAGATAAGCGCAAAGGGCAACAAGCGCATTTTGATAAAGGTAATTTTCCTGAGTTCTTAAAAGAGACGGCACATGTAAGAGAAGGTGGGTGGAAGGTAGATTCGATTCCTGAAGACTTAATGGACCGACGTGTTGAAATTACTGGTCCTGTTGATCGTAAAATGGTTATTAATGCCTTGAATTCTGGAGCCAAAACTTTTATGGCTGATTTTGAAGATAGTAACGCACCAAGTTGGTCAAATACTGTTGAAGGTCAACAAAACTTATTAGATGCGAATAAAAAAACCATCGAGCTAATTGATGAATCTAGAGGTAAACACTATAAATTAAATGATGAAACGGCTGTTCTTTTAGTAAGACCAAGAGGGCTGCATCTCAATGAGAGACATGTTTTGGTCGATGGTGAAGAAGTTTCTGGTAGTTTATTTGATTTTGGTCTATATGTTTTCCATAACTCAAAAATCTTGCTAGAAAATGGAACAGCACCATATTTCTATTTACCGAAACTAGAGCACTATCTAGAAGCGCGCTGGTGGAATGCTGTTTTTGAATATGCCCAAGCTTATCTTGGTGTTCCTCAAGGTACGTTTAAGGCGACTTTACTTATTGAAACGATAACAGCAAGTTTCCAATTAAATGAATTCATTTACGAATTGAAAGACCATATCGTAGGATTGAATTGTGGTCGCTGGGATTACATCTTTTCATACATCAAAAAATTCAGAAACCACGAGGGATTCATCGTTCCTAATAGAGATCAGGTTACAATGACTACGCCATTTATGGCGGCTTATTCAAATCTTGTCATTCAGGTTTGCCATAAGCGTGGTATTCATGCTATGGGCGGAATGGCTGCGCAAATTCCTATAAAAAACAATGCAAAGGCTAATGAAGTTGCTCTCGAAAAAGTTCGTGTTGATAAAGAACGCGAAGCTAAAAATGGTCATGATGGTACATGGGTTGCACACCCAGCGTTAGTTAAGGTTGCAATGTCTGAATTTGATAAATATATGCCAACGCCAAACCAAATATTTAGAAAACGAGAAGACGTTAATGTAACTGAAGCAGACCTCGTAGAATTACCAAAAGGCACTATTACTGAAGCTGGTATTAGAAAGAATATTAACGTTGGTATCCTATATATGGAAGCATGGTTAAGAGGCTATGGCGCCGTTGCACTATATAATCTTATGGAAGATGCTGCAACTGCCGAAATCTCACGAACTCAGGTTTGGCAATGGTTAAAGAACAAAGCATCTCTTGAAGACGGACGTGTTTTCAACCAAGAGTTGTTTGATGCAATTTTTGATGATGAAGTTGAAAAGCTCATTAGAGAGGTTGGCGAAGCTAAAATTAAGGATACCAAATTTTGTGATGCCATAACCTTATTCAAACGATTGGTAACGCAAGATGAATTTGAAGAATTCCTAACCATTTCAGCGTATCGTCAATTATAAATAGAATGATCATGCTGAGCTTGTCGAAGCATCAAATTAAAAAAATCAAAAAATCCCGCTAATGCGGCAACATTAAACGGGATTCATATTAAATCTAATTATATCATTAATACATTTCAAAATTATGAAAAATTTACCACAAAGTAACTATGCCTCAGCTTTAGAGACTATAAAGGATCTAAAAGCAAAATTTGGAAATAGCTGGACTGCAATCAGTCCCGAAAATGCAGCCAGAATGGCAACTCAAAACCGTTTCAAAACTGGATTAGAAATCGCCAAATACACTGCGGCCATAATGCGAAAAGACATGGCTGATTACGATGCAGACGCTGCAAATTACACACAGTCCTTAGGATGCTGGCATGGTTTTGTGGCTCAGCAAAAAATGATAGCGGTTAAAAAACACCACAAAACAACTAGCAAGCGCTACCTTTACCTTTCTGGTTGGATGGTTGCTGCGCTTCGTTCAGAATTTGGTCCATTACCAGATCAATCTATGCACGAAAAAACAGCTGTACCGGCCTTGATTGCTGAAATCTATGATTTTCTTCGTCAGGCTGATGCCATAGAACTTAATGATTTATTTAGACGTCTGCAGAATGGTGAAGATGTGCAAGATCAAATCGATAATTTTGAAACGCATGTTGTTCCGATCATTGCAGATATTGATGCTGGCTTCGGTAACGAAGAAGCTACATATCTTCTAGCCAAGAAGATGATTCAGGCTGGAGCTTGCGCTATTCAAATTGAAAATCAGGTGTCTGATGCTAAGCAATGTGGACATCAAGATGGGAAGGTTACCGTTCCACACGAAGATTTTATTGCTAAGTTGAATGCTGTTCGCTATGCTTTTCTTGAATTAGGAGTAGAGGATGGAATTATAGTGGCCCGCACTGATTCTGAAGGGGCTGGATTAACTCAAAAGTTACCTGTTAGTAAGCAACCAGGAGATTTAGCTTCGCAGTATTTAGCATTCATTGATGCTGAAGAGATCACAATTACTGAGGCTAAGGAAGACGATGTACTATTAAAACGTGATGGAAAATTGATGCGTCCTAAGCGTTTACCAAATGGGTTATATAAGTTCAAAGACGGTTCAAATATCGACCGCGTTGTGTTAGACTGCATTACTAGTCTTCAAAATGGTGCTGATTTGCTTTGGATTGAGACACCAACACCTAATGTGAAACAAATTGCACATATGATGAATCGTGTTAAGGCGGTGATACCAAATGCCAAATTGGTTTATAACAATTCACCTTCATTTAACTGGACATTGAATTTCCGTAACCAGGTATTTGAAGAGATGGTAGCCGAAGGCGAAAATATGACAGCTTACGATAGAAATAATCTCATGGCTGAAGAATACGATAATACAGAGCTTAGCTACAGAGCCGATCAAAAGATCAGAACCTTCCAAAAAGATGGTGCTCGAGAAGCTGGAATTTTCCACCATTTGATCACATTACCAACATATCACACAACGGCGTTGCACATGAATGATCTTACAGAAGGCTATTTTGGTGCAGATGGCATGTTGGCTTATGTTAAGGAAGTTCAGCGTCAGGAGATCAGAAAGAATGTAGCCTGTGTGAAGCATCAGCGAATGGCAGGATCTGACCTTGGGGATGATCATAAAACCTTCTTTGCTGGTGATAATGCTCTAAAAGCAGGCGGTGCAAAGAATACATCGAATCAGTTTGATGCTCCAAAAGCTAAAACTGAAACTAAGAAAAAGGCATTAAGCGCAGTTGCTTAAGATATTTATGAAGAATTCATAAATGATTTTTTTGTTTATAATTTAGTTAGGATGAAACACACTCTTATGGGGTGTGTTTTTTTATGTTCATTTTGCCTTGATGCAAAACGAAACAAAAGATCAAAACGATTTATTGGAAATTGCTAAAGCACCATTCGCCACATTAGGTTAATTAATTAAAATTTATTTTGGTTCATCTATTAATCCTTAATTTAGGTATTAAGATTGATTGTAGCTCATTATTTCTTAAAATCGTTGATTCCGACGAAGTCGGAAAATGACTGAAAGCAGAAATAGTGAGCTGTAAAACAGTGTGATAAAGTAAGATTAAGGATAAACCCAATTATTTTAAAATTGAAAGATTACATATTAGGTGACTAGAGCGAACGTCACGAAGTGATTTCCTTTTTCAGTCTTGACTTTTTTGGTTCGTTTTTTTGTCAAGAAAAAAATGAACAATTACCCTACAACAACCCAACTCGATTATTAGAACGCTCCAAATCGCGTAGCGTTAGTTTTGGGTTTTTGCTTTTTAATTTTGAAACTAGTTTCAAGAATAATAAGGCCGTAATATAAGCATCACCAGAGGCAGTATGACGGTCGTGTTTAGGGATGTTGAACCGCTCGGCGAGTTCATCTAAACTGAAATGAGATTTACTGGTGTCGATCTTGGTCTTTTGAAATAATTGTCCTGTGTCTAATACATGATTCTTCAGTTTAGGCAATCCATTGCGATGCAACATCTGATTGATCATTGCCACATCAAAAGCCGCATGATGCGCTACCAATACAGCATTTTTTGTGTAATCAAGAAATTGTAAAAGACCTTCGGTTTCTTCAACTTTGGTGAGCTTTCCTGCTTTTAATAGACCATGAATTTTCACTGTGTCGGCATTAAATTGATCTTGTTGAAGATAGGTTTCTAATTGGTCTGAGATTCTAACCTTTAAACCCTCAATGGCCACACAGCCGATGGATAATACACGATCAGTTTTAGTGTTTAACCCAGTGGTTTCTGTATCAAAAACTACAAAACGAATACCATCAAGTTGTTGTTCTTGTGGTTTTGAAAAGTGAGCTGTATAGCTCGACCAATATTCGGGATAGGATTTACGTTTGAACCAATTCATACTACATTAATTGCGAAAGGTTAAAACGTGTTTTTATTAAATCTTGTACTGCCTTAACAGCCTTGAAACTGCGCTTCAAACGTAAACGATTCCCTTTACTAAGAGATTCTAAATCAATAAAGCGTCCTGAGTCATTATTGGTTAATCCTTGTTCGGTTCTAAAGCGTAATAAGTTTTTATAGGCCTCCATACAAAACTGATAGGTGTCTTTATTTTGAGGCTCGAGTTCTACTAGCTTTTCGTAGCGTTCGATAGTGTTATTAATAGACTTAATATTGTGTGATAGAATGAGTAGTCGGGCAGCGTCAACCAACGGCATCATGGCTCTTGCTTTAATATCGAATTGGTCTTTATGTTCACCATCAGCTTCAACTAAGAACTGTCGGAAGAAACTTAATGGTGGTGGATTTTGAAGCGCATTTCTACCCAAATAGTTGAGGAATATATCATGCGATTCTATATGATTGAAAATATGCTCAGATAACTGTTCAACTAAAGATTTATCGCCGTAAACATGTTCGTAATCAAAGAAGATGGTGCATAGCATTAAATTATCCTGATCTGGAGTTGTGATCCAACGTTTGAACTGCTGAGACCAATCAGAAACCGAATTGCACCATTTGGCATTATTACTCATCATTTGTGCTGGGCACAATTCAAACCCGACTGTTTCTAAATCCGAATTAATATATTCCGATAGCGTCAAAAAATAAGACTTGGTGGCCTCATAATATTCCTTCGAAACGTCCTCAAAAACCAAAGCATTGTCCTGGTCAGTCATGAGTAATTGCTCTTGTCGACCTTGACTTCCGATAGCCAGCCACGCAAATGCTGTAGGTGGCTTTTGTTCCATTTTATCGAGTGCAAACCCTATAATGCGCTGTGTAATGGCATCATTGATTGCAGAGATCAATTTCGACATAAAATCAATCGGAATATCCTGCTCTAAGTAGCGTTTCAAGAGTAATTCTGTACGTTGGCGGATACCTTTTAATTCATTAGCTGAATGACTTCGCTTAATTTCTTTAATGAGTGCAGAGGCATTGTTTTCTCGCAGAACAATAATATCGTGTTCAGATAAGATTCCTGTTAAATCCGAATGATCAGTTCCATCTTTGGTTATGCATAAATGCGTAATACGGTGTTTTAACATGGCGATTTGCGCCTCTGCCACAGTAATGGTCTCGGGATAGGTAATCACTGGGGATGACATTATGGTTGACACCTTGTCTTGGATCTCAAACCTCCCAGTGGCAATTTTAGTGCGTAAATCTTTATCGGTAATTATTCCGATGGGTTTGTTGTCCTTCGCTATAACTATTGACCCAACATGTTTTTCGGTCATGATGTTTGCCGCTTCTTTGACCGTAGTTTCTAGCGTGCAGGTAACAGGATTTTTTGAATAATCAGCCGTTTGTAAATAGGTGTATTCCGAAGAACGACTCAGCGTTTCCATAAAATCGTCGTCTTCAGAATTTCTTGCTTTCGTATTGGACGCGAAACTCGCCATTAAGAATTGACTAGCATTTGTGTTGGTGGTAATATATGATTCTAATAGTTCAGAGGAAATACTATAAACAATGCTCTCTTCAATGGCTTTTGCGTTGAGTTTATAATCACCTTTTCTAAGGAGAGCACGAAGTCCAAAAATATCACCTTCATCGCACTCATCGACAAGGGTATTATCTTTTCGGAACAAACCTATGGCACCATCACGAACCACATAAAAGTGATTGGCTACAGGTTGTCCAATTTCAAATAAATAGTGCTGATCTTCTAAATAAATAACATCAACCGCTGTAGAAATAGCCATTAATTGCTCAGGATTGAGCAAGTTAAATGGCGGATAGGCTTTAAGATAATCGTAAATACGTGCTGCAATGGTATTCATTGTAGCAATTTAGCCAAAAAATAAAGGCAACAACATGAGAAAGGTCATGTTTATTGGTAAATTGGTATAGTTATATGATTTGTGCTAAAATGTTTTTACAGTCATCATTTTAGAGTTTTAATGCACTGCGTTCACCTACAAACCTTTTGATATAACTACTTAAACCTTGCCCTTGTAGTGCAAAGGATTTCATGTTTTCTATGTGCTGTGCACCTGTAGTTAAATATGTGTAAAGAAAGGACTCATTAGTTGTAAATCTTACAATAATGAAATCCTTTCCTAAATCAAATGAATAAACATCTGAATCTCCACTTAGATTATCATATACGGGCATGACTTTTATATTATGGTTAATTTGCTTCAAAAGTAAAATCAGGGTAAAGGTATTCCTAACGGGATTCCGTAAGATTCTTATTTTTTTCGATAAGAAATAAACAATTTGGCAGTGATTGAAATTGGCTTAATACGTATACTTTAGATTAATCCTAAATCCTTCATTTTGGCCACCAAGTGAGTGGCGTTATCCGCCTTGAATTTTATACGTAATTTATTAAGACGTTTTTCAATTGAACTTACACTCACAGGCGAAAAGTTGTTTTCTGAAAAATAGTGACTTATTTTTTTCTGATCTAAACCTAAAGACAATTGTCTCGTTAGTTCAATATCATAGTCGGTAATTTCCAAATCGATTTTAGAGCTTAAAGCATTTGCTACTTGCGATGATAAAAATAGCGTCTTATTATAAACGGATGCAATGGCTTCTGAAAGGATCTTAGAACCGTTGCGATCCTTGCAGACATAAGCGTTTATATTGTATTTGTTGACCAATAATCGCACTTTCTGAAGTTGATCTTTCATGGAATAAACAATGATGGGTAGATCCTTATATACCGTTCTCAACTTGGCAATGAGATCTTCACCATTGCAGATTGTACAATTACGATGATCTTTTTTGAAGGACAGATCGGTAATGAGCAAATCGAAGGGAACTTGATCGAGATCTGCTCTTTTTATTTTTAGAAATGCATCGTCGCAATATTGAGAATTGCAGGCCTCAGTTGTACCAAAACTTTTTAATATACTTAGAATACTTTTATGTATATCATCGTGATCGTCTACTATTAAAACTTTTTTAAACATATCTAAATTTCAATTTTGACTTTAAAGCCATTATTAATAATTGAATTAAAAGTAATATGACCGCCCATAGCGTTTATACGGTTTTCCACATTAAGCAAACCGATTCCCATTTTTAAGTTACAGCCAACGCCATCGTCAGAATATGTAATGACCATTTTTTTGAGTTTTTTACTAAATGAAATGACAGCGACAGAGGCATCACTATGCTTTTTCATATTTATTAATAACTCTTGCAAAATTTTAAATAGCGCGAGTTTCTTTGGTTTTGGAACTTTATCCCAATTTATTTTCGAGATGTCCTTAATAATAACGCTGGTGTTTTCATTATTGAAACTCAGAGCCAAGTCTTTCAAAACAGACGTATAGTCGAAGTCAAGATCAATTTCACCCGACAATTTTGAAATATCTCTTGCTTTGTCGTAGATGCGTTCAATATCTTTTTTAATTGTTTTTTTGATGGAGTTTTCAGCCTGAAGGGTCATCATCACTTGAAATATATCATTGGCAATATCATCGTGAACTTTTTTTGAAATGCGAGTTTCGGTATCGTAAACTTGCTGAAGTTTCTCTTTTTTATGCCTTGAGTTCTGAAAGAAATAAATGATCAGAAAGGTTGCCAAAAGCAGCAGTGAAACATACAAAACACCCCTTTGTTTTCTTTTACTTTTTAGTAGATCATTATTCACTTTTGATACATCATATTTTGCTAAGGCAAATTTGTTTTCTGCATATTTTTCGGCATCATTAAGGCTGTCACTTAATCTTTTATAGGCCTGAACATACTTATCATCACTTAATTTTGTTAAAAGACTTAGAGCATCAGACCGATAAATGGGTGAGTTGATGACCTCTGCGAATTGGTAGGCTTTTAAGGCATATACTTTAGATTGATTTAGTTTACCGATTTTGAAATGGTATTGAGCCAAATGAGAATAACTTGTGTAAATCACTGAGGTATCACCCACAGACTCACGTAGCTTTAATGCCTCTTTCAAAAGTATTAAGGCATTGGCCTTATTGGTTTCAGATTCTAGTACACCATAATTATCTATTATGAGAGCTCGGTCTAAAATGTTTGTAACACGTGGTAAGATTTTATAAGCCTTTAGAATTTCGTCCTTCGCCTTTTTAAACTGGGACATACTGAGGTACAACTGAGATGTATTATTGTAAATTTTTGCACTATCCTCAGGTGTGTTGGCGAAATTTAAAGTTTCAAGAAACAATTCCTCAGCTTTAGAATAGTTTTTCTGTTCCTTGTAGATGACACCGAGAAGATTATAAAAACTCTTTCTTGTAGATGAAGTGAAAGTGGAGTTACGCATTTTATCTAGTATTTTCAATGCCTTCACTGCAACCTCCTCACACTTGTGATAGTTACCACTTTTATATAAAATACTGACTAAATAATAATACGAATTTACAGCCTTATGCTTATCCTTTGTCTCTCGATCCACTTGAAAATGATGATCAAAGTACCTATAGGCATCAGACAAGTCTTTGCCACTCTGGGGATTCAATGCCAGTTTGGAATAGTGTTTAAGACTGTCTGATGAATTTTGAGCAAAAGTTTCTGATTGAACACTATAAAAAATGAACAACAGACTGATAAATACGTAAGAAAAAACCTTCATTCATCTAAAATACTAAGTATTTGTTTTATAGACCATCTGGTGGTGGAGGCGGTGGAGGTATTTCAGCCATCTCACCACAACAAGACTGTTCAATTTGTGGATTTTCAGTTAAACTTTCAGGATTACATGAAAATATCCCAACATTGAGGATAACCGTAAAAACAATCATTAATAATTTTTTCATTTTGTTTGATTTTAAGATTTGAAGCATTTGTATATAGTAGATTAGATTTGAATTGTTCTGCCGGTTGTTATAGTTCTAAACTTTTAATTTCTAGTTTATTAAGTGTTAGGCTCAAAAAAAATTGAATGTAGTTTTAAATAAAATTAGGATGTTCAAATCAACTAAGAGTTTTCGGTATTTAATGGAAATAAATTGGAAAGTTTTTGGAAATTATAACTATGTGCTCTTGAAATGAATCGCGAATATTGAAAAACTAAGCTTTAAAAATGTACCAAATACTGCTTAAGACCGCCTTTGAGAAGGCTGAGGAAGAACTTAACACAGATAAAATTCAGCCAAGAGCAAAATTGCTTTCAGACTATATTTTGGAAGATAGCAGAGAACCTTATGGTGAAAAAAGCTTAAGAGATAAATACCATTCCGTTGTGACTGAGCCCAACAGAAAAATCAGACTAAAATCTTATGTAGCAGAATCTCTTAGTCATTATTTGGAATACAAGAATTATTCAGATTTTATAAAGAATCACAACGATACGTTCTACGATCCAAATAATATTAGAATTCTAATCGAAAAGACTAAAATAACAATAATAATACCTTTAAAAGCGGAAGATTGAAAGCTGTAAATTATCCTTCAAATTCAAAGTCTTCACCACCGTTACCACGACCATCACGTTCACGTTTCTTTTGTTGATTGAAACGGTATGTAAACGCTAAATTAAATGAACGTACACGCCATTGAAATTCGCTATAACTTTCAAATGTATTAGTAAAGTTATCTGAACGACGCTTACGAGAATTAAAAACATCTCTAACATTAAAGGCTATAGATGCTTTATCTTTGAAAAGGTCTTTACTAAATGCAAGATCCATTGAAAATATCCCTTGGTTTCGGCTCTGGGCTGTTTCACTCGGACCGCGATAAAATAAGCGCGTTTGCCAGTCTATTTCACCTGGTAGAGTGTATTTATTATTTAATCTAACAAACCAACTTAAATTATCAGCATCAAAATTTTGACCTTCAAAATCACCTCTCGTACTAGAATTGAAAAGATTAAAATTACCATTGAGATTCCATTTTTTATTTGGACGATAGGTAAGTGTAAATTCAGCTCCAAATCTATCGTTAGTCGCTAGATTAATCGGTGTGCGTTGAATGACAGGAACCAAATCAAAATCCTCATTCAACTGATCAAAATCTGGATCATTAATATTTACGGTTTGATTGGTTTCGAATATGTAGAAATTATCAGTTTCTAAAGCCACAAAATTAAAAGCCTCTTTAGCTCTTTGGAAATATACTGAACCGTTAAATGTCAGTTTCCCCATCTTTTTGAAATAACCTAAATCGAATGCACTAGATGTACTTGGATCTAAATCTGGATTTCCTTGAAATAGGTTAGTGGCACTACTTCTTGAAGGAAAAGGATTAATGAATCGTGAACGTGGACGTCTTACACGACGGTTATATCCTAATGTTATATTTTCGTCCTCAGAAAGTTCGAAAGCCAGGTTGACCGTTGGGAATAATTGGTGGTAATCCTTCTTATCAAAATCACCACTAGTGATTTGGTTAATAGTTATTCTGGTGCCTTCATATCGAAGTCCTAACAAGTACGAAAATCGTTCACCAATCTTATTTCCGTATTGTGTATAAAATGCATTTACCTGTTGCGTAAAATCCAAAACGTTGCTCAAATTGGTATTCACCTCAAAAGGATCTTCAGGGTTTAGTCTAAATTCTACTAAATAATCTGTAAGCAAATCAAAGAATTCACCACGATAACCGATTTCAAATTGTCCGGTTTCATTGATTGGCTGCACGTAATCTGCTTGTAGTAACATTCGAGTTTGGTTTTCGTCCGTAACCACATTTTCAACATCAAAGTTATTCTGGTTAATTAATGAACGTTCTAGCTCATTACTGTCTTCATACTGAAAATCGAAGGTAAATTTATGTTGACTATTTTCATTGAACTGCTTGTCGTAACTCAAAGAATACTGAACCGTACGATCATCTTCGAGTTCTGGGTCACGACGAATCGTGGTATCTAGAAGGTTGAAGTCTGAGTCGAACTCGCGTGTACGGTTAAACGCATCACTTTCGTTATCACTATCTCTATAAACCAAAGTAGCAGTGATAGAACTACTTTCATTTACATACCATTCAATTCCTGTATTTGTGCTATAGCCTTTTCTGGTTCTATCGAATTCGCGGTCTTCGAACAAGAAAGTACTTGGATCGTCGCCGTTAAAAAATTCCGTTTCAGTAAGCGAATTTCCAGGAGCCTCACGATAATTATAATTTGTGGTATTAAAAATATTGACATCGCCTGTTCTGTAATTAATGTTTCCTGAAACCCCGGCTTGTAACGGATAACCACCATTGATTGTGATTGCACCATTAAGACCTTGAAGTTTACTTCGTCTTAAAATTATATTCAAGATCCCAGCAGAGCCTTCGGCATCATATCGAGCAGATGGAGAGGTGATGACTTCTACACGCTCGATGGCTTCAGCTGGCAATTGACGCAAAGCATCTGTTGAATTTAATCCTACAAGTCCAGATGGCTTTCCGTTAATTAGAATTCTCACATCACCATTACCTCGCAAGGCCACGTTTCCTTCGACATCAACAGATACAGAAGGTACATTGTCTAAAACATCGCTAACGGTTCCTCCACGTACAGTAAGGTCCTTTCCGACATTATATATCTTTTTGTCGAGTCTAATATCTACTGTAGTAGTCTCAGCAATAATTTCTACCTCTTCAAGAGATTCTATATCCAAGGCTAAACTTACCGTTCCTAAATTAATATTGTCAGTGATAGCTTTATTGTCGTATGTTTTTGATTTATAGGAAATATATTCAACAGCGATATTATAATTTCCTGCGGGAACGGTGATACTGAACTTTCCTTCTGTATCAGTAATACCACCTGTTACAACCGTGTTGTCTGTAGCATTTTTGAAAGTAATAGTAGCGTATTCGAGTGGAATATTTGATCCTTCTTCAATGACTTTTCCTTCGACCTTGACCTCTTTTTGAGCAAAGGCTAGGGTAGTGCTAAGTATTGAAAAACAAATGGTGTATAAAAAAAGTCGTTTCACAGGTTAGAGTGTTTGTGCTTTTGGATGCGCAAAATTACTTTTACTTGCGGCGACTTTGGTTAATCTTATGTTAAAGCAAGATTAGGATTGTCAATTCTGGTATTCAAGATTACTATTCGGTATGAATTTAAAAACACTGTATGAAGACATAATAGGGCAGTAAACTTCCAACTTCCAACTTCCAACTTATAACTTGCTACTTATAGCTAACTACCGATTATCCTCTTCATTATCCTTATCCTTTTTCTTCTTCTTTTTCCTTTTCTTCTTTTTCTTTTTGGTCTCTTTCTCGTCAAAATTTCCCTTAATCATCTCTTTGATCTTGGTCATATCAGATTCAGAAATGAGTTCTTCTAAGTCTTTGAAGTGTGTGTCTTCTAGTTTTTTAAGAGCTTCCTCACGGTCAAAACTGCGCTCGTATCTCGTTTGAATTATTTTCACCTTCTCGTCAAAAAAGCTACTTATGTATTGTTTGGTTATTTCCTTCTGAAATTCATCAGCTTCTAGAGTAGTGAGGAAGTTATTGATGAATTCCATTTTACGCTCTTCCATTTCACGTTCCTTTTTAGCGATATCTGCATCTGAAGGTTGCGTATTGGTCTGAGGTATTCTGTTACGGTCTCTTCTTATCTGACTATATGTATTGAAGCCTATGAAAAGGGCAAATACGATCAAAAAAGTCTTTTTCATTTTAAATAATATTTAATATGTTGTCTGCTGGTCTTCCGATTACGGCATCTTTACCATTAATAACTATAGGTCGCTCAATTAACTTAGGATGCATCACCATAGCTTCGATTATAGCTTCATTTGAAAGCTTTTTACCTTTAAAATCCGACTTCCAAATGGCTTCATTCTTACGCACTAAGTTTATTGGTTCTATGCCTAATTTAGTAATTATTTCTGTTAATTCTTCTTGAGATACTGGTTGATCGAGGTATTTTATAATTTCAAATGGTTGTCCTGAAGCCTCTACAGTAGCAAGGCCTTCTCTCGATTTCCGGCATCTTGGATTATGATAAATTTTAATCATTTTAAGTGTATATCTAAATGCATTAATTGTTGTTTCAACTGTTGAGGTGATTCAAAATGTATGCCATTAATGCCTAAATTTTCAGCAGCCTTTACATTTCTCAAATTATCATCAATGAACACAGAATTTTCTGCTTTTATATGGAATCGATCTAGTGTAAGTTGATAAATTTCTTTAAATGGTTTTCTGGTTTTTTCTTCGCCTGAAACAATAATTCCTTCAAACCAGTGTAAAAATTCAAACTTGTCCAACGCAATAGGAAAGGTCTCATGACTCCAGTTTGTAAGTGCCACGACCTTATAATCAGGATGTTCTACAAATTGTTTCAAAATAGAAACGGTATCGTCAATGGCATCACCTAACATTTCTACCCATCGACCATAATACATTCTAATAAGTTCTTCATATTCAGGAAATAACGCAATACGTTCCTCAGTTGCTTTCTGCATAGGGTAACCAGCATCTTGATTTTCATTCCAATCCGATGTACAGATATTATCAAAAAACCACTGCATTTTTTCGCGGTCGCCATTAAATACATCTAAATAAACGTACTCAGGATTCCAGTCGATCAAAACACCGCCCAAATCAAATATTATGGTGTCTATTGTTTTCATCTATAGTTTTCCTGTATTTTCTTCTTGCTGTCCCATCATCATCAGATAAGCCTTCAAAAAGGGTTCTAAATCACCATCCATCACAGCATCAACATTACCAGTTTCGTGAGCTGAACGAACGTCTTTCACCAATTTATACGGATGCATAACATAGTTTCTGATCTGGCTTCCCCATTCAATTTTCATTTTACTAGCTTCGATATCATCACGCTGTGCCATTTGCTTCTGAAGTTCTATTTCGTACAATTGCGATTTCAACATTTGAAGGGCGCGCGCACGGTTATCGTGTTGCGAACGCGTCTCAGAACATTGAATTTGAATTCCAGTTGGTTTATGCAATAATTGCACTTTGGTTTCTACTTTATTTACATTTTGCCCACCAGCACCGCTAGATCGGGCCGTAGTAATCTCTATATCTGCTGGGTTGATCTCAATTTCTATAGAATCATCAACTAGTGGATAAACATAAACCGAGGCAAAACTTGTATGGCGCTTGGCATTACTATCAAATGGTGAAATTCGCACCAAACGGTGAACACCATTTTCGCCTTTAAGCCAGCCAAAAGCATAATCGCCTTCAATTTCGAGGGTCACGGTTTTTATACCGGCGACATCACCTTCCTGATGGTTAAGTTCCTTCACTTTAAAACCGCTTTTCTCAGCATACATTAAGTACATACGCATCAACATACTTGCCCAATCACAAGATTCGGTTCCTCCGGCACCAGCCGTAATTTGTAAAACGGCACTGAGACTATCGCCTTCCTCGGATAACATATTTTTGAATTCAAGTTTTTCAATGGCATTCACAGCTTTTTCAAAACGTGCTTCGACGTTCTCCATGGTAGCCTCGTCTTCCTTGTAAAACTCGTATATAACCTCTAAATCTTCGTAGAGTGTATTGGCAGCGTTAAAGTCGTTGACCCAGCTTTTTTTCTCCCGGATTGAGCGCATAACCTGCTCTGCTTTTTTTGAGTCATTCCAAAAGTTTGGGTCGAAAGTTTGCTCTTCTTCGTTAGCAATTTCTATGAGTTTAGCATCTAAGTCAAAGATACTGTCTAAGTGCGTCTAGACGGGTATTAAGATCTTTTATTTGATCTGAAGTAATCATAAATAAGTTGAATTTCTGCAAATATAATAGGTCATATTAAAGTCGCATAATTTTGAATCGGTTTTTTAGAAATTCCGTAGCTTTATCCATCAAAATTCTGAAAATGAAAAAACGTCTTCTACTTTCCCTCATTCTTTTGGCAAGTTTCTCAATCAATGCACAAATATTAGATAAAAAGGACCTTCAGGTTTACGAGGGTTTTTTCGACTTTTATTATGAAGCATCTACAGATAAAATCTATCTGAAAGTTAAGAATTTAAATCAGGAATTTCTTTACGTTAATTCTTTAGCTTCTGGCGTGGGAAGTAATGATATAGGTTTAGATCGCGGTCAATTAGGTAGTGATCGCGTGGTTTATTTTGAAAGAGCAGGAAATAAATTATTGCTTATTCAACCAAATTTAAAATACCGTGCTAATACAGATAATGAATTAGAACGAAAGAGTATTGAACAGGCTTTTGCCAAATCTGTTTTATTTGGTTTTAAAATCCTTTCAGAGGATAAAGGTGAATTCATTGTAGATATGACGCCATTCTTAATGCAAGATGCTCATGGTGTTTCTAATCGTCTAAAAAGTAGTAAAGAGGGAACTTACAAAATAGATGCTTCAAAAAGTGCACTGGCTTTAGAACGCACGAAGGCCTTCCCGAAAAATGTAGAATTTGAAGCATTACTGACGTTCAAAGGACAACCTACTGGGAGAAATTTACGCAGTGTAACACCGACCTCGTCATTAGTTACTGTGATTCAGCATCACTCGTTTGTGGAGTTACCAGATGATAATTACAAACCACGTGTTTTCGATCCTAGAAGCGGCGCTATTTCGATGTCTTACATGGACTACGCAACGCCTATTCAGGAAAGCATTACAAAGCGTTTTATCATTAGACATCGTTTGGAAAAGAAAAATCCTGGTCGTGCTAAAAGTGAAGCCAAAGAACCTATTATTTACTATTTAGATCCTGGTACTCCAGAGCCAGTGAGGTCGGCCTTACTCGATGGTGCGCGTTGGTGGAATGAAGCCTATGAAGCTATCGGTTTTAAGGATGCTTTTCAGGTAGAAATGCTCCCTATGGACGCAGATCCAATGGATTGTAGATATAACGTTATACAATGGGTTCATCGTTCTACACGTGGCTGGAGTTATGGCGGTAGTGTAGTTGATCCAAGAACTGGTGAAATTATAAAAGGGCATGTGAGCTTAGGAAGTTTGCGCATTCGTCAGGACTTCATGATTGCTCAAGCTTTGATGAATCAACCCTTTGCCGAAAGAGATGATAATTATCAACCTATGTTAGAAATGGCCTTAGCAAGAATTCGTCAGTTAAGTGCACATGAAGTTGGTCATACGCTCGGATTCAGTCATAATTTTGCTGCAAGCACAAATAATAGAGCTTCAGTAATGGACTATCCACATCCTCAAATTACTTTTGAAAACGGAAAAGTAGATTTCAGTGATGCCTACGATACTGGTATTGGTGAATGGGATAAAGTCACAGTTGCCTATAGCTATTCTGAATTTGACAAGAAAACAAACGAAAGAGACGCTTTAAATGGTATTTTGAAAAAAGCACAAGATGATGGCCTACGATTCATTACAGATTCTGACGCCAGAGCTGCTGGCGGCGCACATGCCCTAGCACACTTGTGGGATAACGGAAGAAGTGCAGCTGATGAGCTCAATAGCGTATTAGAAGTGCGCCAATTGGCTATGGCCAATTTTTCAAAGGATAATATCAAAAGTTACGAGCCCTATTCAGTATTAGAGGATGTGTTTGTGCCTCTGTATTTTTTCCATCGTTATCAGGTTGAGGCTGCAACGAAAGTTGTTGGTGGATTGGATTATAATTATGCCGTCAAAGGTGACGGACAAATTACAACGAACCCTATTGATGTAAAGCTTCAGAATGAAACACTGAAAGCCATACTTAAGACATTAGATGCCCAAACTTTGGCCATTCCTAAAGATAAGCTAGGGTTATTTCCGCCTAGAGCGAATGGGTACTACAGATCACGAGAATCTTTCAAGGGTAAAACTGGAGTAGCATTCGATCCTTTAAGCGTAGCAAATACCGCTAGTGATATGACATTGAGATATTTGCTTCATCCGCAGCGTGCCAATCGCTTAGTTTTACAAAAAGGACTCGATGAAAGCCAGATAGGACTTGAAGATCTTATTTCAGAATTACTGGAAGTCTCATTTCATAAAGTTCAAACGGATACCTATCTCAGTGAAATTCAGCATCAGATCAATGCAAACGTATTAAAATACATTATGAATTTGGCTGTAAATAACGAAAGCTATCTACAAACAAAAGCAATTGCGAACAAAACCTTATTAGAGTTGTCCCAAAAGTTTTTGAAAAAAGATGCCATGAGTATTCAATATGGAATAATGATCAAAACGTTTTTTGAGCATCCAGAAAAATTCAAAATAAATGTGTCGCCAAAAATACCGGACGGTTCTACTATAGGAAGCGATATTTGTAATTACGATAACTAAATAAAAAACCCTAAGCTCAAACTTAGGGTTTTAATATTAGTATTAAAATGCGCCACCACCATCATCATCATCGTCGTCATCGCAAACAACTGAATGTGCAATAACATAAATATCACCAGATAACGGCTGTTCTACGTAATATTGTCCTGGTGCAACGGTATATCTACCATTCCTTTTTACTGGGTAAACTGTGGAGCCAGCATATAAATGTTCTTCCTGAATTACATAACCATCTAACAAATTATAGGTAGCAGACACAGAACCATTAATGTATTCTATGGTTACAGTTCCTACGAGCGCCCCATTATTAATGTTGCACTGACCAGCAGCTGCGTAAACATCATATGTGTAAGTTCCTTCTGAAATAGGACCAATATTCCATCCCCATCTACTAAATCCTCCTTCACTAAAGCAAGCATGGTCGTTTTCAGAGTTTCCTTTGGCGAATGCAGTTTCGCAACCACCTAAGCTTGGGTTTGGACATTCAATTTTAAAATTAAAGTCGATTAACCATAATCGTTCACCAGTATCAGGATTAGTTAACCAACCCCATGTACTTAGACCTATGGCAGTTAAATCAGAATCAAAGTTTGCGCCACCAATACCAATGTGGGCGCCGTAATTTGGAGTGTTCGGATCATTCGGGTCTGGTCTTTGTTCAAGTCCAAAATCCCCTTCCTGTACACAATCTCCACCTGATGCTGAAATTGAACTTCTTTCATTATCAATAACATAAAAATGCATGTCCTCAGAATTTGAAGCATTACCTGCAGTCCCTTCTTTTTTATGACCTCCACCCAGTGCTTGCCACTCTGACCAGGTTTTCTTATCGCGTAGCCATACATCTACTGTAACGATACATGTTCCGCTTACCGTGGTGCCTAATATGTTGGCAGTTCCATTGTCATACTCTCTAAAAACTAAAGTATTATTTGCATCTTGCGAAAAATAAGTATCAGCAACAAAGTAATCGTCTCCAGCTGGTGTTTCAGACCACCAGAAATTAGAAGTTGGTTGTTGTGCCCCGTACGGAGATCTATCTGCATCTATGATAATACATTCTCTATAATCAGCATTATCGTTATCATGATTTTTCTTCTTTTTCTTTTTCTTTCGCGCGTTTAATTCAGTTTCTGAATTGGTATCGGTTTCAATGGGTTCAGTTTGACAAGTAAAGAATATAAAGCATATTCCTAGAAGCATTAATAATTTTGTTCTCATTTTAATATGATAATATGTTAATAGCAATCTTAAAGGTATAAAAATAAATTTACCCTTAGTGCTATTTCTTTTTAAGGGTTGATTTTATAGACCATATGTAAGATTTAATCAATTATTTGTTATAATCATTTAAAATTTAAATAAGTGCTTAACATATGTTAAGTAGCTTACAATCTATCTATTTTATATTTGATTAAGTTAAAACTAACGTTCTGTTTAGTAATTAAAATTAACTGATAGCATTTAGAGCACCTCTTTTTAAGTAGGTGCTCTTTTAGTTATTGAATAATCTTAACTTTTAAGTTTCTTTGTGCTACGTAATTCAATATTTCTAATCATTCAATATATTTAGAGTCAAATATTTTATAATAATGATCATCGATTTAAGAAGCGATACAGTCACTAAGCCTACTCAAGGCATGCTAGATGCGATGCTTTCTGCAAAAGTGGGTGACGATGTATATAAGGAAGATCCTTCCGTTAATGCCTTAGAAACGAAATTAGCTGATATGTTTGGTATGGATGAAGCCTTGTTTTTTCCGACAGGAAGTATGGCAAATCAGGCAGCATTGAAATTACATACCAATCCTGGTGAACAGGTCATTTGTGATAAATATGCCCATATTTATAATTATGAAGGAGGTGGAGCCTCGTTTAATAGTGGCATTTCGTGTAAACTAATCGATGGTCATCGAGGAATGTATACCGCCGAACAAGCCGAATCTTCTATTAATCCACCAGATTTTTATCATAGTCCATTAACTTCATTAATTGAAGTGGAAAACACGACCAACAAAGGCGGCGGTGCTTGTTGGGATTTTGAAGAATTGAAAAAAATAAGGCAAGTGGCTGATCGTCACGGTTTGGGCTATCATCTCGATGGTGCTAGATTGTGGAATGCCTTAGTCTTTAAAGGAGAATCTCCAAAGCAATATGGTGAGCTCTTCGATACCATTTCTGTATGTTTAAGTAAAGGCCTTGGTTGCCCAATTGGATCAGTGTTAATAGGAAATAAAGAGCTCATGCAAGGTGCCTTGAGAGTTAGAAAAATACTTGGCGGTGGCATGAGACAAGTTGGGTATTTG
Organism: Winogradskyella tangerina; assembly: GCF_003260205.1. GTDB lineage: Bacteria > Bacteroidota > Bacteroidia > Flavobacteriales > Flavobacteriaceae > Winogradskyella > Winogradskyella tangerina. Next base: position 230,561 of record NZ_QERF01000002.1, on the reverse strand, counting down.
GCCGCAGCCGGTTTGTACGCCTTAGACCACCATATTGAGCGCCTGAGCGAGGATCATTCAAAAGCACTAGAAATAGGTGAGGTTTTATCGGGTTTGACTTTCATCAAAAAAGTGGAGCCGATTGAAACTAATATTATCATTTTCGAACTGAATGATGATATCGACGAGAATACTTTTCTGAATCGACTGAAAGAAAAGGAGATTCATATTATTGGCATGGGAAGTAATAAATTAAGAATGGTAACACATTTGGATTATACAGACCAAATGCATCAACGGTTTTTAGAAATTATAAGTCAATTGTGATTTTAAAGGCTAATCTACAGCATGTTAACGAGTATATTTAGTGAATACTGTTAATACTTATATTTTCGTTTTGCCCAATTAAAAAAAGATGAGACTTAGCATACTTATTCCGATGTACAATGCCCAAGATTTTATTGGTAATTGTATTGAAAGTTTACTAAATCAAAATATACCGAAGAAAGACTATGAGATCATCATAATGGATGATGGTTCTACAGATAATTCTGCAGAAATTGTAGCCAACTACGCCAAGTCGCAAAGCAATATAACCTTAATTAAAGATTCAAATTCAGGTGCTTATAACAAGAGAAATAAACTTTTGAAATTAGCAAAAGGAAAATATATATACAATCTTGATGCAGACGATTATATAGTTCATAATTGTTTGAAAGAACTCTTGGAAACTGCAGAGCAAAAGGATTTAGATATTATTGGTTTTAAAACAAAAGAAACAAAATCACTTACTGATTATGAAATAGAACAGCCTATTGACGATTCGAAATTTCATTTTCAAACAGGTGTTGAATTCTTAGAAAACTATCCATTAACACGTCATGAACTATGGTGGTATTTTGTAAAACGTGAACTATTGTCAACTCATGAATTTACATTCAACCGAAATCAATTCAATGCTGATGTAACCTTTACACTAAATGCTCTACTTGCTGCGGGGAAGGTTGGATTTTTTGATGTCACGATACATCGCTATGTTCAATCTGAAGATTCCATTATGCGAAGTAAAGACCATGAGGTTACAAAAAGGCGATTAGAGTTTATGCATATGATGATTATTGACAACAGTCAGTTAATCAATAAGTTAAAAGTAAAATCACCTTCAGAAATATTGATAACAAATCTTTCTCACCGTCGAGATGTTTTTACGTTTTTCAATCTTATAAAAATGATTCGTAGCTCGCTTTCTTCAGACTATATCAAAAAGACAGTTGAAGAACTTAAGATGGAAAAAGCATATCCTATGCGTCATTTTAATAGACATCGTTACAATACTTTACAATATCGTATATTGAGAAAAATTTTAAATACAGAATCTATTTTATATCTCCTTGTTTCCATGAATCGTTTATTTTCAAAATCAGCTTAATCGCCAAGATGTAAATTCATGAAACTGAGTATTATCATTCCACTTTATAACTCTGGAAAATACCTTCCGACGTGTTTGGATAGCTTATTGCGTCAAAATCTTGCTAAAAGCCAATTTGAGATTATCATTGTTAATGATGGATCAACAGATGATAGTTTAGAAGTGGCCAATGCCTATGCAGAAGAACATTCGAATTTTAAGATTGTATCTAAGGTAAACGGAGGTGTAGGAAGTGCAAGAAATATGGGCATTTCAAAGGCCTCAGGTGATTATATTTACTTTATTGACCCTGATGATTATCTCGCGGATCATGTCTTATCGAAATTAATTGAAGTTGCTATAAAGGAAAATTTAGACATATTGACTTTCGGTTCTAAGTCTGTTGATATAAATGAAATGTTGCTAAACTCTGACCAGAGGGAATCCCCAGAATTATCAAAAATTTATTCAGGTATTGATTATATCGCCAAGTACAAATTTCAGAATGAAATTTGGTGGTACCTGATAAAACGTTCCTTTATTGAAGACACTCAGATAAGATTTATAGAAGACCGTTGGATGGAAGATGCTATTCTAACTGTTGAACTGTTTACAAAGGCTGAACGAATGGCTAAACTTTCTCTTGATGGTCATAGGCATGTTACCATTATAGGTTCAGCAATGAAGAGCAGGGAGCCAGAACATTATTTGAGGGTAATTGATGACAACAGGAACGCGGCAATGGTTTTTGAACCATTGATACGCGATTTGGAGAATTCAGGAGCCAATACTGAATGTATAGATCGTTTGCGCGTAAGACAACAGTCTTTCGTATTTTTTATGATGGTTCGGATGCTTAAATCTACAATAAGCTTAAATAAGGTTAAAGAAACTATGAATCAGCTTTCAACAACTCATGCTTATCCTTTAACCAATTTCATCAGTAAAGACTACAGCGACTTCAAATACAAAGTATTGACTGTTCTTTTTAATAAAAAACAAGTTTATTATTTTCTATTCAGAATATTCAATCCAATTTTAAAGCGGTTGTAATTAATCATATTAATCCAATAAAAAAAGAGACATTTTTTATGTCTCCTTTCTTATTATTAACACTTAAGAATTAGTCTATAGTGTTAGGGTAATTTTGTTTTGTGTGGCACATACTACCACCACCAGCACCAGTGAGTAGGTGGTTCGTATTCACATAATTCACCACCATGGGTACTTGTTCCGCTTACAACTTCAACAACACCGCGTCTGTAACCTGGTCCGATGTTTAAGTAGCAATTGGTTTTAATTTTTGTATAGTAGCAGTTTCCTACGTAGATGTAGATCCACTTACCAAATGTTCCGTTAGAGTTTGCTCCGTTTAAAGAGAAGTTCTCATTTGCTCCTACAACTTCATCAAAGATCTTAGTTGCATAACAAGTATTTTCGTAACGTTGGTAAACTCTTACTCTGTAATCGTTGTGCCAATCCCAGTTTAAAGTTAAGTGATCAACTTTACCAATACAATCATCACATTCATCCGGTCTAGGCATTAACTTAAAGTTAAAGTCCATTAAATATAAGTGCTCACAAGATACAGGGTCGATTAACCATCCCCATGTACTTAAACCGTCATGACCAATATTAGAATCGTAATTAGCACCACCAGGTCCTTTGTGTGCACCATAGTTTGGTGTGTTAGGATCGTTAGGATCAGGTCTTTGTGTTAAACCAAAAGTACCTTCTTGAACACAATCACCACCTTCAGCTACTACTGAACTTCTTGTGTGATCGATAACGTAAAATACCATGTCTTCAGAGTTAGAAGCATTTCCGGCAGTACCTTCTTTCTTGTGTCCACCACCAATGGCTTGCCACTCATCCCAAGACTTTTTATTCTTGAACCAAACATTTAAAGTAACAACACAAGTTCCAGAAACAGTAGTTCCTTCAAGGTGAGCTGTACCATTGTCGTATTCAGTAAAAACAAGATTTTCTCCATCAGGAGAACCAAAATAAGTATCAGGATTGAAATAGTCATCACCTTCTGGAGTTTCAGACCACCAGAAGTTAGATGCTGGTTGGATATGACCAAATGGGTCTCTATCGGCATCCATAACATCGTAAATCTGAACAACATTGCCGTTATTGTAGCTTGTGTTGTTCATTTGAGTAATAGCGAATGTTCCTGAGTTTAGAATTTCACTATCCTCATTAAAAATAAGTTCTTTGTCTTCTTCACCATCACCAATAACATTCCCATCAGTACCGAAACGAAGCTGCGGTTGTGGGTCTTGCATTTGTTCTTCGGAAGAATCACTTTGACACGATGCCAAGATTACAAGCATCGCTAACGCGATCAATTTAGTTAATTGTTTCATTTTAAAAATTAGGTTAATAGCATTAATAATGAAACAAATATATATTTTCAGCAGTCATTTAACATTTTTTTTAGACCAAATGCTAAAGAATAGGATAACATAAGAATAGTATGCGTTTTATCGCATTTATATGCATTTCTTAGAAGAATGAACGATAAATACTGAATTTTAATGCAATCAGTACTAATCTGATTACCAAAAAGATAAGTGTCTAATTGGTTATTTGAACATATCCATCCCAGGAATGTTCGGAAGACCCTCTTTAGCTACCGCAGCAATCTCGGCTTCATTTACACTAGTGGCCTTTTCTATTGCCTTATTGAGGGTTAAAATCAAGTAATCTTCAAGCATATCTTTGTCTTCGAGAAGGTCATCATCAATGCTGATCGATTTAATTGTTCTATTAGCAGTGATCGTTACTTTAAGCTTTTCATCATTACTTGCTTCATCGATTAAAACCGTATTTAAGCGTTCTTTAGTTTCTTCAACTTTTTTTTGGGCTTCTTTCAGTTTGCCCATCATACCCATCATATCTCCAAACATATCTATGTAGTTTTAAATTTTACCATGCAAAATTACTAAATTGCGCCACTTTTTAGACTATTATCTACTTAAATCGTATGACCAAGAATTCAAATATTCATCCGCCGGTTGCAAAACAAAAACCGCATACCCTTAAAAAGCACAGCGACGTCCGTGTTGATAATTATTTCTGGATGAATGACAGAGAAGATCCTGAGGTTATTGATTATCTAAAGCGCGAGAATGATTATTGTGATTCTCAAATGGCGCATACCAAAGATTTTCAAAATGAATTATTTGAGGAAATGAAAGCCAGAATTAAGGAAGATGATTCCTCAGTTCCTTATAAATACAATGGGTATTGGTATATAACAAAGTTTGAAAAAGGTAAAGATTATCCGATTTATACTAGAAAAAAAGAATCCTTAGATAGCCCTGAAGAGCTGTTATTTGATTGTAACGAAATGGCTAAGGGTCATAGTTATTTCAAATTGGTTGGAATTAGTATTAGTCCGGATAACCATTTAGCAGCCTTTGGTGTTGATACGACTGGTCGTCGTCAATATACCATTCAAGTAAAAAATCTAAATACCAACGAATTGACTTCAGATGTAATCGAGAATACTACGGGGTCTTCAAGCTGGGCAAACGATAATAAGACACTGTTTTATACCAAAAAAGATGAAACTACCTTAAGGGCTTTTCAAATTTATAAACATCGACTTGGGGAGACAAAGGACACCTTAATGTATGAAGAAAGTGATGATACCTTCGGAACAACCGTTTATAAATCAAAATCTAGAAAGTATATCATAATTGCTTCTTACAGTACGTTAACCAATGAATATCATATTCTGAATGCTGACACACCTGAGGCAAATTTTGAATTATTTCAACCTAGAAAAAGAGGTGTAGAATATAGTATAGCCCATTACAAAGATCACTTCTATATCCTTACCAATAAGGATAAAGCCTTCAATTTTAAATTGATGAAATGTCTTGAATCTGAAAGGACGTTCGATAAATGGGAAGAGGTTATTGGACATAGAGAAGATGTACTCATTGAAAATATTGATATTTTCAAGGACTACCTTGTGATCAGTGAACGTCAAAACGGACTTAATACTATAAGAATTAGACGTTGGGATAATGGTTCGGATTACTATTTACCTTTCGATAATGAGACGTATACGGCTTTCACCAGCACAAATGTTGATTTTGATACTGAACTCTTAAGATATTCTTACAATTCATTGACTACGCCGGCCTCAGTTATTGAATTCAATATGAAAACCAAAACCAAAAACGTACTAAAGGAACAAGAGGTTTTAGGAGGTAAATTCAATAAAGATAACTACATTTCGGAACGAATTTGGGCCACGGCTACTGACGGAACAAAGATTCCGATGAGCGTAGTTTATAAAAAAGGTCTAAAAAAAGATGGAAATAATCCTTTATTACAATACGCCTATGGAAGTTATGGTTCTACCGTCGACCCCTACTTTTCAACTATTAGATTGAGTTTGTTAGATCGCGGTTTTATTTATGTTATAGCACATGTGCGAGGTGGAGAATACCTCGGCCGTCAATGGTACGAAAACGGTAAACTATTAAAAAAGCAAAACACTTTCGATGATTTTATTGCCTGTTCTAATCATTTGATCGAAAAACAATATACCTCAAAAGCACACTTGTATGCAATGGGTGGTAGTGCAGGCGGATTATTAATAGGAGCCATAATAAATAAAGCGCCAGAGCTTTATAATGGCGTTATTGCAGCCGTTCCGTTTGTTGACGTAGTCACCACAATGTTAGATGATTCCATTCCCTTAACAACTGGTGAGTATGACGAATGGGGAAACCCTAATGATGAATCCTATTATAACTACATGAAATCATATTCGCCATACGATAATATTGAACCTAAGGCTTACCCAAATATGCTGGTAACAGCCGGATTACACGATTCTCAAGTACAGTATTGGGAACCTGCAAAATGGGTTGCAAAACTTAGGGAAATGAAGACGGATTCTAATCGATTATATTTAAAGACCAATATGGATGCGGGCCATGGTGGTGCCTCGGGTAGATTTGAAAGTCTACGGGAAGATGCCGAGGAATTTGCTTTTCTTTTAGATTTAGAAGGTATTTCGAGCTAATTAAAAAAAAAGTGTTAGTTTTGCGAGGTTTTAAGGGTGTATTTTTTACACTTGATTAAATAGCATTTATGGACAAAAACAAAAATGTATTTGATAACGTACTTCAGCTCATCGGTAGTACACCACTTATCAAACTAAGCCGAATGACCGCAAACTACGATGGTGATTTTTATGCTAAAGTAGAAGCATTTAATCCAGGTCATTCTTCAAAAGACCGAATTGCATTACACATCATAGAAGAAGCAGAACGCCAAGGCATCTTAACTCCGGGCGACACAATTATTGAAACTACCTCTGGAAATACTGGTTTTAGTATTGCCATGGTAAGTATCATTAAAGGCTATGAGTGTATTTTAGCAGTGAGTTCTAAATCATCAGCTGATAAAATAGATATGCTTAAATCTATGGGCGCTAAGGTATATGTTTGTCCGGCGCACGTTAATGCAGACGATCCAAGATCTTATTATCAGGTGGCTAAACGCCTTCATGAAGAAATTAAAGGTTCTATTTATATCAATCAGTATTTTAATCAATTAAATATTGATGCACATTACAACACTACTGGCCCAGAAATCTGGGATCAGACAAATGGTGAAATTACTCATTTAGTAGCTTGTAGTGGAACAGGAGGAACCATTTCGGGAATTGCTAAGTATTTAAAGGAGCAAAACCCAAATGTAAAGATTATTGGTGTTGATGCTTACGGTTCAGTTTTGAAGAAATATCACGAAACCCGCGAGTTTGACGATAAAGAGATTTATCCATACCGCATTGAAGGATTAGGAAAAAACTTGATCCCAACAGCAACCGATTTTGACCTTATAGATAAATTTATTAAGGTTACTGACGAAGAAAGTGCACATACTGCAAGAGAGATCTCAAACACTGAAGGTCTTTTTGTAGGTTATACTAGTGGTGCAGCAATGCAGGCACTTAAGCAACTTAATGAAGAAGGAGAATTTAAACCAACTGATAAGGTGGTTGTAATTTTCCCTGACCATGGTTCGAGATATATGAGCAAGGTTTACAGTGATAAATGGATGGCTGATCAAGGCTTTTTCGATAGTAAAAACGAGGTTTCAACAACCATTCAATACATCAAATAACACGACTAACTAACTTAAAAGCCTACTACTTTGTGGTAGGCTTTTTTATGTTTAAAAGTTGCAAAAGGTTGATAAAAATATTATTATGCAGAGATAATATAATTGCCTAATTTTGCGCAACTAATAAAACTAAAATTTAACTAATAAAATCTATTCAATTTATTGATCTAGATTTAATGATTAATGGCAAACGCAAGGTATGAAGGATTTATTCGAAAAGATTTACAGGGATAAGGGACCTTTAGGGAAATGGGCCTCTCAAGCAGAAGGCTACTTTGTATTTCCTAAACTTGAAGGTGAGATCTCAAATAGAATGAAGTTCCAAGGGAAAGAGGTAATCACCTGGAGTATTAATGATTATTTAGGTCTGGCAAATCATCCTGAAGTAAGAAAAGTAGATGCTGAGGCTGCTGCTAAATATGGTTCAGCGTATCCAATGGGAGCACGTATGATGTCTGGCCACACAGATTTACATGAGCAATTACAACGTGAGTTGGCTGAATTTGTTAATAAAGAAGCGGCTTATCTTTTAAACTTTGGTTATCAGGGTATTATGTCAACAATTGACGCCCTTGTAGCTAAAGATGATATCATTGTTTATGATGTAGATGCCCATGCTTGTATTATTGATGGTGTGCGTTTACATATGGGTAAACGATTCACTTATAAACACAATGATGTGGCTAGTTTAGAGAAAAACCTAGAGCGTGCTACAAAAATGGCCGAGCAAACAGGCGGAGGAATTCTTGTGATTTCTGAAGGTGTTTTTGGAATGCGAGGCGAGCAAGGTCGTTTAAAAGAGATTGTAGAGCTAAAAAAGAAATTTAATTTCAGATTCTTAGTTGACGATGCACACGGTTTTGGAACTTTAGGAGCTACAGGTGCTGGTGCAGGTGAGGAGCAAGGTGTTCAGGATGAGATTGACGTTTATTTTGCCACATTTGCGAAATCTATGGCAAGTACTGGTGCATTTATTGCCGGAGACCAAGAAATAATAGATTATTTAAAATACAACCTTCGTTCTCAAATGTTTGCGAAGTCGTTGCAAATGCAGTTAACTGTTGGTGCACTTAAGCGTCTTGAAATGTTAAAAACGATGCCAGAGCTTAAGAAGAATCTTTGGACAATCGTTGATGCTTTGCAATCTGGATTAAAAGAACGCGGATTTGATATTGGTACTACGCAAAGTTGCGTAACACCAGTTTATTTGAAAGGAAGTATTCCTGAGGCCATGGCTTTAGTAAAAGATCTAAGAGAAAATCATGGAATCTTCTGTTCTATAGTAGTTTATCCTGTGATACCTAAAGGATTAATTTTACTACGAATGATCCCTACGGCTACACACACTTTAGAAGATGTTAAAGAAACATTAGATGCTTTTGATGCTATTAGAGATCGTCTTCAAAATGGAACGTATAAGCGAATGTCTGCAGCCTTAATTGCAGCCATGGGAGAATAAAAATATAGAGATTATAATAGAAAAGCCTGAACATTAGTTTAGGCTTTTTTCATTATATGGTTTTACTCATTGTACAACGTCTCTTATGTACTTTCGGATTGAAATGCTTCCAGATTTGATGAATGGCAGTATTATCAGCCAACTCTGGTCCACGAATGCATTGTTCCACACCTTTCTTTCTAAACTCTTCATAGAACTCATTAAATATAATAGCTGTAACTCCTTTGTTCTGATATTCAGGTAAAATACCTATCAAATAAAAGGTTACCGATTTCGAAGATTTCTTAGCTTTCATAATATGTCTAAATCCAAACGGAAATAGTTTTCCATTCATTTTTTGAAGTGCTTCAGCATATGAAGGCGTAACAATTGCAAAAGCAATCAATTTATCGTCTTTATCCACAACAAACTTGACGTATTCTGGATTTAAAAACGGTAAAAACTTCTTTTTGAAATAAGCTTTCTGTTCAGGATTTATAGCTACAAAAGACGATAATTTGGCATGCGAAGTTTCGAAGACATCAAACATTTCATCGGCATAGGCCATAATATCTTTAGTCGTCTTAAAATCTAGAGCCTTGAGCTTATACCTGCGTTTAATAAGGTCCTGAATTTTTGTAAAGGTTTCAGACTTTATATCGCTATAGGCAAACTTGCTCTCTACATATTCTTTAGAAACCTCAAGACCGTATGCCTTGTAATGCTCTTGATAATAAGGGTAATTATACCAAGTGATCATTGTTCCTATATGATCAAATCCTTCAGTCATTACGCCAACCTTATCTAAATTCGAAAATCCAACTGGGCCTTCAATAAATTCGAGTCCTTCTTGCTTTCCGATCTCGGTAATTTTGTCGAGCAAGGCTTTAGAAACTTCTTGGTCGTCTTCAAAATCAAACCAACCAAAGCGCATTTTCTTTATGCCTTGTTGTTTAACTTCAATCCAATTAATTATCGCGGCTACGCGTCCAACAATTTTAGGGCCTCTAAAGGCTAAGAAAAACCTAGCATCGGCATCATGAAATACAGGGTTTTTATCTTTATTAAAAGTCTTAACTTCTTGACTGATAATAGGAGGTACCCAATATTCTGAATCCTTATAAAGTGAAAACGGAAACTTTACGAAAGTCTTTAAATCACGCTTGGATGTAATTTCTTTGATTGTAATCATGCAGTAATCTATAAACTATCAGAGTCGAAATCGTCTTTCTTTTTCTTATTTTTATTTCTTCTCTGTTTACGCTTTCTTTCATCCTTTGCCGAGTTACCATTATCAATTTTCTTATCCTGATGAAAATCTAGTCGGTAAGAGGCTCCAAAGGCAATATTAAATACTGAAGGCGTATCTTTTGTATTAAACGCAATATTGGCATCGAGCTGAAAATCTTTGTTCCAAAGGTAAGCACCTCCAAATCTAAAAATATTGTCAGCATAGAAATCACTGTTAATTCCTTGGGCTTCACCAAATACAACCCACTGTGGTGTGAAAGAATGCGTTAATGTGAAAATATACTGGAAATCTGAAAAATCAGAACCAATTCTGTCTTTTATCAAATTCATCACAAATACCCAACCACCATTAAAGTTATTTTGCGTAGCGATCATCACTTTCGGACTTATACCTTCTACATCTGGCGCTGTGAAAGGGTTGTTTTCAGTATCGAAATTTGCACCTACATAAACGGCCACAGCAGGGATTAGAGATTTCCAATTGAATTTTCTGTTTGCGTGATAGCTGTATAAATTAGGCTTAGCATCTTCGGCATTTTTGTAAGGATCGTAGACTAAATATTTAGCACCAAGTGTAAAATTTCTAAAGTTTGAGCGTTTATTTTCAACAGGAATCTGACCAGCATTAAAGGTCTGGGTATCATTCTGATAAACCCCATCGAGTTGTATTTCTAATTGCTCGAATAAAAGTCCATAGCGCACGGCGAAATCTAATCCAAAACCTGAAACTTCATAATTTAAAGGAGTATGTTCTTCTTTTACGGTGAAGGCTCCTGCTTCAAACTGAACAACGTTTGTACCCACAGAAAACGCGCTCTCTGAGACGCCTGGACGGTTAGAATTGATTACCTCGGTATATTGTGCATGAACTGAAGAGTAGGTTAGCAGAACTACAAGAATAATAACGGATTTGAGTCTTTGCATTTTTTTTGGTTTGAATTCAAATATAGATATTTTATACTTTTTTTAAGTAATTATAACGGATTATAAGCACTTATAATTGTATTTTTGACTATTACTTTAGTTTATGCAAGAGGCATCATTAATGGGATTATTAAGAACGATATTAATTATACTACTGGTTTGGTTCGGTTTAAGAATACTGGCCAGACTTTTTGCACCTGTTCTTATGAAATTTGTTGCAAAGAAAGCTGAAGAGCGCTTTGGACAGCAATTCGGTGGTTTTCAAAATCAGGCTCAGCAGCGTGAAGAACAGAAAAGAAAGGCCGGAGAGACTGTGATCGATAAAATGCCACAGCAGAATAAACCTTCAAACGAAAAAGTAGGGGAATATATCGACTTCGAGGAGATCGATTGATTAAGTACCTTTATTTTCAAGATAATTCTTAAAAAATAACTACTTTTCGGAATCAATAATTTAGTCGATTTCATGTCATTTTCTTTCAAACGTTTTATACCGCATATCCTTGTTCTTGTCGGATTTGTAGTGTTATCCTTAGCTTACTTTAGTCCGGTTTTACAAGGCAAAAAAATATTCCAAAGTGATATAATGCACTATATCGGAATGGCGCAACAACAGAAGGAATTTGCCAAGAAGACAGGTGAAGAAACCTATTGGACCAATAGTGCATTTGGTGGTATGCCTACCTATCAATTAGGGGCAAAATACCCTCATAATTACATTAAGAAACTCGATCTAACACTTCGATTTTTGCCAAGACCAGCGGATTATCTGTTCCTTTATTTTCTTGGGTTTTATATTCTATTATTATCTCTTAAGGTCGACTTTAAACTGGCAGCACTAGGTGCTTTGGCCTTTGGGTTTTCAACCTATCTCATTATTATTCTTGGCGTCGGACATAATGCAAAAGCCCATGCTATTGCCTATATGCCCTTAGTTTTAGCCGGAATTATACTGACCTTCCGGAAGAAATACATCCTCGGATTTTTGTTAACTGTAGTTGCCTTAGGTTTAGAGATCGTGGCGAATCATTATCAGATGACTTACTATCTGTTATTTTTGGTTTTAGTATTGGGAATTGCATACCTCATTGACGCTTATCAGAAAAAGGTTTTACCACACTTTTTTAAGTCTGTAGGATTATTGTCGGTGGCGGCGCTACTCGCTGTTGGATTAAACGCCACAAATATTATGGCAACTCAAGAGTATGCGAAGGAAAGTACACGTGGTAAAAGTGAACTTACCATCAATCCTGATGGTACTGAAAAAGAGATCACCAACGGACTAAGTAGAGAATATATTACTGAATATAGTTATGGTTTAGCAGAAACTTTTAACCTGTTCATACCGAGGTTTATGGGTGGTGGAAACACTGAAGACGTCGGAAAAGATTCAGAGATCTATAAAACGTATGTGACAATGGGTGCATCGCCTATTGAAGCCTTAGAAGTTTCTCGAAGAGCACCTATGTATTGGGGTGATCAAACGATAGTTGAAGCACCTGCTTATGTTGGAGCAGTCATTATTTTTCTATTTGTTCTTGGATTGTTTTTGGTGAAAGGCCGATTAAAATGGTGGCTTGTAGGAGGAACATTATTATCTCTATTGTTATCCTATGGAAAGAATTTAGGATTTTTAACCGATTTCTTTATAGACTATATACCATTGTACAACAAGTTTAGAGCTGTGAGTTCTATTCAGGTGATTTTAGAATTGTGCATTCCGGTTTTAGGAATTTTTGCTTTGGTTCGATTATTCAATGATTTTCAAAAGGATGAAGAGAAGCTCAAAGCTTTGAAATATACCGTAGCAATTACTGCAGGTTTATGTTTGGTTTTCTTGTTATTTAAATCGACGCTGTTCGATTTTAAGAGCTTTAGAGATGAAGGTATTCCTGAACTAATGGTCGATGCGATTATTGAAGATCGAAAGTCAATATTTACAGCGGACACCATAAGGTCGCTGGTTTTAGTATTGCTATCAGCCGGTGCTATTTATATGTTCTTAAAGAAGAAATTATCTGAAACTTTGGTCGTTGTCGTATTTGGGATTTTGATTGTTTTTGATCTGGTATCTGTGAATAAAAATTACGTAAATAATGATGACTTTGTTTCATCAATACAGGTTGATCGACCTTACCAACCTAACGAAGCCGACAGGGAAATTATGAAAGACAAAGGTCATTTTAGAGTTTTAGATGCTTCAAATGGTGGTCCTGCGAAAGCCTCTTACTATCATAATTCGTTGTTTGGATATCACGCAGCTAAGCTAGGACGCTATAATGATCTATTAGATTTTCACATATATCAAAATAATGTTGAAGTACTCAATATGCTCAACACAAAGTATATTATTCAACAAAATCAGCAAGGGCAAACTAGAGCTTCTACCGAGTATACAGAGCCGAACGGTAATGCTTGGTTTGTAACTGAGCTTAGGGACGTACCCGATGCCAATACTGAGATTAAAATTCTTGATAGTATAAATACTAAAATTACTGCAGTCAAAGCGATGTCAGAATTTAGCAGTAAGCTGAATGTGAAAACCTATGTCGTAGATTCGACCGCATCTATTCGGTTGACCGATTTTAAACCCAATTATCTCAAGTACGAGTCTAATAACAACAATGACGGTTTTGCAGTCTTCTCAGAGATTTATTATGAAAATGGCTGGAATGCTTATTTAAATGATGAATTAGTTCCGCATGAGCGTGTTAATTATGCCCTAAGAGGTATGTTTATTCCGGCAGGGAAGCATACCATTGAATTCAAATTTGAGCCTTCAGTCGTAGAAACAGGAAGTAAAATTTCTTTAGCGAGTTCAGCAATTTTCGGAGTACTTTTAATTTTGGGTATTTACTATACAATCAGAAAAAATAGACAGTTGATTGTCAGTGATGACAAAAATGAATAAAAAAGTACTTATTGTAGCTTACTATTGGCCACCAGCAGGTGGGCCAGGTGTTCAGCGTTGGTTGAAATTTGTAAAGTACTTACCAGAATTTGACATCGATCCTATTGTTTATTGTCCGGAAAATCCAAATTATCCAATCATTGATGAAAGCCTAAATGAAGAAATTCCGGAAGGTCTAACCATTCTGAAGCAGCCCATTAATGAACCATATAGATTGGCGCAGTTGTTTTCAAAGAAAAGTGCCCAAACGATAAGTTCAGGCGTTATACCTAAAGCCAAAAAGCAGACTTTTATCGAGCGATTAATGCTTTATGTACGCGGTAATTTCTTTATACCTGATGCTCGGAAAAATTGGGTAAACCCATCGGTTAAGTTCCTATCGAATTATATCCAAGAAAATGCAATAGACACTGTGATTACCACAGGTCCACCGCATAGTATGCATTTAATTGGTTTGCAATTGAAAAAACAATTAGGCCTAAATTGGATTGCAGATTTTAGAGATCCTTGGACTACTATTGGTTATCATAAGGCCCTAAAACTCAGTAAATCGTCGAAGGCAAAACATTTAGCCTTAGAAGCAGACGTTTTGAATTCCGCTGATCACCTCATAGTAACAAGTCATCATACAAAGACTGAGTTTCAGGATAAGACGAGCCAACCTATTTCTGTTATAACAAATGGTTACGATTCGCATTCTGTACAAATAGAGGAGAAGGATAACAAATTTACATTGGCCCATATAGGCTCGTTATTATCTGATCGAAACCCAGAGATTTTATGGGAGGTACTTTCAGAATTAATTATTGAAAATGCCGATTTTTCTAAAACCTTTCAGTTGAATCTAATTGGTGTTGTTAGCGACGATGTTTTAGAGACTATTTCAAATAGCGGTTTAAAAGATTATATAGAGTTGACGGGCTATGTTAGTCATGAAGAGGCTATAAAATTTCAAATGAAATCTCAGGTCTTAGTATTGGTAGAGATCAATTCCGAAGACACTAAAGCCATCATTCCTGGTAAATTATTTGAATATATGATTTCGGAAACGCCAATATTGGCCATAGGTCCCAAGGATTCTGATATTGAACAAATCATTAAATCAACCAATACTGGTACGTATTTCAATTACCTTCAAAAGGAAGAATTAAAGCAACAAATACTCATTTATTTTGAAGACTTTCAAAAGAATAGTCTTAAAGTGCATGCCATTGGTTTACAACCATATAGCAGAAAGGCACTCACTAAACGACTAAGCGAACTTATTAAAATGCTCTAAGGAGTTGGTGAGTTTTTGTAATTTAACCGCATGGGTCTTGTATTAAACCAATCTTTCAAAAATACCTTAAGCACCTATTTTGGATTCGGTATAGGAGCCATAAATACGCTGTTTCTATACACTAATTTTTTAACTGACGAATACTATGGTCTGGTGGCGTTCTTGCTGTCTGCTGCAAATATTATGATGCCTTTTATGGCATTTGGAGTCCACAATGCCATTGTAAAGTATTATTCGACTTTCAAGACCAAGGCAAGCATTAATAGTTTTTTAACCCTAATGTTGTTTCTACCATTAGTGTTTATAATGCCTGTTGGAATTATAGGCTATTTTGCTTATGAAACTATTGCAGCACTGCTTGCTCAAGAAAATGCCATTGCGGGTGATTATGTATGGCACATCTTTATCATTGCAGTTGCTATGGCTTATTTTGAAGTCTTTTACTCCTGGTCTAAGGTGCAAATGAAGACCGTTTTTGGCAATCTAATGAAGGAGATATTTCATCGTGTCTGTATTATGATTCTGCTGTTTATGGTTAGTTTGAAATGGATTAACGTTGATGAATTTATTATTGGTTTAGTAGCTGTATACGTCGTTAGAATGCTGATTATGAAGGCTTACGCATATATGGTGAGATTTCCGAAATTTAGTTTTAAGAAAGTTAATGGCTTATCATCTATATTAAATTATGCCGGGCTGATGATTATTGCAGGTTCGGTAGCTATGCTGATTCTTGATATTGATAAATTCATGATTGGCCTAATGCTCGAAAACATAGAACAGGTGGCTTATTACAGTGTAGCCATATTCATTGCAACGGTTATTGCAGTACCGCAACGTGCCATGCATCAGATTATGCTACCATTAACAGCACAATACTTGAATGACAAGGACATGCCTGCTTTAACGGACCTCTACAAGCGAAGTTCGATTAGTTTATTAGTTATTAGTGGGTTTATCTTTTTATTGATAATACTGAATATCAATCAATTATATGAGATTCTTCCTGAAGAATTTACAGGTGGATTGTTTGTTGTTTTGATCGTTAGTTTGGCAAAATTATTTGATAATAGTTTAGGTAATAATAATGCCATTTTATTCAATAGTGATTATTATAAAATGGTTCTACTTCTGGGTGTTTTTTTAGCTGTAATCGCCATACTTCTGAATTTTATTTTCATTCCTATTTACGGTATTGATGGCTCAGCAATCGCTACATTTTTAGCCGTTTTTATTTATAATACAGTGAAGATCATTTTTGTAAGGTACAAGCTGAAAATGCAGCCCTATACCTGGTCTTCTTTCAAGGTAGTTCTACTTTTAATAATTATTTCAGGATTGATGTATTTCTGGGACTTTGCTTTTCATCCTATAATAAACATTGGTCTTAAGTCGATTTTAATTGGTCTGATCTATTTCTCGATGGTTTTCAGATTAAATATTTCAGAAGATGTTACCCTGCAAATAAAAAAGTACCTAAAGATATAGGTACTTGTTTATAATGAGAAATCCCGTAAGGTGCTCTGAGGCATACATCATACGGGACTTCTACTAACCAACCAAAAAAATCATGTTTTATTTTTATCCTCTTGTTCGTCTTGAACTCGATCTTGTAGAACTTTGGTTGCTTCTTCTACTTGAATTAGACCTTGTTGAGACTGAGGAGCTTTTTCTCTTAGTTTGAACAGTACTGCGCTGTTTGTTACTATTAGAACTACTTCTATTATAAGTACGAGATTTACTCGTATTTGGTTTTCGAACTGAAGTATTTCTTGATCGCTCTTTATTGTTAGACACAGTATTACCTGATCTGGTCACATTTTTACGAGTCGTATTAGATCGCGTTCCGTTATTTGAACGTGTTGTTCTATTCGGAGTCGTTACTCTAGTGTTAGAACGGGTAGATCTAACTGTTCTGCTATCAGAATTACTTCTAGTATTAGGAGTCGTTACTCTGGTATTAGAACGAGTTCTTGTACCTTCATTATTACTTCTAGTAACCGAACGTGATGTACTGGCGTTATTACCTCGAATTGTTCTCATCGTGTTACTGCGTGTTGTTGAACGCGCCGTATTATTTCGAGTAGAACGTGTCGTTGTGTTTGTAGTTAAACGTTCAGAACGTGTTCGGGTAATTTCCTCATTTCTGCGAGTAACTGTTCTTTGGATCGTTCGCTCTCTACGGTTACGAGGCGTTTGTACATAATTGTCGCTGCTATTTCGTCGTACAACTTGTGTACTGCCACGTCTTCCAGTATTCACATTAAAGTACCTTACATTGTTGTTATATGGTCTGTACCAAATATGTCTTATTGGTGTATAGAACTGTCTGTACGGATTAATGCTTAATACACAGAAGCTAACAGGTGGAACGATGTAAAATCTGTGCCAAGGTCTCCAAACATAAGCTCTGTTATATACGTTGATGAAACCATCATACCTCCAGAACACATTGTTTCTGTAATACACATTTAAACCACCAATTCTGTTGATTCTGTTGAAACTATTATAAGTGATAAAAATATTTCCAATTTGATTTACCCTTCCATAGAAGTCATAAAATATTGGTGTGTTTTCAATTTGAATGATAGCACCAAAACTATCATATTGTACATATGGGTTGTAATTATAACCTGAGTTAAAACTCAATGTGAATCCAGGGGCGTCAATACCCACACTTACATCTGGTCCGTAATCAGGGATATAAAAATCGAACTGTCCATCTCTATATACAGAGAATTCAATACCACCCTCATTAAATATGAAAGAATTGCCATAACCTCTCACATAATTATTAATTGAAGCTTCCGCTTCTGAGGATGATGCGTTTGTGTTAGATGCGAATGCAGTTGTGGAAAATGCCACTAAACTTGCAAATAAAAATAGAATCCGTTTCATAGTTAAGGGTTTTAAATTAAACTCATTTATTATAAAACAAACAGCGTGCCAAAATCTGTTAGTCCCCATTTTACAAGGAAGTTTCTAAGTATCAATACCTCTTAGTTTAAATGTTGTAACTTTAGTGCAATCGCACTTAAAACTATTAATCAATACAATCTGAATCATGAAATATTTCACATCCCTTCTGTTAGTGTTCTTTTTATTTCAGAGCACAGCTGCCCAATCTAATGGTCTTAGCGATAAACAAGTAGCTATTGATCAATTAATGCAACATTCTTATGATTATGGAATTTTTAATGGCACCATTCTAGTGTCAGTAGATGGAAAAGAGATTTATAGTAATGCCCTTGGATATGCAGATAAAAATAGCGGTCGAAAACTAAATAAGTCTACCTCAGTGTATTTAGCTTCTGTTTCTAAACAGTTCACCACAATGGCCATAATGATCCTAAAAGAGCAAAACAAGCTGTCTTACGACAATACTTTGGCGGATTATTTTCCAGAATTTCCAGAATATGCAAAAGAAGTAACAATTAAGCAGATGATGCAGCATACTTCAGGTATTCCAGATCATTATAGATTCGGGATTTATAAACCAGGATTGAGCAATGAAGATGTGTATAAATTGCTGTTAGATCAGCCCTTAGACTTTAAATCGGGTGAACGCTTTAGCTATAGCAATGGTGGTTATGTGTTATTATCAATGATAGTAGCAAAAGTTGCGGAACAGCCATTCCATGAATTTATGAAAACCCAGATATTCGATCCCTTAGGAATGGATAATACTTTAGTTTATGATACTTCTGAGCCTAAAATTAAAGATAGAGCTGTAGGTTATAATGCCAATGGTGAATTAGACGATTATACAATTTTTACTACTGGTGCAGGAGGTATGTATTCAAATATTTATGATCTGCACAAATGGGATCAGGCTTTATATACGGAAAAACTTGTTTCTAAAGAAACGCTTGAGGAGGCCTTTACACCGGCAAAATTGAATAATGGTGAATATACGCAGTATGGTTTTGGTTGGGGTGTACAAGATAATGACGGTAAAAAAAGTGTTCAGCATTCGGGAGGATTGGCAGGGTATCGCACCTTTATCAGAAGAAATCTTTATGACAATAGTGGTTATATCGTCCTAACTAATCATGGCAATCAGACTAATTTAACGCCAATATTAAGAGCGCTTGATGCAATATTGGCTGACGAATCTTATGAAATGCCTCGGGTACCCTTATCTTCAGAATTGTCAAAACTGCTATCTGATCATAAAGCTGAAAAGGCCATTTCAAAAATAGAAACACTTTTAAATTCAAATTCAAAAAAATATGAGATCGATGAGTTTGGAATCAACTCCTTAGGTTACGATTATTTTGGTGAAGGTGATCTAAAGACCGCTTTGGCCATATTCGAATTTAATGTAGCCAAAAACCCGAATGCATCAAATCCATATGATAGTTTAGGTGAAGTGCAACTAGCTATGGGAGATACCATTCAAGCTGTAAATAACTATAAAAAGTCGTATAAATTAGACCCAAACAATACCAATGCTATTGATGTATTAAAACGAATAGGCGTGGACACTTCTGAAATGACAAAGCCTTTAGAAGTAGATGCGAAGATTCTTGATACCTATGTTGGGAAGTATGAGCTTCAGCCAAATTTCATATTGTCTGTAACCCGAGATGAAAACAGGCTTTTTGTACAAGCTACAGGTCAGGGTAAAATTGAAGTATTTCCGATGTCTGATATTAAGTTTTATAGTAAGATAGTCGATGCTCAAATTACTTTTCAAAAGAATAGCAACGGGAAGATTAGTAGTTTAACCCTCCATCAGAATGGTGATTTTAATGCACCTAAGATAGAATAGAATATTGTCGATAGACTTTCAAATAATAAACCCTGAACTATTTGGGGAAAATATTCAGGGTTTAGTCACATTAAACTACGTTAATGCTATGTTTAATCGTCTGGGTTTAATGCTTTAGCTTTCTTTGCTTTTTAACTTTACCATTTTTTCGGTAATAGTAAAAGTCGTCGTCATTTCCCCAGTCATCGTTCCAATCATCAGAATAGAATCCGTCATCGAACTGATCATTCTCAAATCCTTGATTGTCCCAAAGACCATAATTCTGATTATTAACATTGACAAATCCTCTTGTACCGATGACATCACCATATCTATTATACAATATGCGTAATCCACCAACTTGTCTCAGCTGACCTCTTCTATACGACATATAAACAGAGCCAGCGCGTTTAATTCGTCCTTGTTGGTCGTAATTAATGAATACGTTTCCTATTTGTCTTACGCGACCAAGTCTGTCGTGTCTTATTAAAATTCCACGTGGTCTCGGATTGTACCTTGTTCCTGGTGCGCCAAAGGTTTGATTTGGGCCGCGACGATTTCGTCTATAATAGTAGTCGTCGTTGTGAGGTTCAGTGGCAAAAGGTTCCGTGTTAAAATCGAAACTTCCATCAGGAAAAATATAAAACTCTACACCTCGTTCTACAAACAATATAGGTTGTGCAAAACGATAACGCGTACGGTTTAAATCTTCCCTATCTAAAACAGCATCTCCTACTGTTGTTGCGGTGGCAGGTGTAATTCCCATTAACACTACTGCCAAAAAAAGTACATACTTTTTCATAATATAGGTTTTTAGATTTACCTAGTCTCTAACTCATTTAGGACTTTTAGGTTTACGTTATGTTTTGGTAAAACCAATTAGCGTGCCAATATTTTTAAGCACCTCATAAACAAAGGCTTATCATGTTTATTCTGAAAAGCGATGTAACATTAATCATTTCAAGTCTTCGTAAATATGATAGATAATTTCATAAAATTCCTTAAATTTAAACGAGACTAACCACCACATCATGAGCACAGAAAAAGAGATTTGTAAAAACTGTGAACAACCCTTTGAAGTAGGAGCTAATTTCTGTCCACATTGCGGACAGAAAACCAATGATGAATTAACTATTGGTGTTTTGTTTTATAACACTATTAGTAACTACTTTTCATTCGATGCTCGCTTTTTAAAAAGTTTTATACCCTTAATGTTTAGACCTGGTTATTTGGCAAAACGTTTTATAGAGGGTAAACGCCTATTGTATTTACATCCAGCGCAGATGTATCTTTTTATTTCGGTTATCTTCTTTTTTCTCTCGTCTTTCACTATTGCTGAATGGGAAAAGGAGGCCAATAAAATAAATAAGAAAATTGCTGAAGCACCCGTAAATGTTGATGAAAATATCTCTAAGGTCAGTCTCGATTCTATTCAAAAGGCTGAAATAATGAACAACCTTGAAAAGAACAAAAAGCTCTATGGTATTCCGGAAGAAAGCCTAAAAGAAGTTGATTCCCTTATGAATTTAGAAAATAGCAACAGCAATGTGACATGGGATTTTAATAAGAAAAAGGTAGACTCCTTAATTGAAATTGGCGCTGAAGACGAGGTCATTTATAAGGAAATGGGTATGTCTGACGATCCTAGCTATTTTGAGCGTGGCTTATTTAAGGGTATGTTGAATATTGCTAAAGGTTCTGGTGCCGGTAATATTCTAAGAAGAGCATTCGATGCTATTCCTATTACCATGTTCATTTTATTGCCGCTTTTCGCACTGTTATTAAAAATATTGTATTTCAGAAAAGGAAGATATTCCTACCATTTAGTATTTACATTTTACTTCTTTTCTTTTTTATTTACGCTATTTGCGATTTTAATGGCGATCAATCGATTTTTAATAGAAATACCTGGATGGATCAGTCTACTCATAGTATTGTCAACCTTTTTCTATTTCTATATGGCCCTGCTCAAATTTTATGAACGGCATTGGTTCACCACCTTTCTTAAAAGTGGGTTTATCACCTTTGTGTTTACTATTATGGTGTTTATTACCTCCGGATTCTTATTCTTCTTCGGCCTGATGAATGCATGAAGAGTAGAAATTTTCTCAACTTAATTTTTCCTGAAGGTATTTACCAGTTACTGATCTTCCATTTGAAGCTATTTCCTCTGGAGTGCCATTTGCCACCATATAACCACCATTTTTACCTCCTTCTGGACCAAGATCAATAATATGATCGGCACATTTTATTAAATCGATATTATGCTCAATAACAATAATTGAATGGCCTTTGGCGATGAGTGCTCTGAAGGATTTTAATAACTTTTGAATATCATGAAAATGAAGTCCGGTGGTTGGCTCATCAAAAATAAAGAGCGCATTGTCACTTTTGCTTCCTTTTCCTAGGAAGGTTGCAAGTTTTATGCGTTGCGCTTCACCACCTGAAAGGGTAGAAGAGGATTGCCCTAAAGTAACATAGCCTAATCCTACGTCTTGAAGGGGTTGTAACTTATTTTGAATTTTAGTGGCTTTATGCGTCTTGAAAAATTCAATGGCGTTATCGATGGTCATATTTAAAATGTCATCTATAGATTGGCCTTCAAAATTCACCTCGAGTACTTCCTTTTTGAATCGTTTACCGCCACATGTATCGCAAGTTAAATGCACATCGGCCATGAATTGCATTTCAATAGTAACTTCACCTTCACCTTTACACGTCTCACAACGACCACCATCAACATTAAAGCTGAAGTGCTTCGCCTGATAGTTTCTAATTTTACTCAGTTTCTGAGAGGCGAATAAGGCTCTAATATCATCATAGGCCTTAACATAAGTCACCGGATTAGAACGTGAAGATCTTCCAATCGGATTCTGATCTACAAACTCAACATGTTGGATATTACTGAAACTTCCTTTCATTTCGGTAAACTGTCCAGCCTTATCACTAAAGCCAGTTAACTTTTTCTGAATGGCAGGAAATAGCACTTTTTTCACCAAAGTACTTTTGCCACTACCCGAAACTCCCGTTACTACCGTAAGCATTTCTAGTGGGAACGTCACATCGATGTTCTTGAGATTGTTTTCACGAGCACCGATTATATCAATATGGTATTTTGATGTTTTTCGTTGCTCTGGGATTTTAATTTCTAATTGGCCATTCAAATATTTGGCAGTTAAAGTGTCTGACACAAGTATATCTTTGAATTCACCAGTTGCAACAACTTCACCACCAAATGTGCCTGCTTCGGGGCCAATATCAATGATCTCATCAGCAGCTTTCATAATATCCTCATCGTGTTCTACAACCACTACTGTATTACCTAGATCACGAAGTGATTTTAAAACTTTTATCAGGCGTTCAGTATCTTTTGGATGTAGACCAATACTAGGTTCATCTAAAATGTACATCGATCCAACAAGACTGCTACCAAGTGATGTTGCGAGGTTTATACGCTGACTTTCACCACCAGAGAGCGTATTAGAGCGACGGTTTAATGTTAAGTAATTAAGTCCGACGTTCGTTAAAAACTCTAGTCGTGTATTAATTTCTGCTAGAAGACGTTTAGCGATTTTGGTTTCATAGGGATTAAGCTCAAGCTCGTGGAAAAATTGAGCAAGTTCATTTAAAGGCATATCTACCAGATCAGTTATAGTAGATCCATTTATTTTTACATAACTGGCTTCTTCTCTTAAGCGCTTACCTTTACAAACGTTACATTTTGTTTTTCCACGGTAGCGCGAGAGCATCACGCGATTTTGAATCTTATAAGCTTTAGATTCAAGCTCAGCAAAAAAGCTATTTAAGCCTTCAAAATATTGATTGCCTTTCCAAATTAAAGCTTTGTGTTCGTCACTCAATTGAAAATATGGCTTATGAATAGGGAAATCAAACTTATGAGAATTATTAACCAACTGATCTCTATACCAACTCATACTTTCTCCGCGCCATGGAAAAATAGCATTTTCAAAAACTGAAAGCGCAGTATTTGGAACAACAAGATCCTCGTCAATACCAATAACATCACCATAGCCTTCACATTTCGGACAAGCACCATAAGGATTATTAAAACTAAAGAGATGTGCATTTGGTTCGAGGAAAGTCATGCCATCTAATTCAAACTTATTATTGAATGAGGTCTGCTTTTTATCCGATAAGGATTCAATGATACAACTTCCAACACCTTCAAAAAATGCAGTTTCTATTGCATCTGCCAACCGGTTAAGAAAATCTTCATCGTCTTTATAAACAATTCGATCGACAACTAAGTAGAGATTCTTATCTGAGGAAATATTCTCTTTGACGGCGTCATCTATTCGTAGAACGTCGTTATTGTATTTTATACGAGCATAGCCTTGCTGTAATAAGGTTTGAAGTTTGTTTTCAACGGTTCTACCATTTTCGAGGGTTATCGGAGAAAGCAGTAAAAGCTTTGAGCCTTCTTCGAAAGTTGAAATATGGTCAATGACGTCGGTAACGGTATGCTTCTTAACTTCCTTGCCAGAAATAGGAGAGTAGGTTTTACCAATACGCGCAAACAGTAATTTTAAATAATCATAAATCTCGGTAGTTGTGCCCACTGTAGATCGCGGGTTGGTGGAATTTACCTTTTGTTCTATAGCAATGGCAGGCGCAATACCTTTTATATAATCTACTTTAGGTTTGTTTAGTCTTCCTAAGAACTGACGAGCATAACTCGATAAGCTTTCAACATAACGTCTCTGACCCTCAGCATAAAGCGTATCGAAGGCCAGACTTGACTTCCCGGAGCCTGATAATCCTGTTATAACCACTAATTTATTCCTTGGAATAACAACATCAATATTTTTTAGGTTATGCAATTTAGCGCCTTTAATGATGATGTTTTCTTTCGGATTTACCTCTAAAATGTTAGTGTTCATAGGATATTTGAGTGTATAATTTTGCAAAGATACGTTATCTATTTAAGCTGATAAAATGCACGAATGTTAGATTAAATGTTAAAATTTGATGGTTTTTTTTGCTTTTTCGGAATGATTGTTGTTATATTTACCTCATAATCATTAAAAAACATCTGCGTATCGCATAATATTACTTTATAAAATTTAACCCCTTGCGAAGAAGCTTGCTTCTTGCTACTAAGAGTAATATTATGAAAAGAGAACTTATCCCAGACGCAGAGTTGGTCAGCAACTACATTAGAGGAGACGAAAGCGCACTTTCGGTTTTAATTGAAAGGCATAAGCAAAAAATCTATAGCTTTATTTATTCAAAAGTGTATGATAGAGATATTACTGAAGACGTATTTCAGGACACCTTTATTAAAGTTATCAGAACTTTAAAACGTGGAAAGTATAATGAAGAAGGTAAGTTTTTACCTTGGGTAATGCGTATTGCTCACAATTTAGTTATTGATCACTTCAGAAAGAACAGCAGAATGCCAAAATTCGACAACGCTGGTGAGTTTAGCATTTTTTCAGTATTGAGCGATTCAAGCTTAAATGCAGAGAAAAGTATGATCAAAGATCAGGTTGAGTCTGATGTAAGACGCGTTATAGAAGAGTTACCAGAAGACCAAAAACAGGTGCTTTTGATGCGTATGTACCAAGATATGAGTTTTAAAGAAATCTCAGAACGTACAGGAGTTAGTATTAATACGGCGCTAGGAAGAATGCGTTATGCATTGATCAATATGCGTAAGGTTATAGAGCAGAATAATATCATTTTAACAAATTGATACAATAAAGAGTTTTAAAGTACGTTATTGTCATATAATTAACCCTAATTTAAAAATATGGCAAAAATTTACTCTAACGCTTCCCCAAAAAACAATAACCTAAAACCAAAAGATGAAACCGTGCGTTTCCTTTTGAATTACTCAAAGGCTTTAAGTGTTATAAATTATAATAAATTGAAGTTTGAAGCACTTCTAAATTAAGTTGGAAAAGAATCCTGATGCTAAGTCAGGATTTTTTTATACCTGAATTTTCTTCAGACTTTTCAGTAGTTTTTAAGTATTCTTGTTTGAGATCTTTCAGATATTGAATAACTAGTGCATAATTAGGATGTGATGAATTCAAACAGTCTTTGGATTCGTTATCCATTACGGTTAAAGCCACATAATAGGTGTGGGATTCATGAATGATGTCATCGGTAATTCCAAATATATCAACGGCAGTCATAACCTTTTTGACTTCGTAAAATGAAAGGTAATGCAAATGGCCTTCAATTCTGAAAGGCACTTCGAAATTCACTTCAAAATCATACAGTTCATACTTGGTATTGATGAAATCATAAAAATCGCCTTCATCTTTAGTGTCCACAAAAATAAACGCCTGTTTTTCAGGTAGGTTTCGTTTGAAGCTTTTAGCTTCTTTTACTTTATAACCATCATCACGAAAATTAGGAGGGAAGCTCACCGGAATGCAAGATGACATTGTTATCGCCAATATGAAAAGGACTAAATATCTCATGATTTTGTAGTAAATAATAATGCTTCATAATTATGAGCGGTTAAGTACTCTTGCTGTAAATCTCTTAAATACTTTAGGACAGTTTGCTTTTCAGGATGCTTTTCGAGTAAGCAATTTTTAAGTTCAGAATCATAGATTGTGATCACAATGTACCAATGCCCTTTTCTTGTGGTATAATTACCCTCAAATAGAGGCGCATTACCATTCTGATCGCGTTTGGCATCAACCAGAACTAAAGGCAAGTTCACGGATTCGTCCGTGCGTTCTACTTCCGAATAAGTCAAATAATAGTCATTATCATTAATTTGGATGGGAGTATTTAAACCAACGTTGTCATCCTTCAAATTGTATTTTTTGTTGATGTATTGATAAAATTCATCCGCATCTTTAGGATCTTTGAAAATAAAGGAAGTCTCGCGCGGTAGTTTACGCTGAAACTTTTTGGCCTTCATTACCTTATAAGATTCATTCTTAAATTTTGGTGCAATTTTATACGGAATGCAAGAGGACGTAATTACTATTAAGATAAGTAGTAATGGCTTTTTCATTGATTGATAGGTTTAGGTTCTATCCCTCAATAATTATACCAATACTACTTCTTTTGTTTTTTGTAATACTCGTTAATTACAGACTTTCTTCCCACTGTTTTGGTAATGATGTCTTTTTCTAGATCCCAGCCACGAGCAGGCGAATATTCTCTACCATACCAAATGATTTGAAGATGCAGATCATTCCAGAGTTCTTTTGGGAAGATTCGTTTTGCATCTTTTTCAGTTTGAACTACATTTTTACCATTACTGAGGTTCCAACGATACATTAAGCGATGAATGTGCGTATCTACCGGAAATGTTGGTATTCCGAAAGCTTGAGACAAAACAACAGCAGCAGTTTTATGGCCAACAGCAGGAAGCGCTTCTAGTTCCTCATAGGTCTGAGGTACCTTGCCATCATACTTATCGATCAGTATATGAGACAATCCATAAATGCCTTTACTTTTCATAGGTGATAACCCAACTGGCTTAATGATCTCTCTAATTTCTTCGACGCTGAGTTTGATCATGTCGTAAGGATTATCGGCACGTTCAAAAAGCAATGGTGTAATTTGATTTACCCTTACATCTGTACTTTGTGCAGAAAGTAATACCGCTATCAGCAGGGTGTAAGGGTCTTGATGGTCTAGTGGAATTGGGATTTCAGGGTACAATTGATTTAACGTATTTATAACAAAATGTACCTTTTCTTGCTTTGTCATTCATCGTATTTTTACAAAAACAAATTTAAGCAATATGACGCATTTAAAAGTAGGTGATAAGGCACCAGATTTTACAGCAAAGGATGAACAAGGAAATACGATTTCATTATCGGATTATGCAGGAAAGAAACTAGTAGTTTTCTTTTACCCAAAGGCAAGCACTCCAGGCTGTACAGCTGAAGCTTGTAACTTAAATGATAACTACGATCGCTTTAAGGCACAGGGCTATGAAATTCTTGGTGTAAGTGCAGACAGTGCTAAACGTCAATTGAATTTTAAAAACAAATATGGATTTCAGTATCCTTTGTTAGCTGATGAGGACAAAGCGGTTATTGAAGCCTTTGGTGTTTGGGGTCCGAAAAAATTTATGGGTAAAGAGTATGACGGAATCCATAGAACTACATTTGTAATCGATGAGAATGGGGTTTTAGAAGATGTTATTACCAAAGTAAAAACTAAAGAACACACTGCACAGATCTTAACAGACTAATTAAAATTTTAGGCATAAAAAAAGCGACTTACTAAGATTTAAATTAATCTGTAGGTCGCTTTTATTTTTGTTTCTATTCTTTACTTGTGAACAACCTCTTCAGTTTCACAACCAAATAAGCTTTTCTCTTTAATTAGTTTTGCTACACCTTCAGGGAGCATTTCTTCCCAGCCTTCTTCACCATTCATAATCATCTTTAATACAGCTCTTGAGAATACAGATAAGTTTGACGAATCAAAATCGTTAATATCAACTACCTTTCCGTTGTATTTGAAGAACTTATAAAGTTCCTTCATACGTGGGTGAACCTTAAGATTTTCGCTATTTGTGATGCTTCCATCTTCATTTTGCATCGGATATAGATAAACACGTAAATCTTTGTAGAATAACTTTCCGAAGGCTTCCAAAATACCACCACTTAAATGGCGATAGTATTTTTCGTCAAAAATATCGACAAGGTTATTCACGCCGAGTGTAAGTCCCATTCTGCTCTTCGTATATTGAGAAAAGTATTCGACTAGTTTGTAATACTCCTGAAAATTAGAGATGAGTACAGTTTGGCCTAAGGAGCATAGCAACTTCGCACGATCCATAAAATCTTGCTCATCAATTTCTCCTTCAGCACGAAGGTTAGATAAGGTGATTTCGAAAATAACTTGCGTTTTTTCCTTTTCAACCTTATTTTCTTTTATGAACATCTCATATGATTTCTCATACATGTCCATATTTACCTTGGTTACTGGCCTAAAACTACCTCTAAGTGCTAATATGTTCTTCTTATAAAGCACACGTGCTGGTAACACATTGTTACCATCAGGTGCAAACATTACAGCATCAGTCATGCCGTTTTTAACCAATTGTAAACTCATTAGACGGTTGTCAATGTCTTTAAAAACTGGTCCGGAAAAATTAATCGTGTCGATCTCTAATTGATCTTTATCAAGATGGTCGTATAAATAGCGCAATAACTTTTTAGGTTGATTGTATTTATAGAAAGCACCATAAATAAGGTTAGTTCCTAATTTACCTAAGGTTTCTTGCTGTAAGCGCGCGTCATTTTCTTTAAATCGAATATGCAAAACAATATCATTGTACTCCTGGTCTGGAGCCACCTGATACTTAATACCAACCCATCCATGTCCTTTATATTTCTTTGCAAAATCGATGGTAGCCACTGTGTTGGCATAAGAGAAGAAAAGTTTTGTAGGATGGTTTTCTCTTTTAATTCGCTTTTCAATAAGCCCCACTTCATGATTAAGCATTTTACGCAATCTTGCTTCAGTAACGTAGCGGCGGTCATCTTCTATGCCGTATATGGCATCACTGAAATCTTTATCGTAGGCCGACATAGTTTTTGCAATAGTACCAGAAGCTCCTCCAGCTCTAAAGAACTGTCTTACAGTTTCTTGTCCGGCACCAATCTCTGCAAATGTTCCGTAAATGTCTTTATTTAGATTAATACGTAGGGCCTTGTCTTTTAATGAAGGAATATTTTCAAAAACTGAGTCCCCTTTATACGTTATTTCTTCCATGGTTATTGGGTTACATCGATGTTACAAAGGTATCAATTTAGCTTATTAAACAAAAAAATAGCCTTATTTTTGTTATAAACTTAACACCTTTGAAAATAACTTTTTTAGGTACCGGAACATCACAAGGAATACCCATTATTGGGAGCACACATCCGGTTTGTCTGAGCGATAATCCAAAAGATAAGCGACTTCGGGTTTCCATTCTGGTTGAATGGGATGACTATTGTTATGTTGTTGATTGTGGGCCAGATTTTAGACAGCAAATGCTGAATGCCAAGGTCACTAAAATTGATGGAGTTGTATTTACCCACGAGCATGCCGATCATACCATGGGATTAGATGACATTCGTCCTTTTTTCTTCAGGCAAGGTGATATTGACCTTTATGCACACAAACGCGTGTTTAAGGCGCTTGAAAAACGTTTTGACTATATTTTTACTTCTGAAGCTAAGTATCCTGGTGTGCCTAGTGTTATTAAGCATGAAATCAAAAATGAACCTTTCACTCTTGGGAACCTAGAGATCATTCCGGTTGATGGTTTGCATTATAAACTTCAGGTTTTTGGCTTTAGGTTTGGTAATTTCGCCTATCTCACAGATATGAAAACAGTTCCTGATGTTGAAATTGAAAAACTTCGAGATCTCGACGTATTAGTGGTTAATGCTTTACGTGAAGAACCGCATATATCACATTTCAATCTTGAAGAAGCCTTAGAGTTCATTGAAAAAGTTCGTCCAAAGCGCGCCTATTTAACGCATATTAGTCATTGGTTAGGTTTTCATGACGACGTACAACAAAAATTGCCAGAGAACGTTTTTCTGGCATACGATAATTTACAAATTACAATTTAGATATGAAGAATAGAGTTTTTATGTATCTGTTTATATTTTCAGCCTTACTGATCATATTTCAATATGTCAATTCAAAAAATATAAT
The DNA here is from genome assembly GCF_003260205.1 of Winogradskyella tangerina. GTDB lineage: Bacteria > Bacteroidota > Bacteroidia > Flavobacteriales > Flavobacteriaceae > Winogradskyella > Winogradskyella tangerina. The sequence continues at coordinate 199,797 of NZ_QERF01000002.1, read as the reverse complement.
TGATAAATACGAAAAGGATATAAATAGCTTTAAATCTAAAATAGAAACCCAAGAGAAGGCCATTGCTGATCTTGAGGAACAAAATTTCGAACTGAATTATTTCAATATTGACCGCAATGATAACGCTCTCGATTATTTCATTGCGCAAGGCTATGATGCTGATGAACTCATAAAGGCAATTTCTGAAGGCTTATACAATATGAATGATTATGAAGGTGAAGATCATCCGATCGTTCCTTATGTTTCAATGACAGAATCGAAATTGGTTATCAATAAAATTCGAATTGTGAACCATCGATGGATACTGGCAAATTTTACAGATGGAGAACACTGGGGTGAAATCTTTGTCACCTATGATATCGACGAAAACAACAATTTGAAATATAAATTAACCGAATATTTTATCTATCCGAAATTGGGCTAGAGGTACTGATCTAACCAGGCTTTGAAATCATAAAAATTCTGCGGTGCTACACCATGACCTACAGGGTATTCTTTATAGACATGATTAATGTCGAGTGCTTTTAGAAAATCTGGCGTTTTTCTTGCCCATTCTACCGGAATTACCTGATCCACAAAACCATGTGAGCAGAAGAAATTTAAATGAGAGACATCACTGTTTTCAATACGTTCAGGAAGAATTTCTTCATTAATATAGCCACTCAAAGCAACAATATTCTTTACTATATGAGGATAATTAAGAGCTACTGCATAACTTAAAATTGTACCTTGGCTAAATCCTAAAAGAGTTACATTAGAGCTGTCTACAGGATAGGTTTCGCAGGCATAATCTATAAACTCCGAGATCAAGTCTACTGACAGTCTCGCTTGTTCGTTGTCACTCCATTTACCTTTTTCAGCATCAAAATTAATAGCATACCAGGCATTTCCATAAGGTTGCATAGCGAAAGGTGCTCGTAGCGATATGATGTGTAACTCCTGAGGTAATTCTGAAGCAAAAGAAAATAGATCATTTTCATCACTGCCATAGCCGTGACACATAATTAATAAAGGCGCATTTTCTTTTAAGGTTGAAGGCCTAGAGATATAGTGTAAGTTGGTCATGAATTATTGCCCGATCGATTTAAACATATTTTGAAAAAAGTCACCGAGTAACGGAATTTTGTTCATTTTCCCTGTGATAGCGCCAAAAATCCCATAAAGATAAAGTACCGAGAAAGAGATCCAGAAGCCAATACTAACATTCATATTATCAAAACCACCAATCAAAAAAGCTATCGTAATATATAATAAGCCAAGTCCAAGACCTTGCCTAATATGAAAAGAAGTAAATGGATTCTTTTTTTCCTGATTCATAAAAAATGCGATCAACGTACCGAAAAGTGATAAGTAAGCAACCAATGCCAGAGTTTTTCCTTCTTCAATTGTATTCTGGTCCATTATTTAAGAACAATTTTGTTGTTGGCAATAACGCCGTAAGTTATTCCCTTTAATTCCTTTCCTAAAAAGGCGGAGTTTTTAGAGCGTGATGTTATGTCTGATTTTCTGAAAGTATAGCGGGCATCAGGATTGAATAAACTCAGATCTGCATCCTCGCCCAAAGCGATAGTGTTTGTTTTAACCCCAAATCGAGATTTTCCTTGTGTAAGTAGCTGAATTGCTTTCTTAGTGGTAAATTCAGTTTGAAGCGCACCAAAGGCAGATTCTAAGCCAATAGTTCCGTACATGGCATGATCGAATTCTACTTTTTTATCCTCAATATCAATAGGATTGTGATCGGTAGTTACCATATCTATGGTGCCATCCTTAAGCCCTTCAATAAGAGCATCACAATCTTTCTGCGTTCTTAAAGGTGGTAATACTTTATACCGTGTGTCGAAGCCATTTAACTCGTCATCCGTAAGCACTAAATTGTGTATGGCTACACTACATGACACGTCTAATTTTTTCGCTTTTGCCGCTCTGATCAACTCCACTGATCTTGCCGTAGAGATCGTTGGTATGTGAAGTTTACCACTTGTATATTCTAATAAAAATAGATCGCGTGAAATTTGAAGTTCTTCTGCTAATGCTGGGTTGCCCTTCAATCCAAGACGAGTACTATTAATGTGCTCATTAACAACACCGTTACCAGTAATCTTTGATTCTTGAGGAAACGAACATACCATTCCATCGAAATTGCTCGCATATTGCAAAGCAATTTTCATAAGGTTCGGATTAGAAATCGGACGTTGATAATCATAATAGGCTACAGCTCCTGCATTTTTCATATCAAAAAGCTCTGCGAGATCTTCGCCGTCACTCGATTTTGTGAGCGCACCAATAGGATAGAGGCTTGTAGCCTTATTTTGAGCCTTGGCTTTAACAAAAGTAATATCTGCAAAACTATCTATGATCGGATTAGCATTTGCATTTAACGCTACTGCTGTAAATCCAGACTGCGCAGCTGTTTTAAGTCCATTCTCGATGGTTTCGCGCTCTTCAAAACCTGGCTCACCGAAAGACACGCTACTATCAAACCATCCCTGCGAAACATGGAGATTGTCGCGTTTGATTTCTCGATAATTGTTTGGGTTTGAAATGCGTTTTGAAATCTTAGAGATACGACCTTTTTCAATTAAAATATCAACCGTTTCGTTGTGAAAATCACTCTTAGAATCAACGATAGTGGCAGATTTTATAAGTACGTTCATTTAAGATATTTTAGTAGAAGTATTTCTATGATCAAAAATACTAGCGCAAAAATAACAAACCATTTCCATAGTGCATTAATAGTTGAGCTACTTTTTATATCATTGATCGTTAAGGCTAAACTTTCGTTTAAAGTTCTGTTATTAATTGACTGCAATTCAAAGTAACTTAGGTTGCTTTCAGATCTATTATAGTTGAAACTCAAATTCTGAAGGGTTTGTTCTTTGTTTTTAACTTCGAGAATCCCAGCAGTATTGGGGTATTCATTGGTCTCTAAAACCACTGTTTTACTGTATGTTTTCTGTAATGGAATGACTGATGATTCATCAGACGCCAATGTTAATATTTCATCCTGACCTAAGGCAGCATTAATGGCAATGGAGTTGGGCTGCCCTATTGAATAATATAGTTGTGGGAGCTTCAAACTCTGTTTACCCATATTATAGAGTACAGGTACTATTAACGGTGAATTTTTAAAGTTTGAATTGTCCTCATTTAAGGCTGAAGAAAATGCGTAGGCACCATTATTTCCAATTAAAAAACTACTGCCATCATCATAAGACAATACCGTATTCGAATTTGATGAAAATCGATAGGCAATATCTACTTTTGGATACTGGAAATTTGTCACTTTAGAATAAAAAGCATTGGCTAAAAGTGGATGGTCATAGTTGATGGACGTTATTCTTTTTTCAGAATTACTATATGAATTATAACCACTTAAATTATTATCTCTAAATAATTGATTATAAGAGTTTAAGTTAATATTATCTGAAGGTATAATTACAATATTTCCTCCGTCATTTTTGAAGGTATTCAGAGCAGTTCTAAGTGCTTCAGATATAACATCTAATTCATTTAAAATGATAAGATTTTGATCGGGAATTAAATTGAAATTTAAGGCGTCGATATTAAAGGACAGCAATTCAAATTCGTCATTAGTATAAATGCGTTTTAAAAAATCGTCATCGGCATTTTCATTAATGGCCAGAACTTTGATTTTTGACTTTGCGTTTATATTAAAGTAGAAGCTATTATCATATTGAAGCCCGACGTCATCTACCATCAACCTGCCATTAATGATCATATTGTTCGAAATGGTAAAGGTAGTCTCAGTTTCACCGTTGAGATCAACGGCACTTTTTGCCAAAAGCTCATCATTGTTAAACAGAGATACTGTGATATTCTCTAGCGCTACCCCTTGATTTGACAGTTTAACATTGAGGTCTAGTGTCTCGGCAGACGTATTGGATATGTAAACACTATCAATACTTACATTTGTCGCAATGTTAGATTTTGGCTGTACTAATCTAAGATTAACAATGCTATCCGATTCAAAGGCTATAGGATTTGATTTTTGTTGAAAATCGGAAACTAAAATCAGGTTTTTCGTTGATCCTAGATCAGTTGAAAAAAGTTGTTTTCCCTTTAGATACAACGCGTCATAGTTAAGCTGAGTTGAAGAATGACCTAATTGAATAAGATCATTTTTAAGAGCCTTTACGGTTGTATTTCTGTAGGTTTGATCATTAGTAAATAAACTGATTGGTTCATCTTCCGGCAAGGTATTAATGATATCTTGAATAGCTTCATTAAGTAAAGTACCATTTTTACCTTTAGCTTGCATACTATAAGAATTATCCAAATAGATCACAGTTTCTTGAGCTTCGTTAAAGTCTTCGGTATTTGGAATAAATGGTTGTGCAAATGCAATTATTGCACATGCTAAAAGCAACAACCGCGACACTAATGTTAACCATTTTTTTAGTTGTGAGCTTTTTCGTGTTTGGAGTTTTACGGCTTTCAGAAATTTAACATTGGTAAACTTTACCTTCTGAAAGCGTCGAAGTTGGAATAAATGAATAAGTATTGGAATGACCAGTAAAAATAGTGCGTAAAGTAATTCAGGGTGTTTAAACTGCATTCCTATTAATTAGGGTGATTATTTAGCCAAATATAGAAAATGAATGAAGATAACAGTATTTCGCTTTTGAGAATTTTAACAGAAAAAGAAGTAATCCTTCATTGGTAACATTTGTCGCTCTTTAAAATAGTTAGTAATGTCTTTCTGTTCGTTTTCATTGGCTACAGTAACGATGGTTTGTGGTTGATTAAGCGAACTTAAAACATCGAAATTGAGTAGTTCTTTACCATAAATGTCTTTCCCAATTTTTTTATCATTATCGCAGATCCAATAAAATGGTATTTTATTTTCAATCAATAGTTTTGCTACAGTTTTACCTTTATTACCAGCGCCCCAAACCGTTAAAGGTCTTCGATGATCGTAATCGAGTTCTAGAAAGTAATGCACCTTTATATCAAGGAAATAATTTATAGCATAGTGCTCGTGTGTTCTAGAGGTGCGAGTGGCATAGTCTCGCCAATGCAGTAGCACCTCATTGCATGGAATACACTTGTAGGCTGCTCTGTAAAACCTAAAAGTGAGATCATAATCTTCAGGATAACGATTCGGATTAAATCCTTCACAGGCAATGAGATCCTCTCGATGTAGCATCCAGCAAGGTGAGGGGATTACACATTCTTTATAAATTTCAGAATAATTATTTCCTGTTTCGGTGAGGTCATTGATCCACTTTTCATAACGCGAGTAACCATCGCTAACACCATCTGTTCTAAAATATTTCACTTTTCCAACAGCAAGGTGACCCTTACCATGTTTAATAAGACTATTAACCATGAATTCTAAGCGGTGAGGCACCATGATATCATCACTGTCCATTCTGGTAATAAAAGTTCCTTGCGCATGTTTAAAGGCTGCGCGCAGTGCTTCAATGATTCCGAAACCTTCATTATTTAATACCTTTAATCTTGGTTCAGTTTGCGCAAAACCTTCAACTATTTTAAGCGATTCGTCTCCAGAATGGTCATTTACAAAAATAGCCTCCCAATGAGGATAGGTCTGATCAATGATAGAATTAATACACGCTGCGATAAACGCTTCGGTATTTTTAAAAGGAACCAATATGCTTACGGTAACTAGAGACATGCGACTAATTTAACAAAACCTTTAGAGTTAAAGTGGTAACAGATTGTAGTTTTGTGCGTCAAGTACAAAAACTAAAATTATAGAGATGAAGAATTATTTAGCCATTGTTGGCTTAAGTATTATTTTGGTTGGTTGTGGATCAGCAAAACCAAAAGTAGATGATCTAGCTATTAATAACCCAATTCAAACCGCATTAGACCTTACAGCTGTTGTTGATGATAAAGTACCTGTAACAATTAATCCAGGTCGCTTCACTTCAGAAACTGTGACCTACAGGCTTCCTCGTGTGGTACAAGGAACGTATTCTGTAAGTGACTTTGGAAAGTATGTAGATGATTTAAAAGCTTTAGACTACGATGGTAATGAGTTAGAAGTAACGAAGGTTGATACCAACACATGGAGCATTGCTAATGCTACTGAGCTTGATAAAGTGACCTATTACGTGAATGACACCTTTGATATCGAATCTAGTGGTGGAATTGGAGGTGAAAATCCATTTTCTCCTGCTGGGACTAATATCGAAGAAGACAACTATGTACTGAATCTTCACGGATTTATTGGGTATTTCGATTCTTTAAAAAATAATCAGTATGCCTTAGATGTTACTGCACCAGCAACATTTGTAAGAACGTCTGCACTTCAGGATAGAGGTATGAAATCTAGTCCAGATGGAACGGCAATTACAAGCAGTTATTTTGCTGAGCGCTACTTCGAAATCACTGATAACCCAATGATGTATGGAGATTTAGACGTAGAGGAATTTATGGTAGGTGATATCAAAATTGTACTTAGCGTTTACTCACCAAATAAAAAGCATACAGCGGCAAGTCAGAAGGAGACTGTTTTTAAAATGATGCAAGCTCAAAAGGAATATCTGGGAGATGTAAATAGTACGGCACGTTACGATATTTACTTGTACTTGTCTGACGGGTCCGAAACGGCTCCAAAAGGAATGGGTGCTTTAGAACATCACACGTCTACGGTAGTTGTTTTACCTGAGTCTTCAAGTCCTGAGGGATTAGCAAGCTCAATAATCGATGTGGTTGCACACGAGTTTTTTCATATTGTAACACCTTTATCTGTACATTCAGAAGACGTGCATTACTTTGATTACAATCAACCTACATTCTCTAAGCATTTATGGATGTATGAAGGTGTAACTGAATACTTTGCACAACATTTCCAAGTATATGAGGGATTGATAGAACCAAATGAATTTTACAACACGATAATGTCGAAGATTGCAACGTCTAAAAACTTAGATGATGCAATGAGTTTTACGGTGATGAGTGAAAATGTTTTGGAAGAACCATACGCATCTAATTATTACAATGTTTATATGAAAGGTGCTTTGATCGGTATGTGTATTGATATTTTAATGCGTAAAGAAAGTGATGGAAACAGAAGTATGTTGTCGCTTATGAAAGAATTGTCAGCCAAATACGGAAGAGAAAAACCATTTGACGATGACAGCATTATTGAAGAAATCACTGCAATGACGTATCCAAGTGTTGGTGAATTTTTAAAGACACATGTTGAAGGTGATGTACCGATCAATTACAATGAGTTTTTTGAAATGGTTGGATTAACCTTAGGAGAGTCTGAAGTTCCAACTAACTATATCTTTGCTGGCGGACAAAACATTATTTTCGATGCAGATCAGGAAAAAGGAACCATCTTCTTTTCTGATGTTGCTTTAAAAAATTCATTCTGGGCATCTCAAGGCGTACAAGCAGGTGATGTGATCAAAAAAGTAAATGGTGCTGACTTAACCTTAGAGAACGCACAACAGGTAATTGGTGGTATGTTTGGATGGCAGCCTGGTCAGGAATATAGCCTAGACATTGAGCGCAATGGTGAGGCTATGACTTTAAAAGGCACTTTAGAAAAAGCGACTGCAAAAAGCGAATCTTTAATAGAAGGTGAAAATGCTTCAGAAAAGCAGGAAGCAACAAGAGAAGCTTGGTTAAAAGGATAATATAAATTATATATAATTTGAAGAAGGCTTCCATTTCGGAAGCCTTTTTTATGTTTTAAAACCCTTCGAAAACACCTAAGCCAAACAATGCAAAATCATATTTCACAGGATCTGCTGGGTCGAGTCTTCTGAGGTTTTTATCAAGTTCTGCCAAAGCTTTAGCGTCATTTTGCTTGCGTTTTAATAATCCAAGTTTTCTGGCCACATTACCTGAATGAACATCTAACGGACAACTTAATTGTGAAGGCGAGAGGCTTTTCCAAATGCCAAAATCTACACCAACTTGATCTTGGCGAACCATCCACCTTAAATACATGTTAATGCGCTTAGCAGCAGAGTTTTTGAGTGGATCACTCACATGTTTCTTGGTGCGTTCTAAATGAGGGATCTCGAAAAATATTTTTTTGAATTCATGAATACTTTGCTGTAGAGAGGTTTTTTCAGCATGTTTATTAAAAATAGCCTCAAGGCCTTCATGATTGGCGTAAATATGTTTCAAACTTTTAATGAACTGAACAAAATCATCACCATTAAAAGTGCGGTGTACAAAATTCTGAAGACGCTCAAGATCTGCCGATTCGTGTTGGCTTATAAATTCAAAAGGTGAATGATCTAGCAATTCCATCATTCTGTGGGCATTATTGATAATGCTCTTGCGATTTCCCCAAGCTATTGTTGCTGTTAAAAACCCAGCAATCTCAATATCCTCTTTTTTAGAAAATTGATGTGGAATCTGAATAGGGTCGCTTTCAATAAATTTTAGATTATTGTATTGAATTACTTTTTCGTCTAAAAAGGCTTTGAGTTCTGCTTTTTTGAGTTTCAAAATGAAAAATTATCAGGCTGCAAAAGTACTTTTAAATGTTTTATCTTTAAAACAAAACTCGCACTTATGGCACTAGCAACCCAAGAAACCGATAAGAATGTTTCGGCATATATCGAAAGTATAGAAAATGAAACCAAGAGAAATGACAGTAAACAACTGATTGAAATAATGTCTGAAATTACGGGTCACCAACCCAAAATTTGGGGCGATTACTTCATTATTGGCTTCGGAAAATACAAATACAAGCGAAAGCAAGGAAAGGAAGAGTTCGAATGGTTTAATGTCGGTTTCGCGCCAAGAAAGTCTAAAATGACTATATACCTTACTTTCGATATCAATCAAGAGCAAGAATTAATTTCGAAACTCGGAAAATGCAAATGGGGTAAAGGTTGTTTGTACATTAATAAATTAGCAGATATAGATCTTGACGTATTAAAACAACTAATTTCAAGAAGTAAAGAGGCTACTTGGCATTGATTACTGTAACATTTTTTAAATCATTTAGACTTACAAAAAAGATGAGCAAGAAACCTACAAATACTGAAAGTAAATTACCGTTGGGAATTGGCATTGGAATGGCGATTGGCACTGCCGTTGGAGTTGCCACAGATAAAATTGCCTTATGGATTCCTATTGGTCTAGCCATGGGAATTTCTATTGGCTTGGCCATGTCAGGTTCAGAAAAAAACAAAAAAGATTAGTTGAATACTTCTAATGAACATACCGGACTAAAAACTACCGATAAAGCTCTTATTTTCTTCTTCGGAATTTTTTTAGTGCTTTTTGCTGGCAACCACTATGTCTATAATTTACCAGGAACAAAAAAGCAAAAACAACAAGGTATTATCTATTATTACTTAGGCCTTTTGTTTTATATTTTATGTATTGTCGGAATCTATTATTTTTCAAGTACTAATTAATCTAAATTATTCTAGTAATTAACTACATTTGCACTCGCAAAATTAACAATACATGAAAGCTGGAATTGTAGGATTACCAAACGTAGGAAAATCAACCTTATTCAACTGTTTATCTAATGCCAAGGCGCAAAGTGCAAATTTTCCATTTTGTACAATAGAACCAAATATTGGTGTAGTTAACGTACCAGATCAAAGATTAGCCAAGCTCGAGGAATTAGTTAATCCTGAAAAAGTAATTCCAGCCACCGTTGAGATCGTAGATATAGCGGGTTTAGTAAAAGGGGCTAGTAAAGGCGAAGGTTTAGGAAATCAGTTTTTAGCAAATATTAGAGAAACAGACGCTATTCTGCATGTGTTACGTTGCTTTGATAATGATAATATTGTTCATGTTGATGGTTCTGTCGATCCGATTAGAGACAAGGAAACCATCGATATGGAATTGCAGCTTAAAGACTTAGAAACCGCAGAAAAGAAATTAGATAAAGTAAAGCGCGCCGCAAAAACTGGTAATAAAGAAGCTCAGGCTGAGGAAGCCGTATTACTTAAAATAAAAGAAGGTCTAGAGTCTGGTACTTCGGTGAGAGCATTGGAGTTTTCTGATGAAGACTATGCGGAATATGTAAAACCATTGCAATTTATTACCGATAAATCTGTAATGTATGTTTGTAATGTTGATGAAGGCTCCGCTACAACCGGAAATGCTTATGTAGAGCAAGTGAGAGCGGCTGTAGAGAATGAAAACGCAGAGGTTTTAGTTTTAGCCGTTGGTACTGAGGCAGACATCAACGAACTTGAAGATTACGAAGAACGTCAAATGTTTCTAGAAGATATTGGCCTAGATGAGCCAGGTTCGGCAAAACTTATTAGAGCAGCATATAAGCTCTTAAAACAACAAACTTACTTCACGGCTGGACCAAAAGAAGTGCGTGCTTGGACGGTCACTATTGGCGCTACAGCGCCACAGGCTGCAGGTGTTATTCATACCGATTTTGAAAAAGGCTTTATTAGAGCTGAAGTTATTGCATATGATGATTATGTGTCGTTTGGTAGTGAAGCTAAGGTTAAAGAAGCCGGGAAGATGCGGGTAGAAGGTAAGAATTACATCGTGAAAGATGGTGATGTGATGCATTTCTTGTTTAATGTCTAATTAAACGGTTTTTGCGAAGTGTTGCACTGATTAATGTCGATGTAAGAAGGACATGGCAACCTGAGGTTTAAATCAATTAAATTATTCCTGAAATCTTACAACAAAGACTATTCACGACTAGAAATTCGTTCTTATTAGAATATCTGAAGACATATCCAGTAATTAATGTGCTCGAAGCCAATGTTCTCAACAATATTCAGCATTTATTGTTAATTACTTTACCTAAACCATATTTCATTTTTTAACGTATAATATTATATTAGCCCTTCATCTAAATTTTCGAAAACTTTTATGGCAGAACAGTCTAATTATACTGAAGAAAACATACGCTCACTCGATTGGAAAGAACACATTCGAATGCGACCGGGTATGTATATCGGTAAGTTAGGTGATGGTTCTTCACCCGATGATGGTATCTACATTCTTCTAAAGGAGGTTTTAGACAACTCCATAGATGAATTCGTTATGGGAGCTGGTAAAACTATTGAGATCTCCATTCAAGGTGAGCGCGTTATTGTGCGCGATTATGGCCGTGGTATTCCACTAGGAAAAGTTGTAGACGTAGTTTCTAAGATGAATACTGGTGGTAAGTACGATACCAAAGCCTTCAAAAAATCAGTGGGTCTTAATGGTGTTGGTACAAAAGCAGTAAATGCATTATCTACATATTTCAGAGTAGAATCTACTCGAGATGGCAAGTCGGCTTCGGCAGAGTTCGAATTAGGTGAGCTTAAAGATCAGGAGTTTTTGGATGATACGTCAAGACGCAAAGGAACAAAGGTAACCTTCGTTCCAGATGTGAGTATTTTCAAAAATTATAAATATCGCAACGAGTACGTTGTAAAAATGCTCAAAAACTATGTTTATCTCAATCCTGGATTGACCATAGTTTTTAATGGCGAGAAGTATTACAGTGAAAACGGCCTTAAAGATCTCTTATCAGAAAACATTAATGAAAGTGATCTGCTGTATCCGATCATTCATTTAAGAGGTGACGATATTGAGGTTGCTATTACACACAGTAAAACCCAGTATAGCGAAGAATACCATTCCTTTGTTAACGGTCAGAATACGACTCAAGGTGGAACACACCTCGCTGCATTCAGAGAAGCACTCGTTAAAACAATAAGAGAATACTACGGAAAAAATTACGATGCTTCAGACATCAGAAAGTCTGTAGTTTCTGCCATTGCCATAAAGGTTATGGAACCGGTTTTTGAAAGTCAGACTAAAACCAAACTAGGTTCAACAGATATGGGTGGCGATCTACCAACGGTAAGAACGTATATCAACGATTTTGTAAAGCGTAATCTCGATAATTATCTTCATAAGAATCCAGATACCGCTGAAAAATTACAACGTAAAATCCTTCAAGCTGAACGCGAACGTAAGGAACTATCGGGTATTCGAAAGCTGGCTAAAGAACGTGCTAAAAAAGCAAGCTTACATAACAAGAAGTTGCGCGATTGCCGTATTCACTTTGGAGACACCAAAAGTGAGCGAAGTTTAGAAACCACACTTTTTATAACGGAGGGTGATTCAGCATCTGGAAGTATCACAAAGTCAAGAGATGTTAATACTCAAGCTGTATTCAGTCTAAAAGGGAAGCCATTAAACTCTTATGGATTAAGTAAAAAGATAGTGTACGAAAATGAAGAATTCAATCTTTTACAAGCTGCTTTAAATATTGAAGAATCTATAGAGGATCTCAGATATAATAACATTGTTATTGCCACAGATGCTGATGTGGATGGAATGCATATACGTTTGTTATTAATTACGTTCTTCTTGCAATTCTTTCCTGAAGTGATTAAGGAAGGACATTTATACATCTTACAAACGCCACTGTTCAGAGTTCGAAATAAAAAAGAAACCATTTATTGCTATTCTGAAGAAGAGCGCAAAAATGCCATTGAAAAATTAAAGCCTAAGCCAGAGATTACTCGATTTAAAGGGTTAGGTGAAATTTCTCCAGACGAGTTTAAGCACTTTATTGGAGATGATATTCGGTTAGATCCGGTAATGTTAGATAAAGACATGTCTATTGAAGAACTACTGTCGTTCTACATGGGTAAAAACACACCATCAAGACAAGAATTTATCATCGAAAACCTTAAGGTTGAACTTGATATAGTAGAAGAAACTCCATGAGAACAGACAATCGAAAGGTAAAGAATACGGTTGTTTCTATCTATTTCGTTTTGATAGTTTTTGGGATTCTGATGATAACCGTTTTTAAATCCCTCGATTTTTTTGTTGATAGTACATTCTTCATTATTCTTGGGCTGTTTGTAATATTAGTCCTGTTTCATTCGATTGCGGGTTATTTCGAATATGATAGTGATGGTGCAAAAATTGTAATACTCAATAAAGGATTAATTTTAACCGAGTATATAAATTACAGAGAAAACAAATTAGAATTTTCGAGACAACAACTCGAAGGTTTCAAAATAAAAAATTATATCGTTTATAAATCTTTAGTGGTTCTCATAAAGAATTATGACGGAACAAAAATTAAAGAGCGATTTAACGTCACACTTCTCAAACCTAAGAAATTGAAGTACGTACGACAATCGCTAAGAAAAACAATAAAAGCAAATAGAAAGCTTAAAGAAGGATAGATGACAGAAGAACATGATGAGTTGTTAAACGAAGACAACGGCAACCAAGAGACTATCACCAAAGTTACCGGAATGTACAAAGACTGGTTCTTGGATTATGCCTCGTATGTAATCTTAGAACGTGCGGTACCTGCAATCGAAGACGGTTTTAAACCTGTGCAGCGACGTATAATGCATTCCATGAAAGACCTAGATGATGGGCGCTATAATAAGGTGGCCAACATTGTTGGGCATACCATGCAATACCATCCGCATGGTGATGCTAGTATTGCCGATGCTATGGTGCAATTAGGTCAGAAAGATCTTCTTATTGATACCCAGGGGAACTGGGGAAACATTCTCACAGGTGATAGAGCAGCGGCTTCGCGTTACATTGAAGCACGATTGTCTAAGTTTGCTTTAGATGTAGTCTACAATCCGAAAATCACGGAGTGGCAAGCTTCTTATGATGGCAGACGAAAAGAGCCAATAAATTTACCTGTAATGTTTCCTTTGCTTTTGGCACAAGGTGGTGAAGGGATTGCGGTCGGACTTTCGACAAAAATACTTCCACACAATTTCTTAGAGCTTATAGATGCATCCATTAAGCATTTGAAAGGCAAGCGATTCACTTTGTTACCAGACTTTCCAACGGCCGGAATTGCTGATATTTCAAATTATAATGATGGAATGCGAGGTGGAAAAGTGAGAGTGCGCGCAAAGATTTCTCAAATCAATAAAAATACGCTAGCAATCACTGAAATTCCTTTCGGAACAACAACATCATCTCTTATCGATTCGATCTTGAAGGCCAATGATAAAGGGAAGATCAAGATTAAACGTATTGAAGATAATACGGCAGCTGAGGTTGAGATATTAATTCATTTACCTTCCGGGTTATCGCCAGATAAGACCATTGATGCACTATACGCCTTTACAAATTGTGAAACATCAATTTCACCCTTAGGTTGTGTTATCGAAGAGAACAAGCCATTTTTTGTTGGTGTTTCTGAAATGTTACGTCGTTCAACAGATAATACGGTACAGCTTTTAAAACAAGAGTTAGAAATAAAACTCGGTGAATACGAAGAACAATGGCACTTTGCATCTTTAGAACGCATCTTTATCGAAAACCGAATCTATCGCGATATTGAAGAAGAAGAAACCTGGGAAGGTGTAATAAGCGCAATAGATAAAGGGCTTCAACCACATATTAAGCATTTAAAACGCAAGGTGACTGAAGACGATATCGTTAGGCTTACAGAAATAAGAATTAAGCGTATTTCTAAATTCGATATTGATAAGGCTCAACAAAAAATCGATGCTTTAGAAGATCAAATCGCTGAGGTTAAGCATCATTTAGCCAACCTCATTGCATATGCAATTGCCTATTTCGAAAGACTTAAAAAAGATTATGGCGAAGGCAAAGAGCGTAAAACCGAACTGCGCGTGTTTGATGATGTTGATGCTACCAAAGTGGTTATCAGAAACACAAAACTTTACGTCAATAGAGAGGAAGGCTTTATAGGAACTTCTTTGCGACGCGATGAGTACGTGGCGGATTGTAGTGATATCGATGATATAATTGTCTTTACCAAGGAAGGTAAAATGATGGTGACTAAGGTGGATTCTAAAACCTTTGTTGGTAAGAATATCATTCATGTAGCGGTATTTAAAAAGAAAGACAAGCGTACCATTTACAACATGATCTATCGCGATGGTAAGGGTGGTCCGTCTTATGTGAAACGTTTTGCTGTTACTAGCATTACCCGCGATCGGGAGTACGACCTCACAAATGGAAACAAGGGTTCTGTGGTCTGGTATTTCTCAGCAAATCCAAATGGTGAGGCTGAAGTAGTGACGGTTTTGCTTCGCCAGGTAGGAAGTATTAAGAAACTGAAATGGGATCTCAATTTTGCCGATATCCTTATTAAAGGCCGGACGTCTAAAGGAAATTTGGTAACCAAATACTCAGTTAAGCGTATTGAATTAAAAGAAAAGGGAGTTTCTACATTAAAACCTCGTAAGATTTGGTTCGATGATGCAGTGCAACGCCTTAATGTTGATGAGCGCGGCGAGTTAATTGGAGAATTTAGAGGTGAAGACCGCTTGTTGGTGATAACGCAATCGGGTATTGTAAAAACTATTATTCCTGAATTGACCACGCATTTTGATAGCGATATGATCGTCCTTGAAAAGTGGCTTCCAAAAAAACCAATTTCGGCCATTTATTACGACGGTGAAAAAGAACGTTATTATGTCAAGCGATTCTTGATTGAAAATGAAGGGCGAGAAGAGTCTTTTATTTCTAGTCATCCCGATTCTCAGCTAGAAATTGTTTCAACCGAATGGCGCCCAATGGTTGAGGTAGAATTTACCAAATCTAGAGGAAAAGATCGTAAGCCTAACATGGAGGTTAATCTTGAAGAATTTATTGCAGTAAAAGGGATTAATGCACTTGGAAATCAACTAACTAAAGAAAAAATAAATCAGATAAATCAATTAGATCCATTGCCTTTTGAAGCTCCCGAAGAAGTGCACGCTGACGAACTAGAAGTTGTTGATGAAGAAACGGTAACTGTAGATTTAAATGTGGAAAAAAATAGTGATGCGGAGCAGCAGAAATCGACAACTAAAGATGAGGCATCAAATAGTCAAGATGACGAAGATCTCGATGTTGACGATTCGGGTCAGGTGACGCTCTTCTAGTAGAAATTTGTTACACTTAGCTCAAAATAACTTAAAATTTCAGTCCTGCGGAATAAATAAAATGTTCTATTGCTTTTTAGCTCGTCTTTTTCGTACCGTTTTCAGATTTAAGAATTCTACAAATAGAGAAAAGGCAATCGCAAAATATAAATAGCCTTTCGGAATGGCACCTACAGTTTTGCCAAAGAACTCTGTATGTGAAAGGTGTGCTGCCTCTGTGATAAGCATAAAACCGATCAGAATTAAGAAGGCGAGACCCAAAATTTGCATACTTGGATTCTTATCGATGAATTTCCGTATTGGGTTAGCAAATGCTATCATAACGATAATTGAAATAACCACAGCAATAATCATTAATACCAAAGTGTAGTTAGAGTTGGGATGAAGACCGTTAGTCATACCAACAGCCGTTAAAATAGAATCTACAGAGAAAATAAAGTCGATAATTAAGATCTGAGTAATAGCATGAGAAAGCGATCTAAACGTTTTTGATTTAAGAGTGTCTTCTCCATGACTGGGCTCTTCGACTTTTTCCCTGATTTCGACGGTACTTTTATATAGTAGAAATAAACCACCAGCAAATAGTATAATGGATTGCCAGCTCAGAGCTACGTTCAACCAATTTGATTTGTAGGTGTAAAAAGGTTCGCTTAATCCAATTAAGAAGGAGACAAAGAACAGTAGTACAATACGTTGTACCATTGCTAGTATTAAACCAATGTTGGTGGCCTTGCTTCGTTGATTTTCTGGGAGTTTGTTGGCTGCAATAGAAATAAAAACGATATTATCTATTCCGAGGATAATCTCTAAAAAGGTTAATGTCAGTAATGCCAGTATTGCGTCTGACGAAAGTAAAAAGTCTAACATAGTCTCTAGTTAATCTTGTAAGCAACACCTTTTTCCACTCTCGATGGGCGATTAGGTTTTTTCACTGCTAATTTATATTCAAAGGTGTATGAGGACATACCATCTGTTGACAAAATCTTCATATGTATAGCCTCTTTTTCAGCATTGGTTTTGGGATTAATTTTTTTAAGGATAAACTCGCAATCATTAATCCAACGCACAGAAGAGGTGTCAATGGTGTCTTCGTAGTAGTCTATATTTAGAGAGTCTGTTCTTACAAATCGCCCGGTTTTCTCCTCACCGTCGAGTATGTATTTAAACTCAAACTCCCCAGTTTTAAAGTCATTGCAGTTTCGTTCTACCTCGTAACAGCTGGTTAATGATAGAAAAAAATAGAGTATAATTAAACGCTTCATCCTTACAGTTTGTGCAAAGATACTCTAGTAAATTGAATATTAAGGCTTGTAACTTTTAAAAGTACCGTCCTTATAAAAGATCACGATTTTTTCAATTTCTGAATCTGTAGTAGACGGATTATCGGGTAGGTCTTCAGAAAAATTTGTCGTTGAATGTTCAGTACTCGGAGCAGAATCTATTTTAGGGAAACTGCCCTTGCCATTTAGTAACCAGTATAATTCTACTTCTGGATAGGAGTGTAGCACCTTCATCACAAAATCTAAACTTGGCTTATTTCGGCCTGAAAGAATATGTGAAATACTAGAGCGCTGCACACCAATTTTTTCGGCAAAACTTGAGGCGGTCTCGTCGTAAAAATCAATGACTTTTTGAAGTCGAATAGTAAAATCGGCAGAGTTTATCATTGTAAACAGGTTATCCTTATAAATAACGTTACAAAAATAAACAATAGTATTTCAAAAGACAATAATAAAGGTTTGAAACGTCCAATATAATTAAATTAATACTTTATTAAAATTATATAATAAACTGAAATACAATATTATATAAAAAATAAAATAAACCTATTGAAAATAATTCAAAGCCAACATTATACCTTAGCTACAATTGTGACTCATCTGTATACTTATGTAACACTAGAATCACAATTGACTGTTTACAATTGTAAATAATCAAATAGTTACATTTGTAACAGCTAAAATTTCTAAATGAAAATCAGTCATCTCAAAAGTTTGTATTCGTTGGTAAAAGAAGCCCAATTAAAAGGCCGATATATTACCAATTCTGATATTGAAAACTGCTTATTAGAATTTCCGAAGTCTCTAGTTTCTGTCGTTGGTAATTCCGAAGAAAAACGTCCCATCTATAGTTTAAGATTTGGAAACGGACCAAGAAAAGTACTTTTATGGTCTCAGATGCATGGTAACGAATCAACGACAACCAAGGCATTATTTGATTGTTTTAATCTATTTCTCACTAATAACACTGTTCCAAATTCTATTTTAGAGGCCTGTACGCTGTTGGTAATACCTATATTAAATCCTGATGGGGCTGAGCGCTACACACGTTTAAACGCAAATGCTATTGATCTTAATAGAGACGCCCAAGAGCTCTCACAGGCGGAGAGTAAGGTTTTAAGGGCTGTTTATGATAAATTTAAGCCTGATTATTGTTTTAATTTACATGGCCAACGCACCATTTATAATGTCGGAAACACAAACATATCATCAACAGTTTCGTTTTTATCACCAGCTCAAGATGAAGCACGTAGCATAACGCCTAATCGAAAGGTTGCAATGCAGATCATTATTGGGATCAACCAATTACTTCAGGAGGAGATTCCGAATGGAGTAGCGAGATACAATGATGGATTTAATTTAAACTGTGTTGGGGATACATTTCAGAGTTTTGGAATTCCAACCATTTTATTTGAAGCTGGACATTTACCTAACGATTACGATAGGGAAGAAGTGCGCTACTTCATGTTTATGGCTATTTTAAAAGGTTTAGGTGTTATTTCTGAAGGCATGAATAATCTCAACCACGAGGATTATTTTAAAATTCCAGAAAACGGCAAACAGTTTTATGATATCATAATTAGAAACGCCCGCATATCTGAAAGTGAATCTGATGTTGTAGACATTGCAATTCAATATGTAGAACTATTAAAGAATGGTAAAATTGAATTTGTTCCAACGGTTGAAAAAATTTCAAAACTTGATGAATTTTTTGGTCATAGAGAAATTAATGCGCGTGGTCAACTTGTAAAATCTCAAAATAATTCAGAGATAAAAGTTACTAACGAAAACGATTTCGTATTGATAAATAATGAAAAAATCGTACTAAAACCCTAAAAAAACTCTTTTTCAATGCGTAATTGCTAATAAAAATCCTTTATTTTTGCATAAAGTTTAAAGATTATACAATTATGGCAAAGTTTAAATTAGACGAAGTTGACCACCAAATCCTAGACATGCTTATCGATAATACGCGTATTCCATTTACGGATATTGCAAAAAAATTATTGATTTCTGCAGGTACAGTTCACGTTCGAGTTAAGAAGATGGAAGAAGCAGGAATTATTAAAGGTTCTTCTCTAACTTTAGATTATAAAAAATTAGGATATTCATTTATCGCTTATGTTGGTGTTTTTCTTCAGAATACATCACAAACAAAATTTGTTTTAGAGCGCATTGAAAGTATACCATATGTAACAGTTGCTCATATTACCACAGGAAAATTCAATATTTTCTGTAAAATTCGCGCACGCGATACCATGCATGCAAAGGACATAATTTTTATGCTAGATGATATTGAAGGTGTTTACAGAACTGAGACCATGATATCGCTTGAAGAAAGCATTAACGACAAAAAACGCCTAATGCATACCATTTTTAACGAACTATAAGTAAAAGTCGATATATTTAAACCCTTAGCAATTTTGTTAAGGGTTTTTTATTTCCCAAAGGATTATGATTTCAAACCAATTAGATGCATCAGAGTATCACCCATATTATAAGGCATACATAGATAAAGCTACAGGCACAGTTATTGTTGAAGGTCTAAAAAGTAATCTTCAAACCGTTAGCGATTTTCTGTCTGAAATTCCAAAGCGCAAACACAATTATGCCTATGCTGAAGGAAAGTGGACGATTAAGGAGGTATTACTTCATATCATTGATACCGAGCGGATTTTTGCCTATAGAGCCTTGCGGATTGCCAGAGGAGATCAAACGCCATTAGCTGGTTTTGAACAAAATGATTATGTGATTAAATCAAATGCCTCTAATCGATCGTTCGAAAGTCTTGTTCAAGAATATGAAAGTGTTAGAAAAGCGACAATCTCTTTATTCGATAGTTTTGACAGAACGTCTCAACAGCGAGTTGGTGAGGCTAGCGGTGCACCAATTTCTGTAAGGGCATTAGGGTATATCATAACCGGACATGAAAACCATCACATTGAGGTTATAAAAACACGTTACCTCTAAGAATTAAAGTCAGCGAAAGCCTCTAGAATTAAATCATTGCTTACTTCACAGTTGATCTTTGGCTGGCCGATTGCTTCTAAAAGAACAAATTTCACCTTACCATGACTGTTTTTCTTGTCGTGCATCAGTAAGTTGATTATTATTTTCTGATCGGCTTCAGTAATTTCAACTTTTGAAAAGGTATTGAGTATACCTGTTTTAATTTCTTCGTATTCAGAAGTTGATAATCCGGTACTTTTTACTGAAAGGTAGGCTTCTAGAAGCATTCCCAAAGCGATAGCTTCACCATGAAGTAATGGTGTTTTATCTGCATTACCTAAAAAGTAGCTCTCAATGGCATGGCCTAGTGTATGCCCGAAATTCAGAATTTTCCTCAGCCCTTGCTCTGTGGGATCTTCGGTAACCACTTTATTTTTAATAACCACCGAATCGTATATTAATTTATCGAGATCTGAAATATCTAAATCCTGAAGGTTTACTAGTCGCTCCCAATAGGCTTTATCTGCAATGAGTCCATGTTTCAGCATTTCAGCATAGCCCGAAACCATGTGATTTTGTGGTAATGTTTCGAGATATGATGTATCTACTAAAACCATGCTTCCTTCGCTAATAACACCAATTTGATTTTTGAGCGCACCGAGATCTACACCTGTTTTTCCACCGACTGAGGCATCAACCATAGCTAATAGAGAGGTAGGGACATTAATATAATCGATTCCTCTCATATAGGTACTTGCCACAAATCCACCAAGGTCCGTTACAACGCCGCCACCAAGGTTTATAAGTAGACTTTTTCGATCGGCATGATATTCTGAAAGTGCTTCCCAGACACCTGTGCAAATGTCTATGGTTTTATGATCCTCGCCTTCAGGCATTTCCATAACTTCAACGACAATATCACCATTCTCAAGCTTTGCTAAAAACTGCGGAAGACAATACTCGTGCGTATTTGTGTCTACCAATATGAAAATTTTAGAAGGACTCGAAGATTTGATATAAGCATTCAATTCTTCATAAACCTGCTCATTAAAATGAACTACAGCATTTTTTGTTGTAATGGATGTCATTTTCAATATTCCTTTTTTCGGACTGTGAAAATACTCCCTTTTTTTAGAAAAAAATAAGCAATGGATTAAATATATTTGCATTAATTATTCTCTAACCTATGATAAATCGCTCACTCTTTGAAAATACAGGTACGGCCTTTGCATTAAAATCTGATTCTGAATTAGAACGTGCCTATTTTCTTTTTAAAATGATTTCTTCGCAACCTCTTGTGCGTATTGGTACGGCAGCAACTAATTTTGCGCTAAAGGCTAATTTACCTGTGGAAGGTTTAATTAGGTCTACTGTATTCGACCATTTTTGTGGTGGTGTAAATGAAGAAGACTGTTTACCAGTTATCGACAAGTTATTTATTAAGGGTGTTAGCTCTGTTTTAGACTACTCTGTAGAAGGCAAAGAAACAGAAGAACAGTTTGATAGTGCATTAGAAAAGATTTTGAAGATCATTCATTTTTGTGATGAGAGAGAAGCGATGCCAATTGTAGTATTCAAGCCTACAGGATTTGGGCGATTTGCGCTTTATCAAAAGAAATCAGAAGGTATTGCCTTTAATGAACCTGAACAGGAGGAATGGAATAGGGTTGTAGCTAGATTTGATGCTGTCTGTAAATTGGCGAAGGAAAAAGATGTGGAAGTTTTAATCGATGGCGAAGAAAGCTGGATGCAAGATGCCGCTGACGATCTCGTAGAGGAAATGATGCGCATTTACAACACCGATCAAACAATCGTCTACAATACACTTCAGTGCTATCGTTGGGATCGTTTAGATTATTTAAAAGAACTGCACAAGCGAGCTAAGGCTGGTGGGTTTAAAGTTGGGATGAAAATAGTCCGTGGCGCTTATATGGAAAAAGAGCGTCAAAGAGCTTCAGAACATGGCTACAAATCACCAATTTGTGAAAATAAACAAGCTTCAGACGATAATTTCAATAATGCATTGTCTTATATTCTTGAGCATATCAGTGATATTTCATTATTCATTGGGACGCATAATGAAGAAAGCTGCTATTTAGCCATGGAACTCATGGAGAAGTATAATATTAGCAAGGATGATAACAATGTATGGTTTGGGCAATTATATGGTATGAGTGATCATATCAGTTATAATCTTGCTGCT
Organism: Winogradskyella tangerina; assembly: GCF_003260205.1. GTDB lineage: Bacteria > Bacteroidota > Bacteroidia > Flavobacteriales > Flavobacteriaceae > Winogradskyella > Winogradskyella tangerina. Next base: position 177,526 of record NZ_QERF01000002.1, on the reverse strand, counting down.
GTTGGCTATAACGTTGCAAAATATATTCCTTTTGGTCCTGTAAAAGATGTTATGCCATATTTAATTAGAAGGGCAGAGGAGAATACTTCAGTAGCCGGACAAACGAATAGAGAATTAGAGTTGTTAAAAACTGAAAAACGCCGACGAAAGTTATAGTCTTTAAAAAAAAATAGGTTTAAGGGAAGCTCTATTTTTTACCAAATTGATACCACTTCTTCTTTTTCGACGGGTTATTACCATAACCGTAACCGTAACCATATCCTTTTTTACCAGGTTTAACACCGTTAAGAAGCATGGTTATATTAGGAAGTCTTTTGTTCTCATAAAGCGGTTGAACAACACTTACAAGTCGTCTACTATCAACATTATCAGCACTTACCACATAAATGAAAATATCTGCATGATCTGAGATAAGAAGCGTATCACTTACTAATCCAACCGCAGAAGTATCTGCGATAATATAGTCGTATTTATTTTCATAAAATTTGAACAACTGTGTAACTCTCTCACTCATTAATAATTCTGAAGGATTCGGTGGAATACTTCCAGAAGGGATAATATCTAAGAACTTATTTTCAGGATGCTTCACAACAACATCTTGAGGTTTGATACTTGTATCTGCGATGTAGTCTGATAATCCCTTGGCAGGTTTTTCATCTATTTCGAGGTACTTCAATATTTTCGGTACTCTGATATCCATTTCAATTAGTAAAACTGATTTTTCAGAGAATGATATAGAGGTAGCTAAATTAGTACTGGTATGCGATTTACCTTCTTGTGCCTTAGTTGATGTTACAAATAATTTTTTAGACCTTCCTGTGAGATCCCTCAGCATAAAATCGATATTAGAACGCACAATTCTAAAGGCTTCGGCTTTTGGTGAGTAATCCGTTTTTTTAACGAGCTTCTGCTTTTTAGAAGTTTTTGGAATATCACCTAAAAAAGGAATGTCTACTAGTTTCGCAAGATCTTCTTTCGTATAAATTTTAGTATCTATAAGGTCTGAAATATAAATTAAACCAACTGGAATACCTAAACCGAAAATTAATGAGGCGAGGTAAACCATCATTGGGTTAGGTGCTACAGGTCGGTGTGAAGAATAAGCTTTGTCAACGATCTTCGCACTTGGTGTATACATACCTAATCTTATGGCAGATTCTTCTCGTTTTTGTAATAGATACAAAAACAGAGATTCTTTTATATCCTGTTGTCTTTTAATACCTCTTAATTGACGCGCTCTTGTTGGCGCTGTATACAGCTGACCACTGATTCTATTGCTTTCTGCATTTAGGTTTTCGAGGGTGAGCTCGGAGGTTCGTTTAATCGATGTTAACGAGTTTTGAAGATTTGTTTTTAAAGCTTCAATCTGATTATTTAACTGAATAACTACAGGGTTCTTTTCTGTTGAATTCTTTAGAATACGATCGCGCTGCGCAACTAATTCATTATGACTTTTAATCACCTGAGCAGTATTACTATCTCCAATTCCGATATTGGCTGGAAGCATGTCGCTAATTTTGTTTTCATCAGCAATTTCTTCCTGTAAATAGGCAATCATTTGAATATTAGTCGCTGTTGATGATATTTGCGACTGGATTTGCTTCTTACTCTGTAAATTAAGATCAGATTGTGATCCTAATGCTGTAAGATTGTTTTGCTGTGCTAATAATTCGGCACTAGATTCAACTTCTCCTAATTCCGCTGCAACTTCTTGTAATCTGTTATTAATAAAATCTGAAGTCACTTTAACAACTTCCTCTTTATCAAGAAGCACATCGTTGTTGTATTCTGCAATGATCTGATTTAAAATGTCAACTGCCTTATATGAATTGGTATCGTTAAGTTCTAGCCTAATAACACTCGAGCCCACATCAGTTGTGATGTTAATTGCAGCTTGATACTTATTGACTATGCGGTCAACAGGAGAGATTGCAATTTTTAGATTACTTCCTATTGTTGGTGCGTGTTTACCAATATTTGGTGTAATTACAACATCACCGAAACCCATTTCAATTCTATCACCAAATGCGTATGGTGTACCACCTTCATCGCCATTATCTATTAATGATTTAACCTTTTCGTCGAAAAGTAGAAAATCGGTTTGCGATGTCACTTTAATATGGATATCTGCACCAACACGATCTATGATAGAGTCGTTTTCAAAGAAATTAATACTCACTGGAGCATTTCTGTAAATCTCTCTTTCTTTAATGTTTCCTTCTGCGTAAACACTAATATTAAGCCCTAGACTTTTTACAACTTTACGTAATAAGGACCTTGATTTGATGGTTTCAATTTCATCTTTGATCTTATTGGTTCCATCAGAAAATAAACCTTCACTTGCAATTTCATCCATGGTAGGAATCTTTTGCGATTGTTTCTCATCTCTAATTTTAATAGTGGCGCTTGCATTGTATTCATTTGTAGCGTACCTCAAATAGGTCACCCCAAGTGCAATACCAATTACAGCACATAATAATAACATCTTCCATTGTGCGAGAAATAATTCTACACTCTGTCTTATTTCATTTGTAGTAGAGACTGGTTTAGATTCCATTTAGTGAAAATAAAAAAACTATTTTAATTATTATTAACTAGGAAAACAGTAATAATAGTGGTTAATGTTCCGATAGCTGAGATTAAAATTGCGTTATTCTGGTTATAGGTAGAAGCTCTTACTTTCGCCGTATTTGGCTCCACATAAATAACGTCATTCTGTTGTAAATAATACACTGGAGAATTCACACTATTGATAGAGGTGAGATCGATTTTGGCAAACTTTTTCTTACCGTCAACTTCACGAATTAAAAGTACATTCTTTCGCTTACCAAAGATAGTAAGGTCATCAGCAAGACCTAAGGCCTCCAATACTGTTATTCTTTCATCTTGTATTGTAAACGTTCCTGGATTTCTAACTTCACCAAGAATAGTCACTGTAAAGTTGGCCAATCTAATATTTACGATAGGATCTTTCGCATACTCAGAGATCATCTCTGTGAGCATATCAGTCAACTCTGTTCGTGTTAAACCTGCAACTTTTAAGGTTCCTAATACAGGAAACTCAATATTTCCGTCATAATCTACTAAATAAGATTGTTGTTGTAAACCAGCCTGGGCATTAAGTGGGTTATTTGCAGGTGCACCACCGGCAACAAGCGTCAGATTAAATGGTCTTACAGTTTCAGGGTCTAAAGCCGAAACATTAATAGTAATAATATCGTCTGGTTTATAGATCAGTTGTTTTGGTTCTGATGTGATGACATCTGAAATCGGTTCATCCTGAAAATAAACTATATTCTTTCTTGATCCACATGAAGTTAGCATAACAATTGCTAATAATGGAAGTATAAAGTTGCGAGTTTTCATGTTACGTTTTATGATTATTATTTATAAGTTAGTATTATTTTTTGTGTCTAAAACCTCGTAGGTTGAATTATTAGAGATGTACTCTGGTATTAATGATTTTATAGAGGATACAATTTCTAATGGTTGCGTTAACGAATTAATTGAGGTTAACTTATTGATGCCTTTCTCTGTATTTTCAATATCGACAAATCTCGATTTAGCAATCATTATTTTTTCGTGATAGGTTTTTTTAGTGTTTTCACCATCAGCTAAAAGTTCCTCGTATATTTTCTCACCTGGCCTGAGTCCGGTGATCTTAATGTCGATGTCTTCAGGGAAACGTAAACCTGAAAGTATGATCATGTTCTTAGCTAAATTGAAAATCTTAATGGGCTCTCCCATATCAAACACAAAGATCTCGCCACCATTACCCATTGCAGCTGCTTCTAATACAAGCTGGCAAGCTTCTGGGATAGTCATAAAATAACGTGTGATTTCTTTATGGGTAACAGTTAAAGGACCACCTTTTTCAATTTGTTTTTTGAATAATGGGATCACAGATCCATTAGAACCGAGTACATTTCCGAAGCGTGTGGTTATGAATTTTGTATGTCCTTTACCTTTAAGACAAGTCACGTATAGTTCGGCAATACGTTTTGTGGCACCCATAACATTTGTAGGGTTAACTGCCTTATCGGTAGAAATCAAAACAAACTTATCTACACTGTGTTTTACAGCGATATCAGCTACATTTTTAGTTCCGCCAATATTTACACTCACCGCTTCATAAGGATTATTCTCCATTAAAGGGACATGCTTGTAGGCTGCCGCATGAAAAACGATCTTTGGCTTATAAAGATTAAAGATCTGATCTATTCTGGTTTTATTTCGAACATCGGCTACAATGGCATCGATATTTGAAAGTCCTAATTGTTTGAATTCCTGTTGGATATCATAAAGCGCAGACTCAGCATTATCAACCAAGATCAGCTTCTTATAATTGTACAGGCTGACTTTACGACAAATTTCGCTACCAATAGAACCAGCTGCACCAGTAATTAGAATAACTTTATTATCGTATTGGTCTTCGAGATCAGGATTTTTAATGTTAATTGGATCTCTTCCTAATAAGTCTTCAATTTTAACTTCCTTGATCTGTCCTACGCTAAGATCACCATCAATCCAGCTTTGAACTGGCGGAACAATTTTCACTTTAAGTCCAAGTGAAAACAAGTTTCCAGTGATCTGTAATAATCTTGAAGGATCTATATTCTGAATAGAAATAATAACGTCTTCAACCTTATATTTCTTTATGAATTCTTCATCAATAGAAGAGATGCTATATACTTTTAGCAGATTGATCTTCTTGCCAATTTTGCGCTCATCATCATCGATAAAACCAACAACTTCAAAACCATTTTTGGTATCATTCTGAATGGCATCATAGGTTAGCATTCCAGAATTACCGGCACCAAATATGAGAACATTGGCGGTTGTATTTACATCTTGTGTAATTTGATTATAAAGCGATTTAATGAAAAGTTTGGCACCAATTAAGAACAGAATATTCAATAATAAATGAATATAAATTATTGATCCTGAGATATTGAAGATGCTGTCTTCACCTAAAAATTTTCTGCTTAAAAATGTACAACATATTAAAATGGTCGCTAAAATATTAGTACCAATGATCACATTTACAATGTCTTTAAAACCTGTAAATCTAACAACACCCTTGTAGGTACCAACCGCTACTAAACTTATTGCTGCAACAGCACTAACATATGGTAGCTGTTTGACCAGGGTATAAAAGTCGAAATCGATCTGGAAATTAAATCGTATGAGATAGGCTAAAAAGAAAGTCGCTACTACGATGGAAACATCAAATAGTAACACTAACCATTTTGAAGCATAACGCTGTGATATTTTATTTAAAAACCTAACTATCATACTGCAAAATACATATTTATAGCAGAAATAACTCTATTGAGTTCTTCATCACTTAGATTGGAACCACTTGGTAAACAGAGTCCTCTGTCAAAAAGATCATCAGAAACTCCATTTAAATAACTTGGTGCATCCTTAAATATTGGTTGCTGGTGCATAGGTTTCCATAATGGTCTAGATTCGATATTTTCTTTTTCTAAAGCCAACCTTAAACCTTCACGAGTTTCCTTGGAATCTAACAGAATACAAGACAACCAACGGTTTGAAAAATGACCTTCGGGTTCATTTAAAAAGGTGATATTCGAAATATTTTCAAAGGTGCTACGATATAACTCATGATTAGCACGACGCTTAGCAACATGACTATCTAAAATGGTCATTTGTCCTCTACCAATTCCGGCAACGATATTAGACATTCTGTAATTGTACCCAATGTGCGAATGTTGGTAGTGTGGCGCATTGTCTCTAGCTTGTGTTGAAAGGAACACAGCCTTTTCTTTTTCTTCAGCTGTTTTTGTCACAATGGCACCACCTCCTGAGGTTGTAATGATCTTATTACCATTAAATGATAATATGGCAAGATCTCCAAAGGTTCCGCAATTTTGACCTTTATAATGGCTTCCTAAAGATTCTGCACTGTCTTCGATCACAGGGATATTATAGGATTTAGCTACAGCATGAATTTCGTCTGCCTTATAAGGCATTCCATAGAGGTGTACCGCAATAATAGCTTTAGGTGTTTTGCCTTTCAAAATTCTGTCCTTAATGGCTTCTTCTAGCAAATCCGGACACATATTCCAAGTGTCGGTTTCACTATCCACAAAAACAGGTGTTGCGCCTTGATATACTATAGGATTAGCTGAAGCAGAGAAGGTTTTGCTTTGGCAAATAACTTCATCTCCCTGGCTAACACCAAGTAGAATAAGGCTTAAATGAAGAGCTGCTGTACCGGAAGCAAGAGCTGCTACATGTCTATCTTCTTTAAGATAATCTTGTAGGTCTTTTTCAAAACCATTTACGTTGGGTCCTAAAGGAGCAACCCAATTGGTATCAAATGCTTCTTTTATGTAAGTTTGTTCTAAACCACTCATGTGTGGTGAAGACAACCATATTTTAGGTTTCATAAGTCAAATTGTTAAGTAATAGACATTACCTTTTCAATTTCATGCCTTAGAGGGATTTGGGACACGATTATTAAATCGATTTAAAGATGCATTAATAATATGAGACTCAACAAATAAAGACGATAAAAGGTAAATATTTACGTTGTCACCAAAACCTTACTATAATTTAAGTTGCAAGATTTTCCTACGATAAAAAAGTATTGATATTGGCCGTTTTACGGTTTTTAAGTTGGCCATAGAATTGCCATGAGTATGACCTCGTGATTTGCTTTTGAAAATGAAAATGTGTTTATTGTATCAAATCGTTACCCTAATCCAATTAATTTACCAATCATAGGTTCTTTTTTTAGCTTTCTATTGCGGTAGCTATATTTAGGACCTTAATTATGGATTACCATATTAGAAGCCTTAATTTTATAAAATGAACATTCTAATTACTTCAGCTGGTAGACGGGTATCGTTAATAAGAGCTTTTCAAAAAGAATTGAAAACTATTTTTCCCGAAGCCAAAGTGTTTGCTTCGGATTCTGAACCAGTTTTGTCGGCAGCCTGCCATGTGGCTGATGCGTATTTCGATGTTCCTAGATTAGATAATCATCAGTATATTAACAGCCTTCTAAAGCTTTGTGACGACCATGACATAGGATTAATTATTCCTACAATAGATACAGAACTTTTAAGCCTCTCGAAACACAAAGCTCAATTTGAAGCCATCGGCGTTCAAATAGTAATTTCTAAAGTAAGCTTCATAAAAAAGTGCAGAGATAAACGTGCTATTCACGAGTTTTTTGAAACGCATAATATTGCTGTTGCCAAGGAGTATTCTAAATCTAATTATCAATTACCTTTATTTATAAAGCCTGTCGATGGCAGTAGGAGTGTAGATACATATATAGTTGAATCTGAAGAAGACCTAACAGACTATCATTTCAGTAATGATAAACTCATGTTTTTAGATTATTTAGACCATAATGATTACGATGAATTTACCTGCGATTTGTATTATTCAAAAGAAGGTGATTTAAAGTGTGCTGTACCAAGAAAGCGATTAGAGGTTAGAGATGGCGAAGTGTACAAGGCACTTACAAAGCGCAACGGTTTAGTAGACTTTATCACAAAAAATTTAAAGCGCATAGAAGGTGCCGTTGGTTGTTTAACCTTGCAGCTTTTTATTCATAAATCAGATGCATCTAAGATCTATGGAATCGAGGTAAATCCGAGATTTGGTGGAGGTTTTCCACTTTCTTATCTGGCAGGTGCCAATTTTCCGAAATGGATTATCGAAGAATATTTGTTAAGCAAAAGCATTGAGGATAAATTTGATGTATGGGAATCTGATCTCCTTATGATTCGCTACGACGATGAGATATTAGTACATGGATATAAAGATTGATAAACATACGGTCATCGTTTTTGATCTGGACGATACGCTCTACAACGAAATTGATTATTTGAAATCAGCGTATCGAGATATCTCAGTTCAAATTGATCCAGATAACAGCAAGAATTTATACCGGGAAATGTTTGCCATGTACCGAATGGGTAAGGATGTATTTCAGTACCTGTCGGATAGCTATGGAGTTAAAAAGCAAGATTTGGTTCAGTTGTACCGTAACCATAAACCTAATATTACCTTGTTTGAAGGCGTACTTGATCTTTTCAAGGCGATACTTAAAAAAGAAGGAAGAATTGCACTTATTACCGACGGTAGAGTCAAAACCCAATCAGCAAAATTAGAAGCATTAGGAATTACGAATTACTTAAGCAAAACTGTTATTTCTGAAGCCATAGGTAGTGAAAAACCAAATGAACGCAATTTTAAACTTGTAGAAGATGCCTTATCAGCAAAGCAGTATTACTACATTGCGGATAATATTAAAAAAGACTTTGTGACACCTAATTCATTAGGTTGGAAAACCATTGGCCTTATTGATAATGGGCAGAATATTCACGTAGCTCTAGCCTCACAAGTTTCAGAAAATTATTTACCACACAATTTTATTGCGTCTTTTAAGGAGGTAAATATTATTTGATGAACTCTCGATACTTAGGGAAGAAGTTTGATTCTTCCTTTCCTGAGGATAATTGATTGTAAGCCTCCTCATCCACAACGCATTTCCATACTTTGAAAAGCCTAAAATCTTTAGAAAATGAAGCTTTAAAATCGAAAAGTGAATCTTCTTCACCCGCTAAACCTCCACCAAGATTAAAAAATGTATAGCCTTCCTCAGTTGCTCTAAGGCGCATCTCATCTAAGAATAATTTTGAAGGATGTAGTTTCAAAAATTCAGTTCTTGTTCCGGATAAATGAAATTGAACAATTTTACCAGTTTTTACAAACATTGAACCAGCGATAAACTTTTTCGTTTCGATATCTCTAATCAGAATAATGTCGGTTTGAAAATCTTCAACTTTTAGAAAGTTCAAGAAGTATTCTTTATCGAAAAAATAATGTTCTTTAGCATTTAGACGACGCATATTTTCGTGATAAATATCAACAAACTCTAAAATTTCTTCTTCGGTCTTTGCTAATACGACTTCACATTTTCGTCTTAATTTATTGATTTGATTTTTATTAGACTTTGAATAGACAGCTCTAGATTCTTCAATGGTTTTAGAAACATCAATATTTATAACCTTGCCTAGTTCTTCAACATTACCGAGTCCTTCAATTATAGGATTTTGGTTTAAAAATGGATGCAGTCGACTAAATAGCGAAACAACTCCTTTTTGTTTAAGATAATCCTTCAAGCATAATTGAAAGTTTAAGAAATTAAAAGAGGTGTCCTTGATATTCGTTATTGGTCCGCAATACCCATAAACAGAGGTGAAATCAGAATAATTTGTATTCTCGATATTTCTTAGGATCAGAGGTAGCGCAATTAAATTTTGACCATCCTGATAAACCAATAAAATGGGTTGCTCATTTTCATTTGCAGAAATGACATGATAATCGTAGGTATGATAAAAATCATGACTACTTATTTTTCGTAGTATAGATTTCCATTGTTGCTTATCTGTAATTTCAGTTATCTTTTGAGGTGCAGATCGGGAAACTTTAGTTGTACTAGATTTCCCTTCTTTAATTTTGAAAAACATTTGGGGAAAGTTATAGTTAAAGATTAATTTTTAGTACCTGTAAATCTAGGCATATCCATCTCTTCTGAATTATTGATGTCTTTAGGTGCAATTACTTTTTCAATGGTTTTGAATAGAATTTTCATATCTAATGAAAACGACAGATTCTCTACGTAATAGACATCGTATTCGAATTTTTCTTCCCAGCTAATGGCATTTCTACCATTTACTTGAGCCCAACCAGAAATTCCTGGTAAAACGTCTTGACGCTTTATTTGTTCTTCATTGTAATATTCTAAGTACAATACTAACAATGGTCTTGGGCCAATTAAACTCATGTCACCTTTAAGTACATTGATAAGTTGAGGAAGTTCATCTAGTGAATAATTTCTACAAAATCGACCAACTTTGGTAATTCGTTGCACGGCAGGAAGTAACTCACCATTACTATCTGTTTTATCATTCATGGTTTTCAACTTAATGATCGTGAATGGTTTTCCTTTTAATCCGGCACGGTTTTGATAAAAGAATGGTTTACCATTATTCGAAATGGCCAGAATTATAATCAGGGTGATTAATAATGGAGAAATTATTATTAAACCTATAAGACTTGCAAAGAAGTCAGCTAATCGTTTAAATATTTTATATAAACTTTTCATAACGGTAGGTTTTACACATTAAGATCTTGATATTTTGGGAATCTTAAATTTAATTAATATGGGTTGATGATCTGATAGATCTAAATTTATATTCTTATGTTGATTAATGTTTAATGTCTTGTCTGTAAAGGCATAGTCTAAGCGTAATGGATAGCCCTTCAGACTAAAAGTAGTGCCAAGTCCATTCCCTTTTTTTATAAATGAATCATTAAGCGATTGTGCAATTATTCGGTAAGGTTTCCCGAATTGCGTTGCGTTTAGGTCACCGCCAATAATTACCTTACCATTCCAATTTTCTGAATGTTCCTTTATAATTTGAGCTTGTTCAATCTGCTTGTTTAAGGTATTTGAAAATTTTCCTGATATATCATCAGTATTTCCGAAGGTAAAGGCGAAAGATTGCAAATGAATATTATAAACTCTAATAGTGTCATTCTCTATTTTAAGATCTGTATAGATCGCATTGTTCTTTGATTCAGGAAAATCTACAAAGCCTTTATTGACGATAGGGTATTTAGAATAAATATCTAAAAGGGTTTTTTCAATTCCTTCTCTAAAACCCAAGAAATGATGATCGAAACCATCTATGTTTCTTGCTACTTTATAGGCAGATTCTTGCAGCAATAAAATATCTGGATTTATAGAATCAATAAACCTTAAAATACCACCTGCTACAGCTTTATCTTCATTGTCGAAAGATCTAACGTTATACGATAATAGGCTTATAGAATCCTCAGCGGTTTCATTTGAGGAAATTTGAAAAAAGAATTTAAAGCAAAACAAGAAGGCGATTATACCAATACAGTAGATATACCTTCGCTTAAAGATGGCATAAATTGCCACCAATACATTCAGAACAAATAATAAAGGTAATACGACACTAGCAACAACAGATATAGCGCCTAAATTGAGATAAGTGCTGACAATGCCAGTGATCAGTAATAAGACCAAGGCAATGATTAATTTATCTGTATGTTCTTGAATCAATCTCAATTCAATTCTTGATTTATGATATTAACTAAATCTCTATTAATTATATTCACATCGAAGCGCTCTTCGGCGTACGTTCTACTATTTTTACCCATTTCTTTCACCTTTTGAGGATTTAGAATGAAATATTCCATGGCTTTAACTAGAGCTTCAAGATTTTTTGGTTCAATTAAAAAGCCATTATAACCTTCTTTTACAGATTCTCTACATCCTACAGAATCTGTAGTGATTATAGGATTTCCACAAGCACAAGCTTCTAAGGTTGTTCTGGGTAAACCTTCGCGATAATAGCTTGGTAATACAAATACTGATGTTTTATGTAAATGCTCTTCAACATTTTTCTGTTTACCATGAAAAATGATCGTTCCTTTCTCGTGCAATTCCTTTAATTCTTCTTCGCTGATAGCAGAGGGCGAGGTTTCGGTTGCACCAATCAAATGGAATTCAGCCTCAGGATATTTTTCCTTCAGAACCTTTGATGCTTCCAAGTATAAAGCCACACCTTTTTCCTTGATCAGCCTAGCAATAAATAAGAAACTCACCTTATCTTTAGGATCTTTTTCTTTAAATGTGAACTGATTCAGATTAACTCCAGATCCACTTACGAAGGCCACTTTTTGATCTTTTGAAATGACCTTTCGGTCTACCAATAATTGATGATCATCTTTATTTTGAAATACAATAACTCTATTTTTTCGAATAGATAGCTTGTATAAGCGTTCATTAAACTTTTGAAGCAATTTAGCTTTTTTAGAAGCACCCGTGAAGGTATATCCCAAGCCCGTAATCAACGAAATAACAGGGACTTTACAGCTATTAGCTGCCATAGAACCATAGATTACAGGTTTTACGGTATATGGAAAAACCAAATCGATATTATGGTCTTTGATAATTTTCTTCAATTCTTTTATGGAGTCCATATCCTTCATTGGATTTAAGCCTGTTCTCTGAAGGTTAAATTCAATTGGAGTGGCACCCATTTCTTCGATCTCCTTACGATGCTGGTCTGCATAACTTGGCGCAGCAGCAAAGACCTCAAAACCATTACTGATGAGACTTTTAATAAAATCTCCTCTAAACCTAATTAAGGATCCATCAAATGATGCTATAATTAATATTCGCTTTTTATCCATAATTGTTTAGTTCTGTTTAAGGAAATTGTATTTGTACCATTTTTGAAAGCAGTAATACGACCACACCCTAAAGGTGCTGTCTTTCTTGCTATCTAAATGATCCTTTACAAGTTTGGTAATTACCTCAACATTAAAAATTCCTTGCGTTTTTAGCATTTCGGGTTCTATATAACTTTCAAGTTCTTTTCTTAAGCTTTGTCTTAGCCAATCGCCAGTAGGGCTGCCAAATCCACTCTTGCTTTTCTCTAAAAATTCATCAGGAAACTGATCTTTAAAGGCTTCTTTTAGAATGTGCTTTTTATTCCAACCTTTCATCAAATAACTTTCAGGTAAGGTGTTAGTGAATTCCCAGAGCTCTCTATTCAAGAATGGCGCTCTACATTCTAGAGATGTCATCATACTGGTTCTATCTACTTTTGCTAGCATACCACCTTCAAGACTACATATTTTATCTACTAATCTATAATCGGTAAGTGATTCAATCTTTTGTTTGCCGATAATGTCTTTGTATTCTTGAAATATGTTCGATTCAAAATATTCTGGCTGCATTATTTCAGAAAGTTGCTTACTTGTATTAGCAAGTGAGATGATGTCCCAGTAAAAATCACCGTCATAATTTATGGCATGAAGCAATCGATTTACTTGAAACTTTCGTCCTCTGGCATCATCTTTATCCACTAAGAATTTCTGACTCAATTTTAAAACAGAGTTATGAATGGCCTTAGGAACAATGCTCTTATAGCGTTTGTTCATTTTACCAATGTAGTATTTGTTATATCCACCGAAAACTTCATCACCACCATCACCAGTTAGTGCAACGGTTACGTGCTCTCTAGTCTTTTCAGATAGGAGGTGAGTAGGTAAAGCAGCACTATCAGAGAATGGCTCATCAAAATTTACCAGAATATCATGGATATTATTTTTTAGGTCGTCTTCATCTATAACAAATTCGTGATGGTTACTGTTAATCATGTCCGCAACCACGCGCGATTTATCCGTTTCGTCATAGGATGCCTTTTTAAATCCGATGGAGAAGGTATCGATCTTTTTATCTGTTGTCTGCGATAAACACAGAGAAATAATGGATGAATCTACACCTCCAGATAAAAATGTACCTAACCCTACATCAGCAATAGATCTACTATCCACACTATTATAAACCATATCCTTGGTTTTTGCCTTAGCATCTTCAAAAGAGATATTTACGGTTTTTGGTTTGGGTTCAGCGTTGATCTTGTGAATTTGTGTCTGATGTGTACTCAGATCATATTCTATGTAATGATTTGCCTCAAGCTTGCGGATACCTTCGTAAATGGTGTGTGGTGCAGGAATGTAGGTAAGTCTGAAATACAGATTTAATCCTTTTTTCGAAATATTTGGCGTAAAATCGATGGTTTTAATGATAGACTTCAATTCTGAGGCCCATATAAACGCTTTCTCCGTATCCATGTAATACAAGGGCTTTTCACCGAAGAAATCACGAGCAATAAACAGCTTGTTTATCTTTTTATCATAAATACTGAAGCCATACATACCATCTAGCCATTCAAAGGACTCCACACCATATTTTTCGTAGGCTTTCAAAATCACTTCTGTATCACTAGAGGTATTGAAAGTAACGCCTTCGTTCTCTAGTTTTGCCTTTAATTGTCTGTAATTGTAAATCTCACCATTAAATACGATAACGATCTGTTTATCATCTGTGAAAATCGGTTGTTGCCCAGAGGATAAATCAATGATCGAAAGTCTTCTCATAGCCATACCAACAGAGAAGTCCTTATTTTCTTCTGAAAATACACCATCCTCATCTGGTCCGCGATGAATGATAAGGTCATTCATGTTGTTAAGGAGAGAAGATATTTCGTTCTCTTTTTTATTGGTCTTTGTAATTATGCCATTAATTCCGCACATAATCTAATATATATTTAATTTGAGGCATTCCTATATAATAATACCCAGTGATAAAAGTCCCCGTTATAAATAAGAAAAAAATTGAGTAATCGTTGCAAGATCTAAGGCTACTTTTTTCACTTAAAGATAACCACGTACATTTTTGCAGAGAAAAGTGCACACAAAATTTACTTAGTGCAGTTGACCATAATTTAGGTTTCATAGGCAAAAATTGTAAAGTAATAAAATTACAGTTTCAATTTAATGTCTTATAGAGTTTGGGACACATTATCAACGGGTTAAATATGCATCAATATTTAGTGACTGCCCAAATAAAGACGATTAAAAGCATTTATTCACGTTGTTAATATCTAAATATATTCTATATGAATTTTTCAATTACTGGATTTAAATCAACCTGGTTTTTTAGTGGAATTCAATTCTGAAAATAAGCCAGCTAACTGTTTTTTTATTATTTCATCTATTTTTATTGGGAATTAGCGTTCGAACAGATATTTTTCAACTTGATAACCTTAAATCTATTATAATTCACTACTATGAATACTCTCATTTTCAAGGATTTATTGCCCGTTTATAAAGCGAAGGGACCTAGAGACTACAAGTACAGATTTACTGTTTTTACTCCTGTTTTTAATTGTGAAAACTCAATAGGTAAAGTACACGAATCTCTATTGAACCAGACCTACAAGGATTTTGAATGGCTAGTCATTAACGATGCGTCTACAGATAATTCTCATGAGGTTATTAGTAAAATTGTAGAGACCTCACCATTGAACATTAATTATGTAAACAACAAGGTGAATAAACACAAAATGAGTTGTTTCATTCAATCGATAGGTTTAGCTCAAGGCGAATTCTTACTAACATTCGATGGTGATGACCAGTGTTATCCTCATGCATTGCAAGTATTTAATGATGAGTACGAAAGTCTTGACGATAATATGAAGCAAAAAGTTGCCGCTGTAACAGCATTATGCGAAGATCAGCATGGTAATTTAGTAGGTACAGAATTTCCTGAAGATCCATTTTATTGCCATACGTTCGAAGCTAAAATAAAGAATCAGATTATAGGTGAGAAGTGGGGTTGGACCAAAACCGATGTTTTAAGAGATATTGAAATTAATCCTGAAATGCTAAACATTGGCTTTACACCTGAAAGTATAATTTGGAGTACAGTTGCCCGAAGTGGATTTATTACAAAATGTACTAATAAAATTCTTAGAATTTATCATGTTGATGTAGAAGGTTCTATTATGAATACACCTATGACTTCGAGAAGTGCTCATGGTACAGTATTAAACGGCATAGGACATTTAAATTGGTTCTTCAACAAATATTTTTTCACGGCCCCAGTGTTTTTTTTAAAAATGATCTACGTAATGCTTAGATCGTCTAAATTTTTGAAAATACCATTAAGTGCATACCTCAAATCGATCAAGCCATTTTTTGTTAAACTAATTGTATTCTTTTTGTGGCCTTTTAGAGGATTATTGAGGTAGTATGAAAACAGTATAACTTAAGAAATTAAGTCTATATATTCTTTTAAAATACTGTTCTTTTCGAAGTCTTTAATTCGGTTTTGCCCGTTCTTAATGCATGCCTCAACAAAGCGTTTGTTTTTAATAAAATAGTCCATTCCTTTAGCCATGGAATCGACATGTTTTATAGGCGTCAAAATCCCATAATCCGTAAGCATTATGTCATTGTCCTTTGGTTGCTTGAGCTCCATAATTTCACTAGGCCCGGATTGGCAATTCGTTGATAATATTGGAAGACCACAAGCCATGGCTTCTAATAATACATTTGGAAAGCCTTCATGATTAGAGCCAAACACAAATAGATCAGCTGACTTTAAGTATTTATAGGGATTAGGATCAAATCCAAGGAACCTTACTTGCGAATTAACATCAAGTTTATTAACTAGATTTTCAAGTTCATCTTGCATATCACCAGAACCTAAAATGTATAGTCTAAGCTGTGGATTCTGAAGCTTATGTAATGCCTTGATCAACATAGTGTGATTCTTTCCAATATCTAATCGCCCCAAGGTGACCATGTTAAATTTTGAAGAATCAAAGAAGTCCTCAACTGGCGCTATATCATTGATCTTTTCTAAATCAATCGGGTTATGAATCACGTGCATTTTTTGCGAAGGGACTTCGAAATTATTCACCAAATCACCAGCATTTCCATAGGAATTAGAAATTACCATTTCCGATTTTTTATAAAGGGATTTGATCATCTTTTTGTTGAAAGTCGATTGGAATCCTTTATAACTGTATTGTAGGCTAGGAAAAGCACGCTCATTAGTTATAACTTTATAATTGTGTTTGGTGAATTTTCTTGAAAGTACATTTACAAATGAAGGGCGTGTTAGAAAGCTTAGGCTATGTGTCAGTTCGAGCTTCTTTACCAATTTGGCATATTTATAGGCTAAGAACGGAATTTTTAAAGCCTTAATTATACCGCTTTCTTGTGGATTTGACTTCTCGATGTAGTGAATTTTAGTTTCTTCAGGGATATCATACTTAATCCCTGGATTCATTAATATCAAATGCACATCAATATTGTTCTGAATACAATAGGTAACCAGATAAGACACCACGCGTTCAGCGCCACCACCAGATAGAGAGTATATAAGTATACCAAGTCTCATTATTAATTATTCAAGATGTTTTGAAATAATGCCTCATATTGATGAATGATCATTTCCTTGTTGAATTTCTTATAAACGGATTCCCTGACATCTTCAGGATTCATATTAAAATCTGTTTTCAGTGTGTTTAAATATTCGTCTTCAGTCTTAACCATATAACCATTTACAGAGTTTTCTACAATTTCTTTTGTCCCTCCTGGGGCTTCAAATGCTAATACTGGCGTTCCGACCACACAGCTTTCTAGCAGTGCATTAGGAAAGCCTTCTACGTAAGATCCTTGTAAAAACACATCATGTTCGGCTAAGTAATCATTCACTTTATTAGTAAATGGAATATGTTTTATTTGATTTATTATTCCTAACTCTTCTGCTCTTTGAAATATTTTATCTTTCAATTGCCCGTCGCCTATGATCGTATAGGTGAATGGCTTCTTGAATTTTGAAAGGATATCTAAAAGTCTTAAATGCCCCTTAACTTCCGTTAGTCTTCCTACAGTAATAAACTTTTTTGGTTCACTTTGTTCTGATTTAATTTTAACTTTAGGAAGATTTGAAATAGGATTATTAATTACATGAAGTTTTTCACGTGAAATATTGAAATTTTCAGCCATGTCGTCGGCCATATCACGGGATTGACAAATAATAGCGTCTAATTTCTCAAATCCATTAGGTAGCAAATGCGCTAAAGACCATTTTCTGGATTTTTTCTCGTTTTTACGCTTCCCTAAAACCGTGGCTTCACGTCCTATGAATTTTGTTCTTCTAAAAAATGGTGATAGTAAAGCCATGGCCTGATTGACATGAGCGATTGAACTTACCACTATGTCAGGTTTAAAGGCCCTAATTTGCTTAACAATTGAAGGAAGTGCAGATATTATTCTGGGCTTATTCAAATATTCAACATCTACATTTGTCACCTCATAAACAGAGTCTTTTTCAAATCCGGCAACTAATAATTTAGGGTGAAATTTCTCTGCATCTATATTTTGTGAAACAAACGATATTACGCGTTCTGCACCGCCAGCACTTAATGAGGGCAAAATGAATAATATCTTTATCTTGGATGGCTTACTCATTATTTTTAATTGAGTAATATATTATCTTTTAATGCTTTAGAAACTTGTTCTGCAACTTTTTTGTGTCCGTAGCAAGTCCAGTGACTATCGTAATCAAAGGTCCAATCCTTATCATTGCTCGAATCGAGTATTATGGTATCAAATCCGGCCGCCATGCATTTTTCAATTATGAGTTGATTTGAATTGGGGTGAAATACAAGAGATTTCCCTTCAAGGTTATAATTGGCAGCAATATGGTCTATTAGTTTAAAAACTTCATCCTTTGATTGTAATTCAGAAGAATCGGACTTTTCATTTTCTATTTTTTTGGGTTTCTCTTTTCCGAAAGATAAATTAATAGGGAATCGATTATAGAAATAATACAAGAGTTTCCAATTATATAGTATTTTTTTAGACACTGGTGCCTTCATTTTACCATATACTATTTCGTTGTTTGTGAGACTCATTTGCGTAATGTCACTCATAGGCTTTACTTCGACAATACTCTCAAAAAAATCGAAATCATTCACATAGATGAGGGTATGCTTTGGTTGTAGAGAATCTAATTGCTTATGAATTTCCATAGCCTCAATCAAGGATACACCAGAACGTGCGGCCTCCATAAAGTTATGATCGGGAATTTGCTCTTTCAAATATACTGATTGATGACATTCATTAGGATTCATGAAGTTTTCAATATATGAATCGCCAATGACCAATATAAGGTCGTCAAAACGTTCTGGTAATTCTCCAGGCCAACCCATTTCATTAATTAGCCACTTATGGTCGCCACCTTTCCAGTATCCGTCTTGATTAGGAATGTATTTTTGAATACCGTAGTTGTCAATTGTACGTTGAGGAATATCAGACATTGCATGCGTTAATCGCACAACGATTTCTCCTGCAATTAGCGCAAGAAAGGAAAAAATGGTGATATGTTTTATAAATCGTTTCATGCTTAGAATTGGAAATATATAAATTCTTGCTCTTCACCAGTGAAAGCAAACATGAGTACAATTAATGCAATATAAAAACTCCAGCGTACAGGGCGTTTCATAAAGTCTAAATTTTCAATAGCATATTCATAACTTCTTCCTAGCCATTCAATTACGAGGAACAAGGCTAATAGTGCTAATATGGTAGTTGGGAAAATCTCCACCCAACTAAATAATGAGGCGTTAAAAGTTCCTCCGAGATAATCAATAGCATGCCCAACGTTATCGGCTCTAAAGAACACCCATGCAATAAGCGTAATAAAGAAGGTAATGGCCATTTGGCCTAGTTCTTTTAGGTTTGGTAAATAGCGACCCTCAGCTACCAGGTTGGTGTTTACTCTATTCTTATTGGCTAGCAATAAGGGAAGGAAATATATAGCGTTTAAGGCACCCCAGACTATGAATGTCCAGTTAGCTCCATGCCAAAAACCACTAACAATAAATATAATAAAGGTATTGCGCACCTTCATTTTTGTACCTCCACGACTTCCGCCAAGTGGGATATATAAGTAGTCTCTAAACCATGTTGAGAGTGAAATATGCCAGCGTCTCCAGAACTCGGCAATGTCTCTTGAGAAGTATGGAAAAGCAAAATTTCGTTTTAGGTTAAAGCCAAACAATCTTGAAATTCCAATCGCAATATCAGAATACCCTGAGAAATCCCCATAGATTTGGAACGCAAAGAAAAATGCTCCCAATAGTAAGGTGCTTCCGTTATATTCGGTATGATTGTTAAAGATCATGTTGGCATACTTAGCACAGTTATCGGCAATGACTACTTTTTTGAATAGTCCCCAAAGTACTTGACGCAGCCCATCTACAGCTCTGGCATAATCAAAATTACGTTGTACTGAAAACTGAGGTAGTAGGTTAGTGGCTCTTTCAATTGGACCAGCAACTAACTGCGGAAAGAAACTCACAAACGCCATAAAACCAACAAAGTTTTTGGTAGGCTCTAATTTCTTATTGTACACATCAATGGTGTAACTCAAGGTCTGGAAGGTATAGAAACTAATACCTACCGGAAGAATAATATTAAGAGTGTTTATACTTAATTCTTGACCGAAGAAAGTAAATGAATTTACTAAACTATCGATGAAAAAGTTGTAGTATTTAAAAAAACCTAAAAATCCGAGGTTTACACCAATACTTATCCATAATAGTGTTTTTCGTTTGGCTTTTACGTCAGTTTTACCTAGGGCTCTTCCGATGGAATAATCAACTAAGGAGCTAAATAAAATGAGTGAGAGAAAGCGCCAATCCCACCAACCATAAAAGACATAACTGGATATGGCAATAAGAAGATTCTGCGCCTTAATGTTTTTGCTACCAATAAGCCAATATAGTGCGAAGACTATTGGAAGAAATACAAAAAATTCTAACGAATTAAATAGCATATATGGTTAAATTTGGGTCGCTATCGTGATTACTCACAATTTCGAACCGTAAATATGTTTTAACTAAACTAAAAAATCAAAATTATTCTTTAAAGTGGTATTTTATTACTTCTATCTGCAGTATTGCGATTTTAAATTAAAAATTGATCTAGTTTTGAGTTAATCTATTCCTTTAATCAGCACATAATCAAAACAGTAAATTAATCAAAGTATTTTTATTCGATAGCTGGTGTCAACTCTTCTTTAGACACTTCTGATACATCTTTAAAATCAATTAAATAGCCTAAATAGATGAACATGGCCATCAAATATGGTTGGTTAATTACACTTTGTAAACTGAGCATAAAAATACACATGGTAAGTAAAATGGGAAGTACAAAAAACCGTATCTCGGGAGGACTTCGAAATGCTTGAATGAAATATCGCAAAAGCATAAATAAGAAGAATAACAAGGCAAATATTCCGGCGTCAGCCCAAACTCCAATAATTGTATTATGTCCTCTTTGAGAAGCGGCAAAGTTAATACCGTTTCCAAATATTGGATTTTTGTAAACGTAATTATGCAACAAATTGGTAACCAACTCATTTCGACCTGAATCGTCTACTTTATCGGTATTAAACGTGGCTATATTTACAAGATTATTGATCTTGTCGCGTTGTTGTCCAACAAGATTCATATCCGCAGTTATGGTATTGAGATTTGCCATTATGACCCAAAGAACTGGAATAAGTGCCACACCTAATACCAATCTAAGACCTTTAAAAAATTTGTAATTGATTGATACAAAACAGACGATAAAAACCATAAAGCCTGTATTAGAAAAGGTAATAAACAAACCATTCAGGATTATGGCTAAGAAAATGATCTTTATGCCTTTAAATAATAAAGTTTTTGGATTGTATAATTTATAAACCAAAATAAAGGCAATAATTGCTGCTAATGCTGCATTATTTGCATCACCATAAACACCTCCGGCTCTATCGATATAAGCATAAAATCCACCACGATCTAGATCGAAATTGGTGTTATAAAAATGAATACCTAAAAATACCGAAAAGGTAAAAGCCCATATGGCGGTTATTTTGAAAACCTTTCTGTTTTCAGGAACACTTAAATAAATATAGAATCCAATTACATATAAAAGCGGAATTATATTTTCAAGGATTACAGCCGGGTTATAATGAATTACACTCGCTACCATGGCAATCACAAAATACATGATGTAAAAAATGATCCAAAGTTTTGCGGTACTAGAAAAGCTACCTCTTTTCTTCATTATGAGGGCAATACCAAGAAAAATAAGTGCAAGATTTCCGTACGCAATTAACTGTGCTAATACGAAAGAAACGGTTTTTGTTACTATTACTTGAAAATTAAAAACCGTAATAGCAAAAGGTAATAGAAAGCAAATATGTGTTAATACCTTTAATTTCATTTTTTTAATATACCGTCAAAAATATCTAAGTAATTTTTATAAATGGTTTCAATTTTGAATCTATCTAAGGAATTTACACCTTCTTTTGAAAGACGTATTCTCAAATCTTCATCATTCATCAGTTGATCTAATCCTTCGGCCATTGCATCAAAATTCTGATCTTCAATAAGTAATCCATTTACATTGTGATCAATAATTTCAGATGGTCCTGTAACACAATCGAAGGCTATACATGCCATTCCTTTACAAAATGCCTCAATCAGTACCATTGGAAGACCTTCCGTTCGAGATGGCATCACATAGATTTCAGATTCGATCATCAATTCTCCAACTCTTGTTGAATACCCTTCAAAAACTACCTGATCCTCAATTTGATATTCTTTGGTCAAATCTTTCAACAGTTTTGTTCCGTCATCGCCACCGCCAACAAATTTCAATGTCCATTCAGGGTTCTTTTTCAGAACAGGAGCAATAAGCGGAATTAAGTTATCGAATCCTTTGTGATAATACCTGTTAAGATCACCAACAGTAAGAATTATTTTCTTCCTATTACGTTCATTTTCAGTATATACTTCAAACGTACATGGATTTGGCATTATATGCACGTTAACACCTTTTTTCTTGTAATGTTCGTAATCAAATGCCGTTAAAACAGTTAAGGCATCCGAAACCCTATACATATACTTTCGTGCTAATTTACCAATAAAATCAGTCTCTCTGACGTGATTATTATGTTCAGCTGAAACGACCTTTATACCATAAATCTTTCCTATTAATCCTCCTATGAAATTAGTTTGAGTCATAAAAGGCATTAATATATCTGGTCTATTTTCTTTTTTACCATAGAGTTTTATCAGATTCCTGATACTTCTCAATGTGTGATTTTTAAGCTTGCCACCATGTAATTTAATACGTTTTACAGTTGAATTGGCAGAGAACACTTCTGGTTCATTAAAAGTTATAATTGTAACGTCATGTCCTTGCTGATCAAAATGATTTGCCAATAGAATAAGGACACGTTCTGCGCCTCCAGCAACCAATGAATTGACTAAAAAATCTATTTTCATCCTTTCAACTTTTTATATTGGTTGTTAGTATACCAAAAGTAAAAACAACTACTAATAATTAACACAAGGGATGTACTGACTGCTAAACCATATACCCCATAGAATTTCACAAATATTATATTGAGCACTAGATTAATAATCAAATTTGCAAGTGAGATCCATGCCATAAAGCTGTTTTTATTGATACTGGTTAAGAATTTCACTATGATTAATGTACAGAGATAGAATGGTACATGTACAAAAATGATCTTCTGAATTAGTGATACCTTCAATGTGTCATCATGAGTAAATTTACCGCGTTCAAAAAGTACTTCAATCAACCAATCCGACATAAAAATGGCAATAATCACGAAAATACTCGATGAGATAAATACAACTTTTAAGGTTTTAAATAGATGCTTATAAGCACTTTTAACGTCTTCATTAACCATTCTGGAGAAATGTGGTAGCAAAACACTTCCGAGAGCCATAGTGACAATGGCAATCCCAAAATATGGAATTCTAATACCGTAACTAATGGCTGTAATTGAACCTGCAATTAATTGAGCTGCAAAAAATTGATCGACATAATTATTTATGGCTGATAAGAAACTAGCTGATACTTTTGCTGGTAATTGCCGTATCATTAATTTCACATTACTATTTAATACAGGCCTACTTAAAGACAAGTCCTTATACTTTATGGTGAAAAACAATAATATTGAAAAAGAAAGCGTGCTTCCTGCGAGTGTTCCTAGTGCAAGGACCATATGACCGAGTTCATCTCTTAAGAAAATAAGAAAGAGAATCATTGTTAAAATAGAGAAGAAATCTGGTATCGTTGCTACGAGAAATCGATTCTCAATTTCAAGAAGACCATGCAATACGGACGATAATCCCCATAAAAATAAACATGGTAATACATAGAACAATTGATCTTTTATCAGTTGATAGAATTCGGGCGTATGCCCAGGATATATTAAATGGATGAATACATCTGTAGATAAAAATGCTATGAGTACTGAAATAGCACAAATTCCGAAAGCAATAAGAAAAATAACTGATTGGAAACTAGATTTTGGACCGCCACTTTTCATATCCGATATATAATTCGGTATGAAAATATTTTTCAGAGAATTGATAAATATGCTCTGAATAAATGAAGGCACTAGCATTGCTATTAAAAACGTATCTAGAATTTCAGACAGACCAAATGCGCCTGCAATCATGGTCTCCTTGTAAAAAGCGACAGCCTTAATAATCATGGTGACCGTACCAACGATCATCATATTTCTGACCAAAGGATTCCTTGAGGCTTTTTTAATATTCTGAGATATGTAATCTATTTTAAAAGCACGCATCAGCAATACAGGGGATTTATATGAGTATAACAAACACGGTTAACTCTTTTCACTTTAATCATTAGAAAAGAAGGAGTTAACTTAAATGCTTTATAGAAAGTTCTTAATTGCTTAACAATCATGAGATTTGGGTCCAATGATGAATTGGACAAATATGATAAAAATAAATTAAAATGATTCCATTATTATATCAACGTCTCATTTTTAGGATGAACGCTCTAAAATGCCTTAATTTTTATGAAAATTGAACTATAAGAAGCGTGATCTTTTAAGTTTTATATCGCTTATATAAAGATCATCAGCTTTATTAAAGGTATGAACAGCATTGATCTTTTGATCCCAATTTGGCAAGAGTCTTAACTCAACATTTTCTTCATATTCAGTTGATGAAAGTTGAGTTATCTCAATTATATTTAAACCATACCCATAATGATGAGAACAGACCTGTGATGACCTAAATAGCTGACCATCCTTTTGAAAAATAGCTCCTGCAGGTCGTGCTGTTTCAATATTTCTAACTATTGGATTTAATGGATGAGGCTTCCAATTTGTTGAATTAAGTGTATTTGACGAATACAGAAACAGTTCGGCATTCTTTGAGGTGCCTTTATGATTTTTTTGACTGGTAAACATCCAATAGGTATCATTTTCTTTGTAAATGGTGGTATCTACAGCAACGACATCTGTCATTAAGGTTTGATGTAGTTCCCATTCCAAAGGAAAGTTTTTAGCTTTATATAACTGAATATCCTTATTTCCGCTGGTTTCAGGAATCATATAATAATCACCGTTATCCTTAAAGACAAAGGGATAGGAGAGGTGATAGTCTTTAACGAGAATGGTCTTCGGTTGTTTATAACTACCATCAGCCGCAATTTCCATAACTGATAAATGACCTAGTTTATTTTTATAGATTAATTCTTCAATGAATAAATAATACTTGTCCTTTTCTTTAATAAGAAATGGATCAGCCCAAAATCTATCCTTTGGCGGTAAAATCTTAATATACGAGCTTAAATTAAACGGATCTTTTGTACCCTCCGTATTTAAAAAAATAAGTGCCCACTGATTAAAATAAAAAATGCTTCTTATTTGCTGAATCAGTTTTTTACTATATAGTGATAAGGCATATTTAACAATGGTACCATTTTTTGGAGGTTCGTATTCAACCGTAATATTTTTGTTTGAAAATATACTCTCGAATGAAGTTAGCTTTTTTTGAAAAAGAGCCTCATTTATAGAAAGAAGACGTAAATTATTAATAATGAGAAGGTGAGATTGCCAAAGTAAACTATTGATATTACGCTTAAAACTGAGAATATCAGTACAACTACTTGTTGTGTCTATAGTTAGAGGGAAATCCATGCCGTCTTTGATATATCTTAATACGGCCACGGATTTTGGATGTTTCTGTATCATCTCCCAAATCCCAATTGGTTTTTTATTAACGTTTTCGAGATCACAATGCGTTAAGAACCATACACCATACTTAGCATATTTAGCAAGTTTCTTAGAAGCAACAGAATCTGTTAGATCTATAAGCACATCAAGATCTTGCTCAGTAATCTGCTTTGAGGTTCCGTCCTCTGTAAATTCAATAATTGGTAATTCAGAAAATTCATTTGCAAAATCTCGACTTACTAATGCATATGGATGAGGATTGAATAACTTATTGTCTAATTTTGAAATAAGTTTCCAGAATAAAGGATTCTTTTGAGGTGGATCTTGACTTAAGTCGCTAATTGCATAAGCGAGTTGAATATTAGGGGTTTTTTGAATCTGCTCAACAACCTCCTTTTGCCAACTAAAGAAAGATCGTCTATCAATTGTAATAGCAACTTTTAAGATTCTTGTGTTATCCTTCATTATTTCCGTTTGAAAAAATTTAGATTGAATATATATTTGGCATTCTATTCATGGATGCAATTTTAATAATATTCTTCCACAAAACACTGCTAATATTTCTTTTATACCATTATGACTGTTTTTTCCTTTAAGATTAGAAGAAGGTAATTTTATTCTTGTAATGGTTTTCTGTAATGATAACTTGTTGATAAAAGCTTCCTTAATTTTTTCAAATAGCGCTTTTTCATAGATATTTTTGCACTTTATATCGATGAATGGTCATTTTTTCTAAAATACGACGTCTAATCGGAGTTTTTGTACGTATATAGGTTGTTTTTTGATTAATAATACATTAAGGTAAATATATACTTACAAATAAATGCATTTTATCGAATAATTAGGTATTTTAGCAATATTTGGAAAATTTATTTTTTAGATTCGCCTTGTGTTGCAAAAAAATTGCAAGAAAGATTTTATGAAAGCCCCAAACCCTAAAACTAAGTTATTTAGTAAAAATACTTTTTTATATATTTTCTTAGCACTCTTTGTTTCATTTCAAATTAGTGCGCAACAATTGGCCTTTCCATCAGCAAAAGGTGCTGGAGCCTATTCAACTGGTGGTAGAGGAGGTCAGGTAATCCATGTTACTACTTTAGACTGGGATGCACCAGGTGGATTAAAGGAAGCGATTCAAACACCAGGACCAAGAATAATCGTGTTTGATGTTAGTGGAGTTATTGACGCTACTGGTCAAGGTGGTTTTAGCAATGTAATTAATGGGCCAAATTTCGATAATATTACTATCGCAGGTCAGACTGCACCTCCAGGAGGTATTACGATACTTACTTCAGAATTTCGTTTTAGAAATGTAGACAATGTAATAATACGTTATATCAGTTTTAGAAGAGTTAATACAGCCTTACCAGGAGGGCCATATTCTCAGGATGCCGTTTGGATGATGGAAAATAATGATTTCATTATAGATCATTGTGCATTTAGTCATGGAAATGATGAATCAGCTTCTTTTGCATCCAGTGTGAATACAATGGATGATATTACCATTCAGAATTGCTTCTTTCAGGATAGTAAAACCGGGTCAATCATAGGTATTAAAGGTGAAGAAGGTGATTTCAGCTTTATAAATAACGTATTTAGTAATATCTCCCACAGATTCCCTAATTATAAAGGAGATGGAAGAGCAGATATTATTGGTAATGTGGTTTACAACTGGAAACAGCGTCTCGTTAGACTAGGAGATATTGGGTCTTATGACGGTCAGACGAACGTCATAAATAATTATTATAAAGGATCTGCAGCAGGACTACACAGACCTGGTTGGTTTTCTAATTATAATGTGCCAATTGCCAGACTACACCAATTACAGGTCAATAACACGAGTACAGGAACTATACATAGTTCAGGTAGTTATATTGTAGGTCAGCGCGAAGTTCCACAGGCTGATGATAGTGATATGTGGGCATTATTCGCAGGAACGAATTTATCTGGGTATTCTATTGGAGACCCTGTGCCTGCTAGTTTTTTTCAGGCAAATCCATTTCCACTTCTAGGAGCGAGTTTCCCAGTAAATTCTGCAGAGGATTATTACAACGAACTTATTATCAACGGAAATGTAGGTGCTTTTCAGACATTAAATGCTGATGGTTCTATTAATATAATGCGAGATAGCTATGATACCGAGCATTTAAATATGATCATCAATGATTCTTACGATGGTTCATTTTATGAACCTTTGGCGAATTTAACGTATCCTACTATCCCTGAAAATGTAAGGCCTGCCGATTTTGATACTAATAATGATGGAATGCCGGATGTTTGGAAGATCTCTAGAGGGTTTCAGCCTGATGATGACCTATCAAGTTATGTTTGGCCAAGTGGATATGTAGGTGTTGAAGAATACTTAAATGAGATCGATCTTAATTCAGCACAGATCATTGATGTGGCTGGTGTTGACGTAACTCCTGAAACTGCAACAATAAATATTCCTGATACAGTTCAATTAACGGCTCAAGTTCTTCCAAATAATGCAACTTTTCAAACTGGCACATGGAGCAGTAGTGATGAAGCTATTGCAACTGTAGACAACACTGGTTTAGTTACACCTGTTGCCGAAGGAACTGCTACAATCACATTTACAACAAGCGATGGCGGATTAAGTGATTCTGCACTTATAACAGTAACTAATGTTGTAATTCCTTTAGAATCAGTAAGTTTAACTCCAAATGCTGTAACCTTAGATCTTGGAGAAAATTTCCAATTAAATACAGCTTTTGTTCCTCTTAACACAACGGATACAACGGGTATCTGGACGAGTAGTGATGAATCTATTGCAGTAGTTAGTGCAACTGGTTTAGTTTCGGCGATTGATGAAGGCGAAGCTACAATCACATTCACAGCAAATGATGGCGGATTTACAGCCAGTTCTTTAGTTACTGTTGTTGATACCTTCTTCGGAACATACCAACTTTTCAACGCAGACACGGATATTATTATTCAAGATATCGTAGGTGATGATTCAATCAATCTGGCGGATGAAAGTAGTAATATCAATTTTAGATGTATTCCTCAAGGTGGAGATAATAACCCTGATGTAGAAAGTGTTGAAGTAATCTGGACAGGCCCAACGAGTGGTATCTGGGTTGAAAGCGGTGCTATTTATGCAGGTTTACCAAACGGACACGTAGGTAATGATTTTGAACCCTATGCCGTTGAAGAAGGCACCTATAATTTTACAGTGACCTATTATAGCAATAATGGCGCATCTGGCGATGTTGTAGCAGTAGATAATTTTTCATTAACTTTTTTTTTCAGCACTTTACCAGTTGCGAATGCTGGTCCAGACCAAGATATCTGCGAGGGCGATACCATAACACTGACTGCTTCTGGTGGACCAAACTTTTTATGGGATACTGGAGAAACAACAGCTTCGATTGAAGTAAGTCCAACAACGACTACTACCTATTCAGTGACAGTTTTTGACAACGAAGGTAACTTTGATGAAGATAGTGTAATAGTGACTGTAAATGCAATTCCAGTTGCAGAGGCTGGCGATGATCAAACTATATGTGAAGGAGAAACAGTTACACTAACAGCAAGTGGTGGTACAACGTATTTGTGGAGTAATGGCGAAACTACCGAATCGATTCAAGTAAGTCCTAATGAAGATACTATCTATACTGTTGAAGCCATTTCGAATAATTGTTCAAGTACTGATAACGTTACAGTAATAGTAGAAGAGATACCATCAATAATTGTAAGTGACGATGTTGTTCTAGTAGAAGGAAATTCAACAACGCTTGGTGTTTCTGGAAGCGATAATTTCTTGTGGAGTACAGGAGAGACTACACCTTTCATTACAGTTTCGCCTTTAGTAACAACAACGTATACCGTAACATCGACCAATGCTAATGGTTGTTCAAATACACAAGAAGTAACAGTAACAGTAATTCCTGAAGTTGTTGCCGATGCTGGTAATGATGTAACTATTTGTGCAGGTGAGAATGTTACTTTGATAGCTACCGGTGGGAACACCTACTCATGGGATAACGGTGAAACAACAGCAGAAATTATTGTATCACCAACAGTTACTACAACATACACAGTAACAGTAGAAGATGCCTATGGTTATACGGATACTGATAGTGTAACTGTTACAGTAAACGAAACCCCTGATATTTCTGTCAGCGCTGATGTAGCGATCTTAGAGGGAGAAACTGTAACTCTTACAGCTACTGGAGGTGATAACTATTTATGGAGCACTGGTGAAACAACATCATCAATAACTGTAACTCCAACAGCAACCACAACATATACAGTTATTTCCACAGCTGTTGGTGGTTGTGCAGATATAGAACAAGTTGTTGTAACCATCATTCCTGAAGTTGTTGCTGATGCAGGATCAGATGAATTTATATGTAGTGGTGAAGTAATTACTTTAACAGCGTCAGGTGGTGTAAATTACCTTTGGAATACTGGTGAAACAACCGCTCAAATAGAGGTGTCACCATCAAACACGACAACTTATACTGTAACCGTAGAAGATGCATACGGATATACCGATTCAGATTCTGTAATTGTAGATGTTACAGCATCTCCAGAACTGACTTTAACTGAAGACACAACCATTCTTAATGGTGATAGTATTACTTTAACAGCTACCACCATTGCAGCAGAATCGATTGTGTGGAATACTGGAGAAACTACTGAAAGTATCGTTGTGAGTCCAACGGTGACTACGACTTATACGGTAACAGCTTCAAATGGAAGTTGTATTGAGCAAGCTCAGGTAACCATTACAGTTGAAGAAGTATTAGTAGTTTCTGCAGGTGAAGATGAACGTGTATGCGAGAATGATAACTATGAGATCGTTTTAACTGCTACGCCAGGAGATTCATATCTATGGAATACTGGTGCAACCACACAGAGTATTACAGTGAGTCCAATCTCTACAAGTACATATACAGTTACTGTTACTCAGGGTAGTCAACAGGATACAGATGATGTAACAGTGTATGTTGATCCTAATCCGAACGTAGTTATATTAAATGGTGACAGTGTTGATATTATGAGTGGTGATTTCGTAACGCTTTCGGCTGAAGGTGCTAATTCTTACCTATGGAACAACGGTGCAACACAACCTAATATTGCTGTTAGTCCTACAGTAACTACTACTTATGAGGTAAGAGGTTATATAAATGATTGTTACGACGAGAAACAAGTAACAGTTAATGTAATCCCGGCGGTAATTGCCTCTGCAGGTGATGATAAAGAAATTTGTGAAGGTGAATTTGTAACACTTTTTGCGACAGGTGGAGACGAATATTTATGGAGTACTGGTGAAACAACACAATCTATTGAGGTTTCACCTGAAGAAACAACCGAATATACAGTTACCGTATTCAACGAACTCGATTACGACGAGGATTCGGTAATAGTATTTGTTGATGATGAATGTGACGAAAATAATGATCCGCCAGGACCAACTGATGGATCAGAATTAGATTTCGATTTTACGGTATATCCTAATCCAGCGACAGATCAAGTTAATATAAGACTTCAGGGTACAATGGCCTTGAGTAGAATTTATCTATATGATATTACCGGAAAGCTGATATTTTCAGATATGATATCTAACGAAAATCTTAGCGTATCTGCTACAAGACAAATCGATGTGAGTAATCTGGTTCCTGGCATCTACTATGTAAAAATGGTTGATATCAATAGAGATATTTCAAAGAAGCTAATTATTAAGTAGTACGCTACTTGAGGTAGTTAATTTTCAGAATAGACGATAAAGAATCGCAATTTTCTACCTTCAGTTCAATAGCTCTATCTTTATAGCTGTTATCGATATGATAAACCTTACAAGAATCTAACTCTATATTGCTCTTAGAAAAGTCTACATTACCAAATTTTATAAGGTTTTTAACGGTAGTTGAGTCTAAATTATAATTTGTTATAAAGTCTGAAACTTCATCAGAATAGGCGATAGGCTTAGAGCTAATATTTTTTACGGTTCTGGCATTAGGGCCATAGTCGCAAGAGGCGTCTTTACCGTTTAGAAAAAACATTAATATAACAAGACCTATGGCAAAACCACTGAGGTAATAAGCCAGACGCTGAGTAAATTTCATACTTATAAGCTAATTAAAATATCAGTAAGTTGGCATCATTATAATCTAAACCAAACCATTCTGCAACTGATTTATTGGTTAAAATGCCGTGGTAAAAATACAACCCATTTTTCAAACCTCTATCAAATCGAAGGGCATTTTCTAAGCCACCATACTCGCCAATTTCTAATAAATAAGGAGTAAAGATATTACTTATTGACACTGAAGCGGTTCTTGAATATCTTGCCGGAATATTAGGCACACAATAGTGAGTTACGCCTTTATATTCGAAGGTTGGATGATCGTGAGTTGTTACTTCGCTAGTTTCAAAACAGCCACCCATATCGATACTAACATCAATTATTACCGAACCAACTTTCATATGTTCTACCATAGTTTCAGTAACAACGATTGGTGATCGATTAGTACCTCTTACGGCACCAATAGCTACGTCGCAACGTTTCAATGCCTTTAAAAGATTTTTAGGCTGCATCGTCGAGGTATAGATTGTGCGGCCTAGATTATTCTGAATACATCTAAGCTTGGTTATAGAACTATCGAACACTTTCACATTGGCACCCAGTCCAATTGCAGAACGGGCGGCAAATTCACCCACAGTTCCTGCTCCTAAAATGAGTACTTCGGTAGGAGGTACACCATTAATATTACCCATCATTAACCCATTACCGC
The DNA here is from genome assembly GCF_003260205.1 of Winogradskyella tangerina. Taxonomy (GTDB): domain Bacteria; phylum Bacteroidota; class Bacteroidia; order Flavobacteriales; family Flavobacteriaceae; genus Winogradskyella; species Winogradskyella tangerina. The sequence goes on along the minus strand of NZ_QERF01000002.1, from coordinate 145,228 downwards.
CATTAACATTTGATAATAGCTCTGAAGCAATCAAGATCGATGCTGTCCCTGCGATTTCACTCAAGGATCTCACGGCGGGATAGGCACCGTCTTCATCTTTAATATATTCAAATGCTAGGGCAGTGACACGTTTTTTAGCCAAAGCTTCAAAATAGGCCTTACTTTGGGTCTTAATTTGAAGAGCTGAAATAATTATTGTTTGCGGATTTATAAGCGCTATTTCATCTAACGAAGGTGGTTCAACTTTAAGAATTATAGGGCAGGAGTACACCTTTGCTGTATCCTTCGATACTTCAGCACCAGCCTCACTGTAATCTTTGTCTTTAAAATTTGCGCCTTCACCTGCGCCAGATTCTAATAATACACGATGTCCGTTAGCTGTTAAAGCAGAAACAGCATCGGGTGTTAAACAGACACGTCTTTCCTGAAAATGGGTTTCTTTCGGTATGCCAATGAAGAGTTCACCTTTTTGTTTAAGGATCTCTAAGGTTTCTTCTTGTGGTAATAATTGGGCTTTAGTAAATGGTGATAAAGACTTACTCATTAAGTTAGTGCATTGACTTAGTCGCTGCAAGATAATAAATCAGAATCAAGCAAGACTAAAGTTATCTAACTTCAAATTACGAATAATATCTCAATGAATAAAAAAGAGTCCTAAAAATACTGTTTCACCTTCCCAAAAAACGATTTTGGCCTAATCATGAATTCTTTTTCGAGCTCTTCCATCGTTTTATCGGCTTCATTAATTTTGTTAAAGATCTTTGCTCTAACTAAATAGATTGATGGGATTACAACTGCCATGATCGGTAATAAGTAAATGATCTGTGATTCGTCAAGATTTCCTTGGTCTTCGTTGAATAGACTGAAAATTTGATAAATATACATAACGATTGGTACCAATAACGCGTGATACCACCAGTGACGGTTTGTAAAAAACCAAAGGAATAAAATGAGTAAAGGAATAGCCTTACCTGTCAGAATCCACATTGCAAGGTTCGCATCTTCCCATACCTGACTATCGTAAGTAAATAAAAAAGTGTTCCAAGTCTTACTTCTCGGAACACTTTGATATAATGAAAATAAGTAAGGAATAATTGCCAATAAAATAGCGACAATTGTACCTTGTTTTAAGCTCGTCTTAACCGTTGGTTGGAACTTTAAACTTCTTCTTTTCGATTTTCGTTGTTGCTTGTCCATCTAAGTCGATAATGTTAGTCGCTTGAACCGTAAATAACATTCCTCCGAAGATTGCAATTGCCAATACTAGTTTTTTAGCTTTCATAATTTCAAGGGATTTAATTAATTAATTACAGCAAATTTATGGCGTATAAGCAGCCTGCTAAAATCAATTGGTGTTAAAATCCGAGAAATTTGAAGGTTTTAGTTACGGTTTTCCCGTAACTCTAATACTTACTTCAGTGGGATGCGATCAAAATTTAGATCAAAATTTTGGTTCTGTCATAGCGTTCTGTTCGGTTAATAATTTATTGTTTATAGTTAATTTGAGGGATCTTGTACTATTGTCCACACTAGTAATAGTGATGGATTGCGCTTCTTTTGGAAGCAAATCATTTACGCGATCTGGCCATTCAATAAATAACCAATGATCGCTGTTGAAGTAATCTTCAACTCCAAAATTATAAGCTTCTTCTATACTTTCGATACGGTAAAAGTCAAAATGATAAATTTTATCATTTGGCAATATATATTCGTTCACAATAGAGAATGTTGGACTTGTGGCTATGTCACTACTATTCATTGCTCGCAATAAAGCATTAATGAATGTTGTTTTACCACTACCCATTTCACCATAGAACAATATGGTTTTAGTATCTAAATGATCCAAAACCCTATGAGCCATAGCATCAATATCTCTTAAGTTGTATGTAAACTCAATAATATTCACCGTAATCTACTGTAAAATAGACTACAATTATAGGAATTAATATTGGAAAAACCTAGAAAATTATGCATTTCATCGGATTTTTATGCTTTTAAAGGATTTATTTAGGGTCCAAAACCACGAATGGAATTATCATTTCTTCTAATGAAACACCTCCATGTTGGTAGGTATTTCGGTAGTAACTCACATAATGGTTGAAATTATTTGGATATGCCAAAAACAAATCGCCTTTAGCGAAAATAAAGGAGCTGCTCATCGTCAGCGCCGGCAAATGCACTGATTTTGGATTCTTTACAGCAATTACATCCTTATCCTGATAAGTTAAACTTCGACCCGTTTTATAACGTAAGTTGAGACTTGTGTCTCTATCACCAATAACTTTAGTAGGTGCTTTAACATTAATGGTACCGTGATCTGTAGTAAGGATAAGCTTGAAGCCAAGCTGCTGTGATAACTGAATCATTTCAAGTAACGGTGAATTCTTAAACCAACTTTGTGTCAATGATCGGTATGCCTTATCATTTGATGCCAACTCTTTAACGACTTCCATTTCAGTTTTTGAATGCGATAGCATATCAACAAAGTTGTAAACTACAACAGTAAGATCATTGTCTTTTAGTGTTCTGAAATTCTCTACAAGTTTTTTTCCTGATCTAAGATTGGTAATTTTATGATATTCGTACTTTAAATGATTAAGCCCTAATCGCTTAATTTGTTCTCTTAAGAAATCATCCTCGTGAAGGTTTTTACCGCCTTCATCGGTGTCGTTTTTCCAGTATTGCGGATATAGTTTCTCCATATCTGCAGGCATAAGACCAGAAAATATGGCATTACGCGCATATTGTGTTGCCGTTGGAAGGATACTATAAAATGACAGTTCTGACGTTTTTTTATAGTAGTTGATCACTGTGGGTTCAAAGGCTTTCCATTGATCGTAACGCAAATTATCAATAACCACCATTAAAGTAGGTTGCTTATCACTTAGTTCAGGGACCACTTTTTCTTTAAAAAGGGTATGAGACATAATTGGAGCATCAGCATTAGGCTCAAACCAATCTGCATAATTCTTTTCTATAAATTTTCCGAATTGCAAGTTAGCTTCGGTCTTTTGTGATTCAAGGATATCGGTCATGCCAACATCTTCAATATCCTCTAATTGGAGTTCCCAATAAATAAGCTTCTGATAAAGGTCTACCCATTCTTCATAAGAGTTCACCATGGAAAGATCCATTGCAATCTTCCTAAATTCTTGCTGATAATTAGAAGTCGTTTTCTCAGACACCAATCTTGAGTGATCCAAGTTCTTTTTCAAACTTAATAAGATCTGATTTGGGTTTACAGGTTTAATAAGGTAATCTGCGATTTTGCTCCCAATGGCTTCTTCCATAATATATTCCTCTTCACTTTTGGTGATCATAACCACAGGAAGATTAGCACGTCGCTCCTTAATTTCATTTAGTGTTTCTAGTCCGGTAAGACCTGGCATATTCTCATCTAAGAAAACGATATCAAAATTGGTATCGTCAATAATTTCTAAGGCTTCAGTTCCACTTTGACAGGTCGTAACATCATATTGTTTCTGTTCTAAAAAAAGAATATGAGGCTTCAATAAATCAATTTCGTCATCTACCCAGAGAATATTTATGTTGTTCATGTATATTTGTTTTCTAATTAATGAATTATTCTAATTGAAGTCTAGTAATAAACTTAAAATATTTAACGATCCAATTTACGGATTTATTACGATTCCGAATTCGTTAATTTTCGACCTTATTCAGCATAAATACTTCCAACGATTACGACGAATTAGCCAGATGGGGCTTTCCTATTTAGTCTACCCAGGAGCGCATCACACGCGTTTCCATCATGCCTTAGGGAGTATGCACTTAATGCAAAATGCTATCAATGTACTTCGTTTTAAGGGCATTAGCATTTCCGAAGAGGAAGAAAATGGTTTACTTATTGCCATCCTTTTGCACGATATTGGTCACGGACCTTTCTCGCATGCTATGGAGCACAGCCTTGTTAATGATGTGTCTCACGAAGAGATTTCATTGCGTTTTATGGAAGCACTTAACGAAGAGTTTAACGGAAGTTTAACGTTAGCGATATCAATTTTTAAAGGTGAATATCAGCGAAAATTCATGTGCGAGCTTATTTCTAGTCAATTAGACATGGATAGAGCTGACTACCTGAAACGCGACAGTTTTTATACTGGTGTTGCCGAAGGAAATATTAATAGTGAACGATTGATCACCATGTTGAATGTTGTTGATGATCATCTTGTAGTTGAAGAAAAGGGAATTTACAGCGTTGAAAAGTTTTTAGTAGCAAGACGCTTTATGTATTGGCAAGTGTATTTGCACAAAACAGGAGTGGTTGCAGAACAACTACTTACGCGCACCTTAAAAAGGGCGAAAGAGCTTGTTCAAAATAAAGTACAATTAGATTGCAGTGCACCATTATTTTATTTTCTGAATTCTGAAGTAAATGCCGAAAGCTTCAATGAGGAAACGCTGAATATATTTTCAAAACTTGATGATTACGATATTGTTGCAGCGATGAAGCAATGGCAATATCATGATGATTTTGTATTGCGTAATCTTTGTGAAATGATCATTAATAGAGATTTATTAAAGATCAAAATTAAGAACAAGCCTATAAAAAAGTCAGAGCTGGTTGCACATGTCGAGGCACTAATGGCCAAATATTCAATTTCTAAGGATGAAGCGGATTACTTTGTTTTCAATGGGGAAATTACCAATGTTGCCTATCAGAATAAAAACAAGCACATTAATATCCTTTTAAAAAATGGTAAAATAAAGGATATCGTTAAAGCATCGGATCAGTTAAATCTTAAAGCCCTGAGCAAACCGGTAACGAAGTATTATATGTGCTATCCTAAAAACAAAATGTAATACATTTTTTCTATTTTTGCGGAAACCAACATTTATTAAAATCATTTAATTGGAATTTACAGCAGAACAAATCGCAGGTATTTTAGAAGGTACTGTCGTTGGTGATCCAAATACACAAGTTTCAAAGCTTGCTAAAATTGAAGAAGGTACAGTAGGATCGCTAACGTTTTTAGCGAATCCAAAATACAAGCCTTATATATACACCACTAAAGCATCCATTACTATCGTTAATTCAGATTTTGAACCTGAAGACACCTTAGAAACAACACTCATAAAAGTAGAAGATGCCTATGGGGCGTTCACTAAGCTACTAGAATATTACAATCAGATCAAACTAAATAAAACAGGTATAGAACAACCAAGTTTTATTTCTGATTCAGCCAAGCTTGGCGAAAATGTTTATGTCGGAGCGTTCACCTATATAGGTGATAATGTCACCTTAGGGGATAATGTAAAGATATTTCCCAACTCATATATTGGAGACAATGTGGTAATTGGAGATAGCACAGTTGTGTTTTCAGGTGGAAAGATTTATTCGGAATGTGTTATTGGTGCTAATTGTGTCATTAATTCAGGTGCTATTATTGGTGCCGATGGATTTGGATTCAAGCCAGATGAAAAAGGCGAATACTCTAAAGTCCCTCAAATAGGAAATGTTATCATAGAGGATTTTGTAGACATCGGTGCAGGAACCACAATCGATAGAGCAACTTTAGGTTCAACTATTATAAGACGTGGTGTAAAACTCGATAACCAAATTCAGATCGCTCATAATGTTGAAATAGGACGCAATACTGTTATTGCGGCTCAAGCAGGGATTGCAGGCTCCACCAAAATTGGAGAGAATTGTCAGATTGGTGGGCAAGTAGGAATCGTAGGGCATATTACTATAGGCAACAACGTTAAGATTCAGGCACAATCGGGTATCGGAAGACATGTGAAAGATAATGAAGTACTTCAAGGTTCACCAGCTTTAGCCTATGGCGATTACAATAAATCTTATGTATACTTTAAAAACTTACCTAAGATCATTAAAAATATTAGTGAAATTGAAAAGAAAGTAGATGGCAATAGTTAAAACTGAAATAAAACAAAAGACCATTGAAAAAGAAGTGACGCTAAAGGGCGTCGGACTTCATACAGGGGCGGATGTCACCTTAGTTTTTAAACCAGGTGTTGAGAACTCCGGTTTTCTATTTGAACGTGTTGATTTAGAAGGAAACCCTAAGATCGAAGCAGATGCCAACTATGTAACAAATACACAAAGAGGAACTTGTCTTGAGAAAAATGGGGTAACCATTCAAACGTGCGAGCATGTATTGGCAGCTTTAGTCGGACTAGATATTGACAATGCCATTATTGAACTCAATGCATCCGAGCCACCAATAATGGACGGGTCGTCAAAGTTTTTTGTAGAAGCACTTGAAAAAGCCGGAATCATTGAGCAAGAGGCATTCAGAGAAGAATATGTCATAAAAGAGGTGGTGTCTTATGCAGATGAGACTACCGGAAGTGAGATCATTCTTATGCCTTCGGATGACTACAAGGTTACGACGATGGTAGATTTTGGTACCAAGGTTTTAGGTACGCAAAATGCTACGATGAATTCAGTAGATGAATTCAAAACGGAAATAGCAGATGCCAGAACATTTAGTTTCTTACACGAATTAGAAATGCTTCTTGAACACGGCCTCATTAAAGGCGGTGATCTGAATAATGCCATTGTTTATGTGGATAAAGAGCTATCTCCTGAAACCATGGATCGTTTAAGAACAGCTTTCAAGAAAGACAATATTGCAGTTAAGCCTAATGGCATTTTAGATAATCTAACCTTACATCACCCAAATGAAGCAGCACGTCATAAGCTGTTGGATGTTGTCGGTGATTTGGCATTAATAGGCACTCGCATTCGCGGAAAAGTCATTGCCAATAAACCAGGCCATTTTGTAAACACCCAGTTTGCAAAGAAGATGTCTAAGATCATTAAGAATGAAAGACGAAATAATGTACCTCAAATAGATTTGAATGCACCGCCATTAATGGATGTAAATCAAATTATGAATATGCTTCCGCATAGACAACCATTCTTGTTACTTGATAAAGTTTACGAGCTCACTGATAGTTCTGTAACTGGTATGAAGAATGTGACGATGAACGAAGAGTTTTTCCGAGGGCATTTCCCTGGAGCACCAGTTATGCCGGGTGTTTTAATTGTTGAAGCCATGGCTCAGACTGGTGGAATATTGGTGTTGAGTACTGTTCCTGATCCAGAGAATTACCTCACGTTTTTCATGAAGATCGACAATGTGAAATTCAAACAGAAAGTCGTTCCGGGTGACACCTTAATATTTAAATGTACATTAATCACTCCTATAAGAAGAGGTATTTGCCATATGCAAGGGTATGCCTACGCCAACGGAAAGTTATGCGCTGAGGCTGAGTTAATGGCACAAATTTCAAAAGTAAAGTAAACAATGAATCAACCTTTAGCATATGTACATCCAGGCGCCAAGATCGCCAAGAATGTTGTAATTGAACCATTTACAACCATTCATAATAATGTAAAGATCGGTGAAGGAACCTGGATAGGAAGTAATGTGACCATAATGGAAGGTGCGCGTATTGGTAAGAATTGCAACATCTTTCCTGGCGCAGTAATTTCAGCCGTACCTCAAGATCTTAAATACAACGATGAAGATACTACAGTAGAGATCGGTGATAATGTTACCATTAGAGAATGTGTTACTATCAACAGAGGAACTACAGATAAAATGAAAACCGTAATCGGTAACAATTGCTTAATTATGGCTTATTGCCATATTGCACACGATTGCATCGTTGGTAATAACTGTATTTTTTCTAATAACAGCACATTGGCCGGCCATATCACAGTAGGTGATTATGTGGTTTTGGCTGGGATGACTGCTGTACATCAATTCTGTTCAGTTGGTAACCATGCTTTCGTAACCGGAGGTTCATTGGTGCGTAAAGATGTACCACCTTATGTGAAGGCTGCTAGAGAACCCTTGTCATACGTTGGAATTAATTCCGTTGGTCTAAGACGAAGAGGTTTTACAACTGAGAAAATTCGTGAAATTCAAGATATTTATAGAATACTTTATCAAAAGAATTACAATAATACCCAAGCTTCAGAGATTATTGAAGCCGAAATGCAAGCCACTCCTGAGCGTGATGAAATTCTGCAATTCATTAAGAATTCTCATCGTGGTATCATGAAAGGTTATTTCAAATCAAATTAATAAATAAACAAAACACAATAATGGCAAGTACTTCAGATATACGAAATGGTTTATGCATAAAATACAACCACGATATATACAAAATCATTGAATTTCTTCATGTTAAACCAGGTAAAGGACCTGCTTTTGTGAGAACAAAACTTAAAAGTGTTACTACCGGAAAGGTAATAGATAATACCTTTTCTGCCGGACACAAGATTGATGATGTTCGTGTAGAAACTCACAAGTTTCAATATTTATACAATGATGGTGAATACTATCATTTTATGAATGAGTCTGATTACACACAAATTCAACTCACTGAAAACGCACTAGACCGTCCAGATTTAATGAAAGAAGGTGAAGTTGTAACAGTTCTAATTAATACTGAAGACAACATGCCACTTTCTGTCGATATGCCTGCAAGTGTTATTTTAGAAGTAACTCACACTGAACCTGGAGTTAAGGGCAATACGGCAACAAACGCTACTAAACCTGCAACTGTAGAGACAGGTGCAACGGTTAATGTTCCTTTGTTTATTAATGAAGGCGATAAGATAAAAATCGAAACAGAAAAAGGTACGTATAAAGAACGTATTAAGGAATAAATGAAATTTCCAAAGCCACATACTTTAAAAGAGATCGCGGATATAATAAGTACTGAATATGTCGGTGCTGATGACTTTCCTGTGCTCGGCATGAATGAAATTCATGTTGTAGAACCCGGAGATATTGTCTTTGTAGATCACCCAAAATACTATGATAAAGCACTTCAATCTGCAGCAACCATAATACTTATTAATAAGGAAGTTGAGTGCCCTGAAGGCAAGGCTTTACTGATATCAGATGATCCGTTTAGAGATTTTAATAAACTAACAACCTATTTCAAACCGTTTAAATCGTCTCATGTTGCTATTGCTGATGATGCGAAAATCGGTGAAGGAACCATAATTCAACCAAATTGTTTTATTGGTAATAATGTTACTATCGGAAAGAATTGCGTCATACATTCAAATGTTAGTATCTACGACGACGCAGTCATAGGTGATAATGTGATTATCCATGCCGGAACCATTTTAGGTGCAAGTGCATTTTATTACAAAAAGCGACCTGAAGGATTTGATCAGTTGTTATCTGGTGGTAGAGTTGTCATAGAAGATAATGTTGATATTGGTGCTGCATGTACGATCGATAGAGGAGTAACGGGCGATACAACTATAAAAGAAGGTGCTAAAATTGACAATCAGGTGCAAATAGGGCACGACACCGTTATTGGCAAAAAATGTCTTATTGCTTCACAGGTTGGAATTGCAGGTTGTGTAATTGTAGAAGACGAAGTTACAATTTGGGGTCAAGTTGGGATAACAAGTGGTATAACGATTGGCGCAAAAACTGTCATTTCTGCCAAGGCTGGTGTAAGTAAGTCTCTAGAAGGAGGGAAGCACTACTTCGGAATACCTGCCGACGATTTCAGATCTAAGTATAAAGAAATTGCTTCCATCCGTAAAATTCCTGAAATCCTCGAAAAATTAAAAGATCTATAAATGTCTCCACTAGAAATTGTAAAAGCATTTTATGCTTCTGATGTAGCAAATGATGCTGATGTCATTTCTAAATTTTTTCATGAAGATGCTGAGTTGCACTGGACGAGCAGTCAAGGATTTAGAGTTTTAAATCACAATGACTTGGAATCCTTCTTTTCTGAAACTCGAAAAGCCTTCGAAAACTTAAGATTCGAATTCACCCATTTGATTGAGTCTAATTCAACCGTCGTTACCAGACATACTTTATTTGGCTCTGCCATAGAAGACTCAAAAAATGAAACTGCCCTTGGCCATTTTTCAACAATTTGGGAAGTCAAAGATGGTAAGTTGTACCGTGGCTATGAGATCAGTCAGCCAGCAGATGAAAGTAACTCAAAAAGCATGGCTTCCTATTCAAAAAAATAAATTTAAAAGGGCTCGTTTATACGTATCAAATCCCTTATTTTTGCACTGAAATTTTTAAAAATTAAAAACAATACTATCACATGAGCGTTTTAGTTAACAAGAATTCTAAAATCATAGTACAAGGTTTCACAGGTAGTGAAGGAACATTTCATGCAGGTCAAATGATCGAATATGGTACAAATGTAGTTGGTGGCGTAACACCAGGAAAAGGTGGGCAAACTCATCTTGATAGACCTGTATTTAATACGGTATCAGAAGCCGTAGAAAAAGTAGGTGCTGATACTACTATTATATTCGTACCGCCAGCGTTTGCTGCGGATGCTATTATGGAAGCTGCGGATGCAGGTATTAAAGTTATCATTACCATTACAGAAGGAATTCCTGTTGCTGATATGATTAAAGCTGCAGATTACATTAGAGATAGAGATTGCCGATTGGTAGGACCAAACTGTCCAGGAGTTATCACTCCAGGTGAAGCTAAAGTTGGTATCATGCCAGGCTTTGTTTTCAAATCAGGTAAAGTTGGTATCGTTTCAAAATCTGGTACATTAACTTATGAAGCTGCAGATCAGGTAGTGAAACAAGGATTAGGAATAACAACAGCTATAGGTATCGGTGGTGACCCAATTATTGGTACAACTACAAAAGAAGCTGTTGAATTATTGATCAATGACCCAGAAACTGAAGCTGTAGTTATGATCGGTGAAATCGGTGGGCAACTTGAAGCTGATGCTGCTAATTGGTATCAGGCGAGTGGAAGTACTAAGCCAATCGTTGGATTTATAGCAGGAGAAACTGCTCCGGCTGGTAGAACTATGGGGCATGCTGGTGCAATCGTAGGTGGTAGTGATGATACAGCTCAGGCTAAAAAGAAAATTATGAAAGCATGTGGTATTCATGTTGTGGATTCACCTGCGGAAATAGGAAAGAAAGTCGCAGAAGTATTAGGCTAATCGCTTTCTATAAAACTGTTAAAAACCTTACAAAATGTTGTGAGGTTTTTTTATTTCTTGCAACTTGTAATTGCTATATTTGAGTATTAATCAAATAAATAAACTAACTAAACCAACACATAAATTATGAAACTATTAGAAGGTAAAACGGCCATAGTTACTGGAGCTAGTCGTGGTATAGGTAAAGGAATTGCTGAAGTTTTTGCTCAGCATGGTGCTAACGTAGCTTTTACATTCAGTTCGTCTGTAGATGCTGCAAAGGCCTTAGAAAAGGAATTAAATGAACTAGGCGTTAAAGCTGTTGGCTATCAAAGTAATGCAGCTAGTTTTGAAGAAGCTCAGAAACTTGCAGAAGATGTGTTAGCCGAGTTTGGATCTATTGATATACTCGTAAATAATGCAGGGATTACTAAAGACAATCTTTTAATGCGTATGGGTGAAGAGGATTTCGATAAGGTTATAGAAGTTAACCTTAAGTCTGTTTTTAATATGACCAAAGCTGTTCAGCGTACGATGCTTAAACAACGTAAAGGATCAATTATCAATATGAGCTCTGTAGTAGGTGTGAAGGGTAATGCCGGACAAACAAACTACGCTGCATCTAAGGCAGGAATCATAGGTTTTTCTAAATCGGTCGCTTTAGAATTAGGCTCGAGAAACATTAGAAGTAATGTGATTGCTCCAGGTTTTATTGAAACTGAAATGACCGCTAAGCTCGATGAAGAAACCGTAAAAGGGTGGAGAGCTGCTATACCTTTAAAACGCGGCGGTACACCTGAAGATATAGCAAACGCCTGCGTGTTTTTAGCGAGTGATATGAGTGCTTATGTAACCGGACAAACAATAAACGTTGACGGCGGGATGTTGACATAAATTATAAATGCAAACAGAAACGATCGTATATATTATTATTGCTGGAATAGCAGCGCTTTCATTAGCGCTGTTTCAGTATATATACAGATCGAAACTAAAATCTAAGCTTCGCTATGGCTTAATCATTCTTCGGACTTTAGCCATCTTTGGAATATTACTGCTGCTTATAAACCCAAAATTCGAATCAAATACATACTACGATAAAAAACCAACGCTCGTCGTAGCTGTTGATAATTCTGAATCGGTAAAATACTTAGGGCAAGATAGCACAGCCAATACTGCTCTTAATGCCATTCGCGATAATTCTGATTTAAATGAACGCTTTGATATCCAAACCTACAGTTTTGGCAGATCTGTGAATAGCCTTGATAGTTTGAATTTTACCGATCGGCAATCCAATATTTCACAAGTATTAAAACAACTTGGTGAAGTATTTGCCAATACGACGGCGCCAATAGTAATGTTAACCGACGGCAATCAAACATATGGTTCCGATTACAGTTTCCTTTCAAACTCAATTAAACAACCGATTTATCCTATAATTCTTGGGGATTCAACAGTATATTCAGATTTGAATATCAAACAGCTTAATGTAAATCGCTATGTGTTTCTAAAGAATAGATTTCCAGTTGAAATTATCGCCAATTATAATGGCACAGAAGTCGTTAATACAGAACTTTTAATTTGGTCAGGTAATTCGGTTATATTTAGAAAACCAATTCAATTTAACGCCTCTAAAACCTCTGAGATCATTTCAACAACTTTAGCAGCTAATAGTGTTGGTGTTAAAACTTATCGTGTTGAGTTGTCTCCACTGAACAACGAAAAAAATACGGTAAACAATTCGAAGAATTTTGGAGTAGAGGTCATCGATCAAAAAACCAATATAGCTCTGGTCTCAGATATTTTGCATCCCGATCTTGGAGCAATAAAAAAGTCAATCGAGAGCAACGAGCAGCGAAGTGTTTCAATATTGAAGCCGCAAGAGTATTTATCAAAAATTAATGATTATCAATTAGTTATATTATACCAGCCAAATAATAGCTTTAATTCGGTTCTAAATGAGGTTCGCAAGCAGAATCTAAATACATTTACGATTTCAGGAGCCAGTACAAACTGGAGTTTACTCAACAATACGCAAGGATATTTCAATCAAGTCATAACAAATCAGACTGAAGACTTTCAGCCAAACATAAATCGAAATTATAGCACTTTTATTATCGATAATCTCGATTTTAGTGATTATCCTCCGTTAAAATCAGAATTTGGCAACACAGAATTCTTAGTACCAAATGATGTTATTCTTTATAAAACGGTTAATGGGTTTTTAACAGACCAGGTGATGCTTTCAACTTTTGAGATCAATAGTTCCAAGCACGCTTTTTTATCAGGAGAAGGCATATGGCGATGGCGAGCACAGTCTTTTTTAGAAACGGAAAGCTTTAATGATTTCGATAACTTTATGGGAAAGCTTGTGCAGTATTTAAGTTCTAATAAGAAGCGCAATCGATTAAATATAGACTATAAGTCGTTTTACAACGGTAATGACGATGTGATCATTTCGGCACAGTATTTCAATAAGAATTTTGAATTTGATGATTCTGCAGCATTAACGATAATCATCAGAAACAAGGAAGATGACAGTGTTAGAGAGGTACCATTGCTTTTGAATAATGGAAATTACCGAGTTGACCTTAGCGGTATTTCAGCCGGATCGTACGATTTCACTGTTAAGCATAACACTGAATCTATCGCGGCGTCAGGCAGTTTTGAAATCTTAGAATATAATGTTGAGCAGCAATTCTTAAATGCCGACCTCGATAAATTACAATCCCTAGCTAGTAGCAGTGCAGGTAAAGCGTTTTTCGGTTCTAATTATTCAGATCTAATTAATGATCTTATCACCGATAATCGCTATGCTACAATACAAAAAAGCACTAAAAATGTCGTACCTTTGATCGACTGGAAATACTTGCTGGGAATCATAGCCCTAAGCCTATTTTCAGAATGGTTTATTAGAAAATATAACGGTTTAATTTAAAAGAAAATAACATGGAGAAATTACCTAAAATAGGACTACCTATTTTAATAGGAATAATTATTTTTTTAATTATCCTTTTTAAATCAGCGGTAACTATAGATGCTGGTCATGCGGCTGTATTGTACGAAACTTTAAAAGATGGTGTAGACTCAGAGAAACCACCTCTTGGTCCAGGTTTTCACATTATAGCACCATGGAATAGAGTGATCGATTATGAAACTCGTCAACAAGAAATTCCAGAAAAAATGTCTGTTCTATCATCAAATGGACTTGATATCAAACTTGATGCATCTGTGCTTTACGAGCCAGATGAAAAGAACTTAGGTAAGCTGCACAATGAAAAAGGCGAAAACTATCTTAGTAGAGTTTTACAGCCTGCAATTCGTTCTGCTGCGCGAAGCGTTGTAGGGCGTTATACACCAGAGCAATTGTATTCAAGCAAGCGTGATGCTATTCAAACAGAAATTTTTGAAGAGACCAAAAAAATTGTTGAAAGTCAATATATCCAATTAAACAGTGTTTTAATTAGAGATGTAACCTTACCACCAACAATTAAAGATGCTATTGAACGTAAATTAAAGCAGGAGCAAGAGTCTCTTGAGTATGAATTCCGTTTAGTTACAGCTCAAAAAGAAGCAGAACGTCAACGAATCGAGGCGCAAGGTAAAGCAGATGCCAACAAAATTTTAAGCGCGTCTTTAACAGATAAGATCCTTCAGGATAAAGGAATTGAAGCCACTAATAAGTTGGCTGAATCACCTAATAGTAAGGTGGTGATTATCGGTTCTGGGGACACAGGAATGCCAATAATTTTAGGCAACCAATAAAAAATTTGTTAAACACTTGGAATTGTAAAATAATTTTACAAAACTTTATTTATCAAAATAAGACATGAATAACAATCAATTACATCATCATTTTCAGGTAATCGCTCAAGCGAGGTGAAGATGTATTGATTAATTTCAACATATAATTTTAAACCCGTTTGAGAATATCAAATGGGTTTTTTTATGGAACTCATGCATATTCTCAACTAACTAAAACTAGAATGAGTACTTTAAAAATTGCAGTTCAGAAATCTGGACGATTAAATGAAGATTCGCTTAGGATACTAAAACAAATCGGTATTTCTATCGACAATGGAAAGGATCAACTAAAAGCTTCAGCACGAAATTTCCCTCTGGAAGTATTTTATCTTCGAAATGGTGATATACCTCAATACTTGCGCGATGGTGTTGTAGATGCAGCCATAATAGGCGAAAATGTACTAATTGAAAAAGGACATGACATTACTGTAGTTGAAAAATTAGGCTTTTCAAAATGTCGTGTATCTATTGCGGTTCCTAAATCTTCGAGCGCTAAGAGTTTGAAAGATCTTGAAGGAAAACGTATTGCTACATCCTATCCAAACACCGTAAACCAGTTTTTGAAAAATTCTGGTGTGTCTGCAAATCTTCACATTATTAATGGATCTGTTGAAATTGCGCCAAACATAGGATTGGCCGATGGTATCTGTGATATTGTTTCAAGTGGAAGTACCTTATTCAAAAATGGATTAAAAGAGATCGAAGTGCTACTTAAATCTGAAGCCGTTTTAGCGACTTCGCCTCAGATTTCTGAAGACAATCAGGCTCTAATTGATAAGATTCAGTTTAGATTGAAATCCGTTTTACGAGGTAGAGAAAATAAATATGTACTCTTAAATGCACCTAACGACAAACTCGATAAGATCTGTGCCATTCTACCAGGAATGAACAGTCCTACGATTTTGCCACTAGCAAAAGAAGGTTGGAGTTCATTGCACTCTGTGATCAATAAAAATGATTTTTGGAATGTGATAGATGAATTAAAAGCGAATGGTGCCGAAGGTATTTTAGTGTGTCCAATCGAAAATATGGTATTGTAATATGAAGCTAATAGAAAATCCTAAGCGAGAAGATTGGTCAGAACTATTGAGAAGACCAACCAAAACAGTTGATGATATTGAAGCTATAGTGAATACGGTATTTTCAGATGTTGAGAGTCAAGGTAATGAAGCGGTAAATACCTACACGTCAAAGTTTGATAAAGTCGATCTTACTGATATCACAGTATCCGACGAAGAAATTGAGGCCGCTTCAAATCGAGTTTCAAAAGAACTTAAGTCAGCCATAAAATTGGCAAAGAACAATATTAAAAAGTTCCACGAGGCACAGAAGACTGAAAAGGTTTTTTTAAAAACCATGAAAGGTGTAAAATGCTGGCAAGAAAAGAGACCAATTCAAAAAGTTGGATTGTATATTCCTGGCGGAACTGCACCTTTATTTTCAACGGTATTAATGCTGGCCATACCAGCCAAGATTGCAGGATGCAAGGATATCGTGCTATGTTCTCCGCCAAATACTGAAGGAAAAATAGCCGATGAAATATTATACGCTGCTAAATTATGTGGGGTTACCAAAATATGCAAAGTTGGAGGTATACAAGCTATTGCTGGACTCACATTTGGCACAGCATCGATCCCACAAGTATATAAGATTTTCGGACCAGGAAATCAGTATGTCACCGTAGCAAAACAAATTGCAACAAAATACGGTGTGGCAATAGATATGCCTGCAGGTCCTAGTGAGTTATTAGTTATGGCAGATGAGACTGCGAATGCCGAGTATGTGGCTTCAGACCTTTTAAGTCAGGCAGAACATGGCTCAGATAGTCAGGTGATTCTAGTAACAACTTCAAAAGATTTTGCTGCAAACGTAAGTAATGCGGTTGGTAGGCAATTAGAAGAACTTCCGAGACGAAGCATGGCCGCAGACGCTATCAATAATTCAAGAATTATTGTAGTTGAAGATTTTGAAATTGCTTTAGAACTCATTGATGCTTATGGCCCAGAACATTTCATAGTTGCAACAAAGGATGACGATTATTTCGTAGATAATATTGGAAATGCAGGTTCAGTGTTTATAGGAAATTACACGCCTGAAAGTGCCGGAGATTATGCTTCGGGCACCAACCATACCTTGCCAACCAATGGGTATTCAAAGGCGTATTCAGGTGTTAATTTAGATAGCTTTCAAAAGAGCATGACCTTTCAAAAATTAAGTCCAAAAGGCATAAAGAAAATTGGTCCGGCCATAGAGCTTATGGCCGAAGCTGAAGGTCTTCATGCACACAAAAATGCAGTAACATTGCGCTTAAAAGATTTGAAATCATGAATATAGAGAATCTTTTAAGAGAAAATATTAAAACGATAAAAGCGTATTCATCTGCGAGGGATGAGTATAAGGACGCATCGGCCGATATGGTGTTCATTGATGCTAATGAAAACCCCTATCAAACCAATGTGAATCGTTATCCAGATCCACAGCAGACCAAAGTAAAAACTAAACTTTCCGAAATTAAGAAAGTGCCAACATCACAAATCTTACTGGGTAATGGCAGTGATGAAGTTTTAGATCTTATTTTCAGGGCCTTCTGTGAACCTAATTTAGACCATGTCATTACATTACCGCCAACCTACGGAATGTATAGTGTTTTAGCGGATCTCAATGCCGTTGAAATTGTAAAAGTTGAATTAGATAAAACTTTTCAACCTAAAGTAGAGGAGGTTCTAGCACTTCAGAATGACAATTCTAAGTTATTGTTTATTTGCTCACCTAATAATCCAACTGCCAATAGTTTTGAAGCACAGAAAGTCGAAAAACTGATTAAGAATTTTAGAGGTATTGTGGTCATAGACGAAGCTTATATTGATTTTTCTGAACAGGAAAGTTGGTTGAGTCGCTTAGACGAATTTCCAAATCTTATAATTACGCAAACGCTTTCTAAAGCCTATGGTTTAGCTGGGATAAGATTAGGTGTTTGTTATGCTTCAGAATTTATTATTTCAATTTTGAATAAGATCAAACCGCCTTATAATGTTAATCAACTGACACAAGAAAGGGCTCTAGAACGACTAAATCGAACAGATGAAGTAACTCTTGAAGTTTCAAAAATATTAGAGCAAAGACAGATATTAGAAAAAGCCTTGAATTCAATTTCCTTTATTGAAACTGTATTTTCCTCAGATGCAAATTTCATTTTGGTGCGCGTTGATGATGCCTCTAAGCGCTATTCAGAATTGATTGACAAGGGTATTGTGGTACGAAACAGAACCACACAGCCACTTTGCGAAAATTGCCTGCGATTTACAGTTGGGACTGAAGCTGAAAATAAAAACCTAATTAAGACTTTAAAAGAACTCTCATGAAACCTGTATTATTCATAGACAGAGACGGAACCCTCATCAAAGAGCCAGCGGATGAACAAATCGATTCATTTGAAAAACTGGAATTCTACCCAAAGGTGTTTCAATATTTGAGCAAAATAGCTAAAGAATTGAATTTTGAGATCGTGATGATCACTAATCAAGATGGCTTGGGTACCGAAGTCTACCCAGAAAACACGTTCTGGCCAGTACATAATTTTGTGATCAAAACCTTCGAACAAGAAGGAGTAGTGTTTCAAGAACAATTTATTGATAGAACTTTTGCTAAGGACAATGCGCCTACGCGCAAACCTAACACAGGCTTATTAACCAAGTATTTCTCTGAGGATTACGATTTGGCGAATTCTTTTGTGATCGGAGACCGACTCACAGATATTGAATTGGCCAAGAATTTAGGAGCAAAAGGTATTTTTATAAATGACAACACCAATCTAGGTACCGATGAAGTAACTGTTAGTAATTCTGAATTACAAGACTTTATTGCATTAGAATCAAACGATTGGGAGGTTATTTATCGATTTTTAAAAACTACAGAACGTGTTGGTTCTATTGAGCGTAACACCAATGAAACGAAAATCAAGATCGACCTCAATTTAGACGGTACAGGAAAGAGCAATATAGATACAGGCATAGCATTTTTTGATCATATGTTAGATCAAATTGCACGCCATGGACAAATGGATCTGAATATTAAAGTAGATGGTGACCTCGAAGTGGATGAACATCATACTATCGAAGATACAGCAATAGCACTAGGTGAGGTATTTGCAAAAACATTAGGTAACAAATTAGGTATTGAACGCTATGGTTTCTGTTTACCAATGGACGATTGTCTAGCTCAGGTAGTAATTGATTTTGGAGGTAGAAACTGGTTAGTTTGGGACGCTGAATTCAAGCGCGAAATGATTGGTAAAATGCCAACCGAAATGTTTTACCACTTTTTTAAGTCGTTTACTGATGGTGCTAAATGTAATCTGAATATTAAGGTTGAAGGTACTAACGAGCACCATAAGATCGAAGCTATTTTCAAGGCATTTGCCAAAGCAATTAAAATGGCGGTTAAACAAGATGTAGAAAAGATGATTTTACCATCAACAAAAGGAATGCTCTAATGGACTTAAAAATCGTTAATTACGGTGCCGGTAATATTAAAAGCATTCAATTTGCTTTTCAACGCTTAGGATATAATGCGGTTCTCACCAATGATCCAAACGCTTTAATAAAAGCGGATAAGGTTATTTTTCCTGGTGTTGGTGAAGCTAGCTCAGCAATGGCAAAGTTGAGGGAAAGTGGATTAGATACCATTATTCCAGAATTAAAGCAACCTGTTCTTGGTATTTGCTTAGGCATGCAATTGATGTGTAAACATACTGAAGAAGGCGATACCAAAGGATTAGGCATTTTTGATGCTGATGTAAAACGTTTTTCAAACCAAGTCAAAGTTCCACAAATGGGCTGGAATATTGTTAGAAATCTAAAGTCTGACTTGTTTAAAGGTATTAATGAAGGTGATTATATGTATTTAGTGCATAGTTATTATGCTGAAACCTGTGAGGAAGCCATTGCCACAACGGATTACGAGATTGAATATGCTTCTGCTTTAGAAAATGACAATTTTTTCGGTGTTCAGTTTCACCCTGAAAAGAGTAGTAAGGTTGGTGAGCGTTTGTTACAAAACTTTTTAGAATTATAGAAATGAGAATCATTCCTGCAATAGATATAATAAATGGACAATGTGTTCGTCTCACCAAGGGCGATTACGACACGAAAAAAGTCTATAACGAAAACCCGGTTGAAGTGGCCAAAGCCTTTGAAGATGCCGGAATTCAGTACCTCCATGTCGTTGACCTTGATGGTGCGAAGGCCAGTCATATTGTTAATTACAAGGTGTTAGATGCCATTGCTACCAAAACTAATTTGAAAATCGATTTTGGTGGTGGACTTAAGTCTGATGACGATCTGAGAATAGCCTTCGAATCTGGTGCACATCAGATTACCGGAGGAAGTATCGCTGTTAAAAACCCTGAAGTTTTTCAAAATTGGATTTCAAAATACGGCTCAGAAAAGATCATTTTGGGTGCCGATTGTACTAATGAAAAGATCGCTATTTCTGGCTGGCAGGAGGAAAGCGACCTAGAGGTTGTTCCTTTTATTAAAGATTATCAGTCTAAGGGAATATCATACGTGATATGCACAGATATTTCAAAAGATGGTATGCTTCAAGGACCTTCATTTAGTTTGTACGACAAGATTTTAAAGCTGTGTCAATTAGAGCAAAGCGAAGACTCTTTGAAGCTAATTGCTTCTGGTGGAATTTCAAAACTTGAGGAATTACCTAAGTTACAAGAGTTAGGCTGCGAAGGCGTTATTATTGGAAAGGCTATTTACGAGAATAAGATCTCACTTAAACAACTTGAACAGTTTATAATTAACAATTAGTTATGCTCACAAAACGTATAGTTCCTTGTTTAGATATTAAAGACGGACGCACCGTAAAAGGTGTGAATTTTGTTGATCTCAGGGATGCTGGTGATCCAGTGGCTTTAGGAAGACAATATGCTGAAATGGGTGCCGATGAATTGGTGTTTTTAGATATTAGTGCAACTCAAGAAAAACGCCGAACTATGCACGATATGGTTTTAAAAGTTGCTGAACAAGTGAATATACCATTTACAGTAGGAGGTGGAATTTCAACTGTTGAAGATGTTGATGATTTGTTACATTGCGGTGCCGATAAGGTATCTATAAACTCTTCCGCAGTAAAACGTCCTGAACTCATCAATGAACTATCAGAAAAATTTGGAAGCCAATGTGTGGTGGTAGCTATTGATGCTAAAGAAATCAATGGTGAGTGGTTTGTACATTTGGCAGGAGGAACAATTCCAACTGAAATTAAACTTTTTGAATGGGCAAAAGAGGTTGAAGAGCGTGGCGCAGGCGAAATTCTCTTTACTTCCATGAATCACGATGGTACAAAATCTGGTTTTGCAAATGAGGCATTGGCAAGATTATCGGAATTAGTCAACATTCCAATTATTGCTTCAGGTGGCGCAGGGACTGTGCAGCATTTTGTTGATACCTTTAAAGACGGAAAGGCCGATGCGGCTTTGGCTGCTAGTGTATTTCACTTTGGAGAAATACCAATACTAGACTTAAAAAAAGAACTAAAACAACAGGGAATTCCCGTTAGACTGTAATATTTAGAATAGATTCTCAAACTCCTTAAGATTGATAAACAAATTAAAATGGAAATAGATTTCAATAAAAATAAAGATGGTTTAGTACCAGTGATTATTCAAGATGTTGAGACTAAAGTGGTATTAATGTTAGGCTACATGAATGATGAGGCTTATCTGAAAACACTCGAGACTAAAAAAGTCACCTTCTTTAGCCGTTCTAAACAACGTCTCTGGACTAAAGGTGAAACTAGTGGCAACTTCTTGGAACTTGTGAGTATTAAAAATGATTGCGATAAAGATACTTTATTAATTCAGGTGAATCCAATCGGACCAACATGCCACACAGGAACAGATACCTGCTGGAATGAAGACAATAAACAATCTTTTGGATTCTTAACCGAATTGGAAAATATAATCACCTCACGAGTTGAAAATGCTGATTCAAAAAAATCTTATGTGGCTTCATTGTTCGAAAAGGGTATCAATAAAATTGCACAAAAGGTAGGTGAGGAAGCTGTAGAAGTCGTCATTGAAGCCAAAGATGATAACGATGATTTATTTTTGAATGAAAGTGCCGATCTTTTGTTCCATTATTTAATGCTTTTAAAGGCAAAAGGTTTTCAGTTAAATGATGTAGTTTCAGTGCTTCAGGAACGGCATAATTCTTAGATTTTATCGATAAAGAGTAATTTTATACGTTAAAGTGTGGATTTTTGATTTAAAAGTGTATATTGCACAACCAAATCATATTAACCTATTATCCATGAAAAACTTTACCTTCCTACTTGTAATGCTATTCTGCATTTCATTTAGTTCCTCAAACGCTCAACAGTGTGGATTTGATTCACAAAGAGCAAAATTACAACAAGACCCCAATTACCTTCAATTAGAACAAGAAAATGAAGCCCGCATTCAGAGTATAATTCAAAATAGTGATGCTTCAAGAATGAATGGAACAGTTATTACAATTCCTGTGGTTATTCACGTTTTACATCTTGGTGAAGCCGTAGGTGTTGGTTCGAATATTTCAGATGCTCAAATTCAAAGTAGTATTGATAACTTAAATGATTTTTATAGAGGACTTACACCCAACAGTCCTGTAGATTTTGAAATTGAATTTGCATTAGCACAACGCGATCCTAATTGTAATGCTACCACAGGAATTAATCGTATTGATGCCTCAGGTTTGGCAGGATATGCCAATTACGGCGTAAACGTTCTGAATTCCAATGGTGCAAGCTACAATGATATTGTAGGATTAAGCAGCTGGCCACAAACTGAATATTTTAATATCTGGATCGTAACAGAGCTTGATAATAATAACGGTGGCTTTGGCTTTCAAGGTTACGCCTATTTTTATAGTGAAGTTAGTAGTACTCACGGTTCAGTAATGATGTCTACTGTTTTTGGATATGACCCTGGTAATACAAATGGATGGGGACTCAATTCAAACGGTGACAATAGTACAGTAGTACATGAGGTTGGTCATTATTTCAATCTTTATCATACCTTCCAAGGTGACGACACCAATAACGATGGTGTTTCTGATGCTTGTCCGGCTGATACTACGGTTGGAAACAATAGTGATGGTTGTGCCGATACGGTACCGCATCAACGTGAAACAAGTACATGTCCATCAAATAACACGTGTACTGGAAGTGCATGGGTAGATAATAATACCATTTACAATGTAATGAGTTATTACCATTGTACAGACAGACTAACTAATGACCAAAGAACGCGAGCAAGAGCAGCAATGGACGGAACTTTGATCGCAAATTCAAAAGGAGATGAAGCGCCACTTGCTGGATTCACAGCGCCTAACTCGGTATGTTCTACTAATTCACCTACCGGTAATAATTTTTCTGGTATAATGAGTGTTGAATTAAACGGAACATCAATAGGCTCTTCAACTACAGGAATTGATGGCGGGAATTTAGATCGTAGTCAGGATTGTTCTGGTCTGTTTGAAATAGACGCTGATGGCACAAACACTGTTAATGTAACTGTTGCGCCTGGTAACTTCCATCAAGTTGGTCTCTGGATCGATTGGAATAACGATGGAGATTTTAACGATGATGCTGAGCAACAAGGTCTAAATGATGATATTGTTGGTGGTGCTACGACCGGAATTACGATTACTAATCCATCTACAGTGCCTTATGATAGTTTTGTAAGAATGCGACTGATCACTGATGTAGACGATAGATTTTCTGGAGTTAATCTGATTAATTCTGCTTGTTATTCATCATTAGTTTACGGGCAATCTGAAGATTATGTGGTTTATGTTGAACCAGCGACCTTATCGATTGAAGATAATGCTTTAAATAATCTTAGTATCTATAGTTCTACGAACCCAAAAGAAATCGTTGTTAAAGGTCAACTATTAGGCGATACTGCTTTGAGTTTATATGATATTCAAGGTCGAAATATTCTAAATCACAACTTAGACCAAGACTTTACGACGCATACAGTTGATGTATCAAGCTTTAGTAGCGGTGTTTATATCGTAAGATTAGAATATAATTCTCAAATTATTTCCAAGAAGCTAATTATCAATTAGAATTATCAAATAAAATAAACGAAAGGCATTAATATAGAATCTGTATTAATGCCTTTTTATTTTGGTCGTACTAGGGATAAAACGAACCTTTACTTTGTCAATTTCTATAAAATGGCGTTCTTGCCACTATGTTTGATAAACGCTATTATTATCTTATTAAAATTCAGTATTTAGGCTATCGATTTCACGGTTGGCAAAAGCAGCCAGACGTGAAGACTATTCATCTTATGATAGATCGAACGCTTAAGTACATTTTAGGTGATACTAAATTTAAGACTTTAGGCGCGGGACGCACAGACGCCATGGTATCAGCTAACGAAGCAGCATTAGAATTATTTATCTACAATAATCCTATTACAGATTTTGAGGATTTTCTAGCGGAATTCAATCTGAATTTACCTCAAGATATAAGAGCATTATCTATTTCTGAAGTAGATAAGGATTTCAATATCATACAAGATTCAAAACTCAAAGAATACCATTACTTATTTTCTGAAGGAAAAAAGAATCATCCTTTTTGTGCACCGATTTTAACAACCATACTAGAACCTCTTGATGTCGATATAATGAAAATTGGCGCCAAACTGTTTGAAGGAACTCATAATTTTAGAGCCTATTGCTATAAAGCTACCGAAAACGGTGAGTATACCAGAACAATAGATTATTGTGAAATTGTGGATAATGATATCTATCAAGCTAATTTTTTTCCTGATCAGACTTATGTTTTCAAAATAAGAGGGAAGGGTTTTATGCGCAATCAAATACGTTTAATGTTTGGCTGTCTTATAAAACTCGGCCGAGGTGAAATCAGTTTAGAATACATAGAAGAAACTCTAAAAAGTGATTACACTGAACCTATGGATTATATCGCGCCAGCTTCAGGGCTAATTCTTCATGCTTTAAAATTTGAATAAAAAAAAGGAATCAGCCGAAACTAATTCCTTCTTTAAGATTGGTTGGTTATAATTTAATTGATCCAGCCATTGGCATGTGATTTTCTCGAGAACCATACCAAAAATGCTGCAATGGCAATGACAGCATAGGCCATATATTTATTAGCGCTGAAATCAACGCCTTTTAGATCAGCAATAAATAAGAAATACACCATCATTACTGTGGCGGTTAAAAATGATAAGATAAGTAAGATCTTAGCAAATTTCTTCCTTAGCAAAAGCAGTAAACAGCCTAAAGCACCAGAAAATACTGCAATAGCAAATAAAGCAGTATACCATGCTGGTAAACCATTCATAACATCTAATTGTTCTGGAGTGTAAGCACTTGTATGCGCTTCTGTTTGGTAGGCCTGACTTATATATCCATGTACGCCCATGGCATTCCAAAGTAGAGCAATTACACTAACGATCCAAAACCAAATTGGGGGCTTGTTTGCAGTTGTAGTCATAATAATGTCGATTTAATATTAGTTAGTTTTTGCAGTTTTTACCTGCTGATTTAATCAACAATGTATAAAAAAAATAATAGAGTGTTAAAATTTAGGATTAAAATAGTGCGATAAAAAAAGGGTAAGAATCGTAATTCTTACCCTTTAATATACTGTGTATTTGTATTATTCTACAACATGAAGCTTAGGTTCTTTATCAACAAACTTACCGTTTATGGACTCACCTAAAATAAGAACCTCTTTCGAGCGTTCGTACATTTTAATGGCACGATGCATTTGTAATTTGGTGCCACTATATAGTTTTACACCGGATTTTGAACCTTTGTTTCTGATTTCAATATAGAAACCATCCTTAAGCTTTGTTGGTCTTGTTGCTGGTCTACCCATAAAATTAGTGTGTGTTTTTAAATGTACCGCATTATACTGAAAATTCCGTCAAATCACAAGTTTATTTGTAACTATTCTAAACTGAGTTGTGAACATCAAAGACCTTAAGGTATTTTAACAAAATTGAAACAATGAATTTTATACTTTTATATCAAATAAAATTTACATGTCGAATCGTATACCAGCCGAAACCCTTACATTTTTAAAGAAGCTTTCAAAAAACAACAATAGAGATTGGTTCAATGAACATAAACCTGAATTTAAAGCCATAGAATCTGAGGTAAAATCAGCTTATAATTATCTAGGCGAACTTATGAATAGTCATGATCAAATCGAAAAAACCAAAGTTTTCAGAATTTATCGCGACGTCAGATTTTCAAAAAATAAACTGCCTTATAAAACCCATTTCGGAGGGTCTTTCGCACGTAAAAAACCAGAACTACGAGGTGGCTACTATTTGCATATTCAACCAAATAATGAATCTTTTATTGCAACCGGATTTTGGGAACCCAACAAAGAAGATCTGTTTCGCATTAGAAAAGAATTTGAAATGGATGATAGTGAAATGCGTGAAATTCTAAACGATAAGACATTCAAATCAACTTGGGGTGAATTTGTTGGCGAGGAGCTTAAAACTGCTCCTAAAGGCTTTGATAAGGAGCATCCTGCTATCGATCTCATAAGAAAAAAGCAATTCATTTTCATTAAGAAATACACGGACAAAGAAGTGTTAGCGAATGACTTTTTAGAAAACGTCGATTCGGCCTTTAAAAATGTGCGTCCGTACTTTGATTATATGAGCGATGTACTCACCACGAATCTCAATGGTGAGTCATTACTATAAGGAGCAGCAATTCAACTACTGATAGATTGAAATTGTTTACATGGCTTTAAGCACCTGCGGATTTGTAAAGGCCTGAATACTATCAAGTAGGCGTTCCTTCACAATATTCATCATACGCTTATTCAGTGCTGATGAATTTTGAATGTAAATTGTATATTCTTCCTCCGTAAATTGCCCAATGATCATTCCTTTGACAGAATTTCTGAACTTCATGTCTTTATGAATGGCATTATCAATATAGGCCAATTGTTTGGTTAGACTTAGCTCGTAGAATACATTCTTTCGTTTTCCAATATAATTTTTGAATACAGCAATAAAAAGATCGTGTTGCATCTTAATTATAGGACGAAGTGTTTTGTTCTGAAATAACTCGTCAGGACTCATAGAATCATAAATTTTTGCAGAAGATATTACTGGTCTAATTGCCAGTAATTGCTCAGAACGTGTAGCCATGGTTAAGAATTTAGGATTAACTTGGAATTAAATTTAAATATAAACCAAGGCACAAAGATAAAACAGTAATTATGTTGTTAACGGTGTTATTAACATTTCATTAATTCGAGATTGAAAAACAGACCTATTAACCTTATCTTTGAGTAAAAGAAATCTAGTGAAATTCGGAAAAGTAGAACATCCAGAGCTTGTTGATTTAACATTACCTGAAGATCATCCGTCTACAAAAGAAATCTTGCTAGTTGATCCTTCTGAAACTACCCAATTTTTTATTGGTTGCCCAAGTTGGAACAAAGCCAGTTTAAAGGGATTTTATCCTAGAGGCATTAAAGATGAACTAGAATACTATTCGCGACAGTTTAACGCAGTAGAACTTAATGCCACTTTCTATAGAATTTTTCCACCAGAGCAATTTGAAAAATGGTATCATAAAACACCGCAAGACTTTAGTTTTTTCCCAAAATTAAATCAGGAGATTAGTCATTGGAAACGTTTGAATGAAGACGTTGCTCCGGTAGTCTATAATTTTCTTTATAGCGCCATAAATCTAAAGGAAAAATTGGGATGTATCTTTTTACAGATGCCAGAAAATTTTGCGCCTAAGGATTTTGACCGTGTGGTGAATTTCATGAAGTCCTGGCCAAAAGAAATTCCATTGGCTGCAGAATTTAGACATACAGCTTGGTTTAGTGATGATTCAATTTCTGAAGATTTGTATCAACTTTTAGAAGCGAACAACATATCGAACGTTATTGTTGATAGTCCTGGAAGACGAGATATCATGCACATGCGGCTCACCAATTCTAGAGTATTTGTGCGCTACGTAGCGACTAATCATCAAAGCGATTTCAAAAGATTAGATGAATGGGTTGAGCGACTTGCACTATGGAAATCTTACGGAATACATCATGTTAACTTCTTTATTCATGAAGATGTTCAAAAGGACAAGCCAATGCTTTCAAACTATTTTATAGAACAATTAAATTCTGAATTGGGTATGAATTTGAAAATACCCAACGCAGAGCAACAACAGAAATTATTTTAAATGAGATTTCATACACGTAAATGGGTAAAACCCGAAGACCTGAATCCTAATGGTACTCTTTTTGGAGGTGAGTTATTGGCTTGGATCGATGAAGAAGTAGCACTTTATACTATTATTCAGCTTGAAAACCCTAGAGTGGTAACCAAGTTCATTTCTGAAATTAACTTCATGGCATCAGCGAAACAAGGTGACATTGTAGAAATTGGTATTGAAGTTATAAAATTTGGCAAGACATCTATGACCATGAAATGTAAGGCCAGAAATAAAATGACTCGCGAAACCATACTAACCGTTGATAACATTACAATGGTAAATCTTGGTGAAGACGGGCAACCTAAGCCTCATGGCAAAACTAAAGTAGAATACGTTAGCGACCGGTTAAATAAAAAGGATTAGTCAGTTGTGGCAACTGCCAATTCGTAAATTTCAAGATCAAAGAACTTTACTGATGCAAGTACATGATCAAAAATATCTGCCATTATAAATTCATAATTCTGCCACCTGATATCGCTACTAAACGCATAGATTTCCATAGGTATTCCTTGTGGTGTAGGCTCTAGCTGTCTAACCATTAAGGTCATATCCTTATTAATCGCCGAATGATTATCCATGTAGGTTTGAAGATATTTTCTAAATACACCAAAATTGGTCAGATTTCTACCATTTATTAAAACTGATTTATCTATACCACGTTCAGCGTTATGCTTCTTAATAATTTCAGAAGCGTTATTCATATAATTTGTAACGAGTTCAATTTTTTTGAAACGTTCTATATCTTCATCCGTAAGAAATTTAATTGTAGAAGTTTTTATGATCACTGAACGCTTAATACGTCTGCCTCCAGAATTCATCATTCCTCTCCAATTCTTGAAAGAATCCGAAATAAGTGCATAGGTAGGAATGGTTGTAATGGTTTTATCCCAATTCTGCACTTTAACAGTTGCTAGAGTAATTTCAACAACATCACCATCAGCGCCATATTTTTCGAAAGTAATCCAGTCGCCAATACGTACCATATCGTTTACGGTAACCTGTATACTCGCTACAAATCCAAGAATACTATCCTTAAATACTAACAAAATTATTGCTGATGCGGCACCAAGACTCGTTATGAATTCCCAAAAGGTTATGCTGGTAATTATAGCAAATATTGAAAAAATAGCCAGTAACCACAGGAAGATCATAAATACCTGAATATAGCTGTACAGAGGTTTGTCTTTATATTGTGGTAAGGTTTTCAAGTAATCTCGCACCGAATACAAGAAATTCTTCACAATGCGAAGCGTCAGCAATATGGCAATAACCTTTAAGGTCTTTTCGATGATATTTTCGATGTATGGAAAGTCGGAAAACACATCAGGCACAAATTCAATAAGCAACATTAGCGGAATAATATGCGCAATATTTCTCGGTAGCTTATTCTTGATCAGGATATCGTCAAAATTAGTTTTTGTGCGCTTAGCTAAACTTGAAGAAAATTTCCAGAGTAGACGTTTAGTGACATAGTCTACAATAAATGCAATGAGCAATAACCCGACCAAAAGTATGATCATATTCAGGTATTTTGCAGTGTCTGCAGCAATGCCATTTTCGATCAACCAATCATAAATCGTATGTCTTAAATTATGCATGGGCGTTCTTTAAATATTTTTTATCAACATAAAATGTTCCAAAGGGAATAATACCAGCAATTAAAACGGTCCATAGCGTTTTATTAGACCATTTCATGTCCTTACTGATAAATATCGCCATTGCTATATAAGCTAAGAATAAAACCCCGTGAGGCATGCCAAGCATCCCTACATATTGTGGATCGTCAGCAAAATATTTTAACGGTGTAGCAATAAACAAAAGAAGGATATACGATGTACCTTCTAAAAAGGCTACAATTCGAAATGTCGTTAATAATGTTGACATAGAAAGTTTTTGCAAAAATACTTTAGAAATCAAGAATAACCATAGATTTTTAACAGGATTTAAGAAATCGACCTCAACATGATTTCAATTAATTATCTTTATCCAATCGAAATTTTTTCAAATAAATCATCCAAAAACATATCTATTAACTGACATGAAAAAACAATTCTCATTACTGCTCATTTTATGTTTAATTTTTTCTGTTAATACAACAGATGCTCAATCGAGAAGAAAGAAGAAAAAAGACGCTAAAAAAGAACAAACTACACCAGCAGCACCGAAGAAAAAGAAAGGAAAAATCAAAGATTACAATGAAGTGATCACATCAGACGCCAAAACTGATGTAGGTCTTTTTGATGTGCATTTAGTTGGTGAAAAATACTATTATGAGATCCCCATTGAGTATTTAAATACAGACATGTTATTGGTAAGTAGAATAGCGAAATTACCAGCAAATTTAGGTGGTGGTTACGTCAATGCAGGAACGAAGACCAATACACGAATGATTAATTGGGAACGCTTTAAAGATAAAATTTTGATAAAGGAAAAATCATCGAGTGCCGTGGCAGCCGATAGTCTTCCAATCAATGTGTCCGTAAGATCTAATAACTACGAACCTACTTTATATGCGTTTGATATTGCTGCCTATTCAAAAGATTCCCTGAACGTTGTCATAGACGTAACGAATTTTTACAGTTCAGATGTGAAGGCCTTAAGTGGTATGCCAGCTTTTTTTAGAAGACAATATAAAGTTAGGAATTTAGATAAGTCAAGAAGCTTTATCAATTCAGTTAGAAGTTATCCGAAAAATATTGAAGTCATTCAGGATTTCACATATAATGCTGCCGAACCACCAAACAATAGTGGTGACGAAACGATAAGTGTTCAGATGAATCAATCGATGATTCTGTTGCCGGAAGAACCTATGCAACCGCGTTATTTCGATGATAGAGTAGGTTGGTTTACTTTAAGTCAGTACGATTATGGCAGTGATGAACTCAAAGCAGATCGCAAAACATATATTCGCCGTTGGAAATTGATTCCAAAAGATATAGAAGCCTATAAACGTGGTGAATTGGTTGAACCTATTAAACCAATCGTTTACTATTTGGACCCTGCAACTCCAATGAAGTTTAGATCATACATGAAAGAAGGTATTGAACTCTGGCAGAAAGCCTTTGAAGCGGCCGGATTTAAAAATGCCATCATTGCAAAAGATCCACCAACTAAGGAAGAAGATCCTGAGTTTAGTCCAGAGGATATCAGATATTCTGTAGTTCGATATGTCGCCAGTACAACTAGAAATGCTACAGGTCCGAGTGTCTCAGACCCTAGAAGTGGTGAAATTATTGAAAGTGATATTATTTGGTATCATAACCACTTAAGATCGTATCGTAATAGATACTTGCTAGAAACAGGGGCTGCAAATCCTTCGGCAAGAACGCTTAACACTCCAGATGAAGAAATAGGGGAAATGATGAAAATGGTGATTGCTCATGAAGTTGGTCATACGCTTGGTTTACCGCATAATATGAGCGCCAGTTATGCCTATGATGTTGAAAGTTATCGAGATGGCGCATTTACTCAGAAAATGGGTATAGCCACCACTATAATGGATTATGCACGTTACAATTATATTGCGCAGCCTGGTGATGAAAATATCAGATTTATACGTCAATTAGGACCTTATGATGATTATGCCATTAATTATGGATATCGTTTTATCCCAGATGCTAAATCTGCAGATGATGAAAAAGAAACTCTAAATGGCTGGATCATGGAAAAGGCAGGTGATCCGATGTATAAATTTGGAAAGCAGAGTAGCCGTTTTGATCCAACTGCACAGACCGAAGATATTGGTAATAATAGTATTCTAGCGAGTACCTACGGCTTAAAAAATCTTAAAATTGTTGCTGAAAATTTACCTAGTTGGACAAGCGATAAAACCGATAACTACAGTGATCTAGCAGAATTATATGGCGAATTACTAGGCGTTTGGAGTCGTTATGTTGGTCATGTTGTAACACATGTCGGCGGTGTTGTTGAAGATAGTAAAAACCCATCGCAAGAAGGTACAGTCTACAATCCGGTTGACAAGGCCTACCAAAAAGCGGCAATAGCATGGCTACATAAAAATGCTTTCGCAACTCCAAATTGGTTAATGGACAAAGACATTCTGAAAAATATTAATTACGCTGGTTATACCGATCGTATTAGAAGTCTTCAATCTCGTCATTTAAATAACCTCATGAATTTTGAGCGCTTAGGAAGACTGATCGATCATAAAGCCATGGATAGTAAAAACTATTCAGCCTTAGATATGCTTAAGGATTTGCGTTTAGGTATTTGGTCTGAAACGACTACAGCATCGAATGTAAATGTTTTCCGAAGAAATTTACAACGCGCATACATCGACCGTATGGCTTATTTAATGACCGAAAGTCTCAATCCATCACGCACGCGACAATACTATAATGTTAACCAGTCTGATGTGAGAGCTATTGTAAGAGGTGAGTTGAATCAATTAAAGCGTGTTTTAAATTCGGCTTCAAAATCGGCAGTAAATACAGATACAAAATACCATTATAGAGACTGTATTGAGAGAATTAATACTATCTTAGACCCAAAATAATCAGCATGAAAAAGTTATTAGTTTTTGCCTTATTGTTAAGTTTTGCGATCCCGACTATGAGCTCGGCTCAAACGGAGAAATTCGATTCTCTGTATGAAAAGAATAAAACCATCATAAATTCTAACATTTACCAATTTAATGGTGATTGGGTTTTTGAAGGAAGAAATCGTGAAGAGCTCGTTAGTTCCAATAACTTCATGAAAATAGATGGTAAGGCTGTTGAGGGTACGTTTCATGCTCTGTCTTCAGAAAGACGAGTAATTACCTATAATGATGAATTGTCTGATTACAAGGTGAATTTTAATGATTCAAAACAGGAGATTACTATTAAATTTGTTCTTAGTGGTCAGAATATCATTATTGATCTAAAACCTAATGGGAAGGCATTTATTAAGATGGATGGACCATTAGGAAAAATCACTCAAGTTGGAAAAATCTCAAAGCTTTAATCACTCGACATAAGTGCTTAATTCAATGAATCGAGAAGATTATAAAATTCATATCGTAGGTGCTGGAATAAGTGGGTTGATTGCTGCAAAAACTTTAGAAGAAAACGGCTATCACCCAATTATCATAGAAGCAACCAATAGTGTAGGAGGAAGAGTAAAGACTGATATCATCGACGGATATCAGCTAGATCACGGATTTCAGGTGTTATTAGAAGCATATCCTTATGCCCAAAAGCACTTAGATTATTCTAAATTAGATCTTCAAAAATTTCTTCCTGGAGCTTTAATTTTCAAAGATGGAAAGTCACATTTAATCGGTGATCCATTTAGAGCTTTAAGTCTTACAATTCCAACGTTGACAGCTAATGTTGGTTCGTTGATCGACAAAATTAGAATCTTAAAACTCAATACGCATTTAAAACGAAAGTCTATTGAGGAAATTTTCGAATCTGATTCAAAATCAACCCTAGACTATTTAAAGGATACCGGATTTTCAGACAAAATCATTAATACGTTTTTTAAGCCTTTTTTCTCTGGAATTTTTCTTGAACCAGACCTAAAGACCTCGAGTCGTATGTTCGAATTTGTATATAAAATGTTCGGCGAAGGTTTGGCAATGATTCCCAAAGATGGTATATCGGCAATCTCCGAACAACTTAAAGACAGTTTGAAGCATACTAAATTCGAATTTGAAAAAATGGTTCGTCAGGTTAATGATACTAATATTGTTTTAGACTCAGGAGAAAAGATCGATACGCATTTTACCATAATTGCAACCATGGCCAATGATCTTGTTGGTAATTTAAAAGATCAAAGCCATGCCTGGAAATCGTGCTACAATCTATATTTTGAAGTGGATAGTAGAACGATTAACAAGCCAGTCATTGGCTTAATTGCTGACGATTCAGCCTTGATCAATAATGTTTTCTTTCATAATAGTGTATCGACTACCAATAAAGGAAACAAAGAACTACTCTCAGTAACTGTAGTTAAAGACCATAACTTAAGTGAGGAGCAACTGATAAAGAAAGTGGAGGAGGACCTTTTAAAGTATTGCAATATTCAGACCTCTAGATTCATAAAATGCTATCATATTCCTAGAGCTTTGCCAGATGTAGAGTTTTTACAATATGATATTTCACCAACCGAGTCGCAATTAAAACCAACCATTTATTTGGCTGGCGATTATTTACTCAATGGCTCATTAAACGCAGCAATGATCTCTGGTGAACGTGCGGCACAAGGTGTAATTATGAGCTTGGAAGATGGCCTTAAGGTCGATAATCTCACTTCTGAATATATTTAAATAGAATATAATGAAATCACCAAAAATCGTTGACATTGATCAAAAGTTGGTCATCGGTATGAAAAGTCGAATGAAGCATGGTGAGTTTCAAAAGATTGTTTCGCTCTGGAAACAATTTATGCCCAGAAGACAGGAAATTACAAATGCAATAAACCGTGAATTTATAGCTCTTCAAGAGTATAATGACTCAAATAATGTTGAAGAACCTTTCGACATTTGGGCGGCAGTAGAAGTTTCTGATGAGCGTCATGTTCCTGATAAAATGAATTCGTTCATCATTCCTGAAGGCTTGTATGCAGTTTTCTTGCATAAGGGCATGGATGCAGGTAAAACTTATCAATACATCACTACGGAGTGGTTGCCTTCATCGGGATATGTAATAGATAACAGACCTCATTTTCAGGTGATGGGTGAAAAGTATAAAAACGGGAGTCCCGATTCTGAGGAGGATTTTTACGTTCCTATTCGAAAATTATAATTCCAAAATCAATTTCTGACCAATCCTAAGTGTAGAATTACGTTTTATTTTATTCGTTCTGCAAATGGCCGTAATCGTCGTGTTATTGCGTTGAGATATTCGTGAAAGTGTATCACCCTTTCGAACTACATATACTTTGCGTTGTTTTTCTAAACTGGCTAGAGCTTCTTCTTTAGTTTCATAAAGTGCCAGCTTAGATAAGCGTCTCGAGCTGTGATAACTTGGTCTAGTCCATTTACGTGTAACCCAAATATCTTTAGATCTCATGGTGTTGGTCTCATCAAAATTGAATAGGTATTCAGGATGAATATCTTCGCCTTTATAAGTCGTTACCAAATGTAAATGACTACCACGAGAATTACCCGTATTACCGCCTTTTCCAATGTACTGCCCTTTGGCAACGGTGTCATTGACCTTCACACCAATTTTTGATAAGTGTGCGTAAGTGGTTTCTAGACCATTGTAATGACGCACAACTACAGTTCTTCCATGGCCTCGGCTATAGCGTGCAAAACGTACCACACCATCAAGCATACTTACTACAGAATCTCCTGTGATCAAATCAATATCAATACCTTTATGTGGTCGTCCTCTTCGCCATCCATAGCGCGATGTGATGATTTTTTTTCGAGAAATTGGGGAAGCGTAGGTGCTGTCTTCAAACTTTATATTTAAAGGAAATTCGGTAATTGTATTTTTATAGGGATTATAAACGGTCGTATCCCAAAACTCCCCTTTGATATCAACACTTTGAGTTTCTGAATGTGATTGAATAGGAATTTCAATTTCGTTGACTAAGGCTGCTTTTTCAAGGGTTGATGGGAGTTTAATCGTAATTTTCTGAGACAGACTATCATTTTGCGCAGAAGCAAAACAGCAAAACATTAGAAATGTGAGGCAGAGGGTTAGGGTTCTCATTAATTCAATTAACTTTTGACTGAATGAACGCGAAATTAAAACAAATATTGTTAACCACAAATGCCTTTAACATCTCTTAAAATAACTTAATTTTGCAACTTAAATTTTACAAGTATTTATATGTCGCAGAATCAGCAAGCTATTCAAGAAAAGAAAACAGATAAGGAATTATATGAGTATCAACAAGGTGCAATTAGTCAGATCTTTGATAAGTTTGATAATGCTCCTGAAGATTACCATTTACTTTATCAATTACCAACAGGAGGAGGTAAGACCGTTATTTTTTCTGAAATGGTTAGACAATACTTGAAAAATCACAATAAGAAAGTTTTGGTCATGACCCACCGTATTGAGCTTTGTAGGCAAACCTCTGAAATGCTTACAAGCTTTGGGGTTACTAATAAGGTGGTTTATAGTAAAGCCAATTTAGATGATCAATCAAATTATTCGTGTTTTGTGGCCATGGTTGAAACTCTAAATAACCGTTTGAACGACAATATGCTCGATATTTCTGATGTCGGTTTGGTTATTATTGATGAGGCACATTACAATTCGTTTACGAAGCTATTTAAGTTTTTTGAAAAGTCATTTATTCTCGGAGTTACAGCAACCCCTTTGAGTTCAAACAAAGAACTACCCATGAAGGATAATTATGACGAATTGATTGCGGGTGAAACCATTGAAAATCTTATAGAAAATGAATTCCTAGCCAGCTGTGAAACCTATGCTTATGATATGGGATTAACATCTCTCGAAGTAGGCTCTAATGGCGATTATACCGTAAAATCATCTGAAGATCTTTACACGAGTCCGGCGATGCTTCAAAAGACTGTTGATGCTTACAAAAAACATTCTTTGGGTAAGAAAACCTTGATCTTTAATAATGGTATAAACACATCCATAAGTGTTTATTATGCTTTTAGACAAGCAGGTTTACCAATTATGCACTTAGATAATACGGCCACTAAAAAACAACGTCGTCAAATTCTCGATTGGTTTCACGAAACACCAGATGCTATATTAACCTCAGTAAGTATTCTTACAACAGGCTTTGATGAACCTACTATAGATACCATTATTCTGAATAGAGCTACGAAGTCATTGACACTTTATTATCAAATGATTGGTCGCGGGTCTCGTATTTTGAATAACAAGTCCACCTTCAAAGTGATAGATCTAGGAAATAATTTATACCGATTTGGACCCTGGGGCGCTGATCTCGACTGGCAGTTGATATTTAAATCCCCAAATTGGTTTGCTGATCGTATTAAAAGCGATGAAGCAATTGAGGCGAATTTTAAGCATGAACTTGCCGATGAGATCAAAGATGAGTTTTCTAAATCTGAAGAGACTTACTTCGATATCAGACAAACCTATAAAGATGCGGTCGACGCCGGTGAATCCTCAAAAGTAGTATTGGAACGTTCCATAGAACAACACGCAAAAATCTGTATCGAAAATAGCGAAGATGTGTATGATGCGTTGGCTTTAGCTAAACTCCTAAAGGATGATATCAATCAACGAATTGAAATTTATGCAAAGTGTATTAGCAAAAGTACAGGCAACTTTTTAAAATGGTTAAAGGACGATTATCAGAAGAAACTGAACTCTTATTTAAGAGCAAATTTTGATGAAAAGTTTGAAGAAATTCACGGCTTTCCACCAGAGGATTAAGTGTCAATTAGTTTTTAAGAAAAATATTATGTAGTTTTATAATCACCCTTTCTACAAATTTTCCTTTCTCTTGTTATCCCTAATTTACAATGTAACGGTTTAACCGTTTCCTGCTTATCATATGTAAAATTGTTGACTAACATATGATATTATTCTATTTACTTCAATTACAAAAGTGGCATTCTATTGAATATCAGTAATGCCTAAATTTCCTTATACATCATAATTCTCTGAACCCTGACAATTTAGCAATTAACCAAAAATCAATATAATTATGAGTACAGCAAAGGATACAAATGTTACTGTTACCATCGATACAGAAAACATTACGGAGTCCAACAAACGTCAAATGGTCGCATTTTCTGATGACCTCGGTGATCCAATAAGTGTAATAGGTGACCCAGAAGATTTCGTTTCTGGAGTGTATAAAAATCAATTGGTCACATGGACTGCTATTGCAAAAAATGGAATTACCCCAATAGCAATTCAAAACGTTAAGAAAGATGGCGGTTCTTTATTAATGGAAGACATTCGTAGAGGTGATGGCGCCAATAGATATACCGCTAAAATCAAAGATGACAATTCAATAAATGAAGGGGATGAAGAGAGTTATAGCATCACTTTCAATCTAGCTGGATATGAAAGTTTAGCCGGAAATAATCAGGCAGGTGCCATAATTTCGGTAGGTGCAAAATGTGCCTATATGAACAATTATGGAACAAACGTTTGGAACGTGGTTTCTGATGCACCATTCGATGTTGAGGGTATTGCAGGTGAAAACACTAAAGGCATGATTGTATATGCTGGAAATCGAGTAGCCTATATGGATAATTATGCCAGTAATATTTGGCATGTTTTGAGTCCGGCTCCATTTAAAATCGACGGAATAGCAGGCGATAACTATCATGGCGTTATAGCTTTTGGTGGTAACCGTGTCGCCTATATGAACAACTATGGAGAGAATAAATGGCACGAGGTAGCTGAGGCACCATTTGATATTGAAGGTATTGCTGGTGAAAACACACGAGGTGCTATTATTTATTCTGGTAGTACTGTTCGAATTATGAATAATTATGGTGAAAACAAGTGGCATCCTGTTGCCGATGCGCCCTTTTTACTCCAAGGCATCTCAGGAGATAATAGTGTAGGTGTTGTTGGTTATTCTGATAATCAGGTGGCTTATATTAATAATTATGGTAGTAGAGCATGGACATCGGTTCTAAATGCGCCTTTCAATATTGAAGGTATTTCAGGTAATAATTCTGCTGGGCCGATAATCTTTTCAGGTTCTGAAGTTGCCTATATGAATAATTATGGTGCTCAGGCCTGGAATATTGTTGCACCAATACCTTTCGATCCAAGGGCCTTTACAATAGACCCTAAGCTTCAGATTAGAAAACCATCATCTCGATAATCAAAACTAACAATTATGGCAACACATATAATAACCCTTTTCGCAACCAAGGAAAAACCAACACCTCTAACTATACTCGATGATGAAGGTCATCAATCGAATACAGACGGAGGTGACAAAAATTTAACCACGACGTTTAACAAAGGCGATACAATCATATGGAAAGTTGATATATATTCTGATATTTCTAGTATCGATGCAATTACCCAGTTAGAAACGAGGCTTGGTAAAATTGGTGTAATAGCGCCAATATTTAAATCAAAACCCTCATTAATGAATAACGGAACAAAAAATTGGTCTGCCGAGTTAAGAAAAGATATTTCCTTCGATAGTCTTATCGTAGAATACACAATAACCTATACTGTTAATGGTAAGCAACATACGCAAGATCCAAAATTGCAAATAAGAAAACCTTCATCCTAAAAATCAATTTTTATTATGGAAAATCAATCCGTTGATGTAAGAATCGAAATAAACGCTGAGAAAATGCACTCTGATCGTGCTAATTTTCTGAAATATGTGGAATTTAGTGATAATGTGCCAGGTGATGGCTACGATAATCCTATAGATAAAACTACATTCGATAGTATTGCTGATGAAAACACCTTGGTGAGCTGGGGTATCACAGATAATAGTGCCAGAGGTCATCTCGCTCTTATTACAGACATTACCTTCGAGAATGTTCCTGAAGGTTTTTTTGAAAAACCACCTTATGATGTAGGTGACGGATCGTGGGTAGCTCTTTTAGGAAGTAATCGTACAGACCATAATTTGATGGCTAAGTATACAATTACCTTCGATAGTGGCTATCGAGGTGATGCTCTTTTTACTATCGATCCAAAACTTCAAATAAGAAAACCTTCGTCTTAATAATTAAAAACAAATCTTAAAAACTCATTATAATGGAAGAAAAAAATCCAGATGTCACCATCACAGTAATTGTAGATGCACAAGGCATCACTAATGATTCTACGACATTAGACCCAAGTAAAGACACCGTAAAAAACTATGTTAATCTCGTTGATAATCTTGGTGATAAAGAAGATAAAAAAGGAGACTCAACAACTTTTGATACTAAAGTAACCGGACAAGCATCAATTGTTTGGCATGCGCAATCTACGGATGGTGTCGATAGCATTCACATGACAAAAATTGCACCAGATAACGCTGGTGACTATTTTTCAGACGGACCAAAACAAAAGGAAGATGGTAGTGAAGATTGGGAAGCTACTACAGTAAGTAACGAAAATGGTACAGGAACATTAGAATTTCAGTATTACATAAAGTTTACTATTAATGGTGGTAAGCAAGTTTATACGCTAGATCCGAAACTTCAAATCCGTAAACCAAGTAGTTAGAAGTTTATCGTGGTGAAATACCTAGTTTTCATTCTTTATTTTGTCAGCTTTTCACTCTTTTGCCAAGAGAATGACTATGAAGATATTCCTTACAGTCAAAAGCAAGTTGATAGTTTAAAGACTTTATTAAGTGACAATACCAGCGCAGATGATTTCCATATCCTGGCTGGTATTGCCATGAATGAAACTAACCCTGACGAAAAAATTCATTATTCTGATTTACTAATTAATGAAGCGAAAAAACTCAATTACATCAACTTCATTAAAATCGGATACTTACAAAAGGGTAATGCTCTTCAACTTCAAGGAGAATACCATGAAGCGTTAAGTGCCTATTTCGAATGTCTTGAATGGGCAAAAAAGCAAAATAAAAATAACAACATTAAAAACATTTTAGTTTCAATTGCCGATACCTATTCCATGATCGGTAATTCTGCTTCTGCTGAAAAATATTACGATCAGGCGATTGCAGAATTGAGAGAATCACTAAAAGTAGCTGAAGATTCGCTAAATCTGGCTACGGCACTCCTTAACGCTGGCGACGAATATTATAAAACAGAACAATATGATAAAGCCTTACATAATTTCGCAGAATCTGGGGAGATTTTCGAACTGTTAGATTTTCAGATCGGTAAGGCTTACAACATTGGCAATACAGGAATGGTATATGCCAAACAAGGTAAGGATGAATTGGCAATAAAAAACATGAATGAAGCCATCACTATCCTTGAAGAAAATGAAGATTATTATGCAATTTCTGAGTTCTTGAATTACATGTCGGATCTTTACCAAGAACAAAATGATTTTGATACTGCCTTGGCGTATACAAATAGAAGTATTGAATTATCTGAAAAGTATAATCTGAAAGATCAGATCAGTAATGCCTATTTACAGTTATTTGAATTAATGCGAAATTCTGGGGATTACGAAAAAGCCCTCGATAGTTACATCACCCATGATATCTATCAAGACAGCATTCTCAATCTTGAAAATGTTCAGAAAATGGCTAACCTCGAGGTAGGTAAAAGTAATGCTGAGTTAGAGGCTGAGACTCAAAAACGAAAAACCCAACGTATTATTCTTTGGTCGATTGCGGGTGTTCTGTTGCTTATTGGAATTCTTGCTTACAGTCTATTCAAACAGAATAAATTTGTTAAGAAAACCAACAAGGTCATCGCTCTCGAGAAAGAACGCTCTGATAATTTACTTTTGAATATTTTACCTGAAGAGACCGCCCAAGAATTAAAGGAAAAGGGTAGAGTAGAAGCTAAAAAATATAACACGGTATCTGTGTTTTTTTCAGACTTTAAAGGCTTTACCAAATACGCTGAAAATCTTTCACCTGAAGTTTTAGTTCGAACGGTTGATCATTATTTTTCAGAGTTCGATAGGATTATTGAAAGACATGGTCTAGAAAAGATCAAAACAATTGGCGATGCGTATATGGCAGCCGGTGGACTCAATGATGTTGATGGCAACCATGCTAAAACCATGGTACTGGCTGCACAGGAAATGATTGATTTTGTAGCAAAAGCTAAAGAAGACACCATTACGGATGCCACCTTCGATATCCGAATTGGAATTAACACGGGGCCTGTGGTTGCGGGTGTTGTCGGTTCTAAAAAATTCGCTTATGATATTTGGGGAGATACAGTAAATGTTGCTGCGCGGATGGAAAGTAACTCTCAACCAGGACGCATAAATATTTCAGAAGACACTTATAATTTGATAAAAGACGACTTTGATTGCGAATTTAGAGGTAAATTGGCAGTAAAGAATAGAGGTGAACTCAATATGTACTTTGTAAATAATTAAACCTATGGCTCAAGATCCTAACAATTATTGGGAACAATTAGAACGCTTAGAAAAATTGATTAAAAACTCCGAGCTTAAGGCTGGTGTCGTGTTTTCTTTTCACAGTCTTATTTTAGGTCTTTTTGTTGATCGGCTAAATGATTTTAGATCAATTATACTAGAAAATAAAGTCCTACTTGTAATTACGGTTTTATGGATTATTTCTGTGATTATTTCCATCATCTTCTGCTTTATTTGCTTTAAACCAGTAATGGAACTCAAGTACAAGACCAACGTTTTTTTCTTTAAAGATGCCGTCAATAAATTCGATACCGTTGAAGATTACGTCAAAGAACTCACTAAAGTCTGTGGTTCTGAAGATGAAATGTATGAAGCCTTAGCTGAGCAAATTCACGTTGAGAGCAAAATCATTAACGGGAAATTTATAAACGTTAATAAATCCATCGTCTTTTTCACACTGAGTATTGCCTTCGCATTCTTATTCGCTTTTTACTATTTCATTTTTGTGTAGGGTTTTATTTGTTATAATTTAACAGTTCAGATACAGAAAATAACAATCGGGTCATTAATTTGTCGATAGTTTCTGAAACTTTCAGACCTTTAGTGTATATCATAAGAAATCAATCAAAATGAAAAAAGCATTCATCATCATCAGCCTATTTTTAGGATTTTCTGGAATCAGTCAATCAACCATGGATACTGCCAAGTGGCAAGAAGATATCCGCTATTTGCAAACTACGGTTCATAAAGATTATCCCTTTTTATTTAAAAAAGTAAGCGCTGAAAAATTTGATGAAGTTGTAGAAGCATTATACAATGAGGCACCCAATTTAGAAGATCATGAAATCCGTGTTGGGTTGTCGCGATTAGTGGCACTGTTCGAATATGGTCATACTCAATTTCCATATAGCTATTTAACGAAGTCGGGCATCTTTCCTATTAATCTGTTTTTATTCAACGATGGATTGTACATAGAAGGTGTGCATAAAGACCACCAGAAAGCCCTCGGCGCTAAAGTGATTAAGATTGGAGAAACGCCTATTGAAAAGGCTTTAGAGCTTGTTCGGCCAGTGGTTCCGGTAGAAAATGACAGCTATTTTAAGGCTTATGGTATGCGATTTTTATTATCTCCTGAAGTACTTCATGCTCAGAGAATTATTCCTGAAATGACGACGACAGTAAGCTGGACTTTAGAAAAAGATGGTGAAACATTCACTTACGATTTCCCAACTATTCCAAGAGAAGAAAAGCCACGATCCTTCAATTTTACGGTGCCGACCGAAAACTGGTTAACAGCAAGAGATATTTCAACCACACCTTATTATCTAAAGTATTTAGCTGAAAAGTTCTATTATTTTGAATACTTAGAAAATGATAAAACGGTTTACGTTAGACAAAGCTCAGTTTTTGATCACGAGTCAGAAAGTTTGAAAGAATTTTACAAACGTCTTTTCGACTTTATTGACACTAACGACGTTGAAAAGCTTGTTTATGATGTCCGTTTGAATGGTGGTGGAAATAATTACAACAACCTCAATTTGATCAAAGGACTTTTAGCACGACCTGAGATCAATTCAAAAGGAAAATTCTTCTTTATTATCGGTAGAGATACCTTTTCTGCTTGCCAGAATTTGACTAATGA
Source organism: Winogradskyella tangerina (assembly GCF_003260205.1). GTDB lineage: Bacteria > Bacteroidota > Bacteroidia > Flavobacteriales > Flavobacteriaceae > Winogradskyella > Winogradskyella tangerina. The sequence goes on along the minus strand of NZ_QERF01000002.1, from coordinate 101,630 downwards.
AATCACAACTTATACAGAAGCAATCCTGGTTGGAGAACCTACAGCTGAAAACGTTAATTTTTATGGAGATAACAGGCCAGTTCGTTTACCAAATAGTGGTTTAAATGCTTATCTATCTTTTGCTTGGTGGCAAGATAAACCTCAGTGGGAAAACAGAGACGCTACATTGCCGCATATTGCTGTTGATATGAGCTATGAAGAGTATATAACTAATGCCGATCCTGTGTTGGAAGCTGCCATGAATTTTAAGGACGATGGCTTTATTTTAGACCCCATGCAACATCTAACGCAGTTATTTATGACGGGCGATCTAGAAACTCTGAAGAGCGATGCGTTTAAGATTGCAAAAGATCCAAAATACAGATATTACGATTTCAAAGAAGAATTCAGCAATGCCGGAAACCGCGTGAAGGACCAAGGCAATCTACAAGGGGCTCTATTTATTTTCAAATTAATGTCTGAATTGTATCCAGATTCAACAGGAACGTGGTTTAGCTTAGCGAATGTTCAGAAAGATCTCGAACAGTTTGAAAACGCCATAGCTTCATATCAAAAAATCATCGACCTCGAACCAAAAGGCATGATGGCAAGATCAGCTAAACAAAAAATTGAAGCCTTAAAGAAGTTATAATTCAAAGGGCATAAGACTCTAATAGCTCTAAACTGGTAAATTCCAGAGCCTTGATATGTGTCGCTTTTAAATCAATTTTAGGCGCTACGCCAGCTTTTTCGGCTTCTAACCATCGCGATATGCACAAACACCATTTATCGCCAGGACGAAGCCCAGGAAATTGCCATTGTGGAATTGGAGTTGAAAGGTCATTACCACGTAATTTGGTATAGGCTAAGAAAGATTCAGTCACCTGAGCACAAACAACGTGCGTACCCGTATCTTGTGGCATAGTTCTACAAAACCCATCCCTGAAATAACCAGTCATTGGGTCTGTACAGCAGGCCATTAGAGGTTCACCATAAACATTAAGTGCATTCACTTTAGCGATTCTTTAAGACTATTAACACTGCAAAAATACGTATTTTTGCACCGCAATATTTATGGAAAAGAATAAAGAACAAAAGAAAAAACGACCAGATCTGGTAGTATATGATGAGGATAAGCAACGCTATGGTGCCGCGTTTAGACCGTATGCTACAAATGTTGGTGCACCTCAAATTAAGTTACCAAATAACGGCAGTTGGAAAAGCTCACAGATCTACAAGGCCAATAAGCACCTTAAAGCTAAATACGAAGCTATTAAAGCCGAGTATGAAGAATTACTACAAGTTTTGGAGTACAACGAATTGGTGACTAATGCCAAATTTACTTTTGAACCCATCATAGGAGAAACCTATCATTTATATAACAATGAAAAGGAAGAACCCTTCTTATCGATCATCGATCCTAACAGTTGCAATTTCGTGTATTTGGGAAGTTTCAGATTGACTTCAGATTATTTATGGGAAAGGGTAGAGCAAAAGGTTGACCAACAACTTCCTGAATAAAAAACGCTTAGGCATTCAATTAAGTCATCATTTAAACTTCTAACAGACTGTTAATGTTATAGCAATTATGGCTTTAAATCCTTATATTTGAGATAGTTATGAAAAACAAAATCGTCATGAGGAATTTAGTTATACTGCTTTTAATCAGCACATTAAGTTTCAATTTTAGCTGTAAGCCTGCAGAATCCTTAACGCCTGAGGAAGCTGCTGCACAATTAGCTGAGCTAGAAACCATCATAAAGGATAAGAGTTTTCGAGTTAACGTCAATACGGTTTATCCATTTAATACGGCCGCAACGATAAATGCGATTAATACCATAATGGTGCCTCGAACAGGAAACAACGCCAATAGAATTGATGTTACAGGCGACGGTCATTTTGTAGAACTACACGGCAGTAACCATACGAAGGGTGATCTTCCATTTTTTGGAGAGCAGCGCTTTAGTGGCAACCATTATAACAATATAGATCGAAGTATCTTTTTTGACGGAGCACCCGAAAAATATAGCATTAAGAAGCACGATAAAAAAACAGCATGGGAAATAAAATATTCTATTAGTGACACCAATGAAGACATTGAAGTTTACGACATTCAGTTATTGGTATTCCCAAATAGAAATGTTGAAATTAATATCACTTCAACCCTAAAGACCTCCATTCGTTTCACAGGAACACTTAAACAAATTGAACCGTCCGTTGTGCAATCAAGGCCTTAGGCTAAAATACTTTCATGCCCAGAATCGCGTACAAATAAGCAGCTACTATTCGTTTTTTGCGACATGTTCTTTATGAAATCATAAGGCAAGGTGTCTTGCATTCCAAAGATATTGAGGTCAGCAGGTGGTGCTTCGGTAACGTAATTATTGAATTTCCCAACGGAAACCTCAATCTGAATATCAGGTAATCGGGCTAATTCCTTCAATGATGCTAAAAACTTACGAGCCTTGGCTTCGTCATCAGGATTTTCAACTACAGTGATTAATCGGATATTGGCTTTCCAGTTCATTTTCAATTTATAAGCAACCAGAATAGACAGATCTAAATTTCCTATATCTAATCCGCCAAGCTCCCAGTTTCCTCTGCGATCGCTAACCCAAACATTGATCGTATTGCGCTGTCCCAAAAGGGTAGTGGTGTGCAGGTTGAAAAGCAATATTCCAATCTCTAATCGCATCGATTCCTTCATCACTGGCTTTAGCTCATTCTCATAATCATCGTGGTCTTGTAGATTCAAGAACATGATGTTAGGTCTGAAAAAAGCCCCATTCAATGCCTGACTCCCGTAATTGATTCCATTGGCAAATTGATCTGTATGAATAACGGTAGAAGAGGAGAAGACGCCTTTCTCTCTAAAGGATGCCGAGATCTCTTCGAGTTGGGTAGCGAGTGTACTATGCTCAGTAAAAGGTTCGATCCCTAAAAGTTTAATAGAGCCTTTGGGTTTGGTAATATTTCGAAGGAATTCGAAGGTACCACGGAGCCCATTAATATCTCTAACAGGAACCATAAGATTGGCCTTCCAGGCGCGCTGCTGCTTTTGTTTCATTCCCCAGGTATGCTTGGCGGCCCATTCAGCAAAAGAAACAAATAAGCCTGAACGTACGTCTTCAAAAGGCGTTTCGAGATTTTGTCGAGATAGGTACCAATAGACCATTAAAACGATGGCAATGGAAATTAAACTTACAGTCGGATTGATGATAAACATGGCGAAAACTGAAGATATCAGTCCAAACCAAGGCACCCATTTATGAATCTTGAAAACTGGGCGATAACTAATGAGTCCTAAGCGCTGCTCGATGATTACCACAATATTGATCATGGCATAGGTGATGAGGAAAAACAAAGTTACCAAAGGCGCTACAGCATTGAGGTTTCTTACCAGAAGTGTGAGGAAAATAAATAATCCGGTGACGATCATGGCGTTTCTTGGTTGCCCATTGTTGCTAGTGCCGGCAATTATTTTTGAATAGGGTAATACTTTGTGTTCGCCCATGGCATAAAGTATACGTGATGAACCTACGATGGAAGCCAAAGCGGAGGAGAAGGTGGCACCCAAAATACCAGCTAATATCGCCGGACCGAAATAGGCCTTTTCTACCATGACGTAGTAATTATTCAACAATTCTGCTTCTGAAGCACTGCGTGAGATCCAAAAGGCTAAAAGCATGTAAATGATAAAACTAACACCAATGGCCCAAAGTGTACCAGTGGGAATACTCTTTTTAGGATCTTTGAGTTCGCCCGACATATTTGCACCTGCCATAATGCCTGTAGCGGCGGGGAAGAATACCGCAAAAACGATCCAGAAACTACTACCACTAAACCCATTTTCTACAGAACCTTTAAAGGAACCCCAGCTTAAGGTATCGCTAATAGATTTTTGCATAGAGCCGTCGTAAGCGGCGATCACAATAGACATAAAGGAAATAATGATAATTCCCATAATGAGATATTGTGTTTTTATGGCGAGGTTAGCGCTGATATAGGCAATGGTGAAGAGTGACGCAAATACGATAAGATCAACTAAAAACGCATTGTGATCGGGGAAAATACCGAGCCAACCTTCACGAAAACCAAAGATATACATGGTTACGGCTAAAGCTTGTGAAATATATCTTGGAATCCCGAGACTACCGCCAACTTCAAGACCTAAGGCTTGTGACACAATGGCGTAGGCGCCACCAGCACCAATACGAATGTTTGTAGTAATTGCAGACATGGATAATGCCGTACAAAGCGTAATGACAAACGATATCAGTATAATGAGCCAAGCACCGAGTAAACCGGCATTTCCGACAACCCAACCCAAGCGCAAGTACATGATCACACCGAGGATGGTTAACAATGTGGGCGTAAAAACACCGCCAAAGGTGCCAAATTTTTTAATGGTTGAAGTGGTTTTAGACATTAATGGTTAATTAGCATGATTTCAATTTAGTAATATTCCTGAAAACAGCATATGACTATTTGACTAAACTATGAAAGAAAAATAATAATTAAAGTAGAAGTAGGCTCTACTTACAAAAAGTACTATTTTACATAATGTAAATTATAGGACAAATAATAAATAAGCGCAATAGCACCGCAGGTGGTATTCTACATAATTATAGATATAACAACACGTTGGTGTTTTATATCGGCCATAATTATGTTGAGTGGTGATTTATAGGACAAACAACAATTAAGCGTAATAGCACCGAAGGTGGTATTCTACATAATTATAGATATAACAACACGTCGGTGTTTTATATCGGCCATAATTATGTTGAGCGTTGATTTAAAAGACAATTAACAAGCGCAATAACACCTTATTCATAATTTATGATCCAGTTGATGAATATAATTTAATCTTGGAGCTTGATTTATGGCTGTAATGAATTTAAACAAATCTGAAAGCTTCCTCAAAATTTGCTTAAACAAGCATTTATAAAGAATAAAATTGTTTAAAGCGATTTTTCGCGACGTTTATATTGTCTTAAGTGCTCAAGAATGCTGCGTATTTCTCAGATGATTGGAATTTGAGTAAAAAAGTTTCCTTCTCTATTACGAATATTTTGAAATGTAGTTTGTGATATTATTTAAAATGGATTCTTATAATGATTTTTCTATTCTATATAATTATAGATACTATATCCACTAACCATGCTGCTGCACATACTTAGAAGGTCTAATACCATAGGCTTTTAAAAAGCTATCCGAGAAATGTGTGGCGCTTTTAAACCCAATACGGTTGGAGACTTCAGCAATACTCGCGCGCCTTTTGTGAAGTAAAAGCATGCCTTTGTGCAATCTAAAGTTTTTAATAAATTTTCTTGGCGTAACACCAGTTAATCGTGTTAATCGCCAAAATAACTGCCCATAGGTTAAGTCTAAGGCCTTTGTAAAATGTTGGATACCCAGATCTACATTTTGCCAATGAGTTTCAAGATGATCCATAAAGGCATTTATAAAATGCTCTTCTTTGGGTTTTAGTGTTCTAATTAAACTTTTATCAATTTCGGCATGTGTGTTACTCTTCTGGTAAGCTTCTTTTACCGCACTGGTAATCACCAACTGGTCTTTGATAATTTCACAATAGCGTCGGCATTTTTTTAGTGCTTGCTCACTAGCATTTTGCGATTCAACCAAAGCGATATTAAGCTTCCGACTAAATGACTTATGCTTAGGCGTTACATACTTAAATTTATACTGAACATCTAAAGCACATTGCACAGCATTCGTTATATCCCCAAAGAATACCACATAATTGTTATTATCGGTGGTTTTTATATCGCCTTTATATTTTTGTACGGTTTTGGCAACGCTAGAGTGAAACTTTTGCGTGAAAATGGTATACTGAGATGCTTCTACTCTCGACATAAAATCGCTTATCTCAATAACCATTAAAACCATAGGAATCTATTTTACAACAAGTTAATGAATTTATGTTTCATTGTCAACTCAAACTTCTTCAGGAAATAAATGGTAATGCTCGGCTCGCTTGGTAATAGGTATAAAAGACAAATGCCGCGAAACTAAAACTGAAAATAAGAACCATAGCTATTTCATTTTTAGTGTTGGTTTTAAGTTTCCGGTGGATGACTAAGGCAAACAGTGGTAAAATCTGAAGACTATGTAAACCAAAGAAATGTGCCACTCTAAGGTCACCAGCTACCGTGCTCCAATTAAGAAGTGGTAAACCAACGCCACCATCTGTAACACCGACGTTGTGCGCCATCTGCGCAATCATTTGCCCGCCCACCCAACTACTAAATATAGAAATGATCCAGGCTAAAAATATAGCCCATTGTATCGCTCTAGGTGTTTTTAGCTTTACACGCAATGTTTCGATGGCAAGCCATACCATGATAAGAACATTAATGGCTATGAGTATACCCATGGCGGAAAACAGACTTCCATTTAGTGCGCTCGACGTATTGAAATGCGATTGTACACCTCTAGCCGCTTGTATGGTTATAATCACCAATTCGAAAAGTAAGGTCCATGCCACTAGATTTCGGATAATATGTTTTTTAAGGTTTGAAAATGGATAAAGTGTAACTAAATACCCAACCGTTAGTGTATAGACCGCCGTTGAAATAAAGAATTTTAAAGGCTTAATCCAAACATTGATGCCCATGAGTTCTCTATCATCCCATAGCATCGCCGGAACACATAAAATAGCACCAGAAAATAGTATAAGTACAATAACAAATAGAATGGGGCTCTCCCCTTTTACGGTTTTCACTATGTGTTTGAGACCATTCATGCGGTGCGCAGCTTAAAGCTTCTGATGATCATAAATAGTATAAATCCAATTGGACCCAACATAAAAGTGCCGATAAGGCAAGGCGCCATAAGTATTGGATGAATGTTTAGAGATTTATTCTGATCGAGCATCCACATTCCTACAAGTAAATCGAATGCTAAATAATGGACCCAGCCTGCTAAAACAGCATTTTCAAAGGTGAATAAATGCATAACAGATTCTAGACTTCCGAAATCCATCGGCGGTCCGCTTAGCATGGAGTTGCCGATATAAAAGGCATAAAAAAGTGATAACACCAGGGGAATGATCTTATAATCGATTAGAAAGCGGGTTCCCTTCCATTTGGGTAAAAAGATCATTAAAACCCACATAGGCAAAGCGATAACATTGACAATTGAAAATACTTCGGAGACGGACATAATTTCTGTACATTAAAAGATTACTAGTTTAAAGTACGAAATTTTCAAATAGCACTACTACTCTACTTCATATGGAGGAAACCAATTATCATCGCCATCTCACTAAAGAAAAGCCCAAGCCTACCGTAGTCTGTTTATGGTTGAAATCGATAAGATTCTCGCCATAGCCATGAAAACCTGCAAGTGCAAATAGAGATGATACAATTCAAGCACTAAAAAATAACAATCTAATCGCTTTTTGTCATGGTATTTAGATCTTCAGGTGTCTCTGGCATATGAATATATGACCCATTATTAATAGTTTTTAACTCTTCAAAATCTATTGAACCGTTAAAAGTCTTGATTAATTGATTATTGTTATAAATGACTGCAAAAGGCAATCCGGATATATCATAATGATCTATAATCTCTCTATTTATTTCTCTACCAATAGCTAATGGATTAAGCTGTTCTAATTGATATGTTCTTGAAAATCCTTCTACTTGGTCTAATGTCGTCCAATCTCCTGAAAGCCAAATAGTCTTAACATTTTTTAAGCTATCTTTCAGTGATACAAAATATTGAGCTTCTTCTTGACAATGTTCGCAATCGGGACTGAAATATTTTATTAGAACAATACCTTCTTTTGGAATATCCTTAGTTCTAAAATCAGTACTATCATTTATGGTATAAATTGTAAAATCAGGTATTTTAAGTGAATCAATAAATACTCGGTTTGTCACTTTGAATTTATCTCTTGTCTTTGTAGAATCGTCACATTTATAAAATAGAATAGAAAATAGTAAGACAGAGAAGATGATACAATTTCTCTTTTTCATAGCTTTTTTTGAACATGGTTAGTGTAATGCGTCGAATGCAATCACTATGTTAATGAATGTAACGACGCTTACTAAGATAGTTCAAAATATTATCTAATGCAACCATGTTGCATTAAATATTAGTATTCTGTAGTCTGACTCTATTATCTATCAAAGACTGATAAACTGATTGTAATGATTATAGCGTTCAAAAATTTGTTCTACATAAGCCACCGGCTCTGAACCTCTCACATAGCCGTATTTTATAAAGGGTTTGTTGTAGTTTTTAGGGTTACTGAGGGCTTTAATCATTTGGTCTACATGGCCAGTCCAGATATGCGGATCTAAGCCATTGGCTTCAGCAAGACGTTGTGCATCAAGAACATGTCCAATGCCACAATTATATGAAGCTAGTGCAAATTTTATTCGATTTTCTTCATCTAAAATGTCATCAAAATATCTGTACATCTGTCGTAAATAGGCCGTGCCGCCGCGTAAACTTTCAATCGGGTCTGAGATATCTTTTATTCCCAATGATTCAGCGGTTGCAGGCATTACTTGCATAAGACCTTTTGCTCCAGCCCATGATTGTGCTTCAGGATCAAATCTCGATTCTTGATAAACCTGCGATGCCAATAAGCGCCAATCTAAACCTATTTTTTTGGCTTGAGTTTTAATATGTTCATCATATTTACTGATCTGATTATTTTTCAAACTATAATAATCGCTTTTAATCCTTCTGTTGAATGAACGCTTATTTTTAAAGTATTTATTGTAAACGATTCTATAATTGGTGGTTTTCTTTTTTTCGGTGATCCAATTATTGACGACTTCCCTGAAATTGACAGATTTAGTTCTGGTTACCCAAGCAATACGCTGCGAAAATGAGATTGGAACATCGATATTTAGAATTGGCTGATTAGAGGCATTGATCTTTGCTAGGTTCTCGTCGGCTACTGTATATTTGATTTTGCCCTCGGCTACCATATCAATTATTTCGGGCGTGGTTAACTTGCTGTCTAATGTATCTACAATGATCTTTCCGCCGATTTCATTAGATAAACTTAAAATGCGTTCGTGGTAAGCTGAGTTTTTACGAATCGAAACGGTGTCGTTAATTAATTCTATAGGATCATGGATGAGATGTTTTTGCAAAGTGCTCCAAGACATATTCCTGTAATTATCTGGCTTCCGCTGCACTAAAACTTGCTTAGTAAGATATAGATGTTCGGTAAAACTGACTTCCCACTTACGTTGATTGGTAATGGTCATACCATGAGCAATTAAATCAACATCTCCCCTATTCAAAACCTCAAACTCAGAATCAAGGTCATTAGATACCACAAGATCAAGTTCAAGATCGAGATGTTCAGCCAGCTGATTTAAGAGCTCATATTCAAATCCCATAGCCTGACCTTTATATAGAAAATAACTTGTGCTGCTGTAAACGACTAGCGCCCTTAATACACCATCTTTTTTGATATCCTCAAGATCTCTATCTACTGAATTGGCTACAATCGGATTGTAGTTTGGGTCATCCGACATGGACGATTTATCCTTCCGACAGGCTAATAATGTAAGGCAAATGAGTACTAATAGGTATGGTTTCAGAATAGTCTTCATGCATCATAAATATAGAAATAATTCAGAAATGCTTTTGAATTCAATAACAATAGAAGGACTAAGAAGTTACAATAAACAAAAAAGCCCTGAATGAAAATCCAGAGCCCTTGCGGTTAATTAATAGCATATGTTGACTTACTTTGTCGGTTCAGTATCTGAGGATAATACTATATCTTTTCTGGCAACTAAAATACCATCTTCTTTCTTTGTTGTTAAGATTCTTCCAACATCTCCTTTTTTTGCTAATTGCTTTCGGCAACGCTTGGTTAATAGAGGATCATTATCAAATAATAAAGATTCTAATTGTTGTTCTTCTTTAGTAGATTCCTTTATAATAGGAAAGATCTGTTGCATTTGATTATAACGTCTATCACCTCCAGGAATAAATGTATAGAAGGTATATTTTCCGTCTGAATCTGTCTTTACCCAGCTTCTGTGAAATACATAACGTTCATCGCCAGTCTTTCTTAGATCAAAGTCACCATTTTCATTTGGTTGCTCGATATAGATAATCACATCCTTAGCAGGTGTTACACCATCACTTTGGTAAACAACGCCAGTTAATTTTAATTTATTTGTTTTTGATCTAAAATCAGGAATAGTATCTGTATGAGTTAATTGATCTTCTGCTCTGTCATATATAGGACTGTTCTGTGCGTATATAGGATTAATAGCACTGTAGAAACAAATCAAACAAAACGCAACAATTACATTTTTCATGGGTAGATAAGATTTGGGTTGCGTCAAAAGTCTAGTAAAAAACGTGTCAATCCATAAAAATCACATTAACGATGGGATTTTTGCGATAAAATGATGATTAATGCAAAAAATGACGATGAACTACATTCCTATAATATTTTATGTCATTTCTGAATAAAAACGCGCTGAAATTTAACTTTTGACACAAAATTATGACCACTAAAATTTGCCGAAATATGATTTTTTTATGCTTAAAAATTGCAATTTTGACTCAAAATGAACAAAAAGTCTTTCATCGGTAAAATGTGTATTTTATCCAGTATATACGCAGTTTATCCGATTTTTATGCACTTAGAGTGTTAAAAAAAATTACGAAAAAAGGTGAAATTTTGTTGTTTTTGTCATTATTTTGTATAGATTTGTCTCCGTTAGTCCAAATCAAATTTGTAAACATGAAAGCAAAACTTACTTTATTTAGTGTATTATTTTTTCTAGCAATCGGCTTAGGAAATTCTCAAGATAAATCCACTAAAAAGGATAATGACAAATCACTAAGTATTATTAGTGGTAAGGTAAATATTTCAAAATACCATAGTCGCGAACAATTAGATGAGATGTCTAAAGGTGAACTTCTTACCCTATATATAGAGCGTATTGAAGTTATCGTAAATATATTACCAAATATAGCCTTCGCTACTAAACCAGGTGTTACCATGAAATCATTAGGTATCCCTGAAACTAAGGAAAACAAGAAAGCTCTAGAAGAAAATATTGAAGCCTCAGATGATTATTTTGAAAGTACTGTAGAGTTTCAAACCAAGATATTACCATATTCAGATACTAATGATCTAATCGCGGCCATCTTGTTTTATGAGTCTACATTAAAGTCACTTCATACATACAACGACTTTAAAGAAGATTAATCTGATATAAATTACATTGACCTCACCTATTGGTGGGGTTTTTTTGTTTTCAAGATGTTGATTAACAAAGATTTATTCTTGACCTACTATTAATTTAATCGTAATTTTTTAAGAAAATGTAAGAAAATTATGAATGAAATGTAAAAAAAGTGCATTTCATCGATATTTTCTTGTATTTCATAGGATTTATTCCTATGTTTGATGCTAATAGTAAAAAACCCAAAAAATCTAACAAACGAATTTAACTACTATGAAAAATTTTATTCAAACCGCGCTTATTTTTCTATTAGTGTTAAGCAATTGTTTTGCACAGCAAGAGAAAGGAATTATTGGCTATAACAATTGGCTAGATTCATGGACTGAATTTAAACCTAGTCAACCAGACTATGGTGAGCCTACTCAAATTTTGAGTGGAAAGATCACAAAAGATACTAAACTTCTAAAACGCGATGTGTACCTGTTATTAGGTGATGTTTTTGTTACAGATAGTGCTACTTTAACTATTGAGCCAGGAACAAAGATCATCGGAGATTTTGAAACTAAAGCTTCATTAATTATCAGTAAAGGTGCTAAAATAATCGCTAGCGGTACTGAAACTGATCCTATAGTTTTTTCGTCGAGTAGAGATAATAAAAAACCTGGTGATTGGGGTGGCATTTTTATTCTAGGTGATGCACCTTTAAATACATACGGAGAACAAGCTTCTCTAAACTATGGCTTACGCCCATCATCAACAGAAAGCATTGCTTATGGTGGTCAAAATCCTGAGAGCAGTTCAGGTGTTTTTAAATATGTAAGAATTGAATTTGCAGGTAAAAGAACCAAAAAATATGGTTTCTTAAATGCCCTAACATTAGCGGGTGTTGGAAACAAAACGGTAATCGAAAATGTTATGGTCAGCTATAGTGCTGGTAATGCATTCAACGTTCTTGGTGGCTCTGTAATTCTTGAAAAATTAGTGTCTTACCGTTCAAAAAGTAATGACTACGAATTTAGCCAAGGCACGCAGTGTCAACTGATCAATTCATTAGCAATAAGATCCCCATATATATCGAGTGCCAATGGTTCACGAACAATGGTTATTAAGTCTTTCGAAGACAAAGAAGAAACAGATTCTTCAAAGCGTCAGACGTTTGTAAATGCAGAGAATTTAACACTGGTTAATGTTTCTGACGATATTAAATCTGATATGGAAATCGGATTGGTTCAAGAGGCTATTTACATTGATGCGGATGCTTCATTTGCAATTAATAAAAGTGTTATTTCTGGGTTCTACCCTGCTGTTATTCTTGATGATCAAATCAAGTTAAACAATGAGAATTTAGAGAAAATACAATTTACAAGAACGTATTTCAATAATTGTAAAGGGAATATTTTTAGAAAAGGTTATACCAACAACGATGATCTTGAAAGCTGGTATGGTAGTAGAGCATTCAATAACCTCTATGCAAAAGGTTCTGATAAAGAAACCTTTATAGATGTGAAAAATAGCAGACACCCTGATTTCAGGTTACAAGTAAATCGAATTATCGCTTCTAATGATTTCATCGACGATGACGATGACGATTAATAAACTAACAAAATACTAAGAGCCTATAGGTTAAAAAATTACAGCTAAATCATGCTCCCAACTCATAAACTAAATAAACCGCTAATTGTTTTATGCCTTGTAGTAGCTTGTTTTTTTCAAGAACAAGTCTATTCACAGGTTGTTATTGGGCAACCCACACTTGGGTTTAGTCAGGCATGTGCTAGTGATGATTTTAACACCTATAGTACAACATTTGTATTTTCTCCTGAATCTGCCTTAGGACCATCCAATCAATTTACAATAGAATTATCAGATGCTGATGGCGATTTTGCCAATGCAGTTGTAGTTTATACTTCCAATGCAGGTTCTATTACAACATCTCCGGCCACTATAGATTTCTCTTTACCTGAGACTACCGCTGGTGAAAACTATAGAATTCGAGTTAAAAGCAGTTCTCCAGTAGCTACAAGCTCTGGCTCTGTTTCATTTGCTGCGTATTATAAGTTACAGGATTCGCCTTTCACAATTAATAATTTGGTGTCAACAGGTGCGTATTGTACAGGTGGAAGTTACCTTTTAACCATTGACAATCCTGGCACAGAAACTAATGATTCTCCATTAAATTATCCTTCGTTAACCTTTAATTGGTATAAAGAAACTAGTGAAACCACTTCGGTTTTTGTTTCTGAAGGTCCTACCCTAACTGTAAGTGAGGAAGGCACATTTTTCGTAGAAACTAACTATGGATCCTGTACTTCAAATTCATTTTCGAATCGCGTAACCATCAGCGAAGTGAGTATTTCTGGCGAAGCGGATGCCACTATTGCCTCTAGCTTAGGTAATCCTTATTGTCCGGAGCAAGGTTTAACAACCTTATCTACTATTGGTGGTAACAGTTACCAATGGTTTAAAGATGGTGTGGAAATTCCTAATGCTACAAGTCAATTATATCAGACGAATGAGTCTGGTAATTTCTCCGTTCAAGTTGATTTAGGAGAATGTTCTGCCTCTGGTTCTATTGAATTAGTGAGTGAATTATTCTTAAGTGATATTAATGTAGACGAATTAAACTATATTTTTGAAGGTGAGTCTCTACCAGTTACGGTTACTGATAATGCCATAAGCCCTGAGTACGAATGGTATCTCGATGGCCAATTAATAGTTGGTGAGACTGAAAACTCTATCCTCGCAACAGAGATGGGCGATTATGAAGTAGTAATCACGGAAACTTCAGGTTGCACAGCTTCAGTTATTTATGAATTTACGATTGAACGTGGCATAGACCCATTTCCAGATGTTCCAAATATTCCAAATGTGATTAGTCCAAATGGCGACTTAATTAATGACACTTGGGTTATTCCATTACAATATACAACTGGCACTAATACTGAAGTCGTTATTCTTAACGAACAAGGTGTTGTTGTTTTTCAGACGATAGATTACCAAAATAACTGGCCTGTAGATGATTTAAATCTTACCAGTGTAAACCAACTGTTCTATTATATTATTACAACGGTTGACGGCGAAGTAAAAAAAGGATCAATAACCATAGTGAAGTAGTATGAAAGCCCCACTCCTGATCCTCATAGTATACTTCTGTTCCTTGCAAATGGTATTTGCCCAGCAAGATGACGGCGTGGTTTCTTTTGATTTACCAGTACGAAATTCATTGGTTTTTAATCGATATGCTATCAACCCAACCTTCACATTTGTAAGAGAACAAAATAAATTCATCAGTTTTAATAATAAGCGCGAATGGATTCAATTTGACAATGCACCAGAAACGTTTATTGGAAGTTATTCTGGTCGTTTTTCTGAAAATATTGGTGCAGGTATTGCTGCATTTCAGCAAAATTATGGTGTTTTAACAACTTTTGGTGGTTTATTAAACTTCGCATATAATGTGAAACTCAATACGGATAGTAACCTAACCTTCGGACTTAATGTAGGCGCCTACAGCAGTGGTGTTAATACTTCTAATATTGTCACTAATTTTGACGATCCTTCATTACAAAATGTACCATCTAATTTTTTAATGACCGTTAATCCAGGAATCAATTATGGTACAAAGTTTTTAGATTTTGGTGTGTCCTTCAATAACCTAGTTCTATATAATTTTGAATCATCAGAAATGATTCAGGATGATCCAAGACAAGGTATCCAAGCCCATGTAATGCATACAGGTTATTTCAATGGACGAGGATTTTTTAAAGACACTAAATTCACAGGAATATTAATGTCTGAATTTCAACAAGACGAAACTATTATTTCTGGTATTGCATCTCTTAATGTTCCTAAAGGCTTATGGTTCCAAGTTGGTTACAACAACCGATTTGGTGTATCAGGAGGTGTGGGTCTGAATATCACTAAAAATATCGCACTAGAATACAATGTTGAAAAAGCCATTGGTGAACTAGTAGAGTTTGGCCCTTCCCACGAAATAACGCTCGCTTATAGAATTATTTCGAAAAAACGATATGATTACAGTGGTGATGAAGAAGTAAGTGGTTTATTCTCAAGAAAACGAAACCGTCCAATTGTTGAAGCTACTGAAGAAGAACTTGCAGGAATAAGAGAACGAGCAGCAGAACGTAGAGCAAAAGCAAAACAACTGCGTGAAGCTGAAGCACAAGCCAAGAAAGATGCCGAGGCCAATGCTATTGCTGCCGCTGAAGAAAAGGCTAAGAAAGAAGAAGCAGAACGTGCTCAACGCGAAGCTGAAGCAAAGAAGGCAAAAGAATTAGCAGATCAAAAAGCTAAAGAGGAGGCTGAGCAGAAAGCAAAAGAACAGGCAGAAGCAAGAGCCAAGCAACTTGCTGAACAAAAAGCCAAGGAGCAAGCTGAGGCAGAAGCCCAAGCAAAAGCACTTGCGGAACAAAAGGCCAAAGAAGAAGCTGCCGAAAGAGCTAGACAATTAGCAGAACAAAAAGCAAAAGAAGAGGCTGATAGAAAGGCTAAGGAAGAAGCTGAAGCCCGTGCAAGAGCACTAGCTGAACAAAAAGCGAAAGAGGAAGCCGAGGAACAAGCGCGTTTATTGGCTGAACAAAAAGCCAAAGAGGAAGCTGCTGAACAAGCACGTTTATTGGCTGAACAAAAAGCTAAAGAAGAAGCTGAAGAACAAGCGCGTTTATTGGCTGAACAAAAAGCTAAAGAGGAAGCTGAGGAACAAGCACGTTTATTAGCTGAGCAAAAAGCTCAAGAAGAAGCTGAAAGAAAAGCCAAAGAAGAAGCAGAAGCACAAGCTAAACTTCAAGCTGAACAACAAGCAAAAGAAGCTGCTGAAGCGGAAGCTAAGGCCAAAGAAGAATTAATTGCCAATCCGAAAGATGAAATTGGTAAAACTATAGCAACCTTAACTGAGGACGCAGAGAAATCTACAAGAACACAAAAACGACTGTTAGAAGAATTTGAGTCAATTGTTGATATTAAAGATGAAGACCTTAAAGACCTTAAAGAGGAAAATGATCTGTCTGATCAAGGAATCGCAGTTCAGCCTAAACCATTCAAAAGTGTAACAGCCGAGAATAATAAATTGGCATCAATTAAATCAAATCTAGATGAAGTGATCGATGCTCAGAGCAAAAAGATCGATTCGTTGAGAACGCTATATGAAGAGCGCTTTAAGACAACAGAGCTAGATGAAGTTACGGTTTATTACAGAAAGAAAATTGAGGCACTCTCTAATGAACAGGCTGAGGCTATAGTTCTAAGAGATCGCTTAGATGCTAGATTAGAAACCATTAGAATAGCTACTGAATTTGAAAAGAGACGACGAATTAAACGTGCGGCTTATGATAATGAAGCTGATAGATATGCTCAGGATAGAGCAATGCTTCAAAACATAAAGCGAACGACTAAACCAGTCGGAACTCCATATACTGAAGCTGATTTTGATTTCGGTGAGAATCAAGGTGAAAATATTAAAATTTTGAAAAATGTAAGCAATACTGAAAGTGGTTATTACCTCATTATTGCAGTACACAGTGATATAAGTAAGAGAAATGAATTCTTGACCAAAGTTGTGGCATCTGGTCGAGCGAACGTTGATTTCTTCTACGATGTGAGTACGAGTAAATATTACATTTACTACAGTAAGTTTGATAGTATCCGTGCCGCTAATAAAGCCATGGAAGCTAAAGGAGATAGACCATATAACGTAAATATGTCCCTCGTGAAAATAGAGAATTAATAAGTTAAGCAGTTCTTCACTTTTTCAATGCCCCTTGAATTAGTGAGGAAGTAAAACCGAGTATCATGAAAAAACCTACTTTTTCAAAGGCATTAATTGCACTTCTAGCTATATGCTTTAGTGTGGTAACCTACGCACAAAATTATGTGCCATTCACACCTAGGTTCAACGAAGATTTAAAAGGTGACATAGTATTAATTGGGAATAATATTCTGGGACCTAATAATGATCCATTTAATGATGGTTCAGTCTACAATCACAACGTAGACATGCAATACATCGATATTGATGGTGATCCAACAACATTTAGTTCATCGAGTGCAGATCTAGAAATACCAAATCCAAATTGTTATCAGATCATATATGCTGGCTTATATTGGGGTGCTGTAAATCCTGGTGCTGAACCTATTACTGAAGTTCGCTTTAGAGGGCCATCAGGAGGATATAATGATGTTACCGGTACTGTTATTTTTGATGCTAACGGATCTACAATCGATGGAGGTGATAGTTTTTCTTATGCTTGTTTTGCTGATGTAACCGACATTGTAACTTCATATGGGCAAGGTAATGACCTCGGAACATATACTGTTGCCAACGTTTCTTCAGGATTAGGTGAAACGGCTAATTTTACACCATATAACGGTACAGGACAATCTGCGGGTTGGTCTCTATTCATAGTTTATGAAGACCCTACTCTACCTGGCAAATCAATTACAAGCTTTGATGGTTTTAGCGCGATTAGTGTTCCTGGTGGAAACCCTAACTTAGATATTCCTGTTGATGGCTTTAGAACAGTACCTGCGCCTGCACCAGTAAGAGCAAATTTTGCCTTTGCTACGCTTGAAGGTGATAGTCCAATTTTAGGTGATCGACTTAGATTAAACGGTGTAAGCTTATCCACTACAGATCGACCTGTAGCCAACTTTTTTAATAGTTCAGTAACACGACTTGATGCCACGCCAGTTAACAATCGCGTACCAAATAGTACAAACACACTCGGTTTTGATACAGGTACTATCGCTATTCCGAATCCTGGGAATTCAGTTATAGCAAATGACGCAACAAATGGTGTAATTCGACTAGAAACTAGTGGTGACACTTATTTTCCCTATTTCTTTGCTTTCGCGGTTGAAATCATTGAACCAGACATTGTTCTTACAAAAATTGTTGAAGACGATGCTGGAAACGACATTGGAGGACAGCTAGTAGGTCTTGGCGCTCCATTAAATTATGTGATTGGTTTTCAAAACATCGGAAATGATAATGCCACAAACTTTCAGATTCGTGATGTTTTACCAATCAACATAATTTATAACCATCCAACGGATCTTATTTTACCTCCAGGTGTGACTGTTGCAAGTTACGATCCGATAACACGCGAATTGATATTCGACATAGATAATTCTTTAGTTGAAGAAGACGATCCGCGATACGAAATAAGAATAGAAGTTCAGGTCGTGGATACTTGTGGTGAACTTGCTGATGCTTGTTCAAACATTATTAATAATCAGGCTTTTGCTACGTATAATGGGTTTTTCAACCCTACGTTCCAGATTACAGATGATCCTAGTTTAAATAGCAATACGGGTTGTTTATTAAGTCCACAGGCCACTAATTTTTTAGCAGATCTCGATTGTGAATTTATAGAAGAAATTGTTCTCTGTGGTGATACGGTTGAACTTACAGCTGCCAATGGTTACGATTCATACACTTGGTCTACAAGTCCGTCAGGTACTCCTGTTATTGGAAATACACAGACTATTACTGTAGATGCAACAGGTACTTATTATTCATTCAATAATGCCATAGCGCCTTGTCAGTCTATTGAACAAGTATTTGAAGTTGAATTATTTGGTGGTGACATTCAAAACCCAGTTATACCTTATGCTGATGAAGTGGTTACTTGTCCGAATGACGGTAAACTTCTTCCAAATATTTTCTTGTGTGGTGCAAACGATTCGAGATTTATTCAGACTAATATTTCAGATTCAATTTCAATTATCTGGGAACAATTAGATGAATCTAGTTGTGCTGCAGTTAGTGACCCTGATTGTGCCAATGAAGATCCTGCTTGTACTTGGAACGAAGTAGCTACCGGTTCTGACTTCCTAGCTGATACTGCTGGGCAATTCAGATTAACAATTAACTATCCTGGTGGTTGTTTTAATCAATTCTACTTTAATGTTTATCAGAATCTGTTAGTGCCAACAGTCGTTTCAACTGATATTATTTGTGCTACAAATGGTAGTATAACGGTTAATGATGTGCCTTCTGGCTACGAATACAGTATTGATGGTGTTAATTTCCAAACAAGTAATGTATTTACAATTACAACACCTGGCACCTACTCTGTTTATGTAAGACAAATTGGTGTTCCTACGAATCCATGTATTTTCTCTGTACCTGATGTATTGATTAGAGATCGTAATTTTACGGTGACTTCAACAATATCACAGCCACTATGTTATGGTGAATTAGGTAGCATACAACTTGCGGCAAACGACGTAGATCCTCAGTATACTTTCACACTTAGTGAAGGCGGTACTTTGGTTAATACAGTTGGTCCGATTATGGAGAACACCTATTTATTCGATAATTTGAATCCTGGGACTTATACAGCAACGGTTGAAACAGAAAACGGTTGTTTTTATTCTGAAGATGTTACAATTACAGAGCCGCCTTTATTGACCGTTACTGCGGCATTAACAACACCTTTAACTTGTACTGAAGGAGAGATCACTATTTATCCTGAAGGTGGTACTCCACCCTATTTCTATTTTATTAATGGTTCAACAGATTTCCAAACTGTGCCAACAATTACAGTAACTGCACCAGGAACTTTTGATATATTGGTTGTTGATGCCAACAACTGTTCGGCGAATACCACCATTACTGTAGATCAGATTCCGACTCCAGAATTTAATATTACTACCACTGATATTCTTTGTGGTGGCACTGGTGATACCGGAACTATAACCATTGATGTTACTAATCCTAATGGCAATTCAATTTCATATAGTATAGATGGAGGAGTAAACTTTAGTAACTCCAATATTTTTACAGGTTTAGTTGCTGGCGACTACGATGTGGTATTAGAATATTCTTCAGGTGCGTCGGTATGTATTACCACACCTCAAACAGTAACAATAATTGAAAATACGGCTATTTCAGGTACTGCAGAATTGACTTCAGACTTTACATGTAATGGTACTGGAAGTATTACAGTAACTGGTGTTTCAGGAGGAAATCCACCTTACGAATACAGTATTGATGGTGTTAATTTCCAAGCGAGTAATGTTTTTACTGGTTTAACACAAGGAACTTACAGCATCACCATTAGAGACACAAATATTTGTACTGCGGTTACTAATGACATCACCATCGATCCGTTAGATCCTCCAACTGACATGGACTTTGCAAATACACCAGTTGTTTGTCCGGCTTTAACAAGCGATGTTACTATTACAAACGTAGTTGGTGGAAGCGGTGTATTAGAATATCAGATCATAGCACCAGCAACTGCGGTTACACCTTACCAAGCTTCAAATGTATTTACTGGATTAGCGCCAGATACTTATACATTCCAAGTGAGAGATGAAAACGATTGTACTTATACTGAATCTTATACAATCGATCCAATTCCAACACCAACCATTGATGTTGTATTAACAGAAGGATTAGACTGTACTGCGACTCCAGATGCTGAAATCACAGGAACCATTACAGGTACAGCGCCATATAGTTATGAAGTTTCATATAATGGTGCGGCCTATGCGAGTGTTGGCTCAACAGGAGCAACATTTACATACAACACAGCAATTGCTGGTACCTATCAATTCCTTATCACAGATGCTAATGGTTGTACTGCTGAATCTTCAATAGTTACAGTAAATCCAATTTCACCACCTGCATTCAGCGCTATAATTGAAAGTCAACCTATACTTTGTAATGGTGATGCAAATGGTGCAATCGATATTACTATTGACACGTCAGTTGGTAATCCACCGTTTACAATTAATGTAAATAATGATATAACTGGAACTGATTACGGTACGCAAACCACAAGTTTACCTGCCGGAACATATACAATTACCATTACGGATGCTAATTCGTGTGCTACTACAGATACTATAATTATTTCTGAACCAGATGCCATAAATTTTGACCTTAGTAAGGTTGATATTACCTGTAGTAATCCAGGTGGATCGTCATTGGGTTCAATTACAGTTGAAAATATAGTCGGTGGAACAGCACCATTTACGTATTATATTTCGAATAATTTTGGAGATGTAATTCCAGGTAACCCATATGTGGCGGCTTCAAATGAAGACCACACCTTTAACATTATCAATTTTGGAGTTTATACGGTTAATGTTGTAGATGCCAATGGGTGTAGCATGTCTCAGCAAATAGTGATGGCATCTCCTCCATCTGATCTTATAATTGATGTGAATATCGCTGTTCCAGATTGTACAACTGGAGGCGTAGCAGAAGTTACTGCAGTATCTGCAGTTGGTAGTGGTAGTTATGAGTTTGGTATTTTAGAATTCAATACGATTCCATACACTTCAACATTCTTTCCACCAGATACACCTGGCGGAAATGTAAGAACGTTTACAAATTTGATTCCAGGGGTTGTTTATACTTTCGTGGTTCATGATTTGGTAACGGACTGTTACTTCGTGAAATCTGCAGATTTTGCGATCGATCCTGCTTCTACATTGACATCAACAGTTCAACCTAATAATGTTACTTGTACAAGTACTGCTGATGGAAGTGTGACCTTTACTATAGATGATTTTGATGTGACTACAACATCTGTTGATTATTCAATCTACTCGGCTTTTGATAATCAACTAGTGGATGGACCATTTAATGTTCCTGTGACCTTTGGAGTTCCTGAAACGGTGACCACAGCAGGAAACCTATCTCCTGGTCAATATTATCTGGTATTTACCGAAAACGGAACAGGCTCATTTAATGGCTGTAATACAGCGTCACAAATATTTGAAATATTAGAATCGCCAGTACCTTTAGATCTTACAGTTTCTGTTGATCAGAATGCAAATTGTAATCCAAATTCTGGTGTGATCAGTGCAATTGGTCAAAATGGAACTGCTCCATACCAATATCAAATAACAACAACTCCTGCGGCACCTTTAGCTACAGATACTGGATGGGATTCAGCAAGTACATTTAATGTTGATGCTGGTAGCTATTATATACATGTTTTAGATGCTTTCGGATGTATTGTTTCTAGTCCTGTTACCATTGTAGATCAGGATGATTCTCCAGTGATTTCTGCAACTTTAAGCAATGCGTGTGAGATTACAGATGGCAATTATGAGATCAACGTAAATCTTGACACACCAGGAACAGCACCTTACAGCTTTAGTATTAATGGTGGTGCATTTCAAACGCAGACTACTCCATTTACTATTTCAAACTTATTTGCAGGTACACATACCATCGAAATTCAAGATGCTAATGGTTGTGGAAATACAATTTCAATAGACATTGATGGGCCAATAGACATTACACCTGAGGTTACAGCTTTACCTTCATGTAATAATGATGATGGTGAGATCACTGTAACAGGATCGGGTGGATCAGGTTCTTATGCCTATAGTATAGCTCCTAACCCGGCTTCAATTAGTTTAGCAGGAAATATATTTACTGGTGTTCCTTCAGGAATATATACCGTTATAATTACAGATACAGTGTTATCATGTACAAGTGAAGTTACCATTACGGTACCTGAAGCAATAGTTCCATTATTCGACCTAACGTCTTCAATTACAACATGTTTTGGAGATAATACTGGTTCATTCGATATCAACGTATCGAACTTTACTGGCAATTATACTTATGAAGTTTTTGATGACCTAGGTGCATCGGTGACCGGTGTAGTGAATGCCAATATGTCTACAAATCCATTGACGGTTACTGGTATGCAAGCTGGAACTTTCACTGTAGAAATCACTCAAACAGATTATCCTTATTGTTCAAACACAGGAATAATTGTCATTAGTTCGCCACTAGAAGCCTTAACTCTTGCTTTACAAGAAACATCAAACGTTACTTGTAATAATAATGAAGGTACAATTACGGCCATCGCAGATGGTGGTTGGGGCGATTACGAATTTGAATTGTCTGGTGATGCAACTGTTGCTTACTCAAGTAACAATGTATTCTCTGGATTATCAGCTGGAACCTACACCGTGACCGTTAGAGATGCTGAAGGATGTTTAACTTCTGAAGTAATCACACTTACTGAACCGGCTCCAATTACTGCAACTTTTACTCCAAGTACAACTACATTAGCTTGTTTTGGTGATCAGGATGCGAGCATAACGGTAGATATGGTTTCTGGTGGTCAGGGTAGTAATTACACCTATACCCTGAATATGATTTCTCCGCAAGTGAGTTCTTCAGGACCGCAAACGTCGAATGTATTTAATGATCTAGGTGCTGGTACGTACAATATCACAATAACTGATGGATTTGATTGTGAAATGACGTCTTTAGATATTGTCATTGCCAACCCAACAGAATTAGATGTTGACTTAGTAAGAGCTTCAACACAAACCTGTTTTATCGAATCTACATTGACGCTATCAGCTTCAGGCGGAACAGGTCCTTATGAATATAGTAATACAAATGATTTTACAACCATTTTAGGAAGTTTTGCTTCTTCTACAACCTTCTCTGTTCCTGAAGGTGAATACGCTTACTACGTTAGAGATGCTAATGGTTGTATTTCAAACATATCAAATGAAATAACAGTTGATCCTCTACCAGAGTTAGTTGTGAACCTAGAATCTTCTAATCCGTCTATTAATTGTGCAGGCGATAATACCGGATCAATCTTAGCCGATGCCCAAGGTGGATTAGGAGATTATAGTTATACGCTTCAGGATGGTCAAGGAAACCCAATTGCTGCGACACAAAATACGCCTGGTTATTTTACTGAATTAGTTGCTGGTGATTACATTGTACTTGTTGAAAGTGGTGATTGTAGCGCCGTTTCTGCACCGATTTCTATCACTGAACCTTCAACACAGTTAGATGCAACTATTGCTGTAAATAATGTAACCTGTGCTGGCAACAATAATGGTTCAGTTGAAATAACTGCAACTGGTGGAACTGGTGTTATTCAATATGCGATTTCTCCACAGTTGAATCAATTCTTTACAACCAACATTTTTGAAAATTTAGCTGCTGGTGATTACGATCTCATCGTTCAAGATGAATTAGGATGTTACTTAACGTTTAATTTCACAATTCTCGATCCAGAACCAGTGATCATCACCATTATTGGCGATTCTTTCTTCCCTGAACTTTGTGAAGGCGATGCGAATGGTGAATTCAGTATTGATATTGATGGTGGAAATATGCCTTACAGTGTGAGTCTTGATAATTACGACGGACCATATACTACGGGCGGACCGACTCAAACTGTATTCGACTTTACTGATCTTGAAGGTGGTGACCATATAGTATATATCAGAGATGCTGAAGGTTGCGAATCTGAATGGAATATTACTTTCCCAGAATCAGTAAGCATTAATCCTGAGTTACTCATCGAAGCTACTTGTGATGATAATGTTCAAAGTAATATGGTGACGGTTACTGTAGACGACACAACTGTTGACTTAGCAGACCTTGATTATTCATTAAATGGTGGACCTTATCAATTAAGTAATGTATTTGCTAATGTTCCTGTTGGCATGGATCACTATATCAGTGTTAGACATACCAATGGCTGTATTGTGAATACGGAGTTTTTCGATATTGACCCTACAGAACCGGTTGCCTTAGCATTGTCTGAAGGCGAGCTTAATGAAATCATTGCAAATGCTACAGGTGGTACGGGTGATTATACCTTCACTATGAATGGTGAAGATTATGGTAGCGAAAATAGCTTTATAATTTCTGAAACTGGTATTTATACCATTGTTGTGACAGATAGCAATGGATGTTATGCTGAAGCCCAAATAGAACTTGAATTTGTAGACATCTGTATTCCAAATTGGTTTACGCCTAATGGTGATGGTGAGTATGACACCTGGGCGCCAGGATGTACTGAGAATTATCCAAATTTAACCTTCGATATCTTCGATCGTTATGGTCGTAAAGTAGCTACTTATCGTGTGGGTGAAGTTTGGGATGGACGTTATAACGGTCACGAATTACCAACAGGCGATTATTGGTTTGTTGTTCAAACGAATGACCCAAATGTGAATAGAGAGTTTGTTGGACATTTTACCCTATACAGATAAGAGAATCTATTGAATTAAACCTACTAAGATGAAAAGAATTTTACTATATATTATATTTCTGATTTCAGCTCAAGGCTTTAGTCAAGAGTTAAACTTACCTGTATGGACCCAATATTTGGCAGATAACGATTTTGTGATCTCGCCTACTTATGCAGGTATTGGTGATAATTTAAAAATTAGAGCCAATGGTTTAACACAATGGGTTGGTATTAAAAACGCCCCAGACAATCAATCGCTTTATGCAGACTTCAGGATTTCAAACCGATCAGGGATTGGATTTTCAGCCTATAATGATAAGAATGGTAATACAAGACAGAAAGGTCTTAAGCTATCATTTGCCCATCATTTAATCCTAGATTGGAAATCGAAGCAATACCTTTCATTTGGTATTTCTTATAATATTAACAATTTCAGAATTGATATCGAAAATTTTAATACCACTTATGAAATCCCGATCCTCGATCCAGCGATTAATGGCGACAGAGCGATAAACAATAATAATTTTGATGCTGGTTTGCTTTACCGTTGGAATAATTTCTATTTGAGTTTTAATGCCAACAACTTAGTATCTAAAGATATTGATGATTTTACAGGTGGGATTGAGCCTCGCCTACTTTTGAATTATCAACTTTACACGGGATATGTCATCACACCGAAAAGCAATAAAAATGTAGAATTTGAACCTTCTGTTTTCTTTCAGTTTTTTGATAGTGATAATCGTTCTGCAACTGATTTGAATTTTAAATACCGTAAATTCAATCGAAATGGCGATTATTACTGGATTGGAGCTTCATATCGATTCCTTAATGATCAATTTTTAGATCCTTTGAATCTTGGACCAATGGCCGGAATTTTACATAACAAGCTTTATTTTGCCTATTCTTACCAAATGACGTTTAATGATCTTTCAGGATTTAATTCTGGGACACACGTCATTACTATCGGATTGAATTTACTGCAAAGTGCTAGTAACTGTCCGTGTACTAAAGGTACGAGTCAGAGTTATTATAGGTTATAGAATTTCGAGCTTATACCCTACACCATGAACATTGGTCAGTTTAATGGAGGTGTCTGATTTAAGTTTTTTACGTAATTTGGATATATAAGTATCTAGACTTCGACCTACAAATACGCCGTTGTCTTCCCATACTTTTTTGGTGAGCTCGTCGCGCTTAATAACTTCATTAGGACGTTCAATAAATAGCGCCAATAACTCACATTCCTTTTTCGACAGCGCAATTTCCTCAGCTTCTTTAATCAGTTTATTTTGCTCAGGATAAAACTTAAAACTACCAATAGATTCATAATTGATAACTTCTTGTTCATGCCGTTTTAAATAGATTCTCTTGTACCATAAGAACAATACCAAGGCCACGAATGAGGCAATAATTGCACCTAGAACAAAATTATATTTAGAATTGGGTACTGCCCTTTTGAAAAAATCAACTTCAATATAATAACAGGCCTTTGGTAAGAAGCGACTTGTACAAGGAATAATTGTGCTTTCTAGCACAGCCGTCATTTGATAACTGTAAGCCACCTCTTGGTCTTCACACTGAATGACTTCTACAATATAGTGTTCAGGTAAATTAGAAGCTTTAAAGCTACTTTCTATTTGGCTTACGAGTATATTAGGTTCAAAAGTAAGTGGCGCATTAAAAGCTAATTGGTATTTATTAGCCTGTAATTTCTTTACAGGTAAGATTAAAGAAGTAGAATCATTTTCACTTAACAATAACTTATTCCCTGCATCGCGTAAAGCAATTTTTACTTGTTTAGAAAAATCATCTTTATCAGCCATACACGACGATAAACAGACAATTAAAGCAACAATTATGAATTTAATGATTAGGCGGAATTTCATAGTACTTACAAATAACCAATTTTTCCTATAAATTTTGCAAGGCTTTGACACTTCTTTTACACTTTTTTGACATTCGCTAAGCGTGTGGCCTCTAGTTTTACTCCATCAATAAATCAAAAATCTATATCATGAGAAAATTATTTCAATGCTTAACATTTATTATCCTTTCTTCAGCTTTTGTTTATGGCCAGGAAAAATTAGAGATCAATACTTCGAAGAGTGAGCTCAAATGGACTGGGGAATATTCATTTTACTTTGGAGGTCATAACGGTACAATTAGTTTCTCTGAAGGTCATTTCATTAAAACTGGTGATGTTATTTCAGGCGGTGAATTTATTATCGATATGAATTCTATTGTTTGCCTAGATATTGAGGATGAAGAAGGAAATGCGAGCTTAGTTGATCACCTTAAACATGAAGACTTTTTTGAAGTTGAAAATTTCCCAACGGCCAAATTGGTGATCACAAACGTTAAATATCATGACCAAACAAATATGAAGATCAGTGCAGATCTTACTATAAAAGGTATTACCTTACCCATAAACTTTCAGGCGAAAGTTGATTATGATAAACAACAAATGACTACAAAATTTAAGATCGACAGACAGCGTTGGGGTATTGACTATAACAGCAAGATCAGAGATGGTGCCATTGCAGACGGAATAGGATTTGAGGTCACTTTAAGTCTTTAAAAAAATGAAACAGTTCTTCGTACTATTAGCACTACTCTATTCGTTTTCAGCGTTTGCGCAAGATCATAAGGATAAAGAAATACTTGTTGCTGATAGTACGTGGTCTAAAGAACTCATTATGTTTCCTTTGGGTTTTGCGCCTGAGATCGATTACGAAGGCTACGAAGATATTCGCTTTGCTAAGGGTTGGAATGATCCTAAGGGTGATTCATTTTTTACCTATGCATTTGTCTGGAATATTAATTTAGAAGAGCCTCCAAATGCTTCAATGTTGAATGAATATATGGCCTTGTATTACGATGGTTTAATGACTGCTGTAAATAAAGACCAGTCAGTTACAGTGCCAGATTCTGAGATCAAATTTGAGATAGATGAGGATAGTTCAGATGCGCTAAATTTCAAAGGTATTATGAAGGTGTATGATGCCTTTTTTACTAAGAAAATCATCACTTTGTATGCTAAGGTTGAGTCCTTTTACTGTATAGATCAGAATAAATACATGTTGCTGTTTCGTATTTCAACCTTAGATTATCAAAGCACTATTTGGAATCAACTTCAAACGATACAACTTACTGCAAATCATTGTGATAAGAATTAGCGTATTCTAGAATTGCAATTAAAATAATTAACAAATACAGTAGTTCTTTTCTTATTAATTTAAGTGTTTTGTCTAAGCTTTTATTCTATAAGTAACACACAATTTTCATCCTAGCTAACTTTAACGGATTTAATATGTTATCATCGATTAATTGATTAATTATTACAGAGTTATTATACATTAGTATCGCTATTAATTTATTTACTCGCTATTAATCAATTTAACATGAAAGGTATTATTTCCAAAAAACCTATTGGAAGTATAATAAGATATTTTATACCCAAATCGTTTCGAATACGAATTGCTCTAGTTGCAATTTCATCTGTTTTACTATTTAGCTATTCTCATTATTTTTCAGGTTCTGGTCTGCCGTCTCCAAAAGTGATCGGTCCTTATGCAAATAATATGTTACCTGTTGGTGCAGATTTAGATATTGATGCTACCTACAGAGTGGCCTTTCCTAACCTCACCTTTTTCTATCCAATTACTTACAAGCATATCGACTCGAGAGATAAGGTGATTATTGGTCAGCTTAACGGTGTTATTTATTGGTTTGACGATGATGAAGCCACTACCGTTAAAAATACATTACTTGATCTCTCTGGTGAAGTTGGACTCGTTTCTGATGGTGGATTTTTAGGCATGGCGGTTCATCCAGATTTTGATGCTTCCACCAATCCAAAGAATTATATATATGTCTATTACGCCACTAAAAATTCATTAGGACAAGACTCGCCTGGATTTGGGCAATATACCAATCAAGGTTGTACTTATGGGGAAAGTGAATATCAGGGTAATTTCTTAATTCTTGAACGTTTTGAAGTTGATCCGGCAACCATGGGATTTGTTGCTAATTCAAGAACAACGATCATGAAGAATAGAATGTATGGAACTACACATTATGGTGGAGGTTTAGAATTCGGTGACGACGGTTTCTTATATCTAACAACTGGTGATCAGGCATCATGGCAGCGTTCTCAGGATATTGCAGATAATCTTTCTGGTGGTTTGTTAAGAATAGATGTCGATAAAGATCCAACCAAGAGTCACCCTCCTGTGAGAGTAAAACCTACAGATGCTGGTCATTCTGATGAAATAACTGGTGTTGAATATTGGATTCCGAACGATAATCCATTTTGTGATTCTACACCTGGTTCTACGACAAACTTATATGGGCAACCCGATTTAACGACCCAAAATCCAAATGATGTTTATCAAGTTGGTGATTTCTTTGAGGAATACTATGCAATAGGTCTTCGGAATCCATTTAGAATGACCAAGGATAGTTTTACAGGTGAATTTTATATTGGTGATGTTGGACTTAACACTCACGAAGAAATTAATGTCGTAAATGCTGGTGCAAATTTTGGTTGGCCACTGTTTGAAGGCAATATTGCTGGTCCAGGTTGTTATTCAGATCTCTTCAATGAGATGGACCATACTGGTCCGTTAGTAGCCTTTAGCCCTACTGATGCCAATTCTATTACTGGTGGATTTGTATACCGAGGTACTGCTATTCCAGAACTTTATGGTAGATATATCTGTTCTGATTATGGTAGTGGTGATGAAATCTTTTCTGTAGATGTCGCAACTGGTGAATACAACGAAATCGCCACCTTTTTACCACAAGATATCATTTCATTTGGTGAAGATGACGAAGGTGAATTATTTCTACTTCGTTTAGGGTTTAGTACAAATATTTATAAGCTCATTGACAATGACCCGAATTTTACGGCGCCTCCTCAGATGCTTTCACAGACCGGTGTTTTTACAGATATGAATACACTCGATGTAGTTGATGGTTTTGTACCCTATGAACTTTACGAGTCATTCTGGTCAGATGGGGCTTTGAAAAGACGTTGGATCGCTGTACCAAATAATGATGGTGTTCACTCCGGCACTAGCGAGCAAATTGATTATTCAGAATATGACGACTGGGATTTTCCTCCGGGAACTGTAATTGTTAAACACTTTGATCTTAAAGTTGATGACAATGACCCTAATATCACCAAGAAAATTGAAACAAGATTGTCTGTTGTAGACCAAAATGGTGATATGTACTATCTGACCTATAATTGGAACGAGACCGAAACAGATGCTATACTCCAGGCTTCAAGTTTAGAGGAAGATGTTGATATTGCTACTGTTGGTGGAGGTACAAGAACCCAAACCTGGTTGTATCCTTCAAATTCGCAATGTATTGAATGTCATAATACAGCCAACAAAGGCGCCTTAGGACTTAAAACAAGATATCTGAATACAGATTATACTTATGCCGAAACTGGGTTAACCGCAAATCAGTTAGTGACTATGAGTCATTTAGGAATACTAAATGAAACCATTACTGACGCAGATACACCAGATATAATTACAAATAAAAGACTAGATGACACCAATGCTACTCTGAATGAAAAGGCGAGATCATATCTCGATCTAAACTGTGCTTATTGTCATAGACATGATACGGATAACAGAGCAGAATTTGATCTTAGATATTATAACAATCTAGAAGCAACCGAATTATTAACTGCCGGAATTTTAAGTCCACTTGGCATTGATCCGAATGAAGAAATTCTATTTGCTGGTGATGCGTCAAAGTCTATTTTATTCCATAGAATGAATAGTGTGGATCCGGCAATAATGATGCCTCCACTTGCAAAGTCTATTCTCGATCAACCAGCTGTAGACTTAATAGAACAATGGATTAATCAATTAGATGCTGAAACAATAAACGAAGATAATGGTCCTAACCCATTTATCAATTTGGCTCTCTTGCCGAATGCTCAGTTGAGTAGTTCTGTCGCGCAAGGTACAGGCCGTGGTGATCTTATCGACATTCTCTATGATCCTTCTGTAGGTGATTACAAAGAAAGTTCAAATTTTGCCGAATATGGTGTGGCATTCCAACAAAATCTTGGAACTGTTGATGCTGATAATGGATTTTACTGGCGTGTAGATTGGCCAAACCCTCAATTTGTAAATTACATTACCATCGGTGGATGTTTTCCAAATCAGCCGCAGCCAAATACAATGTGGCGCGTAAGCTATTTAAATAATGGTAGTTGGATCACAATTGAAGAAGGAACAGGTGGATGGATAGATAATGGTATTTATGAATGGGATGGTTCTAATGAAGCTCCGAAGCTTGCAGATGCTGTTCGCGTTCAATTATACAGTGATGGTGTAAACGACTTGGTAAGTATTCATGTTAGAGGTCGCGGCGGAACAACGCGTTATGGTGGAGATGACACGGCTACTGAACCAAAAGCAACCATGTTTCAATTCCTACCGTTTGATGCTCAAACTACTATAGATAGTGTGGTTGCAGGTGCACAAACTGCTTGTGATTCTGCCGATAATACTTATACTCAAGAATTAGTTGTTACCTATTCGAATCCACCAGAAACTGGTGATTTGGTTGTAAATGGTCAGACCTTCCCTATTACAACTAGTCCGCAAACAATTACACTTACAGGATTGGATTCAGACGGACTCGATGTTGAAGTTACAGCAGAATTCACCGATGGCTTTAAGTCATTATACTTAAGTAATGCAACCGTATTCACTGCACCAGCAGAGTGTGATGATATTATCATTGGTGAAGATGAGAATATGGTAATGAATGGTGATCATACGGTTCCTGCTTCAGGAAGTATTGAAATTATGGAAGGTGGAAGTTTAACCGTTAATGGAAACCTCACTATAATTGGCGATGTCACTTTAAATTCAGTTTCAGATAAATATTCTAGTTTAATTGTTACTGGCACTACGACCGGTACCATAAAATATAAGAGACATGTCAATGCCTTTAATGGATCTACTGGTAATGACCTGATTTCAACACCGTTGAAAAATCAAACCTTCGGTAATTTTGCCACAGATAATCCTAATATATTTGAGAATCCGGGTAATACAAATCAAAAGTTGTTTGGTCCGTTTAACGAATCGACAAGTAGTTATGAGATCTATGATATTACCGTTAATGGTGCTTCACCTTTAACCTCTGGAGTCGGTTTCAGAGCAGCAAGAGATAGTTCAGAAGATGGAACACACGGAACCACTTTTACTTTTACTGGTGAAATTGAGTCTGGTGTTGTAAATACTTCGCTTACAACGGCTGGAACGTCGTTTGAAGGTTGGAATTTAATTGGTAATCCATATACTGCCTATTTAGATTTCGATATGTTCTTCAGTCAAAACAGTGCAGAGCTCGATCTTAATTCGTACCAAGCAATTTATGGTTATGACGGCAACGCTTCTGATGGATGGACAGTTTTAAATAATGCTACAACAGGTAGAATAGTCGCTCCCGGACAAGGTTTCTTCGTGAAGAGTAAATCTGGAGGTGGAACAGTAACCTTCAATCCAAATATGAGAGTGACGGGCACTGATGATGATTTCATATTAGGAAGAAACTCGAGTTCATCGCCACATCATGGGTTCTTAAAATTGAGAATCGAAGCAGAGTCTTCGGCATACAGTACAGACTTTTATTTTAATGAAAATGCTACTCTTGGCTTAGATCCAGGATACGACGCCGCTATATTTAATGGAGCAGCACCAGATTTTTCATTGTATTCTATTTTAGTTGAAGATATAACTGGTGGTTTACCATTTACGATTCAAGCCATGTCAGAAACGGCAATAGATAATGTTATCATTCCTCTTGGAGTAAATGCAGATCAGGGACAGGCCATTACCTTTAGTATTGCAGAGACTGATTTACCTTCAGATATTAATGTTTACTTAGAAGATACTCAGAATAATACATTCACATTATTAAACGATACTAATTATGTATTTACGGCACAAAGTGATATTTCTGGGCAAGGACGATTCTATTTAAGGTTTGAAGGAAATGCACTAAGTGTTTCTGAATCGCCAATCGATCAATTAGAAATATTTGCTAACCAAAAGGATAAAACAATCATTATAAACGGGCAGCTTCCATTCGATACCAATTTCACATTGTATGATATCAATGGAAAAGTAATTCTAAATAATGCTCTAGATGTTAATTCCTTAAGACAAGTAATTGATGCATCTACAATTGTTTCTGGGGTTTATATTATCGAACTAAATAATACAGCTAACCAAAAACGGATCGAAAAACTGATCATTAGGTGATGCAATCCTATAAAATTAAAAAGCCACGATTAATATCGTGGCTTTTTTTAATTGAGTTAGTTAAAGCAAAAGCTAGAGTACTTCTAAAAAGTAATCCATCATTTCTTCTTTAAGATCGTAGTGCAATTTTATATACGTTCGCATATCTTCTTTTAATGTGCGCTGTTCATTTTGAAGGCGTCCATCTATATTTTCATTAAAATCTACATTATTAATATTAGCAATCTTATTTCTACAACGGTGCAATAATTTGGAGATCGCGTCTTTTTCAATCATTATTCTGTTTTGAAAAACTTCAAGTTTTATCAAGTTCATAGGATCTTGTTCACGTTTAACAATTTCCTCTAACTTCTCTTCAAAGGTGTCCATTTCATTGAAATGAAATCTTAATTCACGTTTCCATGTATCTATATTGAACCTTAAATCGCTTAAATACATTAATTTAGTTTGCATATCTCGGTCGTTTTATGTGGTTATTAATTCTTGTTTTTTTACTAATTCTTTCTGAATATGTCCAGGTACAGCATTGTAACCACTAAACTTGGTGGTATAAGTCGCTCTACCTTGAGTGAGTGATCGAAGTTGCGTCGAAAAATCTGATAATTCAGACGTTGGAATGGTACACTTCAATATTTGATAATGAGCCTCTGTTTCAATTCCTTGAATAACAGCGCGTCGACTTTGAAGTTCGGTCATAACATTTCCTACCATAAGCTCTGGCGCTCGAAGTTCCATTTGCTCTATTGGTTCAAGTAACTTCGGATTAGCATTTAAGAATGCTTCCTTAAATGCATGAGAACCTGCGATCTTAAACGAAATATCATTAGAGTCGACAGAGTGCATCTTACCGTCATAAACCATAACTCTAACATCTCTGATGTAAGACTTGGTTAATGGGCCAGATTCCATAACTTCGAGAACACCTTTCATTATTGATGGTAAATAACGTTGATCGATTACACCACCAACAATGCAATTGTAGAATATTAATTTACCATCCCATGGCAAATTAACTTCTTCCTTACCTCTTATCGAAAATCCTTCGGGCTCAGGCATACCTTCATAATAAGGTTCTATTTTTAAATGCACCTGACCAAATTGCCCTGCACCTCCACTCTGCTTCTTATGTCTGTAATTTGCTGTGGCACTTCGTTGAATGGTTTCCCGATAGGAAATTAATGGTGATTCAAATCTTGCTTTTACATCATAAATGTTTTCTAAGAGCCAAATCAAAGTTGAAAGGTGTAATTCGCCCTGTGTTCCTACTAAGGTCTGATGCGTTTCGTTATTATAACTTAGATCTACCGTTAAATCCTGACTGTGGATACGTTTTAGTGCTTCACTAAGCTTTTCTTCTTCACTTGGTGTTTCGGCAAAGACAGCTTTTACAAGTCGCGGTTGCGGGAATTTAATTGGTTTAATCGTCCCGCCTTCAGGGGTTGAAGCCAATGTATCGTTGGTTTCAGTGTATTTTAACTTAGTGGTGGCGCCAATATCACCTGTGGTTAATTTCTGAACTGAATGCTTTTCCTTACCATCCATTATGTAGAGTTGGTTTAAGGTTTCAGATTCACCAGTTCGTGTGTTGAATAGTTTGTCATTAACCTTTACCTCACCAGATTTCACCTTAAAAAATGTAACCTGTCCTAGACTAGGTTGATAGATGGTTTTAAAAACAAAAAGTGAGGTGTCAGCGTCAACCTCAGGTTTAATGAGATCACCTTCTAAAGTTTGTTCTGGCTTTAGGTCTGCCGCTGCAGGCGCGACGTTATCAATAAAGCCCATCAAACGACCTGTACCCATATCATTTAAGGCTGATACGCAAAATACAGGAAAGAAATCGTGATTTAGCATTCCTAATTTAATACCCTGACGTAATTCAGCTTCATTTAAAGTGCCTTTATCAAAATAAAGCTCCATAAGTTCTTCATCATTCTCTGCGGCCTTTTCTACCAGCTCATTATGAAGTTGTTCCGCATAATCTAATTGGTCTTCAGGAATAGGTAACTTTTCAGGTTTACCGCCTTCTGGACCAAACTTATAGCACTTCATTTTTAATACATCAATAATACATTGTGCACCATCGAGTTTAATAGGATACTGAACTAAGACGGCGTTATTTCCAACGAGTTCTTTCAAACTGTTCACACTCATCTCGTAGTTTGCTTTTTCACTATCAATTTTATTGATGACAAAAAGTGTTGGCTTGTGATATTTATCTACATAATTCCAGATAATTTCAGTACCAATGTCTGCACCATGTTTAGCGTTGATGACGGTAACAATAGTATCGGCTACTCTTATCGATGACATAATTTCGCCAATGAAATCGTCTAAACCAGGTGTGTCAATTATATTGATCTTGTAGTTTCGCCATTCGGTGTGTAAAGGGGTGGCAAAAACAGAAGCACCTCTACGGTGCTCAAATTCGTGATAATCCGATACTGTATTTTGTTGCTCTACAGTACCTCTTCTATTTATTAAACCAGCTTCAAAAAGCATGGTTTCAGATAATGTGGTTTTGCCAGAGCGATGAGCACCAACAAAGGCCACATTTTTGATGTGTTTATTATCGAATACTTTCATAAACATTTAAATTTTGGAAATTATACCTCCTTGAAATTGTATCCTTAAAGGTACTTTTAGTTTGAAATAAAAAACATGATAATAGTTAGGTTTTCGATATTTTTGAAACGCAATGAAGTAATAAGCAAAACTTGAAAAAGTCTATCGATCACAAAGCACTATTTGAAGGATTTCAAAACACACCTAAGCTGTGGACTACTGATGAACTCTTCAGTTTGAAGCAGTTTCATATTCAGAATACCAACGTTAACTTTATTACTGAACCTAAGTCAAAACCTCTGCGCTTGGGGAAATGGATAGAAGCGTATACCAGCTTCCAATTAAAAAAGCAAACGGGTATTGAAATTATATCAGAAAATACGAAAATTAACCGTGATAAACAAACTATTGGTGAGCTAGATTTCTTATTTCTTAAAGATAGCCAACCTATTCATTTAGAGATTGCTTACAAATTCTATTTATTCGACCATACACAAAATTATAATGATGCAATTACACCGTGGATAGGTCCGAATCGCAACGATAGTTTGTTGTTTAAAATCGAAAAGTTAAGAGATAAACAGTTGCCACTACTCTATCGGAAGGAAACACGAGAGGTGCTTCAAAAGCATTCTTTAAATCCTGATAATTTTCAGCAGTTTGTAAATCTTAAAGCGCAATTATATTTACCGTATCATCAAAAATTAACCGACAATAAGCCTTTAAATACTCAATGTATTTATGGTTGGCATTTGGGATTTGATAACTTGGAAATGCTTCAGGAGCATCTATTCTATATTCCGGAAAAACTAGAATGGCTAAAAGAACCTGTTGATTCTGTTGTGTGGTTAAAATTTGAAGAAGCGCAATCAGCAATTCTTGAATACATTGAAAGAAACCAGTCTCCTTTATGCTGGATTAAAAACACGCATAATGAGATTCAAAAATGCTTTATTACTTGGTGGTAAAAAGCCACACCTAGAATTATCTAGATGCGGCTATCATTATATTAATTGATTATTATTTTTTGTGTTCTTTCTGAATTTGAATCGGATTTCAACTTCACAATATAAGTGCCAGAAGCAATTTTAGCGACATTTATTGGATTATAATTAGTGCTTAGCTCTAAGCCTTTATTCAGAATTAATCGTCCTGTAATGTCGTATAATTCTACCTCTGTTGGCGCCGGTAGATTACCATAGATCACAATACTTTCAGACTTAGAATCTGAATAGATCTTAATCGTATCCAAACCATTGTCGTCAATGGACAGCACTCCAAACTCCAGTGACACATCACCTTGATTAGGATAGTTATATCTAATATTCCAATTAGCTGGTAAAATTGGCTCATCAAAAATATCGATAACGTCATCTGATTCAATAAACGTAATTATATCACCAATTTCTGGTGTGTATGTAATATCTACATCTAATTCACCACCTAAAGTTGTTGTACCAATCAAGGCAATTAGATCGTAGTCAGTACCTTTTAATGTTTTTCCATTTACATCGATTTTAAGCGTAACATTCGAAAAGTCCTCATCGCCATCGAAAACAAGTATTCCTTCGTCACCGTTTGTAAATCCTGGCGAAATGATACCACCATTTAAGAAGGTAATATCGGACTCAACAATACCATCACCTCTCAATAGTGAAAGTATTTGATTAAAAAACTGAGAATTAGAACTATTACTTCTACCAGGATTTGGTGTTGGGCGCTTTTTAAGAACATGTTTATATTTCCCTTTTACCGCAGTTGGATTATCACCTTGTTCAACGGCATTAGTCTGTTGTCCAAATACTGAGGATTCACCTTCATTTCCAAATTGTCCATCTAAAGTGCCTTGTCTAGTCGTTGATACAGAAGGCATAAGTATTTGTGTGTCTGAAGCACCTTCAATTTCTAACAATCCGGTTGCTGAAGTTATAAAATAGCCTAAATGATCAATGCCATAAAGACCTGTAGTATTGGTTGCACTAGGATCTCTACCAATTAAGGTTTGTCCATTGTTATAAAATTCAGAACCCGATTCAGTAATGATTCCTGATTCTGTGGTAAAGTCAATATCCAATAAACCATCCAAACTAATATCAATAAAACCACTAGTTTCTAATCCTACCATAGCACCATTTATATTTACGGTTGCAAAGTCATTAATATTTAAGGTACCACTATTAACGAACGCCGTAGTTCCAGAGTTCGAAATATCTACAACAGCTGTGGTTGTAGCTGTTCCTGTAACACTTATTGTACCCTCATTATCTATTCCTATAGATGACGAATCATTAATGTCTATAGTTCCGCCTAAGTCGAGATTTCCCGAATTAATTATAGAGGTTCCCATCGATGCATTTACAACCAAGGAAGAGGATTCTGGGACAACGACTGAAGCAGTTTCACTAATCTGTAAGCGAGCCACTTCAAAAGATTGACCAGTATCGAGCGTTACAACATGACCATCCTCAACAACAGCAGGTCTGTTTAAATCAGGTACGACGCCATCGGCCCAAGTACTAGGGTCGCTAAAAGCACCAGATTGGATACTGTTGATTGCACCAAATTCTAAGGTAACATCACCGCTCGATGGAAAATTATAAAGGAGTTCCCATTCTAATGGAGGAAGTCCATTTACAGTAGAAAATTCACCGATGACTTCAGAACCAGCTTCAATAATGGTTATATATTCCAAATCTGTTGTTGGGGAAAATGTTATATTCAGATTTAAAACTCCTCCTATGGTGATGGTGTCATCACCAAATGGGTTATTTTCAATTTTATCGTAATCCGTTCCAGCAGCAGAGCTTCCATTAACATCGATATTGATTGTTGCATTACTCAGATCTGCGTTACCGTTAAATCTAATGATACCGTAAGGCTCACCAGGTGTGAAAGCGCCACCACTATTGGTAAAATCGCCTGCATTGATCTGACCAAAGCCATTGATTAATCCGCCAGTGTTGTGAACAAATTGTCCTTCAGGACTACTTACAATATTTGTTGTGGCGAATGGTAGATTTTGTGTAATTATGGTTGATGAATTATCGAAAAAACTTGGTGCTGCAGAGATACTAATTGGTATTGAGACATTATCAATCGTGATCGTTCCTGCATCATGATTAAAAGTCCCTTCCCAGCAGCGAATACCTTGATTTGGTATCTCATCGATACCTTGTGTTGTTATATCTCCTGAATTATTAAATACAGAACCAAAATCATTAGCCCCTGCAAAACCTGCAGCAACTCCAATAGTAGTTACATCTGTTATTTCAATGGTACCGCTCGATAAGTTATTAAAGGTTGCATATTGCCCTTGCACAACAATACCATAAGCACCTACAGACGCTGCAGCTTGTCCATTTAAAAAGATACTTCCTGAGTTGTTAAATTCAGCAGGAAAAGCCATATCCGTACCACTATTATTATATATGCCACGATTGGTAAAACCAAAGATATCTATTATTCCTCCAGAAAGATTATTAAACGTACCTCTTGTATCAATAGCAAATGAACCCGCTGACATCGAATCTAATCCTGAATTAATTGTTCCATTATTGTTAAAAGTGAAATTCTGAAATAACCAAAGCCCATTTCCTGTTAGATTATCCATAGTAATCACACCATCAGTATTATTTTCAAATGTGCCATTTTCACCAAATATACCATGACTAGAACCCGCTGTGATGCCTATTTCGACGGTACCGTCATTAACAAAACTATTTCCGACTGTATTTGACAATGCAATTCCAATAAATGAAAAATTATCAATTTGCAATACGGCTCCGGTTAGGTTATTAAATATACCGGGTTCAACAGGTGAAACTTGACCAATGACTAGCCCTCGGTCTCCAGCACTAGTTGCCGCGCCTATTGTTACCGTTCCTGAATTATTCATTGTTCCAAAAACTCGAACAGGAAAATTTGTAACTGCACTACTTAAAAGATCCACATTCAAGGTTCCTGAAGCGTCAATGGTTAAAGTTGTGCCCGATTCTACCAAGATCGAATTTGCTACTGCCGTTGTTGTCGCAATTACAGGGTTATTCGCAGATGTACTAATTGTTACATCGTCATTGGCGTCTGGGATACCATCACTCCAATTACCTGGCACAAACCAATCTGTACTTACGGCGCCAGTCCAAGTTGTTTGTGCTGACAAGGTTGTAAGCCATAACGAAGTGAGAAAAAGTAAAATTAAAAGGTTGATTCTATTAAAAAAAGGCATAAATAAGTTGCCCTTCAAATGCGTAGTTTTAGAAGTCATTGGCGAGGTACAATGGATTAATTAATAGCTTGTAAATGAAATACTCAAGGTATTTAAAGTATAGAAGTTACAGAAATTCTCCTTTGAGGGAATTTTATTATCGACCATTGACATATAATTGAGACGAATTGCTATTAATTTGTGCAAATAGTATCTTGCCGACCAAGCATAAATAATTTTGAGCAGCTACTATAAATTTTACAAACCCTATGGCTATTTAAGTCAATTCGTTAATAATCAGAATAAAAGGCGAAACAAAAAACTACTCAATGAGTTTTATGATTTCGCTAATGGTATTATGGCTGTTGGACGTTTAGATGAAAAATCTGAAGGTCTATTATTGCTTACAACTGATGGTAAATTCAGTAACTACATAACAAGTTCTAAGGTCGAAAAGGAATACCATGTAATGGTTGATGGCATCATTGATGAAGAATCAATTAGAAGATTATCAGAAGGTGTTACAATTTCGGTTAATGGAAAGTCCCATCAGACAAAAAACTGCAAGGCAGTCTTGTTGACTGATACCACTCATATTTATGATCGGTTTGTACGTGATGAAAAACATGGTCCGACTTCTTGGATCAGTTTAACATTGACTGAAGGAAAATTTAGGCAAGTACGGAAGATGACTGCCAGTGTTGGCTTTCCTACTTTACGATTAGTGCGTGTTAGAATTGGTGATTATAAACTAGAGACTATGCAACCAGGCGATGTGGTTGCCATTAATTATTAGAAGCTTCGTCGTTATCGCTTTCTTTTTCTTCAGGTGTTTTTTCCTTGATCGTCACCTTTTCATTTTGAAAAACGATAATAGCTTTTACACCAGTTAGAAGGTTCCACTCTTTGGAAGAAATCACAGTTCCTTTATCATCATAGACAATAAACTCAGCAGTATTTGGACCGGAGTCTCCTTGATTTAAGGCCTCAATTTCTATTGTATTTTTACCTTGAGTAAGATTAACTTCTACACGTCGGTAAGCACTCTTGAGCAACAAGTTTTCCTTTACAACTAAACCGTTAATGTAAATGCGCACACGATCACCATCTGGGTATTCGTGATCGCGGCAAACGATATTAACAAACTTTGTATCAACGCGGTGCTCACCAAGAAACTGATCTGACATAGTCTGAATTACACCACCTTTTTGAAGATCTTTACTCCATCGCTTTTCATATATTTCAGACGGGCTTTTAAGCCCGTCCTCTTCAATCATTGAAAAAGGCTTTTCAGATTCTTTAATAATGAATTTCTTTTTCTCTTCGTCCTTTCCGCTAGCCTTGTCTTCTTTCTTTTCAAGCTTAGGGGCAACCTTTATTTTCTTTGGTAGTGAATCCTTTTTAGTTTTGGAAGGTTCAGCAGGAATACGAATAGACTTTTTTTCTTTATCAGTCACTTGGGCGTACACAATAGTGCCACCTAACATAAAGATAATGAGTAATATGGACTTAAAGGCTTTCAAGGTCTATTCAATTGTATTTGGTCTTTTTACTTTTTATTGCAAAAATCATACCTACTTCAAAATAAACGCTAAAAAATGGAATTCCTTACAAAAAAACGTTAAAACTTACCGTTAAAACTGATGCGTAACTTGCGGTTATATTCATCAAATAACCAGTCTTTATAGTTTTGAGTACTGTTCATTATGCAATAACAATACTGTTTAATTCTATAGGCAATTTCATCTTGAAGTAATTTTGCCAAGGCCCGCGCATCGTATACATCTTCGCTATTCTCAATGCAAATTTGAGAATGTTGGGCAATCGAACGTTCTATTACCGTGAAAGACTTCTTTCCAGCACCGATGGCTTCTTTGTAGGCAGCTTTTACATCAAACTCTAAAGATTCTGAGTTTTTAAATTTTTCTTTCAGAACATCTGGCATCACATAAACGAAATCGCGCTCTAAATCTTCATCGTCAATAATATTCTCCAAGTAC
The DNA here is from genome assembly GCF_003260205.1 of Winogradskyella tangerina. GTDB lineage: Bacteria > Bacteroidota > Bacteroidia > Flavobacteriales > Flavobacteriaceae > Winogradskyella > Winogradskyella tangerina. The sequence goes on along the minus strand of NZ_QERF01000002.1, from coordinate 59,369 downwards.
AGATCTGGATACTTAAATATATGTTGCCAATCTACTGGTTGCGACCATGAACCAAATCGCGCCACATTATTTCCAAGATCTATAACCTGAAATGTTGTACGATCTTTAAAAATACGACTACCACGACCGATCATCTGAAAATATAAAGTCAAAGAACGTGTTGCCCTATTCAGAATTATAGACTCCACAGAAGGTTCGTCAAATCCTGTAGTTAAGATACTAACTGAGGTTAATACAGCATCAGGTGTATGTTTAAACCATTTCAAGATGTCTTTTCGTTCTTGTTTACTTGCTGTATTATCTAAATGCTGAACATTATAACCTGCTTTTTTAAATGTGTAATACACTTCTTTTGAAGTATAAATCCCGTTATTGAAAATCAAGGTTTTTTTGCCCTTTGCCAATTCTTCATAAGCCGACAAAAGCTTGGTCTGCATCAGGCTATTGGTGTAAAGTGCTTCGGAAGACTTTACAGTATAATCTCCGTTGATTCCAATTTTTAAAGAGGTTAAGCCAACATCATAATGGTATAATTCTGCACTTGCTAAGAACCCATTACTTATCAAAGTTGAGATATCATCACCCACGATCAATTTATCGTAGTTATCCTTCATGGGTAGTTTAATGTTACTACTCAAAGGTGTTGCTGTTACACCAAGGATAAAACAATGTTCAAAAAATTTGAATAGTTTTCTGAAGGAATTATAATGCGCCTCATCAATAATCACAAGACCAACATTCTTAAGTTCAAAGTCTTTATCTGAAAGACGATTATTTAAGGTTTCAACCATTGCAACAAAGCACTGATAATCATCCTGATCTGGTAAAGTTTTCACTTTACTATTGATCACTTTGTTTTCAACTTTAAAACCAGAAAGTACATTTGAAGTTTGCTTGCACAATTCAATTCTATGCGTAAGAATGACAACTTTCTTCTTGTGCTTTTCTATGTATCTACGAACAATTTCAGAAAAAATAACAGTTTTACCACCACCAGTTGGCAACTGGTATAGCAGATTAAAATCAGCAGATTCCTCGGCCATGACATCAAAGATGCGATACAAATCCTTGATCTGATAATCGTAAAGTCTTTTTTCTGTAACTGTTTCTTTTATAGTGTCTGATGACATAGACTAATTCTGTCGAATGTTAATTTCGCAAAAATAGCATATTGTAAGGGTTTTTCTATTGAATTGTTAATAACCTTTAACAACATTGGTACTGTTCTTGTGACTTAAAAATTATTAACATTTTAAATAATTACATTATGAGATCATTTCAAAGACAACCTGCGACGGTCAACGCAGGTTCCATGGCAGACATTGCCTTTCTACTACTAATTTTCTTTTTAGTGACCACCACAATTTCGGCCGATAAAGGCATACTAAGACAATTACCAAGTGAATGCTTGGACATTAATGAATGTATAGGAACAGTGGCTGAGCGAAATATTCTAAGGATTGAACTGAACCACGAACAAGAAATATTTATCGAAGATAAAGTGGTGCAATTAGAAGATATTGAAAACCTTGTAAAGGCGTTTGTAGATAATAATGGTTTATCCCAATGCGACTATTGTCATGGTGAGGGAAAATCTGATTCGTCAGATCACCCAAAGGAAGCTGTTATTTCATTAAGTCATGATGCCTTAACCAAATACCATTTGTTTATTTCGGTTCAGGATGAAATTACCAAGGCATTTTATGATCTGAGAGAAGCATATATAAGGGTGAAATTTAATAAATCACCTAATGAGATCACAGATTCAGAATTTAAAAAAGTAAAAAGCGCTTATCCATTTACCGTATCTGAAGTAATGGTAAAACGCGACTAAACTTTTAGTATTCCTGAGATAGTTCCACATTGAGCATCACCTTTTCTTGCCCCTATTCTACAGATTGAATAGTTAAAATTTGTTAAATCATTACTATGTTATGCAAAGTACTGTAACATTTTTCTTTTTTAGCCGTCTATAAAGTGTAATCAATTAAAAAACGAAAAACATCATGAGAACTTTAAACAACAATCAATTAACGAATACGAGTGAAAACACAAAGAGTTTTGCTTGGAACAGTAAAAGACGTTACAGATCATAATCGTAGCGCTAAATCAAAAATCATCAATCATCAATCAAAAACAAACAATTATGAGAACTTTAAACAACAATCAAATTTCGAGCACAGGTACAGACACAAAGAGCTTTACTTGGAACAGTAAAAGACGTTACAGATAGTTACTAACGTTATTCATCAATCAAAAAATCAATAAATCATGAGAGCATTATCAAAAATCGTCAATACATCGCACAGTCTCGATGATGACTTACAAACAATTAAATTATGAATTGGATTAATCGCCCAATTAGGTTGAATTGAAAAGACCAATACTAAAAGTTGTATTGGTCTTTTTAGTTTTTAATAGTTGATCAATTTAAGCAGTTCCTCCTTAAACTTGCCTTTTGCCAAATACTGATCCTCTAGCTGAGCAGCAAATGGTATGGGTGTTTCAAGACTAGCCACACGCTTTACCGGTGCGTCTAAATATTCGAAACATTCTTCCATGATCAAAGCTGAAATATCACTAGCAATACCTCCAAATAAAGAGTCTTCTTGAAGTATAATTGCCTTACCTGTTTTCTTTACTGAACTCAAAATTGCTTCTTTATCTAAAGGTTGCAAGGTTCTAAGGTCTATAAGGTCTGCAGATATATCACCGTTGTTTTCGAGTGTATCTAAAGCCCAATGTACACCGGCCCCATAACTAATGATCGTAACATCATTACCTTCTTTTAATACCGAAGCTTGTCCGAATGGTAAAGTGTAATATTCTGTAGGAACCTCTTGTCGAATGCTTCTATATAGCGCCTTATGTTCAAAGAACAACACTGGATTGGGATCATTGATGGCTGTTGCTAGTAATCCTTTAGCATCGTAAGGGAATGCTGGGTAGACTACTTTCAAACCAGGTGTTTTTGTAAACCAAGCTTCATTAGTTTGTGAATGAAATGGTCCGGCTGCAACTCCTGCTCCACAAGGCATTCTGACAACAACATCGGCTTGTTGCGCCCATCGATAATATGATTTGGCCAAATAATTTACAATTGGGTTAAATCCGGAGGTAACAAAATCAGAGAATTGCATTTCTACTACAGCTTTCAATCCTGCAATAGACAATCCCATTCCGGTCTCGACGATCGCTGATTCACAAATTGGCGTATTGCGGACGCGATCTTTTCCAAACTGCTTCACAAAGCCCTCGGTAATTTTAAATACACCACCATATTCGGCAATATCCTGACCCATAATTACGAGATCGTCATGAGCCTCCATCGATTGCCTCAATCCTTCTGAAATGGCGTCAATCAAGCGTAGTTCATTTGTCTTTTTATTAGGCTTAACTTCCTTGTATTCAAATGGTTTAAATACATCATTTAATTCTTCGGTTAAATTAGGAGTTATTGGTTCCTCGGCATATGCAGATTCTAAGGCTTTGTCTATATCTGCCTTAATTTCATCAACATATTTATTATCTATTTCTGCCGATAATATCTTTTTGCTAAATAAATAACTACGATAATTCTCAATGGGATCTTTGGCCTCCCATTCTTTCATTAATTGTTCCGGAACATACTTTGTTCCACTTGCCTCTTCGTGTCCACGACGTCTAAAAGTTTTGAACTCAATAAGTATTGGTCTCGGACGTTTTCGAACACTTTCAGCAAGGGTTTTCACTTTAGAGTAGGTCTCGATGACATTATTACCATCAAAAATAAATGATTCGATGCCATAACCTTTACCTCGATCTGCCAAATGCTTGCAATGATATTGCTCGTTTGTTGGTGTTGATAATCCGTAACCATTATTTTCGATACAGAAAATCACCGGAAGTTGCCATACTGAAGCAACGTTTAAAGCTTCATGAAAATCGCCTTCACTTGTTCCACCTTCACCAGTAAACACAGCTGTTACCTGTCCGTTTTTTTTTAATAAATTTGCCAGAGCAATACCATCGGCAACGCCGAGTTGCGGACCGAGATGGGAGATCATTCCGACAATATTGTAGTCTTGAGTACCAAAATGAAATGATCGGTCTCTTCCTTTTGTAAAACCACTCGCCTTACCTTGCCACTGACAAAATAAGCGATGTAAAGGAATTTCGCGCGTAGTAAAAACACCCAGATTACGATGCATCGGCAAAATATATTCGCTAGGTTTCAAGGCCATTGTAACGCCTACAGAAATTGCTTCTTGTCCTATGCCAGAAAACCATTTTGAGATCTTCCCCTGACGCAATAAGATCAGCATTTTTTCCTCTATTAATCGAGGACGAAGCATGTTGTAATAGAGCTTTAAAAGGGTTTTATCGCTCAAATTACGTTTGTCGTAATCAATATTACTTTTGGTTATGGTAGGCATAAGTTCGAATTGTGTAATGCATCAAATGTAATTAAAAAGCATTAAAATTGTTAAAATGAAGATGAAAATGTCGTGATTCCAAAATCATATTTTTAGAGCATTTTCGTTAGATTTGTATATTGACTAAAATTTAAAGCATACTTCTCATGGATAGAATACCAAGTGTCGATTTAAAGGATTTCTTATCTGAAGACCCTAAACGAAAACAGAAATTTATAGATGAAATTGGAAAAGCATATCAAGATATAGGCTTTGTTGCGCTAAAAGGCCATTTTTTAGAGGATGATTTAGTGGATAGATTATATGGTGAGGTGAGAAACTTTTTCAATCTTCCGTTAGAGGTTAAAGAAAGTTATGAGATTCCAGGAATTGGCGGCCAGCGCGGATATGTTTCCTTCGGAAAAGAAAGTGCTAAAGGTAAAAAAGAAGGCGATTTAAAAGAGTTTTGGCATTTCGGGCAGTATGTTGAAGATGACGAAGAGCGAAGAAAAGAATATCCTGAAAACGTTGAAGTGAAAGAACTTCCAGAATTTAATGAGGTAGGAAAGGAAGCCTATGCCATGCTTGAAAAAACTGCCAAGTATGTTCTACGAGCACTTGCCTTACATTTAGATCTTGAAGAGACCTATTTTGATGGTTATATACACAACGGAAACTCCATCTTAAGACCAATTCATTATCCACCAATAACTCAAGAACCAAAGAATGCTGTACGTGCAGCAGCCCATGGAGATATTAATTTAATAACTCTTCTTATGGGAGCTCAAGGTCGTGGTTTACAAGTGCAACGCCATGATGGAGAATGGTTAGATGCCATTGCAGAACCCGATGAATTAATGATCAACGTAGGTGATATGTTATCTAGACATACCAACAACAAACTTAAATCAACTATTCACCGTGTTGTTAACCCGCCACGCGAACTTTGGGGAACGTCGCGCTACTCTATCCCATTTTTTATGCATCCTATAAGTGAAATGAAATTAGATGTATTAGATAGTTGTATAGATAAAGACAACCCAAAGCAATTTGATGATATTACTGCTGGTGATTTCTTAAATGAGCGACTTGTTGAACTCGGATTGATCAAGAAATAAATGGATTTACAAGATCAGCTTAAGAAACAATTTCCAGATCATGTTGAAGAACAATCTGCAGATAATCCTGTTCATACACCTTCTGATATTTGGCTTCAAGATGAGCCAATTCTCTGTAAATATGAAAAGCGAAAAGGAAAACCTATAACCATAATTGAGGGTTATAACGGTGCTGCAGAAGATTTTAAAAAACTAACTAAACAATTAAAAACCAAGCTCAGTGTTGGCGGTAGTTTTAAAGATGATAAAATTATCATTCAAGGAGACTATCGCGATAAGATCATGATCATACTGAAAGAAAAAGGTTTTAATGTAAAACGTGTTGGAGGTTAATTTATGACAAAGCAAATTCTACATATTACCAATGGTAATTCACTAACTGAATATTTAAGAGAACTCGATTTTAAAGACGATATTTTAACATGGCAAGAAATGCTATGCGAAGGACCAACAATTCCGGCTATTGCTTCGGACGAATTTTTCAAAATAAGAAGTCAGTTTCTCAAAGATCATTATGATATTGAAGTTGATAACGAAGAACTTCAGGCGGAGCTTTCAAAATTAGACAAGGTCGACAAGTATGATGAAATTCATCTTTGGTTTGAATACGATCTTTTTTGTCATATCAACCTATTGGGTGTCATTAATTTACTTCACCAAAAAGAAATAAATAAGCCTTTATACCTCATTTGCAGCGGCCGTGTTGAAGGTGAAAAGAATCTTAAGGGACTCGGAGAATTATCGCCAGAACAACTCTTAGACCATTATAATAATCGTGTTTTACTGACGCACGAGGACAAGGAACTAGCCATTGCTTTATGGCGAACTTATTGCGGTAAAGACCACAACATATTAAAACCATATATTATTACGGTCTCTAGCTTTAAATACATGAGCAACTGTTTGAAAGCTCATTTAAAACGTTTCCCTCATCAAAAAAGTGGGTTAAGTGTTCTTGAAGATAATATCCTTAGAATTGTAAGAGACAATGAAATAAAATCGAGACATCATCTCTTAGGCTATAGTTTGAATTATCAAGGATACTATGGTTTTGGTGATACTCAGCACCGACGACTCATAGACAAATTAAGTATCTTTTTTGACGAAGATGAATCAAGTCTTAAACTGAATAGAAAAGGCCACGAAGCCTTAGTTAGAACTCATAATTTTGCGACAGAACTAAATAATAACATGATCTACGGTGGTGTTGAACGCTTAGGTTTTCAGTTTAGTGTTGAGCAAAATAAACTTGTAAAAACTATACTGCATGTCAATTAAAAGTTCTGAGCTTATTTTAAATCCAGATGGCAGTGTTTATCATCTTAATTTAAAGCCTGAAAACATTTCGGACACCATCATATTCGTGGGTGACCAGGATCGGGTAGAAAAGATTACCAAACATTTTGAAAGTATTGAATTCAGCACTCAAAAAAGAGAATTCAAAACACAAACAGGCTATTATAAAGACCGAAGAATTACCGTTATTTCAACGGGTATTGGACCAGATAATATTGATATTGTTCTCAATGAACTCGACGCATTAGTTAATATCGATCTTAAAACGCGTCAACCAAAAACAGAACTCACTAGTCTTAATATTATTAGAATTGGTACTTCAGGATCGCTTCAATCTGATATTCCTGTTGATGCCTTTTTAATGAGTACACATGGACTTGATGTTAATGGGATGCTTCACTTCTATCAAATTGACGGCATCAGTAATCCCGAAATCGAAGACGCCTTTATTCAGCACACCAATTGGGATAAAAATAAGGCACGACCTATCATTATAAATAACAGTCAGTATCTTCAAAAGTATTTTGAAAGCGACAAGATCTATCAAGGTATGACCGGAACAGCTGGTGGGTTTTACGGTCCACAAGGTCGCGTACTGCGTTTACCTTTACACGATGCCAATTTGAATTCTAAACTCGATAACTTTAATTACAAGGAGTTCAGAATTACAAACTTCGAGATGGAGACTTCTGTGATCTACGGACTCTCGAAACTCTTAGGACATGAAGCCCTTTCACTTAATGCCATTATTGCAAATAGGGCAACCGGAGACTTTAGTAAAGATCCAAAAAAAACTGTTGAAAAATTAATCTTATACGCCTTAGAGCGTATCGTTAATATTTAATCTATCATAATAGTTCTAATCATATGAAGAAAGTAAATATTGGCGGTGTTCCTGAGCATTTTAATTTGGCCTGGTATCTTACCCTAAAAAATGGAGAATATAAAGCTGAAGGGATTAATTTAAGATGGCACGACTACTTTGGAGGTACTGGTGCTATGTGCAAAGGACTTAGATCTGGTGATATCGATATTGCGGTTATTTTAACTGAAGGTATTATAAAAGACATCATTGCAGGAAATCCTTCAAGAATAGTTCAAACCTTTGTTAAAACACCTTTAATTTGGGGTATACATGTTGCTGATAAGTCGAAGTATCAAACTATAGACGACATTAAAGGAACAAAGGCGGCCATTAGTCGTTTTGGCTCTGGCTCTCATCTCATGGCCTATCTAAACGCAAAACAAAACAATTGGAATTTAGATACCGATCTTCAATTTGAAGTCATTCAAAATTTAAATGGTGCTGTAGAAGGTTTAACAAATGGCGTGGCCGATTATTTTATGTGGGAAAAATTTACCACTAAACCACTTGTAGATGACGGTACATTTAGACGCATAGGTGATTGTCCTTCACCCTGGCCATGTTTTGTTATTGCTGTAAGAAATGAGTTTATTGAGAATAATGAAGATGATTTAAGAACCATATTAGATATTATAAATCAAACGACATCTGAGTTTAAATCAATACCAAGTATCGACCGCACAATTGCCAATCGTTATGAACAAGAATTAGAAGATGTACAAGAATGGCTTTCTATTACTGAATGGTCTCAGGATTTAATTGATGAAGAAACGATCAATAATGTTCAAGATCAACTTTTTCATTTAGACATTATACCTGAAAAAGTCAATTATTCAGAGCTTATACATAAGCTTTAAACTCCAAAAATGCCTAATTAACCACAGTTTCTACCGTTTTATCAGAAAAATATTCAGTTTTTTACTTTTTATCAGAAGTCGCTGAAACACCAGTAAATATCGACAAAGAGCGTTAAAAAATGTTAAAGTAATTTAGGTAATTTCTCACAAGAGCTGTTCATAACTTTCAGTATTTCAAATTTTTAGTTACATTTGTTTAACCAAATTGGTGCTATTAACACTAGAAAAGACTTGTATGATTCTAACAATTACTCTGATTCTATCTTTCTTAGTTGCAGTTAATTTCCTACTATTAATCTTTAGTTGCAACAAAACTTCTAAGAAAACAGAAAGCACAAAACCGCGCATTATTCGCACAGATAAACCTACTCCTACTATAGTTTCCAATCAATTACCGGCAGGCCAGCTTGCTGCAACAGGTAGTTAGTTTTACTGAAGTGTTTATTGCCAAACCAATACCCTCGGTTAGCACTGAGCGGTGAAGGATGTCCAGATTCTAACACAGAATTTAAATTTGTATCTATCAAACGCTTTTTCTTTTTAGCAAAGCCACCCCAAAGTAAGTAGACGACGTTATTACGTTTCTCACTGATCAGTTTAATCACAGCATTCGTAAATTCTTCCCAGCCTTTGTTTTGATGACTACCAGCTTGATGCGCTCTAACAGTTAATGTAGCATTTAGTAAGAGGACACCTTGTTCTGCCCACGGCATTAAATTCCCTGATTGAGGATATGGTATATTGAGATCTTGTTCGATTTCCTTGAAGATGTTTATAAGTGATGGTGGATGGGCAATACCATCATTTACCGAGAAGCACAATCCATTAGCTTGGCCGATACCATGATAAGGATCTTGCCCAATAATAACCACCTTAACATCCTCGAATGTACAATGATTAAATGCATTAAATATATCAGAACCTTTCGGAAAGCATTTATGTTCCTGATATTCAGACTTTACAAAGTCGACAAGACTCTTGAAATAAGGTTTTTCAAATTCAGCTTGTAAGTGAGGTTTCCAACTCGGATGAATGTCTACATTCATAAAAAAACGTTTGTTCAAAAATAAGCATTAGCATCCTAATAGTCGATGTTAGGCTTATCACAACATTTACCCTAAATTTGCAATTCAAAAATTAAACCTTGGCATGATCAAAATTCATGAAAAAACCTTAAACGACCTCGAGTTCTTTACGGTTTTGGAACATATAGCAGAGCATACCATCACGGCTTTAGGAAAAGCGGCTGTATTGGCTGTACGCCCTATTGAGGTCGAAGCTCAGCTATTACGTGAATTAGATTATGTCAATGAATATCTGTCTTCATTTGATAATGATAATCGAATTCCGAATCACGGCTTCGAAACCATTTCAAAAGAATTGAAGCTTTTAGAAATTGAAAATACCTTTCTCGAAATTTCAAGTTTACAAAAACTCGTAAGCATTTCCTTAACGGCGAATTCGATTGTGAAATTTTTAGCGAAATTCAAAGAATATTACCCAAAACTACATCAATACAGTCAGCATATTGAGGTTACAACTAGTATCATCGAACAGGTTGATGCGGTTATTGATCGTTTTGGGGATATAAAAGATGATGCCTCGCCTCAATTACTTGAGCTACGACGAGAAATTCAAAAATTGAAAGGGAAAATAAATAGTAGTTTTTCTTCAGCTTTAAATCGTTATCACGGTCTTGATTATCTTGATGATATTAGAGAATCTGTAGTTGAGAACAGACGTGTTTTGGCTGTAAAGGCGATGTATCGCCGTAAAGTAAGAGGTGCCATTATGGGCGGTAGCAAAACAGGAAGTATTGTTTATATAGAGCCCGAAACGACTTTGCAATATTCACGGGAGCTTAACAATTTACAATATGAAGAAAAGGAAGAAGTCATAAAAATCCTTAAAGAATTAACGGATTACATTCGACTCTTTCTACCCTTATTACATGACTACCAAGCATTTTTAACAAAAGTTGATGTTATATCAGCAAAGGCAAAATTTGCTCGAAATATCAATGCGATCTTACCAGAAATAACAAGTGATAGGCAATTATATTTGCGAGAAGCTTATCATCCTCTACTCTACATAACCAATAAAGAAAAAGGTGAAAAGACGTTTCCTCAAACTATAGAGTTAAGTAGTGATAATCGTATTATTGTGATCTCTGGTCCTAATGCCGGTGGAAAGAGTATCACTCTTAAAACCGTAGGATTGTTGCAAGTTATGCTTCAAAGTGCCATGCTCATTCCAGTTCACGAGCGCAGCGCTGTTTGTTTATTCGAAAGAGTACTTAGTGATATCGGAGATAACCAGTCGATTGAAAATCATCTAAGCACCTATAGCTATCGCCTAAAACAGATGAATTATTTCTTGAAGAAGGTAAACAACAAAACCCTTTTCCTCATTGATGAATTTGGCACAGGTAGTGATCCTGAACTTGGAGGCGCATTAGCTGAAACTTTTCTAGAAGTATTTTATGATAAAAAAGCCTTCGGAATTATAACAACTCACTACTCTAATCTTAAGTTATTGGCTAACGAATTGCCACATATGGAAAATGCAAATATGCTTTTCAATGAAAAGAGTTTAGAGCCGATGTATAAACTGGTAACAGGTCAGGCAGGAAGTTCTTTCACGTTTGAAGTAGCGCAGAAAAATGGAATCCCATATAGTCTTATTAATAAGTCTAAGAAAAAGATCGAACGTGGTAAAGTTCGATTTGATGCCACCATTGCTAAACTTCAGAAAGAACGAAGTAAGTTAGAACGTACTGAGCGCTCTCTAAAAGCCAATGAAAAAAAGAAGCAATCTGAAGCCGAGAAACTCGAAGAGACGAATGCTAAAATTCAAAAGAAATTAGAAAGCTTTCAAGAACTTTACGATAGTAATCAACGCCTCATTTACCTCGGACAAAAGGTAAACGATCTTGCTGAAAAATACTTTGACAATAAGCGGAAACGCGAACTTATGGCCGAATTATTCCGCTTGGTTCAAATCGAGAATGCCAAACGAAAGAAAATATCAGCCAAACAGAAACGCGCTCAGAAAGCTCAAGAAAAACAGATCAAGCAAGAGGCTGATAAAAAGGTTGAAGTCATCCGCAAAAAGAAAAAGGCTGCAAAAGCTAAGGAAGTAGTTGTTGCCCCTCCGAAACCAGTATTAAAAATTGGCGATCGCGTTAGAATGCACGATGGTAGAGCCGTAGGTAGTATTGATGTTATTGAAAAAGGAAAGGCTACTGTAAATTACGGAATGTTTACTACCAACATAAATCTAGACCTCCTTGAGTTGGTGGAAGCTAAAAAATAGTCTGTCCTAAGGGCTTGTTAATAGTTTTATCAGAATTTTTCTAAGCCTTATCTTTGCAGTATGTTAGACCAGATCCCAAACGACAAGCAGCTTATTTTATTTGATGGTGTTTGCAACCTTTGTAATAGCAGTGTTCTCTACGTTATAAAACGCGATAGTAAAAACAAGTTTTTATTTGCGCCCTTACAAAGTGATATCGGACATGAGATTATTAATGCATTTAATATAGATACCGAAGAAACAGATTCTATAATTCTTTTTGATCCCAAAGAACGTAGAATTTATCAGAAGTCTTCAGCGGCGTTACGCGTGGCAAAATGGTTGAATTTTCCAACAAATTTAGCGGTAGTGTTTTTTATTATCCCAACATTTATAAGAAATTGGGTGTACGATTTTGTGGCTAGAAACCGCTACAAATGGTATGGCAAAAAAGAAAGCTGTATGATTCCTACTCCAGAATTAAAACCAAAATTTATTGCATAAAAAAGCCTGTTAGTAACTATTCTAACAGGCTTTCTTAAATTAACAACTTACTTAAAACTAATTTAATCTTAACAAAATCCATATTCTTATTGAGGGAATAACGAATATGGTTAATAGCACATTTTGTTACTTCAAAAATAAAACAAGGACGAAGTTCAAATTAAAAAAACTCGATATAAGTCCATATTAATTGTTTTAAATGTTAAAAATGCAAATTATATCTATGAGGTGTATCTTCTGTTATACTAACTAGAAATTAGACTTCACTAAAATTCATTAACCACTCACTCAGTTAAACTTTCTAAGCTTGACAATAGAAAATAATTTTGGGAAAACTAAATATGCTAAATATGAAAATTTTATTTCAATTATTAATTCTATGCTTTATAGCCATTGCAAATTGCCAAACCTCAAGTACTATAACTGAAGTCACCGTATATCTTGATGGTGCTGAAATAACTCGAAATGCTTCAATAAATATCAATAAAGGTACTACCGAATTGGTTCTTGATAAATTATCACCCTTTATTGAAGAAAGTAGTATTCAAATTTCAGGTTTGAAGGATGCTTCGATTTTATCAATTAACTATGGTATTAATTATTTATCGAAACAGAGAGAGTCGGATTCAATTATAACCTTGCAAAATGAAATTAAATCAATAGACGATGACATTCAGACACAAATGCATCTCATTTCAGGGTATAATGAAGAAATTAGCCTTATTCAAACTAATAAACGTCTCGGTAACGAAACTCAGGTAGTAACCTTAGAGCAACTTCAAAAATTTGCAACCTATTATAGAGTACGAATAACGCAGTTGAGAACCGATACACGAACTGCAAATAAAACCATCAAAAACCTTGAATTGAAAAAAGAAGAAATAATTAATCAACTTAATGAGTTTAATGTAGATGAAAAAGATCAAACAGGAGAGATAAAAATAAAATTAAATACTGACCAATCACAAAAACTTGAGCTTAAAATAACTTACAGTATTAAAAATGCGGGTTGGTTTCCAATATATGATCTAAAGGCTGACAAAATAAATAAACCTCTCAGTCTTCAATATAAAGCACATGTTTACCAGAATTCTGGTTGTGACTGGAATAATCTAAAACTAATTTTATCCACTAGCGATCCAAATACCAATAATGAAAAGCCAATCGTAAATCCAAAGTACCTCAATTTTATAAATCGATACAGCAATTATCAATCACAAAGGGCTACAAAAACCTATAGTTATAAATATAATCCATTGGTGAAAACGGTATCAGGAGTTGTAACAATGTCATCTGACGGTTTACCATTGCCTGGTGCAAACGTCATAGAAAAAGGAACATCAAATGGTGTACAAACAGACTTTGACGGCCGTTATACCATAAAAACGACAACTGGAAACGAACTAGAATACTCATATGTCGGCATGCAAACTGAGGTTTTACCAATTCATTCTAGTATAATGAATGTCAGTTTAAATGAAGACTCTTCTGCACTCCAAGAAGTTGTTGTAGTTGGATACAACTCCTCATCTAGAAGAGCAAACTCAAACAAACCAAATTCTGAATTTATTCAATCCTTATCAGGTCAAGTTGCAGGTCTTAATGCGAATACTTACTCAGGACAACCTGGCGGAAATTCATTGGTCCAACTGCGTGGTGTGGCATCAATAAATGGAAATGCTGAACCGTTATATATTATTGACGGTTCGCCTGTTAGTGATAATGATCTAAGATATTTAGACGAAAGCAAAATAGCTTCAGTCGAAGTTTTAAATGATGCCAGTGCGACAGCCATTTATGGTAATCGCGGCAACAACGGGGTTATTGTTATAAAAACTAAAAATAAATCAGAAGAGAGAAAAAATAATTTTGGAATTGTTGTTGAAACGGGAATTACTAATACCCGATTTGAAATAGATAAAAACTACTCTATTCCATCAAATGGCGATATCACCGTAATTGAAATAGACGAGTTTATTGTTCCTGCCGTTTATGATTATTTTACGGCGCCAATTCTTAATGAAAATGTATTTTTAACAGCCAAAATAGGTAACTGGGAACAGTATAATCTTTTACCAGCAGAGGCGAATATTTATTTTGAAGGTAGCTATGCAGGTAAAACAAATATTAATCCTGGCGCCACTACTGATAGCCTAACAATTTCACTTGGTGTTGATCCTAATATCGTTGTAAAACGTAAACAACGTAACAACTATAAGAAAACTACATTTATTGGAAACAACAAAGTAGTTTATAAAGCCTATGATATTGAGGTTAGAAACAATAAAACCTCTTTAATTCAATTAACTGTCTTAGATAGAATCCCTATTACTCAAAACAGAGCCATTAAATTAGATGATATAGATACAGGCAATTCAAATTATGATCGTGAAAAGGGTATTTTGAAATGGTCCTTAAGACTAAATTCTGGTGAAACTAAAAAGCTTGAACATTCGTTTTCCATAAAATACCCCAAGACGAAAAAAATTAATCTTTAACTCATTCAAAAAGACGCTTTACTCACAAAAAAACCTATTTCACTCGAAATAGGTTTTTTTAATTGTTAATACTACCTAATTTTAGCTAAGAGCTTATTTTTTTGTTAATGGTTTTTAAGCTTGGTAATTCAATAAGCCTCAAAGCAAAATAATGTTAATCCGACCCTGGCTTCCGTTAGTTGGGAATGAGTCGGATTCCATACAGGAAGAAGTCTAGCCCCTTTATGGTATCAAATGATAGTGATAGATCTATGTTTAGCTTTGAGGTTTTTACTTTAAACTACTCAAAATAAAATCTAAGTTAGGATTCGTGTTATTATTTTCAAGATAGGAGTCGGTCATGTATTTAGGTCGAACAGCCAAACCTAGCTCAATAAGTTTCTCCATAGTAGGTATATATTCGTAACTTACTTTTCCGGTCAATAAAATCCCAAGGTCCTTTTCAGCTTTCGCATATTTGTAAATATTCCGAATGCCTTTCAAATACAAATGATCCTTAGTAAAACCACCTCCACGATGTACACGGAGCGTTATTGCGAACGCCTTATCTCTATTCAATTTATGCTGATTATGCAACAGATGAAACGTGTCAGAGAAATTATATCCTTTATTTAAACTGTCAACAGCAATGACTCTAAACGCTAGTTCTTTTAAACGTTCAATGGTAAGACAACCACTCATAAATTCTGAATAAACTGCTAAGCCTTCCTGCGTTTCTACATTATTGGGTAATCCGTTTGAAAAGACCTTCAAAGGCTGTTCTAACCCATTGAATGTGGTAACCATATGAACACCAATCTCATGGTTTGTTAATACCTTCAGTTGATTCAAACTGTATTTATGGCTTTTCCTTAATACCAATGTTTGGGTATTATTAAGAACCATAGCAGCAGCTGAAAGATTGTTGGAGATCTTTATATTATAGTTAAATTCATAGCGTTTTGAAAACTCTGAAAAATACTCTTTTGCTTCAGTGGCATTGTACATAGGAAGCATTTCTTCATCAAATTCTGAATCGTCAAAACGAAGAATAAACTTGGCATTTTCGATATCCTTTTCTGTTGGCGTTCCAAAACTCTTCAAACTATTGAAATAGAATTTCCGGCCATAACCAATGGTTTCGATACATTCTATCAATCCTGAATATTCATAGATTATATCCTCGTACAACTGACGTATATCATCATCTTCAATGCGCTCTAATCGTTGCGAAAAAAACAATCGATGAAGTTTGTAGCCGTTAAATCGCATTTTAGGATACTTAAACTCAGGCTCGTAATTGTATTTAGATGAAAAGAATTTCTTCTTTTCGGCTGCAATATTCTGTGGATTGATATAATTGAGAAGTTCAATATTCTTAACTAATCGATTCAGGTTTGCATCGATATCAAAAAGATTCTGAAATTCTTCTGTTGTTCTTATTTGTGCCATTAGTCTCTAAACCTCGTGTAAAATTCTTCAGCATGCTTTGGCAATAGTGTAAGTAATTGCTGTTCAACAGCAGTAACTACTTCAGGATAAATAATTTGCTTGTATTCATCGCAATACACCTTAGCAATTTCGGTCGCCAAAACTAAGGTATTTTGAAAATTTCTGGTAATATATTTAAGAAAATATCCGTTTCCCTGAAAGGTATCATTGATCTTCGCTGTTCGCTTAATATCGTCAGGTAATTCTATACTTGCCAGCATTTGTCTCCAAGATTCTACTTGTGCCCCAAAACGATCATTATCGATATTTGAAGTTCCTAAATTCCAAGTAGGCACTTCCCTATCCCATCGTTTCCAGTTATAACTGTGCATGTCATAAACGATACAGACATTGAATTTTGACTCTAATTTTGCGATTAATGCATGAACAACCTTATAAAAATTTGTGTGCTTCTGAAGACTCAATTGCTTTTCTGATTCTGGCAAAGGTTGTTTCCATAATTGTTTGCCCCAAGCTGTTTCGAAAACGGCTTCTTCAGGCGTTCTATTGAGATCATATTCAAAGCGAGAATCACAGCCTGAGATAAGAATTGGATGCGATTTCACCATGTTTTTGGTTTCCGGGTCTTCTTCATACCAACGGTCGTAAGCCGAATGCAGACAGTTTTCCCAAAGGTCTTGCCTAAATTGATGACCATCATGCACTGCCCCACAAGCATAGGGCACATAATCGTCTATTTTTAGTGTGAATGAATAATCTTCAGCTACTGCATGAAAGGTGTCTTCATTTTCAATTTTTGAAATAATAGTCTCTATTGAAAGTCGTTGCATTATAATGATTTAAATAAGCGTTCTAAAGATTTCAGCATGTTACGCTCGTTGATATTAAATTCACCGTCTGAAAAGAATAAGGTCTTAATATCGGCAAGCAATAGCGACACATCGTCCTTATCGTAATTATGCTGCCGTAAACTGGTCAATATTTTCTGAATACCTTGGTAGTCATTATCTCCATCAAATTCGTCATGAATATCCTGAAAGGTATTCATATCTACTTTTGAAATGATCACATCACGTTCGCGGTTGTCTTCTTTAAAATCTGAATGAGCAGCAAACAAAAGAATGTAGGCTACAAGCTCATCTCTAGTCCAGTCCATTGTTTTCATATAATGTGGAACAAATAAAAGGTTAAGCTTCATCTACAGCTTTGCGAAGACGTGTACGTCTATCGAACGCCTGAAGTTGATCTAAGACTTTACTTTCTAAGAAA
This sequence comes from Winogradskyella tangerina, assembly GCF_003260205.1. Lineage (GTDB taxonomy): Bacteria > Bacteroidota > Bacteroidia > Flavobacteriales > Flavobacteriaceae > Winogradskyella > Winogradskyella tangerina. Next base: position 41,843 of record NZ_QERF01000002.1, on the reverse strand, counting down.
TCTATAACCTTCTCCTCTACCTTATGTTTATTCTTGTAAACCTTATTGATATAAGTAATTCCGCCAGGAGACATTACATTTACTTCTACAAGCTTTCCGCCAATAACGTCTATACCTACAAAGTAAAGACCATCTTTTACTAATTTCGGGCCTATTTGTTTACACAGTGCCTTTTCAGCTTTAGTCAATGAGTGTTTTTGAACACTTCCGCCAGCAGAGACATTTGAACGATGATCATCTGAACCAGGAACGCGTTTCATGGCACCAACAGGTTCGCCATTTAATAACAGGATTCTCACATCGCCTTGATCTGCACCTTCTATATAATCCTGAAGAATCACGTAGTTGGATGTGCCGTCGGAATTAGTGATGTAAAAATCGAGCAAAGAATTAATATTGCTCATGGCAGACTTTTCAATCAGAATTACGCCAGAACCACCAAAACCATTCAGTGGTTTAATAATCATCTTGTCGCACTTTGATTCTTTGATCTGTTCAATCAAATACTTTTTATTCTTCGAAACATGCGTATTAGGAATGATGTTACTGTGCGCATCACCGAAAGCTGCGGTGTACAATTTATTATTTGCCTCGCGCATGCCTTGTAAAGAATTCACGATAAAAACATCATCCTTCACAGAATCTAGAAAATTAAGCATCAAAGGATCTAAAGGTGGATTCGCTCTAAAAAAGATGGCATCAAATCCTGCTAATGGTAACATTTCTTCTCTTAATTTCGCCTTATTATAAAACGATTTTAAAGTTGAAGGTACCTTATCCATTCTACCTATTACGGTACAAAAGGCGTTGGTAACACTATCTCTGATTGTTAAATTTGAAGGTGTGCACATCGCGACACCATGACCACGTTTTACACATTCTTTAATTAAAGCTAAACTGGTATCGTTTTCAGGGTCGATCTTTTCCCAAGGATACATGATAAAGCAAATATTCATCTCCGTATATTTAGGTTGATTAATGTTTAGTTTAAAAGTAATGAATTTCAGCGTTATGAAAAACTATTTTACAGCTTCATAATTATCGTCCCAATTCTTCACATCTGGTGTGCCAAGCTTGTCAACCGATTTTGCAACGACCATAGAAACTGTGGCATCACCTGTTACATTGACTACAGTTCGGCACATATCTAAAGGTCTGTCTACCGCAAAGATTAAGGCCAATGCTACAGGATATAGATCAGAAGGGAAATTAACCGCTTCGAGAACAATAACGAGCATTACCATTCCTGCACCAGGTACAGCTGCACTACCAATAGAAGCCAGAAGCGCTGTCAATACGATATACATTTGATTACTGAACACCAATCCTTCAGGCCATAAAACTTGCATAATAAAAACCGCAGCTACAGCTTGGTATAGGCTTGTTCCATCCATATTTATAGTTGCTCCAACCGGCAATACAAAACTCGAAACTTCTTTGTCTACACCAATATGCTCCTCAACGCGTTCCATAGTTACAGGTAAGGTTGCTGCACTACTGCTCGTTGAAAATGCAAGTAGTTGCGCTGGGCTGATTTGTTTTAAGAACCAGAATGGGTTCTTTTTCACATAAAGACCTATTAAAGTTAGGTAAAAACCGATCATTAAAATTAATCCCAGTACCACCACCATAGAGTAATTGAGTAGTTTGGCTAATATTTCAGGATCATCGGCAGTTACAACTACCTGAGCTAATAATGCAAATACAGCATACGGAGCGAAAAGCATAATGACATCGACCATTTTTAGCACAACCTCATTTAATGAGTCGAAGAAACTCTTCAACGGTTTTGCTTTCTTTTCACCAATTAATAACATTGAAATCGCAAATAAAATGGTGAAGAAAATAACCTGAAGCATCATTTTATTATCACCCATAGCAGCTACGGCATTATCTGGTACCATATCTACTAAAAATTGCAGTGGTCCTCTTTCTTTGGAGGCTTCCATAATTTTTGATTGAACCCCACTATCATTGGCATAAGTGGCTTCAAGCTTTGCTATAGTTTCTTCAGAAATACCATCACCAGGTTTTATTGTATTTACTAACAGAAGTCCTATAGTAATTGCAACCACAGTAGTCACGATATAAGTTCCAATAGTTCTTAGACCAATATCCCGAAATTTTGAAATATCCTTAAGATCAGAAATTCCTTTTACCAAAGAGGCTAATATAAGGGGCACTGCAATGAGCTTAAGCAAATTGACAAATATCTTACCAAATGGTCCTATCCAATCGGCTACAAATTCCTTTCCGCCGTCCCAGTACGTCATTCCAAATCCGAATAGAATACCTAATACCATTCCTATAAGGATTTTCCAATGTAGTGCGAGTTTCTTCATATTTTAAATTACTTTAATCTTTACTAATCAAATAATTTTGTGACTAGTTTTCTAGCGGAAATTAATGCTATTCCTACTATTATTGAAATTATATTCTGATATAAAAAGTATTCGTTGTTGTATAATGGTTCTAATGCTGAATAGTTTTGAACTTCAGACCTAAAATAAGCAAACACATCGTATAATAGCGTTGGTAAACTATTAAAAACTAAACTGAGTCCAATTATTACGGCACCGAGCTCTAGAATATAAGATTTTTCCATTTTTGAAAAATCAAACTTTTCAGAATCAAAACCCTTATCAAGTCCAAAGAAAGAGACAATAGTATCAGAGTACACTAACATGATATATACTAGGGCCGAGAATAATAAAACTAATCCTAGTAAAATTAAACCTGAAGACATTTCTGAACCAAACCACGGAAAGACATTAGCTATAGCTGGCACAATCCCATTCACTATAACTAACAAGGCTAGCACTTTAATAACTATTTTGAAGAAATCTCTCGGACTCATTCTATAATCTTGAGGTTCTATCTAATAAGAAATAATCAGCTAATACTAAGGCTGCCATAGATTCAACAATGGGCACTGCTCGTGGCACTACACAAGGATCGTGTCTTCCTTTTCCTTGCATTTCAACGGTTTCTCCAGAACTATTGATCGTTTCTTGTTTTTGTAATGTTGTGGCAACGGGCTTAAAAGCAACAGTGAAATAAATATCCATTCCGTTACTTATACCACCTTGTACACCACCAGATAAATTGGTTTGCGTTGTACCGTCTTCATTGAATTTATCATTGTGATCGCTACCTTTCATTTGGGCACCTTTAAAACCACTACCATATTCAAAACCTTTCACTGCATTGATAGACAGCATAGCTTTCCCTAATTCCGCATGAAGTTTATCAAACACTGGTTCTCCAAGTCCAACTGGGACATTTTGTATTACGCAAGTAATTGTCCCGCCAATGGTATCTCCTTGCTTCTTTACTTCCTTTATTCTATTGATCATTCGTTCAGCGGTTTCTTCATCTGGACAACGAATATCATTAGAATCGATCTTCGAAAAATCTAAATCTTGATAAGGTTTGTCCATAAATATATCACCTACGGAAGAGGTAAATGCATTGATATTTATTGAGCTAAGAAATTGCTTTGCAATAGCTCCAGCTACAACTCTACAAGCCGTTTCTCTTGCTGAACTGCGCCCACCGCCTCTATAATCTCTGACACCATATTTTTTATCATAGGTGTAATCTGCATGACTTGGTCTGTAAACGTCTTTAATATGCGAATAGTCCTTAGATTTTTGGTTGGTATTATTTATAACAAAACCAATTGGTGTACCTGTGGTAACGCCTTCAAAAATGCCTGAAAGAAATTCAACAGTATCGGGTTCTTTTCGTTGTGTAACGATCTTTGATTGACCAGGTCTTCGTCTATCTAATTCATGCTGAATAGCTTCGAGGTTAAGTGTTAATCCTGCCGGACAACCATCAATAATTCCACCAATAGCTGCACCATGCGACTCTCCGAATGTGGTGAGTCTAAATAATTTTCCGAAGGAATTTCCTGCCATTAAATCTTATTTTATGCTAAAGTAAATCTAATATCACAGAAACAAAAATATGCCCTCTCTTTTTGCAATGTTATTGCAACGTTAACCCAATTTGATCCACTAAAAATTTAGTAACAAATTAGTAACATTTTCCTGACGGATTAATAATTCAGACGTTACAATCAATTAATACTTGAGTAAGTAATTTGCACTATTAATCTTTTGTCTTGAATCTAAAACGTAAAGTTGAAATAGCAGTTATTTCTGATGTTCATCTTGGCACCTTCGGATGCCATGCTAAGCAACTACTCACCTATTTAAACAGTATTGAGCCAAAAAAATTAATTCTCAACGGAGATATCATAGATATTTGGCAATTCAAAAAGCGGTATTTTCCAAAATCTCACTTGAGTGTGATTAAGAAAATAATGGATTTTGCCGCCAATGGTACCCAGGTCATTTATATAACAGGTAACCATGATGAAATGCTCAGAAAATTCACTGATACTGAAATCGGAAATATTTCCATAGTCAATAAATTGGTTTTAAATCTTGATGGCAAAAAAGCATGGTTTTTCCATGGTGATGTATTCGACATTTCTATCCAAAACGCCAAGTGGTTAGCAAAACTTGGAAGTTGGGGTTATGATTTACTCATCTTATTAAATCGATGTGTTAACTGGAGTTTAGAAAAAATGGGTAAAGAGCGCTATTCTTTATCAAAACGAATAAAGAACAGTGTAAAAGGTGCGGTGAAGTACATCAATGATTTCGAAACTGTAGCAACGGATTTAGCCATTGAAAATGAATATGACTATGTTGTCTGCGGACATATTCATCAGCCAAAAATGGTGGTGAAAGAAAACAAAAAAGGAAAAACCACCTACCTCAATTCAGGCGATTGGGTCGAAAATTTTACGGCTTTAGAATATCAATTTAAACGTTGGAAAATATACAACTACAACAATGACAAACTCTCTCCTTTCTTTGCGGATGAAGAACTTAAGGAAATGGATGTTAAAGATCTTATTGCTGCAATAACGATAGTTGAATCTCCAAATAATAAGCGCAGAGATTAAAGCAATGCTTCGCGTAAAATGGTCACTGGATGCTTTGCAATCCTTGATGTACCGTCTTTGATCTGATGTCTGCAACTCGTGCCGTTCGCAGCAATAATTGTAGCTTCTGAAGCTTTTCGAACTGCCGGAAATAAAGTCTGCTCACCGATTTGCATACTGACCTCATAATGGTCTTTTTCAAAACCAAAACTACCAGCCATACCACAGCATCCGCTTGGAATAATAGTGACCGTATAGTTTTTAGGCAGGTTTAGAATATCAAAGCTTGACTTCTGATTTGAAAGCGCCTTTTGATGGCAATGACCGTGAAACTTAATTTCGCGTGTTTCCGTAGTGAATTGTTCAGAAGTAATATTACCTAATTCGATCTCCTGCTGAAGAAATTCTTCGACCAAAAATGTGCGAGCCGCAATTTGCTCAGCTGTAGTTTTGTTATTAGCCAATTTAAGGTATTCATCTTTGAATGTTAGTATAGCTGAAGGTTCAATTCCGATGAGAATAAAATCATCAGTCACTAAATCATTTATATAGTTTACATTCTTGTTTGCTATGGCCTTTGCTTCGTCTAAAAACCCCTTTGAAATAAATGATCTTCCACTTTCTAAATTACAAATATCATGTACGTTATACCCTAATTGCCAAAGTAATCGTTTAATATCTAAAATAATTTCAAAATCAAGGAAATTGCTAAATTCATCTATAAATAAATACACTTCTTTTTTTGGGTTTTTTACAAGAAATGATTTCTTATTTGCCCATTTTGAAAATGATTTAGAAAACACCGGGAAGCTTCTTTTTGGATGAATACCAACACCTAGTTTCATAAATCCTGAAACAAATTTGGTTTGAAATAAAGCATTGAAAAACCCTGGTGCTCGCGAAGCCATCTTATTGTATTTAGTCGCATTTGCAAAGAATTTGTCCTTAAACTTAAAACCATTGGCTTTCTGATAATGATACTGAAATTCTGCTTTTAAAAGCGCCACATCCACACTGCTCGGACATTCACTAGCACAGGCTTTACAACTTAAACAAAGATCAAAGACTTCTTTCAGTTCGCTATGATTAAATTTATTGACCTTTTCAGAATGAGTTAAAAATTCTCGTAGCGCATTTGCTCGCGCTCTAGTGGTATCTTTTTCATTTCGTGTTGCGCGGTAACTTGGACACATTGTTCCGCCAAATTCTGGAAGTTTTCTACAATCACCAGATCCATTGCATTTTTCAGCTTCTCGCAAAATACCTTGAGATGCAGAAAAATCAATAACCGTTTCAATCTCTGGCTCTGCTCTGTCAATATCATAACGAAGATTTTCATCTAAAGCAAACGCATCAACAATTTTACCTGGATTAAAAATCGATTCCGGATCAAAAACTGATTTTATACGTTTTATAATCTCATAATTGGCCTCGCCAATCATCATCGGTATAAATTCAGCACGGACTATGCCATCTCCATGTTCACCAGACATTGAGCCTTGATATTTCTTTACAAGTTTTGCAACGTCAGTAGTGATCGCTCTAAATTGCTGAACGTCCTCCGATTTTTTAAGATTCAGAATTGGTCTAAGGTGTAATTCACCAGCGCCGGCATGTGCATAGTATACAGCGTTTTGACCATAGGATTTCATCAACTCAGTAAACTCTGAAATGTAATTATCCAGATCATCTAAAGCAACAGCAGTATCTTCAATACAAGCAACTGCCTTCTTATCACCGATCATGTTTCCTAAAAGCCCTAAACCCGCTTTTCGGAGTTCTAATGCCTTTGTGATCAAATCATCTTTCAATATGGGATGCGCATAACTTAGATTGATTTCTCTGACTGTTGTTAAGAATTCATCTATTTTTTTCTGAAGCTCTATTTCAGAAGTAGCTTTCAATTCACACATTAGAATAGCAACAGGATCACCATCGATAAATACTCGATTTTCTTGCTGCGATTTATTATGTTTTGTGAGATTCAAAATAGAATCGTCCATCATCTCACAGGTATGTAAATTATGCTGCATTAAGGGTTTCACGGCCTTAAGACAGTTGGCAATGCTTTCAAAATGTAAAGCAATCATGGCATTGTGATCTGGCGGCAGATCATCTAACTGAAGAGTAATTTCTGTTGTAAATGCCAGCGTACCTTCACTACCGGTCAATAATTTACACACATTAAATTTTGAATCTGAATCATCGAAGATTTCAGAATTGATCAATTCATCAATAGCATAACCCGTATTTCTACGATGAATTTCTGGCTTTGGAAAACTAGATTTAATATGCTTCTGAACAGATTCAGACTTTAACTCGTTGTATATTGTTTTATAGATATCACCTTCAAGTGTATCTAATTGCAACTTATTTTTGAATTCATCAGAAGTTAGCTCACTGAATTCTACCATACTTCCATCACTCAATAGTGTTTTCAAACATAATACCTTATCTCGGGTAACACCGTATTGTATAGAGGTTGTTCCTGATGAATTGTTACCAACCATACCACCGATCATACAACGATTAGAAGTCGAAGTATTTGGCCCAAAAAACAGGCCAAATGGTTTCAAATAATTATTCAATTCATCCCTAATTACACCAGGTTGAACCGTGACGGTTTTGGCTTTCTCATTTACATCGAGTATGCGCGTAAAGTTTTTTGAAACATCTACCACGATGCCATGACCTACTGCTTGTCCGGCTAAAGAAGTTCCTGCAGTTCGAGGAATTAATGGGGTTTTATTTTTTTTAGCAAATTGAATTAACAGTTTGAGATCACTAGTATCTTTTGGTATCGCAACTGCGGTTGGTAAAATCCTGTAGACGGAAGCATCAGTAGCATAAAGTTTCAACATAAGATCATCGAAATAAAGTTCACCTTCGAGTTGTAATCTTAATTCCTCTAAAGCCCTATTTTGATCCATTTATGTGTGTTTATTTGTTAATAAATCTATAAAGAATTCTAATATAAAATTAGTTTTGGCGTTATTTTTGTAAATCAATATAAAATCATTAAAAAACGAAATACAATGAGAAAATTATTTTTAACGACGTTTGCAATTTTTACAGGTTTATTATTTGTTAACGCACAGGAGATATCAGATAATGCAATAGGTTTAAGAATTGGCGATGACGACGGTTTTGGAACTGAAATTTCATATCAACGCGCCCTTGGAGATAATAATCGACTAGAAGCCAATTTAGGCTGGCGCAGTGGTGACGGATTTGATGGCTTTAAAATTACTGGTCTATACCAATGGGTTTGGGAACTCGATGGCAATTTTAACTGGTATGCTGGTGCCGGTGGTGGTTTAGGGTCTTATAGCTTTGATAACGATGCCATTGACAGTGATACTTTTTTCTTCTTAGCAGGAGATATTGGTATTGAATACAACTTCAATATTCCACTGTTATTATCCTTAGATTTTAGACCAGAATTAGGATTTGGAGATTTTAGAGACGACCTTGGCTTTGATATTGCCTTGGGTGTTAGATACCAATTCTAGAGTAAAAAATAAATGACATTAAGGCCACCAGATTATGGTGGCTTTTTTATTTTGAATAGATATACATCTGGCCAAAATTCTCGATTGTTAAAGGTTCATATTTGCCATAAAATTTATTTAATTTTGCACATCTAAAAATTAGAAATAACAATTCATGAAAAATACAGCATTAACAGAAACACATATTTCCTTGGGAGCTAAAATGGTTCCCTTTGCAGGTTATAAAATGCCAGTACAGTACGAAGGCGTTAACATTGAACATGAAACCGTAAGAAATGGTGTTGGTGTTTTTGATGTTTCTCATATGGGCGAATTTCTTATTGAAGGCCCACATGCTTTAGAATTGATCCAGAAAGTTTCGAGTAATGATGCTTCTAAATTAGAGATTGGTAAAGCGCAATACAGTTGCCTGCCAAATGACGACGGTGGTATTGTTGACGATCTTATTATTTATAAAGTCAAAGATGAAACCTATTTATTAGTAGTAAATGCTAGTAACATTGAAAAGGACTGGAACTGGATCTCATCTAAAAATGATGTAGGCGCTGAGATGAGAGATATCAGTGAAGACTACTCCTTATTGGCAATTCAGGGGCCTAAAGCCGTCGAGGCCATGCAGTCGCTATCGAGTCATGATTTAGCAGAAATCAAGTTCTACAATTTCGTGGTTGGCGATTTTGCTGGGATAGACCATGTGATAATTTCGGCCACTGGCTACACAGGTAGCGGTGGGTTTGAGATCTACTGTAAAAATTCAGAAGTAAAACAGATCTGGGATAAAGTTTTGGAGGCTGGTGCTGATTTTGGAATTAAACCTATCGGATTAGCTGCAAGAGATACACTTCGACTTGAAATGGGTTATTGTTTATATGGAAATGATATTGACGATAGCACCTCTCCTATTGAAGCTGGTTTAAGTTGGATCTGTAAATTCAATAAACCTTTCACAAATAGTGAAGCTTTACAAGCTGAAAAAGAACGCACGCCAGAGCGTAAATTAGTTGCTTTTAAACTTGATGACCGTGGAATTCCACGTCATGGATATGACATCGTAGATCATAGTGGAAAAACGATTGGTAATGTCACTTCAGGTACCATGAGCCCAAGTTTGGGAGTTGGTATAGGTTTGGGATATGTTCCAAAAGTATTTGCTAAAGTGGATAGCAAGATTAATATTCAGGTGCGAAAAAAAGCTATTCCTGCTACCGTAGTTAAATTACCATTTTACAAAGGCTAACTACAGTATTTGAATGTCGCTGGATAAATGAAGAAGAATTCAAGCAAACACAGAATCTTAATCCTTGGCGCGAGTGGATTTATAGGAAATGCCATTTATAAAGAGTTAGGGCCTTATTTCAAGACCTATGGTACCTACCAAACGCCCAAAAGAGAATACGAAAAAAATAAGCAATTTTTTCATTATAAGGTTGAGGAAGATGACGTTTACGAAATTCTTCAAGCCACCAAACCTACAGTAATTATTTCGGCGTTGCGTGGCGATTTTCATGCGCAGACCATTGCACATCAGCACATTGCCGAATACGCTTCAGAATTTGGTTCAAAAATTATTTTCTTATCATCTGCAAATGCATTTGATGCCTACAGCAAGTATCCGAGCTATGAGCTCGATAAAACCTTAAGTCATAGTATTTATGGGCATTTTAAAATTAAAATTGAAAATATGCTCCTTCGTTTGCCCAAGACCCAAGTTGCAATTTTAAGATTGCCCATGGTTTTTGGAACAAACTGTCCTAGAATTCAGGAAATGAAGCAATTGATCTCTGAAGATACCTCTGTTGAGATTTTTCCAAATTTAATCATGAACGTTACGCTCGACAAGAAGATCACGCAGCAGATCCATTATATCATTAATCGTAACAAACACGGCATCTTTCATTTAGGCAGTACTGATTTAGTGCACCACGATGAGTTTTTAAAACATATTTTAGAAATAATATCCTCAAAAAAAGTATTACTCAAACACGTATACACCACCAACGAAGATCGTTATTTAGCAGTTTTACCTAAATTCAATAAGTTACCTAAACACCTTCAAATTACGAGTGATAAAGTTTTAGAAGAACTTAAAAAATAAGCTTGTTAGCTAATGGGTATTTTCCTAAATTTAGAGTAATCAAAACACAGACTTATGAAATTAGACGACGCTACTATTGAAAAAAAATTACTACATTTTCCTGAATGGGATTACTTTGATAACGCCATTCATGTTGAGCTTGAGTTCGATAATTTTAAAGATTGTTTCAGTGCAATGAGTAGAATTGCCTTTGAATGCGAAGCCCAAAACCACCACCCCAACTGGAGCAATGTTTATAATGTATTGAAAATTTCATTATCTACTCATGATGCTGGCGGTGTCACTCAGAAGGACTTTGATCTAGCTGAAGCCATAGAAACCATAGTAGAGGCAGACGAATAATTTTCTTAGAATTATTCAGTTTGTATAAATTTTCAAATGAACTATATTTGAAATCTTCTGAAGAAAACAGATAAAAATTTAGTTTAATACAATTTCCGTTTGAACGGAATTACAAATACACATTTTAATGGGAAGAGCTTTCGAGTTTAGAAAGGCAAGGAAAATGAAACGTTGGTCAGCTATGAGCAAGGCCTTTACGCGCATTGGTAAAGATATTGTGATAGCTGTTAAAGAAGGTGGTCCTGATCCTGATAGTAACTCGCGTCTACGAGCAGTTATACAGAATGCCAAGTCTGTAAATATGCCAAAAGACAACATAGAACGTGCTATAAAACGTGCATCTGATAAAAGCCAAGGGGATTATAAAGAAGTCCTTTTTGAAGGATATGCACAGCATGGCATTGCTATTCTCATAGAAACTGCAACCGATAATAATACACGAACCGTTGCAAATGTTAGAAGCTATTTTAACAAATGTGATGGTAGCTTAGGAACACAAGGCTCAGTGGTTTTTATGTTTGATCATACGTGTAATTTCAAGATTAATGGTGAAGGTTTAGATTTGGAAGAACTTGAATTAGAATTGATCGATTTTGGAGTTGAAGAGATTTTTGAAGACACTGATGAAGATGCCGATGGTAACGAACAAACAAGCGTTATGATCTATGCACCTTTTGAGAGTTTTGGTAGTATTCAGTCCTATTTAGAAGAGAATAATATTGAAATTATTTCATCTGGTTTTGAACGCATTCCGCAGGTGACTAAGAAATTATCTGCTGAGCAAATGGAAGATGTTGAAAAACTTTTAGAAAAGCTTGAAGAAGACGATGACGTTCAAAATGTGTATCATACCATGGAAGAAACAACCGACTAACCATCATCAAATAACACTTGAAAATGAGGGCTTTGGCCCTCTTTTTTTTGTGCTTTACTTAGTTATATTTTCTATCTTTAATTGAATATGAATTGACAATCAATCAGCGATCAAGTGTTTAAAATGAATATAATACCTAGTAGTTTAATCCTGTTGCCGCTGTCACCTATTACTTTTTTACTAACTTTAATTCGGCAACAATTTAGGATCGATGACATTTTTCGAATCAGAGATAAAACGAATAAAAGAGAGTAATTTTTCAAACGAGAAACAGATCGAAACTGTTATAGGTATCAAAAACTTCATCGATAACAACTATGATACTAAATTGAATTTAGACTTTTTATCGCACACCAGATACGTCTCTAAATACCATTTGTTGCGCTTATTCAAAAAGTACTACGGATTAACTCCAAGGCAATACCTTATTGATACACGGATCGAAAAATCTAAATTAAAACTGTCTGATGGGATGTCAGTAACTGAAACCTGCTACGCGGTAGGATTTGAGAGCGTAGGCTCATTTAGCACATTATTTAAATCTAGAACAGGGAAAACACCTAGCAAATATCGAAAAGAGCAACTTTCGAGAAGCAAATTAAATTCTTAGTTCAGAACTTAGTCTTCTAATTAAAAACCAATAGAAAAATGAGAGTTACGATTATAAGTATTCCTGTTAGAGATCAAGAAAAAGCACTACAATTTTACACAAATACTTTAGGGTTTATCAAAAAGAAAGACGCACCGATCGATGGTGAAAATCGTTGGATAACTCTTGTTTCTAAGGATGCTCAGGACGGTATCGAAATTCTTCTAGAACCTGCGCCTCTTCATTTTGAACCCTGTAAAGTCTTTCAAGATGCACTTGTGAAAGCCGGAATTCCTTACACCCAATTTGAAGTAGATAGTGTAGATAGTGAATATGAACGACTAACAAATTTAGGTGTAGAATTTAGCATTAAACCATCAACTTTCGGTACTGTAAAGTATGCTGTTTTCAACGACACTTGTGGTAATTATATTCAAATTGCAGAAACACTCTAATTAAACTATTTCAATATGAAAAATCACCTCATAATTCTCGTTTTATTACTGTTCGCTTTTAGTTGTAATGACGCCAAATATCAGCAGCAGGAAACTGAAATAAGTACTTTAAAAATTGAACTCGATAGTTTAAAGCAAAGTTTGGAAAATTCAGACGCCAAGAATAAAAAGATCTACTCTTTTATGACCTTTCAAAAGGAAGACGCCGAAAAAGCCATGAATATGTATGTGAATCTTTTCGAGAATTCGGAAATAATTAAGTTGGAGCATTGGGATGAAAATGAACCGGGAAAGGCTGGAACCATAAAAAAAGCCACTTTTAGTCTAGATGGTAAAATGTATATGTGTAGTGATAGTCCACCCATACATAAATGGGACTTTTCTCCTGCCATCTCAAATTTTGTAGAGTGCAAAGACAATGATGAGCTTCAAAAATTTTTCAAGGCTCTTTCGGAAAACGGACAAATCTTCATGCCTCCTGGCAACTATGGTTTTAGTCAGCAATTTAGCTGGGTTGTTGACCAATTTGGTGTGTCTTGGCAATTAAATTTGAAATAATAATCAGTTGATCATATCGGTATGCAAAAGGTTACCCTTTTCAAATTAGAATCACCTAATGTTAAATCTACTATGGAGTTGTATTTCAATGAAGATGAGCAACTCATATTTGATGGTTATGATATCGGTTCTTTTGTAGAGCAATCGATGGGAGATTCAGACTATGAATATAAATACATCATTGAATTTGAAGAAGTAAAGAAAATTGCTGTACTTCTTAAAACAGATTTAAATGATCAACTCACCTTTCTAAATACTGTGAAAGAACATTTCAATGGTAATGACGCCTATTCTGAGTTTGGCGATTTTATGAGAAAAAATAAAATTAAATTTCAACAGTTCACTTGGAGGTGATATACGCTTCAAATTAATAAAGCTTAACCTATTAACTATTAGCATTCACCTTTTATCTCATCCTTAACAATCAGGTTAGATCGAGGGATTGTATCTAATCTCTAAAAAAATATTTGGATAGGACACAACTGTCCGCCACTTAAGGTTGTCCCTGCGATGACTTCCAAACTATCTAAGAAAAATCCTGGTCCGATGACTTGCGAACAATCTGTTATCAATTGATCAACCTGTTGATCATTAACAAATATTAGAAGTTCGCTACTAAATGATCCATCGCCAGCATTACCAGTAATTGTAAATTCTTCGTCTAGTTGCACGAGTTCATCGAAAATAATATCGCCTGTGGTTGTTTCAAATCGGATGTTGGCCTCTGGAAAACTTCCGATATACTTTAAGGTCAATTCTACAATACTACTATCGCATTCAACGCAAGGTTCTTCAGTCTCCAATTCTAGAGCAATATTATCGACAGCACCAGAACTATTCATAGCAATTTCCATATAAGCAACATTTCCTGTATTCATTAGATCTACATAAGTCTTTGAATTGTCACCACCAGGAGTAATCTCTTCACTTAAAAGTAGCACATTGTTGCTATCAAACAAACTGACCACTGTAGGATTATTAGATTCTTCAATATCAAGGATATCAAAACCGTTTAAAGTCACATTTTCGTTTGCGCTAAAGTCGAAAACAAATCGCGCACCAACTTCGAAAATATCATCAGGATCATTACTGTCTAGATCCTCAGAAAGAATAAGAACATTACCTAATGCAGTATCATTGCTGGCTCCACCATTTCCTACGCCCGGACCTCCATATAATTCGTTTGGTGTACCGATGTCGAAGTCGCCTCCAGTAGGATTTGAAGAATCGAATATCATGGCGGCATTGTCATTGGGAAATGCCATTGTAATTCCATTGACGGCGGCCTCATTAAATGGGTCGATAAACATTATTTCTGAAACGATATCGCCAGGATTGAATTCTTCAAAATCAATAATGAATGATTCTGTTGTAACATATTGCTGACTTGTGTCGTAAGCATATGATGGTTGATTAAATTGTGAGTCGGCTTCATTTTCGCAAGCTAGGAGGGAGAAAATTATTGCCAATGATAGAAGGGGCAAATTTCTCATGGTAGATTATTTAAAGATTTGGTTAGCTGAAATTAATAAAAACCAAGCTTATCTACATTTTTTTTCGATGAATGACACATACTTTAACAAATTCTGACAATTACTGTAATTAATTGAGCATCAAACAGAATTACATTTATAACAGTCAGAATCTCTATTATGACCTACCGTTTGCGGCATTTTATACATAGAAAATATGGTGTCATTAAAACAGAATGTTAAAATTTTATTAATATCTATCCATTATATTTGTCTTTCAACCAATCGAACTTTGAGTACAAACCGTCTTTATTTTATTGATGCTGTTAGGGCATTTGCAATTCTAATGATGCTGCAGGGTCATTTTATTGATACCTTATTAGATGTATCGTATAGAGATGAAACCAACATGGTCTATAAATGTTGGAAATACTTCAGAGGTATTACTGCGCCCACGTTTTTTACGATATCTGGTCTTATTTTCTCCTATCTTTTAATTAGGGCGAAACAGAAAGGAAATACAAAGGAACGTATGCGGAAAGGATTGGTGAGAGGTCTTATGCTCATTGGGATTGGTTACTTATTACGTATCCCTATATTCGAATGGTTAATTGGTGAGTTCAGAACTTACTTTTTAGTGATCGATGTATTGCAATGTATTGGTTTATCACTCATTTTAATCGTTGTGATTTATACCCTTACTTGCAAAAAAACGCTGCTGTTTTCAATTATAATGCTGCTGTTTGGTATTTTAATATTTACCACTGCTCCACTCTACAGATTTTTAGAGCTTAATGAGGTCCCATTGTTTTTTGCCAATTATCTCACTAAAGCAAATGGTTCGATATTTACAATAATTCCTTGGTTTGGTTATATGTGTTTTGGGGCTTTCATTTCAACTTTATTTTACAGATATGTCGAACGACCAAGGTTTAAATTAGCAATAGTATCTGGGTTTATCATCTTAGGATTACTTCTAATTCATAAGTCTTCGCTACTGTTTATTAAACTTTATTATTGGTTTGATGTTAATCTTTTTAAGGAAGTCGCCAATTTCAATTATTTGTATACCAGACTAGGAAATGTACTGGTAATATTCGCGATATTTTATCTGTTTGAGACCTATATTAAACAGCCTTTGATATTAAAAATCGGACAAAAAACCTTGTCGATCTACGTGATACATTTCATAATAATTTACGGTAGTTTTACAGGTCTTGGTCTTAGACAAATTTTCGGAAGAACTCTTGAGCCTTGGCAAGCTATTATTGGAGCCGCAATTTTTTTAACAACGGTCTGTTTTATAGCATTTTACTACGTAAAAACTAATGCCTTTGTTTATAAGGGAATTAGAAAAGTTATCGATCGTATTAAGGGCAATTAGTACGCCTCATACCAGTCGAAGTTTTCTTTTATTATTCTGTTCTTTTCCTCTTCAAGAAAGTCGAGATAAGCCATAGCTACAGGCGATAAATTCTTAGACTTTTGCCAGACTAAATTCCAGTTTGTGATAATCGGCAGGCCTTTAAATGGTATTAATTGAATGTCTCCATTTTTTAATTCATTTTTCAAACCAATTAGTGGCATGATAGAATATCCTAACCCAGCGATCACGGCTTGCTTTAATGCTTCATTCGATGTTAACTCCATGCGTTTAGAGGTTGAAATATTATGACTGGCAATAAAGTTCTCCATCGCATTTCTGGTTGCTGACCCATCCTCTCTGTAAAGCATAGGATAGGTTTCAAAGATTTTTTTACTGTTTACCTTACGATCAAACTTCTCTTTAGTGCCACCAACTAAGTATAATTTATTCTCCATGAGTTCTACCCTATTCAAATTTAATTGTTCGGGCACTACAGAAACCAAAGAAAAATCTACTTCATTATTCTCAAGACTTTTAATAACACTAGTTTTGTTGGTCACATCCATGATAAGATCTACACCTCTGTGCCGATTGGTAAAATCAGATAAAAAATAGGGCATCACATATTTACCAGTCGATACTACAGAGATCTTTAATCGACCAGCAATCTGTCCTTTAAAAGACATGGTTTTGTAGTTTATAGCCTGAACCTGATTGAGTATCTTCTCAGCCGCTTCTGCAATTTCCCAACCAAAATCGGTAACATATAATTGGCGTCCTACCACTTCAGTTAACGGAATTGAAAATTGATCTTGAAATTTTTTTAACTGAATTGATACGGCAGGTTGGCTCAAAAAAAGTGCTTCTGATGCCTTTGTAATACTCTTTAACTGCGTGATCTTAAGGAATATTTGAAGCTGATGCAAAGTATAGTTCATAAATAATGTTTATATGTATGATAAAAAATATATATAAAAATAAATAAAAAATTTGTTCCAACTTTGCACCGGTAAAATTATTTAACAATTAATAGCAAAATTAGAATGTCGAGAATTGAAAACAATGCAACTTTTAAAGAATTAAAGAATTCTGATGTTAGAAAATCTGCTCTTAGGTCTAAAATTAGAGCAGCATCGATCTTTCTAGTCCTCATTGGGCTAATTACACTGTCGTACATCAATGGCAACATCTTTATGGAATACATTGCTGTGAGTGCATTCATAATTTCATGCATAGCAATTATTAAATCAATGGAATCCAATTAACAATATTTAAAACCTCAAGCACATTTTATCATGTCAAACACAAAAATTGAAAAGAACGTAGAAAAAGCAACTCAGGAAGTACAATTAGTTGAAGGATTATTTACGCCTTCAGAAGCTAACCACATCGTTAATGTACTTATAGAGCAAAAAGTCAATTTTCATAAACTACAAAAATTAAGAATCTGTGAAGGATGCGAAGATGCTGACACCACTTACGAAAGCAATCGTATTCAGGAATTACTTAATGAAAAACAAATAGCCAAAGATTACATCTCAATTGCCCGTAAAGAAGGATATAATGTTGTAATTAACGGCACTCTAAACATTTCATTTGTTAAGTAAATAGCTTAACCCTCACATACAATTTTTTGTAATCATTTATTAAAATGGACTTACATTTACTATTCGATAATTTAACGAATCCAGCCCTCCTATTCTTTTTTCTAGGCATAATAGCCGTTCAATTAAAGAGTGATTTAGAGATTCCGCCGAATTCTTCGAAGTTTATTTCCCTTTATCTCCTATTCTCAATCGGATTTAAAGGAGGACAAGAACTAGCACACAGCGACCTCAATATGGAAATAATTTGGTCGCTTTTATTTGGCATCTTCTTAGCCGTGGCTGTACCAATTTACACCTACTTTATTTTAAGACGAAAGTTCAATGTAGCAAATGCCGGCGCCATCGCAGCCTCTTACGGCTCCGTAAGTGCGGTAACCTTTGTAACTGCAATTTCCTTTTTAGAAATAGAACAAATCACTTTTGGTGGACACATGGTCGCTGTTATGGCTTTAATGGAAGCACCTTCGATAATTATTGGGCTATTACTTATCTCTATATATGATAAGACCAATATCAAACTATCTATGGGTAAAGTAACCAAGCATGCCTTAACCAATGGATCTGTATTACTCATTTTAGGAAGTTTAGTAATAGGATTTTTAGCGAGCGAGCAACAGGCGCAAGGTATTGCACCATTTACCACAGATATTTTCAAAGGATTCTTAGCCGTATTCCTATTAGATATGGGAATTACGAGTGGTAAGGAACTTTCAGCCTTTATAAAAAAGGGATGGTTTGCCCTCATATTTGCTTTAGTCATTCCGATTATTAACGGGTGTATAGTTGCTGTTGTCAGCTCCACCTTTACTGATAGTGAAGGGAATCGACTTTTGTTCGCTATTCTCGCGGCGAGTGCCTCTTATATCGCGGTACCTGCAGCTATGAGAATCGCTGTTCCAAAAGCGAATCCGAGTTTGTATTTACCCATGGCTTTAGCGATTACATTCCCATTTAATATTACGTTGGGTATGCCTTTATACCTCTGTATTATTCAAGCTTGCAATTTGTTTTAGATTATATAAGTTAATGGTTGAAAGGGCTTTCTACTTTGGAAGCCTTTTCTTTTTCAAACCTAAAAGAATTAGATTACCTTTAGAAGCAGGACTTGATCATTCTTGTTGAAACCAACGTTATGAATTTTGTTTTTTCAAAATATTGAATACTTATGAAAGCTACTATTGAAAAGTTTTATGGAGCGTTTAATGAACTTGATGCGGCTACCATGTGCGCATGTTATCATGATGATATTGTTTTTGAAGATCCTGCCTTTGGTATTTTGAAGGGTGATAAAGCAAAAGCCATGTGGCAGATGCTCTGCGCTTCTCAAAAAGGTAAGAACTTCAAGATTGTGGCATCTCAAATTGAAGGTGATTCTGAGAAAGGGTCAGCGCATTGGGAAGCATTCTACAACTTCAGTAAAACAGGACGAAAAGTTCACAATAAGATCGACGCCAAATTTGAATTCAAAGATGGCTTAATTATTAACCACAAAGATGAATTTAATCTTCACCGTTGGGCAAAACAGGCTATGGGGTTTAAAGGCTTTTTATTTGGCGGTATGGGGTTTTTCAAAACAAAATTAAACCAACAAACCAACTACTTACTCGATAAGTTTATAAATGAAAAAAAGCTATCTGATTAGGGCCAAGACAGCTTTTTTTAATGCAATGTTTCTTTTTAGGGACTAAGACTAGTTTACTTTATGTTTCATTGCATAAAGTATAAACAAATCTCGTGCCAAATTAACGGATCAGGTAGAACTAGCTATAAGCTTTTATTTTACCCTCAACGCCATTATAAAATGAGCGCATAAATAAAAAATCAGCTTCTTTATCATCGGTTGGATAAAAGGGTTCGGAAATCTTATTCTGTTTATTTTTGAAATCGAGCGTAAACATTATGATCGGTACCTTGGCAGCTTTAGCGATATAATAGAATCCTGTTTTCCATTGATCTACTTTCTTTCGTGTACCTTCAGGAGCTAACGCCAATCTGAATTCGTCTTCTTTTTCAAAGAGTTGCACAATAGATTCAACTTTATTTTGCCCAGGAGTTCGGTCTATTGGTCTTCCGCCGACAGCCTTAAAATAATATCCAAATGGCCATTTGAACAACTCTTTCTTTCCAATAAAATTTACTCTTATGTCTACAACTTTCCGAAGTAAAAGTCCGATGTAGAAATCGTGCCAACTTGTATGCGGAACAGCAATAATCACAACTTTCTTTAATGAGTCCTTAGAGAAATTAGTATTGCCAACTATTTTCCAGCCTAGAAGTTTAAAGTATATGAATTTCGCTAGCCAGCGCATCTTACATCTTTTTGTACAACTCTAAAAGCGTATCTCTGGTAATTTTAGTTTTCCAGTTTTTACCTACAGCATTTTCCCATAAAGGCTCCAAACTTAGCGCAACATCAATCATGGTATTCATCTGATGCTCGTCGAGGTCTGCGCAAATACGCTGTGGAAGTTCTATGCCATGTTTTTCTTTCATTTTCTTAAACATGGCAACACCTTCAGGATAATAGTCCTCTAGATGATCAAAAACGATACAATTACCAATGCCATGCTTAACTCCTAGTAAATAACCAAGCCCATAACTCAATGCATGTGCAACACCCACTTGCGAATAAGCTATGCTCATTCCGCCATGCCAAGAGGCCATCATAAGTTTGTCTTGTGCTTCCTTGGTGCTGAGATGATCTGATAAGAAAATTTCCTGACAAAGTTCAAAAGCCTTCTCACCATAGGTTTTACTGAAGGAGTTTAAGAACGTTCCATTTAATGATTCTACACAATGAACAAAACAATCCATTCCTGTATAGAACCATTGATCTTTAGGTACATCCTTAGTCAATTCAGGATCTAAAATCACCTGATCAAAAGGTGTGTAATCACTGTTAATGCCTAATTTACGTTCAGGGCCAGTTAATATCGTAGTTCTAGAAACTTCGGCACCAGTACCAGAAATTGTTGGTATTCCTACATGATATACCCCAGGATTTTTTATTAAATCCCAACCCTGATAATCTTTAGATTCGCCTTTATTAGTGAGCATCAGGGACACCGCCTTAGCAATATCCATTACAATACCGCCACCAATACCAATTATTCCAGAAGGAAGCTCACTAAATTCTAAAATAATATCCTCGACCATTTGATCGATTTGAGACGTCTTAGGTTCTTCTTTCGTTGGAACGTAAATGATCTTATCCTTGTAGGATAGCATAATTCTAGAGGTCAACCAATGATTTCCTTTAAAAACATCATCAACATAAAATATGAAAGGAGCATTTCGCCCCTTGCGATTTGGTGCTAGAATTTCGTCTAGTTGATTAAAACTTCCACGTCCAAATACTACTCTGGACACCATTGGATAATTCTTATATATCATTTACTCTTTAAATTCTTTAACAAAAATAACAACAAACTTGGTATTTATTAACCATGTCTGTTTTAATATTATGACAACAATGTCTTTTTCTATTCTGAACTACGACGTCATCAAATTTCATTTTAGTAATTCGATGATGTCTGATAAACTTTCAACAGTTTTGTAGCCTTGGCCATTAGCCTTTTTATCGGACACTTTCTCATGCTCCCATGTGGTATGAAAAGGAACATGTATTGCTTTTGCCCCAATATTTACCAGAGGTAAAATATCTGACTTCAAGGAATTCCCTATCATCAAGAAATTACCTGGATTGATATCGAGATGATCGAGAAGCTTTTGATAGTTAGCTTCTTGCTTTTCACTCAGTACTTCAATGTGATGGAAATATTGAATTAAACCCGACTTTTCTAATTTTCGTTCCTGATCTAATAAATCTCCCTTTGTAGCAACTATTAGTCTATAATCCTTAGATAAGGTTTTCAACACTTCTTCCACCCCATCTAACAATTCTATGGGTTTATTGATCATGCCTTTTCCAATATCTAATATCTTACTTATAATTTGATTATCTACAGTACCATTAGAGAGTTCTATTGCAAGCTCAATTATTGATAAAATGAATCCTTTAACGCCATATCCATAAGTGGGAAGATTTTTAATTTCCATTAGAAACAATTCCTGATCTATCTTATTGGGCGTTTCATAATGTGATAATAATCGTCCAACCTCCTCTTCAGCTTCCCTGAAATAAGTTTCGTTTACCCAAAGGGTATCATCGGCATCGAAGCCGATCACCTTTATATCCTTAAAATTTACTTCCAAAGTTGTTTTGCTCTTTCCAAATCCTCAGGAGTATCAATTTCTACACCTTGAACTTGGGTTTCGACCATTTTAATTTTCTTCCCGTATTCTAAATATCGAATACACTCAATCTTTTCAGTGGCTTCTATAAATTGCATCGGTAACACTGCAAAATCTAATAAGGCTTCTTTTCTAAAGGCATAGATTCCTTTATGTTTGAAATATCGTGCACCTGCTTCTTTATCTCGTGGGAATGGTATAGGACTTCTCGAAAAATACAATGCAAAATTATTCTGATCAACAATGACCTTTACAGTATTGGGATTATTGATCTCATCCCAATCTGTAATTTCAACCATAAGCGATGCTAAATCGATTTCTTTATCAGTATCGTCTTTAAAAACTTCTAAAACCTTAAATAAGCTTTCACGCTCTGTAAAGGGTTCATCTCCCTGAACATTTACCACAATATCACAATCCACATCTGCTACGGCTTCTGCAATCCGATCACTTCCAGATTCGTGCTCGCCCTTGCTCATAATGGCTTTACCTCCATTATTTACTATTTCATTGAATATGATGTCACTATCTGTTACAACATATACTTCACTAAAAAGCTTAGTAGCAACGGTTGCCTCATAAGTTCGGAGAATAACAGATTTACCGGCTAAATTTTGCATTAATTTACCAGGAAAACGTGATGCACTGTATCGTGCTGGAATCATTGAAATGATCTTCATAGAACTGCTAATTCAGTATTCAAAAATAAAATATTCTGCATTAATCGAGACTGTTTTCTGTAAACATGTCATTCTTAAATCCGATAAGGTACAATTTTTCTTTTGCTCTCGTAACTGCCGTATAAAGCCAACGGATATAATCCTTATCGGGCCCATTTGGCAAATAAGGCTGCTCAATAAATATAGTGTTCCACTGACCTCCTTGCGATTTATGGCAGGTAATAGCATATGAAAATTTAACCTGAAGTGCATTAAAATACTTATTATTCTTTACGCCGAGAAATCGTTTATAATTAGAGCTTTCATTTGCATAGTCTTGCGCTACTTCTTGGTATAGTCGATTAGATTCCTCGTAACTCAAAGAGGCACTTTCAGCATTAATTGTATCTAACAGTAGAACGGTTTCAAAAGGGCGCATACGCGGGTAATCGACCATTTTCACTTTAACTTCGGCAAATTTGAAACCATATAATTCTTTTATACTAAAGATCTCCAATACTTCAATGATGTCGCCGTTGGCTATAAATCCGGCTTCAGAAGTTGGTTTGATCCAGAAATAGTTGTTCTTTACGACCATTAAATAATCACCGGCCGACAATTCACTTTCATTAAATAATATACGTTCACGAATTTGCTTGTTGTACAGATTAGCCCGTTTGTTACTTCTTACGATAATAGCTGTTTCTTCGTAGCCTTCGTTATGATAGGCGTCATTTATAGCATCCATAATTTCATGTCCATCAACCAATCGAACAATATCTTTATAAGGATTTACATCGAACTTAAAACTTTCAAAAATACCAGTTTCTAAAACGGCTCTTAATTCTGTGGCATTGTCTAATATCCCGGAATCTTGTTCTTGTCTAACAACCTCGTCGAGTTCTATGCCTGAAACATCTTTGTTATAATTCAAACTTAATTTTCCTGCATCTAATGCAGGACTTAAATCTGATTTAACCGGTGGTAATTGTGCCTTATCACCAATTAGTAAAAGTTTACATTGATGACCAGAATATACATATTGCATTAAGTCATCTAGTAAGGAACCATTTTCGAAGAGCTTAGAGTCTGATGGCACATCGGGAATCATTGAGGCTTCATCAACGATGAAAATGGTGTTACGATGTTTATTAGGCTGCATAACAAATTTTACACCTCCTCCTTTTTCTTTCTTCGGAAAGTAAATCTTCTTATGAATGGTAAACGCTTCCTTTTTTGAGTAATTAGAAATGACTTTGGCAGCTCTTCCAGTCGGTGCCAATAACACAGCACTTTTTTTTGCTTGCCAAAGATTACTCACTATGGTTCCAATAATGCTGGTTTTACCTGTACCTGCATAACCCTTTAATAAATAGATATGGTTGGTAGACTTATCAAAAATAAACTGAGATAAGTCCATGAGTACCCTATCTTGCTTAGATGTTGGTGCAAAGGGAAACTTTGATTTTAACAGTGAATAAAAGGCTGAGGCATTGGTAATCATAGAAGTTAAATAATTGGCAAGATAGCATTATTCTTTGTTGCAACTTTATTTTTTATTTAGATAGTTTTAACCATTAAAAAAAAATTGTAGATTTGCGAGAGACCTAATTAATAAAACTAAAATGAGAGTAATTATAGCAGTTGTAGTTATTATAATATTAACCGTGTTAATCGTGTGGTTAATAGATAAATTTGTACCTAAAAAATTAAAGCCAGTTATCAATATTTTGCTTTGGGCACTTATTATTTTTCTAGGATACATAACATTTAATTCGGTTTATGAAGAAATTAAATTCAATAAACTTAAAGTAGATCGCTACAAAGTTGTTATAGATCGTTTAGTGGATATTAGAGATTCACAATTGGCTTATAAAGAAGTGAACGGTGAATATGCTGGAGATTTTAATAAACTAATTGATTTTGTTGAAAACGGTAAAGTGCCAATTACGCAACGTAGAGATACTTTAGTTTTAGATGAAGAAAGAACACGTGCTTTTGGTGGTGTGGAAACCTTTAAGACTTTAACATTAATAGATACCTTAGATTTTTACACAGTAAAAGATTCAATTTTCAAAGGTGATATGCGCTATAAAACTATGGCAGATGTTGGCGTTGGAAAACCTGGAGCGAAATTTACTCTTCAAGCAGGAAAGTTAGACGAGATCCCAGTATTTGAAGCTAGCGTAGATAAGGCCATTGTATTAGATGGTCAAGATAAATACCTGATCGAAAAAGAAAGACAAGCTGTTTCTATCGCAGGTGTGAAAGGTGAAACTGTGAAAATCGGTTCGATGGAAGAAGTTAACACCAGTGGAAATTGGGGTAAAGACCTGTCAGTTAAGGAATAACATTTTGAATAATAAAAACATTAAAGAACTGTCCATTCAAGTGAATTTGAATGGGCTTTCTTTTTGTATACTAAACAGAACAACGAATTCAGTAGAGTTTCTAAATTCGATAACATTTGGAAACAAACTTACTCCATTCGATGTTCTTAACCGTTTGAAAACTGAATTGAGTGCCAATTCTAAGTTTTTTGATACGTTTACTGCGGTTAATGTCATTCATCAAAATGAGTTGTCTACATTGGTCCCTAGAGACCTTTATGACGAAAATCAAAAGGCAAATTATTTGAAGTTTAATGCTAAAATCTTGAAAACAGATTACATTACTGAAGACGATATTAGCATTAATGAAAGTGTCAATATTTATATTCCGTATGTAAATATCAATAATTACATTTTTGATACATTCGGAGAGTTCACTTATAAGCATTCCTCCACTATTCTAATCGACTCTATTTTACAAAGAACAACTACTGGAAGTAATTCTGAAGTCTTCGTTCACGTAGACGAAACCATGCTTGAAATATTGGTTGTTAATGAAGGACAACTGCAATTATTCAATGTCTTTGAGTATTATAGCAAAGAAGATTTTATATATTATATCCTCTTTGTTTTTGAGCAATTAGAGCTCGATGTAGAGACAATAGCTATTCAACTCAGTGGTAAAATTGAAAAAGATGATGAGCTCTTTAAATTGGTCTATACCTATATTAGACACGTAAACATTTCAGATGTAAATTCGAGTTTTAATTTCTCAGAATCGGTAAGTCAAAATGATCTTCATAAACACCTTCTTATCTTAAATTCTTTTTAATGCGAATCATTTCGGGCACATACAAAGGCAGGAAAATAACAGCTCCTAAAAAACTTCCTGTGCGTCCTACCACCGATATGGCCAAGGAAGCACTATTCAATATTTTAAACAACCAGTACTATTTTGATGATATTTCAGTCTTAGATCTATTTTCAGGAACAGGTAACATTAGCTATGAATTTGCTTCACGAGGAACAGAACAAATCATAGCTGTGGACGGAAATTACGGTTGTGTGAAATTTATTACCGAAACGGCTGAAAATTTTAATATGCCTATACAAGCTATAAAAAGCGATGTCTTCAAATTTTTAGAACATAGTAATCAACAATTCTCTATTATTTTTGCCGACCCTCCGTATGATTTTGAAGAGGCTCAATTTGCTAGTATTGCTGAACTAGTTTTTCAGAACAACCTCTTAGAAGACAATGGTTTTTTGATCATTGAACATTCAAAACATACAGACCTTTCTCATCTAGATCACTTCTCAAATTCAAAAAAGTATGGCGGAAGTATGTTTAGTTTTTTTGAATAATTTTCAGAACGTTCATTGCATCAATTTCCATAAAAATTTGCAAAAAAAATTATTGGTTTAGATTTGTAGTACTAATCCTAAATAAGTTTTTTTAGTACCTTAAAGGTCTCAATACCCGTCCCTTAGAGTTATAAGACTATAGTTTCCGCCCGTAGATTTACTATTTGGTTGACCCAATTATGTTTTGCTATTAACAAATCATATTAACCAATTAAATCAATTATTATGAGGAAATTTAAAACGGGACTGCTATTGCTTATCTCTGCAGTTTTTACTTTCAATTTTGCGAATTCCCAAGAAGAGCAACCTACCATGTTTGTAGTACATACAGACAATGTAAAGTTTGAAATGATGCCCAAATACGAGGAGCTTTCACTCAAATTCAAGACCATGTGCGAAGAGAACAATGTCAAAGACATGAATTGGACTACCATTAGTGTTGAAGATGGTAGATATGTTCATGTGACACCTATTAAGAACATGGCTGAACTAGACGAAAATCCAATGGCAGAAGTAGCTAAAAAAGTTGGAGAGGAAAAAATGAATGAAATGTTTGATGAAATGGATGATTGCTATGATTCTCATAGTAATGAAATTATTCACTACATGCCTACACTTTCATATATTCCTGAAGGCTACAGCACACAAGACAAAAACCAAAGAGAGTATCATTTCTTGTATTATGCACCCAAAAACAGTAAAGCTATGGGCGAAGCTATGACCAAAGTAAAGGAGATGTTTAAAGAAAAAGGAGTGAAAAATGGATATGAAGTTTACCACAGTGGTTTTGGAAGTGAAGAAAGCTACTACATGGTGGCAATAGCTGGAGCTTCGGAAATGGATATTGTGAAGGGCGGCGAAGAAAATGACAAATTATTAGGCGATGAAAAGGATGCCGTTTTCTGGGATGTTATTAAACTTACCACGCGCTACGATCAGGTTGAAGGTAATCTTAGACCAGACCTCAGTTATTGGCCAGAAGAATAATTCATTGTAACATTCAAAAATCAGATCTACCAGCTTAACCTAATATTAAAATTTAATAATCCTAACTTAAATCAACAATATGAAAAATGTATTATTGCTAGGAATTCTTGTAATATTCCTAAGTTCGTGTGAAGAACAAAAACAACGCTATTTTGCCGAATCTGATGAAACCAAAACCTTAGAAGCTGGAATAGCCGCCTATGAAGGTGGTGATTGGGATACATGGAAAGGTCACTTTGCAGACACTGCAAAGATCTATGTAAATTCTAAAGAGCCAATGACCTTAGATGCAAGGGCAAAAAATCTATCCGAGATGACTGCAGCTTTTTCTTCTTATGGCTTTGATAAAGAATCTAGCTATATAGAAATGGTGCTAGACAAAGAAGACGAAACCTGGGTCTATTTTTGGGGTCAACATAATGGTACAATGACCAATGGTACAGAATTGTCTATTCCTGTGCATTTGGCTGTTCAGTTCGATGGAGGTAAAATTATTGAAGAGCATATTTACTTTGATGGTACTGAAATGAACGCCGCAATGGCAGCAATGCAGGCCGAAGAAGAATCTGAAGCTGAAGGAAGTGACGATGAAGGGGCTGACGAATAGAGACGAATCTCTAATTAAACTAAAAAACCTTCTGACTTCAGAAGGTTTTTTAATTGAGTAAATCTATAAGCCGAATTCTGTATTGAAACGATAACCGTCTCAACCCTTATCATTTATCTCAGTTTACTGTTGCCAGCAAACTTTAGCTGTCTACCCTCCAACATTGAACGTGCCGCTCTCAAGCGTTGGTATACATGACATTGCACCATATAGAGTTTACCTGATTTCACTACAGCATTACCTGTACATACTTTCTGTTGCACTTTTCCTAGCCTTTCGACTGGTGGCTGTTAACCACTATATTGCACTGTGGTGTTCGGACTTTCCTCCCCACAACAAACTGCGAAGCGATAAGGCGATCTACTCGGGCAAAAGTACATAAATTGTTAATAACTCCTATTAATTTTTGTCCTTCGCAAATGGCTATTTATAGGTTATTCTTAAATTTGTAATTCAGTCATTTTTCAATGGAACACTTCGTAGTATCGGCACGTAAATATAGACCTCAAACCTTTAAGGATGTTGTGGGGCAACAAGCCATTACTAATACCTTACTTAACGCAATTGAAAATAATCATCTAGCACAGGCACTACTCTTTACAGGGCCTCGAGGTGTGGGTAAAACCACTTGTGCACGTATTTTAGCTAAGATGATTAATAGTGATGGTAATACAAGTGAGGATGAAGACTTTGCTTTCAATATTTTTGAACTCGATGCCGCATCAAATAACTCTGTTGATGACATCAGAAGCTTAACCGACCAGGTTAGGATTCCACCGCAGGTAGGCAAATACAAAGTATATATCATTGATGAGGTCCATATGTTATCGCAAGCTGCATTTAATGCATTTTTAAAGACTTTAGAGGAACCTCCTAAACATTGTATCTTCATATTAGCTACAACTGAAAAGCATAAGATCATTCCAACGATTTTATCGCGTTGTCAGATTTTTGATTTTAAACGAATCACCGTTAAGGATGCTAAAGAATACTTGAAATACATTGCAGAAGAACAAGGAATAAATGCCGAAGATGATGCCTTGCATATTATTGCTCAGAAAGCAGACGGCGCCATGCGTGATGCCCTGTCTATTTTTGACCGCGTGGTGAGTTTCTCAGGGAAAAATTTAACCAGACAAGCAGTTACTGAAAATTTAAATGTATTAGACTACGAAACTTATTTTGAAAGTACCGATCTCATACTGGAAAATAAAATCCCAGAGCTGTTGGTTCAATTCAACACTATATTATCAAAAGGTTTTGATGGTCATCATTACATTGCTGGCTTAGCGTCTCATTTTAGAGACCTTATGGTTTGTAAAAACCAGTCTACTATTGATTTACTTGAAGTTGGTGAGGAAACTCAACAAAAATACGTTGAGCAATGTCTTAAAACCTCTAATGCATTTTTAATGAAAGGCATTGAACTTGCCAATGATTGTGATCTCAAATATAAAACCAGCAAAAATCAGCGCTTACTCGTTGAATTAACACTTATGCAGTTGGCCTCTATCACTTATGATGGAGAAAAAAAAAACAGTAAACATTTCATAATTCCACCAGCTTATTTTGAAGCTAAAGGAATTACTCCCGTTCCAGTGTCTAAACCTGAAACGGTTCAAAAAGAACAGGTTGCTCAAGCCGAACAACCACAAGAAATGGAGACCGTTATAGAGGAAGAACCTGTTGCTACTGCAGTTAAACCGGCTGTTATTCCAAAAATATCAATTGACAGAGCAAAATCTGCTACTTCCGGCCTTTCACTGAAAAGTATTAAAGAAAAGAAAGAACATCAGATACGTCAAATGGACGTTATTATTGATGAAGAAGAACTCCCAAGAGAACCTGTTAATCAGGAAGAACTCACTGAAGCCTGGAATGCTTATGCCTTATCAATGGATAAAAAAGGGGAAAAGATCATGGCATCCATACTTCAAATGGCCGAACCTAAACTCGTGGGAACTGCTATTCAATTGGAATATTCAAACCAGACGAATAAAATAGAACTAGAGCGCGCACAATATCCACTTCTCTCCTATTTACGCCGAACCTTAAAAAATTACGATCTATATCTAGAAATTACCGTCAACGAGGAAGTGGCCAAAAAATATGCCTTTACACCTCAGGAGAAGTATGAAAAACTTAAGGAGAAAAACCCAAATATTGAATTGCTCAAAAAAACCTTTGGTCTAGATGTCTAAAATAAGTCGAATACTAAGCTTTGTATTTATAGTGATCATTGCATTTACCAGTTGTGAAGGTCGTAAAACTAAAGCACAAGCACTTTCAGAAGATATTGAGGAATTTAGAAATTCTGTTACTGTTGAAATCCTGGTGTATGAGCCTGAATCGTACGTGGAGCGTGAGGTGGATACCTTATTGCATTCAGGATACAGAGTGAAAATAAAGACATTTTCAGACATGGAAAATACCGTCCGAGTTACTCAAATTAAAGACACCATTAATTATCAGACCTATTATAGAAATTTCAAGTTTTTGATCTCAGTTGAAAAAAATGGAAAAACAATTTATAATGATCAGTTTGATAAAAAACGTGTAAATAAGCTATTCCGTTTTGAAAATCCTGAGACATCAGATTTAAAGGATTTTGATGAATTGGGCGTCTTAAAATCAATAGAGTTTAATGAAAACTACTCGACTTCTGAATCTATTGAAATCGATATCATGTATGCCATTCCAAATACAAATAAGGTGACTTTGCATACAATGATTATAAATGATGAGGGTTTAATGAATATAGAACGAAAACCGTATAATTAAAATGCTAGGATTAAAACTGCCAACGGACCCTAGATGGGTTAATATCGTAGAAAAAAATATTGAAGACATATTAACTGACCACGCTTATTGTGAACAAAAAGCGGCAAGTACCGCAATTTCGTTAATTGTTAGTTTTCCTGAATATACCGAACTCGTTGAAGAAATGATAGACCTGGTCAATGAAGAAATGAGTCATTTTAAAATGGTTCATGACCTAATTTTAGATCGCGGTTGGACTTTAGGCAGAGATCGTAAAGATGACTATGTAATTGCCTTATTAAAATTCTTTCCAAAAGGCGGAAGTAGAACGACTCAATTGGTACATCGACTTCTTTATGCTGCATTAATTGAGGCTAGAAGTTGTGAGCGCTTTAGACTGTTATCAGAACATCTTGAAGATAAGAAATTAGCCAAATTCTATAGAAAACTCATGATTAGTGAAGCCGGTCATTACACCATGTTTTTGAAGTTTGCTAGACAATATGGAGAACGACAAGAAGTTGATGAAAAATGGAAGCAACTCCTTGATTATGAAGCAAAAATCATGAAAGACTTAGGGAAAAAAGAAACAATTCACGGATAATTTTAATAACTTAGAGTTGTTATTAGCTCATCTTAAAATGAAACAACTCTGTCTTATCTCACTCCTGTCTATTTGCATTAGTTTTAATCTAAACTCTCAATCAGATCTTGTTGGTAACTGGTATTTAGATCATTTGGTTATTAATAATTTTACCTATCAAAATGTTTATGGAAATTTACAGCTTAATCTTACTGAAAACCCAAGTTACCTCGGTTTTCAATTTGATGGAGAGGCAGGTTGTAATGCTATTTTTGGAGATTATACATATACACAGACTGAAATAGAACTCTATGCTGGCCAGACCTTAGTTGATTGCGGTCAGGAACCAAGAGGGCAATATGAATATTTATTCTTATCGGTATTAGATAATATTTCAGCTCCTAATAATAGTTTTACCTATGTGATTGAAGGCGTTGGTGAAACGCAAACCTTAACTCTAACCAATGCCATTGGAGATCAACTTGTGTATTCGAAAGTTGAAAATCTCGCAGTTTTGACACGAACTTGGTATTTAGAGACTATAGTAGATAATAATATCACATATAATATCAATTCTCCTGATTCACCAACATTATTTCTTAGTACAGATGATGATAATTTTTTCGGGAATATCGCCTTAAATGGACAAGGCGATTGCAATACTTTTAGCGGAGATTATCATATTTACTTCGGAATGGGTGACGAAATTGATCTTTCAAATTTTTCTCCTACAACTAATACATGCGATCCCTCAAGTGATTTTGAGGCTATTTACTTTTCAATATTAAATGATGAAGATGCTAATAAATTTAATTTTGAAATCATTAACGATGGCAATACATTAGTACTAAATAGTATTCCTGCTAGTAGCGGTGGACGATTGTCAGCTTCGAGTGTAACAAGTTTATCTTTTAGTAAACAGTCTTTATCTGTAGGCGATTTTTCTCCTGCTAATTTTTCAATTTCCTTAAAACAAAACCCAGTAAGTGAGCAGCTTGAACTTATTTATAATGATCTTAGTGTAACCCAGAACATAGAATATACCATCTTTGCAATTGATGGGAAGCGGATTTCTTCGGGAGTTTTTGATGATGGACAAATAAATGTAACCCAATTGAATACTGGAATGTATTTCTTAAATCTAGAATCTAATAACAAGCCACTTACTACGCTCAAGTTTATAAAAAAATAAAGGCTCTAACCAGAGGTTAAAGCCTTTAAATATTTTGAAAATCTAGTTGTTTTAAATTTTTATACCGAAACCAAATTGCATAACGTGATTTTTGGCTTCGAGGTCCGTTAAATCTTCGTCAAGTATATTGGTTACACCGTAAGAAAATCTGGCATCGATAAAAAGTTCGTCAGTGATCATGTATTCTGCGCCAACCACTCCAGAAAATGCAAAGGTTGAAAAACCATCGTTGTTTTCCCATGTTTTCAATGCAATTTGTGGTCCTGCACCAAAAGATAATCTTTCAGAAACCGACAACTTTAACATTATAGGCATTTGAATATAATCAGCTCTTAGGTTTTCATCTTTCCCACCTTCTGCAGACCATTGTAATTCGGTATGTAAAGATAATTCTTCAGAAAATCCAAAATCTACAAATCCTGCAAATGCAAAACCGTTACGATGTTTATTTTCGAAAGTAGCGTCTGGTTCGAAATCTAAATTAGAGATATTAAGAGCACCTCTAACACCATATTTTATTTCCTGAGCAATTCCAACAGACATAAAACATGCACATATAATAGTAAGAATAAGTTTTTTCATAATAATAAATTTGAGACGACGAATATAGTTTAAATTCTAAATTCTGGGTAAATGTATAGATTTTTGTAGTAATAAATTAGTTCAACTGTAATTTTTCTGTTTCATAATCATACAATTACGCTCGAAACGGTTTCGTAATATATACTTTTAATTATACCATCTGAGAGTCCAATTTTAGGTACAAAAATATCTTTGGCCTTACTCCACTTCATTGCTGATAAGTAAATTCTAGTAGCCGGAATAATAACATCTGCCCGGTCTTGATTGAGGTCTAGCTTAGTGATTCGTTCTTCGTAAGTATAACTTTGAAGTGTCTTATAATAGTTACTTAAATAGAAGTACGTTAATGGCTTACCAAGGTCTACACCAGAGATTTTAAAAATCTTATTAATATTACCTCCAGAACCAAGCAAAGCGATGCTATCGTACGCGCTTGTATTTTCCGTAATCCATTGTTCTAGTTCTTTCCAGGTTTCATCTGTTACAATATCGTTCAATAGTCTAACGGTACCTATTCTAAAGGATTTAGACATGATTTTCTTTCCGTTATGAATGATAGAAAATTCGGTACTTCCACCACCAACATCTACATAGAGATACGTTTTGTTAGGGTCGACAAAGGTATTTAAATCGGTTGCTGCAATTATTGCAGCCTCTTCTTCACCTCCAATAATATCGATATTAATGCCACATTGCTCTGAAATGGTTTTTGCCAATGGCACACTATTACTGGCTTCGCGCATAGCAGATGTTGCACAAGCTTTATAGCGAACGACTCCATGAGATTTCATTAATAAACTAAAAGCCATCATGGTATCAACCATGCGTTGTTGGTTATATTCTGAAATTTCACCATTTATGAATACATCGGCACCTAATCTAATAGGAACACGAACCAATGAGTTCTTTTTAAACTTCACAAGTTTGTTGTCCTCTTCAATAATATTAGAGATAAGTAAACGTACTGCATTAGAACCAATGTCAATAGCTGCATATTTCTGTATCTTCAGCATGTTATCCTTCTAACTTATTTAAATAATAATTATAGGTATCGAATTGCGCTCTAACTTTAGGTAGGTCGTTTCTGCGATAAGTATTGTCTTGCGTTTGGTTGATGTAACGCGCTTTTACATTATCGTTCCAACAGATATCATAAAGGTCTAAAAGTTCTTTTTTAATGTCTTCATCGTAAATAGGACAGCTCACTTCTACTCTATTATCAATATTTCTGGTCATCCAATCAGCTGAAGAAATATATAATTTAGGTTCGTCATTATTTGCAAAAACGTACAATCTTGTATGCTCTAAGAATTTATCGATAATACTGATCACTTCGATATTTTCACTCATCCCTTCAACACCAGGAACTAAGCAGCATAAACCTCTAACAATCATTTGTATTTTCACGCCAGCTCTACTTGCTTCATACAGTTTATCCACCATCTTATAACTGCTTATACTGTTCATTTTAAGCTTGATATAAGCAGGTTTACCTTGCTTTACATTTTCAATTTCTTTATCTATTAGAGCAAATAACTTGGTTTGTGTATAATGCGGTGAGGTTATAATGTGTTTATATCTTCTAACTACATAATTAACTTCAAAGAAGTTAAATACTTTATTAACGTCTTTAAGTATTTTAGAATTTGAAGTCAAAAGTGTAAAATCAGTATAAATTTTCGCCGTAGATTCATTGAAATTCCCTGTACTAATAAAGCCATACCTAACTAGCTTGTCGTTTTCTTCACGCTCAATCACACACATTTTACAATGTACTTTCAATCCAGTTACACCAAACAACATGTTAACTCCCGCATCCTGCATCTGTTCAGCGTAATTGATATTGGCCTCTTCATCAAATCGCGCTCTAAGTTCTATTGAAACTGTAACCTCCTTACCGTTTTTCGCAGCATTAATTAATGAACTAGCTACGTGCGAAATCTGAGCAAGCCTATAAATGGTGATCTTAATCGTTTTCACATCTGGATCTAAGGCTGCTTCACGAAGAAACTTAACGATATATGAAAATGTATGATAAGGCGTGTAAACTAAATAGTCTTTTTTGGCAATTGATTTGAATATACTTTCTTGAAAACTTAAACCTTTAACTGGCAACGGTTTTATCTTGTCGTACAAAAGATCATTTCTACCCAAGCTTGGGAATCCCATATAATCCCTTCTGTTGTGATATCTACCTCCAGGTATAATACTATCAGTAGACTCAATATTCATACGTTCTAGCAGGAAACTCAAGGTATCAGCATCGATGCTTTTATCATAAACAAAGCGCACGGGATCACCACTTTCACGGCCTTTTACACTACGTGAAATTTTGTCAATAAAACTTCTACTTAGATCACTATCAAAATCGAGTTCGCCATCTCTGGTAATCTTTATCATATGTGCCGAAATCTCATCATAATTGAAGATATTAAAAATATCATCTAAACAGTACCTAAGCAGGTCATCGACCATTATAATATAGTTTGAATCGCCTCGACTTGGTAAAACTATAAAACGATCCATAGCTTTTGATATTTCTATCAATGCATATTTATTTGGCCCAGTATTACTCGACATCTTCACATTAAGGTAAGCGGCACTATCCTTTAGCTCTGGAACTCCGACGTCTTCATTTAAGACAATAACTACTAAAGCAGGACTTATCTCCTGAAAGAAATAATTCTTTATAAAATCGTGGTGATCAGCGTCTATGTCGGTCTCGTTTATAATATGAATCTTCTCACGCTGTAATTCTTTAGTTATAGCATCAAGAATCTCTAGACTCTCACTTTGCTGTTCAATTACTGTTTTGGTAATTTCAGCCAATAAATCGCTTGCCTTAATACCACCAAGCTCACTTTTACCACCTTTACCGGCTTCGTCGATTCGTTTAACCGTGGCATATCGTACTTTGAAAAACTCGTCTAAATTATTAGAAAAAATACCCAAAAACCTTAATCGCTCTATTAATGGAACACTTTGATCTGCGGCTTCTTGAAGTACACGAGCATTAAATTGTAACCAGCTTAATTCTCGATTTATGTAAATATTCTTGTCTTTGGTCATTATTTTAATTCCTTTGGAATAATAATTAATTCGGTTGTTCCTTGTTTTAAATCTTTCCAATTGTCAATGTCAAATTTAAGTTTAATTAAACCACTTGTTGGAACATTTTCAATAAACTTATCACCAAAAATATTGGCAATTGAAGTAAAAGCATGATTGTGACCAAATATCATAATATCGTCGTAGGAATTAGGTAAATTCTTGATAAAATTTATAACACTTTCACCTCCGAAATCATAAAGATCATCTTGAATTGAAATAGAATTTTCTGACAAATTAAAGGTTTGAACGAAAATTTTGCAGGTAGAATGTGCACGGTTAGCCGGACTTGAAAAAATTTGTGAAGGAATTTTATGACTTTTAAAAAACTCATTTGCAACTAATTGCGCATCTTTGATACCCCTCTGTTTTAAAGGTCTTTGAGCGTCTGGAACATTAAATTCCCATGACGATTTTCCGTGTCTAACTAGTACGATTGATTTCATGTATTCTCGATTAAATGCAATTTTTTTCGATAAAATGTTGCATATATCCGTTTTAACGATTATTTTGCCGCTTTAACTCTAATGTTTGTGTAAAACTTTGGTTATAAGTTCTTTTGTTTTTGTAAAATTAATGTAAATGACCCCAAATCAAAAATATATTAATCCATTCAAGATTTCATTTACAGTAATTAAACTTCCCTCTATTTTTTTGCAATTAACGAAACAACAAGTGTTGCTTAAATTTTGAATGATTGATAGTACCCAACATTAAGCGTATTTCGTCATACATCATTTAGTGCATCATAGACATTATAAGTTATTATGTACAGTATGAGAAACAAATACAATTGTATTTCAAACGTAAGTATGGCTAAAGCACTAGCTATTTTGCTATTGGTAATAATGCCAAACATACTTTTAGCTCAGCAGTCACCTTCTATTCAAACTGGTGTAACTTTTCAATGGGAAGATACGCAGTCTAATAATAGTGATCCTGCTACCATAAGATCGGTGACTATTGATGGCACTGTTTACAACACCTTTGTAGTACCTACAAGTTATGAATTGACCATACTGGGTCCAGATGGTCATAATCCAAATAATATACGATTAAATGGAGGAATTGTTGTTGGTACTAGTAATGCAGCCAACTGGGTTTCTGCTGCTACAACGGCTTTTCAAAGCAAAAACTTAAATCATTATTTCGAAGCAAGTTCTAACGGTCAAGATTTCTGTTCAGATTTTGATGAACTTGAAGATATTGAAGAAGATTGGGACGATGGCGATGGCCCTCAAAAACAAACTATATTTTACAGTCCTGCAATTCCTGCCAATGATGGTGGTGTTCTAGCCGTTACAGAACGTGGTGGTAATAACTGTTTTTATATTGAAGTATACGGAACACCAGCTGGCGGTGGTTTAGAACAAAAATTAGGTGAAACATTTGTTCGTAATTCTGATAACTATAGAGACTGTAATTTTGGTCCACCTAATGCAGGTTCGGATTACTGGCAGTCAGGTCGATGCAATGAAAATGGTCAAACCATTGGTGTTGCATTATTCCATTTAAATGAAATCGCTCCTACAGGTTCTAATATCACAAGAATTGAATTTGTTGCTGCAACAAGAGACCACGGCGATGGTAAATTCTTTTTACTTCAAAAATATGCCGTTGATGATTTTAAAACAGGCTGTATAGACCAAAAAGTTATCGGAGATCTTGGTGAAACCAGCAATGCTCCTGACGGCTCAACTTTTACTTTAATTTCAGGCCCAACTCCAGCTGGAGATACTTTTACATTTAATGCAGACGGTACATATAGCTATGTTCCTACTGCAGGATATACAGGTACCGTAACTTTTGATTTTGAAGTTTGTTTACCAGCACCAAATACATCAGTCTGTGACCAGGCTACGGTAACACTGAACTTTGTTGACCTCCCACCAGCCCCGACAGCTAGTGTAAGTTGTGGTTCAACAAGTGATGATTTTACCATAACTATTACGTCTCCATTAGGACCAGAATTTGAATATGCGCTCAATGGTGGAAATTATCAATCTTCAACAGATTTTACTGGACTTGCAGAAGGTACATACTCAATTTCTGTAAAAAGTGGATTTACCGAATGTCCACTCGAAAATGCCTTATCTATCACATTAAGTAACTTGGAGTTGTCTGGTTCAGTGACTGATGTTCTATGTAGAACTGAGGCTACCGGTGCTATTGATATAAATGTAGGTGGTGGTGAACCTCCTTATACCTTTTCATGGAATAATGGTGATACAACCGAAGACCTTTCAAATGTAATCGCAGGAAATTATACTGTTACGGTTACTGATGCAAATGGATGTACAATATCTCAAAACTTTACAATTAATCAGCCTTCACAACAACTTTCTTCAACAAGAGCAATTGAAGATGTTTTATGTAATGGTGACAATACTGGATCGATAGATTTAACAGTAAGCGGTGGAACCGCACCTTATTCATACTTATGGAGCAATGGTGAAACGACTGAAGATATCTTAAATTTGACTGCCGGAACCTATACTGTAACTATAACAGATGCCAATGGTTGTACAACAACAAATTCTGGTACAGTTACTGAACCAGTGGCAATTCCTTGTCAAATAACAGTAGATAATTGCCCTCCAACTGTTGATATTTCTTGTAGCAATGATGATTTAGGTACTCCGGTATATTGGACACCGCCAAGTTTTGCATATCAATGCTGTACTTCTTCACCTGGTGATGATTATTCATTTAATGTTGAATTTGATTTGCCTGAGAGTGGGAATGCTTGTTGGGAATACAATAGAGTTCAACGTATTGGATCTAATAATTTAAGACTATTTCAATCTAGTGGTACAAATGTAAATTTCACTACACCCTTGTCTTATTTTGATACATCTTCAGGTGTAGATATTAATATGGAACTTATAGTTCCTAACGGTGCATTTGATTGGACCATAGAAGTATTAGACAATACAACAGTAGTTTATTCTAGCACTATTTTTGCCATCGCAAGTTCTGGTCTTCAGACGATTATTATACCTAGCTCTGTACCGAGCGGTGCATACAAATTACGATTTAATTTTGATGATAATGGTACCAATCTAAATGCAAGTGATCAAATCGAAGTTGATCGATTATACTATAATGCTACACTTTTAGAAAGTGCTTGTTTAGATGGAGTAAATTTTGCTGTTACTTCGAACTTTAACCCTGGTGATTCATTCCCTGACGGAAATACAACAGTTATATATACTGCCACTTATACTTATCCAGATGGTAGTACAGATCAACTTACTTGCGACTTCAGTGTTGAAGTATTCGATATTGAATTAACTGAATCTGCAGTTGATAAAGAAGATGTAACCTGTAATGGAGAATCTGACGGGTCTTTTACTATTAATGCAACTGGCGGTACAGCTCCATATTTGTTCAGCTTAGATAATATTGACTTTAGTAATACGACTGGTGTTTTTGAAAATTTAAGTGCTGGAAATTATACAGTTTATGTAAAAGATGATAATGACTGCGAAGAAACTATTGATATAATTATAAGTGAACCAGATATTTTAGAAGCTGTTATTGTTAGTACAACAAATGTTGATTGTTCTGGAGCTAATGGCGGTAGCATTGAGGCTTCTGCAATAGGCGGTACTCCTCCTTTTGAATTCTCAATTGACAATGGCACGACGAATCAGTCTTCTGTTTTATTTGAAAATCTGACTAATGGTACTTATACCATTTTAGTTACGGATGCAAATAATTGTACAGCATCTATTGATGGCATTATCGGTATCAATGATACAGAAAGTCCTCAAATTTCAGTTCCTTCTACTATTGATTTAGAAGGTTGCACAACTTCCGATATTACGAGTGCAAATTCCGTGTTTGATTTTAATGATACTGGTTCTGGTGATGTACAAGCAATTTTTGCTTCGAACCCAAATTATAATGCTTCTGATGATTTTAATATCCAAATCATAAACTATATTGATTCTGTTACTTCGGTTAATAATTGTCCAATAACTGTATTAAGAACATTTACAATTACAGATAATTGTGGCAATACTGCTACAGCAACTCAGACCATAACTGTAGCTGATACGACCGATCCTATTATTAATGTACCTGCAGATATCACTATTGAGTGTACTGATGATGAGTCTTCTGCCAATACTGGTGTCGCTACAGGTTCTGATACTTGTGGTACAGTAACCATCACTGAGTCTGATGTTGAGACTGCCGCTTGTGGTAATACGAAAACTATTGTGCGTACATGGACAGTAACTGATGAATGTGGTAACGCTGTTTCTGCAGATCAGACTATTACTGTTATCGATACGACCGATCCTATTATTAATGTACCTGCAGATATCACTATTGAGTGTACTGATGATGAGTCCTCTGCCAATACTGGTGTCGCTACAGGTTCTGATACTTGTGGTACAGTAACCATCACTGAGTCTGATGTTGAGACTGCCGCTTGTGGTAATACAAAAACTATTGTGCGTACATGGACAGTAACTGATGAATGTGGTAACGCTGTTTCTGCAGATCAGACTATTACTGTTATCGATACGACTGATCCTATTATTAATGTACCTGCAGATATCACTATTGAGTGTACTGATGATGAGTCTTCTGCCTATACTGGTGTCGCTACAGGTTCTGATACTTGTGGTACGGTGACCATCACTGAATCTGATGTTGAGACTGCAGCTTGTGGTAATACAAAAACTATTGTACGTACTTGGACAGTAACTGATGAGTGTGGAAACGCTGTTTCTGCAGATCAGACTATTACGGTTATCGATACGACTGATCCTATTATTAATGTTCCTGCCGATATCACTATCGAGTGTACTGATGATGAGTCCTCTGCCAATACTGGTGTCGCTACAGGTTCTGATACTTGTGGTACAGTGACCATCACTGAATCTGATGTTGAGACTGCCGCTTGTGGTAATACTAAAACTATTGTGCGTACTTGGACAGTAACTGATGAATGTGGTAACGCTGTTTCTGCTGATCAGACTATTACGGTTATCGATACGACTGATCCTATTATTAATGTTCCTGCAGATATCACTATTGAGTGTACTGATGACGAGTCTTCTGCCAATACTGGTGTCGCTACAGGTTCTGATACTTGTGGTACAGTGACCATCACTGAGTCTGATGTTGAGACTGCCGCTTGTGGTAATACAAAAACTATTGTGCGTACTTGGACAGTAACTGATGAATGTGGAAACGCTGTTTCTGCGGATCAGACCATTACTGTTATCGATACGACTGATCCTATTATTAATGTTCCTGCAGATATCACTATCGAGTGTACTGATGATGAGTCTTCTGCCAATACTGGTGTCGCTACAGGTTCTGATACTTGTGGTACAGTGACCATCACTGAGTCTGACGTTGAGACTGCCGCTTGTGGTAATACTAAAACTATTGTGCGTACTTGGACAGTAACTGATGAGTGTGGAAACGCTGTTTCTGCAGATCAGACTATTACTGTTATCGATACGACTGATCCTATTATTAATGTTCCTGCCGATATCACTATTGAGTGTACTGATGATGAGTCTTCTGCCAATACTGGTGTCGCTACAGGTTCTGATACTTGTG
>NZ_QERF01000016.1 GCF_003260205.1 Winogradskyella tangerina | reverse complement strand
CTAAGTAGAAAAGAGAGGGGATTATCATTGTTGTCGAAGTCTTAGCTTCACCGTGTATACTAATCTTAATCCTCTCTTTTGTTCTTTCTGATTAATCTTCTAAAATTAATAGATTGTAAACTTAAGAAGTGTATAGATCATTGCGTTTGAATTCCTAAGTCGGAATTCAATCTTATTCGCTATCTTTAAGCTACGGCGGAATAACACTGCGTGTGATCCCGCAACAAGCCATACACAAAACCGTTGTAGCAAATACTGAAAAAACGCACAGATAGAATGGAATTAGGATTAATAATAACATCAGTAGTTTTAGGAATTGCATTAATTCTAACAATTTTGAACTGTCTTAAAACCAAAAAAAAGTTCAAATCGGAATTAGAAGAAAAATCTAAAGAATCGGATAAACTTCATTCCGACTTAAACAGATATA
Organism: Winogradskyella tangerina; assembly: GCF_003260205.1. Lineage (GTDB taxonomy): Bacteria > Bacteroidota > Bacteroidia > Flavobacteriales > Flavobacteriaceae > Winogradskyella > Winogradskyella tangerina. The sequence continues at coordinate 3,517 of NZ_QERF01000016.1, read as the reverse complement.
ACGGAATTGTATCAATAGAAAAAGAAATTGAAAACAAAAATTCTGAATTGGCTGAATTACAAAAAACTGCTAAATCCTTCAATGAAAGTATAAACGATTTACAGACATTAAATTCAGAACTCGATAAACTTAAAAACACAAAAGAAATTGAGGAAAAAGAATTGAATGAAATTCAAAATAAAGCCTCAAATCTCAACGACAGATATACCAACGCTAAATCAATCTTTAAAGAATTAGAAAGAGACATAAAACTCTACAGAAACGACCTCGAATTTGTTGAACTTGGAATTTATGAACCAATCTTTGACTACGAAACTTCAGAAAAATACAAAGAACAACTTACAAACATTAGAACTAAACAAAAACAACTGATAAAAGGAGGAAATGCTTGTATCTGTAACACAAGTTGGCACGTTGGAAATAGCAGAAAGCAAGGAGAAATAATGACAAGACGTTATATAAATCTCACTTTAAGAGCATTTAACGGAGAATGTGACACATTAATTTCCAAAGTAAGATGGAACAATGTAAAACGCTTTGAAGAACGTATAACAAAAGCATTTAATGCAATTAATAAACTTGGTAAATCTAACGATGTTCATATAACAGATAAGTACTTAAAATTAAAGTTAGATGAACTTCATTTAGCTTATGAACTCGAACACAAAAAACAGCAAGAAAAAGAAGAACAACGAGCAATAAGAGAGGAACAAAGAGAGGAAGAAAGAGCTCAAAGAGAATTTGAGAAAGCAAAAAAAGAAGCCGAATTAGAGGAAAAAAGATTCCAAAAAGCACTTGAAAGAGCACAAAAAGAGCTTGGGTTAGTAAGTGGTGAAGAACTTGAAAAATTAAATACTCAAATAGCCGAACTTCAAAAAAATCTTCAAGAAGCACACGAAGCAAAAGAAAGAGCTATTTCAAGAGCGCAAGAAACAAAATCGGGACACGTTTATATAATTTCAAATATTGGTTCATTTGGAGAGAACATATATAAAATTGGAATGACAAGAAGACTTGAACCAATGGATAGAGTAAAGGAATTAGGAGATGCTTCCGTTCCATTTAGATTTGACTTACACGCTCTTATCTTCACAGAAAATGCACCTGAATTAGAAAATTTATTGCAAAAAGAGTTTGACGATAGAAGAATAAATAAAGTAAACTATCGTAAAGAATATTTTAGAGTTACACTTGACGAAATACAACAAGTTATCGAAGAAAAATATGAGAAAGAAGTGGAATTTATTAAAGTTCCAGAAGCACAAGAATATAGAGAAACAAAATCAATAATAAAACAATTAGAGCAAGCTAAACAAGAACAAATTGAAAACGAAATTGAGAAATATCCAGACAGTTTGTTCTGAAAAAGTACTTGCTACAACAATGGCTATAAGTAATTGCTTGTTCTCGCCTACTTCTGAAAATCCTTGCGGATTTTCAGCTTGGTGTGTACTTGCAAAGTTAAGTGCTAAACCACGCAACTACTCATAGCCGAGACCGTTAGCCACAATTATAAATGAACATCCTCAAAGCCATTTTACTTACCGCCTTATTAATGGGATTAGAAGTTCTTATTTCTTTGGGAGTTTATGAATTCATAGAACCAAAAGTAAGTGAATCTTTAAGTGATAACAGCCTGATTCATTATTTCGGAATAACAAGTCGAATACCCACAGTAATAGCTTACTTAATAGTTTTTTACTTGTCATATAAAACTATCTTCAGATTTGACAACGGAATTGAAAAAGTAAAAGGCATAAAACCTGATTTCATTCTCTATTTGATTTTAATCGCCATTGGACTTGAATTGTTTGACCGACCGTTATTTGACTTCAGTAAAATTTATGATTATTTCAGTGGTGCGGAATTAAAACCATTTGAATTTTCCGAAAGTTCGAACTTGTCAATTCTCTATCGTGGAATATCTGTTTTAATAATTGCACCAATATTCGAGGAACTTTTCTTTCGTAAGTTTTTATTCGGAGAGGTATTAAAAAAACACTCATTAACTATTTCAATATTTGTTTCAAGTATTTGTTTCTCTATAATTCATTTACCAAGTTATAGAAACTTAATACCCACATTCATTTTCGGAATTATAGCGTGCTTAATCTATAATAGAACTAAAAATATATTTTATACGATAATCTTACACTTTCTGACCAATTTAAGTTGGTTGCTATTAGTGTCTTATGGAAAATCATATTATGAATGGAGCTATGGACTGAATTACAATTTCGTCTATTGGTTGTTATTTATTTTTGGAATAGGATTATCGTATATTGGAATTAAAAAAATAACAGTGGCTAACAATGGCTATAAGTAATTGCTTGTTCTCGCCTACTTCTGAAAATCCGCGAGGATTTTCAGTTTGGTGTGTACTTGCTAAGTTCAGTGCTAAGCCACGCAACTACTCATAGCCGAGACCGTTGAAGCCAATGCAAAAAAAGAAACCGTGAATGAATAAAACGATATTTGAAATCACAAAAATGGACTGCCCTTCGGAAGAAAATTTAATCCGAATGAAACTGGACGGAATTTCAAGTATTGCGAATTTGGACTTTGACATTCCAAACCGAAAATTGACTGTTTTTCACAACGGACAAATTGACCAAATCGAAAAATCCGTTCTCGAACTAAATTTGGGCGGAAAGAAAATCTCGACCAAACAAACTGACCAAACTGATTTTAAAGAAAATACAAACCAAAGAAAACTACTTTGGACTGTACTCGCTATAAATTTTGTTTTTTTCCTAATCGAAATGACAACAGGAATCATCTCAAAATCAATGGGACTTGTTGCGGACAGTTTGGATATGCTTGCAGATAGTTTTGTTTACGGAATTAGTTTGTTTGCAGTTGGCGGAACTTTGACAAGAAAAAAACGAATTGCAAAACTCGCTGGATATTTTCAAATAACTCTTGCAGTAATCGGATTTATCGAAGTTTTGAGAAGATTTTTTGGAGTAGAAAAATTGCCCGACTTCTCGACAATGATAATCGTTTCAATTTTTGCACTTATTGCAAACGGAATTTGTTTGTATTTGCTACAAAAATCAAAAAGCAAAGAAGAAGCTCATATGAAAGCAAGTATGATTTTCACTTCAAATGACGTGATAATAAATTTGGGTGTGATAACAGCAGGAATTCTGGTAAATTGGTTAAGTTCAAACAAACCTGACTTGATAATCGGAACAATCGTTTTTGTCTTGGTAATTCAAGGAGCAATAAGAATATTAAAACTTGGAAAATGAAAAAAGCACTGGCTACAACAATGGCTATAGGCAATTGGGGCGTTAGTGATAAAACAAAAGTATAAATATAAAACAAAGGTCAAAGCTAACCCGAAAAGTTAGGGCGTAAAATCCCCAACTGCCCATAGCCGATACCGTTAGAGCACATTCAGCTGAAGCTGACTTGTGTTGCTACGTTCTACGAACTCTCACCCCACAAGTAAATGTGCTCTAACGCCCTGCTAAACCAAATTGCAATAGTTAATATCAGCAAAAAACAGCTC
>NZ_QERF01000015.1 GCF_003260205.1 Winogradskyella tangerina | reverse complement strand
TTACCGTCAACCCCTTACCGGTAGTTGTTGTTCCGTTTGCTTTGGAGGTTTGTGATGATGGTATCCCTGATGGAATAACGGCCATAGATTTAAGTTTGAAGAACTCTGAGATCAGTGGAGGCAACCCTGATTATTCGGTGAGTTATTACCTAACTCAGGCTGATGCAGATGCTGAGGTTAACCCCTTACCTATACCTTATACGAACATTAGTAACCCACAGAATGTTTTTGTACGTGTTGAAGACATCAACACGGGTTGTTATGACACGACGATATTAGAGCTTGTTGTAGAGCAGGCACCGATAGCTATTACTCCAGAGCCCTTGCGCTATTGTGATCCAGACAATGATGGATTTGGATTATTTATGTTATCAGATGTCGATGGAGAGATCACTGGCGGTATGGGTGATTTAGTGGTGACCTACCACGAGACACTAGCCAATGCCAACAATGGCGTAGATGCAATAGACACTACGGTGACCTATAACAATATCGTAGCAAATATGCAGACGGTCTATGCACGTGTAGAGAGTGAGACGATTGCAACGGACTGTGCTACGGTTGTACCATTGGAGCTTATCGTCGAGCCTAGTCCACAGATCGAGGACCCAGAGCCTTTGCAGGCGTGTGATGATGCTTCAGGCGATGGTTTTGCAGTATTTGATCTAACGACTAAGGCCGATGAGGTATTAAACGGGCTAGATGCGATGCAGTATATGGTGAGTTACTATGAGACAGAGGCCAATGCCATAGCAGGGAATAACCCAATAGCTACACCAAACGCCTATACAAACACTACGGTAAACAGCCAGATCATCTGGATCCGTGTGGAGGATACAAACACGGTAGAGGGCTGTTTTAAGATCACGAGCTTAGAACTTATTGTGAACCCACTACCAGTGCTTACCCAGCCATCACCATTAGAACTATGTGATGTTAACAATCCTGGCGATGAGCAGGAGGCCTTCACCTTAGAGGATGCCAATGCAGAGATATTATCAGGTCAGACCGGAATTACCCTGACCTACTATGAGACGCAGCTAGATGCGGATAATGCGACTAGCGCTATCAGTAGTCCATATGTGAATACGAGCAATGCCCAGACGGTGTATGTTAGAGGCGAGAATGATATCACGGGCTGTTATAGTACAGTAACACTTACCCTAAGGGTAGACCCCGTACCATCACCAGAGCCAGATCCTACCCCGATTGAGGTATGTGATGACGATAACGATGGTTTTGCAGAGTTTGATTTAGAGATTCGCACCATAGAGATCACCAATGGAGAGCCAGATGTAGTGATCACCTACCACGAGACACAGGAGGAGGCTGAACAGGGCGACAATGCGATTGTAAGTCCATATACGAATATTGTAGCGAACAGTCAGATGATCTACGTACGCTCAGAGAATACCATCACAGGCTGTTATAGTTTAACGCTTAACACCTTGGAGTTAATCGTGGTGCCATCACCAGAGGTTCCTGTAGATATCGATCCACTGGTGAGTTGTGATGACGATGGGGATGGTATCACACAGTTTGATCTGACGGTTATGGATGCGACTATCTTAGGGACACAAGACCCTTCGGAGGTGGTATTGACCTATCATGTAAGTGCTGCAGATGCACAGACGGGAGACAACCCTATTATCAATGTGGGTAGTTATACCAATACGGGTAACCCACAGACCTTATACATACGACTGATTAACCCAACGACGGGTTGTTTAGATACGGGGGAGTTTGAGCTTCAGGTTAATCTTCCACCGGTACCAGTTCAACCGACACCATTAGAGTTGTGTGATGACCTTGGTGAGCTGCCAGGCGATGAGATCACGGTATTTGATCTAACGGTTAAGGATGTGGAGATCACTGGTGGTAATGCGAGCTGGTCTGTAGCGTACTATGAGACCGATGCAGATGCACAGGCTCAGACCAATGTGATTCCTGATCCAACGCAGTATACCAATACCTCAGTAGGCGGTTTACCGGCTAACCCACAGACGCTTTATGTTGTGGTTACTGATACCGATACGGGCTGTGTAGCCTTTACTACGATGACCATAAGGGTACTTCCTAACCCCACACCAACGCCAAGTGATCAGTTACCAGATTTAGTACTTTGTGATGATATCAATACGGGCGATGGGGTAGAGGTCTTTGATCTAACGGTTAATGAGCTATTGATCTTAAATGGCGAGGCAGGAGTAACGGCGAGTTACCATGAGACAGCAGAGGATGCTGATACGGGCGATAACCCTATAGGCGATCCTACACAATATACGAACATAGAGACTCCGGAGCAGACGATCTATGTGAGGGTGACTAATGATGTTACAGGCTGTTATGCTGTTGTGGACTTTAACCTTAGGGTAGATCCACTACCAGAGGTTGTAGCGGTTACGGACTTTATACAATGTGAGCTCAACACGGATGGCTTTGATAGCTTTGATCTGACCAGTAAGGACGCAGAGGTTCTCAATGGTCAGGATGCTACTGTATTTGCGGTGACTTACCATGAGACGGTAGCTGATGCGGAGTCGGGGATGAATGCACTAGTGAGTCCATACATCAATACGAGCAACCCACAGGAGATCTATGTAACGATCACCAATACGATTACGGGCTGTTCGATCAGCACGCAGCGTTTTAACCTACAGGTTGATGAGGCAGCAGAGGCGAACCCAGATATGGTTGCTATCGTGTATGAGCTTTGTGATGATAATATGGAGACAGATGGTAATGCTTCAAATGACAGTGTACAGTTTGATCTCTCAAGTAGAGATGCTGAAGTATTAGATGGTCAGGACCCGATGAATTACATAGTGAGCTACTATGCAAGTGAGACGGATGCAACCCTTGGAGTGAATCCATTACCGAATCTATATGAGAATATTGTAAATCCACAGGTGATCTATGCACGGGTAGACAATAACACCCTAACGGTAACGCCAATCGCATTAGACTTAGGCGCTCTAACGGCGGGTCTGGATTTAGACGGCGATGGTACGATAGATACGATCGATACGGATGGCGATGGAGTCTTTGATCTGTTAGATGTAGATGGCGATGGACTATCAGATGGCATAGATAACAATGGTGATGGCTTGTTTGAGTTTGTAGATATCGATGGTGATGGTCAGGGCGATCCAGTAGATCTGAATAACGATGGTGTGTTTGACAACCAGCAGGATGGTTCTATATGTTTTGCAGTGGCACCGCTAACGCTTCAGGTGAATCCATTACCGAACTTCACCTTGGAGGAGAGTTATATCTTGTGTGTGAACACCAATGGCACTGAGGTACTAGCACCACTAGTATTAGATACGGGGCTATCGGATGTGGACTATAGTTTTGAGTGGAGTTTCAATGGTACGGTACTCGCAGGGGAGACAGCTCCGACGCTAACACCGACACAGGGAGGTAGTTATAGTGTAACGGTTACGGATATCAGCACATCGACACAGACGAGTTGTACCAATACGGCGATTACGGAGGTGATAGAGAGTGAGCCCCCGGTATTAACGGCGGAGGTGACCACACAAGCTTTTGCGGATAATCACGTTATAGTAGCAGTGGCTACTGGTCCAGGGGACTATGAGTATAGTTTGGATGAGGGGCCATGGCAGAGTAGTGGTACCTTTACAGGGGTCTCAGCGGGGCTACATGAGGTAACGGCTAGAGATAGAAATGGTTGTGGAATAGCTACGGTGGAGGTATTTGTATTGGATTACCCGAGGTACTTTACACCTAATGGTGATGGCAACCACGACACATGGAATATAGCAGGCATTGGAAACAGCGCCAAAATTTATATATTTGACCGCTATGGTAAGTTGCTCAAGCAGTTGAGTCCTGGCGGCCCGGGATGGAACGGTACCTATAATGGCAATAGAATGCCAACGGGCGGTTACTGGTTTGTTGTAGAGTACGACGAACCTACCACAGGTCAACGTAAAGAACTAAGAGCCCATTTTAC
>NZ_QERF01000014.1 GCF_003260205.1 Winogradskyella tangerina | reverse complement strand
TGGTAAAGGGTTATATATTTGCGCGCTCAAAACGGGTAGTGATATGTTGTTTTGGGGAGTTCTCATGGGGTGATGATTAGGAGGAGAAAAAAAATTAAAAAATAATTTTTAAAGATGTTGTGGGAATAAAAAAAGGGTTTTATATTTGCACCCGCTTAAATGCCGAAGGGTATTTAGGGATAAGAAAAAATAAGTTCATTAACATATTGAATTGACAGCGTAAGGTTATAATTGGAAACGGTTATAGCCTAGTAAGAGAACGAACCATCATGAGTACTTTTTAGATTCTGAATTAGTTGTTAAATATATTAAAGATTTAACGATGAAGAGTTTGATCCTGGCTCAGGATGAACGCTAGCGGCAGGCCTAACACATGCAAGTCGAACGGTAACATAGAGAAGCTTGCTTTTCTGATGACGAGTGGCGCACGGGTGCGTAACGCGTATACAATCTACCTTTTACAGGGGGATAGCCTTTGGAAACGAAGAATAATACCCCATAGTATTATTAATTGGCATCGATTAATAATTAAAGTTACGGCGGTAAGAGATGAGTATGCGTTCTATTAGCTAGTAGGTGTGGTAACGGCACACCTAGGCGACGATAGATAGGGGCCCTGAGAGGGGGATCCCCCACACTGGTACTGAGACACGGACCAGACTCCTACGGGAGGCAGCAGTGAGGAATATTGGACAATGGTCGAAAGACTGATCCAGCCATGCCGCGTGCAGGAAGACTGCCCTATGGGTTGTAAACTGCTTTTGTACGGGAAGAAACCCCCCTACGTGTAGGGGGCTGACGGTACCGTAAGAATAAGCATCGGCTAACTCCGTGCCAGCAGCCGCGGTAATACGGAGGATGCAAGCGTTATCCGGAATCATTGGGTTTAAAGGGTCCGTAGGTGGATTAGTCAGTCAGAGGTGAAATCCTGCAGCTCAACTGTAGAACTGCCTTTGATACTGCTAGTCTTGAATTATTGTGAAGTGGTTAGAATATGTAGTGTAGCGGTGAAATGCATAGATATTACATAGAATACCGATTGCGAAGGCAGATCACTAACAATATATTGACACTGATGGACGAAAGCGTGGGGAGCGAACGGGATTAGATACCCCGGTAGTCCACGCCGTAAACGATGGTCACTAGCTGTTCGGACTTCGGTCTGAGTGGCTAAGCGAAAGTGATAAGTGACCCACCTGGGGAGTACGTTCGCAAGAATGAAACTCAAAGGAATTGACGGGGGCCCGCACAAGCGGTGGAGCATGTGGTTTAATTCGATGATACGCGAGGAACCTTACCAGGGCTTAAATGTAAGTTGCATTAGCTAGAGATAGCTATTTCTTCGGACTACTTACAAGGTGCTGCATGGTTGTCGTCAGCTCGTGCCGTGAGGTGTCAGGTTAAGTCCTATAACGAGCGCAACCCCTGTTGTTAGTTGCCAGCATGTAAAGATGGGAACTCTAGCAAGACTGCCGGTGCAAACCGCGAGGAAGGTGGGGATGACGTCAAATCATCACGGCCCTTACGTCCTGGGCTACACACGTGCTACAATGGTATAGACAATGAGCAGCCACTTCGTGAGAAGGAGCGAATCTACAAACTATATCTCAGTTCGGATCGGAGTCTGCAACTCGACTCCGTGAAGCTGGAATCGCTAGTAATCGGATATCAGCCATGATCCGGTGAATACGTTCCCGGGCCTTGTACACACCGCCCGTCAAGCCATGGAAGCTGGGAGTGCCTGAAGTCCGTCACCGCAAGGAGCGGCCTAGGGTAAAATCGGTAACTAGGGCTAAGTCGTAACAAGGTAGCCGTACCGGAAGGTGCGGCTGGAACACCTCCTTTCTAGAGAAAGACGACTAAGGTAGAAAATTGAAGCACCATTATTGGTTTGTTCTTTTGCTGTTAATTTAAATAAAATAAGAGTAGGCAGTAGCCAGTACTCAGTCACAGTAAGCAAATTACTGCCAACTGACGACTGAACACTGCGTACTATAAATAGTCTCATAGCTCAGCTGGTTAGAGCGCTACACTGATAATGTAGAGGTCGGCAGTTCGAGTCTGCCTGAGACTACAATGCAGCAAAAGCTGCGAGTACTTAATACTGAGTAATTAGTATTGAGAACGTTCATTAAAGACTGAGAAAGGAAATTCTGGAAGTTGGGTATGTAGTTATGTACTAACTACTAACTACTCATTACTAACGACTAGTACATGGGGAATTAGCTCAGCTGGCTAGAGCGCCTGCCTTGCACGCAGGAGGTCACCGGTTCGACTCCGGTATTCTCCACAAAAATCAGTAAACAGTCCCAGTTTACAGAAAGCAGTTTTACTGCCAACTGACACTGAGTACTGCGAACTGAATAAACGTTCATTGACATATTGAAAAAAGATACATGAAAATTAGATAGATAATATTTAATAAAACAAAGTAATTGTAACGAGCAATTATAACTCATTAAAAAGACAAAAAGTACAATAAGCTAAACAAGAGCGTATGGGGAATGCCTAGGCTCTCAGAGGCGAAGAAGGACGTGATAAGCTGCGAAAAGCTGCGGGGATCGGCACATACGAATTGATCCGCAGATATCCGAATGGGGCAACCCACTATGTTGAAGACATAGTATCCGCAAGGAGGCGAACCCGGAGAACTGAAACATCTAAGTACCCGGAGGAGAAGAAAACAAAAGTGATTCCGCTAGTAGTGGCGAGCGAACGCGGAATAGCCCAAACCAGTGTTGTTACGGCAACATTGGGGTTGTAGGACTGCGACATTGATTGTGTAATGAATTAGAACGCTTTGGAAAGAGCGACCAAAGAGGGTGATAGTCCCGTATAAGTAAAGACCATTAATCATAGCAGTATCCTGAGTAGCGCGGGGCACGTGTAACCCTGTGTGAATTAGTCGGGACCATCCGATAAGGCTAAATACTCCTGAGAGACCGATAGTGAACTAGTACCGTGAGGGAAAGGTGAAAAGAACCCTGAATAAGGGAGTGAAATAGAACCTGAAACCATACGCTTACAAGCGGTCGGAGCCCGTAAGGGTGACGGCGTGCCTTTTGCATAATGAGCCTACGAGTTACCGTTGCTAGCAAGGTTAAGCACTTCAGGTGCGGATCCGTAGCGAAAGCGAGTCTGAATAGGGCGTTTAGTTAGCAGTGGTAGACGCGAAACCGTGTGATCTACCCATGGGCAGGGTGAAGCTGTGGTAACACACAGTGGAGGCCCGAACCGGTTGACGTTGAAAAGTCTTCGGATGACCTGTGGGTAGGGGTGAAAGGCCAATCAAACTCGGAAATAGCTCGTACTCCCCGAAATGCATTTAGGTGCAGCGTTGATTTAGTTTTATAGAGGTAGAGCTACTGATTGGATGCGGGGGCTTCACCGCCTACCAATTCCTGACAAACTCCGAATGCTATAAAATGATGATCAGCAGTGAGGGCATGGGTGCTAAGGTCCATGTCCGAGAGGGAAAGAACCCAGACCATCAGCTAAGGTCCCCAAATGTATGTTAAGTTGAATAAACGAGGTTGAACTGCTTAGACAGCTAGGATGTTGGCTTGGAAGCAGCCATTCATTTAAAGAGTGCGTAACAGCTCACTAGTCGAGCGGTTCGGCATGGATAATAATCGGGCATAAACATACTACCGAAGCTATGGACGAAAGTGGTAGGGGAGCATTGTAGTGGGGTTGAAGGAAGAGCGTGAGCTTTTCTGGACTAGCTACAAAAGAAAATGTAGGCATAAGTAACGATAATGCGGGCGAGAAACCCGCACACCGAAAGACTAAGGTTTCCTCAGCTATGCTAATCAGCTGAGGGTTAGTCGGGACCTAACGCGAACCCGAAAGGGGTAGTGGATGGACAACGGGTTAATATTCCCGTACCTGCTCACACTAAAAGTGACGGATCCCCGTGGTTGCTGCGTACTGACGGAATAGTACGTTGAAGCGCAAGCGATAGTACACTGAGGCTACGGCCAAGGTGATAATGCAGCGAAGGGGGTTCCAAGAAAAGCGAGTGAAGCAGCCCGTACCGTAAACCGACACAGGTAGTTGGGATGAGAATTCTAAGGTGCTCGAGAGATTCATGGCTAAGGAACTAGGCAAAATAGACGCGTAACTTCGGGAGAAGCGTCGCCCTGATGGCGACATCAGGGCCGCAGTGAAAAGGTCCAGGCGACTGTTTATCAAAAACACAGGGCTCTGCTAAATCGAAAGATGACGTATAGGGCCTGACACCTGCCCGGTGCTGGAAGGTTAAGTGGAGGGTTTAGCTTCGGCGAAGATCTGAAATGAAGCCCCAGTAAACGGCGGCCGTAACTATAACGGTCCTAAGGTAGCGAAATTCCTTGTCGGGTAAGTTCCGACCTGCACGAATGGTGTAACGATCTGGACACTGTCTCAGCCATGAGCTCGGTGAAATTGTAGTAACGGTGAAGATGCCGTTTACCCGCAGTGGGACGAAAAGACCCCGTGAACCTTTACTATAGCTTAGTATTGGCTTTGGATAAGTAATGTGTAGGATAGGTGGGAGACTATGAAATGGCGTCGCCAGGCGTTGTGGAGTCATTGTTGAAATACCACCCTTTGCTTATCTAGAGTCTAACCTCTAATCAGGGACAGTGCTTGGTGGGTAGTTTGACTGGGGTGGTCGCCTCCAAAAGAGTAACGGAGGCTTCTAAAGGTTCCCTCAGCACGCTTGGTAACCGTGCGTAGAGTGCAATGGCATAAGGGAGCTTGACTGAGAGACATACAGGTCGATCAGGTACGAAAGTAGAGCATAGTGATCCGGTGGTTCCGCATGGAAGGGCCATCGCTCAAAGGATAAAAGGTACTCCGGGGATAACAGGCTGATCTCCCCCAAGAGCTCACATCGACGGGGGGGTTTGGCACCTCGATGTCGGCTCGTCACATCCTGGGGCTGGAGAAGGTCCCAAGGGTTGGGCTGTTCGCCCATTAAAGTGGCACGCGAGCTGGGTTCAGAACGTCGTGAGACAGTTCGGTCTCTATCTACTGTGGGCGTTAGAAATTTGAGTGGATCTGACTCTAGTACGAGAGGACCGAGTTGGACTAACCTCTGGTGTACCTGTTGTTCTGCCAAGGGCATTGCAGGGTAGCTACGTTGGGAAGGGATAAGCGCTGAAAGCATATAAGCGCGAAACCCACCACAAGATGAGATTTCTTTAAAGGGTCGTGGAAGATGACCACGTTGATAGGCTACAGGTGTAAAGGCAGCAATGTCATAGCCGAGTAGTACTAATAACCCATAGGCTTATTGATAGAAGCCCCCTCTAACTCTCCCAATTTGGGGGAGGACACTTACTCAAACGGGTAACGAGGGGCGCCAGTCTTTTTATATCAAACAAATCATGTAATTTTTTCAATATGTCAAAATATTAGCGCGCAAGCGCAGTTAACAGTGTCCGGTCACAGTTTACAGTAAAGACAATTTACTGCCAACTGATTACCGAGACTGCTAACTCAAAGATTAAGGTGGTTATAGCGACGGGGCTCACCTCTTACCATTCCGAACAGAGAAGTTAAGCCCGTTTGCGCCGATGGTACTACAATCGTGGAAGAGTAGGTCGCCGCCTTTTTTAAGCCTTCAAGATTTT
>NZ_QERF01000013.1 GCF_003260205.1 Winogradskyella tangerina | reverse complement strand
TGATCGCAGTAGCAAACAAATTGTTGAAACAAGCATTTGCCATTGCAAAATCAGGATTACCTTATGATGAAAATTATGTATCTAGATTAAGCTAAAAAGACTTGTTTTTTAACTCAGTTCTTTGTTGGCATTTCGTTTTTTTTAATTCCGCAATAAATATCCCGTTTGCAACTTTAACTCTTCATTGTCGGATTTATTCAATTCAATAATTCGAGTTTTTATTTCTCTGTCAAACCATTCTTGATTGTATCCTTTAATTTTAAAGCGAGGATATCTCATTTGTTGAATGGCATCCAATTGTCTATATAAATCATCGCTGTAGATAGCATCTATTAGTCCTTGTAATGGTGTCCAGTTTTCCTTATTGTCTTTCCACCATTCCTTTGCTTTTCCTATGATGATATTTAGTTCCTTAAACTTCTGTCGTTCAAAATTCACATCGTGTTTACCAGTTTCAATGTATTTGGCATAATCCTTTTTGTGCAAATCCATTAATTCTTTTTCGGTTATCACATTTTCTGAAAATCCGAAATGTTGTGAAGTCAAATTTTCCATTGCCCAACCAGCTCGAATAGCAATCCAATCTAAATCATAATCAATAACCCAGCCGTGTCCATAAAATTCAGTTGCTCCGGGATAAATTAAATCAGCTGTATTTTGTAATTTTTCAAACTCTTTTGGATTATCCATTAATTTTAGCAGATCCGGAATTACTGTTTCGCCGATATTCAATAAACTGTCTTTAGCTTTATATACTTTTCCCCATTCGGCTGAAATAAAATCGGAAATCAATTCAGGGTGTTCAAATTCAGACGTGTCAAGTTTTTCAACTTTTGATTCCGTTTTTTGAGCTTTGCAACTTAAAAAACAAGCAAAAACTATTATGTAAAAAATATGTTTCATAGGTCGTCTAAAATGAATGCCAACGGTTTTGGCTATGGTTTCGTTACGGAATGGTACGCGAGTATCATTCCGCCGTAACCATAAATTTAGCAAAAAGGCTCGAAATTCCGATTAGGAATTTCAGCCGTAATGAACTATAGCCGTTGTTGGGCATAGTTTTTATAATTCAGATAATTTTCGTTCTATTTTATTCAAGTCAAAATTCAGTTCTCCATCATTAAAGAAAAGAAAACTTAAATTTTTATTCGGTTTGCCAACAACATATAGTTTTCCTTTATATTGACTGTCTTTAATCACTACATCATAAATCTCATATAGATTTTCATTTAGACTTAGGTGGTCATTTTTGGATAACTCCATTTTATTTCCTTCCCAAAGCTTATATTTTAATCCATAGGTAAATGCTTTGAATTCAACCGCACTGTTTTCGTTTTGATATTCAAAAACGTCAGATATAAAAGCCCCTTTTATTTTATTTTCCTCTGAATAGAATGTTGAATGATAGCTATAATTGATAGAATGTCCGTTGTCATATTTGGCAAAATTTGGTTCTCTATTTTTCATCAAACTATCCATAACTTGTGGTTCGATAAAATCGTTAAGGACAATGAATTTAGCATTTTCGTTTTCAGATACAATAACTGCTTGTTTGTCTTTATCTTGTTGACAAGACAAAAACAATGAAATGAGGATTAAAATTTGAAATTTTTTCAATGTCTTTCTTAAATTATGCCCAACGGTTCGGCTATGATTTCGGCGTGGAAGGATTCGTCTACGCTCACCGAAGCGTTGCGTAGGTTAGAGAATCGTTCCACCAGAGGAATCAGCCGTATGTATAGTTTTTAGTTTCATTTTATCTATTCAGCCACGCTGAATTATAGCCATTGTTGTGCATAGTTTTATTATTAATCAAACTCATTAATCGTTTCTGCTATTTTTTCAATCTCCCCGTGGTCCCACAGATATACTTCATCAGTCAAAATTCCATCTCCATTGTGTTGTAAAAAGATTAAATCTCCAGAGCCTCCATCTCCAATTACAATTCCGTTTTCAGGAAAATCATTCCATTGTCTTGCGTTTTTTGTTTCAAGTCCGATATGATTACAAGTTCTACTTATCCTTTTCTTGTCTGATTTGTCAAAAAATGGATGAATTTGGAAGTAAAAATCCTCAGATTCTATTTCACCACCGTTTTCTTCCATCATCCTTTTTTTAAAGTCAGTTGGAAATTTCACGCTTAATTCAGATTCTGTTTCAATTATATATTTCTCGTCAACTGGAAAGGGCATTTGTGTCTTTTTTTAATTATGCACAACGTGTTCGTGTATGACTCGTACCGATTTTAGAGTAGCAGTGCGTTACACAAAATTTTTATAGATTAAAGATATATAAATTTTAGTGTATTCAAAGGTATGAGTTATAGACGTTGTTGGCATGTCGTTTTATATATTACCAACTCAAGCAAAAACTGTTTTCACCACTTTTCCTATTAATTTCCATTCCACCAGATTCAGACCCATAAGTCCAATCCGCAAAGAATTGAAGTCTGATAGGATTTGTTTTATTTAATATTTCTACTTTATCGATATTATAAATTCGAGTATTTGCGTATTCTTTTGTATTACGTGTATCAGTATCTAACGTCCATATTATTTTTCCATTTTCTTTTAAGGTTAGAATAGGAGAGAGTGAGTCAGTTCTGTTGTCGATTATTAATTTTCCGTTATCAGATAGATCAAACACTTGAGCTGTTTCGGATATTTTTATTGGATCAATGATCACAGCATTAAACGGTCCATCATCCATTCCGCAATCATCACCCAACCATGAGAATGAGAAAAAATCATAAACTTTATAGCAAAAGAATGCGAATAAAATAATAGCAATAATGATTATAATTCGTTTCAAATTCGCTCTAAGAATTGAGGTTTTAAATGCATGCCAACGTGTTTGGCTATGGTTTCGTTGTTTGAAAATCCTCGCGGATTTTCCGCCGTAAACCGAAGATAGCAAATTTGCGAGGACTTTCCGAGAGGAAAGTCAGAAGCAATGAACTATAGCCGTTGTTGCCTAGCGTTTCACATCGTTATTTGGAAAAGTAATTTTTCAAGATTCATCGATTTAATCATTTATTACACAATTCAGAAAGAGTAAATTCAAACAACTTTCTATAATATATAAGCAAGTTTGCATTTCTATTGTTATTGTTGTCACAGAAAAATCAGGTAAGAATTATTTTAGAATAAGTGAATCGATGCTCCGAATAAAGCAAGTATTGTCCCTGTAAAGAATAGTAGCTTCCCTTTTTTAGTAAGGTTTTCTGTCCAACCATGAGATCCATACTCTAGGTTCTTGTTTTCTTGTTTAAAATGTAGAGATAATGATAATAGAAACATTCCTAGTACTATAAATAGTAAATTAAAAGATTTTATTAATTCCATTTTTTTAGTTTTTATGCTTGGCAACGTTGCGTGTATGAATCGTTGTGGCTTTTAGCCACTATGATTTTATACACCTTGTTAGCATTAGTTTTTTATTCCGTTTTATCTTTTACAACCGTAGTTTTTGAAAGAAAATCATGAATTCCATTTTTTACAAATAAGAATGAAAGTCTATCAAATGGAATCAGTCGGCAAAAAGTCCGAGCAATTATATCTCCATCCGTCGGTTTTTCTCCGTTCATTTTCACAACTTTTGTTTTTGTGACGAATTTTCCAACTGTTTTTTGGAATTTGATTTCCATTATAGCATAGTAAGCGATAAATGTTCCGAAAATCAAAATGTAACCAATTAAAGAAATCATTCCTTGGTCAGTCGGTTGAATAAAAAGTCCGATCACGAAACTTACAATAAATGCTAAAACTAACCATACGATAAAGTCAATTAAAAAATTCACGAATCGAATTCCTGAATTAACGACATTTGAGTCAACTTTTTCTTGTTGTTCTTTTTCGGCCGTAGCTTTTTCCCGAATTTGTTTAAAACTCGATGTGTCAATATTCCGTTTTTCAATTTCAAATTCAGCAGCTTCTATTGCGAGAGGTTGATATTTACCTCTTTCCACTGTCAGTATTTTTACCAACTCTTCGTCAGTCCGTCGGGACATAACTTCTTTAAATTCGTTCTCCATTCAGTTTTATTAATGCTAACGGACTTGTGTATGAAACGTAGCGTGTAAAAAGGCACTAACTTTTCGGATTAACACAGAGCCGAATTTTTATATTTTGTTTTCAATTTCTCATTTTTTAAAATCCAAATTAAAAATTTGGCGGACTTTCTAAATATACACAAACCTTTTGGTTTAGCACTTATTAGCTATGTTTTATACACCGTGTTGTGCGTAGTATTTTTATCAATCACCAAGTGAGTAGTTCTCAATATCCCTTATATTTTCAATCTCAATATTTGTTATTTTTTCATCAATCAAAACTTCTTTTGCTTTTTTACTAAGAAATCTTAAATGAGTCTTTTCTGGTGAGAAAAAATCAGTTCCATCCCAACTCTTTTTATCAAATTCATATCCAATATGAAATCCTTTTTGTTTTTCTTTTTTTAAAGGACCAGATTTCCCAATTATTTGAAATCCGTAATATTTTTCATCTGTATTTTCAATTTCTACAGGATACGTTTTCCATCCAGTAAGTTCATTTTTTTGCAAGATTTTTAAAAACCGTTCAGAAATAACAAAATTCACACCATCATTAAAGTCAATTCTATCATACATTTTTTTTCCTAAAACAATTTTAGTTTTAACTGGAATTTTAAAATCGGATTTATTATGAAAAACATCAAAAAAGTTAGAAGAGAAATTTGATTTCAAAACAGCTTCCTTACTTTTCTGAGCAGAAAATAAACTATAAAATTCTATTTCCAATTTATTTAATTTTTGAGTTTTGGTTTATTACGCACAATGGTTTTGGCTATGGTTTCGTTACGGAATGGTACACGAGTATCATTCCACTGTAACTATAAATTTAGCAAAAAGACTTGAAATTCCGATTAGGAATTTCAGTCGTAATGAAATATAGCCGTTGTTGTGAGTAGTTATTTATATTTTTTCCTAATTTCATTAATTAACTTTTCAGCAATATCTTTATTCATTCTGTTGGTGGCCTTTTCAGCGATTCGCTCTAACTTTTCTTGATTAAAGTCACCTGTTTCTTTTTCTATTCGTTCCATCAAGGAAGTAAAAAATAAAGCAGGGAACTCTTCTATTCGTTCATAGAATTTATCTAAAGACTCGCTGTTTTGAATAGAGCCATTTTTAAACTCTTGGATATTCATAATACTTTGGTCAACGCTCTCATCAGAATGTTTCAATGAATTATTAACCAATCTTAATTCATCCACTTCTTTAAATCCCTGAATCTTATTCAAAGGGATGTTCTGTCTTTTTAAAAATCGTTCAATTTCGTGCCATTTAGGTTTAGAATTTGGCAATTCTTTATAATAGTGGCGAATTAGTTTTTTTATGTTAATTTCTAAGTTCTTGAAAGCGTAAATTATTTTCATTTCTATTAATGCAAATAATTCATCTTCAATGAACATTGCGGTTTCTATGTCTTGGCGTTTTTGGATTTCCAGAGAATGCCCAGTTTGGTTCGCAATTTCATCAATTTGATAATATTTTTCTGGATTTGACACTTCTAAATCGTCCCAATAATTAAAGTCAGCATATTGCTTTTCAAGGTCAATCTTTAATTCTTTGATTAGCTCGTTGACTGGTCTATCAAATTTATTAATCGAGTGATTAAGTATTTCAGTTACTTTTTTTGATAAATCAGTCATTAATTTAAAGATTGAGTTTGCATTTTCGTATAATTACTCACAACGGTTTTGGCTATGGTTTCGTTATGGAATGGTACGCGAGTATCATTCCGCCGTTACTATAAATTTAGCAAAAAGGCTCGAAATTCCGATTAGGAATTTAAGCCGCAATGAACTATAGCCGTTGTTATGCACTGGCATTTTCTTTCCATTTTTCTATTAGTAAAAGTGATAATATTACAATTCCCAAAAGAGGATAAATCAATGTAGCAAATGCTGTCAATACAACGTAATTCAGTTTATGTTTTTTAAAATCGATTATTATCAGAGTAACAATTATAATTCGAATCAGATAATCTATATATGTTGGCAAAGAATTTATGAATGAGTAAGACTCAAAGTCAGATGTACTCAACATTCCTTTCCGCATTAAAATAGGTCGAACATAAACCCAAACCATTCCAATAATTGACCATAGAATTAAAAGAACAATGTATTTGTTTAAAATTCTCAAGAGCTTATTCATTCAGTTCAATTTTAGTCAAGTTCGATTTTTTTTGAGCTACACTTAATAGGAAAAGGACAACGCCAATCATTGATGAGAAAAAGGTCATAACCAAAATCAAATTTGATTTAACTTCTTCATTCCTCATATCCTTTGACAAGAGAAAAATAAATCCAATGTTGACAAGATATTCAAGTCCACTGCTTAAATAGCTGCCACTCAAAGTTGAAGTTCCACCTTCTGGTAATTCAGCCGTCAATAAAGTTGGAACTGCAAGCAGAATTATAGCGGACAATATTCGTGAAATGAGTAATCCAATTATTAATAAAATAGCATACTTTTTAATCAATTTACTCATTTAGTTGGTGTTGGTTTTGCTTGTGCATAACGCCCTGCTAAACGCAGTTCCGTATTGCGAATGAAAAGATAATAAATTCGTTAGCAATGATTTGGATAAAGATCAAATATTTTTAGGGATTGGATTCAAATCATTGATTCTCGATTAGCCACGCT
>NZ_QERF01000012.1 GCF_003260205.1 Winogradskyella tangerina | reverse complement strand
TATTAGTTGTTGTACCGATAGGGAAGGTTCCTCCTGAAGCGATTCCCGCAGTCTGCGCTATGGTACTACCAGGACAGTTATCCGCAAAAGGTACATTATAGTTCACATCAGCACCACAGACCCCACTATCGTTATTCACGGTGATATTAGCAGGACATGTGATGGTTGGATCTTCATTATCAATAACCGTTACAGTAAAGGAGCAGCTTGTTGTATTCCCAGCAGCATCAGTTACGGTAAAGCTATTGGTTGTTGTACCGATAGGGAAGGTTCCTCCTGAAGCGATTCCCGCGGTTTGCGCTATGGTACTACCAGGACAGTTATCTGCAAAAGGTACGTTATAGTTCACATCAGCACCACAAACACCATTATCGTTATTCACAGTGATATTAGCAGGACATGTGATGGTTGGATTAATATCATCTTGAACAGTAAAGGTAGCTTTATAATTGGCTGTACCATTATTAGCAAAATGAGTTCCCGATCCTCCTGCTCCTGAGGTGAAAGTAAAATCGGCTGTAGTATATACTTCCAAGTAATAGGTTCCTGCACAAAGACCATCTAAAACATTAATTCCAGCTCCAGAGGATTCCCAAGTTTGGTTTTGATCAGTTCCTGTACAGCCAGCTGATCCATCATTACTAAAAAAGAAAATTTCGGATCCAATGAATGCAGGAGGAGTTGGATTACTGGTTAGATAGATCCGATAATTTAAAAATCCATTAGTAATATTATCGGTGTTACATTTAAACGTTTTATTTTGAGCACCATTTAGTATTAATGCACTTGTATTTGAGGTTTGAAAAGTGCCTAAATTATGACCATCAAAATCGGTGTTAATTGTTGATGCTTGAAGATCGTAATAGGTATTACCGCTACTATTGATATCAAGAATAGCATAGCTCTCATATATTCCTGACTGTGAATGAACAAAAGACCCAAGAATAAAGCAAAGAATGATTAATATATCTCGTTTTTTACCCATGTTGGTTGTGGTAAATACTTATAACCATAGGATTATCCCATGGTAAATTTGAGGGACCAGTAAAATTTCTTGCTATTAATAAATTGAGGTGAAAACTAAACTATTAAAAACTAGCACTTTGAAACAAAATAGTCGTTATATGACCAATTATTACTTTATAATACAGTCTTTTTGCAATGACTAATAAATCAGGGAGAAGTTGTTTTAAGTATTAAAAATATCAGGTTATACGTCGAATATATTTTAGATTACTTTCCAAATTTTATACCTTGTAAGTACTATTAACCACAATACAATACAATCATGAGGACAAAATATTTAATAGTATTAGGGATATGCTTCATGTTCTTTACATGTCAAACTGAGCCAGTTGAATCTGATACTAATATCAATTTGAAAAAAGGAAAAGGTAATCAAAACAACAATAATCAAAATGACGATGACGATGATAATGCCGACTATACAGAATGTTCAATTATAGATGCTGATCGATCACCTTTTGGCGCGCAACAACCAGCTTCTAACTTCTGGTGGTCTGAAACCCCAGCAGGAGATGATTATTTTGTTGCTGACACATATTTCTCTCAGGATGCTGATAATTCATTGGTTTTTAGAGAATATGATAATGGAACTGCACGAATTATTGGCTCTACAGTTAGCGGAACGTGTGTTGTAACGGTCGATGTTTGGTTGAAAGATAAAAAAAGTTGGAATGAATGGCAGGCTCTAGGAGGCGATCATAAAAAAGAAGGTACTGCGGGTAATGCCTCTAATTCTGAAGATATGCATTTTTATGTCATTGACGATGAGTTAAGTACTGTGTCGGCTTCCGGAAGCGATTGTGTACAAGAAGGAGATTTTGGATTGGAACAAAGGCCAGATCCAAACGATCCTAATACACCAAATTTTGGAGCTCATATTGGAATTGGTGGTGCTAACTTCGATTCTGACTTATCTGCCATTGGTCTTAGTACTTGGGGTTGGTTAACAGATTTAGATACTGGAGAAAGACTCTGGCTGATAGATTTTAACTTTAAAATTGAATGTCCTGAAGATCCTGGATTTAGTGGATGTGAAACTGCATACGCAAAAGGTAATTCTGATGATGATCATGCATGTTTTAGCGAAGGAGGATTTAATAATTGGGGTTGGTTGTTAGGCCCAATTTCAGAAGGCTCATATACTTACGACGTTTATGCTGCGGCAGGGCAATGCAACATTAATAATGGGACATTGGGTGGAACAGTTACTATCGATTATAACGATGGAAATGCATCTGCAACTTATGATCTGCAAGAAGGATATGAAATTCAAGAAGAACATTTTTATGCAGGATCTACTCCGTATCCAGTTAAAAACAATGGTAACTATACGGTTGCACCAGGCCAGTATTATGTTGAAGACCCACTATCTGGAGATATTTATATTATAGCGCACGCCGTTGTTTGCGGAGATGATGACGATGATGATGACGATGATGACGATGATGATGGCAATGGTGGAGCATTTTAATTGATTAAGTGTTTCTTAACATATGATAATTTTCAATTTGAAAGAATCTATTATTTTTAGTCAAATTATTTTTCTGTGGAGAAAAAATAAATTAGCTTGATAGTTTAAAAGCACCTTTATAGGTGCTTTTTTTGTATTTTTATTTTGTTGAGAAGTAGGGATCTTAACAATTAGATGCCCTAAATACAATAAATTTACCTAAAGATTAATAGCATAATAGAAAGCACTTCGTAACTGAAGTGCTTTCTACATTATGTAGATTTTTATAAATATCAAAATACCTATTAAAATTAAGGTTTAATAATTCATTGGTTAAAACACTTTCTTTGTTAATTCTAAAAGTTGAAGGTTATAATTGGATTCGAATCAGTTTATTTAATCTCCTTCTGTAATACCTTAATTAATTTATGATTTTCGTTAGCCCCAACATCTAAAGCGGCTTGATAAAAACCTATACCCATTCTTAATTCCGATAAAATTGGAGTGAAGTATTTTTTATTAAATGTATTTTTTAGACTTATAGTGTCAATCACAGACACACCCTTAAAGGGTGGAAAAGTTCTATCATGATTATCAAAAACAAAATCATTTTTGAAGATGTTGTTTTCTTCGAGGAAAAATGGTCTGCTTTTATCAGTTATAAGAGAATTAAATTCTTGCGTTGCTTGTTGAACTTGATTAAGTCGTCTAAAATAACTGTTCAGTTGATTTCGTATGATCTTATTTCTTAATTTATCAATAATGAGTAAATTATTTTTTTGAACAACTGGATTAAATTCTATGTTGCTCACAATAAGGTCTGCGCTAGAATTTTTAAAATATCCTTTACCTTTTTTCATATTGTTTAAATGAAAATAGGAGTCTAAGTAGTCGTTACAAGATTTCTTATAAAACTCAAATAGTATAGAGTCTCTTTTTAAATCTGTGATAATAATTTGGTATGCTTCTTTTTCTTCACTTAGAAGAACAGATTCTCTATTCCAATCATTAATTTGAATGGCAATTAAAATTCCAATAACAACTAGAATAATTTCACCTGATGCATATAAGAAATATCTGCTAATTTTATTCTCAATAAATAATTGTCTCCTAATTTTTCTAAAGAATTTCAACATTTAAGACTGATTGTTTTTAAGAATTTCGATTATAGTTATGGACCGATTCATTCAACTTTACTTGGAAGTTGACCAAATTTGTCTTTAAAACTTTTTGTGAAATACGACAAGTTAGAATATCCTACAGAATAGGCAATTTCCGAAACTGTACCTGTTTTTAACTTTAAGAGACGATAGGCCTCATTTAATCTTATTTCGGTAATTAATTGATTTGCAGATTTGTTAGACAATGCTTTTAGTTTTCTGTGAAGTTGTGACCTGCTAAAGCCAACCTTATTAGCGATATCTTCAACACCAAAATTTTCGTTATCAATATTTTCTTTAATTGTTTTAAATACCTCTTGCAAAAACCGATCGTCTATAGATGAAACCTCGATATCATCAACCAAGAGCATATCTAAAGCCTTAAAATGATCCCATAGTTTCTTACGAGAATTAATCAAGTTTCTCATTAAAAGTAACATTTCATTTTCATCAAATGGTTTAGTGATATATGCATCCGCACCTTGGGTTAGACCTTCAATTTTGTTTTGATGACCAGCTTTAGCAGTTAGCATTATTATTGGAATATGACTAGTTTTTGGATTGTTTTTTATCGAATGACATAACTGAAAACCATCTTTCTTAGGCATCATAATATCACTAACAATAATATCTGGAATATGTTCAAAGGCCATCCGTTCTCCCTGCTCTCCATCTTTTGCCAATAAAACACTATAGGTCTCATTGAATATATCTGAAATATAGCTTTGAAGATCTTGATTATCCTCTACCAATAAAACGCTCGCAGTGTCTGAATCTATTGGGTTTGAATTGGAATTTTGAGGATCGTTATTAATTGGAGTCGACAAATTATTATCCAGGTCTTCGGTTTTTTCTGATTTTTCTTCTTTTTTAGAGATAATAGAAAGTTCCTGAGGTAAGAAATTAAGATTTATTGGAAGTCTAACCTTAAACGTGGTTCCTACACCTTTAGTACTATCTACACTAATATTACCTTTTTGTAATTCAATTAGTTCTTTTGTTAAAGCAAGGCCAATGCCAGAGCCTTTTTCTTCATTACCTTCAACTCTATAAAACCTTTCGAAAATGCGTTTTACCTCATTACTATCGATACCTTTTCCTGAATCAGTAATTTGAATGCTGATGTAGTTTTCGTCATGGTCAACAATGACTGTTACAGAACCATTATCTGATGTGTATTTAAAAGCATTAGACAGGAGATTACTTATTATTTTTTCTAGTTTGTCCTTATCATAAAAAGCAAAGTCTATTTCCTGTGGAAAACTTGTATTAAGGCTAATATTTTGGCGTTCAGCAAGGCTTTCAAAAGAAAAAACTAGAGATCTAATTAATTGAATTATTCCACCTTGTTTCAATGATAAATAAACATTTCCACTTTCAATTTTTGATAATTCTAGTAATTGATCTACTAAATTTTGGAGGCGCTTAGTATTATTATTAATAATTTCAAAATGTTTCTGATCCAAGATATAGTTATTACTATCTGACGACCTATTTTTAATGCGGTTTATTGGACCTGAAATTAGGGCAAGTGGTGTTCGAAATTCATGACTAATATTAGCAAAGAATCTTGTTTTTATTTTATCCAAGTCTTTCACTCTAGCAATTTCTGCTTTCGTAGCTTGTGCCTTTAATTTCTCTTCTTGGGCTTTAATAGATAATTGCTGTTGTCTATAGGCAATACCAAATGAGTAAATAACAATTTGAAGAAAAATCCCAGTGGCATACGGGTCAACGAAATTACGGATAGGACTAATAATACCAAGAGACCATAATGTTCCTAAGATTAAAAATGATGACGCAATGATAGATCCAAAACCGAAGTATTTCGCAAATTTATCTTTTTTTATTGTCAACAATATTGAAATGACCAAACTGACAACGCAGTAAATATTAAGAACAACAAAATGAATACCTATATCGAGATAAATAGGTTTTGAGTTAAAAATGACAACATATAAAATAGTGAATATTATTTCAAGAATTAAGAAATATGATATACCAAGAATACAGCGGTCAAGAATAGGGTATTTCTTTTTAGATTCAATAAAAGAGCGTCCAAAAAACCAAAATGAAAAAAATATCGCGTTGGTCATTATCATATAAAATGGAAACCTAAAATTGGTAAATGATCCAATAATAATGCCGACAGTCATTGCATGGGTAATTAAACAAAAGAATAACCACACAGAAAACCAAAGGAAAACTTTTTCTTTTGAATAAATGAAAAGTAGAAGATGGTAAAGAAAAATAATGAATGTCACGCCAAGCATGAACAAATTGAAGCTATTATTAAATTGAAAAATTTGGTGATAGAACGGTTGTTCTGGACTTCTTACTGTTAAATTAAAATAAGCAGGGTATCCTAACTGATTACCTCTAACTTTGATAATCAAAATGGTAGGTTTATTAGTAGGTATCTCGTCTAACCCAATTTGATTAAGTACCCAATTGGCCTTCACATCGCGCTCACTTCTATTGTATTCGACACCAGATTTCTTATGAAATATTAAGCCTGAATCATCATAAGCAAATATATCTACTGTACCATTACTTTTAGTCCACGCAGGCGGGCCAATAAAACGATCTTCTAAATGTAAGGTCCAGTTTTTTAGGTCATTTTTAGAACTAATATAAATCTTACCCCAATAGGTTGTGTTTGGCTTTAAAAATTTTGCAAATTGACTTCTATCTAGAAATACTATGGTAGAATCCTTTAAAATTCTCTCTTCAGACAATGTATTCTCTCCATCCTCAACAATCTTTAAATGCGTCATAAGATTATGCACAGGATAGGTGGTGTCTATATTATAAATCTCTTGTGAGAAACTGATAATTGAGATAAGACTAAACCATAAAAAGAGATAGTATTTCATGAAGCTGGATTTATACTACTAAGTCATCAAAAGATAAAAAAATAAGTTATATCTAACTGATTATACTGCAAATATCCTAATCAGCTTTTTTTAGTATTAACACATTTATACTATCTCCTAACAGAATTGTTTCATTTCAAATGCAATGAGATAAATCTGTTATAGATGACACTAGAATTGCTAAACTCTAAATTAAATCACATCTAGTTTTACACTCAGAAGCCAAATAGTGAATATTATGGAAAGACATAAATTTTTAAAATCAATTGCTCTATGTATAGGAACGATTTCAGTTGGGTTAAAGGCTTTTCCATTAAATCTCAACAATACAAATCGAAATCTCAATAAAATTACTGACAGCGGAACCTTAAAACCACTAGTAATTAAAAACGATGAAGGCAAACAGCAGATCGTTTTAGGTGATCATCAAACGGTCAAACTAAGTGGTCAAGACACAAATAATCAGTTCACCTTAATTGAGCAATTTAATTCACCTGGCATGGAAATTCCTTTACATGTTCATAGTGACGAAGATGAAATATTTCATGTGTTAGAAGGAGAACTTGAGATTCAAATTGGATCTGAAATCAAGAATTTAAAAGCTGGCGATTTATGTTTTTGTCCAAGAGGTATACCTCATTCTTGGAAGGTTATAGGAGAATCTAAGGCTAAAGTTTTGCTAAGCATATTTCCTTCAGGGTTAGAATTATTATTTGCTGAATTAGCACAATTACCTTCGGGAGAACCAGATTTTTCTAAAGTGGCCGAAATATGCAAAAAATATAATATCAAGTTTGTTTAATAAATTAAATTAATAAGTTATGAAAGTTAAGAACACCTTTTTAGGAATTCTGTTTGTGGCATTTATCGCCATGGGCTGCAGTAAGGACGATGACAACAATCAAGTAGTATTGGAGGATTGGGAAATAGAAGTAAATCAGTTAAGGGCTAACACAGCGCAATATTTAGATTTTAATGTGGCAGTTAATAATGGATTGATTGATGTTTCTGGGTATGTACCAAATATGGGGCATCATTATTTGAATCCAGCTTATTCGGATACAACTTTTGAAATGGATAAACCGGAAATTATTCTATATGTACCAGATGAAAATGGAGATATGCAAATGGTAGCGGTAGAATATTCGATAATTCCTGAAGACCCAAATGATCCAGGAAATCCTCCAGAAGGATTTACTGGAGATCAAGATGTATGGCATTTTAATGAAATGTTGGGTCAATGGCAATTACACGTTTGGACGATACTCGAAAATCCAGATGGTATTTTTGCACCGCATAATCCGGCTATAGGCGATTAATTGAAATAAAGGTTGTTTGAGTTAAGTCTAGCTAAACAACGATCTCAAATTAATTGAAAAGCATTTCAGTTCAATAAAGAATTGAGATGCTTTTTCGTTATTTGGAAATAAGGTATAAAAATGGCACAAATCAAATTAAAGTTAATGACCTACCAATTGAATTTAATATTAATAATTAACATAGGTTAAGATTGTCTCTTTTGAGAAGTTTTATTTTTGTATCCAATCTAACTAACTTGAGAGTTAAAAATTAGATTGATAGCATTAATGGCACCCTACCTACAGGGTGCTTTTTTAATTCTATCTGATATTTTATAATTGTTTTTCAGTGTTAACATTATGAAAATTTCTTTTTTTATTCAATTTTTCTTAATCAACGAATAATTATTAGTATTAAGTTATTTTAATTTTAAGTTATTAAGTATGAATGATTTATTAATAATTAATTAAGCAAAGTATTGTTTTGAATAAAAACTAGAATTTACACTTCATCGAAAAATCCTCGATTTTTTATTAAAATTTTGTTAATAAATTGATATTTTTTGATATTTTCGGAAACAATTCAAACAAATCATTAACTATTTATGAAAAAATCACTTTATGGGCTAGCCATCCTAGCAGCCCTTTTTGTTGGTTGTAGTGACAACCAAGACCAAACTCCAGAACAAGAACTAAAAATTGACATGAGTGACTTTTATGTCTACACCGATCCTTATGAAGCAGGTACTTCAGATAGGGTAATGAATGGTAAAAATTGTAGTTCGATGGAAATTCTTAATCGCCAATTAAATGAGAATCCAAACCTTTACAAGAAAATGTATGATATTGAAAAGCACTCTAGAGAGTTTTCATATCATTTAAGACCTGGTAACGGAAATGGAAATGGAAATGGTGGCGGCAATAACGGCGGCGGAGACGACGGCGGAGGCGGAGACCCAGTAGATGACGGGTTAGGCACAATTAATATTCCTGTTTATGTCTATGTAATATACGCCAACAGCAGTCAAAATATTAGCGATGCGCAGATCAATTCGCAAATTAATGTATTAAATGCTGATTTTAATGATACAACTTTCAATGATGTAAATCCTTTATATGCGGATAGAGGTGCTGATGTTGACATCACATTTACTTTAGATGTTGTTGATAGACAGGCAAACTCTACATCACAATGGGGAACAAATAACGCTGTTAAATCTGTATATCCAGCTCAACCTGGTTATTTAACCATATGGGTAGCTAATATTGGTGGTGGAATTTTAGGTTATGCTCAATTCCCTGGCGGTAATGCGTCTACTGATGGTGTTGTAGTTTCTCCACAATATTTTGGTACTACTGGTACTGCAACGGCTCCATTTGATGGAGGCAGAACTACTACACATGAAGTGGGCCATTGGTTAAATCTAAGACATATTTGGGGAGATGGAAGATGCAATAGAGATGATTTTGTTTCTGATACTCCAAAATCAGATAGACCAAATTATGGATGCCCAGGATCAGTTACCCACTGTAGATCAGTTGATATGGTAGAAAACTATATGGATTATACAGATGACGACTGTATGGGATTATTCACTCAAGGACAAAAAGAAAGAATGCGTGCAGTTCTTGCACCAGGAGGTCCTAGAGCTGAGTTTACAGGAAATTAATTCTGAGAAATTTTGATTAAGGCGTCCATAATGGGCGCCTTTTTTAATTATTAGCTACTGCTAATTCAATTCCTTATGGCAAATTGCATTGACAAGAGTCGATTGAAATGTCGAAAAAATTACAGTTAGGAATTTCAGTCAGAATGAGTTATATACTTTGTTATACTTTCGTTATTTAATTATTAGTTCTGGATATTCAACTTCCATAAAGTTTATTAATTGTAAAGCCTCCTCTTTAAGCTCATTGAAAAAAGTGCTATTGTAACGACAAGTCCTTAAAATGGATAGTAAGTATTGATATATGACCTCATTATTTAGATACTCTTTAATATATGCTGATGATAATTTAGAGTTTTGTATTTCATATTTAAAGTCATTTAAATTCCCAATTGGAAAATTAGCTCTTCTTAAATCCATTCTAATTTGCAGTGGATATTCTTTGAAGTTGGATATACGAGTGTCAAAATTTTTATAAAACTTGTCTAATAAATTAGAAAGTGAATCATTTTTAAGTAACCCGCTTTGACCTGAACTCTTTAGTTTATCAAAGGTGTTCAAGTCCCTGTCTACAATAAATAATCGTCTAGGTTCCCAATGATATTTAGTAAACAGTGCTGTATCTTTAACTACTTTATTTTTGGATTCAAAAACATTTAGAACATATTCCGTTCCATTATATTGGTCACTTAAACTATTAAGAATTTCATTAATGTTCGCTATTTCAATTTTTAAATCTTTATATATTTCTTTTACATACTCTTTACCACTTTGCTTAATCTTTCTGCTTTCATTCCAATTATTTATTGATAAGGCAATCAAAATTCCGATTACCACAAGAACGATTTCACCAATTGCATAAACTAGATATTTACTGAATTTATATTCTGAGAGTAGATTTTGCCTGATTTTTCTGAAGAATTTTATCATGGAATAGTTGTTGGTTATAAAGAAGTACAGTGGTCCGGCTATAATTTCGTTGTAAGAGAAAAACTTTTGTTTTTCTGATTACGAAATAGGGCCAGCTTTAAGTTGGTGTTTTTTCATTATTAGAAGAAGGAAAAAATGAAATATTACCATGATGGCGAGTGTTTTTTAATCAATCGAATTAATGGATGGATCCGCGTTACTAATGTCCACAACGTTTTTCCAATTACCGTCAGCTTGTTTTTTCCAAATCTCAACACCTTTGTTAAAAATTGTTCTTGTATTTCCTAAAGTGTCTATGGGCATGGTCATGTAATTCTTAAATATGACATATCCGAGGTCTCCACTTTTCGAAACATAAGCTTCTTGTGGATTCCAATTAATTTCGAATCCTTGAATTTTCATTGATCGTTCTACCATTGCCCTGAGAGAGTCAATTCCAACAACAGCAGGTTCATTTGGTGACATTAAAATCGCATCGTCAGCCCAATATGAAAGCATTTTTTTTACATTTTTATTTTTAACCGATTTTGCCCAATCTTTTGACAATTGCATAAGTTTATCCGCCTCTGATTTTTGGTCTACAGAGTTTTCTTTGCATGCAGTAAGTAGTGCTAATACTAGTCCTGTAATAATGAGCTTGTAATTTTTCATATTTAGTCGATTTGTTGTTTTAATTTTTCAAATGCTCGCTAAAGGTTCTGGCTATGGTTTCGTCACAGAATGGTACGTGAGAATCATTCCGCTGTAACCATAAATTTAGCAAAAACGCTCAAAATTCCTATTAGGAATTTCAAGTGGATTCTGTCGTCGTCGAATCCGCTGTCACAAGCATAGTGAATTGGCGGCAGCAAAGCGGTTATAAATTACTAGCCGCCATTATTTATTTCAATAATAATTCTTTTAGGTTCAAGTTGTGAATGATTAAAATAACATTTCCATCTTGAATTTTCCTCAATTCCCTCAATGGTGTTTCCGTGTTCAATTATATTTCCGTATTCGAAGATGTAATGTCCGTAATTAAATAATAATCCAGCTATTTGTTGTTCGTTATAATTCGCAAATCGGAATTCAAAGTCAGGGAGTCCTAACGAATTTAAACCTAATGTATCCATTATCATTTCGCCCTTTCTTTCTTGAATATTAAACAGTCGAACATTCATAAAAGCATTTATATTTTGATAATTATTTTGGTTTATTTTTTCTAAATAGTCAGTTGGTTCTAAAATCATTTCACTATTCCGAATCCAAACAGCACTTGGATTCATTGCAGTTACAATACTGGCAACAAATTTTTGAAAGTATTCTACACGTTCTTTATACTCCATATTTCTCGACATTACGTCGGTTAATAAGATTTCGTATGAACATTTTCTAACAGTTTCTTCTGCTTCTTTCCAATTCCAAGACTGTCCAAAAGAATTTTGCAGTTCGGAAAATTCAATGTTATTTTGGTCAGGGACAAAAATGGTCGCTTGAGCAGGAATACTACCTTCAGGAAATTTCACCTCATAATCTTTGAAAAAATAATGCCTTGAATTGTTTGGCTTGTCAATACTCTCGTCAATTTCAATTTGTTTAAATCGTTTTGATAATTCCTGTTCAATTTTTTCATCATTGAATTCAGGTTCGTTTTCAAAAAAAAGTTTTACAGTTAATAATTCAGCAGGGTTTTCGAGTTGTTCAAATTCTTTTTTTTCTTTCTTTTTTCTTTTGAAATTAAATATTCCCATTTATAATTGATATTGTTTCTATTGGTAGCTTACAGTTATGGCTATGATTTGATTGCAATGAAAATAATGATAGAATTTTCGTCAGCAGAACTCTAGTTGATTAAAGTTAAACTAATTTTAGGAATAGGTGAGCAGTAACTGTAAATTATACCCAATGTTACGGGTAGTTTTAAATTTGTTTCGGTTTCAAATCGTATGCACTTTCGTATTCACTTTCATATGCAAAAGTCAGAATTTGATTAAATGTAAGCATAAAAAAAGGTTTAGGAAAACCTAAACCGCTTGCGCACAGATTTTTAAAACTTGTAGCGAGATCGAGATTTATAGAATCTTCGTTGGGAAGCTGTACAATAATAAAAGTCCATGCTTCGCATACCTATTTTTTACACTTTTGCCTTTTGAAGCAAGCTTCACGGCAACGCATAAAAAAATCCAATACCGATGGTATTGGACTTTTATTGCTGTAGCGAGATCGAGATTTGAACTCGAGACCTCCGGGTTATGAACTCAAGTACAGTAAAAATTTAAACGTATTTACTGGGCTTTCGAGCGCTTATTTTATAAAATCGTATGCAGAATCGTATGCAGTTTAAGTTTTCGCATTGATAATTAGTACAAGTTAACAATTTTAAATAGATTTTCTAATTAATGTAATTGAAAATAATTGTATCCCAGAATTAATAAATAGTCATAAGAGTAATTCCAATAAACATGACGTTAGAATCAACAATAACCACTCATAACCAGCGATTAAAATTTTGCAATGTAAATATTTGAATAATATAATTGAGAGGGATGGTTCTGTCGCATCTATAGATTCAAATTTAAAGAAATAATATCTTTGATTTAAAAGTTTATGTTCAAAGGTCATTGTTTTCCAAAGTCAATCATAGTTCAAGCCGTTTACTTTAAGTTTAGATTTGGATTGAGTTATCGTGAGATAGAGGAATTAATGGCGATACGAGGAGTAAAAGTCGACCATGCTACAATTCAACGCTGGGTATTTAAGTTTACTCCACTTTTTGAAAAAGAATTTAGAAAACGTAAGAAATCCGTTGGAAGAAGATGGCGAATGGATGAAACCTATGTCAAAGTCAGAGGCAAGTGGTGTTATCTATATAGAGCAGTAGACAAACAAGGGAATACAGTGGATTTCCTATTGACTAAAAGACGAAAACGGATGAGTGCTCAATCATTTCTGATAAAAGCGATTGAAAATAATGGCAAGCCAGAATTAATCAATATCGATAAAAGTGGTTCCAACAAACACGCAATTAGAATCTACAATAAACGTTCATTATCAACGATTCAAATTAGGCAATGTAAATATTTAAATAATATAGTTGAGCAGGATCATCGTTTTGTATAAAAACGAATATCCAGATCTTTAGCATTTAAGGAATATGAATCTGCTCGACGGA
Organism: Winogradskyella tangerina; assembly: GCF_003260205.1. Lineage (GTDB taxonomy): Bacteria > Bacteroidota > Bacteroidia > Flavobacteriales > Flavobacteriaceae > Winogradskyella > Winogradskyella tangerina. The sequence continues at coordinate 7,893 of NZ_QERF01000012.1, read as the reverse complement.
CATTGTCTGGAATAGAAATAGTACATATGATAGGGAAGGAGCAGTTGATAACGAAGAGGAAATCAACCTTTAAAGCATTCTATTCATTGGCTAGTTAGAAAACCGAATTAATTGGCTATCTTTTACTCAGGTTTAATAGATGCGACAGAACCTTTATTTGGCCCTGTAACGTAGATGTCTTCAATAACACAATTAAGCATATTAAATAAGGATACTGATGCCTATGCTACTGAAAGAGGGTATGAGTATCAAAAGCTTAAGACCCTAGAGTCTTGGTTGCAGAACTCTGTCCAAAAAAGTGATGAAATTATCTATTATGATTATGAGGAGGATATTTTTCAGAGAGACTTAACTAAGCTCAAATCGACTTTCAGACAGATTAAACTTTATTCAAGTAATTTTTCATTCGGTAGTGAGGAGATTAGTAAAGCCTTATCTCATTTCTTTACATTGTACTGTGCGGGTGATTATTTACTAGATGAAGTTAAGTTTGTATTTGAGGCAAATTCTAATATTGCTCGTCAGCACACCAATAATAAGGCTGAGCTATTGCGTGAATGGTATGATAATCAAGATGATTTAAAAGAACCACTTCTTTCAAAATGTATAGCTATAACTAAAAATATAGTGACTGAGTTTGTTAATACTCATGATGATGCTATACTAGAAATTGCAAATGCAAAAGCAGTATTTGAAGAGCTAAAATCTAACTCTGACTTTTGGGAGAAATTTACAAAATCCATTAGTTGGAATTTCCAAGGTGTAGAGCCAGAAGAGGCCATGGCTAATAGTTTAAAAGAAATTGAGAGTTTAGTTAAGCAATTACCCTACCCCATAAAAGTTAATAATATAGAATCAATTGTACATTCTCTGCACTTTCATATTAGCCAATGTGCTACTAAAGAAAATCCTGAAGAGAGGCTTTTGGATTCAGGGATGCTAGAAAGCAAAATACTGAGCGCTATCGGTGGCTCAGAAAAATGGTATGGTGAACAATTACATAAATGGCAAAGCTCAGAGGAAAAAGAAGTTTTTAGGTTAGGACGACTGAACGAATTGATAGGTGTCGCTAGGTTCTACAGGCAGCATCAAAACCTTGACGGGCATCGAGAGTTTTGGTCAACTAAGCTGATGAGGTTTCTGGAACTAGCCGATTTACCTGATTTTTCGAAAAAGGATATCATATATGAATTAGTGTTTCAGAAGTTGAGGCCAACATTAGATTTCAAATTTCATAACCCAGAAACTATGGGTATTGAAGATTTGGTAATTCAATACTTTGAAATTGTTCCAGGTAAAGTAAGTGACCCATTGACAATGGAAGAGACAGTCAATCTCTTTTCCATTGTGAGAGCTGCTGATGCTTTTGGATTGTTAGATTTGGAAACAGAGAAGTATGAGGTATGGTTAAATGAAATAGAAAATAACATAATATCGAGTCTTGAAACGGTTAAGGTTAACGCAAGATGTGAGTATTTAGAGTCGCTTTCCGTCATTGAATTCAATCTGAAGGATTGGGGAAAAGATGATAGACTACAAAGATTTGAAAATGGAATCAAATTTTTAAAAGATATTCTTGAACTCAGTGAGCAGGCTGAACAATATAACTATTCTAATTTATTAATTAGAGTCAATGAGTATATAAAAACATGTTTTAAACTAGGAATAGCGGATGAGCATCATGAGATTATTGATGAACTTGAAAGTATTAGTGCTGATTTAGCTGTAATAGTTTCGAAGCGTGAAGGTGATTATTCATTGGCAGTACAGTTCAGCAATAGAGGGATTAATTACCTGAATCATTCAAAAAAACCCAAGGACCTTTTGAGAGCACTAGATTATTTTCACAAATCCAAAAATTTCTTGTTTAGAAATGAAACTAAGGACGGTTTTGTGTTAGTCTTATTGAATATTTGTCAAGTTTATAAGGCAATTGGATTTAATTTTGCTGCTAAATATTATGCACTGGCTGTCTTTTTTTATTCTATGTACTTTGAGGAGTTGTTCAAGAAGTCAGTTATATCTAGCAGATTCGTATTTGAAATTGATTATGAATGTGGCTCTTGGATTCACTGTATCCTAGATTTTAAAAGATTCATTATTTCTACAGATGAATTTGACCCCAACTGGGACTTAGATTCCAATATTACTCTTAGGAACGTTCTAATAAAATATGCACATATTTTATACACTGTACCAAAGTTGGTGCCTGATTTAGATTGGTTAATTCAACAAAGGCTAAATGCTTTAGGTTGGATTAAAGAAGAACATATTGATATATTTATACAGATTTTGTCTGAGGATTTCGGAAGTAAGGAAGAACTTATAAAATTAACGAAATCAAAGTTGAAGGATTATCCATTAAATGATATTGGTGAAGAAAGAATCATCCAGTTTAGAAGCTTCAATATATTATGGAGAGTCAGTTTCCCAAATACTTATGAATTCAACTCTATTGGTGAAGAATTTTGTGCAATTTGCCAGATTTGCTTCGCAGATATAAAGACGTTCTATCCCGATTTTGACTTGAAAGGTGAAATTCAAGCAACAGATATTCAGTTGGTAATTAGTGATAATCCAAAACCTCCAAGCTTGATACGTGCATCACCTAATGCTTATGTTTGGGAAGTGTACTTGTCAAGAACTCCTAAGCCGTTCCCAAACTATCCTTCTCTGTTAGGATGTATAATGAGTGTCCTAAGAGGTTTCAAAGTTGAAAGTGATGAATATTTTTCAGCGATGCTTAAAGATTTAATTGATGTAAAAGAATTAGGATGGAAGACTGCAATCATTCAGGCATATGAGGAACTCTATCGTAGCTTGTACTTAGAGAAAGAATTTGTCAAAATTAAGAGTCATGAATTGGCCCCATTGAAGTTTGATGAGGATTTTGTTCGAAAAAATATTACTGATGACTGATTAAAGATTGAAGTCCGAAACTATCATAAAGTCTTGAATGAAACGGTTCGATAATTCGAGCTTTCCCGCTACGAAGAAGTTCCTTGAAACTCAAGGAGCTTTATTTTTAGAATCAATCTTTAAAGCATTCTATTCATTGGCTAGTTAATAAAACGAATTAATTGGCTATCTTTTATTCAGGTTTAATAGATGCGACAGAATCATTCATATTAAATTGATGTGACAGAACCTTTGAATCCATAGATGCGTCAAAATCCCTTTGGGTCAAGTCAGAAATAAAACCTATTGTTTAAGAATTTTAATGTATTGCGTTTCTTGCTCAGATTTTATTTTCAATATATACATCCCTGAGGGTTCATTAACATCAAAAGTATATTGGTGTATATTTGCAATTGTTTTTTTATATAATATCCCTCCCGAAAGACTATGCAAAGACAATTCTACTAACGATTTTTTATTGTCCATTGCTATGTTAATTCTACCTGTTGTTGGATTTGGATACACATTGATCCCGTTAAGTCTAGCATCCTCATCTAATCCCAGTTCTCCCGAAAAATCGTAAACAGCGGCAAATCGTTCTGTGTTACCTACAGGAGTAAGATTTCCGGCCATAATAATTCCCTGTCCGTTAGCTGTAATGTCGACATGCCCATTTGCTGACTCATCACTTGAAGATCCGTCAATCATGTTTCCTGCCAATTCCCATTGATTGCCAACAAGATGATATACAAATACATCCGATGTTCCACCAATAGAACTATCATCTGAAGTTCCTAAAATAAAAGTTGTGCCATTATCGGAACACTCTAGATAGGCACCAAAATTATTATTGATTGTGATTGACAACTCATCGATGGTCTCTACCCAAATCCCTCCTTGAAATTGGTAGGTAGTCACATATCCGCTTGACGTATTGTCAATTCTTGTGGTAGTTATCAATTGGGTCCCATCGGCAGAAATAGAAAATCCAGAGGTTAGAACTTCTCCAGGAATACTTGAGATGGTTGATCCTACTTCTGACCAAGCGTTACCACTGAAATCATAGGTTTTCAATTCAAATAATAAATTCCCAATAGATTCTTGTACTACAATTCGATCACCACTATTATTTAATGAAAATTCACCAAAACGTGATCCGTCAATCCCATCTCCAAGTTCAGTCCATTGGTTATTAATCCATTCGTAAACTCGAACGTGTCTTACGACATTATCTCCCGTATAGCCAACAGCTAATATTTGTCCATCTGATGAGAATTCTAAGTTTCCTATACGAGAAATCCCTGTTTGAGTAATTAGATCGCCAATTTGCTCCCACTCGCCATTCATCAAGTCATATACTCTTACCCCTAAATCACCTCCGGCAGCTACGCGTGTGCCATCGGGTGATATCTCAACAGCCTCTCCAAGGAACTCAAAGTCCTCATCACCAAGAATTGGACTTCCTAAAAACTCCCAGTCATTGTTATTAAATTGATAGACTAAAGCAGCACCACTGAATTGTAAATCTCCAACATTACTGAAGGTCGCACCTACAATTATTCTATTGGCATCATTGCTGATGGCTACAGACCGATCTAGACCGTCGTATATTCCATTCCCAGTGATTATACTACCTTTCTGTGTTTGCCCAAAAAGAGATAAATTGTTGATCAACCAGATCGTTAAAATTAAAAGTAGTTGTGATATTTTCATGATGAAGTGTATTTTTAATTATACCCGTTAATCGGAGAAAAATTAAAATGTCATCAAATGGAAAATTTTAAGTCGAAACTACAAGGTTCTGTCGCATTGGTTCTGTCGCATCTATAGATTCAAATTTAAAGAAATAATATCTTTGAATTAAAAGTTTATGTTCAAAGGTCATTGTTTTCCAAAGTCAATCATAGTTCAAGCCGTTTACTTTAAGTTTAGATTTGGATTGAGTTATCGTGAGATTGAGGAATTAATGGCGATACGAGGAGTAAAAGTCGACCATGCTACAATTCAACGCTGGGTATTTAAGTTTACTCCACTTTTAGAAAAAGAATTTAGAAAGCGCAAGAAATCTGTTGGAAGAAGATGGCGAATGGACGAAACCTATGTCAAAGTTAGAGGCAAGTGGTGTTATCTATATAGAGCAGTAGACAAGCAAGGGAATACAGTTGATTTCCTACTGACTAAAAGACGTAGACGGATGAGTGCTCAATCATTTCTGATAAAAGCGATTGAAAATAGTGGCAAGCCAGAATTAATCAATATTGATAAGAGCGGTTCCAATAAACACGCGATTAGAATCTACAATAAGCGTTCATTATCAACGATTCAAATTAGGCAATGTAAATATTTGAATAATATAGTTGAGCAGGATCATCGTTTTATAAAAAAGGGGATATCCAGATCTTTAGGGTTTAAGGAATTTGAATCTGCTCGACGGACATTGTCTGGAATAGAAATAGTACATATGATAGGGAAGGAGCAATTGATATCGAAAAGGAAATCAATCTTTAAAGCATTCTATTCATTAGCTGTTTAGAAAACCGAATTAATTGGCTATCTTTTATTCAAGTTTAATAGATGCGACAGAACCAAAAATGGTACAAATCAAATTAAGGTTAATGACCTACCAATGAATTTAATATTAATAATTAACATATGTTAAGATTGTCTCTTTTGAGAAGTTTTATTTTTGTATCCAATCTAACTAACTAGAGAGTTAAAAATTAGATTGATAGCATTAATGGCACCCTACTTACAGGGTGCTTTTTTAATTCTATCTGATATGTTATAATTGTTTTTCAGTTTTAACATTATGAAAATTTCTTTTTTTATTCAATTTTTCTTAATCAACGAATAAATAATAGTATTCAGTTATTTTAATTTTAAGTTATTGTTGTCACAGAAAAGTCAGGTAAGAATTATTTTAGAATAAGTGAATCGATGCTCCGAATAAAGCAAGTATCGTCCCTGTAAAGAATAGTAGCTTTCCTTTTTTAGTAAGGTTTTCTGTCCAACCATGAGATCCATACTCTAGGTTCTTGTTTTCTTGTTTAAAATGTAGAGCTAATGATAATAGAAACATTCCTAGTACTATAAATAGTAAATTAAAAGATTTTATTAATTCCATTTATTTTAGTTTTTATGCTTGGCAACGGTCTCGGCTATGAGTAGTTGCGTGGTTTAGCACTTAACTTTGCAAGTACACACCAAGCTGAAAATCCGCGAGGATTTTCAGAAGTAGGCGAGAACCAGCAATTACTTATAGCCATTGTTGTGGTTAGTGTTTTATTGTTATTTACTTAATTTTAATATTCTAAATGCTCCTTGAATTACCAAAACAAAAACGATTGTTCCGATAATCAAATCAGGTTTGCTTGAACTCAACCAATTTACTAAAAGTCCAGCTATAATTACTCCCAAATTGATAATCACATCGTTTGAAGTGAAAATCATACTTGCTTTCATATGAGCTTCTTCTTTGCTCTTTGACTTTTGCAAAATGTAAAGACAAATTCCGTTAGCAATAAGTGCAAAAATCGAAACGATAATCATTGTCGAAAAGTCAGGAAGTTTCTCGTCTCCGAAAAATCTCCTTAAAACTTCCACAAATCCAATAATCGCAAGTGTTATTTGAAAATATCCAGCAAGTTTTGCAATCCGTTTTTTTCTTGTCAGAGTTCCGCCAACAGCAAACAAACTAATTCCGTAAACAAAACTGTCAGCAAGCATATCCAAACTATCAGCAACTAATCCCATTGATTTTGAGATTATTCCAGTCGTCATTTCGATTAGGAAAAAGGCGAAATTTATTCCGAGTACAGTCCAGAGTAGTTTTTTCTGGTTTGAGTTTTCGTTAAATTCTGTTTGGTCGGTTTGTTCAGTCGATATTTTCTTTCCGCCTAAATTCAATTCGAGAACGGATTTTTCGATTTGGTCAATTTCTCCGCTGTGAAAAACAGTCAGTTTTCGGTTGGGAATGTCAAAGTCCAAATTCGCAATACTTGAGATTCCGTCCAATTTCATTCGGATTAGATTTTCCTCGGAAGGACAATCCATTTTGGTAATCTCAAATATTGTTTTATTCATTCACTTTCTGGTTCTGTCGCATCTACAGATTCAAATTTAAAGAAATAATATCTTTGAATTAAAAGTTTATGTTCAAAGGTTATTGTTTTCCAAAGTCAATCATAGTTCAAGCCGTTTACTTTAAGTTTAGATTTGGATTGAGTTATCGTGAGATTGAGGAATTAATGGCGATAAGAGGTGTAAAAGTCGACCATGCGACAATTCAACGCTGGGTATTTAAGTTTACTCCACTTTTAGAAAAAGAATTTAGAAAGCGCAAGAAATCTGTTGGAAGAAGATGGCGAATGGACGAAACCTATGTCAAAGTTAGAGGCAAGTGGTGTTATCTATATAGAGCAGTAGACAAACAAGGGAATACAGTGGATTTCCTGTTGACTAAAAGACGAAAACGGATGAGTGCTCAATCATTTCTGATAAAAGCGATTGAAAAAAATGTCAAGCCAGAATTAGTAAATATCGATAAGAGCGGTTCCAATAAACACGCCATTAGAATCTACAATAAGCGTTCATTATCAACGATTCAAATTAGGCAATGTAAATATTTGAATAATATAGTTGAGCAGGATCATCGTTTTGTAAAAAAACGGATATCCAGATCTTTAGGGTTTAAGGAATTTGAATCTGCTAGACGGACATTGTCTGGAATAGAAATAGTACATATGATAGGGAAGGAGCAGTTGATATCGAAAAAGAAATCAATCTATAAAGCATTCTATTCATTAGCTAGTTAGAAAACCGAATTAATTAAATATCATCAATTCAGGATTGACAGATGCGACAGAACCCACACACCTTCTTATTACAAAAAAATTGGTCAAAAAAGGAAATGTAATCTAGAGAATCTGTAAGATGTGTAATCTTATAAACTACTTGTGTAATAGTCAGAAAGGCATTAGTCCTCATCTTTGTATT
>NZ_QERF01000011.1 GCF_003260205.1 Winogradskyella tangerina | reverse complement strand
TTAAGGTGGTTATAGCGACGGGGCTCACCTCTTACCATTCCGAACAGAGAAGTTAAGCCCGTTTGCGCCGATGGTACTACAATCGTGGAAGAGTAGGTCGCCGCCTTTTTTAAGCCTTCAAGATTTTTCTTGGAGGCTTTTTTTTTGGTAAAAACTTGTTGGTCACACTTTTGGCATGATTAGTTCCTTACAATCGATTTACATCACTAAAGCTCGTAAATCAATGTACTTACTGAATTGCTGCTTCTTTAAATACTTACTTAGAACTTTGAATGGGTCTTTAATTTGTTCAACTTCACTCTAAGTATTTTTCTTTTTTCTACAAGGCAAGACAACATACTTCAGTCAGCTATATAAAGTATCAATAAATGATATCTATAATGCGTAAATCAAAATTTTAGAAATAACGCTTATTACATAATTATTTGCAGTTGTTTACTGCAAGTCCCACATATTACATAACCACATATTTGTAGGAGAAATGCGCTTATTTTGACTCATATTATAAGTAGATATATCTATTAATTCGAACATCAATAGGCATCTACTCAGAATTCTTCGATATGATTCTAAAAAATAGTCCTAAGCACATTCTTTCACTTTGGAAAACTTCAAAATTGTACAGGAATGGATTCATTCTTTTAATCTTATTATCATTGAGTATTGATGGACATTCACAACTTGTTTTCAACGGTATGGTCAATACAGAGGATAATGCTTCTGGTAATATTGATGCTGATTTGGATGGAATTTTCACAGATGGTACATGGAACCTTGATAGTGATTATGATCCTACGATAAGTACCGATGATCAAGAGATTTTATTTCCTCCTAGAGGCGGAATAGGGTTTAATTATAATGTTACAACCGTTTTTAACTGGTCGCTAGATGCAGAGTTTACAGTTATTATTCCAGATCCGGATATTCATTATCTCGTTACCTTTTTTGGTTCTAACGGCATGCCAATAAGTTTTGCCAATAATATAGATGAATATATGATTAGTTGGACCGGAGCCACAGGTAACGCAGTGGTAAATGACCCAGATGGTCAATTGCGAATTGTAGAAGAATCCGACTCATCCATTCGGGTTGAACAGCTTAGAAATGCTACTGGTGACTGCCGAAGAAGTACAGGAGTTTGGGATCATTCTTGTGTTACTTGGTCTGTTTCTGCTCCGGAGGGCGCAAATACAATTCAAGTTACTGGTGTTGATGATGCAAGTCGCTTAGAAGGATTTGGATTTGGAGTAATTTCGCTATCTGACCTTTCGGTGAATAAGGAAGTAGCAGCAACATTACTTGAGGAAGGAGACACTTCAACCTACACCATAACAGTAGAAAATACTACAGATGATTGGGCCGCAACTGGCGTGGAGATCATTGATGTTCTGCCGACAGGTCTAACATTTTTAAACAGTGTAACTTCAAGTGATGGAACCAATTCAGGAGGAACTTATAACCCAATTAATGGTGAATGGTCAATCCCAAAAATATCTGGAGGAGAAATAGCCACCTTAACAATTACATTTCGAGTAGATGAGGGTACGGCAGGTCAAACTATTACAAATACGATTGAGGCCAATAATATAAATATGGCTCAAGAGGATATCGATTCTGATAACAATGGTGTATTAATAGCCGCATTAAACGTTTTATCCTTCGACCGTAGCGATGCACCTGCAACTTACGGCGACGTTCAGCATGAAATTGAAAACGGTTTATTCATAGGTCCGACTGCGCCTGACCATGATGCGTTGAGCTTGGCTGGAGCAGATGCCGACGGAGATGATTCAGACGGCACTGATGACGAAGGTGGGCTGACCACACTCAACTTTGTACAAGGAATAGAAACCTTGGTGGATATTCCTGTTGAAGAAAATGTAGCAGGCAATGGAAATTTAAGTTTGTGGTTAGACCTCAACCTAAATGGTGTTTTCGATGCTGGTGAACAGTTAGCGACTGATGTCAACGACGGAGGACCAAATGATGGAGATGGTAATATTGATGGTAATATTCGACTTTCGTTGACTATTCCATGTACGGCAACCTTAGGTAACACCTTTGCTAGATTACGATGGACCACTGATACAGCCATAGATGCAACCACCAATGCTACAGACGGCGAAGTAGAGGACTATCAGGTTACCATATTATGCGACAACGAAGCCCCAACATGGACAACCTTGGCTGGCGCACTTAACATAACCATAGAATGTGATGATACTAGTGGATTGACAACCGCACAATCACAGTTTCCTGTAGCTTCAGACAACTGTGATACCGATGTCACTAATATTGTGAAGACATCGGGAGCTTTTGTTGTTGGTGTTTGTCCAAATTCAGGAACTTATACGAATACGTGGACCGTTACTGATGACTGCGGAAATATTTCAGAAGTATACACGCAGATCATAACGATTCAAGATACAACCGAACCAACTTGGACAATGGCAAAGGGTGCACTTGACGTCACCATAGAATGTGATGATACTGAAGGTTTGAATGCCGCACAATCTCAGTTTCCTGTAGCTTCATTTGACTGTGATGCAGATGTCACTAATATTGTGAAAACTTCGGGAGCTTTTGTTGTCGGCACTTGTCCAAATTCAGGAACTTATACGAATACTTGGACGGTCACGGATGACTGTGGAAATATTTCAGAAGTATACACGCAGATCATAACGATTCAAGATACGACCTCACCAACTTGGACTACGGCGGTTAATGCCTTAGATATCACCTTAGAATGTGATGATTCTGAAGGTTTGAATGCCGCACAATCTCAGTTTCCTGTAGCTTCAGACAACTGTGATGCCGATGTCACTAATATTGTGAAGACTTCGGGAGCTTTTGTTGTTGGCGCTTGTCCTAATTCAGGAACTTATACGAATACGTGGACGGTCACGGATGACTGTGGAAATGTTTCCGAAGTATTCACGCAGATTATAACGATTCAAGATACGACCTCACCGACTTGGACAACGGCGGTTAATGCCTTAGATATCACCTTAGAATGTGATGATATAGTTGGTTTGAATACTGCACAATCTCAATTTCCTGTAGCTTCTGACAATTGTGATACTGATGTTACTAATATTGTAAAGACATCGGGAGCTTTTGTTACTGGTTCATGTCCTAATGAAGGGACTTACACGAATATGTGGACCGTTACTGATGACTGCGGAAATATTTCAGAAGTATTCACGCAGGTTATAACCATTCAAGATACAACCTCACCAACGTGGATCAATGCACCAATGGATATGACAATTGAGTGCGATGGTACCATCGATCCTGATGGTATGTTCGAAACTTGGCTAAACAGTTTTACAGGGACGGACAATTGTGGTACAGCGATGGTAACACATAATAGTATGGGGCTTAGTGATAATTGTGGAGCAACTGGTAGCGAAACCGTAATATTTACTTTAACTGACGAATGTGGAAACGTAAGTATGACAGATGCCACTTTCACGATTGAAGATACCACACCACCTGAGTTTGTTGGTACACTGCCAACGGATCTATTTGTAGAGTGCGATCAAGTACCCGATGCGGCCACCCTACAGGCAATAGATATTTGTGGTAATACAGAAGTCTATTTTGATGAATATGAAGACGTCGGAAGTTGTAGTGCATTGACCATTTTAACGCGCCGTTGGACAGCTATTGATGATTGTGGAAATGAAACTATACACGAGCAGAGAATCAGTTACTCATGTGAGGTAGAGATATTCAATGGTTTTACACCCAATAATGACGGTATCAATGATTTTTTCAGGCTTGAAGGTATAGACTGTTATCCCAACAATACGCTTTCAATTTATAACCGTTGGGGCGTACTTGTTTTTGAGACTAGTGGCTATGACAATATTTCAAATGTGTTTAGAGGGGAATCTGACGATAGGATTACAATTACGGCAGACAGCAAACTTCCTACAGGTACCTACTACTATGTCCTTCAATATGAATTTGTATTGGGAGATGGCAGTAATTCAAGGATAATAAATAAAGCGGGATACGTGTATATCCAACAATAAGCTCTGCTTATCAAATTTCAGACGAATAGCATCACCCTAATCTTGACCTACTTAAAATATGAAAACTAAAAATATGGTATTGACTCTTTTATGTGTGTTGAGCACAGTTTTTTTATCTGCTCAACAAGAGAGTCAGTACTCCCAATATATGTATAATACCATGAGTATAAATCCGGCTTATGCTGGTAATCGTGGAGTAATGAGTATTAGTGCATTACATCGTTCACAATGGGTTGGATTAGATGGTGCTCCAGAAACACAAACCCTAAATATTCATAGTCCAGTTGGTGAGTCTGGCCGTGTAGGTTTAGGATTTTCAGTAATCCATGATAATATTGGCCCTACAAGTGAGACTCAGTTTGATGCTGTGTTTTCATATACCATTCCGACTTCAGAGAATGCACGGCTGTCATTTGGTCTTCAAGCAGGAGGACATTTGTTGAACGTAGATTTTACAAAATTGAATATTTATACAGATGGTGACCCTGGTTTTCAAAACAATATAGACAACCAATTTTCTCCAAATTTTGGATTTGGGATTTATTACCATCATTCCGATCGATGGTATCTCGGGATGTCTATTCCAAATATACTAGAAACTAAACACTTTGATAGGTCTAGCCTGTCTTCCGTTACTGAACGATTTCATATATACACCATTGGCGGATACGTATTTGATTTAAGTAGAAGTACAAAATTTAAGCCTGCCTTTTTATTAAAAGGAGTAAAAGGTGCTCCTATTGCACTCGATTTATCAGCGAGTTTCATGTTCCATGATAAATTTTCTTTAGGTGCCGCTTATAGGATGGATGTGGCATGGAGCGCTTTAGCTGGGTTCCAACTATCTGACCAGATCATGATAGGATTTGCTTACGACAAAGACACCACTGAATTAGGAAATACCAGTTTTAACGATGGTTCTTATGAAGTATTTATGCGATTCGAACTTTTCAAAAATAAGGGACAATTAATATCTCCAAGATTCTTTTAAACTAAAAAATGATGAAACAAATATTACAAATACTTGTTGTAATTCTCTGTGCTAGTTTCTGCCATGCTCAGAATAGTGCACTGAAACAAGCAACGAAAAATTTTGATAAGGGCGCTTATATAGATGCTATCGTGATTTATGAAGAAGTAATTAAAGAAGGTTATGAATCTGTTGAGATATACAGGAAATTAGGGGATTCATATTATTTCAATGCCATGCTGCCTGAGGCATCTGGCTATTATGATAAAATGTTTGCTTTATCAAAAACATCTCCAGAGAACAATATTACACCCGAATATTATTTCAGATATGCCCAAACGTTAAAGGCGGTTGAACATTACGAGAAAGCAGATGAAATAATGCAAATATTTAATAACAAGACACAATCAGATCAAAGAGCAACAAAATTTTCAAAGGATAAAGATTATCTCAAAACAATTTCCGAATCGAGTAAAATTTATACCATAAGGCTCTTGGGAGAGAATTCTGAGTTTTCAGATTTTGCACCTTCCTATTTTGAGGATGGTTTAGTTTTTTCATCTTCTCGAGATACAGGAGTTGTAAAAAGAATGAGGCATGTTTGGAATAATAAGCCCTTTTTAAATCTTTATGCAGCAGAAATTGACGCAAACGGAGAGCTTCAAAATATCAAACCCTTTTCGAAAAGGGTAAATACGAAATATCATGAGTCTACTTCAGTGTTTGATAAAGATTTCCAAACCATATATTTTACTCGAAATAATTATAACAAAGGCCGCTTCGGAAAAGATTCTACTGGTGTTAATCGGTTAAAAACTTATCGCTCAATTCGAAAAGGAGATAAATGGAGTAAACCAGAGGAACTACCTTTTAATAGTGATGAGTATTCAGTGGCACACCCAGCTTTGAGTCCAGATGGTAAACAATTATATTTTGCCTCTGATATGCCTGGGAGTTTGGGGGATTCAGATTTGTATGTGGTTGATATTTTAAGCGATGGTGATTTTGGTGTGCCCAGAAATCTTGGTTCAGAAATTAACACCGAGGCACGTGAAACTTTTCCATTTATTTCAAAGGATGGTACGCTTTTTTTCGCCTCTGATGGTCATGTAGGTCTTGGGGGGCTCGACATATTCGAAACTAAAATTAGTGCCAATGGAAGCATTGCAGAAATTAAAAATGTCGGAACGCCTGTGAATAGTCCACAAGATGATTTTACCTTCATTTTAAATAGTGATAACAATACTGGTTATTTTGCATCTAACCGTGGAAATGAATTGGGTGATGACAGTATTTATGGATTTAATTTAAAAGAACAAACTCCTGTTAAAGAAACTCCATGCCAGCAGACATTAGACGGATTAGTCAGAGATTTAGATAATAATGCTTTAATGGCTGGAGTTTCAATTGAATTGAGAGATTCAAAGAATCAATTAATTGAAAATACCGTGTCTAATTCTAAGGGCGAATTTAAGTTTGAAAAGGCCATAAATTGTGAAGAAACGTATTTCGTTAGGGCTACCAAAATAGAATACCTCACGGCTGAAAAATTGCTTAAAACCTCCGCAAAACCAGGAGATACACAATTAGAAATGTTTTTAGATCGCAGGATGAAGGAGATCAAACCAGGTGATGACCTCAGTGAAATCCTTAACATTTCAACCGTTTATTTTGATTTAGGTAAACACCATATCCGACCAGATGCAGAGATTGAATTAGCGAAGATTGTGGCTGTAATGAAAAAATTCCCAAAGCTTAATATCGAAGTGCGATCGCATACCGATAGTAGAGCTTCAGACTACTATAATTTGAGCCTTTCCGAAAGACGAAATAAAGCCACTAGAAATTATATTATTAGATCAGGAATTTCCGCAAAACGCCTATCAGGTAAAGGCTACGGAGAGTCTCAACTTGTTAATCGATGTAGTAATGGTGTTGAATGTACTGAGGCCGAACACCAACAAAATCGCAGAAGTGAGTTTATAATAACTAACCCTAAAGGTATGACTAACAATTAGCAATGAGAACAAGCTTTGCAAACAACGAACACCTGAAATAAAAAAGAACGGCAGAGGCCGTTCTTTTTTTGAAATAGTATATGTTTTGTTTTAGTTATCCTTTAATAACACCTCTAGAAATTACAATTTTCTGTATTTCAGAAGTGCCTTCATAGATTTGAGTGATCTTAGCGTCACGCATTAAACGCTCAACATGGTATTCTTTAACAAAACCATTTCCACCGTGAATCTGCACGGCTTCAACGCTCTGTTCCATAGCTACTTTACTTGCATATAATTTTGCCATGGCACTAGACATATCATAGTTATTTCCATTGTCCTTATCCCATGCCGCTTTCATTACTAAATGACGCGCTGCTTCAATTTCGGTATACATATCTGCTAATTTGAAAGCAATAGCCTGATGGTTAGAGATCTCAGTACCGAAAGCTTTACGCTCTTTTGAATATTTTAAAGCAAGTTCGTAAGCCCCAGATGCAATTCCAAGTGCTTGAGCAGCGATTCCGATGCGTCCACCAGAAAGTGTTTTCATAGCGAATTTAAATCCGAAGCCATCTTCACCAATTCTATTTTCCTTAGGAACTTTAACGTCATTAAACTGAAGGGTATGCGTATCACTACCACGGATTCCTAATTTGTCTTCCTTTGGTCCGATATCGAAACCAGGCATGCCTTTTTCAACAATAAACGCATTTATTCCACGATGTCCTTTTTCTCTATCGGTTTGGGCGATTACTAAATATACATCTGAACGTCCACCGTTAGTAATCCAGTTTTTAGTCCCATTCAATATGTAATGATCACCCATGTCTATGGCAGTGGTCTTCTGAGAGGTTGCGTCACTACCTGCTTCTGGTTCACTCAAACAAAAAGCACCGATTTGCTCACCAGTAGCGAGCTTAGTTAGATATTTTTCTTTCTGTGCCTCGGTACCATAAGCTTCAAGACCATAACAAACCAACGAATTATTTACAGAAACCATAACTGAAGCCGACGCGTCAATTTTAGATAATTCTTCCATTATCAACACATAAGAAATGGTATCCATACCACTTCCTCCATATTTAGGATCTACCATTATTCCCATAAATCCAAGTTCACCCATTTTGCGAACCAATTCATCCGGAAATGTTTGTGTATTATCTCTTTCTATTACGCCAGGGAGTAGTTCAGTCTGTGCAAAATCTCTCGCTGCATCACGAATCATTAAATGTTCTTCGGTTAAGCTAAAATCCATAAGGTAATTTTGATTATTGATTTGTTAAAAAATTCATGCAAAGATAACTCTTTCTTGCTGTATTTTCAATAAGTAATGTTATTTTTACTAATATGGCAAAAACTGATTATAAAGTTATAGGTGTAATGTCTGGGACCTCTCTCGACGGAATTGATATCATCTATGCACATTTCGCTTTAGATGGCCATTGGACTTTCGAAATCCTTCAAGCTGAAACTATTAAATATCCTCAAAAATGGACTTCAATATTGAGCAATCTGGTACAAAATTCTAGAGAAGAATTACACCACATTGATGTCGAATACTCTCATTTTCTTGCCAATGTTATTTCAGATTTTATAAAGCGCAATGATTTGCAGCAAATTGATTTTGTGGCTTCGCACGGCCATACGGCGCTTCATCAACCCAGCAAAGGCTATACCTTTCAAATTGGTAATCTACAAACATTAGCCAACTCCATTCAGCAAAGGATAATTTGTGATTTTAGAGTTCAGGATGTTGAGCTTGGCGGACAAGGTGCACCATTGGTTCCGATAGGCGATCGCATGTTATTTAGCGAGTTTGATTATTGCCTTAATCTGGGTGGCTTTGCTAATATTTCATTTGAAAATGACAACACGCGTATAGCCTTTGATATTTGCCCGGTTAATATTGTATTAAATCATTACGTGAAAGATCTTGGGTTCGAGTATGATGATAAAGGAACACTGGCATCGCATGGTAAAATTCATGAAGATCTATTAACACAGCTCAATCAACTTGATTTTTATATTCAAAAATCACCAAAATCATTAGGTTTAGAATGGGTGAAGAGTTATGTGTTTCCTCTTATTGACGCATTGCAAATTGAAATAAAAGATGTCCTTAGAACTGTTGTTGAGCACATTGCAATTCAAATATCAAAAGTTATTGATGTTGAAAGTAAAAGTGTTTTGGTAACTGGTGGAGGTGCATATAATGATTTTCTAATGATGCGAATTAAAGCAATGTCAAGTTCAAAAATTTCGATTCCAGATAATAAAATCATTGAATTTAAAGAGGCCTTGGTTTTCGGTTTGTTGGGAGTTTTAAAAGATAGAAATGAAATTAATTGCCTGAAAAGTGTTACGGGCGCTCGTAAAGATCATTCTTCTGGGAAAATTCTGATTCCTGAGAATTAAAATTAATGTTTATTTCACTTTTAGGGATTAGAGTTTTTTATATTTGTTATAACTAACTAATTACTATAAATTGATAAAGGAATTACTTCACAAGTTCGAAAATAAATCACCCGAAATAGTTTTTCATTGGAACGATTCTGAAACCGACGCCGAAGGTTGGACAGTCATAAACTCATTAAGAGGTGGCGCCGCTGGTGGTGGAACACGCATGCGCAGGGGCCTTGATAGAAATGAGGTGTTATCTCTGGCTAAGACAATGGAAGTGAAATTTACCGTTTCTGGGCCTTCAATCGGAGGTGCTAAGTCTGGGATAAATTTCGACCCGCACGACCCAAGAAAAAAGGGCGTTTTAGAACGCTGGTACGCGGCAGTATCTCCATTATTAAAAAGCTATTATGGTACAGGTGGTGATCTTAACGTAGATGAAATTCATGAAGTGATCCCGATTACTGAAGCTAGTGGTGTGTGGCATCCTCAAGAAGGTGTTTTTGAGGGTCATTTTAAGCCAACCCAAGCAGATAAAATTAATAGAATTGGGCAGTTAAGACAAGGCGTCATTAAGGTTATTGAAAACCCAAAATACTCCCCAGATGTCACCCGAAAATATACGGTAGCAGATATGATCACGGGTTATGGTGTAGCCGTAGCAGCCAAACACTTTTACGCCATTAATGAAAGTACCATTAAAGGTAAACGTGTAGTCGTTCAGGGATTTGGTAATGTTGGGGCTTCTGCAGCTTTTTATTTTGCACAGATGGGTGCGAAAGTTGTTGGAATAATCGATAGAGTAGGTGGTCTTATTAAGGCTGAAGGGTTTTCATTTAAAGAAATTACTGATCTTTATCTTCACAAAAGTGGTAATACTTTGGAAGCAGACAACCTTATACCGTTTGAAGAAATAAACGAACAAATATGGTCCTTAGAGACTGAAATTTTTGCACCTTGTGCAGCATCGCGATTGATCACAAAATCACAGATCGATCAGATGATAGATACCGGTCTCGAGGTAATTACCTGCGGAGCTAATGTGCCGTTTGCAGATAAGGAAATATTTTTTGGACCAATTATGGAGCACACCGATCAAAAGGTGAGTTTAATACCAGATTTTATTTCTAATTGTGGTATGGCAAGAGTATTTGCCTACTTCATGGAACGCAAAGTGCAAATGACCGATGAGGCCATTTTTAATGATACTTCAAAAGTGATTAGAAAAGCATTGAAAGAAGTTAAAAAGAATAATCCTCATAGCGTGGGAATAAGCGAAACGGCTTTTGAGATCGCGCTTAGACAATTAATATAAAATATCCTTTTACTATGGAAACCGTTATAATTTTAGTTTTTATTGGTGGTTATTTGGCCATTACTTTAGAACACAATATTAAGATCGATAAACTTATCCCTGCTTTGGTAATGATGGCTATAAGTTGGGCTCTCATTTCTCTGGGAATTGACGATTTCTCCCAATGGTTCGATACGGCCAAACATAGTTTAATGGAAAACTTTGGTGCTTTAGGTCACGAGGAAAAAATGCACCTTATGGAAGAAACATTATTGCATCATCTGGGTAAAACAGCTGAGATATTAGTTTTCCTTCTTGGTGCAATGACGATTGTGGAAATCATAGATTATTTTGACGGATTCTCCACAATAAAGTCGGCCGTAAACTTTAATAGTCGTAAGAAACTACTTTGGATGTTTTCAATCTTAGCTTTTGTACTTTCAGCGATCATCGATAACCTGACGGCTACAATTGTTTTGATTTCTATTCTTCAAAAAATCGTGAAGGACAGAGATGTGAGGATATGGTACGCCGGACTTATAATTATCGCAGCAAATGCGGGTGGTGCCTGGTCTCCAATTGGGGATGTGACAACAACCATGCTTTGGATAGGAGACAAGGTTTCAACTGGGAAGCTGTTTGTTTATCTCTTTATACCGTCATTATTATGTATGATTGTACCAACTTTTATTGCTTCATTATTGAAACCATTCAAGGGCGATTTAGAATTACAGGAATCAGATAACAAAGCACGAAGTAAATTTAGTTCTACAATGCTATTCTTAGGTTTGGGTGCTATTGTATTTGTGCCAATATTCAAAGTGATCACGCATTTACCACCTTATGTAGGGATGATGCTATCTTTAGGCGTAGTTGCCATCTTTGCGGAGATTTACAGTAATTCAAAATTTGCAATTTCTTCGGCGGTTTCAGATGAGCATCACGAGCATTCTAGTCATAGTCCGGTGCATTATTCACTTTCCAAAATTGAATTACCAAGTATCTTATTTTTCTTAGGAATTTTAATGGCTGTAGCTGCTCTAGAATCTTTAGGTATTCTCTTCGGGTTTGCAGACAGTTTGAAAGAAAATATAGGTCTTATTGGTACCGAACCAACAGGAACTATAGTTTCGGATTTAGTGGTACTTCTGCTAGGAGTTGGATCTGCAGTAATCGACAATGTACCTCTTGTTGCAGCAAGTTTAGGGATGTTCTCTGAACCTTTAGATAATCCGTTATGGCACTTTATTGCCTATTCTGCAGGAACAGGTGGAAGTATGTTAATTATAGGTTCAGCAGCTGGTGTGGTGGCTATGGGTATGGAGAAGATCGACTTTTTCTGGTACTTAAGAAAAATTTCATGGTTAGCACTTGTTGGGTTTATTGCGGGTGCTATTGCCTTTATGGGAACACGAGCATTGTTTTAATATACTTAAGTGAAAAACCTAGCGTTATAACTTACAGAAACTTTTAAACTTAAAACTTATTATATGATATTACTAAGTAATATTCAAGATGAGGTAGAGGTATTAACTGATGGAGAACAAGTTGAAAAAACCCTATCTATTATTGAGTTAATTACAAGTGGTGGCACTTCAGGAATGGTGATCATTCTGATCTTATTCCTACTACTTATTGTTGCAACTTATATTTATTTTGAACGCATTTTTGCTATCAAAGCGGCGTCGAAGGTCGATTCAAACTTTATGAATCAGATTAAAGACCATGTGAGTAATGGTAAAATCGATTCGGCTCAAATGTTATGCGCGCAACAAAATTCGCCTGTAGCACGACTCATTGCAAAAGGAATTACTAGAATTGGAAAACCTCTTGAAGATATTAATACAGCTATTGAAAATGCAGGCCGATTAGAGATCTATAGTCTCGAAAAGAACGTTAGTGTTTTAGCAACGATCTCTGGTGTGGCACCTATGATTGGTTTCCTCGGAACCGTAGTAGGTATGATCCTTTCCATTTTTGAATTGGCAAACGCAGGTGGTACCATTCAGATGGATGTCTTGGCTAGTGGCTTATACACGGCAATGACAACTACCGTCGGTGGACTTATTGTTGGTATTATTGCCTATGTGGCGTATAATCATATTGTGGTTAAAACCAACAAGGTAGTGTACCAGATGGAGGCTAATTCGGTTGAATTTTTAGATCACTTAAACGAACCTATCTAATATGAATATTAGAGGACGAAATAAAGTCACGCCAGAATTCAATATGGCCTCAATGACCGATATTGTATTCTTACTGTTGATCTTTTTTATGATCGCTTCAACTTTGGTAACCACCAATGCCATTGATATTATTCTTCCAAAGGCAAGTGGTAAAACCGAAAATAAGAAGTCGACTGCAGTGAGTATAAAGAAGGACCTCACTTACTATATAGACCAGAAGCGTGTCGGTGAAAGTGTGCTAGAGAATCAATTGATCTCCATTTTAGCAGACCAAGAGCAACCTACTATAGTCTTAAGAGCTGAAAAATCTGTTCCGGTAGAAAATGTGGTGAAAGTAATGGATATCGCCAATAGAAATAAATTCAAAGTGATATTAGCGGTGAAGCCAAATTAAACGGCATCATTTTTGAAACTATTCAAAATAAAGTAAACTTATGATGAAGTATTTTGAGACCAAACATCAACGTAATTCAGCAAGAATCACAGCATTAATTGCTCTGATTCTATTTTTGCTGTTGTTTTTTGTGGGGCCTAAATACTTAGATCCGCCAGATGAATATGGCGTAGCTGTAAACTTCGGAACAACAGATTTTGGTAGCGGTAATAAACCCTTAGCTCAACCTCGTAAAGCGGTTGAAGAAAAAGTTGTGGAAGAATCACAACCTGAAACTTCAGAAGCACAACCTACAGAAACATCAACGAAGGCCGAAGAGGTAATGACTGAGGAAAATGCTGAGGCTATTGCCATCAAAAAGCAAAAGGAAGCTGAAGCAAAAGCAAAGGCTGAAGCCGAACGCATTGAGCGCGAGAAGCGTGAGGCCGAAGAGCGTCAAAGACGTGAAGAGGAAGCTAAAAAGAAAAAACTAGATAATCTTATCGGTGGCGTAACCAATTCTGATGGGAGCGACGATGGTGGTGAAGGTGGTGATGATAAACCAGGAAATAAAGGTAAGCCTATTGGCGACCCTTATGCGCCAAGTTACTTTGGTGGTTCAGGACCTGGAAAAGGTGGTGTTGGTTATGGTTTAGGTGGAAGAGGAAGACCTTCAAAACGAATTTACAAACAAGACTGTAATGAGTATGGATTGGTTGTAGTAAGAATTGAAGTTAACCGTCAAGGTCAAGTGGTCAAAGCCGAACCAGGAATTAGAGGTACGACTAATACACATCCTTGTTTATTAGAACCTGCGAAGAAAATTGCATTATCTCATAAATGGCCAGCCGATGCCGATGCGCCGGCGAAACAAATTGGTTTTGTGAGTATTAATTTTGATGTTGGTCAGTAAACTATGAACTATCAGGATACAATTCAATGGATGTTTCAGCAACTTCCAATGTATCAGAATAAAGGTAAATCGGCCTTCAAGAAAGACCTTTCAAACACCTTAAAACTCGCGAACCAACTTAACAATCCCGAGAAACGTTTTAAGTCAATTCATGTAGCAGGAACAAATGGCAAGGGTTCAACCAGTCATATGTTGGCTTCGGTACTGCAGGAAGCAGGGTATAAGGTCGGACTCTACACATCACCACACCTTAAGGATTTTAGAGAGCGCATTCGTGTCAATGGAAAAGTTGTTTCGAAGCAATTCGTTATAGGTTTTATAAAGCGAAATAAATCCTTTTTTAATGTGAATAGCTTGTCGTTTTTTGAAATGACTGTTGGAATGGCCTTCGATTATTTTGCGAAGCAAAAAGTTGATATTGCTGTGGTTGAGGTTGGTATGGGTGGTCGACTAGATTCTACAAATATTATTTCGCCAGAACTTTCAATAATAACAAACATCGGATTTGATCATATGCAGTTTTTGGGAAATACTCTTGAAAAAATAGCAGGTGAAAAAGCGGGGATCATTAAGCACAATACACCTGTGGTGATCGGTCAAACTCAATCGGAGACGACATCAGTTTTTGAAAATAAAGCTAACAATCACAGTGCTCCGATTTATTTTGCAGATCAATTTATTGAAGCATATTTAGATAGTGATCTTAAAGGAAGTTATCAAAAACATAATATTAAAACGGTGATGCAGTCGGTTGAACTATTGAGGTCATTAGGCTATAAAATTTCTGACCGGCAGTTGAAAAATGGGCTGTTGAACGTCACCAGGAATACAGGATTATTAGGACGCTGGCAGGTTTTACAAAATAACCCGAAAGTTATTTGCGACACAGCACATAACAAAGAGGGTTTGACTTATGTGATGCAACAATTACAAGAGGAAAGCTATGAGCAATTGCATATGGTTTTTGGAGTTGTAAGTGATAAGGATCTCAATTCTATAATACCGTTGCTACCAAAGAAGGCTCAATTTTATTTCTGTAAACCTAATATTCAACGCGGATTAGATGCACACAAACTTTCTGAAATATTTAAAGAAAATCAGCTTGAAGGAGAAGTTTTTAGTAGTGTTGAAAAGGCCTATAAAGCTGCATTAAATACGGCACAAAAATCTGATCTTATATACGTTGGTGGCAGCACATTTGTGGTGGCTGAAATAATTTGATTTTTTTGTAAAAATCCTTTTGAGATATTAAAAACTAGTCTATATTTGCAGTCCTAATAATTAGGGCGCGTAGCTCAGTTGGTTCAGAGCACTTGGTTTACACCCAAGGGGTCAGGGGTTCGAATCCCTTCGCGCCCACCTTCGCTCGCCGAAGTTTTCGATAGAAAACAAAGGCGAGCTTTTTGTTTGTAACAACTTCTAAAATTTCTTCGGTGAGCTTCGGCGGGACGCACCCACTTACTAGCCGAAGTTTTCGATAGAAAACGAAGGCGAGCTTTTTATTTGTAGCACATTCTAAAATATCTTCGACGAGCTACGGCGGGACGCACCCACTTACTAGCCGAAGTTTTCGATAAAAAACGAAGGCAAAATCTGCCCATCGTCAAACTGAGATTTCCTCTTTTTAATTCATATTTAGTACTTAATTTTTTAAGGTTAATTTTTATTATTTCTTTCTAAATAAATTCGTAGTTTCGATAGACTATGTCCGCTGTGCAAATTTTCTATTATGGAGAATCAAAACAAGACATGGTGCGTTTATATATTATCTTGTACCAATGGTATGAATTATGTTGGGTGTACAAATAATTTAGCAAGACGATTAAATGAACATAAGTCAGGGAAGGTAATTTCTACGAGTAAAAAATTGCCGATTAAATTGATTACATATTTAGTCTTTACGGATAAATACAAAGCTTATAAGTTTGAAAAATATTTGAAATCTGGCTCTGGAAGAGCCTTTTATAAGAAAAGATTAGTTTAATTTTCAAAGCTGAAAGCTTTGGGATATGCAATCCCATTTTTATTAATTTTGAAAAAGCAAACGGGTCATTAACTCAGTTGGTTTAGAGTGTTACCTTGACAGGGTAGAAGTCACTGGTTCGAATCCAGTATGACCCACCTTCGCTCGCCGAAGTTTTTGAAAGAAAAACGAAGGCGAGCTTTTTATTTGTAGCACATTCTAAAAAATCTTCAACGAGCTACGGCGGGACGCACCCATTTTCTTCCCGAAGTTTTCGATAGAAAACGAAGGCGAGCTTTTTTATAGAATGCTTTAGTTGTTGATATCACCGAGATAAGCTGTGATATTGCCTACAACCCTTAGATTAAATCCCCTCCAAAATCCGTTCCAGTGCCATACCTCTCGAGCCTTTGATCAAGATGGTGGCATTCATTAAGTCTAATTCCTTTAGTTGAGGTTTTAGATCTTCAAATTGGGCAAATTTTTGTGTGGTGTTGGTGGTTTTTGTTTTGTAAAAATTTTCACCAATCAAAAAGATATGCCGTTCAAAATTGTTTTCAGCATAATCTACAATCGCCTGATGTTCAATTTCGGCGTCCTCACCCAATTCAAACATATCACCTAAAAAAAGAACCTTAGTTTCAGCATCTAGTTGCTTCAAATTCTTTAAGGCTGCCAACATGCTCGTTGGGTTAGCATTGTAGGCATCAAGGATAATTTGTGTGCTACCTTTCTGAATGATTTCTGAACGGTTGTTCTTTGGTTGGTAGGCTGCAATTGCAGCTTTAATATTTCCGGAGGAAACTCCAAAATAATGCCCCATCGCTACAGCAATAGCCATGTTACCGTAGTTGTAATCGCCAATAAGCTGGCTGCTAATTTCTTCGTCCTTATACCTAAGTGCTACGAATGGGTCGGCTTTCAAGAATTCAATGGTGCAATCATTATCTGGGCTTTTACCAAAGGTGATGATCTGTTCATAATTACCAATTTGCTTTATTTGTTTCGCGTCATCGGTATTTATAAAAACCTTCTTTTCTTCTGATCTTAGATAGTCGTATAATTCAGATTTGCCTTTAATAACACCTTCTACACCACCAAATCCCTCTAAATGAGCCTTGCCAAAATTGGTAATCACACCAAAATCGGGCTGAGCTATATTGGATAAGAATTCTATTTCTTTTTGATGATTGGCACCCATTTCAACAATGCCATAATCCTGTTCTTTAGTGAAACTTAATAAAGTCAACGGAACTCCAATATGATTGTTGAGATTGCCTTTGGTAGCCTTTACCTTGTAAGTGGTAGCTAAAACAGCATGAATAAGTTCTTTAGTCGTGGTCTTTCCGTTACTTCCGGTTAGGGAAATAATAGGAACCTTAATAGTATTTCTATGATAGGTTGCCAGCTTCTGAAGAGTTGTTAGAACATCCTCAACTAAAACACAATCTGAATTAATGACAGCTTCAGAATCATCTACCACACAGTACTTAGCTCCATTTTCGAAAGCCTGACTTACAAATTTGTTACCGTCAAAGTTTTCGCCTTTCAAAGCAAAATACATGGCATCCTTTTCAATTTTTCGGGTGTCGGTAGAAACCGAAGTACAGGTTTCAAATTTTTGATAAAGCGTTCCTATTTCCATAGGCCTAAAAATAAAAAAGTCCTGATGAATTTCATCAGGACTTTTTCAATATTATTTAAACGATTTAGTTACGTCTCTTTTGTGATTTCACAGATTTTGATCCTACACGCGAAACAGCACATCTAAACCCGATGTAATCTGTCGCCATATCTTGTGGGAAGTAACGACGTTGCGCTGGGTCGATCCAGTAAGCTCTATCTCTCCAAGATCCTCCTTTAAAGACTCTTACTTCGTCATTGATAAGTGAAGTTCTTGTGTTAGACTTATCGTATTGTCTTACCATTTTTGGTTCACCATCAATGGTATCCATTTCAACTTTGTGCTTAGGTGAGTTATACATTTTACCTGTAGCGTCAATTCTTTCATCACCTTCGTCAAAACTTTCTCTGTAGTAGCGTGAAGAACGCTTATCTCCATCTCTAAAGTTTCTGTTATCACTCTTATCGAACTGCGTTCTTAAATAAGTGTCTTGTTCGTCAACAGGAATCTTAGCAATTTCACCTGGAAGATTTCTTGCAATGATCTTACCGTTACTTAAAGTATCGTAAACGATCTCATCTACGGTAACAACTCTTACAGTACCATCTTCGTTTAAGGCATTCTTAGTATAAACATTACCTCTATAGTAGTTGAAGTCGTTAAACTCATCATCAACAATCGGACGGTATACGTCAGCTACCCACTCAGCAACGTTTCCTGCCATGTCATAAAGACCGTAGTCATTTGGCTGATAAGATTTAACTTCAGCAGTAATATCCGCACCGTCATCAGACCATCCAGCAATTCCACCGTAGTCACCTTTTCCTTGCTTGAAGTTAGCTAACTGGTCACCACGATTTACACGCTTACCTGATCTTGTGTACTGACCATCCCAAGGATATTTTTTACGCCCTCTGTAGACGTTATAGCTTCTTAATTCGCTCATACCTAAAGCAGCGTATTCCCATTCAGCTTCAGTTGGAAGTCTAAACTTTACAGGAATTAACCCAGATTCTCTGTTTGCATAAACATTGATTGGGTTGCCATCGGCATCAGTTTGTTGTCTTCTTTTACCACCTTCTAAAACATCTGAATTACCTCCGTAAGTTTGCGTTGGTGCATTGATGTAAGTGTCAACGTCGAATGTACTTTCTGCATTTAAGTCTGTTAAATGTGCATCTCTTTTGATGTAACCAGCTTCTTGTAAAGACATTTCAGCAACACGGTTAGATCTCCAGTTGGCATACTCCACAGCCTGAATCCAGCTTACACCTACAACAGGATAATTTGCATAACCAGGATGACGTAAGTAATTCTCAGTCATCATTTCGTTATATCCTAAACGGTTTCTCCAAACTAATGTATCTGGAAGTGCCCCTTTATAAATAAGGGCATAATTAGGATCATCTGGTGGATATACATTTTTAAGATAATCTAGGTAGAATAGGTAATTAAGGTTGGTTACCTCGTGCTCGTCCATGTAGAACGACTGAATATGCTGCTGGTTTGGAGTGTTGTTCCAATCGTGCATAGGGTCGTCCTGAACTTTACCCATTGTAAAAGTTCCACCCTCAATAAATGCTGTACCAGGTGGTGTTTCTTGCTCTTTAAAATTGGTGTTGTATTGAAAACCACCGTTCTTATCGTTGATCTTCCAACCCGTAGCACTATCTACATTACTAGAATTAGATGAACGCTTGCAACTAACAATGCTAGCACATAGCGCAAATGCTATTAAAAATTTGAGGTTTGAGACATTTTTCATATCCATATGTTTAAGTAAGCTCATAAAATTTAGTTGTGCAATATAAGAATTAAAGGTAAACTGACAACTTTTTTTTGCTTGAAAATTCAAAAAAATGTGCATTTCATCCTTTTTTTCGTGCACAATAACGGATTTTTCGCCTTTTATCGACGTATTTTGCTCTTTCATAACGAGCTCAAAAATAAATTATTGTTGTATTTTTGAAATAAAAAATTTCGCCCTATAATAACGTAGATTATTAGGCGTTATTTTACTGTAAATTTATTATTTCAAATCGGGTTAGCGTTTTTTAGTAAAAATGAATTTACTGCTTATCAACAACCACTAAGATTCTTAAATGAAAAATTGCTATTGTTTAGTCGTGTTCTTTCTGACCTTATTTAGCTACGGTCAACAAAAACAATTTAAAATAGAATGGAACGGCGATAAGGTTCTACAAACCGACTATGGTAAAATCATAGTTCCGGGCTTCGATGACAAACATTTCAGTTATGATGATAAAAAAGGCTTGACCTTTTTTGCCCAATGGGAAAGTAATGGGAGCCAGATTGATCAGAATTCAGTTGTTATTTCTAATGTTTCTTTTGAAACGATAAGCAATTCAGACTTAAAAAATCTAAACCCGAATCTTATTCCTGAAGAAATTAAATATGAGCTTTTAAATACGAACGCAAGAGGGAAAACCTCTTATTATTTAGAGATAAGTCCTATAGTTAAAGATCGTGGTATTTATAAAAAAGTGAAGGCTTTCAATGTTAGTTTTTCAACTTTAGCAAATAGGTCATCGATTTTAAGCAGTTCATCTCAGATTACAAATTCTGTTCTAAGTTCGGGCGATTGGTACAAATTCTATATTGAAGAGTCTGGTGTTTTTCAACTTACCCGTGGATTTTTGAATAGTCTAGGTATTAATACAAACTCTGTGGATCCAAGAACTATAAAGATATATGGCAATGGTGGGAGAATGCTCCCGTTAGAAAATTCTGAGAACTATCCATTCGATGTTGTGGAAAATGCTATAAAGTTCGTTGGTGAAAATGATGGAAGTTTCGATAATGGTGACTATATTTTATTTTATGGTGAAGGGCCAAAAACCTATAACGAAGAAAGTAATACCAATATAAACCTATATACTGATCGGACATACTATTATGTCAACGTTAGTCCGGGTAATGGTAAAAGAATTCAGGCGATGCCTACTATCGAAGCTCCGGCCGATATCAACATTAACACGTTTCAAGATTACCAGTTTTACGAAGTCGATGAATATAATCTAGCCAAACTAGGACGTAGATGGTTCGGCGATAAATTCGATATTGAAAATCAAAGGGTTTATAATTTTAACTTCCCGAATTTGGTAACAACAGAACCAGTTCAAACAGAGATAGCTGTTGGGTCTGTTTCAGAAACTGACGGAACAACTATGGGTATCACCGTCAATGGTAGCTTTTTAACAAGTCTAAATTTGGGTGTCATTAGTCCGGGTTCTGTACTAGGGACAGCGGTCTCTTATAATGATGATCTCAGTATTTCGTCTGATGTTGTAACTGTGACCTTAGATTATGACAATAATGGCAACCCATCGGCGAATGCTTATTTAGATTATATCAATATTGAAGCTACGAGAGCTCTGACCTATCAAGGGACTCAGATGGTATTTAAAAACAGAGATGTCATATCAACTCCTGGGGTTGCGGAGTATACAATTTCTAACGCAGAAGGGCTTCAAGAGGTTTGGGATATAACAGATAGATTTAATGTGACGAGTACTGGGAATCCTGATAGTCAATCTACATTGACCTTTAAAGCATTCGCTGGTGAAGAACGTACTTACTTAGCCTTTGCTTCGAACAATTTTTTACAGCCACTACGCGAATCAAATACAAGAGTTTCCAACCAAAACCTGAAAGGAACCATCTTCAATAATGCACAAGGCGATTTTGAGGATATCGATTATATCATCGTATCACCAACTGTACTTATATCGCAAGCTGAAAGATTAGCAGAGATCAATAGAAACCAATATAATTTGAATGTCAAAGTCGTCGATCTTCAAAGTATATATAACGAATTTAGTACAGGAAGTCAGGACATTGCAGCCATAAGAAATTTTGTCAAATATGTATACGATAATGCAAGTTCGCCAGCATCGAGGTTAAAATATCTATGTCTTTTCGGAGAAGGTTCTTACGATTATAAAGACCGACTAAATAATAATACAAATCTAGTGCCGTCTTGGTACTCAACAAGTAGTTTTAGTCTTACTAATTCGTTTGTATCAGATGATTTTTTCGCCATGTTAGATGACGATGAAGGCGACATGGGCAATGGCGATCGAATGGATATAGCCGTTGGAAGAATACTAGCTGAAGACCTTCAACGTGCACGAGATATGGTAGATAAGATCGCGGCTTATTACCAGCCTGAAGCTTATGGTAGTTGGCGAAATAATGTCTTATTAATTTCAGATGATGTCGATGAATTATGGGAACGAATACTTCAAGAGACAACAGATGGTATCGGTTCTGAAATTGAAGCTGAAAAACCGTTTTTGAATGTTGTTAAGATTCATACGGATGCATTCGAACAAGAATCCTCAGCTGCAGGAGATCGGTATCCAGAAGTCAATGAGGCCGCCAAAGACGCTATTGAAGTCGGAGCGCTTGTAGTTAACTATTTTGGGCATGGAGGAGAAGATGGTTTGGCGAAAGAGCGCATATTCGACAAGTTTGATGCGCAAGAAGTCAATAACATATGTAAGTTTAATCTTTTTGTCACTGTTACTTGTGAATATACTAAATTCGATGACCCCAACCGAGATACGGCAGGTGAGTTTACGTTTTGGAATAAGAATGGTGGAGCAGTTGCCCTACTCACCACAACGAGACAAATTTTTGTGACTGTGGGCGTGTCCTACAATGAGGTCTTAGATGATTATTTGTTTGCCTTTGGGTCTAATGATTATCCGTCAATTGGTGAAGCCTTACGCCTTACAAAAATAGATAATAACATTGCAGGTATTAGCCAAAAACGATTGGTTTTTATGATTGGTGACCCAGCTATGAAATTGGCTTTTGCAGAACCAAATATTAGACTTACACAGGTTAATGATGTAGATATTTCACAACAAATAGACGTGCTTCAAGCCTTAAGTTACACAAAAATGGCAGGTGAGGTTACTGACGTAAATGGAAATTTACTTCCTAATTATAATGGGACCTTAACCGCGACCGTTTACGATAAAAGAATTGAGCGTCAGACCTTAGCCAACGATGGGGTTTCGGATGCAAATGGACAAATTATTTTAGATTATACCACACTAGGTGAAATTATTTTCAAAGGGCAAGCAAGTGTTACTAACGGTCAATTTGAATTCGATTTTATTGTTCCTCGAGATATTGGTATTCCTGTCGGAAATGGTAAAGTAAGTTTCTATGCTCAGACGGAAAGTCCGTTGTCAAATCAGGCTGGAGCGAATTTCGATGTTCAGATAGGTGGTATAAACGAAGATGCACCAGAAGATAACGTAGGGCCAGTAATCAATTTATTTATGAATGATGAAAACTTTGTTTCTGGAGGTATTACTAACGAATCACCAAACTTACTCGCTAAACTTCAAGACGATAACGGTATAAATACAGCAAGTGGAATAGGTCATGATATCACAGCCATACTTGATGGCGATGAAACTAATCCTTTTGTGTTGAATGATTATTATCAGGCTAATATTGACGATTACACCAACGGGACGGTGACGTTTCCATTTAGAGATCTAGAGCCTGGTATGCATACCTTGACCTTAAAGGCCTGGGATGTTTACAATAACTCAGCCACTGCAGAAATTCAGTTTAATGTATTTGATAAGGATGAAGAATTGGTAATTAATAACGTTCTAAATTACCCGAATCCTTTTGTTAACTATACCGAATTTTGGTTTAATCATAATAGCGTTGAACCTTTAGACATTTCAGTCCAAATCTTTACTGTTTCTGGGAAATTGGTAAGAACCTTGAATGGCCAAACTTCAGGTGGAAGCAAATCTGTAAGTTCACTTTCAAAAGATATTGTATGGGATGGACGCGACGATTTTGGTGATAAAATTGGAAAAGGTGTCTATGTCTATAAACTAAAAGTAAGATCTAACCGTTTAAATAAGCAAGTTGAAAAAATTCAAAAACTTGTCATACTCTAATAATAAACTATATTTGCTAACTGTTTAGTGTTATTCACTTAGCATTAAGAATTCAAAATTCAAAATGAAGAAGTACAAAATATCCCTTTTAGCTCTGCTAGCGCTGAGTTTTACTTTTGCTCAAGAAACCATAACATTCCCTGATCAATCTTCCGTAATTACAACAGGTGTACCATTTATGTTAATTGCACCAGACGCGAGATCAGCATCTATGGGAGATATGGGTGTAGCTACATCAATGGACGGATTTTCACAACAATACAATCCGGCCAAATATGTGTTTTCTGAAGCAAAATCTGGAGTGAGTTTAAGTTATACACCTTATTTAAGTCGATTAGTAAATGATATTTCTATCAGCTACGCTACTTATTACAATAGATTGAACGAATACAGTGCAGTGTCTGCAAGTTTTAAATATTTCAGTTTAGGTGAAATAACCTTAACACAGAGTGAAAATGACCCTGGGATTAATGTAAAACCGAATGAATTCACCGCAGATATTGCTTATACATTACGACTTGCCGATCAATTCGCTATGTCCGTAGCAATTCGATATTTGAGATCTGACTTAAGAATCGATCAGGTAGATCCAAATGCCAATGCTGCAAGTTCCTTTGGAGCAGATATTACCGGTTATTACCAAAGTGAAGAGGAAGCATATAATGATTTTAATGGTCGTTGGAGATTCGGATTTGCAATACAGAATTTAGGTCCGAAGTTTAGCTACGATGACGGCGGAAGAGAAAATTTTCAGCCTACTAATTTAAGATTAGGTGGTGGTTTCGATTTCATATTCGATGAATACAGTAAATTAGGTATTACTGCTGAAGTTACTAAACTATTGGTTCCAACACCACCATTATTTGGGTTTGTTGATACCAATGGTGATGGTGTTCAAACAGAAGACGACCCAAGCACGCCAGATGTTAATGAAAACGAACCAACTATCATTACACAAGGACAAGATAACGACGTCAGTTTCTTAAACGGTATCTTCCAATCATTTGGTGATGCACCGGGAGGATTTAGTGAGGAGATTAGAGAATTTACCTGGGCTTTAGGCGCAGAGTACACCTATCAGGAAAACTTTGCATTTAGAGCTGGCTATTTTAACGAAGCTGAAGATAAAGGAGCACGTAAGTTTTTCGCACTTGGTGCAGGATTTAAGTATACCACGATCAATCTAGATCTATCTTATCTGTTTTCAGCATCGCGAGTACAAAGTCCATTAGAAAACACCTTGCGTTTTTCACTAACCTTTAATTTTGGTGATGGTGAATATGATGAATATTAGAACTAAATAATCACAGTATATTTAAAACTATTGTCTTAAAAGCAATAGTTTTTTTGTCTAATAAAGAATTTGAAATATGAAGGAAGTTAAAATTGAAACTAAAGTACAAGTTTTTGATGATGTTAATGAACTTCCTGAAAATGTTCAGAATCTCATGAAAGCTGCTGCAGAGGCTCGAGATAAGGCCTATGCACCATATTCGAAATTCAAAGTTGGTGCTGCTATTCTTTTAGAAAATAACGAAGTCATTACGGGGAGCAATCAAGAAAATGCATCCTATCCATCAGGACTATGCGCAGAACGAACTGCAATCTATTATGCAGGAGCGAAGTATCCTAACACCAAGTTTCTCATAATGGCACTTACTGCATCTTCAAATAATCAGATCACAGATAAACCAATACCACCTTGTGGGGCTTGTAGACAGGCAATTGCCGAGTACGAGATCAAACAAGACCAACCCATTGAAATATATTTTATGGGCGCTACCGGAAAGGTTGCAAAATCAAACTCATTGGCTAATTTATTACCATTGGGATTCGATAGAAGTTTCCTATAACGTTTTCGTTCAAAAATTACAATTTTCGGTTTTTTGGTTACTGACTAATGTCTTATTTTTGTTATTCTGATTAAAAGAACGAATCAAAAAAATGCAAAAGATAACTAAAGAAGTTTACCTAAAATGGTATGAGGATATGCTGTTTTGGCGTAAGTTCGAAGACAAACTAGCCGCAGTTTATATTCAACAGAAAGTTCGCGGATTTCTTCACCTTTACAATGGGCAAGAAGCTGTACTAGCAGGTGCTTTACATGCTATGGACCTTACCAAAGACAAGATGATCACGGCCTACAGGAATCATGTTCAACCTATAGGAATGGGCGTAGATCCAAAACGCGTGATGGCAGAATTGTACGGAAAAGGAACCGGTACATCACAAGGTCTGGGAGGATCAATGCACATATTTTCTAAGGAACACAGATTTTACGGTGGTCATGGTATCGTAGGTGGTCAAATTCCATTAGGTGCAGGAATTGCATTTGGCGATAAATATCATGGAAGCGATGCGGTTACTTTATGTTGTTTTGGTGATGGTGCCGCAAGACAAGGCTCACTGCATGAAACATTTAACCTAGCAATGCTTTGGAATTTACCAGTAGTATTCGTATGTGAAAACAACGGTTATGCTATGGGGACATCAGTAGAGCGTACTGCGAATCATACCGATATTTGGAAGTTAGGATTAGGTTACGAAATGCCTTCAGGTCCTGTTGATGGGATGAATCCGATCAAAGTAGCTGAAGCTTTCGATGAAGCCATCCAACGTGCAAGAAATGGCGGAGGACCATCGTTCTTAGAAGTGAAGACCTATCGTTACCGTGGACATTCAATGTCTGATGCACAACATTACAGAACAAAAGAAGAAGTAGAAGAGTACAAGAAAATAGATCCTATAACTCAGGTTAAGGACGTGATTTTAGAGAAAAAGTACGCTACTGAAGATGAAATCAAAGAAATTGATAAGCGTGTTAAGGCGCGCGTTTCAGAATGTGAAAAGTTCGCAGAGGAATCACCATATCCAGAGATGAATGTGATGTACGATGCCGTTTACGAACAAGATGATTATCCATTTATACCACATAAATTATAAGCTATGGCAGAAGTGATTAACATGCCGCGTCTAAGCGACACAATGGAAGAAGGAACGGTAGCGGCTTGGCTAAAAAAAGTTGGTGATAAAATAGAAGAAGGTGACATTATCGCCGAGATCGAAACGGACAAGGCTACGATGGAATTCGAATCGTTTCACGAAGGAACATTACTTCATATAGGCGTACAAGAAGGGGAGACTACTAAGGTCGACCAGCTTTTAGCAATCATCGGAGAAGAAGGTGAAGACATTTCCTCTTTATTGAACGGAAATACTGAGGTTCAAGAATCTACTCCAGAAGCTGAAGCTGAGTCTGAAGACGTTTCAGATACAACATCTTCAGAAAGCACATCTGAAGATTTACCAGAAGGTGTTATTGTGGTTACCATGCCACGATTAAGTGATACCATGGAAGAAGGAACTGTAGCAACTTGGTTGAAGAAGGTTGGTGATGAAGTTGAAGAAGGCGATATTTTAGCTGAGATCGAAACGGATAAAGCTACTATGGAGTTTGAATCGTTTCAATCAGGAACTTTATTACATGTAGGTCTTGAAGAAGGACAATCTGCAAAGGTTGATGCCTTATTAGCGATTATTGGTCCAGCTGGTACTGATGTGTCCTCAGTAGCAAAAAACTTCAAGGTAGGAAGTGCAGAGACAAAATCTGAACCTGCTCCTGCTGCTCCTGAAGTGTCTAAGCCTGTTGAAGCGCCTAAAGTTGCGGAAACTAAAGTTTCAGCTCCTGTAGCTACAGCACCAGCAACAAGCCCAAATGGTAGAATTTTTGTTTCACCTCTGGCTAAGAAAATGGCTGAAGAAAAGGGGATTAATCTGGCGCAAGTCAACGGTTCTGGTGAAAACGGAAGAATTATTAAACGTGATATTGAGAACTTCACGCCTGCTGCGGTCGCTCAGTCATCAGCACCAGTAGCGAAATTTGTACCATCAGGACAAGAAGATTTTGACGAAGTTCCAAATTCAAATATGCGTAAGGCAATTGCTAAGAATTTAGCGAAGTCTAAATTTTCAGCACCACATTACTATCTCAATGTAGAGTTTGATATGGAAAATGCTATCGCATTTAGAGCACAGTATAACTCAATGCCAGACACAAAAATATCATACAATGATATGATTGTTAAGGCATGTGCTTTGGCCTTAAGACAGCATCCACAAGTCAATTCGCAGTGGTTTGATGATAAAATGAAACTGAACAATCACGTTCATATTGGTGTAGCGGTTGCTGTACCAGACGGATTAGTTGTACCAGTTGTGAAATTTGCCAATGAACAAAGTTTAACTCAAATAGGAGCCGCTGTTAAAGATTTTGCAGGTAAGGCAAGAAATAAGAAACTTACTTTAGATGAAATGGAAGGAAGTACTTTCACCATTTCCAACTTAGGAATGTTTGGTATTGAAAGTTTCACATCTATTATTAATCAGCCTAATTCCGCAATTTTATCGGTTGGAGCCATTGTGTCTAAACCGGTTGTGAAAAATGGAGCGGTTGTACCAGGTAATACGATGAAGCTAACAATGGCATGCGACCATAGAACGGTCGATGGAGCAACTGGAGCACAATTCCTTCAAACCTTAAAAGGTTATATTGAAAACCCTGTAACGATGCTGGTTTAACCAGATTAAGTATATATAAAATGACATAATAAAAGTCCTATTTTGAATCTTTGAAATAGGATTTTTATGTTTAAATAATTAAATCCTCTTAGAATGAAGAATATTTTAGTGTTTGCTATTTTAGCGCTCTTGGTGAGCTGTGGCTCAGTAGAAAAAAGTGTAAAAGAAAGCATGGAGTATCTTGCTTCCGACGAGTTGCAAGGTCGAGCAACAGGAACCGAAGGCATTGAAAAGGCTGCTGTATATATTGAGAATTACTTCAAGGATAATAATATCAAACCATATTTTGAGACGTATCGAGATTCTTTCAATATCGGTGAAATAGTCGGTTATAACGTAGTTGGAGTTATTGAAGGAAATGATCCAAACTTAAAAAATGAATTTGTAATTCTCGGCGGTCATTATGATCACATCGGTACAGGAAAAGAAGTAAATGGCGATACTATAGCTAATGGGGCTAACGATGATGCCTCAGGAACAATTGCTGCCATGGAGTTTGGTAAGTATTTTGCAAAGTCAAAATCTAATAAGCGCAGTATTCTCATCACTTTATATGCTGCTGAGGAAATGGGACTTAAAGGCTCAGCGCATCTAGCAGAACGTCTAAAGAACGAAGGTATGAATGCTTACACCATGATTAATTTCGAAATGATTGGTGTACCAAGAGCTGCTGATAAATCCATGGCTTATATGAGTGGTTATAATCGCTCTAATTTTGCACCTACCTTAAACCGATATGCAGGCGAAGAAGTTGTAGGTTTCTTTCCGAAGGCAAAGGAATTTCAATTATTCTTTAGATCAGATAACTTTCCATTCTATAAGGCCTTTAATATACCAGCGCATGCGATTTCAACATTCGATTTTACCAATTTCGATTATTATCATCATGTAGATGACGAAGCCGATCAGATGGATTATGAACACATGGCAAGCTTCATAACAAAAATGATTCCTGCCTTGGAAGGAATGATTAATGCACCAACCAGAGAAGTAGTACTTACAGAGAATGAGTAAAAACGTAATAATTACCGGCACGAGTAGAGGTATTGGGTTTGAATTAGTAAAGTTATTTGCTAATGCAGGTCATAATGTTTTGGCGCTATCAAGAAATGCAAAACCAGTTCAGGAACTAAGTCACAGCAATATAACTGCATTTAGTTGCGACCTATGTGCGGATGATGATTATATTAAAGTAGTAGACTATATTTCTAAGGAATGGGATCGTGTAGATATCCTGATTAATAACGCAGGAATGCTGCTAAATAAACCTTTTGCAGAAACTACGATGTCCGATTTCGAAAACGTCTATAAAACCAACGTTTATGGAGTCTCTGAAATGACACGCGTAGTCTTACCTTTTATGAAAGAAGACAGTCACGTGGTAACTATAAGTAGTATGGGTGGAATACAAGGAAGCATGAAATTTCCTGGCCTCGCAGCTTATAGCTCGAGTAAAGGCGCTGTGATTACCCTAACGGAATTATTAGCTGAAGAGTACAAAGAAACTGGACCGCAGTTCAACGTTTTGGCTATTGGTGCGGTGCAAACTGAAATGCTAAAAGAAGCCTTCCCAGATTATCAAGCACCCACTACAGCCCTCGAAATGGCTACATATATCATGGATTTTGCTCTAACTGGCAATAACTATTATAACGGTAAAGTACTTCAGGTTTCAAATAGCACACCTTAAATGGCGAGATATAAGTGTATCATCTTTGATTGTGATGGCGTTCTTGTTGATAGCGAGCCACTTAGCAATCAGGTAATGGTAGATTTAGCCAATGAGCTCGGAGCAGATATAGATTTAGACTACGCTTACCAAAATTTTAAGGGCAATTCATTTAAGAATTGCGCAGATCAAATTTCAGCATTGATTGGTAGGGCAGTGCCTTCAGACCTTGAAGCACAGTATAGACATCGGTCTACCGAAAAATTCAAAGCACATATTAAACCTATTGAAGGGATAAAAGAACTCCTAGATGGGTTAAAAATTTCATATTGTGTTGCTTCCAGCGGACCAGAAAGTAAAATACGTCTGAATTTACAGCTCACAGGTTTGCTTCCTTATTTTGAAGGCAACATTTTTAGTTGTTATACCATTCAGAAGTGGAAACCCGATCCGGCTGTATTTCTTTGGGCGGCTAAGACTATGGTATTTGAAGTAAAAGACTGCTTAGTAATTGAAGATAGTCCTATCGGTGTTCAGGCAGCTCTTAATGGTGGTTTTGATGTTTACGGGTTTACAGCACACGATTACAAGGATGAGCTGCGTAAAAATTCGACTAAGACCTTTGATAGCATGATTAAACTGAGGGAATTATTAGATTAAGGAGGTAATTTTTATATTTATAAAAAAAATTGGGTCTATGCTAGAAAAATTATTCTATCACAAATTCCTTCTCTGTTTTCAATTCGTATTATTATTTACTTCATTTAGTTACGGACAAACCTTCGAACGCATCGAAGATATTGCTGGATTAGGTGACCTTGCGAACAATAATGGTGTGGCAGTAGCGGATTATGATAATGATAACGATTTAGACATATTTGTGGTAGCTCATGCTGTTGAGGATGAAGAAGACTATACCAGCTTTAGTAGACTATACAGAAATAACAACGATGGTTCGTACACCGATGTTACTGAGGCTGCAGGATTTGTAAATCTACTTACAGCCGAAGAGAATGTGCAGTTTACCTTCGCACAACAAGGATTTAGATTTAGTGCGTCTTGGGGTGATTATAACAATGACGGTTTTCCAGATCTGTTTCTAACCTATTCACAAAAGGTACAACTTTGGAGAAATCTGGGGAATGGCACATTTGCAAATGTAACTGTAGCTACAGGTTTTGGGACGACAAATGGCTGTACTAATATGGGCGCCACGTGGTTTGATTATAACAATGACGGTTTTCTAGATATTTATATCACAGATTGGAGTGGCTGTAATACGAACACTATTTATCGAAATAATGGTGGGTTCACGTTTACAGATGTTACTTCACAAGTTGGTATGCGTGAAAATATTGAATCTAAGTTGAGTTATACACCATTTCCATTTGATATAAACGACGATAATCGAATGGACTTGATCGTTACCAACGATCTTGAAGAACCCAATTATCTCTATATCAATCAATTTGGAGTTGTTTTCGATGAAGAGGCCGCTATTTATGGTATGGACAACCAAATTGATGATATGGGTATTGCCATCAGTGATTTTGATTTGGACGGCGACTTTGACTTTTTTATTACAGGAATCGATGAGAATTCACTCTTAGAAAATAATGGATCTAATCAGTATGTTGAAAACTCAGGAAATTTTGGATTGAGTCCGACAGGTTGGTCATGGGGAACGAGATTTGCCGACTTTGATCTTGATGGGGACGAAGATCTATTTGTTGTTAATGGTTATGAGTTTGAAGGCAGAGGCCCAGAACAAAATGTCTATTACCGAAATTTGCATAGTCAAGGTCAGCCCATGTTTGAAGATGCCTCTTCAGAACTAATGCTTAATGAAAATACCGAAAGTGTAGAAGCCTTGGATTTTGATTACGACAACGACGGCGACTTAGATATTTTTGTAACCAATGGTGACGGTGGAGTATTGTTTTATGAGAATAAACTTTTGAATTTCGACGATACGGTTACAACTTCGAACTGGTTAAAAATACAGCTAGAAGGAACTACATCCAACAGAGATGCCATAGGAACCACCGTGACCATCACCACTGTTAACGGAACGCTTAAAAGATATTATTCTGGTGTTGGATTTCTAAGTCAGAGTTTACAAGGACTCCACTTCGGATTAGATGATGCTACCAATATTCAAACACTTCAAGTTGAATGGCCCTCTGGATTGGTGGAAAATTATAATAATATTGCGTCAAATGCTACTATTAAATTAACTGAAGGTAGTTCATTAGAAGTATTGAGCATTGAACCAAGCCAAAAGATTTATGGTTGTACTGATCCTAATTCATGTAATTACAATCCGGAAGCAACTTTAGATGATGGTTCTTGTACATACCTTCCATCTCAAAATATAATTGGTAATACAACGTCTTCCTTTTTAAGAACTGAAGTTTATAGCTATAATCTCGCACCGGGTTCTACGGCCAATTGGCAAGTGACTGGAGGTGAAATTATTGACGGTGACGATACAAATACAATTACAGTAAGATGGCATCTCGAGGAATCAGGAAGAGTTGCAATTACCGAATCTGATGATGTCTGTTCTAGTCTAGAAGTATCTATAGATGTTGCGCTAGGTATCGATAATCTGCCAGATAATATTTCAATAGCCAGACTCTGGAATGATGCTCTGCTAGAAGCTATCAGGAATGATTTTGCAAGGCCAACCGTTCATGCAAGAAACCTCTTTCATTCAAGTGTAGCTATGTACGATGTCTGGGCCATCTATGATGCCATTGCCTCGCCATACATCATGGGTAAAACGGTGCACGGTTTTTCAAGTTCATTAGAAGACTTTACACCAAATGAAGATATCGTAGCTTCACAAGAAAAGGCCATAAGCTATGCCATGTACCGTTTGCTTACGCATCGTTTTCAAAACTCACCTGGTGTAGATGAATCACAAGCAAGATTCAACTTATTGATGGATAAACTAGGTTATGATACAAGTATTACCTCATTAATGTACGAAGATGGAGATGCGGCAGCTTTAGGAAATTATGTAGCTCAGACGATGATCGATTATGGTTTACAAGATGGTTCGAGAGAAGCAACTGATTATGACAATGCCTATTACGAACCTGCTAATTCAGCTTATTCATTAGATTCAAATTTCAACCTGCCAATTGAAGATCCAAACCGTTGGCAACCTCTGGGATTTGATACCTTTATTGATCAGGCCGGTAATGTTGTTGGTGGTAGCATACCAGAGTTTTTAAGCCCGGAATGGGGCAATGTTAATGGTTTCGCATTAAAGGAGGAAGATAAAGTAACGTATCAAAGAGACGGTAATGATTATAATGTTTATCATGACCCTTCAGCACCACCATATATCAGTTTAACTGAAGACAATACGGATAGTGATAATTACAAATGGGGCTTTACGATGGTTTCTGTATGGCAATCTCATTTAGACCAAACGGATGGCGTTATGTGGGATATATCTCCGGCTTCGATAGGTAATGTAGACCTTAGCACGTTCCCAACAAATTACTCTGATTATCCTAGTTTTTATGATTTCTTTGAAGGTGGAGCAAATAGTAATGGTCATAACCTTAATCCTGTAACTGGTAATCCTTATCCACCAAATATGGTGCCTAGAGGTGATTATGCAAGAGTTCTTGCTGAATTTTGGGCAGATGGTCCTGATTCTGAAACACCACCAGGGCACTGGTTTACTATTCTGAATTATGTTAATGATCATCCATTATTCGAAAAACGCTTTGAAGGTGTTGGCGAAATCTTAGATCCGCTAGAATGGGATGTAAAAGCCTACTTTATTCTCGGAGGCGGAATGCACGATGCTGCGATATCTGCTTGGAGCGTTAAAGGTTGGTATGACTATATCAGACCTATTTCGGCTATTAGAGCAATGGCTGAACTTGGTCAAAGTACGGACAATAGCTTATCGAATTATAATGTGGGTGGTATTCCACTAATCGATAATTACATTGAAGTCGTGGAAGCTGGCGATCCATTAGCCGGGTTCGCAAACCAGCATGTTGGAAAGATTAAACTATACACATGGCGTGGTCACGATTTTATTGATGATACCGAAACTGATCAGGCAGGTGTGGGCTGGATCTTAGCCGAAGACTGGTATCCTTATCAAAGACCAACATTCGTTACACCACCTTTTGCAGGTTTTGTATCGGGACATTCAACTTATTCTAGGACTGCTGCCGAGTTGATGACCATGATGACGGGAAGTCCATTTTTCCCAGGCGGCGTTGGCGAGTTTAAAGCTAAGGCTAATGAATTCTTAGTTTTCGAAGAAGGGCCTTCAGTCGATGTTATCTTACAATGGGCAACGTACAGAGATGCCTCCGACCAGACAAGTTTAAGTAGAATCTGGGGTGGTATTCATCCACCTGCAGACGATATTCCAGGAAGGTTTATTGGACAAGCAGTTGCTGAGGATACTTTCGATTTTGCAGTGCCTTATTTTAATGGAGCCTTAAGTATAGACGATTTAGAAGTTCCTATGAGTATTTACCCAAATCCTACGACGGATAGAGAAATTTTCATAAGTAATACCAACGGAATAGAAACTATTGAAGTCTATGATATTAGCGGAAGAAGAATAGATCTTGCCGATAGAACTTTCAACGAATCTAATAACACAACTGTATTGAAATTTGATGGTACAGCCACAGGTCTTTACCTTTTGAAGATCAATGACACTGCTGAAATGATCGTGGTAAATAACTAGCCTTTTTTCGGATCAGTTTTTTGAAAATTGAATTTTATTAGACTTGAAAGATTCGCCATCAATGACTATAGTTTTACTCGTTATTAGCGCATAGATGGTGTCTGTAACCTTTACATTTTCGCTAATTTTGTCGTAGACTAATTTTAGTTTTTTCACACTATCGTTTAATACTTCAGCTTGGCCCAACTGGCTAATATTTTTAATCACAAATGCATTTTCTGAACTGAACTCTTCAATAGAATTTGAAGTGTAATTTCTGAGTTGCTCAATAACCTCTTTGGTAAATTCTGGATGTTTATTCTGAAGCGCTAATAAATCATAAAAGTCTTGTAATTTTTCATTAATCAGTGCCTGATCACCAGAAATATTTGAACCGTAATCATCTGCTTCAGTGGCAGCCGATTCTTCAATGTCTACATACTTATAATCACTTTCAGATGTATTCACCTTATTCGATTCCATAGCACAAGCTGCAAACAACAAGCTTATCGAAAAAAGTACAATATGTTTAAGTCTTATTTCCATTTTATTTAATGGTGAATTTCAGTTTAGTTATTTTTCCGTCAACAACAACTTTCTCTAAAATTTCCATCCCGCGCAAACTTCTGGTTGGGATAGTTAACTTCTGAATAAACTCTTGCTTCGTATAGATCTCCACCGTATTACTCTGTTTATAAAGCTGATAAATTATAGCATCGTCACTGAATATTTCACTCAGTTTTTCACGATGTTCTTTCCATGCCGTTATATTTTTATTGACATAATAATTAAGCATTAAGGCATAATCATCAGCTTCGAGTTTAATAATCCTATTTTCGTTTGAATTAAATTGTCTAACAATTGTATCTGTTTTATAGTAGGGCGATTCAACAATAAAACGCAATTCTTTTTCAGACGAACTAAATTTAAAACAACCCAATGAATCCGAAACTTCATGAATCGGTGACTCGTTAGTTTTTAAAATCTTAATGTTCAATATCACATCTTTAATAGGCTCATTTTTTATTGAATCAAAAAAGCAAAACTCATAATTATTCTTAGTAGTAATCATCGAAAATGCCAGCAAAATGCCAGGTATTAACAGCAACAACCATAAATATTTACTTAATACTTTTTTCTTTTTTGAAGTTGGAGGAGTTTGATGTTGAGATTTAAAATCGTTCCAATTTTGGTAACCTACATAGGTACACAATAAATTGAGCATATCAATTCTCGGAAGCTTTTCAGCATTGTTCTTCATGTAGGTATAGAACCATTTT
The DNA here is from genome assembly GCF_003260205.1 of Winogradskyella tangerina. Lineage (GTDB taxonomy): Bacteria > Bacteroidota > Bacteroidia > Flavobacteriales > Flavobacteriaceae > Winogradskyella > Winogradskyella tangerina. Next base: position 163,965 of record NZ_QERF01000011.1, on the reverse strand, counting down.
TCGCTTACCCTCGCTTTTACATTATCGAATAGATCTTCCTGAAATGAAATGATTTCTTCACCTTTCCAATCTTCAATCCGTTCAGAAGCACTATTATTTTCCAAAAATTTGGCTGCAATGGCCAATTTCAGCTTTGAGAAAATATGTTGTTCTTCTGTAGTCAAAATTAATTTAAAGTATTAAAAATCAGTTGTGTAACTGTTGTAAATCATTTGCAAGTGTTTTACAAACGATTGACAAAAACCTTATTAAAGTGATCGATATGTTTGCTTTAATAACGTTTAAAAATATAAAATTATGAAGGCAATACCATTTAAAGTAATAACTAATTTCTTGATAGTAGGCGCAATCTTATTAATGAGTAATGCATGTGATGTACAGTCGAGCAAGCACGAAAAATTCAATTACAGTTATGACGATATTGAAGTCTCAGAAGCGGCTTTAGAAGATCATTATACCGAACACAATACGGAAGAATATGATCGTATTTATGAAAATTCATTTCAGACGGTTATGCAAAATCCTCTTTCTACTTTTTCTATAGATGTTGACAACGCTTCGTACACCAATTTAAGACGTTTTTTAAATCACAACGAATTACCTCCTAAAGACGCCATTCGAATTGAAGAGATGATCAATTATTTTAATTATGATTATCCTCAACCTGAAGGAGAACACCCGTTTTCGTTCACAAATGAAGTGTCTAATTGCCCTTGGAATACGGAACATAAATTGGTTCATATTGGTATTCAGGGTAAATCTTTAGACTACGAAGACTTAAAGCCTAGTAATTTGGTGTTTTTAGTAGATGCTTCCGGTTCTATGAGCTCTAGTAATAAGCTACCTCTTCTTAAAAAGAGTTTTAAATTACTCCTTAATGAACTTAAGGACGCCGACAGAGTGGCTATTGTAGCCTATGCTGGTGCGGCTGGTTTGGTACTGCCTTCAACAAAAGCTTCAGAGAAAGCCACCATAATTAATGCTTTAGATAGAATAGAATCTGGTGGCTCAACAGCAGGCGGAGAAGGTATAGAGCTTGCCTACAAAATTGCCAAAGATCATTTAATTGAAAATGGCAATAACCGTGTTGTCCTGGCCACAGATGGTGACTTTAATATTGGGACATCTTCAACTTCAGAATTGGTGAGATTAATTGAAGAAAAGCGTAAAGAAGACATATTCCTTACGATTTGTGGATTTGGAATGGGAAATTACAAAGACGGAAGGATGGAACAGATCAGTAATGCAGGCAACGGTAATTACTTTTACATTGATAATATAAAAGAGGCTAAGAAAGTATTCTCCACAGAGATGCGTGCCAATATGTTTACGATCGCGAAGGATGTAAAAATTCAGATCGAATTCAATCCGAATCAAGTGAAAGGTTATCGTCTCATCGGTTACGAAAATAGAGTAATGAAAGACGAAGACTTTAATAACGACGAAAAGGATGCTGGGGAATTAGGTGCAGGGCATACAGTTACAGCATTGTATGAAATAATTCCTGCCAATTCTGAAGAGCAAATCGCTAGTCATGATAAATTGAAATACCAAAAGACAAAAACAACGTCAGCTTCAAAAAATGATGAAATGCTTACCATAAAATTCAGATATAAAAAACCTAAAGGAGAGCGCAGTATTCTAATTACGCATACAATTTCAGATGAAGGACTAGAGTTAGCCCAAGCTTCAAATAATTTTAAATTTTCTGCGGCTGTTTCTGGATTTGGACTCCTATTAAGAGATTCAAAATTCAAAGGGAATACAACTTATGAAATGATTAGGACGTTAGCAAAACAAGGTCAAGGTGAGGATGTTAACGGGTACCGACAAGAATTTATTAATATGGTAGAAACCGCATCGCTACTAAGAGAGAAACTTTAATATGTAGCTTGAGGCACTTTTAATTTTCTTCTAAAAAGTGCCTCATTTTTTTATTTCTGAAAGCTTCAAATCATCTATTTTTGTACCAATGCAAGTACAATTATTAGATTTTATTCCTGTTGAAGCCCAATCACAGGTTGAAGCCTTACTAGCTAAAGATCATTTGGTAGTTAAGGTGAATAAAGAACGAAAGACCAAGCACGGAGATTACAGACAATTGCCCCACGGTAAGCATCAGATTACGGTTAATGCCAATTTAAATCCATATAGATTTTTAATCACCTTAATTCACGAGATCGCCCATTTTGAAGCATTCAGTAGATATGGTCGGCTCATTAAACCGCATGGTAAGGAGTGGAAAACTACCTTTCAGCATTTAATGTTACCGTTTTTAAGGCCTGAAGTTTTTCCTCTTGAATTACTTCCGCTATTGGCCAATCACTTTAAAAATCCGAAAGCATCGAGCGATACAGATACGCGACTCGCCTTAGCTTTGAAGCAATTCGACGAAGGTCCGGCTAAGACGTTTGTATTTGAAGTACCTTTGGGTCAAAGTTTCAAACTCTACAATGGTAGAATTTTTAAAAAGGGGCAAAAACGAAGAAAACGCTTTGAATGCCTCGAAGTTAAAACTGGGAAACTATATTTGTTTAACCCCAATGCGGAAGTAGAAATAATTGATTAATGAAAAATAAAAACTATTACGCCATATTAATGGCAGGCGGTGTAGGATCGAGATTTTGGCCAGTAAGTACCCAAAATTTCCCGAAGCAATTTCACGATATGTTAGGTACTGGCGATACGCTAATACAAAAAACCTTCAATCGTCTTGCGCAGTTAATTCCTGAAGAAAATATTTTTATTCTTACCAATGAGCGTTATAACGACTTGGTATTTCAACAACTACCAAGTGTCACAAAGCGCCAAGTGGTTTTAGAACCAGCAATGAGAAATACAGCACCTTGTATTTTATATGCTGCTTTAAAGATTCAAAAGGAAAATGAAAATGCTTTAATGATAGTAGCACCGAGTGATCATTGGATCGAAGATGAAGCCGCCTTTTCAAATAATGTGAAGACTGCTTTCGATTTTTGCGAGTCTAACGATGCTTTAATGACCTTAGGAATTACACCAACATTTCCAAATACGGGTTATGGTTACATTGAGTATGACGACGCAGCTTCAACTAGTGCGGAACCTATAAAATCAGTAAACCAGTTTAGAGAAAAACCAAATTATGAGACCGCAAAGTCTTTCTTAGACCAAGGTAATTTCTTATGGAATGCTGGGATTTTTATGTGGAGTGCCAAGTCTGTTATTAAGGCTTTTGAGACCAAGCAACCAGCACTTTATGAGCTGTTTAAAAGCGGTTATGCTACCTATAATACTGAAGCTGAAGAAGATTTTATCAAAGTGAATTATGCAAAGGCAGAAAATATTTCCATAGATTATGCCATAATGGAAAAGAGCGAAAATGTTTTTGTGATTCCTGCCACATTCGATTGGAACGACCTCGGAACTTGGGGTAGTCTATACGATAAGTTAGATAAAGATGTCAGTGACAACGCCGTGGTTAATTCGAGAGTTCTTGCCGAAAATGCTACAGGTAATATGATTCGCTCTAAAAAAGATAAAATTGTAGTAGTTGATGGCTTAAAAGACTACATCATAGTTGATAAAGACGAAGTTTTGCTTATCTTTCCTAAAAGTAAAGAACAGGATATTAAAAAAGTCCTCCAAAATGTGAAAGCTAATTTTGGAGAAGAATATGGTTAAGCATGAGCGAAGAAAGTAAATTCAATTTTTCTGAAGACGAACAACAACAGGTTGAAAAAGATAAAGCCGTCGAAGAAAAAAAGGAAGCCGTAAAAAAAGATGCCAAAGGCTTATTTTCAAGTATAACAAATTTTCTTAGTGAACTTCTAGATTTTAGAGACGACACAGATCGTGAAGCTACTATAGCTGCGATCAAGGCGGATATTCCGTTTAAAGGGGCGACGGCGTGGATTCTAGTTTGTTCAATAATGGTGGCTTCGGTTGGGCTAAATGCCAATTCTACAGCAGTAGTGATCGGTGCCATGTTAATATCACCTCTAATGGGTCCGATACTCGGTGTGGGGATGTCTATAGCTCTTAATGATATTGATACCTTAAAGAAGTCGCTCATCAACTTAGTCACTATGATCGTACTGAGTTTATTGACTGCTTATCTATTCTTCAGAATATTTCCAACGGCAGAAATAAAAACCAGCGAATTAGCAGGAAGAACAGCTCCCGATATTAGAGATGTTCTCATTGCATTTTTTGGCGGTTTAGCATTGATTATTGCCAGAACTAAAAAAGGAACCATTGCTTCTGTGATCTTTGGTGTGGCCATTGCAACAGCATTAATGCCGCCCCTATGTACGGCCGGATTTGGTTTGGCCAATTGGATGCGTGGTATTGAAGGTGGATTCGACGATTTTCTGGGTGCCATGAATTTATTTACCATCAATACCATATTTATTGCCTTGGCAACCTTTATAGTATTGAAATTGTTACGCTTTCCGATGCTTAAATATGCCAATTCAAAAAAGAGAAAGCGCATTGCTCAACTGGCATCTTTGGTAGCGATTGTGGTTATGATTTGGCCAACATTAAGTTTCGTAAAGTTCATTAAAGAAACACGATTAAACGCGGATTATTCAGCATTTATTGAGAAGGAAGTACGCTCTAATAACGACTTGTGGTTTCAGAGCGGAACACCGCAATGGGAAAAGAAAAAGATCACCTTGTATTTTAATGGTGAAATTACCGATGCTACCGAAACTGATCTTAGAAATGAATTGAAGCAATATCAAAATATCAAGGATTTTGAATTAGAAATTTTTGGGAATAAGAATCGAAGTATCGATAAGATTTCTGATGCCTATGATAGAGCTATTGCAGAACTCGATAAAAAAGATCTGATTATCACCGGACTCGAACAGCAGATAGAAGAATTACAAAAAACGGTTACTGGTTTAAATCAGCAATTAGAGGCCCAGAATACAACCGATGAGGTGGCCTTTTCTGTCTTGGCAAGAGATGCGAAAATACGATTTGATGACCTCTCCTATTTTAGTTATGCTAAGCTTTTAGAATCGAAGGATTTCATTAAAATAGATACCTTAACTGTGGCTAATATTGAATGGAAGGAATCGGTTAATGATAGTGTTGCTCTTGTTAAAGAGGGTGAGTTGCTGCAATGGTTAAAGCAAAAGTTAAAAACTGAAAAAATTAGTATAAAACGCAACTAATTATTGGTTCTCTTCGAGGTACATTTTGCGTACTTTTTTGAATAATTCTGATGAATACACAAAATTGGTGACCGCTTCATTTTCAGTTTTGAAAATTGTATCTTTTGAACCTTCCCATTCCTTGTAACCATCCTTCAAGAAAACGATCTTTTCACCAATTTCCATCACAGAATTCATATCATGAGAGTTAATTACTGTGGTCATTTGATATTCATCAGTTATTTCTTGAATAAGATTATCGATCACAATGGCTGTTTTAGGATCTAATCCGGAGTTAGGTTCATCACAGAATAAATACTTAGGATTGTTCACAATAGCTCTAGCAATAGCCACACGTTTTTGCATTCCACCTGAAGCTTCACTAGGCATTTTTTTGTGAGCACCATCAAGATTAACACGTTTAAGAACGAAGTTTACGCGGTCTTCCATTTCACTTTTACTCTGCTTTGTAAACATGCGCAATGGGAACATTACATTTTCGGCAATAGTCATAGAATCAAAAAGCGCACTTCCCTGAAATACCATGCCGATATCAGCTCTGAGGTCGCGTTTTTCATCTGGACTAAACTCATTAAAAATTTTGCCGTCGTACGCAATACTTCCTTCTTCGTATTCAAACAGCCCAAGTAGACATTTCAGAAATACGGTTTTTCCTGAGCCACTCTGACCAATAATAAGGTTGGTTTTTCCTTTTTCAAAAGAGGTAGTTATCCCTTTTAAAATATGAGCTTCTCCAAACGACTTATGTAAATTATTAACTTCTATCATTAGCCTAAAAGTAAACTTGTTATTAAATAATTTACCAGAATTACAACAACACTCGTCCAAACAAATGAGGTTGTACTTGCCTTTCCTACTTCAAGTGCGCCACCTTTCATGAAGTAGCCATAAAATGATGGAATTGTTGCCAGAATAAATGCAAAAACCATAGTTTTAATAAAGGCATAGGCCATATGAAATGGTATGAAATCATTCTGAACGCCTTCAATATAATCTTCAAACGTACCATATCCGCCGTAAACACAGGCTGCAAGTCCGCCCAAAATACCCAAAGACATTGAGATCGAAATTACAAAAGGATAAAGTGTAAGTGCAATAAACTTCGGAAACACCAAATAATTAATGGCATTGATTCCCATAACCTCAAGTGCATCTATTTGTTCAGTAACGCGCATTGTACCAATACTCGACGTGATAAATGAACCAACCTTACCAGCCATAATTATGGAGATAAACGTTGGTGCAAATTCTAAAATAATAGACTGTCTTGTCGCAAAACCAACTAGGTATTTCGGAATAAGTGGATTACTAATATTTAATGAAGTCTGAATTGCCACAACGCCACCCACAAAGAATGAGATAAAGGCAACAATACCTAGCGATCCTATGATTAGATCGTCAATGTCCTTTAAGATCAATGTTTTCATTACAGACCATTTGGTTGGCTTGCGAAACATGTCCTTGATCATTATAAAGTAAGTGCCAATATTATGAAGGTACTTCATCTAAGAAAATTCTAATGCTAAAGTATAAAAAATGATTAGGAATATAACGTTAATTTAAATTAAGATGGTCTAAATAATGTATTTTTGAAACTCGAATAGATTACATTAAAATCATGAAGAAATACCTTACATTAATCCTTGTATTTACGATGTTTACTTCTTGTGGTTCGCAAGAAATAGTAAGTACTTCCAATGTCAATACACAGGACCAATCGAATTCAAATTTGAAACCAAAGCTGGTTGTAGGTATCGTTGTAGATCAGATGCGATATGATTATTTAACTCGATTTGAATCAAAATTTGGAGAAGGCGGATTTAAACGCATGATGCGCGAAGGTTTTAATTGTAAAAATAACCACTTCAATTACGTGCCTACCTATACTGGGCCAGGACATGCATCAGTATACACAGGAACAACTCCGAAATACCACGGTATTATTTCAAACAATTGGTACGATAAAGATCTTAAAACATCAGTGTATTGCGCTCAAGATGATAATGTGTCTTCCGTTGGTACTGAAGGTAATGCAGGTAAAATGTCACCTCATAGAATGTTAACGATTAGCTTTGCTGATGAAAACAGATTGTTTACCCAAATGCGAGGTAAAACAATAGGTATAGCCATAAAAGATAGAGGTGCAATTCTTCCGGCAGGTCATACAGCAAATGCAGCTTATTGGTTTCATGGTATGGATGAAGGTATGTGGATCACTAGCACCTTCTACAGAGAAGATTTACCAGAATGGGTAAAAACATTTAATGCATCTCGAAGTGTAGATTCTTACTTCAAGGTTTGGGATACATTTATGCCCATTGAAAGTTACACAGAAAGTGGTAACGACCTCAATGATTTTGAACGTGGATTTACGGGTAAATCAACCGCCACATTTCCTTATGATTTGGCTAGCTTGAAATCTGAAAACGGCGGCTATGATATTTTGAAAACCACTGCTTATGGCAATAGCATGACTTTAGATTTTGCACTGGCCGCTTTAAAAGGTGAGGCATTAGGACAAGATAATGATACTGACGTATTAGCTGTGAGCTTTTCAAGTACCGATTATGTAGGACATAATTTTGGTGTGAATTCGAAGGAAGTTGAAGACACTTATATTAGACTAGATCGGGATCTTGAAACACTTTTTAATACACTCGATGATTATGTTGGAAAGGGCGAATACACTGTTTTCCTAACTGCTGATCACGGTGCAGTTAATGTTCCTGCGTATTTAGAATCTGTAAATATTCCAGCAGGATATTTAGACTATAACGATCGCAAAGAACAGTTTACTAAATTTTTATTAGACACCTACGGAACACTTGATATTGTTGAAAATGTGAGCAACAACCAGGTGTTTTTGAATAAAGCAAAATTGAAAGAACTAGGGTTAGATCTGCATGAGGTGGAGCAAGCCTTTGTTGATGAGCAAATTAGTTATAAAAACATTGCAAAGGTCTATACGGCCACAACAATGAATAGTACAAATTTCACTACAGGTATTGAGGCTTTACTTCAAAATGGATTTAATCAAAAGCGATCTGGAGATGTGATCGTTGTTGACGATATCGCCCATATAGCCTACAGTAGAAAGGGGAGTACACATGGTAGTGGACTTAATTACGATACGCACGTGCCACTTCTGTTTTTTGGCGCTGGTATTAAACATGGTGAAACTTTTGAGAAAACGGTAATACCAGATATTGCCCCAACCATTTCGGCTTTATTAGGTATCAGTTTTCCGAATGGTGCAACAGGTCAACCACTAGGGTTTGTGATAGATTAGATTTTACTTATTACAGTTGGTGCGTTTTGCTAAAACTTCCAACTAAATCCAAGCATGGCATAACGTCTTAACGTTCTGTTTTGAATATCGCGTCTGAAATTTTGAGAAATAATTCTATTCACATCAATATTCTGATCGAAAATATCAAAGAGGTGAAGAAAAATTGTGCCACGGTCTTTCATAACTGGATAAAGTATGGTTGAATTCCAGCGCCAGAAGTTATTCTGAAAACCTTCAATACTTGGGTTGAAAACATACTCAAGGCTATTTTTCCATTCGAAAGGTTTAGGCAAGTATGTGTTAAATCCTATATTCAGGGCATGAATATTAAAGGCAATATTTTCAAAATTATTAATACTATAATTTGTATTGGATGCGGTGAAATTATAGTTGACACTTAGGTCTAAAAGGTCTTCAGATTTTAGCTCTACATTCAGCCCAGGAGTTAATGATCTTATCTGACTTGAATATTTCTCAGTGTTAAAATAATTTATAACACGGCGGATTTGAAAATAATTACTGAAGTTAATTTTTAAACTACTTCTTGAAGAAATATTGAAGGTTTTCAGATGGCTAAGGCTAAGTGAGATATTGTAATTTCCATTGACGTTTGTAAAACTTGTTTCTTGGACCAGGTCATCGCTAATTTGTACTTGAGGTATGATCTTATCCTGAATGAAATTTGCAGTTAAATGCATGAAAAATGAACGTCGTTTCTGAAAATTAAAAGAACTATAACCGATATAAAGTCTATGATTGTTTGTAGGGTTTAAAGACGGAATTCCTGTAATTATATTTAGTTGATCAGATACATCTTGAAAGGGCCTTAATTGATTTAAATTTGGTGGAATATTTCTTAATCCGTAGTTGAGGTTGATCGATTGCTGCGAATTAAGTCTATAGTTGAAATCAGTTTTGAATTCATAGCTATTCAATTGTTGAGATATGCTTAAATTGGGTCTAAACGAGTCTGTATTATCCAAATTCCTTAAAAGATAGCTGCCGCCAAAATTAAGTCGCCACTTGTTATATTTTAGTCTAATATTAAAACCTGAACTGAACAAGTGATTATCGTACCGGAAATTGGTACTTAGCGTTTCGTTTAAGATTGAAAATTCACTCGTCAACTCATCCTTTTCGAATGTTAATCTTTTGTTGGTAGTCTTATCATTGATATACACTAGGGATAAATCGAATAAAAAACGCTTATCTCTTATAGGAATTCTAATTTGATTAGAAATACGTAGTGGGCCTTCATTCAAATCTTCAGAAATAAATTGATCCCTAGAGATGGATTCTTCTTCATTATCGATGAACTGAAGTAAAGAATTTTCAAATTGCTTTGAATCGGTGCGTTTGATAGCTTTTGAAATACTAATATTGGCAAAAGCACCTTTACGACCAATTCGCTTTGTTAATTCAATCCGTGCATTGAAATTTTTAAGACTACTATTACTTAATTCTGAAGATTCTAATTCATTAATTAAAATACCATTACTATCAATAGAATTTTCAAAGCTAGACTTGTTGAAATCGGTTTTACTATGAGAAAAATCAATTGTAACATTGGCAAGAATCGTTTGGTTTATTTTATAATCGATATTGGTATTGCTAATATGATTGTCTAATCTGTTGGTAAGTCTAGACTGCGATTTACTTGTGAAACTATTATCTGGAATAAAGTTTAATTGATCAATAGAGTTGGTGTTGTCTAAATGACTTTTATTATAAAAATATGAACTATAAACATCGAGGTTAGTTTGAAATTGCTCAGAATAATTAAGGCCATAATTTTGTGATTTTAGTAGCCCTTTTATCGTAGAATTTGGGTTTAGCGCTTCCTGTTCGCTGTTGTCGTTAAAGCTAAAGTTGGGCGAATTTATATTATTACTGCTGTTTACAAGACTAAGTTTTCTACCTTTATTAAACATGTTGATCATACTGGCAAGTTCATAATTATTTTGTGTTCCTGCCCCTGATTTAATACGACCAAAGAGTGATTGTTTTTTTTCAGCTTTAAAGCTGAGATTAATTGTTTTGGTATCAGAACTACCCTCATCTCCAACAAACTCTTCAACCTTGGTTTTGGTATTCAAAACTTGGATCTTATCGATCATATCTATATTGATATTCTTTGTGGTGATCGTTGGGTCGGAAGCGAAAAAGGGTTTGCCGTCAATTAGAATTTTATCTACCAATTTACCATTAATGATAACTTGGCCTTTAGGATTGACATTCACTCCGGGTAATTTTTTCAAAAGGTCTTCAACAACATCATTGCGTTTAGGATTAAATGAAGCAACATTGTATTCGATCGTATCATTCTTAATTATTACTGGTGCGGTCGAGCTTATTGATACTTCATCTAACATTTGAGAACTAATATCTAATTCGATAGTTTTTAGGTCAGTTTTTTGGTTTGAAATTTTAATAGGATACTCAAAGGTTTTAAATCCAATGCATGAGATGTATAGAATAAGTTCGTCTTTAATAGCGTCACCATAAATTTTGAAGTTGCCTTTTTGGTCTGAAATTGAGTAAGTGATTAAGCTGCTGTCTGATGCTTTCTTAATGTAGATGGTGGCAGATTCAATGGGCTGTTGATTGTCTTTGGAAAGAACTCTTCCTGATATTTCAAAGGTGTTAGTTTGAGCAGATATTTTTGTAGTGATTGAAATTGAAACTACAAAAATTAGGAGTGATAGTATTTTTAAGTAAGACCACATAGTTAGAAAAAAGAGTCAGGTCAAGAAAACATGCCTGACTCTTTTCAAAAAATTCTAATTACTTCCACTACTTTGCTGACCGCATTCACCATCAGCAAAACAATTTGCAATACTATACCAAGTAACAGCGTCACAAGATTGTCCGAAGTTGAAGCACTGCGCCTCATTTGTCATACCAGATTCAGTGATAATAGTTCCTGCAGCTCTTTGGAAACGGCAGGTCATCCAACCACCTTCATAACCTTCTTTATAAATGAGACTAATTGCAGGGTTGTTCATAATATCATCCCATGCATTTTGAGCCTGTGATAGCGAACGACTACCATCAGTACAACCGTTGCTTCTTCCCATTTGGAATTCAGTAAGTGGATTAATTCCACCGCCACCAGTGCCACCACCAGTTCCGAGACCACTTCCTCCTTTGTCTTGTTGAAGTTGACAAAAAGCAGATACTGAGAAACACATAAATAAAACAACAAATAAATTTTTCATAATAATAGATTTTAAAATTTAAGTTCTGTAAACGTTTTAAGACAGTTACAGCTTCTGTCTGTTGATTTCGCGAAAATGTTTTTTTACTGCATTAGTGTTTTACTAATACATCATAAATGTCTATAAAAAAGCAGGGCTACACCATAGTGAATTCAAAAGTGCGGTACCTTATTTCAAATTCGTATTTAATTGGAATCAGATAGATTTGGGCATAAAAAAACCTCTCGATTATTCGAGAGGTTTTTTTTAGTATTAAGAGTTTATTGTTAGTTCAAAAAGTCTGTAAAATTTAATTGAGGGTAATCAGTATATGGACAGCTTGTGTTTGTTCTAAACGGTCTAACCACAATGATATTTCCTAACGTTGAAGGCCTAACGCGACTATGACTTACATTGCATAATGATCGATGCGTGAATGCATAATTATTGTTGCTATCAGTCAGAGGATGTGCCGTGCTTGTATAAGTGCCTGGAAGACCCCATCCACCGAGTGTCATTGTATTTAGTCCGTTAGGTAAATAATACTCTAAGCAATCGTCATTTAATAAATAATCTACGTAATTATTAAATAAGACGTCGTCATCTAAGATGAGGTCTCCACCATCAATAATTGGAGCCGGACGACCACTTGGTTTACCAACATCACAAGGTGATGATCCATCACCACTTGTATAGTGATAATGAAAAAGGAATTCTGTTTTAAAAGTATTCCTAAAGTGATCGTATGGTGCATGATCACCAATGAGATCCTCAAGTGCTACCACATCAATTCCATCTGTGAAATCGAATTCTTCTTCAAATTGACGTCTCGCATTGGTATCTCTAAATAGTACTTGTGCCGTTAAGTAAGACACCCATTGCATTTTAAGTTCTAAATCTTCAATTTCATCAATAGTTCTAAAACTATCGGTTTGCTGATCAGAATCCTTTGTGTTTGAGATTTTAGATTCAAGACCTTCAATAAATTCTACTTCCGTAGATTCTTCATTGATGTCATTTGTGCTACAACAGTAAATTACTGTTGCAACCAGTAAGATTAAAAGAAATTTAATTTTAGTCATAACAAATTTAGATTTTAAATTATTAGAATTTTTGAGCAAGGTAAATACAACCAATGTCTAAAATCTATTATTATCAATTTTGATTCATATTTGATATTTGTAATTTCAAATTCGCAACAAAAAAGATATTTATATCAAAAGATTTTATCGATAACGTAGTCTTTTCTTCTGCTCGAAACAGGAACTTTAACTCTAGAGTTCATTAGTAGAAACCCTTGTTTATTATAACGAGTTACATGTTTTTTGTTTACTAAATAAGATTGATGGCAGCGAATAAATATATCTTCAGAAAGTAACTCCAATATTTTTTTTAGTGGTTTTGATATCAAGATTTTTTCAGACTGCTGGGTATAAAAAGTAGTGTAATTTCCATCAGATTTGCAATGGCTAATATCATCTTCATATACGACATAAACATTTTCAAGTGTTTTTAAAACAATACGCTTTTTGGTTACACCTTGAAAGTACTCACTTGAAATTTCAACCAATTTTTCTAGGTTAACATTTTCTTTCGAGTTTTCAATGGCTTTGGTAACAGCTTTAATAAATTCCTCGTCGTCAATAGGTTTTAATATGTAGTCTAAGGCGCCAACTTTAATGGCTTTAATAGCGTGATTATCAAAACCTGTTACAAAAATCACATCGAAGGATTTGTCGCTGATACTATTAAGTATATCAAATCCGGTTCCGTCTTGAAGGTTAATATCTAAGAATACGAGGTTTGGTTTCTTTTCCTCTATAAGCGAAATTGCTTTGGAAACACTATCTGCCTCTCCAACAATATCTATCTCAGTGCTAAAATGCTCACTTAATTTTTCTTTAATTTCTTGTCTTATGTAAGCCTCATCATCTATTAATATTGCTCTTACCATCTTCTCATTATTTAAAGGGGATTAAAAACTCTACTAACACGCCCGACGTGTTGGGATCAATATCTTTTTTATTGGTTACTCTTAAGTCTTGTTTTGTTGTTTTTTTAAGGAATCTCGAAATTAATTTTACAGAAACCGAATTTTTAAGTTTCGAATTTGAATTGTTTATACCAACGCCATTATCTTCAATTTTACAAGATATCCATTTATCATCTAAGCTCAAATTAATGCGTAATTGACCTTTGTAATTTAAATCTAAAAACCCGTGTTCAATACTGTTTTCGACGAAAGGTTGAATAAGCATAGGCGGAATTAAAAATTCACTTTCGTCTTCAATATTTGCTAATTCTATATGGTATTCAAACTTGTTAGGGAACCGAAATAATTGAAGGTCTAAGTACTTTCGTAACGATTCGATTTCATCTTCTAATTCTACATAATCACTAAGACTGTTTTCTAAAATTAACCGCAATAGTCTAGAAAATTTAATGAGATAATTAACAGCATCATCCTTATTTTCTTTTACTTGATTCTGAATAACAGATAAAGTATTAAAGATAAAGTGCGGATTCATCTGAGAGCGCAGAAGTCGCTGTTGCATTTGAAGACTTTCGCGTTCAAACTTGAATTGCCTTTGCCTGTAATACAGATATCCTGAAAGGACAAGAAGGGCTAAAACGCCCAAAGCAGCCCAAAGTTTAAGATTATTAATCCGAGCAGTATTCCTTTCATTGAGTGCTTTTTGTTCGCTAGCATTGGCAAGCTTTAGATCAAAAAGTTCTTGATTTATTCTTTTCTCGTATTGCTGGTTGCTGATTTTTATCAATGACTTGAATTGATTAGCTAAATTTTCCTTGTCAGAATTAGTCTTTTCATTAAGATTGAGTAGAAGACTATAAAAGAAATTTAATGTAGATGTCGGCGAATTAGGCGTGATATAAACTTTAGCTGAATCTAAATGCTTTTTTGCTTTGTCATATTCTTTTACATCAATATAAGCTTCAGCTATATTACTGTATGCTTCAAGTAAATTGTTATCACGATTAACTTCAACTTCTTTTGCCAAGGACAACGAGCGTTTGTAAAAATTAATGGCTTCATTAAGATTGGCGTCGTAATAATGTGCTATACCGGTATTTCTATATAGCTGATATTTTGCAGCATCACTTGCATCAATTGTATCTAGGCTATCAAGTAATATAAGTGCCTCTTTTGGTTTATAATAATCTCGCGCTAGAATGTATGCGCTATGACTTTTAGTAACGACGTACATACTTAAATCATCTGCTAAAAGCGCAGCGTTACTAGCTAGGTTACTATACTCTAATTCTTTCTTAGAGTTTCCCAGATCATAGTATAATCTCTGCAAAGTATTATATGCAAATTGAACATCACCTTGTCGTTTTTCTGGGTCAGTGATTTCTATGAATTTTAATATTGTTGCTATGGCATTTTTATAATTTCTTAATGCTTCATCAGTTTCCCAGGTGTTTCTAAAGTATACTAAATTCCTAGCTCTGTTATTGGGTGCTTCAATACGGTCAGTTACAAGATGGTAATAATAAGATGCTGAATCTAATTCATTAATTTTTTTAAAATAGCGTCCTTTTCTGAAGATGTTTTCAGTTATCAAAGTGTCTGGGATATTAACGCCTTTATCAATGATATCCTGTGCTTCTTTAATGTAGGTAAGTGTAGAATCATTAACATTATTCTTCGCTTTTTCCTGTAAATAAATAATTCTTGAAATTTCATTATCAACGTTACAACTGCAACAAAATAATAAACAAATGAAAGTAAGAATGGTTAGAAAATGCCGCATAAAAATCGACCAAAAAATTAATGGTTAGCTAGAAACAATATAAACAAATATACGGTTACTTTTAGCAGGTTGAAATAGTATTTATTTCAACGGTCGCTAAAAGCATTAGATCATTTATATTCAAATACTTAAGGTATCGAAAAATAAGGCCAGAAAGGTTAGTGTTTTGTGAGGTTCAATGTGGTAGCCGAAAGTAAGTAGGTGATATTTAGGTGGTTGTAGTTCATTCTTATAACTAGGATATACACCTCATTATTAGAAATCCTACTTTAAAGAATATGATATGAGTAAAAAAAAGAACTACCTCGATAAAAGGTAGTTCAATAGTTGATGGTTAACTAAGTGTTGATCCACAAGTCACAACTGTAGCCCAACATCCACCGTCGCTATTCGAAGTATATACTGGGCAAGGAATATGGTAATCATAGTCGTAAGTACATTCTTCTTCCTCTCTTGCATGTTTTATTGGTTCTGATCCTCCAAAAATGCTCTTTTGTTCAATACGGTTTAGGGCTTTCCCTAAGTTTTTAAAATTGTTCATAATTAATACTATTAAATGTTAAATTTTCTTGGTCTTTTTAGGACACCCAAGACCTGTGTCCATCTTGCGCAATGATTTTTTTCTATTTAAATAAGTTTCTTAATTGATAAAATAATCGGTCTATGAGCCTTAGATCTTCGGTTATTATTTCAGCCGAGGCACGCATTTCATGCTTAAATTCAATCTTTTTATTATATGATGTTATAAGATTACTAGGTAGGCTAACTGATATATTGTAAAATCCATTTTCATCAGGTAATATCGGTATGGACTCAACCTCGCCTTCTATTGTTCCGAATTCATTTTCGGGGTAATTTTCTAGCTTGATAATAACCTTCTGATGATGTTTGATTTTACCAAAATTTTGAGAAGGTGTTTTCAACTTTCCGATGAACCTTGAGTTTTTTTCAGGAATAATAGTGAACATAAGCTCGCCTTGACTCACGTTTTGGTGTGCCGCCCATGTTTTTGAAAATGCTACTTTTCCATCTATATCAGACCGTAAGGTGTATTTAGTATTCCATTCTTGAAGGGCTCGTTTTAGTTGGTTAAAGGATTGGAGTACGTTTTTCAATAAGCGTATTTCTTCCTTACTCTTCTTAATCTGCGTACTACGCTTATTAGTTTTGGCGGCATTTATAGACTCAACTAATTGAGATATTGAAGCATCCATATTAGCATAGTTGCGCTGAGCCTGCAAAAAAGCCAATTCAGAGGTTTCTAAAATCTGCTTGGCAATTACGCCTTTGTCGTAAAGTTGCCTTTGTCGCTCTAAATCATTTCTTTGATACTCTAATTCGGCTTTATTAATATTTTTTTGAGATCGAAGTGTATTTAATCTAGAATACAACTGTTGAATTGAAAAATTATTTCCTAACTGTTCATTACTTATGGGCTGATGCGTTTTATTGATTTGATATTCAATGTAGCTGTTTTCAAAAAGGGCATATTCTGAATCTATTTCTCCTAAGAACAGAATAGGCAATTCATTAATAGGAAAACTAAAGGTTTTGTTATTCGGTTTGATGGTGTCGATAATGGACCCAAGCAGTTTAATATGATGAAAATTAGCGGTGTTCTCAAGTAGAGCAATAACCTCATTTTCTTGAACACTTTGATTTTCTTTTATAAATAGAGTATCAATTTTCCCGGTTATCCTAGCGATATTCTTTTGGGGTGGAAAACTCGTCGTGACTATGGCTTGAGATGCAATGATATCCGGATATTTTATAAACCAAGACAGCCCAATCAATAATAGGATAAATGAAAAAATTAGCAGATTTCCATATCTAATTATGCGGTTAGGTACAGCATTCAATAACTCTTGCACATGTTCGCTACGGAGTACTATTCTTTCATCATTTGCTTCCATTGACACTGGGTTTAGTCTATTTATAATTGAGGTTTAAATGGCCTTTTCTAGGTTTAAGAATAAAATAAGAGGGAGCTCAGCTCCCTCTTAGAGTCTTTTTATTCGTAAAAACATTCACCGTCTCTACAAACACCTTTAACAAATACAGGATTTCCTGGATTATGTGCGGTTTCTAATGGGTTATAATTTGGGTTTGGCATATTGTCGCACATTCCTTCAATACACTCAAATCCTTCACCTGGGTAACGCTTAAGAGTATCACCGCCTAGTACATTTTTTTGTTCTACTTTGCTTAAAGTTTTTCCTAAATTTTTTAAATTTTTCATAATTACTTGTTTTAAAAATTAAATTAGCCTTGGTCGTTTAAAGACACCCAAGGGTTGTGTCTATTCTTCGCGATTGAATATTTTTATTTCCCTAATTCTAGCTGGTTCTTTACCAGGTTGAAATAGTTGGCTTTATTTTTTATGAGTTGATCATGATTGCCGATCTCTACGATCTTTCCATCTTCTAGAACCACAATCTGGTGGGCGTTTTTTACGGTGCTTAATCGGTGGGCAATAACCAGCACGGTTTTTTCCCTAAAAACATTATCAAGGTTTTCCATTATTATTTTTTCGTTATTAGCATCTAGAGCTGATGTTGCTTCGTCAAAGAATAAGAACTTTGGGTTTTTGTAAATTGCTCTAGCGATAAGTAGGCGCTGTTTTTGTCCGGTACTTAGACCATGTCCCTCACTTCCAATTTTGGTGTTATAATGCCGCGGTAATTGGTTTATAAAATCTGAAATGTTAGCCATTTTAATGGCGTAATTAAGGCGGTCAATGTCTATTATGTCTTCACCTACGGCTATATTCTGAGCAATAGTATCATTAAAGATGAATCCTTCTTGCATAACTACACCGCAGTTGTCGCGCCAGATTTTTTGAGAGATATTGTTGATGTTGAAATTCTTTATTAAAATCTCACCTTTATCAATGTCATAGAACCGTAATAGCAATTTCATAAGTGTTGTTTTACCGCTACCACTTGTGCCAACAATTGCCGTGATTTTATTTGCCGGGATTCGAAGTGAAAGATCTTTGATTACGGGCTCGAGAGCTCCAGAATATCTGAAAGAAATGTTGTTAACCACTATATCCGACTCCTCAGGTATATTGTAAACTTTAGATGCGCTTTGGTCTTCTTCATCTTTCATGTTATGGATTTCTCCTAAACGTTCTAATGAAATTTTTGCATCCTGAAATTGACGTAAAAACCCAATAAGTTGAATGATCGGGCCGTTGAGTTGACCAACCATATAGCTAATGGCCATCATCATACCGAGGGTGATGTTTCCTTCAATAACTAGAGTTGCAGAAAGGATGGTAATAAATATGTTTTTGAGCTCATTAATTAGGCTCGATCCTACACTTTGTGTTTGCTCTAAGGCTAAATTCTTGACCGCTATTTTAAAGAGTTTAGCTTGAACATATTCCCAGTTCCATCGCATACGACGCTCGGCGTTGTGAAGTTTAATTTCTTGCATGCCGTTGATGAGTTCTATAACCTTACTTTGCTCATCACTAACCTGCGAGAAGCGCTTGTAATCAAGTTCTTTTCGTTTTTTGAAAAAGAATATTACCCACACGACATAAATTACGCTGCCTAACAAAAACACACCGAAAATTTGTGCGCTATAGTACACTAGGACGCAGCTGAAAATTATGAAGTTGAACAATGAAAAAATTATGGTTAAGGACGATGTGGTTAAAATTTGTTCAATACGTTTATGATCATTAATTCGCTGCATCAGATCACCCGTCATACGCACATCGAAGTAGGATATAGGTAAGTTCATCAGTTTTATAAAAAAGTCTGATATGAGTGAAATATTGATGCGTGTGCTAAGGTGTAAAAGAATCCAACTTCGAATAATTTCTAACGAGGCTTTCCCAATAAATAAGGCGAGTTGGGCAAATAGGATGAGGTAAACAAAGTTTAAGTCCTGATTCTGAATACCAATATCTACTATACTTTGAGTTAGAAAAGGTAAGATGAGTTGTAATAGACTTCCAGCAATTAATCCGATGATCAATTGAAGAATAAATCGTTTGTATTTAATCAGATATTTCAGGATAAAACTAAATCCAAACGTTTCATTATTTTCAAATTCGTTTTGATAGAATTTAGGTGTTGGTTCTAACAAAAGTGCAATTCCATCTTGTGTATTTTCATCTGCATTAGAACCTATCCATGACCTAATGAATTCATCTTTCTTGTAGGTTAAAAGTCCATGTGCAGGATCTGAAATATAAACGGTGTCGTTCTTAATTTTGTAGGCTACAACATAATGCTCATTGTTCCAGTGGAGAATGCACGGTAAAGGCGCTTCCTTAAGTTTTTTATATGAAAGTTTTATGCCTAATGATCTAAATCCAATAGACTCTGCAGCATCGCTTAAGCACATTAAATTGCTACCTAATCGTGTGGTCTCACTGAGTTCTCTCAATTCCTGAGTATTAATTGTCTTGCCATAATGCTTAGCAATTATTTTTATACAGGTAGGGCCACAATCTTTAGCTTCTGTTTGTCGATATGTAGGAAACTTTGTTTTCAAGTGTATTGGTTCATGTTTGACATAAAGTGTCTATAAGTGAATGCTAGTAGAATTCATTTATAACTGAAATGGTTTATGTTCTTAAGTGTTATTTAAACTTTTGCCAGAGGTATTTGCCAGTGTTGATTTTTATGATCCTCTAGTAGTTCTTCCATAAAATGCATGAGATCTTTTCGTTCATACATTTTAGGATAGGAATGGCCATTGACCAATATTTCTGGTGTGAAGTTGATGTTGTTTTGCTGACACCATTGCGCTTCGTTTTGCAAAATATGTTTGTAATTTTCAGGACTATCGGCCTCATTCCATTTATTAAACCAGTCTTTTATAGTGTGGTTTCCGTAGATGTCGTCTAATGCTTCTCTGCAGGCTTCGGGTGAGTAGGTATGATATATTTCTAGAAGTCGCAATGCAATTTTTACTGCTGAATTATTATAGTCTACAGATTGAATATTAAATCTTATAGTGATCTTCAATTCGTTATTAAATTGCTTTAGCGCCTGATTTAAAATTTGGTGAGTTGTTTTGCAATACCCACATAAAGGATTGGTTATTAGTATTAAGTGAAATTGACTCGTTGGGTTTCCATAGACAATTTCATTTATGCCTGGGATCTGCGTTGGTAGTGTTGGGGATTTTAATAATTGATCATTGAAGAGCCCAAAATTTCTCTTAAACTTAAAGTATTTGATCTTTATTTGATTGAGTTCTTCCTTCTCCCTATAGATTTTTGAAAATACTAACCAAGTTAATGCCGTAATGGAAAATGAGAATAGGGCTATTAAGATGTGGTTTACGTTGAATTCTGCATTAGAACTATAAGCAAATAGTGCAGCTTGAGTCCAAAGAATTCCAACGATTCCTAAGCATAGAAAGCACCATTTCTTAATTTTTATGAATTGATAGTAAATTGAAAATATAGTCACAGGAAATCCAAGAACACTCAATAATTTTACAGAGTAGATTTCAGAATTTGAGCTTACTAAAATTAAAGACGCCAGCGTTAATCCTGCAAAAAATATGAGGCTTAAGTCACTTAATTTTAAACCTTCCACAAGTGTAGCTGCGTTTGAGTTAAGAACCGCGTTACAATCTTTCCTCTCGTCATCTCCCGAACAGAAAGCATTACCGATTTTGGTAGATTCGCCCTGTTCTTGCCTAATAATAATAGACGACAGATAGATACCGAGTATTGAAGTTGTTACAAATAAATAATCAGATACGGCTAAGTTTCCAAAAATCAGAATCGCAGTTACAGTCAACAGCGCAACAACAGACAAACCTTTAACAATGTTCTTAACAGTATTGGTTTTATTGATAATTGAAAAATCTTCAGTCTTATCTACAATTAAGACAACACCCGTAAAACATTCTAAAAAGTAATTTTCATCGACAGTTGTTTTGTCCTTAATGCCAAAATGAAGCTTGTATTGCTGTTTTGATTTCGTTACAGTTGCAAATTTCTTTTTACCATCAATTTCAACTTGAGCCAGAAACGTCTCAGGAAGTTGCTTTAAGGTTGAAGCGTTAATCGGAATATCTAGTGCTAGGTTTTCGATATTAAAATGATCGAGTACACCTGTGATAGCATGAAGGCTTGGAAATGAAGGATGACTTTTAATCTGAAAAGTCAATTCTTCAAAATCTATTAAGAGATCGTTCTTTTTTAAGAGTAATTCAACCAGATAACAAAAAGGGTCTTTCACAGTAAATCGTTTTATTATTTACTTTACTGTTCAAAAGACAAAGATTTGTTACCCTAATTTTTTATTTTTTTTCAGAAGGATGAAAATTAGAACACAAAAAATGATAAGAATGCCCCATATATAAAGGGGTGTTTTCTCAACTAAATTTATTTCACCAGAATCTCCAATGAGCACAAATGAAGCCCAGTAATATGGAGACGCATCGCTTAATGAATTTGATTCGAGATAATTCAATTTTGCATTATGAAGCGCCAACGATTTGTCTTGGCCATTTTTTAAGTTTGAATAAAAGGACTCCACTAAATTTAAGGTAGTTCGATCGTTAACTTCCCACAAGGTGGGCATCACGCTTTTAGAACCAGCATTAAAAAATCCTCGCGATAAACTCATTACACCTTCACCTTTATATAATTCCCCTAAAGAGGTGTTACAGGCACTTAAAACCACTAACTCAGCTGAATTATTAAAATTATAAAGCTCATTCAAAGTGGCGACATCATCATAAAACGAAATTTTCGGACTTATACTGTCAGAGGCATTTGCATGTGAAGCTATATGTATGATCTGGTAATCGTTAGTGTGTTTGAAGAAATTTGCCTTAGTGGCTTTTTCGTTTGAATAGGTTTCAGCATTAAAAATTGAATCAATCACAGAAATTTCATATTCCGTATATGGTAAGGGTTCTAATGACTCAAACTCAATTGGCGCGAAGGCAACAATTGGATTGTTATTTTTTCTTTCGATTTTGTTATTCTCAGCTAAGAACGAAAGGCTGTATGCATAATTAACCTGATGATCATAGATTAAATAGCTAAGGTCTTTTTGCTGCGTACACAAAGGTTCAAAAGGTATATTTTGTAAATAATAATCTGGTATTATCGTGAGTGTTTTATCTTTTATAATGTCTCTAATTTCTGAAGGAATTAAAGCATTATACATTTTATGCGAAATGCGCGTGAAACGTTCAATATCGGTCTTCGTTTTAAATGGCTTGTCGATTAAACTACGGTAAGTAATAGCCATAGATTTAAGTGAATCTGCAGCTTCGATCTTAAAAAGTGTACGACTGGTTTTAGTAATTAATAATCCGTAACCATCTTTATCGTCTAATATATACTCTAAGTATGCTGTTTTATCATTTAAATATTGACTTTGAAAAACGTCGAGCGCCAATACCTTGGCCGGCTGATGGGTTTTAAAATATATCTGATTATCTGTGCTCAACGAATTAATAAAAGCGTCGTAATCGGCTTTGGCTAATAATAAATCACGCTGAAGCTCGTCAGAATTTGTGTTGTTTTTCTGTTTTTCTAATGCCGAAATTTTATCCCGAAGTAATTGCTCTTGTTCAATAAGATCTTTGGAGGCTTCCGAATTATTTCTCAAGGTTTTTATGGCTATATCTTCAAGTAAAACAAGCGCTTTATTTTTTTCAATATAATAGAAAGCAGCTTCAGGCTTTTTAAGATCGTAACAAACTTCTGTGGCTTTTATATAAAGATCGGTTGCCGTTTTTCGCCAGAATAGTTTAGACTTAAGATCAATATTTTCAATTCGAGCAAGGTCTATCAAATCATCCGCGAGTTCAATAGTTTTTAAGGCTTGCTCAAAATAATAGTCCTTTTTTTGTTGGCTGCTATGCGCTAATTCAATCCAAATATCAACTTTAGTGTCTAAGGTAGACACAACGTGTAACTTTTCATTTACATTTTTTAAAACATCCTTAGTTGGTAATGCAGTAATTTCAGGCAATTCAGTATTTGTAACATCACTCAAAGATAATTGTGCATACTGTAAAGCCTGATCAAAGTTTTCTGCATTCAAATGGTGATTGGCTAAATTTCGGGTAACGATGGTGTACATAATGCCATACGGACCAATATCTAAGGCCTTCATTAAATAACTTTCGGCACGTTCGTCTTTCTCCATCAGATAGGTGAAACCGAGATCATTATAGATGTTGACCAATTCGTAAGGGTTGTCTATGGTTTCGGCAATTTCTAAGGCTTTTAAGAGATGTTTTTCGGCAAGTTCAAAATTGTAATCAGTACGATCTGAATGAAGATTACCGAGAAGTTTGTAAATTTTAAATCGCCAGTCAGGGGCACAAGCTAACTCGTTAGATTCAATACGCGCTATAGTTTTGGTGGTTATATCAATACCATTTTTTAATGATTTAGTAGTGTTAATTCTGGTGCTGGTTTGTCCAATTCCGATGGTTGCTCGGATAATATTGAAATCATCATTAAGACTTTCTGAGATGGACTTGCAGAGCTTGTAATATTCTAGCGCTTTATAATGATCGCGCTCAACAAAGTAGATCTCTGCCATTTTGAAGGTTGCAGAAATCGCATAGCTATCGGGCTCTTCATAATTTAATAGTCTTGAAAATGTCTCTAGCGCATCAATATTATTGCCATTTTTATTCTGATAAAAGCCTAAGCTAAATATATTTTTACGGATAAACGTTGGGTCGTTGTAATCCGAAGAAATCATTAACTCTAAATTCTCCTTATTTAGCGCTATGGCTTTGTCTAGGCTGTCTATTTTTCTATACCACTTAATGACCTCATAGTTATTATGAAATAAAGAATCGAAATTTTTGTTAGACTTATAAGAATTTAATATCTCCGAAGCTTGTATTTCCTTTTGCTCAACCGACATTTCATCATTGGTGAGAATTTCTTTAATGGATTGTGAACTAACTAATAGAGGAACTAATAAAAAAAATAGATAGGTAAAGAGTCGACATGGTTTTCGCATAAGCGAAATTAAAAAAAAGCGAATAATTATTATTATCCGCTTTTTAATTTATTTAGTTGAAGCATTGGCCGTAGCTTATAGTAAGATGTGGTTCGTCTGGATCTGGTGGAGGAGGAGGTGGTACGTTTTTATTCTTTTTTCCATTAGTGTCTGCCACCGTTGTATTGTTCGTGCCAGAACTTGTATTGGTTCCATCTGTGTTGTTGTCACCACCAGGGTCGTTATCAACTGGTGATAGCCCTATAGAAACTCTATAAGCATTGTATTCTTCTAAATCTACTATCCAACGTTCAATATTCTCACAAGTTGTACTTTCTGTAATTAGATAAATAGAAAAGTGGGTTGCCATTAAGTTTCGATAGTGAATGTTAAATGGTCCCGTATAAGGAGGATTGTTAGGATCATCATTATAACGATCTTCTACAATTTCCATATCTAAATATAAAAAGTAGACTTCGGTGTCTCCACCTGGTAATGGCGTTTCAGAATTTTGAGTGTTGTTAGCGGGCTGTTGGTTGCTATTTCTTTGCTGCGTGTTGAAATCCGATTTACTGGCCTCATCATCTGAGACTTTTTTTTCTGATACAACCTCAGCATCGAGATTGGCATCATTTTGGAGTTCATCTACAGAACAACTAAAGGCTAAAATTAGCGTCAATAGACTTAGAAATTTTAATTGTTTTGTTTTCATAATAAATATTGTTTTACCCTTGTGTTCATAAAAATATATATTTGTTACCCACTAAAATTAATTTTCTTTTAATTTTAACTAACATGAATGAACCGAGGTATTATTTAGAAGGGTTGGTTACAAATAATGAGTCAGTTGTTAAAGATATTTATCAAAAATCATTCCGAAATGTAATACGCTTTGTTTCAAATAATAAGGGTAGAAGAGAGGATGCTGAAGATATATTTCAAAAGGCATTATTACAACTCGCCGTAAGATATAAGAAAGAAAAGTTCGAAATTAAATCAAGTTTTGAGGCGTATTTGTTTACAGTTTGTAAAAATTTATGGCGTCGCGAATTAAATAAGTCGAAATTAAAGGTAACAAATGATGCTGTTATTGAACTGAATAGTGAAGATGACGATATTGCTGTATCAGTTTTAGAACAAAAACGATGGGAATTATTCACTGAAGCCCTGGAATTAATTTCTGAAAACTGTAAAGCCATTCTGAAATTATTTTTTGCTAAGGTATCTTATGCAATAATGGTTGAACAGTTTAATTATAATTCTGAAACAGTTGCAAGGCAACGAGTATTTAAGTGTAAAAATAAATTAAAGGATCTAGTGAAAAGTGATGTTCGCTATAACGAACTCAAGAGTTTATGAATATTGAGGATGACATATTAATTGAAAAATTTCTCAGAGACCAATTATCTGAAGCCGAAAGAAGTTTGTTCACAGAACGATTAGAAGTTGACGCCGATTTTAAGACGCAATTTACGATCGAGAAACAACTCTTTGAGACGCTTGATGAGCAGAATTGGAGCTTTATTGATTCAAATAACGAACACGTAGATAGTTACAAAAAGATTCTCGCTTCAGACGATATACAAAGCTTAAAAAAAACACTAATCGCGACTAACGCCAGCCAGAACGATAATGGTAAACCTTCAAATAGCACGCGTAGATTATTCTATTATTTAGCCGCTGCTTCGATTGTTATCTTTTTAGGTTTTCAGTTCTTTTTCAATCAGAATATTACTTCCGAAGCGCTTTATAATGATTATGTGAACCTAGATGGTTTGCCTTCTTTCGTTTCGAGAAATGACACCGAAAACAAATTATCTGAAGCGCAAAAACTATTTCAAGATGAAAAATATGAAGAGGCTTTGATAATTTTTGAATCAGAATTAAATTCTGCAGAAGCAAAGGGCAATGTTCTGATTTATCAAGGTATATCTCAAATACAACTCAAAAGATATTCTGAAGCAGAAATAACGTTCAATACGTTAATTAATAGCGATTTAATCGATGCTGAAAAAGGCTATTGGTATAAAGCACTATTGTATCTCAAACAAGATAAGGTAGACGATGCTAGAAATCTATTACATAAGATCAAAGACGAAAAGCTTTTCAATTTTGAAAATGCATCAAACTTGCTTAAAGAATTAGACTGAGTCGTTTTATTTCTTATTAAAAATACCCTTCCAACGTAGCTGCCTAATAAATTTACCTTCGACCTCCGAAACCAAGAAATCAACACCCTTAGATTTTGACTTAAAGTAGCCATTTATGTAATCTTTAAATAAGCGAAAACTACGCTTTTTATAGGCCAATTTTAAGGCCGATAATAAAGTGATCCAAAACCCATAACGCATTTTATACATGGCTTCACCTTGTAAATACTTAGAGGCTTTGTTATAAGATTGGCCGGTAGGTTTAAGATGCTTCACATGCAAGGTCTCGTCGGTTAAGATCTCCCAACCGTGAAATTTGGCTAATAATTCATCAACCGTATCCCATCCCATCGATGGTTTAATTTGCCCAATTTGTTCAAAGCATTCTTTTTTATAGGCTTTCAATGCACCACGAATATGATCCTTTCGAGTTAAGTTTTCTAAAATCCAGTTGCCGTTTTTTTCAATATAACAGAAACCTGCTGCCATGCCTAATTTTGAATTAGACTTGAAATGATCAGCAATCTTTTCTAAATAGTTATTCGGGAAAATAAGATCGGCGTCAAATTTACATATGATGTCAAAATCTTGATCTAAGATCTCCAGTCCTTTATTGAAAGCTTTTACAATTTTAGAACCCGGTAAATGCGCATCAGAACTATTGTTATTAATAAGGGATATCCAAGGATGGCTTTCCGCAAATTCTTCGACAATGGTTTGCGTATTGTCGGTTGAATTATCATTTACAACAACAAGCTTTTTGGGCAAAAATGTCTGCTCGGTCAAAGAGCGTATAGTTTTACCGATATATTCAGCTTCGTTATGCGCAGGAATGATGATGTAGAAGTTCAAAATTGATATGAAATTTCATCAAAGTTAAACTCTTTCAGCATAAACAATATAATAGCGATCGGTAAATTGTCTTAAAATAGGTCTGATGCCTAATTTCTTCACAGGATTGGTCCATTTAGCAGAGTCCTTGATCGTCCAGCCAGTTTTTTCTAATAACCAATCGAGTTGCCAGTCTTCAAATTCGTGATAATGTCTATCCCATTTATCAGTAGCGCTTCTATAGGCTGGGGCAAACCATAATCTTAAGGGTACACTGATTACCAACTTATTGGCCTTAATAGATTTTAAAACTTCATAAGGGGATAAAAGATGCTCAAAAATTTCAAAGGCCGTTACAACGTCAGCACTAGAATTTTCGATAGTGGTTCGGTCTTCATCAAGGTCTTCACCTTTGGTGTTTTCAACTTGGTAGCCTTCAGCTGTCATGATTTCAGAGAAAGGATTTGTTACTCCTAAATCTAAAATGGACTCAGATGTTGATACATGTTTTTTTAGAAATTCAAGGGTAAGCCTGAATCTTTTATTTGGAAAGGTTTTCTCGTACATACGAGTTCACAATTAATATCTGTAAACTATAGCATTGATATGCATACCCGCACCTACACTAGCAAATATGATGATATCGCCTTTATTGATCTGGTGTTTTTCGAGTTTGTTGTTTCTGATGAGATCGAAAAGCGTCGGAACCGTAGCCACAGAACTATTACCCAGTTTATGAATGCTCATTGGCATGATATCTTCTGGCGCTTTAGCTTTGAATAATCGATAAAAACGTTTTATTATGGCCTCATCCATTTTTTCATTAGCCTGATGGATCAATACTTTTTTCACTTCTGAAATATCCACACCACTTTTATCCAGACAGTCTTTCATCGCCTGAGCGACGTTGGTCAGCGCAAATTCATAGATCTTTCGACCGTGCATTTTTATATAACGTGTGTCTGGACATAATTCTTTATTATTCGAATTTCCGAAGAACAAATAATAAGCTTCGTCATAAGTAAAAGAAGCAGATTCGTGGGCCAAGATACCTGACTCGTCATTATCAATTGCTTCAACAATACTTGCACCTGCGCCATCAGAATAGATCATAGAGTCGCGGTCGTGCTTATCAACCACACGAGACAAGGTTTCTGTACCAATAACTAAACAGCGTTTGGCTATGCCTGCTTTAATAAATGCCTGTGCTTGAATAACACCTTCAACCCATCCAGGACAACCAAAAAGAATATCGTAAGCAACACATTTTGGATTTTTAATTCTTAGGCGGTGCTTTATTCGCGAAGCTAAACAAGGTAAAATATCACTTTGGATGGTATTTGCTTTTACATCTCCAAAATTGTGAGCACAAATAATATAGTCGATCTCTTCAGGATCTACATTAGCATCATCTATTGCTTTTTGAGCAGCCAAAAATCCAATATCTGATGAGACTAATTGATCGTCCGCATAGCGACGTTCAACAATCCCGGTAATAGCCTTAAACTTTTCTACAATAACCTCATTTGGGTAGTCTATCGATGATCCGTCTGAATTTAAAAAAGTATGTTGATGAAAATCCTCATTCCTTTCAATACTCTTTGGAATATAGCTACCTGTACCTGTGATTTTAATGCTCATATGCGACTTTATTTTTTATTTCTGTACACAAGTGGGCAAGGTAACCATATTTGATGAAATGAAAAGAATAGATGAAGATGTTTTACGATGTTCAACCGTTCATTTAGGCTTCAATATAATCCTCAATAGGTGCACAACTGCATATTAAGTTTCTATCGCCGTAGGCGTCATCAACACGTCTAACACTTGGCCAAAACTTGTTGTCTTTTACATAGTCTAATGGAAATGCAGCCTCTTGTCTTGTGTATGGTAATAACCATTCATCTGATGTCAGCATTGCCATGGTATGAGGTGCATTTTTAAGAACGTTATTAGGTTCTTCTTTTGAAGCTCTGTTAATCTCCTCTCTAATTGAGATCATTGCATCACAAAAACGGTCCATTTCAGCTTTGCTTTCACTTTCCGTTGGTTCTATCATCATGGTGCCTGCAACAGGGAATGAAACGGTTGGTGCATGGAATCCATAATCGATCAAACGTTTTGCAATATCTGTAACTTCAATGCCTTTTAATTTAAAATCACGACAGTCAATGATCATTTCGTGTGCAGCTCTGCCGTTTTCACCAGTATATAAAGTATCATAATAGCCTTCTAAACGCTCTTTGATATAGTTTGCGTTTAAGATAGCAACTTCGGTAGCTTGTCTCAATCCACTTGCGCCTAACATCTTAATGTATCCATAAGAAATAATACATGCTAATGAAGAACCAAATGGTGCTGCGGAAATTGCTGAAATCGCTTGATCACCACCAGTAGAAATTATTGGATTCCCAGGTAAAAATGGTACCAATTGTTCAGCAACACAAATTGGACCAACACCAGGGCCGCCACCACCATGAGGTATCGCAAAGGTTTTATGCAGGTTGAGGTGACACACATCAGCACCAATATTTCCAGGGTTTGTAAGCCCTACCTGTGCATTCATGTTAGCTCCGTCCATATAAACTTGTCCACCATTATCATGAATGATCTGAGTGATCTCTTTGATGGCCGACTCATAAACACCATGCGTAGATGGATATGTTACCATTAAAGCTGCAAGGTTATCTTTATGTAATTCTGCTTTTTCTCTTAGGTCATCCACATCAATATTTCCATCCTCAGACGCCTTGGTCACTACTACTTTCATTCCGGCCATTACCGCACTTGCAGGATTTGTTCCATGCGCAGATGAAGGAATTAAGCATATATTTCTGTGATGATCACCTCTTGCTTCATGATAAGCTCTAATTACCATCAGTCCAGCAAATTCACCTTGTGCACCAGAATTTGGCTGTAAAGATGTTGCAGCAAAACCGGTAACTTCCGTCAGTTGATCTTCTAAAGTTTTCAAAACAAAATGATAGCCTGCTGCTTGCTCTTCAGGAACAAACGGATGTATATTTCCCCAACTGCTCCAACTTAATGGTAGCATTTCGGAAGCGGCGTTGAGTTTCATGGTACAGGAACCTAGAGATATCATTGAATGATTCAAGGCTAAATCTTTACGCTCTAGTCTTTTGATATAACGCATTAATTCTGTTTCAGAATGATAAGAATTAAAAACATCATAAGTTAAAAAGTCAGTTTGGCGTTTTAATTCCGCTGGAATAGTATCTAATTCAGAAATTGAAACTACAGCTTCAGTTGAATTCCCAGTAACAGTTTCAAAAATGGAAACGATTTCATTGATGTCTGAAATTGAAGTTGTTTCGTTAATGGAAATGGTCACTGTATTTTCATCTGGATAAAAGAAATTCACTTCTTTTTTCTCAGCTTCGTTTTTAACTTTAGCAGCATCGGCTTTGATCTGGATGGTATCAAAATAATGCGAATTTACCTGGTCTAAACCGAGTGATTCTAAGGCTTTAGAAAGTGTCGACGTTGTGTTTTTCACCTTGTTAGCAATAAACGTCAAGCCCTTTGGTCCGTGATAAACAGCGTACATTCCAGCCATTACGGCTAGTAATACTTGTGCCGTACAGATATTAGATGTAGCCTTGTCGCGTTTTATATGTTGCTCTCTGGTCTGTAATGCCATACGTAAGGCTCTATGACCGTTCGCATCTTTTGTAACACCAATAATTCTACCAGGAACGTCGCGCTTGTAAGCTTCTTTTGTAGCAAAATAGGCTGCATGCGGACCACCATAACCCATCGGAATTCCGAAGCGTTGTGTGGTGCCAACTACAACATCAGCACCAAACTTTCCTGGTGCTTCTAATTTAATAAGACTTAAAATATCTGCGGCTACGGCTACTTTTATGTTAGAAGCGTTTGCTTTTTCAATAAACGATTTAATGTCTGTGATCTGGCCGTTCTTCCCTGGGTATTGTAGTAACGCCCCGAAGAATTCCTCGTTATGTTCGAATGCCGATTCATCACCAATAACGAGTTCAATACCAATAGGTGTAGCTCGAGTTACGAGTAGTGCAATTGTTTGAGGTAGAACTAAGTCTGAGACAAAAAATTTATTGATACCAGCTTTCTTTTGCGCTCGTTCTCTAACAGCAAATAAAAGACTCATGGCCTCGGCTGCTGCTGTACTTTCATCTAAAAGTGAAGCGTTTGCAATTTCCATTCCGGTGAGGTCAATAATCATGGTTTGGAAATTCAATAAAGCTTCTAAACGACCTTGAGCGATCTCTGCCTGATATGGTGTGTAGGCTGTATACCAGCCTGGGTTTTCTAAAATATTTCGTTGAATAACAGCTGGTAAATTTGAAGGATGATATCCCAACCCTATGTATGATTTATAAACCTTGTTGAGTTGCGAAAGCTTGTAAATATGACTTAAATAGTCTTGCTCACTCATAGGAGCATCTAAATCAAGTTCCTTGTTAAGACGGATTCCTGCCGGAATAGTTTCAGAAACCAATTGCTCAATACTAGTAACACCAATAGTGTTTAGCATGGCTTTTTGTTCGTCTAAATTCGGTCCGATGTGTCTAAGTGCAAAAGAGGTCGTATCCATTCTAAATTCAGCTATTTTTTTTGATATGCAAAAATACGGAAATAGCCATAGTTTTTAGTTAATGAATATTAAAGTTTTTAACTGAAAATTAGGTTTATTAACACAATGATTATTTTTGTTTAATGACAATTCTTAAGCAGTTACTCAATTTTTATATCAACAGTAGTATTCACGTCGCTCTAGCCGTGTGTGCACTCACTTGGGTCACTATTCTTCAGTTTGATGTAAGCTTAGACAAAACTGTCCTTTACTTTGTCTTTTTCGCGACAATTACTGGATATAATTTTATAAAATATTTTGGTGTAGCCCGATTTCATCATAGGCGATTAGCCGGATGGCTTAAAACGATACAGTTATTTTCATTTTTTGCCTTCCTTGCAATGTGTTATTTCGCCCTTCATTTGCAGTTAAAATCTCTTTTGTATTTAGTGCTTTTTGGGCTTATAACTTTTTTATATGCTATACCTTTATTTCCTTTAGAATATTACAAAAATGAGCAGAAGAACTTAAGACAGATTGGTGGCTTGAAGATCTATGTAATTGCCTTAGTTTGGGTATTTACCACTGTATTTTTACCGCTTATCGACCAGGGAGTTCATATTAGTACAGACATCATAATTGCCGCAGTTCAGCGATTTATACTTGTGATTGTTCTCACTTTACCCTTTGAGATCAGAGATCTAAATTTTGACAGTATTAAGCTAGCTACTATACCTCAGAAAATTGGAGCTAAAAACACCAAGTTTATTGGAGTGATTTTGCTTGTTGTGTATTTTCTACTTGAATTTTTCAAAGACGAATTAAGTAGCAACGCCATCATTTCAACCTTGATTATGTTGATAATAACCTTCTTACTACTGATCTTTTCAAATAAAGATCAATCCAAGTATTATAGTGCTTTGTGGGTTGAAGGTGTGCCTATTTTTTGGCTAGGACTTTTACTGATGCTTGGCTAATTCTTTTTCGAATTCTTGTTTGAGTTTATCGCGCTCATTATTATTTAAGCAATCAACTTCGGCCTTATTAATAGCATCCGTTAACTTATTATTTCTACTTGAATAAGCCTTAGTTATACGACACCAAGAGAGTCTTATGCCTAGTTTAACACGCTCCCAACCAGTTGCTTCACCATATTGCCTTTTGTCGCATATATGTTGAGCTTCTTCACAGCTTATAAATAAAAAACTTTTCTTCATTGTATTAAAACCAATTTTTTTCCATGCATTCCGCTAATGCGGTTCGGGCTCTATGGATAATAACCCAAAGGTTAGACGCAGTAATTCCTAATTCATTACAAATTGTTTCAGTATCGTAACCTAGAATGGTTTTCATTTTAAAAACTTCAGCTTGCTTTTCAGGTAGTTTAGCCATGCAATCGTATATGGCATCACCTAATTCTGAGTTTTCTAATTTATCTTCAGCCGTTTTATCAAACGGATCTGCAACGCGTTCTTCTAACCAATCTCCTTCAGCTTCACTGTCGCTATTATAGTTCATTCGTACTTCGGCCTTGCCTTTGTTTGAATTGATCTTGCGATAATAATCAATTATTTTTCGCTTTAATATTGAAATCAACCATGTACGCTCACTGGCTTCACCCTTAAAATTCGCCATGGATTTGAGTCCGGCCAAAAATGTTTCCGAAACTAAATCTTGTGCCATTTCCCTATCGCTAACTCTCGAAATCGTGTAGTTAAATAGGTAGTCTGAATACAAGTTTATCCAGTTATTTGGGTTTATTTTATGGTCAGCCATTTATGATTCTCATTGCTTGACCAAAAATAGGATAAAATATTTACTTCTAAAATAGCTCAAGATCATTTACTGCTTTTTGGTAGCGCTAATGATGTAGTATCCAAAACTTTTCATATGCAAACCTGAAAGTAATGCGTAAAATGAGCCTTTCAGGTTGTGTGTACTTTCACCCTTAATTTTGTTGAAATTCAGCAGTTTTTTCAAAATAAATCCAATGATCGCAAAGGGCACATGAAGAACTGAAGGTGCCACCCTAAATGATATGTCTTCAACTTTGATGTCTTCAAAACCGAGCGCTTCCAGTTGCTCTTTTATATAGTGATGCGTTTCGAGTTTTTCTAAATTCCAGTGGCTACAGAGGTTATCGTAAGCGTATTTTC
The DNA here is from genome assembly GCF_003260205.1 of Winogradskyella tangerina. Classification (GTDB taxonomy): domain Bacteria; phylum Bacteroidota; class Bacteroidia; order Flavobacteriales; family Flavobacteriaceae; genus Winogradskyella; species Winogradskyella tangerina. The sequence continues at coordinate 129,871 of NZ_QERF01000011.1, read as the reverse complement.
CTCCTTTGCAAAGCTGCGACCTGTCTTTCTTTAAAAAGGCATCGGCGATCACGAAGCGGCCACCAGGTTTTAAAATTCGGTGCATCTCCTTGAGCGAATTGTAGTTGTGGCCCGAGTGACAAAAACTTTCTATGGCCACGGCAGAATTAAAAGAATTAGATTGAAAAGAAGTTTGATTATAATTTTCTTTCAGAATGATTCCATTGAGACCTTTAAGAAATTCATTACCCTTTTGAACTTGAAAGTCAGATAAGGTAACGCCATAGGCCAGTACATTTTTGAAATGTTTGAGGGCGTAACGCATGGTTCCGCCCATACCACATCCTAGATCGACAAGTCGGTTTTTGGTATTTCCAATTCTAAGTCGTTTTATGACTTGATGATTCATTTGATTCAGCATGGAATCGCGCTTAAATGGATTGGTCTTAAAAGGAATGAAATAGCCAAAATGCATATTAAAATCCTTACTCCAAAACTCATAATCTTCGGTAGCTTCGTTATAGAAGTCTACCATATCGATTCGGTTTTGCTCTTGATGGCGGGTATAGGGTATGGCTTGTGTTTTCATGATATTAAAGTTTAGGAAGTTTCCATACAATATGGTTGTGCGGAATTGCACTAGATTTTAAATTATCCTCTTGGGTATTTACATCCCAGATTATTTTAAGTTTTTGTAAAATCCAAACTAACATCCATCCGAAATCAACTTCATACCATTTTGATGAGAATTTTGCTGAAGTTGGATAGGAATGATGGTTGTTGTGGAATCCTTCACCAAAGGAAATTAATCCAAGAAAGATATCATTATAACCACTTTCATCAGCGTTTTTTATTTCATGTCTGGCATAACCGTATTTATGTGAAGCATAACCGATGTACCAGTGTCCAAGAATTATGATTGAGGTTCTAAAAGTTGTAGCAATCAGCATACTATTAAGACCTAGTAGAACATATATTATTACCATAAATGCTGCATAATGTATTATCCATGTATTGCCTAACCACTTTAGTGTTTTGTCATTAAGATCTTTCTTTGGAATATTATACAGAGTAATATCTTTTGGGATGAAGGTTAAATGAAGATTCCAAATATAGTCTGTTGATAAGGAGTGTTTATATTGAAAATATCTTGGACAGTCTTTTCTATTTTGCCAATAGTCCCGAAAATAGTGCTGCTTTAACCAATTTAAAGGATTACCAAGACCTGTAAGTACGAATAAATACAATGAAATTATTCTGAATACTTTCGAAGTTTTATATGACTTATGAATAATGCCGCGATGCAATCCAACAGAATGACCAATTCCGACCGTTAAAAACAATAGCGAAACATTAAGAATAATATCCGTAGAAGTAATCATTGAAAAATCAATAAATACTAATGACAATAGCATGAGGTATAACCACAAGGTTTTAATCAAAGAAAATCTAATAGTTCCTGCATTGTTTTGAAGTGTATTCATCATAATTTTATAGTTTTTAAACTTTCAAAAAATATTGAAAATTAGATTTAAAAAAATATATTTTACTTCATTAGCTTTATTACTGATTTTGTCAGCCAGTTTTGTTTTTGATTAACAAGTTTGTTCATTAAAGCATCAAGATCGTCCGTAAGTTCGCGTAGTGCCTTTGTTTGCTTGATTAATTCTTTTGTTTTTTCTGTGCCGTCATCTTTAATAGAGGACACTTCTTCCAAGACTTTAATAACAGGTTTTATTTCTCTTCGGCTGCGTTCTTTTGCTATTGTTCGTGCTAATTCTTGGACATCTTTTTCCGTGGTGAAAAACTCCTTGCGCTCTCCAGAAACTAAAACTTTGGTTACGATTCCCCAATCAATAAGTTGTCTGAGGTTCATGCTTGTATTGCCTCGTGAAATTTTTAGCTCCTCCATGATGTCTTCCATAGACAATGGTTTTGTAGAAATAAATAGAAGGGCTTGTATTTGAGCCATTGCCTTATTTATGCCCCAAAGTGTGCCTAAACTTCCCCAGGTACTTATAAACTTTTCTTTTGCTTCTACATATTCCATATCACAAATATACAAATATTTTTAAACTTTCAATAATTATTGAAAGTTTATATTTTGCTAAAATTTGCTATATTGGATTAAAATAGTACCCAAATGAAAACAAAACTACTATGTCTCTTATTACTTGTATGTGGGATATCTCAGGCTCAAATAGAGCTTGTGCCCAATCCTTGTGACATCAATTCAGGGACACTTACTTTTAAGTATGGCGAATTCGGAGATTACTCTGTTTTTGATCCGCTGAGTGATCCTAATCTTTATCTGTATACTGGATTACAGACCGATGCTGACCCAATGACATGGGATTATCATGATGATTTCTCGGACGTTTCTACTATGATTCCATTAACTTTCGATTCTGGTTTGGGGTATTATGTAGCAACTTTCAACCCGGCGACAAGAACCTACCTCGAGGAGCCTAATTTAAATACGACGACTATTCCGAATGGAACTGAGGTATTTGATTGGTATTTTCTTATTACAAATTCAGACCAATCTAGGCAATCAGCAGATTTACAGGGTAGTGCCTATGGTTTTGGTTCGGCTGTATTATCGGTTGATTCTTTTAAAATTTCCAATAACGTCAGTGTTGGTAATGGTACAATAACATTCAACAGTCCGGCACAATATGAAGTTTCTGTTTATGATTTGCTTGGAAAACGTGTTTTTAATAAAACGCTTAACATCACATCGCAAACTACCTTTGATTTTCAATTGCGAAATACAGGAGTTTACCTCGTAAAGATTTTAGCAGAAAATTCAAGTACTACTTTAAAAATGTTACGCTATTGACAATTCGGTACCGGTTTCATTTGATGTAATTATTTCATGCTTTAAATTTTTGATTGTAGGATTTTTTGTATAATATTACTTGCAATTAAATCAATTAAACATAAACCAAACTTTTGTTAGCCTAACTATCCATTCAATATGAAACTAACTTATCTGAAAAAGCCCTTACTATTAATCTTTGGATTCTTATTGGTTTTATCGTGTAGCTCTGATGACAGCGATCCGCCACAAAACACACCCGATTTTGCCATGACCTTTAGATTAAATGGTGAATACTACGAGGTAAATAATCCTTTTGGTGATAATAAATTCTCTAACACTAATATTTTTACGAGTTATCCGATAGAGGACTTTGTCCTTTTGCAAGGGAGAAACGGTTTATTAGGTGCTATTGAAATTGACCTATGGCTAAAAAGAGATCAGATCATTGCAGGTACAACATACCAAGTCGATAATGATACGGATGGGGCAGGTGATACCACGCATATTGACTTGATCGATAACAGCAATAACTTCTTTGAAAGCACTGTTTCAGGAGAAGTCAATGTGCTTACGGTCGATACCGAAAACAAGATTGTAACGGGTACATTCGAATTTGTAGCTCAAGATTTTTCTGATCCAGCTAATACGACCATAAACGTTACCGAAGGTACCTTCAACTACATTTACGAAGAATAGTAAAACTTATTTTATCAATCCGGCTCTTCTCAATAAGGCGTCTGGTTTTGGTTCATGACCTCTAAATTTTTTATAGAGCGTCATTGGGTTTTCTGTACCTCCTTGCGAGAGAACATAAGCTTTAAACTTGTTAGCAACTGTTTTGTTAAATATGCCTTCTTCCTTGAAATACTCAAAGGCATCGGCATCTAAAACTTCAGCCCATTTATAGCTGTAATACCCTGAAGAATAGCCTCCTTGAAAAATATGAGCAAAAGCAGTACTCATACAATTTTCTGCAACTTCTGGATATAATTGTGTTTCACTGAACGCTTCTGTTTCATGTTTTTTAACCGACGTGATATTTACGGGAGATCTACCGTGCCATGCCATATCGAGCATGCCAAAACTCAATTGACGTAAAGTTTGCATACCTTCATGGAACGTTGCTGAGGCTTTGATCTTCTCTATCAATTCCAGAGGAATTACTTCACCGGTCTTATAGTGGGTTGCAAATAACTTTAAGGTTTCTTCTTCGTAGCACCAATTCTCTAAAATTTGGCTTGGAAGTTCAACGAAATCCCAGTAAACATTAGTCCCCGATAAACTAGGATATGTTGTATTAGCCAGCATGCCGTGAAGGGCATGTCCGAATTCATGGAACAAGGTTGTCACTTCGTTGAAGGTTAGCAAAGAAGGTTTACTTTTTGTTGGTTTAGTGAAGTTACAGACAATTGAAACATGAGGTCTTTCATTCACGCCATTTTTGATCATCTGTGGCTTGAATGACGTCATCCAGGCGCCATTGCGTTTACCAGCACGTGGAAAAAAATCAGCATAAAAAATCGATACTAAATGGCCATCGGCGTCTAACACTTCATAAGTTAAAACGTCCTCGTGATATTTGTCGATAGTGTTGATTTCTTCGAATTTAAGACCGAACAATTTTTCAGCTACCGTAAATGCACCATCAATAACATTTTCAAGTTTAAAATAAGGCTTAAGTTGTTCATCATCTAAACTGAATAATTTCTGTTTGAGTTTCTCTGAATAGTAAGCTGAATCCCATTTCTGAATCTGTTCAATACCATCGAGTTCCTTGGCAAAACTTTCAAGATTTTTAAATTCTTTTTCAGCAGCTGGCTTCGCTTTCTCCAGTAAATCTTGAAGAAAGGAATTCACCTTATCTGGTGTCTCGGCCATACGCTCTTCAAGCACAAAATGTGCATGTGTATCGTATCCCAAAAGCTGAGCACGTTCAAAACGTAAATTGGCAATTTTTAAAACAATATCCTGATTGTCTAGATGGTCATTTTTAAAACCTTTACTTCCAAAGGCTTTAGATAATTTCTCCCTGAGTTGTCTGTTATCGGCATAGGTCATAAACGGAATATAACTCGGGTAATCCAAGGTTATTAGCCAGCCTTCTTTGCCTTTACTTTCAGCGAGTTGTTTTGCTGCTTCCTTGGCGCCATCAGGTAATCCTGATAGATCATTCTCGTCCGTTAAGAGCATTTCAAACTTGTTGGTTTCGGCTAAAATGTGTTCTCCAAACTTTAGCTTCAACTGACTTAATTCTTTATCAATTGCGCGTAGTCGTTCTTTTTTGTCTTCTGGTAAATTTGCACCGTTACGAGAGAAGCTTTTATATTTTTTATCTAATAAAGTCGCTTGCTCGGTAGAAAGATCTAAGTCAGGTTTTGAATTGTAAACCGTTTTTATACGTTTGAATAGATCCTCATTGAGGGTAATATCATTACTAAATTCTGATAGCAGTGGAGAAACTTCTTGGGCAATTTTCTGAATTTCATCATTAGTTTCGGCTGAATTCAGATTGAAAAAAATACTTGAAATTCGATCTAATTCTTCACCTGAATAATCTAGGGCTTCTATAGTGTTTTCAAAATTTGGTAATTCTGAATTACTTGTTATCGCATCAATTTCAGCTCTTGCTTTTTCGATAGCTGCTTTAAATGCAGGTAAAAAATCTTCATTATTTATTTGAGAAAAAGGTGCTGTATTGTAAGGAGTTAGAAAGGATTTATTTAGAATTGTCATAATTTGAATCGTCTATATTTTCTTACGTATAATGTTGATAATGTGAATTTTAACTTGATTTTAAGATGAAGAACATCTTGTTGTTTGTTAAGTTTTAGTTATTTTTGCATCATCTTTTTGAACTAATATCAATTTGTTCTGAAGGATTGGTTAATAGCAAAGTAAGCCTCGACGTATGTTGGGGCTTTTTTTATAGGTCTTTTGCCGAGTCGATGACTTTAGCCTTGAGTCCTTCTTTGTAAACAATAACCTTATCTAAAATGCACTGGTCTGCACTACCTAAGATCTGTGCAGCGAGAATTCCAGCATTTTTAGCCCCATTGAGTGCAACAGTTGCGACAGGGACACCGCCTGGCATTTGTAAGATAGAAAGTACAGAATCCCATCCATCTATTGAATTGCTACTTTTTACAGGTACGCCAATAACTGGTAAGGGTGAAAGTGAAGCTACCATTCCAGGCAAGTGTGCCGCACCACCAGCGCCAGCAACAATAACTTTGATGCCACGAGTATGCGCATTTTTACCATAATCGAACAATTTATCGGGCGTACGATGTGCCGAAACTATATCAACTTCAACCTCAATATCAAATCCCTTTAAGATGTCTATAGCGTCTTGCATAACTGGCAAATCGCTCTTACTTCCCATAATGACTCCTACTTTACTCATAATTATTCACTGATTACTTCAATTGTTCGCTTTACTTGCTCTGCTATTTCGCGAGCCTTCATAATGTCTTTATCAACGATGGTAACATGACCCATTTTACGGAATGGTCTTGTTTGCTTTTTACCATAGATATGTGGTGTTACGCCATCCATCGCCATAATATCCTCAATATTTTTATAAACTACATTGCCTGTGTGATCTTCAGCACCAACCAAATTTACCATGACTCCGGCAACTTTACTTTCAGTGTTTCCTAGTGGAAGACCTAAAATACATCTGAGGTGCTGTTCAAATTGAGAGGTAAAGCTAGCTTCTATACTATAGTGCCCCGAATTATGTGGTCGTGGTGCAACTTCGTTTACTAAGATTTCGTCGTCTTCAGTCTGAAACATTTCAACCGCCAGTAATCCCACGTGTTCGAAGGCCGCAGCTGTTTTTAAGGCTACTAACTCTGCTTTTTTAGCAATGTCATCTGGTATTCTGGCCGGGCATATTACATATTCCACCTGATTGGCTTCCGGATGAAATTCCATTTCAACAACAGGATAGGTTTTTAAATGACCTTTAGAATTTCGGGCAACGATCACGGCCAATTCATTTTTAAATGGAATGAGGTCTTCGGCAATACATTCTACATTTGGTAAATCCACAAGGTCTGTATAACGCCTTACCACTTTGACGCCTTGCCCGTCGTAACCGAATCGGGCACTTTTCCAAACAAACGGATAGCTTAAACCTCCATTATCTACGGCATCGTTTATTTCAGAAGTATGCGCAAAGCGTGAAAATTCAGCAGTAGGAATGTTATGATCGCGATAAAATAATTTCTGATGTGCTTTATTCTGAATCGTTCTTAAGGTCTTCGCCGAAGGATATACTTTTATGCCTTCATCCTCTAAAGTTTCGAGGGCATCAACATTTACATTTTCAATCTCGATGGTAAGGACGTCAACCTGTTTTCCGAAGGACACCACGGTATCATAATCTAACAGATCACCGACGGTAAATTCATCGCAGGCTAGCCGCGCAGGGGCATCTTTACTCGGATCGATCACACAAGTGTAAACGTCAAACTTCCGTGTGTTATACAAGATCATTTTACCAAGCTGACCGCCTCCAAGAATTCCGAGTTTAAAGTTTGAAGAAAAATAATTCATATTTCCTTTCCACGACTGTGGAAATCTTTAAAAGATTTAACTTAATTTACGGCAAAAATACGCTAATTCTGCTATAAAAGTCTAAAAATAGAAACCAAAAATGGGCTTTCGATAATCATTTGATTATCTTTGCATTTCTAAAATAATAAGATGGTTGTAAAGCTTCACGATTTATACTTCAAACCGTTTATCTCTGAGCAAGAAATAGATGAGGCCGTACAAAAAATGGTAGATACCATTGCCGCAGATCTAGGCGACGAAATGCCTGTATTTGTTGGTATTTTGAATGGTTCCTTCATGTTTGTAAGTGATTTTGTGAAAAAATACCCTAAGCCATGCGAAGTTACTTTTATCAAGCTCGCGTCTTATGAAGGTGTGAAATCCACAGAAGATATTCAGCGTCTTATAGGATTAACTCAAGATCTTACTGGTAGAACTGTTGTTATTTTAGAAGATATCATAGACTCTGGGAATACGCTCGGTGAGGTGCACCGCATCTTCCAGAATGAAAATGTAAAGCAACTGCTCATCGCAACATTATTCTACAAACCGGAGGCTTACGACAAAGACTTTAAACTTCATTATGTTGGTAAAGAAATTCCGAATAAATTTATAGTTGGTTACGGCTTAGATTATAAAGGATTAGGAAGAGATTTACCAGATGTATATCAATTAAAAACTACACAACACATGACAAACATTGTGCTATTTGGACCTCCAGGAGCAGGAAAAGGAACGCAAGCTAATTTCTTAAAAGAAAAGTACGATCTCGTACATATTTCTACAGGTGATGTATTTCGATACAATATTAAAAATGAAACTGCCTTAGGAATGTTAGCGAAGTCCTACATGGATAAAGGTGACCTGGTGCCAGATCAAGTAACAATTGATATGTTGAACAAAGAGGTGGAGAAAAATGCAGATGCCAAAGGTTTTATTTTCGACGGTTTTCCTAGAACTAATGCACAAGCACAAGCACTCGACGAGTTAATGGATAGCAAAGACTCTCAGATCAACGCCATGGTTGCTTTAGAAGTTGATGACGAGGTATTAGTGCAGCGTTTACTTAAGCGTGGCGAAACAAGTGGAAGAGCTGATGACGCTGATGAAAGTATCATTAGAAATCGTATTAAAGAGTATTACGATAAGACTGCCATTCTTAAAGACTATTATTCTGATCAAAATAAGTATTTTGGTGTTGATGGGGTAGGAAGTATTGAAGATATTACCGTTAGATTGAGCGGCGTAATAGACCAACTCTAGTTTTTACCATTCGTTTATTTATTCAGGTAACGACTTTAATAACTTCTTATTCATCATTCATAAATAACCCAGCGAATAAATAAAACGACCAATTAAATGACTGAAGGAAATTTTGTTGATTATGTAAAGTTGCACGTCTCTTCAGGTAATGGAGGCAAAGGATCTGCGCACTTACATCGCGAAAAATACATCGCGAAAGGTGGTCCGGATGGTGGTGATGGTGGTCGTGGTGGACATGTAATTATTCGTGGAAACTCTAACCTCTGGACTTTAATTCACCTTAAATTCAAACGTCATATAAAAGCCGGTCATGGCGAACACGGCGGCTCTGCTAGAAGCACTGGAGCTGATGGCGAAGATGCTATTATCGAAGTACCGTTAGGTACTGTGGTTAAGGATACCGAAACTGGCAATACACTTTTTGAGATCACCGAAGATGGTGAAGAAAAAATTGTTGCAGAAGGAGGTAAAGGTGGTCGTGGAAATTGGCATTTCAAAAGTTCTACAAATCAAACACCGCGCTATGCTCAGCCTGGGATTCCTCTTGAAGAAAAGAACATTACGATTGAGCTAAAAGTATTAGCCGATGTAGGTTTGGTCGGTTTTCCAAACGCTGGGAAATCAACGCTTTTATCTGTATTGACTTCAGCCAAACCGAAGATTGCGGATTACGAGTTTACCACTCTAAAACCTAATTTGGGCATCGTGAAATATCGCGATTATCAGTCGTTCGTTATGGCAGATATACCTGGAATTATTGAAGGCGCAGCTGAAGGCAAAGGCTTAGGGTATTACTTTTTACGACATATAGAACGAAATTCGATCTTATTGTTTTTAATTCCGGCCGATGCCAAAGATATTGTTGAACAATATGAGATCCTTGTAGATGAGTTAAGACGTTACAACCCTGAGATGCTCGATAAGGACCGTTTTGTTGTGATTTCAAAATCAGATATGCTCGACGACGAATTAAAATCTGAAATTTCAGACATTCTAGATAAGGACCTTGAATGTGAATATATGTTTATCTCTTCAGTTGCTCAACAAGGTCTTATTGAACTCAAAGACAAACTCTGGAAGATGTTAAATGACTAATTTCTAAAAATTAGAATTGCTTTTATTCTTATCTTTAAAAGAAAAAGTATGAAAGTTTTTAAATACCTATTTGTCTTCTTGTTATGTACTTCTTGTGGTGCGGTTGTCAATTACGACTATGAGAAATCTACCGATTTCAGTAAGTATAAAACCTACAATTATTTTGATGATATGCAAACTGGTTTGAGCCAGTTAGATGATAAACGAATCATGAGAGCCATAGACGCTAAACTTGCCACTATGGGACTTACACGATCTGAAAATCCAGACTTTTTTATTGACATTCAGAGTCAGGATATTCAAAACAGAAACAATACCAATATTGGAGTGGGAGCTGGTGGAACTGGAGGTAATGTTGGTGGAGGTGTTGCTGTCGGAATTCCATTGAACAGTAATCAAAGAACGCGAGAACTCATCATAGATTTCGTAGATAAAAAGCAAAATGAAAGACTGTTTTGGCAAGCCGTAAGCGAAAGTACTTACAATCCTAAGGCATCACCTGAAAAACGTGAAATAGCATTTGCAAAATTGGTAGAGAAGATTTTTTCTGGGTATCCGCCGAAATAAAAAAGACCACCATTGGTGATCTTTTCATTGATAGTTTAATGTCTTAACTAAGTAAGTCTTTGTACTTGTCTTTATAACCGTACATGACTACAATATTTAGAAGTAACAGTACTATTGCAGGCGCGATATTTCCGGGATCGAGTACGGCATGATATAGAACCGCATTGACGGAAATACTCATCAGAATAAAGGCAAGTAATGCACCATATTTGTTGAAAATAAGTGCTAGTCCTGCAACTACTTCTACAACACCCACTAGTATAATTGTTTTTGAAGATACTAATGCGCCGAAGTAATTTCCAGCCGCTTCAGACATACCTTCAGGTGCTGGTAAAAATCCTCCGGGATACAATTTGTTTGCTCCAAATACGAGCACAAAAATTCCAAGTAAAATCCTTAGAATCATAGAAACTTTTGAATTCATAATTATAAATTTTGTTAGTTAGTAATTATCAAGATACAAAAATAATTTTGCGTTCTTGTTTGAAGACTAGGTCGTTATAACTTCAATAAACTAACAAACATATCAATCAACAGTAACTCTGATTCCTTCACTGTGGCTGCTAAATTCAGGTGCATACATTGATTGAATAGTACTAATTCCGTTACTCATTTCACCTGCATTATTTACACGAAGGTCATATTCAAATACAAAAACACCTTTTGGTAAATAATCAATAAAGAAATTAGTTGCAGCGTCTTTGGTACTTTCATAATAGCCTAAACCGTCTTGCCATTTGTATTGAGATAGAACATTAATAGGTTCAAAACCTGCAGCGCGCATATCTTTTAGATGCACAAATTCCATCGTACGGTCGGTGCGCAATTCAATTCTAACTCTTATCAGATCACCTACATTTAATTGTGTGTCTGAAGTTATTTCTGAAATTTCTTCTCCCGTATCAGTATTCTTTTTTAGGAATAGTTTTTTGCTCAACTTCAAAGGTGTTTCTGCTGTGGTAATCTTATCTAGATCCTCAAAATATTGCCAATACATTGCGCCCCAAGCTATGCCTTCACCTTTCTTAGACATAGTAACATTTGCCATTTGTGGTTTTATTTCAGAACCCGCCCAAGATGTCTTATAAAAGCCCGTACCTGCTTCAATTGAAACGTCTTCTATGGTTTTTGGATTTAGAGTTTCCTTACCGACTTTCATATCTACCATCTCAGAAACATCCAACCAAGAGCTTCCTTGAAGCAATAAAGCGTAAACTGCTTCGGTCGTAGCTTTTGTGGTTTTCCACTGATTGGTTTGCTTGTTTTTAAGCAACCATATTTTCAGATTATCGATAGTTGTGATATCATTTTCAATTTCACTAAAGGCTTCTATGAGTAAAGCCTGAGTTTCAATTGGTGCCTGATACCAATACCAAGAATTTGTATTCTCTTTCCAATACATGCCTAGTTCGTCAGAAGTGATACTATTCTCTTTTAAGGATTTCAATATTTTATTGGCACTAGCGGCATCATCCATGCGATGCATTGTCAATGCCATAAGTCCTTTCGCATATAAAGAACGCTTTAACCAATATTTTTTGATCTGATCCTTGTAATAATTTATGACTGATTCAACCTCTTCAGACGGTTTAATATCGAGATAAAAACTTCGAACATATAAATAGTGTAATTGCATGTAAGACAGATGATCCTTACTGAGATCAGCGTCTTTATTGTGTTTTGTTATGTTTTTATATTCCTTTACAAACTCACGGTCTAAATAAGAAATTGCGCTACGGATCATTCCGTTTTCACTATTATTTTGAACAACATTCAGCTGTTTTAAATGTCCAAATCCAGAAATGATATGTTGCGTTATATATCGATTTTCATATCCACCATTAAACCAAGACCAAGCGCCAGATGGCAATTGATTATTCTTGAGTTTACGAAGGGCCGAATTCAATTCGCTGTTCATTCGGTTAAGATCGAATAATAACCCTATGCGCTTCTTTTGTTCAGATTCTGACTGTGCATCTCGCAACCAAGGCGTTTCTTGAATCAGTAGAGATTTCAACTCCTGATTTTTTTCAAGATTAGAAATTAAGGCGTCTTTTGAAGCCCATTGATTAAAAACCGCCTCAATTTTTGGATGCGATGTTACCACATGCTGAGCCAAGGCGTTTGCATAGTATTTTGCAAAGGTCTGCTCGTTACATTCGTAGGGATACTCCATAAGATAAGGTAAAGCCTGAAGGGCATACCATGCTGGATTAGAAGTAACCTCAAGAGTTAACTTATGATTTTTAAGTGTTGGTGATGACTGGTCTTTGAGCTTATCAAAAGTGAAAGTCTTCGTCTGATTAGAACGTACCCACATCGGAAGAGTTTCCGTCACTAACATTCTGTTTGAAAGTACAGGTAAGGCATTTTGCTCACCGTCACTAAACGCGTCTGATTTTGCAATCACTTTATATTGAACTACTTCAATTCTCTCCGGGATCTTTAATCTCCAGGTAACTTGCGTATTGCCATTGGCATCAACAGAAAACTCTTTTGAACCTGTATTCTGTTCATTGAGTTCCAATAATTCGTTTGTTAAATCAATTTCTGAAATAGGATCCATAAGGATAATTTGAGCTATTCCAGACAACGTTTTATCTGAAAGATTTGCAATTTTAGTACTGATACTTATTTGATCACCTTCTCTTAAAAAACGCGGCGCATTGGGTATAACCATTAACTCTTTTTGAGTTACGGCTTCTAACTCAGTAATACCACTTTCTAATGTTTTTGTATGAGCTAAAAGCTGTAGTTTCCATGTGGTTAAAGCTTCTGGAGCTTTAAAATTGAAACTTACATTACCTTCTTTATCGGTTTTTAAATGTGGGAAGAAAAAGGCAGTCTCATTGAGATTTTTTCTGATTTGAACAGAACCTGAATCACTAGTTTCTTCACTTGGTGATTGAGGTGGAGGAGGCGGTGCTACGGTGACTCCTCTGCTGACCGAATTTTTTGGATTTAGTGTGCCACCTTCATAATTTAAACCAACACTTACTTCTGTCGTTGCAAAAGGCACTTCCTCTTCAAATTGCGCGCTATTAGCTAAATCATATGCTAAATCTAAATCATCTTGAGTTTTTGAAATAAAGCCTTGCATAAGTCGGCGATTGCTTCCGAAATAGAACCCAAACCAATTTATTTGGTCAAATCTTTGTGGGTTAATATTCGCAGAATATTTGAATTGATTAAACAGTCTAAAATCTGAAATACCAAAACTTCGGCTAGAGTTCTTATTAATTCTTACGTAGTAATAAGGATTAGAAATTGGGTTAAAACTCCAATTATGTGCTCTAAATTCATCTAAGGATGCATCGTACATGCTTGCCAGAAGTTCAGCAGATACTTTATCGCCTTTTGGACCTTTAATTTTGAAACTCCAAGTTTCCTCTTGTCCAGGCTGTAACTTATCTCTAAAGGTCGACGTCTCAATAGATAAATCTGTTTTCGGATATGGTACATTTACGCTTATACTATTTGAAATGTAGGAATTAAAAGCTGCAAAACTCGTATGAATTTCAAAACCGCCCAGATCTCCTTTAGCAACCGGAATACTTAGAACTTGCTTAGAATTGTTGAGGTTTACTAATTTTGTGGATACGATCTTACCGTCTTTTTCAACATCAACTGTTACCGTGATACCTTCGGCCGCCGAACCTAAAGTTAGCTCTGCATTTTCACCGATAGCATAAGTATCCTTGTTGAGTGAAACTTCAAATAATTGTCGATCTGCTATGGTTTTATCTGCTGCGCTAAATACAGTAGTAAACGTTTCGTCTTTAACGGTTTGCCCAAATTTATCTTTGCTTTCAGCAACAATAATATATTTACCAGACTCCCATTTTTTTGTACGTTTCAGTGACAAGCTTTTACTTTCTTCAGTATTAAAATCGGTACTAAAAACTTCTTTGCCCTTTTTCCAATTTGTGATTGTTTGCTCATCATTATAGGGATCGTGCGGAAATAAGCGTTCAAATTCATCTTTAGAAATAACTTGATAATCTGGTACTGGCCATGGCCTAGACCGTAAGACATGATCTGGTGCTACAAGTTTATAGATCTTGAGCGTTCCTTTTGAAGGTACGTCTTCACCATTCAGGTTCTTTGAGATCAAAGAAAGCTGATTATCTTTTTTTGTTTTATCAAGAATTACCGGAGCAACAATATTAAGAGTCTTCGCATGGTAACCGACCTTAACCACGGTGCGGGTAGATCTTGTTTCTCCGTTGATATCCGTGACATCTGCCGTAACTTCATAATTAAATATCGGTAAACTCGCATTATCTACAGAGGCATCAGGAAGGGCTTTGAATTTAATCTCGAAATTCCCAGAACCGTCAGTAAGGTCCTCACCAAATGTGATTTCCTGTGCTTCAGAGCTGTAATACGAATTACGTCTCCAATACCACCAAGTTGGATATTGCACCTGGCGCTTTACCCGATAAACGACCTTGGCATCTGTGATGTTGCTTCCTGCAAAAGAGGTAGCCTTACCCTTTACAGTGATGGTGTCGTTAATCTTATAAGTATCGGTAATGGGCTGAAATTCTGGTTTGAATTTGGGACGCTTGTATTCTTCAACTGAAAACGTAGCTGATCGCGTATTTATGTTTTTTCTTAGTTGTGTCGAAATGCGATAAATTCCTGTGAGGCCATCATTAGGTAATACAAACTCACCATGAAAAGAGCCAAATTCGTTTGTTGTTAATTCTAATTCAGCAATGTCTTCACCATTCACATTAAGAAGTGTGGTTTTTACAATTTCATTTTCAACGATCGACGTTTTTTCGTTTGTTGTTTCGGTTGCTATACCTTTGAAATAGACCGTCTGTCCTGGTCTGTATATACTGCGATCTGTAAAAAGAAATGTTCTGAAATACGTTTGATTATCTGAGTTTTCTTTATAGGTTCTGCCAATGTAGTATTTACCAAAGAATGCAGTTTCATTGCCATAATCTACTCTGACTTCAACATCGCGGTAATAATTTTTATCTTTTTTGAAATTGAACTTACCAAATCTGTCGCTAGATAACATTTTGGAATAGATCTTATTTCTGTTGTTCTTGTAGGTAATATTGATCACTGCGTCAACAATAGGTTTCCCATTGTTTCGGTCAATGAGTTGATATTCTACAATGTTATTATTGTTACTTTCAACCAAAGCCAAATTCGTTACTTGAATAGATGTAGATGCAAATACGTTTTCATCAGTATTGGTATCCGCTTTTATAATATAAAGCCCGTTACTTAATTGAGGAAGAATAATTTCTGTGCTATGTTGCTGAAAATCACCTTCAGTTTTTAATGAAGCTGTAAAGTTTAAACTTGGCTTTAGCTTTGCTAAAAATTCGACCTGCTCCTTCGGATTGTAAGCTTTATTATAAGTTTCTAATTGATTGATATCAACTTCAAAAATTGTGAAATCGAGAGCGCTTAAGTTTCTGTATTCCACCAATAGTCTAGAAGGTGAATTCGTTGGTAAATTTCTTTCAGACTGAATTCTTAGATATGGACGCGTTATTTGCTTGATGAGATATGAGCATTCTTTCGCACCATCGCTTTCAGGATATTTTGAAATTACAGACTCGCATAATTCTAGGGCTTCTTTTAGCTTCCAACGATGTGTATTGTCAACCTCACCTTGAAAAGGATTGGCATTGTATTGATTACCCAATTTGCGATAGACAGACGCTATTTGAAAATTATACGATGAAGAAAGTGGCGAATCTTTTATAGATTCTGCCTTAGCTTGAAGTGTATTGATGAGTATATCATCGGTATTATCGAATGTAGCGTGTTGCGCAACAAATTTTAAACGCTCAATATCTACATTGACCAAAGCCTTTGTTGGTGTATTGCTTCTGTGAAACTTTATAAGATTCTGATAGATCTTGAGTGCATTAAGTTGTAACGAAGTACTGTCTTTTGAACTAATTTCGAGATTCATAAATACCTCGCTGTCACTAAGTAGAGCAGGATCATCAATCTTGAATTGATAAGCTGGCTTAGTAATACTTATTTCAGAAGTTATGTAAAACCTAAGAGCATTGTAATTTAAAAGATCAAATAATGTTGGTCTATAGATTTTAGAACCTTCTACCTCATTTAATAGAGTGCTGTATTGCTCTAAGTTTTCTTGTTGAAGAAGAAGACCGTTTTGCAATGAGCGTTGATAATATTGATGAATTTCATTAAATAAGGTCTCGAGATCCCATGTTCTGAAATCATCACTTACTTTTTCTGCCGTATTGCTGCGGTCGTAAAAAAGGTATCTATTTTGTTGAAAATATTGCCAGTACATTGTTGCTAGCATATTTTCTAGCAGATGTTTCGTAACGATCTTGTCGGTTTTCTCAATTTCAGATTTAAAAAGTTCTACAATTTTTAGTTGTGCTTCTTCCTCTAACGTGAGCATGTATTTACTTTTATGAAGTAATGCTTTGATCTGTTGTTGTTTGTTATTGATCTTCGTAGCATCCTCATAAATGGTATCCACAAGTTCGGCAGCACTTTTTGTAAGGCCATCTTTTTCAAGTTTACTTACTTCCTTCCATTGATCATCGAAATTTTGTTGAGCATTAGACATGGAAGCAAAGCAAATAAGCATTAGTATTGAGATAAGGTTTTTCATCTATAATTTTATTTTCATCAAAATACCTTCAAAAGGCATTCCAAAAAAAGCAAGAAATGGAGAGTGTAGCATTTCAATGAGTTAAGTTAAGCAATTTGTGAGTGAACGCGCACGTTAATAAATTGTATTTTTGTAAAAAATTGCACTAGACATGAATAAATTTTTCTGGATTTTTTTATGGTCTTCACTTTGCTTTTCTCAGACCGCTGTTGAGAATGCCAGATCATACCTGGATCAAAAGCAATTTCTTAATGCTCAGGCAGAAATGGTGACTTATTTAGAGTCACATCCTAATGATAAAGAGGCCATAGAGTTGTTAGGTGATGCCTATGGACATCAGAAGAAATGGGACGAAGCCATTGAGCAGTATAAAAGGTTAGCTGAAGAAGAACCCAAAAATGCTAATTACCATTACAAGTACGGTGGTGCCTTAGGAATGAAAGCCTTAAGCGTAAGTAAAATTAGAGCATTAGGACTTATCGGCGATGTTAAGCGTGCCTTTTTGAAGGCTGCAGAATTAGATCCAAATCATATCGATGCCAGATGGGCTTTGGTTGAATTATATGTGTCACTGCCAGGAATTGTTGGCGGAAGTACCTCAAAGGCCTTGAAGTATGCAAACGAATTACAAAACCTCTCTGAAGTTGATGGATATCTTGCCAAAGGTTATGTTTATGAATATGATGATGAACCCGAATTGGCCGAAAAATATTATAAACTCGCCATTAAAGTTGGTGGTTCTGTAACCTGCTATGAAAAGCTTACGAATTTTTATGAAAAACAAGATGAGCCAGATAAAGCCATAGACAATATTGAAAAGGCTCACACAAAGCATCAGCGCAATGCCATGCATTATCAAATTGGTAAAGTATGTGCCGATTATAACATCCAACTCGAAAAAGGCGAAAAATGCCTCAAGACCTATTTGCTGAATCATTCAGCTAAAGATGGTGTGCCAAAAGCATGGGCTTATTACCGTTTGGCTCAAATTTATAAGCACAAAAAGAATAAGACTGAGGCACTGAAATGGATCAACAAGGCTATTGCCGGCTTGCCAAAAATTAAAGTTTTTCAAAAAGAAAAAGCCATTATTTCAAAGCTTTAATCTCCTTATCATAAATATTTCTTATGATATCTATTATAATTATTAATAGACTAAATATTTGTTAAATTCGCAAAAACGATAGTAATACTATTATATTTGCAATCTAAAAAATTGGAATATGATTAATTTACTATCAAATTTAAAGATATCTGTACCTGATAAGATTTTTATCAAGGATCCGGAGTCTTCTGATTTAGGCAAAAGAATCATTGAACACGGTATTTTGCTCATTGATGAAATCGGATTCGATAGCTTTACATTTAAGAAGTTAGGTGTGAAGATAGGATCTAACGAAAGCTCTATTTATCGCTATTTTGAAAGTAAACATAAGCTGTTACTTTATTTAACCTCTTGGTATTGGGCATGGATAGAGTATCAAATGGTGTTTGCTACTCATAATGTTCCTGATGATAAGGATAGATTATTTAAGGCCATTGAAGTGGTAACGCGTACCATAAAGGAGGATGTTACTTATACACATATTAATGAGGTAATTCTTAACCGAATAATTATCAATGAATATTCAAAATCATATTTAACGAAAGAAGTTGATAGCGAAAACAAAGAAGGTTATTTTGAGGTTTACAAGAGATTAATCCATCGATTAAGGGAGATCATTAAGAATGTAAATCCAGATTATAAATTTCCTTCAAGTTTGGCGAGTACTATTGTTGAAGGTGCTCTCCATCAACACTTTTTGAAAGTACATTTTAGCTCTATTACCGATTGTGGTAAAGCTATAACTCCAACAGAATTTTTTATCAATCTCACTCAAAACGCATTAAAAACTAATACAGATGAATCAAACTAAACCTCTTTTAACCCCATGGCAAAGGTTTGTGGGTATTCTTAGACTTGAGAAAAAGGATCTTCTGCAAGTCATCTATTATGCGGTTTTTTCAGGATTAATAAGTCTTACCTTGCCATTAGGTATTCAAGCTATTATTAACCTTATACAAGGTGCTCAGGTAAGTACATCTTGGATCGTTTTGGTAGTGTTAGTAACACTTGGTGTTGTTTTCGTTGGAATACTTCAGCTTATGCAAATGCGAATCATAGAAACCGTTCAGCAACGAATTTTCATGAGAGCATCGTTCGAGTTTACGTATCGTTTTCCGAAGATAAGAATGAACGAGTTGCGCAACTATTATCCACCTGAGTTGGCCAACCGATTTTTTGATGTGTTAAATGTGCAAAAAGGACTGGCAAAACTATTATTAGATGTACCTGCGGCAGTATTACAAATTGTTTTTGCATTAATCTTACTATCGTTTTATCATCCATTTTTCATTGCTTTCGGCATACTTCTAATCATTTTGATTTACATTGTTTTTAAATATACCATTCAAAGAGGTATGGAAACTAGTTTGGCAGAATCAAAGAAAAAATACATGGTTGCACATTGGATTCAAGAAGTAGCAAGAGCAATTACCAGTTTTAAAATTTCGGGAAGTACCTCATTAGCACTCGAAAAAAATGATAAACTAGTTGACGGCTACCTTCAAGCCAGAGAAAGTCACTTTAGAATTTTGATCATTCAATTTATTCAAATGATCGGCTTTAAGGTGGTAGTAACTGCTGGTCTATTAATTATTGGTGGTTTACTTGTATTAAGTCAGGAAATGAATATTGGACAGTTTGTTGCTGCCGAGATCATCATACTATTGGTTATCGCTTCTGTAGAGAAGTTGATTCTTGGTCTAGAATCATTCTATGACGTTTTAACTTCTTTAGAGAAAATGGGTCAGGTGGTCGATAAAAAATTAGAAGATCAAGATGGCGTAAAATTACAACCTACAGAAAATTTCAAAATTGAACTAGATAAAGTTACTTACGAAGTTCCAGACCGAGCATTACCTATTCTGAATAATATAACTATAGCAATAGAGCCATCGAGCAGAATTTTGGTACAGGGTCCAAGTGGTTCAGGTAAATCGAGTCTTCTCAGAATTATTTCAGGAATCATTCACCCTACAAAAGGAAGAATATTCGTTAATGATGAGTCTTTACAGAACTTGTATCTCAATAGTTATCGATCGTTTTTAGGTTTATCCTTGGCGGAAGAAACCCCATTTGAGGGCAGCATTAGAGATAATCTTACCTTAATGAATAAGGAGATTACCGACGAAGAAATAAAGCACGCCGTAGACTTAGTAGGATTAACAAATTATCTCAAGCAGACAGAAAGAGGTCTCGAAACCATAATTTATCCGGAAGGCAAGCAAATGTCCTTCACCGTTGCAAAGAAAATTATCTTGGCTAGAGCGATTCTGAAAAAACCACGAGTACTGGTGCTCGAAGAACCATTAGAGCATTTTGAGACTGCTGAAGCAAGACGAATTATTAAAGCGTTGACGGCATCAGAAAATCCTTGGGCACTTATTGTTGCTAGTTTTAATCAAGACTGGACGAGCGAGTGTACAGATGTGATTACATTAAATAATGGTGAAATTATCTAAAACGTAGAGCTATGTTGAATATTTCTAAAAACCCACTAAATAAGAAAGTAGACTTATCGGAGTACAATTCTGGAAAACGTGTTTTCAATAAACAATATTACAAGTACTTTAATCGCTTTTTGGCTGGCTTTGCTATCGTTGGATTTATTATACTATTTCTTCCTTGGACGCAGAATATATCAGGGCAAGGAGAAGTAACAACTTTAACACCAGACCAGCGACCACAGACCATTCAGTCGCCTATACCTGGGCGTATTCTCAAATGGTATGTACGTGAAGGTGATTCGATAAAAAAGGGTGATACCATCATGCAAATTGCTGAAATTAAAAGTGAGTATTTTAACCCGAATTTGGTTGCAATAACAGAGCAGCAGCGCGATGCTAAAAAGATTTCTGCCGAATCTTATGCTGAGAAGGTTAGTGCCCAAGAAGCACGTATCAATGCACTGATCATTGAAAGATCCTTGAAACTAGAGCAGGCGGATAATAAGCTCGCCCAGGCTAGGCAAAAAGTGAAGGCCGATAGCATCGATTTAATTGCTGCGCGAACAAATCTACGCATTGCTCAAATTAAGTATAATCGTGCAGATTCCTTGCTGAAAGACGGTTATGTAGCGCGTAAGAATCTTGAAGATGCAGCAATAAAACTTCAAGAAACTCAGGCAAAAGAGACCTCTCAGGAAGCCAAATTATTGGTGAGTAAGGCTGAGGTTACCAATGCCAAGTTAGAGATCAATCGTGTGAAGCAAGAGTTTGCGGATAAGATTTCGAAAGCCCGAAGTGAAAAATTCTCGGCGAAGTCTAGTCAGTTTAGTTCTGAAGCTGAAGTTCAGAAATTAGAGAATGATGTCACCAACTATACCATACGAACTGGGTTGCAGTATATCGTTGCACCTTATGATGCCTTTATAACAACGGCACTCAGAGGAGGTATCGGACAAACATTTAAGGAGGGTGAAGAATTGGTCGGAATTATTCCTGCCAACGTAGATCTGGCTGTTGAGACCTTTGTGCGTCCAATCGATCTACCGTTGATTCATCCGGGTGAAAAAGTAAGAATTCAGTTCGACGGTTGGCCTGCAATTGTTTTTAGCGGATGGCCAAATGTATCTTATGGTACTTACGGAGCCGAAGTTGTAGCAGTTGAACGATTTATTAGTCCGAATGGAAAATTCAGAATATTGTTAAAGCCCGATCCAGACGACCATCCATGGCCAAATGAGATCAGAGCAGGTTCTGGTGCCTACACTATGGCCTTATTAGATGATGTTCCGATTTGGTTCGAATTGTGGCGACAGTTAAACGGTTTCCCACCAAATTACTATCAACCTCAAGATGCTGCGGCGTCAGGTAAAGCAAAGAAATAAACAATGAAGTATTTAAGCACATTACTTTTCATTTTTATTGGAATGTTAGGGTTTAGCCAAACTGATAGTATCACCGAAATACTTCGTTTTGATGAGTATCTAGGCTATGTGAAGAAGTTTCATCCTATCGTTAAGCAGGCCGAACTTGTTATTGATGAAAGTCAGGCGAAATTGTTGAAATCACGTGGTGCTTTCGATCCAAAATTTGAAGTGGACTACGACCGTAAAAAGTTCAAAGGACAGGAGTATTTTGATCAGCTAAACGGCATGTTTAAAATTCCAACTTGGTACGGAATAGAACTCAAAGCAACCTTCGAAGAAAATTCAGGAGATTTTTTGAATCCAGAAGCATTTGTGCCAGATGATGGTCTCTATTCTGCAGGTGTGAAAATCCCGGTTGCACAAGGCTTATTGATCAACGATAGAATGGCGTCGTTAAAGCAGGCTAAATTATTTAGAGAGCAGGCAAAAGCAGACAGAGATATTTTCGTCAACAACATTTTGTTTGAAGCATCCATGGCTTATTTCAAGTGGTTGCAAGCCTATAATGAGTTACTGTTATTTCAAAATTTCCTCGCTAATGCAGAGCAACGTTTTCGTGGGGTTGAGCGTGGCGCAGAAGTTGGTGAACGCGCTGAAATCGATGTGGTTGAAGCCAGAATAGCCATTAATCAGCGTCGATTAAGTTTGGAGCAATCTCGAGTTAAATTGTTAAAGGCGGCTTTAGAATTATCTACTTTTTTATGGTTAGATAATAACATTCCGGTTGAGTTACAGCCTAATGTAGTTCCAGATGTAAATTCCGAGCCTATTATCGATACGACGTTCAATATTAATCAGCTTCAGGATAATGAGGCTATTGTTGAGGCACATCCTAAGATGATCTCCTTAGATTACAAGCTTCAGAGTTTAGAGGTGGATACCAGATTGAAGGCGAATAAACTGTTGCCAAAGGTCGATGTGGAGTATAATTTTTTAACCGAGCAGCCAGATATTGCCAGATCTTTCAATACGGCTGAGTACAAAGGAGGTCTAAACATTAGTTTTCCTCTTTTTCTCAGAAAAGAGCGTGGAGATCTGCGACTGGCAAAAATTAAACTTCAGGATACAGAGTTCGAAATAGATGCTACACGTGTTAACCTTCAGAATAAAATTAATGCATTACAGCAAGAACTAGATTCTTATGTATTGCAAAATGATATTACGCAACAGATGGTGAGTGATTCAGAACGAATGCTTATAGCGGAAGAACGTAAATTTCAACTAGGGGAAAGTTCGTTGTTTCTTGTGAATTCACGCGAATCGAAATTAATCGATAGTCAGCTGAAAGCCATTTCAATAGAATTTAAATTCTTTAGCACTAAGGCGAAGTTATTCAATAGTTTAGCAGTAAATCCTGAGTTGTAAAATTCATTTGGTCAGTAATTAGTATCGAGAATCTAATCCATAGGTTCTCGATACAATTTGCGCATTCTTCGCACAACACTCAACTCGTTAACGATTCAAAATTAGAAAGTTCAATAAATTCTCTCTACTCTGGTCTTAGATCTCTAGTCTATATTTATATTTGTTGTATGAACGTACATTTTATTGCTATTGGCGGTGCGGCCATGCACAATTTGGCCTTGGCACTACATCATAAAGGATATAAGGTTACAGGAAGTGACGACGAAATTTTTGATCCTTCAAAATCTCGACTGCAAGCTCAAGGCTTATTGCCAGAAGAATTTGGTTGGTATCCAGAAAAGATTCATTCAGACTTAGACGCGATTGTTCTCGGAATGCACGCAAAAGCCGATAATCCAGAATTATTAAAAGCCCAAGACTTGGGTTTAAAGATTTACAGCTATCCAGAGTTTTTATACGAACAATCAAAAGATAAAACACGTGTTGTAATTGGTGGAAGTCATGGTAAAACAACAATAACATCAATGATCTTGCATGTAATGCATTATCATGATCGCGATGTCGATTACATGGTTGGTGCACAATTGGAAGGTTTTGATGTGATGGTAAAACTCACTGAAGACAATGACTTTATGATTCTTGAGGGCGATGAATACCTTAGTTCGCCTATAGACAGACGACCAAAATTTCATTTGTACAAACCCAATATTGCATTATTAAGTGGAATTGCCTGGGATCATATCAATGTGTTTCCTACTTACGAGAACTATGTAGAACAGTTCAAGATCTTTGTAGATTCCATTGTTTTAGGTGGAAGTATTAATTACAACGAAGAAGATGCTGAGGTAAAGCGCATTGTTGAAGCCTCTGAAAATCAGATCAGAAAGCTGCCTTACCGTACACCAGAATATACTGTTGAAGACGGCGAAACCTTATTAGAAACACCGGAAGGGCCAATGCCAATTGAAGTTTTTGGTGCACATAATTTGAATAATCTTGCCGGTGCAAAATGGATTTGCCAGCATATGGGTATCGATGAAGATGATTTCTATGAAGCCATTTCAACATTCAAGGGAGCAAGTAAGCGATTAGAAAAAATAGCTGAAAACGATAAAAGTGTTGCCTACAAGGATTTTGCGCACTCTCCAAGTAAGGTTGAAGCGACCACCAAAGCTGTGAAAGAACAGTATAGTGATAGAACTTTAATTGCGTGTTTAGAATTGCATACCTACAGTAGTTTGAATGCCGAATTTTTGAAAGAGTATAAAGGCGCATTAGATGCTGCTGATGTCGCTGTAGTATTTTATTCGCCGCATGCCGTTCAGATTAAAAAGTTAGACGAAGTTACCCACGAACAAATTGCAAGTGCATTTCAGCGCGATGATCTAATTATATATACAAATCCTGAAGATTTTAAAAACTTCTTATTCTCTCAAGATCTTGAAAATAAAGCTTTGCTTTTAATGAGTTCTGGTAATTACGGCGGACTCGATTTTGAAGCTGTTAAAGCCTTGATTTAGATTTTATCTTGTCATTCCTGCGCAGGCAGGAATCCATTCTGTTACAGATGGCACGAATTAACTCATATTACAGGATTAATATTCAATTTTAAAATAAATGAGAATGACCAACCTTGCCGTAACAATATGCTGCAGCTTACTACTAATGAGATATAAGTGATTTCATATGAAATTCAATCGAATTTTTTATAATGCATATATCGATTTCAGCCAAATTTCAAGGAAAAGGTTTGTTCTGTCAATTATACTCGGATTAACAATAGCAGTTTCATTCTATAGTTTTTTTTATGGAATGCGTGAAACAGAGAGAATGCTCTTCCTAGATTTTGAAAATCGTCCATTTGTTGTGCCCGAAAATGAACGTGAAATGAGTAACTTATTTTTTGCAGCTATTTCAATTTTATTAGGAAATTCGGTTGCGATTAGTTACTTGTTTTCAAGACCGCAAAATGCACTTTCAAGAAGAAATCCAAAGCGCGGTAGAATTTTTAATGACCAAGGATTTTTAGGACTTAATTTCATCTATTGGTTTACAAAAATGTGGTTTCTGTTTTCAACTTTTGTATCCCTTTATTTTGGACCAAGTTTTATTATCGAACTCTTTTGGCCGTCTCTGTTAATCATTGTTGTATTGTATTTTGAATCTTGGAAAACACTGAGTTTGGTCATAAAAAAAAGTAGATGGAAAATTATGGGTTTACATCTTTTAGTTTGTTTTTGTCTTACCGTCTGTTTGAGTCAACTCGATGTAATTAATTATAAGAAAATTGATAATTCTTATTATGCTGCTCATCCTACAGTTGATGTTCCTTCTAGTGATTATAAAGATGAAGATTATTTAAAACGGTATTATGACAATTTAGTTTTTAAGATCGATTTTGATTCAAAAGGTGAAGTATGCGTATTAAGCGAACGTAATAAACCCATGGATTTAAATGACATATATAGTTATGTAACTGAATGGCGAAGTGGGTTGGTAGAAGAGTTACAACCTAGGGCCACACCGAGACTTAGGGCTAATAAGATGGTCCCAATCCGGTTCATAAAAGAATTTGAATTTAAAATGTACCAAATTGGTCAGTTAAAAATTATTTATGAGATTGAAAATGAAAATGAGATCACAAAATATTTATTTAATAATCAAATAAAGCATCCGATTTCTCCTTCTCTACATACGATTTTTCCTAGGAAACTACCTGCACCACCGACATCACCGTATTATGACTTCATTAAGGAAGAAAGAACATTAGATACTATTCGTATTGATGTTTCAAAAAAAGTAATGCTCAACGATATTCGAGTTTCATATGAAGAATTAGTCAAGAAGTTCAAAAAGCACATAAATAGAGAGACCGTATTCGAATATGTTTATGATGATGAAGCCTTATATCAAGACTACATAAATGTCTTGTCATGTCATAATGAGGCAATTTTAGAATTAAAAAAGGCACATTCAAATTTTGATTATGAAGAAATGATTCTTGAAATAGATAGAAATCCCTTCAGTAGAAATAGAGCTCATTCAGATGAATTATGGCGCCTTAAAAGGGAATTCCCAATTCAAATTACAGAGCGTTTCAAGTAAACATAGAATGTGTCGTGAAGCGGGCAATAAGTTAATTTTCAAATCGTTAATAGATTAATTAACCAACCTCTTAAAGATAAAGCAACATTTCGTTTCATCATATTTTAATCAATCATCACCATCATGAAACGAACAGTTTATTTTATTTTTACCTCAAGTGCTTATTAAAAAAATCAAGGGTGCGTTTCCAGGATAACTCTGCGGCCTCTTTATCGTAGCGTGGCGTGGTATTGTTATGAAATCCATGATTAACGCCCGGATAAATATAAGCTTGGTATTCTATTTTGTTTTCTTTCAGAATTTTTTCAAAGGCAGGCCATCCTGCGTTAACTCTAGTGTCAAGTTCGCCATATTGAAGTAGGAGAGGTGACTTAATTTTTTTGGCATCTTCATCTCCTGGTTGTCTGCCGTAGTAAGGGACTGCAGCACTGAGTTCTGGTAGTCTTACGGCCATCATATTTGAAATCCAACCGCCAAAACAAAAACCTACAACACCTACTTTACCATTACAGTCTTCATGATTTAAAAGGTAGTTGTATGCTGCAATGAAATCTTCGAGCATTTTATTGCGGTCGCGTTTTTTTTGCATTGCTCTTCCATCGTCATCGTTGCCAGGATACCCGCCTAATGGCGATAAGGCATCTGGAGCTAACGAAATAAAGTTAGCTTTTGCAGTACGCCTTCCAACGTCTTCGATATATGGATTGAGTCCACGATTTTCATGCACAACCACAACCCCAGGTAATTTACCTTCGTGAGTTTTTGGCTTAGATAATAGCCCTTTAATGGTACCACCACCATCTGGAGATTCGTATTCAATAAAATTTGAATCTAGCGTTGGGTCATCTGGTTTAACTAAAAGCGTGTCGATATAATTAGGAGACATAAAACTAAGCAAAGATGACACAGTTAATCCGCCAACAGCATAAATGGATAGTTTTTCAACAAACTGACGACGGTTCAATTTATTGTGTGCATAATCATCGTACAAATCAAACACCTCTTGTTTGATGTCTTCTTTTTTGATATCCTTCATGTTGTGGTGGTTTTTTTGAATTCCTTTAAAGGTATTGATTTTCAGAAAACTTTGTCTAAAAACAATCGAATACTTTCCTGATTGGCTCTAATTAATTCTTCACGCGCGGCACGCATATCGCTCTTCTTTTTATCTTGTGAAAGTTTGAATTTTCCTTCCCAGTTGGTGATGTCAATTTCAAACATTTCAATATAATTGAGATTGGCGTTTAGACGCGGATTATCGGGGTCTAATACATATTTATGGTCTGGTGCCTCTAAGAATTCTGTCATCGTAATCAGAGACTGTTTCAGTGCTTCCTTACTCTCAATAGCCGTCACTTTACCTTTGAGGTGCACCTTGATGTAATTCCAGGTTGGTAACTGTGTCGTTGAATAAACCGTTGGTGAAATATAGCATTGCGGTCCGCCAAATAAGACAGTAACTGGCTGGTTGTCTTTTAATAATTGAGCCTGAGGATTGTAAATATCTATATGTCCAATCAGTTTTTCGTTATCGTATACTAAGGGCAAATAGGTAATGAGGGGTTCATTATTTTTTACCGAAATAACCGTTGCGAGCGGATAGGTTTTGATAACATCGATCATATGATCGATATTATCATCTTGATGGTGTTTTGGTGGGTAATTCATTAAACTCCGAATTGTCTTAAATGGTGGTCTAGATGCTTATATTGCATTTTGCCCCATTGCTCTTTGGTTAATTTTCCGAATGCAGGATGTGGCTGCCATTCCTCTTTATTGCGCTGTGTGTTTAGTTCGTTCAAAAGCCCTGAAATTTTATTGAATTCTGTCTCGAAATCTTTCTCTGCCGTTATTTTAAAACCAGGTGCTGTTGGTAAGTTTTTTTTCCAGAGTTTATCACTGTACATACTCTTTTTGAATAATAAATTAATCAGCCAATTAGGTTTTACGCCGTAATCTTCTTTTTCAAGAATAATATTGAGTGGCATCTGACAATGATAAAGCATTTGCCCCACATTCATTTTTCCCCAAACGGGTTGTGTATCTTTGTTAAGTTGGTTAATTCTGGAGGTGATCTCATCGTATACACCGTCTTCAAAAAAGGATTTCATAGCTTCGGATTTAATAGATTTAATTAGTGCTTTAAATTTACAATTTTTTATCTTTAAAGCATGTCTAACAAATCTGCCTCCTTCTCCATAAAAAACTGGTCTCAGGATGATCAGCCACGCGAAAAACTTAGAGATAAAGGAAAAACAATCTTAAGTGACGCCGAACTTGTTGCCATATTAATTGGCTCAGGAAACAAAACAGAAAGCGCTGTCGATCTCAGCAAGCGCATTTTGGCAAGTGTTAATAATAATCTCAATGCTTTAGGAAAATTATCGATTAAGCAACTTATGGAATTTAATGGTATTGGAGAAGCAAAGGCAATTAGCATTACAGCTGCTCTAGAGTTAGGTCGACGTCGGCGTTTAGAAGATGCGTCAGCTTCTGATAAGATTACATCGAGTCGAACGGTTTTTACGATAATGCAGCCTATTTTAGGTGAATTACCTCACGAAGAATTTTGGATTTTGTATTTGAATAATTCCAACAAGATTCTCCAAAAAACACAATTGAGTAAAGGCGGAATCACAGGAACCTTAGTAGATGTTCGGTTGGTTTTAAAAAATGCTTTGGAAGTTGGAGCAACTTCCATCATATTATGTCATAACCATCCTTCAGGAACTCTGAAACCAAGTACATCGGATAAGGAAATCACCAAAAAACTTAAAACCGCAGCCGAAAGTTTAGATATTAAAGTACTCGATCATCTCATTGTAACTGAGAAAGCGTATTTTAGTTTCGCAGATGAAGAATTGTTGTAATGTTATTAGTCTATACGCATAAGATCACGCCACGCTTAAAATATACCTTTAAGCATTTATGTAAACGCATACTTGGGGTAGATGTTAAATTCACTTCTAAAGTAGAGGATTTTATTGCGCACAATAGTCTTAAAATGTCTTACACCAAAAAGCCTTTAAGTAGTGAGCTTTTTGTGCGTAGTAACGATCTTTTATTTGAACAAGGCTTATCGGATCTCGATATTAGTGTGCAGCAATGGGACGAAACAAAAGGGTTTTTTGCAGCCGGAGAGCGAAGTGATCTGCCTTTCGATATTTTTGCAGCCTCTTTTTATTTACTAAGCCGATATGAAGAATATCTACCTCATGTGAAGGATGACTATGGTCGATTTATGGCTCAGGAAAGCTTGGCATATAAGCACCGTTTTTTAAATCAACCTATCGTTGATATTTGGGCATATAAATTACAAGACGTCCTAAAAAATCGATTTCCTGATTTTGAATTTCCACAACGGACATATAAGGTACAACCTGTAATTGACGTACCGATGGCCTATTATTTCAGGAAGAAAGGACTGCTGCGAACCATTGGTGGAACATTTAGCGATATTGGTAGATTTAGATTAAAACAATTATATCAACGTTACTCGGTACTTATGGGTTTCAAGCGTGATCCGTATGACACCTTCAAATGGATTATTACAAAACAAAAGCAGTACGATTTTAAGTTTATTGTTTTCTTCCTAATTGGGAGCTTTTCAACCTACGATAAAAATAATAGCACCAATAAAAAAGAGTTTGTGTCGCTCATTAAATCGGTAGCCGATTACTCTAAAGTAGGAATTAAAGCATCCTACTTTGCGCTCGATAATATTTCAGTTTTAAAGAAGGAGAAATTGAAAATGGAATCTATAATTAATAGAGAATTATCAGCAGTAAGACACTCCTTTTCAAAATTAAATATGCCCAAATCCTACAGGAATTTAATTGAGCTAGAGATCAACAAGGATTTTACCATGGGTTATATAGATACACTGGGTTTTAGAGCCGGGACCTGTACACCATTTCAATGGTACGACCTCGATTATGAAGTGCAAACACCTCTTCAAATTAACCCTTATCATTGTTTAGATTATGCCTTGTTAAAGTATGAATCGCAACTCGATAAAACCGAACATTTACAAAAATTAATTGATGAAGTCAAAGCGGTAAATGGTACTTTTGTTCCTGTATTTCATAATTACACTTTTAGTGATATAGACCGTTGGAAAGGTTACAGATCACTATTTAATTTAATATTAGAAACCGTTGAATGAAGGACAAGGTAAAACATGTGTTTTTTGATCTAGACCACACCTTATGGGATTTTGATAAAAACTCAGGCTTAACATTTAAAAAGATATTTGAGCTCAACCGTATTGATATAAGTCTGAATGAATTTTTAGAAGTCTACGAACCCATTAATCTTAAATATTGGAAACTCTATAGAGAAGAACGTGTAACCAAGGCAAACCTGCGGTACGGACGTTTGAAGGAAGCCTTTGATGCCATAAATGTTGAAGTGGAAGATACTATGATTAACAATTTATCCGTTTCATATATTGAGCATTTAACCACTTTTAATCATCTATTTGACGGTGCTTCTGAAATTTTAGAGTATTTAGATGCTAAGTACAAATTGCATATTATCACCAATGGATTTGAGGAAGCTCAGGAGCGGAAATTAAGAAATTCAAATATTCTGCATTATTTTGAAACGGTTACCAATTCTGAAATGGTAGGTGTGAAAAAGCCAAATCCTAAAATTTTTAATTTTGCTCTAGATAGGGCTCAAGCATTCGCCCAAGAAAGCATAATGATTGGCGATAGCCTCGAAGCTGATATACAAGGTGCCGAAAAAGTTGGTATGGATACAATTTTTTTTAATGGTCGAAATGAAAATTTATCAATACCTTACAAAACCATCAATCAATTAATTGAGATTAAATCATTGTTGTAATGAAGAAATTCATCATCATATTTTTCCTAGTCGGTTGCATTTTGAATGGCAATTCGCAATCAAAATCAGAATCATACAAGTATGTTGTAGTTCCGCTTCAATATGAATTTTTAAAAGGAAAAGATAAATATCGACTGAATACTCAGACGAGATATTTATTGAAAAAAGAAGGATTCAATGTTTATTTTGATGAAGGTGAGCAGTTGCCTGAAGACCTTTTTAAAAATAGATGCCTCGCAATGTATGCTGATGTCCATGAAGTAAAAGGCGGTTTTTTGAAACAAAAAATTAAAATTTCATTTAAGGATTGTTATGGGCAACTATTGTTAGAGTCTGAAGAAGGCGCCAGTAAAGAAAAAAATCTAAATGTTGCCTATAAAGAGGCTTTAGAACGCGCCTTTGTGACCTTAGATTTTTCTAGGATTGAAAACAAAACATCACCCAAAGAACAAGATTCAGAAAATGAGACTGCGACGGAAGAAAAAGTCATCACCGAGGAGCCAGTGCAAGAAGAAGCTGAGGTTATTGAGGTAGTGGAAACTAAAGAAACTGAAGTGTCACAACCAGAAATTGAAGAAGAAGTTGTGAAGGACGAAAAAGAAGTTGTCAATCCAAAATCTGAAAAAAGCACAGTGTATTATGCACAGAAAATTGCTGGTGGATTTCAGTTGGTAGATGCTGAACCAAAAATTATAATGGTCCTTTTGGCAACCGCATCTCCAGATATTTTTATGGTTAAGGACAAAAATGCAATGGTTCTTAAAAAAGACGGGAATTGGGTGTATTCAGAAAATGAAAACGGCCAGATGATCGAGAAGCCAATCAATATTAAATTCTAGTAACCGTACTTATCTTTCCAGAGGGCTTTTAAATAGTTACGCTGAGCCTGCTCTCTAGCGTTGTTTCCGGGGTTGTAAAGTTTTGTGTTTTTAATTTCATCAGGCAGAAATTCGTGCTCCGCAAAGTTGTTTTCGTAACTATGAGCATACTTATAGTCATCACCATAACCTAATTCTTTCATAAGCTTTGTTGGTGCATTTCGAATAGAAAGCGGTACAGATAAATCGCCTGTTTCTCTAACCAATTGCTGGGCTTTGTTGATAGCTTCGTAAGCCGCATTGCTTTTAGGTGAACTTGCAAGATAGGTAGCACATTGGCTCAATATTATTCTAGATTCTGGATTGCCAATTACTGAGACTGCCTGAAAGGTGTTATTGGCAATAACTAAAGCAGTCGGATTGGCATTACCAATATCTTCGCTGGCCAGGATTAATAACCGTCGTGCAATAAATTTCACGTCCTCACCACCTTCGATCATTCGAGCCAAATAATAAACCGCTGCATTAGGATCACTACCTCGTATCGATTTAATAAAGGCCGAAATAATATCGTAATGTTGCTCTCCAGTTTTGTCATATCTGGCAGCCTTATTCTGAATTTGTTTCGAAACCAGCTCATTTGTAATTACAATGGGTTCGTCTTCAAAGGACGTCACAAGTAGCTCAAAAATATTCAAGAGTTTCCTAGCATCGCCACCAGAGAGTCGGAGTAGGGCTTCAGTTTCCTGAAGGTCGATGTCTAGTTTCGAAATAAACTCATCTTCCTCCATGGCGCGTTGTAATAAGGCTTCTAGATCTGCCTTACTAAAGGCATTAAGTGTATAAACCTGACACCTTGAAAGCAATGCTGAAATAACTTCAAAACTTGGATTTTCGGTGGTTGCACCAATTAGAGTAACCCAGCCTTTTTCTACAGCTTCTAATAGTGAGTCTTGTTGCGATTTGCTGAAACGATGAATTTCATCAATAAATAAAATGGGGTTTTTAGCCGTAAACAAACCACCACTTTTTTTTGCTTTATCAATAACCTCTCTGATATCCTTCACGCCAGAATTAATAGCGCTTAGCTTATAAAATGGGCGTTCAGACTCATTTGCAATAATATTTGCGAGCGTAGTTTTTCCGATTCCTGGCGGTCCCCAAAAGATCAGAGACGGAATCACCCCACTTTTTATTTGTGAATACAGCATGCCGTCTTTGCCCACTAAATGCTGTTGACTTAAGTAGTCATTTAGAGTTTTAGGTCGCAATCTTTCGGCTAATGGAGTATTCATAATCCAAAATTACAAAATGCATCTACAAAGAAGGAGATTATGACAATATTTCATGGAATTGTGTTTTGGTTATAAATTTGAAGTGTGTATTGAAAATTATCATGTCTTCAGAACAATTTAAATATTCAAATTCGGTAATCATTTATCCATTAGTCATTGTCTTTACTATTTGGCTTGTGTTTTGGTATCAGATTAATATTGATTACGGCATCAAGTCTTTTGGAATTAAGCCGCATAAGCTTGAAGGCCTTTTGGGTATTTTTACTAGTCCGTTTTTACATTCAGATATAGATCATTTATATAATAACTCGATACCACTATTAGTTTTGTCGCTTTCCTTGTTTTACTTCTATAATAAAATTGCATGGAGGGTGATCCTGTTTGGTATAATTCTATCAGGAATACTAACCTGGATTATGGGAAGGCCAGGAAATCACATAGGTGCCAGTGGACTTATTTATGTATTGGTGAGTTTTATATTTTTCAAAGGGATTTTTGCAAAGCACTACCGTTTAATTGCACTTTCACTGATGGTTGTTTTTCTATACGGAAGTATGGTTTGGTATGTGTTCCCAGTTCAAGGCGGCATTTCATGGGAGGGTCATTTGGGCGGTTTGATTTCAGGGTTTGTCTTTGCGCTTATTTTCCGTAAGCAAGTCGCCAAACCTGAACGCTATAAATGGGAACAACCCGATTATAATGAAGACGACGATCCATTTATGAGGCATTTTGACGAAGACGGAAACTTCATTGAAACGCTTCCAGAAGATGAGGTTGATCAGAAATTAGAGACCGACGAGCCAACTCAGATCAATTACATTTTTAAGAAGCGGGACGATGGATAGGTCCATCTTCCGTTACAAGTTCAATGGACGTTAAGGTTATATGTTTGTAAGTAATATTTTCTGTAGTAAAAATGTCATTACAAATTTCTTTTAAATGGCCTGAAAATTTGATTTGTATGAATTCATCTTCCGATAATTTTCTAACTTCTTTACACTTTTCAGTAAGAATTTCATGATTACAGATAATCATATGGTGCACGCAGTTTGAACAATTATGTTCAATAAATGTGATCCAGTAATGATTATTAAAAAAGGGATCTTCAGCGTTTTCTGATTTAAATGAAAGTCGACCTATTAAATTACAAGTTTCAGGAATAGTTGTTAGGGCTTCTGACTCACAGCTGCATTCTGATTGAATATCGTCTTGTTTGCAATTTTTCAGAAAGAGAATTGAGCTAATACACAAAAAGATAAGCCAACATAAATTTTTAAGATGATTATAATTATTCATAAGCAAATTGTTTAGTCATCGCACATCTAAGTATGTAAGCAATGAATTACTTTTAAATAATTGGTTGGTTATTGTGGTTAGAGCACTAGGATTCTCAGATATTTTACTTGTCGCTCAGAGGAGAATACAACGAGATTTATATGGTGAAATAAGAGACTATTCCGAGGTTGGAATAGTCTCTATTAGAATCCAATATCTATTAAAATATTTGCTAGTTAGTAGTAATTGAAAATACTAGTCGTCACTTGGAAATGCCCATAAATCATCATCTAATAAATGACCGCCTTGTGCTGCTATAGCATTTTCGTATGCTTCGTTATTCGCAAGTCTTTCGGAGTCTGGATATAGTATTCTTCTTGGTATAACACCAGACGGATTACTTCCATTCACCCCGTTTGGATCTGGAGTCAAATTAGGATAACCAGTTCTTCTATAATCATTCCAAACTTGTATAAAATTTGAGCCATATAGTGCCTTATATTTTTCATTGATTATTGTTTCCAAATCCGACGTGATAATTGCATTAGTATAAGTAACAATTTCACTTTCATTAACGCCTAGGTATTCCATGTTAGCTCTTACAGCATCTCTAATTGTATTTAAAATCACTGCAGAATTTTCACCAGTCAACAGCTGCGCTTCAGCTTCTATAAACTT
Source organism: Winogradskyella tangerina (assembly GCF_003260205.1). GTDB lineage: Bacteria > Bacteroidota > Bacteroidia > Flavobacteriales > Flavobacteriaceae > Winogradskyella > Winogradskyella tangerina. Next base: position 94,595 of record NZ_QERF01000011.1, on the reverse strand, counting down.
AAGTTCTGAAAAAGAGATTAAAGGAGAAGGTGAATCAAACTGTGCCCAGAATAAATCATCATTTCCATTTTCAAAATAAAGTTGATCGTTATCAGGATTTGCTACCATTAAATTTACTTTTCTTGGGTCTCCATCTGTAACAGAATCAAAATAATCACCAATTATTAAGGTGTTCGGTCTTTGTATACCAAATAGAGCCAAAGGGTTACCACCGTTTGCGTTACCTTCAAAAATAAATGATGGTGTTTGAGCATTACTTGTAAAAGCTGACTGAATCTCCATCAGAGCTTTTGATCCTGCATCAGGATCACGTTTAGAAAGTTGAATATGAAATCTAGCTTTTAAGGCATGTGCAACAGCAGTCCAATTCGCATTTACCAAGTCTCCTTGCGTACCTTGAGGGTCATTCAATTGAAGATTAACAATTGCGTCGTCTAAAAGTTCAAAAATTGAATTGTATATTTCTTCTTGACTATCATATGAGGGTGTCACATTATCTGAACCTTGAAATGCTTCTGAATATGGAATATCGCCCCATAGATTTGTAGCAATACCTAAATTTACTGCGAGATAAATCTGTGCTAGAGCCTGAGTAGCTGGAATATCTCCTTGAACTTCAGCTCTTTCAATAGTATCTATGCAGTCCCTCATAGACCCCGTATATAGACCGAACTCCCAAAAGTTAGCCAATGTACTTTCACCAATTGCGTATTGTGTGTAGGCTACCTGTTGCGCATCAAATCCTTTAAATTGTTGGGTAAATATACCAGCTATTCTCGCCGCGGAAGACAACAGGTTCCTGTGGGTTTGAGTTTGCATGATAGGAACAATTGCCACTACTTGTGCGTTATCTCCACCTGGTCTAGTTGGGTCGACGTTAAGGTCGCCAAAATCATCACCACAAGCAAACAGCATTGTGATAAAGAATATTGATAAGATTCTTCTATTAAAATTTTTCATATTTTTTTTGTTAAAATGTTAATTTAATCGCTAAGGCATAAGACCTAGTAAATGGTTGATTGAAATAATCTAATCCGATACCATTTGAATCGCCAGTTAGATTTGTTTCTGGATCAATTCCTGGATAATCTGTAATTAAGAATAAGTTTCGTCCAGATAGGGTTATACTGGCACTAGTGAAACCGATCTGATTTAATATTTTATCACCAAGTGAATAGGTAAGGGAAAGTTCTCTCAATTTGGCATAAGAACCATCATATATATTATCTTCGGCTATTCCACCAAAGCCATAGCGCACCCATCTATTAGCACCTAAGCCTCCTGCCGGATCTGCATAAGGAACAGCGGTCGTATTTTGTGCTCCTGTTGATTGTACGATACCATCTACTACATAAGACTGATCCCTAAGCTGTCCCGTTTTTGCCGAAACACCAAAATAATCGAGAATACCGCAAGTTCCGCACCAGACGTCTCCACCTTTTCTTATATCTAATACTGCTGTAAGTCTGAGACTCTTGTATTCAAAGCTATTTCTAATTCCTAACGTAAAATCAGGAATTGGGTCTCCGATTACACCACTTGTTGGATCGGCAAGTGCAACACCATTGTTATCTACAAGTTGATTTCCATTTTCATCTCTCAACCATCTACTGCCCCAAATGGCACCATAAGATTCTCCAGGTACAGCTCTAGATGATGTGCTTGTAAAACCGTTTAAGATGATAGGCTCAATTCCTTCCACAAGTTCTTCTACAACAGATTCATATTGTGTAAAGTTGAACCCTAAATCCCAGTTGAAATCAGTTGTTCTAACAGGTACTGTATTCAGGGTGACTTCCCATCCATTATTTGAAATTACCCCAGCGTTGATTACTCTATTTGTAAAGCCAGTTGTAGCAGCCTGAGTAACATTAATTATTTGATCTGTTGTTTCTTTATTGTAGTATGTTACATCTAAATTAATTCTACTGTCTAAAAATTTAAGATCTAAGCCTACCTCATATTCCGTGGTTTTTTCAGGTTTTATATTTGGATTTCCTAAAAGACTAGATCTTTCAAATGCTACTTGACCGAATAATGGGAATTCATTATTCGATATAAAACCATCTCCACCAGCAGATCCTGATTGGTAATAAGTAATTGTAGAGTATGCCGGAGCATCATTACCTGATTTACCACCAGAGATTCTAAATTTACCAAAATTCAATATTGAATTATCTTTCAGAAGTTCACTAAACACAAAACTTGCGCCTAATCCGTAACTATCAAAACTGTTGTTGTTAATTGGTAAGGTTGAAGACCAGTCTTTTCTATACGCCAAGTTAGCAAAAAGCATATTGTCATATCCTATTTTGGCTTGTGCGTATAGACCTCGTAATTCTCTACGTACAACGAATTCATCATTTACTTGTGTTGCACTATTGGAAACATGAAAAAAACCAGGTATTGTTAATCCAAAACCATCAACTCTTCGAATTAGTCGGTTAGTTTTATACTGATCGTAACCCAGTGTACCACCGACATTTACTTTGTCAGAAATATCTTTATTAAACAATAGCAAGAGTTGTGTATTGATATCTTCATTGATTTCAGTTCTATCTGTTACTACTCCGTTTCTATCTGTTGCTGAATTAATGTCAATTCCAAGTTTTCTGACGTCCGAGTAACGATCATATCCATATTTACCGTTAAGGGTTAACCAACCATTAAATTGATAGTTAAATTGCAAACCTCCAATAAATCTATTAACATCATCGAAGGAAGGATTTTTTGCTACAGTCCAATATGGGTTGTCGTAAATTCCACCTCGATAACTTCTTTGAGTACCATTAGGTAATTGATACACACTTTCTGTAGCAGCTGCTTCCCGGCCACTTAATCCATTGCCGTTATCAAAAGTTGGCGAGGTCCTTAATAGACCAAGCATTATACCTGAAATATTCGATCCCCTTTGAACTCTTCTACCTCCCGAGTTAACAAATGTACCACTTGCTAAAACATTCAATCTATCAGTGATATCGGCCGAGATATTGGCTCTAAATGATATCCTGCTAAATTGTTCTGTTGGAGATGTACCACTTTGGTCATTTTTACCAGTTGAAATAAAGTATTTTACTTCTTCTGTACCACCACTAGCAGAAACATTTAAGTCGGTAGCAATACCATTTACAAAAAAGCTGTAATTGTCATAAGATCTTGCTGCTAATCCATTACCCATTCCTGTAGGAACTAATCGTCCATTTGAATCGTAAGGGTAATCGGTTGCTCCATCAAATTCTAAATTCGAAATTGCAGGTCCCCAGCTAAACCCTTCACCAGTTTCAGGACCTCTCCATGTTAGGGCACCGCCTACAGGTCTACCTTGAGCATATTGCTTTTGTAAAGCAGGTAAATTTGTTACTTCGGAGACAGCAATTGATGACGATAACGTAATTCTTGTCTTACCTGATTTTCCTGATTTGGTAGTAATTAGAATTACACCGTTACTTGCACGTAGTCCATATAGAGCTTGAGCCGCAGTACCTTTCAATATATTTATTGAGGCTATATCATTCTGATTAATGTCAATAGCTCTATTTGAATTGTCTACACCACCAGTGCCGTTTTGGGAAGAACTATTATCTATAGGTACACCATCAATTACAAATAATGGACTATTTGATCTATTAATGGACGTGTTACCTCTAATCCTTATATTGGCTGAGGAACCCACTGAGCCTGATGACGTAGTAACTTGTACACCAGCAGCCTTGGCAGCTAAAGAAGAGGTTAGGTTTACTTCATTAGTATTTTCAATCTCTTCAGATGTAACGGTCTGTGAGGCATAAGTTAATTCACGTGGTTTTGATTTTATCCCCAAAGCTGTCACCACCACTTCGTCCAAAGCGTTATCCGGCTCAAGCGAAACATTAATGACATTGGCTGATCTAACCAAAATCTCCTTACTACCATAACCTAGATAACTAAATACCAGTATATCGCCTTCTGACACCTCAATAGAGAAAATTCCTTCAAAATTGGTCGATACACCATTTGTGGTCCCTTTTTGTAAAATAGCTGCTCCAGGAAGGGGTGATCCTGTTTCGTCAGAAACGGTTCCGGTAACCAGTTTCTCTTGTGCTAAAGCTATTTGAGCACAAAATAAAATTAATAGCGTTAGTATTCTTACGAATCTTGTTTTCATATTTTTTGTATTAAAATTCTTACGCAAATATTGAAAAAATATTTCAATCTTGCAAAAAAATTCCTACAAAAAGTGTATTTGTTCCCAGAAAGACATAGTCAATAATGACATCTTTCAGAAATCTGAAATTTGAAAAACAATGAGTAAAAATGTGGTTTACAGTAAAATTGGCAAGTACTACATCCTTTGCCTTACAGCTTCGTATAAAAATGCCCCACAGGCAACGGATACATTTAAGGATTCTATTTCACCAACAATTGGCAGTTTCGCTCGATGGTCGGCTACTTTTAGAACGGATGGATTAATACCTCGCCCTTCAGAACCCATAATAATAGCACAAGGTTCTTTAAAAGATACATCATAAAGATAATCATCTGCTTTTTCGGTAGCCGCTATGACTTTAATACCTGAGGATTGCATATGGAAAACTGCATCTTTAATATGATTTACTTTGCAAATTGGAATTTTAAATACCGCTCCGGCACTTGTTTTTATAGTATCTCCGTTAATAGGTGCTGAACCTTTTTTCTGAATAATAATACCAGATACACCTGTGCATTCTGCCGTACGCACTATGGCGCCAAAATTGCGGACGTCGCTTAACTGATCTAATAAAAGAAATAATGGGGTTTCACCAGATTCAAAAACTTTCATGACGAGCTCGTCAATATCGTGATAGGCAATTGGAGAGATCTGTGCAACGGCACCTTGGTGATTACCTCTAGTAAGTCTATTAAGTTTTTCAACCGGAACATAAGAAAAGTTGATTCCCTCTGAACGTATTAATCGTTCTAGTTCCTGAAATAAATCGCTTCTTGCACCTTTCTGAACAAATACCTTATCGATGGTTTCGCCAGATTTAATGGCTTCGATAATGGCTCTAATTCCGAAAATTAAGGTGTCTTTTTTCATGTTGGTGAACTATGACTTCAAATATAAAGGATATGAAAAGACCTATCGTTTAATAATTTTTCTAGTTTCAACGCCGGCATCTGTATATATTCTGAAGAAATATAGGCCGTTGGGCTGATTAGAAATGTCTATTGAAGTATTTGCGCTCTCCATAACTTTTTGTCCCAAGGATGAATAAACTTCCAATTTATTGAACGGTAGTTTCGAATTGATATTTACAACCGATTGTGTTGGATTTGGGAAAATCTCGAAATCTGCAACTTCAAATTCATTCACATTCAACACATCTAAACAATCCGTTATGTCCGGATTAGTTTCGATCGTGTTTCCTGGTGTCAAATCGCGACCATCAAATGCGCTATAATTCATGCTGTATTTTGTAGCTCTAAATGCAAAATTGTTAGGTGGTGGCATTTCACCTTGTTCATAGGTTGAACCATCAGCATTACTTACAGGCGAAATATATTCCCATACAATATTATTGTTAGTGTCGATTTCAAAAAAGTAAGCTTCACGACCTTCACAGATTAATATATTTCCATTTTGAAGTTGTCTACCACTACTTACAATTGCTGAAAAGAAATCGGAATCAGCTACTGGGGCTGTTTCAGGATACCTGAAAAATGAACTGAATGGTTCATAAGCCGTTCCTGGAAAATAGGTATAATCTCCATTTACATCAACAGGTGGTTCAATAATTAAAACTTCTGAATATGCCGGACTCCTATTAATACCATTATTAAAAACCATTAATTTTCTTTCATTAGGAAAACCTGAAGGTATATAGTAAGGCGTATGCTGTCCGTACAATTCTCTATTGGCTTCTGTACCTTGTCTATAAGCCTGAGGATTGCCCCATCTGTATAGAAAATCACCAGCTGAGCCGGCTGCTTCTGCTGTTGTTGTATTTCGATCTATGGCATAGATTTCGCTCATTCTGCGTGAGCTGATCAAAATCTGATCGAATTCCTCATCATATTGAATGGCATTAATGTGAAGCCAATTGTTTTCCGCATTAAAACCGTTTAAAAAATTGATATCTAGTTTACCCGGATTGTCACCTACAACGCCAAAATTATCTTTAGTGGCATCAAAATCTTGTATTAAATGATCTTTCACGTTCCATTCCCAAACGATATTTCCACCTGTCGCTCCAACTGGTTCCACCTCGTAGATCCGTTCATTATATAATTCTGAATTTATTAATTTATTGGGATCACGACCTGCTTGAATAGCCTCAGTGTCGGTCATTAGTGTCGCTGCTAATATCAGAACATTTCCGTTTGGCATTGGAAATACATCGTGGTGCTGTCGTGAAGTGTCAGAACTGTCGATCCAAGACCAAATAATGTTGCCATCCCAATCAAATAATTCTACAATACCACCATTACCAGGCAAAGCAACAGGATTGCTCCCTTGAGCTAGTCGACCTGTTCTTAGTAAATTACCATTAGGTAAAAGATAAACGGCATTTCCTGGTAAATATGTACTATTCCATTCGTTAACTACTTGTCCACAATTATTAATAAGATACGCTTTTGTATGCGTAGAGAACAGCGTTAATCCTTCATAGGCGTCGCTTGTAATAGACAATGTGCCAATTGTATTTTGAGATTGAATAGCGTCTGTTAAAATGGTGAGAAGAAAAACGAAAAGTAATCTTTTGATCATAGTTTAAATTGCATCTTAAAATTTCCCAAAACTAACATTAAATTTAAAATAATATTAAAACGTCGCTGTTAAACTTACATGCACCTTAGAATCTGAAAGCCTAAATTGCCTATTCTCAGATTTACCACTCGAATAGTTTAGTCTGAAGAGACCGGCATTGGTTAATAGGCCTAACCCAAACCCGAAACCAAAGAGTTTTTCTTTAGTATCTGTAATTTGATTTTCGAAATACGCGGCATCCAAAACGGAATGTACATAAATACTGCTGCTAAGGCGATAACGGTATTCAGTGTTAATTACTCCGAATAGGTTAGCAACCAGGCTATTTTCTTCAAATCCTCTAATCGAATTAATACCACCAAATCGAAACAGCTCATTATCAAGATAATCATCGGAAGTTAAAACAGCACCCGTGAGTCGGGCATAAATACTGTTCTTTGGATTGAGGTTGAAAATCTTATAAGTATTAAGGTTGAAAACAGTTTGACTCTGACTACCAAGATCATTTTCTCGGTTTCCAAAACCTGAAGATAAATCGAACCAAAAATTAATAGGAAACAGCGGGTCGTAAAATTGAGGCTTGGTATAATTATAACTTAGGGTAAAATAACTCGATGTGTAGTCATTCAAAATTGACGTGTCATCATCTAATAGATTTGTTGAATTGGTCGCGGTAATTCCTGCGGCCACTCGGTGTTGCGCATTTATTTGATAGTTGATCTTAGCATATTGTCGGGTATTCGAAAACGTGGTGTCTTTTCTAAAAATGTTAAGTCCTAATTGCAATCCAACGGGCGAACCAAATATATAGGGCAGGTCCGTATCTACTCTAAATGTCTGCTGATCGATCTCGTCGCTTTTATAGAAGAGATTTAGCGTTTCTCCAAAATTAAGATTGTTAATAAGTCGAAGATCGAGATAGCCATCAAACTCAATTCTATTGGTGTTTTCGTTGGTTCCAAAACCAAGAAAGCCATCAAAGTTATTGACCTTTGTTTTTTCAATATATAGATATAAGGTAGTAGAGTCTTGAGTAAAAAGAACCTCAGGGTCTTTTATCTTATTGGCAAAACGCAAGTCTTCTAAAAGTTCAACTTTGTCCTTAATATCATTGAGGTTGAAGGTTTTACCCGTTTTTAGTTTGAGGAATCTTTTGATATAAGACTGCGGAAATTTTTCATACCCTTTCACAATGATCTTATCAATACGTCTTTTTTGGTTTGAAACAATTTGAAGGTCGGCAACTATGAGATCAGAAGTTTCCTTTGAAATATTTACGAGCTGAAGCGTAGAGAAGGGATCGCCTTGCTCCGCTATTTTAGAATTGAGTTCATTAAGTGAACCTTCAAGTTCAGTAATATCTAATTCAAAATAGGAATCCCCATTTTTAGAGTTGATGTAATTTAATAGCTCCGGATTAAATTCAGAATTATATCTAATCCTAATGCGTTCGATTTTTTGCCCTAAATAAAATTGAGCCGTGAATAAGGTATCGCTACGTCTCGCAACAGAATCTAACCTAATATCAATAAATCCTAATCTTATAAGTTTGTATTCAATCGTATCTAATTCTTTGGAAATAGCATTAAAGTTTTCAAACGTCTTTTTATAACCTAAAGAATCAATAATAGCGGTTTTACTCTCGTTTTCTGCTGTAACTTTCAAGCCCAAACTCTGCCCAAAGATTTGGTTAGAAAAAACCAAAATTAGAAATGTAAAAAAGCGAAGTAAAGCTGTCATTAAATCTGAAAAGAATTGCTCAATTGATAACGTAAAAATAGACCATATTATATATGTGTAAAATTAAACGCGAATTTTCTTCGAAAAATAAATTCTCAACTATTTGAATTATAAATATATATTTCTACCTTTGCAGCCCTCAAAAGTGAGGGTTAAATAAATATTTATATAGTAATATATGCCAACAATTTCACAATTAGTACGAAAAGGAAGAGCCAAAATAACCAAGAAGAGTAAATCGGCTGCTTTGGATTCGTGTCCGCAAAGACGTGGTGTATGTACTCGTGTTTACACAACAACTCCTAAAAAACCTAACTCAGCAATGCGTAAGGTAGCAAGGGTTCGTTTAACAAACGGAAACGAGGTTAATGCATACATCGGTGGAGAAGGTCACAACTTACAAGAGCACTCGATAGTATTGGTTAGAGGTGGAAGGGTAAAAGATTTACCAGGTGTTAGATATCATATCGTTCGTGGTGCGTTAGATACAGCAGGTGTTGCTGGACGTACACAGCGTAGATCTAAGTATGGTGCAAAACGCCCTAAAAAGTAATTTAAAACTTTAAGAAGAAGACATGAGAAAAAGAGCAGCAAAAAAGAGACCGCTTTTACCAGACCCAAGATTTAACGATCAGTTGGTTACGCGTTTTGTAAACAACATGATGTGGGACGGTAAGAAGTCTGTAGCTTTTAAAGTATTCTACGATGCAATTGATATTGTTGACGAGAAAAAAACTGATGACGAAAAAACAGCTTTAGAGATCTGGAAAGACGCTTTATCTAATGTGATGCCTCACGTAGAAGTACGTAGCCGTCGTGTTGGTGGTGCAACATTCCAAATTCCGATGCAAATTCGTCCAGACCGTAAAGTTTCAACAGCTATGAAATGGTTGATTGGCTATGCGCGTAAAAGAAACGAAAAATCTATGGCACAACGTTTAGCAGCAGAAATTTTAGCTGCAGCTAAAGAAGAAGGTGCAGCCGTTAAGAAAAGAGTAGATACTCACAAAATGGCAGAAGCAAACAAAGCATTCTCACACTTTAGATTTTAATTGAAAAAATGGGAAGAGATTTAAAATATACTAGAAATATAGGTATTGCAGCACATATTGATGCTGGTAAAACTACAACTACAGAGCGTATCCTTTATTATACAGGTGTATCTCACAAAATTGGTGAAGTACATGATGGTGCCGCTACTATGGACTGGATGGAGCAAGAGCAGGAAAGAGGTATTACTATTACTTCTGCTGCAACAACTTGTACATGGAACTTTCCAATAGAGAACGGACAGCCAACTCCTGAAACTAAAGGTTACCACTTTAATATTATCGATACTCCGGGTCACGTTGACTTTACTGTTGAGGTGAACCGTTCATTACGTGTATTAGATGGTTTAGTATTCTTATTTAGTGCGGTTGATGGTGTTGAGCCTCAATCTGAAACTAACTGGAGATTAGCTGATAACTATAAAGTACCACGTATTGGTTTCGTAAATAAAATGGACCGTCAGGGATCTAACTTTATGGCAGTGTGCCAACAAGTTAAAGACATGCTAGGTTCTAATGCTGTGCCAATCGTAATGAATATTGGTGATGAAGCAGATTTCAAAGGAATAGTTGACTTAGTGAAGAACCGTGCTATCGTTTGGCACGATGAAACTCAAGGATCAACTTTCGATGTTATCGATATTCCTGAAGAATTAAAAGCTGAAGCTGCTGAGTTGAGAGCTAATCTTATCGAAGAAGTAGCAAGTTACGATGAAGATCTTCTTGAGAAATTCATGGAAGATGAAAATTCAATCACTGAAGAAGAAGTACACGCTGCATTAAGAGCTGCGGTTATGGATATGTCTATCATTCCAATGATCTGTGGTTCTGCTTTCAAAAATAAAGGTGTACAATTCTTATTAGACGCTGTTTGTCGTTACTTACCTTCTCCTGTAGATAAGGAAGCTATCGTAGGTACTGAGCCAGACTCTGATAATGAGATTTCTCGTAAGCCAGATGTAAAAGAACCATTTTCTGCTTTAGCATTTAAGATTGCTACAGATCCTTTCGTAGGACGTTTAGCATTCTTTAGAGCATATTCTGGGCGCTTAGATGCTGGTTCATATGTATTAAATAACAGATCAGGTAAAAAAGAGCGTATCTCTCGTATTTACCAAATGCACTCTAACAAGCAAAATGCTATCGAGTTTATCGAAGCTGGTGATATTGGAGCTGCAGTAGGATTTAAAGATATTAAAACAGGTGATACCCTTTCTGATGAGAAGAACCCAATCGTATTAGAATCGATGGACTTCCCAGATCCAGTAATTGGTATCGCTGTTGAGCCTAAAACAAAGGCAGACGTCGATAAGTTAGGTATGGCTTTAGCAAAATTAGCTGAAGAAGATCCTACATTTACAGTAAGAACTGATGAAGCTTCAGGTCAGACGATTATTTCTGGTATGGGTGAGCTTCACTTAGATATTATTGTAGACCGTCTTAAGCGTGAGTTTAAGGTTGAAGTAAACCAAGGTCAGCCTCAAGTAGAGTACAAAGAAGCTATTACACAACGTGCAGAACACAGAGAAGTTTATAAAAAGCAATCTGGTGGACGTGGTAAATTCGCGGATATTGTATTTACACTTGAACCAGCTGAAGAAGGTAAACAAGGTCTTGAATTCGTATCAGAGATCAAAGGTGGTAACGTACCAAAAGAATTTGTTCCTTCTGTTGAAAAAGGATTCAAAATGGCAATGGTCAATGGTCCATTAGCAGGTTACGAAGTAGATGCTATGAAAGTAACCTTAACTGATGGTTCTTACCACGATGTGGATTCTGATCAGTTATCATTCGAATTGGCTGCAAAATTAGGATTTAAAGCTGCTGCAAAAGCTGCAAAAGCTGTAATCATGGAGCCAATTATGAAATTAGAAGTATTAACACCTGAAGAATACATGGGTGATATAGTAGGTGACCTTAACCGTCGTCGTGGTCAGGTAAATGACATGAGCGATAGAGCAGGTTCTAAAGTTGTGAAGGCTAACGTACCATTATCTGAAATGTTCGGTTATGTAACAGCATTAAGAACATTATCTTCTGGTAGAGCGACATCAACAATGGAGTTCTCTCACTATGCAGAGACACCTCAAAATATATCTGAAGAAGTAATCAAAGCAGCTAAAGGCGTAGAAGCTTAAAACTAAAAAGAAAATGAGTCAGAAAATTAGAATAAAATTAAAGTCTTACGATCATAATTTAGTTGATAAGTCTGCTGATAAGATTGTAAAAACAGTAAAGAGCACAGGTGCAGTAGTAACGGGTCCAATTCCATTACCAACGCACAAGAAAATTTTCACTGTGTTACGTTCACCTCACGTAAATAAGAAGTCTAGAGAACAATTTCAATTAAGCTCTTACAAGCGCTTATTAGATATTTACTCTTCATCTTCTAAAACGATCGATGCGTTAATGAAGCTTGAATTACCAAGTGGTGTTGAAGTAGAGATCAAGGTGTAATGATAAAAAGATGTCACCCTGAGCGCCTCGCCTTTCAAAGATTTGTACGGCGGACAGGCAGTGGAAGGGTCTCATCGAATACATGTCTGGAGCTGCGAGCGAAGGAAAAACGGTAAAAATACAATTCAAGGCTGAAGCGTATTTTCAGCCTTGAGTTTTAAATAACAAATAGTAATAATTAATAATAAATAAATATGTCTGGGTTAATTGGAAAAAAAATCGGTATGACCAGCATCTACGATGAAAATGGAAAGAACATTCCATGTACAGTCATCGAGGCAGGTCCATGTATCGTTACCCAAGTCAGAACTGAAGAAGTTGACGGCTATAATGCACTTCAACTAGGTTTCGATGACGCGACAGAAAAAAGCGCTACTAAAGCTGCCAAAGGGCACGCCAAAAAAGCGGGTACTTCTGTAAAACGCAAAGTCGTTGAATTCAAAGGTTTTGGTGAGGAGTACAAGTTAGGTGATGCAATCACAGTAGAGCAATTTATCGAAGGAGAGTTCGTGGATGTTTCTGGAACTTCAAAAGGTAAAGGTTTTCAAGGTGTAGTTAAGCGTCACGGATTTGGTGGTGTAGGTCAAGCAACGCATGGTCAGCACAACCGTTTGAGAGCTCCAGGTTCTATTGGTGCAGCTTCATATCCTGCGAGAGTATTCAAAGGAATGAAAATGGCCGGAAGAATTGGTGGTGAAACAGTTAAAGTTCAAAATTTAAGAGTTTACAAAGTAGTTCCTGAAAAGAACTTACTCGTAGTAAAAGGATGTGTTCCAGGACACAAAAACTCTTATGTAATTATTGAGAAATAATGAAAGTAGCAGTTTTAGATATAAACGGAAAAGATACGGGTAGAAAAGCTGAGCTTTCTAAAGACGTATTCGCTATTGAGCCTAATAATCATGCCGTGTATTTGGATGTTAAGCAATACTTAGCAAACCAAAGACAAGGTACGCACAAGGCAAAAGAGAGAGCAGAGATCACAGGAAGTACACGTAAGATCAAAAAACAAAAAGGAACAGGTACAGCACGTGCAGGTTCTATTAAGTCTGGTGTATTCAAAGGTGGTGGTCGTATGTTTGGACCGAGACCAAGAAATTACGGTTTCAAATTAAACAAAAACGTAAAGCGATTAGCACGTAAATCTGCACTAAGTATCAAAGCAAACGATAAGTCAATTGTTGTATTAGAAGATTTCAATTTCGATGCACCAAAGACAAAAAACTTCGTTGACGTTTTGAAGGCATTAGAGATCGACAACAAAAAATCTCTGTTTGTGTTGGGTGACTCGAATAATAACGTATATTTGTCGTCGCGCAATTTGAAAGGTTCTGAGGTTATAACTAGCTCAGAATTAAGCACTTATAAAATTATGAACGCTAATAAAGTAGTTCTTTTAGAAGGTGCATTAGAAGGAATTGAATCGAACTTAAGTAAATAAAACACAGATGAGTATCTTAATTAAACCTATCATCACAGAAAAAGCAACCATGCAAAGTGAGTTGTTAAATGCGTATGCATTTGAAGTGAACACAAAGGCGAACAAGGTAGAAATCAAAAAAGCGGTGGAAGCTGCTTATGGTGTTTCTGTTGAAAAAGTTCGTACTATAAATGTCCGTCCAGATAGAAGAACTCGTTATACAAAAACGGGTATTCAACATGGTAAAACAAATGCTGTTAAAAAGGCAATTGTACAACTGGCGGAAGGTGAAACAATTGATTTATACGCTAACATGTAAGACTTATGTCAGTAAGAAAATTAAAACCGATCACATCAGCTCAGCGTTTTAGAGTAGTTAATGGATTTGACGCCATCACTACTGATAAGCCGGAGAAAAGCTTGCTTGCTCCGAAAAAAAGATCTGGTGGTAGAAACAGTCAAGGAAAAATGACCATGCGCTATATTGGTGGAGGTCATAAGAAGAAGTATCGTATCATTGATTTTAAACGAAACAAAACTGGTATTCCAGCAGAAGTTAAAACCATTGAGTACGATCCGAACAGAACAGCATTTATTGCACTATTAAACTATCAAGATGGTGAGAAAAGATACATCATCGCTCAGAATGGTTTACAAGTAGGGCAAAACGTTGTATCTGGTGAAAGTGGTATTGCTCCAGAAATTGGAAACGCAATGCCTTTAAGTGAAATACCTCTAGGTACTATTATTTCTTGTATAGAATTACGTCCTGGTCAAGGTGCAGTTATGGCACGTAGTGCTGGTGCATTTGCTCAGTTAATGGCGAGAGATGGAAAGTTTGCTACAATCAAACTTCCTTCAGGAGAAACAAGAATGGTATTAGCAACGTGTATGGCTACAATAGGTGTTATTTCTAACTCAGATCATCAGTTATTAGTATCTGGTAAAGCAGGTAGAACAAGATGGTTAGGAAGACGTCCTCGTACAAGACCAGTAGTAATGAACCCAGTAGATCATCCAATGGGTGGTGGTGAAGGTAAATCTTCAGGTGGACACCCAAGATCTAGAAACGGTATTCCTGCGAAGGGTTATAGAACGCGTTCTAAGACAAAAGCGAGTAACAAGTATATTGTAGAACGTAGAAAGAAATAATTAAGATAGTATGGCACGTTCATTAAAAAAAGGACCTTATATCCATTATAAATTAGAAAAGAAAGTTGCTGAAAATGTAGCTTCAAACAAAAAGACGGTAATTAAGACTTGGTCGAGAGCATCAATGATCTCTCCAGATTTCGTTGGTCAGACTATAGCAGTTCACAATGGTCGTCAGTTTGTACCAGTATACATTACTGAAAATATGGTAGGTCATAAATTAGGAGAATTTTCACCAACAAGATCTTTTAGAGGTCATGCAGGTGCAAAAAATAAAGGTAAAAAATAAGAATCATGGGAAGTCGTAAAAAACAAATGGCAGAAGCTATTAAGGCTGAGAAGAAGCAGATTGCTTTCGCGAAGCTAAATAACTGTCCTACATCTCCAAGAAAAATGCGTTTAGTAGCGGATTTAGTAAGAGGTGAAAAGGCTGAAAGAGCGCTTCAGATTCTTAGGTTTAACCCTAAAGAAGCGTCTCGTCGTTTAGAAAAATTAGTGATGTCTGCAATTGCAAACTGGCAAGCTAAAAACGAAGATGCAGACGTTGAGGAAGCAAATCTCTACATCAAAGAGATTAGAGTAGATGGTGGTACAATGTTAAAGCGTTTACGCCCTGCACCTCAAGGTAGAGCACATAGAATTAGAAAGCGTTCTAATCACGTAACAGTGGTTATCGATGCATTAAATAAAACACAAAGCTAAGATAGAGATATGGGACAAAAGACAAATCCAATCGGAAATCGTTTAGGTATTATCAGAGGATGGGAATCTAACTGGTATGGCGGAAATGATTATGGAGATAAACTTGCTGAGGACGATAAGATCCGTAAGTACATCCATGCGCGTTTATCAAAAGCTAGTGTAAGTAGAGTAATTATTGAGCGTACGCTTAAACTTGTAACCGTTACTATCACAACTGCAAGACCTGGTATTATTATCGGAAAAGGCGGTCAGGAGGTAGACAAGCTAAAAGAAGAGCTTAAGAAAATTACCGGAAAAGAAGTTCAGTTGAACATCTTTGAAATTAAAAGACCAGAACTAGACGCACATTTAGTTGCAGCAAGTATTGCTCGTCAGATAGAAAGCCGTATTTCTTACAGACGTGCAATCAAAATGGCTATCGCTGCAGCAATGCGTATGAATGCTGAAGGAATTAAAGTTCAAATTAGTGGACGTTTAAACGGTGCTGAAATGGCACGTTCTGAACACTACAAAGAAGGACGTATTCCGTTATCTACATTTAGAGCTGATATTGATTATGCTCTTGTTGAAGCACATACTACTTACGGTAGATTAGGTGTGAAAGTGTGGATTATGAAAGGTGAAGTATATGGAAAAAGAGAACTTTCTCCATTAGTAGGTCTTTCTAAGCAAAAAGGAAAAGGTGGAGGACGTGGAAATAAAAACCAACGTCGTAGAAAGTAATTTTTTAAAGAAAAGAAAAAATGTTACAGCCTAAAAGAACAAAATTTCGTAAGCAGCAAAAAGGTCGTATGAAGGGTAATTCCGGAAGAGGGCATTTGTTATCAAATGGAACCTTCGGGATCAAATCATTAGACTCGTCTTTTATAACTGCACGTCAAATAGAAGCAGCACGTATTGCCGCTACACGTTACATGAAGAGAGAAGGTTCGTTATGGATTAAAATATTTCCAGACAAGCCAATTACAAAGAAACCTCTTGAAGTACGTATGGGTAAAGGTAAAGGTGCCGTTGAATATTGGGCAGCTGTTGTAAAACCAGGGCGCATATTATTTGAAGTGAGTGGTGTACCATTAGACGTAGCTCAAGAAGCATTGCGTTTAGCAGCACAAAAACTTCCTGTAAAAACTAAGTTTATCATAGCTAGAGATTACGAAGCATAATAAAAAGAATTATGAAGCAATCAGAAATTAAACAGCTTTCTACAGCTGAGTTACAAGAAAAACTTAGTGAGACAAAAAAGAGTTATGCTGACCTTAAAATGGCTCACGCAGTTTCTCCTTTAGAAAACCCAATTCAATTACGCACAGTAAGACGTGCCGTA
The DNA here is from genome assembly GCF_003260205.1 of Winogradskyella tangerina. Classification (GTDB taxonomy): domain Bacteria; phylum Bacteroidota; class Bacteroidia; order Flavobacteriales; family Flavobacteriaceae; genus Winogradskyella; species Winogradskyella tangerina. Next base: position 78,024 of record NZ_QERF01000011.1, on the reverse strand, counting down.
GCAAGATTGGCGACTGAATTAACTAAAAGAGACGAACAATAATTGTATTCTGCTGAAAGATGGAAAAAAGAAATTTAAGAAAAGAACGTATAGGAGTAGTTACCAGTAACAAAATGGAGAAATCTATTGTTGTTTCAGAGGTAAAGAAAGTAAAACACCCTATGTACGGAAAGTTCGTGTTAAAGACAAAAAAGTATGTTGCGCACGATGAGAAAAACGACTGCAACGAAGGTGATACTGTAAAGATCATGGAAACAAGACCTTTAAGTAAATCTAAGTGTTGGAGATTAGTAGAAATAATTGAAAGAGCGAAGTAATTATGGTACAACAAGAATCAAGATTAAAAGTAGCTGATAACACTGGTGCAAAGGAAGTATTAACTATCCGTGTACTAGGTGGAACAAAGAAGAGATATGCTTCTGTAGGTGATAAAATTGTAGTTTCTGTAAAAGACGCTACACCTAACGGAAACATCAAAAAAGGAGCTGTTTCAACTGCAGTTGTTGTACGTACAGCCAAAGAAGTTAGACGTCCTGATGGATCATACATCAGATTTGACGACAACGCATGTGTACTTTTAAACCCGCAAGGTGAAATGAGAGGAACACGTGTATTTGGTCCTGTAGCGAGAGAACTTCGTGATAAACAATTCATGAAAATTGTATCATTAGCACCTGAAGTGCTGTAATTGATAAATAAGATGACAAAGCTTAAAATAAAATCAGGAGATACAGTACAAGTCATTGCCGGAGATCATAAAGGATCTGAAGGTAAAGTACTTAAGGTATTAAGAGATAAGAACAAAGCTATCGTTGAAGGTGTAAACATGGTGAAGAAACACACTAAGCCAAGTGCACAAAACCCTCAAGGTGGCATTGTAGAGAAAGAAGCATCAATCCACATTTCTAACCTTTCTTTATTAACAAGTAAAGGTGAAACTACGAGAGTAGGATACAGAATGGATGGCGACAACAAAGTGAGATTTTCTAAAAAATCTAATGAAGTAATTTAATTATGGCTTACGTTGCAAGATTAAAACAAGAGTACAAGGAAAAAGTAGTTCCTGCTCTTACAGAAGAATTTGGATATAAGAATGTAATGCAAGTACCAAAGCTTGAAAAGATAGTAATATCTAGAGGTGTTGGTGCAGCTGTTGCAGATAAGAAGTTAATTGACCACGCTGTGGACGAATTGACTAAAATTTCTGGACAGAAGGCCGTTGCAACTATTTCTAAGAAAGACGTAGCATCATTTAAGTTACGTAAAGGAATGCCAATTGGTGCTAAAGTAACTTTACGTGGAGAACAAATGTATGAGTTCTTAGATCGTTTAGTAACTACAGCTTTACCACGAGTTAGAGATTTCAACGGGATCAAAGCCAATGGTTTTGACGGACGTGGAAACTACAACTTAGGGGTAACAGAACAGATCATTTTTCCAGAGATCGATATCGATAAGATCAATAAGATTTCTGGTATGGATATTACATTCGTGACTTCTGCTGAAACAGATAAAGAAGCGAAGTCTTTATTAACGGAACTAGGATTACCATTTAAAAAGAATTAAGTATGGCTAAAGAATCAATGAAAGCTCGTGAGGTGAAGCGTGCTAAAACGGTTGCTAAATATGCTGCGAAAAGAAAAGCTTTAAAAGAAGCTGGAGATTACGAAGCATTACAAAAGTTACCAAAAAATGCATCACCAATACGTATGCACAACCGTTGTAAACTTACAGGAAGACCAAAAGGATATATGAGACAATTTGGTATCTCTCGTGTAATGTTTAGAGAAATGGCTAATAAAGGGTTAATTCCTGGAGTGAAAAAAGCAAGTTGGTAGACTTAAGGAAGCGAATAAGCTTCTGTACAATTATCAATATAACTATTGTATAATCGGGATTTAGGTTCGAAACGTTCGAAAACCAGCTCCCAAAATTAAAAACTATGTACACAGATCCAATAGCGGATTATTTAACGCGAGTTAGAAATGCAGTAAAAGCAAACCACAGAGTAGTGGAGATCCCTGCATCTAACTTAAAAAAGGAGATAACTAAAATATTGTTCGATCAGGGCTATATTTTAAGTTACAAATTCGACGACTCTACAGTTCAAGGTACTATAAAGATTGCTTTGAAGTACAACAAGGAGACTAAAGAGTCTGTTATCAAAAAAATTCAAAGAATCAGTAAACCAGGTTTACGTAAGTATGCTGGCGCTAACGAAATGCCAAGAATATTAAATGGTCTTGGAATTGCAATTGTATCAACCTCTCATGGCGTAATGACAGGTAAGCAAGCGCAAAGAGAAAATGTTGGTGGTGAAGTATTATGTTACGTTTACTAAAAACAGGAAATTATGTCAAGAATAGGTAAAAGCCCAATAACAGTTCCTGAAGGTGTAACTGTAGAGATGAAAGATAACGTCATTACTGTAAAAGGTAAGTTAGGCGAATTATCTCAAGAATATTCAGATATCGATATAGCATTAGAAGACGGTACAATTACTTTGTCTCGTCCTTCTGAGAAAAAAGATCACAGAGCAAAGCACGGTCTTTACAGAGCGTTAATTGCTAACATGATAGAAGGTGTTTCTCAAGGATTTACAAAAGAACTAGAATTAGTCGGTGTAGGTTACAGAGCATCTAATCAAGGACAAAAGTTAGACTTAGCCATTGGTTTCTCTCACAACATCGTTATGGACATTGCTCCAGAAGTAAAAGTTGAGACTGTATCAGAAAAAGGTAAGAACCCAATCGTTAAATTAACATCGCACGACAAACAATTAGTTGGCCAAGTAGCCGCTAAAATCCGTAGCTTCCGTAAGCCAGAACCTTACAAAGGAAAAGGAATCAAGTTTGTTGGTGAAGAAATTAGAAGAAAAGCAGGTAAATCAGCTTAATAAGTAAGTTATGGCATTGACAAAGAACGAAAGAAGATTAAGAATTAAAAACAGAATACGTAAAGTAGTATCTGGTACTGAAACAAGACCAAGATTAACTGTTTTTAGAAGTAATAAAGAAATTTATGCACAGGTCGTGAATGATGTAACTGGTGAAACTATAGCTGCTGCATCTTCAAGAGATAAGGACATTGCTTCATCTAAAGGAAATAAAACTGAAGTTGCGGCTTTAGTCGGAAAAGCAGTTGCAGAAAAAGCTATTAAAGCTGGTGTTGAAACCATTTCATTCGATAGAGGTGGTTATTTATATCACGGAAGAGTAAAATCATTAGCAGAAGGTGCTAGAGAAGCAGGACTTAAATTTTAAGACATTATGTATCAGAAATATAAAAACGCAGAATTAGTAAAGCCAGGTGGGTTAGAATTAAAAGATCGCCTAGTTGGAGTACAGCGTGTAACTAAAGTAACCAAAGGTGGTAGAGCATTCGGATTTTCTGCTATTGTAGTTGTTGGTGATGAAGCAGGTGTTGTTGGTCACGGTTTAGGTAAATCTAAAGACGTTGCTACAGCGATTGCTAAAGCAGTAGAAGATGCTAAGAAGAACTTAGTAAGAATCCCTATCGTAAAAGGTACCTTACCACACGAGCAAAAAGGAAAGTACGGCGGTGCGAGAGTAAACATTATTCCAGCAGCACCTGGTACAGGAGTTATTGCAGGTGGTGCAGTAAGAACAGTACTTGAAGCAGTTGGGGTACATGATGTATTATCAAAGTCTCAAGGTTCTTCTAATCCTCATAACGTAGTAAAGGCAACATTCGATGCTTTATTACAATTGAGAGATGCGAAAGCCATTGCAAGAGAACGTGGAATTTCACTTGAAAAAGTATTTAAAGGATAATCTAGGACAAGATGGCAAAGATTAAAGTAACTAAAGTAAAGAGTGCAATCAATCGTACCAAAAGACAAAAGCTAACATTAGAAGCTTTAGGTTTAAAAAGAATTGGTCAAGTTGTAGAGCACGATGCCACACCAAGTATCCTTGGTATGGTTAAGAAAGTTGAACATTTAGTTTCTGTTGAAGAAGCTTAAAAATATAAACTTAAAAATGGATTTAAGTAATTTAAAACCTGCTGAAGGTTCAGTAAAAAATCAAGGGAAACGCGTTGGACGTGGTCAAGGATCTGGTAAAGGTGGAACCGCTACAAGAGGTCACAAAGGTGCAAAATCGAGATCTGGTTATTCTAAGAAATTAGGATTCGAAGGTGGTCAGATGCCATTACAGAGACGTGTTCCAAAATTCGGATTTAAGAATATTAACCGTGTGGAGTATCAAGGGATAAACCTAGATACACTACAACAGTTAGTAGACGAAAAGAAAATAAAAGGTGCTGTAGATTTTGACACACTAGTATCATTAGGAAAAGCTGGGAAGAACGACCTAGTAAAAATCTTAGGTAGAGGTGAATTAAATGCAAAATTAACAGTAACTGCGCATAAATTTACTGCTACAGCAAAAGCTGCTATTGAAGCTGCTGGTGGTGAGGCCGTAACTTTATAAGAACATAAGGATGAAGATAATAGAAACATTAAAAAACGTCTGGAAAATCACTGAACTTAAGGATAGAATTGTTCTAACCTTAGGTTTACTTTTAGTATACCGATTTGGTGCACAAGTGGTATTACCAGGTGTAGATTTTCCAAAGTTAGCCGAATTACAAAGTTCTGCTGCAGAAGGTGGTTTATTATGGTTGTTAAATGCATTTACAGGAGGAGGTTTTTCAAATGCCTCAGTTTTTGCTTTAGGTATTATGCCATACATCTCTGCTTCGATTGTAGTTCAGTTAATGGGTATTGCGATTCCTTATTTACAAAAGCTTCAAAAAGAAGGAGCGAGTGGTCAGAAGAAGATAACTCAGATTACAAGATGGTTAACTATCGGTATTTGTTTGGTGCAAGCACCGGCTTACCTTGGTACAATTCCATCTTTATCAGGTCTGAATTCAATTAGTCAATTATTGATTCCAGGTTTCTCTGAAGGTGTGTTCTACTTTTCATCTGTGATCATTCTAGTAACAGGTTGTGTATTTGCAATGTGGCTAGGTGAAAAAATTACAGATAAAGGTATTGGTAATGGTATCTCTCTATTAATTATGGTAGGTATTATTGCTACGATGCCACAGTCATTCTTACGTAACGCAGCTTCAAGATTAGAAGGTGGAAATGGTGGATTTATGATGATCTTAATTGAGATGGTCATTTGGTTCTTAATCATTTTAGCTTCTGTCTTCTTAGTGATGGCCGTACGTAAGATCGCAGTTCAATATGCACGAAGAACAGCTTCTGGTGGATATGAGAAGAATGTATTTGGGTCACGTCAGTTTTTACCATTAAAATTGAATGCCTCAGGAGTAATGCCAATCATTTTTGCTCAGGCAATTATGTTTGCTCCTGCATACATCGGTAAACTTTTCGGTCCGGAAAGTAGTGTTGGACAATGGATGCAAGCTAACTTCCAGGATATTTTCGGATTCTGGTACAACTTAGTATTCGGTCTATTGATCATCATATTTACGTATTTCTATACAGCGATTACTGTACCAACGAATAAAATGGCAGACGATTTAAAACGTAGCGGTGGATTTATTCCAGGAATAAGACCAGGTACAGAAACAGCAGAATATTTAGATAAGATAATGTCACAGATTACTTTACCAGGATCTATATTCTTGGCCTTAGTAGCAGTTTTCCCTGCATTCGTTTACCAATTAGTTGGTGTGCAGCAAGGATGGGCATTATTCTTTGGAGGTACCTCATTATTAATTATGGTGGGTGTAGCAATAGATACGATGCAGCAGATTAATTCTTATTTATTGAATAAGCATTATGATGGCTTGATGAAAACGGGGAAAAACAGAAAATCTGTAACCTCATAACTATAAAACCAATTTAGAAGATTCAATGCAAAATTTTAGGCAAGGTATTTGCTAAATGAGGATTGAACACTAAAAATAATTTATGGCAAAGCAAGCAGCAATAGAACAAGACGGAACGATAATAGAAGCATTATCGAATGCAATGTTTCGTGTAGAATTAGAAAATGGTCACATCGTGACTGCACACATATCTGGTAAAATGCGTATGCATTATATCAAACTTTTACCAGGTGATAAAGTAAAATTAGAAATGAGCCCTTACGATTTAACTAAGGCTCGTATAACTTATAGATACTAGTAAGATGAAAGTAAGAGCATCAGTTAAAAAGAGAAGTGCCGATTGTAAATTGGTACGTCGTAAAGGAAGACTTTACGTAATTAACAAAAAGAATCCTAGATTCAAACAAAGACAAGGATAAAAGAAAAGTCATTAGTAATTAGTAGTTAGATGAATCTGCTCGAAATAGAAATGTTTAGGATTCTAACAACTAAAAACTAACACCGCGTGCCGCTAAAGCTTTAGCGGAGGCGCAGCTAAAAACTAAATTATATGGCAAGAATTGCAGGTGTAGACATACCAAAACAAAAAAGAGGAGTAGTGTCCTTAACTTATATCTATGGAATAGGTAGAAGTAGAGCTAAAGAAATTTTAGAGACTGCGAAAGTTGACGAAAGCACTAAAGTACAAGATTGGACTGACGATGAAATCGGAGCAATCCGTGAAGCCGTTGGATCTTACAAGATCGAAGGTGAGTTACGTTCTGAGACCCAATTAAACATTAAGCGTTTAATGGATATCGGATGTTACAGAGGAATTCGTCACAGAGCTGGTCTTCCATTAAGAGGACAACGTACAAAGAACAACTCTCGTACAAGAAAAGGTAGAAGAAAAACAGTTGCTAACAAGAAAAAAGTAACTAAATAATAACAGACAGTAGTCATTAGTAATTAGTAGTTAGATGAATCTGCTCGAAATAGAAATGTTTAGGATTCTAACAACTAAAAGCTAACACTAGAAACTAAAAAATATGGCAAAGTCAAGTACTAAAAAACGCAAAGTAATTGTTGATGCAACTGGTGAAGCACACATCACAGCTTCATTTAACAACATCATCATCTCTTTAACGAATAAAAAAGGTGACGTAATTTCTTGGTCATCTGCTGGTAAAATGGGATTTAGAGGTTCTAAAAAGAACACACCTTACGCAGCACAATTAGCAGCTGAAGATGCAGCAGGAGTTGCAAAAGAAGCTGGTTTAAAGAAAGTAAAAGTATATGTAAAAGGTCCTGGTAACGGTAGAGAATCTGCTATCAGATCTATTCATAATGCTGGTATCGAAGTATCAGAGATCATCGATGTTACTCCAATGCCACACAATGGTTGTCGTCCACCAAAAAGACGTCGCGTATAATTTACATTTACAGAGAGTTAATCTCCATCAAATACATGATGGAGATTAACTTTTTTGTTGTAAATTTGCAAACTGAAAAATTTTAAAATAATCAAGTATCACCGAGAGACTTACGATTTTAGAAGGATAAGCTTAAGACCTTAATTTTAAAATCGCTCTCAAAATTTAATTAAAATGGCAAGATATACTGGTCCTAAAACTAAAATAGCTCGTAAATTCGGACAAGCTATCTTCGGAGATGATAAAGCCTTCGAAAAAAGAAATTACCCTCCAGGTCAACACGGTAACAACAGAAGACGTGGAAAAAAATCTGAATACGCAATCCAGTTAATGGAAAAGCAAAAAGCAAAATACACTTACGGTATTTTAGAGCGTCAATTCAGAAACATGTTTAAAAGAGCAACTGCAGCTCAAGGAATTACAGGTGAAGTATTATTACAATTGTGTGAGTCGCGTTTAGACAATGTGGTTTACAGAATGGGTATTGCACCATCAAGAAGTGGAGCAAGACAATTAGTATCTCACAGACACATTACAGTAAACGGTGAAAAGGTAAACATTCCTTCTTACCAATTAAAAGCTGGTGATGTTGTTGGAGTAAGAGAAAAATCTAAGTCTTTAGAGGCTATTCAAAACTCATTAAGCAATTCAAGTAATGTTTATGAGTGGATCACCTGGAATAATGACAAAATGGAAGGTACATATGTATCTGTTCCTGCAAGAATTCAAATTCCAGAGCAAATCAACGAGCAATTTATCGTTGAACTTTATTCTAAATAATAAATTAATCACATTGGGATTTAGCCAAAGGGTTCATTGGTCTTCTTCAAACTAATAAACCGCGCAACTAAATAGCAATTAAAACGAAGAACAAATGGCAATATTAAATTTTCAAAAGCCTGACAAAGTAATCATGATCTCTTCAACTGATTTTGAAGGGAAATTCGAATTCAGACCATTAGAACCAGGTTATGGTTTAACTGTTGGTAATGCTTTACGTAGAGTATTATTATCATCTTTAGAAGGTTTTGCGATTACATCAGTGAGAATTGAAGGTGTAGACCACGAATTCTCAACAATTTCTGGTGTAGTTGAAGATGTTACTGAAATGATCTTAAACCTAAAGCAAGTTAACTTTAAGCGTCAGATCGATGAGGTTGATAACGAAACTGTTACAATTTCTATTTCAGGACAAGATCAAATCACTGCCGGTGATTTCCAAAAGTTTATCTCAGGATTCCAAGTATTAAACACAGACTTAGTAATCTGTAACTTAGATCCTAAAGTAAACATCAATATGGAGTTGACTATTGAAAAAGGTAGAGGTTACGTTCCTGCAGAAGAAAACAAAAAAGCATCTGCACCAATCGGAACCATCTTTACAGATTCAATTTACACACCAATTAAGAACGTAAAGTACAGTATCGAAAACTTCCGTGTTGAGCAAAAGACGGATTATGAAAAATTAGTTTTCGAAATTCAGACTGATGGATCAATTCATCCAAAGGATGCATTAACAGAAGCTGCTAAAATATTAATTCACCACTTCATGTTATTCTCTGACGAGCGTATCACTCTTGAAGCTGATGAAATTGCACAAACAGAAACTTATGATGAAGAATCACTTCACATGAGACAATTATTGAAAACTAAATTAGTTGATATGGATCTTTCTGTACGTGCACTTAACTGTTTGAAAGCAGCAGAAGTAGATACTTTAGGAGACTTAGTATCATTCAACAAAAACGATTTAATGAAATTCAGAAACTTTGGTAAGAAGTCTTTAACTGAGCTAGAAGAATTAGTGAACGTTAAGGGTCTTAACTTCGGAATGGATTTAAGCAAATATAAATTAGATAAAGATTAATTCTAACTCTTCTATAATTTGCTCTCCTGACAACAATCATCAGGATTTGGAAGCAAGATAGAAGTTTAAAACAAAAGTCATGAGACACGGAAAAAAATTCAACCACTTAGGAAGAAAGTCAGCTCACAGAAAAGCAATGTTAGCTAATATGGCGTGTTCATTAATTGAGCACAAGCGTATTAACACAACAACAGCTAAAGCAAAAGCTTTAAAACAATTTGTAGAGCCTTTGATCACAAAATCTAAGGAAGACACTACACACAACAGAAGAATTGTAATGTCTAGATTAAGACAAAAAGAAGCTGTTGCAGAATTGTTTAGAGATGTTGCTGCAAAAGTTGGTGACCGTCCAGGTGGATACACAAGAATTATCAAGTTAGGAAACCGATTAGGTGATAATGCAGATATGGCAATGATCGAATTAGTAGATTACAACGAGCTATACAATGCTGGTAAACCTGCTAAGAAAACGACGCGTAGAAGTAGACGTGGAGGTGGTAAAAAAGCGGCTCCGGCTGTTCCACCAGTAGAAACTAAAGCTACTAACGAAGAAGAATAATCGAGTGTTAATAACGATTAATAAATATAGAGGATAGACTTTTTAAGTTTATCCTTTTTTTTTGGATTTTTGTAAAACTCAATTTCTGTATCCTCGTTCGCTGAAGCTTTAGCAGAGGTGAAAGGCAGAAATCTCATAAATATTGCACATGAAATACAAACAAAGAAAGAAAGCGCTTATCTTATTGGCGGACGGTACAATTTTCTATGGCAAATCTATAGGAAAAGATGGTACAGCATTCGGAGAAGTATGTTTTAACACAGGTACAACTGGTTATCAGGAAATTTTTACCGATCCTTCATATTACGGTCAGTTGATGGTAACTACAAATGCCCATATTGGTAACTACGGTACCAAGGATGACGAAAACCAATCAGACTCAGTGAAAATTGCTGGATTGATTTGTAAAAATTTCAGTTTCGAATATTCACGACCTTCAGGAGATGCCTCTTTGGAAGATTATTTTGAAAAGCACAATACTTTAGCCATTTCAGATGTAGATACACGAGCACTCGTAAGTTATATCAGAGATCATGGCGCAATGAATGCCGTAATATCTACAGAAGTTGATAACATCGAAGGTCTGAAAAAACAGTTGGCTGAGCAACCAAATATGGAAGGCTTAGAGTTGGCGTCTAAGGTGTCTACCAAAGAACCTTACTTCTATGGCAATGAAAATGCGACCTATAAAATTTCTGCTTTAGATATCGGCATTAAAAAGAACATACTCGAAAACCTGGCAAGCAGAGATGCCTACATAAAAGTTTTTCCTCACAATTCTAAGTTTGAAGATTTAGAAGCCTTTAACCCTGATGGTTACTTTATATCTAACGGACCTGGCGACCCAGAACCGTTAGTTGAAGCACAGGAAGTTGCTAAGGAGATTATCTCTAGAAATAAACCATTGTTTGGCATTTGTCTAGGACATCAGGTAATTGCCTTGGCAAATGGTATTTCAACCTACAAGATGCACAATGGTCATAGAGGGATCAATCATCCGGTAAAAAACTTAATAACTGGTAAAGGTGAGATTACCTCGCAAAATCATGGTTTCGCTATTAATAGAGAAGAAACTGAAGCTAATGCAAATGTAGAGATCACGCATCTTCATCTAAATGACGATACCGTTGCCGGAATTAAGATCAAGGACAAGAATTGCTTCTCAGTACAATACCACCCTGAGGCAAGTCCCGGACCAAACGATTCGGTATATCTGTTTGATCAATTTATAGAGAATATCAAAAACGCTTAATAGAAAAAACGCAACGAAATTTAAATTTTGTTGCGTTTTTTTCGTTTCGAAAACATTATCGTAAATATTAATCGCAATTATGATTTTTGTTCTGTTTTGCGGTGCATATTTTTGTAATTTTGACTTGCTAAAGCAAGTCATGCTGAATTGTCACACTGAGCATAGTCGAAGTGCGAATTCAGTATCCCTTGTATTTTATCAATAACTAAAAACCAATTTAAAAATGAGCATAATCGTTAATGTACACGCAAGACAAATTTTAGATTCTAGAGGTAATCCTACTGTAGAAGTAGATGTAGTTACTGAAACAGGAATTATGGGTAGAGCAGCAGTACCTTCAGGTGCTTCTACTGGTGAACACGAAGCTGTAGAATTAAGAGATGGTGGTGACACATATATGGGGAAAGGCGTTTCTAAAGCTGTAGAGAATGTAAATGCAATTATTGCTCAAGAATTATTAGGTGTTTCTGTTTTTGAACAAAATGCCATCGATCAATTAATGATTGAGTTAGACGGTACAAAGAACAAATCAAAATTAGGTGCAAACGCCATTTTAGGCGTATCATTAGCTGTGGCTAAGGCAGCAGCTAACGAGTTGGGAATGCCATTATATAGATATGTAGGTGGTGTTTCTGCCAATACCTTACCTGTGCCTATGATGAATATTATCAACGGTGGATCTCATAGTGATGCACCTATCGCATTTCAGGAGTTTATGATTATGCCAGTTAAGGCAAAAGACTTCACCCATGCGATGCAAATGGGAACTGAGATTTTCCACAATCTTAAAAAGGTATTACACGATAGAGGTTTAAGCACTGCTGTTGGTGATGAAGGTGGATTTGCACCAAATCTTGCAGGTGGAACAGAAGATGCATTAGACTCTATTAAATTAGCTGTTGAAAAGGCTGGCTATACTTTTGGAGATGATGTAAAGATTGCCTTAGACTGTGCAGCAGCTGAATTTTACGTTGATGGTAAATACGATTACACTAAGTTTGAAGGAGATTCTGGTGTGGTGAGAACCTCTGCTGAGCAAGCGGAGTATCTTGCAGAATTAGCTGCAAAATATCCGATTATTTCTATTGAAGATGGTATGGATGAAAACGACTGGGACGGCTGGAAAGTTTTAACCGATAAGATCGGTGATAGTGTTCAGTTAGTAGGAGATGATCTATTCGTAACCAATGTTGAACGTTTATCACGTGGTATTGATAATGGGATAGCCAATTCTATTCTGATTAAAGTAAATCAAATAGGAACCTTATCTGAAACCATTTCTGCGGTTAATATGGCGCACAATGCTGGCTACACTTCAGTAATGTCACACAGATCTGGTGAAACGGAAGACAACACCATTGCAGATTTAGCGGTTGCATTAAACACCGGACAAATAAAAACAGGTTCGGCTTCGCGTAGTGATCGTATGGCAAAATACAATCAATTATTACGTATTGAAGAAGAATTAGGCGAGGTAGCTTATTTTCCTCAAGAGAATGCATTCAAGGTGAAATAGACACAGACAAATATGAAATGAAGCCCGCATAACTATGTTATGTGGGCTTTTTTTTATAACTTCAAGTTAAGAACCATCAACTATATCTCATCCGCTATGAAACACCAACTACTAGTTATACTTTTACTTTTCTCTTTTGGTAACCTCATGGCTCAGATTGTTAATATTCCTGATCCTAATTTTAAAGCTAAATTATTGGAGGCAGATTACAACAATGATATTGCTGAAAGCACTTATTACGAAAGTGATATTATTGATTTGAATTATGACGGAGAAATTCAATATAGTGAGGCACAGAATATTATTGGTTTGAATATATCTTTTTCCAATATCGCCGATCTAACTGGTATTGAAGCATTCACAAATCTGGAAGTTTTAGCTTGTGATTTCAATGATCTTACAGCATTAGATATAAGTTCTAATACCAATCTTAAAAGGTTGAGTTTTGGTAGTAATATGATTCAAGCTATCGATCTAACAGTTTTAACAGATTTAGAATATCTTCTAATAGGAAATAATCAGTTATCTACGCTAGATCTCAGTCAAAATATCAACCTTGTAGAATTCTATTTAGGATCAAATATTAATATTACAGATATAGATGTCAGCGCCAACATTAATTTAGAAAGAATTTCGATTTCACATGCGCCAATAAGTACTGTCGATGTCTCTTCTAATATAAATCTTAGGTTTTTTGGATGTTCGTATTCTCCTCTTAATAGTCTTGATCTTACACAAAATATAAATTTGGAGTCATTAACACTTCAAGATAATTTGATTTCAGAAATAGACCTCACACAAAACACAAATTTACAGGCCATTAAAATAATTGAAAATGATATAGTTAATTTAGATATCTCCCAATGTCCTGAGATTACACAATTAGAATTATATCAAAATCAATTAACTAATCTCGATGTTACTCAAAATCCATTAATAGAGGTTTTAGAATGTTTTGAAAATCAATTAACCCAGATAGATCTTAGTCAAAATCCTAATCTTACCAGGTTACGAATATCAGATAATCAGCTTACTAGCCTAGATGTTACTCAAAACCCATTGTTGGATTATCTTGGTTTTGGACGAAACCAGATTGCGGAAATAGATTTAAGTCAGAATACTGTACTGCGAGATTTGTACGGTTTTTCAAACCAATTGGTTACTCTCGATCTATCTCATAACAGTAATCTTTACATATTTTGGATGCAAGACAACCCATCGTTGGTTTATATAAATGCAAAAAATGGTAATACTGAACAACTTCCAGGCTTCCATCAAAACCCCAATCTGCAATATATCTGTGCGGACGAAGATGAAATATCATGGTTTGGAGGAGTGCAAGGAGCAGGTAGTATTGTAATTAATAGTTATTGTTCTTTTGAGCCAGGAGGTGATTTTAATTCTATATCAGGGTCATTAACTTTAGACAATACCAATGATGGTTGTGATGCTGGTGACCCTAATTATTCAGGATTGAATATGAGTTTAAGTGATGGAACTGAGGTCCGAACTGTATTTTCCGATAATTCTGGGGCTTATAATTTTTATACTGAAACAGGTGATTATACATTAACCCCTAACATAGAAAACCTTCCATGGTTTAATGTTTCACCTGCTAGCGTTCAATTTCCATTTTCGGATTTAAACAATACAGTAAATCAAGATTTCTGTATTACTGCCAATGGAGTACACAACGACCTTGAAATAATTATTTCACCTTTGGTAGCAGCACAACCAGGATTTGATGCTAAATACCAGATAGTATATAGGAATAAAGGAAACCAAACATTATCTGGGAATATCGACTTCACCTATGACGATAGTGTTTTAGATTTAGTGTCAACCTCAATTGTACCAGATGCACAATCCTCAGGAAACTTATCGTGGAATTATACCGACCTGAATCCGTTTGAGAGTCGAACTATTGATGTCACTCTTAATGTGAATTCACCTATGGAAACACCAGCAGTAAATATAGATGACGAATTAGATTTTACGGCGAGTATTAGTCCGGTATCAGGGGATGAAACTCCAGATGATAATGCCTTTGATTATACACAAATAGTAATAGGTTCTTTCGATCCAAACGATATAACTTGTCTTGAAGGAGATTTTCTTTTACCCGACAGGATTGGCGAATACCTGCATTACAATATCAGATTTGAAAACACCGGAACTGCAGCAGCCACGTTTGTGGTTATAAAGGATGTTATTGACGAAAATTTCTACGATCTCAGTACGCTTCAGGTCTTGAATGCTTCACATAACATGGTAACGAGAATTGAAGACAATACTGTAGAGTTTTTCTTCGATAATATAAATCTTGGACCCAATGAATTGGGCAATGTACTTTTCAAAATTAGAACTAATAATTCGTTAGTTGTTGGCGATAGTGTAAGTAATAGCGCTGAGATATTCTTCGATTTTAACTTTCCTATCGTAACCAATGTTGCCGAAACTTTATTTCAGGTGTTATCTGTAGATGAGTTTACTCGCAATGCGATTAGAGTTTATCCGAATCCTGCAAAAAATCTGGTAACGATTAAGAGTCAGTCGCCAATGGATCGCATGAAAATTTATGACATTCAAGGTCGAGTAATTGTTGAGTCTCAAACTGAATCTTCAGAGGTTTCACTCGATGTATCTAAATATCTAAATGGTGTTTATTTTCTCGAGATCAATTCTGACGGGAGAACTACCACCCAAAGAATAATAAAGAATTAGAAGGTATACAATAGTCCGTTAGTTAATTCAAACTGTGTTTTGGGCACGGCACTGGTAATCGGAAACGCATCATGAAAGAAATTAAAGTTGGCTTTAAACGCAAGATCTTCAAATATTTTGAAGAGCAATGAGGTGTTACTCGAAAACCTATAATCTGAAAACGCTTCAATTTTTGGTTGATAATAGCTTGTGCTGATAATGGTAATCGTTTCAGTAGGATAAAGACTGAAAGACAAATAAATACTACCTCTTAAATCCTTTTGAATACGATCTGGAATATTATCTGCTGCTCTTTCATATTCATACATAATTAAAGCGCCTAAGTAAAATCTATAATTTTCGTTTTTTGAGATCTTAAACCGAGGTCCAGTACCAAAAAGACCTCTGAAACCAATTTCGGAAATAGCATCATATTGCCCTTGGGCAAAGACTTCCCACTTTAGGCGTTCAGAAATTCTTCGGTTATATCTTAGATGTTGCGTACCACGATTTACAAGAGAGTTACCTTCAATTTTCTGGAGGTTGAGGTCATTAACGAACAACCAAAAATTAAGGTCATTGTCATATTGCACATGGGCCTTGTTAGCAATTCTAAAAATGTCATTGGTGTTTTTAATAAGGGATACATCTAAACTTACAGATCCCGTCCATTTTGACGAGTCACTAGGTTTGCGCAGGGATTCTACATTAACTACTTGTGAAAAGCAAGAACAACTGATTAAAAAAATAAGAATTCTTAAGAAATTCATTATAAAATATTAGTGATATAAAATTAACAATTATGTCATTTTATTCAATTTTTAAATAGCCATAATAATTTGAAAATATGACAAAAATTACGCCTTCAGAATTATTTATTTTATGAATATCTAAATTGTTAAAAGCATTATAATAATATTTAATAAATCCTTAGATATTTCGTAAATTTACACTCCTTAAAATTCACTAAAACACATTATAAAATATGTCAGATAAAGCAATCTTAGAAATTAATGGCAACTCTTACGAATTACCAGTTAAAGTTGGTACTGAAAATGAAGTTGCGATTGATGTAAAAACCTTGAGAAGTGCAACAGGTGGTGTAATTACCATAGATCCAGGTTATAAAAATACCGGAAGTTGCGAAAGTGCCATTACCTTCTTAGATGGCGAAAAGGGAATTCTAAGATATCGCGGTTACTCTATTGAAGAATTAGCTGAAAAAGCAGACTTTTTAGAAGTAGCATATCTACTTATTTTCGGTGAATTACCTACCCAGGTTCAACTCGATAAGTTTGAGGCAGACATCAAAGAAAAATCTGTTGTCGATGACGATGTAAAGAAAATCTTAGATGCCTTCCCGAAAGCGGCTCATCCTATGGGCGTGTTATCATCACTTACCAGTGCTTTAACAGCATTTTATCCGTCGTCTGTTGATGTTAATTCAGAAGAGGCAATGTATAATGCTATTGTAAGAATTTTGGCAAAGTTTCCTATTCTAGTAGCATGGACGATGCGTAAAAAACACGGATTACCATTAGAGTATGGCGATGATAATTTAGGCTATGTGGAGAATGTACTTAAGATGATGTTTAAAAAGCCTAATAGCGAGTATATTCAGAACCCAATTTTAGTAAATGCATTAGATAAACTTTTAATACTTCACGCCGATCACGAGCAAAACTGTTCTACATCAACTGTAAGAATAGCAGGTTCGTCTCATGCCGGTTTATTTGTGTCTTTGGCATCAGGAATTTCAGCTTTATGGGGACCTTTACACGGAGGTGCAAATCAGGCGGTACTAGAAATGCTAGAAGCCATTAAAGAAGATGGTGGAGATACTAAGAAGTACATGGCAAAAGCTAAGGATAAAGAAGATCCATTCAGACTTATGGGCTTTGGTCATCGCGTATATAAAAACTTTGATCCAAGAGCAAAAATTATCAAAGTTGCAGCAGATGAAGTACTAGGAGATTTAGGTGTTGAAGATCCGATTTTAGATATCGCTAAAGGTCTTGAAAAAGAAGCCTTAGAAGATCAATATTTTGTAGATAGAAAATTATATCCAAACGTAGATTTCTACTCAGGAATTATCTACAGAGCTATGGGTATTCCTGTTGAAATGTTTACTGTAATGTTTGCACTTGGTCGTTTGCCAGGTTGGATTGCACAATGGCGCGAAATGCGTTTACGTAAGGAGCCTATTGGAAGACCTAGACAACTTTATGTTGGTGAAACCCAAAGAGCATTTAAATCTATCGGTGAACGCTAATAGAATAATAATACAATGAAAAGCTTCATATTTCTATGAAGCTTTTTTGTTTCTGAGCAGATGAAATTAAACATACAAAATGAAACCTCACGCCTAAGAGCCGTAATTTTGGGTACAGCTGAAAGTAACGGCCCAACGCCTAAAGCTGAAGACTGCTACGATCCTAAAAGTCGACAACATGTTTTAGCCGGTACTTATCCATTAGAAGCCGATATGATTGCCGAAATGGAAGCCGTTGCAAAGGTGTTAGAGAAATACGATGTTAAGGTATACCGACCAGAAATCATAAAAGATTACAATCAGATTTTTGCTAGAGATATTTCATTCGTTATTGAAGACAAGATCATTATCGCAAATATTCTCCCAGATCGTAAACATGAAGTAGAAGCAACCGAATATGTTTGGACAAACGTTGAAAAATCAAACCGTATCATCCTTCCAGATGAATGCCATGTTGAAGGCGGTGATGTAATGCCATGGAATGATTATATTTTCATCGGAACTTACACAGGAGAAGATTATCCAGACTTCATTACGGCACGTACAAATAAAGAAGCCGTTGAAGCTATTCAGGATTTATTTCCTCACAAAAAAGTAAAGGCATTCGAGCTCAGAAAATCAAACACAGACCCGTACAATAATGCGTTGCATTTAGATTGTTGTTTTCAACCTATTGGTAAAAACAAGGCCATCATCCATAAGAATGGATTTTTAGTTGAAAGTGAATACCAATGGTTGGTAGATTACTTCGGAAAGGAAAACGTCTTCGAAATCACAAAAGAAGAAATGTATGCCATGAATAGCAATATATTTTCAATTTCTGAAGAGGTAATTATTTCTGAAAAAAACTTTACTAGATTGAATACATGGTTAAGAGCGCAAGGATTTACGGTTGAAGAAGTTCCTTATGCCGAAATCGCAAAACAGGAAGGCCTTTTGCGTTGTTCTACAATGCCTTTAATTAGAGATTAATTCTATTTGCGATACAAAAAATAGTTGTTGACAAGTTTGATATATTCCTGCTTAGCTTCATCTTCACTTATATCCTGAACCTGAAAGAGCGCGTTCGTCTTAAAGGCATTAATAATAGGTTTACGACTGCTTGGTCGTCCATAATCATTAGTTGCTTTTTTATAGTAAGCATAAAGACGCAATAAGAAATCAGCAGGAAAAGGATCGGTATGGGCATTTATTCGTTCTACCGCCTCATTAAATTCTATATCTAGTTTATCAGGTGTCATTTCATTTCAGCAATGATACTTTCGCCGCCTTTCACTTTTTGGTTAAGCTCTACTTTAATCTCGGCATCTAAAGGTAAAAATAAATCTACTCTAGACCCAAATTTTATAAATCCAGAATCTGCACCCTGAACGGCTCTTGCATCTTCTTTGGCATAATTCACAATTCGTTTGGCTAATGCACCAGCAATCTGTCTGTATAGTACTTTACCAAACCCTTCATTTTCAACAACCACTGTAGTGCGTTCGTTTTCTTCGCTTGCTTTCGGATGCCATGCTACCAAATATTTACCAGGATGATATTTACTAAAACTAATTCTACCTCCAATAGGATAACGCGTAACATGCACATTTAGAGGCGACATAAAAACAGAAACCTGAATCCTTTTATCCTTGAAAACTTCATTTTCCATAACCTCCTCAATAACCACAACTTTACCATCAACTGGAGAAAGTGCATGTTTATCATTGGCATGTGTATACCGCTTCGGATTCCTGAAAAATTGAAGAATCAGAATAAAGAAAATGAGAACGGTAATCATCAATCCTTTTCTAAGCCATTCATTTGTGATGAACTCATCGATCAGAAAAAATGAACCAACTACAATTACTAATGTGATAAATATGATTTTATGGCCTTCCTTATGAAACATAACTTAAAATTCTTAAAAACAAATACACAAATGGTGCAACAAAGATAATACTATCTAGGCGGTCTAATAAGCCGCCATGACCAGGCATTATAACACCGCTATCTTTTACGCCTGCTTGACGTTTAAATTTCGACTCTATTAAGTCTCCTAATGTTCCCAGAACACTGACAATAATAGCTAATATTAGCCAACTTGTAAAACCTAATGTTTCTGTATAAAGTGAAATAAAATAACTCGAAATACAGGCGAAGAATAAGCCTCCCAAAAACCCTTCAACTGTTTTTTTAGGAGAAATGCTCGGAAATAATTTCTGCTTTCCAAAGTTTTTACCAACGAGGTAGGCCGCACTGTCATTAACCCAAATCAATATAAAAACACCTAGCAATAATAACGGCGTAAATACATTTTGATAGTTAGCGATTAATAGCATGAAAATGAAACCACTCGTTAGATAAAACGTGGTGACTATAAAACTTTTTGAATCGAAAATCGGAATTTTCTTAGTCGTAAACAGATCTTTGATCAGTATTAAATTCACAAATATGGTAATGACCAACAATATTTGAATAGCCTCATCACTGCCCATGAGGTCTTTATTCCAAAGACATAAATACCAAAAAACACCGAAAAATATGGCGAATATGATGTATTGTGCATATGACCTTAGATGAATCAGTTTGCTAAATTCAACCAAACTTAAAATACCAAAAACCACTAATAGAGCTGTTAGGGCATTTTGCATGTAAAGCGAACCTATTAGCAGTAGAACATAAATTGCACCCGAAATGGCTCTGATAGATAATTCTTTCATTACAAGTCCTCTAGAAGAAGTAGGTACAGATTTTTGGCACTGCTTCCGTAAGTAAGAAAATCTTTGTCGTCGGCAGTTTTAAAATGTTTGATCGTTGTGATGTTAGTAGGTATTTTTGATTTACTCTTGGCCTTAATACCTTTAAGACCCTCACCAATATTCTCAACGAACTGGCTTGTAGTAGCATAAATGATGAAATGTTCTGGGAGTTCTTTTAATTTTTTCTCAGCAATTTGATTTGAAGAAATAAGAAGTGATCCATCATCTGAAATTAAATACTCACAGGTCGACAAGAAATAAGAGCTTTCAGAAATCTTTGTGGTGCTATTTAAGTTGAAATCTTTAAACAGCGCTGAAAGTCGTTCATCAATGAGAAAAACTTTATCGTTATGCCATTGGTTTTCATCTAAAATAGAATTGAAACTATCTTTAACTTCATCCATATTTTCGCAGTATAAAAATTTACCGCCATTGGCCTTGAAGTTAATTGTGAAGCGTTCATCAGCAGGCAACTTTATTTCGGGCATATATTTGCCTCGTTCTTGATTTGGTATTTGTTCTTCAGACTGATCAGACTTTTTTCCGAAGAGTTTACGAAATAAGCTCATTTAATGACTGCTAATAATCTTTTTTATGAGGGGATATCCAAATATAAAAAAACTTAAATTAACATTCAGTCAATTTAAGTTTTTTATATGAATATCGTATGGTTTATTCTTCCTCTATTACGGCGTCTCCGGTAGTTTCTGGTGCTTCAGTTGCTTCCGTAGTTTCCGCAGTTTCAGTGACTTCTTGTTTGCCAAATGTTCGTTCACCGAAAATCTTTTCAAGATTGTCTTTAAAGATCACTTCCTTATCTAACAATACTTCAGCTAGCTCGGTAAGTTTATCTTTATTCTCTTCAAGTAATTTAACGGCACGATCATATTGCTCCTCAATAATATCCGAAATTTCTTTATCTATAAGAACGGCGGTTTCTTCACTATATGGTTTTGTGAATCCATATTCTGATTGTCCGGAAGAATCATAGTAGGTAAGGTTACCAACTTTATCACTAAGACCATAAATGGTTACCATTGCTCTTGCTTGCTTTGTTACTTTTTCTAAATCACTAAGTGCACCTGTTGAAATTTTCCCAAAGATCACTTGCTCAGCTGCACGACCACCTAGAGCTGCACACATTTCATCTAGCATTTGCTCTGGTCTTACAATAAGGCGCTCTTCTGGCAAATACCAAGCGGCACCAAGCGAACGCCCTCGAGGTACAATAGTTACCTTCACTAATGGAGCGGCGTGCTCAAGCATCCAGCTAACAGTTGCATGTCCAGCCTCGTGGAATGCTACAGCACGTTTTTCTTCAGGAGTAATGATTTTATTTTTCTTCTCTAAACCACCAATAATTCTATCTACTGCATCTAAGAAATCTTGTTTGTTAACAGCTTTCTTTCCTTTTCTTGCGGCAATTAAAGCGGCTTCATTACAAACATTAGCAATATCTGCTCCTGAAAATCCTGGTGTTTGTTTTGCTAAGAAATCAACATCAAGTTTTTCGTCTTTTTTCAACGGACGAAGATGTACTTCAAAAATCTCCTTACGTTCACGCACATCAGGAAGATCCACGTAGATCTGTCTGTCAAATCGACCAGCACGCATTAAAGCGTTATCTAATACATCAGCTCTGTTGGTAGCGGCAAGTACAATAACATTTGTATTTGTACCAAAACCGTCCATTTCTGTCAGAAGCTGATTTAAGGTATTCTCTCTTTCGTCGTTAGATCCAGAAAAATTATTCTTTCCTCTAGCTCTACCAATAGCATCGATCTCATCGATGAATATGATTGAAGGTGATTTTTCTTTCGCTTGTTTAAACAAGTCTCTAACTCTTGAAGCACCAACACCCACAAACATTTCTACGAAATCTGATCCTGAAAGTGAGAAGAACGGTACTTTTGCTTCACCTGCTACAGCTTTAGCCAATAAGGTTTTACCTGTTCCCGGAGGTCCTACAAGTAGGGCGCCTTTCGGAATTTTACCACCTAATGCAGTATATTTTTCTGGGAATTTCAAGAAGTCAACAATTTCTTGAACTTCCTCTTTTGCACCCTCTAATCCGGCCACATCTTTAAACGATGTCTTAGTATCTGATTTTTCATCAAATAGTTTAGCCTTGGATTTTCCAATATTGAATATTTGCCCGCCAGCGCCACCGCCAGCTCCAGACGACATGCGTCTCATGATAAAAATCCATACGCCAATGATCAACACAAATGGAAGAAGTGTTAATAGGAAATCACCCCATACATTTTGTTCGGTTTCGTATTTAACCTCAGTTGTAAGATTGTTTTCCTCAATACTTTGACGGATATCCTTTTCAAAATTTTGAAGGTCACCAAATTCAAATTTATAATTTGGAACTGGTGTAACTGAAGGAAGAATCGATTTTGGTTTCGATTTTTTATGAATTTCTTGCTCTTGTGCTTCTTTGGTGAGGTAAACCCTAGCTTCACGTTTGTTTACAATTTCAACCTTTGCAACATCGCCTCTGTCTAAATATTCTAGAAATTGTGATGGCGTCGTTTGTGTGCCTGTTGACCCTCCAAAACCACCAGAAAACAACTGAATAGAAAGGAACACTGCGATGATAATTCCATATATCCAATATGGATTTACCTTCGGTTTTTTATTTAAATTTTTATTTTCTTTTGCCATTATTAGCCTTTTCTCTTTTAGTAACTTGTTTCAATTTGCGTCATTTTCGCGTCTCCCCAAAGACTTTCAATATCATAGTATTCTCTGATATGCTTTTGAAATATATGCACAACGACATTTACATAGTCCATTAATATCCACTCGGCATTATCAGTACCTTCTATGTGCCATGGTTTATCCTTAGTCGTTTTGCTAACTTGTTTTTGTATGGAGTTGACGATTGCGTTAACCTGCGTGTTTGAAGTACCTTCACAAACTATAAAATAATCACAAACCGTATTTTCAATATCTCTTAAATCTAAAATTGTAATTTCTTTCCCTTTAACCTCTTCGATTCCACCAATTATTGTTGTAATGAGTTGGTCTGCACTAGTTTTGTCTTTCGTCATTAAATTGATTTAATTTTATGCAAAGTTATTATTTTTTTAGTTCTTGTAGGCTCTAATTCTCATAAGAAAACCATAAAATACAACGCTTATACATGTTTATAATCAAACTTGATGCCATTGACTCCACGAATACCTACTTAAAGGAAATGGCTGCGGTGACATTACCTGAGGATTATACTGTGGTCGTTGCAGAACAGCAGTTGGCTGGCCGTGGGCAAATGGGAACGCAATGGGATTCTGAAAAGGGTAAAAACCTTACCGTTAGTGTGTTTAAGAAGTTTGAGGTATTCAGAATTGAAGATCAGTTTTACATAAGTATGGCAGTCTCATTAGCAATACATAAAACACTGAAGGCTTTTAAAATTCCAAAATTGTCAATTAAATGGCCTAACGACATTTTGTCAGCAAATCAGAAAATTTGCGGTATTCTCATAGAAAATGTCATTAAAAATAATCAGTTTAAAGGCTCTGTTATTGGCTTTGGTTTGAATGTTAATCAGAAATTTTTCGATGGTTTACCAAAGGCGTCCTCTTTGAGCATTTTAACAGGAATTATCTATGATAAGGATGAGGTTTTATCTAAAATATTGAAAAACCTTCAATACTACTTCGACCTTCTAGAGTCTAAAGCGTTTGAGAGAATTAAATCTCAATATGAGGCCCTATTATTTCGGAAAGATAAACCCTCAACATTTCAGTATGAAGATGGAGAAAAAATATCTGGAATAATAAAGGGGATTTCAGAATCTGGTAAACTCATCTTGTGGTTAGAAGATGATATTCTTAAAACCTTCGACCTGAAAGAAATAACCTTGCTTTACTAAAAGGCGGTAGTCATATTATTGGCTAAAGTTTCAATAAACTTGCTAATTGGTCCTTTAATCATCATAGCCATCATGGCATTAAATTCCCCATTAAACACAAGCTGAACTTCACTTTTTCCTCCTTCGGTTTCAGTAATATTACCAGTTAGCGAAAAATCTAACTTTCCGCCGGCAGCTCCCAAAACAATTTTGTTATTTGGATGCGCTTCTTTTTTCTGTAGGGTAATTTCTGGCATGCCTTTCAGCGCGAAAATAAAAGTGTCTTCTTCAAGAACTTGGAATTTACTAATGTTTTCAGGCATTAAACTTTCAAAATTCTTAACGTCAGATAAAAAATTGAAGGTTTCTTCTGCGGATTTATCTAAGGTTACTTTTGGTGATTCTAAATTCATTTATATCTGTTTTTGAAAGTGTATATCAATTAGCGTTCCATTCGCTCGGATTGGAGTTCCATTGTGCTAAAATGTCTTGTTCTTTTGCTGTAATATAATTGGTGTCTAAAGCTTGCTCAAGAAGATTTTCGTAATTACCAAGCGTGTGAAGTTCCACTTCTGCTTTTTCAAAATTTTTCTCAGCAACCTCGAAACCATATGAGAAAATAGCAACCATACCTTTGATGTTAACCTCGGCTTCTTTCAGTGCATTAACAGCATTCAAACTACTTTTTCCGGTACTAATAAGATCTTCGATAACAACAACAGACTGTCCTTTTTCAATATGACCTTCAATCTGATTTTGTCGCCCATGTTTTTTAGCTTCAGGTCTAACATAAACAAAAGGAAGGTTAAGGTATTCTGCCACAAGAGCACCAATACCAATTGCACCAGTGGCAACACCAGCAATAACATCGGGTTTGCCATAGTAGTCTTCAATATGTTTGGCCATCGACTCTCTAATAAAGTTCCTTATCAAAGGATAGGAGAGTACAATTCTGTTGTCACAATAAATAGGTGATTTCCATCCAGAAGCCCAAGTAAATGGGTCATTTGGTTGTAGTTTAATAGCATTGATTTGCAATAGAACTTCGGCGGTTTTTTTTGCGGTTTCCTTATTAAAGATCATGTTGCAAAACTAAAAATTTTAATCGAAAATAATTCTAATTTCAATAGTGGTTTCACAAAAAATAATACTTTTACAAGTGTTAAGTTTTAACGGACCCCATCCATGTATACTATTTATGTTGGAGATAAGCCCATTATTTTGACTACCAAGGTCGAAAAAGAAACGAATTTCAAATCATTTCTTTTAAAATCGGTCAACATAGGTAAAGTTATCAAACTTCTTACAACTACAGATTTACAGGCTGTGCATTTAATTCATAACAATCATGAAAAACTTCTGAAACTCTTCTTGAAATTACTTCCTAATGTTGTAGCTGGTGGAGGCAAAGTTTACAATGCCAAGAATGAAATTCTTTTTATCTATAGAAACAGCAAATGGGATCTGCCTAAAGGGAAGGTTGAAAGCAAAGAATCTATAGAAGAAACTGCCATACGTGAAGTGGAGGAGGAAACTGGTGTAGATGGGTTAAAGATCACCAAACCACTTACTACGACCTACCACATTTTCAAACGAAATGGGAAGCACAAGATAAAGATTACCTATTGGTTTGAAATGAAAACTGAATTTGATGGTAAACTGTTTCCACAGGAAAAAGAAGGGATTACCAAAGTAAAATGGCTCGACGATAAGGCCTCACAAAAGGCCTTGGAAAATAGCTATGCAAATATCAAAATCTTAGTTTAAACTGTTAAACTGCAAAAAGTAACTTTTCATCCGATTTCTTGTTAATAATTCTTAAAGTTTAAAGGCTTGAATTCCCTCAATTTATATTTTGTTTAACTTTATTGTGAAAATATTAAACAAAAGCAATGAAAAACAAATTACTTCTAGAATCCCCAAATCTAAAAGTCAACCTATTTGTTTTATTCTTCAGTTTTTTATCGCTTGGTTTTTCTCAAAACGAATCTCGATTTTGTGGTAATATTGAGAGTTTTGAATTTACCAACGGTAACGAATCAACCCATGTCGATAATAACGGCACTTACGACATCTCTGAACTTCCGGATAATTTTTATCTTAATGCAGAAATTCATGGTTATTCCCAGAGTTTGCGCTACAAGGTTCAAAATATGGATTCAGGCGAAACCTTTGAAATTGTAGAAAATATTTTGCCTTATACCTTCCCAGCCGGAAATGGCGCTTGGGACATCGGCACAGGTACTTTCAAAGTAACTGCAACACTTTACTTTCGAGATGGTGGTAGAGGATGGTATTGTGATAGGGATATCATAATATTTACTATTACAGAATCTGACGAATGTCTAGCTCACGCAGGAACACTAACAGCAACTGAGACTCAGGTATGTTCAACAGGAGAGGTAACCATCTCAGCACATCCAAACGGCGATGCTTTCGTACCAGAAGGCTTCAGTACGTTATTCGTATTAACACAGGGTGAAGGCCTAGTGATTCAGCAAGTAGGTCCATCACCAGAGTTTACTGTAACAGGAGGTGGCGACTACACAATTCATACATTAGTTTATCCAAACGGATTGGACCTAAGTATTGTACAATTGGGTGTCACCACAGGATTTGATGTTAATAGCTTATTGATTCAAGGTGGCGGCGAATTATGTGCTTCATTAGATGTTGCCGGCGCATCAGTTCATATAACAAATCCAGATGCAGGTACTTTAACAGCAGAAGAGACTAGTGTAACACTTAGTAATGGATCAGCAGTTATAGCTGCAACACCAAATGGCGATGCAAATCAACCAGAGGGTTACAGTACACTATTTGTATTAACAAGTGGCGAAGGTCTAGTTATCGAGCAAGTAGGTGGTACACCAGAATTCACCGTTACAGAGGCTGGCGATTATACCATCCACACCTTCGTATACCCAACAGGCTTAGACTTAAGCGTTGTACAATTAGGAGTAACCACGGGATTTGACGTGAACAGTTTATTAGTACAAGGCGGTGGCGACTTATGTGCGGCACTAGATGTACCAGGTGCACCGATTCATGTAGGCGAAGAAGAATGCCTAGCTGACGCAGGAACACTAACAGCAACAGCGACTCAGGTATGTTCAACAGGAGAGGTAACCATCTCAGCACATCCAAACGGCGATGCTTTCGTACCGGAAGGCTTCAGTACGTTATTCGTACTAACACAAGGTGAAGGCCTAGTGATTCAGCAAGTAGGTCCATCACCAGAGTTTACTGTAACAGGAGGTGGCGACTACACAATTCATACATTAGTTTATCCAAACGGATTGGACCTAAGTATCGTACAATTAGGTGTCACCACAGGATTTGATGTTAATGGTTTATTAATTCAAGGCGGCGGCGAATTATGTGCCTCATTAGATGTTGCCGGCGCACCAGTTCATATAACAAATCCAGATGCAGGTACTTTAACAGCAGAAGAGACTAGTGTAACACTTAGCAATGGATCAGCAGTTATAGCTGCAACACCAAATGGCGATGCAAATCAACCAGAGGGTTACAGTACACTATTTGTATTAACAAGTGGCGAAGGTCTAGTTATCGAGCAAGTAGGTGGTACACCAGAATTCACCGTTACAGAGGCTGGCGATTATACCATTCATACCTTAGTATACCCAACAGGCTTAGACTTAAGCGTTGTACAATTAGGAGTAACCACGGGATTTGACGTGAACAGTTTATTAGTACAAGGCGGTGGCGACTTATGTGCAGCACTAGATGTACCAGGTGCGCCGATTCATGTTGATGAAGAGGAAGGTTGTAAGGCATTCTCAGGAAAGTTATATTCTGAAGATCCTGTGCAATGCATCACCAAATATGAAGATGCTACAATATATGCAGAATTTGTTAATGATCCGATCATTCCAAATGGTTATCAACAGCTTTTTGTGTTAACTAACGCTTTTACACTAACTATTCTTGATGTATCAGATATTCCTGAATTTACTGTCAGTAATGTAGGTTTCTATAGAATTCATAGTTTAATATATGATCCAAATACTCTAGATCTTAGTATTGTAGAATTTGGAGTAACTACGGCATTCGATATTCTTCCTTTATTAGTTCAGGGAGGTGGTGATATTTGCGCATCATTAGAAGTTAAAGGTCCGGTAAGTCTTGTGATAACTGGTTTCTTATGTAACATCTTCGATATATTCCTAAGAACAGATGGAAGCACTAATCCTGATGTAGATATGGTAAACAACATGATGGAGGAATTTGACAGCTATAGTAGTTTTGAAGAGTCCTTAATAAAGCAGACTACTGAGACTACTGTATTCCCGAATCCAGTAAAATCGAAGTTAAATATCAAAACAACACTATTGGATAATGAAACTATCAATTATTCGATTAGTGATATGCAAGGACGATTACTTAAACGTGGAGTGATTACAACCTTAACTGATGGCGCACATCAATTAGATGTGAGTAATCTAAATAATGGGACATACATTGTTCAACTTAACTCAGAATTTAGAAACTTCACGACCAAAGTTCAAGTACATTAATAGCATTAATAATGACAACAACTTAGGCTTTAAAGCCACCAATTATTGGTGGCTTTTTTGTTTATCTCAATCTATAAACAGGATATTGCAAATGCGCTTTTTCGTAGTGCATACTTTTTTTATGGATCCATTCTAGCTGAGCATACCAGTTGTTTGCGAAGTCTTCATCATAGCTGATCATAATATTATATTCAATCTGAAGTTTTGGATTTGCTCTTAAAACCTGTTTGGCTTTATCTTCCCATACATAAGGTGAAAAGCCCTCTTTCTGTTGAAGAATTGTATCGAAGAAATTCCAGTTAAAAAATGAATCTGGAGCCGCAGGTTCAAGGGTTTCAAGCAAATAACGAAAAGCCTTCTGGTCGGTTACAATGAGATGATCACCCTTTCTGAATGTTAAGGTCTCTACCGTAGATTTTACCTTCGTGTTGTAATGCTGATAATGCCCTTCATAGGCTGACGACCTTGTTTTATAATCATCAATTTTATAAGACTCCACGGTTAATACGGTATCTTTTTCGAAGGTTGAAATTTGAACATTATTAAGTTTCAACATGTCAATTACATTATGCCAGCCTTGTGGAATAATATAGGCCTTTGGGACTTCAACTTCTGAAGACGGTATAAAATAATTTTTGTATTCAACATCTTTGGTAAATGGCTTAGAGCGATCGTATTTTAATCGTTGTGCACCCGTAAGATCACTTGGTATCATTTGCCCTTCAAAACCTTTAAATTTCAGTGTTGATGTCTGGGTTGTATCAACCGACCAACCTATTGGATATGTAGTTTGCGATCTCCAATAACGGTCTTGCTCTTTTCTTAATTCTGAAATTCGGCTGCCATGTGCTTCGGTAATTTCGATCATACTTTTCATAAGCTCATAAGTGCCTTCAACGCGTTGCTTATATGGTTTAAGCATATGTGTTTCAACCATCATTCCCAGCGTATTGAATAATGTCGTATACCCAGTTGAATAGCGAGGAGAGTCCATAAATTGTGTAAACCCAGAATCAGGCGTACGGTTAAAAACATTCACATAAGGTGTAATATCCCAAGATTTTGACTCCAGTTTTTGCTCTAGTAAAGGCATCATTTCATTGTGAAGATAATTACCTAAAGTACCACCCAATTTATTGTGCTGCGTGAATAAATGGGTTAATGTATATTGATAATCGGCGCCATTGCTTACATGATTATCAATAAAAACATCAGGCTGTATTAAATGGTAGATCTCTGCAAAAGTCTTTGCGTTTTTGGTGTCGGATTTGATAAAATCTCTATTAAGATCATAGTTTCTTGCATTACCTCTAAAGCCGTATTCTTTTGGGCCGTTTTGATTGGTGCGGGTACCTGCATTTCTATTCAGGCTACCACCAACATTATAAATTGGTATGGTCACTAAAATAGTATTTTTAGGAGCGTCTACAGTACCATTTACGATGTCTCTATAGAGCATCATTGTGGCATCAATACCATCTGATTCACCTGGATGAATACCATTATTTATTAGTAAAATTCTATGATCTTTTCTAAGTTCTTCAAAATCGTCGCCAGAGCGATTCATATTTAGGGTCACAATGTGTAGTGGTTGTCCAGAATCGGTTTCTCCAATAGCTTGAATCGAAATTTCTTTATAGTTATCCGCTAAGTCGGTATAATAATGGATTGTTTCTTCATAGGTTGCCGTTTCTAATCCATTGCTCTTTTCGAAGGTCGTAATAAAGTCTGAATTAGACGATTTGTCATTCGATTTGTTTGAATTTTCTGAACAAGATGAAAGGATTAATAGAAAGATTATGAATTTTTTCATAGTGTATGTAATTGAGTTTCAAACTTACAGCTTTTAGCTTATAAAAATTGCGAATTTCGTAAAATTCAGATTAGAAAAATGAGTAATTTTGCGAGACTTTCAAGAATTAGTAATGCAACAAACAACAAATACCATTTTAATGGTTCGTCCTGTAAATTTTAGGATGAACGAACAAACGGCGGTCAATAATTATTTTCAAGAAGACATCAATATTAAAAATGCTGAAATAAATCTAAAAGCTCAAAAAGAGTTTGACGCCTTCGTTGAAAAATTGAGTTCTGCTGGAGTTAATGTCGTTGTAGTTAGTGATGATGAACTTGATGATACACCGGACTCAATTTTTCCAAATAATTGGGTGAGTTTCCATAGTAATGGTGATGTAGGGATCTACCCAATGTTTGCTGAAAATAGAAGGAAAGAACGCCGCGATGAAGTGTTTATGCGATTGGAAGATGAAGGATTCAAAATTGAAAACATTGTAGATTATACTTCTGCAGAAGATGAAGGGTTATTTTTAGAAGGTACAGGAAGTGTTGCTTTAGACCGTGTGAATAGAAAAGCGTATTGTGCGTTATCACCAAGAGCTGATGAGGAATTGTTCATTGAGTTTTGTGAAGATTTTGAATACACGCCAGTGATCTTTACTGCCAATCAAACTGTAGACGGTGAGCGTTTAGCGATCTATCATACCAATGTAATGATGTGCTTGGCCGAAAATTTTGCTGTTATCTGCCTAGATACAATTGATGATAAAAAGGAACGTAAAAATGTTGTTAAACAGTTAAAAGCCGACAAAAAAGAAATCATTACAATTACCGAAGCACAAATGCATCAGTTTGCGGGAAATATGTTGCAAGTAAGAGGTTCTAATGATCAACGTTTTTTAGTAATGAGTGAAGCCGCGCATAAAAGCTTAACGCAAGATCAGATAAACCGGATTGAAAAACATTGTGCTATTCTTTCGAGCTCCTTAGAAACTATTGAGACTTGTGGTGGTGGCAGTGCGCGCTGTATGATGGCTGAGGTGTTTTTACCTAAAGCCTAATCTAGTTTATTAAATATATAAGGTCCCTTTTCGGCACCCCAAACATAATTACCATCGGCATCGAAACCTCGGTCCCACGAAATGACCTTATCTTCTAAGATCTCAACTTCGCTTCGGGCGTAAGATGCTCCATATAAGGAACTAGCACATGTTGTATCTCCTGTTTTACCCATATAATGCTTCTCAGAAATGCGTTTCAGGATAACTTCACAACCATCCTTAAGAGCAATATCTTTCAGCGAAATAGAATCAAAGGCCTTTGGGTTTTTCCACTTACCGATCCATAGCGAATCAACATCTAAGGTATAAACAGCCGAACTGAATGTACTATCCGATAATCTAGTGAGCTCATAAATTCGTTGGCGATAGGGCTTGTTTTGCTTATTATTCATGGCTTGTTCTACATATAGAAAATGACCTTGATCTTCCCAAATCGGATACATGTGTAGTGAGATATTCCAATAGGTAGAATCTACCTGAGATTGTACTTCAGAATTAAAAGACCCTTGCATTAGCGCATAGAGTTGCTTTAACTCCGTATCTTCCGTAGATTCAACAGTATCTGGTTTAGTGTCATTTTTACAATTAAAAACTAAAAGTAGTACTAAAAGTAAGGGTAAATAGCGCTTCATGTATCTATATTTTGAGACTTAAATATAGATAATTTAATTAAGAATTTGGCACAGCCTTCGGAAGTTCAATAAAGAATTTACTACCAACATTAACTGTACTTTCAACCCAAATTCTACCGTCATTCAATTCAACAAGATCCTTGGCAATGGTTAAACCGAGTCCAGTACCTTTTTCATTTTTGGTTCCAACGGTAGTAAAGTTTTTATTCGCATTAAATAGCTTATCGATATTTTCTCTTGAAATACCAACGCCAGTATCTTCAACACAGATCAAGGCTTTGCCATCAACATCCTGATTCGACACTGTAATTACATCACCGGTTCGGCTAAACTTAACAGCGTTAGTTATTAAATTCTGAATCACGATTTCAATCATGCTCTTATCGGCATAGACAAAATCGCGCTGAGATTCGTCCATTAATACAATGCGTTTGTCTTCAACTTTTTGCTCTACCAATGCCATTTTAGTATGGAATACTTCCTGAATATTGAATAGCTCTGGTTTAGGCTCTAAACTCTGCATTTGTGATTTAGACCAGTTCAATAAATTGAAAAGGAGCGAAGATGCATTATTTGCATTTTCACTCAATTCAGGAATAAGTTCTCTAAACTCTTCTTTTGAAATGCTATCCTCCTTCAAAAGATCTAAAAAGGCTTTTATGGATGAAATAGAATCTTTCAGATCATGGGAAACTATGGAGAATAATTTATCCTTAACCTGATTTACCTCTTCGAGATGATGGGTTTGTTCTAAGATGGCTTCATTTCGAACTTTCTCTTGAGCCAATTTATCTTTTTGTTCAGTGATTATTTCCTGATACCTTTTGCTTTTCAAATAGTTAAATATTAGAAGCGTCAATAGAATTAACGCCGCTGCAAGTGCACCATAAACCACAAGTGGGTTATTTACCCACGATTGCTTCGTTTTATTATCGTCTTCAAAATTATCTATTTCCTTTTCGATCGGATTATCATAGATGTCTATAGGTTCAACGTCATCCGGGAAAGTTGGAGATTCAATCTTTGAAAGCTCTTCTTTGAGGTCGTAGTATTTATTCTGCCAGAAAAATGCATTCTGAAAGTAACCTCGTGTAGAATCTAAGGCAATATGAAGCTTGTAATTTTCTAACAAGGCTGTTTTATTATCAATTTTTTGTGCAATGTCGTAGGCTTCATTCAGCTGAATTTCTGCTAGTCTAACTTTACGGCGTTGTAGGTTTAAATTTCCGATGGCATTTAATGCTCGCAAGATCCCTTCCTGATTATTTTCCCGACGGTTGTATCTTAATCCTTCTACCAAATACGATGAGGCTTTGTCGTATTCTTTGAATTCTAAATACTCACTACCGAGTTTTGGAAGAATTTCACCCCTTAGTTTTGTGTCGGAAGTTGGATTTAACATATCCAACACGTTCTCGTAATACTCGATCGCTTTGCGATGTTCTTTTCTAATCGAATAGAGATCGGCAATATTTTTAGTTGATGCTATTATACCTTTACGATCATTAATGCGTTTACGGATATCGAGTGCTTTTAAATTAAAATCGATAGCCTTATCAATTTGATTTGTTTTGAAGTAGGCTTCTGCTAAATTATTGTAGGCCGAACTTAGCTCGTCGATCAATCCGCGTTTTTCAAAAATATCAATGGCCGACAATGAATTTTGAAGGCCAATAGTATAGTTACCACGTTTAATCTCAATGAGGCCAATGCTATTACTCACTTTAGCGACTCCCAAAGTATCGCTTATCTGTAGAAAGTATTTTCTCGATTTATCGTAGTTGTCGATGGCGTTGAAGTAATCGTTACGCTCTGTGTAAATTAAGGCTCGGAAATAGGTGCTTTCAGCAAGTCCCTTGGTGTAATTTAAGTCTTCGGCAAGTTTGGCAGTCTGATTAACATAGCGTAGAGCCTTGTTATAGTCTTCAATTGCATAGAGTTCGTTAATGAGCATTAGCGAGATATCAACCTTTGTAGAATCAGCATTTTGATAGGCTAATTGTACTGTAAGATCGTCTATTCTTTCATTTTGAGAAAAACCAATGAAAGTGATAAGACAAACAGCTAATGTCAGTAACTGCTTCATCTTTTAGCGGTTGATAGACGAAGTACTATGTTTTGGTGTGCGTAACTTTTATAGAGGGATGTCAAAAGTAAGTCAACACTAAACAATAACAACGTGGTTAATGTTCGATAATTAAGCCTCATTAATGTTTGGGACATTGTTTAATAGCCTACCAAAAATGCCATAATGTGCTCAAATACACTAATAATTGGGATTTAATGCGGATTTATTAGATGAAGTGACGGATGAAATTCACAAAAAAAAAGTCCTATCGACAAACGGTCAATATCTTGGAAAAACTACCGTTTCATCGATGAAATGCACGTTTAGCTTAAATACCTGAACATCAACTAGTTATCTTCAAAAACATCAAATGTAGGTAAAGCCTTCAGGTCAAAATCAAAAAGACATTGATTTTCCCAAGAAGTCCCTTGTGTGGAGGTCACTTCATTGCCATCAAATGCCACCCAATCTGGTGCCCAATAACAAAATCCAATGCCGCGATTTTCAGGAATATTTTTTATGGTTTCTACCAACCATTCGAAGTACGCTTTTTGGCCTTCAGGTGTAGGTGAAAATTCAATAAGAGTTTGATCTAAACTTCCGATGTAATTCGTCTGATTATCATTCCATTGTAATGTAAAAGGGTAGGCCACTTCAACCATCAAAATATCTTTTTCGAAAGTGTTGGCGAGTTCGTTTAATTTTGAAGCAACCAAATCGAGATCCCGAATTTGAAACTGCGGATAGTAGGATAATCCGATCATATCAAAATCGAGATTAAATGACTCTAATTCATTGAAGAAAAAAATCGCATTTTCCACACTCGAATGATGAAGCATAATCTTCACTCTATTTTGAGTATCAACTTCTCTAACAGCTCTAATGGCCTCTGAGACTAGTTCAGCATAATTACCCCAATTATTATTAAAACTTCCCCAAACTCGTCCAAAATCCCAAAGAAAACCACTGTCGGTTTCGTTACCAATTTGAATAATTTCAGGTAAAGTGTTTTGCGCTTTTAATTGGGTAACTACATCTTTAGTGTAGCTATAAATGGCCGCTCGTACTTGTGTAAAACTCATATTTTGCCAGGCTACAGGAGGTGTTTGAGTGCCTGGGTCTGCCCAATAATCACTGTAGTGAAAATTAAGTAAAAAATCCATATTTCTAGATTTTATACGTTGGGCATATGCTTTTACATCTTCTAACCCATTTTCGCCATCTTGTGGTGTATGCCATAGTTTTAGTCGTACCAGATTGGTGCCTTTAGAACGCACAAAATCTAGTAATTCCACGGAGTTGCCATCGGCATCTTTATAGTCGACGTTATAATCTTCTAATTCACTTTGGAAAGACAGATCCATGCCTTTATAAAATGTATTCGAATTTCCAGTAGTGTTCGCGTCATCACTCGAGGAACAAGCAACGCATAACCATAATAGCAATAGTCTTAGGGCTTTCATATTCAATTTTTCTTATAGCACTATCAAAAATACCGCTAACTCGGTACTTCTTCAAGTTCTTGTCCGAATTTAATCAAATTTCCATCGTTATCTAAAATGGCAAATTCGCGCATACCATAAGGTTTATCTTCTAATTTCCCGTTGGGATGAATGACATTAAACGCTAATAATTCTTCATAAAGTGTATCAATGTCCTTAACGTCTACATAACAGCTTGTATTTTCTGGAATCATCTTGTTATTGCATTGCCAAAAATGAAGTGCAAAATTATCACGTCCTATAACGGCATAATTCTCATCTAAATACCCAATGCGATCAAACCCAAGCTTGGTTTGATAAAAATCTACGGTCTTTTTAATATTCAGTGAGGCCATTACTGGAATACCTCTGAGCAGGTGTGATTTACGGTCCATTTTAGTCTGAATTGATTGTTGTTTTAAATTTACGGAATTATAAACCTTCAAACCCTTAATGAAATAATAAATCTTCTATCTTTGCAGGCGTTTAAAAGCCAAAGTAGTACCAAGAAATGAAGCTTCAGGAAACATTAGAATTACAGGTTAAGGCAGCTGTGAAGGCCTTATTTCAATCAGATTTAGAATCGGTAGAATTTCAAGCAACACGCAAGGAGTTTGCCGGTGATATAACGGTGGTTGTATTTCCAATGTTACGTGTGGTTAAGGGCAATCCTGCAGTTATTGGAGAGCAAATAGGTGATTATTTAAAATCGAACATTGATCTCGTTAAAGATTTTAATGTGGTGAAAGGCTTCTTAAACATTGAGATCGACAATTCTTATTACCTCGATTTTTTCAATTCCATAAAAACAAACCATGAGTATGGTTTTGCTACAAGCAAGGTTGACAAAGCGATTATGGTTGAATATTCTTCACCTAATACTAATAAACCTTTGCACTTAGGGCATGTTCGTAATGTACTCTTAGGCTACTCTGTGGCAGAGATCCTAAAGGCTTCGGGAAGACCAGTTTACAAAACACAGATCATTAACGATAGAGGTATTCATATCTGTAAAAGTATGCTAGCTTGGCAGCGATTTGGTAATGGTGAAACACCTGATTCTTCTGGTTTGAAAGGCGATAAACTCGTTGGAAATTATTATGTTGAATTTGATAAGGCTTACAAGGCGGAAATTTCAGAATTAGTAGCCAATGGTCAGTCGGAAGATGATGCCAAAAAGAATGCAACGATCTTATTAGAAGCACAGGAAATGCTTAGACAATGGGAGGCAGGTGATGCTGAGGTCGTTGCACTTTGGGAGAAAATGAACGGTTGGGTGTACGATGGTTTTGAAGAAACCTATAAAGCCATCGGTGTTGATTTTGATGAGTATTACTACGAAAGTAAGACGTACTTACTTGGTAAAGAATTTATTGCTGAAGGTCTAAAAACAGGTGTTTTTTACAAGAAAGATGATGGTTCTGTTTGGTGCGACCTCACTGACGACGGACTCGATGAAAAAATTGTGTTGCGTTCTGACGGAACAGCCGTTTACATGACACAAGATATCGGAACGGCCATTCAGCGAATTAAAGATTATCCCGATGTTGGTGGAATGGTGTATACCGTAGGAAACGAGCAAGATTATCATTTCAAAGTCTTGTTTTTAATTCTGAAGAAATTAGGATTCGATTGGGCAGATAATCTTTACCATTTGAGTTACGGTATGGTAGATTTACCGAGTGGAAAAATGAAGAGTAGAGAAGGAACCGTTGTTGATGCTGATGACCTTATTCAGGAAATGGCAGACACAGCTGAGGAGATTTCAAAGGAATTAGGAAAGCTTGATGATTACTCAGAAGCGGATAAAAAAGCCCTTTATAAAACCATTGGATTAGGCGCTCTAAAATATTTCATATTGAAGGTCGACCCTAAAAAACGTATTTTATTCGATCCAAAAGAATCTATTGATTTTCAAGGTAATACAGGACCTTTCATTCAATATACTTATGCGAGAATTCAATCCATATTAAGAAAATCTGAAATTGAAAACAGTGCAACTTTTAATGCTTCAGGATTAACACTTCATGAGAAAGAAAAACAACTGTTGAAGCAACTCGAACAATTTCCAGAGGTTATTCAAAATGCAGCAGATCAACACAGTCCGGCATTAGTGGCAAACTATACTTACGATCTGGTAAAGGATTTTAATTCATTCTATCAGAATGTGTCAATTCTTGGGGCAGATAATAATGATGAAAAGATCTTTAGAGTACAGCTTTCTCAAACTGTTGGTCAGACCATAAAAAATGCATTCAGTGTTTTAGGTATTGATGTGCCAGAGCGTATGTAATAGGTCTAAATGACTATTTAACATTTCTTTCATTCTTAAAATCTTGTTTTTCCGTAAATTAGAGAGGACTTAATTCTAAATAGTTGTCCTATGAAAACTATACGATTTACGCGATTAGACTTTGTGGTGTATATCTTCATGCTACTTGGTTTTTCGTTAACTGCACAAGTTAATTTTACCGAGTATTCAGGAAAAGTAATTGATGGTCAGACAAAAAAAGTAATCGAATCAGCAAGTTTAAGTATTGAAGGTTCTAATATCGGAACGATTTCAAATTCAGATGGGGAATTTGTACTTAAAGTGCCCGCAAATTATTCAAATTCTCGATTGATTATTTCATTCCTCGGCTACGAAACTAAGGTTGTTGAGATTTCTGATCTGTCGGTTAATAACATAAAAATTGAATTGCGTGCAGCCGCTACCCAACTGCAACCTGTTAATATTTCAGCCTTTAAAGATGCCGAAAATTTAGTCCGGATGGTATTTAAGGACAAAAACAAAAATGTACTTAAAGCACCACTTTACATGACGGCATTTTACAGAGAAACTATAAAACGGAGAAATAGAAACGTATCGTTAACAGAAGCAGTAGTTAATATTTTGAAGCAACCCTTATCATCTTCAAAACGTGATGCGATATTGTTAAACAAAGCCAGAAAAAGTACAGATTACAAACGTTTAGATACGGTGTCTGTGAAGTTACAGGGAGGACCGTTTTCAACCATTCACCTGGATATTATGAAGTATCCTGAATATATATTTACCGACGTAGCCTTGAATAGTTACGCCTTTACTTTTGGGCCATCAACCACCATAAATGGAAGAAATGTTTATGTTGTGAATTTCAAACCAAAAAACAATAGTTTAAATCTCAATTATACGGGTCAGCTTTTTATTGATCCGCAAGCATTGGCTTTGGTTAGTGCAGACTATTCTTTAGATCTAAGTAATAAATCTAGAACTAGGAATTTATTAGTGAAGAAGAAGCCTAGAAGCGTAGTCGTTTATCCGCTTGAGGCCAATTATAAAGTAGACTATAAAGTA
This sequence comes from Winogradskyella tangerina, assembly GCF_003260205.1. Taxonomy (GTDB): domain Bacteria; phylum Bacteroidota; class Bacteroidia; order Flavobacteriales; family Flavobacteriaceae; genus Winogradskyella; species Winogradskyella tangerina. Next base: position 39,094 of record NZ_QERF01000011.1, on the reverse strand, counting down.
AAAGATGGTAAGTGGTATTATAACTATTCTAGCTTGTACTTAAGGTTTAAGGTGAAAAAGAAGCGACAACTTTTTAATAAAGTATATTCTTTAGCAAGCGAAATGGCAGTTACCGATTGGGAACCTCGTACAGATGACATTGATATCAATCTGAAGAATCGCTTAAAACCGACCATAATTATAGCTGATAAAATCTCTGGATTTTCAGATCCAGATTTCTGGGGTGAATTCAATGTTATTGAACCTGATAAATCTATAGAATCTGCAATTGAAAAGATCAGGAAAAGTATCGAAAAGCAAAAGCGAAAAGAAAGTAACCCATAAGGAATTAGAATCAATTATTATTACAGAATTCTACTGAAAAGTATCCTTATATTCTAATGCTTGTTCAATATGTGCATAGTGGTGATTGCTATGCCATGCGTATATTCCGATGGTTTCTTCTAGAGAAAATCGCTGCCCGTGTTCTGGGTGTACAAACTCTCTTTTTAATTCATCAGAATCAAAACTTTTAAGCAATGTGCCAAGTTTGTGGTGAACGCCTTTAAGAATCGCTATTGATGACTCAATGGAGTCAGCGTAGTCAATTAATTTCGCAAAACGATCTTCATAATAAGGTCTAATAGTTGGTGTTTTTTCCGTGAGTGCCAGTTTAAATCTAATGATGCTATTCATGTGGCTATCCGCACAGTGATGAACCACCTGTTTTATGGTCCAACCATTAGGGCGATATTTATATTTGAGCTGATCGTCTGTAAGATCTTTTGTAATCGATTCTATTCGGGCAGGTAATGATTCTATAGAAGAGATCCATTCATTGAGATGATCAGCGGTAATTTTGTCGGGTTTAGTAAATTCACCGACCGGAAACCGCAGTTTGTAAAATTCTTTTTCTGTCATAGTGGGCTCATTTACTTGGTTCTGTAATTAAATCTATAAACGTAGCCTAAACTCAGGTCTGTAAAATCTGCCTGTCCTAAATTGGCATTAATATGTGCACCTATAAAGATATTATGTTTGGGTGAATTTTTTGTATTCCAGAGGTAATATTTCAGACCCATTCGTGTAGATATGGTTCGTTTTATTTCGTAATACCAATCTAATTCACCTAAAACAGTAATAGTATTGTTGTCTGGATTTACATAAGAATAGCCTTCATTGAGCTGCCAATCGATCTTATAGAAAGGTTTATAAATATTTACGCCAAGATCAAATTCAAAACCAAAATGACTTAGTAACAATTCCGAAGTCACAAAAAGCCCAAAGTTGGTTGCATATCCAAAAGGATTATCTCTAAAAACAGGATATTGCTCTTCAACTAAAGCTTCATTGTTTTTTATATAGTCGTAATAATGTTCGTAAAAACGGTAGTAAAAACCAACACCAAATTTAAAGGTGTTGTTAATGATCTTACCATAATCGGCAGCAAAGGAATAGACTTCTTTTTTATCATTAAACACCTCTGAAAGTACATTTTGCCCAATTCCAAATCGTGCTGAAAAATAGCTTTGAGATTTAGATTTAAAATTATGAAATGTCGGTGTTTCGATTTGCTCTTTTCGGCGATCGAACCGCGCTGAAATACTTGCAGCTAAGGAATTAAGACCCTGGTTTGGTAATCTGGTATGTCCGTTAGATTGGTGTAAATAACCCAATCCAAATCGCCAGGTAACATTCTCAGTATTCAGCACATCATAATATAAAAATGAACGAAATGCCCAACTGAATTTAGTCGTGATGGCTCTATTGAGAGGATTGGTGATTGAGTCGAATTGCTTGTTCACATATGCTGTACCCACACCAACTTGCAGGTTCAATTTAGGAATATGTTTTTTTAGAATATCGAATTCAATAAACGGCAAAAGTGTTAGCGCATGGCCAACTTTGTCACTGTTACCAAAATCGGTGTATCCTATGGTTAGTCCGGTTCTGGGATAATTTAATCTTGCTGCCCATTCTTTATCTTCTGAAAAATTATAAGTCCCAACACTGAGAAATGCGCTCTTTTGAAAATCGGTATCTGGGAAGTCCGTGTTAGCCGGAATTGTTTTACCAATTTGTAATTCAGGTATAATAAAATATGGGGATTTGTCTGTCTTGTCCTTGTCTTGACCCGTTAAATGACTAAAATGCATAACGAGCACAACAACTATGAGTGCCTTTAAAGTTTTGATTGGAATAGAGTTAGTTAAACGTTGACTAAAAGTAATAACTAAAATTGTATTCTCAAACTGAAGTTAGGCGTAAACCGCAATGAACGGTTATTAACTTCAACTATATTGTCATCAGCATCTAAGGCATAAAAGCGATTGATGATATTAGACCTATCGAATACATTCCAGATCGATGCACCAGCTTCAGCCCTAACTCCATGAGATAATTTGAACTTATATATCGCCGAAATATCAGTTCTAAAATAATCGGGTAATCTAGCGTTATTCGGATCGTCGTATTCAATAAAAGGATTGTTGTCGATTTGTAATTCTGATGGCTCAGTATATGCTCTGCCTGAATGCCAATTAATCCCTAGTCCAACCTTAAAACTATTGAGACTATATGTTAATGATGCATTAGCAACATGGGTAAGGTCTACGGTATTCGGAAATGCAGAACTACCATTTAAGGTGTCAAACTTATAATTGTTATTACTCAAGGTATAACTTAACCATGTGCTGAAATTATTGAAGCGTTTGTTCACCAGAAAATCTAATCCAGTCACGGTGTACGAACCAATATCATTTACAAACTGAAACTGATTTTGAAAGCCCTGACTTTGAGCGGTAATATCATCGACATTTTTGTAGTAGCCTTCAAGAGAAATCAATAAGTTGTTTTGATTATAGCTGACACCCATGGAAATTTGTTGACTTCTTACAAGTGGTACATCGTCTAAATTAGACAACTGCCAACGTCGTTTTTCTATTCCGAAAAAATCTTGCTGAAGATCGGTCACCTGAGTGATTGATTGACTCTTCAATTCACCTAATATTTCTAATCGTATGGCGTTTGAAAACTTCTGGTTGAAGGCAAATCGAGGTTCAATAACAAGTTCTTGTAATTTTTCAAAATAGCTAATTCTTGCACCAAGTCTGATATACGTATTTCTCGATTTTGAAAATCGCTCTGTTTCAGCAAAAATGGCGTGCGTTCTAATAATTTCTTTTATCAAACTCGTGAAATTAGGGTTGGTAACATCTTCAAAATCTGTAACTCCAACTTCATTAAACTGATAACCACCGCGCAGTTCAGTGTTATTATCAATGGTTTTTGAAAGGTCTACTCGTAAACCGTAATCTTCTACTTTATTCTCCTGAATTAAGCTTTGATTGTTAGTGATGTCGTTGTTTTGAGCATCGAGATCATAGTTAGAATAATAGATTTGGGCAGAGGCTCTAATGTCATTTTCAAACACTTTTGAATAGCTTGCACTTGCTCCAAAACTGATCTGATTTAGTGCGCTTCGGGTTTCCTGAATGTCGTTATCAGAATTGGTAAAAATCTGATTATAATCAAGATCATTATAAATGTTAAGGAAGCTAACCCTAAGCTTCGATGTATCATCAATATCATACAGAAACTTTGCATTCAAGTCATAGAATAAAAAACGTTCGTCTAAAGCAATCACTGTATTAATATCGTTCGAAATATTAAGTTCCGAATCTCTGAAAATTCGGTCGAAATAAGAATCATAGGTGGTTGACGACCAAAGGTCTGTAAAAGAACGTCGGGCAGCCAATTGAAGCTCCATTTTTTTATTTATTGGGATGGTAGCATAGCCATCAGCATTTAACAAATTAGACCCAATTCCGCCATTAAATTGATGGTCTAGTCGATCTTTATTAGTTATAGAAATAGTACTCGAAACACCATTACCATAAAGCGCTGAGGTTCCGTTTTTAGAGATTTTAATATCGTTGGTTAAATACGGATTGAAGGCCGAAATGAGCCCGAAGAAATGACCAGACTGATACATTCTTATCCCTTCATAGAGAATTAGATTTTGATCATTAGTTCCACCTCTTACATTTAAGTTTGAAATGCGTTCGTCAACACTAATTATTCCAGGAAGATTTTGCAATATCTGAAGGACGTCGGGTTCAATAAGACCTGGTAAAATATCAAAAGCTTTAGACCGCACATTAACTGCGCCAGTATTTGTTTTAGTAATACCTTTGGTTAAATAATTGAACACTACAACTTCTTCAAGCCGTTGAACAGACTTTGAGTTTTTTGTAATGGCAATAAAACGACGATCTAAAATTTTAAATTCAAGAAGGGAAAGAAATCTAAGTTCACCGATCATATCTTCAATCGAAAGATCTAAACTAGGAAGTGAAACAAATATATCTTTTATGGTTTTAGTCTCATAAGAGAATTTTACATCGTAATGATCTTCGATCTGTTCAAGAATAAGAACAAGCGGTTGTGGACCCTCATTTTGGCTATGAGCTAAATTAAACGAGGTGGTTAAAAAAAGAAATAAAACTAATCGATGTAAAAGTTTATTCACGCTTTAATACAATAGAAGTTCCAGACTTACTATAGCTTAAATTTAAAGGTATTGTAATAGATTGCAATGCTAAATCTAGATTTTTATGGGTGAAGCTACCTGTAAATACTCGCATCTTATCGGCATCATCTACAGTAATATCAAGATTATAATAATTTTCGAGCTCAGCAATAACGTGCTTTAAAGGTGTTTCCTTAAAATTACTTTCACCACGCAACCAAGATGGTTGCGTAGCGGTTTCTTTTTCATCAGCAAGTAATTTCCCATCTATGATTTTTATGCTCTCTCCTGGGTGGAGTTTTACATACTCTTCTTTAGTTTTTACACCAACCAGTCCTTCGTAACATACAACTTCAAAATAGTTTATGCGTTGTTTCACATTAAATTGTGTGCCTAGCACACTAACAGTACCACTTTCTGTAACGACATCGAACTTTTCGCCTTTTGCAACCTTAAAAAATGCTTCACCATTTAACGTAACCGTTCTGTTTTTAGACCAGTTACTTTCATTAAAAACTAGCGATGAATTTGAGTTCAAAACCACCTCAGAATTGTCAGGCAATTCAATGTCAGTTCTGTTTGCAATTTGGGTATCAAATTTAGTATCGAGTGTTGTTGTGTAATAATACACAGAGAAACAAATCGCCAGGACTGCAGCAAGTCTTAGTAATGGTTTTAACCAGTTCTGCTGACTCTTTTTAATTTGAAGCTTAGGCTTTAATTCCTCATAATTCTTATCAACAGAAAACTCAGGAGCTTTAAAAGACATCAAGGTCTCTTGCATTTGGATCAAAATATTGTAATCCTCAAGCTGCTCAAAAGCTTTTCGCTCTTCTGGGCTCAGGTTATTATCTAACCATTTTTGTATGAGTGAATCTCTGTTCATAATTCTATTTCAATAATATAACAGCTTAGCAGTAAAAATTCCTACCCCATATCATATTTTAATTTTTTAGAGGCCTTCAATATCTTCACGTAACTTTTTTAAGGCGCCATAAATTCGCTTTTCAACTGCTTTCGTCGAGATGTCTAAAATTGCAGCAATTTCCTTAAATCGTTTGCCTTCAACTCTATTCATTAAAAAAGCAACACGTTGGGCTTCAGTTAAATTGGCAAGCGCATTTTGTAGCTTCTTATGATATTCTTTTTCCTGAAGAATAAATTCTGGCGACTGATTAGTAGCTGTCTTTTGGGGTAGCTTTTCAAACTTTAAAACTACCTTTTGATGCGCTGCGGCATTTAGCATTAAATTATTTGCGGTAGTGAATAAAAAACTTTTGGCTTTATCAGGGGCGATCTTACCACAATTTTGCCATAATTTTATAAAAGCATCTTGAACCTTGTCTCTAGGATTTAAGCGATCACCGAACTTGTAATACAAGAAATCATGAAGATTCTTTGAGTGTTTTTTATACAAACGCTCAAACAATTGCTCGTTGCAGATATGGTCTTGCAGTGGTTGGTTCATAGCTTATGCCTCACAAAGTATAAATAAATTTTTTAAGGGGTGAGGTAGGAGAAATAAATCTGAAGTTGTTGTATAATAAAATACTAAAGCTCCAAAATGATGAAAACGAAAATCAATCACGTATTACTTTACGCCTTTTTTGCCCTATTGACTTTTACGTCCTGTCTAAATGAAGAGGTCGATGTAGTCGACCCTGATGAACAGGAAATTATAGAGCCCAACTCACCGCTTGCGACATTTATGAATAATGTCACTGCCAACTATGGTGCCTACGACGATATTCTCGACAATTCGAGTTGTTTTTCAATCGAATTACCAGTAACTATTATTATCGGTGATACTACAATTGTGATTGAAACACTCGACGATATTGAAGAACTCGAAGATCTTTTTGATGAGTTTGAAGATGAAGAAGATTTCTTCGATTTTGTATTTCCTATCACCATTATTTTTAGTGATTATACAGAAATTGTTATTGAAAATATAGAGCAATTAGAAACATTTATTGACGAATGCGAACTCGACGAAGATGACGACGACATCATTGAATGTGTTGATTTTGTTTATCCAATTACGTTTTCAATTTTCGATGCTACCTTCAATATTGTAGATACTGTAGTTATTGAGAATGATGAAGCTTTATACAACTTTTTAGATGAGTTAGAAGATGATGAAAATGCATTAATTGTTAGTTTGAATTATCCAGTGACCCTAATTTATGCCAATGGTGAAACGCTCGAAGTAAACTCTAATCAGGAATTGGCAGATGCAATAGCAGCGGCTGATGAAGATTGTGATGATGATGACGATGAAGAGGAAGAATGCGATGAAGAACAGGTTTTAGAATTACTACTTGAATGTCCTTGGGATATTGAAGATGAATACGACGATTTTGAGATTTATCAGATTATCTTTTATGAAGACGGTTCTTTGGCGATTACAGAAGGTGATACGACGTCGGCCATTGGAGGTGAATGGAGCTTAACAGAAACAGACGAAGGTTTAGTGCTTAATTTATTCGAATTAACTGCTTTTGAACAAGATTTGGGAGGTGAATGGCTAATTGATTGTGATGAAGATGAATTAGAGATCTATCGTGAAGATTACCCAATAGAGCTTGAGCAAAATTGCGATGATGATGACGATGACGAGGTGTTCGATTGTTTCGGTGATTATGAACTCGTAGCGTGCTTAGGTCCTAATAACGAAGCCGAATTTAATCTCAGTGCGAATACTATTGGTTTAACAGATTGTGCTTACAATTTCACACCTTCATTCCATGTAACAGAGGCAGACGCTGAGACCAATATTAATGCGATTGTAAATACGGAGTCGTATTGGTCAAGTGGAGGTGAAGTATTCCTAAGAATTGAAGCTGATAATGGTAATTTCGAGATTTTTACCATCTATCTCATAACTGAAGAATGTAATAATTTCGATTGTTTCACAAGTTTTGATGCGGTACTTGAGCAATGCGATAATGGCACTGATGGGCCTTATACTTTTGATCTTACCGTTGCATTTGCAAATTGTAATCCAAGTGCAGATGAGGTGACCTACCACGAAACTATTCAAGATGCCGATGCCGGAATTAACCCAATAGCAAACCCGGAAAGTTATGCTATGGTTGGCTTAGAAGCAATAGTTTACACGAGAGTGGTGATTGGTAACCAGTTTGAAGTATTCCCGATAATTTTAATCATTGAAGACTGTAATGAAGGCGATTGTTCAGAATTAGATGTTGACGGATTCCTTACCGAATGCATCTGGATTCCGGTCAATTATAACGGAAGCGACAATTTAATGGAATGGAACTTAGATTTCCAACCGAACAGTCAATCCGTAATCATTTACAACAATCAAACAGAAATTGAAGCCAACTGGACGACCTCACAGTCTGAGGATGGTGTAATTGTGACCTTCACCAATGTTGCAGGGCCAAATATTCAGGCAATTACTGGTGAATGGCTAGTCGTTGAATGCGAAGAAAACAGATTAGAAATGCACCGAGGAGACGATATTTTAGTTCTCGAAAGAGAATGCGATTAATAAAGAGAACCGCTAAGTAAGTTAGTAATTTTAGTAAGTTTAAGTTGATGAGAGGAGTTGCCAACCGCTAGGCAGCTCTTTTCTTTTGTAATATTCTCAATGAAAGCAGCGCAGAATTATAGATATGCTATTCGTTTATCTCTTGTAAATTCTTAAATTTGCACCTTCTAAAGAGATAAAGATTATGTTCAATAATTTAAGTGAAAAGTTAGATAAAGCATTACACGTTCTTAAAGGACACGGTAGCATTACGGAAGTTAATGTTGCTGAAACTTTAAAAGAAGTAAGACGTGCGCTTTTAGATGCCGATGTTAATTTTAAAATTGCTAAGGAATTCACCAATAAGGTGAAGGAAAAAGCTTTAGGTCAGAATGTACTAACGACCTTACAACCAGGTCAGTTAATGGTTAAGATCGTTAAAGACGAACTAACCGAGCTTATGGGCGGCGATGCCGAAGGTGTCAACCTATCTGGCAACCCAAGCGTTATCTTAATGTCGGGTTTACAGGGTTCGGGTAAAACCACTTTTTCTGGAAAGCTTGCCAATTATCTCAAAAACAAAAAGACTAAAAAACCTCTATTAGTTGCCTGTGACGTTTATCGTCCTGCGGCGATCGATCAGCTTCACGTAGTGGGTGAGCAGATCAATGTTGAGGTTTACAGTGATAAAGGAAATAGTGATCCTGTTGCTATTGCGCAGGCAGGTATTTCTCATGCAAAGGCTAACGGACACAACGTGGTGATAATAGATACCGCGGGTCGTTTGGCTGTTGATGAGGCCATGATGACCGAGATATCTAATATCCATAAAGCCATTCAGCCGCAAGAAACCCTATTCGTAGTGGACTCAATGACAGGTCAGGATGCTGTTAACACGGCGAAAGCCTTCAACGACATTTTAAATTTTGATGGTGTTATCCTTACCAAGCTAGATGGTGATACTCGAGGTGGTGCAGCGATCTCAATTAAATCGGTAGTTAATAAACCGATTAAGTTTATCGGTACCGGCGAAAAGATGGAAGCTATCGATGTGTTCTATCCATCTCGTATGGCTGATCGTATTTTGGGCATGGGAGATGTGGTATCTCTTGTTGAAAGAGCTCAAGAACAATTTGATGAGGAAGAAGCTAGAAAACTTCAGAAGAAAATTGCAAAGAATCAATTTGGTTTTGATGACTTCTTGAAGCAAATTCAGCAGATCAAGAAAATGGGTAATATGAAGGATTTAATCGGAATGATCCCCGGAGCCGGAAAAATGATGAAGGGTGTTGATATCGATGACGATGCCTTCAAAGGAATTGAAGCAATTATACATTCCATGACACCTGCCGAACGTTCTAATCCATCTATTATAAATGCTAGTCGTAAAAAGCGAATTGGAAAAGGCTCAGGTACTTCAGTGCAAGAAGTTAATCAGTTACTGAAGCAATTCACCCAAATGAGTAAAATGATGAAAATGATGCAAGGTGGTGGCGGCAAACGCATGATGCAGATGATGAAAAATATGCCGAGGTAAATGTTGACAGTCACAGTAGGCAGTGTCAGTAGGCAGTTACAGTAGACAGTCAAAGTAGGTGGTATTAGTTTACATAATTAATCTAAAAAGACGCCCCAGTCTCGATAGTTATTACTTAATGTTATGGATTTTAAAAACTTATTGGCTTACCAAAAAGGTTTTGATTTGGCTATGGCTGTTTATGAAATTTCAAAGTCCTTCCCAAGGGAGGAAACCTATTCAATGACGGACCAAATTAGAAGAAGTTCAAGATCTGTGTGTGCAAATATTGCGGAAGCCTATAGAAAAAGAGAATATGTAAAACATTTTGTAAGCAAGCTTTCAGACTCAGACAGTGAAAATTCAGAGACGAGTACATGGCTAGATTTTGCACTTAAATGTAACTACATAACAAGAGAAGAACATAACAATTTAGCAAGTCAGGTAGACGAAGTTGGTAAGTTGATAAATTACATGAAAAACAATCCAAAGAAATTTGGAGTCAAAGTGCATTAAATTCATAAACTGTTAATTACTGAGACTGAAAACTGAGACTGAAAACTGAGACTGAAAACTGAGACTGAAAACTGAGACTGAAAACTGAGACTGAAAACTGAGACTGAAAACTGAGACTGAAAACTGAGACTGCGACTGAAAACTAAACTAAATTATGACAATACTAGACGGAAGAAAGACCAGCAAGGACATAAAAGAAGAGATTAAGGTAGAAGTTGATAAAATGAAGGCCAATGGTGAGAAAGTTCCGCATTTAGCGGCAGTTATAGTTGGTAATGACGGTGCAAGTTTAACTTACGTTGGAAGTAAAGTTAGAGCCTGTGAACGCGTAGGGTTTGAATCTACCATGGTTAGAATGCCAAATACAACCAGCGAAATTGAACTTCTTGATACTATTGACGACCTAAACAACAATGATGATATTGATGGGTTCATCATTCAATTACCATTGCCACCACAAATTAATACACAAAAAGTATTAATGGCGGTAAACCCTGATAAGGATGTTGATGGTTTCCATCCGACTAACTTTGGAAAAATGGCCTTAGATATGTCTACCTTCATTCCGGCTACACCATTTGGTATTTTAGAACTTTTAGACCGTTATGGGGTTGAGACGAAAGGAAAGCACACTGTAGTGATTGGCAGATCTCATATTGTTGGTAGACCGATGAGTATTTTGATGGGGCGCAAAGGCTTCCCAGGAAATTCAACGGTGACATTAACCCATAGTCACACAAAAAATATTACGCAGATTACGTCGCAGGCAGATATTATTATCACGGCGCTTGGTGTTCCAGGGTTTTTGAAAGCTGAAATGGTGAAGGATGACGCCGTTATTATCGACGTAGGAATTACCCGTGTTGCAGATGATTCTGAAAAAGGCTATTACATCACTGGTGATGTCGATTTTGAAAACGTCAGCAAAAAAGCAAGTTTTATTACACCTGTACCTGGAGGTGTAGGACCAATGACTATTGCTATGCTTTTAAAGAATACGTTACTTGCTAGAGAACAGCACAGAAAACATAGAAGCTAAATTATTTGGCGAATAGCTGACTCATATCCTTGAAGGCTTTAAATTCTAAAGCATTCCCAGAAGGATCCTTAAAAAACATGGTGGCTTGTTCACCAACTTGCCCTTCAAACCTGATGTAAGGTTCAATGATGAATTTTATGCCTTTAGATTTTAAAAGATCAGCAAACTTCTGAAAAGAATCCCATGGTAAAACTACACCAAAGTGAGGTACAGGAACGTCTTTTCCGTCTACTGCGTTGGTGTGAAGATCCTCTTCAGATTTCGGCTTAAAATGAATAACTAACTGATGTCCGAAGAAATTATAATCTACCCAATGGTCACTGCTGCGGCCTTCTTCAAATCTTAAAGTATTGGTGTAAAAATCTCTACATTCTGCGAGATTATGAACGGGAATAGCCAAATGAAATGGTGAAAGTTTCGACATACAATTCAAAAGTTTCACCAAAAATAAGGATTACTCAGGAACACTATTCCATATGTCGAGGTAAATCTTCCAATCGCCTTCAATCTTTTTCCAAACGATCAAATACTTGCCTTGCCAAGAACTTTCCTTTTTGTCTTTAGTTAAGGTCTTGCCTTCATAATAGCCATAATCGTAGGCGATATCATTTTCAATATGAATTTCGTCTGGTGTCACCTTGTGATGAAGGGTTTTAACGCCTTCGGGCATGATCCAATACTTTTTTAAGTCAGACGTCCCAGCCATAATCATGCGATTATTTGGAAATATCTTCCCATCATCAGTATATAAGTTAACCAATGCGTCTACGTCACCATCCATGTAAGCTTTTGAAAATGCCATTGAATTCTTCTTTATGATTTCAAGATCTGAATGGCCTGAAGGCTCTCGCTTACAATCAATTTTCCAAGTAGGAAATACGATCTTTTCAGTCTTATCTACCCATTCACCGATCCATTTATAACCAGTATCGTTGATGTCATAAAACATAAGTCTGTAAAACCCTTCCATACCATTTGGAGCTGTCTGATCGCGATAAAGTACAATTGTGCCATCGTCTTTCTTGCCACCTTCCCAAGTTGGTAAGCTGGTTGTAGGAAAGTTTGAAGAGTAATAATGCACATACCATTTGCTGCTATCTGCAATGAACTGTCTAATACTTCCAGAGTGTTTTCCATCCGCTTTGATGGTTTCATCCTGTACGGCCATACCGTTCATTATATATTTCCATTCCCAGGTCATATCTACGGCTTCTGCCCAAGACTGATCCTGATTTCGGGAAACAGATTTGCAATTGCATTTACCTATTAAACCATCAAAATCTTTGATCTGTTCGGGAGCATCGGGATGAGGTAAACCATAAGGATGTGTGTCTGAAGCGGAATAATTGGTTTGGGAAAATCCCAAAATCGACACGAAGAAAACGAGTGTGAGGATTGATTTCATAATGTTAACTGATTGATTTAGTAAAATTAAAGTTAAAGATCAATCAGGCAACTCTTTTGTTAATTAGGATATAATTAACGTCTGCTTTTTCTGGTACGTTGCTGTTTCGGTTGGAACGTTTTTTTCGAATCGCTAATGAGTTCACTTAACGTTTTGAATTCTTCTTCGGTCAATTCACGATAAGTGCCTAATGGCATATCAAGAGAAATATTCATGATTCTAATGCGCTTTAAGGTAAGAACTTCATAGTTCAAATATTCGCACATGCGACGGATCTGGCGGTTCAATCCTTGCGTAAGAATGATGCTAAAGGTAAAGGTGTCTATTTTTCTGACTTCACATTTTTTGGTCCGCTGTTTTAACTCTTCAATATAAATTCCACCTGCCATACGCTTAATGAAAGTTTGAGAGATAGGCTTATCAACTGTAACTACATATTCTTTTTCGTGATTATTGCTTGCGCGAAGAATTTTATTCACAATGTCGCCATCATCCGTGAGAAGTATAAGGCCTTCACTTGGTTTATCTAATCGTCCAATTGGAAAAATACGTTTTGGATAATTAATGAAGTCTATGATATTATCTTTTTCAACACGTGTGTCGGTTGTACAAACAATGCCAACAGGTTTATTAAATGCGAGATAAACAAAGTCTTTTTTGCGTTCGCCAATAATTTCACCATCTACTTTCACCACATCACCAGTAGCAACTTTAGTACCCATTTCAGGCACCACATCATTGATGGTCACTCTTCCGGCATCGATCAGGCGATCGGCTTCACGACGAGAGCAATACCCAGCTTCACTGAGGAATTTATTAAGACGTATGAGTTGGTCTGACATAATGTAAAAGTACCAAAAAGATTAGCTATTTATGAAATCGATAATCTTAGGCGTTAATGATGGATCTTTTAAGCCATGCCCAAAGCCGCTTGTAGTTATTAATTCTGAATTTTTATAGCGATTGGCAAATAACAACGCATCCTCATAAGGTATGATCTTGTCATTTTTGTCATGAATAATCAGACCTTTTGCATCGATAGATTTGGTGAAGTTAGCAGCAGAAAAATAATCAACTGGTTTTCCGAAGCGCTCCAAAACAATATTGTCGAGTCCTTCAGAAATTCGTCGGTTATAACCCATCAGTGATTTATATCTTGAAAAAACACCGGTGAAATGCGCCGGAGCACCTAAAAGGATCATTTTTTCTACAGATTCGAGAGGATGATTGTGCATAAAAAACACACTAGCCATACCACCTACAGAATGGCCCATAACGATTTCTGGTTGAAATTTTTTAGCTATGACATTGATAAATTCAGAATATAAAAGCGCATTAAATAACTTCCCCCCAGATCGTCCATGAGCAGGTCCGTCTAATGCAATGATATCATATCCTTGAGCTATTAATTCATCTAGAATATAGCTCCATCTAGAGGCATTACTCTCCCATCCGTGACTTAAAAGAATAGTCTTTCCTTTACCATGCCATCGATAGGTAGCAATTGAAGTACCATCAAAGTCAACTTCTTGAAAAAGGGCAGTGCTAATTACTTTACGCTGCTCATCGGTATAACGACCTTTGCGTGGCGAGGCAAATAAATTTAATGCCTTCTTTGATGCGTATTTGGACGAAACTAAACTGGTGGCATTTAACGCTCCTCCAATGGTTTTAATTACAAAACTGCTCATACTAGTTCTCCTCTCTATTAACAGAATCTATCGAAAAAGCTGGGAGGCAAATAGCGATATATTCACATGGTTCGGTAAAAGGATTTGAGTATTGTAACCTGGTATGTTTGTTCACTTTAATTGATTGTCCGGCCTCAAGAACTACAGTTTCATCTTCAATAATAAATTGTTTTTTGCCTTTGATTATAAAAGTATACTCGTCAAATTCAGGAGTCTGAAAAGGTTCAGACCAACCTGGAGGCGCTACCATGTGTGCAATACTAATTTGAGAATTGCCATCACTGGCTAGACCGAAATGTTCTTTAATAGTTTTTCCGTCATCAGTAGGTACCACAAATGGCGATGTTTGTACCTTGTATTTTTTTCCCTCGTTCATAATTAATTTTTTCTTAGCATTTATGACGTAAATCATAGCATTCATTTACGTTTGTGCGTGTTTGGTGTTTATTTTGAAACCGACACCTCGGTTTTTTTTCATGTCCCAAACTCTTTTAGAGAACTTCTTGTAAGCTGAAGCTATTTGCATACTACTTGTAAGCCGAAGCTATTTGCGCATTACTTGTAAGCCGAAGCTTCAGCGTAGGCTTACCAGTGAATCATAAAATATTTGATCTTTGCTTTTTCAGGAATTTGAATAGGTTCGATAATAATATCCATATCATACTGCAATTCGGCAGGTAATTCTTTTTTATCTATTGCGAATGATGCATTGATTTCATTGACTGAAACAACAATATAATCTATAAGGTTGTCGACTTTAGAAATCTTATAAGCTTCTTTAATTTCCTTGTAGGTACTGAGTAAAGTGATATTCTTAGGAGTTTTATATCGCTTATCCATGATGCGAACACTCTCAATAACCGATGTTGAATCTAAAGCCTCTTTTGGAGTAAGATCCAATAATTTATTACCACTTTTTTCAAAGATCTCAATAGTATTAATAGAGCCAGCAAACTCATCTCCTGCAATATATCGTACTACCGAATCATTTTTAAAAATCGCATCTAAATCCTTTACCTGAGTAGAATCGGTGAGTAATCCGATGTGATGTTTTTGAATTAAAAATGGATCTGGTGCCTTGTCATTAGTACAGCTCGAAAGGAATAAAGCACATACTAATAGTGCAAATAAAAAATTCTTCATTCGTTATCTTAAAAGGTTAATTATTTAAGCATTTTGGTTAAAATTCCTAAAACACTTCTTATCACGGTTGGGCTTGATAATACTTTTACTATTGGGTTTTGGCGACTACTACGTCTTCTACTAGAGCTTGATTTTCTTTTGCTCTCTGCTCGCTTCAATGCTTCTTGTTCTTCTTTTGCTTTACGTTTTGCTTCTTCAGCTTCCGCTTGCGCAATTTTCTCATTTAGCATCTCGTAAGCACTTTCACGGTCAACTTCCTTATTATATTTTTTGGCAAGTTGAGATTGCGCCAAAAGGTTACCTAGTTCAGATTCAGTTAATATATCCATGCGGCTCATTGGCGCTCTCATCATGGTAGCAGCCAATGGCGTTGGTTTACCTTTTTCATTTAATGCTGAAACCAATGCTTCACCAATACCTAAAGAGGTCAGAACTTCAGCAGTATCATAGTATTCAGTGTCTGGATAATTTTGTGCCGTTAATTTAATCGCCTTTCTGTCTTTAGCTGTAAAGGCTCGCAATGCATGTTGTACTTTCAAACCTAATTGACCTAAAACGGCTTCCGGGACGTCGGTCGGATTTTGAGTAACAAAGTATAACCCAACCCCTTTACTTCGGATGAGTTTTACAATACTTTCAATCTGATTTAAAAGAGCGTCAGAGGCTTCATTGAAGATTAAATGAGCTTCATCAATAAACATAATGAGTTCTGGTCTACCGCTATCGCCTTGTTCAGGGAAAGTAGAATAAATCTCTGCTAGAAGACTTAACATGAAGGTTGAAAACAACTTTGGTTTATCCTGAATATCTGTTAGCCTGATAATATTGATATATCCACGACCATTCTCATCGATTCTTAGAAGATCTTGCGTATCAAAGGAAGTTTCACCAAAGAAAAGATCACCTCCTTGTTGTTCTATTTCTATAAGTTTTCTGAGGATAGCACCGGTTGACGCTGTTGAAATTCTTCCGTAGGATTCTTCAAATTCCTTTTTACCTTCACCCGTGGCATATTGCAACATCTTCTTGAAATCTTTAAGATCTAAAAGTGGCAATTTATGATCATCACAATACTTAAAGATTACTGAAATAATTCCGGCCTGTGTTTCAGTGACACCTAATATTCTTGATATGAGAACAGGTCCAAATTCACTAATCGTTGCTCTTAATCTTACACCATCTTGTTCTGAAAGTGTTAAGATCTCAACAGGAAATGATTTAGCTTCAAAAGGTAAACCGATTTTCTCATGACGTTCATCAATTTTTGGGTGCCCTGGACTCGCTTTTGCCAAGCCACTCAAATCACCCTTTATATCCATCAGTAAAACGGGCACGCCTTTTTCTGAAAGATGTTCAGCCAAAACTTGTAATGTTTTAGTTTTTCCTGTTCCTGTAGCACCTGCAATAAGACCATGACGATTCATGGTTTTGAGGGGAACATTTACAAAAGCATTTGTTTTGGTTTCACCTTCAAGCATGGCAGCTCCAAGGGTAATGTAGTCTCCTTTAAACGTATTGCCAGCGGCAATATCAGCTATGAATTTATCAGAATTCGTCATCGGTCAGAAAATTTGCATAAAAATAATGTAATTTTAATCAAGATTAAAACCAGAAACCATGAAGTCAGTAATTTCATCACTTTGTTTTTTAATTGTATTCAGCTTTCTATCCTGTTCTGAATCCAATTCAGAAATCATTTTTCATAAATCTCACGAACCCAGCAGAGCAAATGTGCCTTTTAGCGATGCCGTAGAAACTGAAGATCTTTTGTTTTTGACGGGTCAGATTGGAAAGGATCATAAAAAAGGTACCCTTGTAACTGGCGGAATTGAAGCTGAAACACAACAAGTCATTGAAAACATCAAAGACGTTTTAGAGCATCATCATTTGTCTTTAGATAACGTGGTTAAATGCACCGTTATCCTGAAAGATATAAATGATTTTAAAGCCTTCAATTCGGTATACACCAAATATTTTACCAAAAAACCAGCACGTACAACTTTTGCTGCTGCAGGATTGGCTGGTGGCGCTAGTATTGAGATCGATGTGATAGCGGCTAAATAAGTCGAAGGACTAGGTACACTCAACTTCCAACTTATAACTTATAACTTATAACTTATAACTTTATATCCTATCTTTGCCAGCCATGACAAGACGAGAACGACAAGAATTAATAGATAAAGGACATTTACTTCCATTAATGGAGGAGTTTTACACTATCCAGGGTGAAGGATTCCACAAAGGTACAGCTGCATATTTTGTTAGAATTGGTGGTTGCGATGTTGGGTGCCATTGGTGTGATGTTAAAGAAAGCTGGTTGGCCGAATTACATCCGCCAACTGCGACAGAAAAGATTGTTGAGAATGCTGTGAACTACAGCGACACTATCGTAGTTACTGGAGGTGAACCGCTAACTTGGGATATGGGGCCATTAACAGAACAGCTAAAGGCAAAAGGTGTTCAAACGCATATCGAGACTTCAGGTGCTTATAAATTAACAGGTGAGTGGGACTGGATCTGCTTGTCGCCTAAAAAAGTGAAACTCCCAAAAGAGGAGATCTATGAAAAGGCACACGAATTAAAGTGTATTGTTTATAACAAAGACGACTTGCGATTTGCAGAAGAACAAGCTTCAAAGGTAAATGAGAATTGTATTTTATACCTGCAGCCAGAGTGGAGCAAGCGAGATAAAATGATGCCCCTTATAGTTAATTATGTGATGGCCAACCCTAAATGGAAGGTTTCACTCCAGACGCATAAATATTTAAATATTCCATAAAAAAACACCTTGAGAAATCAAGGTGTTTTTAGTTAATATGTATTTCTTGTTTTACTTAGTGAAAGGAACAGCAACTCTCACTTTGTCCCAGCCCATATGTAAATGTGCACCGTCATCAGTGGCTTCAAAAGCCATTGAGAACGCTTCTAGAGATTCTTTACCTTCAGTCACAGGAACTGAAATGCTAGCAACAATATTGTCTTCACTGTAGCCTCCAGAACCCCAATTATTGGTGTCAGAACTGATCATAACCTTCCATTCTTTCTCACCAGGAATAGTGAAAATAGAATAAGTTCCGGCTTCGATGTTTTTTCCATCAAGTTTCATATCTACACTCAGAATGAGTTTTGTGGCTTCATTAGCTCCAGTTCTCCATACCTTACCATAAGTGGCAATTTCCTTACCAACAGTTCTGCCTTTTAATTGCGGTCTACTGTAATAAACAATAGCAAGTGTATTACTTCCTCTACCTAAAGTAGCTGCGTCCATTGGACTTTTATCTAATCCTCTAAATTTTTGAGCCTCAGCATTAAATGATAAAAACATCATAAATGCAAAAGCGATGGTTGACATTAGTCGTGTTGTTTTCATGAGTTATTAAAGTTTTATTGAATGTAAAATTACGTCTTACATAAAGTATAAGGTCGTAAAGAAATATTAAAGTTTACAGATTTAAACTGAATTAGGCTGTTTCACGGAATAAAGTTATATATTTTTTTAAAAATACTTATTAAGGTTTCAAATCATTATTATTTGGTGTCTTTGTATTTAATATTTGAAAGTTTATCTTAATATTTGCTTCATAATTAATAATTAATAGAAAGACTAGTTGAATTAAAGTCTTTCTCAAACTAAAAAAAATAGAAATTATGTGCGGAATAGTATGTGCGTTTGATATAAAACAAAAATCTGAAGTTTTAAGACCTCAGGTATTAGAAATGGCAAAGTCCATAAGACATCGCGGACCAGATTGGAGTGGTATTTATAGCGATGATAAAGCCATTTTGGCTCATGAGCGTTTGGCAATTGTTGATCCGGCTTCAGGTAAGCAGCCACTTTTTAGTGAAGATAAGTCATTAATCCTTGCAGCAAATGGCGAAATCTATAACCATAGAGAACTGCGTGCGCAATTCCCCGATTATAAGTTTCAAACAGAAAGCGATTGCGAAGTGATCTTGGCATTGTACAAAGAAAAGGGCCATGAATTTATTGATGAGATGAATGGCATTTTCGGTTTTGCCATCTATGATGTGGAAAGGGATGAGTATTTCATTGCGCGTGATCATATGGGAATTATTCCATTGTATATGGGTTGGGATAAATACGGAACATTCTATGTTGCTTCAGAATTAAAAGCCCTTGAAGGTGTATGTACAAAAATTGAATTATTTCCTCCAGGACATTACCTAAGTAGTAAGGATGGTGAATTAGTTCAGTGGTATAAGCGCGATTGGGAAGACTTTGATACTGTAAAGGACAACGAGACTAGTATTGCCGAATTGAGACAAGCTTTAGAAGATGCGGTTCACAGGCAATTAATGAGTGATGTGCCTTATGGAGTGCTTCTTTCAGGGGGATTAGACTCTTCTGTGACTTCTGCTATTGCAAAAAAGTATTCACAGCGCCGAATCGAAGCCGACGATAAAGAACAAGCGTGGTGGCCGCAATTGCATAGTTTTTCGGTTGGATTAGAAGGATCACCGGATTTGGCAGCTGCACAAAAAGTTGCAGACCATATTGGTACCGTTCATCACGAAATTAAATTCACTATCCAGGAAGGTTTAGATGCGGTTAAAGATGTCATTTATCAATTAGAAACTTACGACATTACAACGGTAAGAGCAAGTACACCAATGTATTTAATGGCGCGTGTAATAAAATCTATGGGTATTAAAATGGTATTGTCGGGCGAAGGCGCTGATGAGCTGTTTGGTGGGTATTTATATTTTCACAAGGCTCCGAATGCTCAAGAATTTCATGAAGAAACGGTACGTAAATTAAGTAAACTTCATATGTACGATTGCCTAAGAGCGAATAAGAGTTTAGCAGCTTGGGGTATTGAGGGTCGTGTGCCATTTTTAGATAAAGATTTTATGGACGTGGCCATGCGCATTAACCCACAAGATAAAATGATTAATGGCGAACGAATGGAAAAATGGGTGGTTCGTAAAGCCTTTGAAGATATGTTACCCGAAAGTGTAGCTTGGAGACAGAAAGAGCAGTTTAGCGATGGTGTAGGCTATAGCTGGATCGATACTCTAAAAGACATTGTGGAGAAAGAAATAAGTGATGAGCAAATGGCCAATGCACATTTCCGTTTCCCCATTCAAACACCTCAGAATAAGGAAGAGTACTACTACAGAACTATTTTTGAATCGCATTTTCCTAGTGATGCTGCTGCCTTGAGTGTACCTCAAGAACCTAGCGTAGCTTGTAGCACAAAAATTGCTTTAGAATGGGATGAAGCTTTTAAAAACATGAATGACCCTTCAGGAAGAGCGGTAGCGAAGGTTCATGAGGATGCTTATTAATAAAATTTTCACCCTAACCATAAATGAAAGAGGTTTGCTTTTGGCTTACCTCTTTTTTTATTCCTGCTAAAGATTTTTCAAATTACGACATGCGAAGCCCGGTAAACTACTATATTTACTGCAACTGACAGATAGGTGACATTTAAATGACGTGAAAAAAACCATGTGCATCATGTAGATTTGTGTCATCAAAACAAATGAAATGAAAAATCAATCCTTAAGTGAGAATTTAGTTTATCAAA
Source organism: Winogradskyella tangerina (assembly GCF_003260205.1). Classification (GTDB taxonomy): domain Bacteria; phylum Bacteroidota; class Bacteroidia; order Flavobacteriales; family Flavobacteriaceae; genus Winogradskyella; species Winogradskyella tangerina. The sequence goes on along the minus strand of NZ_QERF01000011.1, from coordinate 18,226 downwards.
GAAAGTTAAAAGGCTATACCCAAGAAGAACTTTCAGATAAATGTACTGTTGCTGTTAGAACTATTCAACGAATCGAAAAAGGCGAAGTTCAACCACATTTGCAGACTGTAAAGCTGTTGGCCACTGGTTTGGAGATTGATGTTGATGAACTCTTGGTACTAGAAAATCCTAATGAGGAAGTTGTCGAAAGAAAATGGATGTTACTCATCCATGGAACTCCATTCTTCGGGCTAATTTTTCCTTTGGCAAATGTATTGGTGCCACTTTTCATATGGGTAAGTAAAGCAGATGATCATAAACTCTATGACGAGCATGGTAGAGCCGTTGTAAATTTTCATGCAACACTTAATGTTCTTCTAATTATCTCACTCCTCATGTTTTTCGTCTTACCCGGTTTCAACTTTATATTTACTGCTGCGATTTTCGTATTCGGTATCATCGTTTGTTTGATCAATATATCCTCAGCCTTGAATAAACAAACCTGTAAATACCCTTTATCTATTCCGTTCTTAAAAAATAAGACCAGTTAACTTTTAATCTATATCTAAAACTTTTTATTATGAAAACCAAGTTCATTAAACTGAGCTCAGCTCTACTATTGCCCATTTCTTTCATTCTAATTTTAATCCTATTGAGTGTACTACCATTTAGTTCAGTAAGTAAGTATGGATTTGGAGGGGTATTAATTACTGTTATAGCCCTTATTGTAAGCTTTTTTGCTTTACGAATCGATGGTAAATCACTTAAAGAAGGTGGCTTTTCAATGAATGCCAGAACACCATTAAAATTTGCGTATGGCTTTCTAATTGGAAGTGTCATTGCTCTTGTAATGATTGGCATTATATTGAATTTTTCAAGCTTAGGAATTTCCTTGAATGAAGACCTGGATCTATCGAGTTTACCTCTTTGGTTTGCAGGCATTTTTATCTTGGCTTTTATGGAGGAAGTAATCTTTAGGGGCTATGCCTTCGCTAAAATTTATAAGAACTACGGCATTTGGCCAGCTCAAATATTATTAGCACTGCTATTCGCATGGTATCACGATTTTTCTGGAGCATCCTTTTTTGTACAACTTTTAGGACCAGGTGTTTGGGCCTTTGTTTTTGGTTTGGCAGCGATCTATTCTAAAGGGATAGCATTGCCAACAGGGTTACATATGGCGCTGAATGTAGTTTTAGCCTTGGTTGGCCTAAAAGAAAATAGGGAAGGTGTCTGGAATTTGGAATATGCTATTGAACCAACTTCTGAAATGATTCAGCAAACTGAAACTATTGGTATGCTTTTACAGGTACTGATTTTAGTGATTGCACTTTTACTAACCGAAAAGTTAAGAAGAAAAAAACAAAAGCATAACAACAATATTTTTTAGAATTTCAAATCGAACACCTGCAATATATCTTTAAGAATATGGTAATGAAATATATTGAAATTCGTCGGTTTGTTATTACTTTCGAAGTACAAAATTTAATGTAAATCTGCGTTCTAAGGAATTTTGAATACTCTGGCAGTAAGTCTATTAGAAAAAATATGTTAAAATTGAATTTAAGCTACTTTTTAGGCGTTTTAAGACACTTTTCCGTTTTTAACAATTGTTAATAATTATTGCATAAAGTCGATAAAAAGCTTTAAAAAAGCTTCATTATTTCTTATATTTGTATGTACTCAGAAGAGGCGCTAAAGCGTCTTTTTTTTGTATAGAACAAATCTAAAACTAAGAGTAAATATAATTATGAGCGAAGAGAATAAAAAGCAATATGGCGCAGACAGTATCCAGGCCCTTGAAGGGATGGAACACGTTAGAATGCGTCCATCCATGTATATTGGAGACGTTGGTGTTAGAGGTCTGCATCATCTGGTATACGAAGTCGTGGATAACTCTATCGACGAAGCTTTGGCAGGATATTGCGATAATATTACAGTAACCATAAACGAGGATAACTCAATCACTACTGAAGATGATGGTAGAGGTATTCCTGTTGGTCTTCACAAGAAGGAAGGCGTATCTGCATTAGAAGTAGTAATGACTAAAATCGGTGCAGGTGGTAAATTCGATAAAGATTCTTATAAAGTTTCTGGTGGATTGCATGGTGTAGGTGTGAGTTGTGTAAACGCACTATCTGAACATCTTAAAGCTACCGTGCATCGTGAAGGAAAGATCTGGGAGCAAGAGTACGAGCGTGGTAAAACCATGTACCCAGTGAAAGTTGTAGGAGCTTCAGAAAAAACAGGTACTACTGTGACCTTTAAGCCAGATCCTGAAATTTTTCAGATTACTTTAGAATATAACTATGACACGCTAGCAAGTCGTATGCGCGAGCTGGCCTATCTTAATAAAGGTATCACAATTCATCTTGTAGACCGAAGAAGTAAAAAAGAAGACGGTTCTTTCGAAGGTGAAACTTTTCATTCTGAAAATGGATTACCAGAATTCGTTAAGTTCTTAGATGGAAATCGCGAGCCGTTAATGAAAGACGTGATCTCTTTTGAAGGTGAAAAGAACGGTGTTCCGGTTGAGGTAGCAATGGTGTACAATACGTCTTATGCTGAAAACCTTCATTCTTATGTAAACAATATTAATACACATGAAGGAGGTACGCACTTATCAGGATTCCGTCGTGGATTAACACATACCTTGAAAAAATATGCTGATAATTCAGGAATGCTAGATAAATTAAAGTTTGATATTTCTGGTGATGACTTCCGTGAAGGTTTAACAGCGATCGTTTCTGTGAAAGTGGCTGAACCACAGTTTGAAGGTCAGACCAAAACCAAATTAGGTAACAGAGAGGTATCAGCCTCTGTGTCGCAGGCCGTTTCAGAGATGTTAACGGATTATTTAGAGGAACACCCAGACGATGCTAAAACCATTGTTCAAAAGGTGATCTTAGCAGCTCAGGCACGTCACGCAGCACAGAAAGCACGCGAAATGGTGCAACGTAAGACGGTAATGAGCATTGGTGGTTTGCCAGGTAAATTATCGGACTGTTCAGAGCAGGATCCGGCAAAATGTGAGGTGTTTTTAGTTGAGGGTGATTCTGCAGGTGGGACCGCTAAACAAGGTCGCGACCGAGCGTTCCAAGCAATTCTACCATTAAGAGGTAAAATCCTTAATGTTGAAAAAGCAATGCAACACAAAGTGTTCGAAAACGAAGAGATCAAGAATATTTTCACTGCACTAGGTGTCACTATTGGTACAGAAGAAGATCCACGAGCACTTAATCTTTCAAAATTAAGATATCATAAAATCGTGATTATGTGTGATGCCGATATTGATGGTAGTCACATCGCCACATTGATTCTTACATTCTTCTTCAGATATATGAAAGAATTGATTGAAAACGGTCATGTTTATATCGCAACGCCACCTTTATATTTAGTAAAGAAAGGTGCCAAAAAGCAGTATGCTTGGTCAGATAAAGAGCGCGATGAGATTATTGCTCAGTTTGGTGATGGTTCTAAGATTCAACGTTATAAGGGTCTTGGTGAAATGAATGCTGAACAACTTTGGGATACCACAATGAACCCAGAATTTAGAACGATGCGTTTAGTGCAGATCGATAATGGAGGAGAAGCCGATCGTATATTCTCTATGTTGATGGGTGACGAAGTACCACCTCGTCGAGAATTCATCGAGAAAAATGCAATCTACGCGAATATTGATGCTTAAATAACACAACAATTTATATTGAAAAAGCACTCCAGTTTTGGGGTGCTTTTGTTTTTTACTAGGGATTAAAAATCCGACTAAATACAAAAAAATACGATAAATAGATAAAATGCATGTGTATTTTTGTATATTGCTAGCCCAAATTCAAATCTACCAAAATGAAACGACTACTATTAGGTATTACTTTATTTACCTCCGTTTTTACGGTCAATGCGCAAAATGACCTGGATGTATTACTTACAGCTGGTGTCGAAGATGCACAGCGATTTGCAACAGATTATTTAGCACCTGGAACGAGTGGCCTCATGCATAGTATGAATGCGAACTGGTTTAATTCGGCAAAGGTTAAACCCTTAGGCGGTTTTGAAATTTCACTTGTAGCTAATGCCGCTTTGGTAAGCGATGAGGACAAAGTATTCAATATGGATACCTCGGAGTATAATAATGTCTCCTTCGTTCAAGGACCGAGTCAACAGAACGTGGCTAGTGTATTAGGTGAAAACGACCCAACCATTTTTGTTGAAGTAGAATATGACGATCCAATATTTGGATCACAAACTGTTGAATTAGAACTTCCACAGGGAATTGGTGATGCAAGTGCAAACTTGGTGCCATCGGCCTTCCTTCAAGCTGCGGTTGGTTTAGGAAGTGGAGTTGAATTAAAAGCAAGATACTTTCCAAAGCTAGAAACAGATGATGTTGAATTAGGAATGTACGGAGCTGGTATTCAACTTGAATTTACGGAGTGGCTACCTGCAGATAAATTATGGCCAGTGTCTCTTTCGGCTCTAGTGGCGTATAATCACTTGAATGGTTCTTATGATATTACGGAATCTTCGGGCATAGAAGGTGAAAATCAACGCCTCGAAAACAATACAGATACATGGCTTTTTCAACTTATAGTTTCTACTAAACTTCCCGTAGTTAACCTTTATGGTGGATTGGGCTATTTAACTGGAAATTCAGAGTCAGATTTATTAGGAAGCTACAGAGTTACTGATGGATTTCTTACTTCAGAAACCATTGTAGATCCTTTCTCAGTTTCACACGATGTTTCAGCATTAAGAGGTACTGTGGGAGCAAAATTGAAGTTAGGTTTTTTCAGACTAAACGCAGAATACCACTTATCTGAGTTTAATGCCTTTTCAGTTGGTGTGAATTTTGGATTTAGATAGGAACTTAGTTTTACAGTCAAGGACTATTTCTAAATACGCCATACGATTTCTATATTAGAGTAGTCTGCGTGGATGGCTCTAGAACAGATTGGGTTGGTCCAAAGAATATCATTATAAATTAGAATTATTATATTGTTTTATAGAGAAAGCACAAGCATAGTCTTGTGCTTTTTTTATTTCTGAATACTATGACATAAGTCATTGAATTTTGACCTTAAAGCCTTAATTTTGTATTCGAATTTTTTAACGCTAAAAAACAATTATAAAATGAAAGTAACCGTAGTTGGCGCTGGTGCAGTAGGCGCAAGTTGTGCAGAATATATTGCCATTAAAGATTTCGCTTCAGAAGTCGTTATTTTAGACATTAAAGAAGGTTATGCCGAAGGTAAAGCCATGGATTTAATGCAATGTGCGTCATTAAATGGGTTTGATACCAAAATTACAGGTAGTACAAACGATTATTCTAAAACAGCAAATAGTGATATTTGTGTAATTACATCAGGTATTCCTCGTAAACCAGGCATGACGCGTGAAGAATTGATCGGTATTAACGCTGGTATCGTGAAATCAGTATCTGCGAGTTTGGTTGAACATTCACCAAATACTATTCTTATAGTGGTGAGTAACCCAATGGATACAATGACTTATTTGGCTCATAAAACTACGGATCTTCCAAAACATAAAATCATAGGAATGGGTGGCGCACTCGATTCTGCACGTTTTAAGTATAGATTAGCAGAAGCTTTAGATGCACCAATTAGCGATATTGATGGTATGGTTATCGGAGGCCACAGCGACAAAGGAATGGTGCCATTAACATCACACGCAACAAGAAATAGTATTAATGTTTCAGAATTTATTTCTGAAGAACGTTTGAATCAAGTTAAGGAAGATACTAAAGTTGGTGGGGCAACGCTTACTAAATTATTAGGAACATCAGCTTGGTATGCACCTGGCGCAGCGGTGAGCGCTTTAGTACAAGCTATCGCATGTGATCAGAAGAAAATGTTCCCTTGCTCAGCTTTCTTAGAGGGTGAATATGGATTAAGTGATCTTTGTATCGGCGTACCTGTAATATTAGGACGAAACGGTATTGAAAGCATTGTAGACGTTCCGTTAAGTGATGCTGAAAAAGCACACTTAGCTGAAAGTGCTGAGGGTGTTAAAAAGACTAATGGTCTTTTAGAGTTATAATTAAGAATTATAAATAAACATAAACCTTACTAGCCAATAGGTTGGTAAGGTTTTTTTGTATATTTCGAAAAACAATATTTATGAAAAAACTATTCAGTTTCGCCTTGTTGATATTATTCAGTACTACAGTAATTGCTCAAGAAGTTATTACAGAAGGATTTTTTATCGCGAAGCAAACATTAACAACAGACGATGAGACCATTAAGGCACAATTAGAGTTGATGGGAGATGTCGTTAGTACTACCTATTTTAAAGATTCTAAATCGCGTGTTGAGGTATCTAATCCTATGAGTGGTGATGTTGCCGTCATCTCCGATTCTGAAACTCTACAAGGATTGACACTTATGGATAGTCCGATGTTGGGAAAAAAATATCAAATAAGTAATATTGATTCCAATAATATTGGTTTAGAAAACATCAAGGTTAAAGATGGTACTGAAACAAAGACAATTCTTGGTTACCTGTGTAAAGAAAAAATTCTTACTTACAAAGAAGGTGAGAACGAACTGAAAATGAGATTTTTTACAACAGATAAGATCAGACCAATATTAAACCAACAAACTATTCAGTACGGTGATAAGATTGCCGGTTTGCCATTATATAGTGAAGCTACCGTATTGCAAGGCGATACAGTGCTTACGATTATAACTGAAGTAACTGAATTGAAGGCGGAAAAAATGGATGATTCTAAGTTTAGTATGAATCCTCCTGAAGGTTATACAGAAATGTAATACGGCCTCAACAAAAAATAAGATATTAAAATAAAGACTGTAGTTCGCTACAGTCTTTATTTTTGTTATATTCGCGGGATGAAATCCAAACTGCATTTTGGTATTTTAATTGTTCTAATCACCTTCATCGTTAGGTTTTTAGAAACTCCTGTTGCGCCTAATCAGCAGATTGTTATTCAGTTTTCAGAGTCAGAGATCACTGATAATCTTACAGCGAAAACAGTTGATGCAATTAGAACAAAACTTCATGTTATTGGGGTTGAACAGATTCAAGTTGGGCAGGATGCCGACGGTCACCTAAAAATCACCTATTACAGCGATACCGCGGTTGAGGAGATTCAAAATATTCTCTCAGACAACGCAAATTTCAAACTGACTTATGGTTTTGAAAAAGAGCATTCGGGTAATGGATCACCGGATGAAAAGTCCGATACTTATAAAGTCAATGTTACTGAGATTCATGAGAATAGTAACTCGAATAGCTGGGATTTTGACGGTATTCAGGTTGTAGAACACAATCAGAAAAGTGATAGATTCAATAATCCTAAAAAGCATTTTTCAGGACATCAAATTCAATCCGAATTTATTACCGAAGGCGTTAAAATTACCTTGAACGCCATTCATAAAAAACTTATTAAAGAGCACTGTGCTTATAGCTTTCCTGAAGTTAGAGCTGGGCCTTTAGCCTAGGGAGATCATACTATAAGTTATCTCATTATTTTCAGTTCGCTTTTATCAATCAAGAAAAGCAAAATTTCAAATAATTTTAATATTTAAACCAATAGTCTGATGGTCTCGTAAATCGATATTTACGAACCAAAAATTCAGACGTAAAACAAATCAAAATGCAAAACAAAGGAATAATTAAACTGTTTGCACTTCTTTTTGGATTAGTTAGTATCTACCAATTATCATTTACATTCAAGGCTAACCAAATTGAAGAAGAGGCAAAATTAGCAGCTATAGCTAAATATGACGAGACAGTAAAAGATTATCAGGATCTAAGAACACAATCGGAAATCGATTATTTAGATTCTTTAAAAACCTCAAAAGTTCAGGTTGGGGATAAGTTTGAATCCATCGAAGTTTATGACTTATTCGTTTCTCAGTATACCTATAATGAGGTAGAAGGTAATGCTATGAAGTTGGGATTAGACCTTAAAGGTGGTATTAATGCGATCATTCAGATTTCTGTAAAAGATATCTTGAAAGGATTAGCAAACAATAGTAAAGACCCAGTTTTCAATAAGGCATTAGCCGATGCAGAAGAATTACAGAAAGATGCTCAGGAGTCATATTTGGAGTCATTCTTCAGAGCATTCGATGCCATCAAGGGCGATACAAAATTAGCCTCGCCAGACATTTTTGCCAATCGTGATCTTAGTGACGATATCAAATTTGATATGTCAGACGAAGAAGTAAAAGCTGTTTTAGAAACCAAAATCGATGAGTCTATTGTTTCGGCTTTTGAAGTATTACGAAATCGTATTGACGGGTTCGGTGTATCTTCTCCTAATATTCAACGATTAGGAAACTCTGGGCGTATTCTTATTGAATTACCTGGAGCTAGAGATAAGAAACGTGTTGTTGATATTATCACTAAAACTGCACAGTTACAATTCTGGGAGACTTACAAAGCTGAAGAAATGATGTCTTATGTTTTCGAGGTTAACCAAGCTATGGTCGATGCTGCAAAAGAGGAAGAGCAAGAGACTGAAGACACTGAGGTAAATGAAGTTGAGCAAGACACTACATCTAGTACCATTGAAGAGTTAACAGGTCAGATCGATACCGATACAACTAGCGTTGCAAATGTAAATCCATTAGGAATTCAAGGACCAGGTAACGGACCAGTTATTGCACGTTTTTTAGCTAAGGATAAAAAGAAAGTATTAGAAGCACTTAATGCACCAGAGAACAGAGCTAAACTGCCTTCAGAAATGCGCTATGCAAAATTTGTTTGGGGTATTCAGGCCAAAGATTCTGAGTTTTCAGAACTCTATGCAATTAAGAGTAATAGAGATAATCAACCTCAGTTAAGTGGAGCTGTAATTACGGATGCGAGACAAGATTATGATCAAATTAGCAGACCTGCAGTTAGTATGCAAATGAATGCTAAAGGTGCTAAGATCTGGGAAGCGATGACTAAAGTGGCTTTTGAAACTCAAGGTTACATTGCTATTGTTCTAGATGATATTGTTTACTCTGCGCCAAGCGTAACTACTGGTCCAATTGCAGGAGGAAATTCTCAGATTTCTGGGGCATTCTCTCTTACGGAAGCCGTAGATTTAGCAAACGTACTTAGAGCAGGTAAATTACCAGCTTCTGCTGAAATTATTCAAGCGGATGAAGTTGGTCCATCATTAGGACAAGAAGCTATCGATAGCGGAATGAAGTCATTCCTTATTGCCTTAGCATTTGTTTTAATTTGGATGATTTTCTATTATGGTAAGGCTGGTATTTTTGCTGATATCGCTTTATTGTTAAACATTTTATTGATCTTTGGTGTACTTGCCAGTTTAGGAGCGGTATTAACATTACCAGGTATTGCGGGTATCGTATTAACCATTGGTATTTCGGTTGATGCTAACGTACTTATCTTTGAGCGTATTCGAGAGGAATTAGCTAAAGGCAAATCTCAAAAAGAATCAATTAAAGATGGTTTCTCAAATGCCTTATCTTCAATTTTAGATGCGAATATCACTACAGGTTTAACAGCACTTATTTTATTCGTGTTTGGTACCGGACCAATTAAAGGTTTCGCTACAACATTAATAATCGGTATTCTAACCTCTTTATTTACGGCAATATTCATCACACGTTTATTAATTGACTGGTGGGTAAGTAGAGGAGGAACATTAGATTTCGCTACTGCAATGACTAAAGGATTATTCAAGAATGTCAATATCAACTTCTTGAAAAAACGTAAAATTGCTTATGCGATTTCAGGTGTGCTTCTTGCAGCAAGTTTAGGTTCATTATTTACAACAGGATTGGACCAAGGGATTGATTTCGTTGGTGGTAGAACTTATCAAGTACGATTTGAGCAACCAGTAAGTACTGAGGAAATCACGACAGTATTAAGTGATCCTGCGGTATTCTCTAGTGCTGAAGTTAAAACGATCGGTTCCGCAAATCAATTAAAAATATCCACCAAATATAGAGTAGAGGATAACTCGGTCGAAGCAGACGAAGACGTACAGCAAAAACTTTTCGAAGCTTTAAAACCATACTTACCAGCAGGTATGACTTATACCGAATTCCAGGATGGTTCAGGTGAAGCAAAAATTGGTAAGATGTTATCTAGTAAAGTGAGTCCGACGATTGCAGATGATATTAAGAAGTCCTCTTTCTGGGCGGTATTAGGATCGTTAGTTGTGGTATTTCTTTACATTTTATTCAGATTTAAGAGATGGCAATTCTCTCTTGGTGCTGTTGCGGCGGTATTCCACGATGTGTTAATCGTACTAGGTATCTTCTCATTAACATGGAAGTTTATGCCATTTAGTATGGAAATTGATCAGGCATTCATTGCGGCGATCTTAACAGTTATCGGTTACTCGCTTAACGATACCGTGGTTGTGTTCGATAGAATTCGTGAATTCTTAAATGAGCATACTTCATGGGAATTTGGTAAGACTATCAATGCATCATTAAACAGTACTTTAAGTAGAACCTTAAATACATCTGTAACTACATTGGTTGTGTTATTAGCGATGTTTATTTTCGGAGCAGAATCTCTTAGAGGATTATTATTCGCCTTGATAGTCGGGGTAGTTGTTGGTACATATTCTTCTATGTTTATCGCAACACCATTAATGTACGATACAGCTAAGAAAGGTGATGCAGCAGAATCACTTAAGAAAAAAGTAAAAGAAGAAGACGAAGAATAAGTTTCGTTTTCTAGATTGAATAAAAAAGCCTTTCAGAAATGAAAGGCTTTTTCTATGCAAATTGGCCGATGATCATATTTAAGATCCAGAGCAATATGGGGCTTAATGTAATTAAAGCTGAAATAACCAAACCTAGAATAAAGGACTTTTTAATGAACAATCTGATGGTTTTATGATTGAATTGCTTCAGAATTAATTGAACGATCCATCCTAAGGTGAATAACAAATTAGCGCCTAAACCAAATAAAAGTATTGAAGCATAAAAGCCAACAACTAATCCAGGGCCAGCGGTTAATCTAAAAAATCCGTCATTAGGAAAAAAAGATAAAACATACAATGAAATTAAACCAAGTATTAACAAGATGAGGTTGTAGGGAATGCGTCTTAATTCCCACCATAAAATGATTTTATACCATTTCTTTTCTGATTCATTAACATTGAAGAATTGTGAAATGGCTTTCTTCATTCAGCGTGGTTATTACTTATTTAATTGTTTGAAATTCCATCTGGTCACCAACCTCAAGTTGCCATTTGTCGGAAAGTCCAGCATTTATTTCTAACACATATTGCGCTGGAGCTTCTGAAGGTAAAGAGGATTCATCAAAAGGCTTGGCATTTTTCTGAAAGCTTACAATGGTTCTGTTTCCGTCAAGATAAATGATATCTAAAGGAATTTTAGTATTCTTCATGTAAAAGCTTCGCATTTGTACATCAGGAAATATAAATAACATGCCTTGAGTTGTACCAAGTTCGGTTCTATACATCAAACCGGTTTGGGTTTCATATTCATTATCTGCAATCTCAATGTCGAGCGTTTTAATGATAGAATCTGTATTTGCTTTTTTTAGTTGAAGAATACCTTCTTTCTTGAAACTTACAACGACTTTGTCTTCTGTTTTATTGACCTTTTCCTCCTTGCAACCAATGGTTACAAAAAGTCCAAAAGACAATATCATGTATTTAAAGAACGACTTTAATCGCATTAATTCAATGCTTTTTTAGGTTTGTAAACAAACATGAAATAGAGACCAATAAGTATAAATGGCACACTCAATACTTGTCCGGTATTCATAAACCACACATAGTCGTCTCGGCCATCAACCTGAGCTTCCTTCACAAACTCAACAAAGAATCTGATGGTCCAGAGTAAAACAAGAAATAACCCGAATAAAAATCCTTCCTGCTTTGATTTTTTAGTTTTCCAATAGAAATAAAACAAGATCAAGAACACAAAGATGTAACAAAAAGCTTCATACAATTGCGCAGGGTGACGTGCAAAAGTTTCACCATTGTCAACAAATATAACGCCTAACGCACTGTCTGTTTCTTTTCCGACAATTTCAGAATTAATAAAATTTCCGATTCTAACAAATACGGCACCTAGAGCCGTTGCTACAACAACCCGATCCAAGATCCAAAGAATACTCTTTTTAAGTACTCTCTTGTTAAACAGATACATTGAAATGATCATTCCAATGGCGGCACCATGGCTAGCCAAACCGGCAAAACCGGTGAAGCGAATTCCGTCTTTAAAGCTAAAAGGTAAAAAGATACTAAAGAAGTCGTCTTTAAACAACTCAGGTTGATAAAAGATAACATGGCCCAATCGTGCACCAATCATAATTCCTAAAACAGAATATATAAATAAGGAATCTAGCGACTCACTTGATTGATTTTCATTTTTCCAAATGCGTTTTGTGATGTAAAAACCTAATACAAAGGCGATAATCCACATCACACTATAAAAATGAAGCTCGAAAAAACCTAAATCTATGGATTTAATAGGTTTCCAGGACGTCTGTAAAATATGCATACATGTTTACTTTATGCCGTAAATATACTATTTTGAAACAGATTGAAAACGAGATTAACGTTATATTAATCCTCTTTCGGCGGCACAGGGTCGAAACCTTTTCCTCCCCATGGATGACAACTAAAAATACGTTTAATAGCTAACCTTCCACCTTTAAACAAACCATGGACTTCCAAGGCTTCCTTAGCGTAATGAGAACATGTTGGCTGATACCTGCACGTTGCAGGTGTAAGTGGAGAAATTAAGGTTTGATAGACTTTAATTAAGAATAAAAAAGGGTATGTAAGGAATTTTTTCACGATCAGTTAGTCGTAAAGGTTGTGCCTTCCCTACTATCTTTTAGCTGAATACCTGCTTCTGCCAATTCATCTCTAATTTTATCAGATAAGGCAAAATCTTTATTCTGACGTGCTTCTTTTCTGAGGTTGATCAAAATTTCTACTGCTGCCGATAATTGGTCAGAACCCGAACTTTCCTTAGCCACATTTACTAGGCCTAAAACATCAAAAACAAATATATCGAAGGTCTGCTTTAATAGCTCAAGATCTTCCGCAGATACCGTAGCACTACCATCTTTAACCTGATTAATAAACTTAGCCGCGTCAAAAAGTGTAGCGATTAAAATTGGCGTATTAAAATCGTCATTCATGGCATCATAACATTTCTGTTGCCATTCTGAAACATTGAAAGTCGAGGAATCACTCGTTTTCAAATCATTAAGGAGATTAATAGCATCCATTAATCTGTAGAAGCCTTTTTCGCTAGCCAGAAGTCCATTATTAGTAAAATCTAGTATACTTCTGTAATGCGCCTGAAGCATAAAGAAACGAGCCACGCTTGGCGCATATGCCTTTGTTATATGTGGATTATCACCCGAAAAGATCTCGTTTGGCAAAATATAATTCCCTGTTGATTTAGCCATTTTTTTACCATTCATGATCAACATATTGGCATGCATCCAATAGTTAACAGGTGATTGACCATTGCAAGCTTGTGCTTGTGCAATTTCACATTCGTGATGCGGGAATTTTAAATCCATTCCACCACCGTGAATATCAAACTGTTCTCCCAAATATTTGGTACTCATTGCAGTACACTCTAAATGCCAACCAGGAAATCCGTCACTCCAAGGCGAAGGCCAGCGCATAATATGCTGTGGTTCGGCACGTTTCCAAAGTGCAAAATCCTGCGGATTTTTCTTGTCAGATTGTCCGTCTAATGCTCTTGTATTATGGATGAGGTCTTCAAGCTTACGTTTACTCAAAATTCCGTAGGCTTTGGTTTCGTTGTATTTGTGCACATCGAAGTAAACGGATCCATTCACCTCATAAGCTAAACCATTGTCGATGATCGATTTTATGATCTCTATTTGTTCAATAATATGACCAGTAGCAGTTGGCTCAATACTCGGAGGAAGAAAATTGAATTTATTCAGAATATTATGAAAATCTACGGTATAGCGCTGCACCACTTCCATTGGCTCAATGGCCTCAAGTCGCGCTTTTTTTGCAATTCGGTCTTCGCCTTCATCTGCGTCATTTTCAAGGTGACCAGCATCTGTGATATTTCGAACAAATCTTACTTTATAACCTAAATGCTTCAGATATCTGAAAATAACATCAAAAGACATAAAGGTTCTTACATTACCTAAGTGCACATTGCTGTAAACCGTTGGTCCACAAACATACATACCTACATAACCGTCATTTATGGGTTTGAACGTTTCTTTCTCACCTGAAAGGGAGTTGTAAATTTTTATAGTTTGGGATTCGTAAAGAGGCATACAGCTTAATTTCATTCAATATGTGAACAAAGCTAACGAACTATGTATGATTAAACAACTAAAATTTAGTGTCTAATTGAATGTAATCTAAAAATTCTCTTCGGGTTTCTTTTTCCTTGAATTTTCCGCCAAATTCAGAAGTTACCGTGCTACTTTCAATATCTCTAATTCCACGCGAATTAACACATAAGTGCTTGGCGTCGATAACACATGCAACGTCGTCAGTATTCAATACTTTTTGAAGCTCTCGTACAATCTGAATAGTTAGGCGTTCTTGAACTTGTGGACGCTTTGCAAAATAATCCACAATTCTATTCATTTTAGAAAGTCCAACAACAGTACCATTAGAAATATAGGCTACATGTGCCTTCCCAACGATTGGAAGTAAATGATGTTCGCAGGTTGAATAAACTGTAATGTTTTTTTCAACCAACATTTCGCCATATTTATATTTATTTTCGAAGGTTGATGCACTTGGTTTTTTATCAGGATCTAAACCACCAAAAATTTCGTTCACAAACATTTTAGCAACTCTATTTGGTGTTCCCTTCAAACTATCGTCACTAAGGTCTAAACCAAGAGTTTCCATGATGTGCCTCACATCATCTTTAATGATCTCAATCTTTTCATCTTTTGAAAGCCTGAAAGCATCATCGCGCATTGGAGTCTCACTTGATGAACTAATGTGATCATCACCTATTGCATCTATATCATTAAAATCGCCGTCGATTTTCATAATTTAATTGTATTTGTCAGATAATCAGAGTATCTAAAATCGAATCGCAAAGATAAGCAATAAAAATAGTTTAGTTAGGGTAGGACTTTTATAATTATAACTGTTATATAATTAAAACCGTTAAAATACCAATAACCTTGACGAATTAACAACTGTATTATTAAAATTTTCTTAATTTTCGAAACTTTATTATTTAGCTAAAACCATGAATAAATTACTAACTATCCTTATTCTGACGATCTTACCTTTTTGTGCGTTCGGACAGCAAAAACAAACAAAGCATCCGACCCCGCTCGCGAAGTTTGAAAAAAACGTAGAATTGCCTTTATCCGCGAAAGAGCGTCAACAAATAATCGAAGTATACGGCGAATTTGCAGATGAGTATGTTTTCAACAATAAAAATAGACTCAAAACCATAAAGCAAATTCTCAGAAATAGAGTGGTCATTAAGCAGATTAATGACGATAAGGATAAAAAACCTTGTCCAAAGCTTTCTGAGGTTCCATTATTCAATGCTTATGTTCCAGAATTAGAACGGGATCAAAATTTTAATCCGCAGGACTTTAACCCTTTAAAGTATAATTTCCAATTTTATTCAGTTGGTGCTTATATGTATCAGGTTGATAACACAAATTACTACATAATCATTAAGTCCCAACATCAATAAAATTTCTGGTATGAAATATATACTAACTACTATAAGTCTCGCATTTTCATTTATACTATTTGCCCAAGATGTTAATATGCAAACCGCCACAGTTAATCAATGTGGTGGCGTTTTTTATGATTCTGGGGGTGAATTTGGCCCGTACGGTAATGATGAAAATTTAGTCCTCACTATTTGTCCAGAAAATCCAGGACAAAAAGTACAGCTCAATTTTACAGAATTCAGCACACAGCTTAATCAAGATACAATGTCTATCTATAATGGTGATTCGGTGGCAGAACCTCTCTTCGGAACCTATTCTGGGGCGAATAATCCTGGATTTTTTCAGGCTACTGCTGATAACACTTCAGGTTGTTTAACCATTGAATTTATCTCCAATGGATCAGGTAATACAACCGGATGGGCAGCTGATATTTCATGTTTAACACCTTGTCAGACGATCAATTCGCAAATTGATAACGCAACTCCAGCACCTAATGCTGATGGATATATTAGAGTTTGCCCTAATGAAGAGATAACCCTCGAAGGAAGTGGCGTGTTCTCTGTTGATGGAACAGGAGCAACTTACGAGTGGGATTTAGGTGATGGCAATACTGTTACTGGGCAAACAGCAACATTCTCGTATCCAACGCCAGGCGTCTATATTGTTAATCTGAATATTCGAGATACAAATACAACACAAGACCCATTGGGTTGTACCAATAATAATTTAATTAATCAAGTGGTACAGGTGGCAACAGAACCTGATTTCACAGGAACTGCAGCAGCCGAAAATACGATCTGTTTTGGCGATAGTACCACGATTGAAGGTGTTGTTAGTGAAGTAGAATTTATTAATGACTGTACTCCGCCAGTGAGTGGAGTGACTTTCCTGCCAGATGGTAATGGTGTGAGTTATGAAACATCCGTAACAGTTGATTGTTATGATTCAGCACAAACACTAACCGATGTCAATCAAATTGTGAGTATTTGTCTCAACATGGAGCATTCATACCTAGGAGATTTAGATATTGAAATTATTTCACCTAATGGTCAGGTGGTTAGAATGCATGATCAAGGTGGTGGTTCTGCCAATTTAGGTATTCCATGGGCAACAGGTCAAGTAGATGGCAATAGCGCAAATACAACACCAGGGACAGGGTTTGATTACTGTTTCCTTCCTGATCCAAGTTTACAAACTTTAGTTGAAGGGATTCAAACTGGTGGTACTTTTCCAAACGGAAATGGACCAGGGACCTATAATGATTCATTTGTTCCTGCAGGAAATTATGAATCGGTTAATTCACTAGCCGGTCTTGTTGGTTCACCACTGAATGGTGATTGGACAATTCGTGTTGTAGATAATATTGGTGCTGATAACGGACACATATTTTCATGGAGTATAGAATTCGACCCGAATCTTCAACCTCCTGAATTATCGTTTACGCCTGCAATTACTTCTCAAGCTTGGGATACTGACCCTACAATTACTAATACAGCCGGTAATGTTATTACTGTAGCACCACCTTCTGAAGGTCAATTCTGTTACACGTATAGAGTTACTGATGATTTTGGTTGCGAGTATACCGAAGAAGTTTGTATTGATGTTCTGCCAGAAATCATCACAGATGCACCTAATAATTTATTTGTCTGTGATACCGGTATGCCGCCTTACATTTTTGACTTAGAGTCGAATACTGCAGTTGTTCTTGGTAGTGCGCCAAATGCAGCCGATCTAGTTGTTACCTATCACAACTCATTTGCTGATGCAGATGCTAATACAGGTGCAATAGGTGGTTTGAATAATTATTCAGGTACTGATGGAGAAGTTATTTTCATTAGGGTTGAATATCAAACGTCTGGGTGTTATGAAGTTCTTCAATTCACCTTGAATGTTTCAGGTCAACCAGATATAAATCCAGTTCCAGACCTCGTTCGATGTGATGATGGTTTGAATGACGGAACAGAATTATTTAATTTAGAATCTCAAACTTTAGGAATCCTAGGTGCGCAATCCGCAGCAGATTTCAATGTAACTTATCATTTAAGTTTTGCTGATGCAGACGCCGATACTGGAGCATTATCCAGTCCATTTCCAAATACCATTTCACCACAGCCAATTTTTGTTAGAGTTGAAAGTGTTGGTGATTCAAATTGTTATAATGCCTCGGCTAATCCTGTATTCAATCTAATTGTAATACCTACGGATGATGCATCATTTACAGTAACACCTACATGTGATGGTGGTACTGTTACTGTATCAGGGCTAGCAGGTGGTACTTTTTCCTTTAATCCTGCACCTGCTGATGCTGCTGTGATTGATGTTAACACCGGAGAGGTTACTAATGGTACTCCTGGTGCAACTTATACGATTGAATATTTAACTAATGGTACTTGTCCAACTACAAGTACACAGACTTTTAGTGTTTTACCTCTCGATGATGCCACCTTCACACTAACTCCGAGTTGTGATGGAGGAACGGCAACAGTAACGGGAACGGCAGGTGGCGTATTTGCATTTTCACCAGACCCAATGGATGGTTCTGTGATAGACGCTGCCACGGGAGAAGTTACAGGCGCTCAACCAG
>NZ_QERF01000010.1 GCF_003260205.1 Winogradskyella tangerina | reverse complement strand
ATTCCCACAACATCTTTAAAAATTATTTTTTAATTTTTTTTCTCCTCCTAATCATCACCCCATGAGAACTCCCCAAAACAACATATCACTACCCGTTTTGAGCGCGCAAATATATAACCCTTTACCATTTCAACAAACATTTTTTTTACTTTGTTTTGATTGAAGAATTTTGAATTAAATCAGGTTGATGATAATCAACTAATTACACTTCAAAATAGTTATAGAAAGAAATCCCATACCAATCCAAACCTAATTGCAAAGTCTCGATAAGGATGGTTTGGTGCTGAAAAGTAATTGTATCCTGTAAAGGAGGAATTAAAATGTTCGGCCTTTAAGAATATTCTTGTTTGCCTCACTTTTGCGTTGACAAAGAAGTCTAATCTTGGAAAGCCGCCAACCTTTGTTTCGTTTTGTGTGTAGAATTCTGCAAGTAATGGATCGTAACCATTCATATTATACTCCGTAAAATAGTTTAAGGTTACACCTGTTTGTAGTGTCATTGCCTTCCTAAATATCTGTTTTGAAAAGTATAATGTGTTTCTGGTAATTATTGTTGGTACATTCAAGACATCGGCATCGCTGGTTACGGCCTGATACATTATAGTATTGTCTAAAGCAAAATTTCCAAACTTTATTTCCTTTTGGGCTTTTAGACGTAGATACTGAATGGAGCCACTAAACTGATTCGGTTTAATGACTCGTAATCCATCTACATTACTTTCGAGATTAAAGAAGGTAAAGTTGTCTATGTTTGAAATATCTAAGGATGCATTTAGATACTTGTCGGAATTTATTCCGAAGGAAATTTGCTGCGTATTTACATTTTCAAAGCTGTTGAAATTATTCCAATTATAATTGGTGTAACCACTTTGGTATAACAACAGATTGAAATTTGGTAGTCTTGAACTCACATTTATACCACCCGAGAGATGAATATCTTTATTTAATTGATAACCGAGTTGTCCTTCTATATAACTTCCGGCAAATTCATCTGATAGATTTAAACCTGCGTTTCCTTGGAGTTTTATATTTCGTATCTGCTTCTCATAGCTGGCGCTAATACCCAGAAAATTTGTCTTTATTCGATTTGGTATAATTTCGTCGGCAAGCACTACCAAACTATTATAACCGTAATTGATATCTGTATAGTCTAGTCCGAACTGTAGTTTACCTATTGTATTGTTGTCGTATGCAATACCGAAATACGTATTGAAATTTTCGAGTGTTACTTTGTCATTAATATCATTGGTGAAAAAATCGCCAAAAAATCCACCATCTGGAAAGTCTGAATAGAACTGGAAGAACTTATCTTCTAGAGCAATTTTATGAATGGCCGTTAATTGATTTCTATCTAAGCTATCATTCTTTGTAACGATATCGTAGGAATGTTCTAGGTAATAACGCTTGCCAACAAGATTGCTTTCGGCATCTTGAAAATTCATATCAAAAACGGAACGGTCTAAAAAGTCCTCGTTACCCGATTCGAAATTAGCGACTTCATCATCTAACAATCCACCGTTCTCTTGATTGAGCAAATCCTGAGTTGCAATATGAGCTCTCGCTTTGTACCGTTTATTTTTAGTTTGATAGGATGTTGTAAATCTGAAATTTCCTGTACTGGTCAGAGAATTTTGATAGTTACCGAGAGATCTTAATCCTTTATATGAAATTGAAAAGTTAACTTGTCTTGAAAGATTGACAGTAAAAAAAGCATCGAGCATCTGGCCTTGCTCGAATGCGGTTTTATAAGTAAGGCGTGTCCATGGTGTTGGTACTTCATAATACCCCATGTCTTCGCGTTCTATATAATTATAATGTCTTGCGCGAGCTCCGAATAATGGATTTGCCTGACGATTCGAGAAATCGAAGGTCATAGCATTATAGGTTTGGCCAATATTTGCAAATGGCATTAAGCCGAAGTTATCTCGTTGCAGATAATTGAATTTGTAATCTTTTTGAATAGTGATCGTAGTATCGACAAAAGATTCGTTGCCCGATTCTTTAATTATTCTATACTTTTCAATTAGTGGTTTATCATCTAAACCTTTGTTAGCTGGCTTTTGAATAAGCTTATCCGTCTTTTGCTTCGCTTGTCTTGTTGTAGTTGTATCTTGTTCAAGAGTTTTTGGAATTGGTGTTTGCCCAAATGAAACTTTGACGAAGAACACCAATAAGACGGCGATTATGAAACGTTGAATGCTGAACAATTCTAGATGATATCAGTTATAGAAAATCGGGATAAATATAAAGAATAAAAGCTGTTTTAAAATAAAACAGCTTTTAGATTTAAATATTGTTGATGTCTACTAATTAATAACAAGCTTTTTTGTCGCCGATCTGTTACCATTAGATACTTTAACCATATAAATACCTGGAGTTAAGTTATCTGTGTAGAATCTTTCTTTGAAAATTGAATTGTTATAATTATTAAATACTTGCTCGCTTACAACACGTGCGTTGATATCGTAAATCTTTACAGATACATCTCCATCGTTTGACATTCCAAAATTAAGATCGAAGTAATCTGAAGTTGGATTTGGAAATAACTTCATGCTGTTATCTAAACTCACATCGTCAGTACTTAAGGTTAAATTATTTCCTGTTACGATTAATGAGAAATCTTGTAAGAAAGGATCGAAAGGACTTGCACCTGCTAATGTTCCCTTGTGAGAAACTCTTAAGGTATATGTTCCTGCTGAAGGTGCATCAATATCGATACGCTCAACATTGTCTACCGTGTTATCTCCTGTAGCATTTACAATACCAAATATTGGAGAAGTTTCTAATCTGTATGGGAAATATGTAGTTCCGTCTTTTGTTAGTCTAATATCAAGATCATTAACTAATCGTGGTGTTGTATCATTTACGTTTGCAGGATCATTAGCGACCGTACCTGGAACGTCTGTCCAACATATTGTAGCTGATAATTTATCGCCTGCTGCAACATTGAATGTCGTTGTATAAACTTCTGTATTATTTAATGTCAATTCTTGAATGATTGCACCACCAGTGTTTGCACTAGTAATAGTTTCAGCAGCTTTCTCAGCATCTAACATTCCCCAACCAAAGTAAGGATCTGGTCCAGGATTAGTATTGTCATCTTTAGCTGTATGACAAGCTAAACCTTTTAATGTTGATGCATCCATAAAATCGCCATGCAACTGGTTATAGTATTGTTGTAATAGAACTAATGTTCCTGAAACATTTGGCGCAGCCATAGATGTACCACTAAATGTTGAATAACCACCACCTGGTGTAGGAGAATAAAGACCAGTTCCGTCACCCGCCAAATCTGGCTTAATCCTTAAATCGTCAGTTGGTCCTTGACTACTTGATGAATTAATATTCAGTATAAGTTCTCCTGTAAAAAGATCGAATGAAGGGTTGGCATTTGCAATTACCAAATTGTTCTTTGCATTCTTATCTCCTGTCAATTTATCAATGTCTGGTGCTAAACCTCCTGAATATGTAGTATTTCCTGAATTACCTGCCGACATAACAATAAGGTATTTAGGATTACTTTTTGCGATATCATCAATTTCGCGAGCACCCGAAGTATAAGCCCCCATAAACCAAGCATCTAATGTGGTTCCACCTCCTTGAGCAACAGGAATACCATAAGAATGATTAGAAATATACATTGGATCTAACACATTGGCTAATCTTGTAACCATTTCAGGTGTGTCATTATTAAAATTATAAGTATTAACAGTAACATTAGTTGCCATACCTTTAGCTTCTGGTACAACACCCTTAGCTGCTATAGTTCCTGATACGTGATTACCATGTGAACTTTCAGACATCTGCCCACTTGTATTGGTGTCTTCCATATTTAAGACACGGCTTCCTGTATTGGTTGCATTTTGAAACTCTACATGACCTATTTGAATTGGTCCACCGTCCCAAACACCGACTGTCATTCCGGATCCGTCTAAATCTAATCCAAGACTTCCACCTACTTGAAGGTGATCAGTACCAGTTGCTCTTCCTGCAGCGGCATTGTCTAAGGTTCTGTAAATAGGTTTATTATTTACAATATCATAAAGAACATAAGTCTTCCCGTCTTCTTCAAAAATTTCAAGATTAGTTCTATTGGAAGCTAAGAAGCTTTGAATTCTAGCAGTCCTTTCTTCATCGGCTGCCACAATTCTTTCATAAGTTAATTTTTGACTTTCTGTTAGTTCACTTTTTTGAGCTTCTGTAAGTCGCTTTTGAGCAAATCCAGAAGTCAATATTAATGAAAATAAAAGAAGTGTAAAGTAATTTTTCATTTTTCAAAATTTTAGATTGCTGAAGATACTACTTAATCAGATTATGACCAAAAAAGTTTGATCATTGACCCTATTTACTGGGCATTTTAACAGTTTCTTCATTCATAAAAAAAACGCATGAAAACAAAAAGGGGCAACATAATGTTGCCCCTTTTTATAAATATAGTAAGGTACTAGTTCCCTAAAGTAAATGGTACTATAAGTTCACCACCTGTAAATTGAGAACTAACAGTATCAATAACAGGAGAGTTACCATCACAAGCTACATTAGTAAGATCAGCAGAACCGTTTCCGTATGCACAGCAGAAACCGTCACCGAATGAATCTAATAATCTTAATAAGTAATCACCATCTTCTAAACATAACGTTGTAGAGAATGAAGACTGACCTGCGTAGTTACCAAAAGCAGTATCACCAGTTACGAAAGTACCACCACTAGTAAAGATCTGCCATGCAGTCTCACCTGGATAACTATCGAAAACTAAGTCTAAATTAACTTCATTAAGTACACAAGCAGAAGCGAAACTAAGTGTAGTTGTTCCTCTTGCGTTTAATGTTCCATCAGCTGGAATAGTTAAATCTAATACTAAAGTACTTGTCTGACCATCAGGAATAGCTCCGAAGTCTACAGACATATCAACACTACCAGTGTATTCACCAGCAGGAATTGTTACTGACATTGCAGGTAAGTTGTATTCAGCTGGTGCAGCAGTAGATGCAGCATTCACTGAGAAGTTTACAACTCTATCTTGAGAACTTGCCTTTGTAGCCTCAACTGTAATAGTTGCAGTTGGCGTACAGAAAGGTACTGTCTCAGCTGTTCTAGCAAATGAGTATGCTGTAGCATCACCATCACCAGAATAGATTAATAAATCTTCCTCACAGCCAGTCATTGCTAGTAAAGCGAATAATGCTAAAGAAGATTTTAATAAATATTTAATTTTTTTCATAATGATTAGTCTTTTATTGATTAGTAGCCAGGATTTTGTTCATCAGCAATACCAGGGTTAGCGTTGATCTCTACAATTGGTATTGGTAATGTGAATCTAAAATCGTTAGCTGGTAATGTACAAGCACCACTTTGTAAGTTACATGCTATAGGATCTCTATCGATACCTACACCAGCAGCTGTACCTACACGCTTAAGGTCTTTATAACGGTGACCTTCGTAGCAAAGCTCGATCTTACGCTCTAGTAAGATGCCTTGAAGTGCCTCTTGAACAGAGTTGTAAGTTGGTGCTGCTTGATCAGAACCAAATCTTGCATCTCTTAACTGATCAATTAAGCCAGCTGCACCTGCTAAATCAGATGAACCTCTAACTCTTGCCTCAGCAGCAATCAATAACATTTCTGAAGATCTAAAGATCTTTAAATCATTCATTAATGGACGACCTTCAGAACCAGGATACTTTTGAATTACAAGAATATCATTATTAATTGGATCTGGATCATTAGTGTAATCTCCACTGATAACAGAAGTTGGCGCTACGTTAACATCGTAACGGATATCTGCAGGATCTAAAAGATCGAATACACTTCTGTCCATTTCAAAATATGGAGAACCTGATAACGTTGCGTTTACGAATGCGTAACGAGCACCAGCCCATCCACCAGCAGAAACACTACCAGTTGCACCTTGACCGTCATAGTTATCATTTAAAGTTCTTTCTAATTTCCAGATGATCTCTGTGTTATCAGAATCTAAGAACATGTTTACATACTGAGTTCTGTTAGCAAGACCATAACTATTTAATAAGTTAGTTGCTAAAGAGTTTGCAGTAGTATAGTCTCCCCTAGTTAAAGCAATTCTAGCTCTTAATGCATTGATTGCATCCATAGATACAAATGTTGCATCAGACTGCACATTACTTAAACTCATTGCTGTTTGAAGATCAGAGTTGATGTATTCAAACATCTCACCAGTAGTATTTCTACGTGGCTGAATATCTAAACCTGCGATGAAGTCGATTCTTGGCACTGCAAGAGTAGAATCATCACTTGGGTCTGGACTGAAATAAAGTGTCAACTCAAAGTTAGCATATGCTCTTAAAAAGTGTGCTTGAGCTAAAATGTTGTTGTAATCAGCTAAATCACCTGCGTCTGGTGTAATCACCTGAGCTGCTTCAATTAAAACAGTTGCACGGTGATTGGCTCTAAATCCTCTTACCCAGAAATCGAATGCAGCAGTACTCGCAGCATTAAGTACGAAATCGTATAATGCAAAACCTTGTCCACCACTATCAAATCCGATAGCAATCTCATCTGTAAAGTTAGCAGATAAAGCGTGCTCTGGTGTTACGTCTATTTGATCGTACACCGCTAGAAGACCAGATCTTAAATCATCGACATCACGGAATGCATTAGCTGCATCTAATCGACCAACCTGTCTTATATCAATTGCATCGTTACACCCTGATAGTATAGCTATCAAGAAAACGAATAATATTTTATTAATGTTTTTCATATCTAATTCTTTTTTTTAAAATCCTAATTCAAATCCTACGGAAATGGTTCTTGGAGTTGGATAAACTCTAGATCCGTTACTTCTTGTTTCTGGATCGAAACCTCTCCACTCAGAGAAAGTTAATACGTTCTCACCGTTAACAAAAACTCGTACATTCTCGAATCCTGTTCCTTCTAAAGATTTCGCAGGGAAGTTATAACCAATACTAGCGAAACGTAATCTTAGGAAACTAGCGTCTCTTAAGAAACGATCAGAATCTCCGAATGAGAATAAGTTAGAAGCTGTTAGTGATGGGATATCAGTCATATCACCTGGCTGTTGCCATGCTCTAAATAAATCTGATGATAGGTTAAACTGACCAGTTGCACTTGGATCAATCAAGTCTGCGTAGTCATTATCAAATCTGTCAACACCAATTACATAGTTCCACTGTGTAGTTAAGAAGAAACCTTTGTAATCAACGTCTAAGTTAAAACTACCATTCCACTCAGGAATAATGTTCTTGTCTAACCATACTCTATCTCCGTCTGCATCAGGGTTTTCAGTTACGTCACCGTTTGCTGTATAGTAAAGTAAATTACCATTAGCAGGGTTAACACCAGCGTAACGTAATGTGAAGTATTCACCAAAGATACCACCGTTTCTACCTAATCCTACGATTTCTCCTTCTGGATTAGGAATATCTTGTAACTCAGTTTTGTTATAGTTAGCTACAACACCAACAGTCATGTTGAAATCATCACCTCTGAAGATATCATAGTTAAGCTGTACATCAAAACCTCTGTTGAATAACTCACCAGTGTTAGCATTCTGCTGAGTTACACCAGTTACAGCTGATAAAGGCGTACTTTGGAAAAGTTCAGTTGTTTGTCTTTCGTAAACATCGAACGCACCTCTTAATCGGTTTTGCCATACTCCGAAGTCAAGACCAACGTTTAACTGAGCAACAGTTTCCCACTGAAGTGATCTGTTACCAAATTGAGCTACGCCAATTGCAGGAAGGTTACCGTAACCAGAAGCCGTGTTGAAGAAATCTTCAGTAAGGTCTGGTGCACTAAATAATCCACCACCTACGATATCTTGGTTACCAGCAGTACCATAAGATGCTCTTAATTTTAAAGTATCAAAAGCAGAATCTTCCATGAACGCTTCGTTGTCAATGTTCCAACGACCAGATACAGACCAGAAAGTCGCCCATCTGTTAGAACCTGCGAAACGGTAAGAAGCATCACGTCTTACAGTTGCACCAAAACCATAACGCTTATCGAAGTCATAGTCGAATGCTGCGAAGTAAGAGAATAAACCTGCATTTAAGATTTCAGCAGAAGCTTCATCGTTAAATAAACCACCTGCTTGTGGTACTAAACCACTACCATCTCCAGGAGAGAAAGTCGCTGGGTTAAGACCGTTTGCGAAATATCCAAACTGTCTGAAGTGAGCTTTAAAGTACTCTGTATATAAACCTAAATCGAAAGTGTGCTTTCCGAATGACTTATTAAAGTTAAGAGACGTTACTTGGTTGTAAGAGAAAGCTCTTGTTGAAAATTGCTGTTGGAAACCAGATGTTGGGTTCTCAGCACCACCAAATAAAATCGCGTTAAAAGATTCTGGACCTTCAGCACGTGTTAAACTTTCACTCTGGTAATCACCAGCCATTGTTACGTTAGCAGTAACCCAGTCAGTAATCTTGTAGCTAAAGTTTGCACTACCTACGATCTTAACCTCTTCTTCGAATCTTGTATAAGTTCTAAGTCTATCTAATAAGAATAAAGGTGTATTAGTAAATGATAATGGTGATAATAAATCAGCACCAGTAGTGTAATCATCAGGAGTAATATAAGGTACAGATATATAAGCACCTAATACATAGTTTCTGTTAATCGCACCAGAACCAATACTGTTCGGCTCGTTAGACTTAGAATAGTTAATGGTTAAGTTAGTACCATAATTAAACTTGTCATTAGCCGACTTACCTGTTACGTTAGAACGAATGTTGAAACGCTTTAAGTCAGAATCTTGTAAGATACCTTCAGTATCTTGGAAACCGAAAGATGTAAACTGAGTAGCTTTAGAACTACCACTTGATAGAGACACAGTGTGACTCTGAGTTACACCCGTACGGAAGAAAAAGTCCGTCCAACTAAAGTTTGGAGCAGCTGCAATTTGTGCATCTGTCATTGGTGAACCAGCACCTGGGTTAAATACACCAGAACTGTTACCAGCACCAGCACCATTACCAACGAAATCTCTTTCGAAGCGTAATAACTGCTGAGATGACATAGCGTTGTAATCATTATCTTGTAATGTATTCCAAGCTACGAAACCTGCATAGTTAACACGAAGACCTTGCTCGTAAGAACCTTGTCTTGTCTTAATTACAATTACACCGTTAGCACCTCTGTTACCATAGATAGCAGTTGCACCAGCATCCTTAAGTACATCGATAGACGCAATATCCTGTGGGTTTAAAGACCTGAAGTTGTCTTCATCAACAGGAGCACCATCAATAATGAATAGTGGCTCAGTGTTACCATTAATCGAAGCAACACCCCTTAACTGTACTAAGGAATTACCACCCGGTTGACCTGAACTAGTTGTAATGTTAAGACCAGCAACCTGTCCACTAAGTGTTTGAACAAAACTCGCATTTGGTCTGTTTTCAATAGTTTCTGAAGAAATCCTCACCTGTGCTACTTTCGACTCTTCTTTAGTTGCTGTGTTGTAACCAACGACTACAACTTCTTCTAAAGCATTATCGAGTTCTAATTGTACAGTGTAAGTATTACTTGCTCCTACTACAACTTCGGTATCTTTCATACCAACGTAAGAGAAAACCATTACTTCTCCTACTGTGACTCTAATAGTAAATTTACCATCAAAATCTGTTTGAGCACCTCTCGTGGTACCCTTTACAATTACGTTAGCACCAGGAAGCGGCAAGCCGTCGGATGCAGTCGAAACTGTACCTGTGACTGTCTTCTCTTGTGCAAAAGAAAATTGCATCACAAACGCCATAAAAAGCGTTAATAACCATGTTAACTTTAATTTCATAAAACAATTATTTGAGTTAGTCTAGTTGCAAACATCTTAATTAAATATTAAATAAACAAGTGTTTTTGCTAAAAAAATGTTAACCTTTTTACGAATTCGTTGGCAAAATCTAAAGTTTCGTATTCCCCAGATTTATTAGTTATAACTCAACATTTAGATGCAAAAATTCTAAAAGGGTTGCGTTAAAATTTTAACTTTGTTTAAACAAGTCTCTCTTTTGACCTTAATTACACAATTTTCAACCCTTGATTATGAGTGCGGTACCGATGAAGCCGGACGCGGATGTTTGGCCGGTCCTGTTACAGCAGCTGCTGTAATTCTACCATTAAATTATAGCAACGCCATTCTGAATGATTCTAAGCAAGTTTCAGAAAAAAACAGAAACACCTTAAAATCTATTATTGAAAATGATTCAGTCGCATTTGCTGTAGAACATATATATGAGAAGGACATTGATAAGATTAATATTCTTAACGCTTCTATTAAAGCAATGCACACTTCAATTGCGCAACTGGATGTGGTTCCAAATTTTATAAGTGTAGATGGAAATAAATTCAAACCCTATAAGGATGTTCCATTTCAGACTATAATAAAAGGTGATAGTAAATATCTCAATATCGCAGCGGCTTCCATTTTAGCAAAAACTTACAGAGATGCCTACATGGAAAAAATCCACGAAGAATTTCCAATGTATAATTGGAAACAGAATAAAGGTTACCCCACAAAAGAACACAGAGCTGCCATCAAAAAATATGGTATCACTAAATACCATAGAAAATCATTTAGATTATTACCAGAGCAGTATCGTTTAGACCTATAACTTTTTATATTTGCAGATATATCTACCGCAATGAAGCAATTTGGTTTTTTACTGGTTTTGTTATCCCTCTTAATGTCTTGCCAACAAGACTACAATAGCCAAAAATCGGCTTCACAATTTTTACCGGTTAATACCAATGCCCTTATTCTTATAAACGACCTTAATGACTTTTCACAAAGTATCGAAAATCATGAGATTTTATCTGGTATATATAATAAGGAGTTAAAAACAGCTTCTGTAATATTAGAAAACCTCAATACTACCAAGCAAGTTTACGTTGCATTTTTGGGTGAAACCAATTTAGACTATCTTGTAATAACTGAAAGAGATTCTTCATTATTTGTTATTGATTCTATTCCGAATCATTTATCTGAATCTATTACGAATGAAAATATTGACAGAACTCAGATTGATTCAACAATATTTTTTCAAAAAGATCTGGGTAAATATTTTATAGCTTCAAGTAATCTTGAAATTTTGAAGTCCTTGAATTCTGAAAATGAAGATCAGAGTTTGAGCAGTCTTATTGAAACTACCGACAGTCAATCTACAGCATCCATTATATTTAAAGCCGGTTCACCAGACTACTCAAAACTTTTGTTTTCGGATGATGATCATATCGCATCTGAAAACTATACTGTACTCGACCTAAACTATACCGATAAAAGTCTTTCGTATAATGGCATCTTAAAATCTGGTGATTCCATTAGATACTACATGGATTGTTTCAAGGGTACCATTCCTCAAAAAACTTATTCAATATCAGCGGTGCCTTCAAATGCCAAATCGCTAGTAAGTATCACCTACGACGATTTTTCAATCCTTGAGCAGAATTTAAGAATTCTCAAAAAAGAAGACTCTATTATTCCGCAGACCTTTTTGAATTTAACCAATGAAATTTCGATGACGGATAATGCTGTTATTTTACATTCACTCGATTCGGATATTGTTTTAGAAACCATCGAAGAAAAAACATTCGAAGAGTCCTTTAGAGAAATCGACATCTATGCGTTTGGTGATCCAGAGTTTTTCAAATCGCGTTTAGCCCCTTTTATAATATTTAATGACGCCCAGTATTTGGCGAGGCTTAATGATTTCATCATATTTTCTGATTCTGTAGAAAACCTAAAGGCCATTTTATCCGCAACACTAAGTAACAACACTATTGCAAATGCAGATGCCTTCAAAAATATAAGTGAAAATTTAAGCGATCAGGCTTCTTTATTTATGTATAAAAATGCTGAAGGCTTATCCGATCTTCTAGATATTGAAACCAAATCATATGATGCCAATGTGGTACAGTTTGTTTACGAAGACGACTATGCGCATGTCAACGGAGCTATTCAGGAGTTTAAAAGACGACGAGTTTCTAACTCGGTGGCCGAAGCTTTCACCACGGCTATCGATGCACAAATAATGACTTCGCCACAGACCGTTAAAAATCATATTACAAAAGCACATGATATCGTGGTGCAAGATGTTGATAATGTTCTTTATCTAATTTCGAGTTCGGGCAACGTACTTTGGAAAAAACAATTGCGTGGTAAAATACTTGGGAAAATCGAACAAATCGACATGTACAAAAACGGAAGGTTACAGTTGGCCTTTGTAACACCAAAACGATTGTATGTTCTTGATAGAAACGGAAACGATGTATCACCATTTCCACATAAGTTTAATGATGAAATAACCCAACCACTTGCTGTTTTTGATTACGACAAGCGAAAAAACTACAGGTTACTAGTCACTCAAGGTGCTAATCTTTTAATGTATGACGCTCGCGGAAGATCTGTAAATGGATTCAATTATAGATCAAATGGAAAAGACATCTCCACTCAGCCAAAACATTTCAGAATTGGACAGAAAGATTATATCACATTCGCTACGGGCGATGAATTAAAGATTCTAAATCGTCAAGGTAATACACGAATTAATGTAAAGGATAAAATTCGCTTTTCTGATAACGAATTATTTCTTTACAAAAACCAATTTACAGCTACCAATACCTTAGGGCAGTTAGTGCAAGTAAACACCAAAGGAAATGTGAGCACAAAGAATCTCGATCTTACAGAGGAGCATGGTTTTAGTGCAACAAGCAAAACACTGGTAGCAATGACTGAAAACAGATTGACCATCAGATCTAAAAGTATTGACCTCGATTATGGCGATTATACAGAACCAAGAATTTTTTATCTCAATGATAAGATTTATGTATCGGTTACAGATTTACAATCTAAAAAAGTGTATTTGTTTGATAGTCAGGCAAAATCAATTTCTAATTTTCCTGTTTTTGGTACTTCTGCTGCCGAGCTTCAGAAGCTCGATAAATCGAGGGGATTGGAGCTTATAACACAAGCTGACGACAAGACAATTATCGTCTATAAACTCTATTAAATTCCATCTGAATTTCGCATTTTATTTTTTTGATTGAATAGTTATTCATAACTTTAGTCGGCTATTAATCAATTACTTAAAATGAAAAACTCCAAAGTTTTCCTTTCTCTTTGTGCGGTATTATTTATTCTCCCCTCACTCGATGCACAAACCAAAAGAATTAAACGTCCTAAGAGCCGAGTTGGTGTTGGAAGTGTGGATCGGTTTGTTCAGGAATCTTTTGACCTTTACGACAAGGTGTATAAATACGACGGTTATGCTGCCGCAGGAACGCCATTAGACGATGATGACATTGATGTTCTTGAAGAGGCGCTTGAGGAAATGACAGTTTTGAGTGAAAGCGCACCGGATATTATTGATGATCTCGATGGTGTTGGTGTTTTGAAACAAGGCAAGGCTACATTGCAAATGAATAAAGCCAAAAAAGCCTTAAAATATAGCATTAAAACCGCCAAAGAACTATTACTCGGACAACGCGAAAGAGAAGCTCAAGAAAATGAAGACGATACTGCTGAAACTGAAAGTGGTGATTCTCCTGATATTTCAGGCACATCGGGCAACCAAAAGGATGGTGCTGACGTCGAAGCTGAAGAAGAACCTTCCAACATTTCTGACAAATTAGAAGTCTACAGTAAGTTTGACTTTGTACCAGGCGATAAGCTGCTTTATTTTGATGATTTTTCTCAAGATTTTATTGGAGATTTTCCAAGTAAATGGAATACTAATGGCACAGGCGAAGTTGTAACTGTCGGTAGTGTTGAAGGCAAATGGTTTGAACTTAAAGGCGGCTATGGTATTCAGTTCTTACCACTTCTTTCTGAAGCATTACCTGAAGAATATACTATTGAATTTGATCTGCTCGCTGTAGTTGATACTAAGACCTCATCAACAGCAAGATTAAACCTTACGCTCGCAGATAATAACGAATTTAGGGATGGACCAAATAAATCGAGCGTAGAACTACCTCTTGGGCAGTTTGGTGCTTTTAGCATTAGAGTATTTAATAGAATCAACGGAGGAACCGTGATCAATTCAAGTCTTAATGCCAATTTGAGGCAAGCCGTATTAAACAAACCCCATATTTCTGTTGCTGTTAACAAACGTAGATTTAGACTATGGGTTAATCAAAAAAAATATGTAGATATTCCTCAATTTATCGCACCTGATAAAGCGCTAAGTCATATTAAATTTAACTTGCTAGGTATGCGTGATGGTGTAGATCGCTTGTTTATTACTAATCTCAAAGTTGCCGAGGGTGGCGTAGATCTAAGACGTAAATTAATGGCTGAAGGCCGCATCTCAACCAACGGCATATTGTTCGATTCAGGATCGGCAAATATTCAACCTAGATCTCTAGGAATTGTTAGGCAAATATCTCAGGTTTTAATGCAAGATCAAAGCATCAAATTGAACATCATTGGTCATACAGATTCTGATGGCCCGGACGAGGCTAATCTCGCCTTATCTAAAGCCAGAGCGAACGCTGTTAAAGAAGCGTTGGTTACAATTTATAAGATTTCTGAAGAGCGTCTAACCACAGAAGGTAAAGGCGAATCAGAGCCAGTTGGAGACAATACAACAGCAGACGGAAAAGCCCAAAACAGACGTGTAGAATTTGTAAAAATATAACGATAACCAAATCTCGAAGTCCCTAAGTCTGAAAACGCCAATTTATTTTGGCGTTTTCTTTTGTTTAAAACCATTACATTAGTGAAATAAAAGCATCACTAATTTTTGATATTTTGAAAT
Organism: Winogradskyella tangerina; assembly: GCF_003260205.1. Taxonomy (GTDB): domain Bacteria; phylum Bacteroidota; class Bacteroidia; order Flavobacteriales; family Flavobacteriaceae; genus Winogradskyella; species Winogradskyella tangerina. The sequence continues at coordinate 219,490 of NZ_QERF01000010.1, read as the reverse complement.
TCAAAAAATAATTTTCATGCGCCATGGCAAAACGAAAGAAAGACTCATTCAGTGATTTTGGATTAGGCGAAAAATCGTCTTCTGAAGGTTACAGAGCCTTAAATAAAGACGGTAGTTTCAATATTGAAAAAATCAATATTCCATTTTTTGAGCGCCTAAACTTCTTTCATACTTTGGTAACGATGAAGTGGTCGCATTTCTTCGGTTTTATTATTCTTGGTTATTTTATTGTCAATTTATTTTTCGCAACTATTTACGCCTTAATTGGTGTTGAGAACCTAACAGGAACACGTGGTATGACACCCTTTGAGCAGTTTATGGAAGCCTTCTTTTTTAGTGCTCAGACCATTACAACCTTAGGTTATGGAAGAGTAGCACCTTTAGGCTTACCTGCTAATATTGTTGCAGCCACAGAATCATTACTTGGCCTTTTATCATTTGCATTGGCTACAGGTTTGCTTTACGGTCGTTTCTCTAAACCTGTGTCTAAAATTAAATACAGTGACAAGGCTGTTATAGCTCCCTATCATGATATTAATGGATTTATGTTCAGGCTCATCAATCCTCAAAAAAATGAACTATTAGATGTCGAAGTAAATGTTAGTGTTTCCATGAAACGTAAGAACTCTGAACTACGCGATTTTCATATCCTAGAATTAGAACGCGATAAGGTAAGATTCTTTCCATCCATGTGGACCATAGTGCATCCAATTGATGCTAACAGCCCCCTTTTCAATCTCGATGAGCGGTCTTACTATGCCAAGGATTTTGAATTTATTGTAATGCTAAAAGCGTTTGATGAATCCTCAGGTCAAATGGTATATTCGAGGTCATCTTATAAGCCTGAAGAGATCGAATGGGGACAAAAGTTTGTATATGCAGCTCAACGTCTAAATGGTAAAACCACGATCGATGTTAGCCGAATAAACGAAAGTGAAGCAGCTCAACTCAATTAAACTAAATGTGCTTCAAAAAGAGATTCAAAATGATGAAGTAGTTTTTCTTTAACCTCTGATTCGTCAACGGTTGCAACCCCTAATTCATTATTCAAAGAGGTTACGGCTTTCCCTCGAATACCACAGGGAATAATATTATCGAAGTAACCGAGATCTGCATTCACATTCAAAGCAAAGCCATGCATGGTTACCCAACGGCTAGCGCGCACGCCCATGGCGCAAATCTTTCGAGCAAAAGGGGTTCCGACATCTAACCAGACGCCCGTTTCACCAGGACTACGTTCAGTTTTTAAACCGTAATCTGCGAGTGTTAGAATAATGACCTCCTCTAAAAATCTGAGATATTTATGGATGTCTGTAAAGAAATTATCGAGATCGAGAATGGGGTATCCTACAATCTGACCAGGACCATGATAAGTGATGTCTCCTCCTCTATTTATCTTATAGAAGGTAGCTCCTTTCTCTACCAATTGGTCTTCGGTTAGTAGAAGATTTGAAAGGTCCCCACTTTTCCCTAAAGTATAAACATGTGGGTGCTCAACAAACAAAAAATGATTGTCTGTATCCAAGCCAGCATCCTCTCTTCTGTTTTTTATTTTGGTATCTAAAATGGCCTTAAAGAGTTGCTCTTGGTAATCCCAAGTTTCCTTAAAATCCTTAAGGCCAAGATCTTCAAATTTTACGGTTTTATTCATCCACAAAAGTCACGTTCACATCCAAAAGTTTTGGATTTTTCAAATACTCCACCCAATTAGATGTGTAGGTTACTGTTTTTCGATCAGCAGAGAACTTTGCACCCTCTATATCAATTGTTTTTACAGCCTTCGGAAAGGTCAATTTCACGGTGTAATCCGCTTCCTCAAAGTATTCTATAAATTGCTGATTCTCCTCATCGGCCTCATCAAATAAGGCTTCCATTGCCGTTTCTGCCTGCCCTTCCTCTAATTCGATCTTGGTTTTTCTGGAGAAACCTTTATCTGAGTAATCATACATAATCGCATTATCGCTTCCCATAAAATTTCCTAGCGGAGAGCTATCTCTAATTGCGTCTATCTGATCGCCTTGCTCGTTAATACTTTGAATGCTTTTTAGCTTTTCATTGATATCCTTTAGATCGTCAATTGATTCAAAATTTAATCCCATTCCGATGTCCATAATGCTTTTGTCTTCATCGATCTTCATCCTCATATACATGTCTTTTATAGATTCGAATGCCTGTTGTTTATCTTCTGGAAGTGCAGCAATACTGTCTTTGTAGGTCTCCATTATATCAGCGAAAACCATGACCGTATCCATGACTTCTCCACCTTCTTTTTTCTCGTTACTGCCGCCCATGGCTTCAGACATAGCTTTAATGGCCTCACCCATTTCATAAGTCACAAGATATTCACCCGAACCATCTTGGTCAAAAACAATGGATTCAGTTACATTACAGCTCGCTAAAAAGCAAGCAAAAACAACTAATAGTAATAATTTTTTCATTTGTACTTTATTGATTTAGAAAGCACAAAGATAAGGAATTATCTTTCAGGATTATTGAGAATGACCAATGCTGCAATAACGCCTGGAACCCATCCGCAAATCCAAAGTATAAATGTGATTAAAAAAGATCCACATCCTTTGTCTACTACGGACAATGGAGGGAAAATAATAGCTAATATAACGCGCCAGATACTCATAATTTCGTTTGATGATTTGATGTAATCATAGGACGCTATTTTGTTAAAATTGTTACATAATTTATGACTGAACAATTTTTTATATTCGAAATTTATGTAGATTCGTTTTATGCAATTCAGAATAGTTTTATTGTTTTTATTGTCGTCGCTTTATGCTGAAGCGCAGTATTCCTTTTCGGGATATATAAATCCAGATGAATGGCAGAACACCGTGTATCTTTCTATTGTTGAGGACTACCGGAAAATGTCGGGAGTTTATTCAGAACAGATCATTGCAAAAACTTCGGCTGATGAAACGGGTTTTTTTGAATTCAAAGGAAATATACTCGACCCTGAAAATCGCATATACCGAATTCATGTCGACAAATGCTCTGAAACAGAACAAGACCTCAACCATTTCAATGGGCACTGCAGTGACAGTGAAGAACTTCTATTCATTGCTAAAAACACGGATACCCTAAACCTACCCTTTTCATTTGGTAATCAAGTATTTTGCAAAATTGAATCTAGTAATCCTAGGGCCAATGCCTTTCTAAAAATTGATTCCTTAAAAAATGATATGCGCTTTGCCTATGGCGAAGTAAGAAGTGAAGCCAACAGAAAACTTAACAACAAAAAGTGGTTTAAAACACTTCAATATTATGGTGAATTATTAAACGAACCTATTGCAGAACTCGCCATTTACGCCTACCTCTCAGATAGAAGTTCTGATCTTCATGGTCATTACGTTGCTGATTTACGAGAGAACAGTTATTATGACGAGCTTCAAGCACGTTTAGAACGCACCTACCCTAATGCTCCTTACACTATTCAATACAAAAATGAAATAGCTGCCGATCGCTTTATGCTAGCTGCTTCCGCAGAAAATACTTCAGGTTCTGAAAGCTCATTATATCTTTATATTCTACTGGCTGTATCCGTTTTATTAAATGGAATTTTACTATTTAGATTTTGGCAAAGAAAAAAATCTAACAAAGAAAATCTTAAGGCAAAACTCTCGAAACAAGAACAAGTAGTTTTAGAACATTTACTTCAAGATAAGACGAATAAAGATATTGCCGAAGCTTTATTTTTGAGTGTTAGTACTGTAAAATCACACACCAATAACATCTACAAAAAATTGAATGTGCAATCAAGAGATGACGCTAAATCTCTGTTTATTAAGTAGTTGAAAAATTCAAACCTGGTACTAGTACCCATTTCCAACCGACGATTTTAATATTTTAGAAAGATAATTTTGATGTTTGTTTCTGTATAAATCAAAAATTTTTAAATCATGAAACGAACTCTAAACATCTTAGTTTTATTGACCATGGCATTTGGTTTTTTTAATTCAGCCCCAGCAGACATCAATATGTTTGATGCCAAAGTAGCACTTATAGAATTCGAAACTGAGGTCATCAATTATGGCACAATAGAACAAAATTCGGATGGTACTAAGATTTTCGCATTTACAAATGCGGGTGACGCACCATTAATCATAAACGACGTCAAAACCAGCTGCGGATGTACGGTCCCAAGGTATTCAAAAGAACCAATTTTACCAGGTGAATCAGGTGAACTTGAAATTAAATATAACACCAATAAACTGGGTGCATTCACCAAAACGATCAGGGTAATGTCTAACGCTGAAGGTGGCAATAAAATTCTCAAAATTAAAGGCACAGTTGTCGCGTCAAAATAAATTTCTTCCAAAGGCCTGGCATTAATAGATGCCAGGTTTTATTTTTAAAATACCATCAATCATGAAAACAATAGCAATTACCATACTGCTCTTTTTGAGCCTATGCCTCAATTCGCAAAATATAAATGTTGAGATCACGAAAAACACAGGTTCACCATACCTACTAGGAAAAATTAATAAAGCCGGATTAGAGGGCGACAATTACAAGGAATGGTTTAATAAAAATTTCAATAATTATGCACCAAAATCCACTGTTATTAAAGCCATAGAATCAGCTTTAAAAAACTACGAGATCACAATATTTATGGGTACTTGGTGTGGCGATAGCAAACGCGAAGTACCTCGATTTTATAAAATATTAGAAGCTTGTAATTACCCAATGAACCAATTAACCGTAGTTGCATTAAGTCGCCAATCTGATAGTTATAAACAAAGTCCACAGCACGAAGAAGCCGGATTAAACATTCATCGTGTGCCAACTTTCATTTTCTACAAAGATGGCGAGGAAGTCAATCGTATTGTTGAGCATCCTGTGAATTCTCTCGAAGACGATATTCAAAATATTGTTACTGTAAACGATTATAAATCGAACTATCAGATCGTCGCTGAAGTAGAAGCAATCCTTAAATCGAAAGGATTGAAAGGCTTTAAAAAAGGAAAGAAAAAACTACTCAAAAAATACGCTGGAAACTTAGAGAGCATGTACGAACTAAACACCTATGCGCATATACTTTTTACAACTGAACGTGAAGAGGAAGCAGTGGAAGTTTTGAAACTTAATACAAAACTTTTTCCGGATGAATCAAGAGCATTTGCGAGCTTAGCCAATAAACTACATGTGATGGGCAAGTCGAAAAAAGCACTTAAGTATTATAAAATGGCGCTTGAACTAGACCCTGAAAACGAACAGATCAAGAAAAATATCACTGCTTTAAAATCAATTTAAAAAGCAGTTCTCAATTTTTATCAAAATAACGTAATTTTGCATTTCTAAAATAACAAGAATGCAACTTTCAGAACAAGAACGCGTAAGGCGCGAAAAGTTAGAAAAATTACGTGCGTTAGGAATTAATCCTTACCCAGCTGATCTATTTCCTGTTGATCATACTTCGAAAGAGATCAAATCTAATTTTGAAGACGGCAAACAGGTTATTGTTGCCGGTCGCCTGATGTCGCGACGCATTCAAGGAAAAGCTTCCTTCGCCGAATTACAAGATAGCGAAGGGCGCATTCAGGTGTATTTCAATAGGGACGAAATCTGTACTGGCGAAGACAAAACCATGTACAACGAAGTTTACAAAAAATTACTTGATATAGGTGATTTCATTGGTATTGAAGGTGAATTATTCACTACCAAAGTCGGTGAAAAAACCGTAATGGTAAAGGATTTTAAATTGCTTAGTAAAGCGCTCAAACCTTTACCACTTCCGAAGCAAGATGCCGAAGGCAATACGTACGATGAATTTAACGATCCTGAATTACGTTACAGACAACGTTATGCAGATCTTGCCGTTAATCCGCATGTTAAAGAGGTATTTGTAAAGCGTACCAAGCTCTTTAATGCGATGCGTAATTTTTTCAACGATGCAGGTTATTTTGAAGTAGAAACGCCTATTCTTCAGCCTATACCTGGCGGTGCTGCGGCAAGACCGTTTATTACTCATCACAACAGTCTAGATATTCCGCTATACATGCGAATTGCCAATGAATTATACTTGAAGCGATTGATCGTTGGCGGTTTTGAAGGTGTTTATGAGTTCTCAAAAAACTTCAGAAATGAAGGTATGGACAGAACCCATAATCCCGAATTTACAGCCATGGAAATCTATGTAGCCTACAAGGATTACAACTGGATGATGGATTTCTGTGAAAAGCTTTTAGAACATTGTGCCATTGCAGTTAACGGAACCACAAAGGCCACGTTTGGTGACTATGAAGTTGATTTTAAAGCACCCTATAAGCGTATTACAATGCGCGATTCTATTCTAGAGCATACGGGCTTTGACATCTATAATAAAACTGAAGCCGAGATCAGAGCAGCTGCTGAAGGCATGGAAATCGAAGTTGATGACACCATGGGTAAAGGGAAACTCATTGATGAAATTTTTGGTGAGATGTGCGAAGGCCATTACATCCAGCCAACGTTCATCACAGATTATCCGAAGGAAATGAGCCCTTTATGCAAGGAACATCGCGAAAACCCTGAACTCACAGAACGATTCGAATTAATGGTATGTGGTAAAGAAATTGCCAATGCCTATTCAGAATTAAATGACCCTATAGATCAGCGCGAACGCTTTGAGCATCAACTAAAACTTGCACAAAAAGGTGATGATGAAGCCATAGAGTTCATTGATTTTGATTTCTTACGAGCACTCGAATACGGTATGCCACCAACCTCCGGAATGGGAATTGGCATGGACCGACTGGTTATGTTTTTAACCAACAATCAAAGTATTCAGGAAGTGTTATTCTTCCCGCAAATGCGACCAGAAAAGAAGCAAGTTGCTTTAAATGATAACGAAAAAGCAATCTTCGAGGTTCTTAAAAGTCAAAAGCGAATGCCACTTAGTGAACTGAAATCTCAATCTGGCTTAAGTAATAAAGGCTGGGATAAAGGCATTAAAGGACTTGGTAAGCACGGACTTACAAAGGTTGAAAAAACCGAAGAGGGTTTGTTTGTTGAAATGGTTTAAATACCCAAAAAAATATAAGCTTCAAGGAATCATTTACATGGTTCCTTTTTTTTGTTTCAAACTTTAACAGATTAAAACTATTCCTACTTTTTTATTGGTGTAACTTTAGGCAAAATCAATTTTCATGAAAAACTATACCCTACTTGCCCTTTTTGTTGTTTTACTTACTGCATGCGAATCAAAAAATGAAAAGCAATTTATTATTTCAGGAGAACTTTCAGGAGACTACGATGATTATGTTTATTTAAATTATCCGCAGTTTTTAGATAGCACCTATCAAGTAAAAGACAGTGTAAAAGTTATTGATGGAAAATTTCAATTTACAGGAACCACACACTCGCCAGTTCAGGGTTGGCTGAATCTAAAACCAAATTCTAACCTAGCCTGGCTTCAAGTTGAAAATAGTGAAATAGACATCAAAGCTAATTACACTTTTCAAGGAACTGAGGAAAATATCTATCGGATGATAACTATCGAATCTGTAGCAGGTTCAAAAAGTGATAGTATTCAGAATGATTACAGCACCTTTTATCAAGAAAATAAAGACCGTGAAAATTTTAAGACCTTACTAAAAGAAAAAGTTGTACAGCTTGCCCAAACGGAGAATATGGATGCCTTCGCTGGGAAAGTACTTGCTGACAATGTTGTTTTTTCAGATATGCTGAATCTCGAAGATGCCAAAAATATTCTTGCTCAAATAGATACAAATTACGTAGAGCCTTTCGAAAGAGAACTCATTCGAAGTGGCTTAAATAGGTTGAAAAAATTTACAGCGGGTAAACCAATTTCAGATTTTGCACTAACCACGAGCAAATTCGATTCCATTAATAGTTTGAGCTTTAGAGGTAAGTTATTACTCGTAGATTTTTGGGCCTCGTGGTGTGGTCCCTGCCGTGTTAAACATCCTGAATACGTAAAACTTTATAACGATAATAAAGACAAAGATTTCGAAATTTTAAGTGTGTCTCTGGATGAAGATGTTAATGCATGGTTAGAGGCTATGGAAAAGGATCAAATTACATGGCCTAGCGTTATCGATTCTGGAGGATTTGAGGGTGAAATTGCCAAAGAGTATTACCTCTATGCGATACCGTATAGTTATTTGGTAGACAAAGACGGAACGATTATTATGCCAAATCCCACATCGGAAGATATTGAAGCACGTTTAGACTAATTGGCTTTTAACTGTATAACCCGCCTATTCTCTTGCCATTTAGCACAATTTTAGTATTTTGTCGGCGCTTTTAACTAAATCATACCCCATGAAAAAGTATCTGGCTATCTTACTTATAGCACTGCTATGGTCGTGTAACAGCGATGATGACTCTATTTCACCTGCCGAAGATCCTTTAGTTGTGGCGGAATTTAGAACCAACTTATCAGAGCTTAATTTATTTACAGGAAATCTGGCCGATCTTAATATAAGTTCTAGAGCTTTTGAATACAATCTTAACACACCACTATTCTCAGATTACGCGCACAAGCAACGATTAATTGCTTTACCAGAGAATACTGCCATGACATACAACGGTGATGGTTTACCTGTTTTTCCGGAGAATACTGTAATTGCCAAAACATTTTTCTACAATGCGGATGAACGTGATCTTACATTGGGTAGAACCATCATCGAAACAAGAATTCTCATTAAGATAAATGGCGATTGGGTTACTGGTGATTACAAGTGGAATGACAACCAGACCGATGCTGTTTTAGACTTAAATGGAAGCACAGTTCCAATTACGTGGATCAACGCTGATGGTATTTCAAATTCAACTAACTATGAAATCCCATCAAATACAGATTGCTTTACCTGCCATAGTACGTTTGATAATGCAACGCCGATTGGACCAAAACTTCGAAACCTTAATTTTGAAATTAACGGATCAAATCAGTTAGATGATCTAATTAGCAATTCAAACCTTACTGGTATTTCGAGTAGTTCGGAGGTTTCGGCAGTTGTTAATTGGGAAGATACCTCAGCGACTTTAGAAGCAAGAGCACGTTCGTATTTTGATATTAACTGTGCCCATTGTCATATTCCTGGTGGATTTTGTGAAGACCAATCGACTTTAGATCTTGCCTTTGAAACATCGTATGAAGACTCACAGATTTTCGAAAGAAGAAACAGTATCTCAAATCGAATTTCGATCTACAATGAAGGCTTCAGTATGCCATTTATCGGCACAACATTGATTCATACTCAGGGTAGAGATCTCCTTCAAGAATACTTGGATTCTCTTTAAATTTCTGGCGTTAAATAAATACTAAAGTCGGTTTTCTATTCCATAGATTCCTCTTGGAATGCGTACATTCATGCAAATTTTTTAAAACCGACACAAAGTGAAACAACTATCCATTAAACTATTGTTTTTAGTTTCAGCTTTCTTAGTGTTTTCATGTTCTACAACTAAAAAAGCAAACAAATCAAAAAAGCCTGATGCAACTGCAATGGCAAAACCACCAGCAAAAAAGCCTGGTAAAAACGATCCAAAACCTTATAACAAAGTCATTACTAAAGATGCTAAATCTGATGAAGGCCTCTTCACAGTGCACTCATTAGATGATAAATTCTATTATGAAATACCAGACTCTTTATTCGATAGAGAGATGTTAATGGTAACTAGAATTGCTAAAACCGCAAGCGGGATTGGCTTTGGTGGAGGAAAGCAAAATACTCAAGTTTTGCGTTGGCAAAGAAAAGGCAAAAAAGTTGTCTTAAGAGTCGTATCGCATCAGGTAGTAGCGGCAGATTCTCTGCCAGTGAGTGAGGCTGTAGTAAATTCTAATTTTGAACCTGTACTTGCTACATTCCCAATCCAGGCATATAGCAAAGACTCAACCAGTACAGTTATCGATGTAACACCTTTATTTTCGAAAGATGTAAAGGCTTTAGGTTTCCCACAAGCGAGACGACAAGCTTATAGAATTACACGATTAGAATCTGATAAATCGTTTATCGAATCTGTAAAGAGTTACCCAAGAAATATTGAATCTCGACACGTAAAAACCTATGCTGCTGGGCGCCCACCGTCTAACTCAAGCACAGGATCTATTTCATTAGAGATCAATAACTCGATGATTTTATTACCTAAAGTACCAATGAAACGTCGTTACTTCGATCAGCGCGTTGGCTGGTTTGCGAGAGGTCAGACGGATTACGGTCTAGATGCACAAGAAAGTAAAGTGGTACGCTACTTAGACCGTTGGAGACTTGAGGTTAAAGATGAAGATATTGAGAAATTCAAGCGAGGTGAATTGGTAGAGCCTAAAAAACCAATCGTTTATTACATAGATAGAGCAACTCCAAAGCAATGGCGTAAATACATCAAGCAAGGAATTGAAGACTGGCAAGTAGCCTTTGAAGCTGCCGGATTCAAAAATGCTATTATAGCTAAAGATCCACCAACACCAGAAGAAGACCCAGAATGGTCTCCAGAAGATGTACGTTACTCAGTTGTGCGTTACTTAGCGTCGCCTATTCCAAATGCTAACGGACCGCATGTTAGTGATCCAAGATCTGGTGAGATTTTAGAAAGTGATATCAACTGGTATCATAATGTAATGACATTACTTAGAAACTGGTTCTTTGTGCAGACTGCAGCTATCAATCCTGATGCCAGAGGTGTTGCATTTAAAGATGAAGTTATGGGACGTCTTATCCGTTTTGTATCTGCTCACGAGGTTGGTCATACATTAGGATTACCGCACAATATGGGAAGTAGTGTTGCTTATCCTGTTGAAAAACTTAGAGATGCAGAATTCACTCAGAAATATGGAACGGCTCCATCGATTATGGATTATGCCCGTTTTAACTATGTGGCGCAACCAGGTGATGAAGGTGTAGCATTAATGCCAAATATTGGTCCTTATGACAAACACTCAATTAATTGGGGTTACAGACCAATTTTAGATAAAACCGCTGAAGAAGAAAAACCAATTTTAGATCAGTGGATTTTAGAAAAAGCAGACGATCCAATGTATCGTTTTGGAAGACAGCAATTCGGTGTAATAGACCCAAGTTCTCAAACTGAAGATTTAGGAGATGACGCTGTTTTGGCTAGCGAATATGGTATTGCTAACCTTAAGCGTATTGTGCCTAACTTAATTGAGTGGACTGCTGAAGATGGTAAAAACTATGACGATCTCGGTACAATGTATGGTCAGGTTCTTAGCCAATTTAACAGATACATGGGGCACGTAGCTTCAAACATTGGTGGTGTATATGAATATTACAAAACATACGACCAAGAAGGTGCTGTATATACGCATGTTGATTCTGACCATCAGAAAAAAGCAATGCAGTTTTTACAAGATCAATTATTTACAACTCCAGAGTGGATGTTAGATACTGAGATCTTCAATAAAATTGAAAGCGCTGGTCATATTGAGCGCATTAGACAAACTCAAACACGTACGCTTAACAACATGATGGATTTTGGTAGACTACAGCGTCTTGCTGAAAACGAATCTATCAATGGTGATGAGGCTTACGGTATGTATGACATGATGAAAGATCTTCGTAAAGGTTTATTTAGCGAGTTGCGTTCTGGTAAGAAAATAGATGTATACAGACGTAATTTACAACGTGCTTACATAGACCGTATGGAGTTCATCATGACAAACGAGCAGACATCAAATATTCCTCCACAATTTAGACGTTTATTTGGCGGCACTCAGGTTAATGTGAGCCAATCAGATATTAGAGCTATTGTGAGAGCAGAATTAAAGACGCTCCGTAGTCAATTACGTTCAGCTCGTGGTGCTGATGCTATGAGTAGAATTCACATTGCAGATGCCATTGAGCGCGTCAATAATATTTTAGATCCTAAATAATCTAATTCATATTTTCAAAAAGGCTTCAAATTAGTTTGAAGCCTTTTTTTATTGCCCTAATCTTTTATCTTCGCCTTAATGAATGACCACAATCATAAGGCACTTTATTTTTGTCATACGCATCCCAATCTTTTCCTTCAAAAGCAATGTGAAAGTTGCCGTAGAGGCATGTGCCATACGTGCATTGTTAACCATCCGAAATATTGCCCAGATTGCCTTAAACAACTTAGGCGAACGAGTACGACTTATGAAGATTTAAGAGCGTTGTATTCTGTTTTAATTGGGTCGCTCATTATCTCTAGTATTATTGGAGTGTTACTCGTTTATCATTACAACAACAATGTTGACTTTCCGTTAACGAAGTATCTGCTAATTACCGTTTTTGGTGCCTTAACCGTAACAAGTGGATTTTTTATGCTGAGGAATTCAGAATTTTTGAGCACTGTTAGTAAGGTGCCGTTTATAGGATTCAAGCTGTCGTTGTTATTGTTAATCTTAATTTTATTTTCGGGATTACCAATACTTTACATGCTATATAAGGCGATATTGATTCTGAAAGACAATTATTTTAATCGCTCTTGAATTGCTTTTTGGTAGGTTTCAAACTCTACAAGGTTATTGTGATTTCCACCTTCCACAGTAATAAAATTTAGACGCTCAATCGCTAGTTCTGAAAGTTTTTTACCCGATTTGAAAGGCACTACACTATCCTCTGTACCATGAATGATGGTTATTGGACAAGTTGCCTTCGGTAAATACTCGAACGTTGGAAATTTATACTTCAATAGTGTTTCTACAGGAAACATAGGAAATCGATGCTTGGCCACATCAGAAATACTAAAATAGGGTGTTTCTAAAATGAGTTCTTTTGGATTATAAATACTCGCCAAATATGCAGCCATTCCTGTTCCAAGAGACCTGCCGTAGAGTATTATTTCATTTTCAGAATACTGTTTTAAAAGGTAGTCATAGCAATACTGCGCATCATGATTTAAGGCCGCCTCAGAAAGCTTTCCGGTACTTTTACCATAAGTTCTATAATCCATCACCAATACATCGTAATCCATTCCAACGAAATATTCAGTAATCTCTCCCCAACGGCTTAAATTACCAGCATTTCCGTGAAAATAGAGTATAACTCCTTTTGAGTTTTCAGCTTTAAAATGAAGTGCATTTATTTTTGCATCAGCCTCGGTTTCAAAGAACAACTCTTCAAAAGAATGATCGAATTGATATTGATAATCTTGCTCCAAAGGCGTTGGTAAAAACATCAATTTCTCTTGAAAAAAGTAAAGTACAGATCCGATCATAACATATAAAGTGATGAGAAAAAGAAATACACTTTTAAGCCTTTTTCTTCGTTTTTTTTGAGGAGTGAATGACATTAATACTTGTGGTTTCTAGGTCTAGAGTTTTTGGTTCGGAATTTAGAATATCATCTAACATGTTATGATAAGATTCAAAATTATTCAGGTTTTTGTGGCCACCACCTATTACCGTATGGAGTTTGGTTAATTTTGAATTGATCTGCGCTAACTTCACACTAGATTTATAGGGAATGAGTTTATCGTGAGTACCGTGAATGATGTGAATCGGGCACTGCACATATTTTAACCATTTGTAGGTTGGCAAGGGATATTTTAGCAACAAGGACAACGGCATAAAAGGAGCATAACGCGCTGTGACTTTTGTTAAGCTGTAATATGGTGCATCTAGTATGAGCATTTTTGGGTTGTTGAGCGATGCAAGCTTTGTAGCAAATCCTGACCCTAGAGAACGCCCGTAAAGGATGATACGGTCTTCTGAGGTTCTTTCCTTTAGCTTATCATAGACTTTCTGTAAATCGCGCTTAATCGCTTTTTGAGATCGTTTCCCTGTACTTTTTCCGAACCCTCTGTAATCGACCATCAATACGTTATAACCATGCCTGGTAAAGTCTACGGCAAATTTACCCCAACCCTTAATACTTTTAGAATTTCCCTTCAGATACAGAACAACACCTTTGCTCTCCCCTTTCGGATAAAATCGCAATCCATTAATAACGGCTCCATCACGAGTTTCGAGATTGTATTCTTTTGTGATCTGATTGTCATAATCAAACTGGAAGTCCTTCGGCAGTTTTTCAGGCTTAAACAGCATATAATCCTGTAAATAGTATAAGACTATACTAACAGCAATATATATCCCAAGGATTAATAAAACAGTAGAGACCCAATAAGGCATAAATGAGAGTTTACTTTCAACAAGATACTAAAAATTGAATACTAGATGTATTTTAAAAAGATATCGGCAAACGGATCCTGACCCACAACCGTGTAATAAAATAAGGCCCCTAACCATCCGTGCATAATACCTAACACATAGATGTTCTTTGCTTTGAGATAGATATATCCGTAGAACAAGGCCAAAATAAATGTCCCGATCATTAGCCAAATTGAAGGGTAATGAACAACAGAGAAGAACACAGCAGTTATGAGAATAATTAAACCTTTTTTGAGCTTTACACCTTTAAGGTCATTAAGATTACCAGCTAATAAACCTATGGTTAAAAACTGTTGAATACTTCCCCAAATTGGATAGGTGATTAACAATGGTAATATATGCCAGGTTAAATTTATACTACCCTGCACATAGCCAACAATAAAAAATATAGCAATGGATATTAAGGCAAAAGGAAAGATTAACTTAAATACAGTTTTGAAGTTTTCTAGTCTAAATCCCCAATCTTTGAGGACATTTTTGTCTTTCTTATAACGATACACAACATAGCTGGACCAGGCCAAAATGGCCACCACCACAAAAGGCAATCTCCAATTGAGATAATCCATAAAAATGAATTTCCCAAGACCGGTTAAAACCACAGCTGCGATCTCTAAAACTCTAACTTTATTAGATACCGGCCTGGTTAACCGTAAATTTGAAAATTCACTGAGGTATTTTGTTAGTTTATTTCTCATGATTGATACAATTTAAAACCTCGCAGCTCTAAACCATACTGCGAGGTTTTGGGTTACTAACTAACCGATCATCAAAACAAAAAAATCATATAAACGATGATACCTTCAGCAATGCCCGTGACTATAGACATGCCTAAAATGTCTTTGATCTTACTACGTAGAAAAAACACAATACTTAAAATGGCAATTATACCGGCCAAAAGAATTTCTAAAGCATTTATTTTAGATAACAAAAAGGTTATTCCTGTAAACGCTGCGGTGATTCCTAAAGTGATGAGGGCAAATTTTAGTATCTGTTGTTTTGTGTAATTTCCTTCGATAAATCCTTTTCTAAGATCCCTAAGTACAGATAGAATAAACAATAAAGGCACTACAGATAAAAAGGGCGCAAAAATGACTTTTATTCCTTTAACAACACTGAGGTCGTTGTTATAAAAGAAAAAAGCAATGGCCGTAAAGGCTAATAAACCCGTTACAATTATAGTTTGAAACGTAAATAGTAACTCTCTCTTACTGGAGTTGGTTTGACTTTTAGGTGTTTTAATAACATTCATAATATTTAAAATTTGATGATTGTACGATTAGTTTAAGTGGATAAAAAGAATATGTGAATTGCTAAAGCCATGAGTATTCCACTCAGTATACCATTGGCCTTAAGATTGTTATACAATAAAAAATTAAACACATAAGAACTTATGGTTGTTGAGTTGATTAAATGGGCTAATACCAATGTGTCCTCGAGCTTTTTTTGAGAAACAAACTCCAAGAATTGAATAAGTAATAGCACAATTACCACAGACACAACCAATAGCATAGTTGCTGGTCTTTGATTTTCTGCCTTGTAAGCATCTGTATTTTCCGGTAAGAAATGTTCAATAACAATAAACCGTGTAAAAAACAGAATCGGCAACGGAAAGACAATTGAACCAATAATCTTTACAACATCCTTAAATGTCTTGATCTCATCATAGCCCAAAAAAACCAGATAGATAAATACCACAATAGAAACACCTACCGTGATGAAAAACGCCATATTTAAGTTCTTCTGTACCATCTTAAAATGTTAAGTAGTAGGAAGGATTCTCTACAGTACTTGTGAAAAATTCTACCTGATCGTTATAAGCTTCAGTGACAAATTGTAGTATTGATGGTAAATAGAAGACCATCACACTTATTGTGATGACGTAAAGACTCGCCTTAATCAGTTCTAACTTAGAAAAACGATTTACAGATTTCATAGTTAATTGTTTTGATGATTACAAGACAAAATTGAAACATAATCAGCACACCAAGAAATCAAAATTCCCAATTTAATGACGATATATTTTAGTAATATTTCAATTTTTAGGCTATTTTTAATGATATTATGAATATTTATAATGACGATTAAATGATTGCTTTAAATTCTATCGTAAATACATTCAATCATGAAGAACAGCAAAAATTCATAGGCTATCTTCAGCAAAGAAACAAGCGGAAAGACACCAAGAACATTCAACTATTCAAGTTGATGTGCATCCCCGAAATGACTTCAAAATC
Source organism: Winogradskyella tangerina (assembly GCF_003260205.1). Classification (GTDB taxonomy): domain Bacteria; phylum Bacteroidota; class Bacteroidia; order Flavobacteriales; family Flavobacteriaceae; genus Winogradskyella; species Winogradskyella tangerina. Next base: position 203,146 of record NZ_QERF01000010.1, on the reverse strand, counting down.
GATCTGCCAGCAACTCTACCAGAAAGACCATTGCAATGCCTACCATGCTCTGAGAAAGCGCCTGTTTCAATCTTTAATTGACTTTACTGCTAATAAAAATCTAGAGGACGAAAACTCTATCGATATGCAGATCATTAAATATATTCTGGCGTCCCGGACTTATTTACTTCAGAAAAATTATGATATCGCTTACAAGATTTTAGATAAGGCAGAGCTACTTGCAGATGAACATTTGCTTTACCCAATCCTAAATGAAATATATCATACTAAGATTCAGTATGCGCCAAACTATTCAAAAATCAATCTCGAAGAACTCATCAAAAAACAACAAGAAAATCGAGTAAAACATCAATTAGAAGATCAGTTGAATATTGTTTACGCGCAACTGAAAAAGGTACTCGACACATTTGTTTATAAAGGGGAAGCTTTAAATTTTGAAGAGGAACTTGAATCTATTTTGGCAAATTCTAATATTGAACTAAACAAATCCCTATCCTTTAAATCACTCTATCAAATTTTAGCTATTGCCAATATTTCAGCATCCATTACCAGAAACTATTTTGAAATTGAAAACTTTGTTTTAAAAAGCTATTCCATTCTAAAGAATAAAAAAGAAACCGACAAACAGCTTTATTATCAAATTAGAATCGTTTATATCATCGCTAATACACTTTTTAGAAATAAAAAATTTGAAGAATCACTCAAATACATCAACGAAATGGAAGAGCTCATGACCTTAAAAAAAGGGCTCTATTACAAAGAATTCATTCTGAAAAAGACACTCGTAGAAGCGCTTAATTACAATTATTTAGAATTTCAGGACCACGCCATAGGTTTAGTTGACGACATCATTAAGAAAAAGCATCATGATATCGAGTCCCTTTTAGATCTGCACCTATCACTTTTAATGTTTTACTTTCAACAGGAGGATTTTCAGAAGGCAAAAACTGTGCTTTCAAAATTCTATCATACCGATAAGTATTACATTGAAAAGGCTGGTATTGATTGGGTGATAAAAAAGAATCTCACCGAAATTTTACTTTATATCGAAATAAAGGATGAGGATTTACTACAGTCGCGCATTAAGAGTTTTAAACGCAACTATTCAAAATATCTAAAAGAAACAGGTCAGGAAAGAATCCTAAAATTTCTAAATTTTTCCGAGCAATTATACAACCATCCCAATCTTATAAAAAACAAGACTTTTGCCAAAAAAATTCGAATCACCTTAGAAACAACTTCAACTTTATCTGAAGATATTTTCGTTATTAGTTTTTATTCTTGGTTAAAAAGCAAGCTCACAAAACAAAGTATTTTCAGCACAACGCTAGAGCTTCTTAAAACCTAGATCACCTTCATATGAGTAGCTTCTTAATAAAATCACTAATTTAGAGACGCTAAATACTAATCCAATAAAAACGCATCCTTTCAATAGTTTTTAAATAAAATTGTTATTTTAGTGACCGATATTAACTAAACAATCCACGATGAAGAAGATAATTACACTTTGCATATTTGTATTTGCCTTGTTTGTAGGAACAGCATCTGTTACTGCTCAAAGTAAATTAGAAATTAACAATGAGGCATCTGTTAAAACTGAAACTTTAAGAAAATTATTAAAGTTCGATAATGAGCAGAGAGATCAAGTATACAATGCACACAAAGAATTTGGTAAAGCGCACGCAAACCTTGTTAATTCAAATACTGTAACTGAGGAAGCTGTTAACAAACTGAAGACTAGTTTGATGAATAAAATGGAAGCCATTTTGAATGAAGAACAGTTTGAAACTTATAAAGCATACATCAAAGAACAACAATAAGTATATAACCTAAAAAAAAAGCTTCGCATTAGCGAAGCTTTTTTTTTACAATTCTTTAGCGATTTCTTCTACAGCCGCTATGGTTTCATTTAAATCCTGATAGGTAAGTGCATCAGTTATAAACCAGGATTCAAAGGCACTCGGTGCAATATATATTCCTCTTGAGAGCATCCCGTGAAAAAACGTTTTGAAGGTATCGTTATTACCCTTAGCTGCGCTCTCAAAATCCACAACAGGCTCTTCAGAAAAATGAACTGAGATCATAGACCCAATGCTATTAATGGTATGTACCACATTATTTTTATTGAGCGCGTCTGCAATACCATTTCGCAGGTATTTGGTCTTCTCATCTAACCTATTCATTAAGCCTTTATCAGAATTAATTGACTTTAACATGGCGAGTCCGGCTGCCATAGCCAACGGATTTCCACTTAAGGTACCAGCTTGATAAACCGGTCCGTTTGGCGCAAGATGATTCATGATCTCATTCCTCGAGGCAAAAGCTCCAACAGGCAATCCACCACCAACAACCTTTCCGAAGCAAACAATATCAGCATCAACACCCTTCAATTGTTGCACTCCGCCTTTTGCAAGTCTGAATCCGGTCATCACTTCATCAAAAATGAGTAAAATATCATGTGCACTGCACAGGGTTCTCAATCCTTCTAAAAATCCTTCAACTGGCGGAATACATCCCATATTACCAGCAACAGGCTCTACAATAATAGCTGCAATTTCATTCGGATTAGCCTCAACTATTTCACGGACATTTTCAATATCATTATAGCGTGCAAGCAAGGTATCCTTTGCCGTACCTTGAGTAACACCAGGACTATTTGGTGTTCCGAAGGTAACAGCACCACTTCCGGCGGCAATTAAAAAAGAATCACTGTGCCCATGATAGCAACCCGAAAACTTAATGATCTTATCTTTTTGCGTATAACCTCGCGCCAAACGAATGGCACTCATGCACGCTTCGGTACCAGAATTCACAAAACGGATCTTATCAATATTAGGAACCATCGATACTGCGAGTTCCGCAATTTCGGTCTCTAACGCTGTTGGCATTCCGAAGGAAGTCCCTTCTTTTGTTTTCTCAATAACGGCATCTACAACGGGTTGATGCGCATGACCTAAAATCATAGGTCCCCACGAGTTGATGTAATCAATAAAACGATTTCCGTCTTCATCATAAACGTACGCACCTTTAGCCGACTTGGCAAAAATTGGCGTACCTCCTACAGCCTTAAATGCTCTCACCGGTGAATTAACACCACCTGGAATTACGTTTTGTGCTTCCTTAAATAAAGCACTACTTCTTTGATATAACATAAATTAGTTTGGAATCATTATTTCCTGACCTATAGACAGGTCATTAGAACTTAGGTTATTTAATTCTTTTATAGCGTCTACTGTTGTATTAAATCGCTTTGCTAATGAATAAAGCGTATCGCCTTTTTCGATGATATATCTTACAACACCGCTGTTTACTTTAACAAACTCTTCATTGGGTTTACCCAAAACTTCTTCGTCATACTTGTAAAGTTCATAACGTTCTATAAGGCTAATTAGCTTTTGCGGATATTTTCTATCCGTGGCATAACCAGCCTTTTTTAAGCCCCTTGCCCAACCTTTATAATCGTTGGGTTTTAGTTTGAAAAGATCCGCATAACGACGACGTCCTGTTAAAAAATCAGAATGGTCTTCATAAGACGATTCAGCTTTTTTATATTTTCTAAAACATTCTTGAGAGCGATCATCGTCGTGATAAATTTTTGCACCTTTCCAACCATGACATTTAATACCGAAATGATTATTAGCTTCAACAGCCAACCTTCCTTTGCCAGAACCAGACTCTAATATGCCTTGAGCTAAAGTGATACTTGCCGGAATTTTTGAATGCCTCATTTCTGCCTTAGCAATAGGCGCATATTTCGCAATATACATTTCTGTTGATGATGGCGGTTTCACTATCGCTTCCTTCTCATTCTCCTCTTCCTCTTCCTTAGACTCAACCTCAGTAACCTTAACGGTTTCTGTGCTTTTCTTTTGATCTTTCTCCTTGGTAACAATACCTTTTTTAGGTCCACAACCAACGACAAAAACCATCAACCAAAGTGTTATAATTGTTAATCTTAATTTCATTCTATTTGAGGCCAACCTTTTTGCTTTAGTTTTAAATTCATTCCTTCTATACCTTGCAATCCGCCTGTATGGATTGCTAATATTTTTGAGTCCTTCGGAAAAAATCCACTTTCCATCATATCAAAAATTCCATACATCATTTTACCCGTATAAACAGGGTCTAGCGGAATATCGTAAGTACGTTTAAACCTATTGATAAACGCAATCAATTCGGGCTTTATTTTACCGTAACCACCAAAATGATAATCACCAATTAATTCCCAATTTTCTCGCGTTGCAAATTTACGAATATCTTGTTGTAAAAAATCACCTTTTAACGCAGGAAAACCTAATACTTTTTGATGCGCTTCCGACGTGTTGATTAAACCAGAAATCGTGCCACCTGTACCAACACAACAACAAATAAAATCAAATTGTGCATCACTAGTTTGAAGAATTTCTGCACAACCCATTACAGCCAATGAATTTGTTCCACCTTCAGGAATCAAATAGAAATCTCCAAATTCTGAATTTAAATCTTGCAAAAAATCTTCACTTCCTTTCGCCCGATAGGCTTCCCTACTAATAAATTTGAACTGCATTCCGCAAGATCGTGCAAAGTTCAATGTAGGGTTATCGTCAACTTTAGAGATAAGTTCCTCTCCTCTAATAACACCAACGGTTTTGAAACCATATTCTTTACCAGCATAAGCCGTTGCAGCAATATGATTGGAGTATGCGCCACCAAAGGTCAATAGCACCCGCTTGCCTTCTTGCTGCGCTTCTTGTAAATTATACTTAAGTTTTCGGTATTTATTACCTGAAATAAAAGGATGAATTAGGTATTCAGGCTTTACAAATAACTGATTTTCAATCTTAATGTTATCGAAATCTATGTTTTTCAACGATTCATCTATTTTTTCAATAATTAGTTTAAAAAAGATTAATTATGACAAAGTTAATATTGCGATCCATATGGCACAAGGATTGTTTGACGAAACTAAACAGACTATTTATATACGAGTTTATGACCTAATAGGCAGACGACTTTTCTATAATCTATCTGTAAGTAAAACATCTATTCTATTCAAACGATCAATCCTCAAAACCTTACGCTCTTCCTGAAAATAACGTTGGTAAATGCTCAGCAGAAAATTGCAAAGATCATTTTCTGAAATAGCACACAAAATTCCAAAAGGATCTGGTGTTTAAATAGTTAAGATTTTTTTCATTTTGAAATGCTTCACGCTCAAATGAAATATTTCGGTATGCGGTTTTCCAGGATTTATATTGAATCAATCGTATTACAAATTCAAAACCATAGATTATAAAAAACGGGATCACCAAGAGCTCCATCTGTTGCCTTAGATGAATTTTTTCATGATTTATGAGTACTTCATCCGCCTTCAAGCGTTTATGCTTCAAAAACATAAATGGGAAAATCGTCAGCCCAACATAGCCTTTCGGCACTAAATATTTTGAAATAAATATCACTCTAAATTGCCATTCAAAAATCAATCCAATTTACGCTATCTTTGTAAAACATGAAGAAATATGTCCCAATAGAAGAAGGCGATTACTATTTAACACCCGAAGGTTATCGCTGTTTTACCGAACAATATCACCTAAAAAGAGGTTATTGTTGCGAGAGCGGATGCAGGCATTGCCCATACGGGTTCAATAAGGATAAATTAAAAAAGTCATAATGCAATTGACAGAATTATCATTTAAGGATCAGATTTTAGAAGGAATTCCAAAAAAATTACCTCAACCAAAACCATATGATCCAAGTATAAATCATGCGCCAAAACGAAAAACTATTCTTTCACCTGAAGAAGAAAAACTGGCCCTAAAAAACGCCTTGCGTTACTTTGATCGGGAGCACCACGAAGTGCTTATAAAAGAGTTTAAAAATGAGCTCGACACCTACGGTCGTATTTACATGTATCGATTTAGACCCGATTACAAAATGTATGCAAGACCCATTGATGACTACCCAGCAAAATCTAAACAAGCTGCCGCTATCATGCTGATGATTCAGAATAATTTAGATTATGCTGTAGCACAACACCCGCATGAGTTGATCACCTATGGCGGTAATGGTGGTGTGTTTTCTAACTGGGCGCAGTACAGGCTCACCATGAAATATCTGGCAGAAATGACAGACGAACAAACACTGGTGATGTATTCAGGGCATCCAATGGGTTTGTTTCCGTCGCACAAAGAAGCACCGAGAGTTGTAGTGACCAATGGTATGATGATTCCGAACTATTCTAAGCCTGATGATTGGGAAAAATTTAATGCGCTTGGTGTTACACAATACGGTCAAATGACTGCTGGAAGTTACATGTACATTGGGCCACAAGGGATAGTTCACGGAACAACAATTACGGTATTGAATGGCTTCAGAAAAATTGGCAAGTCCCCAAAAGGAAATCTGTTTGTTACTTCTGGACTAGGCGGAATGTCGGGAGCTCAACCAAAGGCCGGAAATATTGCAGGTTGCGTTACGGTTTGTGCAGAAGTGAATCCAAAAATTACTCAAGTTAGACTCGATCAGGGTTGGATCGATGAGAAGATCACAGATTTAGACCATTTGGTTGAACGCGTTCAAAGTGCGAAAGCCAATAAAGAGACCGTTTCTTTAGCATATTTGGGCAACGTGGTCGATGTATGGGAAAAATTTGATGAAGCTCAAATCCATATTGACCTAGGAAGTGATCAAACATCATTACACAATCCTTGGGCTGGCGGATACTATCCGGCTGGATTATCTTTCGAGGCGTCTAACAACATGATGGCAGAAGATCCTGCTAAGTTTAAAGAGAAGGTGCAGGAAAGTCTTAGAAGGCATGCAAAAGCCATAAACAAACATACAGCTAAAGGTACTTACTTCTTCGACTACGGAAATGCATTTCTTCTTGAAGCTTCTCGAGCAGGTGCAGATGTAATGTCTGAAAAGCAAGAATTGGGCAGAGAGTTTAAATACCCAAGTTACGTTCAAGACATTATGGGCCCAATGTGTTTCGATTATGGTTTTGGCCCCTTCAGATGGGTATGCGCTTCAGGTCGTCCTGAAGATTTAGCCAGAACAGATGAATTAGCTTGCGCTGTTTTAGAAGAAATTATGAAGAATTCACCTGAAGAGATTCAGCAACAAATGGCCGATAATATTCAATGGATCAAAGGTGCTCAGGAGAATAAATTAGTTGTGGGTTCTCAAGCACGCATCTTATATGCCGATGCCGAAGGGCGCATGAAAATTGCTGAAGCATTTAATCGTGCTATCGCTAATGGCGATATTGGTGAAGTTATCCTCGGAAGAGATCATCATGATGTTTCCGGAACCGATTCTCCATATAGGGAAACGAGTAATATTTATGACGGTTCGCGCTTCACAGCAGATATGGCTATTCACAATGTAATCGGAGATAGTTTTAGGGGCGCAACATGGGTGAGTATACATAATGGTGGTGGCGTTGGATGGGGCGAAGTTATTAATGGTGGTTTCGGCATGGTTCTTGATGGTACTAAAGAAGCATCTAAAAGATTAAAACAGATGCTTTTCTGGGATGTCAATAATGGCATTTCACGACGAAGTTGGGCAAGAAATGACGGAGCGATTTTTGCAATTAAACGCGCCATGGAAGTAGAGCCAAACTTAAAGGTTACATTACCAAATCAAGTCGACGATAATTTGTTCGAAACCATTTAAAAAAAAATTGATATGAAGAAACTACTCAGATTTACTCCGATTTTAGTGTTTGCCATCCTTCTATCGTCATGTAGTTCTATACGTGTTGCAGCCGATTATGATAGGGAAGCAAAATTCGACCAATACAAGACCTTTGCTTTTTTTAAGCCAGGAATTGATAAAGCCGAGATCAGTGACATTGATAAACGAAGAATCCTTCGTGCAATTGAAGCTGAGCTTTTAGCCAAAGGCATGACCAAGTCTGAAAATCCAGATATTCTAGTGAGCATCTTTACCGAATCTAACCAACGTGTTGACGTCTACAACAACAACTGGGGTTGGGGCGGCTGGGGCTGGGGCTGGGGACCTGGCTGGGGCTGGGGTCCAGGCTGGGGCTGGGGCGGCGGCTGGGGCGGAAGCCAAGTTTCTACCAAAACCGAAGGCATGCTGTTTATTGATTTAGTCGATGCTAGAAAGAAAGAATTAGTTTGGCAAGGTTCTGGTACCGGATTCCTTGTTACCAGAAATGTGGATAAGAAAGAACTTCGAATTAAGGAATTTGTTCAGAAAACCTTAGAGCAATATCCACCTGAACAATAATTCAGAATAAAAATATTTTTATGAAGCACTAGTTAAACTAGTGCTTTTTTTATGGTTTAATCTCAATTAGGCTATGTTATTAAATACGCTATCTTTGCCGACTTTACAGCACAAGTATTATGATATTAGGCCATACCACAAGAAAAAACTTTAGCCAAAATCCAAAGAATGATATCCTTTCAGGGTTAACCGTAGCTCTAGCATTAGTACCAGAAGCAGTTGCTTTTGCCTTTGTCGCTGGTGTTGATCCTTTGGTTGGATTATATGGTGCTTTTATGATGGGGATTGTAACAGCGCTTTTTGGAGGACGACCAGGAATGATCTCAGGAGCTACTGGCGCTATGGCTGTAGTAATGGTGCATCTAATTAGCAAGGGAAATGAAGTGGGCCAAGCATTAGACGCACCAATAGAAAATTTAGGCCTCCAATGGTTATTTATAACCTTACTATTTGTTGGTGGTATTCAAATATTAGCCGGGCTTTTTAAACTAGGGAAGTTTGTTAGGCTAATACCGCATCCCGTAATGATGGGCTTTGTTAATGGTTTGGCCATCGTTATTTTCTTATCGCAACTTGGGTTGTTCAAAGAGACTGTTGATGGCGAAAAAGTTTTTATGTCTGGAGCACCACTCTACACGATGCTTATTTTAATCGCTGTAACCATGGGCATAATGTATGGTCTTCCTAAACTAACTAAAAAGGTACCATCTGCCTTAACGGCAATTATTATCGTAGCGGCTATAACAATTTTTGGCAAACTCGATGTAAGCACCGTTGGATCCTTCATTAGAGATGGAGGAGGCGAAGGCTTACAAGGAAGTTTACCAACGTTTCAAGATCAAATATTTGGTTTATTCGGCACATTACAAGGACATTGGGACACCATTCTTTCAACAGCTTTTGTACTCGCAGCTGTAGGCTTAATTGAGTCCTTAATGACACTTAATCTCGTTGATGAGATCACAGACACAAGAGGAAATGGTAACAGAGAATGTATAGCTCAAGGTAGCGCAAATATTTTGAATGGATTTTTTGGCGGTATGGGCGGCTGTGCTATGATCGGGCAATCGATTATTAACGTTGATTCTGGTGGTAGAGGACGACTTTCTGGTACCGTAGCAGCCATTGCCCTACTCTGCTTCGTGCTTTTTGGAGCGCCTTTAATTGAACAAATTCCAATTGCAGCTTTAGTTGGTGTAATGTTTATGGTAGTCATCGGAACATTTGCTTGGTCGAGTTTCAGAATAATTAGAAAAATACCGATTTCAGATGCGATTGTATTGATTGCTGTTTCAGCTATAACCGTTTGGAAAGATCTCGCGGTAGCGGTAATTGCAGGTGTTATTATTTCTGCATTAGTCTTCGCTTGGAAAAACGCCACCATGATTAGAGCTCGAAAGCGTATGCAGCCCGACGGAACAAAAACTTATGAAATTTGGGGACCTTTGTTTTTTGGATCTATTCAAACCTTCAACACCAAATTTGATATAAAAAATGATCCTAAAAACGTAGAGATCGATTTTGTTGAATCTCGAATCAGTGACCATTCCGCTTTAGAAGCTATTTTTAATTTAGTTAATAAATACAAGGCCGAAGGGAAATCCATCAAGTTGAAACACCTCAGTAAGGATTGCAAAGTTTTATTACGAAAAGCTAATCCGATGTTCGATGAAGTAATAGTTGAAGATGTCGATGACCCACGTTATCATTTGGCCGCAGATCCTGAACGTTTCACTAAGCCATTATCTGAATACAAAATGTAGATTTACATCTGCACATTTTTATCTTCAGGGAATTGACTCGGTATCTCATCAGGGTCTTCATCTAACATTTGTCTTAGATCAATTTCTATACCTCTGGAAATTGTGGAAATAGGAACATCATTCGGACCACCTTCAAAAGGATTTTCTCCTGTTCTTGCCAAGCGCTCCATGGTATGAAATGCCCATGAAACAGTAGCACAAAATGGAATGGCTATCCAAATAAAATATTTTCCAACGAGAAAAAAGTCATCAACCATGGTCTCCCCTATTTCTGCAAACTCAGGAATAAGACCAAATGGAAGTAGAATTGCAAATACTCGCGTGAGATATAAACCTAAACTCGCATATTGTCTAGGATAAGGGAAGTTTTTAATACGTTCTGTTTTCCCTTGATGCGTGAATAAAGATTCTAAAACATTTTCTAGTTCTAGGAAGGCAAATTTCCATATCAAACCTTGGTCTTTTAACTCACGGATATGTTTAGATTGTAAGTAAAGAATAGCAGTCTGTTTATTACTTTTAGACAACACATACTGTCTCTCTTCTTCCAATAAATACATCATTAAGTTATCTTCAAGAGTTGAAACCTCCTCAGGAATATGGATCATTTTGCGCCATTCACGGTTTGTTTTGGCCTTATGCTGTGTTTCCCAACTTTTACGCTGACGCATGGCATAGCGTAAGGCGGTCATCCATGCAATATGCCGATATACCAAGACTTTTTTATGCTGTTTTATTTCGTCTTCTGAGACTGAAGCGTCGCAGTACTCATTGGTTACCATATCTTGAACTTTCATACCCCAAGTCCGCGATGTATTAACTATGGCTCCCCATATCATACGGGCTTCCCAAATTCGGCCGTAGGCAGAATTATTCTGAAAACCAACAAGAAAAGCAACCGCAGTACCAATTAATGCGACTGGCGTCCAAGGTACATTAAGAAAAGTAAAGCCAAAAACCTGATAAAGTACGGTAATAATTCCGGCGTAAAGGAGATAGATTAACGTTTCACCACGGGTCCAAAGCACCATGTCTTTGACCGAGTACCGTTTCTTAGTTAGCATTCAAATAATTTTTGATATGCCTAAGATACGAAAGCCTAGTAATTTAGCAAATCTTCAATTTTAGCCTTCACTTTTGCTGTGGAAGGAATCATAGTTTCCTCTAAGGTTGAATTGAGCGGAATTGCAGGCATGTTTTCACTTCCAATGGTCATTACCGGCGCATCTAAATATTTGAAACAAACTTCTTGAATCTTTCCAGCCAAGGCTCTTGCAAAACTATTATTCGAAGGTTCTTCTGTAACCACAAGGCACTTCCCTGTTTTCTTAACGGAAGTCATAATAGTCTCTTCATCGAGAGGATATAAAGTTCTTAGGTCAATGATCTCTATTTGGTCGCGCATACCTAATTCCCCTGTTGCATTATACGCCCAGTGAATTCCCATGCCGTAAGTTACAATGGTACAGGTTTCAACATCATCTTGCTTCCAAATTTCTTGTAATAACCAGGCCTTTCCTAATGGCAAAATATAGTCTTCTGCAGGTTCAACAGATGTTGCGCCTTCAGTACCTTTTACCTTGCTCCAATACAAGCCTTTATGTTCTAAGATCACCACAGGATTTGGGTCGTAATAGGCCGCTTTCATTAACCCTTTAAGATCAGCCCCATTACTTGGATAAACAATCTTTATCCCACGAATATTTGTCACTACACTTTCTACTGAAGACGAGTGGTAAGGGCCACCACTTCCGTAGGCTCCGATAGGCACTCGCAGAATCATACTCACAGGCCATTTACCATTGGTGAGATAGCAACTACGACTCACTTCTGTAAATAATTGGTTGAGACCTGGCCAAATGTAATCTGCAAACTGCACCTCTACAATTGGCTTTAAACCGACAGCCGACATTCCGACGGTGCTTCCCACAATAAAAGCTTCTTGAATCGGCGTATTAAACACACGGTCGTCACCAAACTTTTGTGCTAAGGTTGCCGCCTCTCTAAAGACACCACCTAATCGCCCACCAACATCTTGCCCGTATAGCAAACACTCTTTGTGTTCGCGCATTAATTCTTCAATTCCGAAAAGTGCACAATCTACCATCACCACTTTATCAGCGCCTTCTGGCTCTCGAATTCCTACTTCTTCAGTTATGGTCGTTGGTGCAAAATCGTGTGTGAAAAGATCCTGAGGTTTTGGGTCTTCAGCCTGAAAGGCTTTTTCAAAATCTGAGGCTACTTTTTGTATGGCCTCATTTTCGATAGTTTCAACCTCAGCTTCAGTGAAACCATTATCTAATAATTGTTGTTTCAACACTGGATACGGATCTCGCGAACGTGCTTCATCTAAATCATCTCGGTACCATTCCATACGAACACCAGACGTATGATGATTAAGCAAAGGTACTTTGGCATGAACTAAAAACGGGCGTCTTTCCTCGCGGATAGTGGCAATTACCTTTTCAATGGTTTCGTAGCTTTCAATAAAATTAGCTCCGTCGATACTAATGGCTTCTAATCCATGAAAACCTGCTGCATACTCTGCGGCATTTTGAGCTCTAGTTTCGGCTTCATTGGCAGAAATGTCCCAACCATTATCTTGGACTAGATACAAAATTGGCATCTGCTTTAAAGCTGCCATCTGAAAGGCTTCAGCAATTTCGCCTTCGGTCACTGAGGCATCACCTAATGAACAAACGGTAATAGGTTTTTTTTGAGAATCCTTGTGATTGTTATTTTCGACTATAGAATTACTCAGTCCTTGCTTTTCTAAATATTGCATACCCATTGCAGTTCCTGTGGCAGGAATAGCCTGCATCCCCGTAGCTGATGATTGATGAGGAATTTTTGGTTTATCAGCATCCTTTAAGCTTGGATGCGAATAATAAGTACGTCCACCTGAAAACGGATCGTCGCGCTTTGCTAGAAGCTGTAGCATAAGATCGTAGGGCTCGAGATCAAAGGCCAATAACATGGCGTCATCTCTATAGTAAGGAAAGGCATAATCTTGAGGCAATAACTGCATCCCTAAAGCTACCTGAATGGCCTCATGACCGCGAGATGTGGCATGTACATATTTTGATACTTGCTTGAAATTTGCTTCATACAATTCTGCCATAGCTTTGGCAGTGCAAAGTTTTGAAAATCCTGTTTTGAGAATGTCTTTATTCATGGTTGTTGTACTTGCGTCAGCAAGAATCTCATTAGTTGTTGTTTTCATTTACACCCATTTCTTTTTTATGTGACTACCCGTCCATTTTGCGTTAGGGATTGAGGCTTTGTTGGAGCTCCTCAGAGAGAGCGACTGCCGAAAGCCCGACCATCTGAAACTTACGTGAAAGATGGTAACGCCCAAATTAACATTAGCTACATTAAATAGCTCAAAATTAGACTATGCCAATTCTTTTCTGGTTTTAAGCATCCAACCGAAAGTGTCTTCAATCTGACCTGTTTTTATCGCGTTGAGCGTATCGTTGACTTTCAATCCCACCGGGCTCTCATCGGATACGTGAATGGTTTCTCCCTCTAGCCCGATTTCTTGAATATAGGCGATGCCTACTGCCGTCCCGGTACCAAAAGCTTCTTCTAAAGTCCCTTTATTTGAAGCCTCTCTGATCTGATCTAAAGTGATCTTCTGTTCGGTTACTTTATATCCCATGGATCGCAGTAAATCGATGACGCTAGCACGCGTGATACCGTGAAGTACAGAACCATCTAATTCTGGCGTGATAAATTCCCCATTGATCTTGAAAAAGATATTCATGGTGCCTACCTCTTGAATATACTTGTGCTCGTGTGCATCTAACCACAACACCTGGTCGTAGCCCTTTGCCTTGGCCAATTCTGTCGGTCGAATTGCAGCGGCATAATTCCCTGCGGCCTTAGCTTCGCCAGTACCACCGTGTGCAGCTCTAATGAATTGCTTTTCGGCCCAAAGTTTTATGCGTTTGCTAAAAAAAGGTCCGGCTGGCGATGCCATAATTATGAACTTATAACTGGTAGCAGCACGCATTCCGATGAACGGTTCGTCAGCATACATAAATGGTCTTAAATAGAGTGCGCTGCCTTGTTGTGGCGGGATCCAATTATGTTCTAAGCTTACTAATTCCTTTAATCCCTCCACGAATAGATCTTCGGGAAAATTAGGCATCCCCATACGATCGGCACTTGTATTTAAACGCTTTGCATTTTGCTCTGGTCTGAATAACATCGGCTCTCCTTGGGTGTCCTTGTAAGCTTTCATACCTTCAAAAATTGCTTGTCCGTAATGCAGCGCCATGGCTGCAGGATGGGTTGGGATCATTCCCATTGGGATAATTCTAGGATTCACCCATGCTCCATTTTCATAATCACAGATAAACATGTGATCAGTAAAAGTTGTTCCCAAAGGAATATTGTCGAAATCTAAGGCATCAATCTTTGATTGCTCTACTTTGGTAATCGGAATTGTGTAATTCATAATTATATACTTTTATCAGTTGGAGTGAAATTTGGAACTCAATGATGTACCTAGCACCTACTTAGGTGCGCTTCTCGATACTAATGTTCATACTTCACAAATCACTCGAAGTGACGTTTATTTTATATTTTTCGGTCTGTATCAAACTGTTCAAAATAGTCTGCGACACGTCGTACAAAACTTCCACCCAAAAAGCCATCCACCACACGGTGATCGAAGGACAATGACAAATACATCATACTTCTGATTGCAATTTCATCACCATTTTCGGTTTCGATAACTTCTGGTCGCTTTTTAATAATCCCTAGAGCCAGAATAGCGACTTCTGGCTGATTTATAATAGGCGTACCCATCACACTTCCAAAAGTTCCAACATTTGAAATGGTAAAGGTACTTCCCTGGATATCGTCAGCTTGTAAATTATTGTCTCTGGCCTTTCCGCTTAATTCGTTTACATCTTTGGCTAAGGCGAGTAAATCCTTTTGATCCGCATTTTTCACTACAGGAACAATGAGATTTCCACTAGGCAATGCTGTGGCCATTCCGATATTGATGTCTTCTTTTACGATGATATTCTTCCCATCGACTGAGGCGTTGATATTTGGAAAATCCTTTACCGCTTTTGCCACCGCCTCAACGAATAATGGTGTAAAGGTTAGGCGTTCGCCATATTTATCTTGAAAGGCTTTTTTGTTTGCATTGCGCCATTGTACCATGTTGGTAAGATCAGCTTCAACATAAGCTGTGACGTGCGGTGATGTATGTTTTGAATACACCATATGATCAGCGATCATTTGACGCATGCGATCCATTTCTACAATCTTTCCTTTGCCTTTATCAAAGGTTAATTGTGGAATGCGATATGCCGTTGGATCTTGCACTACAGGCTGTGCGAACTTGTAAGGTCTTCCTTCGTCGATATAATTGAAAACATCGCTCTTTCTTAGTCGTCCTTCTTTTCCTGTTGCAGGGATTCTTGCTAATTCTTCAAAACTAATATGGTGATCTTTAGCAATGGAAATGATCAATGGTGAAAAAAATGTATTCGAATTTGCTGTAGAAAACGAAGCGGAAGCAACAGCGGGTTGTGCCATACTTGGTTTTGGTCGTTTAGCGGTTTTCTTCTTAGCTGCTTCTGGTTTCTGAGCTTGCTTATCAGTACCTTTTGATTTAGGCTTTGATGCTACTGTACCATCTACTTTGATGATCGCGATGGTCTCGCCAATCTTTATGACATCGTTCGGTTGGTATAGAATTTCTTCAATAATACCGGTGACATTGGACGGCACTTCAGAGTCTACTTTATCCGTAGCAACCTCTAATAACATTTCGTCTTCCTCGACCTTATCACCAACATTTTTAAACCAAGTTATGATCGCCGCTTCGGTGATACTCTCCCCTAACTTAGGCATTTTAAATTCGAAATTTTCCAATGGTTTCTAACTTAAATTACAAGAAACAAAGATAGGTATTACGGCGTTTTTCGATTGTTAATAACTTCTAAATTCATAATAAAAAGGAATAATATCTTTAAATACTATATTTAAAAGAAATATTTCCTTTTATATTTGTGTAGTCAAAGATTTAAAAAATAATATTCTTATGGCTTATATTCTTGATAAGATCGATACTCAAATTCTCGGAATTCTCCAAAAAGACAGCAACCGCACCACCAAAAGCATTGCTGAAGAATTAGGCATGACCACATCTCCTGTTTTTGAACGTATTAAAAAGCTTGAACGCGAAGGTTTTATTAAAAAGTATGTTGCTGTACTCGACAATAAGAAGATTGGACTAAAACTTACAGTTTTTATTGGCATTACACTTCAAGGACATACACGTAGTTATCTTGAAAAATTTGTGAAGGAAATCAACAATTTTCCAGAGATTGTAGAATGCCATCGCGTGAGCGGTAATTTTGATTATTTGTTAAAGCTTGTTGTTGAAGATATCGAAGCTTATGAACACTTTATCATTTCGAAATTAACCCTATTGCCATACCTCGGTAATGTTCAAAGTTTGATTACGCTTTCTACTGGGAAAGAAACGAATGAGATCGACATTAGTAGAGTACTCTAATTATTTTTTGAAGGTTTCTCTGAGGGTTTTATAAGTATCCTCCTGCATTTTTCTGTTTTCTGGCACTTCGCGTAAAGGCTCGACCTCTTTTAGTGTTTCATGGCATTCTCGAGGCAATTGCTGATATAATTCGGTGCCTTTCGTTTTCCAAGCGATCATTTCATCAGAAACTTCCTTAATAACCTTGGCCGGATTACCGACGACCAAACTTCGTCTCGGGATAATGGTTTCTGCTTTGATAAAAGCCATTGCACCGACAATG
Source organism: Winogradskyella tangerina (assembly GCF_003260205.1). GTDB lineage: Bacteria > Bacteroidota > Bacteroidia > Flavobacteriales > Flavobacteriaceae > Winogradskyella > Winogradskyella tangerina. The sequence goes on along the minus strand of NZ_QERF01000010.1, from coordinate 186,342 downwards.
CACTCATCGCCAATTTCAGCATCATCCATAATCACTGTATTCATGCCTATTAAGCAATTTCTACCTAAATTGGCGCCATGGATAATTGCACCATGACCTACATGTGCACTTTCTTTAAGGACGATAGATTTCCCGGGAAACATATGGACCGTACAATTCTCTTGAACATTAACACCATCTTCTAGGATGATCTGTCCCCAATCACCGCGGATAGCAGCGCCTGGTCCGATATAACAATTCTTTCCAATGATCACATTGCCAGTTACAGCGGCCAAAGGATGCACAAAACTGCTCTCGTGAACTACTGGAATATAGCCTTGGAATTCATAAATCATATGGCCCCTTTTAATTTTCCCAAAAGGGAAAGATTACTAACTGTATTAACTTTTATTTCAATCACATTTAAAACGTCTGCTTTTTCTCTATGCGAAGGAAGATATACCTTTACTTGAAACGCTTTAATGTTTCTTTGGTAAAATCACTTAGCACTAAACGGCCACTGATGGCTGCACGTTCAGCCAATAAGGTATCCCAATCTTCTGTACCTCTCCAGAACATCTGTTTCATTTCTTTCATGGCTTCGGTATTATAATTACATAGATTTTCCGCAAAGGATTTAACGGCTTCATCGAGCTCTTCTGTTGTTTCAAAAACTTGGGTAAATAAACCTTTCTGTTTTGCCCATTCTGCCGGATAAAAACTGTTGGCATCAATAGCAATTTGCGACATACCGCTTAATCCTAACTTGCGTTCAACGGCAGGTCCAACTACAAACGGACCGATCCCAACATTTAGTTCGCTCAACTTAATTGCGGCAAATTTAGTAGCCATACAATAGTCGGTCGCAGATGCTACACCTACGCCTCCACCCACAGTTTTACCTTGAACACGCCCAATAATAAACTTCGGGCATTTACGCATGGCGTTGATGACGTTTGCAAATCCGGAAAAGAAGACCTTTCCTGTAGCCTCATCGTTGATATTGATAAGTTCCTTAAAACTAGCACCAGCGCAAAATGTGCGATCACCACCACTTTTTAAAACGATGACTTTAATAGCATCATTTGTGCCTGCGTCTGTGATCGTTTGTGCCAGTTGAGCTAAAATATCTCCCGGTAATGAATTATGTGCAGGATGAAAAAACTCTATATAGCCTACACCGTTTTCAATAGTTTGTTTTACGTATGGTTGTGTCATGTTATTTCTTATTCCTCCTAATTGTGGAGTCTAAATTTATTTTCTAATTCTATTTAAATTCTTCCTACCGCTATGATAATATCTATTTAGAGTAATCCGAATTGTTCAAAATGATGATTGAAATGTTTTCTGTGGAATAAATGCCATTCGTATCGATTAAGATTTCCAAAGACAATATTTTTCAAGGTTGCCTCAGGATGCTCTTTAAAGTACGCTTCAAAATTATCATATGCTTCGAGTAACTGCTGCTTAGCCGTTTCTAAACTATCGTGAGTTAGGGTTTTCAGTTCTTCTTCTAGTCTAGGCGGCGCTCCGAAATTTCTCGGCATTTTTTCATAATTGTACAAAGTAGCATTTACCTTTTCTATGATCTTTTCAGGTGTAGAAAATTCAAAATCCTGAATTTCACCAGCCGAAATTCGCGTTGAGTATTCCAAGTGCTCAAGCATGTGCTGTGCTGTCATATTACCCCAAAGTGGCTTGGTATCTTCAGTTAGTTTACTTAGATATCCTTCAATTGTTGCTCTGTTGATCTCCACAAAAGTTTCCTGTTTCTTCTGAACCATAGTTAAAACAGTTGCTACCGCAACCAATTCATCTTCAGCATCAAAAATTTCAGCAAACCATTTTACAATTCCGCTCGGATGTTCAGCAGAAGCAACATCTCGATCTACTTTTTGCTTGCAAGTTAGCCTTACATAAATGGTATCATTATGATATAATGGACGCAGGAATCGGCATTCTTCTAATCCATAATTTGCCGAAACAGGGCCTTTATTCGGATAAACAAACAATCCGGCTGCTGCAGCAATGATAAAATAGCCGTGAGCTGTTCGCTTTTCGAAAATACTACCGTCTAAGGACGTAATATCGGTATGCGCGTAGAAATGATCCCAGGTTAAATTTGAAAAGTTAATGATATCAGAATCTGTTATCGTACGCTTATGGGTTTTCATTGACATTCCTGGTTGAATGTCTTCCCAATGGTACTTAAATGGATGCTGTTCGGCTTCTTTATACTTGGCATTCGCCTGATAAATTCCTGTAATTTCTGTGATGGTTGTTGGCGAACCTTGAATGGCGGTACGCTGCAAATAATGCTTAATTCCTCGCATTCCTCCCATTTCTTCACCGCCACCTGCTCGACCAGGACCACCATGAACCAAATATGGTAATGGTGAACCATGACCTGTACTTTCCTTTGCCATTTCGCGATTCATGACTAGGATTCGTCCATGATGACTTGCTGCATTCACCACATATTCGGCTGCGATCTTATCATCAAAAGTTGCGATTGAAGACACTAAAGATCCTTTACCCATCTGTGCTAATTGCACAGCCTCATCAAGAGTTTTATACGGCATAATTGTGCTCACCGGACCAAAGGCTTCACGTTCATGAATGATGGTATTTTTGAAAGGCTGGTCAGCTCGTAAGACAATCGGACTAATAAAAGCGCCTTTTTCTGCGTCTGCGCCAATGGTTTCTATCTTGTCTAAATTTCCATAGACAATCTGTGCTTCCTTCGCTAAGTCGTTCACAGAATCTTTTACTGCTTGAACTTGCTGTCGACTCACAAGAGAACCCATTCGGACTTCCTTGAGTCTTGGATCACCAATGGTTACTTTATCTAGTGCTTTACCTAAAGCAATTTGAACGTCTTCAACTAGATTTTCAGGTACAATGATTCTACGGATTGCCGTACATTTTTGTCCGGCCTTCACGGTCATTTCCTTCCTAACCTCTTTGATAAACAGATCAAATTCAGGAGTTCCTGGTACAGCATCCTCACCTAAAATAGAAGCATTTAATGAATCGGCCTCCATTGTAAATGGCACTGATTCTTCAATCAATCTTGGATGTGCTTTGAGCAATCTTCCTGTTGCTGCTGAGCCCGTAAAAGTGACTACATCTTGAGATTCTACAGTATCTAAAATCGTTCTTACAGTACCGTTAATTATTTGAAGTGCGCCTTCTGGGAGAATTCCAGAATCAATGATCGTTCTGGCAACCGCTTCTGCCAAATACGACGATGACGGTGCGGGTAAAACTACCGCAGGCATTCCGGCCATCCAGTTAACTGCGCATTTTTCGAGCATTCCCCAGACCGGGAAATTAAAAGCGTTAATATGAACTGCAACACCCTTTTTTGGAACCATGATATGATGCGCCATAAAACGTCCACCCCTTGAAAGATCTACAGGATCACCTTCCACATGAAAAGGTTGATTAGGAAATAATTTTCTTAAGGATGCATTAGCGAAGAGATTCCCGAAACCACCTTCAATATCAATCCAGCTGTCCACTTTTGTGGCGCCAGTTCTATAGCTTAAGTCGTAGAAAGCATCTTTTCGTTTAGAAAGATATAATGCCAATTTCTTAAGCATATTGCCACGTTCTTGAAAGGTCATTTTCCGAAGAACTTCACCACCTTTGGTTCGTCCGTAGTTGAGAATTTCAGGAATATCTAATCCTTCAATGGCAACGCTTGTAAAAGCTTCGCCTGTGACTGCATCCAAAATTGGAGTACCGTCCTCTTTACCTGTTGTCCAGTTTCCCTGAACATAATGTTGTATTTTTTCCATAATAACTTAAGCCATTATTCGTAATATTCTTCCTGTAATTTTTCCTTCAATAGACTTGACGTATCCATCCACAATTTTGTGCATTGGCACTGGCGTATTTCCGGGGAAATAGTCTTTATATTTTTCATAAGAATCTTCCACCAAATCAGAACAGATCACATTGATGCGTTTACCTTCATCGAGTTCGAGTGCGACGGCCTTTACAAAACTATTAATAGCACCATTGACTAAGGCTGCGCTCGTTGTCATATCCACAGGATCATCAGCTAAAATACCCGTAGATAGCGTTATTGATCCACCAGGATTTAGATAGTTCTTACCAATTCTAACGGTATTCACCTGACCCATCATTTTACTTTTTATTCCGATATAAAAGTCATCTTCCGACAGGTTATCTAGCTTATCCCATTTGGCATCTCCGGCGATGGCGACAATTGCATCTAATTTACCAACTGTTTTGAACATTGTTTCTAAAGACTTAGCATCAGAGAAATCCACTGAAACATCAGCAGCGGTCCGCCCTGCAACGATCACTTCGTGCTTTAGCTTTAACCGCTCACATACCTTTTTACCAATGGTACCGTTTCCTCCTATAACTAAAATCTTCATCTATACGCGTTCTAAAATTGCAGCATATCCTTGACCGACTCCAACACACATGGTCACCAAAGCATAGCGTTTTTGCTGCTCATGCAATTCTAAAGCGGCAGAATAAGCAATTCGTGTTCCGGTAACTCCAAGTGGGTGACCAATGGCTATAGATCCGCCGTTTGGATTTATTCTTGGATCATCATCAGCAAGTCCCCAAGCTCTTGTACACGCTAATGCCTGCGCAGCGAAGGCCTCATTTAGTTCAATAATGTCTATATCATCCATGGTTAAACCGGCTTTTTCAAGCGCTTTATTAGATGCCTGAACTGGACCGATGCCCATGATTCGAGGTTCCACTCCAACAACTGCAGAGCTCACGATTCTGGCTAAAGGTTTTAGGTTATATTTCTTTACGGCATCTTCTGAAGCTACAATCGTTGCCGCCGCACCATCATTGAGTCCTGAGGAATTTCCAGCAGTTACGCTTCCGCCTTCCTTTTTGAAAGCAGGTCTTAATTTTGCAAGTATTTCTTTCGAAGTACCTGGCTTTATAAATTCATCTTTTGAAAATTGAATAGGGTCTTTTTTGCGTTGCGGAATTTCTACGGTTACGATTTCTTTAGCTAAGCGTCCATTCTCTTGAGCTTTCGAGGCTTTCATCTGACTCCAATAAGCAAATGCATCCTGATCTTCGCGTGAAATATTATACTTCTCTACTAAATTTTCAGCAGTAACACCCATACCATCTGTGCCATACATTTCATGCATCTTAGGGTTGACAAAACGCCATCCAAAAGTAGAATCATACATTTTAGAATCGCCACCAAAAGCTGAAGAAGGTTTCGCCATAACGTAAGGTCCTCTGGTCATATTTTCCACGCCACCAGAAACAAAAACATCGCCATCACCTGCTTTTATCGCACGATTGGCGTGAATTATAGCCGACAACCCCGAACTACACAATCTATTTACCGTCTCACCAGGTACGGAAAATGGCAAACCTGCTAGTAAGGACGCCATACGTGCTACATTACGATTATCTTCACCGGCTTGGTTAGCACATCCCATAATGACATCGTCATAAGCCTCTTTCGGAATGTTGGGGTTTCGTTTTATAACTTCAGAAATTACAAGCGCACCCAAATCATCTGTCCGAACGGCCGAAAGTGTTCCTTTATAATTTCCTATTGGTGTACGAACACCGTCTATGATATATGCTTCTTTCATTTTATATGCCTGAAAAACAGGTTTTATATTATTTATTACTTTGTTTTATTATTCCTCCCACTCTTTTTGTGTTCTGTAAACCACACCTTTGAACAGCGCAACTAATTCGTCCCCGCGCTTTACCTCAACAATATTGAACCCTAGTTTATTATTCACTTTTTCAATAACCGACTCAGCTACCAAAACATCACCTTCCTCTAAGGCCTCAATATGATTTATGCTCGTTTCGATTGAGACAGCGTATTTACCATGCGTATTGGCTGCAAAACCGAAGGCAGTATCTGCCAGTGAATAACTAATGCCTCCATGCACGAAATTCATGCTATTGAGCATGTCTTTTCTAATGGTCATACCAACTTTACAACGCCCGATTTCACATTCCAAAATCTCTATCCCCAGCCATTGACTGAAGGCATCTTGACTTAACATTTTATATGGAATTGCTTCACCTTTCATTAAAAAACGTCTTATTTTCCCTATTCATTTTTCGCAATAAAGGACTGCAACGATAGCGGTCTTCGTGATATTCATTATAAAGCTCGTCTAATTGAGAAACGCACCAATCAATACCCTTTTCGTCGGCCCAAGCAAGTAATCCTTTAGGATAATTCACTCCTTTGGTCATGGCATTATCGATGTCTTCGGCTGAAGCAATATTCAAGAATAAGGCATCCGCAGCTTCATTAATTAGCATCACTAACACACGCTCAAAAATTCGCTGCGCCAATTCTTTATCCTCGTTGGGCTCCGGCTTGGAAGCACCTTCAGCATAGTTATAATAACCTCTTCCTGATTTGCGCCCTAAATAACCTGCTTCAGCAAAGCGTTTTTGCGTAAATGCCGGTTTATAACGTGGATCGAAATAAAAAGCTGTAAACACCGTTTCGGTGACCGTATAATTGACGTCGTTCCCGATGAAATCCATCAACTCAAATGGCCCCATTCTAAAACCGCCTAATGTTTTCAAGCTCCAATCGATAGTTGCAAAATCGGCGATGCCTTCTTCATAAATACGAAGGGATTCGCCATAAAACGGTCGTGCTACACGGTTAACAATAAAACCAGGTGTATCCTTAGCAACTGCAACTACTTTTTTCCAATCTGAAATAGTTTTTACTGAAATATCGAGCACTTCCTTTGAGGTTTGAATGGCTGGAATTACTTCAACCAATTTCATCAAAGGCGCTGGATTGAAAAAGTGAATTCCGATACAACGTTCTGGTTTTTGCAAGGAGGCAGCAATAGAAGCTATCGACAAACTAGAGGTGTTTGAAGCGATAATACAATCGTCGGAAACATAAGATTCTAATTCTGAAAACACCTTCTTTTTGATGTCTAAATTTTCAATGATCGCCTCTATAGTGAGATCAGAATCGGATAAATCCTTAAGACTATTAACGTATGAAATATTAGCCTGAATTCTTTGCTTTTCGGTACTATCAATTCGGCCTTTTTCAATGAGACGACTGAGAATTTTTTCAAGAGAGGCCTTTGCTTTGTCTAGCGCAGCATCATTAGTATCGTATAGTTTTACCTGACAATCTGCGGTTGCTGCAACCTGTGCAATTCCGCTTCCCATTGTACCCGATCCTATTATTCCTATATTCATTTTAGTTGTTTACAAAATGGTCCTTCACCTACACTTCGACTATGCTTAGTGTAATATCTAAGGACTAATTTTATTTAAAAAGGTAACTTCTTAACGTCGACATTTCCGCCCGATAAGATGATCCCTATCTTTTTGTTTTTAAACGTTTCTTTTTCTTTCATCACTGCCGCAAAAGGCACTGCACACGAAGGTTCTATAATAATCTTCATTCGTTCCCAAATAATTCTCATAGCATGAATGATCTCATCTTCTTCTACCCGAATTATTCGCTCTACATGGTCCTTAATAATTGGAAAATTACGATCGCCCAGATGTGTTCTTAATCCATCGGCAACCGTATCAAAACGCTCATTAGTTTCAATCTTTCCAGATATTAGGGAACGATAGGCATCATCGACATTCATTGGTTCGCCACCAATCACCTTACATTTACTCGAAAATGCTTTTGCAGCTAATGCCGTTCCAGCAATTAATCCGCCTCCTCCAACTGGTGTTAAAATTACGTCTAATTCTGGACATTCCTCTAATAATTCTATTGCTGCTGTTGCATTTCCATAGATCACTTCATCCTGATTAGAAGGATGTAAAAAAGACGCTCCTTTTTCGTTTTTTATTTTTTCTGCTGTTGACGCCCTAGCCTGCGGTGTAGATTTGCATTCAATAATTTCACCTTCATAAGTTCTTACAGCGTCCTTTTTAACCTGTGGCGCATTTTCGGGCATTACGATATAGGCTTTAACTCCCAATGATTTGGCAGCAAGAGAGACCGCCTGGGCGAAATTTCCTGAAGAATGTGTAACCACTCCTTTTTGTCTGTCTTCTTCAGACAAGGACAAAATAGCATTGGCAGCGCCTCGCATTTTAAAAGCACCCATCTTCTGAAAATTTTCACACTTAAATACCAGATCAGCGCCAATCATAGCATTAATTAAGCTCGAACTTAATACAGGTGTTTTATGAATAAATGGTTTTATTCGGTTGTGGACTTCTGTAAGACTGTTTTTTAAATTGTCCATTCCTGGGGACACTTTTTAGTTTTTATCTACCCTGAAAATTCGGTTTGCGTTTTTCAATAAATGCCGCAACACCTTCTTTATAGTCTTCACTTTGAGCTGCTTCGATTTGATATTTAGACTCCATATCTAATTGGTCATCTAATGAATTGGTCATCGATGCATTAAATAATTCCTTGATCATTCCCAAAGCCTTTGTTGGCATATTAGCTAATTTCTCAGCCAAATTATGAACCTCATCCTGAAACTGATCTATTGGAATCACTTTGTAGATCATTCCGATGCGTTCTGCCTCTTCTGCAGAAACTTTATCCCCAAGCATCGCTAGCGCTTGCGCTTTTTGAAAACCAATTAATCGCGGTAAAAAATAGGTTCCGGCACTATCTGGCACTAAACCAATTAAACTGAAGGCCTGAATAAAGCTTACCTTTTCGTGCGCAACTACGATATCACAAGCTAAGGCAATGTTTGCGCCAGCTCCTGCGGCTACACCATTAATGGCGCCAATTATCGGTTTTCTGATTTCTCGGATCTGTTTTATGATAGGATTGTAGTGCTCTTCTAATATTTTTTTGAATCCTGGATTAAGCTCTGGCGTGGTGACTTCTTTTAGATCTTGTCCGGCACAAAAAGCTTTTCCATTTCCTGTAAGAACGATAGCTCTTACTTCGGAATTTGATTCGCATTGGTTAAGGATTTCTTGCAGACTCAAGGCCATTTCACGATTAAAGCTATTGAAAACTTCTGGCCTATTGAGCGTAATGTGTGCTACTTTGTTCTCAATCTTTAAAAGAATGGAATTGCTCATACCTTTATTCTCTTTTTATTTGATTTTTAGTTAGTTGTTATCTGGTCTAAAGTCTTTCTGAAAACATTGAGAAACTTCAGAATATCATTTCAAACATTTAAAGTAATCGAATGGCTCTTGGCAATCATCACACTGAAACTGTGCTTTACAAGCTGTAGAACCAAACTGACTCACCATCCTTGTATTATGAGAACCGCAATTAGTACATTTTACCAATCGTTTACCTTCTAGTAAAACTGCCTTATCAGCATCAGCTTCTAATGGCGCTGCAATGCCGTAATCCTCAAGCGCTTTTCGACCACGTGGCGTTATCCAATCTGTTGTCCATGCAGGATGTAAAATAAGATCGATCTCTGCTTCATATCCTGCCTTCTTCAATGCCGTTTTAATGTCATCTCCAATCACGTCCATTGCCGGACAACCACTATAGGTCGGTGTAATTTCGACCTTAACCTTTCCATCTATTAACTTTGCAGAACGCACTACACCCATATCCATAATAGACAATACAGGAATCTCTGGGTCCGAAACTTCTTCTAGTATTGGAATTAATATGTCGTCAATATGTTGCTCTGTGATTGTCATATATTTTACCACTCCATATTCGGATAGGTGCGCTGCATATATTGTAATTCTGCTAAAATATATCCCAAATGCTCTGTATGAACACCATTTTTACCTCCCTTTTGGAAGTACTTGGTTTCTGGCACTTCTAAAGTTGCCTCTTCTAAAACCTCGGCAACATAAGCGTAATAAGCAGTTTTCAAATTAGTCACATCTACGCCGATACCTTCTGCTACGACTGCTTTGTCTGCTTCCGTTTGATGGAATAATTCATCTGTGTACATCCAAAGGTCATTAATAGCTTCTTGCATTTTCTCTCGGCTTTCTTCAGTGCCATCACCTAGTCGTCGCACCCAATCAGAGGAGAATCGTTCGTGGTAACTTACTTCCTTCACACATTTGTTAGCGATCGCAGATAGGGTTAGATCAGGACTTTTTTGCAACTCCTTTAAGAAGGCCAAGTGATAAGCATCAAACAAAAATTGCCTTGCTATGGTGTATGCAAAATTAGTATTTGGTTGTTCTACCAGAAGTACGTTTTTGTATTCGCGCTCTTTTCTGAGCATGGCAATATCATCCTCAGAGCGTCCGTCACCAGCGATCTTTCCTGCATATTGAAAATAGCTTCTTACCTGACCAAATAAGTCTAGTGAAATATTGGTACAAGCAATATCTGTTTCTAAGTTTGGACCATGGCCTGTTAGCTCACCTAGGCGTTGACCTAAGATCAAACTATTGTCAGCGATACCGAGAATATAGTTGTATAAATTTTCGTTTTTCATTTTTTGACTTTTATGATAGGAAACATGTGCAACACTTCGACTGCGCTCAGTGTGACAATTCATGCGAGCATATCAACGTTGAATTACATATGCTTTACTTCGTCTGGAACATCATAAAACGTAGGATGACGATATACTTTATCTTGAGCAGGCTCAAATAACTCGCCATTGTTTTCTGGGTTTGAAGCTGTAATATGCTTTGATTCTACAACCCAAATGCTTACGCCTTCATTTCGACGCGTGTAGACATCTCTAGCATTTTCGAGTGCCATGTCGGCATCTGCAGCATGTAAACTTCCAAAATGTCTGTGTTCCAATCCGTTTTTACTTCGAACGAAGATTTCCCATAGAGGCCAATTCTTTGTTGCCATATCGTTGTTGTTTTAAACTGCTTCTTTTTCTTTTCTTGCACGTTTCTTTTCTGCGTAAGCCATAGCTGCATCGCGCACCCATGTTCCACGTTCCCAAGCACCAACACGTGCCTTCATACGTTCTTTATTCATTGGTCCATGACCTTTAACTACTTGCCAGAATTCGTCCCAATCGATTTCACCAAAATCGTAACTCTGGCGTTCTTCATTCCACTTTAAATCAGGGTCTGGAATTGTTAATCCGAGAACATCGGCTTGAGGCACAGTTTGGTCAATAAACTGCTGACGTAATTCGTCATTTGTTTTACGTTTAAGTTTCCACTTCATGGATTGCTCAGTATGAACCGATTTATCATCCGTTGGTCCTAGCATCATTAAACTTGGCCACCACCATCTGTTCAAGGCATCTTGTGCCAACTCTTTTTGTTCTGGTGTACCATTTGCCAATTTCAACATGATCTCGAAGCCTTGTCTCTGGTGAAAACTTTCTTCTTTACATACACGGATCATTGCTCTGGCGTATGGGCCATAAGAAGTATTACAAAGTGGCACCTGATTAATGATTGCAGCACCATCAACTAACCAACCAATAGCACCCATATCAGCCCATGTTAGTGCTGGATAATTAAAAATACTAGAGTATTTGGCTTTGCCCGTGTGTAATTGCTCGTATAATTCATCTCTAGTTACACCAAGCGTTTCGCACGCGCTATATAAGTAGAGTCCATGACCAGCTTCATCCTGTACTTTTGCTAACAACGCTACTTTACGTCTAAGAGATGGCGCACGTGTGATCCAGTTACCTTCTGGAAGCATTCCGACGATCTCTGAATGGGCATGTTGAGATATTTGTCGGATGTGAGTCTGGCGGTATTTCTCTGGCATCCAGTCCTTAGGCTCGATCTTTTCATCGCGCTCAATACGCTCATTAAAATTTCTTTCTAAACTTCTAATTTGTTCTTCACTCATTTTTTTTGGCTTTGTGCTATTGGCTCAAGTCCACAAGCAAATTTTAATTTAATTTCTTTTTCATTTATGTTGATTTGATGCTTCAAACTAGACATCAAAGTCTACGACTACTTTATCAGTTGTTGGCACAGCCTGACAACTTAAAACAAAATTTTGGGCGACTTCTTTATCTTCTAAAGCATAGTTGATTTTCATTTCAACTTCACCTTCAGTCACCTGACATTTACAGGTACTACAAACACCACCTTTACAGGCAAATGGTAAATCCGCACCAGCATTTAATGCTGCATCGAGGATATTGTCGTAATCGCTCGTCATGGTGAATAAGAATTCCTTTCCACCATCGACAATGATCACTTCTGTACCTTCTACGTTTTGTTTTGCTAAACGTTCTTGGCGTTTAATGTCCTCTTCGGATAAACCTGTAACAAACAATTCGAAATGAACTAATTCTTTGGGCAATCCTGCATTGATCAAATATTCGCTTACGTAGTTCACCATTTTTTCAGGACCACATAAAAATACTTCGTTGGTATCTGGAATGTCGATGAAGGTCTTAGTGAGGACTTTCATTTTATCATCGTCGAATCGTCCGTTAAATAATTCAATATCGCGACGCTCCTGAGTTAAGAAATAATATATTTCAAGTCTTCCGAAGTACTTATTCCGAAGTTGTTCAAGTTCTTCCTTAAAGATAATTGATTTTGCGGTCTTATTCACATAAAATAACTTGCAAGTAGAATTAGGTTCAGCTTCCAGATGTGTTTTTATCATGGATATTACGGGTGTAATTCCACTTCCAGCGGCAAAGAATAAATAGTTTTTGTCGTTATCCGCATGGCTATCTACTCCGAATGTGCCACTTGGTGCCATCACTTCAATAACATCTCCAGTCTGAAGCTCTTCGTTGATATAGGTTGAAAATTTACCACCAGGGATTTGTTTGACCGCAACTTGCCACTTGGCTTCGTTAGGACTTGAACAAAGCGAATATGAACGGCGTACATCTTCGCCATTGATATCAGCTTTCAGGGTAAGATGTTGTCCCTGTCTAAACTTAAACGCCTCTACTAAATTTGAAGGTACTTCAAAAGTAACCACAGAAGTATCTTCTGTTTCTTTGTAAATATCTTCAACTTTTAAGTTATGGAACTCCGCCATTCAATTATAAAATTTCAAACTAACACTTGTTAGTTTATTCAGCAAAGTTATAAAATTAAATCTAAACTATTTGTTAATTCCGGTAATTAGGATTTGATGGAGTGATGTTGTTAGTTCTTTAAGATCTAGATCTTCTTTCTTCGGTATCCAAATGTAAAGTGAGCGCAGTGTCGTTAATATTGAAAACATCATTACTTCAGGCTTTTCGTTTATGATTTCTCCGGAAGTAATACCTTCTTCTAGAATATGCCTAAAGTCATCTTCGTAATCCGTTCGTAGTTTTTTATAATAAGCGCGTTTTTCTGTGAGATGCATCCAATCATTATTTAGTGATGCCATGCCATAAATGTTCTGACTAGAAAGTTTCACATGTAACTCGATGATCTCTTTTAGTTTGCCTATACAACTCTGATCAGAAGTCTGAATCTCCTTCATTCCTGCCGTGAAAGCTTCAGCTAGATTGATGATGATCTCATCGAGAATATCTTGTTTAGAATTGATATGGTTGTACAAACTTGCCGCTTTAATACCCATTTCTGCAGCGAGATCGCGCATAGTTACTGCGCTATATCCTTTCTCCTTGAATAACCTTGCGGCTACTCTAATGATTTCATCTTTTCGGGTTTCAGTTTTACTCAAAGTTTGAAGTCGATGGTTTTAAAAGATTCTATAGACTCAATCGGTGTTGTATTGTATTTCAGTGTCCAGCCTAAGGATTTTGTTAGGATATAAAATTTAGATAACTCGCTAAGCAGTCTATTTTGTGCGTTCGACTTTAGTTCGGAACTATCAATTTTTTTCATAAGAGAAGCTTTTACCGTTTCTTTGATGTCATTGTAGTCTTTGGCTTCAAATTGATTTAAGAAATCTGCCTGAATATCATAATATTCAAGATCTGGATTAATATTTATTTCTTCATCGGGAATATTCAGAATTTGCAGCGTTTTAGAATCTTCATCGATTTTATATTCTAACTTGCTAAGATCATATCCGACGGTGACATCTGCATTTACGATTACAATGGCCTGTTTTTCGGCTTCAAGCCAATCACCAAATATCGACTTGGAATTCTTATAGGTAAACACCTCACTAAAATGTCCTTCTGTGACTACAAGTTTCCCCACATTCTTAATTTGCTCCTGAATTAATGTTGAGTTTTCCTGAAGCACAATTTTGTCCTCAGATTTTTCCCCACAGTATTTAAAAGTGAATAAGACGACTAGGGTTATGACAACTCCAAATAGAATTTTTCGCATAGGCTAATTTAACTAAATTACCGTTTAAACGGTCAAAAAAAGGGGTTATTAAATCCTATTTTTTTGCTGTACATCTTATTTCGAAGTATATCATCCCAGAAAATTGCAAAACATCTTAAATCTGTAAATCCTTCGCTAAAAGCCCGTAACTTTAGTAGTAGATACATAGCATATTATAGCCTCAAATCTAAATGTGATCATTATGTATAAGACACTATTTTCGCTACTTATGTTGTTTTTGACTATTAGTCTTAATGGTCAGAATACTGTGCTGCTCAAAAATTTCAATCCGAAAGCAAAGGAACTCAAACATCAACTCAATAAAACTAGAGATAGTTTAGTTTTAGGTTGTGAACAAAAGATTTTAAAGGTTGAAATCTTTAATGAAGATTTCGAAAAAATAGTAATGCTTGATCAATCCGATGCTAAAATTTCAATTTCTGACTTGCCAATTGGAGAATTTGTAGTTGAAGCTAAACTCGAAGACAAAGTTATTTTGATGGAAATTGTACGCTATGAAAGAGATGACACCTCATCACAGAACTCTACAAAGGACGGCAAAAATGCATCTTATGATAGTGCTATTATGTTAGATGAAAACATGAAACCCATTAATGGTTCGTCGAACATTAAAATTGAAAACATGCTTTCTCCGAATAAGCACAATGCAATCGACAACAATAAAAAATTCTTTTGGGTAATTCTCAAAATCAACGATAAAACTGGTTCAAGTAAAACCATGAAATTGGTCGATGAATCCCTGGCCAAAAAATTGATCAAAAGGAATAAATTGGAAGCCAATAATAGCTCTGGCAAAACGAATGAATTAAAAGTTTGGGAAGTTTATGATTCGGCAAAATTCTTACGTGCCCAACTAGCTGATCCCAATTATATCAATTCTACGTCTTCAGATCTGTTCAATGTTATTCCGTTTTATGTTACTTCAAGCACTACAATTGCAGTGAATTTGAAATAGTTCCCTGGCATTTTCTATCTGGTCATAAACTTTTGCCAAAAGGAATTAGTTTTCTACGCATTTGCCTAAATTAGTAGGACTAAGCTAAATTCATTATGAAATCAATCATCACATTCAGAGCATTTCTGCTGTTGCTTTTTGCACTCTTGTTTTTATCCTGTAATTCTGAACATCCTGTGGATTTAGAATCTGAAAAAGCCAAAATTCTCGACCTTCATCATGCACAACGCCATTATCATTTCAAGAAAGATTCCATCGCATTTGCAGATCAACTTTCAGATAATTTCATTTCTGTTAATCGTGGTATCATTAGTAAACCTGAAAAAGGCGAAACAATTTCGAGGTATCATGGTTATTTTTCGAGCGTAGAATTCTTAAAATGGGATGATGTCTCTGAACCTGTCATAAAATTTTCTGATGACGGCACGATGGCCTACACCATTGTTGATAAGATCGTTGCAATTACAAGTGAAAATGAAGACGGCGAATTAACGCAAAGCGAAACACATTTTGCTTGGACCGCCATATACAGAAAATATGGTGATCAATGGAAAATTGATTGTGTCACTTCAACAAATAAACCTGAAACCAACTAAACCAAAGAAATATGGCATATGATGAACACTTAGGCGATAGAATCCATCAGATTATTTCTAGTAAAAATGTGCCCTTTTATGCTAAAAAAATGATGGGTGGACTGGTTTTTATGGTCAATGATAAGATGTGCTGCGGTACTCATATCGATAAAAAATATGGTGATAGCTTACTTATGGCGAAAATCGGAGTTGACACCTACGACCAAGAAATTCACAAAGAGGAATGTTTACCAATGGATTTTACAGGTAGACCTATGAAAGGCTATATTTTTATTACTCCTGAAGGATTTGATCTCGATACAGATCTCGACTATTGGGTCACCAAAGCAGTTGACTATAATAAATCTCAATATCAAAAACCATAATGCTAATTCTTTATGATGTAAATTGCTTCGGAACAATTTCAAAAAGATGAACATAATCTCCATCAGAGAGCAACCAGAATTTATAGATATAGCCATTACATATTTTCAGGAGCGTTGGAAAAGCGTTCTTCCCGAAATTTATGAAGATGCAATAGCTCACAGTATTAATGCAAGAAATGCCTTGCCGCAATGGTATTTACTACAACACAACAACGAAATTATTGGCTGTGCCGGACTCATAACTAACGATTTTATTAGTCGTGGTGATCTTTATCCTTGGCTCTGTGGCTTGTTTATTGACGAAAATTACCGCGGTAATTCTTATGGTAATTTGCTAATTGAAAAAATAAAAGGCGATACAAAAAAGTTAGGCTTTAACTATCTGTATTTGTGCACAAGTCATATCGGTTATTACGAAAAGTTTGATTTTGAATACGTTGGAGATGGTTTTCACCCATGGGGAGAAACTTCACGCATTTATGAAATAAAGCTTGCATAAGTTATTCTTGATTAAGATCCTCTAATAGAACGAAAGTATCCTCGAAAACTCGGTCGTCAAATACCTGATTTATTCGTAACTTAGGCTTTTAAACTAACCTTATATGAAATCTAGATTATCCCTATTTGCCATTGTAATTTTGGCTCTTGTCACCACAATTGCTTGTACAAATCCAGAGAAAGAATACGCCACCATGCTCATTTATGGAGGCACTATTTATACGGTAGATTCTACTTCTGTAACCGTTGAAGCCGTAGCTACAAAAGACAACAAAATTCTATTTGCAGGTTCGCTTGCTGAAGCTGAAACTTATAAAAATGAACAAACCGAAATAATCGATCTAAAAGGTAAAACCATGACCCCAGGTTTAATTGAAGGCCACGGTCATTTTATGGGATTGGGCTACAATGAACTCAATTTAGATCTATTGAATACTACAAGTTATCAAGCCATTATCGATGCCGTCGCTGAACGCGTTAAATCAAGTAAGCCAGGTGAATGGATCACCGGCCGTGGCTGGCACCAAAGCAAGTGGGATAGTATGCCGTCTGAAGTTGTCCTCGGATTTCAAACACATCATTTGCTCAGTGCAATTTCTCCTGACAACCCAGTTTATCTAAGACATGCTAGTGGACATGCAGGTTTTGCAAATGAAAAAGCAATGGAAATTGCAGGCTTATTAGACCTTTCGTTAGATGGTGTAAGAAAATATGAAGTTGAAGGTGGTGAAGTATTGGTTGATGCATCTGGGCGACCTACAGGTGTATTTAATGAGCGTGCACAGACTTTAATTACTCAACATATTCCAGAACGGACTCCAGAAAGTGATATCAAGGCTTTTGATCTTGCTGTTGAAGCTTGCCATAAAAATGGAATCACAAGTTTTCATGATGCTGGTATTCCAAAAGAGACTATTGCACTTTATGAGAAAATGAAATCTGAAGGTAAAATGCAAACGCGAATTTATGCCATGCTTACTGGATGGGACAAGGAACTACTGAGTACTTGGTACGAAAAAGGAGTAATGATTGATGAAGATCATTTATTCACCATTAGGTCGGTTAAATTAAATTGTGATGGCGCTCTTGGCTCACGTGGCGCGTGGCTGCTAGAACCATATTCAGATCGCCCTGATCATTTTGGGCATGAAACCTTACCAATGGAATTTGTAAAAGAAACCGCATTTAATGGACTTAAAAATGGTTTTCAAGTTTGTTCTCATGCCATTGGTGATCGTGCTAATCGCGAAATTCTAGATCGCTACGAAATGGCATTTGAAAAAATGCCTGAGGCTGCAACCGATCACAGATTCAGAATAGAACACGCACAACATTTACATCCAGATGATATTCCACGTTTCGCGGCCTTGAAGGTTATACCGGCAATGCAAGCGGTTCATATGTCTTCTGATCGTCCATGGGCAATTGATCGACTAGGTGAAAAACGGATTAAAGAAGGTGCTTACATGTGGCAAGATCTGCTTCAAAGTGGTGTCCCGATTGTAAATGGCACAGATGTTCCAGTAGAACCCATAAATCCTATTGCAAGTTTCTATGCCAGTGTAAGCAGAAAAACCTTGAAAGGAACTCCTGAAGGCGGCTATGAACCTGAACAAAAAATGACAAGAACTCAGGCGTTGCGATCCTATACTCTAGATGCTGCCTATGGGGCTTTTGAAGAAGATATTAAAGGCTCAATTACTGCAGGTAAGTTAGCAGATTTCACAATTTACGACCAGGATCTTATGACGGTTGAAGAATCTAAGATCTTAGACACTAAGGTTGTAATGACCATATTCAATGGAGAAGTTGTTTACAGTGTAGACAAATAAAAAAACACTAGTTTCCTTCTCATTGCGAAGGCCCAACTAATGTTTCAATAACGATTAATAGCGACACAAATATAGTTTGTAAATAACATTCTAGTATTATCGCAATATTACCAATGCGTTACAAATTGTTAAACTAAATATCTAATATCTGATGGCAATATATAAACCTCGACATATAAAATTCAAGGAACTCTTGAAGGTAAACGATTGGTCGATTAAGGTCTATACCATTACTAAGCAAGGCGAATTTGATTATTCAGATTTTTATTCAAACGTCAAAGAAAAATTACCAGAATGGCTTGCAATTCATAATGGATTTAATGCCCAACATAATCATATTGGATTTTTAATTTTACATGCCGGGACCGAAGGTATTTTTACACTAATTAATTGGTGGGTTGGCGACAATATGCTGAACACACATATTTTTAAATCTAACTATGATCAGCTCGATAATTTTGAACAGTTATCAGGTAACGGCCTCGCCCCTTGTATTTGGGAATTAGAGATTATTAATCATGAACGCTTAGCATGGATCGATGCGGTATTAAAATTGGCTCCTCAACCTAATTATAAGCGATATCTAGACGCTACAATTAACGTAACATTCTGAAGATAGACTACATACATTTCACTTTAAAACGCGCTTTCATTCGTCACTTATTTTCGTCTTTTATCGAAACCACACTCATTTTATCATAAAAAAATACCCTTTAGCCTAATAGTAGCAATTGGATCTATTCAATAGTTACCTTTACCTCAAGACCCTCAAAAGGTTTTTATAATTTAATTATTATTTGTTTCCCCCGAACAAAAACCTACTTATGATGAAAAAAGGATGTGCTATACTTTTTTTGCTTTTGACGACACTTTTCTATGGTCAAAATGCTACTCTGCTACAAAATATCGATTACCGAGCTGAAGAATTGAAACACAGTTTAAATAAAACCGGTGATACTTTAATTCTTGAAGGTCAACGAGACATTACCAAAGTTGCAATATTTAATGACAATTTTGAAAGATCAATAGTCGTTGACAGTAAACAGACGAAAATTCCATTAACAGATTTTCCAAATGGTAGATATGTTACAGAGGTTAAGGTGCATAATAAACTCATTATTATAACCTTGATCCTTCATAAACCAACGGATCACTTTTCAAAAGATATTGCTTCAAACCAAATTGAAAGCTTAGACGAAGGTCAGAAATTAACAACACAGGTTAAGGCTGAAGGCAGTGTTGTGGAAGAAAATAGTATTGAACCAAAAGAAATTGATGCTCCAAAACCGGCTGTGCGATTCTATTGGATCGTCAACAAGATCTACAAAGGACATAGCTCACGAAAGGTGATGAAAATCGGCGATAAAGAGGCGGTAGAAAAGATCATAAGACAAAATGAAATTGACCTTAAAACAAGGACGGGTCGTCATAACGAACTTGTTATCTGGGAGGTTTATGACACTTCAAAATTTATGAGGTTCAAAAGACGAAACCCAGATTATGCCAACGCCACCGAGGCCGATTGCTTTAATACAGTGCCTTTTTATAAATCTGGAAGTTGATTTCTCTCTACTTTTTCAACTCTAGTTTGTCGGCAAAGTAATCGCAGAAGTCGCGCATAGTGGCCGTCATCTTTTCATCTTGAGTAGCTCTCAAAAATGTATCACTCATAGTGACTAACGTTTGATGAAAAAACAGTTTCATCTCATCCACAGGCATGTCCTTGGTCCATAAGTCTATTTTAAGTGTTTCCTGTGCATTACTGTCCCACACTGAAAGCATTATAGCTTTAGCTTCTTCATTCTGAACTCCTCCATCTTGGGCGGACCAATTGAGACGCTCTGGTACGCGATTTTCATCGAGTTCTACATTCAATTCTATTTTAGATGTTATGGTTTTTGCCATTATTTCTTAGGTTTAAATTTTGCAATTGCAAAGATGTCTTCTGGTTCTTTTTGTAAAACTTGAAAAACACCTTCACCTGTTTTTTCGGCATAAGCTCTTACGATCTGCCATCCAATATATTGTCCTAATCTCCCGGGAGATTCATTGTCTAACTGTAAATAAAATTTTGAAAACGGCGCATCCGCAATAAATCGACTTGGTAATTTACTGTCGGTACTATACAGCATTTCATTCTCAATAAAATGACTCCAAATCGGACTTTCATTTGCTTCAGCCCATTTCAATTCTTGTTCTGTGTAACCCATTTTTTCAGCATCAGATAAAAACGGTATCATTTTATCTTTAAAATAAAGTAGCTTTCCGAAGTAAATCATTTCATCTAGAAATGTATTCCGTTCAGACTGAAATGTATATTTCCTTGCATAACCATCCGCCAATTCGGGCACAATCTGATTTTGAGTCATATTTTGGGCGAGATACATCGGGATATTTTGATAAAACTCATGATCTTCACCTAAAAAATTATCAAGCGCAATAAGCACTAACGAATCTGTCACAATAGTTTTATTACGGTAATCCACATCATTGGTTAGAGTTACTACACGTGGTACAGAGAATGTTTTATCGTAATATTTCAGATGTTGAAAAAGCCCCGTAAGGTCATTCTTCACCTGAGTAAAATCTGAATAAGCCTTACTCACTTCTTTAAGCAACTCTGCTTGAAGAGGATCATTCATTTTCTTAATCCAAACAGAGTCAGGATCATTTTTAGAAAACAAAAACGGGTAGGCATTTTTAAGTTTTGGCAGATCAGCAGGACTTGCCTCCTGATAGGCTTTGTCGAATCGCTCAACGATAAAATCCGCCTCAATTTTAGAAATCTCTGATTCTAACTTTGAATCCTCATTACAAGACATAAAAAAAGTGCCCAATATTATTAATATGATAATTCTTGAAGACATTGAATGAAACATTTTTAAACCTAACACGATTCCGCTATTTTTGTTGTGCAAAGGTACACTTCTTTGTAGAAAATTTTAAACATTATGCAAACAGAAAAAGTTGTTAACCATATCGTCAATTGGCTGAAAGACTATGCTACTAATGCCGGCATGAAAGGATTTGTAATTGGAATATCTGGCGGAATCGATTCTGCCCTGACTTCAACCCTCTGTGCTAAAACAGGCTTAGAGGTACATTGTCTTGAAATGCCCATTCATCAATCTGAAAAACAAGTATCGAGAGCTCTTAATCATATCAATTGGCTTAAAGCGCAATTCCCGAAGGTTAGAATGACCCAAGTAAATCTGACACCTGTTTTTGAAAGCCTAAAAGACGCTTTTCCTGAGGTGGAAAATGAAGAAGATCGTTTTATGTCCTTAGCCAATACCAGAGCACGCCTAAGAATGACTAGCTTGTATTATTTTGCTGCTTACGAAAAACTACTCGTAGCCGGAACTGGTAACAAGGTTGAAGATTTTGGTGTAGGTTTCTATACAAAATATGGAGATGGTGGCGTAGATCTTAGTCCGATTGCAGATCTCCTAAAAACAGAAGTTTATGCCCTTGCTGCACATTTGGGTGTTAATCAGGAAATTTTAGACGCTGCTCCAACAGATGGCCTTTGGGGCGATAACCGAACAGATGAAGATCAAATTGGTGCTTCGTATCCAGAATTAGAGTGGGCAATGGAAATGAATGATGAAGGCAAGACAGAATCTGATTTTGAAGGAAGACAAAAAGAGGTTTTCAAAATTTTCAAACGATTTAACACCATGAACCAGCATAAAATGGTTCCGATTCCTGTTTGCGAAATCCCTAAAGAATTGAAGAAATAATAAGAAATTTATTACAATTGGTCGAATAAATTGCGATAAGTGCTTAATTTTTGACTATTTTTACAAAACCAATCCTGCCGCAATCTCTTAGCTTAGTTTTTGTTGTCGCACTATTAACCCTAACTAAAATCAATTGTCATGATACGAATATTGATTGTAGACAACCATCCCATTGTTAGAACAGGACTAGAATTGTTCTTAAACAGCAAACCCGATCTTGAAGTAGTTGGAAAGTTAAGTAGTGGTATCGAAATTTTCGAATTCGTAAGACGTCATCAGGTCGATGTTATCATTTCTGAAATTGATTTACCCGAACTTAACGGTATTACTGCTCTAAGAGCCATTAAAAAGGAAAACAAATCTGTAAATGTATTGATGTTCAGTCATCAACCTGAAGAAATTTACGCCATCAGCACACTCAAAGCTGGCGCTTCCGGTTATTTGAACAAAACTGCAGATGTAGAGGCTATTGAAGCTGCCGTGAGAAAAATTCATGGTGGTGAAGTTTCCTTAAGTGAAAAAATGGATAAACACTTGCGTTACGAAGACACTCGTAAGAGTAGAAGTCGCATGTTTAAAAAATTATCTACCCGCGAAGTTGAAGTTTTAAAATTGCTTTCAATAGGTAGAAAAAACAAGGAAATCGCCGAAGAGTTAAACATCAATGAAAAGACGGTTAGTACTTATAAAGCCAGACTTTTTAAGAAACTGAACGTTAATAACATTGTAGATCTTATTCACCAGGCGAAGCATCACAATTTAACATAGTTGGCTATCCACCAATAACTTTACCTAGCTTACGAGACAGTAACATTTTAAGACCTAGATAGTCTTTTACGTCTTCAACAATTGAACGCGTATCACTATCATTATTCAAGGTCTCGTTCTTGTATTCTGCTACCTTTTGATCTATGAGATAGCATCTTAAACTGAGAATGGTTTGGCTTACCAATTGGGCAACGGTATGCTCTTTTTCCTTTGGGATGATATGATTACGTTCCCAATCGTGAAGATTGTATTTTTCATCATCCATGAGAATGGTAGTTACTTCACTAGCAGATTCTTGATCGAGCTGATTTATAAAATCTTTGGTTGAAAAATTCTCGTCTTGGTTGAGGCGATCTATTATGGAATAGTACAACTGTCTGAATCTTTCATTGGAAAACATCATCTCATCTTCTTGAAGGTCGAGATAAATCTTCTCAAATACTCGTGCTTCATGAATTGTTGGCTCTAAAAGTAATTCGCCCGAAACCTCATCTTCTTTCAAAATAAGATCTTCAAACTGCTCCGTTCTATCACCATAGAGCATTAAGATCTCAATAATTTTTCGCTCTAATTCATACTGAACATCAACCTTTGGTTGTTGCTGTGGTTGATTTTTAACCACTTCAAAAGCCTTCTGATCTTGCTTGAATTTTTTATTGGCTTCCTGAAACTCTTTCTTACTGATCTGCGCTAAAGTACTAAACAAGACATCTTCGCTAATATCCATGATTGAAGCACATTCGCGGACATAAATCTCGCGCTTAATGGCATCAGGGATTTTGGAAATACTATTAACGATTTCCCTAATGGTTTCGGCCTTTTTTATGGGATCGTTATTGGCCTCCTTAACTAAAAGTGAAGCTTTAAACTGAATGAAATCTTTGGCATTAGAATTAAGATATTCTGTAAGTTCTTCTAAAGTGTTTGACTTTGCAAAACTGTCGGGATCTTCACCATCAGGAAAGGTACAAACCTTAACATTCATCCCTTGTTCAAGAATAAGGTCAATTCCGCGAATTGAGGCTCTTATCCCAGCAGCGTCACCATCAAAAAGAACCGTAATATTTTTAGTTAAACGATTGATTAATCGTATTTGTTCAGAGGTTAATGCAGTACCTGATGAGGACACCACATTTTTTACACCTGTTTGGTAAAACTGAATAACATCAGTGTAACCTTCTACCAAATAACAATTGTCTTCTTTGGCAATAGTCTGTTTGGCAAAATACAAGCCATAAAGTACTTTACTCTTGTGATAAATATCACTCTCAGGAGAATTGAGATACTTAGCCGCTTTTTTGTCGTTGGTTAGAATTCGGCCACCAAAACCAAGCACACGTCCACTCATACTATGAATCGGAAACATCACACGACCTTTAAATCTATCGAAGCGCCTTTCGTCCTTTACGATTGTAAGTCCGGTTTTCTCCAGAAATTCTAATTGATATCCTTTGCCCAAAGCATCATCCGTAAAGGCTTGCCATTCATCTAACGAATAACCAAGTTGAAACCTCTTTATAGTGTCTTCAGTAAACCCGCGCTCCTTAAAATAACTAAGCCCGATAGCTTTACCTTGATCAGTTTTATGAAGTATTTTTTGAAAATATTCATTAGCATACTCACTGACCAGATATAAACTTTCTCTGGCATCGGCCTGTGCTTTTTCTTCGTCGGTGCGCTCGGTCTCTTCAATCTCAATATTATACTTTTTTGCCAAATATCTGATGGCCTCAGGATAAGTGAAATGCTCGTGCTCCATTAAAAATGTAACGGCATTACCACCTTTACCACTAGAGAAATCCTTCCAAATTTGTTTTACTGGCGATACCATAAAACTCGGTGTTCGCTCTTCGCTAAAAGGACTAAGCCCCTTAAAATTGCTTCCTGCTTTCTTTAGCTGTACAAAATCACCAATCACCTCCTCTACTCGGGCAGTTTCAAAAACTTGTGCTATGGTATTTTGTGAGATCATCTATTCTTTGTCATCCTTGAGCCTGCACGCCACCATAATTTTAGCGATGGAGCAAGGCAGCAATCTAATCTTAACTGTGATTACTTACTTCAATGTTTAAACCCTTTCGACGAGCTCAGGGTGTTACATTGTGCAGCAAGTTTGTAAATTTAAGTCAAACAATTTGTTTTCAAAATTTATGTTGAAAAGTTATTTTAGTCAAGCAAAAAAATGCCGAACTTCGTCTTAGAGCTTTTAAAATAAAGTAGAACAGACTTCATCAAAAAAATTCAATTATTGAAGACTAGAATTGCACTTCTTATTTCAGCTTTAATTGTAGCATTAATAATTGCTTATCTTATTACCCCTTCTGAGGATTATACACCAACGCAGTATGATTGTGTACTGGAAGACTATTTTAAAGAAATAGCCTTAAAGTCTGAATTTGGCGAAAGCCCAGAGGTTACGACCAAATGGACCAATACTATGTACCTCTATATCTTTGGAAGTGATAGATTTAGTGAGCAAGCTTCTATCGTTAGACAAACAATTGAGAAAATTAATGATCTTACGGAGGATGGTTTTGAGATTGTACTGACATCCAATCCTGCAAAAGGTAATGCCTTTGTACTTTTAGTTGAAAAAAGCACGATCTTAGAAGTAGCACCTAATTTATTTGATGGTATAGATGAAGATTTTGTGGGATACACTGAGGTCGACTACAATGAAATTACTTTCGAAATTTCAAAGGCGGTAATTTACATTGACATCACAGAACCCATCGAAAATCAAGGTAATACTATTGTAGAAGAAGTTACTCAAAGTTTAGGTCTTATGAACGATTCTATGTGGTTTACGGACAGTATGTTTTTTCAAGAAAAACCAGATAGCACACAAACTAAGGACCTTTCAAAATTAGATGCAGATCTTATCAAAATGCTTTATCATCCTTATATGAAACCTGGAATGAATAAGGCCGAAGTTGAAAAAACAATTAAACGAATTTTAGTAGATGAAAATTAAGATTTAATAGGTCTTAAAATAAAACCCCAACCCATTTCTGGATTGAGGTTCTAAACACTCAAAAATTGATTGGTTTAGTCCATATCAAAACGGATACCGACTGAAATATTATTCTGATCTACTGCTTGGTCTTTAAACAATGGATTGAGGTCATACTTTACATATAAGGCTACGTCTCCCCAAGCTAAATAACCACTAAGACCGTAAACGAATTCGTTAACCTCAAAGCCACCTCTTTGCTTATCTTTAATGCGGTTTCCGTCTTCCTTATATTTTAGTTTTTGCATACTTCCAATGTTAAGTCCTGCATAACCACCTAGACCTATTTTAAATCTGTTAGTAGTTGAATATCTGAAGTAATTCTTGCGCTCAATCTTTTTAGAGGGTCCAAACTCTAGATGTACAGGGAAAACTAAATTGGTTGTTCTAAATTTGGCTTTATTGAGCTCAACAGGAAACTCCTCTAAAGTTATTTGGTCATTATTATTAACTAAAAACTGGTTGTCCTTTATATCTAGTTTGTTCCACTGAAATGAGAATCCATATTTTAACCTCCAGAAGTTCGTTTTATCAAATATTCTGGTTTTCCAGGCGTAACCCAATTCCATAAATCCAGATCCTGCAATTTTATAGGGAGAGTCTCCTAGGTCTTGCCCATCGATCAATGCATTGTTGAATCCAAATGCAAATACAATATCTGATGTGGTTCTTCTGTCGTACTTTCTCGGTTTATTCTTTTTCCCGAATCTTACTGCAGTCCATTCGTCGTCGTCATCTCCAAACTTTATTGAAAAAAAACCATCGTCGTCATTGTTGGTTTCGTAACCAGCTTCATTTCTACCAAGGAGCGCAATTTTGTTATCTATAATTGCCAAACGGTTTTCAATATTAGCAGCTCTCTTTTTTGCTGCTTCTTTTTTTAATTCTTCTGCCTCTGCTGGGGTAATTTGCTTAGCGTCTAAACGTTGATTGATAGATTCAATTTCTTGCTTTAAGAACTCGCGTTCTTCCTTTTCGATTTTTGTCTTCAGTTCTTTTAAGGCTTCGATCTTGTATTGATTCGAAGACGTCTTAGTACTGTCGGTTTTTGTGTCTTGTGCATAGGTCGTAGCAACTGTTGTTACTGAAATAATCAGGTATACTACTAATCGTGTAATTGTGTTCATAACTGTTCGTTTTTTGATGATTTATTATATTTAATTTAATTGATTCGATATTAATTATTACGTTGCGCTACTGCCGTTTTTACAGTTTTATAGCCACCTTTCAGCGCTTCGTAAACTTTACTTCTGAAGGATTGTCCCATCTCGTCTTCAACGTCGTTGAGTAGTGATTGCGCATCAACTGTTTTACTGGTTTCCTTCAACAATTTATCTTTAACTAATTCTTTACTTGCCAACTTTAATAGTGAATCTACTTCACGATCCGTTGCACGGGTCTTTTCAGAATTTAATTCATTGAGTGCCTGTGCTACAGCTTCTTTATTGATCTGGGTTTCGTTGACAATTGCCTTCTGAATTTCGTTTGGTTTTTCAATACTATTTTTTGGTTGCACATCATTTGTTGATTGTTCTGCCAATTGCAGTTTTGGTTGCTCCTTTTTACCTGAAGTAGGATCTATCAATTTTCGGTCTTCTTTTGATTCCTCAGGCGAAGTATTTACCTCATTCGAAGTATCCTCTTCAACAGCCAATTCAATAGTTTCATTTTCGTTGATGATTGGTAATTGATCTTGTTTCGGTAATTCAATTACGTCTTCTTCTACCATTTGTGGTGTTACCTCTTGGTCTGTCTTCGACCCAAACGATTGAATAAGAACTGAAAGCATTATAATGACTCCTGCCGCTACACTCAACCATGTTATCCATGGCTTTCTCGATCTTTTTTCATCTTCATCGAGACGTTCAGATAATTTTGACCAAGCATCTGATGATGGTTGCAAATTGCGCTCTTCTAGCTTCTCCTTTAACTGTTCTTCAAATTTAATTGGCGCCATAATTGCTGTTATTTAATTCTTTTATTTTCTTCTGAAGCATCTGTCGTGCTTTAAACAATTGCGATTTTGATGTCCCTTCTGAGATGTTCAATAATTCGGCAATTTCATGATGTTTGTAACCTTCAATAGCGTACATTACAAATACCATTTTGTATCCTTCTGGCAAACTATCTATGAGCTGTTGAATTTCTGCAACCTCAATATTAGAGTTAACGTTGTTACTATAATCGTGCTCTAAATATTCATCTTCAGCCGCAAATTCTATAGCTTTATTTTGCCTTAAGTACGAAATCGCTTCCCTTACCATTATCCGTCTAATCCAACCTTCGAAACTACCTTCATTTTTAAATGTTTTAAGATATTTGAAGACTTTAAAGAAGCCATTCAGCATTACTTCTTCCGCCTGATAAACATCTTTAATGTAGTACCTACAAACACTTAACATTTTTGGTGCATGCAACTCATACAATACATGTTGCGCTTCGCGATTATTTTTCGCTGCTCTCTGTATAAGTTTAGTTTCGTTTTTGTGAAGTTGTATAACTTTCATGTTGTGGTTACGATTGCACTTCTATTGATAAAGACGCAAAAGTTGTACAAATGGTTGTCTGATATAATTAAAAAAATAAAGAATTTTTATAATATATTGATAATTTGATAGTTAAAATTATTTTTTTCTATCAATTACATAGTCTACCATTAATTTTAGGGAGGCTTTATAAGGTGATTCAGGGTAATTATTCAATAAATTTAGTGCTTCTTCCTGAAAAGCTTTCATCTTAGTAATGGCATAATCTAACCCACCGTTGTCTTTTACAAATGCGATCACTTCTTTAACACGCTTACGGTCTTTATTGTAATTTTTAACGGAATTGATGAGCCAAGCTTTGTCTTTTTTCGAACAGTTATTCAGTACATGTATTAAAGGTAAAGTCATTTTCTGTTCTTTAATATCGATCCCTGTTGGCTTACCAATTTTCTCTTCACCATAATCGAACAGATCATCCTTTATCTGAAATGCCATACCTATAAGTTCTCCAAATCTTCTCATGGTTTCTACTTCCGCAGTATTTGGCTTAACTGACGCCGCACCCAAACTGCAACAGGCAGCGATAAGCGTAGCAGTCTTCTGCCTAATAATATCGTAATAAACGTCTTCGGTAATATCTAGCTGTCTTGCTTTTTCAATTTGAAGTAATTCGCCTTCGCTCATCTCGCGTACAGCCACTGAAATGATCTTCAGAAGATCAAAGTCATTATTGTCTATAGATAGCAATAATCCTTTAGATAAAAGGTAATCGCCAATTAATACCGCGATCTTGTTTTTCCAGAGTGCATTAATAGAGAAAAAGCCTCGTCTTCTGTTACTATCGTCCACAACATCGTCGTGCACGAGTGTAGCCGTGTGAATTAATTCAATAACAGAAGCGCCACGATAAGTACGTTCACTCACAGAACCATTATTAAGCATTTTAGCGACTAGAAAAACAAACATAGGTCGCATCTGTTTGCCTTTACGATTTACAATGTAATGGGTAATTCTGTTAAGGAGTGCCACCTTACTCGCCATAGATAGCTGAAACTTTTGTTCAAAAAGTTCCATTTCATAATCTATGGGTTGTTTTATCTGTTCAGTTATTTTCATTCTAAGCTAAAAACATTGCAAAATTACGAATTAAGGGCCGTTAAATCGATAAAAATTTAATTAACACGAATTTAAAACTACCATTAACATTTATTTGTAACTTTCAATTCATTAATCCATAAAACAGACATTTATGAAAAAAATTACTTTACTAGTTATTACCCTTTGCATGAGCTTTTTTAGCTACGCTCAATTTCCTGAAAGCTTTGATGGTGGACCAAATCTCCCTGCAGGTTGGGTTGAGTATGAAGGCTCCAATGGACTAGGTACAACATGGTCTTGGGGAGTAAATGATATGGCCGATTACGCAACTGTAAGATGGTCCGAAATTTTGCCAGCAGGGCAAACCGCAGAAGATTGGCTGGTAACACCACAAGTTGCAATTACATCAACTACCAATTTGTTAACCTTCGACATGACAGACTTTAACGCTCCAGACTTTGGCTCTGAAGTAACTGTTAGAGTTTCAACAGATCCTAGTCAAACTAATATTGGTGGCTTTACTGATATATTATTAACTATTGATGAGCTAGATACTAACGGTGGTGCTTTTCAACCTTGGAGTGTTGATCTCTCTGCCTATGTTGGTAGTAGTATTTACGTAGCATTTGTTATGGAAAATAACGATGGTGACGCTTGGGGATTAGACAACGTTGACTTTGTTGAACTACCGTCTTGTGCTGATCCAACAGATTTTGTTTTAGGACCAAACGGTATTACAACGACAAGTGCTGATATCGCATGGACTGATTCAAATGGTGGTGGAACTGTTTTCGACATTGAATTTGGAGCTGATGGATTTACGCCTGGAACAGGGACAACCATTAATGATGTAGCTGCTACAAATTATGATTTTACTGGTTTAATGCCTGATACGGCCTATGATATGTACATTACAGCAAATTGTACAGGAGGAAATGGAGATAGCTCACAAGTGGGACCTATTGGTTTCTTAACGGCATTTGATTGTACAACCTATGGCGTACCAATTACAGAAGTTTTTGATAACGATAATGCCTTTATTTCTTGTTATACAACGGAAGATGTAGATGGTGATACCTTATCATGGATCACACAACAAGATTTAGATCTCGATGGTGATATGGTAAACGAAACTTTTGCAACTAATGCTAATGGTGACCCATTAACTATAATGAAGGACGACTGGATGATTAGCCCTCCAATTGCCTTGACTGCCGGAACGAATTACCAGGTGACGACACGATTTAATGTTACCAATGGTTCGCCAAATAATGCAAGTCTTGAAGCCTTTATTCTAGATGCTCCTAATTCTGGTGCCAATCAGGTTGCAACATTATTCTCTAATACCGGCATAGATATTCAAGGTGATTTTGCAAGTTTAGAAACTATGGCCTACGAAGAGATGAATACCTTCTCAGTAGGGATGTCTGGAGATTATTACATTGCCTATAGGTCATTTGGTGCAGGCGGATCTGGATTTATTTTAATGTTCGATTCGATTATTCAAGAATCTTTAAGTGTGAATGAATTTGATCAAAATTCATTTGAGCACCACTACAATAAAGAATTAGAGCAATTAACATTAGAGTCTTCGACACTCGACATGACCAAGATCGAAATCTATTCGCTCTTAGGGCAAAAAGTTATTGCTACACCATTAAACAGCACTAGAGAGAGTATCAATGTTTCTCAATTGAATGATGGTGTGTATTTAGCGAAGGTCTTTGTGAATGACAATTTCAAAACGATCAAGTTTGCGAAAAACTAACACCTAGTCATATAAAATTAAAAAAGCGGCTTCGAGCCGCTTTTTTTTATGTTTTATTGGCCAGCTGTCCGCAGGCTGCGTCAATATCTTTACCTCTACTTCGTCGCACGGTTACTGTAATATTATTAGCTTCAAGCACTTTCACATACATGTCTATAGCTTTTGAATCTGCCTGCTGAAACTCCCCGTCGTCAATAGGATTATATTCAATAAGATTTACTTTACTCGGCGCAAATTTACAAAAAGCCACAAGCGCATCTACATCTTTTCTTTGGTCATTAATGCCATCCCAAACCACATATTCATAAGTAATTCTATTCTTTGTTTTGGCATACCAATACTGTAAGGCTTCACGTAGATCGGTTAGGGGGAACGTTGAATTGAAAGGCATTATCGAGGTTCTGACGTCGTCTATTGCAGAATGAAGAGACACGGCTAGTTTGAATTTAACACCATCGTCAGCCATTTTCCTGATCATTTTTGGCACTCCCGAAGTTGAAACTACAATGCGTTTTGGAGACATTCCTAAGCCCTCTGGCGAGGTGATTTTATCAATGGCTTTAAGTACGTTGTTGTAATTCATGAGTGGTTCTCCCATTCCCATAAAAACAATATTACTTAAAGGCCTACCATAATACAATCGACTTTCATTATCTATGGCTACTACCTGATCGTAAATCTCATCAGGATTGAGATTACGCATTCGCTTTAGTCTGGCCGTTGCACAAAACTTACAATCTAAACTACAGCCTACCTGTGAAGAAACACAAGCCGTAGTACGAGAAGGAGTTGGAATTAAAACAGACTCAACTACGAGGTCATCGTGTAAACGCACGGCGTTTTTAATGGTCCCGTCAGAGCTTCGTTGCATTTGATCGACCTTAATATGATTGATCACAAAGTTGGCCTTGAGCATTTCTCTTGTTTTCAAAGAAATGTTGGTCATATCCTCAAAACTATGAGCCGACTTCTGCCACAGCCATTCATAAACCTGATTACCACGAAAGGCTTTATCACCTTGTTTCACGAAGAATTCGCGCAACTGGTCTTTTGTTAATGCTCGTATGTCTTTCTTCTTAACCTCCATCGGATGCAAAAATACTCAATTGGTTAATAATCTTTCAGACAAAAAAACCTCTGAATGTATATTTATTCAGAGGCTTTGATATGCTTAAAAATCTTTATTTATATGATTAACATAGCATCACCATAAGAATAGAATCTGTATTTTTCTTTTACAGCTTCTTCGTAGGCATGCTTTACAAAATCATGACCAGCAAATGCAGAAATCATCATTAATAATGTTGATTTTGGTGTATGGAAATTAGTAATCATACTATTTGCGATACTAAAATCGTACGGTGGGAAAATGAACTTGTTGGTCCAGCCTTCAAATGGATTTAAACGACCACTTGAAGAAACGGAGCTTTCAATAGTTCGCATAGAGGTTGTACCAACAGCACAAACGCGTCTCTTATTGTTGATTCCTCTGTTTACAATTTCTGCTGCACGTTCTGTAATTACAATTTCTTCACTATCCATTTTGTGCTTAGATAGATCTTCAACTTCTACTGGGTTGAATGTCCCTAACCCAACGTGAAGTGTCACTTCAGCCATATCCACGCCTTTGATCTCTAATCTCTTCAGAAGGTGTTTAGAGAAATGTAATCCGGCAGTTGGTGCAGCAACGGCACCTTCATTTTTTGCAAAAATTGTTTGGTAACGCTCTTCATCTTCTGGTTCTACATCGCGCTTAATGTATTTTGGAAGAGGTGTCTCACCAAGTTCAGTTAATTTTCTTCTGAAGTCATTATAAGATCCATCATATAGAAAACGCAGTGTACGCCCTCTTGAAGTTGTATTATCGATAACTTCAGCAACTAATGTTTCGTCATCACCAAAGTATAACTTGTTTCCAATTCTAATCTTACGCGCAGGATCTACAAGAACATCCCATAATCGTTGGTCTTGATTTAATTCGCGAAGTAAAAAAACTTCAATGCGCGCACCTGTCTTTTCTTTATTACCGTAAAGACGTGCTGGAAAAACTTTAGTGTTATTTAAGATCATCACATCGCCTTCATCAAAGTAATCGATAACATCTTTAAACAATTTGTGTTCGATCGTTTGATTAGCTCTATCCAAAACCATTAGACGAGATTCATCTCTATGCTCTGCTGGATGTTCTGCTAATAATTCTTCCGGAAGGTTAAAATTGAAGTGCGATAGTTTCATATTAAGTTGTTTATTTTTTTGAAGTTGCAAATATACAATCTCAAAACAGGCCTTGTCAAGTAATTAGGGGTTTATTTTACTAGGAATCCCAAGGAACTTAAATCCTCCCAAAACTGTGGGTACGATTTACTCACCACCTCAGCATTCTCAATTTTGAGTGCTGTCTTCAAACCTAAGGGTGCAAAAGCCATGGCCATTCTATGATCGTTATAGGTTGCGATGGTCACATCGCTTTTTATTGAACTTGATGGTTTAAGATGTAAGGTTGCATCGGTTATGGTCACCTCTCCTCCCAATTTTTCAAGTTCAGTTTTTAAGGCTACAAGGCGATCAGTTTCTTTAATTTTCAAGGTATGAAGACCCGTTAAATAACATTCTAATCCTAAACCAAAAGCAGTAACAGCTATGGTTTGCGCAATATCTGGTGCATTACTTAAGTTGAATTCAATTTTAGATTCTTCTTCGATATGCGCTGTCTTTTTAATGGTGATGCTATTGTTTTCGAATGTAGTTTCAATTCCGAAAGCTTTGTATAAGTCAGCAAGCACAGAATCGCCCTGTAATGATTCTTGCTTATAGGTTGATAAGGTAATTTCAGAATGAAGTGCACTTAAACTTACGATACTATAGAAATACGAGGCTGAAGACCAATCAGATTCAACTATGGTCGTTTTAGAAACATCTATTTTAGAAAATGGCTTAACGATAATAACATTAGCATTAAAGCACGTTTCAATACCAAGTTGCTCAAGAAGATTGAGGGTCATTTTGATATACGGCACGGATGTTATTTTACCATCTAAGGTGAGTTCTAATCCATGCTCTAATCTTGAGGCGATCAGTAATAATGCCGAGATATATTGACTACTCACATTAGCTTTGAGCGTAACTTTAGACTTGGTTAACTTTTTTCCTCTAATTCGTAGCGGAGGGTAACCTTCATTTTCTACATACTCAATATCAGCACCAAGGTCTTGAAGGGCATCAACAAGAATTTTAATTGGGCGTTCTTTCATTCTCGAAGAACCTGTTAGCATAACTGTTCGGTCTTCCTGAATAGAAAAATATGCCGTTAGAAAACGCATGGCGGTTCCGGCATGATGAATATCTATAACCTCATCTTTTGACTCCAAAGCTTTTCGCATTAAAACCGAATCGTCGGAATTAGACCCGTTTTTAATGTCCACATTTGGATATAAGGCCTGCAATAATAGCAATCGGTTAGATTCACTTTTTGAACCCGTTATGGTTAGTGATGACTGTGGATGGATCGTTGATCTGAGAAGGTGAATATTCACAAGTGCAAATAATTAATTAAGTAGCAAATCTACTTTAATTTATCATTATTATGATGCCTATCGTGATCGCGTTTTGTTTTTTTATCCATTTTCTTGTCGAAAGCTGCTTGTAGGTCGATACCGGTCTGATTAGCCAAACATAAAACTACAAAGACCACGTCGGCCAATTCTTCACCTAGATCTTTTTCCTTATCACTTTCTTTCTCACTTTGTTCGCCATAACGACGAGCGATAATTCGTGCCACCTCACCTACTTCCTCAGTAAGCTGTGCCATATTGGTGAGCTCATTAAAATACCGAACACCATGAGTTTTAATCCAAACATCAACTTCCTTCTGTGCATTTTTAATATTCATCTTATACTTTTTTAAGAACGATCTGTTCTGCTTGTTTTTCTACAACTTTATTGAAGAATTGTTTGAATACTCCGTAGTCACTAGGATTAATCAAGGAGTTTCCTAAATTTAACTCAATACTTAGCTGCAAAAATTTACCATTTTCTTTAATGACATATTTAAATTTCGACTCGCCATCCTTAAACTCGAATATCTCACTCTTTGGCAGCGATTCTACAGCATATCCTTCAGGTAACATTATATTGATAAGGTAACTATCCTTGAACGGAAATGCAAAATCAATTGGATATTCTCTTTGTTCTAGCTTGAATGGGTTCTCATCCATTGCAAAAAATAACAGTGGGGAAAAGTAAAGGTTTCCTCCTACTTCATCGATTGCATCTGAGGCTTCGTAGTCATAAGAGATCATTACAGGCTTTGTAATATCCATGTCATTTGCAAATTCTAGATTCGATATTTCGATATCCCCCTTGTTATTTTCTAATCGTTTGATATGATCATCTGCCGAAAGATTACTATAGCTATTTCTATAATTTAATGCGAGATGTTCTGTAATGCTTTGCCTTACTTTACCCTCAATAGAGTAATCATCATTGATCTTAATATTTAAAGAGGTCGTTTCGCTTGATTGTTTTGATGGTCTTAATGAAACCCAGGTTGAATTTCCGTTGTCTCTTAATAAACGACCTTGCCAATTTAAAGTTCTGGCCGGCAATACGTTAACCATGCTATAAGGTTCTGTAGCATCAAGAAGTATATAACTATCGCCACTTTCTACCATACAAATCACATAATTGAATCCTTTTCGTGTTGGAAAAATCGGAACTCCGTTATCGCGAGTACTTACTAGAACCGGACTCGCCTTAATACCTTGAGAGCGCAACATTGCAATAAGAAGCAAGTTGATATCAGACACATTACCTTCGCCTTCACTGTAAGCTTTTTTAGTGCCCTTCATGGCCGTGTAACCGTAGAAACCGTTCCACTTCACTTTAGATTTAACATAAGACTGAAGCAATAATGCTTTTTGATAATCGTCATTACCCATTGCGGCAATTTCCTCAATATCATTTTTGAAGAAATTAGAACGATTCAACTGATTTCCAAAATCTGAATTTGCAATGATGGAACGACATACCTTATTCCAATCGGTAGAAAAAGACTTTTCTATTCCACCATAACTGTTTAGGATAGCAGAAAGTTCTAAAATCAATTTGGCTCTGTAATTATCTAAACTTCCGGCATAGGCTTCCACTTTTAGTGCAGGAATATCTACCTCGTTAGCTAACAAAACTTTTTCCTTATAGTCAAAAGAACCTTGTCCGTAATTTTTACTACCATTGAGCGTATTAGTTCTACTTCCCCCAGTGGTGGTATACTTCCCTGAAGATTCTGATACGGAACTTGTAATATTTGGATAATAAAATGCCTTTGGATTTACCTTTTTGTCGTATACATAATATTCTGGCGTTCTGAATTTAAAATCGAATTTATCGATTGGGATATTATATTGAAATATTACATCATCAACCGCTAAAAATGGCGACACAATTTTATAGCTAAATTCAATCACTGAACCTTCTTTAATATTTGGCATCGTGATGGTATTGATCTCAGTAAATTCGTTGTAATCTTCTTCAAATATGCCATCTTTTTTTAGTTTTTCTTTTTCAATTTTTCCATCTACTAAATTATAGGTGTAACCTTTCAATTTGTTCACCTTTTCCTTGTTACCTCCATTACCTTCGTAGAGATATATTTTCTCGGTAGCATAGTCAAACCCTTGCTTATTATATATTTTGATACGTTCGTGAATTTCGCGATGCTGCATAAACCCATCTGACTCGGTGTAAACAAAGTAGATTTCTTCTTTTTTGTATAATACCGCGGCATTTGCCGATGAATCTTTGGGATGTACTTTCTGTTGTAATTCGGATTTAGAAATTTTTCCAAATTTCACTTCTTGGGCGTTACTTACAAAAAAAAGAAATGAGCAAGCGATAATTAATAAGTGTTTCATTGATTTGAGTTTGTTGGTGATTAGTTGGTTTTTACAAGGACAATTTTTGTTTTGTCAAATTTTACAATCGATTTCATAAAATCTCGAAAATCTTTGTAATCTGACTTCGAATAATTTCCCTTTTTCAATATGTATGTTCTAGTGTATTTTATTTTTTGGTCATCGAGTTTTTCTAACTTATAACTATACGATCCAAATTTGGTATCGAGAGTTTCGCCTTCGCCCATGGCTTCTATTTTAAGCGATTCAGGAAATGAAATTACAAACTCATCTGTATCCTTAAAAGCGCGATCTATTTTAAAATCGAGTTTCCGATTAGAATACCGCTGCGGGATATTAGTTACTCTATTAAAAATATTTGGCTGTAAAATTAATCTAGGACCACTTTTAGAGGCATAATTTTCCGTAGATAATTTCAATTGTTCATTAAAAATAATTGCGTCTTTATCATTGTTTATTTGGATATCGTCGATAGATAAATTATTGATATGACTCCAGTAATCTTTATAGTGTAATTGTTGGTCTCTTGAGGTTTCATTCTGAATGCCTTCATGCATATTGTACTGATATCCGGTTGATGAAATAGTTACATCTGCGCTAAAGCTACCGGTTTCATCAAGAATTACTGAAGCAGTTGTATTTTGAACACTATCCTCAGCATTATAAACTTTAGTATGAACGATCTCGCCGCCGTCAGGCTTTACTAATAAGACATCTCTATCATCTGTAAATCCTGCTGTAAACCCGAAAGGATTGCTCTGACTTGTACACTCCAGAAAAATATTTTCTTCATCAGTAGGAACGCATAAAATCACGTGATTTCCTTCAGTAACGGAAAAACTAGAATCAATACTTTTTATATCATCACCGCCGTAGACTACGGTATAATACGAAGGTACATCCACAACTTCTAATAAGGCTTTCGTGTAATTTGATAGTCCTTTACAATCGCCATAACCCAGGCGATCGACTTCCATGGCGTCAATGGGTTTCCAACCCCCGATTCCTACTTGAACACTTATATAGCGTGTTTTTTCCTGTAAATAATTATAAACAATTTTGGCCCTTTCTACTTTGTCATCAATACCGTTGGTCAGTGCCTTTACTTCATCGATAACTTCTTGAGGAAGTTCGTCTGTACCCGTCAATAATCTATCGTGCATCCATTTTCCAAAATCTTGCCAGTTGTTATTTATTCCTGATACACCTTCCATACTAAAGTTGGTCATGGCAACTTTGAGTAAAGGTGTAATCTCTGATAAAGGCGGACTATAGGTTTCAAATTTGATGCCTTGGGCGTTTCTAATTTGATAGTGTCCGTCTGTTGGTTCTTCGATCTCAAAGCCACGTGTGTTTAGTTTTTTCCTGACGTCGATTTCCGTATTATTGACGATTTTATATTCTGAAAATTGCACCCCTAAATAGAAACCACCAATAGGACGCCACTGCGGCACGAAGGCTGTACTTTTATATCTTACCTCGGATGTATATTCAATGGTATACGGATAATCGATTGGTTTATATTCAAAATATTTTACACGATTATCAGAATATAAGGTTCCACCACTTACCGCACTTTGATCGGTGAAATCATTTTTTTTCACGCGCTTAATTTGATCACCATATTCGCTAAAAATCTTGATTTCCATTGACTTGATGTTGGTATTTTCATCATAAAACTCAACAGCATTAATATGGCGATCTCCATACTTATTATAAACTGTTACTATACGTTTGGTAAACACAGTCATATCGTTAAAATCATTGATCTCTACGGTCTGATTGTCGTATCGAACCACGGCATTAGAATTCTTTTTTAAATCAATCGGAACGCTGAGTGCGGTGTAATCTTCGTCTGACTGCGAAAGACAGACTATGGGAATAAGTAAAAAAAGTACAAGTCTAAAATAGGTATTTCTGTACATATTGTGATTGATTTATCGGCAATACAATATAACAAGTAAAAATGTTTTTCCAAACAAATATTGGTAGGTTTAGTCGTACTGATTAAATTTTAACAAACCCCTCAAATTTATAGATATACAAACCTTTTTTGGAGTTTTAAACTCTGTCTTTTGAATCGATTATAATCGTCACCGGACCATCGTTAATCAGTTGTACTTTCATGTCTGCACCAAACTCACCAGATTGAATTGGTGTATTTAAATCCAGTTGCAGTTTCTCTTTAAACTTTTCATAGAGCGGAATGGCTATATCTGGTTTTGCAGCCTTAATATAACTTGGTCGGTTTCCTTTTTTTGTACTTGCATGAAGCGTAAACTGACTCACTACAATGATGTCTCCACCAACATCTAAAATAGAACGGTTCATCACCATATTTTCATCTGGAAATATCCTGAGGTTAATGATCTTGTTGCAAAGCCAATCGATATCTTCGATAGCATCTTCATTGACAATTCCTACTAAAATCAGCAATCCATTTTTTATCGAGGCAACACTCTGCTTATCAATAACTACAGATGCTTCTGAAACCCTTTGAATTACAACTTTCATTCGTTATCCCAATTATCGGTTCTGTAATGTTCTTCCTCGCCTTCTAAAATTTGAAGATAGCTGCGATATCTCGAATAAGAAATCTCGTCATTTTCAAGAGCAAGTTTAACAGCACATTTTGGTTCTTTTAGATGCAAACAATTATTGAATTTACAATCTTGTTTTAAAGCAAAGAATTCTGGGAAATAATCGCCTACTTCTTCCTTTTCCATGTCAACAACGCCGAACCCTTTTATGCCTGGCGTATCAATAATTTTAGCATCGAAACTCAAATCGAACATTTCAGCAAATGTGGTTGTATGCTGCCCTTGCATGTGTTGCTCCGAGATTTCTTTGGTTTTAAGATTCAACGAAGGCTCAATAGCGTTAACTAGGGTTGATTTACCTACACCTGAATGTCCTGCAAACATGCTCACTTTGTCTAACATTAGTGATTTTACCTTGTCTATATTAAGCCCTGTCTTTGCAGAAATTTCAAAGCACTCATAGCCTATTTTCTTATAAATACTCATTAGATATTTTACCTCGAATAAGGTCTCCTCATCGTAGGTATCGATCTTATTAAAAAGCAATATGGTGTTTATAGAATAGGCCTCCGCCGTTACTAAAAAGCGATCTATAAAACTTGTAAATGTAGGTGGATTATCGATGGTGATTAAAAGAAATACCTGATCGATATTTGCAGCTATGATATGTGTTTGTTTCGAAAGTTTAACTGAGCGCCTTACAATGTAGTTGCTACGTTCTTCAATTCTATTTATAACGCCAGTTTCTTTATTGTTTTTGGTTTCAATTTCAAACTGAACCTTATCTCCAACGGCAATTGGATTAGTACTTTTTATGTCTTGAATTCTAAACTTTCCTTTAATTCGACATTCGAAGAACTTACCGTTCATAGTTTTAACGGTATACCAACTTCCGGTAGATTTATAAACTGTTCCTGTCATTCATCAAATTAATAGTAACAAAGTAACGACATTTAACCAAAAAGTCATTAATTTAAAGCACACAAAACTTAAATCAACAATTATGAAAAAAAATTTCTTATTTATCGCAGCCATTGCTGTAGGACTTATTTCATTTTCTTTTATTAACAAAAGTGATTCTAACGAAGAAAAACCGGTTGCTGCATACGAGTATAAGGTAGTTACAGTGGTAGAATCTATCGTTCCGAATGGGCTAGGTCGTTCTCGAATGATCTCCGCTAATGAGGTAAAAGACTTTCAAGAGTACACAACAACCAGATCTGGCGATAAAGACAAGGATGAAAAAAACAAATCTAAAAGAGGGGAAATTCGAATTAAAGATTACGAAGAAACTAAACTTTTAAACTTTTATAACTTAGGTGGTATTCGCTTTCAGAATATAGCTGCCAATGACGCTATTATGACGTCTAAGATCAATACCATGATTGCCGAAGGTTGGGAACTGGTTTTCATTAACACTGGTGTTGAAAGTGTCGGTGGTAAAGGCGACAACAAAGGAATCTTTATTACCAGATATACTTTCAGAAAATAAATATAGACTCAATTATATTTTTGAAAAGCTCGCAATTGCGGGCTTTTTTTAATTACATATTTCACGCTTTAAAAAAGACCATTCACATTTCATTTTGACCGTTTCACATAAAAACTAAGTAGACCGCCCTTATTTGTAAAATAACTTTGTACAAGAATTAAAACAGAGATTTATAACCACACTAAATATTTGAATTATGAGAACTTTAAAACACACATTAGGCATTAGTTTAATACTTATCTTTTTAGTTTTTCCGAGCGAACTAAGTGGGCAAAAACGAGACACCAAAAGAGGTAATGGTGTAAAAACTGAACGTATTGGAACTAACAAAAAAGTAGGTACTAATCACCACAGGCACAATGACAGATATAGAACACAACCTGTAA
This sequence comes from Winogradskyella tangerina, assembly GCF_003260205.1. Lineage (GTDB taxonomy): Bacteria > Bacteroidota > Bacteroidia > Flavobacteriales > Flavobacteriaceae > Winogradskyella > Winogradskyella tangerina. The sequence continues at coordinate 144,739 of NZ_QERF01000010.1, read as the reverse complement.
GGCGAAATCCTCATTACAGATATCCACGACACAGAAGAGTAATAAGAACCTTACCAAGACACCATGTAAGAATCGTCTATAGAGGACTACCATATTTTTACTATTCAGGAATTTATTATACTCAATATGGTGACGAATATATCGTAGTTATGCCACCTGTAGGCTTCAGAATAGGAGTCTTACCAGTTGGATATGTTAGAATTGTTATTGGTCCTTCAATATATTTTTACCACTCAGGAATTTATTACATTGAAAATACTGAATCTGATAACGAGGATGAAAAGTATGAAGTCGTTACACCAGAAATCGGCACAATAGTGTCTGAAATACATGAAGATTCTGAAGAAGTCGTAATTGATGGAAAAACATACTATGAGTACAATGACATACTCTACAAGAAAGTTACCGATAACGAAAAAGTGACTTACGAAGTAGTCTATAATTAAATCTATTTACTAATTTTAAAAAAATATTAAGCACCATGAAAACTTCATTAAAATTAACCGTTCTCCTTTTAGGTTTTGGGTATATGATAAATGCTCAAAACACCAAAGAAGCGATACAGAATACTAAACAAATAGTTGAAGGCAAAAAAATGCTAGAACGTGATGTTAAAGAATTGGAAGCATTTAAAACAAAATTAGCACTCTTTAATACCGCTTTTGACACTAAAGATTCAACTCAGGTTAACAAACTGAAAGCGAATATCATCACAGATATGATCAGGGAAGTAGAGCAAAGTGGCGCGAAAGCAAAACAAGCGAGAAGAGAAATTGCGCAAAGTTCAGCAGAAGTTCGATCTGAACGTAGAGAAATTAGAGATAACAGAGAAGATTCTGAAAATGGAAGGTTTGACAGAAATGACGATAAAAGAGATATGGCGCGTGATCGAGCAAATAAAAGAGACGATAAAAGAGACCGTCGTGATGATGTTAGAGATTTTCAACAACAGATTGATAGAGCCGAACAACAAGCAAATATTTTAAAAACTCTGAAGGCTTACAGTTTTAATTTTGACAACGGTGACGACGCGCAAGCCAAAAAACAGTTAGTCTTAGAATTCGTTAATACAATGAAACAAGATATTGAAGCTACAAAACGTGAACTTGCCGAAGACAACAGAGAACGAAAAGAAGATCGCAGAGAGCGACGAGATGACAGAAACGAGCGTGATGAAAAAGACACCAAAAGAAAGCGACGCCGCGGTTAATGGACTTATTTTAAAATTAATACAGAACCTCTTGCGCACCGCAAGAGGTTTTTTTTCTATCCATTAAATTAATTTGAGAAACTTCAAAATCATATATTTTAACTAATTTCCATTTTTATAGTATTCAACCTTTCGATCTAAAATTGAAAAACATAGTAGTTAAACAATCCACATTAATTTCTATTGCATTATTAATTGCATTTCTGGTAAACCTACCTCGAATTCTAGAATTATATGAGGTGTTCGATAGTATCAGTAAATCCTTTAATCAAGTATCTATAAATGATGTTCTTACCAGAGTGATTTTCTTATCTGTCTATGCCTGGATTGGGTTACAACTAAATACCAATTGGATCCATACACTATTCAGATCTAATAAAATCCTAAACGCTCTTGTTACCACGATGACCAATATCGTTCTATTTTTTGCAACCGTATTTTTGTTCTTTTTTATACATCGTGTTAGCACAAATTCGGCCCTAGACACTACAAATAGAGGGATGGTCTACTTTGTCTATTTTACAATTTTGGTCATCGTTATCTTTATATCAAGGATATTGAGATTTCAGATTATTCATCGCAATGATTTAGCTGAGAAAGAACTATTAAAACAGCAAAGCCTTCAGAATGAAATTACCGCATTAAAAAATCAGATCAATCCTCACTTTTTATTCAATGCTTTAAATTCTCTTAATTCATTAGTAAGAGGCAACGATGAAGCCACAACTTTTGTGAATGAACTTGCATACATGTACCGCTACATTCTACAGAGCGGGCAGCAAGATCTGACAACTGTTAAGGAAGAACTCAAATTTTTAAATAGCTATATCTATCTCATTAAAGCAAGGTATCGAGATCGGTTTTCAATAGAAATAAATATACCAGAAGATTCAATGAGAAAAAGCCTACCTACCCTAAGTTTGCAATTATTAGTAGAAAACGCCATAAAGCATAACGAAATATCAGAAGCTCACCCTTTAAATGTTTCGATTTATATGAAAGACGAAATGCTAGTTGTGGAAAATAAAATAAGACCCAGAGCAACTTTAGTTCATAGCACCGGTAAAGGACTTGAAAATATTAATAAGCGCTACAAGCTACTAATGGGTGAACATATCACTATTTCAGATCACAATAATATATTTATTGTTAAATTACCTCTAATCCAAAATATATGAAAGTTGTAATTGTTGAAGACGAAATTGCTGCTGCCGAAAATCTGATCTACATATTAGACAACATAGATGCCGAAATCGAAGTTTTAAAAACAATAGACTCAGTGAAATCTGCAGTGACCTATTTTTCAGAATCGCCAGACGCAGATCTGATATTTATGGATATTCATTTAGCAGATGGTATTTCCTTTCAGATCTTTGATCAGGTAGAAATTAAAACACCCATAATATTTACTACAGCTTATGATCAATACGCGATTCAGGCTTTTCAAGTGAATAGTATCAACTATTTACTAAAACCTCTTCAGAAAGAAGAAATTTCAAATGCAATAGATAAGTATAAAGAGACACAAGGAACAACTGCACAATCCCAGCCAAATCTCAATGCGTTAATGCAACTCTTAGATACTTCCATCGCCAATTACAAAGCAACTTATCTGGTTCAGAAACGCGACGAACTCATCCCAATAAAAACAGATAATATTGCCTATTTCTCGATAGATTCTGGCGTTGTTAAAGCTACAACAATTGACAATCAAAAATATGTGATCAACAAGAAGCTAGAAGACATTGAAGCCGAACTAGACCCAAAATTATTTATGCGCGTGAATCGCCAATTTATATTGAACAAATCTGCGATCGTTAAAATCAAATTTTACTTTAATGGTAAGCTGATAATAATTACGCAACCACCTCACAAAGACCGCATCGTTGTTAGTAAAGGGAAATCTAATGCCGTTAAAAGCTGGATAAACTCTTAGTTTGAAATAATTCGAAGAGAGTTAAGGTTATTTCACCTCTATTTTAAGACGTTTCAGTGTATAATTTCTTAATTTTAAATGCATTTCAAACTACTTTTGAATTAGAAAAACTAACTATCATGAAAACTATCCAACTATTATTCGTTACCCTATCAATGCTCACTTGCATGACGCTTTGTGGCCAGTCTAATAAACAACTTGAACGTGAAAAGAACAAGGTTGAAGTATTTACAGTTGAAGAACGCGCAAACCTGCAATTATATTTCTATGAAAAAACCAAAGCTATGAACCTCTCTGAGGAGGTTGAAGAGGAATACTATATGTATATTTTACAATATGTATATGATATGCAGCGCCTTAATGATAAAGACAAAGATTACACAGATGAGGAAATCAAGACAGAATTGACCAAACTTATCAGTAAAATAGATGCTAAAGTTAAACCCATATTAACAGACGACCAATTTAAAATGCATAAGGCAAATTGGGAAGCGCTATTAAAATCAGTTTACCTTAAGAATGGTTGGGAATGGTCTGAAGAATAGCTAAAAAAAGCTCTCAATTGCGGGCTTTTTTTATCCGCGTATTGCTTTTATTGCCTGTAGAGGTTCTCCATCTGCAACAATATTAATAATGTAAAAACCCTGAGCGCATTGGGACAAATCAATAGTAAGATCTTCTCCGAATTTTTGATAAGTAAATTTATTTATGATTTGGCCTGATATGTTGACCACAGAAATTTTAATCGCATCGTAATCTTCATATAGTTTTAATTTGAAAATGCCATTTGAAGAAGGATTTGGGTATAATATTAGTCTATTACCATCTTCAGTATTATCAAATTCCCTTTCTAATATTGGCTTAACTTCACGGGTACTTCCGAAACACCTGAAAATAGATTCTTTGTTTACTGCCACTAGGTATCCTACAATTTCAACTTCATCAAAGCTATCAGTGATTAATTCAATATTTAAATCATTGCCGTCTGTTACAATCACCTCTTTGGTTTTATACCCCAAATAAGAAACTGCTAAAGTATCGCCTTGCTTTGCGTTAAGCGTAAAGTCTCCATTTATATCTGTAGCCATTCCAGATGTAGTGTGTTTTATATAAACACTAGCAGATTCTAAGGGGATTGAATCGCTGAATACTTGGCCTTTAATTGTAATTTGAGAAAAAATTTGAGTCGTAAAAAAAAGAACTAATAAGCTAAAAAGTAGTTTCATTGAGATGTTTTGGTGTTGGTTAATACCCCAAACCTAAACGCAAATTTTAGCTTGTAAAACGAAAAATGCGTCAGCACGCCGTTTCAATGAGTGAATACACAAAAACAAAAAGGCTCGCAGTTGCGAGCCTTTTTTATTAATGATTAATAATTTCTTCCTGATGGTTAATCGATTCCTGGTGAATCGCTTTAAACATCCTTAGAATAAACTCTTCACTTAGATTTTTCTCTTCACCTTCAAGGATCATTTTACCTAAGATCTCATTCCAACGTTTATTCTGTAAAACTGCAACGTTGTGCTTTTTCTTAAGGCTACCAATGTCTTCAACGACTTGCATTCGTTTCCCTAATATTTCAATAAGTTGGTGATCGATCACATCGATCTTGGTTCTCAATGTGTTGATCTTGTTTTTAAACTCTGCTGCCTCACCTACTTCTTTTCTAATACGTAGATCTTCAGTGTATTTAATTAAAGTATCTGGTGTAATTTGCTGTGCGGCATCACTCCAAGCATTATCAGGATCGTGATGTGTTTCAATCATTAATCCATCGTAGTTAAGGTCTAATGCTGTCTGACTCAGATCAAAAATAATATCACGTCGCCCTGCAATGTGCGAAGGATCTAATATCAATGGTAAATCTGGAAAACGGCTTTGCAAATCTACGGCTAATTGCCACTCCGGATTGTTTCTGTAGCGTGTTTTTTCATAAGTTGAAAACCCTCTATGAATCACACCAAGATTTTTTACATCTGCCGTGTAAAACCGCTCAACAGCTCCTAACCAAAGTGATAAATCGGGATTCACTGGGTTTTTGATCAAAACAGGTTTATCGGTACCTTTTAATGCATCTGCGATATCCTGAACAATAAATGGACTTACAGTTGTTCTTGCTCCGATCCAAAGGATATCGACATCGTGCTTCAGTGCTAATTCAACATGATTAGGGTTGGCCACTTCGGTAGTGATCAACATTCCGGTTTCTTCTTTTGCCTTTTGAAGCCACTTTAATCCAAGTGCCCCAACGCCTTCAAAATTTCCTGGTCGGGTTCTTGGTTTCCAAATTCCTGCTCTAAAAACTGTGGCATCACTATCTTTTAATTGGTGTGCTATATGAAGCACTTGCTGTTCGGTTTCTGCACTACATGGTCCGGCAATTACCAACGGATGCTCTAAGTTGAAAGCATCTAACCAATTTCTCAATTCTTTTTTATTCTCCATAGGACTATTAATCTTCTTTCTTTTTCTAAATTTTTACTGTATTCCGTTCAATATATCTTTAATGTGATTTGTAGTTTCCATTTCATTGTAAACGGCCTCAAAATCACCTTTTTCCATTAGTTGTTTAAAATGTTGAAGGTTGCTGATGTACTCGTCTAAAGTTTCAATTACGTTGGTTTTATTCTGTTCGAAAATAGGCGTCCACATGGCTGGTGAACTTTTTGCCAAACGTACTGTACTTTCAAAACCACTGCCCGCCATATCGAAAATATCGCGTTCGTTCTTTTCTTTTTCAATCACCGTTTTACCAAGCATAAACGAGCTTATGTGCGATAAGTGCGAAACGTAAGCAATGTGTTTGTCGTGGGCTTTGGGGTTCATATAGCGAATACGCATTCCGAGATCTGAAAATAATTTCAATGCTTTCTCCTGAAGTTTGAATGCTGTTTCTTCAACCTCACATATAATATTTGTTTTGTTTTTGTAGAGGCCATGCAATGCAGCTTTAGGCCCAGAGTACTCCGTACCAGCTATTGGGTGTGCCGCTAGGAAATTACGACGCTTAGGGTGGTGTTTTACCTTAAGGCAGATGTCTTCTTTGGTGGAACCAGCATCAAAAACAATGGCACTGTCAGAAACCTGATCCAATACTTTTGGCAAAACCTGAAGGGTTGCATCCACAGGAATAGCGATGATCACTAAATCCGCTTTATCTAAGTCTTCAAAATCTGCTTTTTTATCAATGATCTTTAAGTCGAGCGCCTCATTTAAATGGTCTTCGTTATTATCGATTCCGTAGATAATACCATCCGAATTTTGCGCTTTAATATCTAATGCAAAACTCCCTCCAATTAATCCTACTCCAATGACAAAAATATTCTCCATATTCGCTAAACTCTTGCTATTGCCTCTTCAATTATCTTTTCTGGTGCACATAATGAAAATCGTACGTAGCCTTCACCGTTAGTGCCAAAAACTGTTCCAGGTGTAATAAAAATAGAATGCTCTTTCAGTACGAGATCCGAAAATTCTTCTGATTTTATATGGGGTGGTAATTTTGCCCAAACAAACATTCCGGTGGCATATTCATCGTATGTGCAGTTTAATGCTTCAGCCAATTTCCAAATAAGCTCACGTCTTTGTTCGTAAACACTGTTCAAACTTACAAACCACATGTCTGAACATTTTAAAGCTTCAATGGCACCTTTCTGCACGCCGTAAAACATCCCGGAATCCATATTGCTCTTCACCTTTAAAACTGCCGAAAGATGTTCGTAACTTCCTACCACCATTCCAACGCGCCATCCGGCCATATTGAATGTTTTACTAAACGAATTCAATTCTAAGCACACCGATTTAGCATTGTTATAACGCATAATGCTGATTGGTTTTTCATTCAAAACGAAGCTATATGGGTTATCATTAACAATGAGAATATTATGGCGTTTCCCAAAAGCAATTACTTCATCGTAAAATTTATTCGGTGCATTTGCGCCAGTTGGCATATGCGGATAATTGATCCACATGATTTTTACTTTACTAAGGTCTAAACGTTCAAGTGCTATAAAATCTGGCAACCAATGATTCTCTTCTGTAAGATCATAAAGTACCGGTTTAGCCTCCAAAAGTTTAGTTACAGCGGCATAAGTTGGATAGCCAGGATTTGGAACTAACACCTCATCACCTTTATTCAAAAAAGCCATTGAAATATGCATTATACCTTCCTTACTTCCTAGCAAAGGCAAAACTTCTGTTTGCCCACTAATACTTACCTTATAGCGCGATTTATAGAAATTAGCGATCTCATCTCGAAGTTCAGGAAGCCCTTGATAACTCTGATATTTATGAGCTCCTTCTTCGTCTAAACTGTCTTTCAGAAGCATTGATGCTTTGAAAGGTGGTTCAAGATCAGGGCTACCAATACCCAGATTAATAATTGGTTTTCCCTGTGATTTTAAGAATGCAACTTCCCTTAATTTCTTAGAGAAATAGTATTCTTCAACATGTTTTAATCGATCAGCTACCTCAATCATAATCTTGCATTTTTATATTCGCCTAATACCTTGAAATTTTCTGCCATGAGCTGCATTATTGAATTCGCTTTGGCGTAGTCTTTATAGTCTTCAAAGGTAACATCTACAAAGAAAGCATACTTCCACGGTGTTTCTATTTTTGGTAATGACTGAATTTTAGTAAGGTTGAGTTTACAATCACTCATAACATTTAAGATCGTAGCTAAACTACCGCGCTTGTGATCTAATTGAAATTTTAAGGATGCTTTATTGACTTCACTTTCTTCAAAAATATGGTTTTGTCGTCTTACAATTACAAAGCGCGTTTCATTGTGTTTTATCGTTTGAATACCTTCAGCCAAAATTTCAAGTCCATATAACTGAGCCGCATTTTTGCTTGCGATGGCAGCTATTCCTTCAATATTGCCATCTGAAATTTGCTTCGCAACATCGGCTGTATCCTTCGCCTCAACCAACTTTATATGTGGATAATCTTTCAAAAACACCTTACACTGCAATAAGGCCATTGGGTGCGAATGCACTTCTTTAATCGAGTCGATGGTTTCACCTTTCAGGGCTAATAAATTGTGCTCAATTTCTAAATAGTATTCTCCAACAATGTGTAAGTTATGATTATCGATGAGCGCATAGTTAGGTATAATGGACCCAGCAATAGAATTTTCCAAAGCCATAACGATATTATCTGTATCGCCATTAATGAGACTGTCCACAGCACTATCAAAAGACATGCATTCTACCACTTCAGTCTTCATATTGAAGTATTGCTGTGCCACCTCATGATGAAATGAGCCTTTTATACCTTGTATAGCTATTGGTTTTGTCATAATAAAAAAGTCTCGACTTAATCGAGACTTTTATAAATTATATTTAAATAAAACATACTCAGCCTCGTTCCTTTACTTAAAAAAGAAATAAAACCAGTTATAATATGTTTTAGATATATTCATTCTTATTAATTAAGTGGCTAATGTAGTTAATATTTTTACAATTCAAAATTGTTAACTCGGCTTTTTTAGCAATTGACCTTAGTTTTAAAGATTTGATAATAAACATTGAGCCCTATTATATATTACTTATTTTTGACTAAACTTTCTTGATAATGTCCATCGAAGTAAAAAACATCACAAAGCTTTATAAAGATCAAAAGGCACTTAATGATGTCTCATTTAAGGTAAATTCTGCCGAGATCGTTGGCTTTTTAGGGCCAAATGGCGCCGGAAAATCAACCATGATGAAGATTTTAACAACCTTTATTGAAGCTTCTGATGGCGATGCAAGTGTTAATGGTTTTGATGTTAATTCTGAAAAGAAAAATGTTCAAAGCAGCGTGGGGTATTTACCCGAACACAATCCGCTATATACAGAATTATTTGTTAGAGAATACCTCAGTTTTAACGCCAACGTTTACGGAACGCCAAAATCTAGAATCGAAGAGGTTATTGAATTAACTGGCCTTACTCCAGAAGCACATAAGAAAATCGGGCAATTATCTAAGGGTTACCGTCAGCGTGTTGGTTTGGCGAATGCACTGCTTCACAATCCTGATGTGTTAATTTTAGATGAACCTACAACCGGATTAGATCCTAACCAATTAGTTGAAATTAGAAATCTCATCAGAACCATTGGTAAAGAAAAAACAGTTTTTCTTTCTACCCACATTATGCAAGAAGTTGAGGCCATGTGCGACCGTGTAATCATCATCAACAAAGGTGAAGTTGTTGCAGATAAGTACCTTAAAGATCTCCGCGAAGGCCAAGATCAAGTGGTAGTTGTGGAATTTGATTATCGAGTTGAAGATGCTTTTTTATTGAAACTTCCGCAAGTAGCGTCGGTTAAAAACCCTAGTGGATTTGTATATGAGATCACCTTTTCTACAACAACAGATATGCGTTCTCATGTCTTTGATTTTGCTCACGATAACGACTTAAAAATTCTTCAGCTCAATCAGAAAAATACGAGTCTTGAAAGTTTATTCAGGGAGTTAACTAGTTAAAAATTAACTGTCCGGTATAAATGCGCTCAACGTCTACCAACGGTGGCTCGTTAACTGCAATAGCGTTGCCAGTGCCTCTTAGAATTCCTGTTAATGATTGAATAGGATTAATTATCATATCGTTACTTCCTCGATGACTGATTTCTACATCTTGTGCTATAAGATTTTCACCTTCAAATCGTCCCGAACCAGAAAAGAAACCAACAAATAGTTCATCTGTTGAACCATCGATAAAGAAAGACGAAATATTGTTTGAAGTAATATTCAAACTTTGGTTATTCACGGTAAGCCTAAAATCCCCAACGGTAAAGGCAACACTTTCATTAAAATCCTCAGAAATTAAACTCAGGCTAGGATAAGTTAGCACCCCTTGAGAAGACACTTCGTATTGTGATGAATTTCGAATTTCGGTGATGTTAGGGGCTTCAACATAAACTTTGGTTATACCATAGTCTCGTACAAAATTGCACGTATTATCGTCTGTGAGCACCAATCGGTTTCCAATAACTTCCGCTTTTACATCATTCAAAAGATTTTCTCCAGTTTCTATCGTAACTTTATATTCGTCAGCCTGAATAACGATCAATTCAATATCTCTATTGACCAAAATTCTTTCAAAAGAAGAAACCATCACTTCTTCCTGGATGATATCACCCGCGGTCTGAAAGCAATCGTTGGCATCTTCGCTATTGCAAGCAAAACAAAAAAATAATAGGATGTAAATAAGTCTTCTCATACTTCAATTATTAGTTTCTGCATATTGCGGATTGATATACTTCATAACCTTACTCCAATTCCAAATTCTACAGCTTCGGCCTTTGCACCATGAGATTTTAGGGTCATGGCACCAAAGAATTTATTTCCAAAATAGCGTTTTAAACCTATTCTGATATATGTTCTGCCTTCAAAATCAAAAGGGTAATAAACATAATATCCTAGCTGCGTTTCAATAGACATTTTGTTTATAAATAACTCGTGACCAACAAAAAGTCCGACCCGCTTAAAATCTTCATCGCCACTAACATTCAACTCAGGAAATGATACTGATTGATAGTAAATTAATTCCTTTAAAAAATTAGAAAAGAACAAGTCTGCACCAACTTGTATAGCACTTACATGACTCAATCTTTTATCTGCATAGGCCGATAGTATATAAAAAGGAAACTGTCCGCTACCGATAATGTCACTTTGGTTAACACCAGTTCTGAAGGCTATATTGTATTTAATGCGTTCGGTAAACTTTTCGTCATCCAAATCATCAATATACTCTGAATTTTCTTCATCGAGATCGTAGGTCAATCCAACATTGAGGGTAATGGTATTGATACTCGTATTTGGCGCCTTTACATTAGCATTTGAATAATGAATTAGCGATAAACCACCTTCAAGACCAAAGCGATCGAAAATTCTCTGCTTTTTATAATTCAACATCACATAGGTGGAACTCAAGAAATGAGAACCAAAAGCTATGTTCTTGAAGTTTTCTTCTTTGTCGTATGGATTGGTATTGTAAGCTATTCCTTGTCCGACCCTCAACATAAGATGCCGTTTGAAAAAGTAAAAATTATAATGGGCGTACAGACCATAATTATTACCAAGAACTTCGTTTTTCAAATTTTGAAAAATGAAAGAAGCTCCATAATCAGGATAATTATACCGTTGTTGCCAGTCTTCTGTCCCGAAAGTTTTCTTATTCCAACTTAAGATAACTCCTTCTGGATGACCATTTATAAGATGAAGGATATCGTTATTATGAAGCGCAATATTACCTGAAAAATAGTTGAGGTCGAAATAAGTGTCGGTGCCCTTCTTATCTTGTGAAAATAACACAAGTCCAAGTAAGCAAATAAAACTCGTAAGTCTAAACTTCATAGAAAATCTGTTACTGACAAAAGTAATAGATTATTTAATTTATGAAGAAAGCAACTAATAAAGAAATTGCTGCAATTGCCAATAGTTGCAATGCAAATTTAAATTCCACTTTATTTCGTTTTATAAATTTCATGATCTGGGTTAAATTATTCCGCAAAATTACACATTCACCAAAGGTGTTTATGTTATCTAATGCTTAATAAAATGTAATGGTTTAGAAAACCTCCTTCGCGATAGCTTTGATGTTATCGCTTTTCCCCATCGAGTAATAATGAAGCACCGGAATACCAGCCTTCTGCAACTCTTTAGATTGCTCAATACACCATTCAATCCCAATTTGCCTTACTTGCTTATTATCCTTGCACTTTACAATTTCGATAATGAGCTCTTCTGGTAAATCAACATGAAAACGATGTGGAATTAAATTGAGTTGCTTCTTCGTAGCAATTGGCTTCAACCCCGGAATAATTGGCACTGTTATCCCTTCTTTTCTACACTTATCCACAAATTGAAAGAATTTTTTATTATCGAAAAACATTTGGGTCACGATATAAGTCGCTCCCTTTTTGATTTTCTTTTTCAGAAAGTGAATATCGCTTTCTAAACTTGGTGCCTCCATGTGTTTTTCTGGATATCCGGCGACACCGATACAAAAATTTGTGCACGAACTATTCTGCAATTCATCATCGAGATAGTTCCCCTGGTTTAGATTTTGAATTTGCTCAACCAATTCACTGGCGTAAGTATGGCCATCCTTTTCTGGTCTAAAATAGGTTTCACTTTTTACGGCATCACCTCTCAATGCCATTACATTATCGATATCTAAAAAATCGAGATCTACCAAAAAGTTCTCGGTATCTTCCTTTGAAAATCCGCCACATAAAATATGAGGGATGGCGTCAACTCCATATTTATTCTGAATAGCCGCACAAATACCAACGGTTCCCGGTCGTTTTTTAACCACTTGTTTTTTTAACAGACCGTCTTCAACTTCTTTATAAACGTACTCTTCACGATGATATGTGACGTCTATAAATGGCGGTTTGAACTCCATTAATGGATCAATATTATCGAATATCGATTGAATATGTTGTCCTTTTAGTGGTGGTAAAATTTCAAATGAAAACTGTGTTGTTCCGTTCGATTGTTCTATATGTTCTGTTACTTTCATGCTTCGTTTACAATGTTTGGGTTAAGCCATTTTTGTGCCTCTTCTAAAGTGATTTCTCTTCGTTCACTATAATCTTTAACTTGATCGTCTGTTATTTTTCCTAAACCAAAATATCTTGCTTCGGCATTTGCAAAATAATAACCACTAACGCTTGCCGACGGCCACATGGCAAGGTTATCGGTTAATTTTACACCTATGGTTTGTTCAACTTTTAAAACATCCCAAATGGTTTCTTTTTCTAAATGATCTGGACATGCAGGATAGCCTGGTGCAGGTCTGATTCCTTTATAGGCTTCTTTGATCAACTCTTCATTAGAAAGCTCCTCATTTTTAGCATAATTCCAATAGTTAGTTCGGACTTCCTTGTGAAGATATTCTGCAAATGCTTCTGCTAAACGGTCTGCTAGCGCTTTGATCATTATGGCATTATAGTCGTCGTTGTCCTTCTCATATTGCGCTGCAATTTCTTGAGTACCAAATCCGGTGGTAACACAAAAACAGCCCAGATAATCTTGCTTTCCAGTCGATTTAGGAGCAACAAAATCTGCCAATGCTATATTTGGTTTGCCCTGTGCTTTCTTTGATTGTTGACGAAGGGTTAAGAACTTTTTTGTGGTTCCGTTTAGTTCAATTTCAATGTCGTCATCATCTATTGTATTTGCAGGGAACAATCCAAAAATGGCTTTAGCCTTCAATAGGCGATCATCAAAAATGCGCTTCAACATTTCCTGAGCATCATCGAATAATTCTGTAGCCTGCTCACCAACAATTTCATCCTTAAGGATATTTGGGTATCTACCATGAAGATCCCAACTTCTGAAAAACGGAGACCAATCGATATAAGCTTCAAGCTTTGTAATATCAAAATCTTCCAGAACATGAATACCTAGTTGCTCAGGTGCAATGATCTCTGTAGTTTCCCAATCAATTTTGAATTTGTTCTTTCGCGCTTCGGCGAGCGGAAGATATTCCTTCTTTTTCCCGCGTTTTAAGAATTGTTCTCTGAATTGATCATATTCATCTCTAATCTGATCCTTATAAACTTGATTGTCTTTCTGAAGTAAGTTTCCAACAACCGTTACTGCTCTTGAAGCATCATTAATATGAACTACAGTATTGCTGTAATGAGGCGCAATCTTTACTGCAGAATGCGCTCTCGATGTTGTTGCCCCACCAATAATAAGAGGAATATTTAAGTTTTCTTTTTCCATGGCTTTAGACACGTACACCATTTCATCTAATGAAGGCGTTATGAGTCCGCTTAAGCCAATAATATCTACATTTTCTGCCTTAGCAGTTTCTATGATCTTTTCGGGTGGTACCATCACACCCAGATCAACAATTTCATAGTTGTTACAACCTAAAACGACACTTACAATATTTTTACCTATGTCGTGAACATCACCTTTAACAGTTGCCATTAATATCTTACCAGCAAAGGCTTGCTTACCATCTTTTTCGGCCTCAATAAAGGGTTGCAAATAGGCGACTGCTTTTTTCATCACTCGAGCAGACTTCACCACCTGAGGAAGAAACATCTTACCACTTCCAAATAGATCGCCTACAACGTTCATACCAATCATCAATGGTCCTTCAATGACTTCAATTGGTTTGGTAGCTTGCAACCTTGCTTCTTCAACATCTTCGTTAATAAATGCATCAATACCCTTAACTAAGGCATGAGTTATTCGGTCTTGAAGCGGCTGATTTCGCCATTCGAGAGTGGCTGTTTCTTGTGTTTTTTTCTGACCCTTTACGGATTCTGCAAAATCTAATAAGCGCTCGGTAGCATCATCGCGTCTGTCAAATAACACATCCTCAACATGCTCTAGGAGTTCCTTATCGATTTCATCATAGACTTCAAGCATAGTTGGATTAACGATACCTAAATTCATTCCATTTTTTATGGCATGAAATAAGAAGGACGAATGCATAGCCTCACGTACAACATTATTCCCACGGAAGGAAAATGAAACATTACTCACACCACCTGATACATTGGCATATGGCAAGTTTTCGCGAATCCATTTAGTAGCTTCGAAGAAATCGAGTGCATTTCTTCTGTGCTCATCCATTCCTGTTGCTACAGGAAATATATTAGGATCAAAAATGATATCCTGAGGTGCAAATTTCACCTCATTCACCAAAATATTGTAAGAACGCTCGCATATTTCAATTCTGCGTTCGTAATTATCTGCCTGACCTTTTTCATCAAAGGCCATGACGATAACAGCGGCGCCATAACGCTTAATTAATTTTGCCTGACGCTTAAATTCTTCCTCCCCTTCTTTGAGACTAATGGAATTAACCACACATTTCCCTTGAACCACTTGAAGACCTGCTTCTATGATTTCCCATTTAGAACTATCTATCATTATAGGAATACGCGCAATATCTGGCTCTGAGGCGATAAGATTTAGGAAGGTCGTCATGGCTTCAACACCATCAAGCATTCCTTCATCCATATTCACATCCAAGATTTGTGCTCCTCCTTCGACCTGATCTCTAGCCACATCTAAAGCTTCATTGAATTTTTCTTCTTTTATCAGTCGAAGAAACTTTCGCGATCCGGTAACGTTAGTTCGTTCACCTACATTTATAAAATTGCTCTCGGGTGTAACAACAAGAGGTTCTAGTCCCGAAAGGGTTAAATATTTCTTACAATCAACTTCTGGCATTAGGCAATTTCTTGAATTAATCTTGGTTGGTATTTTTGGGCAGCATCTGCAATCGCTTTAATATGGTCTGGTGTCGTACCACAGCATCCGCCTATGATGTTTACCAAACCATCTTTGAGATACCCTTCAATATGGGCTTGCATTTCCTCAGGACTTTCATCATATTCTCCAAAAGCATTTGGTAATCCTGCATTGGGATGAGCCGATGTGTAAAATTCTGTTTCGTTAGAAAGTCGCTGTAAGTATGGCTTCAATTGTTTAGCACCTAAGGCACAATTAAAACCTACACTCATTAGTGGAATATGCGAAATTGAAGTGAGAAAAGCTTCAACTGTTTGTCCAGACAATGTTCTTCCAGAAGCGTCAGTAATTGTACCAGATACCATTATTGGAATATCTATTTGACGTTCTTCTTTTACTTCCTCAATAGCAAATAATGCGGCTTTAGCATTAAGTGTATCGAAAACAGTTTCAACCAATAATACATCAGCTCCACCATCAATCAGCGCCTCAACCTGTTGCTTGTAAGCTATTCGTAATTCGTTAAATGTAATAGCTCTATATTCTGGTCTATTCACATCTGGCGACAGACTTGCTGTTCTGTTAGTTGGGCCTATACTACCCGCTACAAATCGTGGTTTTTCAGGATTCTTTGCAGTAAATTCATCAGCCACCTGGCGTGCAATTTTTGCAGATTCAAAGTTCAGTTCATAAACCAAATCCTCCATATTGTAATCGGCCATTGCAATTGTAGTACCTGAAAATGTATTCGTTTCTACAATATCGGCACCTGCTTCAAAATATTTGGCATGTACTTCAGCGATAGCTTGAGGTTGCGTTATTGAGAGCAGGTCATTATTCCCTTTTAATGGGGTTGGATAATCTTTAAACCGCTCACCTCGAAAATCAGCTTCGGTAAAATTATAAGCTTGTAACATTGTACCCATTGCACCGTCGAGCACAAGGATTCGTTTTTGTAATTCTGTTGATATGTTATTTGGCATTCCTGATATGTTTAATGTTTGTTATCAGGAAAATGAAGATTTAGTTTCCGTTATCTGTTCTGTAAAAACAGTAGAATTTAGCACCTTCTTACGTATAAGGGTTGCCAAGGTATCAAAGGGTCTATTCCCTCCACCTTTCTTGATAACATTTCAATAAATAAACTGAACTTTAGGCTGACAAATATCTAATACAAAGACCTAAAAACCTAATTTATTCATAAAAATCTAAAATTGATATGCATTTCAATTAAATTTTCTACTTTTGCCTTCGTTTTAACAAGGAAAAATTTGTCTGATTGCAACCTTATAAAAAAATGCTAAAGCAGTAAGTAATTAACTTCTCTAGCGACTCAGCAATCTTTCAAATTAAATTATAAAATACAGGATTTATGCCATATTTATTTACGTCTGAAAGTGTTTCTGAGGGGCATCCAGATAAAGTTGCAGATCAGATTAGTGATGCCTTAATTGATAATTTTTTAGCCTTTGATCCAGAATCTAAAGTGGCTTGCGAAACGTTGGTTACTACTGGTCAAGTAGTTTTGGCTGGCGAGGTGAAATCTAATACCTATTTAGATGTTCAGAAAATAGCAAGAGATACCATCAACAAGATTGGTTACACCAAAGGAGAGTATATGTTTGACGGTAATTCTTGTGGTGTATTCTCAGCAATACACGAACAATCTGAAGACATTAATCGCGGTGTGGACAGAGCTTCGAAAGAAGAACAAGGTGCTGGTGATCAAGGTATGATGTTTGGTTATGCCACTAATGAAACGGACAACTATATGCCGTTAGCACTAGATATTTCACATCTTATCTTAAAAGAATTAGCTGCTTTACGACGAGAAAATAAGGACATTACTTACTTAAGGCCAGATTCTAAAAGTCAGGTTACAATTGAGTATAGTGATGACAATACACCTCAGCGTATTGATGCCATTGTGGTATCGACACAACATGATGACTTTGATTCTGATGAAGCTATGTTAGACAAAATCAGAAAAGACATCATAGAAATTTTAATTCCGCGTGTAGTGGCCAAAGTTCCAGAACATATTAAGCCATTATTTACTGAAGATATTACCTATCATATTAATCCTACCGGAAAATTTGTTATTGGCGGTCCTCACGGCGATACTGGGCTCACAGGACGAAAGATCATTGTAGATACTTATGGTGGAAAAGGCGCTCACGGTGGTGGAGCATTCTCTGGGAAAGATCCAAGTAAGGTAGACCGTAGTGCAGCTTATGCTACTAGGCATATTGCAAAAAATCTTGTTGCCGCTGGCCTTTGTGAGGAAATTTTGGTACAGGTATCTTATGCAATTGGCGTAGTAGAACCTATGGGAATCTTTATAGACACCTATGGAACATGCCCATTCAATATTACCGATGGAGAGATTGCAGAAAAAGTCTCAGAAGTTTTTGATATGCGACCTGCAGCAATCGAAAGTCGTTTAAAATTACGTCAACCTATATATAGTGAAACAGCCGCATATGGGCATATGGGCAGACAAAACGAAGTAGTTTCTAAAACCTTTGAACAGCCTAATGGGGATTCTAAAACAATCGACGTAGAGCTATTTACTTGGGAAAAATTAGACTATGTAGATAAGGTCAAAGCAGCATTTGATATTTAATAAATATATTATCTCAAAATTTAAAACTCTAATCAGATTTGATTAGAGTTTTTTTATTGTTAGACCTAGAGGTAGGAATTTTTCAGTTTGAAATGTTTTATGTTCAGATAGCTAATAACAGCTTAATTAAAACTAAATCTTCAAACTATGAAAAGAATTAAGAACTACCCAAATCTTATTTTAATCCTTTTACTTTCACTTTTGGTAATGACCTCCTGTCAGGAAGACGACGGCGTTATTCCAAATGATCAACAACAAGAAGACATTCCGGATACATTTTCTGAGTACTTCGGAAATCAAATTTCAAGAGATGTCATCGGAAACGTAATTGACATCAACAAGCTCCCAATTTCAGGTGTAACCATCACCATTGGAAACCAAACCGCAACAACAGATAATAATGGTGTTTTCATTATTAATAATGCAACACTCAATGAACGATTTGGCTACATAAAAGCTGAGAAAACTGGATATATTCACGCTTCACGAAGTGTGGTGCCAGCCGAAGGAACCAACAAGGTCACTATTATGATGCTTGAAGCCACCATTACCGGAACTGTAAACAGCGGTGCTTCTAGCACTGTAACAGGTAACGACGGAAGTTCTGTGAGCTTCGATGGAAACTTCATCAAGGAAGACGGAACAAGTTATGATGGCTCTGTAGATGTAATTATGCATCACCTAGACCCAACCGACGAAGACATGGCACTTCAAATGCCTGGGATGCTTTATGCACAAAACGAAGATGGCGCTGAGCGTATGCTACAAACTTTAGGTATGTTAGCCATAGAGCTACGAGGTACCGCAGGTGAAGATTTAAATCTAGCCGAAGGTTCAACTTCTGAAATAATGGTTCCTGTGGATGCAAGTTTAATTCCTAACGCACCGGCTACAATTCCGTTATGGTATTTTGATGAAGCCCGTGGTTATTGGGTTGAAGAAGGTGTAGCAACACTACAAGGTAACATGTATGTTGGAACAGTTTCTCATTTTTCATTCTGGAATTGTGATATTCCTGCTGAAGCCATTGTACTTTGTGTTACCACAACAGATGATAATAATGAGCCCTTAGGAAATTTACAAGTTTCGATCACTAGTGCTACCTTCGGAACTACCTACGGTTATACAAATGAAAATGGCGAAGTATGTGGTTATGTACCGAGTAACGAAGTTTTAGAACTTAATGTTTACAGTTATAATATCTGCGGAACGGATCCACTTTATGGACAAACTGTCGGGCCATTTACTGAAGATTCCTTCGTGCAAATTACTATTAACAGTACACCAGATACCATCACAGAAACGGTAACGGGAACATTCAATACTTGTAACGGAGACCCAGTTTCAGACGGTTATGTACAATTGACTTACGGCAACCAAACTTTTATTGATGCGGTGAGTGACGGTACTTTTGAAATTAGTCTCATTCGATGTGATGAAGATAACACCTTCACGATAAATGGAAGTGATTATACTAATATTCAAACTACAGGTGAAATTTCCTATACCTTTACCACACCTGAAACAAACGTAGGTACAATCAGCGCATGTAATGCTATCGCTGAGTTTATTGAATACACTATTGATGATAACGAAAGTGTATTAATTTTCGATAATATTAATGCGAATTTTTATGCTGAAGGCCAAGGCCAATGGGGCGGTCCGTCAATTGATATTTTCGCAAGTAATAACGATCAGGAAAACTGTTTCTATATGTTTGGTGTCTTAGATGCTATGAACTTATTAGGATCTTACGACAATTATGAATTTACTAATGAAGAAGATGGTACCGGATTCTTTATCGGCGAATGTATCAACGTATCAGGAAACAATAATTCCATTATCTACAACCTTACTGCCCTAGGAAATGTAGGTGAGTATATAGACGTGAACTTTAGTGGAAGCTATGAAGATTATGATGGCAACCCACACACCATCACTGGTGTTGTTCATGTATTAAGAGACAACTAAAACAATAAATCATGTTAGGGGAAAGCCTCCAGTCACTCAGTCTTGTCTGAGTGCTGGAGGTTTTTTTATTTATAAAGTGTATGTTAACCTAAAGGTTATAAATCTTGGTTGTATAAAGGTCTCTGAACTGAAAACCGAAATATTACCAGCACCGTTACTAATATTAGAATCGATATCTAACAAGTTAGTAGCTCTTAACTGATATTCCCATTTAGCATCTCTATCTTTTCTGTAACGCAGAGAAGCATCCCAGGTTTTAAACGATTGCACCTGATCACCATCATCTTGCTCTGTATATCGGAAATCTGTAATGAAGGTTAAAGAATTCCAGATGTAAGCATCAAATCGGATCGAAGGTGTACGTGTTACGAATCGCGTAGAGTTCGTTCCTTGATCGTTATTATTAATTCTGTGTGAATATCTCAATCTTACATTTGGCGCCTCTCTAAAATTCGTACGAATCTCTGGAGCATAAGTTTGAGAAAAAGTTTCATTAATTGAACGCTCACCCTGAACGAATAAGTTAAACTTACTGTAGTTGAAGGTTGTTCTTAACGTTGCTCTAATCTTTCCGAATGTTCTCTGAACTCTACCTGTTACAAATAAGTTCTCATCTGCAAAGTTCGAATTGAAGAACGTATTAGTTCTAATAACACTTTCAAAATTAGTCAATGGTCTAATCTGATCAATGTTTTTACTGTAGTTTACAATTGCAAATACGTTGGTGTAATTAAACAGATTAAAACTATTATACGCTAAACTCAAGTTGTGAGATAGTGCATTTTGCAATTCGGCATTACCAAACTGTATATTATTGAAATTATTTAAAACCAAACCTTCCGCAATATTGGTCACATCAGTAAATGTATTGGTCATACGATAATTAAACTGAAGACTTTCACTCTTTTTGAATTGAATACGCGCTTCAAAGTCTGGTAAAATATCAAAGAAGTTGTCTTTAAAAGTATCAGTCCCTTGCGTATTTTGATTGCTGTACGCATGGAAAGAAACTCCAGGCGTGAAGGTAAACTTACCCGTTTTGAAACGGTAGTGAACCCCCAAGTACACATCTCCAAATCTGTACTCCACATCATCATTTGATGCTGATAATGGATTACCATCTAAATCTGTAATGATTGGTGTTGGATCCAAACGTGTACCATCATCTAAAAACTGAAAAATATTAGAATTGAAGTTCTGTTTACTCAATATCGTTCCTAGCGTAAGATTGATATTACTCTTAGCATTCAAAATGTTATAATAATCTAGTTTCGCATCTAACTGATTGGTTTTAACACGTCTTTCTTGACTTATATCGTAATTAAACTGATCTAAATCTAATCCTAAACCAGCTGCTGTAGGATCAAAAGCATCCACGTTATTCGGATCAGGATCATTTCCTAAAATAGCATTATAAAAAGGATCCTCGTCACGTAAAAGATGTTGGGCTTCGAATGCAAAAATGTTGTTTTCATCGAGCGTGTAGTAATAATTCAGATTTTGATTGATACTATACGGGTTCACCTGATCTAACTGATTCGTAGCACCTACAATAGAAGACACAAGGTCTTGTCGTTCTTCATCATCTGAAACTCGTGCTAGAATGTCATAATCAAGCTGATTGTTAACATTCGGCTTGTAGGATGCACTTAGTTTAGAAATAAACTGATTTGATGCTTCTCTACCAGTAGAAACAGTAGCTTCATCTGGTGGCAAACTGGCTGATTCGTCTATTGGTGTACTCGGATCGTCTTCAACTTCGATGTAATCAATAAAACTTTCTTCTCGTGTTCTTAATCTACTGCTATTGTAAATTAAGAATCCACTAATATCTAAGGCCTTATTAGGTGAATAACTGAAATTAGCAGACCCTAATTTGGTAATTACTTCTTGCGCATTGGCAATACTCGTAAGACCGCCCAAGCCATTATTACCTAAATTAATATTTGTTCCACTGGTTCTACTTGGCAGTCTAAATCCACCACCAAAACCTCTAAGGTCTCTATTTGTTAAAGCTACTTCACCAATATTATTCATATCACCGATAATATTGATACTATATTTCGGACTGTAGTAAAATAATTTAGGTTGAACCAGATAAAGCTCGTCATTAGGTGATGGTGCTGTACCTGCACCTGCCGTAACATCGCCAAACCAGAAGTTCTTTTTTCCTTCTTTTAGTTTGATATTGATCGCCACGTTATCCTGATTATTAGTTACACCACTTAACTGGCCTACTTCAGCATAGTTTCTTAAAACCTGAACTTTGTCCACGGCGTTTGAAGGGATATTCTTTGTAGCTAATTTGGTATCGCCATCGAAGAAGTCTTTACCTTCCACCATAATTTTAGAAACGGTTTTACCTTCAACTTCTATCTGTCCATCTTCATTGATTTCTACTCCAGGTAATTTTTCTAAGACGTCTTCAAGCTTACGTTCAGAACCATTTTTGAAGGAATCTGCATTGTAGATCAATGTATCACCTTTAATGGTTACTGGCATTTCATAGGTCAATTCTACCGCATCTAGTGAATTGTCAGGTACTAATTTGAAGTCTTTCGTTATCCCCGTTCCCGTGGTAGAAATAATCTCTTCAAAGGTTTTATAACCTATATAACTAACCTGAATTTTGTACTTACCGTTTTTACCGAGAGATAAAACGTATTTCCCTTTGTCATTAGTAACCGCGTATGATTCTAACGCATTAGTATCCTGGTTAATAGCTATAACGTTTGCTAATTCTAATGGCGTACCAATACTGTCTTTAACGACACCTTGCATTCTAACTTGGGCAAAGGTACTACCGGCCACCACTAAACATAGCAGCAATAAAGCTTTTTTCATTATTTGATTGTGTTTGATTTTTTAGTTTCTTCTTCCACCACGGCCACGACCACCGTACATCTCCCGCATTTCTTGCATTTTCTTGGTTATAATTTCGTTGTATTCCGATTGCGTAACTTCATCCCCTTTTTCTGGTTTTTCAATTTCTTCTTTTTCTTCGGGATTCATTACAATTTTAGTGCATAGTATCGTGGTTCTGTCTGCACTTACTTCTAAGATTAAACCAGGTAATCCCCAGTAGTCGTCTGGACCTTGGTTAATTGGAATCTGTGGTGTGTACCATGCAACAACTTCTATTGTTTTTGGCACCTCCACTTCACTCATAGGATCATCACTGTCTGTTTTTGTAGAATCGCTAGCCTTTTCACCTTCTTTCTTTTCGTCAGAATTTCTGTCACGTCTTGGGCGCATACTCCTCCAGTCGAATTTATCTACTGTTCTAGTTGCTGTAGCCTTGAAACATGTATAGTTACCAATTTGTTTTGTTTCGGTTCCCATCTTCCATTCGAGACCTTTCAATTCGTCTTTTATTAGAAATTGCTTTCCGAAAAACTCTTGGTCTTGAAGCAATTCCTTGGACTTCACATTTTTATATTTTGGGCCACCAGTAAAACTACTCGACCAGTTTCCCCAACCTCTTCCAGAGCCAGGTGCTTCTAATCGTTCGTCTTCTTTGTAAATGGATTCTTCTTT
Organism: Winogradskyella tangerina; assembly: GCF_003260205.1. Lineage (GTDB taxonomy): Bacteria > Bacteroidota > Bacteroidia > Flavobacteriales > Flavobacteriaceae > Winogradskyella > Winogradskyella tangerina. The sequence goes on along the minus strand of NZ_QERF01000010.1, from coordinate 121,246 downwards.
ATTGAAGGTTAAAATGTATTCTTTCTCAAGGAAACTTTTCATTCGTTCCTCAATACGTTTCTTTTGCTCAGGACTTAACTCGCGTCCACCCGACCATTGGTCTAGATCCATGGAGGTCTTAGACATATAGTAGGCTTTACCCTGGAAATCTTGTTGTGCAAAAGACAGTGAACAAACAGCAAACAATAAGATTGCTGTGAGAAGTGAAAGTGGCTTTTTCATGTTAAAAGTTTAAAGTTGATTAGCAAATGTAAGTTTATAATTTTAAGACTTTCTTAAAAAAAAGTTACATTGACGAGTTGTCTGTGACAACCTAAAACTATAGACTATTCTATTTACTAATGGTTTATTTCACTTTCGTTAAACTTCTGTTAATTCTTAGCTACGTCTTCTACCCATGCGATTGTTTCTAAATTCTTTCATTTTTTCAACAATCGTTTCTTGGTATTCTGACTTCGTCACTTCTTTACCTTTATCAGGAGCTTCAATTTCTAATTTTTCCTTCGGATTCATAACGATCTTAGTACAGAGCATAGTTGTGTTACCAGCATTAACTTCTAAGATCAATCCAGGAAGACCCCAATATTCTAATGGTCCGTGTCCGACTGGTATTTGTGGTGAGTACCATGCTTCAACTTCTGTCATTGCAACGTCAACTTCTGGCTCTTCTGTTTTTGTAGCAGTTGAATCATTTTCTTTCTCAGCTTGCGTATTGTTGTTGCTTAATCTGCTCCAAGAAAAATCATACCATGCTAAATCATTAGAAGGGATTGACGCCGTTGCTTTAAAGCACATGTAATTACCAATTTGCTTTGTTTCTTTTCCAAGAACCCAATTTATATCTTGAAGTTTATCTTTTACTAAAAACTTCTTACCATAAAACTCTTGGCTTTGAATCTGCGTATTCGTCTTTACATTTTTATACTGGCGTCCTGGCGCAAAGTTTTTACCCCAAGAATCCGTAGCACCTGTCATCGCATCTAACTTTTCGTCCTCATAAAAAAGTGCTTCTTCTTTATTGAAGGTCAGAATATATTCCTTTTCTAACCTATTTTTGAGTCGCGCTTCAACTTGCTTCTTCTGGGCTTCACTAAGTCGTGCACCCCATCTCCCTAATTCCATTTTTGATTTCGATACATAGTAAGCCTGACCTTGAAAATCATCAGACTTGGCTGTAGTATTAGACAAATTTGCATCATTAACTTTTACTGAGAATAATACAAGAAGTAAGAGAAAGCTCGATTTAATTAGAATTGATTTCATGATAAAAAAACTGTTAAATTGGTTGTTTTTGTTTAACAAATATATTCAAACATTAAACAATATTAGTTTGTTTATCATAAAATTAACAGTGTTGCCTATGGCTAGAACTATCCTCCGATTGTTATACTGAAGCTATTTCCGTCATTTCTCTCACCTTTTTTAGGTCGATAGCGCTCCATCATTTCCTTGGCCTTCTTTTCCATAATTTCCTCATAGGTTGCCTGATCTACTACTTTACCCTTCTCAGGTTCTTTGATCTCAACCTTGTCTTTCGGATTCAGAACAATTTTGCTACAGATAATGGTCAATTCACCATCATGTACTTCCAAAATTAATCCCGGCAGACCTTGATAATTACTCGGACCATTATTTACAGGAATTTGAGGTGTGTACCAAGCGGTTACTGTGCGTTCTTCCATTTCCGGCTCGCTTTCCTCTTCTTCTTCCGCGTCTTCATCTGAATTAAATCGTACTCTAGGTTTTTCAACCATTTTAGTATAGGTTGCCTTATAGCATTGATATTCTCCAATGAATTTTGATTCAGATTCTAGTTTCCAATCCAAAGTTTCTATATCGTCCTTCACAAGAAATATCTTCCCATACGTATCTACCTGATCGGCATAGCGTTGCTCCTTAGTATTCTTGTACAATACATCAGAACCTCCGCCTCCACCGATAGAAACGATTTGAATATTACCTCCCATACCGACTGTCGGTTGATCGAGTTCTTCATCTTGCTTATACGTAGATTCTTCCTTATTAAAATGTAATAGAAATGTCTTTTGAAACTGCTTCTTCATCATTTCTATCATCTGTTTCTGCATATCAGAATCCATCTGAGTGCTATCCATCTTAATGTCTAATTGACGTTGCGTTTTGTAAGTCGCCACTCCTTGAAAGTCTTGAGCACTAACAGTGGAGAACACCACTGTTATTGCCAAAACTATAACTCTAACAATTGTTGTCATTTGATTGATATTTAGTTTTTATTATTGTAATATTTAATTGCTGAAGTTCTAATTTTTTCTACACTTTTCAAAAATGCTTCTGGCTGATCTGAATTTCCTTCAACTTTGTAGGAGACATGAGCCTTTTCGCCATTAGACATTGTTCTACCATTACAAACCAGCTCAAATTTAATGGTTTCGTTATTTCCTGTTGCGTCTAATAACTCTCTAATATCAGCAACCTGGAAGGTGGACTCAATATCTTCAGCAGAATCTACAGTGACACTTACACTGATATCATCTAACTTAGGTTGCTGGGTATCAACGATACCGTTTATTGATTTTGATTGGCTAAAACCTAAAACAGTGACTAAAAGTGCTAAGCTTGTAATTAAATTTTTCATGTTTTTTATATTTTTAAGATTAATACATCACAAATATCTGCACCCATTTTTGTCTTTTGAGTTAACTAGTGTTAACGTGTGTTAACCGATTCGTTAAACTAGTTTTTAACATTTACTTTTGACGTATGAATGATAAACGATATAAGTGGATCCTATATACAATTGTTTCAGTTATTATAGTAACAATTGGCATTCAGGTATTTTGGAATTACAAGAACTATCAAACAAATAAGCAACAACTTATTAATGACGTTCAAGTTAGTTTGGATAAAGCTGTGGATGATTATTATGCAGATTTAGCAGAACGCACAACATTGGGTATTTCATTGTTAGGCGACAGTCAACTCGATGCACTTGGAGAAGATAGTGAATTAGCAAAATTCCTTGAGAAAATTGATAAAACTACTGAAGAGTTTAGCAATCTAGACTCATTAGATCTTGAAGGATTAGATGGCATGACTGTTTTTAGGGGTAAAAAAGCCGATTCGATGATGCTCGATTACCGGCAGAATCATAATCCAATCAGTTCTGATTCTTTCAAAATTCAGATCGATCAGCTAAAACTTAATGACAGTATTGATCTAAAAAACATTTCAATGCTGACTTCAAAAGTCTTTATTTCAATAAGTAATGATTCATTAGATATGGCGGTTGTTGATAGTATGTTTAATGACGAACTCAACAGAAAAAATATCGATTTAAAGCACCAGCTAACCTTTTATGAACCTATTAGCCCAACCAGATTTTCTAAAGCGCGCGATTCTTCATTCACCGCATCAGAACCAAATGTGAAGTATGAATTAAGTGCTACTTCAAAGTCAACCTTTTTACCCAACGGGAGCACTTTAAAGATCGATTTTACAAATGAAACTGCCACAGTTTTAAAACGAAGTTTAAGCGGTATTTTAATATCAACTGTATTAGTGCTGGCTGTTATTAGTTGCCTGTTCTATTTACTTAGGATCATTAAACATCAGAAACAACTGGCCGAGGTAAAGAACGATTTAATAAGTAACATTACTCACGAGTTTAAAACACCTATTGCAACTATTGGTGTGGCATTAGAAAGCATAAGCAATTTTAATGGTATAGACGACAAGGAGAAGACCAAAAAATATATCAATATGTCTTCTGAACAACTTGGGAAACTAAACATTATGGTCGAAAAACTATTGGAGACCGCCACTCTAGATAGTGACAGTTTAGAATTAAATAAAGAATCGGTTGATGTTGTAGCCCTTCTAACCGACCTTACGCATCGCTATAAAATGCAACATCCTGAAAAGGAATTTCATGTAAGTCTAAAGGTTGAAAATCTTGAAGCAAAAGTAGATTTATTTCATTTTGAAAATGCGCTAAACAACATCTTGGACAACGCCATTAAATATGGAGGATCTATCATTTCTGTGGATCTAATTCCGAAACAGAATAATTTTGAAATATTAATTTCCGATAGTGGTAATACACTTTCGAAAGCCAATAAAGATCGAATCTTTGAAAAATTCTATCGTGTTCCGAAAGGTAATACCCACGATGTAAAAGGCTTCGGAATTGGTTTATACTACACCAAAACCATTATCGATAAACATGGTGGTTTTATTGATCTTAACCTTGCTAAAAATTTAACCACATTTAAAATCTCACTTCCAAATGACTGAAACCGTAAAATTACTTCTTGCTGAAGATGAAGCAGCCTTAGGTCAAATAATTAAGGAAAGTCTCGAAACCAGAAATTTTGAAGTGATCTTATGTGAAAACGGCGAAAAAGCGCTTGAAAAATACCGTACAGACCAACCAGAAATTTTAGTCTTGGACGTGATGATGCCAAAGAAGGATGGTTTCACGTTGGCAAAAGAGATAAGAGCTATAGATGATGCCATTCCTATCATTTTTTTAACGGCAAAATCTCAAACTTCAGATGTAGTTGAAGGCTTTTCAATTGGTGGCAATGACTATCTGAAAAAGCCTTTCAGTATGGAAGAATTAATCGTAAGAATTCATAATCTTTTAAACAGAACTAAGGTTCAGAAATCGTCTAAAGTTCTAAGCATTGGAGATTACACTTTCGACTTTCCGAAGCAACAGTTGCAATTTCAAGAGGAAGAAGCCGTTCAGCTTACCCACCGAGAAGCGCACTTATTATTTCATTTGATAAAAAATAAGAATCAGGTACTAGATCGCTCATTAATTTTGAATAAGCTTTGGGGCACCGACGACTTTTTCTCGGCCAGAAGTATGGATGTTTTTATCACTAAGCTTAGAAAAAAACTTAAGCACGATGAGAATATTCAGATTATCAACGTGCGCGGCTATGGCTATAAACTGACGGTTTAAAGCACTTCACACTAAATACAGTTTATTTTGAGTTATAGAATGGTGCAATTTTTGTATTTTTCTGTTTCCTATGAATAAATTAGTTGGTTTCTTTTTCCTGATAAGTTTTTCGGTCTTCGCGCAGCAGGAGGTACAATTGCAATTGAAAGATTCTATGAAACTTGATGCCAAATCTATTTTTGGGGTTGACACCTTTGGCACTCTGTATTATTCGACTGACGATAATACCTTCAACAAAAAAACAAAAGACACAACCATAACATATACCAACTTTCAGTTAAGTGAAATCACAACGGCCAACGCCTTCAACCCATTAAAGATCAACCTTTTCTACCAAGATTTTAATACGGTTGTGATATTAGATAATCGTTTGGCAGAAGTGTTTAAAATAGATTTCAATACAACACAACCGTACAAAAACGTAAGCTTCGTTTCAACAGGTTTTGACAATACGCTTTGGATCTTCAACCAAGATCTGCAACAACTCGAATTGTTTGATTATAAGTCTAACAATGTGAGGCTTAAAACCGTACCCATCCAATCTGAGATCTTAGACCTAAAGAGCGATTACAACAATTGCTACATGCTTACCGAAAACTATCTCTATGTCTATAATTACTTCGGAAGTTTAATTGCTAAACACCCAAATGAAGGCTATGAACGTATGGCATTTAGCAAGGCACATTTGGTGCTTAAAAAAGCTGATGGCTTCGATATTCTTTCAAAAAATACAGAAGAAATTAAACCCATTACAGGATCAAATTTGTTAATAAGTCAGTTTTTGGTAACCAATGAAACCTTGTATATTTACCACGACGAAATTCTACGTCAATACCAACTTAAACTTGAATAGATTATGCATGTTGCTGTTGCAGGAAATATAGGAGCAGGTAAGACCACTTTGACCAAATTATTAGCGAAACACTATAAATGGGAAGCCCAACTAGAGGACGTTGTCGACAACCCTTATTTAGATGATTTTTATAATCAGATGGAACGTTGGAGCTTCAATCTTCAGGTATATTTTTTGAATAGCAGATTCCGCCAGATCAATCAAATTCAGAATAGTGGTAAGGACATTATTCAAGACCGTACCATTTATGAAGACGCTCATATTTTTGCACCCAACTTGCACGCCATGGGTTTAATGACCAATCGCGATTTTGAGAATTATTCATCACTTTTTGAGCTTATGGAATCCTTTGTAAAAGGTCCAGACCTTCTCATATATCTGCGTAGTTCTATTCCTAATTTAGTGGCTCAAATTCACAAACGTGGGCGCGATTACGAAAACACTATTAGTATTGATTATTTAAGCCGTTTGAACGAACGCTACGAAGCCTGGATCACTAAGTATAATAAAGGTAAACTGTTGATCATTGATGTAGATGATCTCGATTTTGTGGCCAATCCTGAAGACTTAGGTGGTATTATCAATAAGATTGATGCAGAAATTCACGGGTTGTTTTAAATCCAAGCTTCTCTTTACTTAATGAATTGAAAACTTCTGGCATGCTCTAAAGCTTCCTCACCCGAATTAACGATCAGTACCGGAACTTCATTATAATCTTCAAAGAGTTTTACGATTCGACTCATACGCCTTGTGTGCTTCACCGCCCTCAGATAAATAGCTAGAATTCTATTGGGAAACTTTTCAACCACATCCCTGTAAATGTGTGCATCTTTCTCTCCACAATCTCCAATGAGAATGAAATTTAGGCTGGGATAAGTATTGAGAATATTATAGATTTCGTTATACTTATGAGCCAACTCGGGCCTCGGTGTTTTGTCATACGGCATTCTAATATCTCTCAATAAAATTGGTCCGGCCGGAAATTTATTTACCGTCAAAAACATGTCTAAATAGCGATACAAATTCCAAGGACTATTACTCACATAGAAAATTGGGTTTTGATCCATACCAGATTTTCCTTTATGTAATAATTCATAAAAATCGGCTGCACCTTCAAGTGCTTTCCGTTTATGAGGTGTTTTGAAGAGTGTATTTATGATAACGCGCCATTTTAATTTTGAAGTTACACCCGTAAACAGAATGGTATCATCGATATCGCTAACAACACCGTAGGCTGAATTAACGTTCGGTATCAGCATTCGTCCATGAAACTTATTGCCGTTTTGAATTTTAGTCTTGTGCGATGTTGCAAATGACACTTCATAATCGAGCCAGCCTTCATCGGAGACAAAGCCTTCCAGATTATCTATATCATGTTCTGCTATATAATACCCTTCAGTATCCGTTTGAAATTCGATCCGTTCGTTATTGGGTAACTTAATCGTTAATGGTGTGTTTCTAACCTCATCGGTTTCAAATCGCTTCCAGGAATTGATAAATAATTGAACCCCACTTTTCTTATTGAGATCAATACTTTCATCTTCTAATGCTCTCCCTTTCAAAAATAATTTTGAAAAAGTTCCGTAAGAATCGAAAGGAATAATTTGAAGCGGATCTTTCTTAAACATGGTATAAAAATAAAAAGCACCTTTAAATAAGGTGCTTTTTAATGAGATTTTATTTGAATGCGTTAGTTTTTCTTAACGTCGATTTCTTCAATAATCTTTTCAACTTCAACTGAATCGTTTTTCAAACCAGCTTCAAACGCTTTTAGTTCTTTTTCAACTTCAGCTTCAGTACCAGTGAAAGTTTTAGTTTCAGAAACTTCTTCACCATTAACTACTTTAGTATATTCAATCGTTGCAGTAACGTTAGTATCATCAGCCATTACGATCTCCTTAGTAATTTCTTCTTCTGAAGTATAATTAGCTAATCCTTCAGAAGTCATAGCGATACTAGGAGCGATTACTAATGCAACTACAGACATTAACTTTAAAAGGATATTTAATGAAGGACCTGAAGTATCTTTAAATGGATCTCCAACTGTATCACCAACAACCGCCGCTTTGTGAGCATCTGTTCCTTTACGACCTTGCTCTTCTATCATCTTTTTAGCGTTGTCCCATGCACCTCCTGCGTTAGATTGGAATATTGCCATTAACACACCACAAGTAGTTACACCTGCTAAAAGACCACCAAGCATCTCAGCATTACCTAAGAAACCAACTGCAACTGGTACTGCAATTGCTAATAGACCTGGTAATACCATCTCCTTAATTGAAGCTGTAGTAGAAATAGCAACACACTTATCGTACTCAGCTACACCATCAGCTTCATCAAATGTTTTTCTTTGGGCCTCGGTCGCTTTAGACATATCAGAATCAACAGCTCTCATTACCTCTAATGCAGCTTTTAATTTTGGAATATCTCTAAACTGACGTCTTACTTCTTCGATCATTGCCATAGCCGCACGTCCTACAGCATTCATTGACAATGCTGAGAAAACAAATGGTAACATACCTCCTACTAATAAACCTGCCATTACGGTTGGCTTAGAAACATCGATAGCCGTTACACCAGCAGTTTTCATGAAGGCTGCAAATAATGCTAAAGCTGTTAAGGCAGCTGATGCAATAGCGAATCCTTTACCAATAGCAGCGGTTGTATTACCAACAGCATCTAACTTATCCGTACGCTCACGTACTTCACTTGGTAACTCAGCCATTTCAGCAATACCACCAGCGTTATCAGAAATCGGTCCGTATGCATCTACAGCTAATTGAATACCTGTATTTGCAAGCATACCAACAGCAGCGATTGCAATACCATATAATCCAGCGAAGTGATGCGATACTAAAATTGCAGCCGCAATTAAAATGATCGGAATCATTGTAGACATCATACCTACACCTAAACCAGCAATAATTGTGGTTGCAGCTCCTGTGTCTGATTGCTTAACGATAGACGTTACAGGCTTTGTACCTGTTCCTGTATAATACTCGGTTACTTTACCAACAGCTAATCCGGCAATAAGTCCGGCGATAACTGCAATGAATACACCTGTTGCACCGCTAGGTAAACCTTCAACTGATTCAGGAATTAATGCATTAATAATAAAGTAAGACGCCACTAGCATTAAACCTGCTGAACCAAATTCACCAATGTTTAAAGCTGTTTGTGGGTTACCACCATCTTTCACTCTTACGAAGAACGTACCGATAATTGACATTACTATACCTACAGCTGCAAGTACTAACGGTAAATAAACAGCACCTAAACCATTGAAATCTGGAGTGATAATAAACGCACCTAATACCATTGTACCAATAATAGAACCTACATAAGACTCAAATAAATCCGCTCCCATTCCGGCAACGTCACCTACATTATCACCAACATTATCAGCAATTGTAGCTGGGTTTAACGGGTGATCTTCAGGAATACCTGCTTCAACCTTTCCAACTAAGTCAGCTCCTACGTCTGCTGCTTTTGTATAGATACCTCCACCTACACGAGCAAAAAGTGCAATTGAAGATGCACCAAGTGAGAATCCTGAAAGTACATTCAATACTTCATTTAATCCCCAGCCCATTTCACTGTAGATCATAAACAAACCACTAAGACCTAAAACACCAAGTCCTACTACACCAAGACCCATAACGGCCCCTCCTGCAAAGGCAACTTCTAATGCTTTACTTAATGATGTTCTTGCAGCACTCGTTGTTCTTACATTTGCTTTAGTTGCAACCTTCATACCGATGAAACCTGCTAATGCTGAACAGATAGCACCAATTACGAATGATACAGCAACCACACCGTTTGAGCCTTCTTCGTTACTTCCTTTGAAGAATAATAGAATTGCTACAGCAACAACGAAAATTGCTAAGATTTTGTACTCAGCTTTCAAGAACGACATTGCACCATCCGCAATATTCTTTGCGATTCTTTTCATTTTGTCGGTTCCTTGGTCTTGCTTGCCTACCCATGCGCTTTTAATAAACACAAATAACAAAGCTAAAACTCCAAAAGCTGGTAATCCTTTAATTAAATATTCCATATAAATTGTGTGTTAGTTAGTTTAATTTTTGAACGATGCCAAAAATAGAAAAATATACCTGATAAAAAAAGCCACTTATTCAATAAATAGTGGCCTTTGCTTAGAGTTGAACATTTTGAGAATTAAATCACAAATGTTCTTTTCTTTTTATGTTCGCTTTCTTCGTAGCGCTGAACACATTTCTTATAGATTTTTGCAGCTTCTTCGGCATTTCCCCATCCACCAACATCTACTTTTTTCTTTTCTAGGTCTTTATATACTTGAAAGAAGTGTTCGATCTCCTTTAATCGATGCGGATTTAGATCGCTGATATCTGAACGCTTGCTCCAAACCGGATCAGATACAGGGACACAGATTATTTTTTCATCCGGACCTTTCTCATCGGTCATATGAAACACTCCGATTGGTCTCACTTCCATTACCACCATTGGATATGAAGGTTCTGTTGAAAGCACCAAAACATCTAAGGGATCCTCATCTAACGCTAATGTTTCAGGCACAAAACCATAATCACCTGGATACATCATAGATGAAAATAAGGTTCTGTCAAAACGAATTTTATGTAGGGTGAAATCATACTCATATTTATTTCTACTTCCCTTCGGAATTTCTATGAGCACATCAAAAGTTACTTGTTTACTATTTTTCATTTAATATATTTTTTATCCCAAATTTGGGGTGGATAATCATTTCTTTTTTGCGGCTGCAAAGATAGATAAGCCTTTAGGTTTAAGCAACAAAAAGTGGCTAGAGTTTTAATAAATAGCATTTTATGGCTAAAATAGTATCTTGTAGCTTTATTTCATTAATCCAAAAAACTCATGAAAAGACTATTCCCTCTTCTGTTTTCAATTTTAGTTCCACTCAGTTTTTACGCTCAAAATCAACCTTATCAAGGAAAATTTGAACCCATCGACAATATGATACCACCACCTAACGTGTATCGAAGTGCAAGTGGTGCACCTGGGAAAGCGTATTGGCAACAACGCGCCGATTACAAAATAAAAGCCCAGCTCGATGAGAAGAATAATATTTTGAGAGGTGAAGAGACCATAACTTATTACAACAATTCACCAGATGATCTGTCTTATTTATGGATTCAGTTAGAACAAAACGTCAATAAAAAAGAAAACGAAGATTTTGGATATGCCTTCGGAAATGTCCGCGATTCCATGAATACGAGGCACATGCAATTTTTAACGAGGGCTATTGATTTCCCTGCCGGTTACACAATTAAATATATTAAAGACAGTAATGGTAAGGCTATAAAATCTTTGGTGAATAACACCATGATGAAAGTCATTTTAGACGAACCTCTTAAATCGGGTTCCACTTTGACGTTTTCGATAGGATGGTCTTATCACATCACCGACCGAAGTATGTATTTACTTTCGCGTGAAGGTTATGAGTATTTCCCAGAAGACGACAATACCGTTTACCTCATTGCGCATTGGTTCCCTCGCATGGCGGTTTATAATGATACTGAAGGCTGGCAGAATAAGCAATTTCAGAAATTAGGTGAATTTGCATTAGAATTTGGAGATTATGAGGTTGAAATAACTGTACCCGCTGACCACTTAGTTGCGGCAACCGGAGATTTACAAAACGAAAGTGATGTTTTATCCAAAACACAACGTCAACGCATGGCCGAAGCCAGAAAATCTGTAGACAAACCCGTAATTATTGTAACACCCAGTGAAGCAAGAGCCAACGAAAAGGAAAAATCTACAAAGACTAAAACTTGGAAATTCAGAGCTGAAAATGTTCGCGATTTTGCCTTTGCATCATCAAGAAAATTTATTTGGGATGCCCAAGCCGTACCTCTAGAAACTCACACGGTAATGGCTATGTCATTTTACCCTAAAGAAGGCTTACCTGTTTGGAAAGAATCTTCAACCCTAGCCGTAAAAAATGCACTCGAAGTCTATTCTGACGATGTTTTTGAATATCCTTATCCTGTTTGTATCTCGGTGAATACCTCGAATATTGGTATGGAATTCCCAATGATCAGTTTCAATGGTGGACGACCCATAAACGGTAGCATGAGTAAAAATGCCAAAGCAGGAATGATCAGTACCATTGTGCACGAAGTAGGCCACAATTGGTTTCCTATGATCGTAAGTTCAGATGAGCGCCAATGGATGTGGATGGATGAAGGCCTTAACACGTTCATACATCAACGTACTATGGAAGAACGCTATCCCGATTACCCACATACAGAACCAAAAAGTATTGTGCCTTTTATGAGTGGCGATCAAAGTATTATGCGCCCAATAATGACCTCATCGGATAATGATCTTCTCAAACAATTTGGAGCTAATTACTATCAAAAACCAACTGTAGGATTACAGATATTAAGAAATTCAGTAATAGGTAAAGAATTATTTGATCAGGCTTTTAAGGAATACGCTAACCGCTGGAAATATAAGCATCCGAACCCTGCTGATCTTTTTAGAACTTTAGAAGATGCAACAGCAGTAGATCTCGATTGGTTTTACAGAGGATGGTTCTTCACAACGGAAAATGTAGATATGGAGTTGACTAACGTCAAATGGTTTACAGTGGCCAATGAGGAAAATGTAGAAAACCGCAATAAGGTAACTGCCGCGAATATTAAAGCTGAAAACGCCGGTGAAAATACAACGGATTTTGCAGGCGGACCAGAAATGATAACAATGGTGCCTACGCCAGATCAGGCCTACGGCCAGTTTTTATCGCGATTAGATGAACCTGAATTAAGAAAACAACTTTATGGTAAAAACATCTATGAAATTACTGTAAAAAATGTAGGCGGTCTAGTAATGCCAGTTACTATTGAATGGCAATTTACGGATGGTACTTCTGAGATCGATACTTTACCTGCCGAAATTTGGAGGCTCAATGAATATGAAATTACTGAAACATTCATTAAAGAAAAGGTGGTTGAAAAAGTTGTCTTAGACCCAAATTTTGAATTTGCTGATACCAACATGAAAAATAACAGTTTTCCGAAGGTTGACCAGCCATCGGATTTTGATAAGTTCAAGAATAAAACAAAGAACTAATTATAATCTATCAATGTAAAAAAATAAAAAAGCCCAGTTTTCACCGGGCTTTTTTTGGCGTTATTCGCCACTAAGGAATCCTACAAGATCCTCAATATAATTGTCTATATTTTCTGGTAATCTTGGCGATTCGTGTACACCACCCTCAATGGTATACAATGTTGAAGACACTCCAACATCTAATAATCTTTGATGGATAACGCAAGAGCCAAATTCCCAATTTCCAGTTTCAAGCTCTAAGGCGTCACAAGGTGTTTCGACATCTGCAGAACCGTGTACTGCAAACATAGGCACATCACTAGAGGTTATCCATAAATCATCTTGATAAGCTTCATATTGTCCAAAAATAGAACCTCCAAGATTAACTACTCCAACAACTTCGCTAGATTCACCATTATTTCCTTGAACACCTTCCCAATTATCGATCCAACCCATAACATCAGTTACAAAAGCATATAATTCTGGCGGATTAATATCCTCAAATTGCCAGTAGGCATGCGCTAGAGCATTATATGCGCCCGATGCCCAACCGCCAGTAAATATTTCGTTCGGATTGATATTGTAGTCTTCAGCATTAGCTCTTAAATGACGTACAGCAGCTTTACTATCTACCATACCTCGCATTAAATTACCAGTTCCATCGCCTACACCATCTCTGTATCTGGCAGTAGCAACCACGAAGCCATAACTTGCCAATCGCTGAGCCAATGGTTCTAGATTACTCAAATTACTACCTTCGTATTGTCCTCCTCCACTAAGTAATAATGCAGGTTTATTTACTCTGAGATCACCTCTGGGTTTGTAGATATTCATGATATGACTTTGAGTATCAACTCCGTAGTTAATGTTTGTTTCAACCTCAACTAAGAATTTCTCACAATCATAAACCTCGCAACCTTCAATAGCCAAAATATCTTTTGACGCGCTGGCTGTTCCGCCATCATTGGCTGTAACGACCAAGGTTACAGAAAATTCACCTTTCGAGTTAAAAACAACGGTAGGATTTTGTTCGGTAGAAGTGTTGGGTGTAGCACCTGTGAAAGTCCAGTTCCAAGAAGTAATGGTTCCACTTCCAGCTTCTGATGTGTCGTTAAATGTGACACCTTCACCCGACACAGCAATGTTAACGTTAAAGTTAAAATCTGCTGTTGGATTTTCAATTTCTTGATTTGGATCATTGTCTGTTGAACAACTAAAACAAACCAGTACTAATAAAGAAATGATTAGGGTTTTTAATTTAATTGATTTCATAATAATAAGAATTTTAGGATTCGATACAAATCTCTTAATGATCTCCTTGACGCATCTTAATTATTGTTTCATATTAGAGGACTATTGTTCCAAACCCTAATTTTATTGAGGTTTTGGGACCTATTTCAAAATAAAAATTGATTTAATTATTGTAAATTGGGTATCGATTCGACCAAAAAATGTTTAGAAATATCCCACATCTTACTTGCATAATTCTCTGGATGGGTTATGCATTATTGCTGTTCAATCAATCATTGAACGCACAGAAAATGTATGTAGTTGATGGATTGGTATTCGAACAGTATAACCACGAATATGGGCTTTCTAACAATAACGTTCTAAGTTTTAAAAAAGATTCGAATGATTTTTTATGGATCGGAACAAATGACGGCTTAAATGTATTAGATGGGGAAAAGGTTCAACTTTTTAAAGGATACCAAAATGACAATAACTTTTTTAAGGGAAAGTTTACACATAGCATTTTTGAAGATTCTCATCAGAATATCTTCTGTGGTACTAGAAACTCTGGACTGAATATTTACGATAGATCTAAAGGTCATTTTATAAATATTGACGAAGCCTTATTACAGGATGCTCAATCTCGGTTGATCAAATCAATTATAGAAATTGCCAATCTTCAATACGCCCTACTTACCGAAAAGGAGATCATTTATTTTAGTTTGAATTCTGAAAATGCAATAATCGAAACTTCAATTCAAGAGCTTCCGCTTAATGACCGTGAATTCACAACTAAACTTTTAATTTTCAATAATGAAATCTACTTGAACACCAACAAACGGTTATTAAAAGTTGAGGGTAACGAGTTTTCCCTGATATATTCTCATAAATGGCTTAAACATTCTAAAATCAGAAATGGCAAGTTTTGGGTGATGAATGAAGAACAAATTGGATATTTCTCTGAAGATTTTAAATCTATTAATTGGATCGATTATAAGTTTATCATAAAACCTCAATATGATAACGACTACTTCATTGATTTTGACGTTTCATCGAATAATAAGGAAATATGGATCGGCACTAGACATCAACTAATACAGTTAAAATTGAATAATGATAACTCCCTATTATCTTCTAGAGAAATAGAATCTATCGTCCGAATTAAAACTGTTACAATGGATGCCCTGCAGAATGTCTTTATTACTACAAATGGTAATAAAGGACTCATTAAGATCGATGGAGGTCAGCATCAGTATGAATATATCAAATTCCCAAAAGGATTTGAAAAAGAAAATCGTCAACATAACTTTAACGAAGACAATGAAGGTAATTATTGGATAAGTGGTAATACTGGTATTTTCAAATACAACATAAAATCAAAGACTTATCATAAATGGAATAATGAATCATACAAAGCTTTACCTCACTTAAAAATCAACGGTCAGATAAAAGATCGGAACGGTAAGCTCTGGTTTGGCACTGCAAATGGTATTGCTGATTATGATGCTAAAAAGAATAGTTTCAATTTTTACGGCGATAACGCCGATAACTACTGGCAAAGTTTTACACATCATTTAACTCTAGATAAGGACGATCATCTCTGGTATCTAACTGATGGCAGGCTCAATCGAATTGACAAAACTTCTAAAACTCATACGTTTTTTGAAAGCGATAAAATTCACACACTCTACATTGACAAAGACAACTTTTTATGGGCCACCAATGGCGCAATGGAATTGGTAAAATACAATATCAATTCTGGTGTCCCTAAACCTATTAAAACTTATTTTATTGCAGAAGAGCTTAGGGACTATATTACTCATAATATATTTGAGGATAAATTTGGGCGCTTTTGGATAGTTAGCTTTAATGGCATTTATGTTTACGATCGAGATGCAGAAAAAGTGGTCTACCATATCAATAAGAATAACCTTCTACACCATGAACTGCTCTATGGGATTACGCCTGATAATCGTGGAAACTTTTGGGTTGTTCAATCGTTTAAACCAGCAATTTGTATAAGTTCAGAAACCTTCGAAATCATTGAAACATCACCAAATTGGATGCGTAGAGAAGGAAATACGGAAATATTCTCTGGTCCAACGGCTATAGACGATAATGGTAAAAATTTTACCGATGGTACTGGTGGTTTTTTCGTGTATCACTCCGACAGTCTGAAGGTTAATGAGCAACCTCCAAAAGTCATTTTACAAGGACTTAGCTTAAATGGAACTGAGCGATTTAACAATTTTCTAGGTTCTAACAACTTGAGTTTCGAAAATCTTAAATATGATGAAAACAACATAACACTTAATTTGAAGGCTGTAAACCCAGCCACAACCTATAAAACACTCTACGCTTATCGTTTATTAGGTAATTCTAATGAATGGAATTACACCAAAAATCTCAAAACAGTAAATTATAACGGTCTACCTCCTAACAAGTACGAGTTGCAAGTAAAATCAACAAGTAACGGCGATTACTGGAGTCAACCACAAACATTAGCATCTTTTGATATTTTTCCTCCGTGGTGGCAAACTACTGTGGCATATTTAGCATATGCACTTCTAGCAGCACTAATTATTTATGCCTTCTATAGAACTCAATTAACCAGAAAACTTGCCGAATCTGAATCTCAGAAACTAAAGGAGGTCGATGATTTTAAAAATACCTTTTATCAAAATATAACCCACGAGTTTAGAACACCACTTACCGTTATCACTGGTTTAGCGAATCAAATAAAAGATGAAAAATCTCCCATTATAAAACGAAACGCCGAACAACTTTTAAATTTAGTAAATGAGTTGCTTGAAATTGGCCAGATTGAGGCCAATGTCTCTAAGTTAAATAGCACAATTCAGGATGTTGTTTCATTTAGCAAATATTGCTTAGAATCTTATTATTCGCTCGCTAATGAAAAAAACATTGTTTTGGAGTTTCATAGTAATAAGGATGAAATCTTCATGAATTACGATGTGCAAAAATTTCAACTAATTCTAAGCAACCTCATCTCTAATGCCATAAAATTCACTCCAAAAGAAGGCCTAATAGAATTAGTGATTACTGAAAATAACGATACGGTAATTATTTCTGTCAAAGACAATGGTACTGGGATTCCAGCAGATGAACTACCAAATGTATTTGATCGCTATTATAAGTCCAATAATGAATTGAATGCCGCTGGAATTGGCATTGGTCTATCTCTAACAAAGGAACTTGTAAAGTTGATGGATGGAATAATAACGGCCTCAAACAATGAAGATAAAGGTACATGTTTTACTATGGAGTTTCCATTAGCCCAACAAGCAGAAGATCAAGTTGCTCAAATCGATAACGACAATTCGGGTACTTTTGAAATGGAGTCTGACCAAAATTTAATTCTTGTTATCGAAGACAACCAAGATGTAAGAGATTATATCATTAGCATTCTTGGTAAGCGCTATAAAATAATTTCAGCAGTAAATGGAAGAGACGGAATAGAAAAAGCTACTGAGTCAATTCCAGATATTATCATCTCAGATGTTATGATGCCATTTATGAATGGTTATGAAGTCTGTGAGTTTATAAAGAATGATGAAAAAACAGATCATATTCCTCTAATTCTTCTGACCGCCAAAGCAGATAAAAACTCTAAAATTGAAGGTATCACCACAGGAGCCGACGCCTATTTAAGTAAGCCATTCGATGAAAAAGAACTGCTTGCTCACATTGATAATCTTATTCAATCTAGAGAAAAACTCAAGAAAAAATTCGCCAATGAAATCAACCAGGAAGCCACTTCCAATAAACCATTGAGTCATGTTTTTTTACGAAAAATACAAGACCTAATTTTAGCGCATCTAGATGACGATTCCTTTGGAATCAATGAAGTTTGCAACGGCTTAGGCATCAGCCGAACACAACTTCATCGCAAAGTAAAAGCTCTTACAGGATTATCAACGTCCATTTTTTTAAGAGAAATTAGGTTGAATGAAGCCTATAAACTGCTTATCAATTCAGAACTTACGATATCAGAAATTGCATATCAAACGGGTTTCTCAGATCCTAATTATTTCTCGAAAGTATTTTCAAAAAAATATGAACTCACCCCAACTCAAATTAAAAACCATTCCTAGTTTTATTAAAACTTTACAACTTTATGAGTCATTATTTGTTTTTTGAAAAGATTGTGACTTAGAAATTAATACATTAGAATATCAATTGCTACCATGAAGATTATACTCGTCATTTTTTCACTTTTATTCAGTTTGAATAGTTTTTGCCAAGATCAACCATTAAAAGTTGGCGTTATAGGATTGACACATACGCACGTACATTGGATTTTCGGAAGCGAACCAAGAGGAGATATTAAGATTGTTGGTATCGTAGAATCTAATAAGGAATTAGCACAACGCTATGCCGATCAATATCAATTTTCGATGGATATGGTTTATGATTCTATGGAAGAATTGATCGAAAAGACCAAACCTGAAGCAGTTACCGCCTTTGGTACAATTTACGACCACTTAGAAGTTGTTCAGATTGCGGCTCCAAAAGGAATTCATGTAATGGTTGAAAAACCCCTTGCTGTGAGTCTTGAGCATGCTAGAGAAATGAAGGCCTTAGCCGAAACATACAACATCCATTTACTCACTAATTACGAAACCACTTGGTACCCAACAACACACAAAGCCTACGAACTTGCAAAGACAAAAGACACTCTTGGTGAGATTAAAAAAATTATTGTTCGAGATGGTCATAAAGGACCTAAGAAAATTGGTGTAAATCAAGAATTTTTAGATTGGCTCACCGATCCTGTTCAGAATGGTGGTGGCGCCATAACGGATTTTGGATGTTATGGTACAAACATTCTCACTTGGATTATGGATGGCAAACGCCCTAACAGTGTAACAGCAATCACCCAACAATTGCAGCCTGAGAACAATCCAAAGGTCGATGACGAATCAATTATTTTGCTTCAGTATGACGATGCCGTAGCGATTATTCAAGGGTCTTGGAATTGGCCCATCGGTAGAAAGGACATGGAAATATATGGCGAAAAAGGTGTGATCTACGCAGATAATAGACATGATTTACGCCTAAGAATTAGTGAGGGCTATGATGGCTATGACGAAACAACAATGAAATTACCTGAGCGCGAAGCCCCATTCGATGACCCATTTGCATTATTTGCAGCAGTCATTAAAAACAAGGTTGAACTTCCAGAATTCGACCTCAACACATTAGAAAATAACATGATCGTTGTTGAAATACTAGATGCTGCAAAAGAAAGTGCTAAACAAAATAAGACCATCTTTTTAAATGATTAATTTTCCAGTTAGCATCCTAGTAAAATACAAAGCTTTTACTAGCATTTAATACTTGTGAAAAAACCATTGCTTCAAACTGTGCGTATTTACCTTATGAAGAAAGCTTATTTTGCCTTAGTCGTTGTTCTTATCTGCCTTAATGCAATGGGGCAAAATGATGGCAAAATCACAATTGGAAAAATTGACAGTCTGTATTCTGAGGTTTTGGGTGAACAACGGAAAATTTGGATTCATGTTCCTAGCGGAAATTATAATAACGAATCGCAATCTCAAAAATACCCTGTTCTCTATCTTTTAGATGGAAAATCGAACTTTTATTCCACAATAGGAATAACATCATATTTAAGCACTTCTAATCGGAATACCGTTTTGCCTAAAATGATAGTAGTTGGTATTTTAAATACAGATAGAGTACGTGATTTTACTCCATCAAAAGGTAATTTTCTTGATGGCACGGTTGCCGAGAAATCTGGCGGTGGTACCAATTTCATAGAATTTTTAGAAAAGGAGTTAATTCCATATATCGATTCTAATTATCCAACCGAATCTTACCGTACTTTGATAGGTCATTCTCTAGGTGGGTTAACCGTAATGAACACCTTGATGACAAAGCCAGAGTTATTCAATTCTTACACTGCTATTGATCCTTCAATGTGGTGGAATGATAAAAAATTTCTACAATCTATTAAAACCACAAAGCTTCCAAAGGCCAACAAGACTTTATCTATTTTTTTAGGTATTGCAAACACCTTTAAGATTGATACATCCGCCGTAAAAAATGACACTAGTACTAAAACAATGCCTGTAAGAGCAATGCTAGAACTGCATTCGTATTTTGAAGACATTCAAACTAAAACCAATCTGAATTACAAAGGGAAATTTTATCAAGACGAAAACCATATCACCGTTGGACATATTGCCATTTATGATGCATTACGCTTTATTTTCAAATTTCATCAGCTCGAATTTAGTGACCATGAACTCAAGGATACTAATCAGGATATAATAGCAAGAATAAAAAAACACTACAAAAACGTGTCCTTAGAATATGGAAGACCAATCCAACCCAAACGCTATTTTATTGAGAGTTTAGCAAATAAATTACTGGAAATGAAATTGTATGAAAAAGCTGAAAGCCTATTTAGATATAACATTTCTGTGTATCCAGACGACTCATATACTTATAATATTCTTGGGGATTTTTTAATTACCAGAACGCATAAAAAAGAAGCCATAGAAATATTTAAACAATCCTATGCCATCGATCAGAACTCTTATGCAAGAGACAAAATAAAGGTGTTGAAGATAAATTGAACGAGATACAGATTATTTTCTTGACAGACATCAAAAATAAAAACCGAAACTTCCGGTAATACCAAAACGTCTGGCATCTGGTACATCTAAGTAGTTTCCTCTAAAGTTGAAATCTATTCGTAATACTTTGAAGATATTCGCAACCCCAAAACTATACTCGTAATACACTTTAGAATCTGGCGCTACTAATGGAAATTCAACTGGATTTCCTGTGGTGCTCAATGCAATATTCTGATCTGATAATTCACCCCAAACACCTCTAATACTGGCTATTGCTCTTAGGTTATATTTCTTCAAAAATGGTATACGAGAGAATAGTCGCCCGTTAAAATTATGTTCGAGATGAAGAGAGGTATAAGTATCGGTGACAAATTCGTAGAAGTCTAATTGCGAAAATGTATTATAAATGGAGAAAAACGTCTGGTTTCCTGGCACCACGCTTAATAAAGCTAATGGTACATCACCAAAAGTTTTACCTGCTTCCACCGACGTTACCAGCCTCCCGAAACCACCCACTTGCCATGGTTGGATGTAAGAAAATTGAACCTTTGTATAATCAAAATCACTATCAAACCAATCGCGATCACCACGACTCACCTGTGCAAATAAGCGCGCAAAATTATCATTCTTCTCTTTCCGTTCTACGCCGAAACCTGTCATTTGTCGCTTCGGAAAATAAGATAAAGCTAAACGGCTTTCAAACTGATTTACTTCGGAAGAAATCCCCGTTGGAGAACTTGGATCGTTATAATCTAAACTAAAGGTTGGTGATGCAGATCTCAGTTGCCTAAAACTTCCGTCTAGACGAACCTCAAAATTTCGAAGTGGTTCTAAAGAAAACCCAAAATTGGTTAGACTGATGTTTGTGAGTCGGTCGTTAGCACCGGCAGTAAATACGGCATTCGATGCCAAACTTCGACCTAAAACATCGGTAGAACTGGTTAGACTAGCACCTATTTGCTCTATATCTCGCCGCTGACCACCAAAGAGTGTTAGTCGGCTCCGCTTATCCACTAACCATTTACCTGAAATACCATATTTGAATTTATCATCTCGAAATCCGTAGGCAATAAAACCTTCAAGTCGCCATAAATCATTTTGTCCAAAATAAGTCCTACCACCTGTCCGCAGTCGCAGTCCTTCCACATCATTGAATCCAACGGTGGAAAATATTGGACCATAATCAAAATTTATACTCGGAAATTCAATATATCCAGATGCCAGAATACTACCAATATTATACAGCGTTTTAAATTTCTTCACTGTTTTTAGGGTGTCTAACATTTTATAAACGCCCTTTTCGTCCTTGTTTAAGGCTTCAAGTCTGTTTTCATCCCAAAACGCTTCTTCTCGATTGTAGACGTCGGCATCGTAATTATAGACGACTTTGTCATAAAACTTTCTATCCTTAGGCTCATCGAATTTGTAATTATCGTACAAGGTGGTTCGCTTACCGTAGACACCTCTAGATTTTTCCTTTTTATTAAGTGCAAAATCCGATAAAAAATAGTCGCGTTTTATTAAAAAAACAGAGTCGTTAAGCACTTCGAATTCCTGTTCAATATAAATTTCTTTGACCCAGTTGATATTGGCACTTTTGGAGGCCTGCATATTAATTTCCTTAATAGCATAGGTTGAATCGTTCACCCAAAAATCGCCCTTAAAGGTCAATTCGTTTTTTCGTCTTGGATAGTAAATAATGTTATAACACCATTTGTTATCAATGTAGGCACTATCTGAAAGGACATAGTTATACGTTTGAATCCCAGTTCGGCTTAGCGGACTAACAAAACTTTTATCGAAAAATTTCAGGTAGTTATCATAAACATTATAATCTGAATAAAGATCATCAACAAAATCAATGATCACCTGATTATTACTAAATCCTGAATTTTTATTTCCAACCAGATCCTCACGTTTTTTGTTACGCACATTGTCGCCGTATACTTTCTTAACAGACTCATTCAAGAAAATTGGAAGATAGGTTTTACCAGTTACTGAAGAGGTATCTACCTCTTCAAATACGAACTCCATACCTTTAAAAAGTTTACTCTTTATTAAAGCACTATCGATGGTATTAAGATCGAATTCTACCTTTTCGTACTGATCGTATTCGTACTGTTTAAATTGCTGAACACCGTTATTGCGCTTGCGTTCCCATATTTTTTTGAGAATTCTAATAGCCGGATTTTCTGAAGCCTTCTTCGATTGCTTTCCTGTTACGATGACCACTTCGTCTAAGGATGCTGCTTCTTCCTTCAAAATAAATTTAAGGTCATAGTTAACCTTTTTCGTTAATGGAATTTCGAGCATTTCAAAACCAATGGACGACACAATTAGCGTTTCCCAGGTCTCATCAGACTCTAAATAAAAGCGTCCGTCTTCATTTGTAATGGTACCTTCAGTAGAGCCTTTGAATAAGATATTTACAAACGGAATTGGGTCATTATTCTCATCGAAGACGTACCCACTAACTTTAGTTTGAGCTAGAAGTGTTAAGGTTCCAATACATAAAAAAAGCGTAAGTAATTTCTTTTTCATAGTAAAAAAAACTTCATCAACTATCGTGCAAAACTTTAACACTTTACTTGATGAAGTTAATATAACGCAGAAAACTGCAATTTATTTGTACATAACCTTTTTTACTGCTTTGATGACATCATTGCTATTTGGAAGCCATTCTTCGAGTAATACTGGTGAGTATGGTGCAGGTGTGTCGGCAGTATTTAATTTCACTACTGGTGCATCTAAATAATCGAATGCTTCAGACTGTACCAAATAGGTGATTTCAGTAGCAACATTTCCAAATGGCCATGCTTCTTCCAATACTACTAAGCGGTTGGTTTTCTTAACTGATTCTATCACCGCATTTCTGTCCATAGGTCTAACCGTACGAAGGTCAATAATTTCACATGAAATACCTTCTTTTTCTAATTCGTCAGCGGCTTTATAGGCCTCTTTAATGATTTTACCAAAAGATACGATTGTAACATCGGTTCCTTCGCGCTTAATATCAGCTACACCAATTGGGATAGTATACTCACCTTCAGGAACTTCTCCCTTATCGCCATACATTTGTTCGCTTTCCATAAAGATCACCGGATCGTCATCTCGAATAGCAGATTTTAGTAAGCCCTTAGCATCGTATGGATTTGAAGGAACAATTACTTTTAAACCAGGTGTGTTGGCAAACCAGCTTTCAAAAGCTTGAGAGTGTGTTGCGGCTAACTGCCCAGCTGACGCTGTAGGACCTCTAAATACAATAGGACATTTGAATTGTCCACCAGACATTTGTCTGATCTTTGCAGCGTTATTTATAATTTGATCTATTCCTACTAAAGAGAAATTGAAGGTCATATATTCAACAATAGGACGATTACCGGTCATGGTTGAACCTATAGCAATCCCTGCAAAACCAAGCTCTGCGATTGGCGTATCGATCACACGCTTTGGTCCGAATTCATCTAACATTCCCTTCGATGCTTTATAGGCACCATTATATTCAGCTACTTCTTCACCCATAAGATAAATGCTTTCATCTCTGCGCATTTCTTCGCTCATAGCTTCTGCAATAGCTTCTCTAAATTGAATAGTTTTCATGCTGTAATTTTAATTTCTTCCAACCTTAAGACCGATTTTACGGATTCATTTCTCCTTATGTCAAACTAACAAATGAAGACGTTTATTTGGTACTGGTTTTTCAACGAATAGCAAAAATATGAATAAATGGAAAACTAACTAAATCAAATTTCTTTAAAATTTATTATGCGTGCATAGTAAATATTCGAAATAAAATATTTACCTTCGTAACCGCAATAATTTAGGACTATTTACTGGGCTTAAATGCATAAAAAAAATGGCGAAAATCGGCCATTTTACGAAAACGTTATAGTAAAACATAAACATTTAAAATAAGAACAGAGTATGAAGATTTTAGTGTGTATTAGCCACGTTCCTGATACTACTTCGAAGATTAATTTTACCGATGGCGACACCAAATTTGATACTAATGGTGTACAATTTGTAATTAACCCAAACGACGAGTTTGGATTAACCAGAGCAATGTGGTTTAAGGAAAAGCAAGGAGCAGCTGTGACTGTTGTTAATGTAGGTGGACCAGAGACAGAGCCAACCTTGAGAAAAGCATTAGCCATTGGTGCAGACGCTGCTATTCGCGTAAATACCGAAGCAACAGACGGTTTTGCTGTGGCCAAGCAACTTGCACAAGTGGTTAATGATGGAGGATATGACCTCATCATTGCAGGAAGAGAATCTATCGACTATAATGGTGGTATGGTACCAGGTATGTTGGCTGGAATGATCGATGCCAACTTTGTTACAAATTGTATTGGACTTGAAATTGACGGTACAAGTGCCAAAGCCGTGAGAGAAATCGATGGTGGTAAAGAAACTGTAAACACTTCATTACCATTAGTTATTGGCGGACAAAAAGGACTCGTTGAAGAAAGTGACCTTAGAATTCCGAATATGAGAGGAATTATGATGGCTCGTAAAAAACCATTAACTGTAGTGGAGCCAACTGGTGTATCAGCAGAAACTAAAGCCGTTAGTTTTGAGAAACCAGCGCCAAAAGGTGCAGTAAAATTGGTAGATGCCGATAATATAGATGAATTAGTAAACTTACTTCATAACGAAGCTAAAGTGATTTAATTAACCAAATCTAAAAACACAAAAAAATGTCAGTTCTAGTATATACAGAATCAGAAAACGGAAAATTTAAAAAAGCAGCGCACGAGGTGGTTTCTTACGCCAAGGCCGTTGCAGATCAGATGGGAACATCAGTAACTGCAGTAGCTATTAATGCTGATAACTCAGAGAGCTTAGGTAACTACGGTGCTTCAAAGGTACTTTCTATTTCAGATGATGCCTTAGGTACATTCAATGCTAAAAAATATGCCGCAGCAATAGAACAAGCAGCAAAAAATGAAGGTGCTAATGTTGTCGTATTAAGTTCGAGTGCAGATAGTAGATATTTAGCGCCATTGCTAGCTGTTAATCTTGAAGCAGGTTATTTATCTAACGTGGTAGAAGTACCATCGAATACTGCTCCATTTACAGTAAAACGTACAGCTTTTACTAATAAAGCTTTTGCAAATTCTGAAATTCATACAGACGTAAAAATCGTAGGATTATCAAACAATTCATTTGGTGTTGTTGAAGCAGGAGGTTCTGCTAATGTAGAGGCTTTTTCACCTTCTATACCAGACTCTGGTGTTCAGGTAGAATCTGTAGACAAAGCCACAGATAAAGTGAGTATTGCTGATGCCGAGATCGTAGTATCTGGTGGACGTGGATTAAAAGGTCCTGAAAACTGGGGAATGATTGAAGAATTAGCAGAAGTTTTAGGTGCTGCCACAGCATGCTCTAAACCTGTATCTGATCTTGGATGGAGATCGCATAGTGAACACGTTGGGCAAACAGGAAAGCCAGTTGCTTCAAACTTATATATAGCCATCGGAATTTCTGGAGCAATCCAACATTTAGCAGGTATTAACTCTTCAAAAGTAAAGGTTGTAGTGAATACAGATCCTGAAGCACCATTCTTCAAAGCAGCAGATTATGGTGTTGTAGGAGATGCCTTCGAAGTTGTACCAGCACTCATCGAAAAATTGAAAGCTTTTAAAGCACAAAACGCATAATTTTATTACCTTGTAATAAGAAAGGGCTGTTTAAATTTAGATATTCTTAATCATAAAGCGTTTTATCGAAAGTATTAAGAAAATTATCCAATTCTGCGAATAGCAGTTGGTAAAGTCCAAATTTAAACAGTTCTTTGTGTTTTATAAATTATGAGCTTAGTTCGTTTAAATATCAAGGGCATTTCGTACAGCCAAACACAGAATGGCGCCTATGCTTTGATTCTCAATGAAGTTGATGGAGATCGTAAACTACCTATTGTAATTGGTGCCTTTGAAGCTCAATCTATCGCCATTGCACTAGAGAAAGAAATTCGCCCGCCGCGTCCATTAACTCATGATCTTTTCAAAAACTTTGCCGATCGATTTGATATCGTTGTAAAACAAGTGATCATCCATAAATTGGTTGATGGTGTTTTTTACTCAAGTTTGATCTGTGAACGCGATAAAATCGAAGAAATTATCGATGCCAGAACGAGTGATGCTATTGCTCTTGCTTTAAGATTCCAAGCTCCAATTTTTACGTACAAAAATATTCTGGACAAAGCCGGGATCTACTTAAAAGTTAATCCGAAGAAAGAAGACGAAGAACAAGACAGTATTTTAGTAGATGACCTCATTGCAGAAGAAATCGAGGCCGCTACCGTAGAGCAACAAAGCTATAAAGATAAATCCCTAGAGGAACTTCACAGTCTACTTGAAGAGGCCGTTAATGAAGAAGATTACGAAAAAGCGGCAAAAATCAGAGACGAAATTTCGAAGCGTTAATTAATTACTCCTTTCATGAATAAATTTTTCCAAGCCCTTATTGCACTTTTTATTGGATTATCAACAATAACAGCACAAGAGCTTGAAAGAACACCTATTGATAGTATTACCGTTAATACGGTAACTAATTTACCGACGCAAATTCATGAAATTGAGGATCTAAAGATCAATAATTGGCAATTATTCAAGCATACAGTATATGAAAATTATCCTGATAGCATTTCAGGAAATCCAGAGTTTATAAAGGGTAAAGAGTTTTTAGCACTAAACAAAAACGGTGAATATTCCGCTATTTTGAATAATGCTTTTAATAGTGGGATTTGGCTTCAAAATAACAACCTTCTGGTCTTCAAACAGAAAGTACCCACAACAGTTGATAAATATTATGAAATTCTAAATCAGGGAAGCACAATTCTCGAATTAAAAAACGGGAATACAGTACTCACATATATTTCAGACCAGCATCCGGGTTATATTCAAAAAGAAGCATCCACAGATACAATCATTAAGAGTACGGGCTATACCTTCAATAGTATTTGGAGAGGTGCATTAGGGATGGTGACGCTATTGCTCATCGCTTTCCTTTTTAGTAGTAATCGCAAAGCCATCAACTGGAGAACTGTTGGAATTGGTTTAACATTCCAATTGCTCATTGCAATTGGTGTATTGAAAGTAGATTTTATTAAAAAGACTTTTGAAGCAGTTGGCCAAGTATTCATCAATATTCTCGATTTTACTAGAGCTGGTAGTGAATTTCTATTCAGTGGTGTAATGGATGTGAATTCCTATGGATTCATATTCGCATTTCAGGTACTACCAACCATATTATTCTTTTCGGCACTGACCTCCGTTTTATTCTACCTCGGAATAATTCAAAAAGTGGTTCAAGCCTTCGGTTGGTTACTAACGAAACTCTTAAGAATATCAGGTGCTGAAAGCCTAAGTGTTGCCGGAAATATTTTTCTGGGGCAAACGGAAGCACCGCTATTGATCAAAGCCTATCTCGAAAAAATGAATAAATCAGAAATCCTTTTAGTAATGATTGGTGGTATGGCAACGGTTGCTGGTGCTGTACTTGCAGCATACATAGGATTTTTAGGTGGAGATGACCCGGTATTGCGATTGGTATATGCAAAACATTTATTGGCCGCATCAGTAATGGCTGCGCCAGGCGCCATTGTAATTTCTAAAATATTGTATCCTCAGACTGAGGAGATCAACACAGATATAAAAGTTTCGCAAGAAAAAATTGGCGCGAATTTATTAGACGCCATAGCCAACGGTACAACAGAAGGCTTAAAACTAGCAGTTAATGTAGGTGCTATGTTATTAGTCTTTGTTGCATTTATTGCGATGATCAACGGAATTCTTGGTTGGGTCGGTGACGTTACTACATTAAATGGTTGGATGGCCGCCAATACACCTTATCCGAATTTCTCTCTTGAAGCAATTTTGGGTACTGTATTTGCACCGCTAATGTGGCTTATTGGTGTTGCCAAGGAAGACATGATGATGATGGGACAATTATTAGGTATCAAATTAGCCGCAAGTGAATTTGTAGGCTATATTCAGTTAGCCGATCTAAAAAATGTATCTAATGCCACGCATCTTCATTATGAAAAGTCAGTGATTATGGCTACTTATATGCTTTGTGGCTTCGCCAACTTTGCCTCTATTGGTATTCAAATTGGTGGAATTGGATCGCTTGCTCCGGGACAACGAAAGCAACTTTCAATATTTGGTATGAAAGCCCTAATTGGCGGTACAATTGCCTCACTTATTTCTGCAACTATTGCAGGTATGATTATCGGTTAGAATAGTTAATAACTTTTGATATTTGATAGCCTAAGCGCTAAAAAATTACTAGGCTTTTTCTTTAAATTCGTTTTCTAGATTTAATATTTGAAATTCTTCCTTTTTGAGAAGACGTTGAGAGCTTATGAAACAATATCACGATTTAGTAAAGTACGTTTTAGAACACGGAAACGAAAAAGGCGATAGAACAGGCACAGGAACTAAAAGTGTGTTTGGCTATCAGATGCGCTTTGATCTTAGTGAAGGTTTCCCTATGGTAACCACTAAAAAATTGCATCTTAAATCTATAATTTACGAACTCCTCTGGTTTCTAAAAGGCGATACTAATATTAATTACCTCACTGAAAATGGCGTTCGTATTTGGAACGAATGGGCAGACGAAAATGGCGATTTAGGTCCGGTTTACGGTCACCAATGGCGTAATTGGGCGAGTGAAGAAATTGATCAGATCAAAGAAGTAATTAAAACTCTTAAAAGTAATCCTAACAGCAGAAGAATGCTTGTTTCTGCATGGAATCCGTCAGTTTTACCAGACACTTCAAAATCATTTTCAGAAAATGTGGCAAATGGCAAAGCCGCTCTACCTCCATGCCATGCATTTTTTCAATTTTATGTAGCCGATGGAAAACTTTCTTGTCAGCTTTATCAACGTAGTGCAGATATCTTTTTGGGCGTGCCTTTTAATATTGCGTCCTATGCCCTATTTACTATGATGATGGCACAAGTTTGTGGTTATCATCCAGGTGAATTTATTCATACGTTTGGAGATGCTCATATTTATAACAATCACTTAGAGCAACTCGAACTTCAGTTATCTAGAGATATAAGACCCTTACCAAAAATGATGATCAATCCGGAGGTGAACGATATCTTTGACTTCAAATTTGAAGACTTCACACTTGTCGATTATAATCCACATCCGCACATTAAAGGTGTTGTTGCTGTTTAAATTCTACTTATGAAATTATTGAAATACCTAATTATTATTTTCATTTTTTCGAATCTTGGGTTTGCTCAAAATGAAAATCCTGATTTGTATAACCGGCCATTCATCATATATGAAGGCTGCGAAACACAATTAGATAAGGAACATTGTTGCGAAATTAAATTGCACGATCTAATGGCAAAACAGATAAATCGTGCCGTTTTTAAAGACTCAATTATAGATAAAGTGAAAAGGGATACTATTGTGATTCATTCAAATTTATTATTCGATGAACGCGGTAGAGTTGTTAGAGGATATTCTTCGATTTCGAGTCCGATTACGAAAAATACCAAATTCTTAAGACCTATTTTAGATAGTATACCATCAGCTCAACCTGCCTTAGATACTTATGATAATGGTGTGTCTTTGAATGCAAGGAATTCATTCGGATTCTATATTGACAGAGCCAAAGACTCTATTATTCCACTATTCGGATATACACCGAAAGAAATTCCTTTCGCGTTTATTGAAAAAGTTCCAATTTATAAAGGGTGTAACAAAGACTTGTCTAATGAAGAACTTAAAAAATGCATGAGTGATAAAGTTAGAGAGGTTATCGCTGAGCACTTTGATAGTGATCTTGCAAATAAGGTTGGACTCAGTCCAGGGTTGCATCGTATCAATGTGATGTTCAACGTTAACAAAAAAGGACGTGTCGAGAATATCATTGCACGCGGTCCGCATTTTACTTTAGAAGAAGAAGCTATTCGGGTTATTGAGAAGATCCCGAGATTAAAAGAACCAGGATATCAAAAGGGTGAACCGGTTATTGTTCGATTTGCCATACCCATAGTTTTCAGGGTGACAGAATAAAAAAAGCGTCTCAAAATTGAGACGCTTTTTATTTTTTTAAACTTGGTGATTATAAGTTTATAACCCCATTCTCAGCACCAGCGAAATCATTCCAAGCATAAGAATCTGCTTGCTCGTCATTGATATAGGCTCCATCAACAACATATCTGAATTCGTATGAGCTTTCACTTGGTAAATCAACAGTTCCTTTGAAGGTACCGTTTTTTAATTTCTTTAATTCTGTAGCTTCAGTATTCCACTCGTTAAAGCTTCCAACAACTGCTACATTTTTTGCCTCTTTTGCAGGAACAGAAAATGTTACTTTACAAACTGGCTTACTTTTTAAATACTGCTTCTTAATTGCCATAATAATTGATTTAATTCTTGGGTCAAAAGTATAAAAGAAAAAACCACTATTTAAAGATTAAATTGCATAAGATGAAAGAATTATCATTTTGATAAAATAGCCTTTACTTTTTGATAAACTCTACAATTTTTTAGGGTATAATTTATGAGATTAACAACAAAAAAATCGATGCTTTTTGCCTGATAATCAACGATATCGTTTTCGAAAAACCCTAACTTTCAATGCTAATATTTTACTACAACGTTTTAGTTAAAAAGAAGTATCTTTATGATTCTAAAATTGAATTATGTTCGGGAAGAAAAAACAAGTTTCTACTATAGATAAAGACCAATTAGAACTCATAGAAAATGCACAAAAACGCATAAGACAGAAGAAGCGTTTATACATTCATTTTGTCATCTTCTTAATTGGTGCTGTATTCTTAATTCTAGCAAATACCGTTCTCGGTATCGGTAAAGATTTCACCATAGCTGGAATCAATTGGTTTGTTTATGCCATTTTCGCGTGGCTATTCATTTTCCTTTATCATTTTGTAAATGTATTTATTACGAATAAGTTTATGGGTAAAGATTGGGAAAAACAGCAACTCGATAAACTTGTGAACCAACAACAGCAGCGGATCGATAAGCTTAAAGAAGGTTTTTTAAAAGAAGAACGCAAAATTGCACAATCTCAGGCCTACAACGAAACGCATCCTGCTAAAGAATCTACCGAAAAAAAAAAGACCCGTGAACTAACCATAATTGTTGCGGCAGGCGAAGACAATGCAATTGGTAAGGATAATGACCTTATCTGGCATCTTAGTAACGATCTAAAACGCTTTAAAAAATTGACCTCTGGTCATCATATCATTATGGGGCGCAAGACTTTTGAAAGTTTCCCAAAGCCTCTTCCTAATAGAACCCATATTGTTATTACACGGCAGAAGGATTACAAAGCTCCCGATGGTGTCATTATAGTTAATAATCTTGATGACGCTTTAGATGCAGCTAGGAAAGACACTCAACCTTTCATAATTGGTGGTGGTGAAATTTATAAGCAATCGCTACCATTTGCAGATAAGTTAGAAATCACCAGGGTACACGGTACATTTGAAGGTGCTGATACCTTTTTTCCAGAAATTGATCTAGACGTTTGGAAAGAAGTAAATAGAACCACTCACGATGCGGATGCCGATCATAAGTATGCGTTTTCTTTCATAACTTATGAAAGAAGATAAATATTCCTATTTTTGCAGCACTAAATTTAGTCCATATGAATGCATATATTTTTCCAGGTCAGGGTGCTCAGTTTTCAGGCATGGGTTTAGACCTCTATGAAAACTCCCCTTTAGCGCAAGAACTTTTTGAAAAAGCTAACAGTATTTTAGGCTTCTCTATCACAGATATTATGTTTGAAGGTTCTGCTGAGGATCTCAAGCAAACTAAAGTAACGCAGCCAGCCATATTTTTACACTCTGTGATCTTGGCAAAAACCCTTGGTGATAACTTTAAGCCAGATATGGTTGCTGGTCATTCTCTTGGAGAATTTTCAGCTCTAGTTGCTGCTGGTGGATTAACCTTTGAAGATGGACTAAAGTTAGTTTCTCAGCGTGCTCAAGCCATGCAAAAAGCATGTGAATTACAACCAAGTACCATGGCAGCGGTTCTTGGATTAGACGATGACATTGTAGAAAAAGTCTGCGCCATGACTGAAGGTATCGTAGTTGCTGCTAATTACAATTGCCCAGGTCAGTTAGTTATTTCTGGTGAAATTGACGCTGTTAACGCCGCCTGTGAAACCCTTAAAGAAGAAGGTGCCAGACGTGCTTTAGTGCTTCCGGTTGGTGGTGCTTTTCATTCTCCGATGATGGAGCCTGCGCGTGAAGAACTTGCTGCTGCTATAGAAAATACAGCCTTTAGTCAACCTAACTGTCCGATCTATCAAAATGTGACGGCTTCGGCAGTTACCGATGAGAACGCTATAAAGGCTAATTTAATCTCACAACTGACAGCACCTGTCCGTTGGACGCAATCGGTACAACAAATGATCGCCGATGGTGCAACGCATTTCACAGAAGTTGGACCTGGTAAAGTATTACAAGGATTGGTGAAGAAAATAAATCGAGAAGCTGAAACAGCATCAGCAACTTTCGAAACTAATGCCTAAAATCTTCCATTTTGAATAGAAATCTATTTATAACACTTCTTATTGTTTTCAATATTGCTATTGATCAAATTTCAAAAGTTATTGTAAGAACTACAATGGTTGAAGGCAGAGAGGGCGAAATCAACGTCATTGGGAAATATTTTCAGTTGATATGGGTTGAAAACAAAGGTGCCTTTCTAGGTATGGGAAGTGATATGAACCCTACACTAAGACTCATATTTCTACTAATTTTACCGACCATAGTGTTACTTTACGTGATCTACTATATCGTAAAAACCAAAGATTTAGATCGACTTAGCCTTATTGCTTTTTGTTGTATTGTCGGTGGTGGAATAGCCAATGTATTTGATCGTATAGTTTTTGGTGAGGTTACTGACTTTTTCTTTATACAAATTACAGATTCAATAAAAACAGGCATATTCAACGTTGCAGATCTTTCAGTAACTACAGGGATGATCATGCTGTTGTTTAGTGGTGCTTTTGGAAAGAAGAAAAAGGAGGTTGAGGCCTAGGCTTTCACTAGGCTACTAATTGGATATTTTTCGAATTCACTTAGGTATTTCTAATTTTCTGCTCCCATTTCCAAGCGGATGCCATCGCGTCGTCTAGAGACAATTCAGTTCGCCACCCTAATACATCGTTGGCCTTATTGGTATCAGCATACGCTGCAACAATATCACCTTCGCGTCTACCAACGATCTTATAATTTAAAGATTTACCCGATACTCTTTCGAAGGATTTAATAGCCTCTAAAACCGAACTTCCTTTACCCGTTCCTAAGTTGAAAATCTCAAAATTGGTTTCATTTTTATTCTGAAGTAAACGCTGCAGTGCAACCACATGAGCTTTGGCTAAGTCTACAACATGAATATAATCTCGAATACAGGTACCATCTTCGGTTGGATAATCTCCCCCAAAAACGGATAACTGTTCACGCATACCTATGGCTGTTTGCGTTATAAATGGCACTAAATTTTGAGGAACACCTTTTGGTAATTCTCCAATTTCAGCCGACGGATGCGAGCCAATTGGATTAAAATAACGTAAAGCGATGGTCTTTAAATCAGCATTCACTTTACAACTATCTCTAATAATCTCCTCGCCTATCTGCTTGGTATTTCCATAAGGTGACTCCGCTGGTTTTACAGGCGCAGATTCGGTAATTGGCAAATCATCGGCTTGTCCATAAACTGTACACGAAGAACTAAAAATAAAATTCTGATGCTCGAGCTTTAGAATTTCTTTCAAAACGTAAACCAAGGTACTGAGGTTATTCTCATAGTACATCAATGGTTTTTGAACACTTTCACCAACCGCTTTACTAGCCGCAAAATGAATCACGCCAGCAACATCCTTATGCCTGTTAAAGAAGTCTTCAACTTTCGTTCTGTCTTTCAAATCGAGCTGTTCAAAAAGTGGTTTCTCGCCTGTAATAGCTGTAATACCATCTAAAACTTCGACCGTAGAATTACTAAGATCATCAATAATTACGACTTCAAATCCTTCGTTTTGTAATTCAACAACTGTGTGAGAACCAATAAAACCCAGACCACCTGTAACCAGTATTTTCATCCTTATGAATTGCTATTTATAAAGTTCAAAATTGTTGAAGTAATGAATTCAATTTGCTCATCATCCAGTTCTGTATGCATCGGTAGTGAAATAACTGAAGTTACTAATTCGTTTGTAACCTCGAAATCAGCTTCATTATAGCGTTCATCCACATAAGCTTTTTGTCTATGAAGTGGAATTGGATAATAAACACCACATGGAATATTGTTAGCCTGCAAATGTGCCACCAATGCATCTCTATCTACACCTTCGAGCTTTAAAGTATATTGATGAAAGACATGACAATCGCAAGTATTGCAAATTCCCTCGCATGCTGTTCTACCAGACGGCGTCGTTATTTTTGGATGATCTTTAAAAATTGCGGTGTATTTTCTTGCAGCATCTCTTCGTGTTGAATTATAGGTATCTAAATGCGGTAATTTTGCATCTAAAACTGCAGCCTGAATAGAATCTAATCTCGAATTTACACCAACCACATCGTGGTGATAGCGTTTATACATGCCGTGATTTACTATTCCTCTAATGGTATGCGCCAAGTCATCGTCGTTAGTAAAAATAGCACCTCCGTCACCATAGCAGCCTAAATTTTTGGAAGGGAAAAAAGAGGTTGAGGCCACATGTCCGATCGCACCTGTTTTTGTTTTACTACCATCTTTATGCGTGTAATCTGCACCGATACCCTGAGCATTATCCTCAATGACGTAAAGATTGTGCTTTTCAGCTAAATCCATCAAGGCGTCCATATCTGCTGCAAGTCCGAATAAATGTACAGGAACAATCGCCTTTGTTTTTGGTGTGATGGCCTTTTCAATGGCATCAATATCAATATTGAAAGTGATTGGATCTACATCAACCAAAACAGGCGTTAATTGCAACAAGGCAATAACCTCAACTGTAGCAGCAAATGTAAAATCTGCAGTGATGACCTCATCGCCTGGCTTGAGACCTAATCCCATCATGGCTATTTGTAAAGCATCCGTTCCGTTGGCACAAGGAATCACGTGCTTAACTCCTAAATAATCTTCTAAATTCTTTTGAAATTGATGAACTTTAGGACCATTTATAAACGCTGCACTATCAACAACTTCCTGAATTGAAGGATCTACAACATCTTTAATTTTTGAATATTGACCCTGAAGGTCAACCATTTGAATTTTTTTCATTGTGAAGATTCTAATTATAAAAGCACCTTGGTTAAGGTACTAAGCGAAAATACAAAATTGTAATCGCTATGCCAATGCAATTAATTGAAAGAACTGTATTTTAGCACAAATCTAAATTATTGAGACAGTTCTATTCCATAGGAATTTATTTTGCTGGTTTTGTGATCAAAGTCTTCGCACTTTTTAATTCTAAGTTAAAATTAGGAGTAAAAGGTCGACGAGAAACTTTTAACATACTCGAATCAGCAATACAGCCAACGGACAAAACCTTTTGGTTCCATTGTGCTTCTCTGGGTGAATACGAACAAGGATTACCAGTTTTTGAAGAACTTAAAACAAAGTATCCTGATAATAAGGTTGTACTGTCATTCTTTTCACCTTCTGGATATGAAGTGCGAAAAAATTCGAAAATTGCCGATGTCGTTGTTTATCTACCCCTCGATACAAAAGCAAATGCTAAACGCTTTTTAGATTTGGTTCATCCTGAGTATTCCATTTTTGTGAAGTATGAAATTTGGCCAAACTTCTTACTTGAAATGAAAAAGCGTCAACTGAATGCCATTCTTATCTCAGCAGTATTTAGACCTTCGCAGACCTTTTTTAAATGGTATGGTAAATTTATGAGGTCTTCCTTATTTGCATTTAACCACATTTTTACTCAAGATGCCAATTCTAAAGTTTTACTTAATACATTAGATTTCAAGGCTGTAACGGTTGCTGGAGACACACGTTTTGATAGAGTGAGTAATCAATTAGAAGTTGATAACACTGTTGATTTCATAGAACAATTCAAAGGTGATAATATCTGCATGGTTTTTGGGAGTTCGTGGCCAGATGATGATAAGCTGTTCATGGACTTCATTAATTCGAATGGCCATGTAAAATATATTATTGCGCCTCACAATATAAAGAAGAGCTACATCGAGTCTTTAAAATCTCAGCTCAAATTAAAAACGATCTGTTTTACAGAAATGGAAAGCCAGAATCTCTCAGACTACAATGTCTTTATTTTAGATACTATTGGTTTTTTAAGTAAAGTCTACAGCTATGCCGATGTCGTCTATGTGGGAGGAGCTGCAGGTCATACTGGACTTCATAATATCCTAGAGCCCGCAATCTTTGGTAGCCCTATAATTATTGGTAAGAACTATGATAAGTTTCCCGAGGCCAAAGCACTAATTGATCTTGGTGGTGTCTATTCTGTATCCTCTCCATCTGCCTTTGAATCGGTTATTACTTCCTTGTTGAAGGATAAAGACTTACGCACTAAAACAGGACAAATATGCAAGGACTACATCGAAAATAATCGCGGTGCGGTCATCCAAATCCTCAATCACATCCGTATTTAGTATACAGCCTGAAGAATAACTACGCTAAAATTGTTAAAATTTCCTTAAAATGGTTATTTTTAGGCTTTAACAACAATTAACACTAAAACAATTCAAATGAAGAAAGTTGTATTAAGTCTAGCACTTGTTGCTGTATTAGGACTATCATTAACATCTTGTAGAGAAACGAAAGAAAAAACTGATGAAGCAGTTGAAAATGCGGCAGAAGCTGCAAATGATGCTGCAGAATCTGCTGGCGAAGCAGTTGATGAAGCTGTAGACGCTGCCGGTGATGCAGTAGATAATGCTGTAGATGCAGCAGGTGATGCTGTAGACGGTGCTGTTGACGCTGCAGGTGAAGCTGTAGATAATGCTGTAGATGCAGCTGGCGATGCTGCTAATGATGCTGTTGATAAAGCGAAAGAAGCAGGTAAAGATGCCATGGATAAAACAGCAGATAAAATGAAAGGAAAAGAAGGTGGTGGACTATAAATAACCACCATTAAAAAAATAAAAGCCTGATATCAATCAGGCTTTTTTTATTTTGTGGATTCACCAAGTTTTAGTTCGCTAGGTACAACAATGGTCTCTAGCTCATGATCCTCTGAATTTAGATGATCAATCAACAATTTTACTGACATTGTACCAATATCGAAGGCCTTCTGATGTATAATTGATATTTTCGGACTCGACAATAATTGGGTGTGCTCGTAACCAAACCCGATTACAGATATGTCTTGCGGTACTTTCTTTCCGATTTTTTTCGCCATGTTTATGGCTATAATCCCCGTGATATGATCAATTGATACTATGGCATCTGTCTTAGGATGCTTTTGTAGATACTTGAAGATCTCTTCCTCCACATGCTCAACATTGCCAAGTTTTAAGACATCTGATTGTAATTTGGCATCTTCAAGCGCTTTTTGGTAACCTCTTATTCTTAATTTACCAACGCTCAATTCTTCAATATTACTTACCAGGAGAATATGTTTTCGATTCTCCTTTTTAATAAGGTATTCCGTGGCGTCATAAACCGATTGAAAATCATCAACAATCACCTTATCGCATAGTATTTCATTTACTACCCTATCGAACATTAAAACTGGAATTTTACTATCAATAACATCAGATATGTGTTGAGAGTGTTCCTTAACTTGACTTTCTCTTGCCACGGCCATAATAAAACCATCAACACTTCCATTAGATAATAATTCTAAACTTCGCTCTTCTTTTTCTAAAGATTCATCTGATAGACACACAATAATATCATAATCATTATCAGTCGCACAGGTTTCTACACCATGCAACACCTCAGCAAAAAACGGATTAGTAACCGTCGGTAAAATCACCCCAATCGTGCGCGTTTTGTTCGTCTTTAATTGTTGTGCTATTCTATTAGGTTTGTAATTTAGTTTTTCTGCTAACTCAAGAACTCTTCTCTTGGTATTGGCACTTATTTCATGACTATCATTGAGCGCCTTAGATACCGTAGAAACCGAGATATTCAGAAGTTTTGCTAGTTCTTTTAATGTGGTCATAATACTTATTTTAAAATCTGACTCATAGCCATATCGATTGATGTTACAGGGCGTTTGCAAGTTCCATTTACACAAACATAAATCAGCGTTTCATCAGGATTAAATTTATTTTTCAATAATGGTAATTCACTATCTGATGTATCGCCCGAAATTAGAATATTTGGCAAATATGATGCATTAAGTGATCTTAACTTTTCTTGTGCGTTACTTCCAGAAATTGCAACTTCATAGTAGGGGTTGGAGTAATTGAGGTATAAATTGAGCCAATGTGTGTAACCTGTTGGGTGTTTTAGCATATCGGCATTGACATTTTTAAGCATTTGATTTGCTAAGTCTAAATATTTACTATTGAGATAATAATGGCCTAACTTAAATAAACATTCAGCCAAAACAGCGTTAGATGAAGGGATCACATTATCAAAAACTTCGGTCTTTCTTGTTATTAAGTTAGATGACTGGTCTGAAGTAAAATAGAACATCCCACTTTCCTCATTTAAAAAGTGGTTTAGTGTATAATCCATTAGTTCTGTTGCCCTTGTTAGCCAAACATCATTCAGGGTTACCTGATAAAGTTCTAAAAATGCCATAATGGTATGGGCATAGTCTTCAGAAAAACCGTCGATGGTACTTTTACCATCCTTATAGCTATGATATAAGGATCCGTCAGATTTTAGTTGATTTTCAACAATAAATTCAGCATTGACTATGGCTTTGTTGAGATAAGCTTCATTATCTAATGCTTTATAGGCATCAACATATCCCTTTAGCATTAATGCATTCCATGATGTTAATACCTTATCATCCAATCTAGGCTTAAGTCTATTCTTTCTTTCTGTAGATAATTTTTGCTTCCAACGTTGCAACATTGTTGTAAAATCCTGTTGACTCAGTTGGTGTTTTTCGATAAACTCAGTATCACTTTTGGTCTTATACAAAACGTACTTGTCTTCTTCCCATTTACCAATTGAATTAATATTGAAATAGTCCTTAAACAATTCAAAATCATTTTCCAATAGTGTTTTTAATTCTTGCTCAGACCACACATAGTACGCACCTTCTTCTAGCTCTTTTTCTGTATTTTCACTGTCGGCATCTAGGGAAGAATAAAAAGCGCCTTCGGTTGAAGTTAACTCAGATTCAATGAATTCTATAGTCTCGTTCACTATGGTTTTGAAATAAGTGTTTTTGGTTAGCTGATATGCTTTCGAATATAAACTAACTAATTGCCCATTATCATATAACATTTTTTCAAAATGTGGAATATGCCATCTTCCATCAACAGAATACCTTGAAAATCCGCCATCAATTTGATCGTAAATTCCACCATAAGCCATCCTATTCAATGTTGTAATCACATAGTTTTTCAATTCGTCATTATCATTCTGAAAACTATAACGCAGTAGAAAATTAAGATGGCTTGGCATCGGAAATTTTGGTGCTCCCTTTTGACCGCCTTGCTTAAAATCTAGTTCCGATTTGAATTTATCTACGGCAGAATTTAATACTCCAACTTCAAATTCTACCTTTGCATCATTGACCGCAATTAAATCGTAATTTTTTACCCCTTCCGTGAGTTTCTCGGCATAGGCTATCATTTTCTGTGGGTCATCTTTGAAAAGCTGAGATGTTTCATTCAAAATTTTTGTCCACTGCGATTTTGTAAAGTAAGTGCCTCCAAAAACTGGTCTGCCATCAGGAAGTGCTATACAATTTAATGGCCAGCCTCCACTACCTGTCATAAGTTGAACTGCATTCATATAAACCTGATCCACATCTGGCCGTTCTTCACGATCTACTTTAATATTGATAAAATTTTCGTTCATCAATTTGGCTATCGAGTCATTTTCGAAGCTTTCTTCTTCCATAACATGGCACCAATGACAAGCTGAATATCCTACAGAAATTACAATTAACTTATTCTGATCCTTGGCGAGTTGCAAAGTTTCATCATTCCAAGCTTTCCAATCCACAGGATTATAAGCATGCTGTAACAAGTATGGGCTTGTTTCGTTAATGAGAGCGTTAGGCTCTGCCTTTTCTGAATTTGGTTTAGACGTACTATTTTGAGCACAACCCAATAGAAGAAATACGAAAAAAATACTTAGACCTATATGTTTGTTCATTTTATTCAAGCGATAGGATTTACAGATACCAATTTACGGTTATATCACATAAAAAAAGCGTGTTTATAGAGTAAACACGCTTTTCATTAATCAATTTTGTTGGCTATTAATCTATTCTCTTACTAACTTAACAGTTTTAGAACCATTAATACCATCAATTCTAGCGAAATAAACACCTGTTCTTAAAGAAGAAGCATCTATAGTAGCCTCGTTAGAATTTGGACTTATTGAAATAACTTGCTTACCTAAAATATCGTAAACTCCAACATTAGTTATTGTGTTTGCACTTGAAAGATTCCACACACTATTAGTTGGATTAGGGAATACTCTGAAATCAGCAGTCTCAAACTCATCGTTTGAAAGTACCATACTACTCCAGAAATAAATGTTATCAACAAACATAGATTCTCCATTTGCAATTGTATTTACATACGTAAATACTATTTCCGTAATGTTATCTCTTGTCTGTGTGTCTAAAGTGTTACCACTTCCACCGTCGATAAAATCACTTAATGGAACATCAAATGATAACCAAGTTCCTTGAGTAGGAACGCCTAATGCGTTTGTATCAGAATAAACAATATTTGGAGAACCAGCCTGAGTTAGGTTAGTATTGAATACTGCACCAGCTACTGTTGTTGCCCCAGAAGGAATCCATAGATCATAGTGTAAATTTTCTATTTCAGTTAGATCAACTGGAGTATCAATAAAGAATCCTTGAAAAACTCCATCGACACTATTTAGACGATATACATCGTTTCCAGCAGCACTTTCCACAGCAGCAGTGTTATTATTTACACCGAATGTTGTTGGAGTTAAAGAACTTACTGAAGGATAGGTTTCACTAAAAATACTAATCACATTACTAGCCGCCTGAGGTGGTGTTGGTGAAGGAACTGATGGTCCGGCACCAGCTACTGTAAAGTTTAATGTATAATCTTGTGTTGTTGTCATATCTCCAGCAGTCACTGTAACGGTTGTTGTTCCGGGGAGTCCTGCAGCATCATTAGTAACGGCACCTGCGGCCATCTGCGTGGGCGTACCTACAACAGTAGGCACCATGGTTGTGCCATTAGGGAGCTGTACATTATAATCAAAAGTATTGGGATCAAAACCTGCGACGGTCATTCCATTCACAGTAAGATCACTTAGTGTTGCGTCAGTATTAGGGTCAAAGGCCACTAATTCTACTGATACATTATCAATGTATACTGTACTTACGATGTCACCTAGATCAAAAATAACACGGGCATTATCTGTTACCGTATCATAATTTGGTACTAAATCGTGCATGTAAACAGTCGGTGTTGTTGTAATAGCTTGAGAAACAACTGAAGACTGGAATGTTCCACCTGCTTGCCCAATACCAGCAGTAATATTTCTAGGTGCATCCGCATATGCTGTATATGTTACTCTATAAGTTTCGTCCTGCGTTAATGGTATAACCTGATCGATACCTACCTGCCAAGATGCTCCTGCATTTGCAACGATGATTTCTGCAACGTTGTTTGATCCTGAGCCGTCATCGACAACAGATCTCGATCCACCATTTGCAGAGTTACCTCCCCAACCTGTCAGATCGCCAGTTTCAAAATCTCCATTCGACACTAGGTTTTGAGAAAAACCTATCATGCAAAACGAAAGAAAAAATAAAAGCGTAATTTTTTTCATGTTTTTTTAGTTATTTATTAATAATAGGTACAAGAAAATGATTTTTCTTCAATATTCAGTCACATGACACCTATACAAAAACTATACAAAAGCAAAAAAGTGAATTTTTTATTATAAAGTAAAAACTGTATAAAATATTGATTATCAATATTTTGAAAATATATTAAGTAGAAATTACGGAATAATCACCAACTATACAACCCATTATTTAACGTTGTAATTTGAAGATACTCGGTTGTGCATCATTATTTGTAACGAGTAGTAAGGCGCCGTTTGAATTATCGATCCGAGTAAGGTCTCTTGAATCATATGGTACATAAAAACCACTTTCTTTGGGTGGTAAGAATGTAAAATTATTACTTCCATCACCAAAAAGCACCCCACCAAAACCAGCATCGTATCGCGTTGTTTCAACTTCTACTCCATAGTGATTACCAACTACAATTATATCTTTATATCCATCAGCATTAACGTCCATAACAATTGATGATTTTACGGGAGAGATTTGAACTTCATTTGGAAGGGATTTTTTTATAAGCTTCCCATTTTCATTAATCAAAACTATACTTTCAAAACTTTTTATCTCATAAACTACAGCATCGTCTACCTTTTCCTCAGGAAGAATATCAAAGAGCTTAGATGAAGCAAAACTGTGATAATCTTCGAATTTTTCAGCTACATAAGGCATTTGTTGACTAGTACATTCGCGCCCTCGTACTGGGACGTAATCGTCCTTATAAAATTTCGCCAAGACAACATCATTAGTTCCATTATTATCAAAGTCGTTAGCATAGACTTTGAAAGGATGTTCTTCTGATGCTTTGAATTTATTATTCATCCCTAAATTACCAACTATGTAATCATCATCGCCATCATTATCTATATCATTGGCTGTTACAGACCACCAAATTCCGCGCGTGTCATTAAGACCCAATAACTCGGAATCATCTTCAAAAATTCCATCATTATTTTTCAAGACCGTTACAGTCATCCATTCTCCAACGATCATTAAATCCTCGTCTTCATCATTATCAATATCAGTAAAAACCGCATCAGTTACCATACCCAAATTCTTTAGAGGCGCCACTTGGTCGTCTTTAGCTTTTACAAATTTTCCATTGTTATTAAGAAGCAGATAACTCGTTGCTGGAAGAGCATATGACTGAGCTTCAATTCTTGTACCAACAAAAATATCTAGATCTCCATCTGAATCAATATCAGATGCCTTAACCACTTGCGAACTTTCTCTTATATCTGGTAATGCCGAATTGGTTTTGGTAAAATTACCTAAGCCATCGTTGAGATATAATCTATCCTTAAGAGTTGGATGTCCCTTCGCGTATTCACTGCCTCCACTAGCAACATATAAATCTAGATCACTATCATTATCAACATCAATAAATAGACAACCTAGATCTTCGGAGGCCTTATCAAAATCCCA
The DNA here is from genome assembly GCF_003260205.1 of Winogradskyella tangerina. Lineage (GTDB taxonomy): Bacteria > Bacteroidota > Bacteroidia > Flavobacteriales > Flavobacteriaceae > Winogradskyella > Winogradskyella tangerina. The sequence goes on along the minus strand of NZ_QERF01000010.1, from coordinate 77,144 downwards.
TGGTTGAGATTCATTTTTTTCAAACTTCCCGTTCGAATTCTGAAGATATAACACACCACTTTGGCCCATAGCACCGCCAATAAACATATCCTCCAAACCATCATTATTTATATCACCTGTTGCCATGAATGGACCATTTTGAGATACATTATGAGGCAAAAGAATTTCTTCCTCAAATTCATCAAATTCATTCTCTTCATGCTGAAAATTTATACCGATATCTTCTGCATTAACCTGGGCAATTAAAGTATTATCATTTTCTGTAGTATTGGATATAGATTCGGCAGTTGAAATATTAGCCGTTAACACCTGATTGGCCTCAACATTTTCGAAACTATTTACTTTACCATTCGGCCAGAAAATCTCAACTTTTTCAATTTTAGTATCCTTGCCAAGTCCGAAGAATAAAGTAGGTTCCACTGAAGAAAAGTAACCTCGCGTTGTGAAATTCTCAGTAACCTGAATTTTGCCATTATGTGAAATTCGTGCTTTTGCTCCAACACCAAACGGATTCTTTTCAGATCCCTTGAGTTGAATTTTCAGGAAATTACCCGTAGCGTTGTTCTTGTAAACGAAAGCTTCAGACTCTATGTTATTAATAACGATATCTAAATCTCCGTCATTATCTAAGTCGCCATAAGCCATTCCGTTTGAGAAACTTGGTTTATCGAATCCCCACTCTTTGGTAACTTTTTCAAACTTCAAATTGCCTTTATTTCGAAAAGCATAGTTTGAAATTGGTTGCGATGGCGCATCTTGACTAAGCTTGAAAAAATTATCAACTGTTGTTGAGTCTTTATCTAAATTGTCTAAAATTATTTTATAATCGTTATTATCTACATCTTTTTTAATACCATTAGATACTATAATATCCTTCCAACCATCGTTATCTAAATCCACTATTAAGCTGGCCCAACTCCAATCGGTGAATGCAACACCAGCCATGTTCCCGATATCAGAAAAACTACCTAAACCAGTATTAACTTGTAGTGTATTGGTCATGTACTGGTAATGTGCACCTGCGTCAACCATCATTTGAAAAGCTTCGGTGCTCATGGAGGCCATATTAGTTTTTGACCGGTAATGGTCTTCAGGAGTCATATCTGTGGTAATAAGATCGATAAGCCCATCGTTATTAATATCTCCTGTATCCGATCCCATACTCAACTGCGTAATATGTCTTAGTTGTTCATTAATAACATTGGTAAAGGTTCCATCGCCATTATTGTAATACATAAAATCTGGTTGTGCATAGTCATTAGCTATGTAGAGATCTATATAGCCATCTCCATTAAAATCTGATGCACTACCACTTAGACCATAGGCTAACTCTCTAGATATACCTGCGGCAACGGACACATCTTTAAATACGCCATTATCGTTTCTGTACAAACGGTCTTTGAATGAATTCACATCACGTTCTGTGACTTTGTTAGTTAACAACACTTTTTTGTCTGCAGGTTGGTTAACCTGATACATGTCTAAATCGCCATCGTTATCCATATCGAAAAAAACAGCTTCTGTAGAAAATCCAATATCTGATAAACCGTATTTCTGTGCAGATTCTGTAAAGGTTAGGTCTTGATTATTAATGTACAGTAAATTTCGTCTTTGCGAAATATCAAGAGAATTACCATTTCTACTAACGTAGATATCCAAGAAGCCATCACCGTTAACGTCTGCCATAGTGACGCCCCAAGTCCAACCTGGTTGTCTTGCCACTTTTGATGTTTTGGTGATATCTTCAAATTTAAAATCACCTTTATTCAAATATAATCTGTCATTAACCTGATTGCCTCCAAAAAATATATCGGGTAATCCATCATTGTTTAAGTCACCAATGGCAACACCAGAACCCAAATAAATCTGACTAAAAAAGTAATGATGAAATAACTTCGATTCTTTAATCGAATTGTTGAAATCTATCCCAGTTTGTTCAGAAGGTAATAATTCAAATCCACCAATTAATTCACTCGGATATAAATCGCGTTTCGGTGTATCGCTGCAACCTAGAATTATTGAAAGGAAAAGTGTAAATACTAATACTTTTAATTTAGGGGTTTTCATCTTCATCATAGGGAATTTTTCAAGTTCTGTAAAGATATGGAATAACGGAACTATCTGGAAGGTGACGTAAGCTTATGAATGTTAAAAAATATATAAGTTAATACTTCAATCTTTCATTCTTATCCCAAATACCCCAAAATGCACCAACATCACCTTCACCACCAACTTTCCATGTTTCGTCAAATGCAGAAAAGTAAAAGATGTCTATATCTTCTTCCTGAGCCCACTTCTGAGTATTCAAAAAGTATTTTATGGCATTTGCTTCGGAAGGAAATGCGCCTTGTAAATTGGTACCTTCACTAGGCCAACCGGTCTCAGTAATGATGACCTTTTTACCTTCTCCTGCTTTTAATGCTTTTTGATACATATCTTTCATGTAGAGTAAGGAATAATCCAGATCACAGCCTTCCCAAAATGGATAGCAATTCGCCAAAATAATATCACAGGCATCTGTGATTGCAGGGCGCTCCTGAAATTCGTAATAGGCGTCTACATAACCAACAGGAATATCGAGATCTTTGATCGATGCTTTTACATAATGAATTTTATCAAGAAGTTCATCTTCACTCAGGTCGCCTCTATACATGACTTCATTTCCTACGGCTGCAACATCGACGTAACCTTCATGACATAAACTAATGAGATTTTCTAGTTCTCTTTCATTGATTTCCGGATCGTCTCCTAACCACGCGCCAACTAAGGTTTTTATACCCATTTCTCTGGCGATCTTTGGCAAATATTCATTGCCATCTGTACACGAAAACGAACGTATCCATTTAGTGTAAGGTTTCATTTTCTTTAGTCGACGTCTGATTTGATCTTCGGATAATTGATCTCCGGGTTCCTGACCTTCTTCATAGGGACTACAACACAGGCCATGCATACCAGATTTCAAAGTTTTTCTAAAGAGTTTTCTCAACTCTTTAACAGACTTACCTTGATAATCGATAGATGCTAAGGCAAAAAATTTTTCTTCCCTACGCGACATATATTTACTCTACTTTTGCTTAGTTATATTTAAGATTTTCGTGTTTATCCCATAGTCCCCAATAGGCACCTACTTCGCCTTCAGGTCCTACTTTCCATGATTCATCAAATGACGAAAAATAGAAGATTGGAATTTCGTTTTCTTTGGTCCATCGCATGGCGTCTATAAAATATTTCATAGCAGCCTCTTCACCTGCAATAGCGCCTCTTAATCCACCGCCTTGACTTGGCCAACCCGTTTCGGTAATGATAATTGGTTTTCCTTGCGCCGCATCCACAACCTGACCGTACATGGCTTGCATATGGCCTAAAGCGTATTCAATTGGGCAACCTTCCCAATACGGATATAAATTAGCAAGAACCACATCTGTACTTTCTACTAAAATTGGATGGCGCGAAAACTCATAATAGGCGTCCACATAACCTACAGGAATATTCAGTCCTGCTAAGGCATCTTTAACCCGATTGATATAGCCAACTAATTCTTCAAGCGTTAGATCGTTACGGTATAGCACTTCATTACCTACGGCAGCCACATCAACACAACCTTCCTTGGCTAACTGAATTAAGCCTTCAATTTCTTTTTCATTGTCGTCTTTATCATCACCAAGCCATGCACCGACCAAGGTTTTTAGCCCATGTTTTTTTGCCATCCTTGGTACATGTTCGTTCCCTTCAATACAAGAAAATGAGCGGATCCATTTGGTGTATGGCTTCAAAATACCAACTCTTCTATCTACTTGCGCCTCTGTGATGGTATCTCCAGGTCTTTGACCATCTTCATACATACTAAAACAAATACCGTACATACCTTCTTCTAAGGTTTTACGCCATAGTGCCTTGAGTTCTTCTAAACTATATTGTGATAAGTCAATGCCTTGGGTTGCGATTTGACTATATGAATTTTTTTTAAAATAGTGTCCTTCTCTATATGACATTTTTTAATATTAATTATGTTGTTATTAAATCTTCTTTACGTTGTTCGAGTTCTGTTTTTATTTCTGCAGCACGTTTCTCATTGAGTCCATAATTTCTCATAATGAGCATTGCTAGAATGGTACCCGCCATTGGGAAAAAGCAGAAAAAGGCATGAAGACCATCTACCGCAGTTTGTTGATCTGTAGTAGGGAGATCTGCGTTAAATCCTACGACAGAAATTATCACACCACTCAGTCCACCTGCGATTGCAAACCCAACCTTCACCATCCACCAATAAATAGCACCAAAAACCCCTTCTCGTCGTAAACCAGAATTGAGTTCATCAACATCAATAACATCGGCGGTCATTGACATCATTATAGTAAATAAACTACCTATTCCGAACGAAAAGAAAGGTAATGCGAATATGTACATCCATGGTTTACCAGGAATGAATAGAAACCAAAGCATTATATAGCCAATAACTGATATCCCTTGTGAATACATGAATGCTTTTTTCTTTCCATAGATTTTAGACATCTTCGTCACAATAGGAATTACAATAAAGGTGGTTCCTAGAGCGCCAAGGCATCCAAACATAGAAACCCATATACCACTTGCTGCTGCATCGCCATTAAATAGTTTATAAACGATTACGAAGAATGTTAGGGCAGCCACTGTATTAAATGCGTTGAAGATTAAAAATGTTGCCGCACACAGTTTTCTAAATTCTTTTATTTTGAAGGCTGCAATAAAACTATCGTAAAATATCTTCTTTAAGCTTTTACCAATATTTTTGGCGTTAATTGGTTCGTAATCCTCATTAACAGTAGATTTACTTTTTATGAATAGTGCCGGTACCATAGCGCAAATTGCACAAGGAATAGCAACCCATACTGCCAATTCTCTTGCCGCCACATCAGCAGACGGAAACCAATTAGGGTCGTACATTATAATCCAGAATAATGGCGCAATAACCCAAGCCCATTGACCGATCCATTGAGCAACGGCCATAATGTGAGTTCGCTCATGAAAATCATCACTCATCTCGTAACCCATTGCAACGTATGGTACACTGAAGATGGTTAATCCTAAATAAAATAAAAGTGACCATGAAAAGAAGTACCAAAAATTATGTTCTAAGGTATTTTCTTTATAGAGTTGCCACATAAAAACATAGGCCACACCCATTACGATTGCGCCAATTAGTACATATTGACGTCGTCGTCCGTATTTAGATTTTGTATTATCTGAAATATAGCCCATTATTGGGTCTGTAATGGCGTCAAATATTCTAGGGAAAAAGAAAATAAGTGCATAAAGCCAACCTGTAAATTCTAGGTCTTCGACTAAAACTACCATGAAAATACCGAGAATAGCCGGGAACATCTGATTAGCTAACATGCCAATTCCGAAGGCTACTTTTTGGCCAAATGGTACTTTATTTTTTTTCATTTTATACATAAGTGACTAGGAGCTCAAAATTAAAATACGCCTCTACAATTCTTCCGAGTATAAATTTTCAGACGATCTACTTCCGTGGCTCCTGCAGGAATTTCTTCAAGTTTTAAACCAGGATAGTCATCTGCTTCTTTCCACTTTTCTATGGTTTCACTAAAAAATGCAGACGACTCAGGATCTGCTTCATAAATGATAAGATCATATACTTCACCTAAATCTCCTCCAAAGCGTGTTACCACCTGCCATTCACCATCTCTTTTGTATGTCGTATTTGTATGGTCTGACTGCGGATAGTATCTATCATCCGTAGGTCTAATCATCACCCAGATATCTTTACTATGCCCTTCAGGATAGACGCCCATGGTTAGAATACGGCAGTCTACAGAATCTTGATCGATCGGAGAAACTACCTTAATAGCATCTACAGGTCCATCAATCTTTAATTTATTTCCAATTGATATTTGTTCCAACTGATTATTAACACTTACTAATTCTGAAGAATAACTTCCATACATCATCATTAATACACCAATGATACCAAAAGCAACCGCCAGCTTAGTATTCAAAAATCTTTTTCCTGAACTACCTTTTCTACTACCAAATACAGAAGAGAGGGTTAGTATAAGTCCTACGAGTACGATTATTATTTTTGTTGACATTTTCTGAATTTTTTTGTTTGAAAATAACTTCTATACGGGCTGTTTATAAAACACCTCGTCGTTCTTCCAGTTGTTGTTTAATTTCTTTAGCTCTTTCTTCTGAAAGACTATATTTCCACATTACCCAAATAGCCAAAGCTGCGGTAATTACAGGAAAAACAATGTCAGCAATTCTAAGGTTTACCAAAGTTTCTTCAGACTGTGTTGCGAGACCACCGTCGAATCCAATAAGTTGTAGAACCAATCCACCAAACACTAAAGCCAAACCTTGTCCAAGTTTTACAACCCACCAGTATAAGGCCCCAAATGTACCTTCTTTACGCGGCATCCCGTTTACTAATTCATCTAAATCACAGACGTCGGCGGTCATACTCATCATTAGTGTAAACAGACTACCTAAACCGAATGAAATAAGTGGAATTGGTATAAACATTAACCAAGGATTATCTGGTGTAAATGTCCACCACTTTAAAATATACCCGATAATTGAAAGTGCTGTTGAGATTATAAATGCATTTTTCTTACCCCATTTATTTGCCATTGCAGATACAATAGGAATCACAACAATTGCAGATACTAATGCACTGATAGAACTGAACCATGCTGGCCAAGTTCCGGTTGCCCCATAATCACCGCTAAACAAGTAAAACACAATGATGAAGAAACTAAATGAAGCCACAATTTGAAATCCATTAAACACTAAAAATGTAGCACCGCATAATTTCATAAATGGCTTGTTTTTAATTGCCTCGCCGATACTTGCCACTAAATCTTTTAGATTACTAAAGATCGTTTTAAGCGTTAGTTTCTTTCGGTCTTCCATATTTCCGGCATCGATACCTCTACAGAAAATGGCTGGTAAAATTCCCAAAAACAAACATCCTAAACCTACATATAAGGCTAAGGTTCTAATACCAATTGCCTGACTTTCAAAAAGATTTTCATTTGGGATCATTGGCCAGAACCACGGTACAATAACCCATGCTACCAAACCAACAGTTTGCGAGAAGGCCATTAAACGTGTTCTTTCATTATAGTCTGTGGTCATTTCAAACCCAAGTCCAACCAATGGTGTTGCAAACATGGTGTTTCCAATTAGGAAAACCAGAGACATAATTAAAAAGTACCAAAAATTGAAGGTAGCTGAATTATTCTCATCCATTTGCCACAGCAACACAAAGAATATTGCACTTAAAATGGCACCTACAAAAATGTATGGTCTTCTTCGTCCGTATTTAGAACTCGTATTATCCGAGATAAAACCCATTACTGGATCGGTAATGGCATCAAAAATCCTTGGTAGCCCTCCTAATATTCCGGCTTGTAATGGATCCATTCCGAAGACCGTTAATAAGAAAAACATAAAAACTCCCAATGCTCCAGGCAGTAAGTTTAGAACCAAATGCCCTGCACCGAATGCTGCTTTTTGGCCCAACGGCACTCTGTCCTTAGCGGCTGTTTTCTGATTTGCCATAATATTGAATTTTTAGTTAGTTGGTATTATAATGGTTTGAATAGCTTGTGGGCTAATTCCAATTTGCGTCGTTACATCATTTAAATTTATGTTGAAACTCTTCGATTCTTTTCCTTCATTAAAAACCACTACTGCAATAGAACCGTCTGTATTTTTAGCAGCTGCAACCATTAGGTCATCATCTGTTTTTTGCACGTCTATAACCTCAGCCTCTGGTCGTATATATTTACTAAAGTGGCTCATTGTATAGTACAATGGTGTAAAATACACCTCATCTTTATCTGGGTCTACGATTACGGGTGCAATACACCAGTTCTTAAACCAATTTGGTCCACCTTTTGTATCTAGAACCATATTCCAGTCAACCCAGCCATCAACCCAGTTATTCAGACATCCAATAATATCTCTGGCATATCTATTCACCGGTGCATACTTAGGATGTAAGTGCTTGTCTTTTTCTGGCGCCCAATCCCAGCCCCAATCAGTGGCTTCTTTCTTCCAATACCATGCATCATCATTCCATACAGGTACTTCTGCGTCTACGCAAGCTTCAGATTGAATGAGGTACTTATTTGGTGCTTTGTTGTGGGCGTATTGTAATTCTTCTGGAAAATAATCGAAGGTACTGGCATACCAATGTATCGCAGTTCCGTCGAAATACTTAGAGGTTGCTTCATTCTTAAATTGAGAGTCTACCCATTCTTTCAAGTGTTCTCTATTCTGATCGTACCCCAATATTATTAAGTCGCCTTTTCCATCTGCTTCTAGCTTAGGTCCTAAATAATTTTGGACGAAATTGGTCATCTCATCTGGGGTAAAATGCATACTCTCCCAATTATTGCCATTTCCTAAGGGTTCGTTTTCCACAGTGAAACCCCATATATCAATTCCTTCGGCTTTATAGGCATCTGCATATTTTGAAAAGAATAATGCCCATGTGTCATAATATTCAGGAAGTAATTTACCTCCGACATAGTTATTGTTGTCTTTCATCCAAGGAGCAGCAGTCCATGGAGATCCGAAGATTTTGAAGCCATCTTTAGATGCTTTCATAGCATCTTTTATAAAAGGAATTAAGTCTTCTCTATCTTCTTCAATTGAAAAATGCTCCAGGTTTTTATCACCTTCAACAGGCGTATATGAATAGTTGTTAAGCGAAAAATCACAAGAATTCATATGTGTTCGAGTCAACGAATACTTTGCACCTGTTTCACCAAAGTAAGCTTCAATGATTTTAGCTCTGTTTTCCTTGCTCAATTTATTCAAAAGGTAGGCCGACGCTTCTGTAAATGCGCCACCAAAACCTGTAATGGTTTGATATTTTTTATTTGGATTAAGTATAATATTCGAAATACTATCGGCTGAAACGAATTCGGTGATCTTAGTCATTTTATTACCACTTTCTGAGGTTTCGTATACTTCTACTGCCAATTGTTTCTCGTTTTCAGCACAACTCATAAACATCAGAATTATAAATAATATTGGATAATAACTTTTCGGTCTCATGTTTAGATTATTAATTTGAATGATTAGCCGTTGCCTCTTCCTTCGTTGGCGGAACTAAAACATCTTTCATTAGTTCATCTTTATCACCATTGTAAGTTTTACCTATCGGATTTCCGTTTCTTGTCAACCCTTCAAACACCCCATTATCTACAGCTTCCCAAAGCGCATATTTCGCCTTACCATCAACGGTAAACAGTCCGAAATGATTTTCTGAACCTTCCGGATTTGATGCATCTTTCCAAGGTTCATCGAACCCTTCAAAATAAAAACATGCAATCTTATTCTTGTTGGTATAGTCTCTTATGAGTTCATGAAATCTTGCTTCTTTGAATTCATCAGTAGCTTTTGAACCACCCGGACCATAAAAACTATTAGATACCGTTGCCCATCCTGTTTCCCCAATGTGAATTGGTTTGTCAGCGCCAATACTTTTTACATAGTCTGAAACACTTTGGTATTGACCTTTAGAATACTCAAGCGACCGTTGCATTGCTGCTTCAATTTTATCCATATCTGACAATGCCACCTCACTTTCAGGCACATACCAGAAATCTGGATTGTAATGCGTATCGTGCATTGGGTAGGTATGCATAGAAATGAAATCTACTGCCTTTATGAGACGATTTAGGTCTTGAACATGATATTCTTCTCCGCCACCACCCCAAGAGGCAAAATTATCTGAACTTGTGATCCAAAGGTCTTTAGATAATTCACCCTTGGCCTTCAATTCTTGAAGGTGGTTAACCCATTTTAAAATAATGCCCGGTTGCACATAGTATAATGCTTGCCATTTTACCATGGCTTCATTTCCGACCGCAATAACCTTCACAATATCTGGATATTGTTGTGCAAGTGCTACGGCCTTATTTATTTCTTCAGCATTTTCCTCGCTTTCTTCATTATGATCAATATTGTCCGTGAATGCTCCTTTGCAATTGATCCACGCTCCCAACATCACATACATTTCAAAATTTGGATCTTCTTTTTTCAATTCTGAAATAGCTTTCAGAACATTAGAAGCATGAGGCAGATACACTTTATAGGTGCGAATTATACCTACTCCCATTGCCGACAAAAGCTTCATGTCTTCCTTGAGTTCTTCAATAGTTGGTTCTATATCGTGATCTACGTTTCTGTAACCTCCATAAGACATTGCCAAATAATCAGGATTACCTAAAATGTCTTTTGCTGTCAAAGGGGTTTCAGCTTTTGTTTGCTCATTCAATTTTGAGGAATCTTTACAAGACCATATGATCATTGAAATAAACACTATGGTCCATATATTTTTATTCAATTTTATCATGCAGTCTTTATTAAATATTGTTTCGTGTTTACTCTTATCGCGCCATAATTTCCTCTTCAGACGGTGGCACAAGAACATCCTCTAGCAATAGTGTTTTGTCACCGTTATAGGTCTTAGATATTGAATTACCACCTCTGGTTAGTCCTTCAAAAATACCTTTATCAACTAAGTCCCAAATTGGATATTTGGCTTTACCGTCTATGGTAAACAAACCAAAATGATTTTCGGATCCTTTAGCATTGTTGCCATCTTTCCACTTTTCGTTGAACGCTTCAAAATAAAAACAAGAAATACCTGAACCGTTGGTCCAGCGTCTCATTGCTTTATAGTAAAGTCCTTGTTTATATTCGTCAGTTGCTCGAGAGCCATTGTTACCATAATGACCATTTGAAGTAGTTGCCCAGCCTGTTTCTCCTATATGAATGGGTTTATTTACTCCTAAACTTTTCATGTAGTTAGTGACGCTGTCGTATTGTTTTTGCGCAAATTTTAAAGCCCTTTCCATTGCCATTTCCACTTTAGTGGAATCTGGCATACTTTTATGTGCTGTTGGCACAACCCAAAATTCAGGGTTATAATGTGAATTGTGATATGGATAGGTATGCATTGAAATAAAATCTACTGCCTTTACCAATTTTTCTAAATCTTCAACGTGATATTCTGAAGAACCTCCACCCCAGGATGAAAAATCATCAGAGCTTGTTATCCATAAGTCTTTAGGGAGTTTACCATCTTTCTTCATGTCTTGTAAATGGTTAACCCATTTTAAGATCACCTCAGGCTGTACATAATATGAGGTAGCCCATTTTACCATGGCTTCATTTCCAACGGCAATGATTTTCACAATATCTGGATACTCATTTGCTAATGCCGCTGCTCTTGCAATCTCACCTTCGTTATTTGGACTTTCAACATCGTGGTTAGGCACTTTGTCGGTCCATGCATTGAGGCAGTCGATCCAAGCACCTAGCATTACATACATTTCAAAATTCTCATCTTCTGCCTTAAGCTCCTTAATGGCCTTTAAAACATTAGATGCATGAGGCAACTTAGGTTGAACATTGTAGGTTCTGAGTAACTTAATACCCATCGCTGATAAGATTTTCAAATCTTCTTTTAACTCCGGAATTGTGGGTTGACTATCTCTTGAACGTTCTCGATAACCACCATATGAGATGGCTAAATATTCCGGATTCCCTAATATATCTTTCGCTGTCACTTCTTTTCTAATTTGGGTTGAAGACGCATCGTCTTTTTTCTTTTCATTGCAAGACATCATGAATATTAGAGATAAAACAAAAATTATAACTACTCCTTTTTTCATGACGCTATTTTTACTTTAGATATTCTTCTTTAATATGAACGGTCACCGACTTAACGTTTCCAGTACGATTGAAAATTTCAGTACTCGTATTTTCATCTAGACTTAGTCCGTTAAATGAGGTTTCTGAACCGTCATTAAAGGTTACAACTGTTTTATAATCATTAGCAATTGCATACACCATTGGCACTTGACAATAGGTAAACACCAGTTGTCCTTGTGCAATATTGAGTGTTGATTCTTCACCATCAACCGACACATAATTGAAGGTTTGATCGGTAGACAAAAATTCATTTTTACGTAGCATGCATGGATTAAACACCAAGTGACCGTCTTTCACAAAAACACCTAATTCGCCAAAACGACTTAAGATGTCTTCTTTGACCTGACCGGTCATTCCAGGTTGTTGTGCACCCTTTCCTGCTGGTGTATGAGAATAAGGATCCGTTGGAAATGCACCATACAATTCAGGTGATTTGTGTACACCGATACCTTCATTTATTTCGTAATAATGCTCTAACAATCTACCAACGACTTCATCACTTTCGTTGTCTTCAATTGCCTTCTGACAACATTCCATAACGGCTAATAGTAGTTTAGAAACCATATGCCAGTAAATAGAACCTAGGCCTTCATAACCATAGAATGTTCCTGAGCGTCCTGTAAATGCTTTATGATTGAATAGATCTTCAAAAATTTGAAGCACTTTAGATTCATCACTTTGTGCAAGGCTTTCATAAACTGTTCCTTCTAAATCGTTAAGAGCTGCTTTAAGATCATCGGCATTTTTAAAGTTACCGTTAAAGTGATATTCACCGTTAATGTCTTTTTCTACAATTCGAACATTTCCATCAGCGACCAAAGTCTTTAAAAGTTCAGAGCTTTCTACTGAATTCGATGGCACAGTATTTCTGTCCATAAATCCTTTCAAGTTTTTAAAAGGATATAAGATGTAACTATACTGATCGTCTCTGAAGAGTTTACTGTTTTTAAGTCCGTCTAACACGGCTAAGTTTTCACGTGATGATAAGAATCCTGAGCTTAAGACTGCCACTTGGCCTTCAAGCATTTCATCTAAATAAGAGATCGAAACACTATTATCGGCATTAACAGTCATAATGTTATAGGCATGATATAATTCGTCTGAGCGTTTATTTGCCTTAATAGAGTGTTCTAAATATTCAAGTCCTACCGCAATGAATTCCTTAATTGAACTTACCGCTACGCTCGACTTACGCCCTGAGAACGCATTGTTATAGATTTGCTCTCTATATTGGCTTCCGGCCTCACCTAACTCGTCCATTACCTTCTTACGATCGCTGTCATTGATCACACCAGATAAGATATACTGGTGCTTTTTGAAGGCTTCTGCAACTGCATTATAAAAGGTGAGCAATTCATTAGATATCTCAACCGTTTCAGTATTTACATTGTCAAATACTGTATCGAAGAATTTTAAGAATCGTCTTAAATAATACAAAGTCACCATAGACACGCCATTACCAACCAATGCGTTGTTCGCATCATTCCATTCGGGGCGTTGCGTGTTCATCCATATACCGCCTTCAGGAATAAAATTTGATAATTTGGCTAAGGTGGTTGCAAGAATTTTTTCTACAAAGTTCACCTTAACGATGAGCCTATTTTCATCTCTTAATAAGGCGCCGTCTGCACCAATTTCGAGACGATCTTGACGAATTCTATGATCTAGATCTTCATCAAACTCAATCGTGTCTTTTGGATTTTTTAGTAAATCCGAATACTGCTTTATTTTGTAAGGTACATTGGCATAAACAAATAGATCTTTGTCGAAAAAGCTTTCTAATTGCCCTGGGTTATGACCTTCAATAAATTCTAAAAACTTAAGTAAGTATATGATCTGATGATCTCCCCAGTAACCGATGTAAGACCATGGATCGTCTGGCTCAATTATTTCCCAATCAAAACCATCTTTTGTAATTCGGTATGGATTGTAACCATCAAAAGTTGTAGCATTTAAGAACTTATGAATCATACTTTCCACAAATTCTGGATAGGAGTGCGCTAAGGCTTCCCAATTCTGAAAGATATCTCGCCAATTTCCTTCATAGTCTAAAATCTTAGATCCATCTACTTCGCTTCGTGTATTGATAGAGAATTTATTCCAAGGTCTACTTGGGTCACCATGACGGCGACTAAACTTCAGTGGCATATACTCTAGGCAGAGGCGTCTGAAATTTTTATCCTCTGTACTGTATGCAACGTCTTTAAGATAAGTCACTGAAAATGTCTCAGGCATGGCGTTGATAACATCCTCAAGCTTTCTCGAAACTTTCTTATTCGCCTTTGCGATATATTTTTCGAAATCCCATTTTTCAATGGTGTACCCATCATCAAAGATTCCACCTCTCATTATATTAAAAAGTGTATTCGAAAAATGCCTTGTATCTCTAAAATTGTCTGAAGTTAATTGCAATCCGTCTGAGGAGGCATTCAATTTAATCAGCTTTTTAGTACCTAGATCAATATTATCCTCTAGTTCCTTAAGAAGTTGATTGTTTTCGCTTATTTGTTTCGATATTTCTACGATTGCCGAATGATCCTGATTCACGTTTGCAACGATTACCCAAGCTTTGGTTTTTTCTGGATCGAGTTGAATTTGAGCATTTATGAAATAAGCACCTTTTTCAGCCTTCACATCAGTTTCTTGCTGAACGCTATTAAAATTCCTGAAGTTGTCTAATTGAAGTGATGACAATAAGTAACGCGAGTCTTCAAGGCCTAAAGACCATGCTATATTAGCTTTTAAAGCTTCACTTGGTTCTGCCTTATCTACAATAATTGCGCTTAAAGCAAAAATCCCAATCCCTGTCTTTTCAACCAATTCTGTGCGCTTGTAGGCATCCACAAGATTACTACTGGCGTTCTGCAATGCACTACTTACACCATACGGTAAAACATTCTGAATTCCATCTAAAATATTCACCGTAATGGGTAGGGCTGAGTTATTAATAAGTTTTGATTTTTTAACAAAACCAAATTTATTACTCGAACACCATTCATATCGGAATACCAAATCAAGATCTAGATTTTCTTCTTCAAAAATCACAGCATTTCCGTAGACACTTTTGTAAAGGTTACGTCTTATGTTATAGTCATCTTGAAATCTGATAGAAAAAGGTTCCCAGATATATTTTTCTCCATTCTTACTAATTTGAAAAATAGATTTTGCTCCGGTTAGTTCTGAAGATTCGGTAATCTTATCATCAGAATAGTATGGAAACAATGCATATTCAGAATTTTTTCGACCAGCAGTTAAACCTCCATTACTTGAAATAAACATCCAGTGATTAGAATCACTCACAATGCTCATAAAGAATGGGCGCATTTGGTCGTTATTGGAAATCTTAAAGTAAGCCTTATTATCTATAGTTACAGGCTCTAGATTCACAGTTTTGTCTTGTTCAATTGTATCTTTCAATGTCTTAGGTAATACGGTTAGCAATTTTTGAGGACAAGGGTCAAAAAGGTCAAGAATTACGTCTCTTGACCTTTATATTATGTGATTTGTTTGATTTTAATCCGCTGAGTAAACTCTTACGTAATCAACATACATGGTCTGTGGAAATACAGTATCTGCATTAGGTGGGCCTGGTAAATTACCTCCAACAGCAACATTCATGATTATGAAAAATGGACGATTAAAAACCCAATCTCCAGCGTTATCAAGCAAACTATTATCAATAGATTCAGCAGCTTCGTCAGCTATAGTTTCTGGTGTAATAGACTGGTATAATTCATCATCAACATAAAAATTAATGCGGTTTGGACTCCATTCTACACCAAAAATGTGGAATTCGTCATCGAAACGTGCGTTTTGAAGTTCATACTTTTTTGATACAGAATCACCAGCGTTATAGCCTGGTCCATGAACACTACCAAAAATTACAGTTGGCTCATCACCTAGGTACTCCATAACATCGATCTCGCCACAATTTGGCCAAGGGTTTTCTGCACAGTCATTTCCTAATAACCAGAATGCTGGCCAAAGTCCTTGTCCCCATGGTAGTTTTATACGAGCTTCGAAACGTCCGTATTGCTGTTCGAATAAATTCTGTGAAATTATTCTAGCAGAGGTATATCCTGAACCTTCAAAAGCTTCCTGACGTGCTACAATTTTAAGCATACCATCTTCCACGACTGCGTTTTCTGGTCTGTCAGTATAATACTGTAATTCGTTATTACCCCAACCTGGGATGCCTTGGGCAGTACCATCACCAATCTCAAATGTCCAAAGTGACGAGTTTGGTGCACCATCGATATCAAATTCGTCTTGCATCGTAATGGTATTGAAATTTGCCACGATCTGAGTATCATCAGGATTACAGCTAATCACTACTACGCCAACAGTGATCATTGCAACCAAGGTTGCACATAATTGAATGGCGTTCGATTTGATTTTATTCTTTAAATTCATAGTTTTTCGTTTTTTAATTTTCAGCATAATAGTATATGTTGTCAATAGATAGGTTAGCAATAGTTCCGTCAGTTACGAATAGCATCATTCCAACGGCATCTCTCGCTGTTAAACCGGCAAAACTTGATAATGGAATATCAAATTCAACCCATTCATTACTTAATAATTCTGCACCTGATATTGAGAAAACTCCTGAAACTTCACTCGGTTGTGTGAAGTTATTGTGCAGTGATATATTAATAAAATCTGAAGCATCTACAGTTTCGTTTACTCTAAACTCAATGTGTAGATGTGTTAAATCTGTAATATCTACTGGTTGAACACCACTATTATCTCTACCATAATATTCTATCGCAACAAAATTGAGCATTGTATAGTCGATAATATTATTTCCATTTTCATTAACTGCTCCTCCAAGGGTAGTTTGAAATGGTTCATAGAATCCATTATAGTTATCAACCGGCACATTTGCGAAAACATCACTAAAGATTGAAATCACCTCAATATTAACAGCTTCAATCGTTAAAGATCCTTCAGCTGGCACTCCACCAAGGGTTGCAGTAATTGTAGCGGTATTATTTCCTCCTTCACCTGGACCATCAACGGTCACCAAACCGAATTCATCAACTGATGCTACAAAAGGATTTGAAGTTTCAAAATCGTAATATGAAGGTGTTGCATTCACAGTAATATCTGATCCGTTAGGACCATTGGCCGTATACGTTAAACCAATAATTGGAACGGATGTATCTACATTGGCTTGTCCCATTTGGTCTTGACCACCCATGATCTTTGGTCTAGGCTGACCTAGCGTTCCTAGATTTTCAAAACGAATTTCATCTATCCAAAATGTATAGCCTGCTCCGTTTGTACTTTCTGTACCTGCAGAAAACAAGAACATACCTTTTTCTTGCACTAACTTAGAAGGATCAGGAATTGGAATAATATATTTTCTCCAATCGGTAGAAAGTTCAATATCATTTACGCTTACTGCATATCTATCTCGTTCGAAATCTGACCCAAAACCTATTGTACCAATAGTTGCTGTGGTGGATCCTTTTGCATAAAATGTTAAAGCATCATAGCCAGTTAGATCTCTACCTTCTCCTCGGTCTCTGAAAATTCCACCTATGAAACCACCATCTGGGTCAGTTGGTGTCGGAACATCAATTCTAATGGAAGTGGTTCCTTCAAAAGCTTCATTATCGTCAGTTCCAAATCCGTTTGGATTGGCGCCTACTGCTGGGTCAAAAGATTCAAAAAATTCATCTGTAAGACCAACAGGTGCATCTGTAAAAATATCTGGTGTATTAGGAAACGTTGCTAAATCTACATCGTCTGAAAAGCCGCGTTCACAACCAACCATCACTATACATATCGCTCCCAATAAAGGGAAAACTATGTGATATTTTAAATTAAATTTTTTCATAATCATAGAATTTTTTATTTGCCAATGTTAATATGTATATACGTTCTGATTTCCCACTCTGAACCATTTGGGAATCCAACAGGACTCAAAATTGGAGGTGAGTTAGGGTTAGTTGAGTTCGGATCGGTAGCAAGCGGACCAAATCTAGGCGAGAACTCGTCTAGAGAACGCCACATTCCTCTGATACCAATTTGTGTACTTGGTAAAATAAACCAATCAGGTTTTCCGATAGTTGTAGAAACATCCAACATTAATTGTAACGGGAAAGTTAAGTTGAAATCTCTGTGGTAATCGAATGGTCCCCAATCATTAACTTTAATATGCGATTGAACTTTGATTTTTTTGTAAATCATTCTCACATCACCACCAAAACGTGTAATCGTTCTGTCTGAATCACCATTACCCTGTCCGTTTCCGTAGTAGAAATTACCAATAATTCCTAGATCTGGACTTAATTTTGAAACGATTCTCGTATGTGCTTCCCATAAATCTTCTGCTGGTGCTGATTCACCAAAGGCGAAGAAGGTACGATCTGCTAAGAAACCGATATGCGCATCTTGAGTCGTTGGTAGATGTCTGTAAACAAATCCAGCACTCATGGCAAATTTAGCATCTTCAGCTCTATCGTTATTCCACTCGTACATCCAAGTTCCTGGTGTAGGGTCGAAGGTTAATAAGATCTCTCCTGCAGTAGCCTCTCGGTTACCACCTCTTACAGCAAACGGATCATCGATAACATTTCTTAAACGTCCAGGGCCAGGAACACCATTTGGCATTGGATCTACTAATGGCTTTTGCCACATAAAGTTAGGAGCAATTTGTAAATCGCCTACGGCATATGTGAACCCTGTTAAGAAATTCGTCATGTTTCCACTACCAGAATCTTTAAGTCTCCAACCTGTAAATGTTCTTGTTTGATCAAAACCACCATTGGCCACCAAGCCCATGTAAGAACCTTGAGCGTACCAGTTAAATGGTCCTTTTTGGAAGGTAACCTTAGCTTTTGCTCCCCAGTTGTCTTTTCCTTGTACTTTATCTACTACGACAACGTCGTTGTCTTCTTCATACATTTGGAAAGAACTTCCGTTAAGTGGGCTACCACCCCAAATACCACCAAGGGTAATTCCGAAACTTCCGAAATCTCTTTCAACAGCAATTGTTGCTCTTTCTTGTGGCCAAGCAGGAATAATACCTGAACGTACTTGGTTTGCATCTAATACACGTCGACCTGTTTCATCGAATTCTAGATCTGTATTCACATCTCTGTGATAGATACCAGTTACATCCCAATTCAAAATTCTACGTGAATATTTAAATAACATTGTTGGATTCGCTCCCCACCAAAGTTGTGGTCCGAATGCAGCTTTTAAACCTTCCAATTCTCCTTTAGCATCTACTTCAATACCGAGAATCTCACCATTATAAATATCTAAGTTAGGACCATAGTTTGCTTCTGGATATAGGTTGAAGAAATCACCTTCATATGCCCAGTGATAATGTCCGGTTCTGTAGAAACCTCTTAGATCGAAATCTTTGGCGTTCCATTCAAACTCTGCCTGATAAACTCTTAATCTGTTAAAATCGGCAATTTCAACATCGATATCATTTCCACCATCAACACCAACGATAGTTACTGGTCGACCAACATTTTCATAGAAAATTTCATTGATCGGGTTCTCTGCTACATTACCAAGAATATTGAAATCTACGTTTGCACGCATATTTGATGAAGGTTTCCCTTCAATTCCTACGTAATAAGACTGCATGTGGTCAAACCCTAATTGATTAGGAAATACGTTCGCATTAGGATCTTCTGTTTCTGGTGTTGTAATTAGACTTCCGCCAGTATTAAAGGTTGTGAATTCTGCTCTAAGTCTACTAATTCCTAATTTTCCTGTAGACCCACCTTCAAGCGCGGCTTTATCTCCTCTTGCCTTTAAGACAGCATCCATAAGATTAATATTAGAGAAGTAGTTCTCCATGAATTCCATGCTCATTCCTTCGTCATAAGGATTCAATTGGTGAACTTCCTTAAGCGCATAATAAGCAGCTCTTGGGTATAGTTCGTATAATCCTCTTTCATTAGTTGGTCCTTTGGCACAAATACCAAACCACTCTTCGTTCATATTATTACCACCTGGAGCTAAATCTCGAGAGTATCCTCCATTTGGCCAGGTTGCAATAGTATTGTGAACATCAAAATCTTTTGTCTGGTTCCATTTCCACCAACCATCACTAGATTGGAAGGTAAAACCACCTAAGGAGTTTCCTGTTTTACCTAAACCAGCTGCATTTTGATAAATGTCTTTCCAATTTCCAACATTATAGTATGCTTGAGAATATTGGTCTTCTTTATTTTCGATAGCATTGAATGCATCGGCACCAAACTCTGCAAATAATATTGGCTTGTTGAGTTCGTCATTAACACGTTGAAAGGCATCACCGAAAGAAATACCACGATACATATTCGTACCATAGATATCAATATCTGGACAATACTCTTTTACAATATCAAGATATAATAAATCACCGTTACAAATAGCTACAGGTACTGACTTGTCAATGTCCTTAATGGCAAGTGCTGCATCATTAAAGGCTTTATATAATCCTTCAGCTGCTAAACGGATCCCTGGATCTACGCCATCGATTGGAATTGCTTCAGTTTCTGCACCAGTCCATGATAAGTGATAGTTGTTCTCATTACCCACCATATATAGTAGAAGCCCTGGCGTGTCTTTATACTTATTAGCCATATCAGTGACTTCTTTCATTAAGACTTCACGAGTAGCTTCATCTGTATAATCTGTTTGTGGTACCCAAGCCCCGTTTATGGTAAGACCATAAGCTCCAAATTGGGTATTCAGCATGGTATAGATACCATAATTTTCGTAGATATATGTAATCCATTTTGGTTCTAAGCCATACGTACGGATTGCATTAACACCCATATTTTTGAATAGTGCCATTTCAGCGTCTAAGGCTGCTCTGATCACATCATCTGATTCTGCCCAAATACCTTTATCGAGAATGCCGTTACCAATAGGAACGTAATCCCAGTTGATTCCATTTACAATCATGGTTTGGCCATTGGCAACGAGTCTAAATCCATCGTCACTTTTTTCGACTGATACTTTATTGGATTGTGCTAGTGCAAAAGACACACTAAACATAAAGAATAGTACGATTAGATTATTTTTCATAGAGTTAGTTTTATATTATTCTTGAATGATTTCTTTAAGGGAATCAGCCTTATCCTTCTTATTTGTCAGACGCTTATACCAACCTTCAAAAAGGGTTAAAAAAGGTCAATACATGGTAAATATTGACCTTTCAGCACAGACTAATAGACTAAATAATTATTGTCTTACTAGTTTAAATCTCCACCAGCCTTCGCCAGCAATAGCTATATCTACGATAATCGTATTATCGTCTTCGAATTCTATAATATATTCAACTGAATCTGGCGCTTCTCCTGGGCTACCTAACTCAGCACCATTTACGGCTTTTGCTAATCCTAAGAATGCTCCAGTACCATCTAGAGTAACTGTTCCGGCACCAGCATCATAATCGTATGTTGCAGACGCAGAACCGTCATGTGGGAACACTGGCGTAGCACAACTTTCAGGATCATTTCCTTGCCAAGCTTCTACCCATGTTTCGTCACCTAAAATATTTTCGAATGTACCGTCATTATTAAATACATATAAGTCATCAAATAAACAGTCTCTTGTAGTTACATCGTCGGCAGAACTTGAGAACCAAGATACGTTACCTTGACCTGGACCTACACCAAAAGCACCTGCTTCTGGAGCTAATGCCCATGAACCTACTAATGGATTTGAAGGTGCTGCATCTTTAACTAATTTAAATCTCCACCAGCCTTCACCTGCAACAGCAATATCTAGGATCATAGTATTCTCGTCTTCTAATTCGACGATATACTCAATAGAATCTACAGCGTCATTAGGACTCGCTAATTCACCACCATTAAATACTTTTGCCAGACCTAAGAAAGCACCTGTTCCATCAATGGTAAGTGTACCTGCGCCAGCATCGTAGTCGTAAGTTGCTGAAGCTGTTCCGTCATGCGGGAATACTGGAGCACCACAACCTTCTGGATCTTGACCTTGCCATCCTTCTAACCATGTTTCAGTACCTAATCTATTTTCGAAAGTTCCATCTGCTAGGAATACATATTCATCGTCAAATAAACAATCTCTTGTTGCAACGTCATCAGCAGAACTTGAGAACCAAGATACGTTACCTTGACCTGGACCTACACCAAAGGCGCCTGCCTCAGGAGCAAATCTCCAAGTTCCTTCTATACCTGATGGTGCTGGAGGTGCATCCTTTACAAAGTTGAATTGCCACCAACCTTCGCCAGCAATTGCGATATCTAAGGTCATTGAAAGACCATCTTCAGAAATTGTAGCTAAATAAGTTACTGACTCTGGAGCATCACCTGGTGATGCTAGCTCAGCACCATTTACAACTTTAGCAAGTCCCATAAAAGCACCTGTTCCGTTAAGTGTAAGCTCGCCTCCACTGAAGTCCCATGTTGCGTTTGCAGTTCCATCGTGTGGGAATACTGGTGTACCACAAGCTTCTGGATCTGTACCTTGCCAAGGCTCTAGCCACGTTTCGTCTCCTAAAATATTTTGGAATGTTCCGTCTGCAAGGAATACATACTCATCATCGAATAAACAATCTCTTGTTGCAACATCATCTTCAGAACTAGAGAACCAAGATACATTACCTTGACCCGGACCTACACCAAAAGCACCTGCTGCTGGAGCTAAACGCCATGTACCAACAATTGGTGGTGCATCAACAGGATCTTCTTCAACAACAAATATTACTGTGTAATCTTTAGTGATAGATACATCATCTCTACCAGGTAAAGAAGCGATTACTCTAATTCTGTATGTTTCAGTAACCTCAGGGTATTCATAAACTACCATTGGCCCACTAGTTTCAAATACATCCTCCTCAGAATTTGGATCACCGAAGTCTACAGTATAAACTATTCGTCCATCTGGTGGAATTGTAGTTGCAATAACACCTATCTCATTACCTTCTGCATTTAGCTCGGCAATGTTAAAATCTAGTCCGCGTATTATATTTAATTCATCATCTTCCTCACAAGAAAAAGTAGCACTGAACATTAATAATGCTAGTACATAATAAACGCCTTTTTTTAATATTTTCATCATTTTCTAATTTTTGTTCAACTGTATTTTTAATATCCTGGATTTTGTCCCCATCGATCAACGGCTTGCGCTAATTCTAATTCTATTAGAGGAATTGGGAATATTTCATTTTTATTTACTTGGAAATTCACTGGAGTGAAGCCTTCACCTATTGAAGCGTTATACGCACTGAATGCTTCTTGAGCTTTACCTGTTCTTACTAAATCGAAGAATCGGTGTCCTTCACCTCCTAATTCTTTTCGGCGCTCTTCATAAATAGCATCTAAAAGATTGCCCTCGGCTGCAGTGTAATTATTGTCATTATTTCCATAGGCTCTTGCACGAACCTGATTCAAATAGTTTTCTGCATTGGTTCCACCTGATTGTGCTTCCGCCTCAGCTGCCATTAGTAAGACATCCGCATAGCGAATTGAACGATAGTTTTGTGGATGTGTCAACTGTGCAACGCTTTCTCCTAAGTCTGCTCTACGCGGTGCATATTTGTGATTATAAAAACCAGTATCTTCTCTTGGTGGCGTATAAACTGAATTATCTTCTTGAGCTTGTAATTCACGTAAATCTAAGAACGTTGTTTGTCTTCTCATGTCGCCATCATCAAAGATGTCATAGTATTGTTGTGTTGGTAAATTGAAGCCCCAACCTGAAGCATAAATAGGATCGTTATATGGTGATCTCGGTCCATTAAACTGAACAAAGTATGATCCTTCGCTACATGCTATGCATCCCCATCCTGCACCTTCAACATTAGTATATTGAATTTCGAATACAGATTCTGGTCCATTTTCACCACCAACTGTAAACAGATTCATGAAGTCTTCACCAGTCACTAAACCATATTGACCACTATTAATAACCTCATTTAAAACCTGAGCCGCCTGAGAATATTTTGATGAGTCAAAAGTTCCGTGATATAGGTATACCTTACCTAACAATGCCTGAGCAGCACCTCGGGTTGCTTTATATGCAAAATCCTGAGACGTTGGCAAATTAGGAATTGCTTCTAAAAGGTCTTGTTCAATTAATGCATACGTTGCAGCAATACTTTCAACTCTTTGCATTGAGAATTGATCTCCTGGAATAACAGGTTGGTTTACAATTCTGTCTACACCATCTCGGTTTTCGACCTTTAATGGAATATTACCGTAGAATTTAGTTAATTCAAATGTGTAGTATGCACGCAAGAAGTATGCTTGAGCTATAATTTCTTCCTTACCAGAAAAATCAATTTTATTCTCATTTTCTAATAAGAAGTTTGTTCTATTTAAACCAGCATACATTAATGTCCAAATATCTCTCAACTGATTGTTATCGGCTGGAGAATGGTTCATTGAATTTACATTTTGAAGTGTTGGCTGATCGATTGAAGCGGCATCTCCACCAGCAATAATATCGTCGGAAGCAACAACACTTGTTAGTACATTCCAGAATGTAGCTTGTAATAAATCATAAGCGCCTACTAAGGCATCTTCATACTCCTCAGGTGTGTTAAAGAAATCATCTGAGGTTACCGGTATAGGATCTACTTCTACAAAATCATCACAAGAAGAAGTTGCAAAAAGAAATAGAACCCAAACGTATTTTAATTTAAAAATCTTTTTCATAATTTTTTAAAAGTTTAAGTTAACACCTAATAAATAAGAACTAGCAACAGGATAGAATCCTTTGTCTATTGTACCTCCAAGAGGAGCTCCTGAATTGGCACTTGGATCGTAACCAGAATAATCGGTTATTGTAAATAAGTTGTTACCTGCAAGATACACTCTAAGTTTATCTATTCCTAACGAAGAATTTACGCTCTCTCCGAAGGTATAACCAACCTGAACATTTTGCAGACGCAAGAATGACGCATCCTCCACGAAGAAGTCTGAAAAGATATTCGCATTAATCGAACCATTATCAAACCTTGGCACTGAATTGCTCGTGCCTGCACCTTGCCATCTTGCTAATGCATAAGTACCAATATTTGCAGTTGGCACCTTACGCTCATAATCTCTTACCATATCATTACCTATAGATGCAAATGCATTTGCACTAAAGTCGATATTTTTATATTTGAAACCAATATTCAGACCCATAGTTACATCTGGAATTGGATTACCTATTACCGTTCTGTCGTTTGTATCGATTTGACCATCACCATTCACATCAGCAAATCTAAGATCACCTGGGGCAACTTCACCTATTTCACTAGACACATAAGTGCCGTTTGGAGAGGCAGCATCTAAGGCATCGATTTCTGCTTGTGTTTGGAAAACACCTTCAGTTCTATATCCGAAGTAGTGTCCTAATGGAAGTCCTGGTACCATTCTAGAAATACCAATCTGATTAATACCAACACCAAATTCACCTGCAACTGGTGGAATTTCACCATTTACAGATATCACCTCATTATCTAAGGTAGTCATATTGAAATTCACATTAAATTCAAAATCTTCTGTGAGATTGTCATTATAACCAATACTAAATTCGAAACCTCTATTTTCAACTGTACCAGCATTAATTGTTGGGAAGATTGAAGGATTCAAACTTGTATTAATTAAGGCTGATGCTTGTGGATCGAATAACAGGTCTTCTGTTCTTTTCTTGAATGCATCGAACGTAAGGCTCAATTTATAATCGAATAATCTTGCATCAAAACCAACATTAAGTGATTGCTGTTCCTCCCATTTCAGGTTTGGATTTCCTGGTACACCAGGAGCAACTCCAAGAATAATATCTGTTTGGTTCATAGCATTACCAGGCGCTACGGCACCTTCGCCATTTAAAAGCGTGATATAACGGAAGTCTGGAATTCTATCATTACCGATGATACCCCAACTACCACGTAGTTTTAAAGAACTTACCCAACCAACGTTTTCCATGAAGTTTTCATCTGAAATATTCCAACCAGCTGACATTGAAGGGAAATATCCGAATCGGTTGTTAGGACCAAATTTTGAAGATCCATCACGACGTAATACCGCCGAAAATAAATACTTTCCTTTATAGTTATATTGTACTCTAGTGAAGAATGACTGTAGACGCACATCGAATTGCTCATCGCCATTTTCTAGTTGGTTTGGCTGGAAACGCTGAACAATTCTACCATTAACTGGGTCTAATCTATCACCAATCCAACCATCTTGAAATGCATCATCTACACTGTTACTACCGCCAGCTAATACAAATCCTGTTTGACCATAAAAATGTCCACGTGTTCTAAAGGCTGATCCACCAAGTAAAACCGTTAGATTATGATCATCGTTAAAGGTATCGGTATATGTTAAATAGGCATCAAATGTATAATCTGTGAACAGAGCACTATGATCAACAATTTCGTTACCACCACTATTATTATCTGGATTGAAAGGTCTTACACTTCCAGATTTACTAAAGTTATTTCCGTAATCAATTACAGGTCTAAATACATCGTCTAATACATTTGCGTAATTGATTTGAAGTTTTGCACTAGCGGTAAATTTATCGAAGAAGCTGTAGTCTAAACCAATAGTACCACTATATCTATCTACTCTTGTCGTATTATGACTATTTCTTATCTGAGTGATCGGATTCACAACCTCAATTGCCGCCACAGCCGTTGGCACAGATAGTGCACCGTCTTCATCAAATACTGGCAAATCAGGATTAACATTCACTGCATTATATAAAGGTGTACCAATACCATTTTCTGGTAAATTATTTTTCTTTGAATTTGTTATAAGCGCGGTAGTTGTAAGTTTTAAATTATCTAGAATATCATATTGATAAGAAAGTCTAGCTGTTGTACGTCTATAGTTAGACTTATCACCACCAACAATACCATCTTGATCTAGATTTGCTATACCAAAACTGTAAGCCGATTTTTCTCCACCACCACTCGCACTGAAGTTGACATCGGTAATACCAGCGGTTTCAAAAACCTCATCTTGCCAATCAGTCCCTGAATTAGGAAAGACAAAAAACTGTGTGCTATTTAATGCATCGTTTACATAAATGGCATACTCTCTAGGATTTAGAACGTCGATTTTCTGAGCTGTTCTTTGGAACCCTGTAAAGGCATCAAATGTAAATTTAAGCTCCGATGCTTTTCGACCAGTCTTGGTGGTAATTAAAATTACACCATTTGCACCCCTTACTCCATAAATACCAGCTGTTGCATCTTTAAGTACGTTGATACTTTTAATGTCGTTTGGGTTTAATACAGACAAGTCTTCAATAACGTTACCGTCTACTAAAATTAAAGGTCGGTTATCTCCGTTGGTGGAAATACCTCTAATTCTAATGTTTGCACCTGCCCCTGGAGAACCAGAAGTCGAGGTCACATTTACACCGGCAATTTGCCCTTGTAATGCTTGTTCTACACGTTGTGGATTAAGCTTTTCGATCGCTTCAGTATCGAGAACGGAAACAGCACCTGTTGTTTCTTTTTTCTTCTGAGTACCGTATCCAACAACTACGACTTCACTCAATGATTGCGCATCTTCTACAAGCGCAATTTGAATTGGATTACCACTTGTTATAGTGACTTCTTGAGTAATAAAACCCAAATAGGAAACTACTAAAACTGAATTTAGTGGTACATCGAGAATCGTAAAGTTTCCATCGAAATCGGTTGAAGCTCCTTTAGAGGTATTTTTAATTACCAAATTAACGCCCGGAAGTGGTTGACCGGAAGAGGCTTCTGTAACTGTACCTGTTACATCTACATTTTGCCCAAACATTGTTATAGATACAAGAATGGCAAAAAGTGTACAAAATTTGATTTTCATAGTTAGTTGCGTTAGAACAAGCAACTTAGCACAAAATTTTGTCGAATTCGCAATAATTGACTATACAAAAAACATACATCGCAAAAAATCTGAGGTTTTTTTATGAATTTAGTGTTAAAACCCTGTTAAATTGAGGATTGTAGCGATTTTCAGTGTGTTGATCAAAACTTGCCTAAACATCAAAATCCGCTAAATGTATAGGTATTGTATAGGTTATTTTTTGTGTTGTATAGGAGTTATAGCTCAAGAATATAGTCTGTAAGACTCTGCTCGTGGTCTAATCCCATTTTTTTACGCAATCGATATCGCTTTACTTCAACACTTTTATGAGAAATATTCAATAACGGAGCAATCTCCTTCGAAGACAGATTCAAACGTAAGTAAGCACATAGTCTGAGATCGTTTGGAGTAATAGAAGGATGTAAGTTTTTAATGCGCTTCATAAAGTTTTTATCGACGTTATTAAATGCCTCTTCAAACAATTTCCAATCACTGGTATTATTTAAGTTGGTATTGATCATTCTTATCACACCTTTTACATCGTCTAATGATTTACTTCTAGAAAGTTCTTCCTTAATATTATTTAATAATTCGTTCCGTTTAACCAAATTCATGGTTGCCGTGCCAAGTTCACGATTCTTATTTTCTATATCTAACTGAAGGTTTTGATTTTTAAACTGTATTAACTGTCTTTGGTTCTCTAGTTGTTCAAGGTCTAATTCTCTTTGTTTCTTTTCAATCAATTTTTCCTTTTGAATTCTATAGTAACGATTATTGAAGTACTGTATCAAGAAAAGTAATAGCAATCCAAATAACACATAAGCAGCTATTGCTACGGGTTTCAATAGCCAAGGTTTATCGATATTAAAATTGAATGCCGCCAGATTACTCGACTCTATTCCTCCTGATTGTGCCTTCACTTCAAAGGTGTAATCGCCATACGGAAGGTTTTCGAAATAAACTTCAGAATCAGTACTCCAATCACTCCAGTTATCATAAAGCCCGACTAAACGGTACTTATATTTTGTGGCCGAAAACTTGTTGTAATCGGTAACACTATACTTAAAAAGAATACTATTAGATTTATTGTCTAATTGGGCTTCATCGGCAAGACCTAACCTTGAAGATTCATTATGTAATGAATTATAAGCAATATGGTCTATCTTAATTTCGTTCGAATTCTGCTTGAGCTTATCTAGATCTACAATGAGATATCCATCTGTAGTACCAATTAAATATTCATTGTCATTCAGGCATAGAATATTTTCATAACCTACCTTACTATTTCTCAGCTCGTACGGGATAGCAATTTTATTAATCTTTGGCTCGTCCGATAGTGTTCCTGGCTCCACATAAGCGATATCATTTTTTGAAAAAAGCCATAAACGGTTATTGTAAGAATCTAAAACCAATTTACCCGACAAATAATTAAATCCTTTAATCAGTTCACTTAAAGCATTGTCTCTTATAAAATTTGATTTCGATTCATCGTAAACATAAACACCATACTTATTACTATACAAAAGTTGCCCGTTGTATTTAATAATGCTTGATTTTGGTCCTTCTTCAATATCAAGCTTTTTTGATTCTTTAATCTGAAAATAATCAGAGTCGACCGTAATTTTATATACGCCTTTGTATTCATGGCTTATCAATATCTCATTCGGATTTACAAAATCGAAATATCTTGAAGAAATATCAAAACCTTTTATTTTATTTCGATATGACCATGTGCCATTTTTAAATTCTAAAACACTTAATCCTTCATAATTCCCTTGAATTAAAAGATTTGGATCTTTAGTTTCTTTAATTAACCATGTTCCTATCTCACCGTTTATATAGGTTGCTATTCCTTCATTAATTTGAAAAGTTCCTTTGTCGTGTCCGCAGAACAAATTGTTATTTATCAGATTTAAACACCAAACCTGACCCTTGGTACCTTCAACTAATCTGAAACTCTTGTCAGTTGTTTCATTTTTATAAAACAAACCTTGATTGCTACCTAAATACAGAAAATCACCGACCTTGATAGAACTATAAATGGTTCCTAATACGCCCTGTTTATCTTTATAAACGCGATACGGCGAATCAATATTCACACAATTAATTCCATTATCTAATCCAAGCCAAATATTGCCTTGGTTGCCTTCAAATAAAGACAAGACTGTGTTATTACTAAGGCCTCCTGCTTGATTTATCTTGAGAATCCTTTTTCCATCAGAAGACATTTGAATAACACCTTCAGAAATAGTTCCGAAAAGAAAGCTTTGATCCTTCAATCTAATACTGCTATAAATACTCAATCCATTTAATTCTGCATTTGCCTCATCATTCCAAATGGATATCACATCATCGGCGTATTTAAGAATTCCATTCTCTTTTGTTACCAATAATAAACTCTCATTATCTTCATAGATATTAATGATTTCGTTATCATCAAAAACCTCTGCCGGAATGGTTAGTTGCTCTACACCATTCTTTATTTCACAAATACCACGGCCATATTTATGGAAGTAAATTTTTTGTCCGACTTTAAATATTTTATTAATTCTGCTGTCGGAATCGATAATCTTGAAACTATCGTTTTCTATACTATATATGTATATACGATCTAAAGACTGAAACAAAATATAATCTTCAATCTCAATTATATCCCAAAATTGTTCGTCTTCTTTAACTTCAATATCTCTTCCTGCTAATAAAGACGTATAAACCAAGCCTCCAAAATCATCGGTTTCCCAATAACCAAAATCCATATAACAACCCGTATAGATCTTATCATCTATTACGCTGACTGATCTTAAAATAGATTGATTTGGTGAGGGGAATAATTCCCAACGAGCGCTATTATAACGCAGTAATCCTTTATTGTTGGCAAAATAAATAAGACCATTTTCATCTTGAGATATATCCCAGTTTTGGTCTTCGGCCTGATAATCTTGCTGGGTAAATATTTGTATTGGTGGAATTTCCTGAGCTTGTACAGAAAAACCAATAATCAAAGTAAAAACTATGAATACGTTTTTTAACCTAACCATTAACCACAAATTGATGTCTGTTGCTGTAAAAAAAGTACCACAACATTCATGTTAAGTGACTAAGGTAAGTAAATATAAGCACTTTGAGAAGTCTTGTAGTGTTATTGTAAACATAAAATTGCTAAATAAACAAATTGAGAGTTAGAATATCGACACAAGAAAAAAACTAATTACCGATTAATTTCTGATAATGAACTTATTCTGATTAGCGCATAAAAAAAGCCAAAACTTTCGTTTTGGCTTTTCATCTGTACTGAAGGCGGGAATTGAACTTTACGATTAGAATAAATCCAATAATACCCTATACACCTATATATAAACTTTTTATGCTATCATTGATTTCAACAAATTTAATTAAATCGTATTAAATTTCAAATTTTTTGACTAGATAATGACTAAATAATATATTTGTGTAATGGCATCTACAAAATATTATTTACAAAGCAAAAATAACTCAGCGCCAATTTACCTCCGTTTTTCCGACGGATCAAAATTCAATATAAAAAGAAAAACTGGATTAGTCATCAATCCACGTAATTGGAGTAAAAAAACAAATTACCCTATTACCAAAGACAAATCCACTAAGGAGCTTAAGTCTAAATTATTCAAGCTAGAGGGTTTTGTACTAGACGAGTACAACAATGATAATACAGTTGGTAAAATTATTGATGGACACTGGCTAGAATCTAAAATCAACTTGTTTTTTAAACGAACCAACTATGACAATCCATTCGAAACTATATTTGGAATAATTGACTACATAATTCTAACAGCTCATACAAGGAAAAATGGAAAAGGATCTGTAGGATTATCAAAGAATAGAATTAAAGCATATAAGAATCTAAAAGTCGTACTATCAAAATTTAGTCGAAATAAAAACATTTCTATAAAATCAATTGACCGTAATTATTTAAATCAACTTGTCGATTGGTTAATTCAAGATCAGAAATACAGTGTTAGTACCGCAAACAAAAAAATCAGTGATATTAAAAGTTTATGCTTTGAAGCGGAACGCCATGGTGTTACCATTAACCAACAAGTTAGACATTTTAGACGATTAAATGATCCCCGGCCTAAACTAATAATCATTTTGAACAGAAGGGAGCTTGAACAAATAGAGACCCAAAGCATTAATAACAAGAGCTTAATCAATGTTAGAAAATGGTTATTGTTTGGATGTGAAGTGGGTCAAAGATTGGATGATCTCCTTAGCATCAGTGAAAAAGACATTAAAACATCAAATAACCAAGAATTTAGAATTTTAACAATAACGCAGCGTAAGGTTAATAAAACCGTACACATTCCACTCAACCCCAAAGCTGAAGAGTTAATTAAAGATGGATTACCATATAAAATTTCCAAACAAGTTTTTAATCGACAGGTTAAAATCCTTTGCCAATTATGTGGAATTGATGAAGAATTGAAACATTATAAACGCGACGCGACAACCAAGAGAAACATTGGGGGAAGTTATAAAAAATATGAACTGATATCTGGACATGTATGTCGTCGTTCATTCGCTTCGAATTACTATGGGGAAATGCCTAACTCATTAATAATGAAGGTTACAGGCCATGTCCAAGAAAGGACATTTCTAAAATATATCGGAAAATCAGATGAAGACTTCACTAATCTTATATACAGCGAAATGCTTAAATCTCTTAAACATTAACTATGACAGCTAAAGAATTGGACCAAAAGTTAGATAACTTAGGATACGCAGCCGTGTCTAAACTAGTTGGTGTTGAACTGGACGAATATGGTAATATGAAGGATGACCCCGAGAAATTTGAATTATTATACAAAAATCCGATAAAACTTTATGACCAAATGGATAAAACCATTGTAGATGAAATAAGGCAGACATATAGAAAACTGCAAGTTCTTTCGGTAGAAGAAGATTATTTCTTTATCGGCGCCAACTACAAAACCTTGGTAAAATGCGTTTTAAGAGATATGTCTAAATATAACGACCCATTGACTGGATATGAAGACGAGGATTATCTAAAAGTAATCATCGGAAAGCTGAAACATAGTATCAAAAATGAGATTGTACACATACGTGATTTAACTCCAGACTATGAATTTGGTTGGGGCTGCGATTATTTCCTGTTTTTGCAATTAATCCCACATATAGATGCTAAAAGAAACATAAAAAAAGCAATCAAGATTCTTAAACAAGAACTTTTGAATATTGAAATCAATAAAAAGGGAAATTTCAAAGAAATTGTTACGCTTGATTACAGCTTAAGTAAGATAGAAAAATTGGGGTATTTAAAAGAAAGTGGAGTATTATCTTATTTGACAAAAAATAATAGCCCAAATACTGTTGCAAAATTGTTAATGAAGTTAATCGATTTTGACACAGATAATGTAGGTACCATTGAAAGATATATCAAGATATGCTTAAATGAACCTGACCATCAGCAGTACCCAAAAAATATTGATCAAATAAATCAATATTTTCAAAAAGTCAAATTTAAAAAGGAGTAAATCAATTCAAATTTTAGCTTAAGGATTTTATCCCTCATTTATCCCTGAAATTTTTGTACTCATAACAATAAAAAACAATAGTTATGAGCCAAATAAAAATTATCCACACCACACCTTCAGAAATCTCTTCTATTGTATCTGAAAGTGTTAAAAAGGCGCTGGAGGACTTTAAAAAAGAACTTGATAATACTGATACTAAAGATCAGCTTTTCACTCGTGAAGAAACCTGCGAATTTCTTAGTATTAATACGTCCACACTATGGAATTACACTAAAAAAGGAAAGTTGCCTTCAAAAAAAATAGGAAATCGAGTCTATTACCTTAAATCTGAAATATTAAAGGCCTTAAACACTTAGTGTATGTCAGAAAAGAAAAAAGGTGCTGAAAACAGCACCAATGATTTAGCCACAAATCAAACTGAAGATAAGAAAGAATTTTCAACATTAACCGAGATTGAACAAAATATTGATGAAATAATAATCGAAGATAGTCAAAAAGCCTTGAACCAGTTAGAATCGATCCTTCTGTCTCTCCCTTCAGAACTGCAGGAATTTATAAACGAAAATTTTAAGCATAAAAGAATACCGAAAGGTTTTATGTTTAGCTCAATTTTGTTTGCGTATAGTAATGCGTCTGGGCTTGCATTCTATACGCATGTGCTCAACTATACAAATTATGCAAATCTATATTTCGCAATAATTTCAGATAGGGGTGACACTAAATCTGAGCCGATGAATATTGCTACATTGCCGTTAAAAAAGTATGACGACAGATCTTATTACGATTTTAGATCAGATACACAAAAACTAAGAGAAAGTGTTAACAACGACTCAAATTTAGAGGTTAAAAGAAAACAACTGCTTCTTCAAAACGCTACTATAGAATCAGCGATATATAGTCATTACAACAACCCATATTCAATCGGTATTTATATAGATGAATTGATGGGATTAATTGCAAAAATGGCTGATAATAACAGTAATCAAGGTGCGGAATGGCGGGTATTTTTTTTACAGGGAAATACCAATTCTCACATAGACATTTCAAGAAAAACTACAGATAGCTTTAGAATCGAACAATCATACCCAACATTACTAGGAGCAATACAAACTGAGTTTATACCTAAACTATTCTCAAACGGCAACTTAGAAAGTGGTTTTATTGACCGTATACTCTTCACTAATAAATTAACAAAAAACACTCTATTATCTGGAGAAAACCTCAATCCAATAGTATACGAAAATTATAAGTTGGGATTAATAAACCTTCTAGATCAGAGGTTTCGACTTGAGAGGGCAAGTGAAAAGGAAAGAATAGTCTATTCGAATGAGGCAGAAAAAGAGCTTATGATTTATGCCCAAGATTTAATTTTGAGAAAAGAAAAGCTACCAAAAATTCTAAAGGCCTATACTTCAAAAATGGAAATCAATATTCACAAAATGATTTTATTGATCCATTTAATAAAAAACGCCAAAACTTCAACTTTCAACAACCCCATAAATAAACAAACAGTAAAACTATCAATCTTAATAATTGAGTTTTATTACACCAATTTCAAATTAACTCTAGAGCAAAAACCAGATAAGATTAATGAAAACGAATTCAGGAAAGAATTAATTACCAGGGCATCAAAAAATAATGTAAATAACGCTCAAACCGTAATAACATCGATTCTAAAAATAAGCAAGGGACAAGTTTCTAAACTCTTTAAAAAGTATTTATCCCCTGACGAAACAGGAAACTAACTTATAAAAACGCTCAAAACCCTTACTATTTATCGAAAAGAAAGAGTTTCCTATCTAATCAAAAAGTTTCCAAAACATTTAAAAAAGTGTACGATTGAACTTTTAAAGGAAACATAGAGTTTTTGATTAGAGGTTGCTAACCACTGTAAATAAGGGCATCTTATTGAAAAGTTTCCAGTTTCCAGTTTCCAGGGGTCCTAAGTCTAATTAGAAATGAAAAGAATTATTATTGATCTAAATTTTTCAAGCAAGAGAAATCCAAATTTGATAACACCATGTTGCGGTAAAAGAAACCGCGGATCAAGTGGGAGCCTAAAATTTGTCAATTATGTTGGTCTACCTGAACAATTTGGGTATTGCCATAGTTGTGGCAAAGCGACCTTACCTCCTGCCATTTACGAGGATGAAAACGGAAATCGTTTCAGCTATAACGAGGCATTAAGAAGGTATGAAAAACTTACTGACTTTACACCTCTAACATATCTTAAAAACCGTAAAACACAAGATGCAGCAGAACCGTCTCAAAGATTCATCAAAGAACAGACAGTTATAGATTCAACCATCATAAAGCCAGAGAATAATTTACTACTCTACCTT
Organism: Winogradskyella tangerina; assembly: GCF_003260205.1. Taxonomy (GTDB): domain Bacteria; phylum Bacteroidota; class Bacteroidia; order Flavobacteriales; family Flavobacteriaceae; genus Winogradskyella; species Winogradskyella tangerina. The sequence goes on along the minus strand of NZ_QERF01000010.1, from coordinate 41,732 downwards.
CGTAAAACATACGGTGACCACAAAACGAACAATGTTAAAGAAGAATACCTGATAGGAACGTACAACGATGGTGCTACAATGTTCTGGGAAATAAACAAAAATTTAAAGGTTCAAAAGTGTAAACTTTCTTACTACCAAAAGAATGGAAGAAGAACAGAAAAATTCAATCATATTTACACGAATAAAAACGGTTATTATTCTTGTCTTTTCGGTGAACACTTAATAGTTGATAGTCTGAAGGGCAAACAATTAATTGTTTTAGTTGAAAGTGAAAAAACCGCTATTGTTGGGTCCATTTTATTGCCTAGATATACCTGGTTGGCATACGGCGGCAAGAACGGACTTAACTCAGTAAAGCTAAAATGCTTAGCCGGTCATACCGTTTTAATTATTCCGGACCTTGAAAATGAGGCCGTTGACATTATGAAAAACAAAATAAATGAAATGCATAAAATACGCATAAATGCCCACCTATGGGATATGACTGCCGGTCGATCGAACGAGGAATTAAAAAAGGAAGGTCTTTATGGTAAGGATATCGAAGACTTTTTTCGAGATTTGCCTAATTTTTAAATAAATCTGACCAGTTTTTTTTCATTTCATAAAATGGTCGAGCAATTTAATACCACCATTGAAGGTTGAAAACCAAGGATTAACTAAATGCACTTCAAAACTTACCTCATTAACGCATTTAAAGGCAACTATATACAATTTACCACAAACTTATATAGTTGCAAAAAACAAGCAAGTGGGCTTCAAACGTTATTAGGTTCATCAAGAGTGCGAAAGCACTGCTTTTTACACCGACTAAAACTTTCTCTATAAAGACCATTAGTCATCCGCTAATAAAATTGTCAGCTCGCTTGCTATTTTACAAATATACCGAATTTTATTCGTCAATTATCTTCCTTTACATTTGATTAAAAACAACAAATATTTCTTAACTTTAGAGCTTCGATTAAGGCTGGATAATTTATAAAAATTAATAGCACCCCTTTTTGATAACGAAAGCACTTCCCTTAAGAGGTGCTTTCTACTCTTAATCTCTTTTTATGATGTTCACTTTTTTAAATACAAAAAGTTAGGCCGAAAACAAACCTGAAAAACGCTCTTAAGGGTAAAAAGAACATCTTTAATGCGTATTTCGAGAGTAATTTAGATATAATTCATGACTAATAGTATCACAAGTATTATGCTCACGAAATTTAAAATTTTGTTGTAATGACAGAGCTTCATAAATTAAAAACATATGATATAAATACCGTTGAATCTTTTATATTTAACGAAATTGAAGAATCCATACATATTGAGTTTAAAGCTGCTGGAGCACTCTCTAAGACAGATTCGATTAAAAAGGAAGTTTCAAAAGATGTTTCTGCATTTGCAAATTCTGATGGTGGTATAATTATTTATGGCATCGAGGAAAAGAATCATAAAGCACATAAATTTTCCTTTATAGACGGGAATGAATTCACAAAAGAATGGTTAGAACAAATCATAAGTTCTACCATTAATAGAAATATACCTGGATTAAAAATATTTCCTATTCGAAAACAAAACGAAATAAAAAAAACAATATACGTCGTCCAAATTCCTTCAAGTATTGAAGCTCCTCACATTTGCAAAGATAAAAGGTACTATAAAAGATATAATTTTGAGTCTGTGGCGATGGAGGAGTATGAAATACGTGAGCTTTACGGAAGAAGAGTTCGGTCCAAGCTAGTCTTAGATAAAACGACGCTTACTAAAACAAAAGAAAATGCAAATGAGGAAGAAATTCAATATGGAATTGAAGTGGACATTTATAATGAGGGAGAAAAAATGGAGGAAAACTATAAAGTAAATGTTTATTTTATTAATTCTCCTAAAAGTATGCGAGTTTTACAACATAAAAATAAGTCAAACAGCTTGATCAATTTCACTAGAATAGATAATAACAAATTTAAGGCAAGTGTTAATGGGTTTTCTCCAATTTATCCTAATGAATTATTGAACGTTGTGAGAATTGACTTTACCGTTCATCCAATGGACTTACCTCAAGTTTTTGATAATTTAAAATTGGAAGTTAGATTATATTACCCCAACGGTGAAGATTATTTAGAATCAAATTTAGGAAAAACAATAAAAGAATTTGAAGAGGGATAAACTATTATCCTGCGATTTTACATATTCTCAAGAGCTAATGGATTTATTTATCTTCTTTCTTTTCCTGATAATTATTTAAGAATATTACTAAAAAGAAATTAAGATTAAATCAAATTATAGACCTGAATATTTACAAACACAAGACTATCACGAATCTTAACGTTGTTCGAATGTTAAAATAATTTTGGCAAATGTCTATTAGCTAACGAAGAATAACGTATTTAATAATTTCTGATAACACCCATTGTAGCAATAGGAATTTATCTGTCAGTCTTTGGCTCTAGGTTGATCTTAACGTTAAAACAACGTAATTCTAATCTTGATTCATTTGCTTCGACAACATCTATTTTACACACAATAAACATAATAAATACATACATCATTCATTAAACATGCACTAAACAATCATATTGGGGATAATTGACTCTTTACGGACTTATTCAAAACGCTAGTGTTACGTTTAATTAGTACCATGTCATGTACAAAACCTTAATAAGGATCCCATTTTGATTGGTTTCAGCATTTATTTTGAGCGCAACAGATGTTTTTTAAACGCATAACCTACGTTAATCGTGACGTTTAAACAATATGCTTTTATGAGTAAGAAAATATAAGTTCACACTAAATGTAAATCATAACAAAATAGATATCATTTTTGTATTCTATCAGGAGAAATAAGTGTTAAATGATATCAAATACATAAGAATCATTCTAAATAATCGATAATAAGCGTATTTTAATGTTAAAATACCATAATAATGTAAAATTTAACACTGTATTGATAATAAAACCAAAAAAAATTGGTTAATTTGAAGTGGATAAAAAAACAAAAGGAATGAAATTTTATTCCATTCCTTTCGATTGAGGGTACGACCAGATTCGAACTGGCGTAAGGAACTTAGCAGGAACCCACCTAACCACTCGGACACGTACCCAACATATTGTTAAAATAAAGCCTTCTTAAATGAGGGCTTTTTTTATGTAATATCTTTCTTAATTTTGTTTTCATTTCATAATAAAGGGCACTATTCCTAGCACCCTATTTTCTTAAGTTCTTAATTCCAATCCAGGATAATGTTGCATCCCAATACGCATCAACGTTTCTGCCATGTTGTTGAAATTTCGATAATTTCTTTCAGCTAGCGTTTCGATTTCACTGACAAATTCAGCTTCTAATCTTAATGTTTTTGACTCAGTCTTCAATTTTTTTTTGGTGACCTTAGAATCTTGATTCATAGTAATTGGTTACTTTTAATAAATTAGTCTTACGCAATTTACAAAAAAATGTAATACATATTATTTATTATTTAATTATTTTGCAATTTGTATTACAAAATTATACATTTTTAACATATATTCTAAATGATCTACTCAAGAATCTTATATCCAACACCTAAGAAATTCAGTATCCTAAAAAGTGGTTGGTGAATATTAATCTATTTAACTTATATTACTAAAAATAAAAGCACGTCACAATTGAGGCGCTTTTAGTATTATATACTAGTAGTTAATCATGGATTTTAACAATAATTACTAGTCTATGAATTTAATAATAGTATAGTTATAATTGTACAGCTTTCAAAACGTATCTTTGACACATTTAGTGGATTGTAAAAGGATATCTTTTGGTTCCAAAGTGAAAATTATTAGCGCATTAATTTGATTGAGTCAATTTTATTTGAGTGAAATGAGATATATGATTTGCAAGGATCTGAAATCAACCTGAATCTTGAAGTACTTCATTTAAATAGTAGACTTCAGGATCTCAAAAATCCAAGTTAGTCTTTTACTTGCCTATGTTCCGGAGCTACAAGATTTAAACGAACTTGTATCCCTTTATCCTTAATTTCTTTTAATAAAGCTTTTCGCCTAATTAATATCTCATTTTTCTCTTTAAGAAAATCTGTTGAACTAATTTTAAATTCCATAGTATTAATTACTTATTGATTTACCTGAAATTCTATCTCATTTCAAATAATTTATATTGCAAGGATATGGTTTTTCTATTTCGCCAAGTTATATCACCATGTTATTTTTCTTGATTTCACTGAGGAGCTGCTCACGTCTTTCTAATATCGGGCTCATTTTTTTTATGTATTCTTCCTTGTTCATATTGAAATAGTTTATGATTAATGATAATTATTGTATTTAATTCTAAATAATATCCAACAAACTCAATAGGTATTTTTTAACATCTACTTTAGACCAATCAGTTTCTTCAATGAATATTCTGGCCTCGTCCTTTGCTATTTTTGCTTCTTGTTTTTTGTCTTCTATTTGTTTTCTCATTTTTGCTTCAACAAGTTTACGCGTTTTTTCATCAATTCCTTTAATTAATTGTTTACCAGGTTTCGACTCTTCTTGCTTATTACCGCAGTTATTATACTTAAACATTTCACTCATAATTGATTTATATTATATTTTTGACTAAATACTGGCTTTTTGAGCACAAAAAAAACCGTAACCATTGAATAATCAATGAATTACGGTTTTACACAGTACTGAAGGCGGGACTTGAACCCGCACGGCCATAATGGCCATTGGATTTTAAGTCCAACGTGTCTACCAATTCCACCACTTCAGCATCCAAGTTGCGGCTGCAACTTAATTGGTATATATCTTATAGAGCGAAAGACGGGATTTGAATACTGACGAAGCTTCGCTTATCAGCATTCTGACATTTCATTTTGAAATCGTCAGCACCACAATTTTCACTTTTTCAAGCAAACCTCTTAATATTAATGGAGGTCTGAAACATGAGCGAAAGACGGGATTTGAACCCGCGACCCTCACCTTGGCAAGGTGATGCTCTACCCCTGAGCTACTTTCGCGTAGTCTTATTAAAGAACTTTTCGCTGTAAAAGCGGATGCAAATTTAAACTATTTCTTAGAATTGCAAAGACTTTTTTAAAATAAATTAAAGCTAACTAAGCTTGTTTTTTCTTAATCAACATGCGCTTTATTTCATTGAGCTTCATAAGGGCTTCGACAGGGGTCAATGTATCTATATCGGTATGTAGAATTTCTTCCTTGATCTCTTCCAATAATGGGTCATCGAGATTAAAGAAACTCAACTGCATATCATCTTTTAAGGACTTCACCTTATCGGTTAATTCTTCACTCGAATGTGATTTCTCTAGTTTTGCAAGTATTTTATTGGCACGCCTTATTACTTGCTGTGGCATGCCTGCCATCTTTGCAACATGAATTCCAAAACTGTGCTCACTACCACCTTCAACCAATTTCCGAACAAATAATACATTATCCTTTAATTCTTTTACCGCAACATTGAAGTTTTTAATGCGCGAGAACGTCTCTGTCATTTCGTTCAGCTCGTGGTAATGCGTTGCAAAAAGCGTTTTTGGTCTCGCCGGATGCTCGTGTAAATACTCACTGATCGCCCAAGCAATAGAAATACCATCATAAGTACTTGTTCCACGACCGATCTCGTCTAAAAGCACCAAACTTCTATCGGAAATATTATTTAGAATAGAAGCCGTTTCATTCATTTCTACCATAAAGGTCGATTCGCCCATAGAGATATTATCGCTTGCTCCAACTCTTGTAAAAATCTTATCAACTACACCAATACGCGCAGATTCGGCAGGAACAAAACTTCCAATCTGAGCTAATAAAACAATCAAAGCTGTCTGTCTTAATATAGCAGATTTACCAGACATATTCGGGCCAGTGATCATAATGATCTGCTGCGATTCCCTATCTAAAAACACATCATTGGCTATATAAGATTCACCAAGTGGTAACTGTTTTTCGATAACCGGATGACGCCCGTCTTTGATCTCTAAATCGAAACTATCATCCATTTGTGGTAAGTTATATGAGTTTGATTTTGCTAAACTAGCAAATCCACATAGGCAATCGAGCTGCCCAATTAATTGTGCATTCTGTTGTACTTGCAAAATATACTGGTGCATCCAATGTACTAATTCCGAAAATAGCTGTTGCTCAATGGCTAATATACGCTCCTCAGCACCTAATATCTTGGCCTCATATTCCTTGAGTTCTTCCGTGATATAACGCTCCGCATTAACCAATGTTTGCTTACGGATCCATTCTTCCGGAACCTTGTCTTTATGCGTATTCCGAACTTCGATGTAATACCCGAAGACATTATTAGAAGCAATCTTCAAGGATGGAATTCCTGTACGCTCACTCTCTCGAGCTAACATAGCATCTAAATAATCCTTTCCTGATTTCGACAACCCACGAAGCTCATCTAACTCTGATGAAAATCCTTCGGCAATTGTTTGTCCTTTCAAGACATTAACAGGTGCTTCTTCATTTAAAGTTTGTTTAATTTTATCTCTAAGCAGATCACAACTGTGAAGATTTTCACCTATAATTTTCAAGGCCTCATTGTCACAACTTTCAGCCATGGATTTAATAGGCACAATGGCTTCCAAAGAGTTTTTAAGCTGAACTACCTCGCGAGGGTTCACCTTGGTGGTTGCTATCTTTGAAATTAAGCGTTCAATATCACCTATATGTTTGATTTGTCCTTGTATCTTTTGAAGGACTTCTTCATGATCTAACAAAAATTGAACAACCTCATGTCGCTGCCTGATCTTATCGATATGCTTCAGAGGTAAGGCCAACCAGCGTTTTAAGGTACGACCTCCCATTGCGGAAATGGTCTTGTCAATTACATTAATCAGCGTTACAGCATTGGCATTTGTAGAATGGTATAATTCGAGATTTCTGATAGTGAATTTATCCATCCACACATAATCGTCAGTAGCAATGCGCGAAATATTGGTTATATGTTCAAGACGGTTATGGCGCGTTTCATTTAGATAATGTAAAACCACACCAGAGGCGATAATTCCTTCATACAAATCCTCAATTCCGAAGCCTTTCAGTGTTTTTGTTTTGAAATGTTTAGTTAGAGATTCATTGGCGTAGTCTGCCTGAAAAACCCAATCCTCTAGATAAAACGTATGAAAATCATTTCCGAAGGTTTCAGAAAAATCTTTACGACATGCTTTAGAAATGAGGACCTCACTTGGATTAAAATTCTGAAGTAATTTGTCGATGTATTCCTCATCACCCTGAGAGGTTAAAAATTCACCCGTAGAGATATCTAAAAAGGAAACACCAATATATTTTTTATCAAAATGAACGGCTGCGAGGAAATTATTCGATTTCGAATTTAGAATATCATCGTTAAGTGCTACGCCAGGCGTCACCAACTCAGTTACCCCTCGTTTTACAATTTTTTTAGTCTGCTTCGGATCTTCCAACTGATCACAAATGGCCACGCGCTCACCTGCTCTAACAAGCTTTGGCAAATAGGTATTTAATGAATGGTGCGGAAACCCAGCTAATTCAGTTTCACTCTCACTACCAGCGCCACGTTTGGTTAAAATGATGTCTAATATTTTTGAGGCTTTAACGGCATCACTACCAAAGGTTTCATAAAAATCCCCTACTCTAAACAACAATAACGCATCTGGATACTTTGCTTTGATCGCATTGTATTGCTTCATTAATGGGGTTTCTTTTTTTGCTGATTTAGCCAAGAGTTTTGTTTATTTTTGCGGTAATTGTAAGGTTGCTAATATAGCTCAATAGCCTTGTTTTTTAAAGCGAAAGGACCAGAAGTTATTTACAATTACAAGGAGATTTTAACAATCTTTGTGGTCATTTAGAATGAATTAAAGCATGACGAGAACTGATACTTCGACTGTGCTAAGTATGACCTTTTAATAGAATAAGTTCCCTTCTTTTGCGGAGTAACCAAATGAACAGAAAACTAAAAAATAGTGAACTAGATCGTCTTGATGTGAACGAATTCAAGACTGCAGATAAATCTCCGATTATCATTGTCCTCGATAATATCCGAAGTTTGAATAATATCGGATCTGTTTTCAGAAGTAGTGATGCTTTTCTTGTTGAAAAAATCTACCTCTGCGGAATAACGGCACAGCCACCACATAACGATATCAGAAAAACAGCATTAGGAAGTACGGAAACTGTAGATTGGGAATACCATGATAACACCTTGGAGGTTATCCAAAAACTAAAATCGCAAAATGTAAAGATCTGCTCTATTGAGCAGGCCGAAAACGCTACAATGCTTAACGATTTTAAACCTCAACCTAATACCACTTATGCGCTAATTTTTGGCAACGAAGTTAAAGGTGTTTCTCAAGATGTGGTGAATGCAAGTGATCTGGTTATTGAAATTCCACAATATGGTACCAAGCATTCGCTTAATATTTCGGTAAGTGCTGGTGTTGTAATCTGGGATGTGTTTTCTAAACTTAAAAATTAAAAAATGAGTAAACGAACTATACTTGCCCTTTCATTTCTTATCCTTGGAATAGTGATCATATTATTTTCAATGGGGTCTTCAATTTTAACTTATGAACTTTTAGGTGTCCCTGCCGGAAATATTTTGCTATGGCTTGGTTTCATTGCCTTGCAAGTTGCCACCTATATCTCAAATGGCGGATTCAAAAAAAGTCCGTCTCGTTTAGGAAAACTAATACGATGGTTAATGATCGCCTTAATTGTAATTTCAATATTATGGTTTGGAATTTCTTATGTACTTTCTGGAAATACGGGCTTTAATTTTTCTTCGAGTGCAGTTTCATTTTTTGGCAGTCCAGAAGCTTCTATTCTGTACTGGAATATCATTTATGTCCTAGTCGTTGCGCCCATTGCTCTTTCTTTGGTGTATGTTATTTTACGTTTTATCGAGAATCGGAAATTGGGTAATTAATGTCTAAATTCAAAAAAAAGAACACATCTCCTTGGCCTACTAAAGCTGCTATGGAGCAGGTTTACGAGCAGCATCTTTGGGGTGGAGATGAACATGATTTCTATTCGGGTGAAGGCTCTCATCGCCCTGAAATTATTGAACCCTATCTAAAGGAAGTGACGTCATTTTTAAAATCTCACCAAAACAAATTGTCTGTTTGTGATCTGGGTTGTGGGGACTTCAATATCGGCCAACAGCTGCTTCCTTACACGTCAAGCTATATAGCTATTGATATTGTTAAGGATCTTATTAGTAGAAATAAAATCAAATTCAAAAATGATGATGTAGAATTTCATTGCTTGGATATTGCAAAAGATGAATTACCAAAGGCCGATTGCGCTATCATTCGGCAGGTACTGCAACATTTATCTAATACTGAAATCAAGGCCATTACTAAAAAGCTTTCAAACTATAAGTATGTTATTCTTACGGAGCATATTCCGATAGGTGATTTTATTCCGAATATCGATATCATATCAGGACAAGGTATTCGCTTGAAACATCGGAGTGGCGTTGATATTTTAGGAGCTCCCTTCAATTTTAAGGTGAAATCATCAAAGCTTCTTACCGAAGTATTATTAGGTGGAAAAAAGGGTAAAATCGCGAGCTATTTAATTGAACTTTAACAAGGCTGCTCACCCAATAATCTCCCCCAACAACCATAAATAATCTTCGCGCTTTTTTACAAAATCACGATCAGAAATATCTATGATCTTAACAATAAGGTCGGTTTGAGATTTTAGAAATTCTAAATAACCCGTGTTGATCTTATCGAGGTATTCATCCTGAATTTCCTTCTCGTATTTTCGACCACGCTTTTTTATGTTCTCCTGAAGTCGTTGTGTGTTCTGATAAAGGTAAACATAGAGATCTGGTCGTGCAATATCCTTATAGACCTGATAAAACAACTTACGGTACAATCTAAATTCATCCTCTGCCAAAGTTACCTTCGAAAATATAAGAGATTTATGCACGTCGTAATCGCTAACCATAAAGTCCTTAAAAAGATCTAATTGCGACAAATCATCGCTGATTTGCTGATAGCGATCTGCTAAAAAGGACATCTCTAATGTGAAGGCATAGCGTTCGGGTTCTTTATAAAACTTAGGTAAAAAAGGATTATCCGCAAAGCGTTCAAGGATGAGTTTAGCATTAAAATCTTGTGAGATCTTAGTCGCCAAGCTCGTTTTGCCGGCACCAATATTTCCCTCAATAGCAATAAAATTAAATCTGTTGAAATTGTAATTTTTCTTTGGATTTTTTAACCAGATCTTTACAGGTTCAATTTCAGATTTATCATCACAGATTTCGAGTAAATCCGCAACAGACTTATCTAATTTAGGATGCTTCAAATCCTTATTAATATCGTGAAGTGGTTGTAGCACAAACCGTCGTTTTTGTATTTCTGGATGTGGAATAACTAATTTCTTTTCGCTAATTACCTCTTCATCATAAAACAAGATATCGAGATCGATTTTACGTGCTTCATAGGTGTCGGATTGTTTTGGAACTCTGCCTAAGTCAGATTCAATCGACTTTAAAACACGAAGTAAGGCCTTTGGTTTTAGTTCCGTTTTTATCTGAATACAAGCGTTAAAAAAGTCATCGCTTTCAAAACCCCAGGCCGGAGTTTGATAGACTTTTGAAATCTTAATAATAAGCCCAGCCTTTTCAAATATAGCATCAACGGCCTGCTGCAAATACTGCAACTTATTGCCCTTATTACTTCCTAATGCGATATATGCGGTTTTAGCTGATACCATCGAGCTAGCAAAATAACTAAAAGTAAGCGACCTAATTAAAAATAATTATTAACACTTATTGAATTGAAAATTTTTCATCGAGAAGAATCTTTATTTCATCCCGAAATAACAACTATCAGCACATGAAATATTAATAGATTATCTTTGCGGCTATAATTTATCAACCGACTAAAATGCAATTAAAGGATAAGCTCTTAGCACAACGCATCTATTTATTATTGGGAGCACTTTTTATTACGTCCTTAGTGGTTTCAAACTTAATTTTTCAAAAGTTTTTTTACTGGTATCCTGTTGATGTTGAAATTTTTGGCAGCAAACTTTTTGAAATTTCAGTAGGTATTCTGCCTTATCCTATTACTTTTTTAATTACAGATTTGATCAGTGAGATCTACGGAAAGAAAAGAGCAAACGATGTCGTTGTAGCTGGTATTTTTGCTTCGTTTTTCTCCATGCTGATCATTTACACCTCTAATGCCGTGCCCGCAACACCTTGGTCGCCAGTTCAAAATGAAGTATTTACTACCGTGTTTGGAAGTACCGCCATTGCTGTATTTGCAAGTATGATGGCTTATCTATTAGCCCAATTAGTGGATATTCAGATTTATCACTTCTGGAAAAATTTAACCAAAGGAAAACACCTCTGGTTGCGAAATAACTTCTCTACCTTTTTATCGCAATTGGTAGATACGGCCACAGTACTACTATTGCTTTGCAGTTTCGGGAAAATTGAATGGGATAAATTTTTAGGACTACTCGTTAGTGGATTTTTATTCAAAGTTTTGGTGGCCGCATTAGACACACCATTCTTGTACCTCGGTGTATATGCTTTTAGAAAACGTTTCAAGCTTAAGGTGAACGAAGAGATCGACCTGCTCTAATTGTTATTTAATTATTAAAATCTTTCAAAAGTTTAAGGACTGTCGAACTTTTCTTATAACTTGAACGTATATATACCAAATTTACCAGTTATGAAGAAAATTTTCAAAATTATCGGAATCCTACTCCTACTTTTTTTAGCCATTCTTATAACTATCCCTTTTATTTTAGAGTCGAAAATCGACACCATCGTTCAGAATTACGCTGATGAAAACCTAGATGCTGATCTAAGTTTTAACGACATTAGTCTGAGTCTAATTAGCAGTTTCCCAAGTGCCGAAGTCAATATCGAAAACCTTAAAATTACTAATAGGGCTCCTTTTAAGGACGAAACTTTAGCTACTGCCAGATCATTATCTTTCGAGATGCCAATTCGCGAATTATTTAAAGGCACTGAAGAACCTTTAGTAGTTAATGAGATTATTGCAGACGAATTACTTCTTACTTTAATCACTAACAAAAATGGTACTACCAATTACGACATTGTAAAATCTTCAGAATCTGAAGGAGAACAGTCAAACACAGAATCATCAGCCGGATTTAGCTTCGATATAAAAAATTACGAGCTCAATAATAGTGCCCTAACTTACATTGATGAAGGGTCTGACACTAAAATTTATGCCACCGAAATAAACCACAACGGTAAAGGCATTTTTTCAGGAGAGCAATCAGAATTGGATACCAAAACCGAAGCCAAAATAAGCATGTCGATCGATAGTACCGATTATCTGAATAACAATCTAATTAAGCTAGATGCCCTACTCGGGATGGACTTAGAACAGAACAAGTACACCTTCAAAGAAAATAAAGGTTTTATAAACGCATTACCGTTAGAGTTTGATGGATTTATTCAAATGGTTGAAGAAGGCCAGCAAATAGATATCAGTTTCAAAAATCCTGAATCTTCATTTAAGGATTTTCTAGCTGTAATTCCTGAGGCTTATGCCAAGAATATTGAAAATGTAAATACCTCCGGAAACTTCACTGTTAACGGTCTAATTAAAGGATTAATTTCTGAAGAAACCATTCCGACACTAGATATAAATATGAAATCGGATAATGCTTCATTTAAGTATACTGATCTACCGAAACGTGTGGAAAATATTATGATCAATGCATCAATTAAAAATACTACGGGGCGTGCTGATGACACCTTTGTTGATTTGAATCAGCTTGATTTTAAAATTGATGAAGATGTCTTTAAATCTGAGGCTCACATTAAAGACCTAACAGGTAATATAATTGTCGATGCCGATCTAGACGGTGTTTTAAATTTAGCAAATATCACAAAGGCATATCCTATTGAACTTGAAAATCAATTGAGTGGAATTTTAAAAGGTCAACTCAATACTCATTTCGATATGAATGCCATCGAAACCAACGCCTATCAGCGAATCAAAAACAATGGTAAAGTTTCGATTTCAGACTTTATTTTTTCATCTGAAGATATCGTTAATCCTATTCAAATTAATAAGGCCAACCTCGACTTTAAGCCTGGTGTTGTGAATTTAAATAGTTTCGATGCTCAAACTGGTGAGAGCGATTTCACGGCCACGGGGACCATCAACAATCTGCTAGGGTTTTTGTTAAGTGATAAAAAATTACAAGGGAATTTCAATGTGAATTCTAACAGATTTGCCATTTCAGACTTTATGGTTGAAGACGAATCCGCCACCGAAACTTCGAATAAAACCACTTCTGAAAATGAGTCATTAAAAATCCCTGATTTCCTAGATTGTTCGATCACTGCGAATGCCAAAACTGTGATCTATGATAATCTCAATCTGAAGAATGTAAAGGGTCAACTGCGTATTAAAGACCAAAATGCCAATTTGGTAAATATGACTACGGATATATTTAATGGACAACTTGGTATTTCTGGAAATGTGAATACCATAGAATCAAAACCGAAATTTGATATGCAGCTAGCCATGAAAGATTTTGATATTTCTCAATCTTTTAAAGATCTTGAAATGCTGAAGGCTTTGGCACCAATAGCAAAAGTTGTACAAGGCAAATTAAATTCTACGATAGACGTCAATGGTTTGTTAGACGAGTCGTTTTCACCAGATCTTTCAACCATTTCTGGTAATGCCTTAGCCGAAATTTTGACCTCAAATATTGATGTGAGTAAGAGTCCTTTGCTTTCTGGATTAGGAAATCAACTCAATTTTATTGACTTTAAAGAATTACAAAAAAATATAAAAACGAAACTTAGTTTTGAAAATGGACGGGTCACTGTGAAACCTTTCACTGTTAATTATAAAGATATTCCTGTTACGGTTTCTGGCCAGCATACCTTTACCAATGAACTCGGTTATAATGTCGGATTTGATGTGCCGGCTAAATATTTAGGCGGTGAGGTCAATCAATTGATCGGACAAATAAACGACTCGGAAGTAAATAAAATCACAATTCCTGTTACAGCGAATATTGAGGGCAGTTTCTCTAAACCAAAAATATCCACAGACCTTACCAGTGGTATTTCAAACTTAACAAAGCAACTGATTGAAATTAAGAAACAACAGTTATTAGGTAAAGGAAAGGATAAAATTAAAGACCTATTAGGAGGTGCATTAAGCGGTGATCCCAAAAGTACTGAGAAGGATTCAATAGGAAATAAAGATCCTAAAGACAGTATTAAAGAAGGTGTGAATTCAGTTTTAGGTGGTATCCTCGGAGGCAAAAAAAAGAAAAAGGATAAAAAAGCACAGGATTCGACCAAAAATGAGTGATTTTAGCCCAAAAACAGTCATTTTTCTTAATTTTTTGTAATAATTATGCATTTTACTTGTTTTTCTAAATAATAAAGTTATAATGTGGGTTCACTATTTCAAAAATTCTAAATGAGGCAACTTAAGATTACCAAACAGGTAACTAACAGAGAAGACAAATCCCTAGACAAATACCTACAAGACATAAGCAAAATTCCCTTAATAACGGCCGATGAAGAAGTGGAATTAGCGCAACGAATAAAACAAGGTGATCAAGAAGCTTTAGACAAATTAACCACAGCGAACTTGAGATTTGTTGTTTCGGTTGCTAAACAATATCAAAACCAAGGTTTAAAATTGCCAGATCTTATCAATGAAGGCAATGCTGGTTTAGTAAAAGCAGCTAAGCGATTTGATGAAACCAGAGGTTTTAAGTTTATCTCCTATGCGGTTTGGTGGATCAGACAGGCCATCTTACAGGCATTGGCAGAGCAATCTCGTATTGTGAGGTTGCCACTTAATAAAATTGGAACCATTAACAAGATCAATAAAACGTACTCGCATCTTGAGCAGATTCATCAGAGACCTCCAAATGCTGAGGAGATTGCTAGAGAATTAGATATTAGCACCCACGAAGTGAAGCAGTCGCTAAAAAATTCGGGGCGTCATTTATCTATGGATGCACCACTTAAAGAAGGAGAATCTTTCAGCTTATACGATGTGGTGAGTGAGAGTGAATCACCAAGACCAGATAAGAATCTGATGAAGGCATCTTTAAATACAGAAATTGAACGTGCTTTAGATACATTAACACAGAAGGAAAGTGATGTTATTCGTTTAAATTTTGGAATTGGAAATCAACCTCCAATGACTTTAGAGGAAATCGGAAGCATGTACGATCTTACCCGAGAACGCGTGCGTCAAATTCGCGAAAAAGGAATTAGAAGACTACGTCATGCGAGCAAAAGCAAAATATTAAAAACCTATTTAGGTTAAATATTAGGTTTATTAGAGATAATCGGGTGAATTTATTTTTTATTTTCAAATAGTTGAAGTATATTTGCCGACCATTTGCAAGAATTAGATAATAAAAACTAGCGATAGATGATTAAAATCGAAATTAAAGAAGGAGAAAACATTGAAAGAGCTCTTAAGCGTTATAAGCGTAAGCACAGAAATGTACAGATTATGCAAAACTTAAGAGAGTCTCGTTATTTCACTAAGCCTTCTGTTAAGAGAAGAAGAGAAATCCAAAAGGCGCAATACATTCAGACACTAAGAGATCAAGAGAACATCTAATCTCTAGTTCTTTGTTTTCAATATACAGAAAAGAGCAACTAATAGTTGCTCTTTTTTTGCTTCCACAAATTTACTCTGCTACCTAAATTTTTCGTTTTCAGCTTTAATATCTAATGGTTCTATTGGGCGATCTTCGTAAAAGTGCTCAAAAGTCTTATCTGTAGTATAATTATCCGTCAACACCTTATACACCATAACTACCACCAAAATTTGCCCAATTACTGTGAGATAAAATACCCAGTTAAATGGAAAATCCATAGCAGACATAATTGTTATAGTTATTAATAATATGGTGGTTAAGGCGATATAAAAAAATGGTGATAACTTCATATTTTAATTTTGTTTAAAGTTAAGCAAATAAGATTAAACAAAATAAATTTTAACGGAAATCTAACACCACCTGTAAGGAATTTTTTTGGGCTACTACTAAGCATGCATGATTCTTCTTTACTTGATCATAGGAATACTAACAGCAATCATCGGAGCATTACCCTTGGGTGCGACTAATATTGCGGTAATAAACACCACACTAAAGCAAAATGCACAACAAGCTTTTAAAATAACCTTGGCCGCAGGCTTTGCTGAAGTTTTGCTGTCTTACTATGCATTGCATTGCAACATGACTGTCCGGAATTTTTTCGACACTAATCAATGGTTACAAATATTAATTGCCTTTTTGTTACTGGCCATTGGCGGGATACTATTTTTTAAATCGAATAAAGGAGCTACTAAAAACAAAAAACCGAAGGCCTCAAAGTACCTCACTGGCTTTTTACTGGGCTTACTTAATCCACCAGTCCTAGTATATTGGTTGGTGATCTATGGTGTAATAAATAGCTACGCCTTAAGTCTGAGTATTGACTCATCACTTCTGGTATTGTTTTTATTTTTCTTAGGCGTATATATCGGTAAACTACTTACACTTTACCTCTACAGCAAATTCAGTTTAGTGATCAAACAAAAATTTGAGAATATTAATACAGTGATTAATAAAGTAACTGGAAGTCTTCTTTTCTTTATAGGTTTGGTGAACGTCTTTAAACTTTACTTTGTTTAAACGCTAATTTCAACAACCAATCCTTCGTTAGATCTAATATTGAAAACGGTATTGTCTTCAAAAATGAGATACTGTCCTTTGATACCAACAAGCTTTCCTGAGTATTGATTTTGCTTTTGAAGATTCAAGCTATTGGGTTTAATAGGATACTGCTCAACCGGAAAACTTAGATGAGTTTCAGAATTATTTTCTATGAAATAGTCTTGTACCTCATCTGGAATATACGTTTTCAAAGTATTGCGCCATTCTAAAAGATCTTCATCTTCAATATCGTTTTTGAGCATCTTTCGCCAATTCGTTTTATCTGATACATGTTCCTTTAGTGCTACTTCAGTAATTCCTGCGAGGTATCGGTTTGGCACTTCAACAATTTCAATAGCCTCATGTGCACCTTGGTCTATCCATCGTGTTGGCACTTGACTCTTTCTGGTGACACCAACCTTCACATTACTCGAATTCGCCAAATACACAATATGCGGTTGTAACTGCACTTTCTTTTCGTACTCCAAATCTCTGTCTTCTTGGTCTAAATGAGCAGTACTTAATTCTGGTCGCATTACCCAATCGCCAGCAATCGGTTTTTCAAAAAAACAAGTTCTACAAAATCCTTGTCTGAAAATAGGTCTGTCTAATCCGCAGCTTAAACATTGATGCCCAACTAGCTTTATGGTTATAGATTTATTGATCAATTGATTCACATGAATGAAGTCATTTTCAAAGATCAAATAATACTGAATAGGTTCTAAAAACTCAGTCTGCATTTTCGTTAAAACACCGTTATAAAGCATAAAAGAATTTTAGTATTTTTAGCGTTAATTATTTAGTGTAAATATAGCCAATCCATGCCAATTCCTATTGTAAATTCTATAGCTTCATGGTTTTTAAAAAAGCGATTTCATCAAATTGAATTGTTTTTAAAATACCCTAATGAAGTACAAAACGAATTGCTCTTCAGTCTTTTAAAATTTGCAAAGGATACTGAAATTGGTAAAAAATATGATTTTGCATCCATAAAAAATTACGAAGAGTTCAATCAAAGAATTCCAATTGTAAATTATGAAGATATTCAACCTATTATTGAACGATCTCGTAAAGGAGAACAGAACATTTACTGGCCTAGACCCATAAAATGGTTTGCAAAATCTAGTGGAACAACGGATTCTAAAAGCAAGTTTATTCCGGTAAGTTCTGATTCATTAGAAGACTGTCATTATGCTGCCAGCAAAGATCTCTTATGCATGTACCTCAACAATAATGAAGACGCACAATTATTCACTGGTAAAAGTTTACGCTTGGGAGGAAGTAAGGAACTCTACAAGGAAAACGGAACTGTGTTTGGCGATCTCAGTGCAATACTCATTGATAATATGCCTTTTTGGGCAGAATTCAGTAGTACGCCAAGTAGTAAGGTTTCTTTAATGAGCGAGTGGGAAACTAAGATGCAAGCCATTGTTGATGAAACGATTCAAGAAAATGTAACTAGCCTTGCTGGTGTTCCGTCGTGGATGCTAGTGTTACTGAACAAAGTTCTTGATCAAAAGGGCACGAACAACCTCTTCGATATTTGGCCAAACCTCGAAGTTTATTTTCATGGCGGTGTAAGTTTCAACCCTTATATTGAGCAATACAGAGCCATTTTACCTAAAAAAGAATTCAAGTATTATGAGATCTATAATGCTTCAGAAGGATTCTTCGCTATCCAAGATCAGAATTATTCTGGTGATCTTTTGCTAATGCTCGATTATGGGATCTTCTACGAATTCATTCCTATGGACACCTACGGCACCAAAGATCAAAAAGTAATTCCGCTGAGCGATGTAAAACTCAACACCAACTATGCCTTGGTTATTACTACAAATGCTGGATTATGGCGTTATAAAATTGGCGACACCATTCGCTTTGTGAGTTTAAACCCGCACCGCATTAAGGTTTCAGGTAGAACGAAGCATCATATTAACGTCTTTGGTGAAGAACTCATTATTGAAAATGCCGAAGATGCACTTAAAAAAGTTTGCAAAAGAACTGCCGCTGAAATTGTAGATTATACGGCTGCACCAATCTTTATGAAAGGCAAAGAAAAAGGTGCCCACGAGTGGATTATTGAGTTTAAAACACCTCCGAAAGACATGTCTTATTTTGAGGAACTTTTTGATAATGCCCTAAAGTCCTTAAACTCAGATTATGAAGCCAAGCGTTATAATAATATGACACTAAATAAGCCTAAAATTCATTGTGCTCGCACCAATCTTTTTTACGATTGGCTAAAGGAAAATAACAAGCTTGGCGGACAGCATAAAGTGCCGCGTTTATCGAATTCTAGAGACTATATCGACGAACTTTTAATTTTGAATCAATCCTAATTCAGTTCAGATTTCATCCTGAAAAATCGTATTTATTTTATAATTGTCGGAAAAAAGTGACGTTAATCTAAAAAATACGAATATTATTTACGCCTTGAAGTCTGGTTAGTAACTTCGTTTTGTAATTAATCCATAATCCCTACGTTATGAAAACTACATTCAACGTGCTGTTTGTAGCACTGATGTTTTGTACCTACACATTCGACAAAACAGATCCCGAAAAAGATAAGATCGACGACACCAATAAAAGCGGATATGCCTATACCGTGGATATTTCAAAAGTAAATTCTAAGTATTCCGAGATTGCATGCACAACATTCAGAAAGAAGTTGGTTATTGTGTCTTCTAAAAAGATCGGTGGTTTAGGTAATGGAGTTGACCCACTTACAAATGAACCTTACACTGACCTTTTCTGCACAGATATTAAAGCCTATGGTGAATTGTCTCAGCCATTATTGTTCAGTAGAATTTTAAATACTAAGGCTAATGAAGGTCAGGCGACCTTTACTCCCGACGAGCATACCATTTATTTCACAAGAAGTGAGCGTAAAAATTCTTTGAATTACAAACTTTACAAAGCTGAACTTGAGAAAGATTCTTACGGAAATTGGATCAATGAGCAAGAATTAGAAATAAGTAGCGATAATTATTCAATAGAAAACCCACATGTTACCCAAGATGGAAAGTATCTCTATTTTTCGTCTAACATGAAAGGTACTTACGGTGGTTTCGATATTTTCAAAGCTGAAATACTAGAAGATGGTACGCTCGGTAAGCCTGAAAATTTAGGTGGTGTGATCAATACCTCTGAAGATGAAAAATATCCACACACTGCTAAAAATGGGAAAGAACTTTTCTTTTCTTCAAAAGGACATAATAGTATTGGTGGTTATGACATCTTTGTGTCGACGGTAAGCAATTCAAACTATAAGACACCAAGAAGCTTAGGTTATTCTGTTAATTCTGAAAAAGATGAAATTGGTTTCATCTTTATAGACAATAAAAAAGGTGTATTCTCTTCAAACAAAGACAATAAGAACAACGCCTTTAATATGTACCGATTTCAATCGAGAACCATTTACAACCTGTTGAAAGGAATTGTGATCTCTGATGACAATAAAATATTACCTAACTCTACGGTTATTCTTTTAGATAGTGAAGGCAATGAGATTGCAAGACAAACTACGAATAAGGACGCGACGTATAGTTTTAAAATTCAAGCGTATCAAAACTATGAATTAAAGGTTTTACGCGAAGGGTTTGAAGATTATGCACTTGCTTTTCAATCTGACGAGCGAGAACTAAATGCTATCCTTAAACTTTTGGCCAAATAAATAGCAGTGGTTTTTTAACGGAAAAAAACGCATTGAAATTTCATACAACGAGTTTTAATTTGTCTTTATCCAAAAACTAAATACAAATCACTTTTGTTATAAATGTTGAGCCTATATTAGCTGTAAATAAATGTGCTATTCATATCACTCTAACTAACATAATTTATAGCCAGCAATATTAATTTATTTAATCCCAAACTATAAAAAAACCACAAGTTCTATTTAGAAAATGTGGTTTATTTTTTTATTCAAATTTGAAGTGTTAAGACACAGCTTTTAACTTCTTCAAAGTGGATTTAGATAAGCGATCCTCGGCATAAGATTTAGTAACGTTTAGCTTAGTTTCACCAGATCCTGGAAGATCAAACATAGCTTCCGTAAGTATTTCTTCACATAAGGAACGTAAGCCACGAGCTCCGAGTTTGTATTCTATGGCTTTTTCAACAATATAATTAAGTGCCCCTTCGGTAATTGTAAATTCAACCTCATCCATTGCAAACAGCTTTTTATACTGCTTAATGATGGCATTCTTAGGTTCGGTTAAAATGGCTCTCAAGGTATTGGCATCCAAAGGATCCATGTGCGTTAACACTGGTAAACGACCAATGATTTCTGGGATGAGCCCAAAGTCTTTTAAATCCTTCGGAATGATATATTGTAAAATATTATCATTATCAACATTATCATCGGTGTTAATTGAGCTGTAGCCAATGGCTTGCATGTTTAGTCGCTTGGTAATGATGCGCTCTATACCATCAAAAGCACCACCGGCAATAAACAAGATATGCTCAGTATTAACTTCGATAAATTTCTGATCGGGGTGTTTACGACCTCCTTTTGGTGGTACGTTAACAACGGTGCCTTCAAGTAATTTCAGTAAGGCTTGTTGAACACCTTCACCAGATACATCTCTAGTAATTGAAGGATTATCACTTTTACGTGCGATCTTATCAATTTCGTCTATGAATACAATACCACGCTGAGCTTTTTCAAGATTGTAATCCGCGGCCTGCAATAATCGAGTTAAAATGCTTTCAACATCTTCACCAACATAACCAGCTTCAGTTAAAACAGTAGCATCAACGATGGCTAGTGGCACATTAAGCATACGCGCTACAGTTTTGGCCATTAAGGTCTTTCCAGTTCCGGTTTGACCTACCATAACGATGTTACTCTTCTGAATCTCAATATCGTCATCTGATGGTGGTTGAAGTAATCGCTTATAGTGATTGTAAACCGCCACCGACATTACGCGTTTGGTGTATTCCTGACCGATAATATATTCGTCTAGAAAAGCCTTAATTTCTTTCGGCTTTCTCAACATTAATTCTGCACTAAGTTCTGAATTCCCTAATTGCTTAGATTCTTCAATGACAATACCATGTGCTTGCTCAATACAACGATCGCAAATATGCGCATCAAGCCCTGCGATCAATAAATTGGTCTCAGGCTTTTTCCTTCCGCAAAATGAGCATTCTAATTCTTCTTTTGCCATAATTATAATTCTAGTTAGGATTTTTTAGTCGAAAGAACAGCGATTTACTTGCGTTCTAAAACTTCATCTATCATTCCGTAAGCCAACGCTTCGTCAGATTTCATCCAGTAATCTCTGTCTGAATCTTTTTCCACCTGCTCATAAGACTTACCTGAATGGCTTGAAATGATGTTATATAGTTCTTCCTTGACTTTTATCGTTTCACGCACTGCAATTTCCATATCAGACACTTGCCCTTGTGTACCACTCATTGGTTGGTGGATCATTACACGTGAGTGCTTTAATGCAGAACGTTTTCCTTTTTCACCAGCGCATAATAACACTGCAGCCATCGACGCAGCAATACCTGTACAAATTGTAGCTACATCCGGTTTTACAAACTGCATAGTGTCGTAAATACCTAATCCGGCATATACCGAACCACCTGGTGAGTTAATATAAATCTGAATGTCTTTAGACGCGTCAGTACTTTGTAAAAATAGTAGCTGCGCCTGAATGATATTCGCTACCTGATCGTTTACACCTGTTCCTAAAAATATAATACGGTCCATCATTAAACGTGAAAACACGTCCATCGCAATTGCGTTAAGTTGGCGTTCTTCAATAATATTTGGAGTTAGGTTTGTTGGGTACATGCTAGTAATTATCTTTTGGTAATAATTACTATTGATTCCTTGATCTTTTATAGCGAACTTTTCAAATTCTTTTCCGTAATTCATTTAATTTCAATTTGTTTTTTGATTAAAAAAAAAGCGTAAAACCGTTCTGGTTCTACGCCTTAAAGATACTAATTTATTCTATACCCATTAACTGTAGAACTCTTTTACAAAATCATCGTAAGTGATGTCTTTTGTTTTAAGATTTGCTTCGGTTTTATATAGGTTTAATAATTTCTGACTCATAAGCTGTTCTGACATACGCTTAACTTCATCTTGATTAGACATAATGCGTGCTGCAATATTTTCTAATTCTTCTTCTGAAGGGTTCATCTGACCGAACTGTGCCATCTGCCCTTTGATCATTTCCATAGCGAAAGCCTTTAATTCTTCAAACTGCACCTGAAGGTTATGCTCAGCAATTAATTTACCCTCTATTAACTGATAGCGCATGCTCTTTTCAGACTTTTCGTATTCTTCTTTGGCTTGCTCTTCGGTCATTGGCTCTTCGCCCGCTGTTTGCATCCATTTTTGAAGGAATTCTGCCGGAAGATCAAACTTAGTGCTCTCCACTAAATATTCAGTAACATCATTCAACAGCTTCTGATCACCTTGCTGCGCAAATTGCTTTTCAGAATCAGTTTTAATCTTGTCTTTTAATTCAGTAACTGTAGTGACAACTTTTGGCCCAAATAATTTATCGAATAACTCCTGATCTAAGTCAGCCAGCTCACGCTCGTTGATTTCAGAAATTTCAAAAGTTACATCGATAGCTAAACCATGAGCATCGTCGTGAGAAACTTTTAAGTAGGTCATTAAATCGTGATCGTCATTAAACAATCCTTTTGTTTTTAGTGTAATAACATCACCTACTTTAGCACCAATAAATTTCTTAGTATTGGTTTTACCTTTGATCTTGTCTAAGGTAATTGTGGCCACATTCTCGATACCTTGCTCTTCGTTAGAAAATTTCCCAGTAATCTCTGAATTTTCTGTAACCTCAGTTTGAGAAACTAATTTTCCATATTGCTTTTGGATGTGCTCAACCTGATTATTGATCATTTTATCATCAGCAATAATATTGTAATGTGTAATGGCTTTTTTGCCTTTTAGCTTAACATCGAATTCTGGAGCTAGGCCTAATTCAAATTCAAAAGAAAACGCATCAGCATCCCAATCTAAATCATCTTGAGGCTTTGGTAATGGATTACCTAAAACGTCTAACTTTTCTTCAACCAGATATTTACCTAAAGCATCTTGCAATAGTTTATTGACTTCATCAACTAAAACAGCCTTACCATATTGCTTCTTTACCATTCCCATAGGTACGTGCCCTTTTCTGAAACCTGGTATATTAGCCGACTTACGGTAATCTGATAAGATTTTTTCAACCTTGTCGCTGTAGTCTTCCTTTACGATATCAACTTTTACAACTGCATTTAATGCATCGATGTCTTCTCTTGTAATATTCATTATTCTTGATACTAAAATTGGGCTGCAAAAATACAACAATTTTTACAACCCAACAACAGTTTTAATGCTTTGGTTTAGAGCTACTTTTTCTCAGTTTTTAAAAAGGAATGTAAAAGCGATTGAAGGATACATAGAAGAATACTAAAAAGTATGGCAGTCCAAATACCATCTACGCTAAAGCCATCAATGAGTCTATCTGCCAGAAGAATGATTAGCGCATTAATAACAAATAAAAATAATCCAAGAGATATGATGGTTACAGGCAATGTTAAAATGATGAGAAGTGGTTTTACCAAAACATTTAGAATTGATAAAACAACGGCGACCAAAAGTGATGTGAGGTAGTCGTCTACGTAAACACCACTTAATATTTCGGCTAGAGCAAAAACGGCAACTGCATTGAGTAAGAGTTTAAGGATGAAATTCATAATTTTTAGTCTTGTACTGAATATAATAAAGGTAATGAAAAAGGAATTATCACTGGTTTTCCTTTTTGCTCTCCTGGTTTCATACTAGGTAATAAATTAATCACCCTAACCGCTTCTTCTGCTAACTTTGAATCGCGCGCCTTTGCTTTGGCATGAGTAACAGCACCCGATTTATCTACTCTAAATTGAACTAAAATTCTATACTTCCCGTAAAGACCCAACTTATTAGCCAAATCTGAATCAAAATTTTCGCTTACAAAAACTGAAACAGCTCTATTCATGCAATTTAAACGGGCTTTGTTACCGTATACTTCTTCACATCCCGGGTAAACAGGAACTTTTTCTAAAACACCATCAGGTACTTCGGTCATTTCTAAATTTAATACAGAAGGATCATCTTTAACTCTAATTTTTTCGATCTTTTTTCCATTTCTGTCATATCTAATCCATGTTTTAGCGGCTTTATCGGCTTCATAAAATCCTTTCCACTCTAAGGTTTCATCTTCTCTATAGCGCCATTGTGTGCTTTGCTTCTTTTCCTTTAGCATAAGACCTTCAACTTTAAGTTTTCCGCTAGGGTAGTATTTTTGATAAATCCCATGCCTGTAACCATCTTGATAAGTCACTACCCATTCTAAATTCCCATCCTCATTGAATTTCTTCCATTTTCCTGAGAGTTCATTGTCAATGTAATGGGCTTCAATTTCCTTTACGCCATTTTCATAAAAGCTCTTATAATAGCCAGAATCTAGTTGTCGTTCATACATTAAATTACCATTTTCGTAATAACCAATTCTAAGAAAACCTTCACCTTGCTTTATCACCTTAGTACTAACCTTACCGTCTTCGGTATAAGAAATCTCCTCTTTGTTTAATTTACCATCCGTATAGCTGTAAATTTTTGATAATTGGCCATTTTTATGGAATTTTTTCCATTCTCCTACACGCTTATTATCCTTGTATTGTCCTTCTATATATAACTCTCCTGAATCGTAATAATCTTTATAAGGTCCATCAGGTTGATCTTGAGCAAACAAAACATGTTGACTAAAAAAGGTCGCGATTAAGATTAAGAAATACTTCATTTTAAATTTTTAATTACTGGATAAAGTTGATCACTTCTTCATAAAAATCCTTTGGATTTTCAGCATGTAGCCAATGACCCGCATCATTTATGGTAACAATTTCAGACTGTGGAAAATGACGACGAATTATAGCCTCGTCTTGTGGTCCTATATATTCTGAACGGTCACCTCTCAAAAATAGAGTGTCCTTGTTAAAGGTAGCATGCATTGGCAACGCCTCACCTACTTCAGATACATTTTCTTTTAGTACAGGGAGATTTATTCTTAAGCCTAGCTGGCCTTTTTCAACCCAATACAAATTTTTTAGTAAGAACATTCGCGTTCCTATTTCTGGCACAAAATCACTAAGTACTTGATCTGCTTCTCCTCGGGTTTTGATCTTCGAAAAATCTAATTGACTTAATCCATTCAAAATAGCATCGTGATGCACCGGATAGTACCGTGGTGAAATATCAGCTACCAATAGTTTACTTACCAAATCCGGATAGGTTGTGGCGAATAGCATGGCCGTTTTACCACCCATTGAATGCCCTAGTAATGTGATATCAGCTAAATTATGGGTATTGCAATACTGCAATAGGTCTTCAGCCATCAGTTCATAATCAAAATTCTCATCATGAAAACTACGACCGTGATTGCGTTGATCTACCAGGTGCACTTCAAAATTAGACTGAGAAAATTGCCGCGCTAAGGTTTTCCAGTTATCTCCCATTCCTAGAAATCCGTGCAGAATAAGAAATGGTTTTCCTTCACCTATAATGTTTGAATGTAATATCATTTGAGCTTTTCGAGATACATTTTAATCACATTTTCAACACCCATATATAAGCTTTCAGAAATTAAAGCATGCCCGATAGAAACTTCTAAAAGTCCAGTGATGTTTTCTTTGAAATAAGCAATATTATCTAAGGAAAGATCGTGCCCAGCGTTAACTCCAAGCCCAAGCGCATTTGCTAAACCGGCGCATTCCATATAAGGTTGAATAGCCGCTTTATTGCCTAAGCCGTATTGATGAGCATAGGCTTCGGTATATAATTCAATACGATCGGTTCCTGTTTCCTTGGCGCCTTCAATTTGATGCAGATCTGGATCAACAAAAATGGATGTTCTAATACCACTTTCTTTAAACGTCTGAATAACATCAACCAAGAAATCTTTGTGCTTAATAGTATCCCAACCGGCATTAGAGGTAATAGCATCTACAGCATCCGGAACCAAAGTGACTTGGGTTGGCTTGATCTCTAAAACCATTTCTATAAATTTTGGAATAGGGTTGCCCTCAATGTTATATTCAGTATAGACTTCTGGTTTTAAATCATAAGCATCCTTGTAACGAATATGACGTTCATCTGGTCGAGGATGAATGGTAACTCCCTCAGCCCCAAAACGCTGAACATCTTTTGCAAATTGAACCACATTAGGTACGTCGCCTCCTCTGCTATTTCTAAGTGTTGCGATCTTATTAATATTAACGCTTAACTTTGTCATTCCATTAAATTTTGAAACACAAAAATACAGAACTCATCTTGGGTTTTTATGGTTATTTTTGATTAATTTGCAAGATATTGAACCCACGTTATGCACTTACAGGAATTTATAATAAATGATATAAAACCATTGAGTATCACTGATAAAATTAGCGATCTACAAATGCTGTTCAATCAGTTGACCTACTCGCATATTCCTATTCAGAATGATGGTGTATATTTGGGTTGTATTTCTGAAACCGACGCCCATTGTTTTGATGGTGCTAAATCTATCAATGATTGTAAATACACTATTGAAGGGTTTTACGTTAGGCCAACCACAAATTGGTTAGACGTACTCGAGGCTTATGCTGAGCACGACTGTAATATTATGCCTGTTCTGGATGATAATAACACCTACTTAGGGTATTACGAACTCAATGATATTATTCATTTGTTCAACGAAACTCCGTTTTTTTCTGAACCAGGTGGCATTATTGTAATTGAAAAGGGTATTAACGATTATTCGTTTAGTGAAATTAGTCAAATTGTAGAATCGAATGATGCGAAGTTATTAGGTGCATTTATTTCAAAGATGAGCACAGATCTACTTCAGATTACACTGAAAATAAGTAATACTAGCCTTAACGATGTCATTCAAACCTTTAGACGCTATAGTTACAATATTGTATCTGGCCATGAGGAAGATTCTTATATCGAAAGTCTTAAGGAACGCTCACAATATTTAGACAAATACCTAAATATGTAATTATGAAAGTTGCAGTTTACGGTCAGAATTACGCGAAAGATTCTACTCAAAAAGCATTCGAGATCCTTCTAGAAGTTTTACTAGATCATAAAGTTGGAATTTTTGTAGAGCAAGATTTTCTGAGTCAGCAAAATGAAGCTATTCAAAACAGTTCGGCCGTAAGGACGTTTTCAGAATTAGACAATAGTTATGATCTACTTATAAGTATAGGTGGTGATGGTACAATACTTCGAGCAATAACCTATGTAAGAGATTCTGGCATTCCGATAGTAGGTATCAATACAGGGCGCTTAGGGTTTTTGGCCACTATTCAAACTGAAGAAATCGAAGAGGCTCTTTCTGAAATATTCAAAAACAACTATAAAATTTCTGAACGTTCCCTATTGAGCGTCACAACAGAGCCTTCGAATGGCGCCATCGAAAACACAAATTTTGCACTTAATGAGATCGCGTTAAGCCGAAAGAATACCACCTCCATGATTACGGTTAAAACACATCTTAATGATGAATACCTTACCTCATATTGGGCTGATGGTCTTATTCTGTCTACGCCAACAGGTTCAACAGGATATTCTCTAAGTTGCGGCGGACCAGTAATTGCGCCAGATGCTAAAAATTTCGCTCTTACGCCCATAGCGCCACATAACCTCAGCGCACGTCCATTGATCATCCCTGATGACACAACCGTGACTTTCAATGTTGATGGCAGAGAAGATCAATTCTTAATGTCTTTAGATTCGAGAATTGTAACACTACCAAATTCAACAACGGTAAAGGTTCAAAAAGCAGACTTTAGTATAAGAATGGTAGAGCGCCTAAATGAAACCTTTTTAGATACCCTCAGAAAAAAGTTACTTTGGGGCGAAGACCGACGTAACTAAACTACGCTTTCATACAATAAAAGCCCATAAATACTGTTAATCTGTAAGACATTTTCTGTCAAATTATTATAGGCTAATCATAATTGTTATATTTGCGAACTTTGAAAAATTTATGAGGTATTTTTTCCTAATTTTTACAAGTATTTGCTTCCTTCAAAGCACTGAAGCCCAAATCTATGAAGTGGGCGTGTTTGTTGGTGGAAGTAATTTTATTGGTGATGTTGGTGCCACCGATTATATATCTCCAAATCAGGCCGCCTTTGGCGCTATTTTAAAATGGAATAGAAGTCCACGACATTCATTTAGAGCTTCATTTATTTTTTCTGATCTTGAAGGAATAGATGGTAAATCAGATGATCCAAGACGTATTCAGCGTGGCTATTCTTTCAATACTAGTATTTTTGAATTCTCAGCAGGAATGGAATTCACCTTTTGGGAATTTGACCTGCATACCAGTGGCATGAAAGGAACACCATATTTGTATTCGGGTATTTCGGTTGCTAATCACGACAATTATTTTTTTGATCAAAATGGTGTCTATACTCCCGAAAACACAAATAGTTGGGCTTATGGTATTCCCATGGTTTTAGGGTATAAAACCAACATAAGTAATCATTTTGTACTTGCCGCAGAAATAGGGGCACGATACACCTTTTCGGATGAGTTAGATGGTAGTGTTCCGGATGGAGAATTTAGAGATCAATTTAGTTTTGGTAACACAAATAGTAATGATTGGTATGTATTTTCAGGAATTACCTTAACTTACACCTTTGGAAGACGACCTTGCTATTGCAATTTTTAAATGGAGCTGAAAGAACAAATACACAAAGAAAAACTTCCTAATCATGTCGCCATTATCATGGATGGCAACGGCCGTTGGGCAAAACAAAAGGGATTTATGCGTGTTATTGGTCATGAAAATGGTACCAAAGCCGTAAGAGAAGCCGTTGAGGCAAGTGCCGAAATCGGCATAAAGAATTTAACCCTTTATGCCTTTTCAACAGAAAACTGGAAACGCCCAAAGCTAGAGGTTCAGACCTTAATGAAACTTTTAGTTAAGTCCCTAAAAAAGGAAATTAAAACACTTCAAGACAATAATATTAAACTTTCGGCCATTGGATCGCTTCATGATTTACCTCAAAAGGCACAACACGAACTGTTAGATGTTATAGAAAAGACAAAAAATAATACAAATATGACATTAACATTGGCTTTGAGCTACGGATCTCGTGAAGAAATTGTTAATGTTATTAAAGAATTATCAGTTAAAGTTAAAAATAATATAATTTCTCCCGAAAGTATTGATGAATCCATTATAAATAAGCATCTTTACACGCAAAATTTACCAGATGTTGACCTGCTAATTCGCACAAGCGGTGAACAGAGAATCAGTAATTTTTTGCTATGGCAAATAGCCTATGCAGAATTGTATTTTACAGATATTTTATGGCCAGATTTTAAGAAAGAAAATCTGTATGAAGCACTCATAAATTATCAAAATAGAGAACGAAGATTTGGAAAAACAAGCGAACAACTTACTTAATATTAGTCAATCAAAATCCCTTGCAACTTTAATAATAACCCTAATACTATTTAGTCTTTCATTTAATAGTTATGGTCAAGGAAGTGGCGCTACATATTTAATTAAAGAGATTACAGTAACTGGTAATACCAACTTTAGTCCTCAAACTATAATTGCTTATTCGAAGCTGCGTAAAAATGAAGAAATTCAGGTTGGAGGTGAAAAAATTGCCAACGCAGTAAAAACCCTCTGGAAATCTAATTTATTTAGTAGTATAGATATTTACATCACAAATATTGATGGAAATACGGCCGATTTAGAAATAAAACTCATCGATCTACCAGAGTTAAAAGATGTCACTGTTCTTGGAGTTAAGAAAGGTAAAATAGACGAGATTATTAGCGAAAATAAGCTTCAGGCCGGGCAAAAAGTAACTGAAAACCTTATTGCTACAACCAGAAATTACCTTACCAATAAATATAAAAAGAAAGGCTATTTAAATACTAAGGTTAATATTACGACTTCAAAAGTTATCGACTCTATCGAAAAGGAACGTGTGAACATGGTAGTGAAAATCGATCGCGGTGAGAAAGTAAAAATTAGAAAGATCAACTTCATCGGTAATGATAAAATCAAAGCGAAAAAACTTCGCAAAGCGATGAAGAACACCAAGAAAAAGAATCCGATTCGCATTCTTAAACGTTCGAAATATATTGAAGAAGATTTTAGAGAAGACCTTGTTAGTGTTATTGATAAGTACAAAGAAAACGGGTATAGAGATGCACGAATCATTTCAGACTCAATCATCTATAATAACGACAAAACCATAAGCTTAGATATCAGAGTAGAAGAAGGCGAAAAATACACCTTCGGAAAAATAGACTTTGTTGGAAACACGGTTTATACAGATAAACAGCTTGCCAATTTCCTAGGTATTGTTGAAGGTGATGTATATAATGGTGTTGAACTTAGAGAACGCATCGATGATCCTAACGATCCTGATGCTGCAAGTTTAACCAATGCCTACCAGAACACAGGTTATCTGTTTTCAACTATTAATCCGGTTGAAGTAAGTGCTGAAGGCAATGTTATTGATATGGAAATTCGTATTTCTGAAGGTAAACCGGCCTACTTTAATAACGTAACCGTAGTAGGAAATGACGTCACAAATGACCACGTTATATACAGAGAAATAAGAACTCGTCCGGGAGAGCTCTACAGTAAATCTCAAATTATCAGAACCCTTCGAGAATTAGGGCAACTTGGATTTTTTGATGCACAGCAGCTTGTTCCAAATATTAAAAATCCAAACCCAGTTGACGGAACTTTAGATATAGAATACGAAGTTGTTGAACAAGGATCTAGCCAAATTCAATTACAAGGTGGTTACGGTGGCGGTGGATTCATTGGTACATTAGGGTTATCCTTCAATAACTTCGCTATCAAAGATATTTTTAACAAAGATGCCTATAAGCCAGTACCAAGAGGTGACGGACAAAGTTTAGCATTACGTTTGCAGGCGAGTCAGTTTTTTCAAACTTATAGTTTCTCCTTCAGTGAGCCATGGTTAGGTGGTAAAAAACCATTCCAATTATCAACGTCGGTCTCGTATTCAAGACAGTTCTTATTCGATCCACAGACGCGTAGAGCTGATAGAGACAGACGATTCAATATTCTTGGTTTAACTGTTGGTGTTTCAACCAGATTGAACAAACCAGACGATTACTTCTTACTATCGCAAGCTATCAGTTATCAGAATTATGACCTAAAGAATTACAATACTGGTTTATTTACTTTCGGTGATGGTACGGCGAATAACCTTTCGTATACCATTGGCTTAAGTAGAAACAACCTTTATACTGACCCGATTTATCCAACTGGTGGATCTAACTTTACCGTTTCAGCGAAATTCTCATTCCCTTATTCATTGGTAAACGGTGTGGATTACAAATCACTTCGTGAAGAAAGAGATCAATTAGACCCATCAGACCCTGAAGATCTTGAGCGTATTGGTGAAATAGATCAGGAACGATTTAAATGGTTAGAATTCTATAAAATTAAATTCAAGGGAGATTGGTATACAGAGCTTACTAAAAAACTTGTATTACGACCGAGTGTAGAATTCGGATTCCTTGGCGCCTATAATAACGATAGAGGCGTTATTCCTTTTGAACGTTTCTTTGTTGGTGGTGACGGTTTAGGAAACTTTGCCCTAGATGGTAGAGAAAT
Source organism: Winogradskyella tangerina (assembly GCF_003260205.1). GTDB lineage: Bacteria > Bacteroidota > Bacteroidia > Flavobacteriales > Flavobacteriaceae > Winogradskyella > Winogradskyella tangerina. The sequence goes on along the minus strand of NZ_QERF01000010.1, from coordinate 9,396 downwards.
CATTCAGCTAAGAGGTTACCCTAATCAGTCGTTGTCGACTCAAGATGGTGGCTCGATCTACAATAAGTTTTCTCTTGAATTACGCTACCCTATTACCTTAGGGCAACAAGCAAAAATATACGGTTTATCATTTATTGAAGGTGGTCAATCTGTTAATAGCTTTAGAGATTTCAATCCTTTCGACCTTCAGAGATCAGCAGGATTGGGTATACGAATTTTTATGCCAGCATTCGGACTTTTAGGTATAGACTTCGGACATGGATTTGACCCTGTTCCTGGAGATACTCAAAAAAGTGGTTGGCAAACGCACTTCATTATTGGACAACAATTTTAAGTTTGGCACGATATTTTCTAATCTGTAAATAACGATTTCATCATGATGTTAAAATTTTTAATCATTTATTTCGTTACATTTGAAGCCAAATAGCACTAATCACAAAGAAAAGTTTGGTTAACCAAAAATGTCTCAAAACAAAAAATTAATCATGATGAAGTTTAAAGTTCTTTTTTTATTGGCAGTAATCGGTCTGACGAGCTTTAGTGTTAATGCACAACGTGGTGTTAGAATTGGCTATATAGATACCGAATATATTCTTCAAAACGTCCCTGAATATCAGGAAGCCTCAGCGCAATTAGATAAAAAAGTTCAACAATGGAAAGTAGATATTGAAAAGAAACTTGGTGTTATTGAACAAAAAAAGAAGGAATTAGAAAACGAGAGTGTACTCTTAACTAAGGAACTCTATGAAGAGCGTATGGAGGATATTTCTTTTGAAGAAGCGGAAATTTTAGACTATCAGCAAAAACGATTTGGCCCAGGCGGTGATATGATCATTCAGAAAAGGCAATTAATTGAGCCTATTCAAGATCAGATTTTCGCAGCGGTTCAACAAATAGCTGAAACAAAAAAATTCGATTTCATCTTCGATAAGTCGGCAGATGTTGTAATGCTCTATTCTGCTGAACGCTATGATATTAGTGAGCAGGTATTAAGAACAATCACAAGAACATCGCGTCGTAATCAGGCAAAAAATAAAAAGGAAATTAAAGAGCTTGAAGACGAAGAAGTTGTACCTGTGGTAAGCGAAGAGAAAGATGAAAAACAGAGAGCCTTAGATGAAAGAAAAGCATCGAGAGAAGCTGAATTGGCTGCAAAACGAGCAGAGCGTGAAAAAGCTTTAGAAGCACGAAGAGCACGACAAGATTCTATTAGAGCGGCTAAAAAGCGTGAAGCTGATGAACGTCGCCAGAAAGTTTTAGATGAACGTAATAAAAGGAAATCTGAAACTGAGGAAACAAAGACCGAAGCATCTAATACAGGAGAACAACCTAAAGAAGATGCTGCTAAAAAAGCAGAAGACACCACTGAAAAGAAACCTGCAACGAAAACAGATTCAACCCAGGCTAAAAACACAGTGAAAAAAGATACGACCGCTGCGAAAAAACCGTTAACAGCGGCTGAAATAAAAGCAAAGGACAGAGAACGAAGACGTAAAGCTTTAGAAGAACGCAAGAAGAAAATACAAGAACAACGTAAAAAAGCACGCGAAGAGCGCGAAAAACAATTAAAACGAAGAGATTCTATAGCGAACGCTAAGAAAAACGAAGGAGAAAATAATTAATACTTATAACACACAAATACAATTTAGAAAAAATGAAAAATTTCAAAACGTTATTACTTGCTACGGCACTATTTATAGGAGCAACAAGCCTTATGTCTGCTCAGAGTAAGATTGCGCATATTAATACACAGGAATTAATACAGGCAATGCCAGAATATAAAGCTGCACAAGCTGAGATTGAAAAATTAGGCAAAACTTATGAAGCTCAGATTCAGGATTCTTTAAAAGAATTAGACAACAAGCTTAAGCAATATAACGCTGAAGCTGAAAGCCAGACTGAAGAGACTAATATTGAGCGTATGAAGGAAGTGGAAGGCATGAAACAAAGCTTAACGCAATTTCAACAAACTGCACAACAAGATCTACAGAAGAAAGAATTCGACCTTTTAAAGCCGATTACGGAGAAAGCTAAAGTAGCTATTGAAAAAGTAGCAGCAGATCAAGGATTTGATTATGTTTTAGAGGCAGGTGGTTTAATTGTTGCTAAAGGAAAAGACTTAATGGCTGACGTAAAAGCACAATTAGGAATTTAAGAATACAACACATAAACAGATAAAAAGTCGCTTATTCCAAGCGACTTTTTATTTTTGTGATAATTATGAGCAAACAACCTATTGGCATATTTGACTCCGGTGTAGGTGGCACATCAATATTCAAGGAAATAGTAGACCTACTTCCTAATGAAGATTGTATTTATTTAGCCGATAGTATAAACGCGCCTTATGGTAACAAACCTGCGGATAAAATTGTAGAATTAAGTATCAAAAATACCGAGTTATTGCTCGAACTTGGCTGTAAACTTATTGTTGTTGCTTGTAATACAGCGACCACGAATGCCATTTCTTATCTAAGGTCTCATTACGATGTACCCTTCATTGGAATTGAACCAGCCATTAAACCAGCCGCTCTTAATACCAAAACAAAAACGATAGGCGTTCTTGCCACCAAGGGCACGCTTAGTAGCCATTTATTTCATAAAACATCAGATTTATACGCAAGTGGCATTAAGGTGATAGAACAAGTTGGCGAAGGTATAGTACCGTTAATAGAATCTGGCAAATTGAATTCTGATGAAATGAAGAATTTGTTGAATTCTTATTTAGAACCCATGATTCAAGAGAATATTGACTATTTGGTACTTGGCTGTACGCACTATCCTTATTTAATTCCGATGCTAAAAACGATGCTGCCTAAGGAGGTAACGATTATAGATTCTGGCTTGGCTGTGGCCAAACAGACCAAAGCTATTCTCGAGAAACATCATATCTTAAACCAAGCTAATAGTACATCAGCAATTAAGTTGTATACTAACGGAAATCTTGAAGTTCTAAATACCTTATTAGACCATCAGTTTGATACGGCTTATCTCGATTTTTAGTAAGGAATTCTCATTAAAGGTTACTAAGAAGACATGACCTTCATCTTTGTTTATAATGCCAACTCTGGAAAGCTAAATGCATTGTTAGATACAGGGCACAAATTATTGAATCCATCTACCTACCCTTGCAGTCTTTGTGCGCTTACTTATGACACGTTTTCTGAAAATAATCTTTGGAAAACATTCAGAATTGAAAGTAAGGCTGAAATGATTTTTTATCACAAAGATGAATTTGAAGCAGAATTTCCTGATGCTGACATTAGCTATCCTTCCGTATTAAAACTTGAAGATCTTCACCTTTCAACACTTCTGAATAAAGATGACTTGAATGAAATACCTAGCGTTGAACTATTGATCGAAAAACTGAAGACTATTCTTCCTTAAACCAGCTTGAATACTTCATATAGTTATTAGCTATCCTATTGATCTCTCCTGAAATCAATTCAGCACTAATATCCTTAACCTTTTTTGCAGGTACGCCAGCATAAATACTCCCAGACTCTACGATGGTTCCTTTTGTAACAACCGCACCAGCTGCTATAATACTATTGCTCTCAATTATACAATTATCCATCACAATACTTCCCATTCCAATAAGAACATCGTCGTGAATGGTACAACCGTGTACAATAGCATTATGACCTATAGAAACGTTATTGCCAATTGTAGTTGGCGATACTTTATAGGTCGCATGAATAACAGCACCGTCTTGCACATTGACCTTATCTCCCATTTTTATAAAGTGAACATCACCTCGTACAACAGCGTTAAACCAAATACTACAATGGTTACCCATGGTAACCTCACCGACAATGGTGGCATTGTCTGCCACAAAACAATCTTCGGGTATTTGAGGATGAATTCCTCTAACTGGTTTTACAATTGGCATATAATTCTATTTAAAATAAGACAACAAATCTGCTTTCTTTGAGGCCGAAACCATAATTTCTTTACCGTTACTTAAGACCACGCTTCCACCCTTTCCTTTTACATATTTCACCACTTCATTTACGTTTACCAAATAACTTTTATGCACACGAGCAAAATTAGCATCCTTCAAACTTTCTTCAATGTATTTTAGTGTTTTACTCACCAATTTCTTCTTATTGTTATTGAGATAGATCTCGGTGTAATTGTCATCGGCCTTGCAGTACATTATGTCTGAGGTGTTCAATATTTCAAAGCCGTCTTGTTGTGGTATCGTAATTTTACCCGCTACCGAGTTGGTTTTTGGCACCAAAACCTGGTCTTGTAGTGCATCTTCCTTGGCTCTAATTTCGGTAACATAATCAACGGCTTTAATAAGCTCATCAATAGAAATTGGCTTCATTAAATAATAGGATGCATGGGCATTTAAGGCTTCTATGGCATAGTGATTATAAGCCGTTACAAAGATGGTTTCAAAGTCGATGTTACCTACCTTATCTAAAAGGTCAAAAGCATTTCCGAAGGGCATTTCAACATCTAGAAAAACAACATCCAATTCGTTATTTCGTATTAATACTAAAGCATCTTCAACGTTACCAGCTTCGCCAATAATATTGATGTTTGGACAATACTTTGTGAGATAATTTCTTAAAATCTCTCTACTGGTTTCTTCGTCTTCAACCAAAATGGCTTGTAATTTCATATCAAACTTTTTTTAATGTCACCACTACTTTTGTTCCTGTATCTTCTTCGTTAGGTCTGAAGTCAGCAATACTAACATCAACCTTATCTTTATACATTTCATTAAGAATGGAAACGCGTTGTTTTATATTGTCCATTCCTTTAGATTTTTGCTTCTTCTGATTAGAGGTTTTAAGGGCTTTTGAACGCTGTCTGCCAATTCCGTCATCAGTAACAATGATCTCAATTTCATTCTTCGATTTTGAATTGACCGAGATATTTAAATGACCCTTCTCCGCTTTATAACGCAACCCATGCCAAACCGCATTTTCGATATAGGGTTGCAGCAACATTGGAGGGATTAAAAACTCTTCAACATTGATCTTATCATCGATATTTATAGAATATTCAAACTTATCTTGAAACCTAAAGTGTTCTAGTTTTGTATACAACTCGAGCAACTCCATTTCCTTCTTTAACGGAATGAAATCTTCTTCACTATTCTCTAAGACAGAACGCATCAAATGTGAAAAATCAGATAAATACTTATTGGCTGTTCGCTCATCATTCGTGGCTATAAAGCTATTTACCGAATTCAATGCGTTGAAAATAAAATGAGGATTCATCTGACTTCGAAGCGATTTCAACGCCAGAAGATTATTTGCAAAACGTTGCTGCCTGATGTACTTAAACATCATAAATCCGGTAATGAGAAACAGCACCAATCCACCAACCAGTGAATAAATAATTAATTTCTGACGCTTATTTTGTTCCTCGGTTAATTCATAAGTTTTTAAAGATAATTGTCTGTCACTCTCTAAGGATGTAATCCTGTTTTGCTGTTCTGCAATACTTCGACTGAAATGAGCAGCACGAGATATTTCTTGTATTTTCTTAGCATACAATTCGTCGACCGTCTTCTTGTATTCATCGAGCCATATTCGGCCTTCTTCAATATTTCCTGCATCAATAAGCGCCTCAGAAAGTTTACGCGTAGCATCTTTTTTCACATCGAGATCGGCATTTTTATCGGCCTCTTCTATACTCTTTCTGAACGACGGAATAGCATTTTCAAGGTCATTATTTAAGAGATATGCATTACCTAATTTATAGTTTTGTTTCTGAGGTGTTAGTGCACTTTCATTAGGAATAACCGAATCTAATTTAATGTCCTCAATACTTTCAAGTGCTTGTTTTCTGAGTTCTATTTCACTGTCGTAATCTTCAATAGCACTATTAAATTCCGCGACCTTAATCTGCTCTTCTACCGCACGCTTTTTGTTTTCTTTGGTCGCCAGATCTAGCGAGCTATCAAAAAATCCTTTTGCCTTTTGAATGTTTCCTTGAAAATTATAGGCCTGCGCAATTTTTGAATTGAGATCAGTGATTTTTGGCGTGATTAAATGTTCTTTTGCTACCGACAGCCCTTTTTCATAAGATGCTACCGCCTCATCAAAATTTTTCGCTTCAAGGTAGGCATCACCCATACCTTCATAAAGCATTGTTTTTTCATAGTTAGAGAGCGTTTTCTCATCTATTTCGCTGTAAGTTTGAATACTTTTTTCGAAGTCGTCATTCTTAAGGTATGCGTTTGCAAGTTTAAGTCGCGCTGAATTGGTCTTGTAATTCTGAAGGCTAATTTTGAAGGCCGTTATGGCCAAATCATATTGTTTCCAATAGATATAAATATCACCTAAAAGCTCGTGAGCTTCACCACTCTGTACGGTTGAAGTATTCACGTTTAGTGCATCACCTACAAATTTTATACTTTTTTCGGCGTCCTTTTTCAAATAATAATCCGCAGAATCAATGTGCCTATTGAAAACTTTTCGACTTTCAAAAGATCTTGAAGTTTTGAATTTATTAAACTGCTCTTGCTGAACTTCGATATAAATACGGTCATTACTTTCAACAATATGGTATATAGGATCAAAGGAGCTATGCGTTATGATGAGCTCATCACCAACTCTGGCACGCACTGAAAATTTACCATTGCTATCTGAAGTGGTGTATTTGCTTCCATTAACCTGAATACTAACTTTTGGTACTGCTTCATAAGTCTTCTTGTCGTAAACAGTACCCCTAATTGTAAAATACACATCCTCTGTACTGCGCTCGAGTTTGCTTCTTCCTGATGTGTTTTTATCCTGTGCTTCTATTAAACCTGACAGTCCAATAACACAAATTAATAATATATAAAGTCTAAATGCTTTCAATTCGCCTTCAATTAATTGTCCTAAACTACATACTTTATTTCATTTCAAAAAATGACTTAGCACATTTCAGAGCCGATTTTTACTAGAAATTCACGCGTTGGCTAACATATTGAAATTACATACTCATTCACAATAGTAGTTTACTCATTTTAGATTTTTATTGTTGTTTTTTCAGCAGAGCTTTACAAATCATTAATAATCAAAAAACAATTCAAAAATGAAAACAGTTTCAAAAGTTTTAGCTGTAGCAATTACCTTATTGTCATTCACGGCATGTCATTCATCCGTAAAAAAGAATACTGAGGATCTAAGTTTGAATACGATCCCAATTCAACCAGAATATCGGGTTGAAAAACCTGAAATTAAAGTAGCTCTGCTTCTCGACACGAGCAATAGTATGGATGGACTCATCGACCAAGCCAAAGCGCAATTGTGGGAAATAGTAAATGAACTGTCTTACGCAAAATGCGATGAGGAAAGTCCGAATCTCAAAATTGCACTATACGAATATGGTAACGACAATTTAAATGCGGCTGAGGGTTATCTAAGACAAGTGATATCCTTTAGCGATGATCTCGATGAGATCTCAAAATCATTATTTTCTTTAACGACAAATGGCGGCAACGAATACTGTGGAAAAGTCATCAAAACGGCCATTGACCAATTAGAATGGGGTGAAAATAAAAAGGACTTAAAGTTTATTTTCATTGCAGGAAATGAACCTTACACACAAGGAAATGTGAGTTACAAAGACGCATCAAAACTGGCGCATCAGAATGATGTTACGGTTAATACTATTTTTTGTGGAGATTACAATCAAGGTATTTCAGGATATTGGAAAGATGGTGCAGACTTAACTCACGGTGACTACATGGCTATTAATCACAATAAAGCCACGGTTCACATTGCTTCACCTTATGATGATAAAATTCTACAACTCAATGAAAAACTCAATAAGACCTATGTGGCTTATGGAAGAATGGGCGAACGTAAAATGGAAATGCAAGCGCAACAAGATTCGAATGCCAGAAGCTATAACAAAGCAAACGCAGTAAGCCGAACGGTTAGCAAAAGCTCTCGACTTTATAAGAATAGCTCTTGGGATTTGGTAGATGCTGAAAGTGAATCTGATTTCTCATATGAAGAGCTTGACAAGAGTCAATTGCCTGAAGAGTTAAAAGGAAAATCTACAGAAGAGATCAAATCTTATGTGAATAAAAAAAGAAAAGAGCGTGAAAAGCTTCAGAAAGAAATTGCCGATTTGAACGTGAAACGTCGCCAATATGTTGCAAGTAAATCAACAAATGATAACGGCTTAGAAAATGCCATGATCAATGCAATAAAAACACAAGCACAGAAGAAAAACTATATTTGGGAAAAGTAGTTTTTAAGATTGAAAAAAGGCTCAATTAAAATTGAGCCTTTTTTTATTAGTTAACCGCCGGACAGTTACATTCAAACTTCTCACGTCTACAATTGAAGTTGTATCCAAGCGTAATCTGATGGAATCCTCCAGTATTAAAATTGATGGTATTTGCTTGATAAGAATACGTATAGGCAAATACAAAGTTGTTATAATCTACACCTATAAATGGCGTGATGTATTGTAATTTTTGACTGCTGACACCACTACCGTCTAGGAATTCAGCACCATCTAAGCTTCGTCTATAAGATAACCCGCCCCAAATTTTACCAAAGTCCATTTCGCGATATACTTTAGCATTGATATCTATAGTTGATTCTTCAGTAGCATCTCTGTACATGTACATTATTGAAGGCTCGTAGCTCCAATCACTTCCATATTTACTGAAGGTATATCCTGCAGATACCAAATAGGTTCTCAAATTATCGAATTCAAATCCTTGCTCATTAAAGTTGATTCCTTCGTTTTTCAAAATATTTTTAACCGTAACATGTGCATAGAAATCCACAAAATGGTATGAAAATCCAAAGTCAATATTGAAGTTTGTTGCACTTTGCTCGATCCCTGCAATAAGCTGATCGAATTCCCCTGGCGCTAAAAAGGTAGTTTCATCTAATTTATATTGAAGAATTCCTGCACTCAATCCAAACGATAACATATTAAGATCGATCTCGTTTCTCGAAAACATCAAATGGTATGCAAAAGTAGCATAAGCACCTACGGTAGAATGGAAACCGTTGGCATCATTGAATAATATTCCTCCAAGGGCAACAGGAGATTCTCCCATTCTTCCATTGATACTAAGCGTTTGTAAACTTGGTGCATCATCAACGCCAAACCATTGTTGTCTTGCTGTTAAACGAACCTTAGCACAATTCGCAACGCCAGCCATAGAAGGGTGAATTAAATAATAATTATCTAATAGATAATCTGAGTAAATCGGAACACCTTCTTGTGATAGTCCAATATTTGCAAATAATGCTGTTAATGCTACTAAACAAAACTTTTTTAATCTCATAATTTATTTATCGTTTCAAGGTAAAATGGGCTCTTAGTTCTTTACGTTGACCTGTGGTAGGTTCGTCGTACTCTACAACAAACCAGTAACCGCCCGTTGGCATTCTATTGCCATTATAGGTACCGTTCCAT
>NZ_QERF01000001.1 GCF_003260205.1 Winogradskyella tangerina | reverse complement strand
ATCGCAGTAGCAAACAAATTGTTGAAACAAGCATTTGCCATTGCAAAATCAGGATTACCTTATGATGAAAATTATGTATCTAGATTAAGCTAAAAAGACTTGTTTTTTAACTCAGTTCTTTGTTGTGTGTAGTTTTTTTAATACACATCCCCGATATCAAATCAGTCGTATGAATTTATTCCAAATTTTTCAGCGACGTTGTAGAATTCTAAGTTCCTTTCAAATAGGGAATCAACTGAGTGAATTTCAACTTTTTCAATATGCAAATAGTACATTTCCGCTTTTTCATTTTCTTCCGATTCCGCTTTGAAAATGTCAACAAAAGTGTAACCTTTCTTTTTGAGGTTATCCCCAACAGTTTTAAGTTTTTGGCGATTTTCGTCTAGAAAAAAATAACCATAAAGTAATCCCCGATTAATATCCCATTCCCCATTTTGGCGGATGTCCTCGAAAACTTCCAGAATTGTACTCTTATCAATCAATTTAATTCCTTTATTAAATTACCGCCAACAAGCAAATAAACGCACCTGTTGTTTCTTAACTAAAATTACTACAAATCATCCTATCCAGGCAGCTATATACAATAAGGGACAAGATAGTTCAAAACTAAAAATGGCATCAATATTTTAAGAATAATATTACAAACCCTTAAAATTGATATCATTTTATCGAAAATATTTGCCGATAGTAGTCATTTTGACTACTTTTATAAATGAAAAAACGTCAGTATTGCGAGTACCGACGTTTTCCGACTGTAAGTCAAAAGCCCTATCCTAATGAGAGACGGCACACTTTTGAACGGTGTATTTGCACTTTTCCAGTCTATCTCAGAGAGAGTATTTTAAGCATCCTATTGGGTGCTTTTTTGTTTTCTACTTAAAGATATTACTTAATATCATTACCATCTATTTAAGTTCGTAATTATTCGATAAGATGTATATCAAAGTAATATTTATATTACAAACATCATTGTTTTCATACTATTTCAGTTTAAGCTTCAATTGTACCGATAAAGTGTATAACTTGGTGTACTTTAATTCAAAATCATACCAATTTTTAGATATTTTCATTACCTCTATTGCATCATTAATATAACCCTCTAGCAACATCAGCCCATCATCATTTAAAAACTGGAACAATTTATATTTCTTAATATAACCCGCTATTATTGGATTTTCCTTTTTCAACAAAGTAGGTAAAACTTCTCTATCAAACCGCCCATAGATATATTGTTTTATCCATTTAGCACAGATTGGTGGTTTTATAAAGTTATGAGGGTTTAAATCGTTCCACTCGTTTAAATAAAACATTAAAGAGAAAAACGGTTTTTCGTTAGGGAACATAGATTCGTGTTCCCTAGGAATATCATTTATTAAATCTTTAATCTCTTTAAGGGAAGTTGTTGTTCCGTTTCTGAGTTGGATTTTTTCTAACTCCTTATCATAGTCCTTTTGGGGACGTAGTGATTCCGTTCTGAATAAGAGGGTCTGTATCTCCTCTTTTCTTTGTAATTCCTTTAACTCTTTTGTGTTTGCTTGGATTACATTCTTTAATTTTTTCTCTTTCATAAGTGCTAAAGGGTATTATAATTAAGGTTGTTATTTCTATTCTTTGTAAGTTCATTAACAGGTAAGTGTTTTGATTCCTCGTAAACACTAAAATTCTTTAGAAGTTTATCATAGCTTTCCTTTGGAAAATACTTATTGAATTTACCATAGTTTGATTTACTTCCATTATTCCATAAATAAAAGCTGTATATAAAGCTTGGGTGTACATGGTTTTCTTTAGCAAATCTCTCAATGAACAATTTATCATTTATAAGAGGAGTTACAGATTTTAGTTTTTCATTAGAAAACAAATATTCACGAGCAAAATAATTAGCTTCACTTTCATTTATCTCATAACCATTAATAATATTGGAATTATTCTGATCCTCTTGGTTTTCTACCTCAATGCTAAAGTGAAAAGTCTCTTTTTTTATAACTTCCCAATCATACAAAACATGGTAGCACTCATGTATTAAGGTAAACCAAATGGTAGGGTAAAATTGAGTGTATTTTGTCAGTGCAATACAGGGCTTGCCATTTCTTACGAATGTTGCTCCCCTTAAATGTAAATCAGTATTGTATTTAGGAACTATAATCAAAGTGACACCCAAAGTAAAAAGCTTTTGGGCTACCGCTATCAATCCTTTTTCAACGTCTAAGCAATACGCTCTTATTCTTGGGAAAAACTCAATTAAGCCTTCTCTATCATACTTATGGGGATTAGGAGTTTTATCTATACTCTTACATACTGCTTCTGACCAAAAGTCAAAACTTTTCTGATTGGTTTTTCTTGAACCTGAACTTAGTGCCGCCGTAAATTTATTCTTACCAAATTCGAATATCGTATCATAGCCAAAAAATTGATTTAGCCTAATCTCTATATCATCAAAATCATTAATGCTGTCAATAAAGCCAGACTTTTTAAGCTGGGGTAAATCAAAGTTCTTAACTATGAAACTTCTTTTTTTAACTATTTCAATATCTTCATTGTTGTTTTTAAAAGTTAAATCGAAGTACTTATCGATAAAATCATTATGAGGTATATCTAAAAAGTAAGAAAGCTTTAAAATACCTAGAAAATCTATTTTTTTTGAAGTACCATCTAATACACTATCCAAAGTTTTGTGTTCAATATCCAAAATAATACAAGCTTGATTTTTCGTTATTGAAAGATCGGCCAATCGCTGTTCAAATAACTCTATCAGTTCAAAGTTCTGAAGCTTAGTGTTCTCATTAAATAGACCTCTAAGCAATTTATCTACATCTTTATGTTTATTGTTACTATTCATGTTTTGGAAAAATTACCAAACTTAATTTTAATTATACTACTCAAAAATAGGCTTTTACATAAAAGTTTGGAAAAATTACCAAACTTTTTGTGAACATAATATCAACAATTAATATATTTTCATTATATTTGTCCCAACAAACACCTAAAATAAAATGAATTTCAAGTCTCTACCACAGCTTTTAGATTACTTTAAGGACGAAAACACTTGCATAGAGTATTACGAGCAGATCCGTTGGAACGGAACACCTGTTTGCCCTCATTGTGGTAGTGAGCGTACATATAAAACCAATAGGGGTCATAAATGCGCCAATAGCGAATGTTATAAAAAGTTTACTGTAAAGGTCGGTACTATATTTCATGGCTCTAAAATCTCGTTAAGAATATGGTTTGCAGCTATATTCTTAGCCACAACTCATAAAAAGGGTATCAGTTCGGTACAATTAGCTTTAGATTTAGGTATTACTCAAAAGACGGCTTGGTTTGTTTTGCACCGTATTAGAGAAATGCTAAAGGACAAAGCACCACAGGTATTGGGAAAGGATAAAATGGTAGAAGTTGATGAAGCCTATATTGGTGGTCGTGAAAAGAATAAGCATATTAACAAACGCCGTTCATTAGAGGATAAAAACTTTACCAATGAGGGTAAACCTTATACGCCTAAGAAAACGGTTGTTGGTATCATTGAGCGAAACGGTAATGTAGTTTTAAAACACGTCCCTAATTCGGAGTTGCGCAATATGGGAGCATTTATAGCGAGACACGTTCCGCAAGGATCAACGATTTATTCTGACGAAGCGCCAGTATATAATCATCTAAAAAAGTATTACACCCATGAAAGTGTAAAACACGCTTTGAATATTTATGTGGATGGACAAGTCCATACCAATACGATTGAGAACTTTTGGAGTGTACTAAAGCGTGGTTTGTATGGAATTTACCACCAAGTTAGCGAAAAGCATTTAGAACGTTATCTAGATGAATTTGCAGCTAGATTTAATACTAGAAGTTTATCTAGTCAAGAAAGATTTGAAAAGTTTTTAGTAGATAGTGAAAGTACTTTAAGTTATAAGAAACTAATAAGTACTGTATATTAATAAGTTAAAGTAGATTGTATTTATCATTAAATTACATACTTTAGTGCAAAAGTAACATATTCTTAGTTACTTTTGCACACTTTTTAAAACCGAGAGCAATGTCTAATGACAAAAAATCTAAACAAGAAAATTTAATTACAATTAGAGCTATTAACATAGAAACTAACAAGGTTATTTATGAAAGTTTTGATGGTGAAGAAGTTTTAAAAAAGGCAGAAGAATCTGGAGAGGACTTTATTCTAGATTTTGAAACAAATGTTGATTATAATTTTGTCTTTTGAATAAATACACTTATCCATTTCGAAAAGGCGAAAATGGTATTTTAAGACCTAAAATACCCATAAGAATCATAAATTATAATACAAATAAGGCAATTCATACTTTGGCAATGATAGATACAGGTGCAGATTGTTGTACTTTTCCAAGTATGATTACAATGAATGTTGGACATAAACTGGATAATGAAAGTAAAAAGGAAAAAGGCACAAGAGGTATTTCTGGTACTGAAATAGATACTTATGTACATCCTTTTAAAATAGAAATACTAGACAGTACTCGAAAAAAGGTTTTAAGAACTCTAGAAGTGGTAGGGAATACTATCATGTCTAATTCTTTGCCTCCAATTCTAGGCACTAATATGTTTCTTGAAAAGTTCAAGATAACTTTAGATTATGTCAAAAAAGAAATAACCCTTGAATGGTAAATGGCTAAGAAAGAAAAAAACAAAAAGGAACGTGCTAAAAAGTACGAGGAAAAACTGTCAATAGATGGCACGCTCGACGACGTTCTAAAAATATCTGTCCCTAAACCTAAAGAGGACAAAAAGGACGAATAGTCCACGCTCTTTGACTGCAATAGTCTGGTTATACCTTGAATGGTAGGCAAGATGCCCAATCTCGAATTGCTGAATCGGTGGCAAGGGAAAGACGGTCAGATGAATTGCGTACTTCACATTAAAAAAAACGACATTTTTCGTTTTGTAAAATTACTAGATTAATTTGTCCCTTATTGTATATAGCTGCCCCTATCCACAAAGCAATAGTTATTTACAAACGACTACAAATACTTACAAACGAATTTAAATAGGTAACTACCGATTAATTAAGGTTGGCCATCTCATCTTTGTCTCGTCGTTGTTGTGCTAATGGCTTTAGCATTTACACGATAGTATTGACTGTTTAATCACTAAAATTTAAAACACATGAGTACATTAAGAAACAAAGTACAGTTAATTGGTCACCTCGGAAATGATCCCGAAATCATTAACCTCGAATCTGGTAAAATCCTCGCCAAGTTTTCAATAGCTACAAATGAAAGCTATAAAAATGCTAAAGGAGAAAAAGTAACAGATACCCAATGGCACAATATTGTAGCTTGGGGCAAAACAGCAGAAATAATTGAAAAGTTTGTAACCAAAGGCAAAGAAGTAGCCATTGAAGGCAAACTAACCACACGCAGTTGGGAAGATAAAGACGGTATTAAACGCTACACCACGGAAGTCGTTTGTAACGAATTGTTGATGCTAGGGAAGTAGAACCTTAGACCCATAAAAAAAGCGCGGCTCTGATGAGCCGCGCTTTTTCGTTTATAAAATTTAAATTAACTACTCTACGATAAGCGTGTATTGTGGTGTTGGGTTCAACGGACAGAAATACACATACTCACCTTTGGCCAATGTGGTAACATTAGTACTTTCTTTTGAGTTGTTGTCTACAGCCTTTGTAACATAAGCTGTTTTGATATGCGCATCTGGGTTAGATTTTGGCGCCAATACAAACCCTACCTGGTGACCGACATTATTGTTAGCAATTTCGAAAATGTAATCGCCTTCAGCTAAGGTTAAGGTTTTTTGGGTAAACTCCCCTTTTGTTTGTTCTAAAGACACCACAGTTGCTTTAGAGTCTTTCATCATAGCATCTTTTTTCATGCTGTCTTGTGCGTTACCCGCTAAAGTGAAACTTAATGCGATAACTAGAATTGAAATTATTTTTTTCATGATATTAAATGTTAAAAAAATTGTTTATTTATTTGATTATAAGTAATTTAAATCTGGCTAATTAATAGGTTTAAGTCACAAGTTTTGTAAGTGAGATAGTTTGTTTGGGATTATATTCAAAGCGCTCCTTACATTAACTATTTGGAGCACGGTGCCCTAAGACCGTGCTTTTAATATTTATACGGTTTGTGGTTCTAGCGGTTGTGCTACAGGGAAGTCAACAGGAACCTGTGTTGTACTGTGTATATAGTTAGAGATCGTTTTATCACCTACTAAAGAAATCGTATCGATTAAATTAGCTTTTGTATAACCGGCGTTAAAGAAATTCTCTAATACAGCTTCGTCCGTGCGGCCTCTGTTTTCAGTAACGTTTTTAGCTAATCTTGCTAAAGCGTCTAGTTTGGTGTTTACTGAAGAATATCCAGCTCTTAATTCTAAGATCTGCTCATCGGTAAAACCGTTCATTTTTCCAATTGCAGTATGCGCAGATAAACAGTAGATACAATCATTGACTTGGCTAACCGCTAAGTTTACAACTTCCTTTTCTTTAGCAGACAACGACGTTTTTGCATTGGCAAAGTTCAAATAGTTTTCTAAGGCCGTGTCACTATGTGCATAAGTTGCATATAGATTTGGCACAAATCCAAGTGCTTTATTTAGGTTATCGAAAATTGCTTGATTGTTAGCACTTACGTTTTCTCTGGTTGGTACATTAAATGTGTTCATAATTTTTTGTTTTTATTCTGAATTGATTTCAGGGTTTGTTAATATTTATTTGTTGCTGATGCTTATTCAGCTTTAAATTTTTGTTGGTACAAAGTTGCGACAGAAAGGGATCAAATAGAATGCTAATTATTCCCTAGGGCTTGTCATTTTTTCCTTAGGCGTTCACATGTGGTTTTTCAGCGTCACAATAGTAATCGTGAATGTGTTTTTGCTCACAATGTGTTTTCGGAATAATTGTGCTTACAATACGCTTTGGACTCCTTCTGAATATTTCAATAAGATTGAAAATAGATATGTTCTTTAATTTCATCGTTTTGTTGTTTTAATATTACACTGCAAAGATGCGCGCAATACCGATGCTAAAGAATGAAGAATTTGCCCTTGGGCTTGTCAATATTTCCTAACTTAAGATATTTATGCCTCTTTTGAATTCTGAAGGAGACTGCGAAGTGTATTTTTTGAATAATCTACTGAGGTGCGAGGCATCATCAAATCCGACTTCATAGGCAATTTCCTTGGCGCTTTTATCTGTATATGTTAAAAGACGTTTAGCTTCTAACACAATACGTTGATGAATAATTTGAAGTGGACTACGATTTAATTTTGCAAAATTATTAGAAAGGGTTTTTGGCGATTTGAATAGTTTTTCGGCATAAAAAGTAACACTGTGTTCTTCCTTAAAATGTTGCTCTACTAAAAAGTTGAAAGAACGCAGTAGATCTACTTTAGAACTTTTGGGCGTTTCTATAATGCCTTCTTTGGCCTTCAAAAGGCGCGTGCTTTTTATGATGAATCTGGCCATAAGCATCCGAAGCATTTCAGCCTGAATATTATCTTTTGTTTCTAACTCATCGATAAAGACTTCGTGTAAGATCTTAAATTTATATTGCTCTTTTTCATCCAAATTGATGATCGGGATATTCGTATTTCCGAAGAAAAGCATACCCACACAACTCACTTCCTGATCGTGATCTTTAATACAATAGAACTCTCTGTTGAACTGATATACTATGACATCGTCACCACTAACAAATTGTAAATATTGAATAGGAGTTAAGGCAATTATATGATTGGGTTGAAGCGTAATCGGAATGCTGTCTATGATCAATTCTACAGGTTGTGATTGTGCCCATATAAAGGTGTAAAGATTAACCTGCTTTGGTTGATTGAAAGATTCAAGATCTTCTGTGTTTCCTATATTGAAAAGTGCTCCGGTAGAAAATTCCTTAAAATGGTGTGTCATGAATCTTAGGTCTGAAAAAGTTCAAAATCCTTACGCAAAAAAAAAAGAACTTAGACAATGTGTGCTAAGTTCTTTTGTTTATTCGAAATTAAGTCTGTGCTTAATTCTTTATCAATTTTGTAGTTACACTCTGATTAGAGTTTTGATTGGTAATAGTTATAAAATAAAGACCATCACCTAAGTTTTCTAAGCGATCTATTTCTAAAGCTCCGTTAATGGCCGTTTTTGTTTGTGATAGTACATTTCTACCATTTATATCAATCAAATCTACTTTATAAGTATCATTAAAGCCATTCGCAATAGAGATATCTATTCGTGATCTAAATGGGTTTGGACTGATCTTAACCTCATTAGCTGTAAAATCTTCCGTACTCAACGAACCTTGGCACAATACCCAGCCCATATCTTCCATAAAGCCGAGTGTTACATTACCAGGATCGTGAATGGCCTCACCGTTAGATAAAAATGGCGTCATTAGTGCTGTTGGCGTACCATTGAAGGTGTCCTCGTCCCAGTGACTATAACTAGAACCTTGTCTGAACTCAAAATTACCTGATCCAGGAGGAGTCTCTATACCACCTTGAGTAGCTGGTGGCACACCTCCATTTTGGGCCACGGCAATTGGACTGTTACAGGTAAGGTTATCACTTTCAAATTGTGCTAACATTATTGCTGATGGATCTGGAAATTGAGATTCGTCGAGAATACTAACCGGATTTGCAAATATATCTTCAGAATCAATGAACTGATCCCAAATACTTGGGAAACTAGACGTTGCTGAAACAGTTTGTCCACTGATATCTCTTCTAATATATCCCATGTCGTTCAATTCAATACCAAAGCCAGCAACACCGAGCCCATGACCTAATTCGTGCAATACTACAGACACAAAATCCACTTCAAAAAATGCAGGATTACCATCTGTTCCGAAATACCAATTACTAAATTGAGAGTTGAAATTACAAACAATATCAGTAGAATTAAAGCCGTTGAGCTCAAAACCCACAATAGATTCTGCCAAAGCACCGGCATAAAGTGTACTTGTAGCACCACCTGGTACGGTAGCAAAATATGCAGGTGCCGCACTACCTAATACTCCAGCGCCTAAACCAACCCAGTTGGCATCTATCCTGATTGGGACAGGTGAATCTAATAAGGTTTCCCATATATCTACTGCAAATTGAAATGCTACTTGCTCCGGACCTGGTTCTGACGGGTTTGATGGGTTTACCGGGAAATTAATGTAGTTCACGATAATATTTGAACAGCTTGTGCCACGACTAGCAAGTCGTTCTTGCACGGCATCTCTTGGTGGAATGTATACTCTGTTGACATCAGTTGGTACTGGCATAATACAAGCAGGAACCTCATTCTGTTCAGTTTCTTGTGCTGTACTAAAACTTATTGAAAACAGGCAAATAAAGAAAAGGGCAATAAGATGAACCTTTTTAAACGTAGTTTTCTTCATAATTCATAGCAATTAATTAAACAATATTTACTAACAAAGATAACGAAAATAAAATGCAACACTTTGCCTAAAAAGGAGTTACACAGCTGGAGTTAGGCCACTTTTTTCAGAAGATCAAAGCATGGGCACTTTTTACAGCGTTTGTGTTCTGCCTTTTTATACTTTTTGCAACATTTAGATTTAACCTTACCTAAACCATCCGAGCCAGATGTTTCAAGTACTTTTATACGTTGCTTTCTTAGTTTTTTGTCTTTCTTCTTGCCCATTCATTACGAAACAATGGCGCAAAAATAGTTATTTTAATTTATTCTAAATAAACTTTAACATTTAAAAACAAAAAAAACTGATACTAGTTTTTAACCAATATCAGTGTTCTTTTTGGGATTAAATAAATCTTATTCGGCAGGTGTATCTGCTGCAGAGACTACAGCTAATTGCTGAATATCTCTATCAAATAAATAAAGACCACCTTTATCATCACCGATCATATTTACTTTGTCTAGTATAGTTCGGGCGGTAGCTTCTTCCTCTATTTGTTCTGCAACATACCATTGTAAGAAGTTATGCGTAGCATAATCTTTTTCCTGTAATGAAATGTGTACTAATTCATTAATGCTTTCAGATACAAATATTTCATGCTCAAGCAATTTTTCGAACATCCCCTGGAATGAATTAAAGGATACATTTGGTGCGTTCAATTCAGAAACATGAGCGTGTCCACCTCGTTCGTTCACAAATTTTACAAGCTTAAGCATATGCTCGCGTTCTTCATCTGACTGATCATACATAAAGTTAGAAATACCTTCAAGACCTTTAACTTCAGCCCAAACAGCCATAGCTAAGTACACTTGAGAAGATTCAGCCTCAATACGAATTTGTTTATTTAATGCGTTTTCTATTGTTTTCGATAACATAATTTCAAATTTTTTACAAAAATAGTGACTAAAACCTTAAAATGGAGTTAATTGTAGAAACAGTAGCCTATTCAGATTTAATCTAATTTGAAGTAGTTTTAAAGATCAATCAACTCAAAATTTGGATTTTATAAATTAAATATGGCATATTTGCAATGCAAATGAGAAATATAATAGTACATAAAGCGCCAGGATCACTGACAACACAGTGGGATTATCGAGGAAATAATATTGAATTATTTCAACGAGCCAGGACACTTTGTATCTATTTTTAAAATGTTACCTAAGATAAAGTAATTACAAAACATAAATAGATTGAAAAGCGTCCACTAAATTGGGCGCTTTTTTATTTTAAGAGCAGTTTTTAGACTGCAAACTAGAGCGTTTACCCAATAAAATTATATATGAAGTAAAAAAAATTACAAATAATTTGAAACAAGATTTTAAAATATAAAATAAGAGCCTTTGAAGATTAAGCATTTGAAAAACAGAAGCTTGTGTAAACCTTCAATAATCTGCTGAAAGCGGACAGGAATACCCTTGCTCTAAATTAACCATAAGTAACTGAAAATCAATAAAATAAAACAAAAAAATATTTGTTTATTTAAAAATAGTTTTCATCTTTGCACCGCAGAATTGATCATATCAGCTGCCGATAATTAATAATAATAAAAACAAGAAAGCCATGCTAACGAACGCAGTAGCATTTAAACATTTTAGCAATGACCAAGAGTCATTTATAGGGCTTCGGTTTTATTTGTAGAATTACTCTCCAAATTACGATCCGAAGCAAATTAACTGTTTCGGATTTTACATTTCTAAACATAAGAGATCACCAGATCTGAACAGTTTTAAGCGCATCTCAAGAAATAGATGCATTTAAAACAGTACAAACTTGCTGAATAATTTATTCAGTACAATAACTAATATGATGGAAAATAATTTATATAACACCCATTTGTTTAGAGTTATTGAAGCTTACCCATGGGAATTGGAGAAAGCGGTTGAAGCCTTGAATTATGCCTTGGCTTACGACCCAGAAAATACGAAGGCTTTGCATTTGATGGCAAAAGTGCACTATGAGCAATTAGGAGATTACGAAACAGCAAAATCCTACTTCGAACGTGCCTTGGCAAGCAATATTGAAGCGGTAGATATTTACCCAGATTATATCAGAGTATTGATCAATAATGAAGATTATGAAGAAGCTCAAAAATTGATCGACTTTGCTAAGACAATTAAAGGTGTTGGTAAAGCCAGTATTGCACTTGCTCAAGGACAACTGTACGAAAGCTTAGCCAAGTATGAAGAGGCAGAAAAAGTCCTCAAAGAAGCAAAGCAATTAGCCTTGAATGATGATTTTATTCATTTCGTTGAAGGGGTTTTGTCTCGAGTTACTAAAAAAAGACAAGCAAAAGTTAACGAGGACAAAGCCACTGAAACTCAGGCTAAGAAAGAGGCTGAAAAACAACAAAAAAGTTGGTTTCAGAATAGGTTAAACAATTTATTGTAAATAAAAAGAAAGGAGACCAAAAGCAGAGGCAAACCTGGTTTGTCTCTGTTTACTGAGATGTTTATAGTGTAATGGCTCGCACGAGAGGTATATCCGCTAGGATCAAGTTCGAATCTTGATAAACATTAAAGTAAAAACATTTAAACATACAGTTATCGGTCTGTTTGTTTTAAATGACGATCATTGAAATATTATGAAATTCTGAAAAACGGATTTCATACTAAAAAAATCATCAAACCTTAATTTCGGTTAAGGTAAGATGGGGCGGCTTATCGTCCTCAGATAAACTTGGTAACAAGGATAAATCTGCTTACAGACACTGTAGGTGGAGACTGTTTTCTTCGGAAAATAGTGCAGGTAAGCAAGCAACAAACGTAGGTTACGATTAGTCAGGGGCGACCGCCGAGACTGGTTAGAATTTATAGCCAATGCTAATGAGGCTTGAGATGGAGACATCAATAGGAAAAGTTGTAGTAATAGGTTACGCGTAGGTCATCCAGCCTTGCGGAGCTTGTTGCAGTATTAGAGGTACCCGACCCGAAAGCGTTCGGTAGCTCAACATACCGTGTGTTGGGAAACATGCATGGAGAAGGTTGGTATTTTGTAGGCAAAAATCTACGAAGCCATTTCCGAAGCCCTTCTCCTAGGTCGAAGTTTATAGTCTAGGTTCGAGTCCTAGTCCTGATAAGTATTTCAGGATAGCTCAATTTGGTAGAAGCGCTGTTATTTAAAAACAGAAAGAAGCGAAAGACTTCGGACATTGTAGCAGCTAGTAGTTGCCTAAACCCATTGCAATATATGGGGCAGTAAAGGCCGCAAACCTTTACTGTGCGGTGAACATTCTAATAGGCCGCCTCGCAATGAGGACGCCTACTAATGGTGAGGGAGCCAACCCTCGTAATTGCAAAGCGTGGTCTAAGTACCACTATGCAGGCCAAGTCTAAGTTGCCGAACAGCTACAATGTATTAGGCATCGAATAAGTACGCGATTCTCTAGCAATGAGATGAGCGTGGAAAACTAAGGAAGGGCTACGGCTATAATCTTAGGAAAGCTTATTCTAAAGCGGAGGTATTCTCAGAACGCTTTTTTAAAATATACACCTCTTTAGCTCAAAGGGAAGAGCTGTGGAAAAAGATCCTTATCGTAGCCACGGAGTGATTGGATGATGTTGTTAGTGACGCGCTTGCTAATGAATAGAATTTGCAGAAGCACCGAAATTAACAGGATTAAAAGTAGGGAAGCGCATTTAGAGCCAATCTGTCCACCGATGTGGGAGTATCAGTTCGAATCTGATAAGAGGTGCAATAATAATGAAGGTATCAAGCTGGTCTTGTTGGGTGTTTCGGTATAGCACTATTGTATAATTCGTTGCAGAGATGTATGATGTTTTTATATACAACTAGACTTGAAGGCTCTGACTGTTAGCCAAAAAATAGTCGCGATTCTATAGGTCGTGGGTTCGATTCCCGCCTTCCCCACTAAGATATACCGTTAATTGGGGAAGTAGTTCAGTAGGTCAGAACAATAGGAAAATTGCACAGGTTCGATTCCTGTCAAAGTCACCATTTTAGACTTTGTAGCTCAGTTGGTTAGAGCACTGCACTTAAAATGCAGGATGGTTATTACAAACCGCCTAAGCTTATCAACTTGGAAAACTGATAGCAACGCAGTCGTTATACTGCTTTTTAAAAATGACAAAATAGTAGATTGTAGATTGGCTTTAATAGTAACAATTAGTGTTCAATAACAAGCAATCTGAGATATACTCTGAATGGCAAAACTGTAATCTCACAAAGTGATTACTCCATTGATCGAAGGTTGATAATGAAGCAAAATTTGCTGGTTTTCAACTAGGAGTTAATGCACTAATCATGGCAGGGTTTACAATTAGTTATTCCGTATGGATGAGATGATTTGCGATCTGCTATTTTTTAAATCGAATAGGAAAAATGAAGATAAACTTCAAATAATTACTGAACTCGTCGGTAAACGTTTGAAGCTGGTAATCCGTCCGTTACATGAATTACCATTTCGCCTTAGTTGGCAAAAATGATGTTTAATTAAAAATTGAAAACAATGTTACGAGTAAGAATTAATGCAGGATACGTAGGTTTAGTATTCAAAAGAGGTGATTACCTTAGAGTTATTACCCAAGGAGTACACTGGCTTGGTTACAAGCAGCGTGTATTTATGTACGACTTAGCGTCTATGTTTACAGCGCCAATAGCATTAGAGATCTTATTAAAAGATGAGGTTTTAGCTGCTATGCTTGATGTTGTTGAAGTAAAGGACGGTGAATTGGTATTGCTTTATGAAAAAGGCATATTTAAAACTGTTTTGCCGGCTGGTCGTTTCGTCTACTGGAAGGGTTTAATTGAACGTGATTACATCCGTGTAGATCTCAGTAAGATCTACATCACAGAGAACCTCGACAAGTCAATCTTTAGCAATTACGAAGTAAGTAAGTACATCAGAACGTTTGAAGTCGCAGCCTACGAAAAGGCCGTACTTTTAGTCGATGATGTCTACACCAAGACACTCAAAGGTGGTACTTACCGTTTCTGGAGAAATGATACTTCAATAAAAATTGCAAAAGTCGATTTACGTCAGTTGCAATTAGAAATTGCAGGTCAGGAATTGTTAACTAAGGACAAAGCAGCTATCAGAATTAACTTTTATACACAGTATAAAGTTACTGATGTAGAAAAAGCGCTTTTAGAAAACAAGGATTATGAAAAGCAATTATACATTACAATGCAATTGGTATTGCGTGCTTATGTTGGTGCTTACACTTTAGATGAATTGTTAGAACGTAAAGATAATATTGCAGAAGCTGTATTTCAAGACGTTAAGACAAGTGCATCAAAGCTCGGTGTTACCGTATTAAATTGCGGTATAAGAGATGTGATTTTAACAGGTGAAATGAAAGACATCATGAATCAGGTTTTAGTTGCACAAAAGAAAGCACAAGCTAACGTAATTATGAGACGTGAAGAAACAGCTTCTACTCGTAGTTTGTTAAACACTGCCAAATTGATGGAGGAGAATGATATGTTATACAAACTTAAAGAGATGGAATATGTTGAAAAGATCGCTGAGAAAATTGGTGAGATCACCGTCTCAGGTAATGGAAATATGGTAACTCAATTGAAGGAGATTTTCTCTGGAAAATAAGAGGGTAGTCAGAAGCGCAGGTGATTCATCTGCGCTTTTTTTAAAAGAATATTTCTTGAGCCAACCTGAAGGTATTGGCATGTGCATCGACTATGGTTTTTATATCGGGTGAATAGCCACCGCCCATGCTACACATTACAGGGATATTATGATTTTTACACGTCTGAAGTACAAATCGGTCGCGTTCTTTACATCCTTCGAGCGTTAATCCCAGCTTTCCTAATTTATCAGATGCAATGACATCTACACCACACAAATAATAAATAAAATCGGGCTGTTCTTGTTCTATAAGCTGAGGTAAAGTTTCCTTCAGAATGGCTAAATAGGTGGCATCGTCGGTATCGTTGTCTAAAGCAATATCCAAATCACTTTTTTCTTTTTTGAAAGGATAGTTGCTCTTACCATGCATAGAAAAAGTAAACACGGTGTCGTCATCCTGAAAAATTTCAGCCGTACCATTTCCTTGATGAACATCTAAATCAACAATTAGGATCTTATTGGCAGCACCTTTATTCTGAAGGTATCGCGCGCCAATGGCTTGGTCGTTGAGCAAACAGAAGGCTTCACCGCGATCGGTATATGCATGATGTGTTCCACCGGCAATATTCATGGCAATTCCATACTTTAAAGCATGTTCTGAGGCTTTAATGGTTCCGTCGGCAATAATAACTTCTCGTTCTACCAAAACTTCACTTAGCGGAAAACCAATTTTACGTGCCGCGCGCTGATCTAAAGTAATATTGACCAGATCGTAATAATAGTCGGGCTCATGAACCGTCAGAATAAATTTATCATTAGGTTTCTCTGGTTCAAAAAAATTAGCATCCACACAGGTGCCTTCATGAAGTAACTGCTCTGGTAAAAGCTCATACTTTTCCATAGGAAACCGATGCCCGTCAGGAAGTGGGTGTTTATATATAGGATGGAATGCTATTTTGAGCATTTAATTGGCCTTTTCGATCGTTATTCTTTGTGAAATATATTCGTTATCGTTCACAATTCCTTCAATATAAAGATCAATTGAGCTCGTGTAAGTATCCAAGATTTTGAAGTCAGCTAAACCTGTTTCGTCAACGGTGAGGTCGGGTTGCCATGCGATGGTTCCGTACTCAAGGAAAAAATCAGAATTAAACGTCTGGTATTTTGGCGTATAAAAGGTCTTGGGCTTATCAAACCTCAAAGGCAGATCAAAAGTAGCGGTAAGATCTCTTTTTTTATTGACGGGCAAGCCTGGAGTTGTGTATATTTTTATATATCCTGCGCTTCCTCGTAATCCGCCGCCTATGCCATAAGGTTCATACTCGAAATAATCTACCATATCCATAGTGATGAAGGTTAAAATACTGAAGTCCGATTCTTTACCTTGAGTAGTTAGTAGAGCGTCGTTCAGATAAATCAGAGGTACAGGATCTTTGCCACTAGCTCTTGGATTTTCTATGATCAGTAATCCCGAGAAATATTCAAACTCTGTATAATATCCGAGCCGTTGTAAATAAATATCAAGTCGCATACCTCTTAACTTTATATTCTCCTTTACATAATCATATCGTTTGTAAGTTGCTAGTTCCTTGAGCTTTTCAATTTCTGTTTCCCTATCAATTTTGCCCTCAAGAAAAACTTCATCGAGTTTGGTGACCTTGCTCGCATTGTCCCTTGCATTGTTCACCTGGTTAGGATTTATATAAGTCTCATTAAGGGTATAATTTTCAGTAATGATAGACATATTGCCATCAAATTCTGGAATTTCGGCCGGATAAGATTGCAAATACAAGGAGGGTTTGGCCTTAAATTCCTTTTTAACCGTATTGAGGTATCCTATTCTTAGAATATCGTCTTCATTAGGAAATGATGTTTTGATCGTAAAGGCATTCTCATTCTTCGGAACATCAAATAATTGCGTGTTATTTTGGGCGAGCGGATAAACAATGTATGCGCCAGACTTCTTATTATTGATATTAGCAACGATATCTATACCGCGTTCAAAAGAGTAATTGTATGCCTTTGATTTGCTCGTAAAAATTAAATTCCAATCATAACTGCTCCAACCTTGAGTAAGAAGTAAAAGATCTAAATTATAGTTGGTTTCTCTGCTATTGTTTGAAAAGTACTGAGCACCGTTTTGAATACTTCCTTTTACATACGGTTGAATATATAATTGCGACAAAATATTATTGTTGTGATTATATGATCTTGTATCTGAAGGCAAAATAGAAACACTTAGATTTGAGAATTTGCTGGGATCAATAGTCTTAATACCTAAGGATATATCGAGGCTGTCGTTATAAGTTTTGAATTTTACATCTGAAACTTTTTGCTGTTTAATACCTTCTTTGTTGAAATAAAGTCGCTCGAGAATTGGATTGTTCTTTTCATCGAAAACCGTGAAAATATTCATGCCCGCCAATAATTTACTTTTAGGATAACTTATAATTGCCATGCCTTCATTATTAATAGACACTGAATTCGTTATCATTTTATGACCATTGTGCAAGCCAAGTTTGAAAGATTTATCAGCAAGATTTTCTAGTGATCTAGAATTAGTGCGCAACAATAAGGTAATCTTGTCTGGTGATGGCACTAAATTCATGATAAGACCATTCAGCTTTATACCAGAAATCGGCTGCTTGATTGTTCTGTTATTTAACTCTAGATTAACCGTGTAGGTTTTATCGGGTGCTGGTGTAAAAAGTGCTTTTGCTAGTCCGACCTCATTAAGTTGAAACTCCGTCATCACGGTCCCTGTATTGTCAACAATAGAACCGTAGGCATTGGCAATTCCGTATCCAAATTGATTTTTGGCAATAATGCCAAGGTTATTCGGAACATCGTAAAGGATATGACCACCTTCGCCTAAAACTTGAAGATCAACTTTAATATCTTTATTACTTACAGGTTTTATGAGGTCTACTTTTTCAGAATTAATAACCTTGAACGTTTGTTCAAAGTGGTTTTGTTCATCAAAATTGCGCATCCAATTGGTATACGCTTTGAAGGTAAATATGCCATCTGAAAGTGTACTATCTATATCAAAAACGTTCGAAGCAACACCTTGATTCACCTTAATGAGTTTTTTCTTAACGGTTTGGCCTTGACTATTAGAAATGATACAATACAGATTTGTAGTAAGCTGAGACGGTTCCTTAGTGTATTTATCAAATACATAAGCGGTAAATCCGATCATTTCACCTTTGATATAAGTCGATTTATTAAGGTGTACATAAGCTACCTCTCGAGGCGCTTCAGCATAAGTTTCATAGGCGTCAATTGGATTGAGCTTTTTCTGCGCGTTTAGAGATGACGCTCCTATACCAGCCGTAAGACTAATTAAAGCAAAAAGAATATTTTTCATACCACTTAATCTTGTAATTCTACAGTGATAGTTTGTGATACAAAATTGTTATCATTGACAATACCTTCTACAAAAAGTTTAATGTCGTTCTTGGTGTTTAAAACCGAGAGATCTATGGTTCCGTCATTATTAATAGTGGCATTAGGTGTCCAATCAATCGTTCCGTATTCGTTGAAAAATGGTGAATTGTATAGTCCGTACGTTGGCACATAAAATTCTTTATTCTCACTGAAAGCTAACGGGATTTCATAAGTTTGAACTTCCTGCCCACTGCGCTTCAATTTAAATTCTGGCGAAGTGAAAATTTTAATAAACCCTGCATTTCCTCTAATACCGCCACCTACACCGTACAATTCGTACTCTATGTAATCGACATCTTGCATAAAAATGAAGGTAAGAACACTAAAATCAGAAACACTACCTGGCGATGTTAAAAGTGCATTATCTAGATAGACTAGAGGCACAGTGGTTCCCCAGTTTACTCTTGGGTTGTTGATGCTTAAAGTCCCTGAGAAATAATCGAACTGAGTCACAAAGCCTAAACGCTGTAGATAAATATCTAATCTGAGGTTTCTCAATTTTATACGATCATCAGGAATTGCAACTCGCGAATTCACAACCTTATTTTTTAATTCTTCGGCACGTGTGTAATCATTTTCTCCTTCAATGGTTACTTCATCAAGAACCTCTCCACGCAGCCAAGACTTATCTAGTTTTATGTCTTTTAGCGAAGGCATTTGAGACGAAAATACCTCTGTTGGAGTTTTATATGTCTTATCAAAATCTGGAAATGCAGAAGGGAAATATTGCGCTGAAAGCGCAGCTTTTTTTGTAAATCCTTTATTTTTCAGATCGATATAGCCTACCTGCAGCATGTCTTTATCCATAGGGTAGGTTTCTTTCACAGTAAAGACCTTTTCACCTTCTTTTATATCGAATAGTCTCGTACTAGAGTTTTGCATCGGATAGATCACATAAGTTCCTGGATTGTCTCCGTTTATATTTCCAACAATGTCAATGCCACGTTCAAAAGGATAAATAAATTGATCATTGTAATTGAATACGTCATTCCAATTGTAGCTACTCCAACCCTGAGTTAAAAGTAAAAGATCGAGATTGTAGCTGCTTTCTCTTGTGTTGGTAAAATACTGAGATGCATTTTCAATAAAGCCATTTACATAAGGTTGAATGTATAATTGTGATAGAAGATTATTATGGTGATTGTACGATTTTGTTGCGCTCGGGAGCACAGAAATACTCACATTAGACCATTTTGAAAAATTGAAACTATTCAATTTTAAATTAATGTCTAAACTGTCTTTCTTCTTTTTGACTTCTACTTTTTCAATTTTAGCCATATCAATACCGTTCTTATTAAAGTGAAGACGCTCTAATAATGGCTTGTTATCTTCAGTAAAAACCGTGAAGATGTTAATACCTGAAAATAGCTCTTTTATCGGGTAATTAAATATGATGGAGCCATCCTCATTCAATTGAAATTCAGTGATCTTTATTTCGCTTCCATCGTGTAAGGCCAATTTCAAAATTTGATCTCCAAATTTCTCGTAGAAAAGATCATTGGCTTCAATCTTAATGGTAGCACTGTTGTTTAGGGCATTTAAGGTCATTGACAGCCCCATTGGTTTAATGTCTTTAATTTCCTTCTTTATTACTTTGTCTAATACATCAATTTCAACAAAGTATTTTTCCTTTGGATCTGGATTGAGAATTGTTTTTGCCAGTCCGACCTCATTCAGTTTGAAATCAGACACAATACTATTATTAGCATCAACAATGCGACCAGAAACACCACTGATTCCTAGACCAAATTGATTTTTTGCAATAATCCCTACGACGTTATTAAGATTATATGATATACGACCACCTTCGCCCAAAATTTGAAGATCTATATTTATATCTTCAGGCTTTATAGGTTTGATTTCTTGCAAATTATCAGCATCAATAACTTTAAAAGTCTGTTCGTAATGATTAGACTCTCTGAAGTTTTTCATCCAGTTGGTATAAGCCTTAAAGGTATATGTACCTGTGGCTAAAGAGCTGTCTATTTCAAAAATATTTGAAGTTACAGCATCTTTGACTCTAAGCAGTTTTTTCTTTAAAACGTTGCCTTCTTCATCGCTAATTGTGCAATAAAGATTCTTAGTCATTTTTGCTGGCTCTTTGGTAAATTTGTCGAAAATGTAGGCAGTAAAGCCTAACATTTCACCTTCAACATAGGTTGATTTGTTAAGATGGGCGTAGGCCACTTCTCGTGGTGCTTCAGTGTAATCTGAATAGTCATCCACAATGTCTTCAGCACTTTGTGAAAAGCCCCAAGCGGAGAAAATTAAAAAAATAAAGAAAATTTTAGCAATAGAAGGTAGAGTTTTAGTCATGATGATAGCTTTTTCATATAAAGTTATCAAAAACCATACCATAAACCTATAGTTTTAACTAATCTTTAAGCCATTATTGACCCCGTCAATACTGGGATTGACAAAAACTAAGTCGCCATTTTTATCTTCGGTCATTAAGATCATTCCCTGGCTTTCAACACCTCTTAATTTACGAGGTGCTAAGTTTACTAATACGGTAACACGTTTTCCTATAACCTCTTCAGGTTTAAAACTTTCAGCGATACCAGAAACAATGGTGCGTACATCAATTCCTGTGTCTACTTTTAGTACAAGTAGCTTTTTGGTCTTGGGCATTTTCTCGGCTTCTAAGATCGTACCCACTCTGAGATCGAGTTTGGTAAAATCGTCAAAGGTGATTTCCTCTTTTTGTGGTTCTACACTTTTGTTGGCAGCCTCATTTGCTTTTTTATTGGCTTCTAATTTATCGAGTTGTTTTTGAATATCTGAATCTTCAATTTTTGAAAACAGTAACTCAGGCTTTCCAGTTTGAATGGTATGTCCTGCCGGTAATAGAATATCCTTTTTCGGAATATCATCCCAAGAATGGTCTTCTGACCTCAGAATACCCTTCAATTTATTTGATGTAAATGGTAAAAATGGTTCGCATAAAACCGATAAAGCCGTTGCAATTTGAAGCGCAACAAACATTACAGTTTTAGTACGATCTTCATCCGTTTTGATGGTTTTCCAAGGTTCTTCGTCTGCTAAATATTTGTTGCCTAAACGTGCGAGGTTCATTAGCTCCTGACTTCCTTCTCTAAAGCGGTAACGTTCAATAGAGCTAGCCAATACAGCTGGATAAGCCTGTAACTCAGTTAAAGTTTCTGAATCTACTTGCGAATATTCCGAAGGCTCCGGAACTACACCATCATAGTATTTATTGGTTAAAACCACTACACGGTTAATGAAATTACCAAAAATGGCAACGAGCTCATTATTATTTCTTGCCTGAAAATCTTTCCAAGTAAAATCGTTGTCTTTGGTTTCAGGAGCATTTGCCGTTAAGGCATATCGCAACACATCTTGTTGATTCGGGAAATCATTAAGGTAATCTGGTAGCCAAACCGCCCAATTTTTAGATGTCGATAATTTATTTCCTTCTAGGTTCAGAAATTCGTTGGCAGGTACGTTTTCTGGTAAAATGTAAGTCCCTTCGGCTTTTAGCATGGATGGGAAAATGATACAGTGAAAAACAATGTTATCCTTACCAATAAAGTGTACGAGTGTCGTATTTTCATCCTTCCAGTAATCTTCCCAATTTTTACCTTCGCGCTCCGCCCATTCTATGGTTGAGGAGATGTAACCAATGGGAGCATCAAACCAAACATAAAGGACTTTGCCTTCACCACCTTCAACAGGAACCGGAATTCCCCAATCTAAATCTCGTGTTACCGCTCTTGGGCGTAAACCATCATCTATCCAAGATTTTACTTGTCCATATACATTAGGTTTCCAATCTTTTTTGTGGCCTTTAAGAATCCATTCTGTTAGAAATTCTTCGTGTTTGTTTAATGGTAAAAACCAATGCTTGGTTTTCTTTAATGTTGGTGTATTACCAGTTATAGCCGACTTAGGATTTATGAGGTCTGTAGCATTATGACTGGTTCCGCAGTTTTCGCATTGGTCGCCATAGGCTTCTTCATAACCACATTTTGGGCAGGTGCCAATCACAAAACGATCGGCCAAAAACTGATTAGCTTCCTCATCGTACAATTGCTCCGAGACTTCTTCTACAAATTCATTTTTGTCATAAAGTGTTTTAAAAAACTCAGATGCAGTTTCATGATGAATTTTCGCCGAGGTACGCGAATAATTGTCGAACGAAATACCGAATTCCTCAAAAGAAGCTTTAATAATTGCATGATATTTATCTACAATATCCTGTGGTGTAACCCCTTCCTTTTTTGCTTTTAAGGTAATAGGCACACCATGCTCGTCACTACCACAAATAAAGGCAACATCATTTCCTGTTAATCTTAAATATCTCGAGTAAATATCTGCGGGTACATAAACACCAGCCAAGTGACCAATATGAATAGGGCCATTGGTATAGGGTAAGGCTGCTGTTATGGTATATCGTTTAGACATGATTTCAATAATTTGAAGCTACAAAAGTACACAATATAAAAACAGTTCTAAAAAAAATGTACATTTACAAAAAGCTGTTTTTTATGATTTTGAGAAGTCTCGTTTTTTCATTGATCCTTACACTTAATATTGGGATAATTAACCGAGGTTATGCTCAAAGTGAAATTGATAATTCTACCGAAATGACATTAGGTTTAATTCAACCACCTTATTTAAAAGCCGGTGATACTGTGGCAATCGTAGCACCTTCTGGAATTCTAAAAAACCGAGAACGTGAAGTACAACAAGCCGTTGAATTATTGGAGAGTTGGGGATTATATGCGGTAGTTGGGCCACATGTGTTTAGCAAGGCCAACCACTTTGCTGGCACTGACGAGGAACGCTGTGAAGATTTTCAAAATGCGATGGATGACCCTAAAATAAGTGCTATTTGGTGTGCCAGAGGTGGCTATGGAACAGTTCGGATTTTAGATAAATTAGATTATACCAAATTCAAAGAACATCCTAAATGGGTCATTGGTTTCAGTGATATTACAGCGCTCCATAATCAATTGCATAACCAGGGGTTTGAATCTATTCATGCTTTAATGTGTGTTAGCTTAACAGAAAAACTTAGTGAAATACAAGCTTCTGTTGATACCTTTAAATCTGCGATTTTTGGAACCCCAACTGATTATTCTTTAGAAGCTTCAGATTATAACCGAATTGGTGAGGCCGAAGGTATGCTGGTTGGTGGTAACTTAACCATGTTACATACCATGTTGGGTTCTGATGAAAGTATCGATACAAGTGGCAAGATCTTATTTATTGAAGAGATCGGAGAGTATAAATACCATATAGACCGCATGCTACAAAGCATGAAACGCGCAGGTTATTTTGATAATCTGAAGGGTTTGATCGTTGGCGACATGTCAAAACTCAGGAAAAACACAACCCTCTGGGGAACATCAATTGAGCAATTAATTCTTGATGCTTTAGCCGAATATGATTTCCCGATTGCCTTCAATATGCCGGCTGGTCATGAAGATGATAACAGAGCCTTGGTTTTGGGAAGAACAATCGAGTTGAAGGTTAATAAACGTGGGTCCACTTTAAAGTTTAATTAAAAAGCAAGCATCCTTAGATTAGTCTTCAAGAACTATTCAACTTTTGAAAATCGTACATTCTGAATCCTTCCAGAAGTTAAAAATAAGTCATGCGTATCATCCTCTTTTTCCATACCTATTATTAAACTGTAGCCGTAATCGTTAATGACTAATTTTTCAGTTGATAATAATATCGCTGTCATATCATCTGCTGCATTTTTGATGCTGTATTTCAGACCTGTCTGATAATTTATTTCGAAGGTAACACCAGTCTCTTCATTAATATATTTACCGTCTAGGGCCTTGAAATCAAAATCTGAAAAGTCAGTATTTCTTCGTGTTAATGTAAAAGTCGGCGTATTAGGGTAATAGGCTGTAACCTGCATTTCACCTTTTTCATTTTTGGTGAATTCTTGCTTAAATGGCGCATCATTCCATTGCTGAAACACATTATCGGCTTCACGTATCAATTTCGTATCATTCCGACCTGTTCTAAGCAAAAATAGTTCTTCGTCTCTCACTACAAATTCCCATATATAACCTTCAATCTCGTACATACCTGTAATGGCATCAATCTCAACATAAGGTCCGATCGAATCTGGCTGTAATTTTATGTCGTTAGTATCAGGATTTAATTCGAGCAGAACATTAGCACTATTTAAAGTCTGTGTCATAGGATCCGTCTTTCCGCTATTGGTGAGTGTAACAATAGAAAACTTCTGATTTTCAAATCGGGCTGTTATCGCCTTCCAGGCACCTGTGGAACCACCGTGATATTTGTAAGGAATATTTTGATGCTCCATAAATTCAACTCCATAGCCATAATTTTCGATGGTGGAATTAGGAATTAATGACTGACTCTGAATCAATACCTTTTTTGAAAATCTTTGGTTTTTTTTAGTCTGAAGAATTTTTTCAAATTCCAATTGATCTTCAAGGGTTGAGAAGATATTTCCATCACCATGGGCATTCCAAATCCAATCATAATTAAACCAAGTATCGAAGTTAAAATAGGGTTCAGCTATCGGGCCTTTAATAGCCGTGTGGTCTGCAACAAATGAGGTATTAGGCATATTAAGATCGGAAAACATTTTATTGGTGTAATCAACGAAGCTACTTTCTGAAACAATAGCCACGATCTCAGCAAGAAGCATATAATTTGAATTACTGTAGGCGTATTTTGAACCAGGTACAAAGTTGAGTTCAGTTTGCTTTTTTAAAAGTTCTAGTACATCGTTATTATCAAAGGTATGTTCCCACCAGGTAAGCCCTTGAAGTGACCAAAGATCATAGACATCTCTAATACCACTTGAATGATTTAGTAAATGCGCTACAGTGATCTTGTCTTTTACAGCTGGATAAAGCTCAGGGAAGAACGTTCTGATATCATCTTCAAGTTTAAGTTTACCATTTTCAATAAGTTCTAGTATGGCTAATGCTGTAAACTGTTTTCCGTTAGACGCAATATTAAACCTTGAATTCTTTTCTATTAACAGGCTGTCTTCAAGATTGGCATAACCCGCGTACTTTTCATAAACGATTTCTCCATTCAGTACTATTCCCACGGCTACACCAGGAGCGTCCTTAGGGACATCTATAGTAGCAATGGAATCTAAACGTTGAATTTGAAGATTACTTAGTTGTGAAGGTTTAGATTTACAAGAGTCTAAGGTTATGTATACCACGCAAAGCACTAATGCCTTTGTGATAGCATATAAATTATCCTTCATGACCTTCTTTCTTAATTTCGTCTAGAATTTCATTAGATATTTCTTTACCGTCGTCATCTATGGATACAAACCACACATTGGTTGTGCAGGTTCTATTAAAGACGTCAGAATTAGAAGTACATTTCTGAATTGTTCCTTTAATTACATAACCTTTGTCGGTAACCTC
The DNA here is from genome assembly GCF_003260205.1 of Winogradskyella tangerina. Classification (GTDB taxonomy): domain Bacteria; phylum Bacteroidota; class Bacteroidia; order Flavobacteriales; family Flavobacteriaceae; genus Winogradskyella; species Winogradskyella tangerina. The sequence goes on along the minus strand of NZ_QERF01000001.1, from coordinate 592,182 downwards.
GGCGGTATAACCGTATTCATTATAAAAATCACCGTAGGTATTTTGCCATTCCTTTTTACCATCCTTATCGGTTTTTATAACATACATGTCATAATTGCCATTACCATAAGAACTCGTTGATCCAACAATAAGATAACCATCTGGTGTTGCAACAATTGAACTTGCTTTGTCATAGCTCTTTCCACCAAATCGTTTATTCCAAATTTCGTTACCGTTTAGGTAGTTTTTAGTGAGTAATATATCTGAATTATCACCTTCGCGAGAACCAATAGTAGTTACTTGAATTGTACCACCTTCTGTTGGAATTTGCGGCTGAAATTTCAGGTTGGTTTTCTTTTTGAATCGATTATTTGCTGCTCTTCCGAGTGTAACCAATATATCGGCAGGCCTATCAAATTGATCTCTTTCTACTTTCAAAATAAAATTGCGTGAAAGTAATTCATCTCGGTTTAGAGCTGTAACATCGCGTTCGTCTTCTCTGTTCGAAAATTTGATCTTAAGTTCGTTGTCTTCAGTGAGTCTAAGTTCGAAACTCATATCTAATTCAGCACTATCGTATCTTCCAACGAAATTTTTCAAATCGGACAATGTAGCTGGTAATGCTGTACTTCTTTCAAAAATTTTAGTCTCTCCCGATGGTTCAAATAGGATCATTTCATCTTTATAAAACACAATTTTTTCTTCAGAATTATAAGAAGGATAAAACTGATTTTTACTTTCTGGAATTAATTCTATAGTGACGTTTCCGCCTCTTTTGTAGTAGGTCTTTCCTTCTACTTCAACAATCCTGATCAATGTGCCTTTTGAAGAAATATACTGTCCTATTACTTGTTGTTGCGTCGAGGTATTCGCAGTGTCATAATATCGACTATCGTATGTTGTATTTTTCTTCACTTCTATTTTTGGAAGTAAAACGTTTGCAACTTCATCAGCGATGACGTCGCTACCGATATTGCCGTTATTACTCATTACAAAAACGGTGAGCTTATCGTCTGTGAACCTCACAGTTTGCGAATTATAACCATTAGTTCCTCCATCATGATGCACTGAGGCACGTTCACCCCAATACCAATTGAAAAGCCTTAAGCCGTAACCATAGGTTGTAATTTCACTATTAGGAATGGCTTTCTGACTTTTAATCAATAACTCGTTATTCTTTTTTTCTGCGTTTTGCACAGCTTGTTCATAAATGAGTTGGTCTTTTAATGTTGTGTATAAAAATCCTTCACCCGCTGTTTTGGTGACCGTTGGTGATTGAAACCAAACGCCACTTCCCCAATCTGCATAAGGTTCTGCTCTATTTGGTATAACGCGCATATAACCCTCAATGAAGGCGGTGTTATTCATGCCTAGTTCTTCGAAGAATTTTTTTGAATAATCGGTGAACTTTTCATCCGTAACGTTTTCAATAATTTTCGCTAAAACTACATAACCCGAATTGCTATATGAATAGTCAGTTCCTGGTTTAAAAGCCAGTTCTTGTTGGTTTTCTGTTAGTTCTATGATATCATTATTATTCAGACCAACGCGCTTCCAAAATGCTTCACCTTGCATATCCATTAAGCCCACATAATCCCTTATACCTGCGGTATGATTTATAAGATGCCTAATCTTGATTTCCTCTTTTACTTGTGGATATAAGTTGGGCATATATTTACGAATGTCATCTTCTAAATCTAGTTTTCCTTCTAATGATAATTTCAAAATCATTAAAGCCGTAAACTGTTTCGCCGTAGAAGCTATGTTCGATCTTGTGTTTTCATCCATTTTTATTTTGAATGAGAGATTAGCCAGACCGTGGTATTTTTCATAGATGATATTTCCATCTTTTACGATACCGACCATAAGCCCTGGATGATCTTTTTTGATCTTAGATTCAATTATAGAATCGATATCTTTAAATTGTTTGGAAAGGTCTTGTGCATGCAGTCCGAATGATATGACTACTGCAAAAAGGGTGGCGAATGTTTTCATGGTCTTATTATTATTTTCCACAAATCTCTATGAAATTACAACACCAAACGCTTCAAATCTTGATTTGAGACCTGTTTTAAGATAATTTTTCAATATAATCCTTAGGCGATAAGGAGGTGCTTTTTTTAAATGCTCTATTAAAAGTGGCTTTACTGTTAAATCCCGAGTCTAGAGCAATCCCTAATAATGTGGTACTATTGTGTTCGCCTTTGTTCAGTTTATCTTTAACAGCCTCAATTCTATAATGATTAATAAAATCATTAAAATTCATATTAAAACCAGAATTAACAGCTGAAGAAACTGTTTTTGTAGTGATGTTCAATTCTTGGGCAACATCAGAAAGTGTAAGTCTCGGGTTTTCGAAGAGTCGTTTATCCTTCATTAGGTCGGATAGTTTTGATTTCCAGATAGCATGGTCCTTATCGAGCTCTTTTAGCTCATCCTTGGTTTCAGGGGATTCAACTTCCTCATCAACAAATACGTTTACTACTTTTAGTTTTTCGCCTTCAAGTGTAATTTGCTTAATGATATTGCTGTAACCAGTAATAGCGATGTAATAAAAAACCACTGAAAAGGCTAAGTAATACCAGAACTGACTGCCAAAATTGCCCCAGTCTTTATCGAAAATGAAAAACAATACCCTAAGTACAAGTAGGCCTAAAAAGGCAATCATAAAATTTCTTATCCATACAAATAATATAGATTCGGCATAACTTACTTTTTCAAAAAGCAACCTTTTATAGTTGAAATAATATCGTAGACTAATTATGAGATAATAAACCATAGAAATTAATCCCGCCATCTGATACCAGTCCGCCAGATCTTTATCTTTCTGGTCTGCATAGAAGTAGTACTCATCTAAAATGAGTTTATCCGTTACAAAAACCACCAAGCTGTAAATAGCATATAAAATGGCAGGTATAAAATGGAGATAATCTTTTTTAGATAACCTAAAGCTAGAGTTTAGTAAACTTTTGGTGTAGAAATATACAACCGGACCGATTAAAAGCACCTGCATAAACGGAACAAAGAACATTATTGCTCTTTTAAGACCCCTTGTGTACCATCCGGCGTAGCCAAGCATATAAGGAATTAAATACATGGCCCACAGAAATAGTAGTAAGCTTAACCACTTACTAGCTCTGTTGTTGTGAATAATTCCATTCCGAAGCAATAAAAATGAGAACACCATGCCGTGGAAAAAAAAGAGCAATAGCAGCGAGCTATATTCATTATAGTTGAAAGGATAGTCGAATATTAAACTGATTGTTACGGCGATTACATTCACTATTTAAATGTACTACATTTTTCTAAATTTTGAATCATGGCACAGCATAATGAATTAGGTAAAAAAGGTGAGCAACTAGCAATAGATTATTTAATTGAAAATAAATACGACATTTTAGAACAAAATTATCGTTTTCAAAAAGCTGAAATAGATATTATTGCTCAGAAGCGTGAAGTTTTAGCTGTGATTGAGGTGAAAACGCGTTCATCCACAGATTTTGGACATCCTCAGGAATTTGTTAAACCAAAACAAATTCGAAATTTAGTTAAGGTTATCGACGAATATATAACTGCAAATGATTTAGACGTAGAAGTACGTTTTGACATTATTGCCATTGTAAAAAATAAGGACGGAATTAAGATAGAACATCTAGAAGATGCGTTCTATCATTTTTAAAGGTAGATGTTGGTTACAACTAGCAGTAAACTATAAAACAAAACATTTACAATTTTATCTTGGAGTTTTAGGTTAAGGAATCGCTTTAGCTCTTGTTTAAGAACACTAAAGGTTAAAATAAAACTCACAAAAACCACACTTAGGCCAATGAACCAATAAAGTGATTCAGGATATGGTAAAGTAACGTTAGTTAAAAGAAAAAGTGTAAGGAGGACACCAGCAATTAAGACGCGCTTTTCACTAGAAGCACTCAGGTTATTTCTTTTTACGATGGAGGTTGTTTTTGAAATAATGAGGGCAATTATAGCGGACAAAAAAACTATTGTAAATGTCATATCTTTTTCAATCTTTTTTCTAGTTAAAAATAATTATTCTCGAAAGAATATAAAAGCTAATAGCTGTTAACTTTTAAATTGTTTGTAAAAATTCATTTCGTCTATATAATGCCACACATTATCGGGTAACATTGGACGAACATTCCTACCTGCTTTGATCTCGTTTCTAATAAACGTTGAAGATAGCTCCATTATTGGAGCAGAAATGTTAAATATTCGAGGATGGTCGTTAAATCTCGTGTCAATTTTTCCCTCAGACAACCTTGGATAGACATAAATGTCGTGTTCTTCGATAATTAGCTCGTAGTTTTTCCACTTGTGAAAACTTTTCAGATTGTCTTCACCCATAATGAGTGAGAATTGATGTTGCGGATATTTCTCGTATAAATAAGTTAGAGTATCGATAGTGTAATTAGGCTGTTTAAGCTTAAATTCAATATCACTTGGTCGTAATTTGGTGTAGTCTTTTGTTGCCAGATAAACCATTTCCAGACGTTGATGATCATCGAGCATATTATTCTTTTTCTTGAACGGACTTTGAGGTGTAACCACAAACCAAATCTGATCTAGCTCACTATGTTCTGCTAGGTGATTAGCAATGGTTAAATGCCCAACATGAATAGGATTAAACGTGCCAAAATAAAGTCCGACTTTCATGATTAACTATTTATAAAATCAGAAACAAGTTCATATGCATTTTTTAAGGCGGTATCTAAATCAGAGTTTACCACAACCACATCAAATAGTGGCGCCGTTGCCAATTCTGCAGGTGCTTTTGCCACGCGCATACTTATTTTATCTTCACTTTCCTCTCCGCGGTCTTTCAAACGACGCACCAATTCGTTGAGGTCTGGTGGCTTTACGAAAACCGCTAGAGTTTGTTCCGGGAATTTACGTTTAATACGAAGTCCACCAGAAACGTCGATATCAAAAATTACATGCTTGCCTTTGGCCCAGATACGTTCAACTTCGGCCTTCAAGGTGCCATAAAAATTATCTCTGTAGACCTCTTCCCATTCTAAAAATTCGTCGGCTTTTATCTTATTCTTAAACTCTTTGAGCGACAAATAATAATAGTCTTTGCCGTGTTGTTCGTTGCCACGCTTATCTCTAGAGGTTGCAGAAATTGAAAATTCTAAATTAAGCTCTTCCTGTTTTAATAAATGCCGAACTATTGTTGTTTTTCCCGAGCCTGAAGGTGCTGAGAATACGATAAGTTTACCTTGTTTTTTTGAATCTTTTAGCACGCAGTTGATATTTTTAAAGTACGTTCAGTAATTGTTCTTTAATCTTTTCGAGCTCGTCTTTCATTTGAACGACTAATTTCTGCATTGGTGCATAATTAGATTTAGAGCCAATGGTGTTGATTTCTCTTCCTATTTCCTGTGAAATAAAGCCTAGTTTTTTGCCATTCGAATCATCAGAATTTAGTGCTTTGATAAAATAATCGAGATGATTATCTAATCGTACTTTCTCTTCAGTGATATCAAATTTTTCTATGTAATAAACAAGTTCTTGCTCAAAACGATTCTCGTCAACTTTTTCTTTGATTTCAGAAATGCCTTTCTCGAGTCGTGCTCTAACGCCATCGATTCGCTCAGGATCCATAACAATTACCGCTTCAAGAAGCTGTTTTAATGTGCCAATTCTGTTAATGAAGTCTTGTTTTAAAATAGCCCCTTCATCCTTTCTGTAAGCAACAATTTTTGAAATTGCTTCATTAATACCATTAGCAATTAAACCCCATTCTTCTTCGTCAATATCGTCGCGTTCTGTGGTTACTGCATCAGGAAGACGGATTGCCATTTTTAGTAATTCAGTAGCATCACCGTCAACTACACCTTTAAGTTGTTTAATATATTCCTGTACAACAGTCTTATTTATTTTTGATGAGGTCTCTTCACCGGTAATTTCAACATAGAGTGAAAAATCTACTTTACCACGAACAAGCTGTTTGGCGATATCTTTTCTTATATCGAGTTCTTTTGCGCGGTAGGTTGATGGCATTCTGGCATTAACATCCAGGTTTTTGCTGTTAAGAGATTTTAATTCAATAGATATTTTTTTGGTAGGAAGCTGTAATACAGATTTCCCGTAACCTGTCATTGATTGTATCATTAATACGATGCGATTAAAGTTGGGCAAAGGTACAAAATTGAACTGGCATTAAATCAAAGTTAAATAATAGCTATTTACTATGCGCGCATAATATTTTTTCTAACTTTGTTTTTCATTAATCAGTTTGAAGTATGTACAAAAAACAATTTGAGATCCGTTGGAGCGATGTCGATGCGAATGGGCATTTGGCAAATTCGGCATATACCAATTTTATGAGTCATGCACGAATGTCATTTTTTGGTAATCACGGATTTTCAATGCCCGAAATTAGAAAGCATAATGTTGGTCCGGTAGTATTTTATGAGCATATGTATTATTTTAAAGAATCGTTCATAGGTGCACCAATAACGGTCACTATTGAGGTTTCTGGATTAAGCGAAGATGGTATGCTTTTTATGTTCAAACATAATTTCTACAATGAAAAAGGAGATCATCTTGCTTACTGCGAAATGCAGGGCGGATGGATTGACCTCACAGCTCGTAAGCTTACTGCTTTGCCAGCTCCGTTATTAGAATTGGCAGATAAATTCCCGAAATCTGAAGATTTTAAGATTTTAACCAAAGCAGATACGCGCAAGCATGGTGTAAGGCCGAAGCCAATTGAAATTTAGCAATCACTTAAATGGTTGGTGCTGTTTAAACGATTTTATTTGAACATTCTTCACGAAAGGTTTCAAAATCTGATTCGGAAGGAAATGCTTGTGTTTGCAATAACAGGTTAATGTTTTTGGCTGGGCACCTAAGGTGCTTTTAATTTCTGAAGCAGTGCGACCTAGGTTAATTTGCTTCGATTCTGTAGCAATCCCTATTCGTACATAATCGTTCAGAATTCTAGGATAAATACCATATTCTTTATTGTTTTCATAGTCGATACCAATAAAATGTGCATCGAGATTACTTCCATTTTGCATGGCCGACAGAAACCCTACAAGCTGGCCGCTTAAGAAGTATCCTTTCACAATAAATTTTTCCTTGAAGGTGTTTTTAAGATGAATATAGGTGTCGAGATTTAAGATCTGCGCGTTAAAATCGGCATTATCTATGGTGTTTTGGTATAAGGCCTGAAGTTCGTTTTTATGCTTTTTAATGTCTTCAACTGTAAATATTTTGGACTCTAATGCTTCACTTTTCGCATCGGCACGGTTAGCTTTTACTCTGTATTTAGATTTTAGAGCGTCGGTATAATCGCTGAAGGATTGCCATTCGGGCTTCAGATAAATAATCATGTTAGGTTCTACATGCATTGACGCGTAGTCAAAGGATTTTAAATGATCGGTGATATAGAGCGATTCGTTTTCAAAATCTTTGATAAAGATAGTGTGAAGTCGTCGACACCTGTACAACTTCTTAACAGCTTTTGCAATCGCACCAAACGTTTCAACTTTTGGTTCGCCTTCCTTCAGAAAAGTGCCATATTCACCACTTAAAAAAACATTCCCGCAGAACAATACCTTAATGCTGTTTTTACAGAACATGTTGTTTACGATGCGCCTTATTCTAGGAGACATCCTAATGTTTTTAGTGATGGTTTCTATGCCTATGGTTACCAGTTGAGTATTGGCAAAGGCAACGGGTTCTTTATCTTTTAGAATGAATATATAATTGAATTCTATATCGGTATTCGCAAGTTCGAATGTTTTTAAAAATTCGGGAGAATAGTAAATATTGGAGGTGCAATTGAGTGTTTCCCAATACGATTTTGGAATGTCATCTACAACTTGAAATATTTCAGAAGTTAGCGCCAAACTATTGTGCTTTTTTGGGTTTTATCGAAACAATATAGACTCCCGTGAAAATTAACATCATGGCTATAACCTTTATAACATCGATTGCATCTACGCCCATAACAATGGCAAATAAACCAGCAATTACGGGTTGTAAATATATAAATACACCAACTGTTGAGGCCTTCAATTTACTTAATGCGTACGGATTCAATATATAAGTCGCAAAGGTTGCACCAATAATTACAAAGCCTACAGAGAATGATACATAAGGGGTAAAGGTTTCCCATTGGATTTCGTATAATTGATTATATCCAAACGGTATTACCATAAAAAAGCCAAAAAGGAATAACCACTTTATAAAAGTAAAGGGATGGTATTTGGCCGTTAGCTGTTTAATTAAGATAATGTAAATACTATAAGAAATGGCGTTAATGAATATAAACATATTCCCTAACACAATATTATCAGCAGCACGAGTAGATTTGCCATAAATGGTTAATACCAAAGCACCGCAAAGCGCAAGAAAAATACCAATTACCTTAAGTGCAGTGACTTTTTCTTTTAAGATCAATGCTGAAAGTACCAGAATAATAACAGGTGTAATTGTAACAATGGCCGACGCATGAATTGGCGACGTGAGTTCTAATCCTTTTAGAAACAAAAGCATGTTGATCACCACACCAAAAACGGCTGCAGCAAAAAACCTGAAGTAGTCTTTCCGGTCAATTTTTTCCTTCGGAAACCAGATACTAAATATCCAAAATAAAACGGCTGCTCCACCAACTCTTAACACCACAAAAGCGAAAGGTTTAATGTAGTTTTCATTCATTACCACTTTGGCAAATGTGTAATTAAGCCCATAAAGCAGCTGGACCATAAACAAAGCAAAAATGGCAAAGGCTCTACTATTCATGTATCGCTTGTTTTGCAGCTTCTACGGTCTTTTTAGCATTACCTATAAAGATCTGGTCGTTATATAGAATTACAGGACGTTTCAAAAAAGTATAATGTTCAAGAATATAGTCTTTATAATCGTCTTCAGAAAGTGTTTTGTTTTTAAGATCGAGCTCTTTGTATAATCTCGCACGTTTGCTAAACAGACTTTCATAGCTGTCAGTTAATGCTCTCATCTTCTCAATTTGGTCAGGTGTTAAAGGATCATTTTTAATATCCTGCAGCTCAAAATCTTGAGGTAGATTAAGTTCATCAATAATTCTCATGCACGTGTTGCACGTGCTCAAATAATAAATTTTAGACATATTAAAATTTGATTGGATTTAAGACTGCAAAGTAACCGTATTTCAAACGAAAAATAGTTACATTTAAGAAAAATATAAGCCTATGGATTATTACTCTATTGCATCAGTTTTAATTGTACTTTCTGCTGTTTTCGGTTATATCAATGTCCGCTTTCTAAAACTACCAATTACCATAGGATTAATGCTCATTACTATAGTTTTTACAATAGTTATTCTTGGTATAGCACAGTTTGACGATACCTTGTTACTCCGCGAAAAAGCGTTTATTAATAGTATAGATTTTGAAACAGTATTGCTCGATATAATGTTGAGTTTCCTGCTATTTGCAGGGGCTTTACACACTAATTTTGATCAATTGAAGGTGCAGAGAGGTCCGATACTTGCATTTGCTACACTCGGCGTAATAGTGTCTACATTTCTTGTTGGGATTATCATGTTTTATGTTTTAGGTTGGTTAGGTCTAGAAGTTACCCTTATAAATTGTTTGCTTTTTGGGGCGTTAATTTCACCTACAGATCCTATAGCTGTACTAGGAATTCTGAAAAAAGCTGGCGCACCTAAAAAATTAGAAACCAAAATTGTAGGCGAATCACTATTTAATGATGGTGTGGGTGTTGTTGTATTTCTGACCATATTTAAAATTGCCGAGAAACCAAATGCACCCGTAGAATTCTCGGAAATTGCAGCCTTGTTTGGAGAAGAAGTTATTGGTGGTATAGCATTAGGTTTGTTCTTAGGTTGGGTTACATATCGATTAATGAAGTCGATAGACAACTATGAAATTGAAGTTATTTTAACCATTTCAGCAGTTATGGGAGGTACCATGGTTGCACACCATTTACACTTATCGGCGCCATTAGCTATGGTTACGGCGGGGTTAATTGTTGGCAACGATACTGTGCGTCAGACTGCTATGTCTGAGACTACAGAGACTTACGTCGACAAGTTTTGGGAGTTGATAGATGTTCTTCTAAATACTATTCTTTTCATAATGATCGGTATGGAAATGCTCGTTTTAACTCTTGAAGGTAAGTTTATTTATGCCGGTTTACTAGCCATTCCAATAGTTTTGATGTGCAGATATTTATCACTTTGGATGCCCGTTAAATTCTTTGCGAAACGGTCAGACTTTGTCCCTAAAACAGATTTGATTATGACCTGGGGAGGACTCAGAGGAGGTATCTCTATTGCCCTTGCGTTAAGCCTCAGCAAAGAAATGCATAGAGAACTCTTTTTAGTCATTACCTATATTGTAGTTGTTGTTTCGATATTGGGACAAGGATTAACGGTTGGTCCGATAATAAAACGCTTAACAAAAAAAGCAGATCAATAAAGCTTAAGAAAGGATTTTACCTCTTCAAAAGGAATTACAAACTCAGTGTAACCCTGAGCATAAGATGCAATTTCATAAATGTTATATAGCATCACTAATCCATCATCGCTAAACCCGATATTTTCTGGAAGTTGAAAAGATTTTCCGAAGAAAAAGTCTTCCATACTAGACCCTTCATCCTCATCTTCGAGTGATTTAATAAAATGAGTTTGCGCCAGATTTTTGAATTCTTCAGAATCTTCAATGAGGTCACTAAACGCTAATTGTTTTCCAGTTTTTGCATCTAAATTTAGAAAGGTGATCTTATCGTTTCCGTGTGCACCGCCCTGAAAATCGTAGGTGCTTACAGCAATGCTTATAACCGATTCTGATTGATAGGTCGCCTCCGTTTCTATATGCAATTCCCAAACAGGTTCTGCAGATTCAGGAAAGTCATTCTTAAATTCAATGTAGTCTTTATCAAACGAATTCAATAGTGTTTCCAGGCTTTCATTGTTCAATGAATCACTTAAAGATGTAACAATACATTTTTCAATATTTGAATTAATCTGTTCGCTCAATGCACTATTTCCTGAGGCCTTATCAATATTTACAGAAATATCCGAATTATATGTATTTTCGATTGATACAGTTTGAAATTCTATAGGTTTAGTTTCAGTTTCACAAGCCATCAGACATGTGATTATTAAAATTAGTGATGTAAAACGTTTCACAAGTAAAAGATTTTAAGAAGGTTACCATAAAGGTAATTCACTGGTTTGAATACAACGAATTATACGTTAAATTTGTTGCTTCAAAATTGCCTTTTTGTAAAGTTTAAATCTGAAAGACGTCTAAGGCATTTTAATTATTCAAATTATGAAATTCAATACAAAAACCATACATGGTGGTCAGGAACACGATCCGGCTTATGGATCTGTAATGCCACCAATTTATCAAACGTCAACCTATGCACAATCGACGCCAGGAGGTCATAAGGGATATGAATATTCAAGAACTCATAATCCTACACGCAATGCCTTAGAAAAGTCTTTTGCAAGCATAGAAAATGGAAATTACGGATTGGCGTTCGGTTCAGGTTTGGCCGCGATCGATGCGGTAATTAAGTTGTTACAACCCGGTGATGAGGTGGTGTCTACAAATGATTTATATGGTGGTACCTATAGGTTGTTCACCAAAATATATGAAGATTTTGGGATCAAGTTTCATTTTATTGGCATGGAAAACGCGAATAAAATTGAAGAGTATATCACGCCAGACACAAAACTCATTTGGGTAGAGACACCAACTAACCCAATGATGAATGTAATCGACGTAAAGGCAGTTTCGAAAATTGCTCAAAAGAACAATGTCTTGCTAGCGGTTGATAATACATTTGCTACACCATATTTGCAACAACCCTTAGATCTTGGTGCAGATATAGTGATGCATTCAGCAACTAAATACTTAGGCGGTCATAGCGATGTTGTTATGGGAGCCTTAGTTGTAAGGGATAAAGACTTAGCTGATAAACTATATTTTATTCAAAACGCAAGCGGAGCTGTATGTGGTCCGCAGGATTCGTTTTTGGTTCTAAGAGGAATTAAAACTTTGCATATTAGAATGCAAAGACATTGTGAAAATGGCAGAGCAGTTGCAGAATATTTAGCAAGTCATCCGAAGATTGAAAAGGTTTATTGGCCAGGATTTGAAAGTCACCCTAACCATGAAGTAGCAAAATCTCAAATGAATGATTTTGGAGGTATGGTATCATTTACTACTAAAGGGAACAACTATGATGAGGCTATTAAAATAGTTGAAAACTTAAAAATATTTACCCTCGCAGAATCACTTGGTGGTGTAGAATCATTAGCTGGGCATCCGGCGAGTATGACGCATGCGAGTATTCCGAAGGAAGAAAGAGAAAAAACGGGTGTTGTCGATTCTTTAATTAGGTTGAGTGTAGGCATTGAAGATGAAGAGGACTTAATCGAAGATCTGAAACAAGCCATAGGATAGATAAATAAAAAGACCGAATCGCGAGATTCGGTCTTTTTTTTGCGTTGTTTATGATCTTAATCGAGATAATAGATATATCCGAAATTGAGCCATAAATTCCAATCATTTGCTTTATTTGATGATAACTTGTGATTTAATCCATCTACAAAATCATCAAAATAGTATTGCCATCTAAGCTCTACAAACAAGTCTGAAAGTATAGTAAGTTTATATCTTGTACCTATGCTACTTACCACAGACCATGTAGAACCTGAATCTGGACTAATAAATGGATCGCCGCCTGAGGCGTCATTCCAAAAACTATAAAAATTGTTGTTGTTTAAAATGTTACCATCCCCATAAGTGGTTTCAACAGAAGGGTTAAACGACACATAATGCGCTCCGAGAGCAACAAAAGGCGCAAAAGAATAAGCACCTGCCGAAAAAGCTCTAATACTTCTCGGGAAATATTCTAACTGCATCCCAACATCCCAATTTTGCGCTTCACCTGTATGGGCTCTTAATCGGTCTGCATTATCACTTGTTCTGGCATCATCTACCCACTTTCCGAAATGATTAAGCGTGGTTTTATTCCAGGAAATTTCACTCCTTAGCTTAAAATGATCATTGAAATACGTATCTGTAGTATAACAGTTACAGTCTGCACGATAAGCAAAATTGATGTAGTGAACTATTCCTACAGCTACACCAGTATTACCGGAATTAGTCTCAAAATCACTTCTAACACCAAAATCCGACTGAAATGCAACAGCACCAACAAATGCTCCTATTTCGTGCGAGAAACCCAATTGGGCAAACGAGTTTTGCATTGAAAAGACTAATACAAACCCAAAAAGTAATTTTCTAACATGTATTCCCATATAATAAATACGATTAAGCTGTCGCCGAACAAATATATAAAAACTCGACGAACTACCAAATAAAACGGATAAAATGCATATTTCTTATTAGGGAGAAGAATTTTACTGCAATTCTGAAATATTCAAAAAATAATTGAGAATATAAAAAAAATAAGCCGTAATTTTTACAGATAATGTATCTTTGCACCCTGTAAATCACAATTTCTTAACAATTTTTTATATGAAAGATAAAATTGATGCTTTTTTAGATGAAGTAAAAAAGCGAAATGGACACGAACCTGAATTCTTACAGGCTGTTCAAGAGGTAGCTGAAACAGTTATCCCTTATATCGTTAAGCACGATATTTATCACGGTAAAAATATTCTATTAAGAATGGTAGAACCAGAGCGTTTAATATCGTTCAGAGTAAGCTGGGTAGACGATTCTGGAGAAATTCAAGTTAATAGAGGTTACAGAGTACAGATGAACTCTGCTATTGGTCCTTACAAAGGAGGATTGCGTTTCCATCCAACGGTGAATGCTAGTATTCTTAAGTTTTTGGCTTTCGAACAGGTATTCAAAAACAGTTTAACTACCCTTCCAATGGGTGGTGGAAAAGGTGGATCTGACTTTGATCCTAAAGGTAAATCCGATAATGAAGTAATGCGCTTTTGCCATGCGTTCATGACGGAATTATACCGACATATCGGGCATAATACAGACGTCCCTGCTGGTGATATAGGTGTTGGTGCCAGAGAAATCGGTTTTATGTTCGGAATGTATAAGAAATTGAATAACACATTTACTGGTGTGTTGACAGGAAAAGGACAATCTTGGGGTGGTTCATTAATTAGACCAGAAGCTACAGGATATGGAAATGTTTATTTTGCCGAAAATATGCTAAAAACAAGAAATGATTCTTTTGAAGGTAAGAAAGTTGTGATATCTGGTTCTGGTAATGTAGCACAGTATGCTGCTGAAAAGGCTATCGAATTAGGAGCAACAGTACTTACTTTATCAGATTCTGGTGGTTACATTTTTGATGAAGAAGGCATTGATACTGAAAAGTTACAATTTGTAATGGATCTCAAAAATGTTAGAAGAGGACGTATTAAAGAGTATGTTGAAAAATATCCAAACGCAACATACGTCGCTGGAGAACGCCCATGGTCAGTAAATTGCGATATTGCCTTACCATGTGCAACGCAAAATGAACTTAATGGCGATGAAGCAAAGCAATTAATTGCAAATGGCTGTATTTGTGTGTCTGAAGGTGCTAATATGCCATCTACTCCAGAAGCTATTCATGAGTTCCAAAAAGCAAAAATATTATTTGCACCTGGAAAGGCATCTAACGCTGGTGGTGTGGCAACTTCCGGATTAGAAATGAGTCAAAACTCCTTACGTCTAAGTTGGACAAGAGAAGAAGTTGATGCACGACTTAAAGATATCATGTCTGATATCCATGACGCTTGTGTACAATATGGTAAAAATGATGATGGTACAGTAGATTATATTACTGGTGCTAACATTGCAGGTTTCGTTAAAGTTGCGGATGCCATGTTAGCTCAAGGTGTTGTATAGTACATCCAACAGAATAACAATAAAGGCCCTCATTTTATGAGGGTTTTTTTATGCAGTTAGTATATTAATGAAGCTATATTATCGTTACTATTAATATATTTGATAAAACAAATCTTTTGATGAACAAAACGGCATTTAAGGTCTGGCTATTTTCGTTGACCTTTTTATTTTATTTGAAGGGTAATGCTCAAGATTTCTCATCCTTATGGCAAGCGCATTACTCTTATAATGATATTGTAGATGTTGTGGCTGGTGATAATAAAATTTATGCAGCAGCTCAGAATGCCATTTTTGAATATGATACCAATACCGGAGATTTAAATACCATCACAACAATTGAAGGTCTTTCAGGTGAACAAATTACAACCATTCATTACAGTGCAGAATTCCAATTACTATTAATAGGATACGAAACAGGACTCATAGAACTATATTTTGAATCTGATGCCTCAGTACTTTCAGTTGTTGACATACTTGAAAAAGACAATATCACACCTGCTCGTAAACGTATTAACCACTTTTTTGAAAATGAAGGATTCATTTATATCTCAACAGGATTTGGGGTTTCAGTTTATGATTTAGAACGTTTAGAATTCGGTGACACCTATTTTCTAGGTAATGGTGGTGCGCAGGTTGTCGTAAATCAGGTGACTGTCCTTAATAACGAAATATTTGCTGCATGCTCTGACGGGAATGGTCTTAAAAAAGCAGATTTAGATAATCCAAATCTTATCGACTTTATGCAATGGCAGACTATTTTGGACGGTAATTTTTTCTCAGTAGATGCCTTGTCAAATCTAATTTATACCATTAGATTTAATTCAGACTTACTCGAAGTAGATGGCAATAATGCAACCTTTTTGTTTAATATTCCACAATTGCCAAATGATACGGAGATTTCAGGATCTAACTTTATAGTGTCTACTGCAGATAATGTATATGTTTACGATGAAAATTTAGTATTAACCAATAGTTATCAGCCAACCCCAGATTTCGATACAAATTTCACTTCAGCAACACTTTTTGGGAATAATATTTATATCGGAACCACGGAATTAGGGGTGTTAACGACCTCCACATTAGGAGCAGCTGAATATCAGGAAATAAAACCAAATGGGCCTCTATTTAATGAAGTGTTTAGATTAAATGCCGAAACGGGAACAGTTTGGGCAAGCTTCGGGGATTATAGCGAATCTTTAAATCCGGCGCCAACACGATCAAGAGGTTTAAGTTATTTAAGAGATGAAGTTTGGGAGAGCATCCCATTTGATAGTGTTTTCGGGGCGCGAAATCTATCAGAAATTTCAGTGAACCCTTTTAACCCAAATCAGGTTTTTGTGAGTTCGTTTCAAAGTGGCATATTAGAGATCAATGATTTTGAACCTACCATTCTATACAATCAAACAAATAGTGGGCTAGAGTCTTTAGTTGTACCAGGTGCACCAGACTTTGTAAGCATAAGAGTTTCAGCCTCTATTTTCGACAGAAACGGCGTACTGTGGTCTATGACAGCAAGGGCACCAAACCCATTAAAATCATATGACCCTAATTCAGGAGGTTGGCAAGGTTATGATTTTTCAACAATTATTGAAGATGCCTTAACGGATGAATTTGGGTTTTTTGATATAGCCATTGATAATAATGGTACCAAGTGGATTGGCGGTTATTTAAACGGACTATATGCTTATAACGAATCTATCGGGAATAACCCACTTCGAAATATAGTGTCTGAAGAACAAAATCTACCTTTTCCAAGGGTCACTTCCTTAGCCATAGACAATAGAAATCAACTTTGGGTAGGAACTTTTTCTGGCTTGAGGGTTTTATTCAATACTTCAGGTTTTTACGATGACCCAAATCCTACTCTAAGTTCTATTATCATTCTTGAAGATGGTATCCCTAAAGAATTGTTAGAAGGACAAACCATTACTGATATTGAAGTAGATGGGTCTAATAACAAATGGGTTGGAACTGTAGATTCAGGCGTTTTTTATTTTTCACCCGATGGTCAGAACACTATTTTTCATTTTACGACCGATAATTCGCCTTTGCCTTCCAATCGAATTAACGACATATCCATAGATGCAGATAACGGAATCGTTTACATTGCTACCATCAGAGGAATGCTCGCATTTCGTGCGGGTGGGTCTAAGCCCGAAGAAACACTCGAAAACGCTTTTGTGTATCCAAATCCGGTTCGACCAGAATATAATATACTCGGGTTTAACGATCTAAATGACATAAACAAAGGTGTTAAAATTAGCGGCCTTACGGATAGGGTGAATATAAAGATCACAGACGTAGAAGGTAATCTGGTAGCCGAAGCACAGTCTAATGTCAACCAAAGATCGTCTTCAGCCAATTATAATTTTGCTATTGATGGCGGAACAGCGATCTGGAATGGTAAAAATCTTGCAAACTCCGTTGTGAGGACCGGAGTTTATTTGGTAATGATCTCAGATTTAGATTCGTTTGAAACCAAAGTCCTTAAGGTTCTAATTGTTCGTTAGATATGCTCACAAAAAACAATAGTATTGTCCTGTCTAAGCTAAAATACAAGGATAACGATCTCATTGTAAAGTGTTATACGCAGCAAAGAGGTGTTGTGAGTTATATTCTAAGAGGCGTTTTAAAGTCGAAAAAGAGTCATACAAAAACGGTATATTTTCAGGCTTTATCACAACTTCAGATCGAAGAAAACTTTAAACCCAATAGACAACTTCAATCTATTAAAGAGGTTAAACCGAATTATATCTACCGTAGTTTATATAGTAATATTTACAAAAGTGCCATAGTAATGTTTCTGTCTGAAATTCTTGCAGCTGTACTTAGAGAAGAAGAACAAAATGAAGCGCTTTTCAACTATATAGAAACAGCACTTCAGTATTTAGATAGTGAAGAACAATACTCAAATTTTCATTTATTATTTCTTTTGAAGCTAACGCGATATCTGGGTTTTCAACCTGAATATCTCAACACAGAATATCCTTTTTTTAATTTAGAATCTGGCATTTTTGAAGAAACCGCCACCAGTATGTATTCGGTTAGCGGTCAAAATTTAACATTGTTAAAACAATTGTTGGGCATAAATTTTGATGCACTTAGTAGTATAAAGATTAGCTCAAAACAAAGACAAGAGTTTTTAAATATGTTATTGTATTATTTTGAGTTACATTTGGATGGTTTTAAAAAACCTAAATCATTGCAAGTGCTTAATGATGTATTTCATTAGGCTATTTTTTACGAAGAGATTTTAATGAAGATGTGCATAAAAGTGAAGTATAATATCATTTTTAGTGTTGTTTTGTTTCTTTTTTTACAGCTGTCGTTTTCCCAAACTATTACTGTTTTAGATCAAGGAGATAATAGGCCAATCCCGAGTGTCGCCTTATATAATCTGAAAAAAACAAAATATGTAGTTACGGACAGTCTCGGTCAGGCGAATCTCGATAAATTCAATGCGCGCGAAATCATCTTCTTTCAAAATTTGTTATACGAGAAATTTCAGCTTCGAAAGTTTGAAATTGCAGAGAATAACTACCTCATATACCTAACACCAAAAGTAGAAGGGCTCGATCAAATTGTGATTTCTGTTTCAAAGTTTGAACAAAGCAAGCAAGATATCCCTCAGACCATCGTAAGTATTAACGCCAAGGATATCACATTAGCAAATCCTCAAACCAGTGCTGACCTTTTAAATAATTCAGGAAATATTTTCATTCAAAAAAGTCAAATGGGTGGTGGAAGCCCAATGATTCGGGGATTTTCGACCAACCGATTACTTATAACTGTTGATGGTGTAAGAATGAACAATGCCATTTTTCGAGGCGGGAATATTCAAAATGTTATCTCTATAGACCCCTTATCTGTGCAAAGTACCGAAGTAACCTTAGGTGCTGGTTCTGTTGTATATGGAAGTGATGCTATTGGAGGTGTGATGAGTTTTTATACTAAAAAACCACAATTGTCGTATAAGGATGAATTGCTTTTAGACGGCAATGCACTGTTGCGTTATAGTACGGCCAATATGGAAAAAACAGCGCATTTCGATCTTAATCTTGGGTATAAAAAATGGGCGTTTTTAACCAACGTTAGCTTCACCGATTTTGATGATCTTAGAATGGGTAGTCATGGGCCGGATGATTATCTGAGACCAGAGTATGTGATTCGTCAGAATGGACAAGATATTATTGTACCAAACGATGATCCTCAAGTGCAAGTCCCAACAGGTTATAGTCAATTAAACTTAATGCAAAAGGTGCATTATGAACCATCAGATAATTTGTTTTTCGACTTTGGAGTATACTTTACAACAACGTCAGATTATCCTAGATACGATCGATTAATAAGACCACGTGGTGAAACTTTGCGCTCTGCAGAGTGGGAATATGGTCCGCAGCAATGGTTTATGGGGAATGCTCAGGTTACTAAGACAAGCAGTAGTTCAAATTTATATGATAAGATAAAGGCTACTGTAGCATATCAGAATTTTAAGGAGAGCCGTAGGGGTAGAGATTTTCAATCACCATTACGCGAGGTTAGAGAAGAAAATGTAGATGTACTTTCATTTAATCTAGATCTCGAGAAGAAACTTACCCCAAAAACCAGTGTATTTTACGGTTTAGAGTATCTCTACAATACAGTTGGCTCTGAAGGACAAGAAGAAAATATAGAAACAAATACTGTAGCTCAGAATGTTACTCGTTATCCAGATGGTTCAACATGGCAGTCTGTCGCGGCTTACACGAGTTTTAAATACAAGCCAAATTCAAAATTCGTGTTTCAATCTGGTCTGCGTTACAATCACGTAATTGCCAAGGCAGATTTCACTGAGAATAACGCCTTTTTAAATTTACCATTTAACGATTCCGAAGTAAACACAGGGGCACTAACCGGTACGGCCGGTATAACCTGGTCGCCCAATAAAACCATCCAATGGAAATTAAATGCTTCAACAGCATTTAGAGCGCCAAATATTGATGATTTAGGTAAGGTGTTCGATTCTGAACCTGGCTCTGTTGTGGTGCCAAATAATAATTTGAAGGCTGAATATGCCTATGGTGGTGAGCTGGGGTTAAAATTAAATTTTGAAAACAAAGTCATACTCGATATGGCGACCTACTACACGTTTTTAGATAATGCCTTAATACGCAGAGATTTTGAATTGAATGGTCAGACAGAAATTATCTATGATGGGGAATTGAGCACTGTACAAGCTATACAGAATGCATCGCGCGCGTGGATCTATGGTTTTGAAGTTGGCGCAGAGATCAATTTTTCAGAATACTTTAAACTGCGTTCACAATACAATATTATTGGAGGTACCGAAGACAATGAAGGTGTAGAGGTTCCTGTAAGACATGTGGCGCCTAATTTTGGAAGAACACATTTAGTATGGAAAAAAGATAAGTGGCTTATTGATGCCTTTTTAATTTATAACAACGAGCTGTCGTTTAATCAGTTGGCACCATCAGAACTTTCAAAAGATTATTTATATGCTTCTGATGCAAATGGTAATCCATATTCACCATCTTGGTATACCCTAAATTTGAGGGCACAACTATTTTGGAATTCGAATTGGACCATCACTGCCAGCTTAGAAAATATTACTGATCAACGCTACCGACCTTATTCTTCAGGCATTTCAGCAGCAGGTAGAAACTTAATTTTAGCACTTAAATATTCATTATAAAAAAAGGCTTAGAATTAACTAAGCCCTTCAATAATTTTGTTTCAAAAGTGATCTATTGTTGCTTAATGGCTTTTTTACTTATGATTTGTCCGTTCGAAAGTGTCACCTTAGCAATGTAGGCCGCATTACTTAATTTCGATAAATCATAAACTTCGGAAGCGCTTGAACCTTTCAGACTATAAATTCGTCTACCTAATAGGTCTAGAATTTCTACAGCCTCAATCGTTAAGGCCTCGTTGACTTTTATTCTTACATCACCATTGGAGAGCTCTGTTATTGAGAGGTCATTCGAGCTTATAGTGTTGTCGTCAATGGAGAGTGCATTAGCTCTAAATACGATATCGAAACGATCATTAAATTCTCCAACTTCTGAAGTGAAGCTATAATCTGATTGTTTTAAATTATGAATGGTATTCAATTCATAATCGATGATAAAGATGTCATTATCAGTCATAAACTGACCTTCAACATTATGAATTGCAATGGTGTAAATAGTAGCTTCGTCTATGACCGTATTAAATCCAAGTTGAATAACTTCATCCATATCTAAGCTATTTGGATGTTTCCCCTGAATAGCAAACTTATCATCAGTTGAGGCATCTAACGTGGTGTAGATTCCAGAATATAAATCTGAAGATTGATTCTTGCGAGCATCGTAATACATGCCATCATCTTCGTCCGAAGCACCATCTACATAGGCAATCAATGTTTGATTAAACACGCCGTTATCTGAAGTCAAATTCAACCATAATTTGTTGAATGGATTAGCATTTCTAAAGAATTGGCTGTTGTTACCTATTAGCCTCATACTATTATTGAAGACAACATCTGTGGTTTGAATGGTTCCACCAGCAGAAGTTGAAGTAGCAGCATTATCCATTGAAACAAAGAATCCTTGCCCAGAAGGAATATGACGTGTAGGTATAACATTGTCACCACCGGCTGTTTCCCCAGAGCCATTGATTATCGCATAATCACTCTGTGAATAATTTAATTCTTCGTTACCGTTAGTGTTACCGTTAGCTGCTGTATTGTGCGACCAGAAAAAGATTGCTCCATTCGTAGCTCCAACAGTTTGATCGATGCTGGCATTGGCTGCTAAGAACAGATCAGCATCAATAGCAGATGGGTAAGGGTTACCGATGAAGTTCCAGTTGTTATCCAATAATTCTGCGTCATCTCTATAGATAGGTACGTTGATCACCCCGTTATTAAAAGCACCTTCAAATGTATACAGATATCTTGAGGGGACAAATCCTGTTGGGCTATGCGTTGCAGCATATCCTACACCAGGAGACATCACTGTACTTCCAACTGCAAATTGCCAGTCGTTACCATCATCATCTATATCGTCTTGTCCAGTAGCAGTGGTGTTATCATTGTTGGTTTCTTCCGTAGAATCTCTAAAGTTCTGACCGTTGAAGTAATAAATTCTATTTGGGTTGGCTTCAAAAAGGCCATCACTAATAACTTCTCCTACTACAGGCGAACTCCAATAAGTGTATTCTAACTGTGATGCTAATGGCGCTGTTTCTTTCTCAACACTAATTTTAGTTTTATCAGTTAAAACATCACCATCAACGATAGCTGCATCATTAACCTGTACGAAGGCACCATCCTTTTTAACCACAATGTTTCCATCAACAGTAAGATCATTTTCAACTAACACATAGGTGTTGTCATCAATCGTCAAAGTACCCGAATTTACAAGACATTCACATGCCTCAAAACTGATTTCAGCACCACCATTGGCTGTGTCGTAATCTCCGTTAATTATAACATTTGCTGAAGTGGTTGGTACAGTATTCATTGCTGTACTATCGTTCCAGGTCCAGTTAGTACCATCCCAAGTTGCTGTACTTACAGTGATTTGAATGGCGTCTGAGGCCGAGTAACAACTAGCATCATCTTCACGTACTTCACAATAAAATTGAAAGTCGCTAACACTTGCAGCATCTGAAATAACTAGGTTAGGCGAAGTTGCACTAGTGGTATAAATACCTCCGTTTGAAATAACTTGCCATCCTGAAGCAGATTGTGCCGGATTGTATAAATACCATACATAGTTAAGTGTATTTCCACCAGAGGCACCCTCTGTAGCTGAAACTGTAATCGTAGTTTCATTACAAGCCGTAGACTGATCTGAAATTGAATTTACTGTCGGTGGTGTACCGGTCGAAAAATCATAGGTGCCAATATTTGAATAGTCATTATCTGCACAAGAAGCCCAATCAACATAGGTCCAATCTGCTAAATTGAACGTAGTACTTGGAAGATTGGCTGCGTCATTATCGCGCGTAAAAACAACACCTTCAGAACCAATACCTAAGGCATCAGCCCACGTATCAGATAAATATTCACCCCAAGAATCTACATGTGTACTACCATCGTATAATCGTATGTGATCGTCACCATTTGCAACAAAATTAATTCCACCAGATCCTGTTTGATCTGCCAATGAGCCATCACCTCCGGTAACTCCAGTACATGAGGCACCTTGGCTTACCGCGAGAATATAAGTATCATCTGAAGCTAGGTTGACATTGGCTAAAGTGATAGAACCACCATTTTCAGTGGCATTACCGTTATTAAAAAATTGAATGCTATAGCTAGAAAGATTTACTGTAGCACCTGTACCATTGTAAATTTCAACGTAGGTTAATCCACCAGTGTTTGCATCGGTAACTTCAGAAATAAATAAATCTGTAGGTGTTGTGCCACCAGAACCTTCACAACTTGAAATCTGCGATTCAATTACCGTAAATGGTGTAGTGCCAGGACAACCAAGATCATCAGTAATTTCTAAGTTCCCTGAACTAGCACCAGCAGGGACAATCACTTCCATTTCTGTCGCCGAGATATTATTCACGGTTGCGGCAACACCATTAAACGAAGCTGTGGCCGTTGAAAGGTTTGTGCCCGTTACCGTGACAATCGTTCCAACCGGACCAGAATTTGGTAAGGCTGTAATGGTGCTAGCTGCACATAGGCCATTTCCTGTTACTATAAATGTATATGGGTTTTCGTCACTGTCGTTATTTACGATCTCAATAACAGCTGTTCTTGTGCCTACAGCTGTTGGGCTAAATTCTACATCAAAATTACTCGATCCTAAAGCGGCTATTGGAGAAGAAGGGAGTAGTGTTATTGAAAAATCTCCGGTATCACCACTTGATACAGTAACACTTGTTATTGTTAAATCTGTAGTACCAGCAAAGTTCTCAATTCTGAATGTGTTGGTACTTGTTCCACCGATAACTACTCCACCAAAATTAGTACCATCAAGAGTACTTGGTGTTGTATCACCATCAGTAATATCAGGGAAACCAGATGTTGTGCCTTCTAAATTAATTTCAGGACCTGCTGGTGTACATGGTGAAATTAGAGTATTACCAGTATATGATCCGCCGTTAAGAACTTCTTGCCAGTTTGTTCCTGTATCTGAATTGTCTTGCGAAGCGTCAATAACGTGTAAAGATTCGCCATTTCCATCAGCCCCATCGCTATTGTCATAAGTAACATTATCCACCACTGATGTGCCGTCTGAAGCAACGATCTCTATCAAAGCTGTACTATTTGGAAGCTGTCCTGAGTTTGCAGGTGTTAGACTAATTCCATAGTCGGGAACAAAGGGACAATATCCTGAACTAGAAGTATCGATACCGTCATTAAATGTACCGTCTCCATCTGTTCCTAAAGCTACTGTAATACAATCACCATCAGCAATAATTACTCCACTTGATGGAAACGTATATTCTACAATATTATCGACCTCAATACTGTAACCATTCAGTACTTGTGCCGTACCAGAAATATTACAAATTTCAATCCATTCGTCATCTGTTCCTTGTGTGTTGTACATTATTTCTGTGATTACCACATCCGCAGGAAAGGTATCGTCATCGTCATCTATAGTAAGTATATGCTGTACGTCTGTACCTAAAGCTGCAGTATCTCCACCATTAGCATTTGTGAGATCAAGTACTAGGTTTTCGTCACCTTCAATAATAGCGTCGTTCTCAGCGTGTATTGTAAGGCACTGATTTGCTGAACTTCCTGCTGGAAAGGTAAGGGTTACGGGGAAACTTATGGCCACGCCTGCACCGTCATCGTAATCGGTACCATTAGTTGCAGATGAACTTCCATCGAGAGAGATTTCAACTGTTGTAGCGTTTGTAGCTGATGGATTTGTTATCCCTACACAGATATCAATAAAAGTTCCGTTTTCAGCCAATGTGGAAGAGGTACTAACGAATTCAACCGAAGTATTACTTGAAGAACAAGAAGCCGGAGCATTACCAAACCCTGTCATATCAGAACCATTTGCAATCTGATCAAATCTGACACTAGGATCAGTCCAACCATCAATATCTCCATCGCAAATCCCATTTTTTATTTGTAGGTTGTTATTGTTTGTAGCAACGCCACTCCCTGACCAAGCAGAACCAGGATCTGTACCACATTCGCCAAACATATCTTGAACTACACCACCTAAAGTCACCCTAAGGGCATCATCACCATTAAATGAAAAATTGTAATCCGTAGTTCCTGATAAATCTGTGCCATTCGTAATTGCATCGGAGGTCAAGTCTGAAGTTCCTATAACCCAAACTTCATCAATTCCTAGAGTACCCGAAGTTATATCAACCAATGCAGTACCTGTGCACGCTCCTCCATTTGTTCCTTGAAAGACTTCTAGATTATTTGTCGGTGTAAATGTTATTGCGGCACCAGAGACATTAAATATCTCGATTCCCTTTGGTGTTGTTCCAGAATTAGTTTCTATATACTGACTGATAATAACATCAGATTGACCAAAGGTTTTAAAAGATACAAAAAGTATAAGTAGGAGGGAGAGGTAGTTCTTCTTCATAGGGATAGGATTAACCAAAAAAATTTAAGGCAAATATATACTAAAATTACCTAACTCACAGTAAGTTAGACATACTAAAGTATTATTAAAATGTTATATTTGCCGCCGTGAACCTACAAAAAACCTATACTGTCGATGAAGCGCAAAAGATCCTCGAAAATTACTGTGCTTATCAAGAAAGATGTCATAAAGAGGTAAAGGTGAAGCTGAAGGAAATGAAAATGATTCCGGAAGCAATCGACAAAATCATAGTTTCTCTTATTGAACAAAATTATTTGAACGAAGAACGCTTTGCAAAAGCCTTTGTTAGAGGTAAATTCAGAATTAAGAAATGGGGCAAAATGAGATTGTTAAGAGAATTGAAGTTTCGGGAAATCTCTAAATATGCCATTAACGTTGCCATGCAAGAGATTGATGATGCCGAATATGACAGTGTTTTAGACGAACTCATTCAAATGCGGATTCATCAAGTCACCGAGAAAAATATATACAAGAAGAAGAAAAAAGTTGCCGATTATTTACTGTACAGAGGTTGGGAGTCGCATCTTATTTACGAAAAAATGAACAAGTACTTATAAAAAAAGCCTTTTCAACTTTTGAAAAGGCTTTATAATTTTAATGAATATTGGTTATAGGTTGAAACTTGCGCCAATATTAATGGTGAATTGATTATAAATATAGTAACCCACGTCAGATTTGTCATCACTGTATTTAGCTAAAGGAAATGCTGCTTCGGTGTAAATTCCGAAGCCTTCAGAAAAGAAATATCGGGCACCAACATGACCACCGAAATTTTTTAGACTTAAACTTAGACCAGGATAAAAATCGAAATTCTCATCAATATTTAGAACGCTTCCTATGTTTGCGTTGAATCTTGCTTTTAGATCAAAGCGATCACCAAAATCAGCATCGAGACGGTCATCAACGCCTAAGGCATAAGAAGAAGAAACTCCGATTGAGATATTATCACCTAATCCGTAATCATAGGTAATATTAATTCCTGTGGCTTCATCTTGAAAGTTTGCTCCTACCTGAAATTTTTGATCTCCCTTACCTTTAAACGCTTGAGAATTACCAAAACTAAAGATCAAAACGAAGACTACAAATACAATATTTTTCATGTTAAAAATTTTATTCATGCGGGCAAATATACGAATTGAATACTTACGGCTGTAAGAAAATTATACGAAGCGGTTGGTGTTGGTTAATGCTTTTTCATTTTTCCAATCGATCCATTTTTGACCTCTTATGCGGCGCATTAAATTGTCATAATTTCGCATGAGGAAAATGTTATATAAAGCCTTGGTAAAATTCTTCGGATTTCTGGCAATGGCTCTTAAACTCATTGAAAACCCCGGAGTTATGTAGCGCATATAGTGCCAATAGCCTTCAGGCATATACAAAACTTCACCATGATTGAGATTGCAAATCCACCCTTTAGCATGTTTTAACGCGGGCCATTTTTCGAAATCTGGATTATGAAAATCAATGTCTTCACGGGTAATTAATGAATGTGGTATTTTATATAGATACTTATTCTGTTTTTGATCGAATAGAATGCATTGTTTTTTGCCTTCAAAATGAAAATGGAAAATGTTTGCCAAATCAATATCGTAGTGCATAAAGGTGTACGAATCGGTTCCTCCAAAAAACAACATGGGTAAGCCTTTCATTAATCTTAAACCAAAATCGGGGTAACTAAAGTCTTTTTGAAGTTGCGGTACTTCCTTTAATATATTCCAAAGAAAGATTCTGAATTTTGTGGGTTCACGCTTCAGCAAATCCACATAGTCACTCATTTTCATAGTGGCATGCGCCTCGTTAAAACCTTCCTTGTAGTCTACGGGCCTATCATCATAAAGCGGCACTGTTTTGTCGCCCGCAACCTCTTTCATGTAGTCTAAACTCCATTTGGAATAGGCGGGCCAGTCTTCAATAAAGCGCTCAATAACCACAGGTTTTTGCGGCTTGAAATAATGCTTTATAAAATCGGCCTTCGTGATGGTTTCAACACGAGGTATATCTTGGAGGTTCAGTTGCAACGGTTAAAACTTTTGAATGTCAAAGTTAATAAAACGTTACTAAAGTTTAGATATTGTTAAGCGGATTTACTTCAGGGCTTTTGCTTTTTGTTTGGCCTCTTCGTTGCGGTCTATTTTGTGGTCTGGTCTGGTCCATTTTGGTTTTTCACCTAAATCCTGATATTTAGAATCTTCAGCTTCAACAGTCTGTGGTTGCATTTTTTTGATGAAGGGTTTCTGTGGATTCAAACCTAGCAACTTAAACATTTCCATATCCTCATTTACATCAGGATTTGGAGTGGTTAATAATTTATCGCCGGCAAAAATTGAATTGGCTCCAGCAAAAAAGCACATGGCTTGGCCTTCGCGTGTCATTTGTGTTCTACCGGCGCTAAGACGGACTTGCGTTTCAGGAATAACAATACGTGTTGTTGCTACCATGCGCACCATATCCCAAATGGAAACGGGTTCCTGATCTTCTAAAGGCGTGCCTTCAACAGCAACTAAAGCGTTAATTGGTACAGATTCGGGCTGTGGATTTAATGTAGATAGCGCAACTAACATTCCGGCGCGGTCTTCAACCTTTTCACCCATACCGATAATTCCACCAGAGCATACGGTTACATTTGTTTTTCGAACGTTATCTATGGTTTCTAATCGGTCTTCAAAACCACGAGTAGAAATAACTTCTTTATAATATTCTTCGGAAGAGTCTAAGTTATGATTGTAAGCATATAAACCAGCTTCGGCTAGTCGCTTTGCCTGATTTTCAGTAACCATTCCCAGAGTACAACACACTTCCATATCGAGCTTATTGATGGTACGAACCATTTCTAAAACCTGATCGAATTCCGGACCGTCCTTTACATTACGCCAAGCAGCACCCATACAAACTCTAGAGCTTCCTGAAGACTTTGCTCTTAATGCCTGTGCTTTAACTTGCTGAACACTCATAAGGTCATTGCCCTCAATATCGGTATGATAACGAGCCGCCTGTGGACAATATCCGCAATCTTCGGGGCATCCACCAGTTTTGATGGAGAGTAATGTACTTACTTGTACCGTATTTGGGTCGTGGTGTTTTCTGTGTATTGTGGCTGCTTCATAAAGCAGTTCCATTAAGGGTTTGTTGTATATATCTAGAATTTCTTCTTTGGTCCAGTTGTGTCTAACTTCGCTCATAAAAATTAATGTCTTAGAGAAACAAAAATAGTTATAACCATTTAGATTCTCGTTCTGTGGCGTCTAAAATATCAACATTTAATAAAGATGCCAATTCATGGGCCTTTTTAAAGGCATCATCACGATCATAAGTTACATATGCTTCAATTTTTTGGTTCCTGTTGTAGAACAAATTGAGCTTAATAATATCGTTGGTAACATTGGCTTCAGCACTCCTTGCTCTGAGTGTAGTTGTTTCAGTTGTTTTAAAAACAGATATGTATTCAATATTTTCTGGTAAGGGCTTCGAAAGTCCAAAATTTATACCGAAAATAGATTTGATTTTTCTATAGGTCATTTCATTGAAATTGATCTCAAAGCCTTCTTTTAATAAGAAATAAATTCCCATTCCAATGAGTAAAAACCCACCTAGGCTGGTGACTAATAAATACAGGCCTAAGGCCATTGCGGCATAACCTAAAATTAACTCCCACCAAGGTAATGGTCTTGTGTATGTGAATTTCTTCATTATTAGAAGTATTAAAAAGCCCATTATAATTAATGGGCTTTTATTGTTTTAAGCGTTGTCAATTTCTGCGTTATCCGCATCAATTTCCTTTTTGTCTTTACCTTTTAAGTACTCAGGTAAATCCATACCGGCCATATTAAACATCTCTTGTAATGGTGGTACAGCCTTATACATTCCTGAAATAAAGTTTGATGTAGAAGACTTACCATCACCACCATTGCCATTCTCCCAAACGGTAACCTTATCAATCTTGATATTCTTAATCGCTTCAGCTTGAGTTTTAACTAACTCAGGTAATTTATCGGCGATTAATAGAAGAACAGCATCTTTTGAATTGTTACCAGCTGCTTTCACGATCTCATCTAAACCAGCAGCTTGCTTGGTTAAGACTTCATATAAACCTTTTGCTTCTGCTTGTGCTTTGAATAAAATCGCATCCGCCTCACCTCTTGCGCGTCTTCTTATACGCTCGGCTTCGGCTTCAGCATCGATCTCAGCTTTCTTTTTAGCGATTTCTGTAGGAACGATAACGTCTGCCATTTGAGATGATCTTTCGCGTTCAGCTCTGGCAACCTCCGCTTGTTGCTCAGCAGCATAAGACTCTTCCAAAGCTTTTGCAGCCTGAACTTTTTCAGAAGCAATAGCCACGCGCTCAGCTTCAGCTTCGCGCTGACGACGCAGAGAGTCTGAATTTGCCACCGAAATTTTCGCGGTATTTTCACCTTCAACAGCTTTAGCATTTGCAGCAGCTACTTGTGTTTTTTCATCTTGTACCGCATTAGCTTCACCAATGGCACCATCTCTGTTTTTCTCAGCAACCGATTTACGAGCGGCGTTGATAGCGTGCGCTGCAGCTTCTTTACCAAGTGCTTCGATATAACCAGATTCGTCTACAATATCGGTTATGTTTACGTTGATCAATTTAAGACCAACTTTCTTTAATTCTGATTCTACCGACTGCGAGATATTGGTTAAGAATTTATCGCGATCCGAGTTAATTTCCTCAATATCCATTGAAGCAACAACCAAACGTAATTGTCCGAAGATGATCTCTTTTGCTAACTCTTGAATATCTTGTAATCCAAGACCTAACAAACGCTCAGCAGCATTTTGCATTACACCAGGCTCTGTAGAAACACCAATAGTGAATCGCGACGGAACATTAACACGAATGTTCTGTTTTGATAAGGCATTAACCAGATTGACCTCGATAGAGATTGGTGTAAGGTCTAAATATTCATAATCTTGAATTACTGGCATGATAAAAGCTGCACCACCATGAATACATTTAGCAGACTTTCCACCACCAACTTTACCATAGACTACAAGAATTCGGTCTGACGGACAACGTTTGTAGCGTTTAATTAAAATGATTAAAGTGAGAACTATAAAAAGGGCGACAAATATGAGGAGCATTGGTCCTCCGAAACCCTCTAAGTCTGGTTGAATAAGTAAATTCATGATTTTAAGGTTTAAAGATTAATTTTTATTGATTTATATTTTATTCGTTACTAAGTAAGTGATCTCCACCTTCTTCTAATTCTTTAGTTTGAGCTGTGGGTTCTATTGGTTTTCGGGTGTGGTCTACAATGAGAATTCCGTTTGAAGTGACATCAACAACCTTAATAATAGTGCCCGATTTTAATTCTGTTAATGAATCGGTTAAGGCATCGAGTTCTCTCACAGTTCCTTGAACATTTACACTAACTTTTCCCATGCTACTGCGATCGGCACCAATGGTTAAATAAACTTCACCAACAGCGTCGAGGGCATTATCATAATTTAGTGTACCACTATCGCTCAATTTACTTATGAAATAAAACATGGTTGCCATAATGACCATCATTAATAATCCACATGCAATTGAGATTACAATGGTTAGTGGTTTTGATAATCCGGCGTCGAGACATGCGATACCACTCCAGCCAAAAATTGTGAAAAAGCCTACTAAATTTTTGAAACTGATAAACTGAAATCCGGCTCCCGCATCACTATCGATATCAGAATCTACATCGCCTAAATCGTCGGCATCACCACCGACAAAAGCCATGATCATTACAACGACAAATACTAAAGAACCTACTAAAGCTACTGACCAATAAATTTTGGGTAGTAATTCTAAATTTGAAAACCAGTCTAACATAATATTGGAATTAACGGTTAAACACTAAATTCTCTTCTAAATTAAATCATTTTGAGAGAATAACAGACACAGCATTACCACCAAATCCGACGGCATTAATCATTATTTTTGAAATCTTTTTTGGAATCGGTTGATCCAAATAAGGAATGTCAATAAACATTTGATGGTTAAGCATAAGTACGGCCATTTCAAGGCTGAGCATTCCGGATGCTCCAAGACTGTGACCCACTTGTATTTTGTTAGTAGTCAAAGCAGGAATTTTGTTACAAAAAATCGCTTTAATCGCATTATATTCTGCTAAATCGCCTTTAATGGTGCCCGGAGTATGTGTGATGATGACATCAATTTCATCAGGATTTGTATCACCAAGCGCCATCGCCATAGAACGTTGAAAACATTCGGCATTTGTAGACAAAGAAGCATTATGTTCTAAGAGTTCGGTGCCATAACCTATACCAATTATTTGAGCCAATGCATTATCCTGAATACCCTTTTCTAAACAGGCCATAGCAGCTGCCTCAGAAAGGATCATGGTGTTTTCGGTTTTTTGAAGATCTAAAGCTTTGCATGGAAAATTATCTGAAGTATTTGTTCCTCGAGCATAAATTTTCAAGGCTTGCATTTGCGCAATAGTGAATGGTGTTAACGGTGCTTCACTTCCGCCGACCAAAAATTTATCGCACATCCCAGCATTGAGCCAGGCAATTCCGTTTAGCAAAGCGTGCAAAGCTGTGGAGCAGGTTATAGAATGCGAAATCTCTGGGCCTTGAGATTGCAAATCGTGTGCTACCCAGGACGAGATATTACCTAAAGTTGTGGTTGGTGAACTTAATGTTTCAGCCTTTTGCTTTTCTAAAAAACGCTCGTGGTATTTTTCAAATAAGGAAGTGGCACCACGAGACGAACCGATATTAATTCCGAAGTTAGAATCAGAATTCCAACCTGCAGCTTTAGTGGCATTTCGCGCAGCAAAAATGGCAAACAATACGGTATCATCGAGTTGTTTGTATTTAGCATTCGATGTTCTAAGTTCTCGAATTTGATCCTTTATTTCAGAAGGTATTTGAGCCACTAACTTTCCTTCTTTTAAGCTGAAGAAATGCGCGTTAGACAGGTAATTATTCCAGATCATCTCATTAGAATTTCCTAAGGGAGAAATGGAAGCAATTGCCGTTATAGAAATGGGTTGATTCAATGGATATTTTGTTTGAAACAAAAGTAGTGTTTAAAGGCTATTTTTGAAATGAACTTTATTCATTTTATCATTAATTTATAACATATTCAATGATTGAATTACTTAGTTATTAAAACCGATCAAAAAAATGTAAGAACAATGACAAAAAAGTTGGTTTGCCCGAAATTGGTGCTGGCTAGTTGGTGGCGGATGTCTTACGCTAATTATCATAGCCGTTGTATTTTTTGGAAGTCTCATCTTTGGAGTAACTAAAATGTTTACTTCTTCAACCCCTTATAAATATGCCATGGAACAAACTATTTCTAATGAAGAAGTTATTGATTTGCTAGGAGAACCTATTGAAAGCGATGGAATTATGCAGGGAAATATTAGTCTGAATGGTGATGACGGTGAAACAAATTTTAGAATTCCAATCAAGGGCCCAAAAGGTGAAGCAAGAATTGTTGTAATAGCGACAAAAGATTATGGTGATTAGGATTACAATGCGCTCTATGTTCAACTTAAAGATACTAAAGAAAAGATCAATCTTTTAGAGGAGGATTTAGAGGGTGAGTAAGGCGTCTTGGATCACGTCGTAAATTTTGTGTAATTCCTCATCCTTAATTACATAAGGTGGCTGAATATAAATTGTGTTCCCTAGCGGTCTTAAAAACACACCATTTTCCATGAAGAAGGCCAATAGTTTATCGCGAAGATCACCGTAGCGATTAGCAGTGGTGTTGAGGTCAATGGCAAGTATAACCCCAAGATTTCGAACTGATTTTACTTTTGGGTGTTCTTCTATTTTCTTTTGAAACATTTTATGAGATTCTGAAATGTGCCTAATGTTCTTCTGAATCTCTTCTGATTGTAGCAGATCGATCGTGGCTAAAGCTGCG
Organism: Winogradskyella tangerina; assembly: GCF_003260205.1. Classification (GTDB taxonomy): domain Bacteria; phylum Bacteroidota; class Bacteroidia; order Flavobacteriales; family Flavobacteriaceae; genus Winogradskyella; species Winogradskyella tangerina. The sequence continues at coordinate 558,838 of NZ_QERF01000001.1, read as the reverse complement.
GCACAGGCAACCGGATTTGCAGAATAGGTATGGCAATGCATAAAACCCTTACCAATAGTATCGCCAAGAAACGCCTTATAGATAGCTTCCGTACAAGAGGTAATTGCCATAGGAACCAAACCAGCTGTAAGTGCTTTGCTCAGACAAATAATATCTGGTTTTGTGTCTATATATTCCGATGCAAAATTCTTCCCCGTTTTACCAAAGCCAGTCATCACTTCATCAGCAATAGTTAAGATGTTGTGTTTTTTGAAGAATTTCAGAATGTCATTAAGCCCTTCCGCACTATGAATTTTCATTCCTGCGGCACCTTGCACCAAGGGTTCATATACAAATCCGGCAATCGATTCAGAAGAAATAATCCTCTCAATCTTTGATAATATTTCTGAAGTATTCTTTCCGTCGGGTACAGGAATCCGATGGATTTTCATCAGGAAATTTTCAAAAGGGCCATTATACACCGACAATCCAGAAACCGACATCGCTCCGAAGGTATCACCATGAAATCCGTTTTCAAAAGCAATAAAAGTGCTGCGTTTTTCACCCTTATTAAAGTAATATTGTAGCGCCATTTTAATAGCAGCTTCCACGGCTGTAGAACCGTTGTCATTGAAGAAAATTCGGTTTTGCCCTTCAGGTAGGATGTCTATTAGTGCTTCTGAAAGTTTAACAGCAGGTTCATGAGTAAAATCACTGAACATAATCTGATCGAGCTGCTGCATTTGCTGGCTAACCTTATTTGTAATGTAAGGATGACAATGCCCAAACATGCTCGTATACCAGGATGAGATGGCATCAATATAATCGTTGCCGTCTTCGTCGGTAAGTATGCATCCTTTTGCTTTTACGATCGCCAAACTATCAGGATGTGTTTGGTGTTGTTTTAGCGGATGCCAGAGGTGTTTTTTATCGCGGTCTTTTAAACTCATGTTTTTCTTGTCGTGCTGAATGTGTTTCAGCATTTCATTTTTTAATTTTAAATAGTTCATTTTGTCTTGATACAAAACGAACCAAAAAATCAAATTGAAATAAGGAATTTTTCATTCTTCATTCAGAATGAAAACCAAAATTCAAATCTAAATTTTTTCCAAGGCTTCAAAAATTTTTAACGATTTGAATTTTATATTCTGCATTTCAATGTTCAATGCGTAGCATTGATTTCTAATTATTCTTTATACCAAGAAAATATCTATAATTGGTATTTGTTATTTTAATTTTTCTTTAAACTTATGGGCATATTCCGTGATGACATTCTGATCAAAATAGGGCTCATTATTAATTCTACCAATCACCTTAACGCCTGTCATTTTTTCAATAATCGATTCTGTTGACGGGTGTTCATCGCCACTGTAAACCAAAGAAACATCAAAACCCTTATTCTGTAGAGCCTTAATGGTTAATAGGCTGTGATTGATACTTCCTAAATAATGACGCGATACCACGATAACTTTATCTGAAGGTTGAATAAGATCCAAAATAGTTTCTGAATCATTCAATGGCACTAACAAACCACCAGCACCTTCTATTACAAGATTATTTTTAGTTATTGGCCGTTTGATTTGCTTTGTGTCGATCTGAAGTCCATCTATTTCAGCCGCACCATGCGGACTCATAGGTGTTTTGAGCGCATAGCTATTGGGATGAAAAACAGACTTCGAATTAGAAACCAACCGCTGTACTTTATGCGTATCGCTGTTGTCGAGGTCTCCGGCCTGAACAGGTTTAAAGTAATCGGCATTTAAAGCTTCAACCAAAATGGCAGATGCAATCGTTTTTCCGACATCAGTCGATATTCCAGTTACAAAATAGGTCTTCATTTTATAGGAAATTCGGTTTTACAGTTTTCACAGACGTATTTATAGCGCGCATGAAAAGGCAAGGTTGTCGTTAGCACTCCAATTATAAATGATAAAAAGGCCTTCAAACTATCAATTGAAGAATACATCTCAACTTCCTGTTTATTACAATTTGGACACCTAATTGGATTGCCTTCGTCATCAACAGCATAAACCTTTATAGATCTTAGGATTTTTTTTGCTTCCTTTTCGTCTTCTGCGCGGACTTTCAATTTCACACCACCAATAGCATTACTCACCAGAGGATCAGTATCTATGGTAATATTGTCTCTAAGAAATACTTCGATACCATCAGCTTCGAGCCTCCCTTTTACAATTTGGGCCTCGGATGAATATTGAAATCTAGCAACAGTGACGAAAGTCTCACTCATAATCTATTTACGACTTAAAGTGGTCGAGCTGAACATTATTAAGATGATTTTACAAAGGTAGCTAACAGACGCAAGACTTCCGAAATTTCAGCTTCAGAATTATAACTATGTAAACAGAATCTTAGACGTTCGGTTCCCGCTGGAACAGTTGGAGATAAAATGGGCTTTACATCGAACCCATTATTTTGAAGTTGAAGGGCGACCTCTTTTACAATTTCATTTCCTGAAATAATACAACAGTGGATAGCTGATTGACTCTCAATAAATAATTTTGAAAGGTTTTGAAGTTCAATTTGCCTTTTGAAAAATTCAATATTTGCATGAAGCTTTTGTGGTTCATCTGAAGCTTTCAGAGTTTTATAAGCCATTTTTACTGTAGCTAAAGTATGTGGTGGAAGCGCTGTGGTATAAATAAAAGGGCGTGAAAAATTTACGAGATAATTTTTCAAATCGGTAGCACCCAAAATGGCAGCACCATGACTTCCCAATGCCTTTCCAAATGTTATAATTCGGGCGAATACATCTTTTTCTATACCCATTTCTTGAACTAAACCAAAATTAAACACACCAACGGCATGGGCTTCGTCAATTATAAGTCGAGCATCATTCTTCTTACTGAATTTAGCCAAACGGATTAAGTCTGGCGTGTCACCATCCATTGAAAACACAGATTCGGTAACGATATATATTTCAGAATCTTTATGCTTATCACTCCATTGAGCCTGGCACTTAATTTCTAGATCTTCAAGATCATTATGTTTGAATTTATAGGCTTTGGCATTACTCATTTGGATACCATCCCTAATGGAAGCATGAACCAATTCATCGTATAAAATAATGTCGCCGCGTTGCGGTACAGATGACAAAAGTCCGATATTGGCATCATACCCTGAATTACAAATTAAAGCAGCTTCACTTTGGTGATAATTACATAGTTCAGTTTCAATTTCAGAGTATAACGTATGATTTCCTGACAAAAGACGGGAACCTGTGGCACCATTTTCCAATAGATTATGATCAATCAAATATTGATGTGCAGCGTTAAAAATGCCTTCAGAATTTGAAAAGCCTAAATAATCATTTGATGAAAAATCAACTCGTGCATGCGTACTACCAAGTTGCCTGAAAGCGTTATTCGCTTTCCGTTCTTCGAGTTTTTTTTGGAGTTTTTTTGGTAGCATTTGCCAAAGATACAAAGGCAGGTAAAACCAATTTCAGAATAAAGTATCTTTTTGTACTTCTTCAACAATATAAGGGCGATTGGTGTCAATGCCTTTTTTATAAAGATCTCTGCTTACGGGATGCGCTTTAAAAGGAATAGAACTCATTCCGGTGGCAATAATTTCATTGAGTTCTTGCTCGCTCATTCCATGATCTAACCAGTCCTCATAATAATGTTGGTCTAAAACTAGTGGCATGCGCTTGCGTTTATTATGAACTTCTGCAAAGAACTCATTGGCTTCTGTAGTGAGTATGGTAGCTGTGTAGTGGTCCTTATCTAACTCGTTATATAATCCGGCAAACAGAAATAATTGCCCATCTTTATCTACCTCCGTTGGCTGGTAACAGAAATAGGGAATGGCAACACCATTTTCGTGATGAGGTTCAAAGAAACCGTCGGCTAAAATTAAGCAGCGTTTATCCTCAGCGCTATCTCTAAACGAGGCTTTTTCAAAAATACTTTCGCCACGTGCATTCAAAGTGTTACTCTTTTTAAGGAATGCCTCGGGATTGTGATTAGCCCAGTCGGGCACCAATCCCCAGCTGGCATTGTAAATGGTTTCAGGTTCGTCCATTTTAATGATCTGCAAATTGCCGTGTGTAAATCCGTTGAGATGAAAATAGGGCTCAAATTGTATTTCAGGATGAAATGTTGAGTTGATCCGGTCTCTCAGTTTTTTTTCAATCTGCTCCCGTTGTTTGCGTAATGCGGTAGAATAACACATACCTAAAAGTACTAATTTTTCAGCTATTGATGCCTATTGGCTAACAGTGGCGGAGGCTCACCGGTAAAAGGATTCCAACGGCTAATGGTTTTAGCTTCCATACCTGCTGCACACATCACCGCACGGTCGCCATAACGTTCGCGCATTTTATCCATAGCCTGTGCTAAATTGAGGTGCATTTCGTTGTCTTCGAAGAGATTGATCTGGTGACCACCTTCTACCAAATGACTAAATTTTACACCAATAAGCCGGACTAACAATCTACGGTTGTACAGTTTTTTGAACAGTCCGAGCACCACAGGAATAATAGTATGATCCATAGCACTATAAGGAATGCGTTGCTGCTGCGTATAGGTTTGAAAATCAGAATAACGAATTTTAAAAGTCACACAAGCCGTTAACTTGTTGCCACGTCGCAGTTGATAAGCCAAATTTTCGGCCATGGCAATTACCAAGCCTTTGAGCTTATGAATATTTGTAGTGTCTTGCCCGAAGGTGCGTTCAGTAGAGATCGACTTGCGTTCGTGGTATTGAATCACAGGACTGTTATCTATGCCATTAGCTTTTTTCCAAATGGAAAGCCCGTTTTTACCCAACACTTTATGCATTAATTCCATGGGCATTTCTTGCACGGTCTGGATGCGCTTAACTCCCAAATCGCATAGCGCTTTGTATGTTACATTACCAACCATAGGAATTTTTTTAACCGATAATGGTGCCAGAAATGGCTTTTCTGTCCCTGTCGGAATCCGTATTTCGTTGTTAGGTTTGGCTTCGCCTGTTGCTATTTTTGAAACCGTTTTGTTTAGCGACAAGCCAAATGAAATAGGTAATCCTGTTTCCTTGATGATACGCTGACGTAATTCTGAAGCCAGCTTGTGGCAACCAAAGAACTTATCCATACCAGTAAGGTCGATATAAAACTCATCGATCGATGTTTTTTCGTAAAGCGGAACGGTTTCCTTGATAACATCTGTAACACTTTGTGAAAACTTGGTATAAATACCAGAGTTACCTCTGAGTACAATTGCCTCTGGGCAGAGTTGCCGTGCCATACGCATTGGCATAGCGGAATGCACACCAAATGTCCGGGCTTCGTAGCTGCAAGAGGCTACAACACCTCTGTCGCCTGTACCACCAATAAGTACAGGTTTGCCTACGAGCCTACTGTCTAGTAAACGTTCGCACGACACAAAAAAAGTGTCTAGATCCATATGTACTATAGCGCGGTTATTAGTCATGTTGTGCTTTCAAATCTTTAAAACTTTTCTTTCGTTGAAATGTAGGGTTTAGTGATTTCACGGCATAGCGCGGATCTTCAATGACGGCTAAGCGTTCAAACTTGGAAACTTCAATAGAAACACAATCGAATTCTATCATCACCTTCCCAGTAATTTCGTAAACACCTCTTCCTCTAAAAGGATATTTGGCGGCAATAGGTGGAAAATGAACCGTATCTATAAAGTCGCCGTCGTAATCTAAAAACGTTCCGAAATACATTCGCTTACCATTAGAGGTGCTGGTGTTTTTGGTTGTTACCAAATAGCCTTTAATACGCACAAACTTATTCTTATAAGCAGGCAAATGTTTGGCACGTAAGTTCCCCGGAAAGGGATTTTCCAAGAGATGAAATGGGTTGCACAACGGAAAACCTAACAGCTCAATTTCGTCAAAAGCGTTTTCTAGATCTGTGCTTGATAGCTGAGGTGTTTTATAGTTGATCTTTTCAGTTTTGAATAGGGTCATAATATGTTCTTGCACCACCGTTTTACTGATCTTTAAATGGGCTTCCCATAGCAGTTCGCGCTTATTCACTCTGGTAAATCTGAAGGCATTGATCTTAATTAAAATGGTAATCTGTTCTATTGAAATAGGCACGCGTTCTATAAAATCATCAAGCGATTTGAAGGTGCCATTCAGATCTCTTTCACTGAGGATACGATCTATGATTTTGGACTCTATAGATTGCAAAAACATAAAGCCTAAAAAGATAGCTTTGCCCTTAATTATAGCTTGCTTATAAGATTGATTGATACAGGGTGTTTCAATTTTTCCGCCATGCATTCTGGCTTCATGAACATAGAGTTCTGTTCGGTAAAAACCACCAAAATTATTGATGGTAGCCGTCATATATTCCAACGGATAATAAGCTTTCAGAAATAAACTCTGATAGCTTTCTACAGCATAAGACGCCGAATGTCCTTTGGCAAAAGCATAGCCCGCAAAGCTTTCGATCTGTCGCCACACGTCTGCCACAAATTCGTAAGGTTTACCATCTTTTTCGCAATTGTCGAAAAATTGTTGTTTTACCTTCAGAAATTCTGCCCTAGATCTAAATTTACCAGACATACCACGACGCAGCATATCGGCTTCACCAAGAGTGAGACCGCCAAAGTAATGTGCCACCTTAATAACATCTTCCTGATAGACCATAACGCCATAGGTATCTGGCATAAGTTCGGCAAGTACAGGATGCGCATCTTTGCGTTTTTCAGGAAAGCGATAGCGCAGAATGTACTGACGCATCATACCACTTTTAGACACGCCAGGACGAATTACTGAGCTTGCCGCTACTAACCCCAAATAATTATCGACTTGTAGTTTTTTTAAAAGCATGCGCATTGCAGGCGATTCTACATAAAAGCAGCCAATGGCTTTTGCATTTTTGAGCAGATATTTTATACGTTCATCTTTTTTAAAGCGCTTAATATCATGAATATCGAGTCTGGGCTGATGAGGATGATTATAGGCCACAATGTCGACGGTATCTTTGATCTTTCCTAAGCCACGCTGGCTTAAAATATCGAATTTGTACAGGCCAATATCTTCTGCAGCAACCATATCAAACTGCGTAGTAGCAAATCCTTTTGGAGGTACAAATGTAGCACCGTAGTAGTGAATAGGTTTTTCAGAAATTAGAATACCACCAGCATGAACGCCCAGGTAATTTGGGAACCCTTCAATATAGCGACTGTATTTCAGGACTAGCAGGGATAGCCTGTCGAGCTTATTAACGTCGAACTTACCTTGGGTAAGCAGATCCATTTCAGACTTTGGTAATCCGAAGACTTTACCCAGTTCTCTCACCGAAGCCCTAAATTTAAAGGTATTGTAAACGGTTAAAAGTGCGGTATGCTTAAAAGTATTGAAAATAAAATGAGTTATATCATCGCGATCTTTCCACGAAAAATCAATATCGAAATCGGGTGGATTTTGCCGAAACAGATTAATAAAACGTTCAAAATATAGGTCGAGTTCTATAGGATCTACATCGGTTATTCTCAGTAAATAAGCAATAATACTATTGGCGCCACTACCGCGTCCCACATAGAAGTAGTCTTTACTACGGGCGTATTCTAAGAGTTTCCAGTTGATCAGAAAGTAAGAGACAAAGCCTTTTTGTTTGATGATATTGAGCTCTTTTTCGATGCGTTTATAAATCTTATCATCAACAGCATCACCGTAGCGATACGGAATCCCTTGGTAGGTGAGTTGCTCTAATAGCTTGTAGTCTGAAGTTTCACTGTCGGTAAAAGTCTTCTGATTTTTTGGGGTGGTATTTTCAAAATCAAAACTAATAGAACAATCTGCCATAAGCCGTTCTGTGGTACGAATAAGCCCCGGAAATTCTGAATACAGATCGCACAATTCATTATAAGGTAGCATCAAATCGTTTTCGTTGCCCTCTTCAGATTTTGGAAGTTTGCTTAAAAGTGTGTTGTTGTCTATAGCGCGCAGCAGGCGATGTGTGTTGAAGCCTTTTTTATTTTGAAACGATACAGTTTTAAGCACCACTAATTTCTCTCTGTGTTTGTTCCATTTTGAAAATTTCAGCTGATTGAGATCTCGAGGCGTGATGCCTAAAAATTCATTTGCTTTTAGCTTGAAATTTTTACCCTTTTGATAAGGATAAACCACAAAACAATGTTCTAGATCAACATCGGGGCGTTCTGGGATTTTCAAATTCTGATCATGAAGAAACGTAGAGAGATAATCGTTTATATTTTGAAAACCCTGGTTGTTTTTAGCAATAAGAATAAACTCTTGCTGCGCCTTGTTTCTAAAATCGACACCAAGGATAGGTTTTACTTTATATTTTTTGGAAAGCCGTACAATATCTAAGCAGGCAGAGGTGGTATTAATGTCTGTTAGCGCTAAGGTCTGTACGCCATTTTCTGAAGCAATAGCAAGCAATTGCTCGGGTTTTATAGTGCCATATCGTAGGCTGTAATATGTGTGGCAGTTTAAATACATGGGAAAACAAAATTAGCTACATATTGTAGTTTATATTGCTTATATTTGTAGCAAATACTGTTAAATTTGAAATCCCATGAAACCCATTCAAATTAATATTAAGCACCTCAGGACATTAAGAAAACTATCGCAAGAGCACTTTGCGGATGATTTGGGCTGGACACGCTCCATGGTAGGTTCTTATGAAGAAGGACGAAGCGAACCGCCAATAGAACGACTGATCGATCTGTCAAATTATTTTAATATTCCTATAGATATTTTAGTTCGAAAAGATTTACGGAAAGCGAAAGATACTTCGTTTATAGAAGTAGGGAATAAGCGTGTGTTGTTTCCTATTACCGTTAATGAGAATAATGAAGATCTTATTGAGATTATTCCGGCGAAAGCCTCGGCTGGGTATTTATCGGGTTATGACGATCCTGAATACATAGAACAGCTTCAGAAGATTAAGTTACCCTTTCTTCCGACAGGAACACATAGAGCCTTTCCTATTAAAGGTGACTCCATGTTACCGGTTAAAGATGGTGCCTTTGTGGTAGCCAAATTTGTGGAAGATATTAACGATATTAGAGATGGCAGAACCTATGTTGTGCTTACCAAAGATGACGGGTTGGTTTACAAGCGGATCTACCTGCAAGAAGACAATAGTCAGAATCTATTGCTAAGTTCAGATAATAAATTGTATAAACCGTATTTGGTCTCTAAAACCAGTATCTTAGAGCTTTGGGAATTTACATGCTGTATTAATACCCAAGAGTACGACGAAAAAGAGTTAAAACTTAGTAGTATAATGACGATGTTTCAAGAGCTCAAAGTAGAGTTAGAAGCCGTAAAACAACTGTAATTGATGAAATACACCACACTGCCTAACACTGATATTAAGGTTAGTAAAATATGCCTCGGAACGATGACCTGGGGCAACCAGAATACCCAAGATGAAGGCTTTGCACAAATGGATATGGCACTAGATAAAGGTGTCAATTTTTTTGATGTTGCTGAATTGTATCCCGTTCCTGCCACAGCAGAAACCTATGCAGATACGGAACGTATTATAGGAAATTGGTTTACAAAAACTGGTAATAGAGACAAAGTGATCTTGGCCACCAAAATTGCTGGTCCGGGCGATTATACCGCCCATATTAGAACTACAGGTTTCAGCAAATCTGCGCTGAATGAAGCTGTAGACAACAGCTTAAAACGATTACAAACCGATTATATTGATCTGTACCAATTGCATTGGCCAGAACGAAACACACCAATGTTTGGGGTGCGCGATTATGTGCCGAATCCAAATGATCCGTGGGAAGATAACTTTAATGAAATTCTTCATAATCTCGACGAAATCATCAAGTCTGGTAAAATTAGACATGTTGGTATTTCTAATGAAGGTGCTTGGGGAACCATGCGTTATCTCGAAGAAGCGAAGTATAATAATCTGCCGAGAATGATCACTATACAAAATGCATATTCATTATTATGTAGACCTTTTGAAGGTGCACTTGCTGAAATTTCTCATAGAGAAAATATTGGACTTTTAGCCTATTCACCAATGGCTTTTGGCGTATTATCTGGTAAGTATATTAAAGGAACAGCAGCTGATAATGCACGTTTGAAGTTGTTCCCACGATTTGCAAGATACAGTGGAGAGCAAGCTACTGAAGCGACGAAGCGTTATTTAAAAATTGCAGAAGATAATGGCATGACCTTAGCGCAGATGGCTTTAGCTTTTGTTAATGAACGCCCATTTTTAACTAGTAATATTATAGGTGCAACCAATCTAAAACAACTTGAAGAGAATATTGACAGTATTAATATTTCATTGTCTAAAGAGGTGATGAACGAAATCAATAAGGTGCATGCCGAAATTCCTAATCCGGCGCCATGATTTAGATCGTAATAAAACAAAAAGCCCAATTGAATATTTCAATTGGGCTTTTTTAATAGATATTATTTGATTTCATTACCATCTTTATCAAAAAAATGATATTCAAGATAAGTGTAAGCATCTCGAGGTAAGACTTTAATCCATTTCTTGTGTTCAAAGAACCACTTTGTACGGATTGATGGATACCCTTTGGTTAGAAAGGCTGCTATAAAAGGATGTGCATTTAAAGTAATCTTTTTATAGTCTTTTTTAAGAACTCTATCTAAATCTTGTTTGATACGCTGTACCACTTTTATTGGTGCTTCAATTTCGTCACCACCAACAAGATTAGGATTCTCTTCCTTGGTTTTAATATTGCGTTCTGGCCTTACGCGCTGTCTGGTAATCTGCACTAAACCAAACTTACTCGGCGGCAATATTTTGTGTTTTGCTTTGTCGTCTTTCATCTCGTCGCGGAGATGATTGTAAAGTTTTTTTCGGTTTTCGGCTTTCCCCATATCGATAAAATCGATAACTATAATACCACCCATATCACGCAGTCGCAGTTGTCTGGCAATTTCGGTAGCAGAGATGAGGTTCACCTCTAAGGCGGTGTCTTCCTGACTTTTTTCTTTGTTAGAACGGTTACCGCTATTTACATCAATAACATGCATAGCTTCGGTATGTTCTATAACCAGGTAAGCGCCTTTAGCCATAGAAACGGTTTTTCCAAACGATGTTTTGATTTGGCGTTCGATGCCATATTTTTCAAAAATCGGAATACCGTTTTTATAATACTTTACAATAGACTCTTTTTTGGGTGCAATTTGCTGCACATAATCTTTTACTTGTATGTACAATTCTTCATCATCTACCACGATACCAGAGAATGAATCGTTAAAAATATCTCTCAAAATTGAGGATGCTTTGTTCATTTCACCAAGTACTTTCGTAGGATGATGGGCTTTGTACAACTTTTTACACATTGCTGTCCATCTTGCCAGCAAGTTCTGTAAATCACTGTCGAGCTCGGCAACTTTCTTGCCTTCAGCTACGGTACGAATAATAACGCCAAATCCTTTAGGAGTAATACTTTTAACTAGTCGTTTTAGGCGGTCTTTTTCTTCTTGAGATTCAATTTTTTGCGAAATTGAAATACGGTTAGAAAACGGAACCAAAACGATGTATCTTCCGGCGATAGACAATTCTGAACTAATGCGCGGTCCTTTTGTGGAAATAGGCTCTTTTACTACTTGTACTAAAATTGATTGATTCGATTTTAAGGCATTGGCAATTGCGCCATGCTTATCTAAATCTTTTTCAAATGGAAAGTCTTTGAGTCTATAGTCTCTTAATTTCCCTGTGCTTACACGTTTAATGAATTTTAAAAGTGAAGGTAATTTTGGTCCCAGATCATGATAGTGTAAAAAACCATCTTTTTCGTAACCTACATTTACAAATGCGGCGTTTAATCCAGGAATTACTTTGCGGATCTTGGCAATGAAAATATCGCCTACAGCAAAGTTGTTATCCTCCTCATCTTTATGTAATTCAATAAGTTTTCCATCTTTTAATAGTGCAAAATCAACAATATCTGAACTCGATCTTACGATTAATTCCTTGTTCATGATGTTAATTTAAATCTCGACGAAAATTGTCGGGATGGATTTTACTAAATTATTTGACACAGGATTCCGATGTAAATCGGAAAATCCAACAAATTATCATATACAAATTGTATATCTAATTTTATATCAAAGAACGTTTTTTTAAAACTGAAAAAAGTAGTCTAAAAACTACTTTTTCCCAGCTTATTTCTTTTTGTGACGATTAGCGCGTCTACGTTTTTTACGCTTATGCGTCGCTACCTTGTGTCTTTTTCGTTTTTTACCACTTGGCATAATTAATAATGCTTTTTTTAATTAATATTTTTTTAAAGTCTTAGTTAACTTCAACATTAGATTTTACACCTTCTAAAAACACTTTAGCTGGCTTAAAAGCTGGTATGTTGTGAGCTGGAATTTTAATCGTAGTATTTTTTGAAATGTTACGACCTGTTTTTTCAGCTCTCGTTTTAATAATGAAACTTCCGAAACCTCTTAAATAAACATTATCTCCACTTTCTAGTGATGATTTTACTTCTTCCATAAAGGTTTCTACTGTAGCTTGAACATCACCTTTCTCCATTCCTAATTTGTCAGATATCTTAGCTACTAAATCGGCTTTTGTCATTGTTATTAGTTTTAGGGTTACTATAAATTCTAAGGGATGCAAATATATGTAATTTAATTTCAATATTTCAAGCGTAATTAATTAAAATTTAACAATATAAAGATTTAATTTTGTGAAAAATTGAAAATGAAAGGATGAATTTTAGCAATACGCTAATTAATTGGTATTCAGAGAACAAGAGGGCGTTACCATGGCGTGAAACTCAAAATCCTTATTACATTTGGCTTTCAGAGATCATTTTACAGCAGACCCAAGTTAGGCAAGGGTTACCTTATTATGAAGCTTTTGTTACGAAATTCCCGAGTATTTTTGATCTTGCCAATGCTTCAGAAGAGGCGGTCTTAAAACTTTGGCAAGGTCTAGGTTATTATTCGAGAGCGCGCAATTTACACACCACTGCAAAGTATATAGCTTTTGAATTAGACGGTATTTTTCCAGATAATTATAAGGAGCTCATTAAATTAAAAGGAGTAGGTGATTATACAGCAAGTGCCATTGCTTCAATAGCTTTTAATGAGGTTGCTGCCGTAGTAGATGGTAATGTCTATCGTGTTTTGTCGCGTTTCTTCGGAATTGATACACCAATAAATTCAAGCTCAGGGATTAAAGAATTTAAGGCATTAGCGACCTCACTGATCGATAAAGAGCAGCCCGCTGTTTTTAATCAAGCTATTATGGAATTTGGTGCTACGCAGTGCAAGCCCAAAAACCCCTACTGTATTGTTTGTCCATTAAGTAAAGGCTGTGTAGCTTTTCAGAAGCAAAAAATTGATCAATTACCAGTAAAATTGAAAAAGACTAAGGTTACCACTAAGTATTTCAATTTTTTGGTATGTATTGATAAACATAAGAATACCCTTTTAGAGAAGCGCACCGGAAAAGGAATTTGGCAAAATCTCTATCAGTTTCCGTTAATTGAATCTGAGAAAAGCATATCGGACGCGGAGTTTCACCAGTTGAATATTAAAGAAATAATTCCGGCTGATTCTAATTTTGAATATTCACTTTACAATGTAGAAGACAAGATTCATAAATTATCGCATCAACATCTACACACAAAGTTTTGGATCATTGAGTTAGGGGAACTGCCAAAAGGAGCAATTCCGATTAAAGATTTAGAGCGTTATCCCGCACCAGTATTGATAAGCGACTTTATAAGTACCTTTAATTTTGATAGGGTTTAAGAACTCACAATTTTTTATTAATTTTAAAGTAAACATTTCAAATTAACTAACTTTGTAGGCTAAATCAATTGTAATATGTCAGGAACGTTAAATAAAGTAATGCTAATTGGGCATTTGGGAGATGAAGTAAAAATGCATTATTTCGATGATAAGAATTGTGTAGGTAGATTTCCTTTGGCAACTAACGAAACATACACCAACAAAACGACAAATGAACGCGTTTCTAATACCGAATGGCACAATATAGTGGTGAGAAATAAAGCTGCTGAAATTTGTGAAAAGTATCTCAGTAAAGGAGATAAAGTTTACATTGAAGGTAGAATTAAAACCAGAAAATGGACAGACGATAAAGGTATGGAACGCTATTCTACAGAGATTCAGTGTACAGACTTTACATTCTTAACCAATAAGAACGAACAACAGCAAGGTCAACCTTCTGCAAACTATCAACCAGCTCAACCACAGCAACCTACTCAAAACAGTGTTGTGCCAGAAGCTGACAATGATGATCTCCCATTTTAATTTAATAGCATTGCATCTTGGATCCTGAGCCCTCGCTTTTATTTTCGAATTTATTAGTTTCTAATACCTCATTTATTACAAGTGTAGTATTGCTCTTATTACTGCTGGTATGTTCTGCGCTAATTTCTGGGGCTGAGGTGGCTCTATTTTCTTTAACAAAAGCCAATATTGACGAAGGTGTTGAGAAAAAGTCGGCCGCAATGTTGATCGTGGCGTCCTTATTAGAGCGACCAAAAAAACTTTTGGCTACAATTTTAGTGGCTAATAACTTTATTAATATAGCGATAGTTCTTCTATTCGCTTACATTGGCGAAACCCTTTTTGCAAATATCACAAAACCATTGGTGCGGTTTCTTTTAGAAGTTGTTTCAGCGACCTTCATAATCTTGTTATTTGGAGAGATCATTCCGAAAATATATGCGAGTCGTAACAGTGTGAAATTTTCATCCTTTATGGCTAGACCGCTGAAGGTTCTCGATGTTGTTTTTTCACCTATCAGTTTACCAATGCGTTATGGAACGCAATTCATTGAAAACAGATTTGGAAAAAAACGATCCAATCTAAGTGTTGATCAGTTGTCTCAAGCTTTAGAGCTAACAGATGACAACGATACAACCCAAGAGGAGCAAAAGTTACTGCAGGGTATTGTATCCTTCGGAAATACAGACACTAAGCAGGTGATGCGTCCAAGAATGGATATTTTTGCCATAAATATTGAAGCGAAATTTAGTAATATTTTAGAGGAAATTGTGGAGCATGGCTATTCCCGAATTCCTGTATATGAAGAGAATATAGATACCATAAAAGGTGTTCTTTATGTGAAAGATCTTCTTCCACACCTAAATAAAAAAACATTTAATTGGCCCGATATAATTAGAGAACCATTTTTTGTACCTGAAAACAAAAAGCTCGATGACCTTATGGAAGAGTTTCAAACTAAAAAGGTGCATTTAGCGGTGGTTGTAGATGAGTATGGTGGTACTTCCGGATTGGTTTCTCTTGAAGATGTTATTGAAGAGATCGTAGGTGATATTAGCGACGAGTACGACGACGATGATCTCATTTACACCAAGCTCGATGACAACAATTACAGTTTTGAAGGTAAAACACCTTTAAAGGATGTTTACAAAATAATTGATATCGAAGATGAAGAAGCGGAGCATTTCGAAAGTCGAAAAGGTGAAGCTGAAACATTAGCGGGTTTTGTTCTAGAGATTTCAGGTGGATTTCCAAGAATTGGAAGTAAAATAAATTTCAAAAAATACGTTTTTACTATTGAAGCACTTGAACGAAAACGAATAAAACAAATAAAGGTTACTCTTTTGAATACAGACGTATGAAGCGTATTTTAATTCCAATACTGAGTTTATTCATGGTGGGTTGTGCCGATGATCCACTTCCAAAACCTAAAGGATACTTAAGATTAGATTATCCTGATGCCAAGTATAAGAAAGCAGTTCTGCCTCTTCCATTTACTTTTGAAAAGAACGTCTTATCTGATCGTATCTCAAAAGTGAAAACATCGGGAGAAACAAAAGGTGTAGATGTAAAATACCCTTCATTGAAAGCAACAATATATTTGTCGTATAAAGCAGTTAAAAACGATAATTTAGACAGCTTACTTCGCGATGCACAGAATCTCACTCAAAAGCACACTATTAAGGCAGATGAGATATCTTATAAGCCCTATGAAGATGGAGATAATAAGGTATATGGAATGTTTTATGAAATTGGTGGTGATGCCGCTTCACAGTCTCAGTTTTATGTTACTGATAGTTTAAATCATTTCTTAAGTGGGTCATTATATTTTTATGCTAAACCGAATTACGATTCAATATACCCTGCATCAGAGTATCTTAAAAAAGATATTAAGCGCCTTATGGAATCTGTACGCTGGCAGAACTAATGTACTTTTTGAAATATATTATATGAAATAAAAAAAGCAGCCATTACGGCTGCTTTTTTTATTGAATGTTTCTAAGAGATTAGAAACTATATCTTGCACTTACGTTAAACGTTCTACCGTCTGTATTAAAGAATCCAAAACGGTCAGTGTTACTAATAACGATGTTATCGAATACGTTGAAGACGTTTCCTCTAAACGTTAATCTATCGCCATTACCTAAAGTGTAGTTATAAGTAAGACCAAAATCAGCTAATACGAAATCATCGATTGTACCGATATTCATTGTCTGTAATGAACCACCATCGTGCTTATAGCTGTTTCCATAATATTTGAAACCACCATCAGCAGAAAGACCTGAAATAATGTTAGCTCTAGCATTAAGACCAGCTGTTGTTTGAGCAACACCAGGAACACTAATACCATCTCTATTAATACCATCAGCAGAACTTACTAATTCACCAGTATCAATATTGAATTCGTCGAAGCTACTTTCTCCATCAAATTTCCAGCTACCAGCAGAGAAGAATCCATTAATTCTTAACCAGCTTGTAGGTGTGAAGATGAAATCAAGTTCAGCACCAATGTGCGTTTGGTTTACACCTCTTTGGAAGTTACTAACTTCAAAATCATCAGATGTGTCATTTGGAGTTCCGTTGTCATTAATTCCTCCACCTTGAAGCACAACTCTGTTTTCCCACTGTGTGTGGTAGAAGTTAGCTACAGCAGTGAAATTATCACCAATTTTAAACTCATAACCAGCTTCAAATCCAGTGATATCTTCGTTGTCAACTTCAGGACTTACCAATGCATTAGAACGTCTGATGTTTTCAAAAACGTTATCTAAGAATGGTTGTCTTGAGTAGTATCCTGCATTGAAGAAGAATTTGTTAGCATCATTGATTGCGTATGCTACACCACCTTTAAGGTTGAAACCTATTTTATTTAATTTATCAGACTCACCTCTATCTTCATCAGAATAAGAAATGTGTCTTCCTTCTCTCACGTAAGACTGGTTAGAAACCGCACCTTGAATGAAAGTTGAGAACTTATCATTAGAGTATTCTAACTGAGAGAATAATCCTTGGTAAGTAATAGTTTCAGAGTAGTCATAATCGATTCTTTGGTTTTCATCGGCGAAATCAAATAAAGCTGCCCAAGGGTCTGCTTCAAAAGTATCAGTGTAAGTTACACCGTCTTCAGCCCAACCATCTAAACCGTAAAGGTCAATAATTTGTCTAAAGTGATCACCTTCGTAGTATCTTAAATCTGTACCCACGTTAAATGATAAGTTATCATTTAATTCAGTATTGAAGTTAGATACAATTCCGTACCATGAGTGATTGTTCATAGAACCTCTTCTGATGTAACCAGTTTCAGCACTATCAAATCCACCAACACCAATAGCTTCGTTGGCTTGCTCAATTGCGAAATAATCTAACTGACCATCAGCTGTTCTAATCCGATCACCGCGAGGTCCAGTTCCACCACCACGACCCCAAGAGGCGTATAGAACAGTAGATAAACTTGAAACATCACTTATTGTCCAGTCCCAGTTAAGGTTCATAACCGGTTTGTGGTAGAAGTTACGTCTTTCAGAATCGATATCTGAAGTGTACTGTCCGTTAACCGCGTCACTTGTGAATCCCCAGTGTTGGTTAAATTTTGGATCGTTTTCAATAGTTTCTTCACTTTGTGACCAACGTTGTCCATGGTACTGTGGTGCACCAGTGATTAAGAAGTTAAATTGGTGTCTGTCGTTTGGTTTGTATCCAACAGCAAAGAAGTAGTTTTGACCCTGACCAAAAGTACCGCGCGCCCAACTTCTGTGTGCTTGCCAGTGGTCTATTAAGAATGAGAATGCCCATCCTTTGTCGTTTACACCAGTGTTGTATTCTGCAGTAGTCTTAAAGTAACTATCGTTACCAGATAAGAAACGAACAGATCCACCTTTACCTTTTTCGGCAGCCTTCATTACAATGTTAACTGTACCACCTACAGATGATATAGCTAATTTTGAAGCACCAAGACCACGCTGTACCTGAATTGCATTCGCAATATCAGAAACACCTTGCCAGTTAGACCAGAATACTCTACCATCTTCCTGAGCGTTGATTGGCTGACCGTTTAATAATACCGCTGTATTGGTATCATCAAAACCACGCACAAATAAAGCACTGTCACCAAAACCACCACCGCCAGGTGATACGAATACTGAAGGTGTGTTTTTCATAATTTCAGTAACCTCAACGTTACCAACACCTTTCAATTGGATTTCGTCACGTCTAATGGTAGATACAGCCACAGGAGTTCTTCTATCCTCTGCAAGGTCAATTACTCCAGAACCTACAATAACAACTTCGTCTAAACTATCAGGGCTTAGGCTAATAGTTCCAACGTTTGTGTCGCCATTAAATGCAATTGAAATAGGCTTAAAACCTACATATGAAATAACGATTTCTCCAGAAGAAGAACTTGTGGTAATTGTAAAGTTACCATCAAAATCAGCAGTGGCACCATCAGAAGTACCTTTTACTGCTACGTTTGCTCCAGGTAATGGTGAGGTTGTTTCTGCGTCAATAACCTTACCAGTAATAGTAGCCTGAGCAAAAGTAACTGTAGTGAATAGCATCACAACAGCTACTAATAAAAAATTGTAAAATTTTTTCATACAAACTTTAGTTAATTGGTTTCTTTTGTTGGGGCAAAATTACGTAACCTTGTGGTTATAATATTAACTAAATGTTAAGAAATTTAAGAAAATTGCTTATTAAATATGAATCTAAATAAGGAAGAAATACCTGTTTTTTGTGAGAATTTTTAACAATTCCGTTCAATTATTTTTATAAAAATTGATAAGATTTTGAGTTGAAGCATCATGAGATCCAGTGCTCGATTCAGAATTCAACTCCTTTAGAATGGTTTTTGCAAGTTGTTTGCCTAATTCCACACCAAATTGATCATAACTGAAGATATTCCATACAATCCCTTGAACAAATATTTTATGTTCATACATTGCAATGAGCTTTCCTAAACTTTCGGGTGTAAGTCTTTTTATTAGTATTGAAGTTGTTGGTTTGTTACCTTGAAAAATTTTAAATGGTAATAGTTTGTTTACTTCCGCTTCAGATATGGACTGGCCACTAAATTCGTCTAATACTTCGGCTTCTGTCTTTCCATTCATTAGTGCTTCAGTCTGTGCAAAATAATTAGACATCAACTTATGATGATGCTCTGTATCGCCATGAAGACATTCAATAAATCCAATAAAATCAGCTGGGATTAATTTTGTGCCTTGATGAATCAATTGAAAAAAGGCATGTTGCGAATTGGTGCCTGGTTCACCCCAAATGATTGTTCCGGTTTGGTAGTTTACAAGATTTCCTGCTCTGTCAACATACTTACCATTACTTTCCATAATACCTTGTTGTAAATAGGTGGCAAACTGATTGAGGTATTGTGTATAAGGTATTATTGCTTCGCTTTCAGCCTTAAAAAAGTTATTATACCAGATGGTCAACAATGCTGAAACCACAGGAATATTCTTTTCAAAATCTTCATTTTTGAAATGCTCATCCATTTGATGGGCACCATTCAATAAGCTTTCAAAATTATCGTAGCCTATAGATAAGCTGATGGAAAGTCCAACTGCACTCCACAACGAAAAACGACCACCTACCCAATCCTTCATTGGGAAAATATTGTTTTCATCAATACCGAAGGCTTTTACACTTTCAATATTTGTAGAAACAGCAACAAAATGCTTAGATACAGCTTCTTGTGGTAGTGATTTTAAAAACCAAGAACGAATAGAATTGGCGTTAGACAGAGTTTCTTGAGTTGTGAAAGTCTTTGAAACAATGACAAAAAGTGTGGTTTCCGGATTAAGATTTTTAATGATCTCATTGTAATGATCTCCATCAACGTTACTCACAAAATGAGTATTGAGATGATTTTTGTAAAACTGTAAGGAATCTACAACCATAGCAGGACCAAGATCTGATCCGCCAATACCTATATTAACGATATCGGTAATCGACTTGCCAGTAAAACCTTTATGATTTCCGGAAACTATAGATTCTGTAAAATCTTTGATCTTTTGTTTTACCCCAGTAACCCCCGGAATAACGTTTTCACCATCAACAAATACTTCGGAAGATATTGGTGCACGTAAAGCGGTATGAAGCACTGCCCGACCTTCTGTAGCATTTATGATATCGCCTTCAAAATACTTTGTAATGGCATCCTTAAGATCAACTTCATTAGCTAGTTCAATTAGTAATCTTAAAGTGTCTTGAGTTATTCGGTTTTTGGAAAAATCTACATAAAAATCATCCCAATTTAAAGTTAGTTCTGCGGCTCTATTGGGGTTGGCACCAAAAAAGTCTTTAAGATGTGTATCTTTTATGGTTTCAAAATGTGCTTGTAATTTGTTCCAGGAATCTGTTGTGGTTGGATCTATAGATTTAAGTGCCATTATTGTATGTCTGTAATAGGATCTTCGGTTATTGTATTTTCGGTTTCTTTAGCTTGTGTTTCAATAAAGAAAATTTCGTCGAGTCGCTTTTTAATCGGTTTGATATAATCTAGGTATTTCACCTTAAGACTATCTGAAATAGGTTCAGCTTCTGGTAGTTTTTGTTTGAAAGGATCCACCTGCTTACCGTTTTTCCAAAACCTGTAGCAAACATGTGGGCCGGCGGTATTCCCTGTCATACCAACCCATCCGATAATATCACCTTGCTTCACATATTGTCCCTTTTTCACATTTTGGGCTTTCATATGCAAGTACTGTGTGCTATACGTGGCATTGTGCCTTATTTTCACGTATTTGCCATTACCTCCACGACGGGTAGATTCTATAACTGTACCGTTAGCAGTAGCCATAATTGGTGTACCCACCGGTGCGGCAAAATCAGTGCCTTTATGTGGTCTTACTCTATTGCCATAATAAGCGATGCGTCTTTTAAGGTTGTAGCGTGATGATAATCTGCCAAACTTCACAGGCATTTTCAAAAATGCACGACGTAAATTTTTAGCTTTTTCGTTAAAATAATCCTGAATGCCTTTTATAGAATCTGTTTCAAATTGAAAGGCGTAAAGCGAGTCGCCATTATGTTCAAAATAAGCTGCTTTTACATCATGAACACCAGCGTAAATGCTGTCGTTGATATACTTATCTGTATAAATAACCTTGAAACGATCGCCTGGCATGAGTCTTCTAAAATCGATGGTCCAAGCATAAATATCATCGGCCATTTTGTAAGCTAGGACCTGACTTAATCCTTGCTTTTCTAATGTTTCCGATATGTTGTTTTCAATAATACCTGTCGCAGTTTTTTCGACATAGGTTATAGGTTTAGTTTTGGTATAGGCCTGGATTGAATCTTTGAAATCGATAACAACATAGTCCTCTAGATTCTGCTGATATATAAATGTCGTTGGTTTTTGAATGCTATCGTTGGCGTTTTCTTTTGAATAGAGAAGCGTATATGGTTTACCAACCTGAAGCTTTGTTGCTATATCGAAAGTATCTTTGGCCTTCTCAGCAATTTGAAAAATCTTAGGATAACCAATGTTGTGGCGTTCTAGAATAATCCCGAAAGTGTCACCTTTCTTAATAGTATCGCGTTTAAACTCGTACAGACTTTGGTCAAAACCAAATTCGATAATTTTTTCTTTTTCGACTTGTTCTGCCAGATCTTCTTTAGGCTCTTCGGAAGACTTGTCTTCGTTGCAAGCCATAAAAAGTGCTATAAAAACGCTAACTGCTATTAATCGTTTTATGTGCATTAATGCTGCTAATTATATGTTATTTCCCCAATTTTCTAATTCTTCTTCTGTCCATAAATCTGGAAAGAAAATTCGCCTTTGATATTTAGGATGCATGTATTTTTTCCAATCGCTTCCTCCAGTAGCTTCACCATCTCCAATTCCACTATCTATGTAATGCTTGGCGGCATTATAGTGGGCCATCACCCAGGTTACGTTAACTGTATAATCAAAATGGCGCATAGCTTTTACCAAATCTTTATCCTGCTGATCTTCTTTTGGTAATTCTTTAAAGCGTGTCCAGAGATTCTTGGTATTATACATTTCCATAAATCTTAAGAACTCGTCTTTGTAACGCGCTTCAAAATTAACCAAAAGTGTGGATTTTTCACCTGTTTTATGATCTTTTCCAGCGGCTTGCCAATACAAATGCTCAAATGCATGTGTATAAGGCGTATTTCTATCAATATTTGCTCTAAATCTGTAATCGATGAGATTGATCAATTCCGTAGAGGCAAATTCAATAAACCTGTATTGCGCGCTTTGAAATCCACTAGCCGGCGTAAGTGTATAACGAAACTTCATGTACTGTTCAACCTCCATGCCTTCACGCATAATATTGAACGAGGTTGTAAGCATATCAAAATAGCGACTTATTCGCATTATTTTGCTTTCAAAAAAGACCACATCTAAATTTTCTTTTTCGGCTACTTGTGAAATCTCCCAGAGAATCATTTTAAAGATCAGTTCGTTGATCTGATGATAGGCAATGAATACCATTTCATCTGGC
Source organism: Winogradskyella tangerina (assembly GCF_003260205.1). Lineage (GTDB taxonomy): Bacteria > Bacteroidota > Bacteroidia > Flavobacteriales > Flavobacteriaceae > Winogradskyella > Winogradskyella tangerina. The sequence continues at coordinate 536,144 of NZ_QERF01000001.1, read as the reverse complement.
AAAGTTGTACGCTGAATCTGAAGATTTAGAAGCGCATCAGTTTGTATATAGTCCCAATACGTAATCGGCTTGCTATATAGCAAGCCGTATAAATGGTCGTCTGTATCTTGGTCTATGTTGTTATACTTCTCCTGAAGTGCTTTAATAATGTCGTCGTAATTTGGTTGGTCTGACATAAATTAATTATCAAATATAATTGGAAAGTAATGCTTTAATCCCTTAAACTGAACCAAATCTGCGCGTAGTGACCCTACAGCAAGATCTGCCTTTATCTTTAATGGAATTCGGTTTTTATCTGCACTAACCCATAATGTTAAACTTTCTTCTTCCTTAAAAACACGGCCCGCCATAACATAGGGTCTAAATTTTAGTGACTTCACTTTAACGCGAGAACCATTAATATCTACCTTAATCGTTTCTTTGCCCAAGTACTTTAATTTGAATCCGTAATTTTCTTCATCAAAAAACATATTGGTTGTTATTTCGTCTCCTTTTTTTAAGGTTGAAACGTCAATACTGTTTCTGAGATAATAGTACATAGAAACCATATCTTGTACATCTTTCTCAGTAGCAAATGTTTTTACTTTTTTATGCTTTTTATTATTGACAATGGCCTTTTGCTGCTGTTGATCAAATTCTATCTCAATATCTTTGGTATGACCACCTTCGTCAATTTTTCTTATAAATTTATAAGGAACTCCTGTTTCGCGATCAAAATAACTTTCATAGCGATCTCTAACCTTAAAGAATAGATTAACAGCACCCGTAGTTTTACCCTTACCAACTACATGGTAAACAGGTTTACCTTTAAGTTTTTTCTCTTCAACTTTGAGGGTTGCTTCTCCAGCTTTAAGCCAACCACTATAGCTCATCTTAAATTTAAACCACTCTCCCGATTGAAAGGCAGTTTCTTTTTGAAGATTAGGAGCTTTTAGGCCGACTAAGAAAATTAATATGGTCAATAAATATTTCATATCCTTTAGTCCGTAAATTTAATTAATGTAACGTAAAAACAATGTTACTATTCTCTTAAATACAATTACTGTTCCAAATCTACTAAAAGCCTGAAAAACAGTCAAAAACATTAGTTGTTCTAAATTTTTTTTCGATAAATGCTCACATTTTCTAAGATACTCGATGTATTTGTAGTACAAACCAAAACACTGAAATAGCAATTTGTTTTTGTGTAATAAATTTTAGAGTTGGTTTTTTATCAGCGCGTTTAGAAGTAGGGATCTAAACGCGCTTTAATTTTATAAAGTACCTCTCTTGGCCTGCTCGCGTTCAATCGATTCAAATAAAGCTTTGAAATTACCAGCACCAAAACCTTGTGCGCCCATACGCTGAATTATTTCGAAGAATAACGTTGGTCGGTCTTCAACAGGTTTGGTAAATATTTGAAGCAGATAGCCTTCTTCGTCTGCGTCAACTAGTATTGATAACTTCTGAAGTTCAGTAATATCCTCTTTCATCATTTCCATATGAACACCTAAGCGCTCTGGGATCATATCGTAATATGCTTGTGGTGGCGGAGGTAAAAATTCTACACCTCGTGCTTTTAATTGTGATACCGTCTTAATGATATCATCTGTTGCTACAGCGATATGCTGAACTCCTGACCCTTCATAAAAATCTAAATACTCTTCGATCTGTGATTTTTTTGCTGCTTTTGCTGGCTCATTTATTGGAAATTTAATTCGGCCATTGCCATTACTCATCACTTTACTCATTAAGGCTGAATATTCTGTATGAATTTGCTTGTCATCGAAAGAAAGGAAATTCACAAAGCCCATAACCTCTTCGTACCATTTTACCCAGGTATTCATTTGTCCCCAGCCAACATTACCAACCATATGGTCGATGTATTTTAGGCCTACCGATTCTGGATTGTATTCGCTGTTCCATTCTACGAAACCAGGCATAAAAATGCCATCGTAATTTTTACGTTCAACAAACATGTGTACAGTTTCTCCGTAGGTGTAGATACCTGCTCTAACGACTTCGCCGAATTCATCCTTTTCTACAACAGGTTCCATGTAGGATTTTGCACCGCGTTTCGTGGTTTCTTCGTAAGACTTTCGGGCGTCATCTACCCATAGAGCAATAACCTTCACACCATCACCATGCTTAACAATATGATCGTTAATGGGTGACTGACTATTTAAAGGTGTAGTAAGGACTAAGCGGATCTTGTCTTGTTTCAAAACATAACTAACATGATCTTTAGACCCTGTTTCTAATCCTTTATAGGCATATGATTGAAATCCAAATGCTGTCTTATAAAAATGTGCAGATTGCTTGGCATTACCTACGTAAAGTTCAACATAATCTGTTCCTAAAAGTGGGAGGAAATCTTGTGCTCCTTCAAATATTTTTTCTAAACCGTAATTAACGGATTTTACTTCTTTCATAATTAGTGAATTAGAAAATTAGCAGATGAGATAATTATTTATACGAACTGCTAATGATTTTGTTTAATATTTTAATTATCGTATTTAATTTGTTGATTAATTCATTAGTGTCTGGGTATGCCTCGAGGCTTTCACAAAGAAATAACCAATACTCTGTTTCATCTGCCTCTTTCAAGGCTATTTTCATTTTATGAATGAAATCAGCTTTACTTTCGGCATTTTGAGCTTCTTTTACATTAGCTCCGATCGATGTTCCTGAGCGAATCAATTGTTTAGCAACAACAAACTTTCTATTAGCTTCCAAAAGTTCGGAATATTGAACAATCAAAAGTGAAAACTCAAAAGTCTCTTTTAAGATGGGATTGTTTTGATATTTCTCACTATTCGAAAATTTCATTATTCGCTCATTTTCTAATTAGCTCATTGACTAATTTTTTTAATTTTTATATTGATTTATGTTTATTCTAACCAAGATTTAAAGTAATCTTCGTCAGCTATTTTAAGTGCTTCTTCAGTGACCTTCAGGGGTTTGAATGTATCTACCATTACGGCTAATTCATCGGTTTTCACTTTTCCAATACTGCGCTCCATAGCTCCAGGATGCGGTCCGTGTGGAATTCCTGCAGGATGTAAAGAAATATGACCTGCATCGATATCATTTCTACTCATAAAATCACCATCAACGTAATACAATACTTCGTCACTATCAATATTGCTGTGATTGTAAGGCGCAGGCACTGCTAATGGATGATAATCGTAGAGTCTAGGTACAAAGCTGCATACCACAAAGGCATCTGTTTCAAAGGTTTGATGCACTGGCGGCGGTTGGTGCACACGTCCTGTTATGGGTTCAAAATCATGAATAGAAAAGGCATATGGATAATTATAACCATCATATCCTACAACATCAAAAGGATGTGAGGCATAGACCATTTCAATAATCTCGTCTTGCTTTTTAATTTTGATAAGAAAATCACCTGACTCATTATAGGTTTCTAGTTCATGAGGTTGCCTTAGATCGCGCTCGCAAAATGGAGAATGTTCTAAAAGTTGGCCAAACCAATTGCGATAACGTTTTGGTGTGTAGATAGGTCGATAAGACTCAACAATGAATAATCGGTTATCCTCCGTGTCGAAGTCCATTTTATAAATGATACCGCGTGGTACTAGCAAATAATCACCGTATTTAAAATCTAAATTTCCGAGATGGGTTCTTAATTTACCAGAGCCTTTATGGATAAAGATCAATTCATCGGCATCGGTATTTTTGTAAAAATAGTCTTCTGTAGATTGCTTAGGTGCAGCCAATATAATGTTACAATCGCTATTGGTTAAAACGATCTTTCTGCTGTCTAAATAGTCATTTTCAGGCTTTACTTTAAATCCATGAAAACGGTACGATTGCATATTATTGGCCTTTGCGACTTTTGGTGCTACACTATACTGTTTGTTAATAGATTTCACCTGAGTTGGTCGTTGCTCGTGGTAACTATTGGTGGACATGCCATCAAAACCAATAGTTCCAAATAATTGCTCGTAATAAAAGTCACCATTAGGCTTTTTGAATTGCGTATGGCGTTTTGGTGGGATGTTCCCTAATTTATGATAAAAAGGCATATTTTAAGGGTTTAAATTTGAAGATACATTGCGATAAATTCGTGTGTATCTATACTGTTTTAAAGTTACAAAAAAAGGGGTAATTCTTGTTGTGAAAAGAATAAGTGCGCACCACTACTCAGGATTCCTTTTAATCAGGAAGTGTAAATGAAGTTTAATATCTGCCCAAAATGGTTCCATAGTGACACAAAGTTGAAAAATTTTAGCCTAAAACCAAAATCCTAGATTAAAAAACCAGTAAGACCTTCCAGTATCTGGAGAGTAGGTGTATTTGCCTTCAAGCGGACCTAAGAATGTTTCCAGAGAATAACCCACGGCATATCCGCTATAATCTGGCGAGGTAAACCATTCGCCTGATTCAAAAATTCGATCTTCAATGTTCGCATAGTTGGCCGCTAATAGAATATGATGTTTTTTGAATATTTCATAATCGAGCGTAAATGTGGCTTTCACAAAACTGTCACCAGATAGCTCTAAATAATCATAGCCGTAAAACGAATGAAAATTATTTATAAAGTTATTGCCATAACCTCCAAGACCAAACCCGAGTGCCGTTGTAGAATTATCTCCTATTTTAAAACCGCCACTTGTTTCGGTTTTAAGTGCAACTCGATCTGAAAAACTAAAGGCATAACCAATATCTGCCTTAGCAATAGAGAATTGCTCGAAGTCTGCATTAAAATCGGAAGCATTAAGGTACAAATGAAAATCTCCGTTGAAGTAGAAACCGGATTTTGGAAAATATGGATTGTCGTAATCATCAAAAACTAGATTACCAAATACACTGAAATAGTCTGTATTATCGAAGGTAAATTCATCTTCCTGATCGTCGTCAATTATGGTTTCCGAAGTTATTTTTAAGCGTTTATGCTCTGCACCAAGTCGCAATGCGAAATCTCTTCTAAATATAGTTTGAACATAGATCTGATTTGTAAAATCCGTTAGCTCTACATCGATTTTGTTTAATCCAGAAAGCAAAGGCGAACCTTCTTCCAATGCTAGTAAAGGATTCACATTTTTATTGAATTGATTGAAGCGCGATTTAATACCAATGCTCAAATAGAAACCTTTGTCGATGAAGTAATCAAAATTAAATCTTGAATTATCACCCAAAATCACGTCTAAAGAAGCAATGTCATTATTGAATAGTAAGCGCTTTTTTGTGATGTTTGCCAAAGCGGCACTTTTGTATAAGCCATCATAATGAACGCCAAGTTTTAAGAAAGTAGAAGCCTCAGACTCTCTAATGTCGCCGACTAAATTATGACCTGAATTGCTCTTACTTGGTTCTAATCTATATCGAAATGTTTCAAAATTATTGGTGGCAATGAGATTATTAATGCCCTCTTTAAAATCTGAATAGCTAATATATTCGCCATTTTTGAATTTGAGTTTTCCAAGGAGATAAGATCGGGTATATCTTTCATTACCACTTATATTAATGGCATTGATCTTCAAACTATCTTGAATTTGAAGTATTGATCTTGTTGGTGGTTCGTTCTGTTGATTTTTTACCTCAATAAGTTGCATCATGTTTGACCTTGCTGCTGCTTCGCCGTTGGCAATAATATCGCGTCCTTCATCGAAGGAGATCACCGAAAAGTTGGTGATGTCTGGTTTGATATAAATATCGGTCAGCGACACCTTACTTTTCATGGCATTTATCGTTCGGAAATTATTAATCTGAACTAATATCTCGGGTGCAGATTTTAAAGACTCACGATCTTTAAGCGCATCCTGAACATCTACACCAATAATAATGTCCATGCCTTTGGCACGAAGCTCTTCCACAGGGAAATTGTTGGTAACGCCACCATCGAGATAAATGGTGTCGTCTATAGTTACAGGTTGAAATAAAGACGGTAGTGCACCGCTAGCTGTAACAGCTTCTGGTAGGCTGCCTTTGTCCATTACTACGGATTCTCCGGTTTCGATATTGGTAGCAATACAGAAAAAAGGGATAGGCAGTTGCTCAAAATCTCTGATCTCACTAACAGGAATCATCAATTGATACAATAAATTGTAAACATTCTGCCCCCGAGACAAACCTGAAGGTAAATTTATTTTGAAGTTATCAAAAGGAAGGCTTACGGCGTATTTCTCAGCGTTTTCTCGTTCGTAAAATGGTTTGGACGACCTAGGAAATTCATCATTAATCAGTTCATTGAAGTCAATAATATTGAATAATTCTTCGAGCTGTTTGCCAGAATAGCCAGTTGCATATAGAGAACCAATAATAGCGCCCATACTTGTGCCCGCAACATAATCTATTTTTATGCCTAAGCTATCAATTACCTTGAGGGCTCCAATATGAGCAAAACCTTTAGCACCGCCACCACTGAGCACTAATCCTACTTTTGGTTGTTCCTCTTTCTGAGCGTGTAAATTTGAAATATTAAATATGAAGACACAAAGAATAATCAGCTGCAATATGAATTTGCACTTTAGGCGATATGTTTGGGACAGCTTCAAAATTATTCTTTATGATAGTAATTATATACTTTATTAGCGCGTGAAACACCAACGACAGCTTCAAGTTCATCGAGTTTGGCATTGGCAATGCGTTTTACAGTTTTAAATTCCTTCATGAGATCGATTATCGTTTGCTCTCCAACACCTGGGATATTTTCTAATTCTGTTGTAAGCGCACTTTTACTTCTTCGATTTCTATGGTGCTCAATACCAAAACGATGCGCTTCATTTCGCAATTGTTGAATGATTTTCAGCGTTTCGCTTTTCTTGTTTAAATATAATGGAATTGGATCATCTGGATAAAATAATTCTTCTAAACGTTTCGCAATTCCGATTATTGCAATTTTTCCTCTTAAACCGAGAAGATCAAGACTTTTTAAGGCCGAAGACAGTTGTCCTTTTCCGCCATCAATAATGATAAGCTGAGGTAAAGGTTGATCTTCCTCCAATAGCCTTTTGTACCTTCTGTGAACTACTTCTTCCATTGAAGCAAAATCATCGGGACCTTCAACCGTTTTTATATTAAAATGGCGATAATCTTTTTTGCTGGGTTTTCCATTTTTGAAAACAACGCAAGCCGCTACCGGATTGGTACCTTGAATGTTAGAATTATCGAAGCATTCAATGTGTCTTGGTTCTTCAGATAAACGCAGATCGGCCTTCATCTGTGCCATAATGCGATTGGCATGGCGATCTGGATCAACAATCTTAATTTGTTTCAATTTATCCATGCGATAGTACATCGCATTGCGCTTCGAGAGATCTAGGATGCTTTTTTTATCCCCAAGTTTCGGAATAGTAACTTTTACAGTTTCACCCAAATCAACTTCAAAAGGCACATATATTTCTTTTGAATTAGAATTGAATCGCTGTCTTATTTCTGTAATGGCGATCTCTAATAATTCTTTGTCTGATTCTTGGAGTTTCTTTTTGAGTTCGAGCGTATGTGAACGTATGATCGATCCATAGCTTAACTGCAAGAAATTGATATAAGCATAGGTTTCATCGCTAACAATGGAAAACACATCGACATTACTGATCTTCGGATTTACAACCGTAGATTTCGCCTGATAATTCTCTAGAATCTCCAGTTTCTCCTTTATCTTCTGAGCATCTTCAAATTGCATGGCCTCGGCGTAATCCTTCATTTGAGTCCTGAATCGCTGCAATGAATCCTTGAAATTTCCTTTTAGAATCTGCCTGATGGCTTTGATATTGGCGTGATATTCTTCTTCAGACTCCCGGCCTTCACAAGCGCCTTTGCAATTTCCGAGGTGAAACTCTAAGCAAACCTTATACTTTCCTGCTTCAATTTTAGCTTCAGACAGATCATAATTACAGGTGCGCAAATGATAAAGCCCTTTTATAAGATCTAGTAGTGTTCTCACAGTTTTCATACTGGTATAAGGGCCAAAATATTCAGAGCCATCCTTAAAAACACGCCTGGTTGAAAATACCCTAGGGAAGCGTTCCTTCTTCACGCAGATCCACGGATACGATTTATCATCCTTTAGTAACACATTATACTTAGGCTGATACTTTTTAATGAGATTATTTTCTAATAGAAGAGCATCGCTTTCAGTCTCAACAACAATGTGCTTAACAGAGGCAATATTTTTCACCAAAACTCTTGTTTTTCCAGAGTCGTGATGCTTGGTAAAATAGCTGCTTACACGCTTTTTAATATCCTTGGCTTTACCAACGTAAATTAAAGTGTCATTGGCATCAAAATACTGATACACGCCTGGCTGATGAGGTAAGGTTTTTATCTGTACGTCGATGGATGTTTCTGACATAAAATCAAAGGTAGATAAAAGTTGTAAGTTATAAGTTATAAGTTCAGAGTTATAAGTTATAAGTGACTAAAGTTATAAGTTGAGAGTTATGAGTGACTAAAGTTATTATTAAGGCTGAGTAAAACTAATTAACGAACATAAAAGTTTGACTAACTTTAAATACTTTTTAACTTTAGACACTTTAAACCCAGCAATGAACATCGTTATACTCTCCCGAAACGAAAATTTATATTCAACCAGGCGGCTTGTTGAAGAAGGTGAAAATAGAGGACACGACATTGAAGTTATCGATCCACTGAAATGCGATATCATTATTGAAAGGGAAAAACCTACCATTTATTACAAGGATCGTTATCTCGATTATGTAGATGCTATCATTCCTAGAGTTGGTGCATCAGTGACCTTTTTTGGATGTGCTGTTGTGCGTCAGTTTGAAATGATGAATGTTTTTACAACGGTTACTTCAGATGCTATTTTAAGGAGTAGGGATAAACTGCGAAGTTTCCAGCGCTTATCTAAAGCCGGAATAGGAATGCCCAAGACTGTGTTTACCAACTATTCACGTGATGTGGAAGAGGTATTAAATCATGTTGGTGGCCCGCCAGTAATTATCAAACTATTAGAAGGAACTCAAGGTTTGGGCGTGGTTTTAGCAGAATCTAGAAATGCAGCAGAATCTGTATTAGAAGCTTTTAATGGCCTACAGGCACGTGCATTAGTACAAGAATATATAGCAGAAGCTAAAGGTGCTGATCTAAGAGCGCTAATTGTAGATGGACAAGTAGTAGGTGCAATGAAGCGGCAGGGAAGAGAAGGCGAGTTTCGGTCAAATTTACATAGAGGTGGCAAAGCCAATCTTATTCGTCTTTCAGAGGATGAATTAAAACTAGCCATTAAAGCTGCTCGAGCTCTGAAATTGCCTGTTTGTGGTGTTGATATGCTACAATCTCAGCGAGGGCCATTAATTATGGAAGTAAATTCTACACCAGGTTTAGAGGGTATTGAAGGCGCTACACAAAAAAATATTGCAAGAGCAATTATTACCTTTGTAGAACGTAACCGAAGATAGATGAGTGAAAGAGAAGTATTAGAAATACTTGGCGAAAAAGTAGCGCTAGGTAAAAGTGCCAAGGTGAGTTTTAATGTTGCTAAATTACACACCCAAAACACCATTGATGTCCCTGTAATTATTGAACGTTCTAAAAAACCTGGACCAACGATTTTAATAACGGCCGGTATTCATGGTGATGAGGTTAATGGTGTAGAGATCGTAAGGCAGATCATTGCAAAGGGCATTAATAAACCAAAGAAGGGTACTATTATCTGTATTCCGGTTATCAATGTATTTGGGTTTATTCATATGGATCGTGAGTTTCCTGACGGGCGAGACCTAAATCGCGTATTTCCTGGTGGAAAAAGTGGCTCGTTAGCGAGTAGAGTAGCACACAAACTCATGACCGAAATTGTACCTCATGCCGATCTTATTTTAGATTTTCATACAGGTGGTGCAGATCGATTCAATGCCGCGCAAATTCGAATTGTAAAGAATGAAATTGTACTCGATGAACTCGCTCAGGTCTTCGGAGCGCCCATCATTTATTATTCAAAAAATTTGAATAAATCGTTCAGACATTCTTGCTATAAACTTGGAATTCCAATGTTATTGTTTGAAGGCGGAAAGTCTTTTCATATCGATAATACAATTACAAATACTGGAGTTAACGGTACAAAGCGCATATTAAACCATTTAGGAATGCTGAACAGCAAATTCAAGGCTTCAAAACCTAAAAAGAATTGTATTCAGATTTCAGAAAGTAAGTGGATTAGAGCTAGCCATTCAGGGATGTTTAAGTCTAATATTTCAGTAAACACCCAAGTTAAAAAAGGCGATGTTTTAGGTCATATCACTGATCCTTACGGGAGTTTTAATCACTTCGTAAAAGCACCAAATGGCGGTTATATTTTTAATGTGAACGAATCACCGATCATTTATCAAGGTGATGCTATTTTTCATATTTCAACACGACTGAAACATTGACCAAATCAGAGCTTAGACATAAATACAAAGCGCTTAGACAAGCCATGACATCTGATGAAATAGAAGATGCTAGCCTTGCCATTTCTAATCAATTATTGCAACTTCAAATTTGGGATCAGTCCTTTTATCATCTCTTCTTAACGATTGAAGAGCAAAAAGAGATCAACACAGAATACTTCTTGAATATTCTTTCTGGCAAGGATAAAAATATTGTCATTTCTAAAAGTGATTTCAATACTCTTAGTATGACGCATTATCTGCTAACTGATAATACCACAATTAAAAAAAATGCGTATCACGTTCCTGAACCAGTTGATGGAATTGAAATAAATACATCACAGATCGATGTAGTTTTTGTACCTCTTCTTGCCTTTGATGAAAATGGACATAGAATAGGTTATGGTAAAGGGTTTTATGATCGATTTTTAGCCGAGTGTCGACCAGACACTATTAAAATTGGACTTTCATTTTTTGAGGCTGAAAAAACTGAATTTGAATCATCGCCTTTGGATATCAAACTGAATTATTGTGTGACACCTCATCAGATATTTCAGTTTTAGGCGTATCCTTAAACGCCTTTTTATTAAAAATCAATAGAATTCCAATCCCAGTGCTGATAGCAATATCAGCGACATTAAATACGGGATCGAAGAACGAAAAATATTTCCCGCCGAAAAAGGGCAGCCATTCTGGGAGTACACCACTCCAAATAGGAAAATGAAGCATATCAACGACCTTGCCATGAAATATTCCAGCATAACCACCATCTTCAGGTAGAAAGGTAGCTACTTGCATATAACTATCACTAAATAAAACGCCGTAAAAAACGGAGTCGATAATATTCCCCAAGGCACCAGCAAATATTAATGCGATTGCAAAGACAAGGGTTTTTGATTTCTTTTTTCGTGTAACATCTAGGAGCCAAATGCCTATTCCGGTTACGGCAACAATTCTAAATAAGGTTAAAATGAGCTTTGCAGATTCATCGGAAATAAAGGACACAAAATCACTAAGTTTCGTCCCCCACGCCATACCATCATTTTCTACAAAGGCGATCTTAAACCATGAAAATATGGTTATGTCCTCATTTAATTCAAAATGCATTTTAATATAGATCTTGCTGATCTGATCGACTATTAAAATGAGGATGATGACTATTAAAGCTTTTCTAAGGGACATGTAAAGATTTTGAACAAATGTAATTGATTATTCTTTTTTAATCACAGTGATATCACCATTTATAGACCTCAAGTTCCAGCGCCAATCTGTAGTGTTTAAATCTTCAATAGCTACTTTACCATTTTTTGAAGTCGCAGTGACCGAGGCATTTTTTGTCTTAACGTCAATATTGCCATCTATTGTATTAATAGCGGCATTTTTTGCATGAGCATCTACATTACAAAAGCCTTGTAATAATTCAATCGAAAGCGAATTGTATTGTCCAGCAACCTCTACCGAACCAACATCACTTTTAATTTTCAGATCGAGATCTTTAGGGATGTCGAGCTTAAGTTCCGCAGCGATGACCTTATGAGCATTTCGTTTATCATCAGGGATTGCTTCAAACGACATAAACTCTAAACTCAAAATGAGTTCATTCTGTTCTTGTTTTGTGGCGATCTGGTAATTGTTCTGGTATTCGCCATCAAGGGTAGAAGTTATACTTATGGTTTTAGATGATGAGGTTGTGACCAAAATATTAAAGATCTGATTTCCTTTGATACTAATAGTTTCAATGGTGGCAGCATCGAGCTCTTTTCTGAGTGTATTTTGAGCTATTCCGAAGTGCAAACCGAAACTAAAAACTAATAAAAAAGCCTTGAAGCTTAAGTTCCAAGGCTTTATAATTTTATGTGGACACATGTTATTTCTGCATGTTCTTAGCTTCAATGCTAAGGGTTGCATGAGGTACTAATTTTAAGCGTTCAGGATTGATAAGTTTACCTGTTACACGGCATACACCGTAGGTTTTATTCTCAATTCTGATCATAGCATTTTTGAGATCACGGATAAACTTTTCTTGACGAATTGCCAATGCCGAATTTGCTTCTTTGCTCATTGTAGCACTTCCTTCTTCGAATGCTTTGAAGGTTGGCGATGTATCGTCAGTACCATTATTATGATCGTTCATATAGGCACTTTTTATTAATTCAAGATCGTGCTCAGCTTTGTCGATCTTTTCCTGAATTAATACTCTAAACGCCTCTAAATCTTTATCTGAATATCTGTTTTTTGTATCTGATGCCATTTCTAATGTTTTTGTATAAATAGTTTGGTATTGACCTCATCAAAAGCAATCTCTATACCATCACTTAAATTATCTATTAATTTTAAATTTTCTGTTAGCGTTTCTGACTTGATATAGGCTTCATTAGAAGCAATCGCCGCAGAAACTTGTTTATCATTCTGTAGTTGAACATCGATGCGATCAGTAACTTCAAATCCAGAATCCTTACGTAAATTTTGAATACGGTTTACGAGCTCACGTGCAATACCTTCTTCTTTTAATTCTTCTGTTATGGTTACATCTAAAGCCACTGTTAATGCGCCTTCATTAGCAACAAGCCAACCTTCAATATCTTGAGACGTTATCTCAACGTCATCTAACCCTAATGTAATGTTTTTTCCGTTAATTTCAACGTCTAAACTGCCTTTTTGCTCGATTTTTTTAATGTCTTCGGCGGTAAATGCGTTTATCGTATTAGAAATCAACTTCATGTCTTTGCCAAACCTTGGTCCTAAAACCTTGAAATTTGGTTTGATTTGTTTCACCAATATGTCTGAAGCGTCCTCTAAAAGCTCAATTTCCTTGATATTCACTTCGTGTTTAATTAAGGCGGAAACTGCTTCAATTTCATTCTTTTGCTGAGTAGAATCAACAGGGATCATAATTTTTTGCAATGGCTGACGCACCTTAATCTTTTCTTTTGCTCTCAACGACAATACCAATGATGATATTGTTTGGGCGTTTTCCATTTTTCGCTCTAAAACTTTATCGATTGCTGAAGCATCAGCAACTGGGAATTCAGCTAAATGAACACTTTCAAAAGCTTCTTTGTTGGTAACTGCATTTAGATCTAAGTACAAACGATCCATAAAAAACGGAGCGATCGGCGCACCAAGTTTGGCAATGGTAACCATGCAGGTGTAAAGCGTCTGATATGCCGATATCTTATCGGTTTGGTAATCACCTTTCCAGAAACGTCTTCTACTTAAACGAACGTACCAGTTACTTAAATAATCCTGAGTAAAGTTTGAAATAGCTCGTGCTGCTCTCGTTGGTTCGTAGTCTGCATAATAAGCATCAACTTTTTGGATCAGCGTATTTAATTCTGAAAGGATCCAACGATCTAGCTCCGGTCTTTCGTTAAGAGGTACGTCTACTTCTGAATACTTAAACCCATCGAGATTAGTATACAATGAAAAGAAAGAATAAGTGTTATACAAGGTTCCGAAGAACTTTCGTTTTACTTCCTCAACACCTTCTATGTCAAACTTTAAATTATCCCATGGATTGGCATTACTGATCATATACCAACGGGTAGCATCTGCGCCTTGATTGGCCAATGTCTCAAAGGGATCGACAGCGTTACCAAGACGCTTCGACATTTTTTGAGCTTTCTTATCTAATACTAAACCGTTTGAAACTACATTTTTATAAGCCACAGAATCGAATACCATTGTAGCGATAGCATGCAAAGTGTAAAACCATCCACGTGTTTGATCAACACCTTCGGCAATAAAATCTGCCGGGAAGGATTTGTTCTCGTCTATGAGATCTTTATTTTCGAATGGATAATGCCATTGGGCATAAGGCATAGAACCCGAATCGAACCATACATCGATCAAGTCACTTTCACGCTTCATTGGTTGACCTGACGGTGATACTAAAACAATCTTATCTACAATGTTTTTGTGCAGATCGATCTTGTCGTAGTTGTCTTCATTCATATTTCCAACCTCGAAATCAGCAAAAATGTCTTCAGACATAAAACCAGCTTCCACTGATTTGGTCATTTCCGATTTGAGCTCTTCAACAGAACCAATACAAAGTTGTTCTTTTCCGTCTTCAGTGCGCCAAATTGGAAGAGGAATTCCCCAAAAACGCGAACGTGATAAATTCCAATCGTTGGCATTAGCAAGCCAGTTTCCAAAACGTCCTTCACCTGTGGATTTTGGTTTCCAATTAATGGAGGTGTTAAGTTCGTGCATACGATCTTTAACATCGGTTACTTTGATAAACCATGAGTCTAACGGATAGTAGAGTATAGGTTTATCAGTTCGCCAACAGTTTGGATAACTATGCTTGTATTTTTCAACTTTGAAAGCTTTGTTTTCTATCTTTAATTTGATGGCTAGTTCTACATCGACCGACTTCTCAGGTACTTCACCATCGTTGTAATATTCGTTCTTAACATACTTGCCAGCAAATTCACCCATTTCTGGTCTAAAACGCCCTTGAAGGTCTACAAGAGGCACTAAATTTCCATTGGCATCCTTTACCAATAATGGTGGTACTTCTGGAGTTGCCTGCTTTGCAACCAAGGCATCGTCGGCACCAAATGTTGGCGCAGTATGTACAATTCCAGTACCGTCTTCAGTAGTTACGAAATCACCAGAAATAACTCTAAATGCATTTTCTGGGTTATCGTTAGGTAAGGCATAATTAAGTAATTGCTCGTAAGTGATTCCTACAAGATCTTTACCCTTAAATTCCTTCACGATATAGAAAGGAATCTTTTTATCACCTTCCTTAAATTCTATGAGTTCTGGTTTCGATTCAACCTGATTATATTTCCCTGTGAATTGCTTTCCAACTAAATTCTTAGCTAAAACTACATTCATAGGTTTGAAGGTATACTGGTTATAGGTTTCAACCAATACATAATCGATCTTTGGTCCTACGGTAAGGGCTGTATTACTAGGTAGGGTCCAAGGTGTAGTCGTCCATGCTAAGAAGTAAATATCACCTTCATTTTGTAAAAACTCAGGTAAAGATTCTGGTTTGGCCTTAAACTGAGCAACAACAGTAGTATCGGTAACATCTTGATAGGTTCCTGGTTGATTCAGCTCATGAGAACTTAAACCCGTACCCGCTTTTGGCGAATATGGTTGAATGGTATACCCTTTATACAAGAGATTTTTATCGAAGATCTGCTTTAGTAACCACCAAACCGATTCCATGTATTTGGGTTTATAGGTAATGTATGGATCGTCCATATCTACCCAATACCCCATTTTTTTAGTAAGGTCGTTCCAGATATCCGTATAGCGCATTACCGCTTTTTTACAAGCCTCGTTGTATTCTTCAATGGTAATTTTAGTACCAATATCTTCTTTAGTGATGCCGAGTTCTTTTTCAACACCGAGCTCAACAGGTAATCCGTGCGTATCCCAACCAGCTTTACGTTTAACCTGAAAGCCTTTCATGGTTTTGTAACGCGGAAAAATATCTTTAATAGCGCGTGCTAAAACATGGTGTACCCCAGGCAATCCGTTTGCAGAAGGTGGGCCTTCAAAAAACACATAAGGCGCTTTTCCTTCTCTTGTGGATACACTTTTTTCGAATATGTTATGTTCTTCCCAATAATTGCCTATTTCTACAGCAACTTTTGGCAAGTTAAGTCCTTTATATTCAGGGAACTTTGTGCTCATATCAACAAAAATCTTTTCGAATCGCGAAATTAACAATTTCTGGCTAAAGGACAGGTTTTATCATAAAAAAAAGCAAACGCTACCGTTTGCTTTTTTCTGTTAGGGCCATTAACTAATCTTTGGTTAGTAAAATTAATCTTGACTGTAAATTTAAATTGATTTATGTTTTAATTGATTAACATATGTTAATGCTGCAGGTCTTTTTTTATTCTGCTCAGCTGAACTGCGGTAATATTGAGATAGGAAGCAATTTGATATTGCGGAATAGTATGATCAATATTAGGAATTTGCCGTTTTAGAATTTCATAGCGTTCAGTGGCATTCAATGACATGTGATTTAGATACTTTTTTTCGTAAAGAATAAAAACATGCTCGAGAATTCTATTGTAAAGATTACTCAATTCAATATTTGTTTTTGTATGTTCAATAAAACCTTTGAAATTGATCACATACAAAACTGAATCCGTTAAAGCCTCATGGGTTAATAAAGACACTTCGTTTTTTAATATCGAAGAAAAAGGGCCTACAAAACTAAAGTTAGTAAATAGGTTTTTGGTAATCTCCTTACCCGATTCTAAGACGAGGTAAGCTCTCATTAAACCAGAGCTTAAAAATGCGATGTTGTTACTTTTTGAGCCTTGTTCAACAAAGATCTCACCTTGTTTAATTTTTTTGAAGGACGACAGGCTTTTTAAAATCTCAAAAGCTTCCCTTGAGACATGGAATTTTGATCTCAAAAATTCAAAGTTAGGGTCTTCCACGATTTATGAGTTAATAGGGTTGAAAAATACAGTTAATAGTGTCAGCTATTAATTAATCACATCTAAAGATAGGTATTTAGTTGTATTTACCATGAAAAAAGGCCACACATTTCAAGAAATGCATGACCTTCAAAATACTAACTTAAATATATTACTTTACGATTATTTTCTTTGTGATAACAGAATTTGATGAGGTTACCAATGTAATCACATATGCACCTGTAGTTAGGTTTTGTAAATTATATTCATTGTAGCTGCCTTCAAATACATTGTTGATTGAAACTACGGATTGCCCTAGCATATTTACAACTGCAATTTGTTTGAGTTCTATATTGTTTGGATTTAGAACAACCAACTTCTTACGATTAAGCGCATAATACATGCTGAGGTCCTCAATAGTATCATCTATCGTAGAAAGTGTTTCTGGTTCTTCTTGAAATACGATTTCTAATCGATCATTGAATTCTCCTGAATCTGATAAAAATTCATAAGGCGCTTCACTTCTAAGATCATAATAAGTATCGGTAAGATTATCTCTTATGAAAATATCCTGATCTTCAGAAAAATTCTCAATCTCCGTTAGCTTAATACGATAATTGTATGTTCCGCTAGCTTTAAGTGCTAATGGCACTATTTTTTCAGGTGTAACAGGGCCATAAGCCTGAAGCGTATAATTCTCATTGTCTAACAATAAGTTAAGATCATCGTCATAGACTTCAGTATTTTTTCCGTCATAACCGTAGTCGAATTCATCCGAGGTTATGTCGCTAAATCCTAATAAAAGTTCACGTTTGGTCTGAGGGCCATCAACTGAATTAAATTCTAGACGTATTTTTTGAATCAGAGGCTCCTCATTATCAGAATCTTCATTGTCATTTTCAGATTCAGTATTCTGCTGTCCTCTAAAAAATACCGATCCATTAGAATAACTTCCGTCTGCATCAGATTCTTTAATAAATACACGTTGACTGTTGTTAAATACAACATCACCGTTGGTTAATATTTCAACCATAAATCCTTGTCCAACTGGCAAGTAGCGAGTCGGTGTTTTTGTACCGTCTTGTTCGCCATTATCTGCACCTTCAATTCCTACAAATTGGTAGGCTCTTGTTGAACCTAATTTATTAACTGAGGCATAACCACCATTGTATTCATTCAGAATATGTGATGATCCACTCCATTGTTGCCAAAGCTGAATAGTACCATCAATTACTCCGATATTGTCATCAATAAATTTATGAATATCTAAGGCCGAAGGATACGGATTCCCTAATAGATAATCTGTTTTTGAATCCGCTGGTACGGACCCACTTCCTCCTGTATCAACCACAGGAATAATTATGGTTCCATTGTTTGGTTTACCTTCAAACAAGTATTGCTGCTCACCAGGATTGCCTGTACCTTTTTGTGTATATCCAACACCAGGTTCAACCGGACTTGTAGTATCTAACCACGCCCAATCATCGTAAGTAACCCCATTTTTATAGGTATACAACCAATAGGTGCTGATTTTACCGATTGTATGATAGACATTTGTAAATTCAAAACTACTACCATTTGGTTGCTTGAGCATTCCTAAATTGAAGTCTGTGTTGTTATCGTTATTAGACGATCCGTTATTATCGGTTAAAGTAGATACCGAAGTACTTCCGACAGGCGACGACCAATAGTTATACCAGTATACACTGCTATTTCCTTCTTGATATCTTAATAATTTACCTGAAGCTGAAGTTACCAGATCACTGTTTTCAGTTTGAATTAATTGAGAATCTCCCTCTAATTCTAAAGAACCATTTAATTCTAAATAGTATGAATTTTCAACTTTGTTATCACCATTTACAGTTAAGGATTTACCATCACTAATAATTAATCCTAAGTTGGTATGCGAATTTGATGTTGTAATATCATTTTCAATTTGAACGATACTCCAATCTTTATTGTTTGCTGCGTCTTCAATATCCCAGACATCACCATGTAACCATGTGCTTTCGGAAGTCCAGCTGCCGTCTGAAGTCGTAATATATGGCATCGGTGCGGTTTGTTCTTGCACAGTAGTTATATTGTGTAGCTTAAGAACAAGTTGACTATCAGAAATACCATTTGTTTCATTTTTTTGAATATCAGTCATTGGGAAGTAAGCAATAAGATCTGACCACGATACGTTGGCTTTGGTTACAGTATCCATAATATCTTTAGGAATAACTGATCCTTGAACGAGTCCGCCATTATTCTGAATTTCCTGATATACCATTTGTTGTATTTGTTCTCCGCTCAATGCACTATCGAATACTCTTACTTCGTCGATATTACCAGTGAAATATTGCTTGTTGCTAAGTATCCATGACATACGACCAACTTCAAAGTCTCCATTCCAATTGGCGGATGAAACTAAAGTTCTTCCAACTAGGTTGCTATCAGTTAAGTTATTTTGTTCTTTTCCATCTACATAAATTTTCATTTCTCCAGTAGAGTTTGAAAATGTTCCAGCGATGTGATGCCATTCATTATAAGGTACGGTAGTACCAGATAAGTTTTTATTTGATCCGGCCGTTGTTCTTATTCCGAAGGTTAATGTATTACCATTTTTAACATAAATCCTCGTTGCTAAACCTTCACCAGCAATTACCGCGTTAGATAAACCAGCATTGGCTGGATCTATTTTCACCCACGACATGATGGTAATTTCATTAAGTCCGTTTATAAAGCTGTCAGTTGATAAATAGTCATCAACACCATCGAAATCCAGTAATGCATTAGCCGGTGGATTTACGTCGAATAGGTCCCTAAAATCAAGGTCACCACCAAAGTCTGCGTCACCGTCGGCATCACCATAAATACCAGCAAGTTCTATGATAGTACCAGTTTCGATTTTATCGTCAGGATCGTAAAAAGTGGTATCGCCATCGAAATTATTATCTAGACCGTCTTGATCTATATCTGCGCCAGATAAGCTATTACCTTGTCCATTTTCTTGAATATCAAGAGTGCCATCGGCATCACTATCATCATCTAAATAATCTGTTATTCCGTCAGAATCTGTATCGATTGGTTGCGTACCAGTTCCGTAGTTTCTCCAAAGCCCAATATAAGTTCCTGATTTGTTTACATCTTCATCTGGCACTAAATAGCCTTTGGTGGTCTGGGATTCTAAGATATCTGGAATTCCGTCATTATCTGTATCAATGTCAAAATGATTAGGGATACCATCAGAATCATAATCTAGGTTTGCACAGATTCCATCGCTACTTAAAGTACAGAAGTTTGGATCTTGATAATTAGGAATACCGTCAACATCATGATCTGCGGACGGATCTATACCATTAGATTCTTCAACATCTAAAATACCATCGTTATCATCATCAACGTCATCCAAATCACTGATGCCGTCTTTATCGTAATCTGGGAATGTAAGTATAAAGAGTTTGCCATCACCATTATCTGTACTAGCGGCTGTAATTGTAGCTTTTGTAATTAATGAACCATTAGGTGCAATATTATTTAAATAGAATAAAGCAATACCAATTGTACCCCTGTTTTCAATAACACGGTCACTTAACCAATAATCTGAACCAGCAGGTGGAGGATTTATTGCACCAGGTGTTCCAAGACCATCTGGTCCTCCAGTTCCTGTACCCCCAAAACCGTATTGAGTACCAGCTTCATTAACAAAAGTTTCACCCAAAGACTGTTCTGTTGTACTCCCTTCTAGATATCCAAAAAATTCAATATGAATACAGTTATTTGCATTTCTTTCGGTTACCGCAATAATACCGCTAGAACTGGCAATAATTCCTCCGTCATAGTACAAGGTTTGTCTTTGTGAATTAGTGGTTTCCTCGCTGACGTAATCGTCAC
This sequence comes from Winogradskyella tangerina, assembly GCF_003260205.1. Classification (GTDB taxonomy): domain Bacteria; phylum Bacteroidota; class Bacteroidia; order Flavobacteriales; family Flavobacteriaceae; genus Winogradskyella; species Winogradskyella tangerina. The sequence continues at coordinate 515,539 of NZ_QERF01000001.1, read as the reverse complement.
ATATATTGTCTCCATTACCATTGGCAACGAAATAGTAATTAAGGTTTAAGGATTGAAACGCATCGAGTGCCGTAGCATTCCAGGTAGAACTATCACTTCTGTTTTCTACGGTAGTTCCGTTCTCTAAAATCTTATTAATAGTATGACCATTTGGTCCAAGCTGGGTCATTTCATAACTCGTTGGAACGCCAAAATTCAAATAGACGTTAGAGCCAACTGTTATGCTTTCTATAGTAGCTGGATGAGTTCTATCGGTTTGAGTATCACTCCATTGAAAAGTAACATTAGACTGAATACTTGTTGCATTAGTCTGGGCTTCGATGGTAGTAAAGAAACCTAAGAAAACAATAATAAGTATAGTTTTGTACATAAGCCTGATAGTTTGGGGACTATTATACTTTGTATACTAATTCAGATTTTTGTTTAATGGATCTTTAAATGCTGAGGGAGAGTAAATTGTAAAATAAACTTTAGCTGTTTACTTACATATGCAATACTAATCATTTATAGTTGTTAAAGCAAATTTTTTATCGATAAAATGTTTAATTTATTCGATAAAAAGCAAACGCCATTTAGCCTTATATTTTGATTGAAGTCGTTTATCTAGTCATTACAAACTACATAAACGACTTCAATTTATATTATTTCACCAATACCTTTTTGGTTAATGAGGTGTTGCTTTCAGTTACTAATCTTATAATGTATACGCCTGAAACCAGATTGTTTACATTATAACTGATAGAACTGTTATTTAATAATGTTGTATTAGTATATACTCTTTGTCCAGAGATATTGAATACTTCTACACCTTTAACATCGATATTCGTAGGGTTCGAAATTGATATTGTATTCGAATTATTTACGTAACGAATATCAAGATTTTCAATTTCATAATCAGATTGAGAAAGTGTTGTCGTTTTGAATGTAATCTGAAATCTATTCGGAAAATAACCACTCTCAGATGAAAACTCATACGCTTCACCACTTCTTAGATCGAATACTGTATTAGTTAAATTATCTCTTAATTCTAAATTTTGATTACCCATATTTTCCATATCGGTAAGTTCAATAGTATAATTGTAACTTCCAGACGCCTGTAAAGCAAGATCAACTATTTTTTCTTCAGTAATAGGACTGAAAGCTTGTGCGGTGAAAAATTCACCATTTAAAAGTAGGTTAAGATCATCTTGCATTAACTGTAGATTTTTAGTGTCGTATCCTTCATCAAAATCATCAGAAGTAGATTCACTAAAGCTAAGTTCTAAAGTTCTAGAAGTAGCTGGGCCGTTAACAGAATTAAATTCAAGGGTAAATCCTTGCATTTCAAAATTTTCATCAGATGAACTTTGGGCATAGTAGACCTGAGAAAAAGAGGTCGCAATGAGAATCATCGCTAAAATAAGTTTTTCTTTAAGTAGTATTGTTTTCATAGTTTGGGGTTTAATGGATTGATGGTCCAGATTCAACTATGTACTCCAATAAAATTTTTAGCAAATGGATTATACTCCGAGGGAAAGAGGTAACTGATTGTTTTTCAATTACAATACAATACTACAGCGTAATAAAGAGATGGATGTTTCTATTCGATAAAATGATAAGAAAGTCGTTAAAGCCTTAAAATTTGATATTAAATGCATAATTATTCGATAAAATGCAGCATTCACACTGGTTATTAAACCAAGAAATTGACCAAATCCTCGATCTTTGAGACCAATTGCACCTTTATTGAAGTGCTTTTATGATTGAATTTGTTGTATTTGGAGACAAATATGGTAGAAAATCCTAGCTTTTCTGCTTCTAATATGCGCTGTTCTACGCGCTGCACAGGTCTTATTTCACCCGATAAACCTACTTCAGCAGCAAAACAATAGTCATTTGGCAGAGCAACGTCTTCATTAGATGATAAAATAGCTGCAACCACAGCCAGATCAATGGCAGGGTCATCTACTGATATACCACCAGTGATATTTAAGAACACATCTTTTGCGCCTAATCTAAATCCGGCACGCTTCTCCAGAACAGCTAAGAGCATATTGAGACGCTTGGCATTAAAACCTGTTGCAGATCGCTGAGGTGTACCATAAACTGCAGTACTGACTAATGCCTGTACTTCGATCATTAGTGGTCTTAAGCCTTCAAGTGTGGCAGCAATTGCATTACCTGATAGTTCACCATCTTTTTCGGAGATCAATATTTCTGAAGGGTTAGAAACCACTCTTAATCCAGCGCCATGCATTTCATAGATTCCAAGCTCGTTTGTAGATCCAAATCGGTTTTTGTGAGCCCTAAGAATTCTGAACACATGATTGCGATCGCCTTCAAACTGCAAAACAGTATCTACCATATGCTCTAGGATTTTTGGACCTGCGATGTTCCCATCTTTCGTGATATGGCCTATTAGCAATACTGGTGTCGCTGTCTCTTTTGCGAATTTTATTAGTTCGGAAGTACATTCTTTGATTTGCGAAATGCTTCCGGCAGAAGATTCAATATAATCGCTATGCAACGTTTGAATAGAATCGATGATAACCACATCGGGTTCTAACTGTTCGATCTGCTTAAAAATATTTTGAGTTTTGGTCTCAGTTAAAATATAGCAGTTGGTACTTTGTGGATCTATGCGTTCTGCCCGCATCTTTATCTGTTTCTGACTCTCTTCGCCTGAAACATAAAGTGTTTTCTTTTTGAGTTTTAGAGCAATCTGAAGTAAAAGTGTACTTTTTCCAATTCCTGGTTCACCGCCTAAAAGGGTTACTGAACCGTTTACCATGCCTCCGCCAAGCACACGATTAAACTCAGAATCTTGCACGTCTAATCTCGCCTCGACAGAGGTGTCAATTTCATGAATTTTTAGTGGTTTTGACGTGCGTTTTGTGCTTGATTTAGAGACCTTCCAGTCGTTTTTTTCAGGTTTCTGAATCACCTCTTCGGTAATGGTATTCCATTGCTTACAAGACGTACATTGCCCTTGCCACTTTGCATATTGGGCGCCGCAATTCTGACAAAAAAAAGTAGTTTTTACTTTAGCCATGTTCTAGTTGAAATCCTGAAGGTTTTCAGAAGCATTTTTAGAACCGCTAAATTAATATAATTTTAGTTGATGTCTTTAAACCAACTAAAGATGGTTAAGATTTTAAGCGTGGCTAGTTTTGCAGGCATATTTGTAAGCAAGAATGCTCGTGCTTTTTTAAATATGGCTTCAAAAAAGTAGTCTGTTCCTATGATTTTTTTCTTAGTTTTCTTCATTGTCCTCCTCCTCTTCTTCCTCTTCATCGGTATCAACAACAGTAAGTTCATCAATTTTTGAAAAAATGAAGTCTCTATCGATATGACTTACATCATTAAGTGTTAATGCAGATTCGTATAATTTTTTAGCTTTTTTGTTTTTGCCGATCTTTTCAGAATGTTGCGCCAAATAATAAGTACCTAGTAGTGATTCTGGGTTTAATTTCTTTGCAAGTTTTCCAATCTTTTCGAGAGACTCTAAATCATTTCGCTGTTCAGCAACTTTAACTACTTTTTCAAATTCTTCTTCTGTGATTGGTTTTTTAATTCCGAAGAGCTCTTCAATTCTGTCATATCTATCAACGAGATATTTATCTAAAGTACCTTCGTAAGGCAGTACCTTTTCTTCTAGCTCTTTTTCACGAAGTGGCTTATACAACTCAAATATTTTATCAAAAGACCTAGCAATAGCACTGTTTACTAATGTGTAATGTGTGTCATTATTGAAATCATCAAAGTAATAGGTGAGGTATTGGTTTTTTACCTGTGAGATTTGCTCGTGAGCATTTAATACAGCATCTCGTATGTACGGTAAATCTTTGTCTGAAGTGGCCATATAATAAAAAATGTCGTCTTTGAAGAATTCCAAACGCTTCCCCAAATAATCTCTAACAGTACCTGAAAGATCTGGACTTATACATACATAAGCGTTAAATAATGGATCTTCTTTAAATAAGTATGAATTGATAAAGTTACCCATGAGGTCATGACCAACGGCTACTCTAAATTTACTTGTATTGAATTTTTCATCGAGGTAGGGAATGAGCTCTTCAGCGACAAAGTCGTGAAAGCGTAATCCTGACTCCTTTGGTAATCCGGTTACTTCATCGCAATAGCCATCATAACGCCTTTCGCTACCCTGCACAACACCTACGATAATTGAACTTGGCATATCGTCGAAATAGGTCTGAAAATCCACCTGACCAGCAATAGGTTCAAATAGATAATCACCATCAAAGACGATGATTAATGGATACTTTATTTCTGAAGAAGGATCGTAATTTTTTGGAAGCTTTATTTTTAACTTTCTTACTGCATTTAGCTTAGATGAACGTATTTCATCATAACTAATTTGAGCTAGTAAGGGCATACAAAGCATATATGCCAAAACTATTAGGGTAGTTTTTTTCATTTATAAGTAGGTTTAGCTTTGGATTACCAAACATACTAAAATATCGTTAAGTTGTGAATTTTTTTCGATGAAATGCATTTAGTTACCCAACGCATCCTGTACTTCGTACATTTTTTCGAGCATAATTTCTTTGTCAATGTATTGCGATGGCTCCATAAGAAGACCAGCTTTATAACGCAATAATGCTTTTCTCAGATTACCCTCTTTTTCATGAAACATACCCATGTAATAAGCACTCAGCATAGATTTTGGGTACTCTTTCTTTACTAGCTTTGCGAGCTTTTCTAAAGACTCTAGATCGTCTCGTTTATTGCATGCTGCGGCGATAGCCCTAATATCGTTCTCAATTAGTTTTTTTTCAAAACCATAGAAATAGGCAATATTCTCATACTTTTTAATCAGGTAGTCATAAGGTGAACCTTCATAGGGAAGTATTTTTTCTTTGTATTCTTTCCCATTGATGGGTTTATAAATGGTGAATATTTCATTTAAAGCCTTAGGAATTCCTCTTCCTACAAGCGAATAATGATTGGCATCTTCAAAATCATCAAACTTATAATTGAGGTTGGTGTTCTCTATCGTCTTTAGTTTTGCATCACACTCTAAGATATCAGTCCTCAGGGCTCTAACATCGGCATCAGCAGTTGCCATGTAATAGAAAGTCTCTTGAGCAATGGTTGGAAGTCGTTCACTAAGCCTATTGATCATTTCAGGAGCTAAATCTGGACTCAGACTAACATAGGCTCTAAATAACGGAACATCTTTAAACAAATAATAATTGATAAAGTTGGCACTAAGGTCGTGACCAATAATTACTCTAAAATTTGAAACTTTATAACTCTCCTCCATATATGGCAGAAGTTCACCACTAAGAAACTCATAAAAATCGGCGCCTTCGCTCGAAGGGAAATAGGTGTCCTCGTCATAATAGAAATCGTCGTCGCGGGTCTTATCCTGGTTAATCCCGACAACAATACAATCGGGGATATCTTCCCAATAGGCCTGATAATCTATATTCCCAGCAACTGGCTCAAAAAGGTAATCCCCATCTAAAACCACAACTAATGGATAAGTGCGTTTAGCTTCAGGGTCGTAATTTCGAGGTAACTGAATTTTTAATTGGCGTTCGCCATCGAGTTTATAAGAATCTATAGTCTTATATATAGCTTGCGCCGGTAGTTGTACCACTAAAAAAAACAGGATGAGAGACACACAGAAATTCTTCATGTTGTGGGTTGAATTAAAAGTTAAAGCAAGGTAAAAAATATTTCTATATTCTCGCTTTCTTTCTATTGTATATTGGTAAGTAAATTAAGGAAAGTCCGCCCAATACTATGATCACCAAGGTTTGCGTAGACCACATGATCCATCCAAAAGCTCTGCTTGGATCTTCAGGCATATTGAAAAGTAAAAACGCAATTACAATTGCTTCAGGGAATGACCCAATGCCACCATTGGTTGCTGCGATGCTGAAACTTGCTAATATAAAACCGATCAATACCGCAGATAAAGCAATATTGCTGAGTTCAGGTACAGCCAATGTGGTAATATAAAACATAAATACATACATCACCCAAATGAAAATGGTATGAAAAATAAATGGCCATTTTTTCTTCATTTTGAAAATACTCAGAGCACCTTCGATCAGTCCTTTTACAAAGTTTCTCACTTTTGAAGCAATTTTTGAAGCGCTCCTAGTTATAAAGAGATATATTATTGACACCAAGATGAGAAAACCTGTTATAATTAATAGTAGAGACGTTGGATTAAATTTATTTATGAAGAAATCATAAATAAATTCAAACTTAAGAATAAGCGCAATTCCAATAATCAAGAAAAGCATTATGGTATCTGCTACACGTTCGGCTACAATTGTTCCGAATCCTTTATCAAACGGAACATTTTCATAGTTAGTCAGAATAGATGCTCTGGCAACTTCACCTGCCCTTGGTATGGTGAGATTGATCAAATAAGCAGAGTAAACAGCCATGAAACTATTAAGAAACTTTGGTTTATATCCTAAAGGTTCAGCCATAAACAACCATCGATATGCCCTAGATGTATGACTCAAAATACCACAGCATACACCGAGTACGATCCAAAAATAATCAGCATCTTTAAAATACTGAACGAGTTTTGAAACCGAAATTTGAGATAACGAATACCAAACTAATGCCACTCCTAATAGTAAAGGCAATGCAACTTTTAGGATGGATTTTAGGTTGTTCAAAAAGATTATTTTAGAAGATTGGTCGCTTCATCTGGGAACACCAAAGAGGGTTTAAATACTTTAGCGTCTTCAATATCCATAAAGGCGTAAGTGATTAATATAAGCACATCACCAACAGCAACTTTGCGTGCTGCTGCGCCGTTAAGCGTTATTTCACCACTATTTCGCGGTCCAGGAATACAGTAGGTTTCTAAACGTTCACCATTGTTGTTATTTACAATTTGAACCTTTTCACCCTGTATGATATTTGCAGCGTCCATTAGATCTTCGTCAATGGTGATACTACCAATATAATTCAGGTCTGCACCTGTACATTTTACGCGATGAATTTTAGATTTTACAACTTGAATTTGCATGAGGCAAAGATAATTAATTTAAGGCGATATTATCTATAAGTCTTATATCTCCTGCATATGCAGCAATAAATGCTCGATATGTCTTTTTATTCGATTTACGTTTTACTGGTTTTAAGGTTGAAGTGTCCGCAATTATGATGTATTCTAGTTCTAATAACGGTTCCTTTTCAAACTGACGTTCAACCCATTCCGTAACATATTTAGCACTTTTTGTGCCAAATTTGATTTTGGCAGATTTTAGTGTTTTATAGATAAATGGTGCCGCTTCTCTATGTTCTTTTGTCAGTCTTGTGTTCCTAGAACTCATGGCTAGTCCATCGGGATCTCTGTGTATTGGGCAACCGATAACTTCAACATCAATATGGTAAAGTTCAACCAGTTTTTTAATGATCTGCAACTGCTGAAAATCCTTTTCACCAAAATAGGCTCGGTTTGGCGTTACAATCTCGAAAAGGCGTTTTACAATGGTGCCTACGCCATCAAAATGACCCGCTCTAAATGCACCTTCCATTTCCTTCTCTAGACCATCAAATTTGAAAGATTCTGACTGTACATTATCACCATAAATATCTTCAACAGTTGGCGCGTACACGGCAATTTGTGTTTCACTAACAGTCTTAAGAAGTGCAACATCGGCATCTAAAGTTCTTGGGTACTTGATAAGGTCTTCAGAATTATCGAATTGTGTAGGATTAACAAAAATGCTTACGACGACAAAATTGTTGTCCTTCAGTCCCTTTTTTACTAAAGCCAAATGACCTTGATGAAGTGCGCCCATAGTTGGCACAAACCCAACAGTGTCATCATTTGCTTTTAAATGTTGAACGTAATCGGAAACTTCAGATTTATTATGAAAAATTTTCAAGGCTGTCAGAAAAAATTAACGCGTGCAAACATAATATTTTACTGGCAATCTGCACAAATTTTTGTAATTTTGCATGTTTTTTACTCTTAATTTTCAAAAGGAGCAGATTTATGAAAGATAAACGAATATTATATGTGTCATCGGAGGTTGTGCCTTATTTGCCAGAAACTGAGATTTCTTCAATGTCTTTTGAAGCACCCAGAATGGTAAATAAGCAGGGCGGACAGATACGTATTTTTATGCCACGTTTTGGTAATATCAATGAAAGGAGACATCAATTACACGAAGTTATTAGATTATCAGGTATTAATTTGGTAATTAATGATCTCGACATGCCTTTAATCATTAAAGTAGCATCAATACCAAAAGAGCGCATACAGGTTTATTTTATTGATAATGAAGAGTATTTTAAAAGAAAAGCTACATTAACAGACGAAGAGGGTAACCTATTTCCTGATAATGATGAGCGCGCTATTTTCTTCGCGAAAGGTGTTATTGAAACCGTAAAAAAGCTCAATTGGGCACCAGATATTATTCATGTTAATGGATGGATCGCTTCGTTGTTACCACTATATCTAAAAGAATTTTATAAAACAGAACCTTTATTTACAGAAAGTAAAATTGTAACCTCTGTATACAATCAAAACTTTGAAGGAACGTTAGATAAAGGTATGATTGATAAGGTGAAATTTGATGGTTTAGACGATGACGCCATTAAGCCTCTTAAAGAACCGAATTATATCAATTTAATGAAAATTGCTATAGATAATTCTGATGCAGTGATCAGAGGTTCTAAAGATTTCCCTAAAGAATTGGAAGATTATATTAAAAATTTGTCAAAACCGGTTTTAGATTACCATACTTTGGAAGAATTTGCCGATCCTTACACAGAATTTTATAAAAATGCTGTTTTAGACAGTTAAATTGAGTATGAAACAATACAAATTTGCATTTCAGATTAGCACACTGCTAATCATAGCTTTGAGTATTATAGCATGTGATAAGGATTTTGCAACCTTAGATTCTGACATCATTAACGATGACATTGCTACAAACTTTGATATCGATTCAGACACTTATAACATCATTACTTATAATGATGCTTTAGGTCCTGTTCAAACTAACAATCTTGGGCTAAGTTCCTTAGGGGTTTACGATGATGCCTATGGCCGAACAACCTCAAGTTTTCTCACACAATTGGTCTTGCCTAATTTCGATCCAGAATTTGGTGAAGAAGTTGTGATCGACTCCGTGGTACTCAATATGCCTTACTTTAGTTTAGTATCAGATGTTGATGATGATGCAAATATTATCTACGAGATCGATTCTGTTTTTGGTAATGAGCCATTTAAATTAAGTCTGTTTGAAAGTAATTATTTTCTGAGAGATTTTGATCCAGACGGCGAATTTGACGACAGTCAGCCGTTTTTTTCAAATAAATCAGCTTCTGAATCTGAAACATTTGGCGATCTATTAGAAGGTACACCAATAAATATTCTACCAAATCCAGAGAATCTCAATAGCGTATCGCTAGATGTAAATGGGAATATTAGAGTTAATGACCAAGGTTACAAGCTCACCCAAGTTAACGATGAAGGTGAAACTGAGATCACATTACGTCAAGCTCCAGGAATAAGAATTAAGCTAGATCCAGACTACTGGCAAGAAAAGATCATCGATCAGGAAGGAAATTCGGTTTTAAGTAGCCAAAACAATTTTTCAGAATTCTTAAGAGGTATTTATTTTAAGGTAGAGCCTGTTAACGATGACGGAAGTTTTATAATTCTGAATGCAGGTGTTCAAATAGCTAACATTACTATTCATTATACACGGTTAACTATTGCCGATATGGATGACGAAGACGCTACTGAGCAAGTAGAAGTGGCGCTTACTTTTGGTCCTAACAGAGTAAATTTCTTCGATAATAATTTCACATTGCCATTAGATGATGGTGATGCAGTTAACGGTGATGCAAGATTGTACCTTAAAGGAGGTGAAGGCTCCATCGCAAAGATCAAGTTATTTAATGGCGATAATTTAAATGATGGTGACGATATGACCTTCGATGATTGGAGAAATGAGTTTGTTGAAGTTGATGAGGATGGTGAAATACGAGCAAAAAGACTTGTAAATGAAGCAAATTTGGTGTTTCATGTTGACCAAGATATAGTGCAAGACGGCGAACCAGATCGCATTTATTTGTACGACGTAGATAATAAAATACCGTTGGTAGATTATTTTTTCGACGTAACTAACAATACATTACCTTCATTTTCGAAATTAAGTCATCTTGGACCTTTGCAACGTGTTGATGATGAACCAGATGGAGAAGGTATTAAGTATAAATTGAGAATTACTGAGCACATTAATAATTTATTGTTGAGAGATTCTACAAATGTTGAACTGGGACTAGCAGTTTCAGTAAATATTAATTTAGAAAATCCGGCCGCCGGAGGTCCACAGAGACAAGTTCAAGATAGTGATGATACCGAATTTACAATCCCTGTAAGCTCAATAATGACGCCAAGGGGAACTGTTCTTCATGGTAATAATACCGAAGACGAAAGTAGAAGAGTGTATCTAGAAATATTTTATACAGAACCAAATAACTAAATTAACCTATGTGTGGAATTGTCGGGTATATTGGCCATCGTGAGGCTTACCCAATAATAATAAAAGGACTTCAGCGATTAGAATATCGTGGCTATGATAGTGCAGGAATTGCATTATACGACGGTAGCGATATCAAACTATCAAAAACAAAAGGAAAAGTTGCCGACCTAAAAACCAAGTTAGAGCATGAAATTACTACTACTGGTTCTTTGGGAATAGGCCATACACGTTGGGCAACCCATGGTGTACCTAATGATGTTAACTCACATCCTCATTATTCAAATTCTGGAGATTTAGTGATCATTCATAATGGAATAATTGAGAATTATGATGCTTTAAAAAAAGAGCTCATAAAACGTGGTTATACTTTTGAATCGGATACCGATACCGAAGTGTTGGTAAATCTAATTGAAGATGTAAAGAAAAACGAAGACACTAAGCTTGGAAAGGCAGTTCAAATTGCATTAAACCAAGTTGTAGGGGCATATGCCATTGCTGTTTTCGATAAAAATAAACCTAACGAAATTGTTGTTGCAAGATTAGGAAGCCCATTAGCAATCGGAATTGGAGAAGACGAATTCTTCATTGCCAGTGACGCCTCGCCATTTATTGAGTTTACAAAAAATGCTATTTATCTCGAAGATGAGGAAATGGCTATCGTTAGAAGAGGTAAGGATGTTAAGATCAGAAAGATCAAAAATGATGCTTTAGTTGATCCTTATGTTCAGGAGTTACAGCTTAACCTTGAGCAGATTGAAAAAGGGGGTTATGATCATTTTATGTTGAAAGAGATCTACGAACAACCTGAAGCCATAACGGATACTTTCCGCGGGCGACTACTAAGTAATGAAGCTATGGTAAAGCTTGCAGGTGTTGAAGATAACATGAAAAAATTCCTTGCTGCAGATAGAATCATTGTTGTAGCTTGTGGAACATCATGGCATGCTGGTTTAGTTTCAGAATATATTTTTGAAGATCTAGCAAGAATTCCAGTTGAGGTTGAATACGCTTCGGAGTTTAGATATAGAAACCCAGTTATCACTGAAAAAGATATTGTAATTGCTATTTCTCAATCTGGTGAAACTGCAGATACCTTAGCGGCCATTAAATTGGCAAAATCTAAAGGTGCTTTTGTATTTGGTGTTTGTAATGTAGTAGGATCGTCTATTGCCAGAGAAACTGATGCAGGTGCTTATACCCATGCTGGGCCAGAGATTGGAGTAGCTTCAACAAAAGCGTTCACTACTCAGATTACAGTATTAACCTTAATGGCCTTACGATTGGCAAGAGCTAAAGGAACTATCTCAAGTTCAGAATTTAGACATCACCTTATTGAATTAGAATTAATTCCTGCTAAGGTTGAAGAGGCTTTAAAATCGGATGCCTATGTTCAGACGATTGCTGATATTTATAAGGATGCGACTAACTTCCTGTATTTAGGACGTGGATTTAATTTCCCAGTGGCATTAGAAGGTGCATTGAAGCTTAAAGAGATCTCATATATTCATGCTGAAGGTTACCCTGCAGCAGAGATGAAACATGGTCCTATTGCACTGATCGACGAGCAGATGCCTGTTGTTGTCATTGCAACTAAAAAAGGACATTACGAAAAAGTAGTAAGTAATATTCAAGAGATCAAATCTAGAAAAGGTAAGATCATTGGTATAGTTACTAAAGGTGATAAGAGTGTGAAGGAATTAGCGGATCATGTCATTGAAGTTCCGGAAACCCTTGAATGCTTAACACCGCTGCTTACCACCATCCCGCTGCAATTACTGTCTTATCATATAGCAGTTATGTTAGATAAGAATGTAGATCAGCCAAGAAACCTAGCAAAGTCAGTTACTGTAGAATAGATACATATCACTAATAATAGAATAAAAAACGCTGTCCTTAGACAGCGTTTTTTGTTTTTAATATTATATGATTGGTAGTTCTCTTCTGATCTGCAATTATTTAAACTGAAAAAAGAACTGTTTAAATTATGAATTGAAAGTGACCTTACGTTGTTTCAATGTAGCGTAGACATCACTGGTTGCTTTTAATAATTCAGGATCACAATCTGAAGTATCAATTGTTTTCTTATTTGTGAAAGGTTCAACATTCGAATAATCAAAACTCATCTTCATTTCACCTTCTAGATACGACAAGACTTTTTTAGGCGTCTGCAGATAATCTTCATACTCTAATAGAGTGAATTCAGAATTATCTAAGGTTAACAGATACTTATAATAGTTCAACCAAACGGCTAACCAATAGTCTAACTTATCACGATCGTAATTGATGGCAGTAGGGTTTTCATCAAAACTAAACACCTTATGATTACCACCAAATTCGTGATGCGCTAGCCAATTCATATAGGTTTCGATAAAATTATCGTCATCCTCTTTATTAAAGTCTAAAAACCTTAAATGCTGATTGAGAAGTGAATGCGCATGTTCTTCAGGTTTACGGAATAAGAAAATGGCTTTGAAATCTTTGTTCAAGGCGCGTAAAGAAGGATATCGAAGAATAAGATTATTATTTTTCGATAAATATAAATGGTCATTACTTGAACGTACCAAGGATTGATACTTCAAATAATTTTCATAAACGTCCTCATCGATATCGTGTTTGTTCAATGTAGAATCGCCAATAAAACTATCGTTCAAAAATGCCTTAAAAAAATATTCCTCTAAAGCTTCAATAGTATTGAGGCCAAACATCATCTTATCGCCATGCTTACGCTCTTTAAGTTGAGCCTTTTTCGGATTGTACATTTTTTTCCAAAGGTTTGGCGCCAATAGAAAAGGCATATTAGAATAGTCTAATGAACTAAAACTTCCGGCTTTAAAAAGTTGATCGGTGAGACTCGTTGTACCAGCTCTTGCCAATCCAGAGACGATTAAAAAGTTTGAGTTGTCAGCGATCTTTTCACCCTTTTTGAATTTCTTATCAAAAGAAAACAGAAACTTAGAAAGGTTGTAGTTATTCAGGATGAGCTTATGCAATAGCATGGAGGCTTCAGAATAATTTTCAACTTTCTTCTTTTTCTTCAATACGAAAGGTAGAATACTACCAATAGAAAGGCTCACCCAAAACCAGGCTGAACTAAAATCGAGCGATTCAAAAGAAACACCCTTAATAAAACTGTAGGCATATAAAGGAAGAAGGGTGCCTGCAATGATTATTACCACGGCAACAATCATTTTTCCTAAGGAAATAAGTATTCGTTTTAAAGCACCGATAAGCTTACTTTGCTTGATCTGCTCATCTTCTTTTGATAATACCTCATTGGCAAGTCCAATAGACGCCTCTAGCATCTCAAAAAATACCTTTCTGAGCACTATAATTAGCGTAGCTAGAATAACACCTGCTACACCTGCGATAATAAAATAAAGCATTATCCTTTCTTAAATAGATTGCGGAAAAATCGTTTGATCGGAATCCATAACACTACACCAAAAGCAAATATTACCAACAGTAATATAAAGATGATGATGAGTAAAGTTCCAAGTCCTAATCCAGGTCCAATATAACTAAGCATAATAGTAGATTTTAAAAGTTTATGTCTGTATATATCGATGTCCAGTTCGGAAGGTAATGATACCCTTCTATATCACTTTTTAAAGTGGTTTTTAGGACAACGCCATTTTCATTTAACACCCATAAAACTCCGGGTCCTTGTTCTTCTACGAACAGATCCCCATTGGGCAATAATTCATACAAGCCTTCTGCTTCCGTATAGATTTCATTTTTGATGAACTCCTTTTCGTAAAGTGCTTCAAATGAATCAGTTTCAAATTTATAAATAAGCACATTCGAATGTGTTATTTTTCGTTGAATGTCGCCTTTACTTGGTTTAAATTCAAATTTATTGAACTTCATATTCATGGCGACAGTATTATTATTGAATAATGCGATCGTACTGTCATTTACAATATCTACATCGTGCTGATAGGTAAACGGACCTTCGATAACTTTAATCACCTTACCTGTTGAAGGTCTAAATTGAAGTATCGCAGAGAGATGTCTGAAACTTAAAAACACGTCTCCCTTATTAAAATGACGCGAACTATCAGCCACCACTGGTTCCACATCATTTAAATGAAAAGGGTCAGTTACAATGCTTCCTCTATTCAATAATTCTGAAAGGTCATTTTCTTCAAAAATACTGGTCAATGATTTGCTGTATAGCGTTTTACCAGTTTTTGCATCAACACTTAAAACCATATCGTCTCTGTAATCGATTTTTGAGCCATCAACAGAAACAGTATTTGGCATAATGATGCCGTCTTCATGTTTAACACCAGGCGTCCAAATATTTCCTTCATGATCGAAATTCATACCGTGGTGAAAGATAAAATCTTTGTTATGCCAAACCACATTTGAAGCCGAGTCTAGTCTTATGAGTCCGGGTTGTTCATCACAGGCTACAATAACACCTCTGTTTTCCATCAATTTTGAAGGGAAAAGACGGTCGTTTTGGCCAACTTTATGATGTTTAGATAAATATTCTACCGGAAGACGCCATGTTTTTATGATTTCATCTGTCTTGAAATTCTTCAGTTCAATATTGAAACCATCACCGTTTCTATAGGCATAACTAGCATATAGATTATAGGTTAATTTATTTATATCCTCCTTATCACCTTCTTTAGTTTTTAAATAATATTCAGGTGCAACCAAGAAATGGTTGTATGCTGCTTTCATATTAGAAGGTAATTCTGAAAAAGATTTAATGGGGTCAGTTAAAGGACCTAGAGAACGTTGTCCGAGAGTTACATTTCTTACCATGCCACTCCATAGCATTAATACAAATAATCCAATAATGAATAATGCTAATTTTCTTATTGCTTTCAATGTAGGTTGTTTTTGGTTTTGATTAATAGCCAGTCCGAAAACTGCTTGTCAATATTAAATATAAATTTAGATTTTCATTAAATTAATCTATGTAAGGTCATTTTATAAGTTATTCTTGCATAATTCAGGGCATAAAGTACTGATCTGATACTACATTTAAAAAACTTAAATAGGTCGGTTTTAGCTAATTATTGAGGAATTGATAATTATTTAGGCATAATTTTTTCAAAATATACTATGCGCGCATAATTTTCTGCGAAATTGTTACATACTTTTCATATATTTATTTAAATTGCTCATCTAATAAATTTAACTAATTCTCTAAAATGAAGACAATCTTAAAGATTTTTGCATTGCTTTTCTGCGTGGTATCCTATTCCCAAACCACAATTAAAGGTAAAATCACTGACAATACGGGATTACCCTTGCCCGGCGCAAATATTGTCATAGTCGGCACCACTACAGGTGCTGTATCGGATTTTGACGGTAATTATATCCTTACAACCGATCAAGAGCCACCGTTTTCAATCCGCGTAAGTTATACCGGATTCGAAACTCAAACTGTTGAAGTAACATCAAGTGATCAAACAGTAGACGTAACACTACAAGAAGGTAACACGCTCGATGAAGTTGTAATTTCTGCTTCGCGTACACCTGAAAGAATTTTTGAGTCACCTGTAACCGTTGAAAGATTTGGTTTAAAAGAAATTAAAAATACAGCCTCGGTAGATTTCTATGATGGTTTAGAAAACTTAAAAGGAGTAGATATAAATACTAATAGTTTAACGTTTAAATCTGTAAATACTAGAGGTTTTGCAACTTTTGCTAATACCAGATTTATGCAGTTGGTAGACGGAATGGACAATTCAACACCAGCACTGAACTTCCCTATTGGTAACCTCGTTGGTATGATAGAAACTGATGTTCAAAGCGTGGAATTACTACCAGGTGCATCTTCAGCCTTATATGGTGCAAATGCATTTAACGGTATCTTATTTATGAGAAGTAAAAGCCCATTCGATCATTCAGGAATTAGTGCCTACATCAAAAGAGGTATCACTTCTCAAGAAGCTGCCGGAGATAATGATTACACCGATTTAGGTGTTCGTTTCGCTCATAAGTTTACAGAGCATTTTGCGGCCAAAGTGAATTTTGGGTATTTAAAAGGTACCGATTGGTTCGCTACAAATGAAGAAGACCGTTTTAATAGAGGCTTAACAAGAGCAGATCTAGATTATGACGGTATAAATATCTACGGTGATGAGGTTGTAACTAATATTAATAATGTTGCTCAAAGCCTTGAAGCTTTAGGTTTAGCGCCTGCAGGTTCTTCTGCACTCGTTCCTTCTGTAGATGTTAGTAGAACAGGATACAACGAACGTGACTTAACCAACTACAATGCAGAAAGTATTAAAGCAGATTGGGGTCTATATTTCAGACCATGGGGAGACGACTTTGAGATTCAATATGTAGGTAAAGTAGGTACTGGTAACACCATATACCAAGGTGCCAACAGATATAATATCAAGAATTTCTTCCAGCAACAACATAAATTAGAAGTTAGAAACGACAATTTCTTCGTGAGAGGTTATGTAGTAGCTGATAAAGCAGGTGACTCTTATGATATGGTTTTCACAGGAATTCAGATTAACAATTCTTGGAAAGACAATAACACTTGGTTTGGTGAGTACGTAGGAACGTACATTGGTGCAACTCTTGGAGGTGCAACTGATGCTGAAGCACATGTTGCGGCAAGACAAGCAGCGGACACCGGAAGATTTTTACCAGGTACACCAGAATTCCAGAATGCATTTAATAGAAGTGTAGCTGATCCAGATCTAACAACTGGTTCTAGATTCCAGGATGAATCTAGATATTATCATGCAGACGCCAATTATAATTTTGGAGACTTAGTTGATTTTGCTGAAATTCAAGTTGGTGGATCTTACAGAAGATACCGATTGAATTCTTCAGGAACTATCTATACAGATGTTGATGGACCTATTAATTATTCTGAAGTTGGTATTTATACACAATTACAACGATCTCTTGAAATATCGGAAAGTGTAGAGCTTAAGTTAACAGGTTCTGTGAGATATGATAAGTCTGAATTATTCGACGGATTCTTCTCTCCAAGAATTTCTGCTGGTTTCACTATTAACGAAGATCACAACATTAGAGCTTCTTTCCAAACTGGATTTAGAAATCCAACAACACAAGATTTATATATCGGTTTAAATGTAGGTAGAGCTATATTAGTTGGTGGTGCTGAAGATAACCCAGCAAGAGATATCAGAAACTACGATCTAAGTCCAACGGGTAGTGCAATTGTAGGTCAAACTAACATTAACGTAGACGCTACAGGAGCTTATAATAACTCTTTCTTTGCGAACTCTGTAACTGAAGGATTTGCGAATTCAGGTAACCCTGCTGATTTAGAAATTGCGAATTCTAATTTTGTAAAACCAGAACAAGTAACCTCTTTTGAAGTTGGTTACCGTGGTAAATTAGATGCCGTAATCGTAGATGCATCTGCATACTACAACAGATACCAAGATTTCTTAGCTAACGAAACTGTAATTTCTCCTTTCTATGGTGATGTTCAATTAACACAAACATTACCTGACGGAACACCGCTTGCAGTTGCGGCAATAGCTAATGGTGACTTTGAAGCATATCAAACCTATACTAACTCTGATGAAGAGGTAAATTCTTATGGTGCTGCGATTCAGGTTTCAGCTAAAGTATTTGACGGTTTTGATTTAAGTGCGAATTATACTTACGCTAAATTAGACTTTGATGTAACTCAAAATCCAGATTTCAGAACAAACTTCAACACGCCAGAGCACAAAACGAAAGTGTCTTTTGGTAAGACTGAATTATTCAAAAACTTTGGATTCAATGTAGCTTGGAGATGGAGTGATAATTACTTCTGGGAAGCATCATTTGGTGATGGTGACGTTCCTTCATTTAATGTACTTGATGCACAGGTTAATTTCAGAATACCAAGCTTAAAGTCTACAATTAAAGCTGGTGCTACTAACTTATTACAAGACGAATACTTCACGGCATTCGGTACAGGTTTCATAGGTTCTCAGTACTACGTGTCATTGACCATTAATAATTTATAATAACGGAAAAGAAATTATTCAAAATGAAACAATTTAAATATATAATGCTGGCTGTTCTAACCTTAGGATTGGTAGCGTGCGAGAATGAACTCGTTGAAGATTTAAGAGAAAGATCTAACCCTACGCCAGATCCTTTACCAGATCCGTCAGCAGGAACGGCAGATTTCTCAAACTACGTATCCATAGGTCCATCATTTACAGCCGGATTTACAGATAATGGTCTGTTTATAGCAGCTCAGGAGAATTCTTTTCCAAATATTTTAGCTCAGCAATTTGCAAACGTTGGTGGAGGAGAATTTACTCAACCTTGGATGAGTGATAATTTTGGAGGTTTAGCCGCAGGCGGTACAAGAATTACAAATCCTAGATTAGTCTTCGGTGGTGCAGGACCTGTGCCATTAGAATCAGTTATTGGCCCGGTGACTGTTGGAACCGATATTGTTCTAAATAACCCAACCGGACCATTCAATAATGTAGGTGTTCCAGGAGCAAAGAGTTTCCACTTTATTGCACCAGGTTATGGTAACATTGCTAATTTTCCAGCTGCAGCAAATCCTTATGCGGTAAGACTTACAGGTGGAACACCTGATGCTACAGTTCTAGAACTTGCAGCTAGCCAGAATCCAACTTTCTTTACTGCAGATTTAATTGGTGGTAATGACGTTTTAGGTTATGCTACTCAAGGTGGAGATGCAAGTATAGATCAGATTACAGATCAGGCTACTTTCGATTTCGCATTCAATACTATTATAACAACAATGACGGCAAACGGTGCTCAAGGTGCGGTGACTAATATTCCTTATGTTACAAGCTTACCATATTTTACAGCTGTTCCTGTTGATGCTCTCGATCCATCAAATCCAGCATTCGGGCCATTAATCCCAACGTTGAATGGCATTTTTGGCCAGATCAATTTGGTATTTGAGGCGCTTGGACAAGGAGATAGAGCAATTGTATTCTCTGAGACTTCTGCCAGTCCAGTAGTTATTAGAGACGAAAGTTTAACTGATATTTCAGCACAAATGATCGCTGCCTTTAATGCGAGTCCAACATTCCCATTCTTTGTAGAATCATTAGGATTACCAGCAGCAGCAGCGCCATTAGTGGCTAATTTATTAGGAGCAACTTATGGACAAGCACGTCAAGCAAATGACAATGATTTATTAACCTTACCAAGTAGTACTGTTATCGGTACTGTAAATAGTGATTTCTTTAACTTCTTAACAGGAAACGGTATTCCTGCGGACCTTGCAGGTCAGTTTGCAGTTGAAGGCATTACATATCCTTTAGATGATAGATGGGTATTAGTACCTGCGGAGACTGATGAAATAGCAATGGCCGTTGATGGCTTTAATGCAACTATTGCTAATGTAGCTGCAGCTAACGGATTGGCATTTGTTGATGTGAACGCTATTCTAACAGAAGCATCTACAACAGGAATTATGTTCGATGATTACTTAATGAACACGGATCTTGTATTTGGAGGATTAGTAAGTTTAGACGGTATACATCTTACAGCCAGAGGTTATGCACTTATGGCCAATAGTTTCTTAGAAGCTATTGATGCAACTTATGGTTCTAATTTCATGGCTTCAGATAACGTTGCAAAAGCTGGTGATTTCCCAACAAATTACTCGCCATTGTTGCAATAATTAGAAAAGAACATTTAATATAAAAACACGCTTTATGAAAGCGTGTTTTTTTTATTCAAAAAAGTCATAATTTTTTAAATAATAACTCTATCTTTGCAGCGCGAAAAACGAGCTGTTTTTCCATATTTAAACTATTGCAAAACAAAAACATAAAAGTAATGTCGAAAGTTACAGGTAAAGTTGCACAAATTGTAGGTCCAGTGATCGATGTAGAATTCGCTTCTGGAACAGAACTTCCAAAGATTTATGATTCATTAGAAATTAAAAACCAAGATGGTTCAACATTAGTATTAGAAGTACAATCTCACATTGGTGAAGATACCGTACGTACTATTGCGATGGACTCTTCAGATGGTTTAAGTAGAGGAACTGAAGTTCTTGCAACTGGTGCACCAATCCAAATGCCAATTGGCGAAGATGTTTACGGACGTCTTTTTAATGTAATTGGCGATGCAATTGATGGATTAGGTGATTTACCTAAAGCTGGTGAAGCCGGTTTACCAATTCACAGACAAGCGCCTAAGTTTGAAGAATTATCAACGTCTACAGAAGTTTTATTTACTGGTATCAAAGTAATCGACTTAATTGAGCCTTATGCAAAAGGTGGTAAGATTGGTTTATTTGGTGGTGCTGGTGTAGGTAAGACCGTATTGATTCAGGAGTTGATTAACAATATCGCAAAAGGACACGGTGGTCTTTCAGTATTCGCAGGAGTAGGTGAAAGAACGCGTGAAGGAAACGATTTACTTCGTGAAATGTTAGAGTCTGGTATTATCAAATACGGAGATGACTTTATGCATTCTATGGAAGAAGGCGGATGGGATCTTCAGAAAGTTGATAAAGCTGCAATGAAGGAATCTAAAGCAACTTTCGTTTTCGGTCAGATGAATGAGCCTCCAGGAGCACGTGCACGTGTAGCATTATCTGGTTTAACTATCGCTGAGTATTTCCGTGATGGTGCTGGTGATGGTCAGGGGAAAGACGTATTATTCTTCGTAGATAATATCTTCCGTTTTACACAAGCTGGTTCTGAGGTATCTGCACTTCTTGGACGTATGCCTTCTGCGGTAGGTTACCAACCAACATTAGCAACCGAGATGGGTGCGATGCAAGAGCGTATTACTTCAACTAAGAAAGGATCTATTACATCTGTACAAGCAGTTTACGTACCTGCGGATGATTTAACTGACCCGGCGCCTGCAACAACGTTCGCCCACTTAGATGCAACAACAGTATTATCTCGTAAAATTGCTGAGCTTGGTATTTACCCAGCGGTAGATCCATTAGATTCTACATCTCGTATCTTAACTCCAGACATTTTAGGTGATGAGCATTACGACTGTGCACAACGCGTAAAAGAGTTGTTACAGCGTTATAAAGAATTACAAGATATTATTGCTATCCTTGGTATGGAAGAATTATCTGAAGAAGATAAATTAGCCGTATCTAGAGCAAGACGTGTACAACGTTTCTTATCTCAGCCATTCCACGTAGCAGAACAGTTTACAGGTATACCAGGTGTATTAGTAGACATTAAAGAAACGATCAAAGGATTTAACATGATTATGGATGGTGAATTAGATCACCTACCAGAAGCAGCGTTCAACCTTAAAGGATCTATCGAAGAAGCTATCGAAGCTGGTGAGAAAATGTTAGCTGAGGCGTAATCTAGTAGGCAGTCTCAGTAAACAGATTTCAGTGACTGCAAACTACAAACTCAAAAATTATGTATTTAGAAATTGTATCACCAGAAGCCACTTTATTTAGTTCGGAAGTCGACTCTGTAGTTGTGCCAGGAGTGAGTGGAGAGTTCGAGATGTTAAAAGATCACGCTCCAATTGTTTCGATTCTTAAAGAAGGGACTATCAGAGTAAAGACGCATTCTCAAAGTCATTTAGAGTTTGATGAATTGCATGCCGCTGTGGTTCCTCACAATGACGACAATAAAGTCTTAACGGTAAAGATAAATTCTGGTACTATAGAAATGAAAGATAACAAGCTAATTATATTAGCGGACTAAGATTTAGTCGTTCTATCATATATAAAACCACAAGATTCGTCTTGTGGTTTTTTTATTTCAATCGTAATATATCGAGTTCATCATTGGCATTCAAAATTAAAAGGTGTGGTTGCCCTTTAATTATTATGCGCTCAATTGCTTTGGCTTCTTTGGAAGTGATATTAATCAAATTCTGATAAGTTGATATCACACCGTCATTTAAGTTCAAAATAAAGCCATTTGAAGCATCGTAACGAATGGTCTCTACTTCGGCATCATAGATAGCTCCAACACCAATAACTTCAAGTGTACCGTCATTATTTATGTCAATAAACTCGAAATCTAATGTAGGTCCAAACTGTGCTTCATTCGGTAAAGGATGGTATTCAAAATTCTGATCACCTTTATTTTCGATGTAATAAGAGCTAAAGCTTGAAGCTTGCAGATGTAAAGCCGTATCAATATTCTCCTGTCCGTAGACATCAAAAATATTTGAATTAGCAAATTCACTATAGGTGCCAATTTTTTCCTTTAGGAATGGCGTTTGTTCAGACGAACATTCTTTACCACGAACAGGGAAAAGATCACCATCAGATTCTTTGGTTAACGCAATATCGTAGCTATTATTATCATCAAAATAATTGGCGTAAATATGTAGTGGTTTCTTTTCTGAAGGATGGAACTTATTGTTTTGACCAAAATTTCCAACGAAATAATCCTCATCGCCATCACCATCAATATCACGCACTTTAATCGTTTGAAACCACCCTGAATTATTGGAGCTTAATAGTTCATCTTTTGTGAATGTACCATTATCATTATTAAAAAATGTTACCGGCATCCATTCGCCTACAACAATCAAATCATGGTCTCCATCATTATCATAATCTGAAAAAATTGCATCATTAACTAATCCAACGGCTTTCAAACCTTCGGCCTTTTGCGAAGTCACATTTACAAATTGCCCATTTCTATTTTCTAACAGATAAGACTCAGGAGCCTCGGGGTATTTACGTGAGATAACACGGCCACCAACAAAGAGGTCTATGTCGCCATCGTTATCAAAATCACCTGCGGCAATAGCTTTTGTTATACTCAGCATTTCGGGTAATTGCCCTTTGGAAAAGATACCCTTACCATTATTAATATACAGACGATCTTGATGTAGTCTGATTTTATCAATCTCGTGATAATTTCCAGAGGCCACATAGAGATCTAAATCATTATCGTTATCTGCATCGAAAAACAACGCATTGTTGTCATTAAGTTTTATGTTGCTTTGAAATAACTTTTGGTTAGACTTATTGAAAGTTCCTTGCCTCGTTTGAATATATAATTCTGAAGGACGACCACTTGTGTTTCCAACAAAAAAATCATCTAATCCATCATTGTTAACGTCGGCCACTTGTAGGGAATTATCTATAGTTGATTGCTTTTGGGGCAATAGCAACTGAATAGCATAGTCATCAGATGTAACGGTCTTGTGCTCATAAGTGATGCCTAATTGTGAAGGTGAAATTCTGCTAAAAAGTTTTTCTTTTTCGATTGGTTGGTCAGCCGTGGCTGATGCATTTGCATAATTAAAATTCAAAGTACTGTTTGCAGCAATATTGGTTAGAATTTCGATCTTGTTATCTGGCCAGATTACTTTCAGACTGTCAACTTTAGTAGATTCACCCAAGCCAAAATTCACTGAATGTCCTACAGACGATTGGTAGCCTCTGCTCACATGAAGTTCTCTTAATTGCTTGTTGTCGCCAGAGTAAAGCTCAATTCTGGTTCCAATACCGCCAATGTTTTGTTCAGGGCCTTTCAAACTGATATTAAGGAAATTTGCTTCAGAATTATTTCTATAAATCGAAGCCTTATCCGATTGATTGTTTATCACCAAATCAAGATCGCCGTCATTGTCTAAATCTGCATAAGCAGCACCGTTAGAATTGATCGCAGCGTCAAAACCAAGGTCTTTAGAACGATCTTCAAACTTGTAATCTCCTTTATTGATAAACATATAATTGGGCAGCTTTGCAGATGGGATTAACTCCAGAGCTTCATCTAGACTTTCTTGTTGGATATTACTTAGATCTTTTCCACGCATTGCGGTTCTAAAATCCTGATTAGCCAAATCCTTTTCAATGCCGTTGGTAACAAAAAGATCATTAAGGCCATCATTATTAAAATCTGCAATTAAGGGTGCCCAACTCCAGTCGGTTTTGGCAATTCCTGAGAATTGACCGATGTCGCTGTAAGTAGTATTGCCGTTATTCAATTGCAACATATTAGACATATATTGATGATGAAAACCTTGTGCTACCATGCGATTAAACTGATCGGTATCCATAGACGCCATATTTTCCTTTCCGCGTTTTCTATCGGCCGCCATCATATCTAGCACTACAAGATCGGGATAGAGATCATTATTGATATCAGCAAAATCAGACCCCATACTGTTGTTTGGAATGTGCTTAAAGGCCTTCAGAATTTCATTGGTAAATGTTCCATCCTGATTATTGATGTAGAGAAAGTCGGGTTCGAAAAAGTCATTGGCAACGTAGATATCTGGCCACGAGTCATTATTGAAATCTCCAATAGAGGCACTCAAACCCCAAGCTTTCATACTTGAAATTCCTGAGTCTCTCGAAACATTTTTATAGATGCCATTTTCATTTTTGAATAGAATATCTCTACTATCGATTTTTAGGCTAGCTTGTTGTTGAGGGCTTAAGATTAGGGTTTTAGCATTTGCATCGGTGCTATGATTTACCAAATAGATATCGAGATCGCCGTCCTTGTCATAGTCAAAAAAGTAAGCTTGAGTAGAAAAGCTGTATTCCTTTAATCCATAGTTTAGCGCTTCATCTTTGAAGGTATTATCCTTCTGATTGATGTAAAGTTTATTTTGTCTTAAACTGCGATTATTTAAAGATCCCGACTTGCAAACATAAATATCTAGCCAGCCGTCATTGTTAATATCTATCATCGTCACACCAGTCGACCAGCCTTCTTGGTCACTTACACCAGCGCTGTCGGTGATGTCTTCAAATTGAAAATTACCCTTGTTGAGATATAATTTATTGGATTGCTGATTTGAGGTAAAATACAAATCGTCGAGGCCGTCATTATTGATGTCCCCAACGGCAACACCACCGCCATTGTAGATATAGCTATAGTTCAAAAAGTTGAATTCTGGGGTTTCTTCAATTGTATTTCGAAAATCTATGTTTGAATGACTTTCAGGAATTGATGTAAACAAGGTACCTGAACCATCATCGTAGGGCTCAGATGATTCTTTACAATTAAAACCAAGCAGTAATAAAAGTAATGCGAAGATGTTTATTGTGTTGCATCTACGAATTCGCATAGAGTTTAGATATCATTCAATAGTTTCGAGATCTCATCTAATTTAGGTGTGAGTATAACTTCGATACGTCTATTTTTAGCTTTGCCTTCTGCAGTATCATTACTCGCTATTGGCGCGTATTCTCCACGACCAGCAGCAGTTAAATTTTCTGGATTTATAGAAGCATTTTCACGTAGAATATTTACAATCGCTGTGGCACGCTTCGTCGATAGATCCCAATTTCCGCTCAATTGCGCATTGCCTTTATACGGATCATTATCAGTATGGCCTTCTATTAGAATGGCAATATCTGGGTTTTCAGCTAACACATTACCAAGTTGGTTTACAGCTTTACGACCTTCAGTACCAACGGACCAGCTACCAGAATTAAAAAGCAGTTTATTTTCCATAGAAACATAAACTTTCCCATCGCGCTGCTCAACAGTTAATCCTTTCCCCTCAAAGTTAGTTAAAGCTTTAGAAATGGCATCCTTTAGGGCGCGCATATTGGCGTCCTTGGCAGCAATAACACTTTCGAGTTCGGCAACGCGCTGAGAACGACTATCCAATTCTTTTTTTAGTTTTTGAAGGCGTTCGTTTTCGGCGGCAAGTGCTTGTTCTTTAGCTTCAAGTTGTGCTAAAAGCTCACGATTTTTCTTTGAGTTTTTTGCAATTTCAGCAGAACTATTCTTCTCTAATGCTTCATAAGAAGCTTTTAAGTTCTCAAGATTTGTTTGCGATGCGGCATAGTCTGATCGTAATTGATCTCTTTCTTTTACAGCCTCGTCATAGGCAGCTTGTAAGCTATTTAGGTCATTGGCCAGTTTATTTTTATCGGCCGTTGTGGATTCTAGATCATCGGTTAAACGACGGTTTTCTTTTTTGAGATTGGCGTATTTGTCTTCAAGATCTGTGTATATTTTTTTCGACACACATGAGCTTAGTGTCACCAAAATAAGTGCTATTAATGAAAGTCTTTTGATCATATGAATTGATTTGTTCTTAATTTATAAATCGAGTTCTAATAAGATTGGGCAATGATCGCTATGCACTGCCTCGGTTAGTATAACGCTTCGTTTAATTTTTTCTTGTAAAGGCTCACTAACCATAGCATAATCTAAGCGCCAGCCTTTATTATTTGCTCTAGCATTGGCACGGTAGCTCCACCAGGAAAACTCTTGTTTCTCGGGATGTAAGTATCTAAAGCTATCTATAAAACCGCTATCGATAAACTTACCTAGCCATTCGCGTTCTTCAGGTAAATATCCTGAAACCCCTTTCATCTTTGGGTTATGAATATCAATGGGCTCATGACAAATATTATAATCGCCACAGACAACAAGATTTGGTTTATCGTTTCTGAGAGCATTCAGATAGTCATAGATGAGATCCATATATTCAAACTTATGGGCCAACCGTGCATCATTGGTTCCTGAGGGTAAATACATGCTCATTATGGATACATCACTGTAATCCACTCTAAGATTGCGACCTTCAAAATCCATCGATTCTATTCCCGTACCAACTTCTATATGATCGGGTTCTGTTTTACAAAGTACAGCCACACCACTATAGCCTTTTTTCTGGGCGCTAAACCAATAGTTGTGATGGTAACCCGCTTCACGAAACAGGTCGAGATCGAGTTGTTCTTCTAAAGCTTTTATTTCCTGAAGACAAATAACGTCTGGATTCGTGGCTTTTAACCAATCAATAAAACCTTTGTTAATGGCGGCTCTAATACCATTGACGTTATAAGATGCAATTTTCATACTTTAATTTGGTTGGTTTATTTTCTAAGTTTCCTATAAAGGTCTAAATTAAATAATAAGCTACTTTTACACTATTAATTTGAGCCTATTTTAACAATAAAATATTTCAAGTTTTAAGTAGTTATTATTCTACATGAAAAAAGCGCTATTTCTTTTCTTATTCAGTATTTCTTTTTTTGGGTTTTCCCAAGAGAAATCTAATAACTATAGATCGAAGCGCTTTGCAGTAAAAGACTCTATACAGGTTGATTCTGTAAGTATTAATCCTTCGAAATTTATTATTAAAACAAAGGATGGTAGAGTTATAGATTCAACTCTATACGACATTGACTATGCCAAAGCAATTTTGAAGTGGAAGCAACCTATGGATTTAGATTCTATTCAAATTGAATATTTGCGTTACCCACAATTTCTGACAAAAGTTTATAAACAACTAGATGACCGAGTAATTGTTGATCGTTCTTCTGCAGGTGCACAGGCTCTATACAAGCTCGAAAACACCAAAAAACGAAATACATTCACACCTTTTGATGGCCTAACGACTTCCGGAAGTATTTCACGTGGTGTTACTATTGGAAATAATCAGAATTCGGTTTTGAATAGCGAATTAGACTTGCAGATTTCCGGAAAATTAAGTGATAAGGTGTCACTTCGTGCGTCCATTCAGGATGCCAATATTCCTTTGCAAGAAAGTGGATATTCGCAACGCTTAGATGAATTTGATCAGGTGTTTATTGAACTCTTTAGCGACAACTGGAATATTAGGGCGGGTGATATAGATCTGATCAATACCAGTAGTTATTTTGCTAACTTTTCGAAGCGTGTACAAGGATTACTGGTAAATGCCAACATAAGCGATAATACTAATGTTTTTGCCTCAGGAGCGTTGGTACGTGGGCAATTCACAACGACCCAGTTTACAGCTCAGGAAGGTAATCAGGGACCTTATAAATTAAGAGGGCCTAATAACGAATTATTTGTTCTTATTGTCTCCGGAAGTGAAACTGTTTATGTGAATGGAGTTCCACTAGAACGTGGTGAAAATCGCGATTATATCATCGATTATAACGCGGGAGAGATCATTTTCAACTCTACTTATCCGATCACTTCAGAAATGCGAATAACCGTCGATTACCAGTTTAGCGAACGCAATTATTCGCGTTTTACAGTATTTGGAGGAAGCTCCTATAAATCTGAAAAACTTAGCTTGAACGTTTCTATATTTTCAGAAAGTGATGCTAAAAATCAACCGCTTCAACAAAATTTATCTACGGAGCAGACACAGGTTTTGGCTGATGCTGGGGATGATAGAAGTCTCATGGTCGCCTCTTCTGCCACGGAAGAAGCATTTTCGGAAAATAGAATTTTATACAGAATTGAGAATATCAATGGTGAAGATGTCTTTGTGTTTTCTCAAAATCCGGAAGATCAGTTATTCAGTGTTCGATTTACTTTGGTAGGGCCCAATCAGGGAAATTATATTTTACTCAATGATGATGCGGTTAGTAATATTTTTGAATATGTGCCTCCGGTGGGCGGCGTACCACAAGGAAACTATGAGCCTATAACCCAACTCGTTGCCCCAGAGCGTTTGCAGATCGCTGTTTTGAACGGCCGTTATCAACCTTCAGAAAAAACAGATGTGTTTTTTGAACTTGCTGGTAGTAAAAATGACCTCAATTTGTTTTCAGATATTGACGATGATGATAATGATGGGTTTGCGGGAAAGCTCAGAATAAACCAAAAGTTGATTAAGTCGGATAGCCTTTGGAATTTGAACGCTTTAGTAGATACCGACTTTATTCAGAAGGATTTTAGAACCATTCAGCGTTTATATCGGGCTGAATTTTTACGTGATTGGAATTTAGAGGACAATAGAGACGATCAGGGAAATAACATTATTGGTAATCAATTATTATTTACGTCTGGCTTGCAGGTGTCTCACTCAAAGAAAGGTACCGCCAATTACAGTTTTGAGTATCTTGATTATTCGAGTAATTTCAATGGGAGTAGACATAATGCTTCCGCAAATTTACGTCTGGGGAATTTCAATATTTTTTCAAACACGAGTTTTTTAAATAGCGAAAGCACCATTAATAATTCTACATTTCTAAGGTCATTCAACAGAGCGGTTTACGCAAAAAATAATAAATGGGTAGGTGTCAAATTCGGAATAGAGGACAATGAGCAACGCGTTATTGCAACGGATTCGTTAACACCATTAAGTCAAAAGTTTACTGCTTACGAAACTTTTGTCGGTATTGGGGATAGTACCAAAGTATTTACGGAGGTAGGCTATATTAGACGACTGAATGATAGTTTAAGAAATAATGCTGTTCAACGGGTAAATGCCTCTAATACCTATTACTTGAAATCGCGATTAATTCAGAATAAAAACACCAATCTGCAACTATTTGTCAATTTCCGTGATCTTAAAGCCGAAGACGAAACCTCTGAAGATGAACAAAGCTTGAATAGCCGTTTGAATTATAACCAAAAGTTATTCAATAATATCGTTTTGTGGAATACCAGTTTTGAAACCAATTCGGGTTCTTTACCGCAACAAGATTTTACCTATGTAGAAGTTGAAGCTGGTCAGGGCGTTTACACCTGGATCGACTATAACGAGAATGGTATACAAGAACTCAATGAATTTGAGATAGCGCAGTTTGCTGACCAGGGTAATTACATTAGAGTCTTATTACCTAATCAAGTATTTGTGAGAACGCATCAAAATCGACTGAGTCAGACCGTAACGATCAATCCTGTGCAATGGAGCAAATCGGAAAATAAAACCAAGAAATTTTTCTCGCATTTTTATAATCAGACGTCTTATTTAATTGATAGAAGGGTGCGTCGCGAGGGCAATAATTTTAATTTAAATCCTTTTGATACAGACGAGGAAAACCAATTAGCTTTAAATAATAGTGTTAGAAATGTTCTGTTTTATAATCGTGGGAAACAGCGCTACACAACGTCGTATACATTCCTAACCAATACGAGTCGAAGTTTGTTATCTATAGGTTTTCAGGAGAATAAACTAACCAATCATCAATTCAATTTTAACCATAAGTTTGCCAAGAGTTGGCTCATTAATACCTTAGCAAGTTTCGGTACAGATGAGAGCCTTAGTGAGAACTTCGCTAATCGAAATTTTGAAATCGACGAGGAACGTTTCCAGCCTAAATTGTCGTATTTGTTCAGTGAAAATGCGCAGTTTGATGTGTTCTATCAATATACGTCAAGGAACAATACCATTGGTAGTTTAGAGTCTTTAGTTCAGAATAATTATGGGGTGTCTTTTACTTATAATAAGGCGGCAACCATTGCCTTAACGGGTGAATTTAATTTCTTTCAAAATGAATTTGAAGGCAATCCGAATACACCTGTTGGCTTTCAAATGTTGGAAGGCCTTCAACCGGGTCAAAACTTCACATGGAGTTTGTTAGCACAGAAAAAACTAACCAAATTCTTAGATCTCAATCTTAATTATTTCGGACGAAAAACCGAAACTTCTCAAGTGATTCATACAGGTATTATTCAGTTAAAGGCTTATTTCTAATTTAAGACAATTCTTACGCAACCATTTATTACTTTTGACATCTTAATTTAAAACCTTTAAAATTTAAGTATGAAAAAGATATTGCCCTTCATATTGGCTATTGCCATGACAATGACCGCCTTTTCTCAAGAGGAACCAGCTTCGGATAATGATTTGTCCATTAGGTCGAATGAAATAAAACTGAATGCCCTTTATCTGGTTATTGGCTCTTTTGATTTTACTTATGAGTATTTAATTAATGAAGAGTCGGGTGTTGGTGTTAATGCATTTATCCCTTTTGATGAAGATATTAAAGATGATATCAACTACTATATTTCACCATATTATCGATTGTATTTTGGTAAGAAATATGCGGCTGGATTCTTTCTTGAAGGTTTCGGAATGCTGAATTCGTACAATGAGTTTCAGTCTATCAATGTCAATGATCCTGGAGATATTTTTGTTAGAACCACAGAATCTAAAACTAATTTTGCCTTAGGTGTCGGACTGGGTGGAAAATGGATGACAAATAGTGGATTTGTTGGTGAAATTAACTTTGGAATTGGTAGAAACCTTTTTGATACTGAAGACGAAGATTTTGAATTTGTAGCAAAAATCGGCATATCGGTTGGTTATCGATTTTAAACTTTCAAAATAGATCATAAAAAAACCAAGGCTGCGACCTTGGTTTTTTTATTATTGCATCTTCATCAGCCAGTGTTTTACATCCACTTCGGCTTTTATAAGATCTCTTAATTCGTCGATCTTAACACGTTTTTGTTCCATGGTGTCTCTATAGCGAATAGTTACGGTATGGTCTTCTAAGCTTTCACCATCTACGGTGATACAAAATGGCGTTCCTACGGCATCTTGTCTTCGGTAACGTCTTCCAACGGCATCCTTTTCGTCGTATACGACATTGAAGTCCCACTTAAGATCTTCTACAATATCTTTCGCCATTTTAGTCAATGCTTCGTCTTTTCTTACTAATGGCAGAATAGCCGCTTTTGTTGGCGCCAATACCGCAGGTAATTTTAAAACATCGCGTTTAGAGCCATCTTCTAAAGTTTCTTCAACTAAAGAATTTGAAAATACAGCTAGGAACATACGATCTAAACCGATGGAGGTTTCAAGTACGTATGGTGTATAGCTTGCATTGTCTTCATGATCGAAGTACTGTAACTTTTTACCTGAATATTCTTCATGCTGACTTAGATCAAAATCTGTACGTGAGTGTATACCTTCTAATTCTTTAAATCCGAATGGGAAATTAAACTCTATATCGGTTGCTGCATCGGCATAATGTGCTAATTTTTCATGATCGTGGAAACGGTAATTGTCATCACCCATTCCTAAGGATTTGTGCCACTTCAAACGAGTGTCTTTCCAATAGTCGAACCACTCTTTTTGTGTTCCTGGCTTAATGAAAAACTGCATTTCCATTTGTTCAAACTCACGCATTCTAAATATGAATTGTCTGGCAACAATTTCATTTCTGAAGGCTTTTCCGGTTTGAGCGATTCCGAAAGGAATTTTCATGCGTCCAGTCTTTTGAACATTTAAGAAATTCACGAAAATACCTTGTGCAGTTTCAGGTCTTAAATACAATTCCATGGCCGTATCTGCAGATGCACCTAGCTTGGTACCAAACATTAAATTGAATTGCTTAACGTCTGTCCAGTTGCGACTTCCAGATAATGGGTCGGCGATCTCTAATTCTTCGATCAAAGCTTTAACATCGGCCAAATCTTCATTTTCCAGAGATTTACCAAGGCGCTTAAGGATGGTGTCTATTTTTTCCTGATAGCCTAAAACACGACCGTTTGTAGAAACGAATTCTTCACGGTTAAAGGCATCGCCAAAGCGTTTCTCAGCTTTCTTAATTTCTTTATTAATCTTGGCTTCTATCTTCGCGCAGTACTCTTCAATTAAAACATCGGCACGGTAACGCTTTTTAGAATCCTTATTATCGATCAGTGGATCGTTAAATGCATCAACGTGTCCTGAAGCTTTCCATGTGGTTGGGTGCATAAATATGGCGGCATCAATACCAACAATATTATCATGCATTTGTACCATGGCTTTCCACCAATAGTCTCGTATATTTTTCTTTAACTCTGCTCCATTTTGTGCATAATCATAGACGGCACTTAATCCGTCATAGATCTCACTACTCTGAAATACGTAACCATACTCCTTTGCATGAGAGATTACTTTTTTGAATTTATCTTCGTTTGCCATGCTGCAAAAATAAAAAACCGCTCAAATTAACAAGCGGTTTCGTAGATTTTATAGTATCAATTTACTTTAATTGAATAGTTGTACTTCCGAGTTTCCTATCTTCATGGAAGACATTTATAAAATAGGTGCCTTTTTTAAGAGGCCTATCTTCTTGGTATGTAGCAACAGTAGTACAAATATTTAAGCGTTTATTGTCGAAATTTACAATCTCCTTTTTACTGTAAATTAATGAGGTATTATTAAAGAAAACCTCGCCTTTATCAGCTATAATATTATTATCTGGACTTACAATTTGAATGTAAATCTCCTTTTTACCCTTTTCTGTCAGTGGATTTTCAGTAAGATTGATGCAGACGTCCATCGCATTAACACGTCGTGCTCTAAGCGTCTCTTTCTTTTTTGAATTATTTATTTTGAAAGTACTTACATTGACACTATTAGCCTTCATGATGGCTGCTTTGTCAATAGTTTTATTAAGAGAATCTCTGGTTACCTCTAAAGCATTGATGGTAAGATTATTCTTTTCAATAGTATTCATGGCGTAACGCTTCTCTTTTTGAAGCTTCTGATTTGCAGTGTTAAGAGAATCTACGGTTGCCAATAGCACCTTGCTTTTAGTCTTCAAAACTAAAAGTTGATCTTTGAATTTAGTGATTATTGATAAGTCACTTTTTAATAATCTTAGAGAATCTAAAGCTGTTTTAGTCTCTAGTTTTGCTTCTTGGAGCTGGGAAGACATCAGATCATAATCTTGGCTCAGTTCGTCATAACTGACTAACATTTCTGAGAGCTCTTTTTCAATTAAAAGCTTCTCTTGCTTTAAGAATTCTTCGTAGGATTTAATGGATTTATAGTTCGTGAAACTATAGATTCCTAAGGCTGTTAAAACGACCAATAAAGAACTTATAATTAATCTGTAGTTAAATAATTGAGGGTTAACTATCATCATTAATTTCTTAGGTTGAGGCGAAATTAGAGTATATTAGACTGCATTTTTATTTTATTCGATTAAGTGGTAAAAAATTTGTTGAACTTATTCTTCCCAAAAGTCTGTGAAGCTTGCAATAATGTTTTGACGGATAATGAGTTAGTGGTTTGTTTAACCTGTAGACATCATTTACCAGTTACCAACTTTCATTTTGAAGAATCTAATGCCGTTGAGAAAACCCTTTATGGGCGCGTAAAACTTGAAAATGCCACCGCGCTTTTACATTTTTCTAAGAAAGGTATTGTTCAGCAGTTATTGCATAATTTGAAGTATAGAGGTCATGAACAGATCAGTGGATTTTTAGGCAAGTGGATGGCGTCTGAATTGAAATCCATTCCATCTTATCAAAACATTGATGTGGTCATCCCAGTACCTTTATATAAAATCAAGCTAAGAAAACGCGGTTATAATCAGGTAACGAAGTTTGGGAAAGAAATCGCAAAATCACTTAATGCTGAATTCAATGAAGACGCACTAATAAAAACCAAACCAACAAAAACGAAAGTATTTAAAGGGAGGTCATCGCGCTGGCAAAATGATGGATCTGTGTTTGCCCTTTCTGAAAATGCCACTTTAAAAGGAAAGCACATTCTATTAGTTGACGATATTATAACTACCGGCGCTACTGTTGAAGCTTGTGCTACAGAATTGTTAAAAATTGATAATGTTAAGTTAAGTCTTGCTACTATGGCAATTGCCGATTGATTTTTTCGTTTGTGAACTTAATATTGTTTCTTTGTGCAAAATTGAATTGAGTAAATGTCAAGAGTCTTAACGAGATTTATAAAAGTTATTTTTCTGTCTTTAATATTGGCGAGTTGTGCCAATCGCGGTACACCAAGCGGTGGTGAAAAAGATGAAGAACCACCTGTTATTATTGAAGAGCGTCCAGAGAATTTCTCAACGAATTTTAAATCTGAAGAGATTAGAATTTATTTCAATGAGTATGTCACCATTAAGGATTTAAGACAACAACTCATTATCTCACCACCAATGGATAATGATCCTATTATTACTCCTGCAAGTGGTGCCAGTAAATACATCACCATTAAAATTACTGATACTCTTAAAGCTAATACGACTTACGCATTCAATTTTGGTGAAAGTATTGTTGACAATAACGAGGGGAATCCTTACCCTTATTACCGCTATGTTTTTTCTACGGGCGATGCCATCGATTCACTTTCGGTAAAAGGCTATGTTGAAGATGCCTTATTAAAAAAGCCAGATACTTTTATTTCGGTAATGCTTTACGAAGTAGATTCAACCTACACAGATTCAATTGTCTTTAAGGAAAAGCCGAGATATATTACGAATACTCTAGATAGTGTAACCAATTTCAGTATTGATAATATTAAGGCAGGAACATACAAACTTATTGCCTTAAAGGATAAAAATGGAAATTTTCTGTTCAATCAAAAAGATGAAAAAATAGCATTCAAGGAAGGGTATATCACGGTTCCTACAGACTCTAGTTTCAGATTGAACTTATTTAAAGAAAAGGTCAATTTTAAAGCGATCAAACCAAAACAGGAAGGTGAATTTAAAATTGCTTTTGGTTATGAAGGGGATTACGAAACTATGCGAATTAAAGTCTTAGGTGAGACTCCTGAAGGATTTCAAACAAGAATTGTGAAAGACCCAAAAACAGATACATTGTATTATTGGTATAAGCCGAAGTTTGAATTAGACTCAACACAATTTATCGTTTCGAATGAAAAATCTGTCGACACCTTCAAACATCGCTTTAGATCGTTTGATCCTGATTCATTAGTGTTAAAAACAGTGTCTTCGGCAACTTTGAATTTTGAAGATGATTTTACAATTGAAGGCAATATTCCTTTTACCAAGATCGATACTTCAAAAATTAAACTGATCGATCGAGATTCAGTGGTTGTACCTTATAAGGTTGAGTATGATTCGATCTATAACCGTTATAAATTTCCGGTTGAAAAAATGGAAGGGCAGCGGTATCAATTGAGGATGCTTCCTGGTACATTCACAGACTTTTATGATGGTATAAATAAGGATACTTTAGATTATAATTTCCGAACTAAAGCCAAATCAGAATACGGTAATATAAGAGTGAATTTAGTAAATCCTAAATTCCCACTCATTGTGCAATTAGTAGATGATGATGGTGATGTTTTGTATGAAAAATATACCACAGAATCTCCTGTTGTTGACTTTTTTGATCTCTTACCTAAAACCTATAATCTTCGAGTGATTTACGATACTAATGGAAATGGCAAGTTCGATACTGGTAATTTCCTGCTAGGCATTCAGCCTGAACGGGTCTCTTATGCACCAAAAATTGATGAGGTAAGGGCGAATTTCGATAACATTATTCAGTTTACACTTCTAGATTAAAGTTATCCCGATCTTTTAAAAAACCTAGTTTTTCTCTGTATTTAGTGATGTGTTCCTTTTGTAGCGTAATCACTTCCACTGCTTCTTTTTCATGAGGAATGGTGTCAATTCTATACCCTAAAACATCATAAGCGGCAGAATGCCCTGTGTATTCATAATTGTTGCCATCTAAGCCAACACGGTTTACACCAATGCAGTAGCTCATATTTTCTATTGCCCGCGCCTGAAGTAAAGCATCCCACGCACTTACTCTAACCTTCGGCCAATTGGCCACGTATAGTAACAGGTCATAGTCTGATGTATTTCTGGCCCAAACCGGAAAGCGCAGATCGTAACAGATGAGCGTGCAAATCTTCCAATCTTTATAGTTAATAATAACTTGATCAGTTCCTGCTGTGTAAACTTTGTGTTCGCCTGCAAGTGTGAAGGTATGGCGTTTATCGTAGTGCGTTAAGTTTCCGTTTGGCTCAACAAAAACCAAACGGTTGTAATAATTCCCATTTTCAGAAATAACTAGACTTCCGGTGATGGCTACTTGCTTTTCAGAAGCTAGTTGTTTTAGCCATGTTATGGTAATACCGTCCATGGTTTCTGCAACAGCAGAGGCATTCATGGTAAATCCGGAGGTAAACATTTCTGGCAAAATGATAACATCGACTTCTGTGATGCCTGTTATCATACTTTCAATTTTTTGCCTGTTGGCCTCGGGATCTTCCCAAACGAGATCTAACTGTAATATAGCAACGGCTAGGGAATTGCTCATTGTTTATAGTTTGCGTTTTGCTTTCTCTACTTTTTTAGTGAGTTTTTCGATTTTTTCAAGCCATTTAGTTTCTTCCACAGGAGATAATTTACCTTTTCGTTTAAGTTTATCATATTTCTTCTGAGCCTTGGCTAATTGGTCTTGACTTTTCTTATAATTGGCTTTTAGCTTTTTTTCCTTTTTTAGAGCTTTTTCTGCTCTTTTGTGGTCTTTTTCGGCTTTTTTTACATCTTTTTCGAGCTTTTTGGTCGCTTTTTCCTTTTTTCTTTCAGCCTTTTCTTTGTCTTTTCTGACTTTTTCTTCAGCTTTAAGTCTGTCAGAAATGCTAGCTGCTTCTTTAAGGATAGCAGAACGTTTTTCAGTCGTTAAAGTGTCGGTGATATCCTTATCATCTAAAAATATACGTTCGTTTTTGACTTCATAGGTCTTTCCTTCACTTTCAACTTTTTGTGAGAAAGACATTAAAGAACTCATAACCAATAAGATTGTAATATAAAATTTCATAATCATTGTATTAATTCAATCTTGAGACACAGAAAAGTACAAAAAGTAACTTAAATTTTACATAGAATCTCAGCTGCCTTTATCAAAGTCTCGTCAGTTTTCGCGAAGCAAAATCGCAAAACTTTATCGTCTTGTCCATTTTCATTAAAAACAGAAAGAGGAATCGACGCTATTTTATGGTCTTTGGTAAGACGCTTTGCAAAATCAACATCATGCTCATCTGTAATTTCAGAATAATCCAATACCTGAAAGTACGTTCCTTGAGATGGTTTGAATTTAAAACGGGAGTCTGTTATCAAATTCAGAAATAGATCGCGCTTTTGTTCAAAAAATGAATTTAGACTTAAATAAGTGCTCGCATCTTGCATATAATCGGCAATGCCTTTCTGAGCCGGATGGTTAACAGAAAAAACATTGAATTGATGGACTTTCCTAAATTCGGTCATTAAGTCATCTGGAGCACAACAATAACCAATTTTCCAGCCTGTATTATGAAAGGTTTTACCGAAGGATGCTGTTATAAAACTTCGTTGTTTTAAATCATCAAAAAGGCAAACACTCTGATGTTGTTCGCCATCAAAAATAATATGCTCATAGACTTCATCGCTAAGCACAATAATATTGGTGTCTTTTGTTAATTGCTGAAGCTGAAGCATATCGTTCTTCGACCAAATAGTTCCACTCGGATTATGAGGTGAGTTGATTATGATCATTTTAGTTCTATCACTGATCTTTGAACTTACCTCTTCCCAATTAACACTATAATCTGGTGCCGATAACTGAATTGAAATGGTTTTACCACCATTAACCTGAATTGCCGGTTCGTAGCAATCATAAGCCGGTTTAAAAATGATAACTTCGTCTTCAGGTTTAACAAAAGCAGAGATTATTGTATAAATGGCCTGTGTTGCTCCGGCGGTAATTGTAATTTCCTTTTCAGGATGATAAAAACTATCGTATAAATTCTCGTACTTATTTGCGATAGCTAATCTCAGTTCTAGATTGCCAGCCATAGGGGCGTACTGGTTGTAACCATTATTCATGGCCTGAGTAACCAGATCATTTAATTGTTGGGAGCTTTTATAATTTGGGAATCCCTGAGATAGATTTAAAGCCTTATGTTCATTGGCCAGAGCACTCATAACTGTAAAAATTGTGGTGCCAACATCAGGAAGTTTTGATTCGAAATTCATTCTGAAATATACTACAAGTTAGTCATAATTCCTTATGAAAATCGACAAATGGTTTCAAAAATGAAAGGTATAATTTAAACTAAAGTTTTGCGTTTTAAAATCTATGAAGTACGTATTTACTATTTTGCCGCTATTCATTTTATTATTCGGATTTACAAGTTTAAAAGATGAAGTGAAGACCGTTCATATTTTTGTTGCCCTTTGTGACAACGAGAATCAGGGGATTGTTCCTGTACCTAGTAGATTAGGTAACGGTCAGGATGCCAAAAACAATTTGTATTGGGGAGCGCTATACGGAGTGAAAACCCATTTCAAAAATTCAAAAGATTGGGCATTAGTTAAGGTGTTAGAAAGTGATAATCCTAGGATTTTAGAACGTTTGCTTTTTAAGCATAATGCGTCTAACACTTATATTTTAGCGGATGCTTATGACGGAAAATATATTAAGCAAACTACTATAGATTTTCTTGAAGCTACCGCTGGAAGAAATCAAGTTGCGATAAGTTACAATAACTCAAGCTTTAACTTTGGAGGTGAGTCTGGTCTTTTGGCTTATGTAGGGCATGATGGACTGATGGAATTTAATGTTGAGGGTAACTTTTCACCAGTTAATGAAACAGCAAGAGATGCCATTGTGTTAGCCTGTATAAGTAAAGATTATTTTAAACCCTATTTTGAACAAACCAAGGTGAACCCTTTGGTTTGGACCACAGGTTTGATGGCCCCAGAAGCATATACCTTAAAATCTGCGGTGGACGGCTGGATAGTCAATGAAGCCGACAAGGATATTTTAGAGCGAGCTGCCCAAGCCTATCACAAATACCAAAAGTGTGGGATTAAAGGAGCTAGACGATTATTTGCAACAGGATTTTAATTTATTCGTTAAGGATATCTCTTACAATCTTAAGATGATGCTTTGTGTGGACTTCGATAAATCTTATGGCATGCGCCTTGTTAAGCTGACCAAAGTAGGGATGATCAAAATTGGCATTGTTATCGAGCGATTTCAATTTTGAGATGTTTGCCTTAGCTTCTTCTAATTGTTTGTAGATATCTTCGGTTATAATCACATCTGGTGGTCTCACAACATTAGGTGATTGGGCTCTTCCTCTTGGGATATAGCCTGCTGTTAGAGAGAAGGTTCGAGCCGCATTTATAGAACTTGAATAATCATCGGGATTAGATTTTGAAAGTACATCGGTAATACGATTGAAGGTTTTCAAAATATGATCGAGTTGCCAGGCGACATCCACCTTAGAGACCTCAAGATTTTTTTTATCGCGCTCTGGAATATAATTCTCAACTTTCGTTAGCAATGGTCTTAATATGGATGGGTCATCTTGTTTCATTTTGAAATTTGAATAAATAAAGAGGGAAATTACAAAGAGTACTGCAATAAATAAGATTCGTTTTTTCATAATTTGTATTTAAATGTGCTCAACTATAAGGCTAAAAAAGGATTTAGCATCATAATAAGGTATGTCGAATTGATGCGAGTGACCTGCCTGAAGATATTAAGAACTAATTAAATTCACAGCTTTTTAAAAGTTAAAACCACAACAAGTAGATTAGATTATCGTACTGCGTGAACGAGTTTTTCAACTTTCAAAAAATGATTGGATATAAAAAACCCTCACATCACTGCAAGGGTTACTATCTATAAATCTAAAAGCGAAGCGCTTCTAAAATTCCAAAAATCTAGTATCTGTAATACTCTGGCTTGAATGGTCCTTCAACTGTTACACCAATATAATCAGCCTGATCTTTCTTCAATTCAGTTAGCTCAACACCGATTTTCTCTAAGTGTAATTTAGCCACTTTTTCATCTAAGTGTTTAGGTAACATATACACCTTATTTTCATACTTATCAGAATGGTTCCAAAGCTCGATCTGTGCTAAAGTCTGGTTGGTAAACGAGTTACTCATTACAAAACTTGGGTGGCCAGTTGCTAAACCTAAATTCACTAATCGTCCTTCAGCTAAAACAATAATGTCTTTACCGTCAACAGTGTATTTGTCAACCTGAGGCTTAATAACATCTTTTGTATCCCCATAGTTTTCATTTAACCAAGCCATTTGAATTTCGTTATCAAAGTGCCCAATGTTACAAACAATGGCTTTGTCTTTCATGGCTTTAAAGTGCTCAGCTCTTACGATATCTTTATTACCCGTTGTAGTGATAATGATATCTGAAGTACCAACAACAGTTTCTAAACGCTTTACCTCAAAACCATCCATAGCAGCTTGTAATGCACAGATTGGATCAATTTCAGTTACAGTAACAATACTTCCAGCTCCTTTAAATGACGCTGCAGTTCCTTTACCAACATCACCATATCCACAAACTGTTACTCGCTTACCTGCTAACATAATATCTGTAGCTCTTCTTATAGCATCTACTGCAGATTCTTTACAACCATACTTGTTATCGAATTTACTTTTGGTAACGGAGTCGTTTACATTGATTGCTGGTAATGGTAGAGTTCCTTTTTCAACACGCTCGTATAGACGGTGTACACCAGTTGTAGTTTCTTCAGAAAGTCCTTTGATTCCTTCTACTAATTCTGGGTATCTGTCTAACACCATGTTAGTAAGGTCACCACCATCATCTAATATCATGTTTAACGGTTGTCTGTCTTCACCAAAGAATAAGGTTTGCTCAATACACCAGTCGAATTCCTCTTCTG
The DNA here is from genome assembly GCF_003260205.1 of Winogradskyella tangerina. Classification (GTDB taxonomy): domain Bacteria; phylum Bacteroidota; class Bacteroidia; order Flavobacteriales; family Flavobacteriaceae; genus Winogradskyella; species Winogradskyella tangerina. The sequence continues at coordinate 474,038 of NZ_QERF01000001.1, read as the reverse complement.
TCATATCTTTCCATGCGTAAACCGCAGTTCCGGCAGCAGCTATTGCAGCAGCAGCCTGATCTTGAGTAGAGAAAATATTACAAGAACTCCAAGTCACTTCAGCGCCTAAAGCTTGTAAAGTTTCGATTAATACTGCAGTTTGAATAGTCATGTGCAAACATCCTGCAATGCGCGCACCTTTTAGTGGTTGCTCGTCTTTATATTCTTCGCGCAAGCTCATTAATCCAGGCATTTCTGCCTCAGCAAGCTCAATTTCTTTTCTTCCCCAAGCCGCTAAAGACATATCTTTAACTTTATTTGGTACGTAAGCAATTGTTTTTGTACTCATAGTATTTTTCTTTATCTCCTTTTTGATTATTACTTATTTCGTTAATTTCGCCTTGCAAATCAATCATTTGACTAAAGCGATGCAAAGATAGTCATTACCTTTAACTTTATTTAATGCCACTATATAAATCTGTTAAAATAAATCATAATTCGGCTGTAAAGATTTGGAAGATTGAAGAAAGTTATGATGAATTAATTGAACCACTCGATCTAAAACCTCAGAGTTTAGAGCGTGTTTTGGGCATGAAGAGTGAAATCCATCAGCGTGGTTTTCTTAGTGTCCGTCATCTTTTGAGAGCATTTGGTTATTCCGATCAAGATCTTTATTATGACGAGTTTGGTAAACCACATCTCAAAGATGGAAAGCATATTTCAATTACGCATTCCTTTACATTTTCCGGCGTTATTATTAGCGATAGAGAAGTTGGTATTGATATAGAAAAGCAGCGTCCGAAGATCGCAATAATAGCTAAGAAGTTTGTGGATTATGAATTTAATTATCTGAATGTAAATTCAGATGATTATATAAAAAAGCTCACGGTCATATGGGGTGTAAAAGAATCCTTATATAAGTTATTTGCAACACCTGGGATGTTATTTAGAGAGCATTTTTTAGTCATTCCATTTATGCTTGAAGATAGTGAAACTGTGGCTTGGATTGATTACCAAGGTCGAAAATATCGCTATACTACCGCTTTTTTAGAATTTGAAGGATTTACTTGCGCTTATGTTGTTCCTAATGAATAAGTGCTATCGAGACATACAAGAGACGATTTCAAAATCTGAAAAGCTTTTAGCTGTTCTGATCGATCCTGACAAAATGCAAATTGAAAGTGTTTCCGCGTTTATTTCAAAGCTCAATCAATCTATCGCAACTCATATTTTTGTAGGTGGAAGTGAGGTTGAAAATGGAATGACAGAGCGTTTAGTTATGGAGATAAAGAAATATACGAAGCTTCCTGTAATATTATTTCCGGGTGATGTCATTCAGATTACAGATAAAGCTGACGCGATACTCTTTTTATCGCTTATCTCTGGAAGAAATCCCGATTACCTCATAGGCAAACACGTTGCATCAGTTTCAAAATTGAAAGCAACGCGGTTAGAGGTCATTCCAACAGGTTACCTGCTTATTGAAAATGGGAAGATGACTTCGGTAGAACGCATAAGTAAAACAAAACCAATTAAACGCTCAGCACTACATACTATAACTGATACGGCCAAAGCAGGTGAATTCTTGGGGATGAAAATGATTTACCTTGAAGCCGGTAGTGGTGCAACACATCCTATAGAAGCAGAGATCATTCAGAAGGTAAAGCAAGAATTAAATATTCCATTGATCGTAGGGGGTGGTATTAGGTCTAAAGAAGAACTTAATGCAGCCCATAAAGCTGGTGCAGACCTAGTTGTCATAGGTACTGCGTTCGAAGAGAACGAAGCGTTTTTTAATGAACTAAAAAAATAATATGAATATATCTGTAGAATTAACATTATCACCGCTTCAAGATGATTTTGAAACACCGATAATCAACTTTATTAAGCGCTTGAGAGATTCGAAATTCACCGTACTAGAAAATCCTCTTAGCACACAGATTTACGGTGATATTGACCAATTGATGCCCTTTCTTACTCAAGAAATAAAGCGTTCATTTGGCGAAGTGGATATTTCCGTATTACAAATGAAGATCGTTAAAACCGATAGAAGTACCTATGAACCAAATTTTTGATTTCTTCTTAGAGGCCTATCGTAATACGCCTACCTATCAGATTGTACTCGAAGCTATTGCTTTTGTATTTGGTATAGCCAGTGTCTGGTACGCCAAAAAAGCAAATATTTTGGTTTATCCAACAGGTATTATTTGTACGGTGATCACCGTTTACTTGTTATTTATCAATGACTATATTGGCGATATGATGATGAATTTCTATTATTCCATCATGAGTATTTATGGCTGGTGGAATTGGTCAAGAAAGAAAAATGAAAAGTATGTTGTACCAATTTCTAGAACCAATAAGAAGGAAAAACTTATTGGCTTTGGGATGTTTGTAGTGACCATGATCATAACATATGCCGTGTACACTGGGTTCAACTATGAGATGAAAATTCCTAATTATATAGACGTAGTAACTTCAGGAATTTTCTTCACAGCGATGTGGTATATGGCTACAAAAAAACTCGAAAATTGGACACTCTGGATCATAGGTGATCTTATCACCATTCCACTTTATGCATATAGAGGATTAGGCATGTTGTCACTTCAATATCTTATCTTTACTATATTGGCAATTCAAGGCTACCTAGCATGGAAAAAACACTTAGACAACAACCTGCAAACTGCATAAAAGTAGTTTTATTCGGTCCGGAATCGACCGGTAAAACAACACTTTCAAGGCAGTTAGCCAGACACTACAATTCTGTTTGGGTACCCGAATATGCGCGAGAATATCTTCAGAATAAATGGAATAACGAACGTAAAACCTGCGAGCCAAAAGATTTATTACCAATTGCTTACGGACAGATGCGATTGGAAAATGAATTATCTCAAAAGACCGAATCCGTTCTAATTTGCGATACCGATTTGTTAGAAACAAAGGTTTATAGTGAAGCTTATTATTTAGGGACCTGTGACCCGATTTTAGAAACACATGCTCTAGAAAATTCTTATGACCTCTATTTTTTAACTTATATTGACACACCTTGGGAAAAAGACGATCTTAGAGATAAGCCTAACGAACGTGAACAAATGTTCAAAGCTTTCGAAAATGCGTTAATTACCTATAATAGACCCTATGTTTTATTAAAAGGAAACAAAAAAGAACGATTAGAAATAGCTGTTAAACATATTGATAACCTACTCAAAAAAACGACATGAGTTTTACAGACAATGACCTAAAACAAATTAAAGCAAAGGGTCTCACCAAAGAGAAGGTAGAGGCACAAATTGAGTTGTTTAAATCTGGAATTCCATTTACTAATATTTCTGAAGCAGCAACCATTGGTAATGGAATAGTTGAACTAACGAACGAACTAATTGATGCGGCAATAGATCATTTTGAAGACCGTAAAAACAACTTATCGCTTTTAAAATTTGTACCAGCTTCGGGAGCTGCAACCCGAATGTTTAAGTTTTTATTCAAATTCCTGAAAGATTATAACCCCAATAAAGAGTCTTTAAATGCCTTTATAAATAAGAATAACTTTAGGGACCTCGCACTGTTTGTAGTAGGTTTAGAAAAGTTGCCGTTTTATGAAATCATTGTAGAAGACCTCGGTGAGCGCCATATAGACTTCAGTAGTTTATCTGAAAAAGATAAAGTCTTCCATTTTGTTAAAACGATGCTAGACGAAGATCTACTCAATTTCGGAAATTCACCAAAGGGATTATTGCCGTTTCACAAGTATAAAGAAGATCGTATCTCTACAGCGTTTGAAGAGCATCTTTATGAAGCTGCATTATATGCTTCAGATGAAAATACAGCTGATTTACATTTTACTATTTCCGAGCGCTATAAGGATAAGTTCGACGAAGAATTTAAGCGAATTGAAGAATATGTTGAGGGTCACACAGGTGTTACCTTCAATATTTCATTTTCTTATCAGCATGAGTCTACAGATACCATAGCGGTGACACCAAAGGACGAACCCTTCAGAAATGATGATGGAACGCTGTTATTCAGACCATCTGGTCACGGCGCATTGCTCAAAAATTTGAATGCTCTAGAAGCTGATATCATTTTCATAAAGAATATTGACAATGTCGTTGTGAAGCAATACAAGCAGGAAATGGTTAAATACAAAAAGGTTTTGGCCGGAATTCTTCTTAAACTTCAGAATAGGGCATTCGAATATATGGATGTATTAGATAAACCGTCAATTTCTGAAAAGGAGTTTACTCAGATCGAAGAATTCCTAGAAGATGAAATGATGATTAAAATTTCTAGGGAGTATCATAAATATTTAGACAAATTCAAAATTGAATATCTAAGAGATAAGCTCAACAGACCGATAAGGGTTTGCGGAATGGTTAAGAATGAAGGCGAACCTGGCGGTGGACCATTTTGGGTAAGAGATATTTATGGTAATGAATCACTACAGATCGTAGAGTCGGCGCAGATCAACCTGAAAAATAAAAGACAGAAAGAAATACTTACTAATGCCACGCATTTCAATCCTGTGGATTTAGTTTGTGGTGTAAAAAATTACAAGGGTGAAAAGTTCGATCTTGAAGAATTTGTAGATCATGACGCCGCTTTTATCACCATGAAAACAAAAGTGGGTAAAGATCTAAAAGCCCTAGAATTGCCAGGTCTCTGGAATGGCAGTATGGCCAACTGGAACACCATTTTTGTAGAAGTGCCGATCATCACCTTCAATCCTGTTAAAACCGTCAACGATCTTTTGAAGGCACCACATCAAATTAAGTAATTTTGGATAAGGAGGCTTTAATATCTGAATTGACTTTCAAAGCGGTACGAAGTTCTGGAAGTGGTGGACAAAATGTAAATAAAGTCGCTACTAAAGTGGTTTTGTATTTCGACCTTGAACAAACCACTATTTTTTCCGAAGCAGATAAAGAACGCTTGCAGCAATTCTTCAAAAACAGATTGAATAAACAAGGCGTTTTAGTACTAGATTCTGATGAAAGTCGAAGTCAGTTCAGAAATAAAACACTAGTCACACAACGATTTTTGAAATTAATTACCGAAGGCCTAAAAGAAGATAAAGAGCGTAAACCTACTAAGGTACCCAAAGCCGTTAAACGAAAGCGACTAGAAACCAAGCGAAAGCGATCTGAAAAAAAAGCCAACCGGAAGAAACCAGATATCGATTAGAAAGAATCCCAACTAAACATTTGCCGTTAATTAAATGTAACTTATCTTTGCCGCGTTCTCAAAAAGGGGTGCTTTTTTTAGTATGCAGTAATAAGTGTTGAGTAAATAGTATTGTGCTCAAAACAGTAAGCTAACTTCTAAATAAGGCTGAGATCATACCCATTGAACCTAGAACAGGTAATGCTGTTTAGGAAGCGAGCGTAAAAATCGTCTAGAGGCAATTTTTTAGCGCGTGCGATTAGGTCATCAATGTTGGTTTTACTTCTGAATCTGATACGACTTAATCCATTTTTCATATCGATTCAAAGTTTAAATCACCTGCCAAATCAAACGAGTAAACGCTCAACAATTAATTATTAACCAAGAATAATTACCTCTTTTTATTCGATTAGTTTTAATCGTATGAAATCTAGTATTCTTAAATTTCAAAATCGAGGGCAGTCGAGAAATCTCAAGTCTATACTTTTGATTGCCTTTTTTTTAGGGATGTCTTCCATTTATGGTCAAGACAAACCCAAAGATTCCGTAAAAGTTGAAAAATTAGACGAAGTCTTTGTAAAATCTGTTCGTGTAGACGCCAAGTCGCCAATTACACACTCAAATGTCTCCAAGAAGGAAATTGCCAAGCGTAATTTAGGACAAGACATTCCCATTTTATTAAACTACTTACCTTCAGTGGTTACAACCTCCGATGCTGGTGCTGGTGTAGGTTATACCGGAATAAGAGTAAGAGGAGTAAGCCCACAATCTACCAATATCACAATAAATGGAATACCGTATAACGATGCCGAATCTTTAGGAACATTCTGGGTAAATCTAGGTGATTTTGCCTCGTCTGTTGAAAGCTTACAGCTTCAGCGTGGCGTAGGAACATCCACAAATGGTTCAGGTGCCTTCGGTGCAAGTATCAATATTTTAACTGATGCGATCTCTCAAGATGCTAATGGCGAAATTTCTAATTCATTTGGAAGTTTCAACACGAGAAAGCATACGGTTAAATTTAGTACAGGTCGCATATTTCAAAATCCAGAACAAGGCAGTAGTATTGAAATCGCCGGGCGATTATCTAACATTTCTTCAGATGGCTATATCGATAGAGCTTCGGCAGATTTGAAATCTTATTTCTTACAAGGTTCTTACATCGATGCGAATACCTTGATTAAAGCCATTGCTTTTGGTGGGAATGAGGTAACCTATCAGTCTTGGTTCGGAATTGATAGAGCAACCCTTGAAAGTGACCGAACTTTCAATCCGGCAGGGTTCTATACAGACGACGATGGTAATGTTCAATTTTATGATAATGAAGTTGATAATTATAGTCAGGATCATTACCAATTGCATTGGAATCAACGCTACAATAATAACTGGTCAACTACGGTTGGACTCAACTACACCTACGGACGTGGTTATTTTGAGCAGTTTAGAGAAGATGACGATTTTTCTACCTATGGTTTTGATGAACTCACTGTTAATGGTGAAACTGTAAACACCACCGATCTTATTCGTCGTCGCTGGCTCGATAATGATTTTTATGTCATTAATGCTAGCGCCAATTACAAAAATAATGACATTGATATGATTTTTGGTGGTTCATTTAGCCATTACGATGGTGATCATTTTGGTGAAGTTATTTGGGCAGAATTTGCAAGTCAGAGCGATATTAGAGATCGTTATTATGATGGTAATAGTTTGAAAAACGACTTGTCGGTTTTTTCAAAAGCAAATTATAGATTGAATGAAAGAATCAGCCTATATGGAGATCTTCAAGTTCGGAATGTAACCTATAAAACCTTCGGAAATACTTCAGATCTAGTAACTTTTGAAGTTGATAAAGACTTCACCTTTTTTAATCCGAAGGCAGGAATCACTTATGATCTTAACAAGGCGAATAGTTTTTACTTTTCTTATGCCAGAGCTAACCGCGAACCAAATCGAACAGATTTTGAAAGCAACAACGACATAGAGCCAGAGCAATTAAATGATTTTGAATTAGGTTGGAGACACCGCAAAGGTAATTTCAGCTTTAATGCCAACGCTTATTACATGTTGTACAATCAGCAATTAGTGCTTTCAGGGCGTCTTGATGACGTAGGAAACCCAATTAGAACCAATAGTGGTGAAAGTTACCGTTTAGGTATAGAATTAGAGGCAGTTATTCCTGTAACGCCGAAGCTCACCTTACAGCCTAATATGACCTTCAGTTCAAATAAGAACATGGAAACCATTGTATCGATCAATGGTGAACTTCAAAATTTAGGAAAAACCGATATTTCATTTTCACCAGATATTGTTGCGGCTAATGCTATTGTTTTTCAACCTGTTCAGAATTTACAAATGGCATTGCTCAGTAAATATGTTGGAGAACAATTTATGGGTAATACTGAAAACCCAGACTCTAGGTTAGATAGTTTCTTTGTAAACGATTTCAACCTAACCTATACTTTAGAAACAAATTCTATTTTCGAATCTATTGTTTTTACTGGATTAGTGAACAATATTTTCAACGAAAAATATGTGTCTAACGGGTATTTTGGTTCCTTCGATTTTGACGATCCTAGCAGTCCAACAGGAATTTCAACAGGGTTTTTCTCAGGTTTTTACCCACAAGCAACCACTAATTTCTTAGTAGGATTAACACTAAACTTTTAGTAAAAAGACAATTATAAAAAATGCCAGGAGTGTCTAGAAGATGCTCCTGTTTTTTTTAGTTTGAAACTAGAAATTGCCCATTTCCGAGATCATCAACACGATATGGTTTTAAAGTGCAATCGCTTGTGTTACCCTCAAAACCCTGCCCAGTGAGTAAACTGTATTGGTTGGCATCTTCACAACCCGATTCAACAATACCGCCACCAATATCTGTTAAAGTAGAACACGCAATCGGAGGGCGACTAGGATCTGCTGCATCCCAGGCTAAAAGCAAAGCCGAATTTAAGCGCCATAGCCAAATCCCGCTATTACCTTGTCCGGCAACATAGACCCCATTACCAGGAAATTGAAGCTGATTAAACTGAGGTAAATTGGTATTAACTTGAAGATTAACACCAGCATCGAACAAAAAATTACAGTTGCTGTTATTGTTATCGTCACCACTGCAAGAGACTACGATAATTGCGAGAAATATTAAGAGCTTTTTCATACTTATTTTTGCGGTTCAATTTACGATTATTTCAGCTATACCGTAAATATTTTGTATATTTGCTTCGTAATCTCGTTAACGCGAGATTTTTTCTTTAGTCCCGAAATTTGTTTCGGGTCTTTTTTTAAAATATCATCAGAGAGATTACAGATATTAAACGATTGAATTATGAGTAAAGTATCTTATTACACAGCCGAGGGATTAAAAAAATTAAGAGAAGAATTAAATCATCTTAAAGACGTAGAGCGTCCGAAAGCTTCTCAAGCCATAGCAGAAGCACGAGATAAGGGTGACCTTAGTGAAAATGCTGAATATGACGCTGCAAAAGAAGCGCAAGGAATGTTAGAAATGAAGATTTCTAAAATGGAAGAAACCTTGGCAAATGCAAGAGTTATTGATGAATCTCAACTAGACACATCTAAGGTTTTAGCCTTGTCTATTGTAAAGATCAAGAACCAATCTAACGGTATGGAAATGACCTATACTTTAGTGGCTGAAAGCGAGGCTGATCTCGCAGCAGGAAAGATTTCAGTAAATTCTCCTATTGGAAAAGGTTTATTAGGTAAATCCGTCGGTGACACGGCAGAAATTCAGGTGCCAAACGGAATTATGAAGTTTGATATTTTAGAAATATCAAGATAGATTAAGAAAACATATTATTGTTACATTTAAAAAGATTCCTATTTGGAATCTTTTTATCTTTATAAGATATTCAAACTCTCCTCGCATGTCAACGTTATTTACAAAAATCATTAAGGGTGAAATCCCTTCCTACAAGGTAGCCGAAACCGATGCCTATTTTGCTTTTCTAGATATTAATCCCAATTCGAAAGGCCATACCCTTTGTATTCCTAAAAAGGAGGTTAATAAAATTTTTGATCTCGATGAAGACACTTATATGGGTTTAATGAAATTTTCCAGAGACGTTGCCCATGCCATTGAAAAGTCGGTGCCTTGTGAGCGCATTGGGATGTCAGTGATAGGGCTCGAAGTACCACATGTGCATGTTCATCTTATTCCATTGCATACTATGGAAAATGCCCGGTTTACATCGAAAGTAAAACTTCAACCTGAAGAATTTGAAGCACTTGCCGCCAAAATCGCATCCAACTTTAAATCGTCTTAAACGGTTTTAAGAGAAATTTGAATAGTAGTTCCTTTGCCTATTTCAGAGTTGAGAACCTTAATTTTTCCCTTATGATAGTCTTCAATAATACGTTTGGCTAAAGATAAGCCCAATCCCCAACCACGTTTTTTAGTAGTGAATCCTGGTTCGAAGATTTGTGTAAATTGCTGTTTCGGGATACCCTTTCCAGTATCTGAAACGTTAATCAAAACTTGTTTATCGGTCTGAGCAATTTGTAGTTTTAATTGCCCTTTTCCCTTCATAGCATCGATGGCATTTTTTACCAAATTCTCTATGGTCCAACTGTAAAGTTGTGGATTGAGATTTACTGATATTTCAGATTCCGGACTTTCAATTTCAAAATCTATGAGTTTTGAAGAGCGCGATTTTAAATAACCGTAAGACGATTTCGTTACTTCAACAATATCAAGGGTTTCTAATGTTGGTGCTGAACCAATCTTACTAAAGCGATCGGTGATGGTTTGAAGCCGATCTATGTCTTTTTCAATTTCAGAAATATATTCTGGTTTAATGTTTTCGGATTTCAAGATCTCCGTCCAACCAACAAGCGACGAAAGTGGTGTCCCGATCTGATGTGCCGTTTCCTTGGCCATACCTGTCCAGAGTTTATTCTGTTCAGCATTTTTAGTGCTTCGATAAAAGAAATAAACTACACCGGCAAAAAGCAATATGATCAGTAATAAGGCAAGCGGATAATACTTCAATTTATTGAGCAATGGCGAATTGCCATAATAAATAGTTAGGAAGACTTTGTTGTTAACAATAACCTCAATTGGATTATTTTCATTAGAAAACTTTTTAATTAGACGTTTAGTGTACGAGGGGTCTTTTAACTTCTCTTCATCAATATTTATGGAATTATTGTAGTTCCCGTTTTCATCTAAAACAAGCATAGGTGTGCTTGTCGACATTTCAGTTAATACGTGTGAGGTGACGTCATTAACTTCAGCTTCTAGGTTGTCAATATTATTTATTAGATCAATCTGTGCAACCGACCAGGTTTTAATTTTTACACGCTCTTCAGCCTTAAACTTTTGAAAAAATGAATAGGTATTCCAAAGGATCAAAGAGACAATTAAAAATGATAATGATATAATAACCCAGCGGATTACATTCTGGTTAGAGCTAAATGCCATTAGTCAGTACAATTTCTTTTTAAATATAATGTAAAACTGTTAATAATATTGTTTTAACTGCTTCGATAAAAACTTTCATTGACAAGCCAATATAATTATCTTTGTTGAATATCAGTTGACTACATGGTTTCATTACATCCAAAAGATCTTTCTACAGGTAAATTGCATGGCTACTTATTGAGTGCTGTTGCACCACGACCAATTGCTTTTGCCAGTACAATAGACGAAGCAGGAAGGCCAAATCTATCACCATTTAGCTTCTTTAACGTGTTTAGTGCTAATCCGCCTATAATGATATTTTCTCCGGCCCGTCGGGTTAGAGATAATACTACCAAGCATACACTTCATAATGTTGAAGCGGTAAAAGAGGTGGTGATCAATGTAGTGAATCACGACATCGTTCATCAAATGTCCTTAAGTAGTACCGAATATCCTGAGGATGTTAATGAGTTTGAAAAAGCCGGATTAACCATGTTGCCTTCTGAAGAAGTAAAACCTTTTAGAGTGGCCGAATCACCAGTTCAGTTTGAATGCAAAGTCAATGACATCATCAAATTAGGTACTGAAGGCGGTGCAGGTAATTTGGTGATCTGTGAAGTGGTTAAACTCCATATTGCCGATGAGGTTCTTAATGAAGATGGTACTATTAATCAGGAAGCTTTAGACCTCGTAGCAAGAGCTGGTGGTAGTTATTATAGCAGAGCTAAAGCTGGATTTTTTGAAATTCCAAAACCACTTAGAACCATGGGTATTGGAGTTGATGCATTACCAGAGCATGTTAAGAACAGTATGATTTTAACAGGAAATAACCTCGGAATGCTAGCAAATGTTGACGCCTTGCCTACTCAAGAAGAGGTTGATCAATTTGTAAATGATATAAGTGAGCGTTATCCTGAAATTAAAACAGCTTCACATAGAAAAAAACATAAATTGGCTCAAAATTATTTGAGTTACGGAGATGTAGAAAGTGCATGGAAGTTATTACTTTCGTAAACCTAAATAACAATATAAAAATTAAACAATAGATTAAGCAAAAATGGAAGTACAAGGACGTATAAAGTTGATTGGAGAAACACAGACCTTCGGAAGTAATGGATTCAGAAAAAGAGAGGTTGTAGTAACTACTGAAGAGCAATATCCTCAACATCTTATGATTGAATTTATTCAAGATAAAACCGATTTACTAAACTCCTATCAAGTAGGTCAGCAAGTAAAGATTAGTATAAACCTTAGAGGACGCGAATGGGTAAATCCACAAGGTGAAACAAAATATTTTAATTCTATTCAAGGGTGGAGAATAGAGGCATTACAGCCAGAAGCAGAAAGTGGTGAAATGCCACCAGTTCCACCAGCAGAGGCATTTGAGCCTGTAAGTGACCTCAATGCAGACGATCATGATGATCTGCCTTTCTAAACAGAAAAATTAACGATTTTGTAAAAGACTTGTGAATATAAAAACAAGTCTTTTTTTTTATTTTTAAAAAGAAAAAGTCCTGATGGTTAATCAGGACTTAGTATTGTGGTTTTAGGTTTTGACCCTTACAAACAAACTTAAAAAAAAGCAATGATGAACAAAATTTATTTCATAAAGGTCAAATCAAATATCTTAAATATTCTTATACTTTCAAAACAAAGCACCCTAATTAACAGTAAAATCCGTTCAAAAGCCCTCAAAAATGCACTTTTTAACCAATAAAATAGAATTTCCAGATGTTTCTGAAGCCTCTTCTGAAGGTCTTTTGGCTGTTGGTGGTGATTTGTCAACTGAACGCATATTGCATGCTTATGCCAATGGAATATTCCCTTGGTTCGAAGATGAAGAACCTCTGCTTTGGTGGTCTCCAGATCCCAGATTTGTCCTTTTTCCGAAGGAATTAAAAATATCGAAAAGCATGGCGCAGCTCCTAAAAAAGAATCCATTTAAAGTAACTTTCAATAAAGACTTTGAAGCGGTCATAGAGCAATGTGCCATTACAAAACGCGAGGGCCAGTTAGGCACTTGGATCACTGACGATATGAAAGAAGCCTACATAAATCTACATAAATTAGGTTACGCAAAATCAGTTGAAGTTTGGCAGAATAACAAATTGGTAGGCGGACTTTATGGGGTCGATTTAGGTAATAAAATGTTTTGTGGAGAAAGCATGTTTGCTAAGGTTAGCAACGCCAGTAAAGTAGGCTTTATTCAATTTTTTCAGAAACATGATTACAAAATTGTAGACTGTCAGATCTACACAAAACACCTAGAAAGTCTTGGAGCTCGCCATATTTCTAGAGATGAGTTTTTAAAATACCTTTAGATTTTGAGTATGGCCGAAGTGAGTACAAATAGTTTTTCTTCGGTATTAATATTGAAGGCCTCAAAACGATATTCTAGTCCAACTTGAAGTTTAAGCGATTCAGAAATTAGCCAACCTATTTGGGCCGTAGTTCTATGATCGAGTTCGGGTTTTATCGTATCACTAAGACTTAATAATGCTTCCATCGATGCCACAATATAGCCTTCGCCAATATCTAGTTTTTCGCCATTCAAAGGAGAATCTATGGCAAATCGATAACGCCCTCTTAATATGGTGAGTTCATCAAGAATACGTTGTTCAATTCTGGCCCGATGACCAAAGCGCAACGCGCCTTCTTTCTTCGTATAATTAAATTGCTGAGTTAAACGCAGCTCATTGCTTCCGCCGTCGATATCTTCCCTGAAGCGATATTGAATTCCCAAACTTACGGAATGGTTGTAATCTAAATTTAGGGTTGAAAAATGAACCAGATCAATTTGTCGGTTTTCAAAATTGAAAGCATCGTCTTGATAGAAAAAATAGCGAGAGCGTAATGCAAAATTGTATTTGTAATGACTAGATACTTTTTTGTTTACTGCAAAACTACTTTCTCCTAGACCTTCAAAATCGGATTGCGCAAGCATCTGAAGGCCCATAAAACATACCAAAGCACAAAATGTGTGTTTAATATAAGACATGCTCGTACGATGTTGGATTTATGGTTCTGTAGTTTAAGAAAACACCTGAGCTATCAAATGTAAGTTCTCTCAATTCGCGCTGTTTTTCTATTTTAACCTCGGCAACGATTTCAAAATTTGGAGCAATACTGGTAGTCCCAGACAGAATTTGAGCAAGGAATAGTTCGGGCTCTATTTCCGCATAATAGATATATTGCTTTTGAATTTTTATCAGCTTGCTTTTGGTAAAAGTTGCGTCGAAGTAATTGGTGATGTTATTTCTAATAGGGTCATCTATGGCTCTGATTTTCGACTGGACTTCAAGATCTTCAATGACACCATTCTTGGAAAATTCTAAGCTATAACGTCGCCTTTTATATTTGAATTTGGCCTCAAAACTCTGCTTTTCACCATCAGTTTCTTTGTAGAATCTAAGGCGCTTACAGTCTTTTGGTAAAGTCTCAATAAGGGTTTGCGCGGCCTCCGGAAAGTCGGTCAAAGACACGCGTTCCTCCTTTTCATTTTTGGTCTGACTTATGGCTATTTGCCCTAAACAGAATAGTAATATTAGTAGCTTAAATCGCATTGATCGTACAAAATTAAATTATACTTCATTATACCTAAAGCAAGACACTTCATGGTCGTTAACCATGCCTGTAGCTTGCATATGCGCATAAACAACGGTGGTGCCAACAAATTTAAAACCACGTTTTTTTAGGTCTTTACTAATTGTATCACTAAGTGGTGTATTTGCTGGTGCATTTCGGTAATCTACAATAGCATTTTTTATGGGTTTCCCATCTACAAAACCCCAAATATATTTTGAAAAACTACCGAACTCTTCCTGTACTTTTATAAAAGCTTGTGCATTGGTAATGGTTGCTTTTATTTTAAGCTTGTTTCTTATAATTCCTGAATTTTGAAGCAGTTCTTCATATTTACTATCGTCATAAGTAGCAATCTTCCTGTAATTAAAATTATCGAAAGCTTTTCTGAAGTTTTCACGCTTTCGCAAAACCGTAATCCAACTTAAACCCGCCTGAAAGGTTTCGAGTATTAAAAACTCAAACAATTTATCATCATCATAGACTGGCACACCCCATTCTTCATCATGATATCTTACATAAAGCGGATCATCTTTGGGCCAACCACATCTTTGAACGTTTTCGATTTTCATCTTTTGAAAGGTTTTTTCAACTTATTCTACTAAGGTAACATATGTCACATTATTTATGACAAAACAACGCTAAATTTGTACTATGAACGTATTAGAAAACACCATGATAAACGACATCATCTCTAAAAGCTTGGAGGATGCAATTACCTACGAAGATTACAGAACCTTAGTCTCAACTTTGGTTAAAGAAGGATCCACTACAGGTAACGATAAAACAGAGTCTTTAATAAACTATACGATGCTCAATGATCGACGCATGAATCGCTGGGACAAAACAGTGAAACTTTCTGAAGATACTATTGAAAAAATCAAGGCTTTCGATAGAAAGGTCACTTGGCTTGTACTAACAGAAAGCTGGTGTGGTGATGCAGCACATATAATGCCCGTGATTAATAAGGCTGCAGAACTCAACCCAAATATTGATTATAAAGTGGTATTGAGAGATGAAAATGATGCTTTGATGGATCAGTTTTTAACCAACGGTGGAAGAGCAATTCCGAAGTTAATAATGATCGATAACGAAACGAATGAGGTCGTTAATACCTTTGGGCCAAGACCAAGTGTTGCCACTGAAATGGTAAATACTTACAAGGCAGAGCATAGTAAGTTAACACCTGAATTTAAAGAAGATCTACAACGCTGGTATAATAAAGATAAAGGGCAATCAACTCTGACCGATTTGGTTGAGTTATTGGATTAGCTTTTTCCTTTGAATAAAAAGGTAATCGTTCCCAATTGATCTTTTTTAGAAGAGCTGTCAAAAAGCACTGTTTTGGCGTACTCTATAGCATGGTCTGTTAGGCACTGATTACTCGAATTTGACGCGCCATTGATATAAGCATCAAATACGTTGCCCTTTTCATCTACGCGAATACTCACCACAATTTTACCGCCTTTTTCACAGAGATAGCGTGGGGTTTTATAGAATTGAAGCGTTCTTCCTGTTAAGGAATAAGTTAGTGTACTTTTAGCTTTGGCGTGTTCATCAGCAATCTTTTTATTTTCTAATCGCTTATTGAGTTGCTCCTGAAGTTTTTTGTACGACTCGGTCTCTTTAGAATCTAAAGCATAGGCATTGCCCTCAGTTTGAGAATGATCTACGGTCGTTTCTTCTTTTACTTCGTTTGCTTTTGCTTCTTCTAATGCTTGAGTAGTGCGCTCAAAATCGTCAGAACTTACCGTTTTAAAATTGCGCATAAGGTCTTTAAACTCCTGATCTTCATTAAAGGCCATGTCGCTTGAGGCATCACTTAATGCATCTAACTTCTTTTGCTCTTCTTCGGTGATTTCAGGCTCAGGTTCAATTTCATAGTAGCTTTCAGTAATGAGCTTTCCTTTCAATTTTAATTGAAAACTGAACAAAGCAAGCACTACAGTTCCTGTAAGAAGAAATGTGATAATTGCGGCTTTATGTTGCTCAATAAATTTCAAAGTCTTTCGATTTTTCTTGCATTAAGATATACGAATATAACGATGAAAAAGATTAAATGGGTTTTAAATGCGATGATAAACCACCTTTTTATGGTAGCGTTGCAATAAAATCTTCGGGGCTGAGAGCACTTTCAACCTTAAAATTCCCGATACGCGTGCGTCTCAATTCTGAAAGGTGAGCCCCAGAGTCTAATGCCTTGCCAAAATCGTGTGCCAAGGATCGTATATACGTGCCTTTACTGCAAACCACCCTGAATTTTAATTCTAGGTCATTGATGCGTGTGATTTCAAATTCTGAAATTTGAATCGTACGCGATTTCACTTCCACATCTTCACCTGCTCTGGCAAATTCGTACAATCGTTTTCCGTCTTTTTTTATGGCTGAAAAGACAGGTGGAAATTGTTCAATGTCACCGATGAATTGTTTTGTGGTTTCATGGATGAGAGCTTCCGTGATATGATCTGTCGAAAATGTAGCATTGATTTCTGTCTCGAGATCATAAGATGGCGTTGTGCTTCCTAAAACAAAAGTACCGGTGTATTCTTTTTCCTGTCCTTGAAAGGTGTTGATCTGCTTTGTCATTTTTCCAGTGCAGATCACCAATAATCCCGTAGCAAGAGGATCTAAGGTGCCGGCATGGCCTACCTTGATTTTTTTAATATTGAAGGCTTTTCTGATTGCCCAGCGTAATTTGTTAACGGCTTGAAAGGAAGTCCAATGAAGCGGTTTGTCGATTAATAAAACTTCACCGTCTTTAAAATCTTCTAAAGTTTTCATTGGGTAGCGGACCAGATAATTGCAATTAGACCAACAATAATACAGTAGATGGCAAAATAAGTGAGCTTACTTTGTTTCACCAATGCAATCATCCATTTACAGGCAATTAAACCTGCTATAAATGCTGCTACAAAACCAATACTTAATGAGGTAAAGTTTGTACTATCATAAGTTATATCACCACTAAAAATGTCTTTAGCAATCTTGCCAAAAATAAGTGGGACTACCATAAGAAATGAGAATCTCGCCGCTTTCGTTTTGTCATTGCCCAATAGTACAGATGTAGAAATGGTTGCACCAGAACGCGAAATTCCAGGGAGCATCGCAATAGCCTGTGAAATACCAATAACAAAAGCATTGCTAAAGGAGACGCTTTTACTGGTGTCTTTAGCTCTATCTGCAAGAAATAATAGTACCGCCGTAACAATAAGCATAAAGCCTACGAGCATAATATTACCTCCAAAAAGTTGTTCGAGTTGTTCCTCAAAAAAGAGGCCGACCACTGTAGCCGGAATCATTGAAACAACGATCTTAACAAGGAACTGCATGTCTTCATTCCATTCAAACTTTAGTATGCCTTTTATGATATGAAGAATATCTTTTCTGAAAATAACTATAGTACTTAGTGCCGTTGCAAAATGAAGGACAACAGTAAATAGTAAACTCTCTTTCGGAACTGAATTATCACCTAAAATGGCTTTCCCTAATTCGAGATGACCGCTCGACGAAACTGGTAAGAATTCGGTAAGTCCCTGAATAATACCTAATATAATGGCATCAATTATTTCCATACGGCAAATGTATCAAAATTGAAATGGTGAAACCTACAAATGAGATATAATTTTATTTCTTGGAATCCTTATCAGGGTTAAGAAGAATGGCATACACCTGAATTCCAAAGCCAATTAAAACCAAGGTAGGAGCAAGTCTAATACGTCTCCAACTAAAAACATCCGGATTCCAAACATTTGGATCATCACTACCGCCACCGGCCATTAAAACAAAGCCAATAACAATAAAAGCTAAGCCAATTAGCATGAACTTATAGTTTTTCTTTCCGAAGACAAATTCGGATTTTGAGCGCTCTTTACGTTTTTTTTCTCCCACCTTAGTTTTCAAATTCTGTAAAAATGATGTCATCACCCAAAGCCAACTGAGAAATATGCTCTGAGGTAACACCACCCATTACTTTTGCTAGGTGCAAAGTAACGGTTTTATTTAAAACTTTTGTCTTAAGAGAATCTAAATTTAAACCGCGTTCTAATCCGCGATTAATGTAATAGAAGTCTGTTCCATCATCATGAAATACAATATCATTACTACTTCCTTCTGAAATTTTAGAGATCTTCACGTCTATAACTGCACAATCTTCTGGTTTAGGATTTTGTATGATGCACGATTTAAAGAGAAGCACACAGCCCATAAGGAGTGATAACACGATAACCCCGTTTAGGATAACTTTTTTCATAATGGTTGGTTTGATATTACTAACGAATAATTTTAACCATTATTTTGTTGAGTTTTAATAGCAGTAAGCAGTAAGCAGTAAGCAGTGACCAGTATACAGTAGAAAGTGTGCAGTAACTAGTGTCCAGTAGGCTTTCAGCTAAAAGGCAAAGGACAACTCCTAAGTTTACGGCATAAAGCATAAAGCTTATAGCCTCTAATAATAAAGCTGATCTGTCTTCAAATTCAAGAAGCGTTGCGTGGCAATAAATGTACTGATCCACGTAATAATGATGCCTAATACAAATACACCAGCAAATAGACCAACGATCATTACGGTATTTCTTAGAAGTTCTAGTTCAGGGAAAGTACGGTCTAAATAATACAGAACAAAAGCCATTCCTATTAAGGCAACAACTGCCCCAATAATACCAAGTTGAACACTTTTCCATACAAATGGTCTTCTAATAAAACTCTTGGTGGCACCAACCATTTGCATGGTTTTAATAATAAAACGTTTAGAATAAACAGCTAATCTAATTGAACTGTTGATGAGTAAAACAGCAATTAATGTGAAAAGTCCGCTAATCATCAATACCCAAAAGCTGATCTTTTTAACGTTATCGTTCATTAGTTCTACGAGATCATTATCGTATCGTATTTCATCAATAAACGATTTAGTGGCTAATTGCTCTGAAATTTCACTGAGTTTTTGTGTCGTCACATAGTCGGCCTTCAAGTACACATCAATAGAATTCTGAAGCGGATTATAACCTACAAAATCCATAAAATCTTCACCTGTTTCGGCTTTCATTAGTTCGGCAGCTTCCTCTTTCGAGACATAAATTGCCTCTTTAGAATAGTCGGCCATGGCTAAACTTTTTTTCAGCTGATTCACTTCAACCTCCTTGGCAGTGTCGTTCAAATAGATGGTCATTACTACCTGTTCTTTAAAATGATCGGCTACTTTTTTCGAATTAATGACCAGTAATCCTAAACAACCCAGAAGAAATAAAACCAATGCAATACTGATTACAACAGAAATATAAGAAGAGATGAGTTTTCGTTTTTGATATTTGTCAAAAGATGAAGCCATGTAGAACGGATTAATGCTGTAAAAATAAAAAACAATTTAGTTATCTAGAGTATTACAACGTTTAGTTTTTAAATGTGTTGTAATACCACTAAATTTGCCCTTTTAATTCAGGTAAAAGTGAAAATCGATGCGAAGCATCGAGATTGTTGAAATTTAGAATATAGAAATCAAATCGTTTGAAATTTCGGAAGCCTTGGACGAAATTTAGATTTTATTTCTGGTTTTCAATCAAATAATTGAGATTGAAAAATTCCTTATTTCAACTTGACCTTTTTGATTCGTTTTTGTGTCAAGACAAAAATGAATAGATTTTAATCGAAGATAAATTCTATTGCAAATTTTAGCATGAGATACGACTTTAATACCATTGAAAGAAAATGGCAAAACATTTGGGCAGAACGTCAAACGTTCAAAGCTTCTAACAACAGTGATCAACCCAAGTATTATGTTTTAGATATGTTCCCTTATCCAAGT
The DNA here is from genome assembly GCF_003260205.1 of Winogradskyella tangerina. Taxonomy (GTDB): domain Bacteria; phylum Bacteroidota; class Bacteroidia; order Flavobacteriales; family Flavobacteriaceae; genus Winogradskyella; species Winogradskyella tangerina. Next base: position 454,098 of record NZ_QERF01000001.1, on the reverse strand, counting down.
GGTGCCGGACTTCACGTGGGTCATCCACTCGGTTATATTGCCAGTGATATTTATGCACGTTACAAGCGTCATAAAGGCTTTAATGTATTACATCCACAAGGTTATGATAGTTTTGGTTTACCAGCCGAACAGTATGCTATTCAAACAGGTCAACATCCTGCGGTTACTACTGAAGCTAACATAAAAACCTATCGTCGTCAGTTAGATCAGATCGGTTTTTCGTTTGATTGGAGTCGTGAAGTGCGTACTTCAAATCCTGAATATTATAAATGGACACAATGGATATTCATTCAATTGTTCGAGTCTTGGTATAATTATGACTCTAATAAAGCCGAGCCGATTGAAACCTTAATCGACACCTTTCAAACTGAAGGAAATCAGAAGGTAAATGCTGCTTGCGATGACGATGTTGAACCATTTACTTCCGACACATGGAATAGTTTTTCAGACATCCAAAAACAAAATATTCTTTTAAAATATAGACTAACCTATTTAGCAGAAACTGAGGTAAACTGGTGTCCAGCACTCGGTACAGTATTAGCTAATGATGAAATCGTTAATGGTGTGTCTGAACGCGGTGGGCACCCAGTAATTCGTAAGAAAATGACCCAATGGAGTATGCGAATTTCAGCCTATGCTGAACGCTTGCTTCAAGGTTTAGAAACGATCGACTGGACAGACGCCTTGAAGGACATCCAAAGAAACTGGATTGGTAAATCTGTAGGAGCGTCAGTTACCTTTAATGTGAAAGATTACGATGCCAAAATCGATGTCTTTACAACAAGACCCGATACCATTTTTGGTGTGTCATTTATGACCTTAGCACCCGAGCACGAATTGGTTTCTAAAATCACTACAGAAGCTCAAAAAGCTGAGGTTGAAGCTTATGTTGAAGCTACAGCAAAACGCAGTGAGCGTGATAGAATGGCCGACGTGAAAACGATTTCAGGTGTGTTTACAGGCGCTTATGCCGAACATCCATTTACTAAAGAACCTATTCCGATCTGGATCGGTGATTATGTTTTAGCGAGCTATGGAACCGGAGCCGTAATGGCGGTGCCGTGTGGCGATCAGCGCGATTATGATTTTGCGAAGCATTTTGATATCCCAATTCCAAATATTTTTGATGGGATAGATATTTCAGAAGAAGCCTTTGCAGATAAGGACAAAACTATAATTGCCAACAGCGATTTTTTAGATGGTCTTAATTATAAAAAAGCAACCAAACGCGCGATCTATGAATTAGAACAAATCGGACAAGGAAAAGGTAAAACCAATTACCGTTTGCGCGATGCTGTTTTTTCACGTCAACGTTATTGGGGTGAACCATTCCCAGTATATTATGTGGATGGCATGCCACAGATGATCGCTGCTGAACATTTGCCACTTACACTTCCTGAGGTTGAAAAGTACCTTCCAACAGAAGAAGGGGAGCCACCATTAGGTAGAGCTGATGTTTGGGCTTGGGATGCCAAGCAAAACAAAGTGGTTAGCAATGACTTGATTGATAACGAATCGGTTTTCCCTCTAGAATTGAATACCATGCCGGGTTGGGCGGGAAGTTCTTGGTATTTCTTCCGATATATGGAAGATGCCAATCGCGATACCGTTTTTGCTAGCGAAGAAGCGCTCAATTATTGGGATAGTGTGGACCTTTATATTGGTGGTAGTGAGCATGCAACAGGGCATTTATTGTATTCACGTTTTTGGGTGAAGTTTTTACACGACCGCGGTTTTGTTGGCGTAGATGAACCTTTTAAAAAGTTGATCAATCAAGGTATGATCTTGGGGACGAGTGCTATTGCCTACAGAGTTTCTGGGACAAATCAATATGTGTCCTCGGGACTAAAGGATAACTATAATTTTGAAGAAATTAGGGTAGATGTTAATTTGGTTAATGCATCTAATGAGGTAGAAATAGAGACTCTTAAAAAATGGCAACCTCAATTCGAAAATGCTGAGTTCATTCTAGAAGATGGAAAATTTGTTGTGGGTAGAGAAGTTGAAAAAATGTCGAAGCGTTGGTTTAACGTCGTTAATCCCGACGATATCGTTGAAGATTATGGTGCCGACAGTCTAAGACTCTACGAAATGTTCCTCGGGCCATTAGAACAATACAAACCTTGGAATACTGCCGGAATTACGGGTGTGCACGGTTTCTTGAAAAAAATGTGGAAATTATATGTTGGTCAGGGTGCCTTGAATGTCAATGATGCCGAACCTACAAAAGACAATTTAAAAACACTTCATAAGACCATTAAAAAGGTTGAAGAAGACATTGAGAATTTTTCTTTCAATACATCAGTGTCAACCTTTATGATCGCTGTCAATGAACTTACAGCACAAAAATGTACAAGTAGAGAGATTTTAGAGCCATTGCTTATTTTGGTATCGCCTTACGCACCTCATATAGCTGAGGAACTATGGGAGCGATTGGGACATGATAGCTCAATTTCAACGGCGGCATTCCCTAAATTTGAAGAAAAACACTTGGTAGAAAGTTCAAAAAACTACCCAATCTCATTTAATGGGAAAATGCGTTTTACCCTAGAATTGCCTCTAGATATGAGCAAGGAAGAGATAGAAAAAACCGTACTAGCCTACGAAAAAACCCAAGAGCAATTGCAAGGGCGTACACCAAAGAAAGTAATTGTTGTACCTGGGAAAATTGTGAATATTGTTGGATAATCGCTATTGGCGCTAGTACACCTGATATTACTCACTGCAATTTTGTATTGAGAACCTAGGATTACAATAATATTTCTTGAGAGAATTTATATCTTGTAGTTGCCCGAGACAGTTTCAAAACAGACCAAATGATACTAAAGCTAAAACGATTAGATAAGTTTATTTTATTCTTCATTTTGGCTTTTGTTATAAGTTTCTCCTTAATTCAATTGTTTGAAACACGTTTCGATGAAAGTCTCTGGAAAGACAACCCACGTAAGCGCTACAAAATGGTCGACGATCTTATTGAGTCACAACTTCTGATGAACAAAACAAAGTCTGAAGTCCGTGCGATTTTAGGAATTCCACAATTTAGTTCAACCGAACCACAAGATATCTTAATTTACGGCATTGGTGAACCTCCAAGTTTTGTCGATTCAAAGCGAGAACATTTACTCCTCATTTTTGAGGATCAAAGAGTCATAAAAGTCACTTTAGCCTTCGATGATTAAGACCTGAAAAATCTTCAGTTTCCGTTTATCGAAACAATGCGAATTACGTCTATTGCTGTATTTCTTTGAAAATGAAGCATTTGTTGATGAATTCTTAAAATAAAAACTTCAAAATAATAATTCCACAAAAATGGTATTCAAATGAGTTTCAAATTTGGATAGCTGACATTTTTAATAGTATTTCATAGTGCTATTTATTAACTCAAAATCTATAACCATGAAATGCGCCTGTGTGAATTAATTCAAAATTTAATTCAGGCTATGGCGAATTCCATTCGACAGATTTGCTAAACAATTATCAAATGAAAATCGGAGTCCCAAAAGAAATCAAGAACAACGAAAACAGAGTAGGAATGACACCCGCAGGTGTATTCGAACTTATTAAAAACAATCACACTGTCTATGTACAGAAGACCGCAGGTTTAGGTAGCGGTTTTTTTGATGAAGATTACGAAAAAGTCGGAGCGACATTATTAGACACTATTGAAGAGGTTTATGCATCAGCAGATATGATCGTAAAGGTGAAGGAACCAATTGCTGTTGAATACGATCTTATAAAGCCGCATCATATTGTTTTTACCTATTTCCATTTTGCATCGAGCGAACCATTAACGCGTGCTATGTTAAATAGTAAAGCTGTATGTATTGCTTATGAAACCGTTGAAGATGAAGATGGCTTACTACCATTATTAACACCAATGTCTGAAGTTGCTGGTAGAATGGCCATTCAGCAAGGTGCAAAATACTTAGAAAAACCAATTAAGGGTAGAGGTGTTTTATTAGGTGGTGTACCTGGTGTACCTCCCGGAAAAGTATTGGTGCTAGGCGCTGGAACCGTTGGAATTCAGGCTGCTAAAATGGCGGCAGGTCTCGGAGCTCATGTGACGATCATGGATATTAATATGAAGCAATTACGCTATGTTAATGATGTTATGCCGAACCACGTGGTAACTGAATTTTCGAGCGAATTCAATATTAGAAATAGAATTAAAGATCACGATCTTATTGTTGGTGGCGTTTTGATTAAAGGTGCTAAAGCGCCAAAATTAATCACTAAAGATATGTTGAAAGAAATGCGACCTGGTACAGTAATCGTTGATGTCGCAGTAGATCAAGGTGGTTGTATAGAAACTACAAAAGCAACTACGCACGAAGATCCTACCTATATTATCGATGATGTAGTACATTACTGTGTAGCCAATATGCCTGGTGCTGTACCTTATACTTCGACTCTGGCCTTAACTAATGTTACCTTACCTTATGTGTTACGTTTAGCCAATCAAGGTTGGGAAGTGGCCTGTGCAAAGGACAAATCTCTAAGAAAAGGTTTGAATATTGTAAAAGGTAAAATTGTGTATGAAGAAATTGCACATGCCTTTAATTGGTCGGTTGATGCCATGGCTTAAACCTTAGGTTTTATTTATCTTTATGTCATAGACAAAAGTTTATGATATGTTGAAGTTATTTAAGTTTTTAGTAGTTCTCTGTGTAGTTTTCAGTAGCTATGGGCAGTCCGAAGATTCTCTAAATTTCCCAGATGATTTTCTGGGCAATTACAAAGGTGATTTGGTAATAAAAAATGCCAAGGGTTCACAAACCATTGGAATGGAATTTAATATTCAGGCTACAGATAGCTTAGGCTATTATCAGTATCAGTTGGTTTATATTGCTGATGGTAATCGCCAAGAACGCAATTACAATCTCATTGTTAAAGATGCTGACAAAGGACAATACCTAATTGACGAAAACAACGGTATAATTTTAGGAGCTAATTTTTTCGATAATACGTTGTATAGTGTTTTTGAAGTAGAAGGCAACCTTCTCACTACCATTGAGACATTCTATGAGGATCGCATGGAATTCAAAATCATATTTTCAAGTAAAAATGCTAAAACAGTTAACGAAAGTACCGAAGAAGTACCTGAAGTGACAGTTTATCCTGTAACGGTTGTTCAAAGTGCTATTCTCAAGAAAGAATAACTGACAAAATTTCTTAACTAAAATTTGGCGCATAATTTGCATCCCATTTAGTAATTTTACAATACAAAAATTGAAAAACTATGTTAGGATATTATATATTAATTGGGGCAATAGCTTTAGTGAGTTGGGCTGTAAGTAGCACCTTAAAGCGAAAGTTTGCACATTATTCAAAAGTTCAATTACGCAATGGATTAAGTGGAAGAGAAATTGCCGAGAAAATGTTATCTGATAATGGTATTTACGATGTTGAAGTGATTTCAACACCAGGTCAGTTAACAGATCATTATAACCCAAAAAATAAAACTGTAAATTTAAGTGAGGCTGTTTACAATCAACGTAATGCTGCAGCTGCTGCTGTTGCTGCGCACGAAGTTGGGCATGCCGTACAGCACGCCCAAGCTTATAGTTACTTACAAATGCGATCTCAGTTAGTGCCAATCGTAAGTGTCACTTCCGGAATGTCACAATGGGTTGTTATAGGAGGATTGATACTTGGTGCTGCTGCAGGAGTAGGCATTGGCTACTATGTTGCCATAGCCGGATTAGCCATGATGGGTTTTGCTACATTATTTAGCTTTATCACATTGCCTGTTGAGTATGATGCGAGTAATAGAGCATTGGCCTGGTTAAAGGCAAAAAATATGGTAACACCAGAAGAATACAAAGGATCTGAAGACGCCTTAAAATGGGCGGCTAGAACCTATCTGGTAGCTGCAATAGGTGCTTTAGCATCATTATTATATTGGGCTTTACAAGTATTTGGTGGTAGAGATTAATAATTTTGAAATAAAATATTAAGCCCTGAGAGATCAGGGCTTTTTTTATTGTAATTTTGGACAACTTATGACAACTCCTTGTGAATAAAAAGGGTATTATTTATATGCTTATTGCAGCGTTCGCTTTTGCCTGGATGAATTTGATGGCCAAGTACCTGCAAGATTTTCATCCTATGCAAGTTGTATTTTTCAGAGCCTTTGGGACCTTCGTATTTATTTTTCCTTATATGATCGTTAAGAAAATTCCAATCATCGGAAAAAATTATCGTTGGTTGAGCGTCAGAGGAGTTCTAAGTTTTGTGTCTTTGGCATTATTCTTTACAGTTGTACAACGGATCCCACTCGGTTCCGCAGTAGCTTTACGATATACGGCACCTATTTTCAGTGTAGTGTTGGCCTATTTTTTCTTGAAGGAAAAGGTGAAGTTTTGGCAATGGATAAGTCTTATCATTGCAGTAGTTGGGGCATTTATCATGAAAGGATTGGATCTTAGGATAGATACCTATAGCTTTATTCTTATCATGCTATCGGCGCTCTTGGTTGGGGCTGTTTTTGTAATTGTGAGGTATCTAGGTAATAAAGAACATTTTCTAACTATAATCAATTACTTCATGGTTTTTTCTATAGTTGGTAGCCTGTTTTTTCTTAATCATTGGCGCATGCCATTAGGTGACGAATGGATCTGGATAGGTCTTATTGGGACCCTAGGATTGGTAGGGCAAGTATTTTTCACCAAATCCTTCCAAATGGCAGAAACAAGTCTTGTAGCGCCTCTCAAATATATGGAATTAGTTTACGCCTTGATTTTTGGGTACGTCCTATTCGGAGAGACTTACAGCGTATGGTCAATTTTTGGGATGATATTAGTAGTTGTGGGTATGCTCCTCAATATTGCGGCGAAACGCCACTGAGCATTATTCAGATCTTGATTTGTCTATTAATTTGCTGTTGAAGTGAGATAAATGTTTCTGTTCTTGAAACTCCATTTATCCCTTGAATCTGCGTGTTAAGAAGATGCATTAAATGTTCGTTGTCTTTTGAAAGTATCTTTATGAAAATACTCCATTCGCCAGTGGTATAATGGCATTCAATAACTTCAGGAACGCGCTGTAATTGCTTTACGGCTTCGGGGTTACTCACTGCTTTATCCAAGTAAACTCCAACGAAGGCCATGGTTGTATAACCTAAAATTTTCGGATTAATAACAAATTTTGAACCTGCTAATAATCCTGATTTTTCAAGTTTTTTAAGTCGTTGATGTATCGCTGCACCCGATATGCCAACATTTCTAGCAATTTCTAAAACAGGCGTTCGGGCATCTGCCATTAAAGCTCTAAGTATCTTTTTATCAATGCCATCTATATAGATGCCTTTATCATTAACCTTCACAGAAATATTCTTTTAATATGAAAGTTAAATATATAAAATGTATTATAAATTTTAAAGATTGAGAGGATTATAGCCTAAATATGGTACTTTTTTCTCATTAAATTTTACACCATAAGTTTCCAACTCCTCAAGAATTGGTGTGTAAACTTCCTTTGAAATAGGAATTTGAACTCCAGGCGTTTTTATTTTACCGTTCAAGATATCTAGGGTTGCCATAGCAACAGGTAAACCTACTGTTTTTGCCATGGCAGTGTATGTTTGATCCTCGCCAACAACAACCATCGTTGCGTCGATCTGACGCTTTTCGCCCTCAATTTCATAGCCAAATTTATGATACATAACGATCATATCTTTGTCTTCCTTATCGAGCGTCCAACTATCCATTAATATCTTCTGAAGTATTTCGGCTGGTGTTGCTTTATCCAAGCCCACCATTTTATCATGATTAAACAGGTCTAATTCTAAGAACTTATCCCATACGATGTCATCCTGATCAATTTTTAGGGCATGTCTAAATTTCAATTCGACCGAATCAGTTGGACTATACGGCAAAAATGCGTTTACAAAATCGCGATAGCTCATATTGGCACTATCGTCGATAGTGTAGCTATCGTCAGTCATCCCTAACTGAACAAAAACATTCCATGCACGACTAAAGCCGACGCGTCTCATGGTACCTCGATAAAGTGTTTTAGCATGGTCTAATCCATAAACATGCTGGTATTTTAATGAGTCTCGGTTCGCATAACCTTCAAAACGGCCATAACCTTCAATATCTAAGAATTCTGTACGTCTGAATAAGCGCCCATAAGGAATGTATTTAAATTGATTTTCCTGAAGAAATTTTGCAGCGCCACCTTGCCCAGCAAGTACAACATTTCTGGGATTCCAGGTGAATTTATAGTTCCAAAGGTTATCATCACTTTCTGGTGCTACAAGTCCACCAGTAAAGGTTTCAAACATGATCATTTTTCCGCCATGATCTCTAATGCGATCAATAACCTGCATGGCACTCATATGATCAATTCCGGGATCAACTCCGATTTCATTCATAAAAACCAGGTTATTAGCCTTCACTTCAGCATCTAAGGCTTCAATCTTCTTACTCACATAAGATGCTGTTACCATATGTTTTTTGTGTTTCACGCAGTCTTTAGCAACTTCAATATGAAAACGAGCTGGCAACATTGACACCACTATATCTGAATTCTGAATTGCTTCAGTCCTAGACTCTGCCTTAAAAACATCCAGATGAATTATATTGACATTAGTGTGCTCGCCAACAAGTTTTTTGGCATTTTCAACATCAATATCACCAATCGTAATTTGAAGGTTTTCAGATTCAGATTTATCCAGCAAATACTTTATGAGATAAGACGATGACTTTCCTGCACCAATTATTAAAATCTTTCGCATAGTGGCTTTATATGACTAATTTTGTAAGCACGAATGTAATAAATACAAGAAGTAAAATAATCATAAAGACAACTTTACTTATGAACAAAAAACTATTGATCACAGGGACAATTTTAGGGATTCTAGGAATTATTTTAGGAGCCTTTGCGGCGCATGGTCTAGAAAAACTGATAGAGGCCGATGCCATAGAATCTTTTGAGACTGGTGTTCGATATCAATTATATCATGCCTTTTTACTTTTAATTATTGGAAGCACATCATTTTTAGACCTAAAGTTTAAGAAATGGTTATTTTATTTGGTGATCATTGGGTTGATCTGCTTTTCTGGCTCTATTTATGGTTTAGCTACCAATGAGCTTACAGAATTCAATTTCAAGCGCATTGCCATGATTACTCCAATTGGTGGTTTGGTCTTAATAATTGGCTGGGTCGTGATGTTAATCGGTATAATAAGAAATAAGGTCGATTAATAGTTTTTAGCCATGCGGTTTTAAAATAAAATCATAATTTTGCGTCTTTAAACAACACAAAAATTATGGATAACCATACCCCTTCAACGAAAACGATTTCGTTAGAAAAATATGGCATCAAAAATGCTCAAATTCACTATCAACTAGAACCTAAACAACTTCAGGCTATAACTGTCGAGAAAGGAATGGGTAAAGAGACCTCAAACGGAACTTTGGCTATCAATACCGGAAAGTTCACTGGGCGTTCTCCTGAAGACCGTTTTTTGGTAAAAGACGATTATACTAAAGATCGTATTTGGTGGGGCAAATCTAACAAACCAATCTCTCCTGAAAATTTTGATTTCCTTCAAGGCGAAATTGAAGCATATCTAAGCGGTAAAGAAGTATTTGTAAGAGATGGTTATGTATGTGCTGATCCGAATTATAAAATGAACGTAAGAACAGTCACCCAATATCCGTGGTCTAATATGTTCATCTATAATATGTTCTTAAGACCTTCCGAAGAGGAATTAAATAATTTTGAAGAAGAATGGTTAGTACTTTGTGCACCGGGTTATGAATGCCCAAATCCTGAAGAACACGGTTTAAGACAAGGGAATTTTTCTATCCTAAATTTCACAAAGAAAATTGCTTTAGTTGCTGGTTCGGCCTATACAGGTGAAATGAAAAAAGGAATTTTTACAGCCTTGAATTTTATTCTTCCTGTTGAAAAGAACGTATTGCCAATGCATTGCTCAGCAAATGTGGGTGAAAATGGTGAAACGGCTATTTTCTTCGGATTATCAGGCACTGGAAAAACTACTTTATCTACAGATCCAGATCGTCAGTTAATCGGTGATGACGAACACGGTTGGACTGCAGAGAATACCATCTTTAATTTTGAAGGTGGTTGTTATGCTAAGGTGATTGATCTTTCAGAAGAAAAAGAACCAGATATTTATAGAGCCATTAAGCCAGGCGCAATTCTTGAAAACGTTATTTTTAAGGATAACGGCGACGTTGATTATTTTGATAGTTCGATAACCCAAAATACAAGGGTGAGTTATCCGATATATCATATCGACAATATTAAAACACCATCATTTGCATCTAATCCTAAGAATATTTTCTTCTTAACTGCAGATGCATTTGGAGTGTTACCTCCAATTTCCAAATTAACACCAGCACAAGCTGCGTATCACTTCATTTCAGGATATACGGCAAAAGTAGCTGGTACCGAAGCAGGTGTTGTTGAACCACAACCTTCATTCTCAGCGTGCTTCGGAGCACCGTTTATGCCGTTGCATCCAGGAGAGTACGCCGATATGTTGAGTAAGAAGATGAAAGACGCAGGTGTTAATGTTTGGTTAGTGAATACAGGTTGGACTGGCGGTCCTTATGGTGTCGGTACACGTATGAAATTAAAGTATACACGAGCTATGATCACAGCGGCATTAACAGGTCAGTTAGGTAACTATACGTACGAGGATTACCATATTCACTCCGTATTTGGAGTGGCTCAGCCAAGAACGTGCCCAGGTGTACCAACTGAAGTATTGAGTCCAAGGACGACCTGGAATGATGACAAGGCTTACTATGATATGGCCTTTAAATTATCTAATGCTTTCAGAGAGAATTTCAAACAGTTTGAATCTGGTGCTTCAGAAGAAGTTAGACGCGGTGGTCCACAGCGTTATGGGTATTAGTATTCAAAACGTTATAAGTAATAAAAAAGCGATTCAGAATTTGAATCGCTTTTTTTATTTCAAAATGTAATTTTTTTACTTGCCTTTGTTTACAGAATCGATATACTTCTGTAAAGCCATGGTCATAGATGGTGTCTCAGGAGTTGGTGCAGCAATATCTACGCGCAATCCTTTTTCCTTTACAGCTTTAACAGTTGTATTTCCGAAGACTGCAATACGTGTATCGTTCTGCTTGAAATCTGGGAAATTGTGGAATAATGATTCTATTCCAGAAGGGCTAAAGAACACTAAAATGTCATAATAAACATCAGCTAAATCAGAAAGGTCACTAATGACAGTTTTGTAAAATGTAGCTTGTTTCCAGTTAACACCTAAGTTATCTAACGTTTCTGGGATAATTGGCTTCACCTTATCAGTAGTTGGTAACAAGAATGTTTCGTCCTTGTATTTTTTGATCAGTGGGGTAAGATCGGCAAATGTACGTTTACCTACATATATTTTACGCTTTCTGTAAACCACATACTTCTGTAAATAATACGCTACAGCTTCAGATTGACAGAAATACTTCATGGTGTCTGGCACTTTAAAGCGCATTTCGTCTGCAACTCTAAAGAAATGATCCACAGAATTTCTACTTGTTAATATGATAGCAGTGAACTTACTAAGATCTATTTTTTGTTGTCTGATCTCTTTCGCTGATACTCCCTCTACATGAATGAAAGGTCTGAAGTCAACTTTGACTTTTTGCTTTTCCTGTAAGTCAAAGTATGGAGAGTTCTCTATTTTAGGCTCTGGCTGTGATACTAAAATCGTTTTCACTTTCATAAGTAAACCTCTTTGTTTTAAGCGTTATACTCCATAATCACCTTATATAAAAGCACATAAGGTGCGATTTCGAGAGCGCAAAGATACAACAAAAAATAGAATAAATTTGGATTTATTGTTTTTTGATAGTTTTTGAAAGAAGTAGCAAAGCCAATGAGATTTATTAATAATATCAGCGAAAATGATGCTATAATGATAATTTTCGCATAATCAGAAGTATATAAAAGAAAAAGATTAGCAACTAAGAATACAAAACCAGAATAGTTTAAAAAGGTAATTTTCTGAAATAAATAACCATCAACGATGGCATCTATATTAAAAAGGCTACCAATAAGGCGCTCTAATAAGGTTTTAATGAGTACCACTACAGCAACAGCAAAAAATAATTTTAGAAAAAAGATTAAATTAAATTCTAAAGGTGCAACGAAAGTAGAATAACTAAAATGGATAAAAATACTCGCTGAAAAAGCGAGATTTAAAAACAGAAAACCATCAAATGGATCGATAAATTTTTGGTCTTTGCTGTATATCTTTAAATATTTAGAATTGCCAATAACCCACAAAAAGTCATTAAACCTTAAGCTGTTTAAATATTTAGCCACAGTTATGGCAACCAATCCAAGGATTGTAAATATTGTAAACCACTCGTGAGTTATAAAATTCCGCATATATGCTAAAGTATAAAGAAATTAAAGCGGAACATAATTAAAATCTTAATAATCTTATAACAGTTTTTAATGCATTAAAAACTTTACATTTGCTGGAAATTCAATTGGCAACTGAAACGTTTGCACTAAAAGTATTTAAATGTCTGACGCACTGGTTATCATTCCTACATTCAATGAGATTGAAAATATCGAGGCAATCGTTAGAGCCGTTTTTTCTCAGGGCAAGCCTTTTCATGTTTTGGTTGTAGATGATAATTCACCAGACGGAACAGCCGAAACTGTAAAAGCCTTACAAAGTGAATTTTCAGAGCAATTATTTCTTCTAGAACGCAGTAAGAAAGACGGCTTAGGAATGGCATATATTGCTGGTTTTAAGTGGGCTTTAGAGCGGTCGTACCAGTATATTTTTGAAATGGATGCCGATTTTTCACATAATCCGGATGATTTGGTCGTATTACATGATGCCTGTTCTGAAGGGGGCGCTGACTTAGCTGTAGGCTCGCGCTATGTTAAGGGGATTACTGTGGTGAATTGGCCATTATTTAGGATTTTGCTATCCTATGGTGCATCGCGATATGTGCGTTTTATTACCGGCATGAAAGTGAAAGATTCAACAGCTGGTTTTATCTGTTACAAAAGAACTGTTTTAGAAGCCATCGACTTAAATAAAGTGAAGTTTATTGGCTATGCTTTTCAAATTGAAATGAAATTTAAAGCCTATAAAAAAGGATTTCAAATTGTAGAAATTCCAGTTATTTTTAAGGACCGAATAAAAGGAAAATCAAAAATGAGCGGCAGTATTATTTCTGAAGCTATTTTTGGAGTTATAAGTTTAAAATTAAAAAGCTTGTTTACCAAGTCTTAAAGTTATGAAAGGACATACCCTCATTAAAAACGCCAAGATCGTTAACGAAGGAAAAATTGTTGAAGGCGATATATTAATTGGTGATGATATCATAATAGAAATAGATTCCTCTATCAGTGTTAAATCTGCAGACATGACGGTTATCGATGCTGAAGGCAATTACGTTTTACCGGGCATGATCGATGATCAGGTGCACTTTAGAGAACCTGGACTTACACATAAAGCCAATATTGAAACCGAATCTAAAGCGGCTTTGGCTGGTGGTATTACCTCATTTATTGAAATGCCAAATACCAACCCCCAAACCACAACAGTAGAAAAGTTAGAAGAAAAATTTGAAATCGCTGCAAAATCATCTCATGCCAATTATTCGTTCATGTTTGGTGGAACAAATGATAACTTAGATGAGATTCTTAAAGTGGATTCAAAGACCGTAGCCGGACTCAAATTATTCTTAGGATCTTCAACAGGAAATATGCTAGTTGATGATCCGGCAGTACTCGAAAAAATCTTTTCAAGTACAAACATGGTCATCTCTGTGCATTGCGAGGACGAAGGCACTATTAGAGAAAACATGGCTAAGTATAAAGCGGAATATGGCGATGATATTCCTATGGAGTTACACCCCATTATTCGCAGCGAAGAAGCTTGCTACTTATCATCTTCAAGAGCCATTGAATTAGCAAAAAAGACCGGAGCACGTTTACATGTTTTTCATCTTTCAACAGGAAAAGAAACGCATTTGTTCACTAATAAGATTCCACTCGAAGAGAAGAAAATCACTTCCGAAGTATGTATTCATCATTTATGGTTTTCAGATGAAGACTACAAGAAAAAAGGCAGCCACATCAAATGGAATCCTGCGGTGAAGACGGCCAAAGATAGAGATGAACTTTTGAAGGCATTACTAGATGACCGCATTGATGTTATTGCTACGGACCACGCACCGCATACTCTAGAAGAAAAGAGTAATCCATATACTAGCGCACCTTCTGGTGGTCCTTTGGTGCAGCATGCGTTGGTAGCTTTACTGGAAATGCATCACCAAGGGAAGATTTCAATTGAAAAAATTGTAGAAAAAGCATGTCATAATCCGGCTAAACTTTTCGATGTGGAGAAGCGAGGTTATGTAAAGGAAGGCTATTATGCAGATTTAGTTATTGTAGATCTAAATAGTCCTTGGACGGTGAATAAAGACAATATTTTATACAAATGCGGATGGTCGCCGTTTGAAGGCAATACATTCAAAAGCCGAATCACTCACACCTTACTTAATGGGCAGTTGGTATATAACAATTTCAAGGTACTAGACGTTAAAGCAGGACGAAGACTAACTTTTAATAGATAATGAAAAGTCGTTATTACATATTTTTAGGATTACTTTTTGCGCTTCTGGCCTGCCAGAATGAAAGCAAACCGCAAAAACCTGATAATCTCATTCCACGAGACAAAATGGAGGAGATCATCTATGATATGTATGTACTCAATTCTGCAAAGGGGATCAATAAAAAAATACTTGAAAGAAATAACGTGATTCCTGAGACTTATATTCTAAGCAGACATGATATCGATAGCTTGCAATTTGCTGAGAGCAACGATTATTATACTTTCGATTCTGAAGAATATAAAAAAATGATCGAGAGTATTAAAGCAAGGTTGCAAAAGGAGAAAGTAGAGTTTGAAGAATTACAGAAAAAAGAAGGACAAGCTGCCAAGCGTCGAAGAGACTCTATAAATAGAGCCAATATGGAAAGAAGACGCGATACAATGAAAATTCCGAAGGACTTACCAGAAATAGACTAGTCTTTAGCTTGAAGGTCTTTCAAGTATAATTCGCAGACCTCTTTAATAGATTGATCAATTGATTTAAACTCAAAGTCTAAAGCATTTTTTAATTTAGAATTATCATATTTTGTAATGCTCACAAAAGACTTTGCGGATTGTTTAGACAGTGTTCGTCTGGTTTTAAATAATTTGTGCTTTAACCAATCTAGACGCCAGCCAATACTGAGTAACCAGGGCTTAGCTTCCTTCTTCGCTGGTGTAACATGCAATGCCTTAGCTACTTTATTTTGAAAATCTTTAAAAACGAGATTTTCTGAAGTGAGAATAAAACGTTGGTTCTTTATGTCACTATTCATAAGTTGAACCATTGCATTTACGACATCAAATACATCCACATAACCCACCACGCCCGTGACATAATAACGCATGCCCTTGTAGATCTGATGGAATAGATTTCCACTGCTGCCGCCTCTCCAGTAACCAGCTCCAAGAATCACACCCGGATTAACAACAACAGCATCAACACCTTCTTGTGTGCCACGCCATACTTCAAGTTCTGCACCATATTTAGTAATGGCATATACACTATTATCGGCCTCTGGGTTCCAACTTGTATTTTCTGTTATGAGTTCTTCTGGATTTTCAGTATGTCCTATGGCAGCAATAGAACTGACATAACATAATTTCTTAATAGAATGATGAATACACAGATTAACAATGTTGGCTGTTCCTTCAATATTTATTTTTCTAAGGAGATAGTATTTATCGGGTTCAAACGAAACAAAAGCTGCACAATGATAAACATGCGTAATATCTTTAAAAGCACTTTGAAGTTTCGGAATATCATTGATATCTGCTTCAACCCAATCTATAGAATTGAACAGCGATTCGGCATTATCTGAAAAATATGAAAACACATGCGCAATACGCTTTAAGGTTTTTTCACGTCGGTATGTTGCACGTACCTTCTCACCGGCACTAACCAGCTGAAACAACAAATGAGAACCTACTAATCCTGTGCCTCCTGTTACTAATATCATTATGTAAAGGTTAAAATAATTGAATTAAGCCCGAGTAAAATTACGTTAAAATTGTCTTTTGTCTTTTAATGCGGAAACATATCTTTGTTGGCATCTAATTTCACATCGTTTACAATGAAAAAGAATTTTGTTGAAGAGTTACAATGGCGAGGCATGTTACATCAAAGTATGCCAGGAGTTGAGGAGCATTTGTCTGAAGCTATGCGTAGTGCTTATGTAGGTTTTGATCCTACCGCAGACTCCTTACATATTGGTAATTTAGTACCTATTATGCTGTTGGCACATTATCAACGTTGTGGACATAAACCAGTAGCCTTAGTAGGTGGAGCAACAGGAATGATCGGTGATCCTTCAGGGCGATCTAGCGAACGTAATTTACTGGATGAAGCTACCTTAAGACATAATCAAGAAGCGATTAAAAATCAGTTATCCCATTTTTTAGATTTCGAAAGTAATGACGCCAATGCCGCGGTTTTAGTAAATAACTATGATTGGATGAAGGAATTCTCTTTTTTAGAGTTTATTAGAGATGTCGGTAAGCACATTACTGTGAATTACATGATGGCTAAAGATTCTGTAAAAAATAGAATTGCTGGCGAAACTATTAACGAAGGGATGAGTTTTACGGAGTTTACTTATCAGTTAGTTCAAGGCTACGACTTTCTGCATTTGTATAACGCTAATGATTGTACAATACAGATGGGCGGAAGTGATCAATGGGGAAATATTACAACAGGAACAGAATTAATACGACGTATAGGAAATGGAAAAGGGTTTGCAATTACTTGTCCATTAATTACTAAAAGTGATGGCTCTAAATTTGGTAAGTCTGAAGGCGGTAACGTTTGGCTTGATGCTAAAAGAACATCACCGTATAAATTCTATCAATATTGGCTGAATTCTAGTGATGAAGATGCTGAGAAATATATAAAGATCTTTACTTTTTTGAAGGAAGATGAGATCAATGCTATCGTTGCACAGCACGCCGAAGCACCGCATTTAAGGGTACTTCAAAAGCGATTAGCAGAAGAGATCACTACCATGGTACATTCGAGAGCCGATTTTGAAAACGCTGAGAAAGCTTCAAACATACTGTTCAGTAAATCATTTAAGGAAGACATTCAGACTTTAGACGAATCTACATTCTTAGATGTTTTTGAAGGTGTTCCGCAATTTCATATTTCTAGATCAGAATTTGATGAAGGATTAGATATGATTGGTGCATTAGCTGCAAAAACAGGGTTTTTAAATTCAAACGGTGAAGCCCGAAGAGCGCTTAAGGAAAACTCTGTTTCGGTTAATAAAGAAAAAGTAAAAGAAGATTACAATATAACTTCTGAAGACCTTATAAACGACCAATATATTATTCTCAACAAGGGACGAAAGAATACATATATCATTAAAGTACTTTAAAAAAACAGTGCCCAAAATTTCTTTTGGGCACATCTAACCAATCAATCATAAGGCTAAAATTAATTCTTCTTTCTCATAGAATTAACCAAACTTTATAGCCTCCCAATTTTGGTCGGCTTTTTCTTGTAAACCTTTCACATTTTTTTTGCGCCACTTTTTTAAGGTGTTATTTCCCCACGAATTGTAAAATAAATAGAGTTTACCGTTTCTAATTTCGAAGGTCTTGGGGTTAATATCCACTTTCTTCGAATTAACAGCAATGGCATAGGCACAATAGCCTCCGTATTGCGGAATATATTTAGTGGGATTTTCCAAAAATGTGTTTAAATTTTCTTCAGAACTAAACTTGAATTTTACGCCATCATAACGCGTGCTATATTGTTCTTCTCCTTCTACAGCCTTATTTTGAAAATAAGCTACAACATCGTATCCTTTGGCAACATAACCATCTTTAGTGTTGTAATCTATGGTTTGCGAAAAAAGAGAAGTGGATGCGACTATCCAAATAATCAGAATATACCTCATAACTAAGAATTTGTAATATAGGTCGAAGGAATACTGAAAGCTTACAGCACCATTAAATTACAACCACGTATATCTGAATTATCAAATCTTCCGATCACTTCAAATTGTCCATTATCATGTACCTTTCCGAGATCCTGTGTGGCTATGAACGCGCAAGAGTTAATATTTGCCAAGTCAATGATATTTATTCCACCCGTTTTATTTGCTGGCTGTAGAGCGAATGGGTCTTCCGTATCTCGTGTAATGACTTTCATCCATGGTGGGCATTCAAAAACACCACGACCTTTAGAGTAAGCCTGACTCAATAATTCTGTCATACCATACTCGCTGTGAATATCGTCAACGCCGAAACCAGCTTTTAAAATGCTTTGAAGTTCTTGACGAATCATTTCCT
Organism: Winogradskyella tangerina; assembly: GCF_003260205.1. Classification (GTDB taxonomy): domain Bacteria; phylum Bacteroidota; class Bacteroidia; order Flavobacteriales; family Flavobacteriaceae; genus Winogradskyella; species Winogradskyella tangerina. Next base: position 435,688 of record NZ_QERF01000001.1, on the reverse strand, counting down.
TTCGTCGACCTTTCATGCCGCCAGTTTCCATAATAATGGTATTACTGAGTTCAAATTGAAATTGTTCTACTAAATCTAATAACGCAAAAGATACACCAATAAGAAGTGTCTTCTGATTTTTGGCTTCTAGTTGTTCAATTATTTTTGAAAGTTCCTTGAGGTTATTCAAAAAGAAGCCGCTTTCCGGATGTTGAGATCTCTTAATAAGATCATTCACCATATAAATCAGTGAAGAGCCATCGCGTTCTAAATATGAAGGCAGCAAGGCTAATATGGCATAATCGTCTATGTTGCCATAAAAATGTTTGAATGCGTTGATGTAGCTTTCTTGATAAAGGGCAATATCAGTAACTAGGTGCTTACTTGTAGCAGCGCCTGTTGTTCCAGAACTGGTGAAGGTTTTTTCAATAGCGTTCTGTCCACAAACGACGTCATGACTTTTAAAAAATTGAATCGGTAAAAATGGAATGTCTCGAACCTGTTTTACATCAGATGGGTGCCTGTAAAGTAAGTCGCAAAATGATCGGTAAACCGGATTGTTTTCAAACTGTAATCTAAAGATATCTAGCGCTAGTGCCTCAAATTCTGCATCCGATTTTATATTAAAAATAGCATCTTTAGAAATCATTTCGCAAAAATATAGAAAATAAAAAAGCGCAACTAAATTTTAGTTGCGCTTTAAATATGATTAAAATAGTACTTATCTGATCACTAATTTTTTAGTGGTTGAAGCATTATTTTGAGAGATTTTAACAATGTAAACACCAGCTCTTAAATCTGAAACATTAAGTGAACTGTTAGTTAAAGTTGTTTGTTTAACCTGCTTACCTAAAATATCAAATACCTGAACATTCATAGCCTCATTATTTGGCGATGAGATCGTCACAAACCCAGTACTTGTTGGGTTAGGGTACATGGTCAATTCATTTAAGCCAACCGTTGGGATGGATAAAGTGTAGCTATCAATTGGGTAAGGACTTGTTGATGCACCGTTAGTACTACCGTCTAATTGTGTAGTTCCACTAAAGGTCCAGTTAGCTAACACAAAAGTGTTGCCGTCAGGTCCAGTAGAATTAACACGATACGCCCAACCATCTACGTAATCCCATGGTTCACCACTTCCGTCGGTATTGATATCACCGAAAACATCGATTACTTGTCCGTTTTCAAATAATTCAACGGCATCATCTCCATTTATTGATGCTGCACCAGATTCGTAAGGTGTTGCGCTTAATCCGAAGAATGTATTGAAATCAGCAGTCTGACCAGAAGCAACAACATAAATTACATCACCCGAACTAACAGCATCGGCAGGGAAGGTAAATTCTTCTCCGTCAGAACCACCACCATTATTGGCACTACCAACACCAAAAATACTTAAATCTGGGATGTCAGCTAAAGCTTGTAACTCAATACCCTTAGGGCTTGAACCATCTAGAGCGTCAAAAACACCCGTAATTACTAAAGCATTGGTCAAAGGATTGAACACAGAACCACTAAGATTTACCATTCTATCTGTAGCACCAGAACTAGTTACAGTAACATCGTCCATGTAGTCACCAACAGCTAATCCTTGACTTAATCTAGCATAAATAGTAGTACTAGCCACTGAACCTCCTGTTTCAGATAAAACAATAGGTGTTGTGCCGAATCCAGATCCTGAAGATGTACTAATTTCGAAGTTTGCTGGAGGCGTAACCGTAATATCTCCTGTTAGATCAGAACCTTCTACAGTGAATGATCCTTCGCCAGAAGGGCCAGCATTAAATTCATAATCGAGACCAGAAACGTCAGGTCCTGCTGTAATACTAGGAGAGGCTGCAAATCCATCAACGATACGAATGTTATCAACAGCGATATCCTCATCTCCAGAGTTGAAGGTAAAGGTTAATCTAATATCTAATGTTGTACCTGTTCCAAGGGCAGCAGAAAATTCTTGAAAAGTTGAAGTAATGGTAGTACCATCACCAGTTCCATCAAAATCTGTATCAATTGCAGGTTCAGAGTTTGAAGCACCAACAGCTTCAACTGCTAAAATGGTGCTATATCCGCCACCATCAATTTGTGCTTCTATGATTAAATTGTCAGCATCATCCCAGTCTTGATTAGTTCCATCATCATCTTCACCTAATAAAATAGCAAATGATAAATTTGAAAATCCATTGATATCAATTCCTGTAATATCAAGCGTTTGTGTTGCGCTTCCGCCGCTTCCTGAGGCATTTGCAGCATCAAGATCCATTCCTGCAAAGCAAAAATCACCATCAGTACCAGAAATTGTATAGAAAGTTCCAACGATAAGATCTGCAGCGTCTTCAGCCGTGTCATTCAAATTTGTTCTTCCGAAGAAATCTCCAAATCCATCACTAAATTCGACTTGAGAGGTCGTATACCTCGACCCATTTCCATCAGTTTCAAATGACTCTTGATAAACAGTGGTTTGACCAAATGAAATCAATGAAATAGAAAATAAAAGTAAAGCGTAAAGTTTTTTCATAATTGATAATTAATAATTAGAGTATAAATATACTAACATTTAGTGAGTATAGTTTAGCACACTTATCAATAAAAAGCTTTTTTACAATAAGTTAACATAGTTATTCTTGTAACCATCACAATACTAAGGTGTTTTAAGCAATGTTAGAGAATTGTTATCAATTTTGATAAAATGGCTATGTAATAAGATATATTATATCTTTACGGTAGCTTAAAATTAACTTAACAGTGAAAAAAAAGGATATTAAGATACTTCTGGTTGATGATGAGCCAGATATCTTAGAAATTGTAGGTTATAATTTATCTTCTGAAGGATATCAGGTTATAACTGGTGAAAATGGTGTTGAAGCCATAGAAAAAGCAAAAAAGCACAAGCCACATTTAATTATTCTCGATGTTATGATGCCTGAAATGGATGGCATTGAAGCGTGTGAGCGTATCCGTCAGGATTCTAAGCTCAACAATACGATCATTACTTTCTTAACTGCAAGAGGTGAGGATTATTCTCAGGTTGCTGGTTTTGAAGCTGGTGCCGATGATTATATCACAAAACCTATAAAGCCAAAAGTACTTGTAAGTAAAGTAAAGGCTTTACTGAGACGACTAAAAGAATCTGATAATACTGATGTAGCCATTAAAATAGGTGACTTAATTATCAATAGAGAAGAATACAAGATCACTAAAAAAGGAGAAGAGATTATCTTACCTAGAAAAGAGTTCGAATTATTATCTTTGTTAGCAACCAAGCCAGGTAAAGTTTTTAAGCGCGAAGAGATCTTAGATAAAGTCTGGGGGAACGAAGTGGTTGTAGGAGGAAGAACCATTGATGTTCACATCAGAAAACTTCGCGAAAAAATTGGTGATAAATCATTTAAAACGGTTAAAGGCGTTGGTTACAAGTTTGTAGATTAATGCAGAAACAAAGCCTTAAAAAAACATATAAGTTCGCCATTCGAACTTCACTATATGTTACGATTTTCGCAACACTCCTAGTGAGTGTTTTTTTGTATTACTATCACACTTTTAATTGGCAGGTAATACTCTTTCCTGTGATCTGTTTCCCCTTGTGTTTTGTGATCATCCAATATCGTGTAGAGCGTTTTATCTACAGGCGTGTTAAAAAAATATACGATGATCTTACGCTTCTCGAATCTACCAGTTTAAGACGCCAACCTATTACAACAGACATGGGAACGCTTACCAAGGAGATCGATAAGTATGCCAGAGATAGAAAGATTGAAATAGAAACTTTAAAGATCAGAGAGGAATACCGAAAGGAGTTTTTAGGAAATGTTTCCCACGAACTGAAAACACCACTATTTACGGTTCAAGGGTATATAGACACATTACTCGATGGTGGTATTGAGGATGAAAAAATCAGAAGAAAATACCTCAATCGTGCCAGCAAAGGTGTGGAACGACTCACCTATATTATTAAGGATCTTGATATGATTACAAAACTCGAAGTGGGCGATCTTAGATTAGATAAGGAAAACTTCGATATTATAAAGTTGGTTGAAAATGTCTTTGAGCTTTTCGAAATGAAAGCAGCCAAGAAAGAAATCTCGCTTACATTCGACATGGATTATCTCGAGCCAATTATGGTTTATGCCGACAAGGAACGTATTCAGCAAGTGCTTACAAACCTAATCGTTAATTCCATTAAATACGGACGTAAAAAAGGAACCACTGAAGTCAGCATTGAAAATCTCATAAAAAATAAAGCCATCATCAGAGTAACAGACAATGGTGAAGGGATTAAAGAAGAAAATCTAACAAGACTTTTCGAGCGTTTCTACAGAGTAGATAAAAGCGGATCTCGTAAAGAAGGCGGCTCAGGTTTAGGACTTTCTATAGTGAAGCATATCATTGAAGCGCACGACGAAAAAATGTATGTGGAAAGTGAATTGGGCGTCGGGAGTGAATTTTCATTTACCTTGGAAAAGGTTGAATAGCTTTTTAAAATTCACTTGATAGTTCATAGCCGTAAATCCTTTATAGTCTTCAATTTTACTTAGCATTTCAATTCTGAAATCCTTTTGAGTACTACAAGGTGCTATGCCCTCCAGATCATATTTTTCTGCTAAATATTCTTGCTCGAACTGTCCCGGCGTAGGAATAAAAAACGCCTTTTTTTCAAGCTTGGCATAATCCATTATGGAAGTATAGCCAGATCTGCCAAGGACGACTTTACTTTCATTAATGGCTGGTTCAAGTTGTTCACTCGTCATATAATTATAACTTGTGATGTTACCCTTTTCATTAATTTCTTGAGTGTCCTTAATCCTACCTTTAACAAAGCAGACCTGTCCATTAAAAGAATCAAGTTCATTTAATAATTTCTCTTCGAGAAACGTACGTTGAGGTTCTGGTCCAGAAAGCACAACCAGTAAATCATACTTAGTAGGCATTACCTTTTTATTAAATCGACTCAGCGGTCCTAAATATTTTACGGAAGACTGAAAACCTTCAGGATGTCCTAATTTTCCACTTAGATTATGCTCACCTAAATTATCCGGAACCCAGCACTCGTCAAACTTTTTAATGATCTTTTGATGTAACTTGCTGCTAAACCATGTAGTACTACCACTCAAAACTTTAAGCTGATGCGTTATAAAAACAGACGGTACAGATTTATGCCGAACTCCAAAGCGATTATCAGAAATAATTCCCGAAATATTTTCAGACTTTAAAAGAGCATCAACTGCTTTCTTCTCCTTTTTAATCGTCTTTAAAAGATGTGGTGAATCTTTAATAAGTTTGAACTTAAAACTACTGGCTTTTTTAGCATAAGTAATATTGTACGACGGTAGTTTTAGAGCTTTGAGATTCGGAAATTCCTTCCTCAACAATTCCAAGGCAACGCCATCACTGGCTATGATCGGTTCAAAATTGTGGTCAATGAGCGCTTTAATAATAGGAATACAGCGTGTTGCATGACCTAGGCCCCAATTTAATGGCGCAACTAAGATTTTTTTCCTTTCCTCATCGGATTCAGACATTCTCAAAAATATATAAAATTCAAGTCCTTAAAAATAAACCTAAAATGTTTCCTTAATTTTACCAAATTATTAATTGTAGATAGAAATCAATCAAATTAGTGGGAAGTAAAAATAAACTCAAACGATTCAAAGAAAACGAAACTTTTACAAACGTCTTTCAGCCAACACGTGACGAATTGACAAGCGGAAAATTTACCTTAAAGGGGCAATGGCGAAAAGATGTTTTCAAAAATGAAAACCCAATTGTTTTAGAATTGGGATGTGGTAAGGGTGAATATACTGTGGGTTTGGCACAACGTTATCCCGAAAAGAACTTTATTGGTATTGATATAAAGGGCGCCCGATTTTGGAGAGGCGCAAAAACGGCATTAGAAGAAAATATACCGAATGCCGCATTTATGAGAACACAAATTGAGCTTATAGAATTTGTTTTTAATGCGAATGAGGTCGATGAAATTTGGATCACCTTTCCAGATCCTCAGATTAAATATAAACGAACCAAACATCGATTAACTAATCTCAAGTTTCTAGAGCGCTATCAGAGCATATTGAAACCTAACGGATTAGTGCACCTAAAGACCGATAGCGAGTTTATGCACGGTTATACTTTGGGGTTACTTCATGGTTTGGGATACGAGGTGCTTTACGCAAACCACAACGTGTATAAACTTGAAGGTTCACCAGAGGAAGTCACCGAAATACAAACATTTTACGAAAACCAGTATTTAGAGAATGACAAAGCAATTACGTATATTAGATTCAAAATCAATTAAGGCTTGAGTATTACTGTTGTCTTTTTCCTCGGACTTTTTGTCTCATTAATTGGTGTGGTTCCACCAGGGTTGCTGAATATGACGGCAGCCAAGATCAGTTTAAAAGAAGGTCCAGGAAGAGGTATCACCTTTTCTTCGGGTGTATGCCTAATTGTATTTGTTCAGACTTACGTAGCGGCCATTTTCGCGAGATATTTGTCCAATAGACCAGATATAGTCGAAATTCTTCAACGTGTGGCCTTTGTAATTTTTGTTTTGATTACAATCTATTTTCTGATCATTGCCAGAACCATGAAGGAATCTAAAGTAGAAACCGATATCAGGAGCAAACAAAGTCGTTTTTTTCATGGCATGTTTTTATCAGCGCTCAATGTTTTTCCTATTCCATATCAAGCCTATATGACTATTACCATGGCTTCTTTTGGATGGATGGATTTTGAAAGAACCACCATTGTTACCTATGTCACAGGAGCAGCGATGGGGACTTTCGTGATGCTTTATATTTATATTTTCTTTTTTGAAAAGATCAAGGACAAAAATTTCACCTCTCAGAAAAGCATGAATTATAGCATAGGTATAATTACCGGAATAGTTGCTTTGATCACATTCATCAATATTTTAAGAGAACTGTAATGAAACCAGAAACTTTAGGTTTTTTCGAAAAGGTTTATGAAGTTGCCAGACAAATTCCATACGGAAGAGTAACGAGCTACGGCGCCATCGCCAGATATTTAGGAGCTACAAAAAGTGCCCGTATTGTCGGATATGCTATGAATGGTTCCTTCGGAAAAGATGTGCCTGCGCATCGTGTGGTAAATCGGAAAGGATTACTCACTGGAAAGCACCATTTTGAAGGCAGCCATTTGATGCAGCAATTGCTAGAGAATGAGGGTATCGAGGTCATTGATAATCAGATTCAGAATTTAGAGTCTGTGTTTTGGGATCCTTCCGAAGAAATGAGCTAAAAACCAACTATTAGCAAAGTAAATCTCCTCATTATTCAATTCAATTCAAGCCCTTCAAAATCTAAAGGTTTTGCAGTATCTTTGCGTTTAGAATAAATCTAGATAAGAAGTGAAGCTTAATAAACAAGATATATTAAATGCCCTAAGATCTATCACCGTCCCTGGTGAAGGTGCAAATATGGTAGACAGTGGTGCCGTTACTAACGTGGTGACCTTTGCTGATGAGGTGATCGTAGACATTACGATTAAAAATCCGAGTTTGCAGGCGCGTAAGAAAACAGAAGTTGAGATCTTGCAAACGATTCATAAAGAAGTTTATGAAAAAGCAAAGATCAAAGTCAACATCAAAGTGGACGCACCAGCACCAAAACCAAAGAATGAAATTAAAGGGAAACCAATTCCTGGAATTCAAAATATAGTCGCCGTAGCCTCAGGTAAAGGTGGTGTAGGTAAATCTACTGTAACGGCTAATTTAGCGGTTACCTTAGCTAAAATGGGATTTAAAGTTGGTGTTTTAGATGCAGATATCTACGGACCATCGATTCCAATAATGTTCGATGTGGCCAACGAACGACCATTGTCGGTAACTATCGACGGAAAGTCTAAGATGAAACCTATAGAGAATTATGGTGTCAAAGTTCTGTCGATAGGGTTTTTTACACGACCAGATCAAGCAGTAATCTGGAGAGGGCCTATGGCTTCTAAAGCATTAAATCAGATGATATTTGATGCAGCATGGGGCGAATTAGATTTCCTATTGCTCGATCTTCCTCCAGGAACAGGAGACATACATTTAAGTATTATGCAAGCCATGCCAATTACAGGTGCAGTTGTGGTGAGCACACCACAAAACGTTGCATTGGCTGATGCTAAAAAAGGTGTGGCGATGTTCCAACAAGATAGTATCAACGTTCCTGTTTTAGGAATCATTGAAAATATGGCGTATTTCACTCCAGATGAATTGCCAGAAAATAAATATTATATCTTTGGAAAAGAGGGTGCTAAAAACTTAGCTGAAGACCTCGATGTTCCGTTTATAGGTGAAGTGCCATTGGTACAAAGTGTAAGAGAAGCTGGAGATGTCGGAAGACCGGCCGCTTTACAAACGGCAACACCAATTGAAGAAGCTTTTGAAGAACTGACACGAAACGTCGTTCAGCAGGTGGTTTTCAGAAATGAGAATTTACCAGCTACAGAAGCAATAAAAATTACAACAATGGCAGGTTGCTCTGCCGTAAATAAAAAGTAGATGAGCTCAGAAGAACTGAAATTAAACGTAGAAAAAGCACTAGATGAGATCCGTCCGTTTTTACAAAGCGACGGTGGTGATATCAATTTACTTTCAATTGATGATGATAAATTAGTGAAGGTGCAACTTGTTGGTGCATGCACATCTTGTAGTGTGAACCAGATGACCTTAAAATCTGGTGTTGAGATGACCATTAAAAAATATGCACCACAAATAGAACGTGTTATTAATGTAGAATAGTGAATGTGACATTTATCACATTTTACTTTGATTTGCATTAGTAGTTTTGTTTCCAATTCTTAATTTATGATTACGACCGATATACTGATTATAGGTGCTGGACCCACTGGACTTTTTACTGTTTTTGAAGCCGGACTCTTAAAACTTAAGTGTCATCTTATTGATGCTCTACCACAGCCAGGCGGACAATGTTCAGAGATCTACCCAAAGAAGCCCATTTACGATATTCCTGCATATCCAGAAATTTTAGCCGGTGACCTTACTGAAAAACTTTTAGAACAGTGTAAACAGTTTGAACCTGGTTTCACTCTTGGAGAGCGTGCCGAGACCATTGAAAAACAAGACGACGGAACTTTTATTGTTACTACAAATAAAGGGACCAAACACCATGCGCCAGTTGTTGCAATTGCAGGCGGATTAGGGAGTTTTGAACCTCGTAAACCTTTAATTGATAATATAAGCGATTATGAAGATAAAGGTGTTGAGTATATGATCAAGGAACCTGAGATGTATCGCGATAAGAACGTTGTTATTGCTGGTGGTGGCGATTCAGCTTTAGATTGGACGATCTTCCTTGCTGATGTGGCTTCGAGTGTAACTTTAGTGCATCGAAGAAATGAATTTAGAGGTCATCTAGACTCAGTTGAGAAAGTTCAGGAACTCAAAAGTGCAGGAAAAATCAATTTAATTACACCAGCTGAGATCACAGCGATTAATGGCGATGGCAAAGTCGAAAGTGTTGAGGTGACGAAGAAAGATGATGCACCTGTAAATATCGAGACCGATCATTTCATTCCACTCTTTGGTCTTTCACCTAAATTAGGTCCGATTGCAAATTGGGGCTTAGAAATTGAAAAGAACGCCATTAAGGTTAATAATGCGCTAGATTATCAGACCAATATCCCAGGAATTTTTGCCATTGGAGATGTAAATACCTATCCAGGAAAGTTAAAGTTGATACTTTGTGGATTTCATGAAGCAACTTTAATGTGTCAGGCGGCTTATAAAATTATTCACCCCGGAAAACGATATGTTTTGAAATATACTACAGTTTCGGGTGTTGATGGATTTGATGGTACGCGAAAGGAAGCACCTAAAGCCGTTGTAAAAGCGATTCAGTAATTTTGGAAAACCAAGACATTAACATAACAATTATCGATCGTGATGGTGTAACCCATAAAATTGAAGCACCTACAGATATGGCCATGAACCTAATGGAAGTTGTGCGTTCTTACGAACTAGCGCCTGAAGGGACTATAGGTGTTTGTGGCGGCATGGCGATGTGTGCCTCTTGCCAATGTTATGTGTTAAGCGATACTGAACTGCCAGAAATGCAAGATGATGAAGAAGCCATGTTATCTGAGGCGTTTTATGTTCAGGATAATTCGCGTTTAGGCTGCCAAATTCAAATGACTCCCGAAATGGAAGGTCTAGAGGTGGAGTTGGCACCAGAGAGTTAATCGAATTTCAAAATAGATATATGAATCGTATCTTTCTTTTTGCCCTAATTTTCGGGTTTAATGTTGCCTCGGGGCAAGTTCAGAATGGATTGGTAAAAAATACACTCAACAACTTTAAAGCCAACTATTACCTCACAGATAACTTAACCGAACAACTCAGTTTATTCGATTATTGGTTTTTTATAGATTATTCAGCCAATAGTGTTGATGATTATCTTCACTTCGATGAAAGATTCAATGGTAAGGTAAAAGAAATTATTACCAAAGTATACGAAGTTTTTAGCAACAAAGAGCAGGAGTTGAAGGGTGAGCGAAACGAAACCTTCAACACTTACAACCAAAAACTAATCGTAAAGGATATAGAAAATGGGCCTTCGGATGAGTTGAGTATTAGAACGCGTTACTACGAATATGATGCCAATCAAAAGCTAACGGCTTTAAAAAGTAAAATCTATTACTTAGACGATAATCAGGAGGATATTGAGATAGAAAACAATTTTTTCAAACACTATAAAGATTCAATTGTGATGACTCGTAGTGAGGAGGAAATAAGAACATTTTTTAAAGATAAATCCTCTAATAGCCATACTACAGAACCTTTAAATAGACTCTTCACATTTCATACTAAAAATGGTAGAATTATTAAAAAAATCGGTGGGCTAACACATGATGAAGACGGTACAGAACATACCATGATAAACTATAATGAAAACGGTTATGAAATATCGGGTTTAAGCTATTTTTCTACACCATTTGAAGGTACGGTTACTCACCATAAAGATCGCAGTGAGATCGAAATAATACAAGTATATCCAAGCTATGATATGAATGTTTCTCATAAATTAATTTATAAGTACGATGAGCATCAAAATATAATACGTGTTAAGCTTTATTTTTTGAAAAAGAATGGTATAGAATTAGAGAAACCAGAGCTTACCTATGATGAAAAGTTTGTCTATAAATACGATAAATACAACAATTGGATTTCTAAGAAACATATCAATCTCATTAAAAATAAAACCTTTTTGTATACAAGAGAGATCACGTATTAGATAAGCATTCCAAGGGCTAATCAGTTTTGTATGCAATTAATGGTGTCGGTCCTTCTAGTAATACTCTTACTATTTTTAAAGTTCCGTCATCAGTAGTAGAGATTTGCCATTTAATGAGTGATATTTTCCCAGCTTCGATCTCTAATCCAGTAATACTTCTTGGATGTACACAACTACCATCATTAAAAAAAGCAATATCGCCTGGTTCAGGGAAACGCGGTCTGTGCGTATGACCAGCAATAGTTAGAAGATTATCATTATCAACGATCCATTTCTTGGTGCGGCGTTCTACCTTAATAAGCTCTTTGTAGTTTTTGGCTGGGCTAGTCGGATCTGCAATACCCATAACATTTAGAGGTTTCCAGAGAATCCTCACCAAAAACCGACTCCACTTCCAAAAGATATAATTCCACCAATCGGCCTGATGACCATGACATAAAAACAACTCCTGTTGCGTCTCAGAATGCTTCAAAACAATGCCTTCATGATATTTTATATCACAGAAAAGCTCTACATCCTCACCAATTTTTGGATCGAAATACATAGATAAATGCTTTTCAACATAATTCGGATTGCGATATACCATATCATGATTTCCCCAAATCATGTGCAATCGCCCTTCTTCATGAAATTGTTTCATGAGCAGGTAAACATTTTTATGCGCGTTCAATAGAGATTCAAAAGAAAGATTTTCCCATAGTTCATCACCATCACCCAATTCACAATAATTAAATCCCTCATTGTAGTAATGCTTTAAAGCATGAAAATATATATTTCGATTGTTGGCAAAATCGTCGGCAAAGCTATTATCACCACGATGACAATCACTAAACATGATAAATTTTGAAGTATCATCGAATGGAATGCGCGGAGCATTCTTATAAGCACGATCTAATCTCGATTTTGAAGACATAAATCGAAATTACACAATTTATTCCATTAAAATTTGAAACGCCAAAGGAAGTAACTGCGTCACCAAATTAGAATAGGCCAATTCCGAAGGATGAAGATTATCTGAAGCAATAAGTTCTGGGTTGGTAAGCCCATCGAAAATCAGATCTTGTGCATCAATAAAACTGTAATTATTCGTATTACAATAATTTATTATGAATTGATTATACATGGTGAGTTCTTCGGTAATGACCGGACCTCCAAAACCTTGTCCAAAGCCCGTATTTGCATAATCAGGAATAGTTAGAATAATGACATTGGCTTTGTTTCCTTGTGCCAGATCTGTGGCAGTTGCAACAAGCTCCGGAAACTCGGTTTCAAACATTGAAAATGGTCTATTTTGAAATTGATTATTAACGCCAATACATAAAGTCACAAGATCGAAAGTAGAATTTGGATTTTCCGATTCTATGCCGTCTATAAGATTTGAAGTATTCCAACCGGTTTCTGCAATAACACTAAGGTTGAAGATGTCTTGAGAATTAAATCTGGTTTTTAAACTGTCTCTTAGTTGTTCTGGATAACCGCAGGTTTCGCATACGCCTTCTCCCTTGGTGTAACTGTCACCAAGTGAAAGCATATTAAAAGTTTGTGGTATTGGAGGTGCTTCAGTGTTGTCCGATTCGCAACTGATAGTGCAAATCACAATCAATAAAAGCAGAGCAATCTTTTTCATAAATGTAAAGATACGACATCCTTATCAACCAAAAAGCCTTTCAAATTTTGAAAGGCTTTTGGTTTAATGTTTAAAAAACTTAATTCGGTTTTTCTTCAAGCTTAACACCATGAAATGGACAGTACGACCATTTGCCGCTATGTTCTTTATTAGTTTCAGGACAAATCTTTTCTTCTAGAAGACTAGCCAACGGTAGTGATACTTCTTTGCTAAATTCGCCTAATTCAAATTTTAATGATTCGGTTCCGTAAGGATCAATAGGGATAATTTTGTTGTTCTTATCTGGGCTTTCAAAAACATAGAACTGCATATTTTCTCCCATTGCACCCATAAGATTTTTCATCATCGGCTTCATCATAGATATGAAGTTCATTGTGTCAGGATTTAAGTCATCCGTCTCAATCATTTTGAGTTCTTCGCCTTTATAAGTTACATTAATCTGCTTTTTGATAATGCTTTCATCCTCATAGGTAATGCCACCGAACATACCAACTTTTCCTTTTAATACCATTACAAAGACATAATCTTCTACGAGATCGATGATTTGTTCAGTTTCACTTTCTGAAGCTGTAGGATCTTGAGAAAAAACCACATTCCAATATTCAGTTGGTATCCACCAAATTAATTCAACGGCGTCTGGTGAGTCACTGGCATATTGTGTGTCGGTCGTTAATTCATCGATGCTAACTTCTTCAAAACTTTTTTGCTGAGCAGTAATGAACGAAAAGCTTAGAACTGCGAGTAGTGTAAAAAATATCTTCATATGTTTTATTTGAAAGCGTTCAATCCAGTAATATCTAATCCTGTAATTAAAAGGTGAATATCGTGAGTACCTTCGTAAGTGATTACACTTTCTAAATTCATAGAGTGACGCATAATGCTATACTCACCAGTAATTCCCATTCCACCTAAAATTTGTCGAGCTTCTCTAGCAATGTTTATCGCCATTTCCACATTATTTCGTTTCGCCATAGAAATCTGTGCTGAAGTCGCTTTGCCTTCATTTCGTAATACACCAAGTCGCCATGTTAGCATCTGAGCTTTGGTGATCTCCGTGATCATTTCGGCTAATTTCTTTTGTTGTAATTGAAATTGTCCTATTGGTTTTCCAAACTGTAAGCGCTCTTTACTATATCTCAAAGCGGTATCGTAGCAATCCATAGCTGCGCCAATAGCACCCCAAGCAATTCCGTAACGTGCAGAATCTAAACATCCTAAAGGTGCACCCAATCCAGATTTGTTTGGTAATAAATTTTCTTTCGGAACTTTTACGTTGTCAAAAATAAGCTCTCCAGTCGCGGAGGCTCTTAACGACCATTTGTTATGTGTTTCGGGTGTTGAAAATCCTTCCATACCACGCTCAACAATAAGTCCGTGAATACGTCCTTCTTCATTTTTTGCCCATACTACTGCCACTTGGCAAAACGGTGCATTACTAATCCACATCTTAGCGCCATTTAGTAAATAATGGTCGCCCATATCTTTGTAATTGGTCGTCATGCCGCCTGGATTACTACCGTGATCTGGTTCAGTTAAACCAAAGGAACCCATCCATTCACCAGAAGCTAACTTCGGAAGAAATTTTTGGCGTTGTTCTTCGGTACCATATTTCCAAATAGGATACATTACTAATGAAGATTGTACTGAAGCTGTACTTCGAACACCAGAATCACCGCGTTCTATTTCCTGCATAATAAGACCGTAGGAAATTTGGTCTAGGCCTGCGCCTCCATATTCTTCAGGAATGTATGGTCCGAACGCTCCAATTTCTGCTAAACCATCAATGATTTGAGTAGGGAATTCAGCACGTTGAGCATAATCTTCAATAATTGGTGATACATCTCGCTTCACCCATTCTCTTGCAGCATCACGAACCAATTTATGTTCTTCGGTTAGCAATTCATCAAGGTTATAATAATCGGGAGCTTCAAATAGATCTGGTTTCATTTTAAGATGCTTTTATACGTTTTAAATGATAGTTGCAGGAATACATTTTGTTGAAATACCTGACTTGGGCAAATGTAACGAAAACGTTTTCAATGCCCAACGAATGCTTACATTTTCAGATAAAAATCTTTAGTAAGATTGATGTAATCTTCAGTGTATTGATGTCTGCCTTCTTCTATTACCAATTCATTGGTTTCAATTTTTGTTTGAATAAATGAAAATTCGATAAGGCTGCGTTTTATATCAGAGTCTGGATTTCCTCTAATATGAAGTATTCTGTTTGGATATAAATTTCCTTTTGAAGCCAACTCTATAAATCCTTGCTCTTCCTTTTTCGGAATGATAACAGAAAATAATCCATTGTCTGACAGCAAATTTGCAACAGCATATATAAGATGTTCAAAAGGCATGGCATCATTAAAGCGTGCCATATCTCTTGATGCGTCACTAGTTTTAAAATCTTCAGAATAGAAAGGTGGATTGCAAATGATAAGATCGAAGTGATCGTCAACCTCTTCAACAAATTCTAGTAAGGATGCATGATAACAAAATAAGCGATCATTCCACGCTGAGTTTTCGAAATTTGCGGCGCACTGTTCATAAGCGTCAGCATCAATTTCAATGGCCTCGATCCGTTGAGCAGTGCTTCTTTGTGCGATCATCAATGCTAAAATTCCAGTACCGGAACCAATATCCAAAACAGAAAATGGATGGTTTGAGATCGAAGTCCAAGCGCCCAATAGAACACCATCAGTGCCCACTTTCATGGCGCAACGATCTTGGTGAATTGTAAATTGTTTGAATTTGAAAGGTTTACTCATTTAGTCGAGATATAAATCTATGAGTCCTTCTGGTGTATTGACTTCAATTATTTTACTTTCTCTATCGACCTTCACAATGAA
This sequence comes from Winogradskyella tangerina, assembly GCF_003260205.1. Lineage (GTDB taxonomy): Bacteria > Bacteroidota > Bacteroidia > Flavobacteriales > Flavobacteriaceae > Winogradskyella > Winogradskyella tangerina. Next base: position 419,975 of record NZ_QERF01000001.1, on the reverse strand, counting down.
TTCATCATTCATAGGTATTAGAATTTCTACTCCATTTCTGTCAACTTCAAATAAAGCTTGCGCTGTGGAATCATTAATTGCGGTTATGACACCAACTTCCCCATAATTAGAATCTTTGATGGTGAATCCGATCACTTCATGGAAATAAAACTTATTGCCCTCGAGTTTAGGAAGCAAGTCTAACGGTAAGTACAGATCGGTCTTCAATAAACTTTCAGCGTCTGGTTCTGTATCCACATCTTCAAACTTAATCCGAAGTAGATCTGATTTATGTAGTTGAGATGATTCAATAAAAAAGGGGACAAGGTTTCCTCTAAGATCAACAAATATGGCATCGAGATTACTGTAAAGATCGGGTTCATCTGTATCGAGTTTTGCCAATAACTCGCCTTTGAAACTGTACTTTTTAACGATTTTACCTAAATAAAAGCAATCCTCTTTTTTCATGGAATACTAGAAATAAAAAACCCTGACGATTACCGTCAGGGTTAAAAGTATAAAAATAAATTTTTTATTCTTCTTCGTTTGAAGCAGTAGCCTCTTCGGCAACCTCTTCAACAACTTCCTCAACAACAGGAGCTGCTGCAGCAATACGAGCTTCGTTTACTGCTTTTTCAGCCTCTAGTGCTTTCGCTTTTGCATCAGCACTTGCTTTGGATAATCCGTCAGCTTTCGCTTGGATTTTTGCTGCTTTTTCTTCTAACCAAGCATTGAATTTAGCTTCAGCTTGCTCTTCAGTTAAAGCGCCTTTTTTCACACCACCAGCTAAATGCTTCTTTAATAAAGCACCTTTGTAAGATAAAATAGCTCTTGCAGTGTCAGTTGGTTGTGCACCATTTTCTAACCACTTTACAGCGCCATCTACATCTAAGTCAATTGTTGCAGGATTTGTGTTTGGGTTGTAAGCACCTAATTTTTCTAGGTATTTACCATCTCTTTTAGCGCGAGAATCCGCTGCTACAATCCAGTAATAAGGTTTTCCTTTCTTACCGTGTCTTTGTAATCTAATTTTTACAGGCATAATAATTAATTAGTGAGGTTCTCGACCTCTGTTATTAATGAGAGCCTAGCTGACATATCGTTATACGTCGTTAAGGCGGGCGCAAAGATAATCTATTTTTTTAATAATTAAGTGTTTTTCTGGTTTTTAACTGAAAGATGTTCACTTTAACCAAAAGAAGAATTCTAGATGTTTCTAGTATCAAAAATTATTATACTTTTGGGACTCTTGTTTCGTTATATGAAGAAGCAGAGATAAATTAGTATTTAGGCAATGAAAAAACTGGTCCTCTTATCTTTTGTAATTATTACTTTTTTTGGTTGTGGTGATGAAATCAGATTTAACACTCCAGCCATGCAGGCAAATCGTGAAGGTGAAACATGGAGAGCAACGTATTTTGCGGCAGATATTGATTTTGGTGGATTTCTTGTAGAAGGCGGTATGGGCCTTGAAGTTTTACAACTTGTAACCCCAACCGATGGTACAGGCACCTTTAGTCTTGGGGAAAATAGTAGTGCATACGCTGTCTTTAGAGATTTTGATGGCACGGTATATTCCACTAGGAACAATCCAGATCCAAGTGTAAGTATATATCCAGTTGAAGGAACAATCAGTGTTCAGGAAATTGATAATAATGCAGATCCCAAACTCATTAGTGGAGAATTTAATTTTACAGCCTTTTCTGAAGATGGTCTTAGATCGGTTAATTTTATAGACGGTGTTTTTAATCGTGTGTCCTTAATTGGAGGTCTCGAAGTTATCAACGATTAACTAAAAAACGTATTTATTTTAAAATATCAGGCACTGTTTTTACAGTGCTTTTTTTGTTTACAACTGTTTATAACTTTAGTTTATAAAAGCTTCAATATTTCTTAATTTTAAGGTTCCGATTTTTTACATCAAAACACCCGTATGTACTTAATATTTGATACTGAAACTACAGGTTTACCCAAGCGATGGGATGCGCCGATAACAGATACAGATAACTGGCCAAGAGCTATTCAGATTGCATGGCAATTGCATGATGCTATGGGCAATTGTTTAGAGCATCAGGATTTTTTAATTCAACCAGAAGGCTTCAATATTCCATACGATGCTGAAAAAGTTCACGGTATTTCAACAGAACTTGCAAAGGAACAAGGTGTGCCACTTATTGAAGTTCTTGAGAAATTCAATGAAGCATTGGCTAAGACCAAGTTTGTTGTGGGGCAAAATGTGAAATTCGACCTGAATATTATGGGTGCCGAATTTGTACGCGAGGATGTGGCTAACCCACTTCAAGAATTACCAGTATTAGATACCTGTACAGAACATACAGCAAGTTTATGTCAAATACCCGGAGGTCGTGGTGGAAAATTCAAATTACCCACGCTAACCGAATTGCATGAGTTTTTATTTCATAAACCATTTGCTGAAGCACACAACGCAACTGCCGATGTTGAGGCGACCACACGTTGCTTTCTAGAGCTGATCCGGAGACAAGAATATACCAAGGAAGAGCTTGATGTACAACCAGATTATTTTCAAAAATTTTCCGAAGAAAACCCAGATGAGATTCGTCTCATCGGATTGAAGCATATCAATCTTAAGCGCGAAAGTGCTAAAATCAACGAGCGACTTCAAAAAGAGCAAACAGAAACTAGTTTCACCGAAACGGATCAGGAATCAGCCTCACAACTTTCAGAGGTTGATTTTGTACATCTCCACAATCATTCTCAGTTTTCCATTCTGCAATCAACCATTAGTATAAGAGATCTGGTTGCAGCAGCAGCAAAAGAAGACATGCCAGCGGTGGCGCTGACTGATCATGGAAATATGATGGGCGCTTTTCATTTTGTTCAGGCTGTTTCTAATCATAACAAATCAATTAAAGCAAAGCATGCAGAGGCAGAAGCTAGTGGCGAAGAGAAAGAAGGTAGATTATTAAAACCTATTATTGGCTGTGAGTTTTTTGTTTGTGAAGACCATCTAGATAAAACTCGTAAAGACAACGGATATCAGATCGTACTTTTAGCTAAAAATAAGAAGGGTTATCACAACCTGGCTAAGTTGTCTTCCGCGGCTTTTACTGACGGGTTTTACTATGTTCCTAGAATAGATAAGGCACTAATTGAGCAATACAGAGATAATCTGATTTGTCTCACCGGAAACCTTTATGGCGAGGTGCCAAGTAAGGTTTTGAATATCGGTGAAAATCAAGCTGAGGAGGCTCTATTGTGGTGGAAAGACACCTTTGGAGACGATCTTTATATCGAATTAATGCGGCATAATCAGGAAGATGAAAACCGCGTGAATCAGGTCTTAGTGCAGTTTGCGAAAAAGCATCAGATTAAGTTAGTAGCGACCAACAATACTTACTATGTTGAACAAGAAAATGCCAACGCCCATGATATTCTTTTATGTGTGAAAGATGGCGAAAAGCAAGCCACTCCCATAGGTCGCGGTCGTGGCTATCGCTACGGCTTGCCAAATCAGGAGTATTACTTTAAGTCTTCGGAAGAAATGAAGACCTTGTTTAGAGATATTCCTGAAGCTATTATGAATATTCAAGAGGTTGTTGATAAGATTGAACCTTTCGAATTAGCAAGAGATGTTTTACTTCCAGCATTCGATATTCCGAATGAATTCAAAGATGAAAAAGATGAGACCGATGGTGGAAAACGTGGGGAAAACGCCTACTTAAAGCATCTTACTTACGAAGGGGCAAAAAAGCGTTATGGAGAGATTACACCAGAAATAAAAGAACGACTCGATTTTGAATTGAGCGTTATTGAAAATACAGGGTATCCGGGTTACTTTTTGATTGTTGAGGATTTTATCCGCGAAGCCAGAAATATGGATGTTTCGGTGGGTCCAGGACGTGGTTCGGCTGCAGGGTCGGTGGTGGCCTATTGTCTCTGGATTACTAATATCGATCCTATAAAGTACGATCTACTTTTTGAGCGTTTTCTGAATCCAGATCGTGTGAGCATGCCCGATATTGATATCGATTTTGATGATGAAGGTCGTGGACGAGTTATGCAATATGTGATCGACAAGTATGGTGCTAATCAGGTGGCGCAGATCATCACCTACGGTACTATGGCTGCGAAATCTTCCATTCGCGATACGGCACGTGTGTTAGACCTGCCACTGAACGAAGCGGATCATATTGCGAAGCTCATTCCAAATATGTCTAAACTTGGCAAAATATTTGGAAAGAGTGAAAAAGAATTGGCTCAAAAATTCCGACAGGAAGAACTAGAAAAAGTTAATCAGTTACTTAACATTTCAGACGGTGAAGATTTACAGGCAGAAACGGTTAATCAGGCTCGAGTTTTAGAAGGATCGGTTAGGAATACAGGTATTCATGCATGTGGTGTGATCATTACACCAGGCGATATAACGAATTATGTTCCTGTTGCAACAGCGAAGGATTCGGATTTATATGTAACTCAATTTGACAACTCAGTGGTTGAAAGTGCAGGTCTTCTGAAAATGGATTTCCTCGGACTAAAAACTTTAACCTTAATTAAGGATACTGTCAAAATTGTGAAAGCAAAACATGGTATTGAATTAGACCCTGAAAATTTCCCATTAGATGACGAAGAAACCTATGAACTTTTCCAACGTGGTGAAACAGTAGGGATATTTCAGTATGAATCTCCGGGGATGCAAAAGCATATGAAGCATCTTAAACCAACCGTTTTTGATGATCTCATTGCGATGAATGCCCTTTATCGCCCTGGACCGATGGAATACATACCAAGTTTTATTAATCGTAAACACGGTAAAGAAGAGATTATCTACGATTTGCCTGAAATGGAAGAATACCTCAAGGAAACCTACGGGATTACGGTATACCAGGAGCAGGTAATGTTATTGTCACAGAAATTGGCTGATTTTACCAAAGGTGAAGCCGATGTCCTCCGAAAGGCGATGGGTAAAAAGCAGAAAGCCGTTCTGGATAAAATGAAGCCAAAATTTATTGATCAGGCCGCGGCAAAGGGCATGGATAAAGATAAATTAGAAAAGATATGGAAAGACTGGGAAGCTTTTGCGAGTTACGCATTCAATAAGTCGCACTCTACTTGTTACGCATGGATTGCTTATCAAACGGCATATTTAAAAGCACATTATCCGGCTGAATATATGGCTGCAGTGCTCTCTAATAACATGAACGACATTAAGCAGGTCACTTTCTTTATGGAAGAATGTAAGCGCATGCGATTGCCTGTATTAGGTCCGGATGTCAATGAAAGTTACTATAAGTTCTCGGTAAATAAGGACAATGCCGTGCGCTTCGGTATGGGAGCCATTAAAGGTGTTGGTCATGGGGCTGTGAAGACGATTGTTGAAAATCGAAAGAAGGATGGTAATTACAAGTCAATTTTCGATCTGGCAAAACGAATAGACCTAAGAGCAGCAAATAAAAAATCATTTGAAGGATTAGCTAATGCTGGTGGATTTGATTGCTTTAAAGAGACACATCGCGCACAGTATTTTGCGCACGAAGGTGATAATGTTACCTTTTTAGAAAAGGCCATACGATATGGCGCTAAATATCAGGAAAATGAAAACTCAGCTCAGGTGAGTTTATTCGGAAATACGAGCGAGGTTCAAATACCAGAACCGCAAGTGCCGCCATGTGAAGAATGGGGAACTATGGAAAAGCTTTCAAGAGAAAAAGAGGTTGTAGGGATTTATATTTCAGGGCATCCTTTAGATGATTTCAAAATTGAAATGCAAACCTTCTGTAACGGTACGGTTTCGGTATTCAAGGATCTTCAAACTATTGTGAACAGAGAAGTCACTTTTGGTGGTGTGGTTACCGATATTCAGCATCGTGTGAGTAAGCAAGGTAAAGGCTGGGCAGCTTTTACGATTGAAGATTATACCGATAGCTATGAATTCAGAATTTTTGGCGAAGATTATCTGAAGTTTAGACATTTCTTGGTTCAGAATTCTTTCGTGTATGTGCGAGCTTTTGTAAAAGAAGGCTGGATGAATCGTGAAACTGGTCAGAAAGGAGAGCCGAGAATTCAATTTAATAATTTCCAACTGCTGCATGATGTAATGGATGCCTATGCTAAGAAATTATCCATCCAGTTGAATATCGACGATCTGGAAAAAGATAAAATCGCTGATTTGCAAGATATGTTCAGGTTACATCAGGGCAATCATACGCTCAGTTTTGTCGTTTATGATAATGAAGACAAGTTAAAGCTCACAATGCCCAGTAGAAAACAAAAAGTGAAGATTTCGCAAGAGCTTCTTTACGAGTTGAAGGAATTGGATGTGATGTATAAATTGAATTAGCATAAAACCAAACAATGGTAGCATAACCAAATCGAATGTAAGCCACGTAAGGTTTGGAATATTTTTTGACTAATATTGCATATTAAACTGAAGTAAAATACATTAAATATAATATTATGGCACTAGAAATAACAGATGCAACGTTTGAAGAAACGGTATTGAAGAGTGATAAACCAGTAATGGTAGATTTTTGGGCGGCTTGGTGTGGACCTTGTCGTATGGTAGGACCGATCATTGACGAGATCAGCAATGAATATGAAGGAAAGGCTATAGTTGGTAAAGTAGATGTTGATTCTAATCAGGAGTTTGCTGCCAAGTATGGTGTTAGAAACATTCCTACGGTATTAGTATTCCAAAACGGAGAGGTAGTAGGTCGTCAGGTTGGTGTAGCACCAAAGAATGCTTACGCAGACGCTATCGACGCTCTATTATAATAGATATACTCTAAAAGAAATGATAAAAGGTTTGTCGTTATGACAAACCTTTTTTAGTTTCGGTAACTCATGGATTTACAAGTTGAATTAAATAAAGCAGGCGGTTTTAAGAATCTAGAATTACTCGCCAAGCAAGTCGTTGAAGGATTTATTGCAGGGATGCATAAGAGTCCGTTTCATGGATTTTCCGCAGAGTTTGCCGAGCATAAGATCTATAACCATGGTGAAAGCACCAAGCATATCGACTGGAAGCTTTACGCCAAAACCGATCGACTTTACACTAAGCGTTATGATGAGGAAACCAATCTGCGGTGTCATCTAATACTAGATAATAGTACATCCATGCACTATCCTGAATCTGCAGGTACAACTATCGATAATCTTAATAAATCAGCCTTTTCGGCATTGGCTTGTGCATCTTTGATGCATATTCTGAAAAAGCAACGCGATGCTGTTGGTTTGAGTATTTACAGTGATACGTATGATTTTTATGCACCTGAAAAAGGTAGTGAGCGGCATCATCAGATGCTATTGAGTAAACTTAGTGAAGCTGTAGTCTCCAAACCAGATTCAAAAACTACTGAAACCTATACCTATTTACATCAAATAGCAGAAAAGATCCATAGGCGTTCATTGATCTTTGTTTTTACGGATATGTTTCAAACGTCTGAAGACGATGACAAGTTATTTGAAGCTTTACGTCATTTGAAGCACAACAAACACGAAGTTGTATTGTTTCATGTGTTTGATAAGTCTAAGGAATTAAGTTTCGATTTCGATAATAGACCAAAACGATTTATCGATGTAGAAACTGGAGATTTCATTAATTTGTATCCAGATAATGTAAAGGAGAATTACGAAAAAGCTGTAAGTGACTACTTTAATGACTTACGTTTAAAGTGTGGCCAGTATCGTATAAAATATGTTGAGGCTGACATTACTAAGGGCTTCAATCAAATTTTAACTACCTATATGATAGAGCGCCAAAAATTTGTTTAGACGGGTTAATATTTTTATCATTTTTGTTTGCGGAATTAAAAATGCAATGTATATTTGCCCTCGCAATTATGCAACGGTCTGGTAGTTCAGCTGGTTAGAATATCTGCCTGTCACGCAGGGGGTCGCGGGTTCGAGTCCCGTCCAGACCGCAAAAATTGCAAAAGGGCTCTGAGAAATTAGAGCTTTTTTAGTATAAAGACGTTGTGTTGTCCTGACTGTTAACGTTAGGATGTAGTTGTAAGATTTCCAAGTTAATTGGAATCTTACCGATGAAAGGCTTTCCTTTTTTCCTCGTTCTACGAAGCTTTAGCGAAGTAGAATTATACAGGTAAATCGGGATGCTTTTTTGTTTAAGCGAAATTCAAACTACACAATTACAAATCTTCTTCATTGTTTTTTCAAGTTAAAATACGTAGTTCTACGTATAGTATTGCCAGCTTTTCGGTTGTAATTTAGAGAACTATTAACTTCAAAATCAATAAATTATGCCAAGAGTAATTGCCGTTGGAAATGTTAGAGCAGACGGAACCATTTATAATGCTACACCAGGAATTAAGATTGATACCATGAATGTTTATGACTCAAATATGTATAGAGTTGTACTTCCAAAATGTCTTGTACTAACCAAAAATTATATTATTCAACTTACGCAAGAGCTTGTAGATGATGGTGATCAGGATTTCTTTTTTTCTGCAATTGGTTATTTGTTTAGAACTAAGAAGGATTTTCAAGTTGGAATCATTAAAGGGAATAATGGTCAGTTTATTAAAGGCAATTGGAGTTTTACCATACTCGATTTATAGATAAAAAACATCAATTAGATGACGTTAGATCTTAAAATATGACTGATTATATGGAATTCTAGCTGGCTTATTTTTGAAATTTGATACCCTATTAGAATACGTACCAGCTTATTAATTTTGAACTTTTCAACAAGAAATTAACCAAAAAAACGCATTTAATCGGTGTTTATTTGCATTTTATCGATGATTCTTTTGTGTGTGAAGCAATTCCTTATATATTTGTTAGCTCTTGTAAGCCCTCAAATCATACTTTCAAGAAAATTTATTATCCATTAAACATTTACTAAAACGTCCCTCGTTTTATTTTAGTGCAATTTAGGTTAAAAACCTACAATAGTTAATTATCCATTTTCCTCCCTCAAAATGTAGCGAAAATCGTTACGCAATTTAATATTGACTATTTATTAAACCCTAAATTGAGACATATGAAAACCCTAAAAATTACTTTAGCCTTAGTTGCCATTGCTATGTTAACTGTATCTGGTGTACAATCTGATAAGGTTGTAGCTGAGAACGAGCCAACTTACAAAGAAGTTAAATCGTATGATTTTGTAGCGCACGTAAGAAAAAAAGGTAAAGTCCAAACGCAAGGATAAAACTTTCTTTTAATATATATAATTAGCCTTTGTTATTTTATAATAAAGGCTATACTTGTTTAATAAAGATGACAGATTATAAGAGATAAAGTCATAATTTATTCTAAATTTGGATGACATACAGGTTTAGAGAAATCCATTGAATTATAAGTTACCCACCATAATTGCTTTATTCTTCTCCATCATTGTTCATGCACAGAGCAATGAGGCCACTAAGGACTTAGATCGTATTTTGGCCTTGAGGGCTAAATCCAAAAGCAACACAGAATCATTAGAATCTAGAATTGATTATGCGTTACAAGCTGTAAAGTTATCCTATAAAACAAAGGTTGATTCGACAATTCTACTCAGTAACAGAAACCTTTCAGTCGTACTTTTTGAGGCCGAAAAGTACGAAGACTACAAAAAAGTTAATCTAGAAAACTTAGCACTAGCAAACAAGCTAAAAGACACGACTGCAATTGCAGTAGCCAATTTTAATCTGGGTTCTTACCATAAGATAAAAATTCAAAACGATAGTGCTTACTACTATTATTTGAATGCACTTGATATATACGCTAACTTAAATCTAGTTGAAGAACAGGCGTATTTACTTTATCAATTAGCAGATATTCAAGATACTGAGAAAGATTATATAGGTAGTGAAGAGAACGCTATTAAAGCCGTTAAATTGAGAAATACACTTCAAACGACTGAAGAAAATCTCGACTATTTATGGGATTTGAATAATCTGCTAGGCGTAACATCACAAAACCTAGAACGCTACGAAGTATCGCTTCAGTATCATGAAAAGGCTTTAGATATTGCAAAGCGAATGAATTATGGAGAATATAATGAAACCCTTTCTATTAACAATAAAGCAGGTGTTTACAGGGAACTTTTAGATTATGAGAAATCTCTCGAATTATACAGAAGTCTTATCGACAAAAGAGAAGATTATGAAGAGTATGATCCAGCTTTTTATCCATTGATCATTAACAATATAGCTTACACAAAAGTGCTTGCCGGTCATACCGATTATGACAATATGAGCACAATGTTTTACGAGGCCTATCGACTGAGTAAAGAGCTAGATGATGATATTACAAAGTTGGCTGTAACCATTGACCTTTCAAAGTTTTATAATCATTTAAAGATAAAGGATTCCACCTTAAAATATGCAGAGAAAGCATACGCCTTATCCAAGCAAATTTCTTCAAATGATATTTTATTAGAATCCATGATGCTGCTTTCAGAATTAAAGGAAGGGGAAGAAGGAAAAGTATATTTGAATGAGCATATTAAATTAACAGATAGTCTTCTTAAAGTAGAACGTAATGTTAGAAACAAATTTGCCCGATTGGAATTCGATACCGACCAGATTGCTGCAGAAAACGAACAAATCTCTAAAGAAAACTTCTACCTCGTTCTTCTATCAGGAGGGCTATTGTTAACAGCAGTTTTAGTTTATGTGGTTATTTCTCAGCGTGCTAAAAATCGAAAGCTCAAGTTAATTCAGGTGCAGCAAAAGGCTAATGAAGATATTTATAACCTTATGCTTAGCCAGCAAGATAAAGTTGATGAGGCCAGAACTCAAGAAAAGAAGCGGATCTCTGAAGAGTTACACGATGGTGTACTAGGACGACTTTTCGGAACGAGACTAAGCCTAGATAGTATCAATTTTAAAGATGGTAAAGAAGCTATGATGACTAGGGCAAATTATATTGGTCAGCTTAAAACCATCGAAGAAGATATACGGAAGATCTCTCACGAATTAAATACGGATTTTGTTTCTGGTTCAGGTTTTATGGATATTGTTTCAGAGTTGATTGAGAATCAAACGCAAGCTTATGGATTGGCCTACGAATTCAATTTTACGGATGACATTAGTTGGGATTCGGTTTCGAATAAAACTAAAATCAACATTTACAGGATTATACAAGAATCCATGCAAAATATTTATAAACATGCCAATGCAAAAGCTATAAAAATTAGTATTTCACTAGAAAAAAACGTAATTTGCTTAGACATCATAGATGATGGAGAGGGCTTCGATACTTCAAAGAGCAAAAAAGGAATTGGTCTTAAAAATATGACATCTCGTGTTGAAGATATTAATGGTAAAATCACCTTCACCTCTCAATCTGGAAATGGTACAACGGTTAATGTCAAAATTCCTTACACTGATAAAGTGGCATGAAGTAAGCTGTTGGAAAATTTATGATTTGAATAGACGATAAATGGCATATTCCATCTGTCCCTAACTTTTGAATAAAAACAGATGAAACATATCAACATCTTAATGGTGGATGATCATCCAATCATTATTGAAGGTTATCAGAATGTATTGATGGCAACCAAAGATGACGATCAGACCTTGCTGATCGACACGGCCAATAATTGTGATACTGCACAACTAATGATTAACCGTGCCTCGAAGGGCACGCCATACGATGTATGCTTTTTTGATATTAGTTTACCACCTTCTCAAGATGGAAGATATGCTTCAGGTGAAGACCTTGCGCTACTAGCCAAAAAGGTCTTGCCAGAGGCAAAAATCATTATTTTAACCATGTTTAATGAGTCCTTCAGAATTCATAATATTATAAAGGAAATAAATCCAGATGGATTTTTAATTAAGAGCGATCTAACCTCGATGGAATTAGCTGATGCATTTCAGCAGATACTTAAATACCCTCCGTATTATAGCAGTACCGTTAGTAATTATGTGAAGAAAACCATAACCAGTGAAATCTATGTTGATGATATCAACAGAAAAATTCTTCACTTACTTTCACAAGGAATAAAAACAAAGAGTTTGAGTGAGTACATTCCATTATCAACAAGCGCCATTGAAAAGCGTAAAAAACAACTCAAATTACTATTTTCTGTTACTGACGGAAAGGACGAAACCTTGCTTCAAGAGGCCAGAGAAAAAGGTTATCTCTAAAAAAATTAAAAAAAGTGCGATTTTTCACGGTCTGAAAATCCTCTCGAAAGCCTTACTATTGTTAGAAATTACGGTTTTTCCGCATCAAGTTTACGGTTTTACCACAAGAAAAATATTAAGTATTGACCTACATTTACATCAAGTCAACAAGAATTAATTAATCCCTCTTAAGTAATTGTTGAGTTAATAGCAAGAAAAATTAAACCTGGTTGAGCTCTCGATCAGGTTTTTTTCTTGCTTTTTTTTGATTAAAACCAGCTTGCGTTGTGTTCGGATAACTTCACGATAAAAAATCCGAGGAAAATAATAGCAACGATAAATTTTAAAAATGTTGAGGCAATAAAACCTAAAAACGAACCAAAGGCAGCCTTTAAAGCTTTCTTAGAATCATTTCTGTGTATCATCTCACCAATTAAGGCACCAACAAATGGCCCAATAACAATTCCAAAGGGTATTGGTGAGAACAAACCAACAAGTAATCCGAGTGTTGTACCGATCATACCAGCTTTACTGCCTCCAAAACGTTTGGTACCAATTGCAGGTATAATATAATCTAACACATAGATAACAATGGCTACAATAGCTGTAACAACCAAAAACGTTGTACTTAATTGTACGCCTTCGGTAAAGTGGAGAACTAAAAACCCAGCCCAACTTGTTAATGGCCCTGGTAGCACGGGCAAAAAACTACCTATTATTCCTAAAAGCATTAGCAGAAACGCCACAATCACAAGAAAAAGTTCCATATAAAAATTTTAATTTCACTGATAGGACGCAAAAAGCTATTGAAAGTTACGTTTTATTGTGAGGCACAATGTTCATTTTAAAATGGATAGAAAAATGAGCGACAATCTTTATCATGTTACTAGAAGAATTATTAGCAAAGGAAAACTAAAATCGAAAAATATCGTACATTTCAATTTTAGAAGTGTTTTAATGAATCGATTAGTTGGTCTTTTTTTAATTGTTCTTCTGTCATCTTGCAATTATTTTGAAAAGCAAAAAGTAAATGCTGACGATTTACTAGAGGAAGAATTGCAAACATTTAATTGGAACGACGTCGATACTTACCCAACCTTTAGTAGTTGTGATTCAATTACTGCCAAAGAGGAAAGTAAAAATTGCTTTCAGAATACGATGCTTTCTCATGTTAATCAATTTTTGGCCGATCAAAATATTGTAGTAACTGAAGATGTCTATGATACAATTATTATGCAATTAACCATTGACAATGAAGGTCTTTTAAAGGTTGAGGATATAAAGATGAAGCCAGAGACCATTTCCCAAATACCAGAAATTGATAGCCTTTTGAGGCAAAGTTTAACAACAGTGCCAAAAATCTTTCCAGCGATAAAAAGAGGGCAGCAAGTAAAAACTGCTTTTGAATTACCAGTTATTGTAAAAATCGATTAAAACCTTCTGGCTAGTTTTTGCATAAGTCGCAATACTTCGATGTAGAGCCATAGCAATGTTGCTAAAAGTCCCCAAGTTGCAATCCATTCCTTTTGTTTTGGTGCTCTATTCTTGTAGCGTTCTATATAATCGAAATCTAAGAGTAATGCAAAAGACGCCACAATTGCAGCAATAATATTAAAGACAATCGCAAACCAAGATGTGCCCCAGATGTAAGACTTAATGCCAAAAAAGCCTAAAATCCACGATATTATATAAACAACAAAAATGCTCACTGACGCCGTAATGATTACGCTGCGTAATTTTTTAGTAACGACTATAATTCTAAGTTGATATAACACAAGCATCACAAAAAATGTGACGATAGTAACCCCAATAGCCTGATAAGGTAATTCAGGGAAATTACGATGTGCATAAGACGAAAACCCTCCTAGAAAAAATCCCTTGGCAATGATATATAAAGGCACTAAAAAGTGAGCCCATTCCTTTCTAACAGAAATAACAATACTCAAAACAATAGATCCTAACATCCCACCTAAAGTGAACCATTTCATGGGTGTGCCAGCCTCATTGAGCTTCCATAGGTAACCGGTTATGGCAGCGATTACCAAGATGCCTAACATGGATTTGATAAATATTCCGGTTACGGACATTGTTTTCTTGGACGATTTTCCATCGTCCCAAAAGAATCCATGAAAAACAGGGTTAGAGGTTTTAAAATCGCGCAACGACATGTTTACAGGTTGAATTTATAACCAATGGCAATATCTGTTGAAAAATTACCTTGATTGTCTAAAAGTATAGCAAACAGCTCTCCATAAATGATTGTAATGAAACTATTCTCACCGATCTTTATATCTGAACCAATTCCAAAAATAAATGGAATATCAAAAGAGGTTTCACTAGCATCAATTTCCATGCTGTTTTCATCTGCAAAAGTTACATTTGAAAAATTCAAGGTAGCTAGTTTGAATTGCCCATAAATTGAAAAAGTCTCTTTATTTATAAATCGATAACGATAGCCAAGTGAAAATTCTGTGGTACTGTACGGAAAATTATCACTATCAAAAGTATGTCTTGCCTGCAAAAAACCTGAATGTCTTGGAAGTACGTTCGCTTCAAAAATTTCTAATTCTGCACCAATCATTGGTGTGCTTTTATTTTCAGGATTGCCAACAAACGGATTATTAGTGATTCCGCCTGAAAATCCTAATCTAAACTGAACATCACTCTCTGTAGAAGTTAACGTATAGCTTGAATCTACTGAGATATTATAAGCATCGATAAAATTTCTAAGATCATAAAGGGTAAGCTTTAGCTTATCAGTAGACTTTCCGTTGGTAAGAGCACTTAAGGTTGATTTGTATTCTTCTTGAAATTTATTGTCAGGACCTTTCGAGTTTTTTAATTCGGTGATGGTTCCGTCATCGGTTCTAACAAAATAACGGTAGTTGCCATCAATGGTATTCCAAAGCAAATCTAATTTGCCGTCAATTTCAGTTTTCAACTCTAGAGTTTCTCCATTAATAGTGTAGGTATCTTGACCGTAGTTCAGCTGAAAAACAAAACATACAATACACAACAAGACAATTTTTTTCATTTTATGCTGGGATTTGGTTTTAGTAAATCTACCAAAAATATCTGAATGCAATCTATTTTCTGAATTCTCTACCCTTCCAACGGTACGATTTAAAAAATGACAATAACACTATATAAACGCTAAAAAAAGGATAAAGAAGACTTGATGAAATGAATGACAACAAGACATTTTCTTGTCCAAAAAAACGAACAACTTTAAACAGTAATAACAAGTCGATCGCCAATTTGATCACCAATAGCGATAATGCTACTCTTCCATTTAAAGCGTTAAACCATAACAGGAATGGTAAGGCTAGAAATACTGTATTTCCCAGTAATACGATGACACCAACCAACTTAGAAAACCCATTTGGATTTCGTGAGGTTTTTGATGCCCATCGCAATCGCTGTTCTATGAGTTCACCAAAGTTTGTAACGGGTAGTGTGCGTACTATGGCTTTATCAGATTTTAAATAAACGACTTTATCTTTATCAAGTCCTTTAAACTTTTCGAGCAAAAAAATGTCGTCACCGCTTGCAATTTCCGAATTTCCTTTAAAACCCTTCAAGCGAAGAAATATTTCTTTACGATAGGCAAAGTTGGCACCATTGCATAAGAAGGGTTTGTTGAGGCCAAAACCACCTATGGTAGCGGCTTGCAGACTCAAAAAATCTAGAGTTTGAAACCGGCTAAAAAAAGAATTATTCTGATGATAGGTTACTGGAGCTACAATACAATTTGGCGCCTCATTTTGAATAATTTCATCAAAAGCATCTAGCCAATATTTATGAAGTATACAATCGGCATCCGTTGTAACGATCCATTCATTTTTTGAAACGGTAATACCAGAATTAATGGCATCTTTTTTAGGCGAATTAGATGTTCTCTGATTTTTGATCACCCTAATATTTTTCCCTTTGGCACCAGTTTCATTAATAATATCTTGAATGAGTTGAGCAGATCCATCGGTAGAATCATCGTCAACAAGAATAATTTCGAATCGGTTTTGGGGATACTTCAAACTTAGAATTGAACGAAGAAGTTTGGGTAAATTCTCGATTTCATTTCTGAAGGGAATAATAACGGAGAAGCTGTTTTTTGCTTCCAGATCTTGAAGTTTGAAGGTTTCCACCTTATCAAAACCATAAACTAGACCTCCAATTAAAATCAGATAAACTATGATACTCGTTATAGCAATGATAGTAATCATTCTTCTATTTTAGGAAGTTTGAAATTAAGTGCAAAATAACCACCAAATAAAGCCGGAATTGCAAAATTTAAGATCCACATTATGGTTATTATCGATAGTATCGTAAGCTCGTTAACCTGAACATAGCCAAATAAAAATACAGCAACACTCCCTTTAACGATCACATCAAAAATCGAGATTGAAGGAATAATAGACGCCAATAGGTACATACTGCTGATCACCACCATGGCTTTAAGGTAGTCAACTTCCACGCCAAAAATTTGAAGCAGGTAATAAAATTGAAAGGAGAAAATAAGATACCTTATTAATGATAGAGATAGATTAATTAAATGAATTTTGGAGGCGATTTGTTTTATATACTTTACAACACTTTGAATAGAATACCCTTTAATACTAAATGCCTTTTGTTTGATCCCAAAAGTGGTGAGTACGCCAATAATTAAAATGACGACTCCAAAGCGGAAGACTTTCTGATAGTTTACCTCAATTTGATATCTATTTACAAACAAGATAACCCCAATGACACCGAATATTGTTGTAATAGTCATTTGTGCCATATTGCCTAGCAGATTCATTAAAACAATACGTTTTCTATAGGATTTTATGTAATAGGCAGCTTTGGCACCATAGTCACCAATTCGGTTAGGCGTTATAAGTGATGCGGTATGTCCACCTAAACTTTGTTCTAAGGCTTCTTTGAAGGATATTTTTTTGACGGTGGAAGCTAGATTCTTCCATTTTAGAATTTCGAAAAACCAGTTAAAAAGGCTTAAAATCACTAAAAAAACGATGTTTTTTACTGAAAAAGTGCCATTTTCCTTCAGAAAAGCTAAAAATTCACCAAATTGAAGATCTTCGTTTTCGGCTAATTTTGAATAGATAAAATAAAAAGCGCCGACAACGATACTTAACTTAATAAGTACAAATAAGAATTGCTTAGTTTTGTAAGGTACGCCATGAAGCATACTGCAAATTAAACCAAAATCTTATTTATGAAGCCTAGTTTAAAACCTTTACTCATTTTTTTAATTACAGTTCTAATGAGTCTCAACGGTTATGGGCAATTTAAGGCCACCAGTAAATGGAAGGCCCTTGTGGCTTTGGGGTTTAATTATCCCACAACAGACGGATTTGTAGACGGCACCTTTGCGCAGTCCATTAATTTTCCGACAGTTAATATTGGTATTCAGCATATGTTTAAGCGGTCTTACGGTGTTAAATTAGACTATGGTTTTAATCGATTTAAAAACGACTCAGAATCACCTGAATTTAAAGTGAACTACTCGCGCATCAATGCACAATTTGTATTCGATGCAACAGAAACCCTAGGATTTTTACCACCTCGTATGCGGACGATATTGCATGCCGGACCAGGATTTAGTTTTGTTACACCGCTGGGTAATTTAGGCGATAATAAGCAGTCGTATTTAAATTTACTAGGTGGATTAGAATTACACTATGCGATTAATGAAAAAGTATCAATTTACACCGATATCGCTTATATTTATGGTTTAACTTCTTTAGATGACTATGATCCAGTTTTAGATGGTTTAGGAGCTTTTAATGGAAGTGTATTTAATATAACATTAGGATTGGCGATCTCATTAAGCGGTTGCCAATATTGTGATTAACCTAATTAAAATTCAAAGTCAATAACTATTTAATACTGTTTTATATGAACATAAATTTCAAAACGAATTATAAACACTTACTTCTAAGTGTATTTGCTGTTATGCTTGTGAGTCTAACAAGTTATGCTCAGGAAAATACGCCAACGCCAGAACCAGCAAAAGAGACAGAAACTAAAGAAGAAAAAGCTGAAGAACAGAAAGAAGAATCAAAAGAAAAGGCAAAAGTTGTGGCTTTTAATGGTATAGAAAGTGTTCCTCATCCGATGGAGTGTAAGAGCAAAACAACAAATAACGAGCGTAAGCAATGCGTTTCAAGATTCATTCAAATGCATGTAGGTAGAAAATTCGATACTGAATTACCTCGAGAATTAGGGTTGTCTCCAGGTAGAAAGAGAATTTTTGTTCAGTTCAAAATAGACGAAACAGGGAAAGTAATAGATATACAATCGCGTGCTGAGCATCCGGATCTTGAAAAGGAGGCAGAGCGCGTCATAGCTATGTTGCCAGAGTTTATTCCTGGAGAGCAAGGTGGTGAAAAAGTTTCTGTAGTTTATTCGCTGCCAATTGTTTTTATGGTAGAAGAGCCCATCAAAAAAGACGGTAAAAACTAAAAGATTTAAAGCTGGTTGACGACACAATTGATTAATGGTTAAGGAAAAAATTATTTTAGGTATTGATCCAGGAACCACGATAATGGGTTTCGGACTTATTAAGGTTGTAGGTAAATCTATGACTTTTATGCAACTCAACGAATTACAGTTGAAAAAGTACGACGATCACTACCTGAAACTTAAGTACATTTTCGAACGTACAGTTGAACTTATCGACACCTATCACCCCGATGAGATTGCTATTGAAGCACCTTTCTTTGGAAAGAATGTTCAAAGTATGCTAAAATTAGGTCGAGCTCAAGGTGTTGCCATGGCAGCAGGCTTATCGAGAGAAGTTCCTATCACAGAATATTCTCCTAAAAAGATCAAAATGGCTATTACCGGAAACGGAAACGCTAGTAAAGAACAAGTAGCCAAAATGCTACAAAGTCTTTTAAACCTTAAAGAATTACCTCGCAATTTAGATTCAACAGATGGGCTTGCGGCAGCCGTTTGCCATTTTTACAATCAAGGAAAGGTAGAGCTTGGAAAGAGTTATTCTGGCTGGGCTGCTTTTGTAAAGCAAAACGAGGACAGAGTAAAAAAATGATCTTGTAGTTTTCTTACAAAAAATTTATTGTAGATATATCATTAATTAATTGATTTTATACTTGAGTTTGTTCATATTTGTTCCAACTTAAAATCTCTCATTATGAAATATTTATCTAAAGCCTTATTTGTTTTAATCCTCTTAATTTTTGTTGGCTGTTCGTCGTCAGATGATAGTGATGGTAATAATCTATCTACAAATAATTCCATGTCTATAGTTGTTGAAGGTGTCACCTATACTTTCGATACATTTATTGGGATAAAGACTTTTGATAACATCGAAGTATTAGGCTCTAATGGTAATGATGAGAATTTTTATTTCAGATTTAATGAAAATGGTGTTATAGATAATGCTAGTTTTTACAGTTCTGATTTTTCCGATCCATTTGACTTTACATCGTCTTATTTCTGGGCAGATGGCATGTTCGATCTTAACAATCTTAGTATCGATTATGATAACATGGTAGTTAATGCCGATGTCAACGGTATTCTGTTTGAAGATCCATTTACAATCGCCGATGGTGGCAGTGTAAGTTTAGATTCGGGGAGTTTTAATATCGTTTATATTGAAAATCCAAATGCAGTTGTAGATGTCTTCCTTGATGCTACGGTTAATGGTCAATCTTATGAAAGTGTAAAAACTGGCCAAACAGGCGGCTTCTTTTACGGGACTGATATAGCCCTAACAGGATATTCCGATAAAGAATATGATATTGCAATAGGGTTTAATCCTCAGAATACCGTTGCAGGAACTTATAATTTTTCTTCAGGAAATGAAGTTGAAAAAGTCCTTGTATCACGATATAATCCTTTTACTGATGAGTATGTAGAATATTCAACCAGTGGTACTTTGGTAATCGAAGAAACAGTAACTGGCTTTACAAGTTATATTAGAGGAACATTCAATCTAACGGCTTCCGACGGAGCAGGTGATGTATTAGATATCTCTGGTGGAGAATTCTTTCTAGTGTACTAAACACACGAGTAATCATATAGAAAGTTCCTTTTTTGAAGGAACTTTTTTTTTATACTAATTTTGCATTTTTAAGCATTAAAGGCGTTTTCAATATTGAGCGGCATCTATATCCATATTCCCTTTTGTAAGCAGGCTTGTCACTATTGCGATTTTCATTTTTCAACCTCTTTAAAAAAGAAAGATGAACTCGTTGAAGCACTTGCCAAGGAATTAGAAATCCGTAAATCTGAGTTTAAAGAAACCACTGTCGAAACCATTTATTTTGGTGGCGGAACACCAAGCATACTATCTAATAAAGAACTACAATTTCTAATTGATACGGTATACGATAATTATGAGGTTACTGAAGATCCTGAAATTACACTTGAAGCCAATCCCGACGATTTATCAAAGGATCGAATAATTCAACTCGCTAACAGCCCTATTAACCGATTGAGCATTGGTATTCAGTCGTTTTTTGAAACAGATTTGAAACTCATGAATCGTGCTCATAATGCTGCAGAAGCCAAAGCATGTTTAGAAGAAGCGGTAAAGCATTTTGATAATATTTCACTCGATCTTATTTATGGAATTCCAGGGGCTTCAGACACACAATGGTTAGAAAATATCGAAATCGCGCTGAGCTACAATATACCTCATATTTCAAGTTATGCCTTAACCGTAGAACCTAAAACGGCATTAGCATCATTTATAAAAAAAGGCATTGTAGAAAATGTAAATGACGAGCAAGCACACCAACAATTTCAAATGTTGAAAGAGCGCTTAGAGGAAAAAGGCTTTGTTCATTATGAGCTCTCTAATTTCGGGAAGGAAGACTATTTCAGTAAAAATAATAGTGCTTATTGGCAAGGAAAATCTTATCTGGGTATTGGCCCTTCTGCACATTCATTTGATGGAAAACAACGCGGATGGAATGTTAGAAACAATTCAAAATACATTAAGTCGATCCAACAGAACAAATTACCCATGGAGATCGAAACCTTGACCAAAACAGATCAATATAACGAATACATAATGACAGGTTTGCGCACCATTTGGGGCGTATCTTTGGTTAAGGTTGAACGTGAATTTGGTTCGATCTATAAGGACTATCTTCTAGAACAAGCAACAATTTTTATTAATCAACATTTGTTGTATATTGATGAAGACCATTTGCACGTCACTAAAAAAGGACTGTTTTTAAGTGATGGCATTGCGAGTGAACTCTTTAAATTAAATTTAGCGTGATTGCAACCATTCAATACAATTCAAAAAAACTAAAAATAGATCTATCACAACCTTTAGATATTTCAATTGCTATACGAAGCGATAAGCCTGGTGTGAATGCCTGGTATATCGGTCCACCAAAAATTGAACCTGAAGTATTCGAAAACGGAACCATCAGTGTTGCTGAAGGGGCACCAGTTAATTTTAATACAATTACCTTCAATCCGCATTCTCATGGAACACATACCGAAACGGTTGGCCATATTACCAAAGAAAAGTATTCCATAAATAAGCATCTTAAGCAATTCTTCTTCATGGCTGAAGTCGTTACTGTAGCACCCGAAAAGGATGGTGATGATTATGTGATTTCTGCTAAGCAGCTACAATTTTTATTGGGGAACAAAAAACGTGAAGCCATTGTAATACGGACCATCCCAAATACCAAGGATAAGAAATGGCGACAGTATTCTAATACAAACTGGACTTACTTTCAAGAAGATGCCATAAAGTTACTTGTACGAAAAGGGATCAAGCATTTGTTAGTTGACCTTCCTAGTGTAGATCGTGAAGAAGATGGTGGCGAATTAAAGGGCCATAATGCCTTCTGGAATACCAAAGGAATATTACGATCAGACTGTACAATTACGGAGTTCATTTATGTTTCAAACAAAATAAAAGACGGCGCTTACATACTTAACCTCCAAATTGCTCCTTTTGAAAACGACGCTTCACCAAGCAAACCCATTTTATATAAGATTTTAGAGTAGCTTGTAACAATTGTAAATTTTACGTGTCCAACCCATAGAACTATGGAAACATTTTTTATTATCATCATTAGTATTTTGGTTACCCTTGGATTAGTTACTCTATTTAAACAGTGGCAAACCAAAAAGAAAACTAACGAGCAATCGATAATCTTACTCGATAAAATAAAACGCGTCTGTAAATTTATTACAGTTGAAGGCGATTTCGCAGAGATCTACCATTATGAAGATGTGAAAGAGAAATTTTTGAAATTAATTTCGAGTAAAAAGAAGGCTTTAGTAGTAATTAACGCTAAGGCACATGTAGGGTTTGATCTTAGCAAGGTACAGATGTCTTCAGACCAAAGGTCTAAAACCGTGATTCTTTCACATTTTCCACAACCTGAAATTCTGTCGATTGAAAGCAATATCAATTATTACGATAAGCAAGATGGAATGTTTAATAAATTTGATGCTTCAGACCTGACGGAATTACATGCTCAGGCCAAAGAACATATCAAAGATAAAATTCCTGAAAGCGGCTTATACAATGTTGCTAAACAAGAAGCGATTGAAGCCATTCAACTCATTGAGAATTTGGTTCAGACCATTGGCTGGACTTTAGACTACACCGCCTTAAAAATTGAAGACTCCGATAAGAAACTTTTAAAATGAACATCGAAGATTACAGGAATTATTGCATGAGCAAAACGGAGGTTACTGAACACTTCCCTTTTGATAATGACACCTTAGTGTTTAAAGTATGCAATAAAATGTTTGCTCTAGCTTCATTAAAACGTTGGGAAGAAGGCGAGGCGTTTATCAATCTTAAATGTGATGTGGATTACGCTCAAGAGCTAAGAGCTGAGTATGAAAGCATCAAACCTGGCTATCACATGCATAAACAACAATGGAATAGCGTTTATATTCATACAGGTGAATTGCCGCGTCAATTAATCTTGAAGCTTATAGATCATTCTTATGATATGGTAGTGAAAGGTCTTCCTAAAAAGATCAGGGAACAATATTTTGGTTAGTCTGGTTACGATTCGTCCGAATCTTTTCTGCTCAGAATTCCCAGTCCCAAGGGAAACATGATAAACAAAAATAGATATCTACCAGTGATCAATCCATAAATGGTAATCAGTGCTAAAATGATCATTGCTATCACCTTGAAATTGTACTTCATATTACAAAAATAAAGGACTATCTTTAATTCAGAAATCAAAATTGAGTATGCTTCAAATACGTCCAACTTGCGAAAACTGTAACAAGCTTTTACCCTTCGATTCGCGTGAAGCTAGGATCTGTACGTTTGAATGCACATTTTGCGTTGATTGTGTTGAGCTATTACTAGAAGTTTGCCCCAACTGTGGCGGTGGTTTTGAAAAACGACCTATAAGACCTGCTCATTTATTAAATAAGTATCCGGTTTCTAACGAGATTATTTTTAAGCCTGTAGATTTCGAAAAGCATTACGCAAAACTAAAATCGGAATAATCTCAATCGACTTTTCTTACATTCTATCTATTTAAAAATGTGTTGTTTATCGAAAAAAAGAACAAACCATTTCAAATAATCTTGTCAAAATTGCCATTTATCGAATTTCTAAGAAGAGCCCATTTTTATGTCGGATATTGGGGTCATCCCTCTTAATTAATAGCACCAAATTTACTGATTAATAGCCCCAAAATAAGTATTAATGATTTAACATTATGTATTATGGATTTACAAATTACCAGCTACAATAACCGTTTTCAAATTAAAGGGACCTTAAACAAATTAAGCCTTAAAACCTTTCACGCACATTTTGCTAATATTTTCGACGAGTTAGACGATATTCTTTTAGATATTGAAAGTGTAGAAAGTATCGATAGAGCTGGTGTTATGGCATTGGCAAGGTTGCATAACGAATCCATAACGAAATCTAAAAAGTTATCTATTGTAGGTCTTGGTTGTAAAGAATTATACGACCATTTTAAAAATCAAGAAAGCTCTACTGTGGCAGCATAGCCATAGCTTAGATCATCATATTACATATAGTGTTTCCGACAAGTATTCTTCGTGACAGATTAATACTCTTGGAAACACTTTTGCTTTTTAGCCTTTAGCAAGACATATCGGCGATAATTTTCCACTCACCATTGATCTTCTTGAAGATAATAATGAAGACCCCGTCGGCATCGCCGACCTCACGTTTTAAATGATATTCGCCCATGACCCAATAATTGTCGCCTTCAATTTTAGAAATGTCATTAATAACAAAATTCAAGGTGCCGCTTTCAGCCTTTGTGGGGTAGGCTTTTTTATACCTTGCCAAGGTGTTATCCCAACCGAGTGTTAATCCGTTTGCTCCATAAAATTTTAGTTGCTCACTTTTCCAATAACCTTCCATGAAGCCCTCAAGATCGTGCTGATTCCAGGCAATTTCTTGCTTTTCCATAACCAACCGAATACCAGCTTCTGCTAAGTTTTTTTCAGTTGCATAGGTGTCGGCATCAGTAGTAATATCAGCTTTAACAGAGATACAACTTGTACTGCAAATAAGAACAAGTAGTAAAAGGATAATTGAATTTTTCATAAGCTCGAATTTTATTTCAAGCTTAAAAATAATAAACTAAACGGTGGTTTATAGAATTCCCTTTTGCTTTTTTAAGAAGGCATCAGCCTGATGCTGCATTAATTCTCTTGCCTTTTGGCGCTTGTAATTCATTACCTCTTCTTCATCAGCAATTTCGGTGTAAACCCTATTGTTAATGTCGTTGTCAGTTTTAACAAGAATTTTGCGCTCAGCCACTTGCTGCATCGTCCAGCTTTGAACAACGGTTTCCTGATCTTCTAGAATGAAATCATATTCACCTTTAGGTGATAAAAGCTTTGCAATAATTGGTGAGGTTTCAATTGCCAAAAACAGTAAGAATATAAAGAATGAAGGCAACCATGGTAATTCCCCTAGAGCATTGACACGTGCCATTAAGCCATCAAAATTATCGATCACAGGTTGTGAGTCGGCAACATTAGCTTTGTAATCCCCTTGAAGCGTTAGGATGTCATTTTCAATAGCACTAATCTTAGCTCTATTGTCTGTTTTTAGTTGTTGTAGTTCTGCCAGTGCGGCATCGTGTTTGTCGCGCTTCTCTTTATACACAGGACCTTTACCCAATTTCATAGTGCCTGCAGTACCTTCGGCCTCGGTAATATAGGTGTCATAAAGGGCATTTACTTCCGCTTCTTTAGAATCTATTTGTCCCTGTAATCCTAGAATCTGATTTTCTAATTCAGCAATCTTCGGATTGAATTGTTCCGCAATTTGATTCTGATTAGCAAGTGTGAGATCATTTTTCTGCTCTAAAAGGACTTGATTAATTTCCTTCTCAAAAATTTTCAATTCTAAAGGTTTAGAAATCACTACAGCAATAATTACCGCTAAGAAAATTCTCGGTGTAGCCTGAAGAATTTCATCTAAAACATTATCACGTTTTTTAATGGTTGAAACGATATAACGGTCTAAATTAAATATGAGCAAGCCCCAAATTATTCCGAAGAAAATAGAAGTATATAAATTGTCGAAAACCGTATACAAGGCATAACTAGCAGCTATAGTTGCCATTAAGGCGGTAAAAAAAACTGTAGCTCCAATGCCAGCATATTTATTTTGCTCGCCATTAGAACAGCCCTTTAAAATATCGGTGTCAGCTCCAGAACATAAAATGAAGAATTGCTTTAACATGATGGATTGTTTTTGATTGATAGTATATTAGAACGCCAAAACAGTAGTTTTGTTACATAAAAAATTGAAAAAAGCCTCATCTGATGAGGCTTTTTATCATTTTGTATTGAAATTTGTTTATATGGTTATGTTGGTAATCTTATATTTTCTGAAAAGCTCACCGATTTTTTCAACATGACTTTTTATGGTTTCACTGGCATCATTTTCTAAGGCCAGCTGATAGACGGTCTGCTCCTTAAATTTCCCTTTAACTTCTGAAACAATAAATTTAATCTCATCTTTAATTAGTATGACCTCGATATCATCTTGGTATTCAGAAGAATTGGCGGGTTTTGACCTGAATTTATTAAAATCTCTTTTCTTAGCAAATACAAAAGTATTCGCTTTGTCCTTTAGTGATAGGTTCGCAATTAAACCTTCTAAAGATTGTATCGTTAGAGGTTCAAAGTTTTTAAGCGTATTGTCTTTACTAATTTTATAGGTGCCATCTTCACTGATCGAAATAAAGACCTTTCGCCTCTGAGTATCATTTTTTTCTGGAGCTTCAAGTTTATAAGTACCAATAGGAATTACGATAGGATCATCCTTCCCTAAAAGATCCAAACCTGGGTAATCATTTGTTTCATCATTAATAATTAAGGAAACCTTTTGTTCCTCTTTGGTGAGGTATTTATTCACTTTGTAATAAGATTTACCGTCTTTCAGAATTTTAACGTAAGGAGCAAAAGGTGTTAACGGTAGTTTGAGATCTTTCTTTTCCTTTTCAGACATAGAATAAAAATACATCTGACGCAATTCTACCCATAATTCGCTCATTTTCTTTTTATCACTATTTGATTTTTTAAGATAATGAGGTTTTGCATAGCGCATGCGCTCATATTCTCTGTATTTCTTTTGATAGGTTTTCTTAAGGTTTGAATTATTATGAACTATGCCATTGTATGAATCAGAGTTAGGACCACCTTTACTTTTAGAATTCAATTTTGACTTAATTTTTTTATAATTATTTTTCTCTGACTCCGGTCTTGGGGGAGGCGGCGGTAATTTATCTGGAAATGGTACAGCACTTTTACGCTGAGCATCGGTCATAACTGAATCGTATAGATGTTTATACTTTTCAAACTCTTTTAGCTTAATGATCGGGTAGTCATTTGCATCTTTATTTTTAATCGCCTTTTCCATGGCTGCATTGATCTTTTTAGCCCAAGCGTTGTATGCCTTAATTTGCTCCTTTGAAGCGCCTTTTTGCACGTCAATTTGCTGAGGTGAAGACAACTTAACAACAAAGTTGCCATTCGTGTCTTTTTGGGTTAGCATATCTGTATGCATACCCTTATTATTTTGGGCAATATTTTTAGCTTCTTCTGAAGAGATCATTTTATTATCTAAATAGAAGGTGGTGTTAAGCGCTTCCATTTCGATTATGTATTCAAGAAAAGTTGGGTTGTAAACCTCATTTTGATCATAGTCTGCATTCGGGCCACCTTTAGATTTCTTAACTGGTGGTGGTGGAGGAGGTGGTGGTAAAGTGGCTCTTTCTTCCTTAGTTAGTTCTTCATATTTCTTGTAATAAGTCTTTCCTTTCAACGTAATTTTTACATATGGATGGACTGGTGCTACAGGGCGATTTACTTTTGCTTTATTGGCCTTTGACATTCTGAAATACATACCACCCAGTTCAGAAAATAACTTGTCCATTTTCTCCTGATCTTCCTTAGATTTTTTGATATAATGCGGTGGCGTATCTTGAAGTTTTTTATAAACCTCATATTTTTTGAGATAGTTCTTTATCGGATCGTTTTGAAGGGTGCCTTCATTGATAAAGTCTGGGTCATATATGAGCGCTTGCCCGTTGGCAACACTAATGTTTTTTAAATTGTCACCCAATGCAATAGCGATTTCGTTTATAAAACTATTTTCAATTTTTCGTCCATCGGCCTCTAGGATCAATTCAGATTTTTGATAATTTGTTATTTCGTTGAAGTCTTGCTGAATTGTACGTAGCGAAGTTTCAGCACCATTTAAGTATAAATTATCATTAATGCCTATATACAAAGTAGGTATTTTTAAATAAGATTGATGTACCTCATAAATGACATTAGCAGGAATTGGAGTTGGTGACTTAAAATTATTTTTTTCAATAATTTCCGAAGTAAATTGATTAAAGTTATAGTTTAGAAACTCATAAATACTTACTAATTCTTTAATGTCTTTTGTTCTGTTGTTTTCAGGTAATGCTAGTTCGTCTTCATAGTCTGCAATCACCTCTTCATATTGATTGATCATGATATTAACGAATGCGTCATAAGCTGCAGGTGTGACTAAATTCACAACTGATGTTTCTTTCATACCAGCCAATTCAGAAATTGTTGTGTATCTGAAAGTAATAAAGTCTGAAGCCTTGTATTTCTCTAATTCTTCATCTGATATATAATTGCCATCGACTTTAGCAATGATGTCTTTAGAGGTCTTAATTTCGTCAAAATGCGCTTCAGTTACATCAATTCTATTGTAGGGAATAACACCTGAATAAACCCATTTTACTTTGTCCTCATAGCTCAACTCATTGAATCGTTTTTTCACGATCTCCCCATTACTATCTTCAATTTTGAAGAAAAGTTTGGTGTAGTAATTTTTAATTGCGCGTTGTCCCAAAGTTTCACTTTGTTGGTTCATTTTTGAACGGTCCTTTGAAATTTTGGTCATTCCAAGTTGATTAATTGCCTGTACTTTATGATCTCTTAAAGAAAAAGCAAGATCAATCCAAGCAGTACCTGTAAGTCCATTAAGTTCTACACCAATATCGGTAGGTTCTATGGTAAAGGCAAATTTGTCAGAATCAATAGTGGCGCCATCTGTGAAACCATAGTCGTTAATAATGTAAGGTTTGGCTTGAGGTTCTAAAGTGATATGGCTCCATTTACATCCTGTTTCACACCTCAATTCTATGGTGTTGTTGTTTTTCTCAACAGTAACAAGAAAGTCATTAGGTACTTCGCTTTTCACCACTTCTACATGTTCAGCAAAACTGTAAAATAGAATGGCAATAACGGGTAGAAGCAGCAAGGCACTTAACCATTTTTTGGTTTTTGATGTTTGTGTTTTCATAACTGTAAATCGTTTTTTGAATGATGAATAATTGATAGCACTCGCCAACTGATGTTGTTGAGTGCTTGATGAAAATTGTAATAGGATATTCTGATAGTTTTTAGCATCGGTGCCTTGATTAATGACAGCCTCGTCGGCTAAGAACTCGTGATTAAGTCGAACGTGATGTTTTAAAATATAGATTAAAGGGTGAAACCAAAGTACCACTTGGAGTAGTTCTAAAACTACAATATCAATACTGTGCAATTGTCTCGCATGAGTTTGTTCGTGTAATATGACTTCCTCAGGAATTGACTGGTCTTCGTATCGTTGTTTATTTAAAAAGATATACTTAAAAAATGAATGTGGTATGCGGTAGTTTTTCAAAAGTACATAGATGAAACTATTGCTAGTTACAGTAGCGTTACTTGAAATTTTATAGTAAAGTCTTCCCAGATTAACAATGAATCGAGTTAAGAAAATAGCTGCTCCAATCCAATAAATTACCCATAGAATGTCAACAGCATTAATGGGATTAACTTCTTCAATTGGTGCCTCTACATACATATACTCCGTAGGAACAAATGTGGGTGCAACCTCTAATTCACTCACCACAGGTTCAACGTAGTTAGTTATGGTTAATAGCGGAATTATTAAGGCAGCGGCAATGGCACCTAATAGATAAAATCGCTTGAATTTATGACTGTTCTGTTTTTCGAGCAACAACCAATACACTAACCACAAAACAAATAAGCATGCCGAGAATTTTAATACGTACATATCCATGATTACTTGTTTTTGATTTCTTGGTCAATGATCGATTTTAATTCTTCGAGCTCTTCCTTGGAAAGATCTGTTTTTCTTGTGAAGAATGATGCAAACTGTGAAGCGCTATCATTAAAGAAGGTTTTTATTAAACCGTTAACATGTTTAGAGAAGTAATCCTCCTTTTTTACAGTTGGGAAATACTCTCTCGATTTGCCATAAGTTTTATAGTCAACAAAACCTTTGCCGATCATTCGTTTTAAAAGTGTAGCAACGGTAGTTGTTGCAGGCTTTGGTTCTGGATAGGCATCTAATAGCTCTTTCATAAATGCCTTTTCTAGTTTCCAGAGGTATTGCATGAGTTGTTCCTCGGTTTTTGATAGCTGCATATTCTACAAGATTAGAATTAACTCTACAAATGTAGAATAAAAATTGTAATTACCAAAATTTAAATCTTAAAACACTACAAATTCATATATTTGTTTCAACTGAAAAAGAACATTCCACTACATGAAAAAGCTCCCACTATCTATTCTATTCACGCTTATTATGTGTTGTTTTGGTCATTCGCAATCTGTTGAAGACTTGATGAATGAGGTTAGCAATTCAAACTTACAAGAAACCGTAGCTCAGCTTTCTGGCGAGCAATCTGCAGTAATTAATGGAAGCACTCAAACGATCACAAGCCGTGTACACAATAACAACGATCTTGCAGCAGATTATATCAAACAACGATTAGAATCTATTCCTAATCTAAACGTTCAATTTCAAAATTTTAATATAACTGGCAAAAACATAATTGCTACACAGGTTGGAACTACCAATCCGGATGATATTTACTTGGTATGCGCACATTATGATTCGGTGACAACATTCTGCGCAGACGATAATGCTACAGGTGTAGCCGCGGTTATTGAAGTCGCTAGAATTTTATCTACCCAATGCACAGAAAATACCATAGTTTATGCCCTTTGGGATGAAGAAGAGATTGGATTGCGTGGTGCTAATTACTATGCGCAGCAAGCTGCCGATACCAGTAATGGGAATACAAGAGATAATATTCTGGCAGTGATAAATATGGATATGATTGGTTATGACGGTGATGCTCCAGGAACTGCTGGTGATAATGAATTCGATATTGATGTTCGGAATATTGCTAATTCTATCGGTATTAAAGACGATCTCATTTCGATCTTAAATACCTATACCTTCGATTTAAGCGAAATTGTTGTTAACCCAGGAACTACTGCGAGTGATCATTCGCGTTTTTGGAATCAAGGCTATTCTGCTGTTTTAGTTGGAGAATCGTGGGAAACAAATGATCAAACGCCAGATTATCACACATCGAATGATAGGGTTGAGGATATCGACTTTCAGTACATGACTGAACTAACAAAATTGGTTACGGCCTACATGGCTACAAAATCGGGATTGATTAATGTCGATAATGGCGTTACAGTTTCGGCAACTGAACTTACAGCTAATCAATCTACAGGAACTTACCAATGGATCAATTGCGATACTGATTCTGCGATTCCGGGTGAAACGAATCAGACATTTACACCTTTAACCAGTGGTAATTACGCTGTGGAAGTTACAAATGCTGGCTGTACAGAAACGAGTATCTGCACAAGCTTTACAGTTTTGTCTTCTGAAGAATTTCAAGCCAAAGAAATAATAGTATTTCCTAATCCGGTGACTTCGTTTTTGAAGATCGACAATGTGCTCGAATACGATTTGAAAATTCAAGTTCGAGATATTTCAGGGAAGCTCGTTAGAAAGGCACAATCACAAGCAGATCTTATCGAAATTGAGTTCGATGAAATGGCTGCAGGGGTTTATTTTGTAACTGTTGCTTCAGACAAAAAATCGTCGACCTTCAAGATTGTAAAAGAATAATCTCTAGGATTTTAGTTCAGTAAAATATTTGTAAAACCACGGAATAGTTTCAATTCCTTTTAGGTAATTCCAAATCCCAAAATGTTCATTTGGCGAGTGAATTGCGTCGCTATCTAGCCCGAATCCCATTAATATAGTTTTACTGTTCAGTTCTTTTTCAAAAAGAGAAACTATCGGAATACTACCGCCACTGCGCTGAGGTATCGGCGTTTTACCGAAGGTTTGCTCGTAAGCTTTAGCAGCAGCCTGATAGCCAATACTGTCTATTGGAGTTACATAGCCTTGACCGCCATGATGAGGAGTTACTTTCACTTTAACGCCTTTAGGCGCAATACTTTCAAAATGCGATTTGAAGAGTTCCGTGATCTCTTCCCAGTCCTGATGTGGTACTAACCGCATAGAAATTTTAGCATAGGCTTTACTGGCAATCACTGTTTTTGCACCTTCACCAATGTAACCACCCCAAATGCCATTCACATCTAATGTAGGACGAATAGAATTTCGCTCGTTTGTAGTATAACCTTCTTCACCATAAACGGCTTCAATATCTAAAGCATTTTTATAGGCTTCGAGCGAGAAAGGCGCTTTGGCCATTTCTGCACGTTCCGCATCTGATAAATTTTCAACCTTATCATAAAATCCAGGTATCGTGATATGCTTATTCTCGTCATGAAGAGAGGCAATCATTTTGGTTAACACATTAATCGGATTTGCCACTGCACCACCATACAATCCTGAGTGCAGATCGCGATTTGGGCCTGTAACTTCAACTTCAACATAACTCAATCCTCGCAATCCTGTTGTGATTGAGGGTACATCTTTAGCGATCATTCCTGTATCAGAAATTAGGATCACATCGTTCTTTAGTTTTTCTCTGTTATTGGCTACAAATATGCCAAGGTTTTCACTTCCTACTTCCTCTTCACCTTCAATCATAAATTTAACATTACACGGCAATTGATTCTGTGAAGTCATAAATTCGAGCGCCTTAACGTGCATATACATTTGTCCTTTATCATCACAAGCACCTCTTGCAAAAATGGCACCATCTGGATGCAATTCTGTGTTTTGAATTACAGGCTCAAATGGAGGTGAATTCCAGAGATCTAATGGGTCTGGCGGTTGCACATCGTAATGACCATAAACCAAAACAGTTGGTAAATTCTTATCAATTATTTTTTCGCCATAAACAATCGGGTAGCCATCAGTTTCACAAATTTCAACATGATCGCATCCGGCAGCTTCTAGACATTCCTTTACCGCTTCTGCAGTATTCAGAACGTCATTTTTATAGGCAGAATCCGCACTTATCGAAGGAATTTTCAAAAGTGAAATGAGTTCATCTATAAAGCGTTGTTTGTTTTCGTTGATATAGGAATTTATATTTTGCATAAAGGATAGGATTTCTAGCAAAAATAAGAAAAAGTAAGACGAATATTTCTTGATTAATTGCTGTTTGAATATTGAAAGTATTGTTTATATTTGCAGTCCTTTTGCAGGCGTGGTGGAATTGGTAGACACGCTAGACTTAGGATCTAGTGCCGCGAGGTGTGCGAGTTCGAGTCTCGCCGCCTGTACAAGAATAAAACGTTTCTCTTAATTGAGGGACGTTTTTTTATTTATGATTAATTTGAGAATGGCGAGACGAGAAGTTTACACTGAGCGCATGGATGTTACCATCTGAAAATGTCTTACAAATAAAGTCGAAGTGAGTCTCGCCGCCTGTACAAGAATAAAACGTTTCTCTTAATTGAGGGACGTTTTTTTATTTGCGATGATCCTTAAGTTCTTGCTGCCGCATGGGCATGCTGTCGATTTTAGCAAATAATGCCTCTGTAGTCAATAATTCTGTTGTATTCAGTTTGACACGGCCGTCTAAACCGATCAATTCAATTTTAAATGCTAAGTCGTCAGGATTAAGTAATTCATGATACTCCTTGTTTTCAAACCACATTATTGACTCGCCATTAACAATGCCATATTTAGTTGGAAGAACAAGGCAGATTACAAGTTTGCGATCGTTCATTTCGTCTGGTTCGGCCTGAAGTAATTCTAATTGTGAGCTTACCTTTTCAGAATTTTCACTTTCAGCCATAATAACGACCATACGGTTTTTCCATTTGAATTCTGGAAATTGTTGTGCGTTTACTGACATTAATAGTGGCAGAAAAAATAGGAATAACTTAAATCTCATAATACCTTAAAGATAATCATCAGCAGGCATTATTCAAAATACAGTTTTAAATCAGTTTGTTGTTATTTCTATTGTTTCAGATTTTAGATTTTTACCCGAAACTTTGAGTTTTATTTTACCAGGCTTTTCAGTCGATTGTACAAGTACAACTAACTTACCGCTAAATAATTTCATAGTAGGTAAATGAAATAATTCTAATGAAGTTGCGTCGCCATTGCAAGCTGCCCTGAAAGTACCTTCACCTTTGACTTCAAAATTAAGTTGATTGGTGGCAGTCGGACAAGGAACACCATTTTTATCTACAACCGATACTGTTACAAAAGCTAAATCTTCACCATTAGCATTTATGGTTTCAAGATCTGAGTCTAACACAATTTGATGGGGTTTACCTGAAGTTTTTATCTCCTTTTCTGCAGCCGGATTACCATTTTCGTCAAAGGCAATAACTTTCAAAGTCCCAGGTTCATAAGGAACATCCATCCACATCAATCGGTAACGATTCTGATTGCTGCTATTGTTTTTCTTCTGAATCCCCAAGCTTTTACCATTCAAGAATAATTCAGCGCTGTTATAACTTGTGTATACAAAAACAGGTGTGTTTTCGCCTTCACGTCCTTCCCAATTCCAATGAGGTAAAATATGAAGGGTTTCGTCTTCAGTATTCCAACGACTTCGGTACAAATAATACCGGTCTTTAGGTAAACCAGCAAGATCATTAATACCAAAATACGAGCTTCGTGATGGCCACGCTTCGTCATAAGGTGTCGGTTCACCTAGATAGTCGAATCCGGTCCAGACAAATTCTCCAATAACCCAAGGTTTGTCATCTTGAAGCACAAAATCATCATCAGGCAGGTTGGACCAGCTGCAGTGTTCTAAATCATAAGATGACGACTGAAAATCCGAGTAGGTTTTCATACTAGCAATTTCAACCGGAAACTTATAAATTCCACGAGAGCTTACGGTTGAAGAAGTCTCAGAACCTAATAGAAAACCCTGGGGGAATCGCTCATAGGCTTGTTCATAAAGGTGAACTCTATAATTAAGCCCAGGGACATCCATAATAGCGCCAAATCCAGACGCCATAACGGCTTCAACTTGGTCCATTCCAACTGTAACCGGTCGGGTTGGATCTTCTCTATGAAAAATATCTTGTAACCATTTGGCGCGTTTCACACCTTCGCTTCCCCACTGGTCAGGGACTTCGTTGCCTGAACTCCACATTACTATACACGGGTGATTTCTTGTGGCTCTGACCAAATTCACCACATCCTTCTCAGCATATGCATCGAAAAATCGGTTATAACCATTCTCAACCTTAGGTTTTTTCCATTCGTCAAAGCTTTCTGCTAAGAACATAAAACCCATTTCGTCACAAAGTTCTAGTTGCTCTAAAGACGGCATATTATGTGCACTTCTAATGGCATCGCACCCCATATCTTTAAGAATTCTAAGCTGGCGTCTTAGAGCAGATTTATTTACAGCTGCTCCTATTGGTCCCAGATCGTGGTGTAAGCAGACTCCTTTGAATTTTCGCTGCTTTCCATTGAGGCTAAAGCCTGTATCTGGACTGTAATCGATCGATCTTATTCCGAAGCGCTGGGTGATTTCATCCTTTAGAATATTGTCTTCATATAATTTTAAAACTGCAGTATATAAATAAGGAGACTCTGGGCTCCATAGCTGAGGTTGATTGACTTTAAGATTAAAATCGAATTCACTATTAATTAGGTTTTTGGTCTCGGCTGAATTGACCTTATTTCCTTTTGAATCATAAATTTCTGCAATCAGTTTAAGATTTCTTCCTGAAGCTTTTGTTTTAATGTTAACCTTAGCCTCTTCAGTCGTAATTGAAGGTGTAGTTATAAAAGTCGACCAGTGTTCAAAGCTAGTTTTATCAGTGATAATTACGCGCACATTGCGATATAAACCTGCGCCCGGATACCAACGTGAAGACTTACCAACGTTTGTGAGTTTTATGGCCAGGGTGTTTTGAGCTATGTTATTAATATGCTCTGTAACATCAAAATAGAAATAGCTGTAACCGTATTTCCATTCGCCAACTTTTTTGTTGTTTAGAAAGACTTCAGGTTCGCTCATGGCTCCTTCAAAAAGGAGGAGTACTTTTTTAGAACTGTCATAAGTTGGAATGGCAAATGTATTGCGGTACCAACCTTCACCGATATAGGGCAATGCACCTGTTCTACCTGTTTTTTCGCTGGCTATTTGTTCGTTGTTTTGAGAGATAGCAACGGTCTGTTTATCAATATTTTTATCGAATGGACCATAAATTGCCCAATCGTGTGGGACACTGACAGTTTCCCATTTTGAATCGTTAAAATCAACCTTGGAAGCTTCAGGATGGGCACCTTTACTAAATTTCCATCCTTTCTTTAATGTTATGATATTTCTGGTCTGTGCCGACAAAAAAATGGTTCCGCAGATCAAGATGATACAACTAAGAAGTGAAGATTTAGGTTTACTCATCTAAGGCATTATTGTAGAATTTCATGCCTAGATTGGCTTTGTTTTCCTGATCGAACAATGTCGCATTATCCCAATGTGAACCTTGTCCCCAAAGGGTGAAACAATCGGTAGAAACCCATGCAGGTTCCCAATACACAAGACCTTCACCTCCAGCATTTTTAATAGCTTGGGTGAGATCATTCAAATAATTGAGCTGACCTTGTTCGGTAGCTGGGTATCCGTCTATCATGGCATTGGTGCCTAGAATATTTCCGGCGTTATCTACGTCGTTTAAGGTATACGGATATGCCGTCTCAACAATCATGAGCTTTTTATTATAAGTATTTATGAGTGTTGCTAACGGGGTTTGAACTTCAGAAAGGTTGTAGTCTGACCACTGTGGATAGTAAGATAATCCGATCCAATCAAAATCGGTAACACCATTGTCTGCAGCTTGTTCAAACCACCAAAGACCGTTTTCAGGTTGAGCAATATGTAGCATAATTTCAATGGTCTTATTTTTTGCATTTGAAATATCTCTAACGGCCTGAATACCTTTATTCAAAAGAGCAGAATTACGTTCCCAATCAATAGGCCAAACCAGATCACCTTGTTGAAGGATCATGGGATTGATCTCATTTCCTACCTGAACCATATCAGGTAATAAATTAAGGTCTGCCAAATTCTCTAAAGTGTCATAGGTATAATTGTAAAGTAAGTTGCCAAGAGCAGGAGTATTGTTGATCTGACTTGCCCATGCAGCAGGAATTTCTTGTTTTGAAGGATCTGCCCAGGTGTCACTATAATGAAAGTCTAAAAGCACTTTAAAGCCATTATTTTTGGCACGTTGAATGGCTAACTTAACATCTTCATAGTTGGAATAATTCGTCCACTGTGGGTTATGCCACAATCGGACTCTTACTAAATTAGCACCTTCATTTTTGAAAATTTGATAAACGTCTGTTACCGTTCCATCGGCATTTTTATAAACCGCACCACAATCTTCCATTTCGTTAACATAAGAGAGATCTGCCCCATAATAGAATGAGATTGGTGTTTCTACATTGGGCTCATCATTGTTATTATCGCTACTTGTACAAGCATTGATCTGAATCATTGCTATGACGGCTATTACGATATGTTTCAATAAGGGTAAATTCATTTTATAATTCGTCATGTTTCAAGCAATTTTCAGCTAATTTAAGAAATTAATTTTATAAAAACCTACCAGTACCTACCAGTTTTTATATATATTTGTTTCATGAGTGTCATTCAGGTTAAGAGTAACATAGGAATTCCGAAGTATAAACAGATCATCCAATCAGTGGAGAATGGTCTGCTTGAAGGTCACCTTAAGAAAGGGGATAAACTTCCGTCTGTAAATAGTATAAGAAATCGGTTTTCATTATCAAGGGATACCGTTTTTATGGCTTTTGGTGAATTGAAAAAACGCGGGATTATTGAGGCAATAACAGGAAAAGGCTATTACATAAAAAGTGAAGACGTTACCATTATCAAAAAGGTGTTTTTACTTTTTGACGAACTCAATATTTTTAAAGAGGACCTATACAATGCCTTTGTGGCGGCTTTAGGTTCTGATATTCAGGTTGATATATTTTTCCATCATTTTAATGAAGAGGTGTTTGCTAAACACATTAATGACAATCTTGATAATTACAATTACTACGTGATTATGCCTGCGAGTTTAAAAAATGCAACTAATGTTTTGGAAAAACTGCCGCAAGATTGTGTGTATTTATTAGACCAGACCAATGGCGAGTTAAGTCATTATGCCGGAGTTTTTCAAAATTTTGAAGATAATGTTTTCGATGGATTGACGCGTTTAAAATCGCACATGCAACATTATAGTAATTTGGTATTGGTAAAGCCAAAATCCAATCAGCCAAATGGCATTTTTAAAGGTTTTGAAAAGTTTCTTTCAAAAGTTACGATCAGAGGTTATCAGATCGATGGGTTCGATGCTTTAATACCGAAAAAAGGTGATGCCTATTTCGTTTTGGATGATAGAAGTTTGATTGAATTGATTAAGAAAATCAAACAGACTTCTCTCGTTATTGGAGAGGATGTTGGTATCATCGCATACAATGATTCATTGCTTAAAGAGGTTTTTGAAGGTGGGATCACTACCATTTCCACAAATTTTAAGGAGATGGGAGCACGAATGGCACATATGATCAAAAATGAAGAATTCGCGCAAATAAAAAACCCAAATAATATCCTTATCAGAAAATCACTTTAGATGTATCAAATTCAAGAATTTAAATCTAATGGGTCAGATTTTATCGTACTAGAAAATGCAGATAAAAGTAATCAGTTGACCATTAATTTGAACGAAGGAGGTAGGGTGACCTTATTCAAGCATCAAGGCCATATTATTATTTCAGATCTTGAAACGACGTCGTATTCTGAAAACTTTGCGGCGGCAATTTTGTTCCCTTTTGCAAATCGGATTAAAGACGGCATGTACAGTTTCAAAAATAACCATTACGAATTGCCTCGTAACGAAGGGTTAAATCAAAATGCTATTCATGGATTGGTTTATGATCAGTTGTTTTCAATAGGAAAAAGAGAAGAAAAGGAAAGTCATGGCTTAGTTGCATTGAGTTATGAAAATCAGGAATTTGCGTCAGGATTTCCCTTCAGATATTTAATAGAATTCACCTATGTTTTAAGTGATTTTGGGCTTAAACTAAAATTCAACATTAAAAATGTAGGAGAAAACACTTTTCCGTTTACTCTAGGTTGGCATCCCTATTTCAAGAGTACTAAGATTTCAGAAAGCTATTTGAAGTTTCATGCAATAAATAAATTTGTGGTAGATGATCGTGGGATTGTTACTGGAAAAAGTATATTGAATGAAGCGCTTAAGTTACAATTAGGTGATGTGGTACTCGATGATGTTTATGAGGTTTCATCAAATATGGCGGAATTCGTTACTCCAATGTATAAAGTGAAAATTCAAACAGTTGGAGATGATAACTACTTGCAGATTTTCACACCTAAAGAATCTAACGCAATAGCTATTGAACCCATGGTCGGAATTTCGGATAGCTTCAATCATAAGATCGGACTAAAAGAACTAGCGCCCAACAAGAACTACCAAAAGGAATGGAGCTTAGCTATTACTAGTCTTATTCAGAATAAAAAATAATAAATCATAAACCATGCAGATTTTAGCCTTTATCGGATTTACACTTTTTGTCGCTGTGATTTCATATCTCAAAACAAGATCAACCAAAGAGTCGACCTTAGACGGATATTTTCTTGGAGGTCGAAGTTTAACAGCTGGTGTTATAGCAGGGTCGCTGCTTTTAACTAATCTTTCAACAGAGCAGATTGTTGGTTTAAATGGTTCGGCCTATGAAAGTGGCCTCTCAGTTATGGTTTGGGAAACACTTGCTGCCATTGCCATGGTTGTTACTGCGATTTATTTATTACCTCGATATCTAAAAGGTGGTATAACAACTGTGCCGCAATTCTTAATGGATCGATTTG
Organism: Winogradskyella tangerina; assembly: GCF_003260205.1. Taxonomy (GTDB): domain Bacteria; phylum Bacteroidota; class Bacteroidia; order Flavobacteriales; family Flavobacteriaceae; genus Winogradskyella; species Winogradskyella tangerina. The sequence continues at coordinate 380,302 of NZ_QERF01000001.1, read as the reverse complement.
ATACTTCAACAAAAACCATAACCTCAGTACTTTTTTTAACTGGTTATGTAGTGGTACTTTTGCCAATTATTTTATACTCGGGCTCCATTGCGTTAAGTGGCATGTTTGATGTGCCAGAGTTGTTGGGCGTCTCAAAATCAGTAGCCTTACGAATTTGTATTTGGGGTATCGGAATTGTAGGTTCTGTGTATGCCATTTTTGGAGGTTTGAAGGCGGTAGCCGTTTCAGATTCCATAAATGCCATAGGGCTTTTAGTTGGTGGTCTTTTAATTCCTGTTTTTGGTTTGATGTTAATTGGTGACGGGAATATGTTTGACGGATTAGCGATTCTCACCAACGAGAACCCTGAAAAATTTAAATCAACAGGAAGCCTCACCGATCCTGTGCCATTTTATACCATTTTTACCGGGATGATGTTGGTTCAGCTGTTTTATTGGGGCACCAATCAGCAAATAATTCAAAGGGCATTAGGCGCAAAGGATCTTAAAGAAGGCCAGAAGGGATTGCTGTTGGCTTCATTTATAAAAATACTGGGACCAATTATTGTGGTTTTGCCAGGATTAATTGCGTTTTACGTTTTTGATGGTCAGCTCGAAAATGGTGATGATGCTTATCCGGCTCTAGTAAAAAGAGTTTTACCCGATGCATGGGTTGGCTTTTTTGCTGCTGTATTGTTCGGTGCTATTTTGAGTTCATTCAATAGTGTGTTGAATAGTTCAGTTACACTTTTTGGCTTAGACGTTTACAAGCAACATATCAATAAAGAAGCTGATGATAAAACCACAGTGAAATACGGCAAGATATTCGGAATTGTTTTGGCCTTTCTATCTATGTTTATCGCCCCATTGATAGAAAATGCCGGAAGCTTGTTCGATTACCTTCAAGAGGTCAACGGTATTTATAGTATACCTATTTTAACGATCATTGTTGTTGGCTATTTCACTAAGCGCGTTCCGGCTATTGCTGCTAAGATCGGACTCATTACAGGATGTTTATTTTACATAATCAGTCAGTTCTTTTTGCAACCTTATTTTGTAGAAAAGGCTTTGGATAAGGCCAAGTCTAGTGGCATCACCTCTGAATCGGCATTAGCACTGGTTGAAGCAAAGGCCTATCCGCACTTCTTGGATATTATGGCTATTCTATTTGTGCTCAACATAATCATCATGCTCATTATTGGTAAGCTTCGACCAAAATCTGAACCATTTGAAATGACCTACACGGAGCAAGTTGATATTACACCTTGGAAATATGTGAAGACCGCAAGTATTGCAATTGTTGTTTTTGTAATTGCCATTTATGTCTATTTCGCCTGATGAATTATGAATTAATACATACTGTTAAAGAAAAATTTCAAGCTGAGTTTGAAGGTGAAGCACTTATGGTTTTTTCACCAGGTAGAATTAATCTGATAGGTGAACATACCGATTATAATAATGGCTTTGTGTTTCCTGCTGCCATAGATAAAGGGATTGCTTTAATGATCAGTAAAAGTGAAAATGCGCATTCAACTATTGTTTCAGTAGATATGAAGGAGACTTTAGAAGTTGATCTTAAAAATCTCAATCGAATTGAAGCACCAACCTGGAAAAACTACATTATCGGCGTTATCGCTGAACTAATGAAGGTCAATCCGAACATCACTAATTTTAATTGTGTGTTTAAAGGCGATATTCCTGTAGGATCTGGTTTGTCATCGTCTGCAGCTCTAGAAAATAGTTTGGTTTTTGGATTAAATGAATTGTTTCAACTAGGGTTGTCTAAAATGGAACTCATCCATGTGTCGCAAAAAGCAGAACACAATTATGTTGGTGTTAAATGTGGTATTATGGATCAGTTTGCAAGTATGTTTGGTGTAGAAGACCACGCTTTATTTTTAGATTGTGAATCGCTTCAATCTGAACCAGTATTTATCGATCTCAATGCCTATGATATCCTTTTGGTAAATTCAAACGTGAAGCACGCCCTGGCGGAAAGTGCCTATAATGAACGCTACGAGGTCTGCCATAAAATTGCACACCAATTAAATAAATTATCCTTGCGCGACGTCACTTTTGAAGAACTTGAAACGCTAAAATCTAAAATTTCCAATGCCGATTATCAAAAAGGGCTTTATGTCCTTGAGGAGAATGATCGCGTTGTAGAATGCAAAAAGTTGTTGAAGCAAAATGATATTGAGCAAGTTGGCCAATTACTATATCTGTCACATCATGGTCAAAGTACAATGTATCAAGTAAGTTGCAAGGAGCTCGATTTCTTAATTGAAGAAGCAAAGCAAATGAATTATGTAGTTGGAGCTCGGATGGTTGGCGGTGGATTTGGAGGCTGTACCATTAATTTGGTATTGAAATCGAATTCGGAAGAATTTCAAAAATCAATTTCAAATTTATATCAACGGAAGTTTGATAGAACCTGCAGTATTCATAAAGTGAAATTAAGTGATGGTACCCGAGTAGTAAAAATGTAAGCATATGAAATCATTCCTAAATAATTTATCACACAGACGTTTTAATATTCTTACCGAAGAATGGGTGTTGGTATCGCCTCACCGAACAAAACGACCATGGCAAGGCAAACAAGAGGAGCAAGCTAAAGGTGAAAGACCAACGTACGACCCCAATTGTTATTTATGTCCTGGAAACACTAGAGCTAATGGCGCTGTAAATCCTAAATATACTGACGTTTTTATATTTGAAAATGATTTTGCAGCCCTCACGCAACATACAGAAAAAGAAAGTTTCAATGATGGTCTTATAAAAGCCGAAACCGAAACCGGAATATGTAAAGTTGTTTGTTTTAGCCCTGATCATTCTAAGAGCCTGGCACAAATGTCTAAAGAAGATATTGAAAAAGTGATTTTGGCGTGGCAAACGGAGTATGAAAATCTGGGTCAGAATGACTTCATTAATTATGTTCAGATCTTTGAGAATAAGGGTGAAATAATGGGATGCAGTAATCCGCATCCGCACGGACAGATATGGAGTCAGCATAGTTTACCAAATGAGGTGATTAAAAAGGATAGGAGCCAACTGAATTATTTCAAAAGCAATAAAAAATCAATGTTGGCGGCTTATTTAGATCAAGAATTGAAGCTTAATCATCGGATTGTATTTCAGAACGAATCCTTTGTAGCATTGGTGCCATTCTGGGCGATATGGCCTTATGAAATTATGATTCTACCCAAGGCACATCAAACAAATATCACTGAGATAAAACCAACTGAGACCATTCAATTTGCGGAGGTAATTTCAGTCGTTACTAAGGTGTACGATAAGCTGTTTAACTGTTCATTTCCGTATTCAAGCGGAATACATCAAGCGCCGACAAATAATTCAAACCATGAACATTGGCATTGGCATATGAGTTTTTATCCACCTCTTTTAAGGAGTGCCACTGTGAAGAAGTTTATGGTAGGCTATGAGATGTTTGCAAGTCCACAGCGTGATATAACAGCCGAATCTGCTGCACAAACTTTGAAAGAATTACTATAAAAAAAAGGCTTCTCACTGAGAAGCCTTTTTTAGCTCAAATAACACTTTATAATTAGAGCTTGACTAACTTAGTTGTCATAGTTTGGTTACTATCATTTTCAACTTTTACGATATACATTCCTGTATTTAGACTAGAAATATCGAATGCATCTGTTCTTGTAAAATCACCTTGATATGCTTTCACCATTTTTCCTGTTAGATCATAAATCTCAACGTTTGAAACATTAGTGCTAACACTAAATGATGTGCGCGTTGGATTAGGATAAATTGTGAAATTAGAGAAGGTTTCATCAGCAACACTTAACACATTTGAAGGCTGATTTCCTAATATTCTAAATTGACCTGCCGGAATTGAAAGCGATGTTGTAGAATTGTCTACAGTTGTATTTCCAGTTGGATCCATTAAGTCGTACCAAGTTGACGTTACGCCTCCTGGGAAGTTTGTACTTACACTTCTAGTAGTTACGTCAAAGTTGGCTAGAATGATCACATTTCTCAGCTCATTTGTTGGAATACTGGTATCAAAAATGTCGATTCGTGGTGTAAAATCACCAGAAGTCATGTTATAGTCGCCTTCAAACACTGGCTCCTCAGTTTTTAGCAAGTGAAGATTAGCCCAGTCTTGGTATACCTGACCTCTAATAGCATCTGTTAACCAGTTATTAGTCCATTGTGGTTGTGGCTTAGTGTCTAATTTACAGTCGCCATTACCATCACTATCACCTGGGAAATTAGTTGTACCGTTTGTACAAGTAAATATCGAATTCTCCATACCGAGTTCTCCAAAATGCCAAATCATTTTTGGACCTGGTACCATAACAGATACAGCGGCAAGAGCAGACATTCTTGATAACGCCGTATTTAGATTTTGAACATTATGACCACCATTACTAGTGTTACCGAATGCAAGATTCTTATACATTAAACGCTCTTCGTCATGACTTTCAGGATAACCTACAACTCTTGGGCCTTGGAAAGAAGCTCTAGACTTATGTCCGATACCATTTATGTTTTTGTTACCGTTCTGTCCCATAGTAAGTTCATTGTAAGGGTCTGTCATTTTACCCCACATCATAATTCCTTTACCTTCGTTAAAACGGTAGTTTGCCCATTCTTTCTCTTCATTTTCACTTCCTAGGTGCTCAAAAATTACATAATGATTAGGATCTAAAGACCAAGAGTAGTCAGCATATTCTCTTAGAACGTCTACACGGTCCTGTTGGTAACCATTGGTGCAACCTTCATCATTAGCACTACAGTTTTGAGTAAATCCTTTGGTAAGATCCCAACGAATACCATCAATTTTGAATTCTTCAACCCAATGCTTAACTACACGTTTAGTATAGGCTCTTGTGAATGAATTAGAATGGTCATAATCAGAACCTACATTGTAGCTATGTAATGGTACTGTATTGAAGTAAGGGTTTTCAGAACTTGGTCCTCCCCATCCATCGCCATCAGCGTCATCCATCCATAAGCGAACCATAGGGTTTCTGCCGAATGCATGGTTAATAGCTAAATCTAAGATAACTGCAATTCCATTTTGATGGCATAGATCAACAAATTCTTTGAACTTGTCTTCAGTTCCGTAGAACTTATCTAATGCCATGTGGAATGAGGTATTATAACCCCAGCTTTCATTGCCTTCATATTCCATTACAGGCATAAGCTGAATAGCATTCACATTAAGATTTTTAAAATAGTCGATACGATCGATAAGATCTTGGTAGTTTCTTCCGCTATCGAAATCTCTAATGAGTACCTCATAAATGATTAGATCTTCTTTTTTCGGTTTTTGAAAATTAGTCACTTGCCAATCATATGGAGTCTGACCTGTTTGTAATACGGTCACTTCACGCTCTTGTCCATCTGGATAAGTTGGTAAATTAGGATATGATTCTGAAGGGATAAAAGGATCATCAAATGGTGATAAAACCAATGTTGAGTAAGGATCTGCTGTTTTAACTAAGGCTGGAGAATTTGGGATTGGATTTTCATCAACTGCCCAATACTGATAAGTTTCTATCTGTCCTGGAGTTAAACCTGTAAGGGTAATCCAGAAACGATTATTTCTGGTAAAGTCTCTCTTCATGGCATAAGCACTTGTTGGCTGCCAGTTGTTGAAACTTCCTGCTACATATACAAAATCCTTATTTAAGGCGTATAAAACTAATGTAGCTGTTGTTGGATCGTTAGGGTCGTAATTAATACCATCTTCATAATCTTCCGGCATTATTTCGAACGTTGTATTATGATTCAATAATGCTGTAAACTGTTCAGTTTTTTCGTCAGCACCAACTGTAACTACTAATTCGTAGTTTTTATTTACGGTGATGTTTGTGTCTGAATAGCTAAAACTAGTTGTATTGTTCTGTGTTGAAATTGTAACACCGTTGGCTTTTAAAACATAATTAGCGTTACCACATGTATTTTCAGCAACGATATCTACAGTATCTCCAGAATCAATTAAAACTGTGTTGCTGGTAGGAGCAGATCTGTTAATCTGAAAATTACTTTCTCCAACTTCAGCAATAATATCTTGTGTTTTTTTATCGCCAGAACCGTCTTGTGCTTTCACTAAAAAACCGATTCTACCGATGTTTGTTCTACCATAAAAAGTAGTAGGTACAATCGTGATGCTGTATTCATCTGCACCACCATTATATGTTAGCATATTAGAACTACTAGAATTTGTCCACGATCCATTAGTAGGACAATCTTGTATATTCTGATCATTAGTATCGAATGACCATGCCCATAAAAAGAGCTGGTTATTATTAACTCCCCAGGCCGCTTCATCTATTGAAGCACCATCGAAGGTAATAGTCACGGATTCACCTTCCGTAAAGGTACACGGATCAATTTCATAGGCTACAGTCTGTTGTTGAGCGAACGCTCCAAACGTAACGAAGGTAATAAGAAAAGGTAAAATTTTATTCATAACATTTTTTTGTAAAAAAGGCATGCCAATTAATCAACATGCCTTTTATATTAGCTTATCTCATTTAAACGAGATTGAAATTAGAATTGTAATACTGAATATTCTCCAGTGTTAAGATCTAACCATACTCTTGCAGGTCCAGCAGTAGAAGGAATGTTATCTCCATCTTGATCAATGATACCGTCAGCACCAGAGTCACCGTAGTTTAATCCCCAATCGTTGTTAGCTCTAAACTTAATTTCACCATCTAGAAGCGTAACTATATCTCCATAGTAAACTCCTTCTTGGATTTCAGTTAGTGAGAAATCTGGTCCTGCACCACCCCAGTCGTTAAAACCAGAACCTACAACACCAAATACACTAGCTGTGTCATCGATAGAGATTGTTCCGTTAACTAAATCCAAAGTTAAAAGGTAGTGACCTGCAGATACAGCAATATTGTCACCATCTTGATCGATAGTTCCATCAGCTCCAGTATCTCCATAGTTTAATCCCCAATCGTTGTTGAAACGAACCTTCATTTCACCATCCATTAAACGGATACCTTTTTTGAATGTGTTTGTCGTATAGTCATAGTAGAATTTACCATCTGGTCCTGCACCACCCCAATCGTTGAATGCAGATCCTACAACACCCCAAGAATAGGCCTCAATTTCATAAGTAAGGTTAGCTAAATCAACTGTAATTCTGTAGTCACCTGCAGTTACAGCAATGTTAGCACCATCTAATTCTAAAGTTCCACCAGAACCTCCATAGTTAGTTCCCCAGTCGTTATTTAATCTGAACTTGATCTCACCATCTACTAATGTAACGTAAGCTACATATACATCTGGAGTATCAGTAGTGTAGAAGAATCCATCAGCATATGCTCCCCAGTTGTTGTAACCAGAACCTACAACTCCTAGTTCAGCGATTGTGATACCACCACCGCCACCGCCAGTGTCTTCTAAAAGTTCAACATTAAGTACTAATGCATCAGAAAATGCTTCCTGACCACCGTCACCTACAAATGCTCTTAATCTTACAGAGATTGTTCCAACATTTGGAGCAGGAGAATCTGGATCAGCATCTAAACCTGCTGCCATCGCCACATTCATCATTTGACCAATAGTCATAGCAGCTTCGTTTTCGATAGTTGTTGCTACAACTTCAGCATCAGAGAAGTCACCTACAGCAGAACTTTGAAGTTCGTAAGTAACGTTAGTTGGTACACCAAAATCAGCAGCGCCCCAAGTAAAACGCTCACCTAAATTGCTTGATGTTAATGGTGATAATAAATAACTATTTAAAGTCGAGTTGGTGAATACAAATCCAGCCGGGTCTTGAGTTGTGAAAACAACGTCATCTTCCATTTCACAACTGTTAAAGTTTATTAAGGCAAAGATGAAAAGGCCTATAATTGATAATTTTTTCATGTTTATTATTAATTAATTGTTGGATTAGTATCCAGGGTTTTGTTCTAAGTTAGTGTTTAAGCCTAAATCTGTTTCAGGAATAGGCATGATATCTCTAAATGATTCAGTAGTTGTACCTGGTTGTACTCCTCCTTTCCACTGCCAAATGCCGTTGTCAGAGAATCTATTAAATCTAATAAGGTCAGTTCTTCTGTGAGCTTCCCAATATAATTCTCTTCCACGTTCATCAAGAACAAAGTCTAATGTAATATCACCAGCAGAAATATTTCCACTTGTGTTACCATAAGCACGCTCTCTTAGCATATTAACATAAGTAGCAGCAGTATTGGCATCACCACCAGCACCTCGTGCTACAATCTCAGCATACATTAAGTAGGCATCTGCCAATCTGAACATTGGGAAGTCGATATCAGTATGATCTCCAGAGGTATCAGAACCTTGGTTACCATCTACGTCAACATTTCTGTATTTGAATAAACCATATCCGTCAGTAAACATACTTACTGTATTGATGTCTTTATTTTGACCATCTGTCCAAATTAATGCTCTACCGTCATCAGAGTTCTCTTCACCTGGGAATAACTCCACAAATGTTGGTGTAGTTCTAATACCGAACCATCCACCATTAATTCCGAAGAAAGAAGTAGCAACGTCATTCATTGTTCCACCTACAGGTGCGTGTGTCATGAATGTCATTCCACCAAAAGCTTGTGTTCTTAAACCATCAAATGGAATTGTAAAAATCACTTCAGACTGAGCACCATTAGTTGAGTTGTCAGCTAAGAATGAGTGGAAGTATGGGATAGAGGTATCAATTGAATAACCTGCACCGATTACATTATTTACATAAGTTAAGGCATCAGCATATCTTGCAGTACCAGTGTAAACTTCAGCATTAAGATAAAGTTTAGCTAAAAGCATCCATGCAGCAGCACGATCTGCTCTACCATAATATACTACAGGATCTGCATTAGCCTGAGCCATATCGTCAATAATGTCTAACAATTCAGCTTCGATATAAGCAAAAAGATCTGCGCGTTGAATTTGTGGCGGTAAAAATGCTCCAATAGGATCTTGTTCCGTCACGAAAGGTGGATTAGCAAATAAATCCATTGCATGCCAGTAAGACAAAGCACGTAAGAATCTAGCTTCTGCGCGATAGATCTGAATTTCAGCTCTTAAATCAGCGCCAACACCTCTGCTGTCTAATTTACCATCAGTAGTTTGTCTTAAGTATTCGTTACAAAGTGCAACTTGATACATAATTCTACTGTACATGGTACGAATAAACTCGTTACCAGACGTCCATACCTGATTATGTAAATCTTGTATAGTTCCGTCATTCCATCCGATAATTGCCTCATCGGTTGTAAGTTCTTGCATTTTCCAATACAATCTTAGGTAATTGGAAAACCCTTCATCGAGACCTGCTAAATCTGGTGAACCCGCTGGTCCTTCCTGTCCACTCAATGAAATCCCGGCATATAATTTACCGAGGAACTCTTCATAAGCAGCTGGATCTTCGAAAGCAGCATCACCAACAAGTCTCTCATCTTCAGGCTGCAATTCTAAGCGGTCGGCACAAGATTGTACCACTACCAAGCTTAAGAATGCAACGCATAGAAACACTGTCGTTCTTTTCATCATAGCTTTAAAATTTAAATATTTAGTTTTCATCGTTTTTTTTAGAATGTTAAGTTAAGACCCAATACAATATCTCTAGTTCTAGGATATGGGCTATTTTCAATACCATTACTGATTTCAGGATCTAATCCGCTGTAATCAGTAATTACAAATACATTAGTTGCTGTAAGTGAAGTTCTTAAAGTAATTTTATCAAAAGGAATTGTGTATCCTAATGAAATGTTATCTAATCTCACGAAGTCAGCACGCTCTATATAGTAGTCTGAAAATAATTCTTGGCTACTAAAGTTCGTATCTAAGAAACTAGCATGTGCGTTAGCAATATAACCAGGTTGGTTTGTAATTGAATTTAAGTTACCTGTGTCTGATGCATTGTTGTTGTATACATGATTACCAACAGAACCTCTAAAGGTAAAGTTCAGGTCTAAATTCTTATAGCTAAAGCTGTTTGTAAATCCGAAGAATGCATCAGGAGTAGCCTTTTTGTATGGCTGTCTGTCTGCTTCAGTAATTTGGTTGTCACCATTTACATCTACGTAAGCACCTTGGATTGGATTTCCTTGATCGTCATAAACTTGTCTAAACACAAAGAATGTTGTAGGATCGAAACCAGGCTTGAATAACTGAATGTTGTTACCAACACCACCAGAAATTCCTCCAACTTGTTGTTGGAAACCAGCAGCGTCATTTAAACTTAAACGCGTAATTTCTTGCTCCTGGAATGTGATATTGAAATTAGAATCCCAGTTAAAATTATCATTCTGAACGATCACACCGTTTAAAGCGATCTCTAAACCTCTACTTGTAACAGAACCAATGTTTGTTAAAAGTAAATCAGTAAGGTTTGCACCAGCAGGTACAGGTACAAATGATAATAAGTCATCAGTTTCTCTGTAGTAACCGTCAATAGTACCAGTTAATCGGTTGTTAAAGAATCCGAAATCGATACCAGCGTTATACTGCGTTGTTTCCTCCCATTTGATATTACTATCAAAACCTTGTGGACGAATTGTTTGAATAAATCTTGGATCTTCAGTACCAGGAACGAAACCAAACTGAATGTTTGCGGCATCATTTCTTGAAGGTGTATAAACTCCTAAGAAACCGTAGTTTTCACCAATTTCTTGCTGTCCGGTAACACCCCATCCACCTCTAATCTTAAGATTTGAGAAGAATGAATCTTCCATCCATGATTCGTTCATAATTTTCCAACCTACAGATAAACCTGGGAATGTACCCCAACGATTATCTTCTGAGAATCTTGAAGAACCATCAGTTCTAATAATTGCAGATACTAAGTATTTATCAGCAATATCAAAACTTGCTCTGGCAAAGTAAGACTCAAGTGCATTTCTATTGATATCAGTATCAACAAGTGTAATGTTAGACTGTCTGTCTACAAAGGATTGAATATAGAATTCCTGGAAAGCATGACCTACCATAAGGTCTACTTTAGTGTTTATAGATTCAATATCTTTTTTGTAATTGAATGTGAAATCTAAGTTGGTGTTTCTGTTTAAACCACTAGAAATCTCATTAGTATCAAATGCATCTGGGTTATTTGGATTTGCTCGATCAAAACGGAAACCTTCGTTTTCAGCATAATCGATACCCGCATTAAGATTGAATTTTAATTCAGGTAAGAACCAGAATCTGTAGTCAATATTAAAGTTTGAAATAACTCTGTCGATTGTTTGTCTACTTGTAAAGTTTTCATTGGCAATACTCCATAATGGATTTGAAGGTGCTAATGGTGCACCAGGACCATATTGCGTAAATGCTCCGTTTTCATCTCTAATAGGTAAGGTAGGATTGAAACGTACAGCTTCACCTAATGCTCTACCATTTTCATAGTCAAACTCATCTCTAACAACTTTAGCGATTAAAGTCAATTTTAAATCGTTATCTAAGAAACGATGTTCGAAAGATGTATTTAAACCATTTCTTTCATATAAATCCTGAAGTGGACCTTCTTGTGAAGCATGGTTGAAATTGATTCTGAAATTGAAATTTTCATAACCCTTAGTTGCAGTGATATTGTGAATAGCACCAACACCTGTAGTGAAAAGTTCATCTTGCCAATCTGTGTTTGCATCACCTAACTCTGATGGGTCAACACCATTAGCTAAGGCAATAGTTCTGTATTGATCAGCATTTAAAACATCAACAGTATTGGCTACACGTCTTGTAGATACTTGTAAACCGTACTCTAATTTTAATGGTTGATTCGCACGACCTTTTTTGGTAGTAATTAAGATAACACCATTAGATGCTCTCGAACCATAAATAGCCGTTGCAGATGCGTCTTTTAAAACCACAAAATCTTTAATGTCTTCTGGGTTAATTGCGTTTAAGGCGTTACGGCTACCCTGTGCACCACCTCTCTGGTCAATTGGTAAACCGTCGATTACGATAAGAGGAGCGTTAGATGCTGATAAAGAAGCACCACCACGAATTCTAATTTCTCCACCTTCACCGGCTGCACCGCCTCCTGGTGTAACACGTACACCGGCAGCTTTACCTGCAATAAGTTGTTGAGGTGCTACAATGGCACCTTTATTAAATTCTTCTGCACTTACTTGCTCAACAACCCCGGTAGCATCTTGCTTAGTTGTAGAACCATAACCAATAAGTACAACCTCATCTAATTGTGCTGCGTCTTCAACAAGAGCAACATCGATTGTAGCTTGGCCAGCGTAAATGATTTCTTGGGTTCTATAACCCACGTAAGAAACAACAATAGTTTCTCCTTGACTTACTTCTATGGTAAATTTACCATCAAAATCTGTTGATGCACCTCTAGAAGTTCCTTTAATCAGGATGTTAACCCCTGGTAAAGGCATAGCGTCTGCCTGATCTGTAACCGTACCTGAAACTTGCGTTTGTGCAAACATTGCTGCAGGTATCATAATTAAACAGATTAATACAGCATTTAAGAATGTTTTCATACAATAATTTTAAATTAATTGCTTTAGTTAATTGATCTATATTTTCACTTCTCGGGTTAAATCTATGTAAAAATTATGTTAAATTGTATGACGAAAATCACGAAAACGTTTTCGTGTTAAAAACTTTTTGGAGATTAATCATAGCGAAGGAAAATTAGTAAAAAATTAAGAAATTGTCAATTTGGGGATGTTAAAATTGTGAAGTCAAAAATTCCTTAGATATGAAAATTCACTTATATTGGTCTCAATAGCTCCCTAATGTTAACTGAATATGAAGCGAAAAATTACCCTCAAACAAATTGCCAAAGAATTAGATGTCTCTATTTCAACTGTTTCCAAGGCTTTAAGAAATAGTCCAGAGATTAGCGATGATACCAAACAAAAAGTTCAGGCCTTTGCTAAATTATATAACTACAGGCCTAATAATATTGCCCTTAGTTTAAAAAACCGAAAAACAAATACTATAGGTATTATCATTCCTGAGATCGTACACCATTTCTTTTCAAAGGTTATTCGCGGTGTTGAGACTGTCGCCAACAACAGAGGTTATAATGTTATCATTGGTTTGTCTAATGAATCTTTCTCGAAGGAGGTCATTAATATGGAAATGCTAGCAAATGGTAGTATTGATGGTTTCATACTTTCAATTTCGAAAGAGACACAGCAGTTGCAAGACTTTCACCATTTCAATGAAACCATGAGCCAAGGGATGCCCATTGTGATGTTTGATAGGGTTGTTTCAGAGATCAATTGTGATAAGGTGATAGTTGACGATCTTAATGGAGCAAAGAATGCAGTTGAAAAATTAATTCAAAATGGATGCGAGTCCATAGCTCTGATCACTACCAAAGATTATGTGAGTGTTGGAAAACTCCGAACTCAGGGTTATCTCGAAGCCTTGCAAGAACATAAAATGGTACCAAAGGCACAATTGATATTGAAGATCGATGATACTTTTGATTTTGAATCGCATTTAGACATGCTCGAAAATGAAATAGAACAATTGTTTACGTCGAATAAAGACATTGATGGTGTTTTTGCAGTCAACGAACTTTATGCCCTTTCTGCAATGAAGGTGGCGCGCAAATTAGGTTTAGACATACCAAATGATGTTCAGGTGATTGGCTTTACAGATGGCGTGCTTTCAAAGCATGCTACACCTGGTTTAACAACGGTTAGTCAGCATGCAGAGCAAATGGGTGAGCGCGCAGCCGACCTCTTAATTGACAAACTCGAGAAGGAATACGATACCGAAGAAGAATCCTTTCAAACCATTGTTATTGCTACTGATTTAGTGGAGCGAGAATCCACCAAATAGAAATTTAACATTGCCGTTTTAAAATCTTTTATATCTTTAACCCCAGAATCAAAACCTATATTTTCACTTCTACACATAGGTTTTGATAAGCATAGCTTGTCAGAATAGTATTAACTTAAATAGATATACTATTTCATGGAAAAGCGTAGATTAAGCTTTTGGGAAATTTGGAATTTAAGTTTCGGTTTCTTGGGAGTTCAGATGGGTTTTGCCCTTCAAAATGCTAACGCCAGTAGAATACTTCAAATTTTTGGTGCCGATGTTCACGAGTTATCATGGTTTTGGATTGTTGCACCATTAACTGGATTAATAGTTCAGCCTATTATTGGTCATTACAGTGATAAAACCTGGACCAAATTAGGAAGGCGAAGACCATACTTCTTAGTTGGTGCTATATTAGCCTCAATTGGATTAATTTTAATGCCAAATTCTGATATGTTTACGGCTTATATGCCTGCCTTATGGGTTGGTGCCGGAATGTTGATGATTATGGATGCCTCTTTTAATGTGGCTATGGAACCATTCAGAGCATTAGTAGCTGATGTGCTTCCTGCAGACCAACGAACTTTAGGTTTTAGTGTTCAAACTGTGTTAATAGGAATTGGCGCTGTGGTAGGATCTTGGCTGCCTTATGTTTTAACAAATTGGTTTGGTGTTACAAACGAGGCTATAGCAGGTGAAGTTCCTTTGAATTTATTACTATCATTTTTTATTGGTGCAGCAGTGTTAATAGGAAGTATCCTTGTTACAGTTACTACAACAAAGGAATATTCTCCAGAGGAGATGGCTTTAATTCACGCTGCTTCGGGTGAGGTTGAACCGGAAGAAGAATCTTCGAGTTTGATGAATATTTTTTCCGATTTCGCAAAAATGCCCGATACAATGCGTCAATTAGCATGGGTACAATTCTTTTCTTGGTTCGGATTATTCGGAATGTGGGTTTTTGCCACACCAGCCATTGCCTCACATATTTATGGCCTAGATATTACGGACACACATAGTAAAGGATTTCAAGATGCAGGTGATTGGGTTGGTATATTGTTTGGGGTTTATAACGCAGTTTCAGCAGTATATGCCTTTTTTCTGCCAGCAATCGCAAAAAAGATTGGGCGTAAAAAGACACACTCTATGTCTTTGATCGTTGGAGCCGTTGGACTCTTGTCACTTTATGTATTACCAGATAAAAACTGGTTGATATTATCAATGTTTGGTGTGGGTATCGCTTGGGCTAGTATTTTGGCAATGCCTTATGCCATCCTCGCAGGCTCAATTCCAGCAAGAAAAATGGGCGTTTATATGGGTATTTTCAACTTTTTTATTGTTCTACCACAAATTCTGAACGCGCTCATTGGAGGGCCAATGGTGAAATACTTATATAATGATAAACCAATTTTCGCTTTAGTGTTAAGTGGTATTTCATTTATCATTGCCGCACTCTTAGTTTCTAGAGTTAAAGATGTTGATGATGAAGTCGTATCTACTCCCATTAATTAATATTAAATGACTAAAAAAGGCTTCATATTTGATCTAGATGGTGTCATCGTAGATACAGCAAAATATCACTATTTGGCATGGAAGAAACTGGCAAATAGTTTAGACATCGATTTTACAGAGGAAGAAAACGAACAACTCAAAGGCGTTAGTCGTGTTAAGTCCCTCGAAAAAATATTGTCTTGGGGAAACAAGACGCTTACTGACGAACAATTCAAAGGTTTGATGGCGGCAAAAAATGAAGATTATCTCAATCATATTTCCAATATGGATGAAGATGAAATTCTGCCCGATGTTCCAAGAGTACTTCAGCTTTTGAAGGAAGAACAACAAGCCATTTCACTTGGTTCAGCGAGTAAAAATGCACGAACGATCTTAGATCAGGTGAATCTAAAATCAGCATTCGATGCCATCGTTGATGGTAATGACGTAAGCAAAGCAAAGCCAGATCCTGAAGTTTTCTTGATCGCTGCAGAACAACTTGGTGTCAACCCTAAAGATTGCATTGTATTTGAAGATTCTGTAGCCGGTGTTGAAGCCGCAAATGTTGCCAATATGATTTCAATTGGCATAGGAAGTGAAGATGTGCTGGGACATGCACAATACGTGTTTAAAGATTTTACTGAAATCTCTGATGATTTTATTAAATCGTTAATCAATAATTAAAACATAGAAGGCAGAACGATGCCTTCAAATAAGAATATCAATGAATTTAGATTATATCATACCCAATGATTGGTCGATCTTAGAAGAAGGATTTGATCCAGATAATGTAAAAGCTTCAGAAAGCTTATTCAGTCTCGGAAACGGTGCCATGGGGCAGCGTGCAAATTTTGAAGAAAAATACTCAGGACCTACGTTTCAAGGTAGTTATATTGCCGGTGTTTACTATCCAGATAAAACCCGTGTGGGCTGGTGGAAAAATGGTTATCCAGAGTATTTTGCAAAAGTGTTAAACGCACCAAATTGGATAGGCATCAATGTTTTTGTGAACGATGAAGCCTTAGACCTTCATACATGTAAAAAGATTGAAAATTTCAGAAGAGAACTCAACATGAAAGAAGGTTGGTTGTCTCGAAGCTTCGTTGCGACACTTCAAAGTGACATTAAGGTTGAAGTCTTTGTAAAGCGTTTTTTAAGTTTAGACATGGATGAATTAGGTGTCATCAATTATAATGTTAAGCCTTTAAATTCTGATGCCAAAGTTACCTATCGTCCTTACCTAGATAGTGGAATTACAAACGAAGACACCAACTGGGACGACAAGTTCTGGGACACCTTGAATGTGAGCCATGAAAACAATCAGGCATTCATTCAGGCTAAGACCATGAAGACAGATTTTTACACCTGTACCTTTATGGAGTCTCGCGTTTTTATAGATGGAAAAACTGTGATGATTGAACCAAACATTAGTGCTGATTCTAATAGCGCTGCCTTTGGTTATAGTTATAACGTGAAGCAAAACGAAACGTACACGATTCATAAATTTGGTGGTTATACTGTAGACCGAAATCATGATAAGTACGAGCTAGTTACCGCTGCAAAGAAAGTACTGGATAAAGCTACCAAGACAGGATTTGAAGCCTTACTGAAGCATCAGAAAGAAGCTTGGGCAAAGATCTGGGACATGGCAGACATTACAATTGATGGCGATGTAAAGGCGCAGCAAGGTATTCGTTTTAATATTTTCCATCTTAACCAAACTTATTTAGGGACGGATCCACAATTAAATATTGGCCCGAAAGGATTTACAGGTGAAAAATATGGAGGTAGTACCTATTGGGATACCGAAGCCTATTGTATTCCATTTTATATGGCGACCAAGGATCAGAGCGTAGCTCGAAACTTACTGACCTACAGATATAAGCATCTAGAAAAGGCTATTGAAAATGCCGAGAAATTAGGATTTACCAATGGTGCGGCATTGTATCCTATGGTAACTATGAATGGTGAAGAATGCCACAACGAATGGGAAATTACATTTGAAGAAATTCATAGAAATGGTGCCATTGCGTTTGCTATTTTCAATTACTATCGCTTTACAGGAGACTACAGCTACATTCCACAAATGGGTCTCGAGGTTCTTATTGCCATTGCCCGTTTCTGGCACCAAAGAGCAACATTCTCTACCGATAAGAATAAGTATGTGATTCTAGGTGTTACCGGTCCAAATGAATATGAGAATAATGTAAACAACAACTGGTACACTAATTACATTGCGCAATGGTGTATCAATTATGCTATTGAAAATATTAAGCGTGTAGAATCTGAATATGCCAACGATTATACGCGTGTGATGCACAAGGCTAAATTGTCGAAAGCGGAAATAAAAGACTGGTCTAAAGTGGCTGATAATATGTTTTTCCCGTTTTCTGAAAAACACAATGTGTATTTGCAGCAAGACGGCTTTTTAGACAAAGAATTAATTACAGTTTCTGATCTCGATAAATCTCAAAGACCTATCAATCAGAAGTGGTCGTGGGATAGAATCTTGCGTTCACCTTACATAAAGCAAGCAGATACTCTTCAAGGCTTCTACTTTTTTGAAGATCATTTCAGTGTTGAAGAATTAGAACGTCATTTTGATTTCTATGAACCATTTACAGTTCATGAAAGTTCATTATCTCCTTGTGTTCATAGTATACAGGCAGCGAAGTTAGATCGAATGGAACAGGCTTACACTTTCTATTTAAGAACATCGCGATTAGATCTAGATGATTATAATCATGAAGTTCATGAAGGTCTACATATCACATCAATGGCGGGTACTTGGATGAGTATTGTTGAAGGTTTTGGCGGAATGCGTGTAAAAGATAACATGCTCAGTTTCGAGCCGAAAATACCTGAGCAGTGGGAAGCATATTCTTTTAAAGTGAACTTTAGACATCAGATCATAAAGGTCAATGTTTGCCAAGGACATACCCATTTTGAATTAGAAGGAGACGATGAATTAGAAATTCTAGTCAATGGTAATGCCATTACAATCTCACCGAATAATTTGGTGACAGTATAGCGTATTTGATTGCTCCAAATCAAGAACATTAAAATCATAGTAGTATGAATACAATTAGAACAATAACAGCATTTCTATTAGTTTTTTTGATGTCTTGTAAAGAGCAGTCGTCAAATACTAATGGTACTTCAGATGAACCCGTTGCTGAAGTCAACGACATTGAAAAAATTGAACCACCATATTGGTGGGTTGGTTTTGAAAATAAAGATCTTCAACTTTTAGTAAGGCATGAAAATATTGGAGCCACTACTCCTGAAATATCACATTCAGGCATTAAGTTGGTTGAAGCCCACAAGGCTGATAGTCCTAATTACTTGTTTTTAGATCTTCAGATTTCAGAAAACGCTAAGGCAGGAAAATTCAATATCATTTTTAAGAAAGAGGATGGATCTGAGTTAACGCAAACTTACGAACTCAAAGAACGTTTGAAATCTCCAGAAGATTACGTTGGTTTTAATAGTTCTGATGCCATCTATCTCATTACACCAGATCGCTTTGTTAATGGCAACACAGAAAATGATTCTCCATTAGAAATTGAGAGTGGTTCCCAGTTGCAAGAGCGCACAATAAACAGAGATGATGATTACGCAAGACATGGCGGTGATATAGTAGGTGTTACTAACCACATAGATTACATCCACGATCTAGGATTTACAGCGTTATGGCCTCAGCCATTGCTAACCAACGATATGAAGCAAGGGTCTTATCATGGCTATGCCGTCACAGATTTGTATCAGATTGATCCTAGATTTGGGACGCTTCAAGAGTACAAGGCTCTTTCAGCAAAACTGAAAGAAAAGGGAATGAAGCTGATAATGGACCAAGTAGCAAATCATTGTGGTCTGTACCATTGGTGGATGAAAGATCTGCCATTTAAAGATTGGCTAAACCTTCAGGAGAATTATGAAGACAATATTGAGAATTGGGGTAATGAATACACCATAAACTCTAATCATAGACGTACCACTAATCAAGATATATACGCTTCCGAAGCAGATCGTAAGGGTAACAACGAAGGTTGGTTTGTTGCAACAATGCCCGATTTAAATCAGCGCAATCCTTTTATGGCGAAATATATTATTCAGAATAGTATTTGGTGGATCGAAACCGCCCAGCTAGATGGCATTCGTCAAGACACTTATCCTTATCCAGATAAACAATTTATGTCTGATTGGGCCGGAGCCATTATGACGGAATACCCAAACTTTAGCATTGTTGGAGAAGAATGGAGTTATAATCCATTATTGATAGGGTACTGGCAAGAAGGTGCAAACAATAAGGATGGCTATGACTCAAATTTGAGATCAACAATGGATTTTGCAATGCAACGAAAAGTTGTTGAAGCATTAAACGAGCCGGAATCTTGGGATAAAGGATTAGTAAAGATCTATGAAGGTCTTGCAAATGATTTCCATTATCCAAGCCCAAAGGATATTATGGTATTTCCAGATAACCATGATATGAGCCGTATTTTCACACAATTGAATGGCGATATCGAGAATACTAAAATGGCGATGGCAACCTACGCCATGATGCCTAGAATTTTTCAAATGTATTACGGTACTGAAATTTTGATGAACGATTTTGAGAAACCTGGAGATCACGGTCTAATTAGAACAGATTTCCCTGGTGGCTGGCAAGGTGATGCCGTAAATGCATTCACCGGTGAAGGTCTAACAGATGAGCAAAAAGATATGCAATCGTTTATCTCAAAACTCTTCAATTATAGAAAAAATAGTAAGGCAATTCACGAGGGTAAAACCGTTCATTTTGCGCCTTTTGTTGGGACGTATTTTATGTACAGAACTTTAGGTGACGAGACCGTAGTTTTAATTCTGAATAAGAACGAAGAAATTATTACGATCGATCTTAATTATCAAAAAGAGATGGGTCTGAAAGGAAAAACACTTAAAAATATTATTACTGGTGAAACTATAAAATGGGGTGAGGTGATGGATTTAGATTCTAAAGGTGTTACCATACTAACTACAAAACTTTAAGTATGAAAAAATTAGTATTGGTTATTTGTTGTTGCCTGATTCTTAGTTCATGCAAGAATGAAAAAACAGAAGAAACGGATGTTAGTATAGAAGCAAAAACTTCAGAATTGGCACATAATTTCGTGCCAGTGAATACGGCGAAGTTAGCCAGTGGAAAGCTCGCTAGATTAGACAGTCTGCCTTCAAAATATATCACGTCAAGACCTGTAGATGTTTGGCTACCGGATAACTATTCCGAAGACAAGAAATATGCAGTACTCTACATGCACGATGGGCAAATGTTATTTGATGCCGAAACTACTTGGAATAAACAAGAATGGAAGGTAGACGAATGGGCAAGTCAATTAATGTCTGAAGGTAAAACCAAGGATTTTATAGTAGTTGCCATCCACAATATTTCAGATATACGTTGGCAAGATCTATTTCCACAAAAAGCTTTTGATTATATCGATCAGTACACCAAAGAATCATTGGCAGATATTGCAGGGAAGAAGGATTTTGACCTCAATGGTGATAACTATTTGAAATTCATTGTTGAAGAGCTAAAACCACTAATAGACGGGCAGTACTCAGTTCATACTGATCAGTCCAATACCTTTGTTATGGGCTCTAGTATGGGAGGCTTAATGTCGATGTACGCGATATCTGAATATCCAGATGTATTTGGAGGTGCAGCTTGTTTATCTACACATTGGGTTGGTGCAAGACCTCAGTCTAATAATCCTTATCCAGATGCTATTTTCAAATATATGTCTGTGAAGTTTCCGCAAGCGGGAAAACATAAGGCCTACTTTGATTATGGCAACAAAACACTAGATCAATATTACCCGCAACATGCCCCTAGAGTTGATGAAATTCTTGAAGCTAAAGGGTATACTGAAGCCGATTCAAAAAATATATTTTTCGAGGATACCGATCATTCAGAAAATTCATGGAATCAAAGACTCGATGAACCTTTGGTATTCTTATTAGGTAAAGATTAATAGCTAATCTTAGACCCCGTGGGTATGGTGAATCTGTGGGGTCTTTAAAATTTTAAAATGAAACAAACTTTTCTTTACATAGCACTGCTACTTGTAGTGTCGATTAATGCACAGAATGCAGATCGAATTTATAAATCTCATAATGAAGAAGGTGGGCTGTTTTCAGTAACGACCAATGATGGGAGATATGAGTTTCAGTTTTTTTCGAAAGAGATTCTTCAAACAACGTTTATCCCTAATGGTGAAGACTTAGATACAGATTCGCATGCCGTAATAATGCAACCAGAAAAAATTAAAACATCCTATAAATACAAGGGTAAGGACATAAGTTTCGGTAGTGATGTTCTAAAGGTAACAATTACAACAGAACCCTTCCAAATAAAATATACGTACAACGGAGAATCTATAATTTCTGAAAAGCGCGGTTACTTTAAAAGTGCGCACGAACCCATGGAGTTAGTTCAGGGTAATATTGTCGCTGACGAAACTGAAAAGATCGAGTTTAATATTACTGCCGACGAAGTTTTATATGGAGGAGGCGCAAGAGCTTTAGGAATGAATCGCCGTGGTTATCGGTTGCCATTATTCAATAGGGCGCACTATGGTTACCAAACACATAGTGAATTGATGAATTACACCATGCCCATTGTGCTATCATCAAAAAAATACATGATCCATTTCGATAATGCACGAATTGGTTATTTAGATTTAGACAGTAAAAAAAACAATACACTTACTTACGAAACAATATCGGGCCGAAAAACTTATCAAATTGTCGTTGGAGATTCATGGTACGATCTCATAAATAATTATACCGATCTAACAGGTAAACAGCCCATGTTACCACGTTGGGCATTGGGTAATTTTTCAAGTCGTTTTGGGTATCACTCACAAGACGAAACCATAAATACCATAAAGAAATTTCAAGACGAAGAAATTCCTGTGGACGCTATTATCCTAGACCTTTATTGGTTTGGAAAAGAAATTAAAGGCACCATGGGTAATCTCGAATTCTTTAGAGATTCATTCCCAGATCCAGACCAGATGATTTCAGATTTAAGACAAAAAAATGTTGAAACCGTACTGATTACCGAGCCCTTTATTTTAACAACTTCTAAACGTTGGAATGAGGCTGTTGAAAAGAACATTTTAGCCAAAGACAGTGTTGGTAACCCTGCACGCTATGATTTCTATTTTGGAAACACAGGAATCGTAGACATTTACAAGAAGGAAGGCTTTAATTGGTTTAAGGATATTTACAAAGATTTGGCGAATAAAGGCGTAACCGGATTTTGGGGAGACTTGGGCGAACCCGAAGTGCATCCTGGTTGGGTGCAACACGAAACAGGTTCTGCGGATGAGGTTCATAATATCTATGGTCATGATTGGGCAAGACTAGTGCAAGAAGCCAGTCTAGAAGCAAAACCTAACCTAAGACCTTTCATTTTAATGCGTGCTGGCTACTCTGGGTCTCAGCGCTACGGAATGGTGCCATGGACCGGCGATGTTAGTCGCAGTTGGGGAGGTCTGCAACCACAGCCCGAAATATCCCTTCAAATGGGAATGCAGGGCATCGCCTATATGCACAGCGACTTGGGTGGATTTGCTGGTGCCAACCTCGACGACGAACTTTATGCACGTTGGTTACAGTACGGTGTTTTTCAACCCATATTTAGACCACATGCACAAGAGGACGTGCCTAGTGAGCCAGTGTTTAGAAGTGAAAAAGCAAAGAAATTAGCACAAGATGCGATTAGGTTGCGTTATAGAATGTTGCCTTACAACTATAATTTGATGTATGAAAACCATAAAAATGGTACACCTTTAATGCGTCCCTTGTTTTTTGAAGAACCAAATAATGCTGATCTATATGAATATTCAAAAACCTATCTATGGGGAAAGGATATTTTAGTGTCTCCAGTCTTGGAAGCAGCCAAAAAGGAACAAGACGTTTATTTTCCTAATGGCTCCCATTGGTACGATTTAGGAAATGAAAAATTCTTTGATGGTGGACAAACAGCAACCGTAAATTTAGACGAAGATTTTATTCCTGTTTATTTTAGAGCAGGAGCGTTTATTCCATTTACAGCGCCGAATTTAGTTCAGTCGTCTAAGGATTATGATGATTCGAGAATACAACTTTTTTATGTTCACCATGAATCTGTTGAGGAATCTGAGCGCGCTTATTATTTTGATGACGGAAAAACGGTAAATCCTGTTGAAAAAGAACAATATCAAATTTTAGAGTTTGAAGCCGAAGCGAAAGGACGTTGGCTAGAAATTGAATTTGAAGCCGAAACGGCTAAGAATTATAATGCTGAAACTAAAACTATTGATCTCATTATTTTCAATATTAAAAATGAGCCTAAACGAATTAAATTCGGAAAGGAAGAGATTGATGGAAACTATTCTAAAAATGATAACGTCTTAACGCTAAATCTAACGTGGGACACTTCAAAAGAAACCTGTGTGCGTATTAAGCTCAAATAGTAGAATGTTTGCTAATTATTATAGCCACATAGAAATAATTGACATGAAAAATAAATTTACAGCCATAATTACAATACTTCTTATCGTTGTGGTTTCGTGTAAAAATGATCCAAAAGATAAGGTCAATGATTCTGTTCAAACTGAAGAAATGAAATCAAAAATGAAGAAAAAGGAAGTTGTTTATCAGGTTTTTACAAGATTATTCGGAAATACAAATACCAACAATAAGCCATGGGGTACACTCGAGGAGAACGGCGTTGGTAAGTTCAACGATTTCACGGACAAGGCCCTTTCTGAAATCAAAGATCTTGGCGTCACACACATCTGGTATACAGGTGTGCCACATCATGATGTGATTACGGATTATACGAAATATGGCATATCTAATGATGATCCAGACATCGTTAAAGGACGTGCGGGTTCGCCATATGCCGTGAAGGATTACTATAATGTGAACCCAGATCTGGCTGAAAATGTAGATAACAGACTTCAAGAGTTTGAGGCTTTAATTGAACGTACTCATAAAGCCGGTTTGAAAGTTCTTATAGATATTGTACCTAATCATGTTGCCAGAAATTATCAAAGTCTCACCAATCCGGAAGGCACTACTGATTTCGGTGCTGAAGATGATAAATCGGTGACCTATCATGTAAATAATAATTTCTATTATAATCCTGGTGAGCCCTTTCAAGTGCCAGTTTGGCAAAATGGATATCTACCTTTGGGAGGCGAGCAACATCCGCTCGCAGATTCTAAGTTTGAAGAGGTTCCTGCAAAATGGACAGGTAACGGGTCTAGAGCATCACAACCAAATATGGGCGACTGGTACGAAACTGTGAAAGTAAATTATGGCATCGACCCAGACGGAAATAAAGATTTTGACGAATTACCTGAAGGTTTTGAAAATGAAGACTACAAAGCACATTTCGAGTTCTGGAAAGATAAAACGGTACCAAGTTCCTGGATTAAATTCAAGGATATCGCTTTATACTGGACGGCCAAAGGCGTTGATGGATTCCGATTTGATATGGCTGAAATGGTACCTGTTGAATTTTGGAGCTACATGAACTCCCACATAAAAATAGCTAATCCTGATGCATTTCTTTTGGCTGAAGTATACCAGCCACATCTGTATCGCGATTATATAAAGAAAGGAAAAATGGACTATCTCTATGACAAAGTTCAGTTATATGATACCCTAAAACATGTAATGCAAGGCCATGGAAAAACAGATAATATTCCTCCAATTTTAGATGAATTAAGTGATATAGAACACCATATGCTTCATTTCCTCGAAAACCATGATGAGCAGCGAATTGCTAGCCCAGATTTTGCAGGCGATGCCTTAAAAGGAAAGCCAGCTATGGTAGTCTCCGCAACGTCGACTACAGCGCCAACTATGGTCTACTTCGGACAAGAATTTGGTGAACCAGGCGAGGAGGATTTAGGGTTTGGTGATCCTACCCGGACTTCAATTTTCGACTACGGTTCAGTACCAAGTATGGTAAGATGGGTGAACGATAAAAAATTTGATGGTGGCCAGTCAACCAAAGAAGAATTAGAGCTTAGAGATTTCTATAAGCGTCTATTGAATTTCACAATAAACAGCTCAGCGTTGATGGGCGAATACCAAGACGTTCATGCGTTTAATCAGCAAAATACAGAATGGTACAACGACAAAGTTTTGAGTTTTGTGCGTTGGTCAGCCGATGAGCAATTACTTATTGTTTCAAACTTTAATGCTGAAAACACTTATGGCTTTGAATTGCAATTACCCGAAGATCTGGTTAAAAAACTGAATCTTGAAGATGGCGAATACCAACTAGAAGATCAGCTCTATAATACCTATATCTCTACTCTAAAAGTTGAAGACGGCAAAGCGCAAGTGCGTATTGATATTAAACCTTTAGAATCATTCATACTTAAAATAAAGTAACATGAAAAAATTAATCTTCACACTATTTGCGATCACTCTTTTGGTGAGTTGTAAATCAGAAAAAAAAGAATCTGAAGTCACGGAAGAGCAAACAGTCATCGCTAAGATCGAGCCTGTTTCAAAAGAAATGATGGAGAGCGCCATCATCTATGAGGCCAATATCCGTCAGTATTCACCTGAAGGCACATTTGATGCATTCACAAAAGATATCCCAGAATTAAAAGAATTGGGTGTGAAGGTCATTTGGTTAATGCCGGTGTTTCCTATTTCTGAAACCAAGCGTAAGGCAACAGGTGGTAAATTTGCTTCTGATTTTCCTGAAGAAGAGCGATCAAAATATCTTGGAAGTTATTATGCCATTACCGATTATACCGAAATTAATCCTGAATTTGGTACTAAAGAAGACTTTAGAGAGTTGGTGCAAACCGCTCACGAAAATGGAATTTATGTCATTTTAGACTGGGTGCCAAATCATACAGGATGGGATCATGAATGGTTAAAAGAGCACCCAGAATATTACACACAAAATGATTCTGGAGAAGTAATCCATCCTGAAGGAACTGACTGGACGGACGTGGCCGATCTTAATTACGACAATCAAGACATGCGTAAGGAAATGATTGAAGATATGATGTATTGGGTAAAGGAAGAAGGTGTAGACGGATTTAGATGTGATGTTGCAGGTTCTGTGCCACTCGATTTCTGGGAAACAGCTATTCCACAATTGCGTAGTGAAAAGAATCTGTTCATGTTAGCTGAAGCTTGGGAACCAGAGCTGTTAGATGGTGACTTATTCGATATGGCTTATGCTTGGGATGGTCATCATACCATGAATGGTATGGCTAAGGGCGAAAAGTCTGTTTCTGATTTTGATGCTTATATGAACAAGATCAAAAAGGATTATGATGAAGACGATATCTTAATGAACTTTATCACCAATCACGATGAAAACTCTTGGAATGGTACCATTAAAGAACGCATGGGTGATAAGAACGAATTATTCACTGCTCTTTACTATCTAAAACCAGGAATGCCATTGATCTACAGCGGTCAAGAATACGGTTTGAATCATCGTTTGAAATTCTTTGAGAAAGATTCTATTCCAAAAGAAAAAGGAGATGCATGGACATTACTTCAAAAGTTAGGAGAGCTAAAAAGCTCGAATTCAGCCTTACATGGCGGTAAGAATTCAGCGACCTATAATCGATTAGGTTCAGATGATGAAGTCTTAATCTTTGAACGCACTAAAAACGATGAGACTATTGTATTTGTTGGTAATTTTTCAGATAACGATAACAAAGTTTCCATTCCAGATGCCGAAGGTATGTACAAAGATTACCTATCCGACAATGAAGCAAAATTAACTACAGACGAATTTTCAATAAAGCCTTGGGAATTTTTAATCTTAATAAAAAAATAAACCTTATACATGAAACCAGTTCTTACCTTACTAATAGTATGCTTTATGCTCACTAATTGTAAAAATAACCCATCACAAGAAGAGATCAAAGCCAACGTTGTTGAACCAACAAGTGTTAACGAAGCACCATTTATTTGGGAAGGCGCAAACCTATATTTTTTATTGACAGATCGTTTCAATAATGGCGATACTACAAATGATATTAATTTTGATAGAACAAAGGAAACTGGTAAACTTCGTGGTTTTGAAGGTGGAGATATAAAGGGTATTACCCAAAAAGTTAAAGAAGGCTATTTTACCGATCTGGGCATCAATGCCATTTGGATGACGCCGATCGTAGAGCAAATTCATGGCGGTACCGATGAAGGAACCGGAGTTACTTATGGTTTCCATGGGTATTGGGCTAAAGATTGGACTAAGATCGATCCTAATTACGGTACCAAAGAAGATCTGCACGAACTTGTAAAAGAAGCGCACGCTAAAGGTATCAGAATAGTATTAGATGCAGTTATCAATCACACAGGTCCTGTTACTGACAAAGATCCGGTTTGGCCAAATGATTGGGTTCGAACAGACAAACAATGCTCGTATGATACCTATGAAAATACCATTGGTTGTACACTTGTTGCCAATCTTCCGGATATTAGAACCGAAAGTAATGACAATGTAGAATTACCGCCTCAATTGGTTGAAAAATGGAAGGCTGAAGGACGCTACGAGCAAGAGGTGAAAGAGCTCGATGAATTTTTCGAAAGAACAGGTCATCCACGTGCACCACGTTTTTACATTATGAAGTGGCTTACCGATTACATTACCGAATTTGGTGTTGACGGCTATCGTGTAGATACTGTAAAACACACGGAAGAATTTGTATGGCAAGAGTTTAAAGTGGAATGTGATTATGCATTTGCTGAATTCAAAAAGAATAACCCTGATAAGGTTATGGATGCTAATGACTTTTACTTAGTTGGTGAAGTTTACAACTATGGGATCAGCGGCGGTCAGCTTTTCGATTTTGGGGATAAGAAGGTCAACTATTTCGATCCGCCGAGTTTTCAAAGTTTAATCAATTTTGAATTTAAATGGAACGCCAAACAGTTGAATTATGAGGAGATGTTTAAAAAGTACCACGAGCATCTATCGGGTGATCTTAAAGACTTTGGTACCTTGAATTATTTGAGCTCTCATGATGATGGAAGTCCATTTGATGCATCTCGCGAAAAACCTTTTGAAACAGCAAATAGGTTATTATTATCTCCAGGAACTTCACAGGTCTATTACGGGGACGAAACTGCACGCTCTTTGGTGATTGAAGATGCTGTAGGCGATGCAACACTCCGTTCATTTATGAATTGGGAGGATATCGAAGCAAATGATGAGACTAAAGCAGTTTTAGCACATTGGCAAAAACTTGGTCAGTTTAGAGCCAAGCATCCTGCTGTAGGTGCAGGTGTTCATCAAATGATTACCCAGAAACCATATATCTTTTATAGAAGTCTTCAAAAAGGAGATTACAAGGATTTTGTTGTAATAGGATTAGAGTTGAATAAAGGTGAAAAAACTCTAGATGTTTCTAAAGTTTTTGAAAATGGAGACATCATACACGATGCGTATTCTGGTCAGGATATTACAGTTTCTGAAGGGAAGGCTATTATTAATTCCGACTTTGAAGTTGTTCTATTAGAAAAGAAATAATTATGAAAGCTAGTCTAATCGCATTTGTATTGTGTTTGTGTTTGTTGTCATGCAAGAACACAAAAACTGAGGGTATTATCCTTGAAGCCTATTCACCAGATAAAAACATCAAAGTAGATTTTAATGTCGATACCGAGGGAAAACCATTTTATGTGGTCAGCTATAAAAATGAGATCATTGTTGACACTTCTTATTTGGGCATGGAATTTACAAATGCGAATGCATTAAAATCAGGCTTAGTAATTGAAGAGGCCAATATTCAAACCTTCAAGGATGACTGGGAAATGCCTTGGGGCGAAAAGCTGAAGGTTGAAAATCAGGGAACTTCATTAAAAATTCGGTTAAAGGAAAATGACAGCATAGAAGCACAAAGAAAATTAGAAATCACATTCAAGATTTATAATGATGGTGTTGGTTTTAGATACCATTTCCCAGAACAAAATAACTGGACCGAGGCCTTAATTAAAGACGAGCACACCGAATTCAACCTCACCGAGGATTATAAAACGTTCTGGATTCCTGGAGATTGGGATATTTACGAGCATTTATATAGCACAACTAAACTATCTGAAATCGATGCCAAATCGTATATCCCAAAAACGAATTTAGCGCAAACCTATATTCCTGAAAATGCCGTGAATACACCAGTTACAATGGTTGGTATGAACGGATTACATCTAAGTTTTCATGAGGCAGCATTGGTAGATTATTCAGGGATGACACTCAAGGTGGATACCATGAATTTAAATTTGAAGAGTAATTTAGTAGGCTCTGAAAACACGGCGTATAAAGTAAAACGAAGCCTGCCTTTTTCAACCCCTTGGCGTACCATTCAAATTGCGGATAATGCACCCGATCTCATAGAATCTGATCTAATCGTTAATCTTAACGAACCGAATAAACTTGGCGATGTTTCGTGGTTCACACCAATGAAGTATACAGGTGTTTGGTGGGAAATGCACTTAGGAAAATCCTCTTGGGATTACGGAATGGAAATGGTAGATGGCAAATGGACCGATACTGGTAAAGCGCACGGAAAACATGGCGCAACCACAGAAAACGTAAAGAATTTCATTGATTTTTCAGCTAGGAATAACATCAAAGGCGTTTTAGTAGAAGGTTGGAATACTGGTTGGGAACGTTGGATAGGTTTTGAAGACCGTGAAGGGGTTTTCGATTTTGTAACTCCTTATCCTGATTATGATCTTGATGAAGTTACAAGCTATGCTAAGGCGAAAGGTGTTGAGATCATTATGCATCACGAAACTTCAGCAGCAACACAGACCTATGAGAAACAGCAAGACACAGCTTATGCTTTAATGCAACAGTATGGAATGCACGCTGTGAAGTCTGGCTATGTGGGTAAAATTATTCCGAAAGGTGAATACCATCACGGGCAATACATGGTCAATCAATATAATAATGCTGCGATAAAAGCAGCTGAATATGAGGTTGCCGTCAACGCCCACGAACCGATTAAGGCTACGGGTTTACGACGTACTTATCCTAATATTATTTCTCGTGAAGGCCTAAGAGGTCAGGAGTTCAATGCTTGGGCTGGTGACGGTGGAAACCCACCAGAACATCTACCAATAGTTGCCTTTACAAGAATGCTAGCCGGACCAATAGATTTTACTCCGGGAATTTTTAATATCAAATTCGATGAATACCGAAAGGACAATCAGGTGAACACCACCTTGGCACAACAGCTAGCCTTGTATGTGGTTATTTATAGTCCGGTGCAAATGGCTGCAGACTTGGTAAAGCATTACGAGGCCAATCCAGAGCCACTGCAATTCATAAAAGATGTTGGTGTAGATTGGGAAGAGAGTAAGGTCCTAAACGGTGAAGTCGGTGATTATGTAACCATAGCTCGAAAAGAGCGCGGAACCGGAAATTGGTTTGTCGGAGGAATTACCGATGAGAATTCAAGAACCTTTGAAATCAATTTCGATTTCCTTGAGACTGATGTTACCTATGAAGCAAAAATTTATAAGGACGGTGATAATGCCCACTGGAACAACAATCCTTTAGACATTTCTATAGAAAAAATCGACCTGAATTCTACTTCAAAATTGAACATTGATTTAGCTGAGGGTGGTGGTTTTGCAATCAGTTTAATTAAAAGATAATTTTAACATATTTCGGGTAACAAATTTGGTGTAAGGTAGTCTAGTAAATAGCGACTACTTTAAATATTCTTAACTTTGCAATTGTAACCGCGTGTTATTATGGATATTAACGACCAAATAGAATCACCATTTATCATTAAAGTTAGTTTTAATAAACTATTTAATGAATACGAAAAACTTAGATCTTCAGCTAATGGATTTGTTTCCGCTAATGCTGAGCGCGTTTTAAAGATTGCAGAAGATATTCCGGTATTACGAGAAGGCTTTAGCGATTTAGCTTTGTTAGAAACCCACAAGTCTGAAATCGATAATATTTTACACGATTCTTTCAATCCGTTGTTAACTCGTAATGAGATTAAAGTTGCGACCGTACCTTTTCAAAATCACATTTTTAAGACTTCAGAACGATTCGATTCGATCTTAAAAAACGTGGGTCCAGAATTTGAGTTAAAGGTAAAGAATATGCCAGAGGATCAAACGTATATTATAGCCTGCGCTATTATCCTAAAGGCGTGTTATGGTTATGATCTCAATTTTAAGCGACCTTTTTTCTATGAAATCCTAGATGCAAACGGTATCATGCGCTATTATAAAATTCTGTACAATGCAGATTTTATGGAGATCAATGCCCGCAAAGGAGCAAAACCAATTACGCAGGAAGACTTTGATGAGCTTTTAGATAATTTCGAAAACATAGATCTCTGGAAAGAAAAATTCCCGCCGAATTCTTATGAATTTAAAGGCTTTATTATTTCTAACATTTTTGATGTTACCGATGATCAGTCCATTTCAAATATAAAATCTTCACTTATTGGTGAGGATAAAAGAAAAGATGCGAGTTTCATGGAAAGTTTCTATGAGATTTTCAGATCGTTGTTCGGATTCAAAAATTTAGAGATTGGCTTTTCAATTTACAACGAAGAAGAAAGCATGTTTGAGCGTGTTTATGGTGTAGGTATGAACAGTTTCTTACTCAACGAAGAAGATAACTTGTCTTGCGGTGATGCCCTATGTGAGTGGTCTTATAATAAATTGCTGAGTGAAAAAGCTTACTTTTCGGTTTCTGATGTAGATAAGGCTTATAAATATTCAAAGGGCAAGGCACCTCATGTGAAGGTCTTACACGATCAAGGCTATAAAAGTGCAATTTTTGCACCAATTGCAAATGAAAATGGACTCATGGGTATTTTAGAAATCGTTTCAAAAGAGCCCAAAGTCTTAAACAGCATAAATGCCAACAAATTAATTGATGTAATGCCGTTTATTGTTTCGGCAGTAGAACGCTCAAAAAACGATGAGGAAAATCTCGTTGAGGCGATTATTCAAAAAGAATGTACTTCAATTCATCCGAGTGTTCATTGGAGGTTTGAAAAAGAAGCCCGAAATTTTATCAAAGATCAATTGAATGGCAAGGAACCATCCTTCAATAAAATTGCCTTCGAAAACATATATCCACTATACGGACAAATAGATATAAAAGGTTCTTCTGATGCCAGAAACTGGGCAACAAAGGAAGATCTTACTATGCAATTAACTACGGTTAAAAATATTTTTGAAACAGCTTCAAAATTGGAAGAATTACCAATTTATGACCAGTATGTATTTCAAATAGATGAATACCTCTCTGGTTTGGCTGACGTTTTTAAAGTTGATAGTGAACATCAGATTTCAGCATTTTTAAAGGATGATGTAGAATCGGTTTTGAATCACCTTGCCGATAACGAGGAATTAAAACCATTGATCGACGATTACTTCAATAGTATAAATGACGAATTGAATGTATTATATCATCACCGTAAGAATTACGATGATACTATTGCCTTGATCAACCGTGAAATGGCAATGCTTTTAGACCAAAAACAAGTTGAAGCACAGCAAATGTATCCACACTATTTTGAACGTTTTAAAACGGACGGTGTGGAGCACAACATGTACATAGGTGAGTCAATTACGAAAGAAGATAGTTTCAATCCAATTTATCTATACAACCTCAGACTATGGCAATTGCAAGTTATGGTAGAAATGGAAAATGCCTATTACCAAATGCAATCGCAATTCCCAGTAGCCTTAGACGTAGCTTCTATGATCTTAGTGTTTAATCAACCTTTAACGATTAGTTTTAGAATGGATGAAAAACACTTTGATGTCGATGGTACTTATAATGCCCGATACGAAATTGTAAAAAAGCGTGTTGATAAAGCTGCCATTAAAGGAACTAACGAACGTGTTACACAAAAGGGTAAAATTAGTATTGTGTATTCTCAAAAAGAGGATGAAATAGAATATTTAAGATACGTCAAATTCTTGCAGTCTAAGAAATATTTAGATGACGATGTTGAGATTGTTGAATTAGAAGATCTTCAAGCTGTAACCGGGCTTAAAGCAATACGCGTAAGTGTACTTTATCACAAGGATAAAGATGACAAGGCATTTTATACTTACGACGATTTAATGAAAGAAATCAAGTCTTAACTAGCAGTTTCCAGAAGATCCGTTACCACTGTTTCTGTACCCGAAAATTGAAATGCAATAGCAAAGGCTATAACACTTACTATTATACCAACCGCAAAAACGGTGTAAGTCAGTCTAAGCAGGCCGTACTTTCTATTCAATACTAATCCGAGAAAATAGAGATCCTTAGTAAGCGAACCGTATAAGTATTCTTTGTCTTTCATCATTTCTTGCATGGCCCATTCAAATTCTTGAAGGCTCATTTTATGGAAATTACCAAAAAATAAAAGGTTAACTTTTTTGTTGGCTACATCCTCTTTTGTGAATTTTCCGCTGGTTACATTCGGACGTGTTGCGAGTACAGATAAAATAATCGAAACTACAGTGGCAAGTGCAAATATCGCAGTTGGCCATATAAGGTAATAATTTGATGGATTATCTAATTTAGATACCAAATTAGAGAGCACCAATGAGATTATAATTGCGTTTACCGAAAGTAAAATATTCGCCTTCGTGTCCGCAATATCACTCAGTGTTATGTGATTTCTCAAGGCCACCCTAAACATGGTTTCAATACCACGATCAGGGAGATCTAATTTCTCTTTTTTAAAGTTGAGTTCTGCTTTTTTCTGCTTTAGCTTTTCGGTATTTGTTTTAACTTTATTCTGATCTTGAAGAAGATTAGCTAAATTCTTTCCTTTACGCTTTTCCCATTTACTTGTCGCTAGCGCCGTATGAAAACTATGACTGGTTAAAAACTTTATATTTTCTTGTAGCCATTCTGCTTTAGAGACTTTCTTACCAAGTGTGAGTTCCCATTCTTTGCGCAAAAGCGCTGCATAGTTTCCGTAATTCTTACTCGATAAGTGTGCACAATCCGCATCACGGATAAATCCTTCAGATTCAGTTTTTGGCTCATAAGACATTTCAGTAGCCAAGATAAGATTGGCTATGGCTTTTATATTTTCGTCTGAAACCTCTTGAGATTTTAAAAATTCAGAAGCAATCCGAGCACCTTCTTTTTCGTGCCCATCTATAGTTTTTGTGAATCCAGAATCATGAAACCATGCGGCAATAACAAGCTGTTGTTTTTCAATAGCACTAAGATCACTTTCCTCGATCAGTTCTTTTACTTTGCTCACCACACGCTGGGTATGGGCCAAATTATGATATACAAAAGAGGCGTCTAAATGATCGTTTAAATGAGACGTTACAAATTTCTCAGCTTCAAGAATTATATGTTCCATATGTCAATTATGTGAGCGTAATTTAAGAATAATTTATAACCTTTTTCAATTCCTAAATTGGTAACTTAGCCAATAACAGGAGTTAGCAAGGTTTTAGTCTGTTTTCCGACTTAAGACTTAGACGTAATCATTAGCCAAAAATTACCTTTTAAAAAGTTCATCGGTTATTTCCATGAAATTAAGTATTAACGACACATTTAACAAAGAATTGCCATCAGATTCTAACATGGAGAATTCAAGACGAAAAGTTTTTGAGGCCATGTATTCGTTTGTGGTGCCAAAAGTTCCAACTAAACCAGAACTATTGCATGCATCTTCTGAAATGGCTCATACGATCGGATTGGATGAAAATGATATCAAATCCAAAGCGTTTCTTAATATTTTCTCCGGAACCGAAGTTTACGCCAACACCAAGCCCTTTGCTATGGCTTATGCTGGTCATCAATTCGGAAATTGGGCTGGCCAATTAGGAGACGGACGGGCCATCAATTTATTTGAAGTTATGCACAACGGACAGCGTTGGGCATTACAATTGAAAGGTGCCGGGGAAACTCCATACTCAAGGCAAGGTGACGGCTTAGCTGTTTTACGCTCGTCTATACGCGAATATTTGTGCAGTGAGGCCATGTTTCATCTTGGTGTGCCCACAACCAGAGCTCTAAGTTTGATGACATCTGGAGATCAAGTTTTAAGAGATATGCTCTATGATGGTAATGCGGCATACGAAACAGGCGCTATCGTTTGTCGTGTTGCACCGACTTTTATACGATTTGGAAATTTCGAATTATTCGCAGCCCGACAAGATTTTCAGAATTTGAAAAAGCTTGCAGATTACACGTTGAAGTATTTCTACCCAGAGCTGGGTGAACCTTCAAAAGACACCTATATAAAGCTGTTTGAAGAGGTTGCCAATAGAACACTTGAAATGATCATCCATTGGCAACGTGTCGGTTTCGTGCATGGTGTTATGAATACCGATAACATGTCTGTTTTAGGATTGACCATAGATTATGGACCTTATGGCTGGCTTGAAGGTTTTGATTTTGGCTGGACACCAAACACAACCGATCGCCAAAATAAACGCTACCGTTACGGAAATCAACCCAATATTGGTCTTTGGAATTTGTTGCAACTCGCGAACGCGCTCTATCCATTATTAGAAGAAGCTGAGCCTTTTGAAAAAGTTTTGAATCAATACCAAACCGATTTTGAATCTAAGTCCTTAGCAATGATGCGATCTAAATTAGGGCTTATGGTTGAAGATACTAATGATATTCATTTAATTAAAGATCTTGAAGATTGTTTGTTGTTGTCTGAAACGGATATGACGATATTTTTCAGACTATTATCAAACTATAAGATCGGTGATGTGGATTCAGGATTAAAATTAGTTGAAGAAGCATTTTATAGTTCAGAAGAAATTTCAGATGCCATTGAAGAGCAATGGAAAGTTTGGTTTAGTTCTTACGACCAAAGATTACGAAAAGAAGAACTAACTGACAATGAGCGTAAGACTCAAATGAATTTGGTCAACCCAAAATATGTGCTCAGAAATTATATGGCACAATTAGCCATTGATAAGGCTGAAGATGGCGATAATAGTTTAATTGAGGAACTTTTTGAATTACTCAAAAAACCCTACGACGAGCAACCAAAATATAAAAAGTGGTTTGCTAAACGACCAGAATGGGCACGCCATAAAGTAGGCTGCTCTATGTTGTCTTGCAGTTCATAAAACTAATTTGAAATTATAATGAAAGCTATTTGGAACAATAAGGTCATTGCAGAAAGTAATGAGACTGTCGTTATTGAAGGAAATCATTATTTCCCACACGATAGTATTAACAAAGAATTTTTCAAGCCAAGCGATACGCATACGGTTTGCCCATGGAAAGGCACGGCCTCATATTATACTATTGAAGTTGATGGCAAGCAAAACACCGATGCTGCGTGGTTCTATCCTGAGGTTTCAGAATTGGCAAAGGGCATAAAAAATTATGTTGCTTTTTGGCGAGGGGTACAAGTTGAAAATTAGATCAAACAAAATTTCAGACGTAATATGAAGTCTCAAAAGCTAAAAATCACCAACCGTAAAGGTCTCACGCTAAATGCGCATCTAGAGTTACCAGCCAATCAGAAACCTAATTACTACGCAATCTTTGCGCACTGTTTTACGTGTAGCAGTAGTTTAAGCGCCGTTAGACATGTTAGTAGATCGCTAACTCAGGATGGTTTTGCTGTGGTGCGTTTTGATTTTACAGGACTAGGACGAAGCGAAGGCGAATTTGCCGATAGTCATTTCTCTGCAAATGTGGATGATCTATTAGATGTTCATGCTTATATGACTGAGCATTACGATGCTCCAAGTTTATTGGTTGGACATTCATTAGGAGGCGCTGCTGTACTCGTTGCAGCTTCAAAATTAGATGCCGTCAAAGCTGTAGCAACGGTGGGAGCACCTGCTACAGTTACGCATGTTAAACACTTATTTTCACATGGAATTGATGAGGTTGAAGAAAAAGGAGAAGCCGAAATAAATATCGGTGGAAGGCCTTTCAAAATAAATAAAGATTTTATTTCAGAATTTGATAATACCGATCTCCCAGCAATTGTAAAAGGATTGCGCAAACCTTTACTTATAATGCATTCGCCTTTTGATAAGATCGTTGGTATTGAAAATGCTGAGCAATTATATAAAACAGCCTTTCACCCGAAAAGTTTCATAACCTTAGATAATGCCGATCATTTATTAACTCAGGAGAAAGACAGTCAGTATGTTGGTGAAGTAATCGGTACATGGGCAAAACGCTATTTTCCAAAAGTTGAAAATATAATGCTGAATACGGAAGGTGAACAATTGGTAGGGCATCTAAATATTGTTGAAGATAATTTTACGACGTCAATTCAAACTAAAAATCATACGCTCATCGCAGATGAGCCAGAAAGTATTGGCGGTAGCGATTTCGGTCCTTCACCTTACGAGTATCTCAATGCATCACTGGCAGCATGCACGGCAATGACCTTGAAGATGTATGCAGAACGGAAAAAATGGGATCTGAGAGAAGTATTCGTTTATTTATCGCATTCCAGAAAACATAGTGATGATTTACAAGTAGATGTTGAAAAACCAAAATACTTAGATCATATTAGTAAAAAACTAAAATTTGTTGGTAACTTAGATGCTAGTCAGAAAGAGCGACTAAAGGAAATAGCT
The DNA here is from genome assembly GCF_003260205.1 of Winogradskyella tangerina. Lineage (GTDB taxonomy): Bacteria > Bacteroidota > Bacteroidia > Flavobacteriales > Flavobacteriaceae > Winogradskyella > Winogradskyella tangerina. The sequence goes on along the minus strand of NZ_QERF01000001.1, from coordinate 342,473 downwards.
TCACGCTGTCCCGTGCATAGAACCATCGAAAGTGAAGTGATTTTCGAAACTCAAATAATACAAGATTAATAGTGCAAATTGCCTTAGCTAAACCTATAACTTCAGAACGTTTTCTGAATATTAGAAATCGAACCGAACAAATTTGTCTATCCTTAAATTCTGAGGATGTATCGGTACAACCCGTTGATTTTGTATCACCTCCAAAATGGCATTTAGCACACACCACTTGGTTTTTTGAAGAGTTTGTACTCACCAAAAATAAATCTGATTATAAAATCTTTAATAAAGATTTCGGCTATTACTTCAATAGTTATTATAATAATGTCGGTGAGCGTGTTTTACGCGCCAACAGAGGTTTAATGACCAGGCCAACGTTTAAAGATGTCCTTGACTATAGAGCTCATGTGAATAAAAATATGGCTCAATTTCTAGAAGGCGAAATAGAAACTGAGATTTACCATGTTATTGAAATTGGCCTTCAGCACGAACAACAACATCAGGAGTTACTGATTTATGATATCAAATACATTTTAGGGCATCAGATCTCATTTCCCACCTTAGATTTTGATGTTAAACTTCATCCAGAAAATCCCAATCAGCAATTCATCAAAATAGAAGAAGGTGTTTACGAAATTGGCCATAATGAAGATTGTTTTTGTTGGGATAATGAATTAGGGCATCACAAAGTTTACCTTCACGATTTCGAGATTTCAAATCGATTAGTGACAAACGCAGAATACATAGATTTTATTGAAGCTGGTGGTTATAGAGACTTCAATTTATGGCATGCTGACGGTTGGGACTGGATTACCAACAACGACATCACTCAGCCAATGTATTGGTACAAGGTGAGTAATAAATGGATGTATTATACCCTCAGCGGTTATAAGGCTATTGAACCAGATCGTCCTGTAAGTCATATTTCCTTTTACGAGGCATTTGCCTTTGCACAATGGAAGGATATGCGTTTGCCTACAGAGTTCGAATGGGAAGTGGCTTCCAAATATTTTGATTATGGTCAGCTTTGGGAATGGGCCAATAGCGCATATCTGCCATATCCAAATTACACTAAGGCTGAAGGTGCTATTGGTGAGTATAACGGTAAATTTATGGTGAATACAATGGTAATGCGAGGTGCATCTGCTGCATCACCTCAAGGGCATTGCAGGCCAACCTACAGAAACTTCTTCGCACCAGATAACAGATGGCAATTTTCAGGAATTAGACTCGCAAAATAGAATGACAGACACATTTGCACAAGACGTGCTTAAAGGCTTAACGGCTGAAAACAAACACCTATCCTCCAAATATTTTTATGATGATAATGGCAGTCGCATCTTTCAGGAGATCATGAATATGCCTGAGTACTATTTAACGGATGCTGAGTTTGAAATTCTATCCATGCAATCGAAACAGATAGTCGAGGCTCTGCATTTTTCACAACCCTTCAATATAGTTGAGCTCGGTGCTGGAGATGGATTTAAAACATTCAAATTGTTAGAATATCTAACAGAAAATGGCATCAACTTCAATTACGTGCCAATAGACATTTCACAGGAGGCCATCGATGCCTTAACAGAACGACTCCTCAACCGACTACCAGGAATAAAAATCAAGCCAAAAGTCGGTGATTATTTCAAAATTCTAAAGCAAAATAAAAAAAGTGATTATCCGAGTTTGCTTTTGTTCTTGGGAAGTAATATCGGAAACTATCAAGAGGCTAGTGCTATAGAATTACTGCGATTATTTAATCAGAACATGAAGATGGGCGACAAGCTTTTGGTAGGTTTCGATCTGAAGAAAAACCCAATTACCATTCATAATGCCTATTACGATAAACATGGCATCACTAAGCGGTTTAATTTGAATCTTCTTCTGCGTATTAATCGAGAGCTAGATGCGGATTTTAAAATTGATGATTTTGATTTCTATTGCCACTATAATCCTCTTAATGGCGAAGTTAGAAGTTACATTGTGAGTTTAAGACGTCAGGATGTCCTTTTGAAGAAATTGAATACGTCTATTAGTTTCGATTATAACGAACTGATCTGGACTGAGCTTTCAAAAAAATACAGTCTTTTTGAAATTGAAGCTATGGCTGATGTTTCTAGTTACAAAATGGTAGCGAATTTTTTAGATTGCAAACACTATTTTGCTGATAGTCTTTGGGAGAAGGGCTAATTAGAAATAATTTCTTCTTGAATCTTTTTGAATTAGTTCCAAATCTAGACTGTCTGACTAGTTGGTGTAAGACTTTTTTTGCAACATAAGTTAAAAAGTGTAACTTTAATAGCTATTTAACTGACCGACAAATGAAGTTCAAACACACACTCTCATTTATTGCCCTAATTTTTATTATTAATTCATGTGCCACCTACAAAGCACAATATGCTGATGATGCAACTCAGCAATCACCACCACAAAAAAAGGTAAAACACACGTTTTATTTGCTTGGCGATGCAGGGAATTCAGATCTTGGTGATAGCTCTAAAGCGATTACAGCGTTTAAAGCTGAATTAGAGAAAGCCGACAAAAACAGTACTGCAGTTTTTCTGGGTGATAACGTTTATGAGCGCGGTATACCTGACGAATCTTCTGCTGAATACGCATTGGCCAAACATAGACTGCAAGCACAAATTGATGCGGTGAAAAATTTCAAAGGAGAATCGGTTTTCATTCCTGGAAATCACGATTGGTATTCTGGAGTTAAGGGGTTAAAGCGTCAAGAAAAATTAGTTGAAGATGCTTTAGGTAAAGATACTTTTTTGCCAGAGGATGGTTGTCCAATAGATAAAATTCATGTTGCAGACGATATCGAATTAATTTTAATTGATTCGCATTGGTATATCACCAATTGGGATAAGCATCCTACAATTAATGATGACTGTGATATAAAAACGCGTGCCGACTTTTTAGATGAATTTAATAGTCTTATAAAAAAGGCTAGAGGGAAGACAACTATTGTCGCACTGCATCACCCAATGTACACCAATGGATCTCATGGAGGGCAGTATTCATTTGGTAGCCATATGAAGCCCTTGCCAGTTTTAGGAACTATTAAAAACTTTATTAGAAAAACAAGTGGAGTTGCCAATGTTGATCTTCAAAATCCGAGGTACAATGACCTGAAGAAACGTATCGTAACACTGGCTCAAGAAAATGAAAAGGTCATTTTTGTTTCGGGTCACGATCATAACTTGCAGTACATTATAGAAGATAATTTACACCAAATTGTGTCAGGGTCTGGTTCTAAAAGAACGGCAGTAAGAAATACTGGTGGTGGTGTTTTTGGATATGGCGCTCAGGGTTATGCAACATTAGTTGTTCACGAAGATGGGTCGTCTCATGTGTCTTTTTATTCTGCTGATGACGATAAAATTGTATTTGAGTCTGAAGTATTTCCAGAATACAACGGAACTTATAATAAAGATTTCAAAACTAATATCCCATCGCATACAACAGCATCTGTTTATTCTGAAGATGAAACTAATATCAGTGGCTTCGGAAAGTTTTTATGGGGCGATCGATTCAGAAAATATTACAGCACTAAAGTTAAAGCACCAAATGTGATGCTCGATACTTTATTTGGCGGTTTGAAACCTGTACGTAAAGGCGGTGGAAATCAATCTAAATCTTTACGTCTAGAAGACAAGAATGGCGCCCAATATGTGATGCGAGCCCTTAGGAAACAAGCACTACAATACTTACAGGCCGTAATTTTTAAAGACCAATATATTGAAGGTCAATTCGATGACACTGAAACAGAAGCCCTTATTCTTGATGTATTCACAGGTGCGCATCCTTATGCACCTTTTGTAGTTGGTGATTTGGCCGATGCCATAGGCGTTTATCACACCAATCCGGTACTTTATTATGTGCCGAAACAAGAGGCTTTGGGCAAGTATAATGAAGATTTTGGGGATGAGCTTTACATGATCGAGGAGCACACTTCTGAAGGCCACAGTGATCAGGCGAGTTTTGGTTATCAAGACGAGCTCATCAGTACCAACGATATGATGGAGAGGATTCATAAAGACGAGGATATTGTTGTTGATGAGGCGGCTTATATTAAGGCAAGACTCTTTGATATGCTCATTGGCGATTGGGATAGACACCAAGATCAATGGCGTTGGATAGAATTCAAAGAGAATGGTAAGAAAGTATACAGACCAATGCCGCGAGACCGTGATCAGGCTTTTTCTAGGATGTCTGACGGATTCCTTTTGGGTACAGCGGTAAAACTTATTCCAACGGCTCGTTTATTACGTAAATACTCTGAAGATCTTGAAGATGTAAAAGGAATTAATGTAGAGCCTTATCCCTTAGATATGGAAATTATTGCCCAATCAGGAAAGGATGTTTGGGATGCACAAGTGAGATATATTCAAGAGAATATGACTGATGAAATCATTGAGAAAGCATTTTTGAATATTCCTGATGAGGTACGCGATGAAACTATCGAGGAGATTAAGAAAACCATGAAGGCCAGACGCGGAAACCTTCAGAAGATTTCTGACCGCTACTTTGCATTAATTAATAAATTTGCGGTAATCAAAGGGACCAACAAAGATGATTGGTTTGATGTAGAACGCCTTCCAGACGGAAAAACAAAAGTTACTGCCTACAGAATAAAAGGCGGAAAAAAATCAGACATTTTCCATGAACGCACGTACACTCACGACGAAACCAAAGAAATATGGATCTATGCCTTAGACGACGATGATGTTTTTGAAGTTTATGGAGACGGAAATCAACTCATTAAGGTGAGACTGGTTGGTGGTCAAAACAACGACACTTACAACATTAAAAATGGTAAACGTGTTACCTATTACGATTACAAATCGAAAAAGAGTACTGTGGTGACCAACAAAGGGCACAAAAAATTCTCAGACACCTACAGAACTAATGTTTACAATTATAAAAAACTAAAGAACAATACGGTTCAGATCTTGCCAAGTTTAGGCGCGAACCCAGATGATGGTCTCAGAATTGGTGCAAATACGGTTTTAACGAATTACGGATTTGAACGCAATCCGTTTACATCACAGCATAAATTTTCTGCGGCTTACTATTTTGCAACAAGCGGTTTTGATTTTAACTATAATGGCGAATTTGCCAATATTTTTAGAAATGTGAATTTCGGAATAGATGCCCATTTCAATAGTCCAAATTTTGCGGTTAACTTCTTCGGATTTGGAAACGAAACTCCGAATCCTGAAGCTGATGAAGACGACGGTCTGGATGTAGATAGGGATTTTAATCGGGTTAAGATTAGAACCTTAAGATTTACGCCATCCTTAATTTGGCGCGGTAAAGCTGGCGGTGTATTTAAGCTAGGAATCACCTATGAAAGTAATGAAGTTGAGCGTACTGCAGGGCGATTTATTGAGTCTCTTCCAGAAGATGCTGCAGTTTTTGATATGCAAGATTTTTATGGTGTTGATGCCAGATACCAATTCGTAAATAAAGATGACGATGCTTTTCCTACCCTAGGATTCCAAACGACTTTACACGTTGGTTACAGAAATAATGTAGATACCACAAAAGGTTTTGGTTACATTATTCCTGAATTAGGCTTCGATTACAAACTAGTCCCAAGTGGTCAGTTGGTGCTTGCCACCAATTTGAGAGGTCACGTTAATCTCGGCGACGGTTTCGAATTTTACCAGGGTGCAACATTAGGTGCTAGAACAGGATTAAGGGGTTATAGATTTCAGCGTTTTACTGGTAAAACAGCCTTTTCTCAGTCGACAGATGTTCGTTGGAATTTCGGTAGCTTAAAAACAGGATTACTTCCAATTCATATTGGAGTTTACGGCGGTGTAGATTATGGTCGTGTATGGATTGAGAACGACAACTCTGATAAATGGAATAATTCCTTCGGTGGTGGTCTTTTTATGAATATGGCGCAAATGATGACGGCTAATATTTCGGCTTTCAATAGTAGCGATGGCCTGCGATTGGCTGTGCAATTTGGTTTTGGATTCTAAAGAATTTGAATTTAAGTTAGAGAAATTCTATTCGATTTTAAAACTATATAAGTTTCCACCAGCTACACCGAGATACTCATCGGCAATAAAAAGCGTACTGTCATTTTTGAAGGCAACACTTTCCTTCTGAGATTCATAAGAAAACCGATAGCGTTTAGGCTTTGTTTTGAAGAGATCTTTGGAGTCTAAGTTCGAAAAAACAAATACAGAATTCTCTGTAAGAATGGCCATTTTATCACCTTTTGAATTTATATCAGCAGAGGTTACCCAGCATTGCGGTTCGTCACAGGTGTTAAAGCTACTTTTGAATTTTGCCTTATAATTTCCTCCTTCGGCTGGCAGCGTGTAAAGATTAGTTTTTCCTTTAGATTTTGGAGCACGACTCTTGGTGAATAAATAAAGACTGTCATTATGGAAAAAGAATGCTTCACAGTCAAAATGGCGCTTACTTTTTTTAGGAGGATATTTCTTCTGATCGGGGTATCTAAATTTGATGACCTCAGGCACAAGTGTATTCGAATTTTTTTTAAGCGAATCCGCTGCAATTTTCAAAATTGATAATTTCTTACTGTCGTTACTATTATTACCAAAATTTCCAATGTAAAGGTTGCCATCTGGATCCATCGTAAGGTCTTCCCAATCTCTATTTTTGGCTTTAATTTTAATAGTTCTGGCTATTTTACCTGAACCATCAATTCCAAAAAGTACTGGCTTATTACCGCTATCATTAACCATCCAAATAACATTGTTGGTTGTATCAATAGCAATACCCGATACTTCACTTAGGCCAATTGGTAAGTCTACAAGGGTTTTGAGTTTGCCTGTATCACAACTTACCACAAGAAGTAAAAGAATTATTAGACTTTTGAACTTTATCATCGTAATTTTAGTGTTTCAATTCGCAACATTGAGTCAACGTAAAGATATTATAATTATTGGAGGTGGGGCTGCGGGATTTTTCGCTGCAATAAACATTGCTGAGCAAAATCCGGAGTTATCGGTTGCCATTTTAGAACGTGGGAAATCGGGTTTGCAAAAAGTGAAAATTTCAGGTGGCGGCCGCTGTAATGTAACACATGCCGAATTTATTCCTTCTGAATTGGTTCAGAATTATCCAAGAGGAGAAAAAGAACTATTAGGCCCATTTCATACGTTTATGACTGGTGATACAATCGCTTGGTTTGAGGAGCGTGGTGTGGAGCTTAAGATTGAAGACGATGGAAGGATGTTTCCAGTATCTAATTCGTCTCAAACTATCGTAGATTGTTTTCTTCATGAAGCAAAAAAACATAAGGTCAACGTTCTTTACAATCATGTGGTTAAGTCTATTCAGCCAGAAGAATCTAGTTTCACACTTGAAACCTCGCAGGGCAATTTTATTTGTAACAAATTATTGATTGCCACTGGGAGTAGTCCTAAAGTATGGCGCCTGTTAGAGCAAATTGGTCACCATGTAATTTCACCGGTGCCGTCCTTATTTACTTTCGATATTAAGGATGAACGAATTAAAGATATTCCTGGTGTCGTGGCTAAAGATGTCACTGTAAAAGTCTTAGGAACGGATTTAATTTCAGAAGGGCCATTGCTTATTACCCATGTTGGGATGAGCGCACCTGCAATACTCAAGTTATCGGCATTTGGAGCATTAACACTAGCTAAACTCAACTATAACTTTAATATCGAAGTCAATTTTATTAAACAAGATTCTGCTTTGTGCCTGGAAGCTTTAAAAGATTTGAAAATACAGTTGGCCAAAAAGCAGGTAACTGGCACATCACAATTTGATTTACCCAAGCGCCTTTGGAAGAAATTAGTTTTGGCATCTCAAATTGATGAGAACACGCGTTGGGCTGATCTAAATAAAGTACAGTTAAATCAACTAGCAACCCAATTAACTGCGGCAAATTTTAAGGTGACAGGGAAGAGCACCTTTAAAGAAGAGTTTGTTACGGCAGGAGGTGTAGATCTAAAAGACATCAATTTTAAAACCTTCGAAAGTAAGATCATTCCAAATTTATATTTTGCTGGTGAGGTTATAAATGTGGATGCAGTTACTGGAGGGTTTAATTTTCAGAATGCCTGGACTGGCGCTTATATTGTATCACAATCTATAGGAAAATCATGATCACATATATCGTATTGCTTAGAGGGATTAATGTAGGTGGGCATAAGAAAGTGCCAATGGCAGAACTCAGGGAAGTATTAACGAAGTCTGGCTTTAAGGCAGTGAAAACCTATATTCAGAGTGGAAATGTAATTTTCAAGTCAGAGATAGAAAATCAAAGTGAAATTGAAACGATTATGAAAACTTCAATTTTAGAACATTTTGGTTTTGATGTGTCGGTTTTAGTGAGAACACGAGAGCAACTTCTCAAAATTTTTGACGATTGCCCATTCTCTGAAAACATAAAAATGAATAGCTATTTTGCAATACTTTCAAAGATTCCAGATGATAAGCTTGTAAAAGAAGCATCTGAGAAAACCTACGAAAACGAAGATTATCATATTCTTAATGATTGTTTGTATTTATACTGTTCGCAAGGTTATGGTAAGGCTAAGTTCAATCTAAATTATTTTGAAATGAAATTAGATGTCAGTGCCACATCCCGAAATTATAAGACCATGATAAAATTATTAGCGATGTCTGCAGAAATCTAATTCAAGCCGTTGGAATTCGTTATTTTTGCATCAGAAAAATTTGAATATGACTGCACAAGATTTTATTCTTGAATCTTATAACTCAACAATTGAAAAAGGAAAAGTAAAATGGTCCTCTCCAAGCAATATTGCGTTGGTAAAATATTGGGGTAAGCGCGATCAACAGATTCCGCAAAATCCATCGATAAGTTTTACACTTTCAAACTGTAAAACCATTACTGAAGTGACTTATGTGAAAAAAGATTCTTCAGATTTCAGCTTTGATGTAATTTTTGAAGGCGTAAAAAATGAGGCGTTCAAACCTAAGATCGAAACCTTCTTTAAACGAATTGAAGCCTATGTGCCTTTTCTTAAAGATTATCATTTTACGATAGATACTTCCAATACTTTTCCGCATAGTTCAGGTATTGCCTCTTCAGCCTCCGGGATGAGTGCACTAGCCATGTGCTTAATGAGCATTGAACAAGAATTAGGTGCTCAGTATTCAGAGGAGTTTGTTATCAAAAAAGCGTCTTTTCTCGCAAGATTAGGCTCTGGGAGTGCTTGTAGGAGTATTGAAGGCGAACTTGTAGTTTGGGGACAAAACGATAGTACTGATAGTTCAGATTTATATGGAATTAAATTTGACGGTGATATTCATCCTAACTTTAAAAATTATCAGGATACAATTTTACTGGTTGATAAGGGCGAAAAGCAGGTGAGTAGTACAGTAGGGCATAAACTAATGCACGGCCATCCATTTGCTGATGAACGTTTTAAGCAGGCGCATGATAATCTGGCAAAACTAAAGTCTATTTTTGCTTCAGGCGACCTAGAGAATTTTGTAAAAATTGTAGAAAGTGAAGCACTAACGCTTCATGCAATGATGATGACCAGTATGCCTTATTTCATTTTAATGAAACCTAATACTCTAGAGGTCATAAATAAGATATGGGCCTATAGAAAAGCAAATAATTCTAATGTGTGTTTTACGCTAGATGCAGGTGCAAACGTGCATGTTTTATATCCGGAAAGTGAACAGGATTCTGTTCTTGAGTTTATAAAAAATGAATTGTCAGACTATTGTCAAAATCAACAGTACATCGTTGATTTTGTTGGAAATGGAGCTGAAAAATTGAAAATTAACTAAGCCTTAGCGTTTGATTATAAACCTTATAGGATTATAATACGTATATTTGCAGTAGTTAATAGCACAAATCAAAATGAAAGGACCACTTTTTTATTCTAAAATCTTACTCTTTGGAGAGTACGGAATTATTAAGGATTCTAAAGGATTATCTATCCCATATAATTTTTATAATGGTGCTTTAAAGGTGGATGAAAATCCATCGCAAGAGGCTATTAAATCTAACGAAAGTTTGAAGCGTTTTGCATCGTATTTAGAAAATCTTGATGAGGGTTTAGTGACTTTCGATATTGAGAAATTAAAGAACGATGTCGATGCTGGAATGTACTTTGACTCTTCAATTCCACAAGGTTATGGCGTTGGAAGTAGTGGCGCATTGGTAGCGGCTATTTACGATAAATATGCTTCTGATAAGATCACAGTCCTTGAAAATTTAACGCGAGAAAAACTTCTTAAGTTAAAAGCCATCTTTGCTGAAATGGAATCGTTTTTCCATGGAAAATCATCAGGCTTAGATCCGTTAAATAGTTACTTGAGTCTTCCGATTTTGATTAATTCAAAAGATAATATTGAAGCAACAGGAATTCCTTCTCAAAAAACCGAAGGAAAGGGAGCGGTATTTTTATTAGATAGTGGAATAGTTGGTGAAACTGCACCAATGGTTAGCATTTTTATGGAAAACATGAAGAATGAAGGCTTCCGTAGTATGTTAAAAGAACAATTCATAAAACATACAGATGCTTGTGTTGATGATTTCCTAAAAGGCGATATCAAATCATTATTCAGAAATACGAAACAATTGTCGAAAGTGGTGTTGAATAATTTCAAACCTATGATTCCGGCGCAATTTCACGAACTTTGGAAAAAGGGAATTGAAACCAACGATTACTATTTAAAGCTTTGTGGTTCTGGTGGTGGAGGCTATATCTTAGGATTTACCGAAGATATCGATAAGGCTAAAGCAGCTCTTGAAGGTCAGAAGTTAGAAGTTGTTTACAACTTTTAATCAATAATATAATACACACAAACCTCACTCGTAAAGCCTACTTGTGAGGTTTTTTAATTCTTATCTATGCTATCGAGACGGCAGAAACATATTCTTCTTAAATTTTTTAGTCTCTTTTCGGTAGTTCGTGGTTATAATATTCTTGTAATTGTTATTGCCCAATATTTGGCTTCTATTTACATTTTCGCACCCGATAAACCCTTAGGGGCAGTATTGTTTGATCTGAATTTATTAATGCTCGTATTGGCGTCTTCGGCTACAATTGCGGCAGGATATATTATCAATAATTTTTACGATTCTGAGAAGGATCTAATTAACAGACCAAGAAAAACAATGCTCGATCGGTTAGTGAGTCAAAACACTAAGTTGTCCTTCTATTTTATTCTGAATTTTCTGGCTATAGTATTTGCAAGCTATGTATCCTTTAGAGCAGTAATCTTTTTTGCCCTCTATATTTTTGCGATTTGGATGTATTCTCATCGCTTGAAGAAACTACCAATGACTGGGAATTTAGTTTCAGCTATACTCACAGTCACTCCCTTTTTCGTCATATTTATTTATTACAAAAATTTTGAGTTGGTGATATTCGCGCACGCTATATTTTTGTTCTTATTGGTGTCAATGCGCGAATTGACTAAAGATCTCGAAAATTTAAAAGGAGATTTGGCATTAGACTATAAGACTGTACCCGTTGTTTATGGCGAAAAGATGTCGAAATACATGCTAACTATTTTGGCAGTATTAACGATTATAGTTGGAATTGTTCTTATACTATTTTTCAAAATCGGGCATATGTATTATTTCTTTTATTTGAGTGTAATGTTGTTGTCAATTTTCCTACTTATAGTCTGGAAATCGAATAGGAAAATGCATTATTTGCTTCTTCATAATATTCTCAAATTTATTATTGTTGCTGGGGTATTTTCTATTTTATTAATCGATGTTTCAGTAGTATTAAACCGTTTGTAAATGAATACAACCTTAAAAATTGCAATGGCTCAATTAGCCCCAGTTTGGTTAGATAAAGGAGCCACTTTAAACAAAATTGAAAAGGCCATCACAGATGCGGCTAAAGACAATTGCGAACTCATAGTTTTTGGTGAAGCCTTGTTGCCAGGCTATCCGTTTTGGTTGGCTTTAACGGGTGGTGCAGAATGGAATACCAAAGTAAATAAAGAACTACATGCGCATTACGTAAGCCAATCTATTTGCATAGAAAAAGGCGAATTAGATGTGGTATGTAAATTAGCTAAAGAACATAAGATGGCCGTGTATCTCGGGATTATGGAACGCCCATTAGATCGAGGCGGACACAGCATTTATGCCTCATTAGTATATATTAATCCTGAAGGTGACATAAAATCTGTTCATAGAAAACTTCAACCAACCTACGACGAACGACTAACTTGGGCGCCAGGAGATGGCAACGGATTGCAGGTGCATCCATTAAAAGCCTTTACCGTTGGCGGATTAAATTGTTGGGAGAATTGGATGCCATTACCCAGAACGGCCCTGTATGGTCAAGGGGAAAACCTTCATATCGCGGTTTGGCCAGGAAGTGATCATAATACCAAGGACATCACACGATTTATAGCAAGAGAATCGCGCTCTTTTGTGGTTTCGGTTTCAAGTTTAATGTCTAAATCAGATTTTCCTGAAAATACGCCACATCTCGAGGCCATATTAAAAAATGCACCCGATACATTGGCTAATGGAGGAAGTTGTATTGCTGGTCCGGATGGCGAATGGATTGTAGAACCCGTAATTCATAAGGAAGGATTGATTATTCAAAGTATTGATTTTAATCGTGTGTTAGAAGAACGTCAGAACTTCGATCCTGTTGGGCATTATTCGAGACCAGATGTTACAAAACTTACGGTAAATCGAGAACGTCAATCTACAGTTGAAATAAAGTAGTTAATCTTAACTATTATTATACCTTTGCAGCGCAATTCAACAAGGGTAGGTCTCCAGTTGTAAAAAAGTATTAAAATGAACAGAAATCAAGGTAGCAGAGGAAAGAAGAAGTTTCAGGGAAGAGGCAATGCTCCTTCTAAGAAAAAGTCACAACCAAAAAATAAATCCAATTCAGATGAAATTCGATTGAATAAATTCATCTCAAATTCTGGTGTGTGTTCACGCCGTGAAGCAGATGAAAACATTGCAATCGGACTCGTAACTGTTAATGGAAAGGTTGTTACCGAAATGGGCTATAAGGTAAAGCCAACAGATGAGGTTCGTTTCGATGGTCAACGCATTACTCCCGAGGCCAAGGTTTATGTTTTACTTAATAAACCTAAAGGTTTTGCAACTACAACTTCAGAAGGAAAAGGACGTACGGTAATGGATTTGGTAGCAAATGCAACTTCGGCTAATATTAGACCAATAGGGCGTCTTGGGAGAAATTCCTTAGGTTTATTACTCTTCACTAACGATGAGAAAGTAGTTCAGAAATTCACAAATTCTAAACAAGGTGTAGCACGTTTATTTCAGGTTGAATTAAATAAAAATTTGAAGTTTGAAGACTTGAAAAAAATTCAGGAAGGCTTCAAGGTAGATGGTAAATTAATCACTGTTGAAGAGATCAGTTATATTGAAGGCGAGTCTAAAAACAACATTGGTATCAAAATAAAGAATACCGGAAATTCTATCCTCAGAACTATTTTTGAAACGCTTAATTACGACTTGGTAAAAATCGATTGTGTGGCAATTGCACATCTAACTAAAAAAGATATACCACGAGGCCATTGGAAGCATCTCACACAACAGGAAGTGAATACGCTGAAGATGCTTTAATTTTCTACGTTGACCGTATACGTCGAAATCAGATTGTCATCTAAATACAGATGCACATCATAAAATCCTTTTCGCTTGAATTGATGCTCAAGTTTTAAAGATCTATTCTCAATAGAGATAGAGGTTGGGCTTGTTGACCAGGCACCATTCCCATTGTCGAGATAAAGTTTTACACGATCGGGATTCACCGTGGTTTTAAGTTCGTAATTGAAAGCTACTTTTTCATTCTTTTTTATTTCATGATGCATTTGTTTTGGTGCATTATGAAGTTCAAGATTTCTATAGGCATTACCGTAAATAACGGGTGAAGCTAAAAATTGTTCGAACGTTGGAATGTTGTCTTCCAGTAACCACCATTTACTATCAATTGGAAAGTGATTTACAGCAAATAGTTTCGGATTGGCAAGAAAGAATCCATCGTTGTAATTAAAGACAAAACTTTTGGTCTTTGGATTCGGAATACCACTCGCCCAGGTTGGGTCGCAGAGATACCATTTACCATTCAATTTTACAGAATTCCACGAATGATTAGGCAATTCTAAGGTTTCAATATTAGTTGTACTAACGCGCCCATACCCATGAACGATCTCACATTCTAAATTAGTTAAATCCGCAAGAGCCTTTACTAAATAAGCGTATCCCGTGCAGATGGTTCGTTTTTTTCTTAGAAGCTTTTTAAAAAGTTGCCTTCTGAACTTGTTGTTCCAAGCATCGAGTTTAAGACTGTCGTTTCTAAAGTGATGCCGCTTGCGATTATTCTTTAGATAAAGTGGGTAATCATTTGCAATATTAGCACATACCCAGCGGTATATAGCTCTAAACTGCTCGACTTCTGTATTGAGATTGGCGGTTAACTTAAAAGCTAGTTCAGGTAAATTTGTTAAACGCTCATTATTGTAGGACAAAGCTATGCTGTCCGCTTTTCGAAAATCTACGGTTTCAAAATCGGAAATTTGCGCATGAAGCCCGCCTACAATAAAGCAGAATACGTAAAGAACAGATTTGTACAAAATCTAGATTAGTTCTTTTTCTTTTTGCGTTTCGTTTTGTAAGGCGTATTGGCGTCTAAATCACCCATCATTTCTACCATATCTAGTTCTAACTCCAATTTAATGTAGTTGTTTTTAGCACCGATAGTAATGTTTTGAGTAGTGTAGCCAAGATAACTGAAGACTAAAACGTCACCCGTTTTTAATTTTTTAGGGAAGGTAAATTCGCCATTTATATCTGTGGAAGTACCAACTCTTTCACCTTTCAAAGTAATGTTAACGCCTGGTAAAGGCCCATCTTCATTTACAACTAAACCTGTAATTGTGCGATCTTCAGTTTGACCATAAGAAGTGTCAAACGCCAATAATGCTACCATTAAAATAGCGATAAAACCAAAGGTTTTAAATGTGGACTTTGTAGTTAAATCTAGTGTTTTCATAATATTTGAGTTTTGTTCACCGCTAAACTATAGACTTTGGTTAAAGATATGAAATACACTTGAGTTATCTATGTGTTTCTTTGAGTAAAGTATATGTTTTGGTTAGTGTGCTGATTTTATCTATTTCTTAGATTTAGATCGTGTTTCGTTAATTGACCGGTGTTGTGAGCTAAATCAGTGCGCTATTTTCTGCAAGCGCATTCGTGGTGTTCATTGAGATATGCTATTGACTCAGCACATAATTGTTCTAAAACATCAACATTGATATCCGACAACTTTTTCATGTAAATACAAGCTTTTCCCATTTTAAATTTACCAAAATCATTTAGCAACTTTCTGCTTTTTTCTGTATCTGAATATACGTATAATGAAAACTGTGCCTTTCTTGGTGAAAACCCTAGCATAGGTGCATCACCTTCATGACCGCTAGCATATTTGTAGTGATAACTCCCAAAACCAATTATGGTTGGTCCCCACATTTTTGGTTCAAAACCAGACCATTTCGTCATCAATCGAATTAATTCGTGGCTATCTGCCTTCTTCTGTTCATTATCAACGTAAGATTCTATAAAATCATTCACATTGACTTCCGTTGCCGTAGTTTTGTTCTTTGCCATTGTTATAAAAAGTTGTCTTTCTGAAATTTACGAAATATTAAACTAATGCTTAAAAAGCATCAAATCAACGCTTTATTAGAACGTGATTGAATTGATTTTGAGAATGAGTATAGAGTTTATTCTTTCTTGAAATATTTTTTAAACGTTAACATAACGACACCAACTCGTTATGAGTGCTCGCATAAAAAGTCACTAAAATTAATATTCACTTAATATTTCTAATGAATTCCTTTGTATATTAGTATCAATCAACCTACTAAAATAAAATGAAGGATAATCTAAAACGTGTCATTGTCGACTTTAAAAAATTGACTCCTGCAATTCTAGCTTTGCTTGTAGAGAAATATCCAGATGGCTATGATGACGATCATATCATCACCTTCAGAAATGCTAAAAACGAAATCATCGACGCGGTTGAAGTTACAACTGATGATACCAAATATTTGGTGAAAGTTAGTACTAAGCTCGCGGAGACCATGGAGAACTATGACGAAGATGATTATGAAGATTACAACGATGATGACCCTGAAGCAGTTCAGCCGCCAGCAGCAGATCTCGAAGATTAAATTTTAATTCGTTTTTGCAAGCATACTTCCCAGATAAATACTGAAAAAACAATCAGATATTCTAGGGCGATAATCCATAGATTTTCAGATTTGTCTTCTGTTCCAATACCAAGGTATGAGAGATAGCTTAATATGATCACTACACTCCAAATCAAAGGATAACGATATCGCGCGAATATACAGAGCATAACTAAGGTTCCGATATACCATGGATGTACCGTTGTACTTAGAAATAGATAGCAACTGAAAGCTATTAATATTGCTGTTGTTAGTTTAGGAATCGTATTGTTATTTTTGAAAAATGAAAACCCTAAAATGATCAGCACTGATATGACAGGTAAGATCTTGGCAATTATGGCAATTTCATTATATCCCGTGATGGAATAACCAATAGCTCTGGCGATGTAATAAATGCTTGCATTAAATTCAAAATCACCGAACCAGAGTCCGACGGTCTTCGAATAATTATTTATGAATTCCATTGAAAAAAACGGAAGGAATAGTAAAATCACAGTGAGCATTGTAATGCTGTAAAAGAAGATGAGGCGTTTTACACCAGCCAGTATTTCATCTTTTTTCACAAACCACCAAAAGAACAAGGGTAAGAACATTAGTGGAATCAGTTTCACAGAAATGGAACAAGCCAATAAGATGGCAGCCCAAACCCAACGCTGTTTATACAAAAGATAAAATGACCATACCAAGAAAAAGATCATTACGCCTTCAAAATGTAAATTTCCGGTAAATTCTATAATGATAAAAGGGTTAAGTATATACCAAAAGATTCGATTTGAAGGGAGTTTAAGGGCTTCAAGAAGTTTTTTTCCGAAGTATAAGGTTCCCATATCTGCGGCAATAATTAGTAGTCGCATCCCAATTACAGAACTTAGAATACTTTGACCAGGAAATAGATTTCCGAGGATAAAACACAACTGATTTAATGGTGGATAATTTGTAAAATGCATGGCACTTAATTCGCCCATACCACTGTGTAATTCAACTTGATTAGGAAAATTGGACAACATACCCATTTCCATTTGGTAATCGGGCGTTGTGAGATATGGATTAAATCCGGCTAAGCTCATCTGACCGTCCCAAATAAACCTGAAGAAATCCTGCGATAAATTAGGGATAGCAAATAAGAACATAAGTCTAAATAGGATAGCAGCAAATACCAGAACTCTATAATAAAACCCCGAAGATTTAATAATCTGATAGGCAAAAACAAACAAAGCGGCATAAAGTAATACAAGCTTCAAAGCTTCTGTGCGCTCCAAGCCATAGGCGAACCAGAGGTACAGGATGCTACTAATAAGTATGTAGGCTAGAGTGGTTGCCTTATACTTGAAAATGTTGGTTAGTCCTAGCATGAATTCAAATATAGAATTATTTAAAATGCTTATGTAGTCGTATTAAAAAAAGAATAATAACTTTAAAAACTAGAAAATTTAAGATGAGTCATTCCATTTATTTCAATTTCCTTATTAAAAGCGATAAGTTCAGTGTTTACAGAGCGGTATCTGAACCCGAGCACTTGGTGAATTGGTGGCCTTTGAAATGCAGTGGAATTCCGAAAGTGGGTGAATCCTATAATTTTAATTTTACGAATGAATATGATTGGTATGCAGAAGTGAAAAGTGCTAAACAATGGGAACATATTCATTACAAGATGACCAAGTCTGATCCAGATTGGGATCCTACGTCATTCGGCTTTGATCTGGAAGAAAAAACTGATGGAATCTACCTTAAGTTTTTTCATGAGGATTGGCCAGAGTGCAATACGCACTTTAAACATTCATCCTTTTGTTGGGCCATGTTATTAAAGGGTCTGAAAGATTATTTAGAAAAAGGAATTGTAGTTCCGTTTAAGGACAGAGAATAGTTGGTTTATACTTTAGATCTGATGGATTTGAAAAAGACATAACCAAAGCCTATAAAAAGCATTAGGTGGAATGGGAATAACCCGAAGTCACCACCTTGATCTCCAACGATGAAGGCGCTGTACAAACCAAATCCAAAGTAAAGCATCAATAAGCCTTCTATAATAACATTGGAGGATAATTTCTTTCTAAGGTATTTATTGTTTTTCCAGTTGTCTTTGAACTTTCTAATATTAAATTTTGGCGTTCTTACAAATTCACTTTTCTTACCAACATGCCCTTCAATTACCGCAATGGAGTTATGTAGTGAAAAGCCCATGGCAATTGAGAAGAATGTAAAAAACATTCCAACGTACCCAAAAAACTTCTTGAAGCCACTACCGTATATGTTTCGGTACATAAACCAATAGCACACAAAGAAGATAATAGTACTCATAATGAAGAAACTCATCACATAGAAATAGTCTCTTAAGTGCGCATATTCATTCTTGATGTATAGCATAGGAATACTTAACACCGCAACTACAAAAATGCTCAAAAACATCGAGCTATTCAGTAAATGAAGCAAGCCGTGAACCTTAGTTTTTGCAGAAATGTTAGGCGATTTGATAACACGCCAAAGCATTTTCCTGAAGTTTTCAGCGCCACCTTTATTCCAACGGAATTGCTGAGACCTTGCTGCACTAATTACAATTGGTAATTCTGCAGGTGTTTCAACATCTTCAAGATATTTGAATTTCCAGTTTTTTAGTTGCGCTCTATAGCTCAGATCGAGGTCTTCAGTTAATGTGTCACCTTCCCAATTTCCGGCATCAATAATACAGTCCTTACGCCATACGCCAGCCGTTCCATTGAAGTTTATAAAATGACCCTTGCTATTTCTTCCAACTTGTTCTAAAGTAAAATGTGCATCTAAGGCAAATGCCTGAATTTTGGTAAGCAATGAATAATTTCTATTGATGTGCCCCCAACGCGTTTGCACAACGCCTATTTCTTCATTCTTAAAATACGGAACAGTACGCTTTAACCAATTGGGTTGAGGTAAAAAGTCGGCGTCGAAGATGGCGATAAATTCACCCTTCGCAATTTCTAAACCTTCTTTTAAGGCACCAGCTTTGAATCCAACACGATTCTCTCTGGTAATATGCTTGATATCTAAACCAGTTGCAGCTAATTTCTCAACATGGGCTTTCGTAGTGTGAACCGTTTCATCCGTAGAATCATCTAAAACCTGAATCTCTAATTTATCTTTCGGATAATCGAGCAACGCAATGTTATCTAACAAGCGTTCCATTACATACATCTCATTAAATACAGGAAGTTGAACGGTTACAAACGGAACTTCGTCAGGATTATCAAGATCGAAAGTGTCGCACTTATCGCTTTTCTTTTTTGAAGACAAATAGTTGTATAGCAGATTTAGTTGCGCCAATGCATACATGAAGATAAGCACAATGGCAATCGTGTAAATGATAATAACTAAATACTGTAAATAAATCACTTAAAACTGTATTTAAATATCCACCAAAGGATTTTTACGCCTGCAAATATAGCACCTTTTATGGTTCCTGAAACTTTTGAGACCCCTATTCTGTTTCTATAGTTCACAGGAATTTCGCGATAGCTGAGTTTTTGTTTTAATGCTTTGAGTTGCATTTCTACAGTCCAGCCATAAGTTTTGTCCTCCATTTTTAGGTTTAGGAGCTTTTCATACTTAATAGCTCTAAAAGGTCCGAGGTCAGTAAAAGTGGATCTAAAAAATAATTTCATTAAGCTGGTAGCCAGCCAGTTTCCGAAGATTTGCGGACCAGTCATGGAGCCGTTTTCGCGCAATTCTTTAACGCGTGCTCCGATGACAAAGTCGATATCTTCTTCAATTATCGGTTGAACGATCTTATTTAATTCTTCAGGATAATCGCTATAATCACCGTCTAAGAAGACGATTATATCTGGTCGATTTTCAGGATTTATTTTTGAAGTATTTGCAATGTGATCCATACCCTTTAGGCAAGCATAGCCATATCCTTTTCGAGTTTCTCTAAGAACAGTAGCACCCGCTTTTTGGGCGTTTAATTCGGTTTTATCGGTTGAATTGTTACTAACTACTATAACTTCGTCAACGCTATCGGGAATGTCATTAATTACTAATGAAATTGAATCTTCTTCGTTGTAGGCAGGAATGATGACCTTAATTTTCGTCATTAACTTCTTAAATCTGATAGCTTATTTTCTTTCTTGAATGACTTTAAATCCGTCCATTCTTTAATACGTTTACCATTTTCGTATTTAACAGCAGAGTATAATTCTTCATCTTTATACTTTAAGCAGTAACCATTTTTCTGATTATTGCTAAGCTGGCATTTATGATTGATCTTTTCATTTTCATCATAAAATAACCACCAATTTTGTTTTTTGCCGTTTACGAAATGTCCTTCGGACGTCTTTTTACCATTTCGGCTGTAAAATTGCCAATAGCTATTGAATTTTCCTAACTTAAATTGACCATCTTTTTCTAATTGCCCATTATTATAAAAAAATCGCCAGTAGCCACTTTCCTTATCATTTACATAATGGCCTTCTTTTTCAAGCATTCGGTTGTCGAAGTATATTTTCCAATACCCTGTTCGTTTGCCGTTTTTAAAAACGCCTGAGGTAAGTAAAGTACCATTTTTATGATAGAAGGTCCAGTGCTGAGAGGCAACGCCATTGGTGTAGTGCCCTTCTTTTTCTAAAGTTTTATTATTGTAGTAGAATCTCCAGAAGCCTTCTGGTTTATCGTTCACGAGGTGACCTTCTACTTTTGTATTTCCGTTTGAATAGTTGGCTCTCCAAAATCCGGTTTTAAGATCATTTTGATAATGGCCTTCTTCCTTTATATTTCCATTTGAATAATAGAATTTCCAAAAATCAGATTTTTTGCCATTCAACAGCCATCCTTCTTCTTTTAAGTTGCCATTATCGAAATAAGATTTGTGATATAGTTTTTGCCCAAACGCTGTTGTTGAAACAAAAAGTAGTATTAAAATGAATCGCATTATTTTTGATTTACAAGTTCCATTAGGTCCACATCGTTACCTAATAAAACCTCAGTCGGATTAATTCGACCTTTCATACTATCATTCTCTAATTTTAACACTCCTCTAGGACAAACAGCAGCACAAATTCCACAGCCCACACAGCTCGAACGCACAATGTTTTCGCCTTTTTGAGCATAATGTCTTACGTCGATTCCCATCTCGCAACTGTTAGAACAGTTTCCGCAAGAAATACACTGTCCGCCGTTAGTTGTGATTCTAAATTTTGAAAACAGTCGCTGCTGAAATCCTAAAATCGCAGCCATTGGACATCCAAATCTACACCAAGCTCTACTACCTAGAATTGGATAGAATCCTGTTCCTATAACTCCTGAAAAAATAGAGCCAATATAAATACCATAGGCAGATCTAAGACTCCCAGATTTTATGTAGAATAGTTGATCTGTGGTTCCTGTGAAATGCATTATGAGCAATAAGGCAATTGCGGTGAAAAACCCAATGGCACCATATTTTGCATCTTTTCCTAATTCTTGTCTTTTAAAGTACATTACACCGGCAAAGATGATGGTTAGAAAGCCAATTACCAGGCTAATAAATACGCCACGGGTTAACCAAAAATCATTACTGCTATAACCTAAATAGGTATAAACCATTGCGGTGGTCATTACTACCGAGAACACCAAAACCAAATGGATCAACCAGCGTTCTAATCGCCAAGAGGAGAGTTTTTTCGACGACAAATGTCTGAAGGAATCTCCTGCAGTTTCTGCTAATCCACCACAACCACAAACCCAGGAGCAGTACCAGCGTTTGCCAAATTTATAGGTGAGTATTGGTGTGATGACAAATATTGATAGGATACCAAAAATGATTAATGCCAATCCAATATTTCCGGTTGATAAGAATCCTTTCACTGACCATTCATCAAAAATGTAGTAGTTAAGTGGCCATATACTTTTGAGATCATAGTAAGGAAGATCATTGTTCATCACATACATGAACTCCGGGATTAGGAACGCAAAACCTAATTGAAAGAACATTACCGAAACCGTTCTCAATTGTTGGTAACGGTTATGCCTGTATTTCAGCATGAATTTATAGCCAAAAGCCAAAATAGCTATAGTATAAAGTGTTCCGTATACAAACCATTGGCTGGCATTTCTTCCGGAAAGCAATTGACTCAAGGGGTCAAAAAGACTAATGAGTCCGGTATTTTCTGCACCATCTTTCCCCAATCCTAAATACTGAGGATAGAAATAAAGTACAATGTAAAATGTGGTTAAAATGATTCCGACTGCCCATCCCCAAAAGCCTCGAGATGAAATAGATTTAAACCATTGGCCATCATTTTTGATGCCTTCTAATTTGTTGAGGTAAGCATTTCTAGAATAGATTACGGTGCCTACTACAATTAGACCTAAAGCCACGGTTAAAAATACACCTTCATAAGGGAAATTTGTATTGAATAAGGCCAAGGTTAAAATGAACAATCCAACAATTCCTATGCTAAGAGCGACCTTCTGTATTGTGGTTATATTTAGCGCATCTGGCCTTGCTAAAGACATGCTATGATTTAATTTATTACTCATGGTTATGCGGTTTGTAGTTGGTTGTTGTATGCATTTAAAATGTCGGTTTCAAAGCGTGAATAAAACTCTGGATCGAAGTTGGCTTCAGCAAGATTGTTGATCACATAGTCCACATCGCGTTTCTCAGTAAGCCATTTATCAAAAGTTTCGTGGCGCATTCTAATTCCGAAGGTATTTATCCCTAAAAATTCATTAGTGTTTTTATCATAGGCCACCGTGATGCATTTGGTGTCATCGTTGTGTTTCCAATGGAAATGCGCTTCGTGATCTGGGCGTCCTTTACTTCCAAATACCCAACCGTAAGTTTGATATTCAATATCCATGAACTTTGCTGAATTGAACCAATGCCCTGGTTTGTACTGAATACGATTTCCGCAAAGTGTTTGGGCTAATGTTTCGCCCATCATACGACCAGTGTACCATACGGCTTCAATTGGTCGTCTGTTGCCAATGGCTTCATGTTGTTCGGCACAGTCTCCAATGGCATAGACATCTTTGATATTGGTTTCGAGATAGCGGTTTACCTTAACGCCGCGACCAGTTTCAATTTCAGAATCTTTTAAAAAATCAATATTTGGAGAAACACCTGCTGTTAAACCCACAACATTGCATGGAATCTCCTCGCCTGTCTCTTCTATGATCACTGATTTCACTTTGCCGTTCTCGTCTGCTTTAATTTCTTTTAAGTTGGTTGATAGGCGCAAATCGATATGGTGATTTCTAATATGCCTGTTGATCATTTCACTTTCGCCATCTGGTAGAACGCCATTCCAAAAGCTAGATTCGCGCACTAGAAAGGTTACAGGAATACTTCTACTGTTAAGCATTTCGGCAAGTTCTATACCGATCAATCCACCACCAACAATGACTGCTCGTTCGCAAACCTCCTTATTTGGTGCATGTTTTTCGAGATTTTCTAAATCCTGTTTATGGTACATGCCCATTACCCCTTCAAGATCTTGTCCTGGCCAACCAAATTTATTGGGTTTGCTTCCAGTGGCAATCACCAATTTATCGTAAGTCATAGAATCACCTTTTGAAAAATGAAGTGTCTTTGAACTAGTATCTACTTTTTCAACATAGGCTTTTTTAAGATCGATACGATTCTTCTTCCAAAACCAATTCTCGTAAGGTTGGGTGTGTTCAAATTTCATATGCCCCATATAGATATACATTAAAGCTGTACGGGAGAAAAAATATTCGGTTTCAGCAGAAATAATTGTGATTTTTTTGTCGGAAAGCTTTCGGATATGTCTGGCTAAGGTAACACCAGAAATACCATTACCGATGATGACAATGTGTTCCATAAAATTTGATTGTTAGTGTTTGGTCAGTCGCACTTAAAGGTAAGAACTTAATTGGTTGGCTCAATTTAGAAACGATTTAAATTAAGTATTACCGTGTAAGGTTTTTTGGTAAAAGGAGACGCCAAAATTCTTTTAAAAATCTTGTAAGTGACCGTTTTTATGTTCGACCTAAGAGCCGTTAAATAAATTTTTTTAGAATGAAATCACTCGCAACCGCAATACTAATACTTCTGTCTTTTGGGAGTTATGGTCAGCACTTAAATGACTTTTTTAGCAAGACTGACAGTTTTCTAAATACCCATGTAAAAGATGGTAAAGTAGATTACAAAACCATTCATAAAGATCCTTCAGAATTAGATGCAATTTTGAAAAATGCCGAAAAAATTTCAGTTGATGTTTCAGATGCAGACAACTATCAGGCCTTTTGGATCAATGCCTACAATCTGGCCGTTATAAAAGGTATAATTAATAATTATCCAATAAAATCACCACTAGATCATCAGGGGTTTTTCGATAAAACAACCTACAGTCTAGCAGGTAAAAACATAACACTTAATGCTATTGAGAATACGCTGCTAAGAGCACAATTCAAGGATGCCAGATTTCATTTTGTTCTGGTGTGTGGGGCACTCGGTTGTCCACCTTTGATCAATGAAGCCTATTTACCTTCAAAATTAAATACGCAGTTAGATACTCAAACAAAATTGGCCATCAATGGGGACTTCTTGAAGGTAAATACTAAGAAGAAAAGAGTGGAAGCTTCTGAAATTATGAAATGGTACAACGAAGATTTCACAACCAACGGAATGAGTGAGATCGACTTTATAAATACCTATAGAACAGAAAAAATTCCGACTAACTACAAGTTGAGTTATTTCAGTTATAACTGGAGTCTCAACAATCAATAAACTAATAAACAACCAAATTTTAAAATGATGAAAAAGATATCAATATTACTATTAGCCTTAACAATTTCAGCGCTAGGTTTTAGTCAGGATGAAGACACTCAAAGAAGTGTTATACAAGAATTTACGCCTTCAATCTTACTCAAGAAAGGGCAGTGGGATATAAAGTGGTTCAATAATTTATATACCGAAACCAGAGCTACTTTTAATGGAAATGAAGGTGATATTCCAAGAAACACCTTCCTTACTTCAACTGTAGATATTTTCACAGGAATTTCAGATAGCAGACGCGTTAATGTTGGACTTCTATTAGAGTTCCGTTCTAATGTCATTGGTGGAAGAGACGCTTTAGATGTGTTTTCTTTTGATGGAGAGGCTGGTACAGCGAGGTCAGGATTTACCTCTTTTGCTCCGGCAATTAAGTTCAATCCTTTCAAAAATATTGGGAATTTTACGATTCAGTCGGCCTTTCATATTCCGTTGGTAGATAATGAAACTGAAGACGGTGTATTTTTGGATCAAAGCGGATTTATTTTTCAGAATCGATTCTTCTATGATTATAGTTTTGCGGACGGAAAATGGCAGCTTTTTTCAGAGTTGAATACTGAATACAATTTCCCAGAGGAAAATAGTTTTGCAGATAACAGTTTACGTTTGATACCTGGTGTATTTTTAAGTTATTTCCCAAGTTCGAAGTTCACAGTTTTAGGATTGGTACAGCATTTACAACTGATATCATTTCAAACTGATGGATTTGAACAAGATGCAACTATACTCGGTGGAGGTGCAAAATACCAATTAACTGACGAGTTGAATATTGAGTTTCTATACTCCAATTTTGTTAGAGGAAACGATACCGGATTGGGTCAAACATTTAATATAGGTTTAAGAGCTTTGTTCTAAGATTTACATAATTTAGGTGTTTATAATCTGTGCTTATGCAACTTTTTAAACGCCTATTTGTTGGTCTGTTGGTCGTAACCTTAACCGCATGCAACGGACAAGAAGAAAAAATTAATGGTGTAAGTTTTGTCGCTTCACCAAAAAAGGCAGACCAATCTCATGTAAATCCGGTCGTAAATGTAAACGCCAATTATGCTGCAGTAATGCCATTCGGATTTATTAGAAATTTGGAAAACCCAAACGTAATTTACAATACAGACAGACAATGGTTTGGGGAAACCAGAGCAGGCGCCAAGCAGTATATTGAAGAGTTGCGAAAGCAAAATATTAAGATCATGGTGAAACCGCAGATCTGGGTTTGGAGAGGTGAGTTTACAGGAAACATAATGATGAATTCTGAAGAAGACTGGAAAACTTTAGAATCATCCTATTCTAAGTTTATTCTAGAATATGCAGAGTTAGCGGAAGAAACAAAAGCTGAGATTTTATGTATAGGAACAGAACTTGAATTATTTGTGAAGTACAGACCAGAATACTGGACCGGACTCATAAAATCGATCCGAGAGACATATAACGGTAAGCTGACCTATGCAGCTAATTGGGATGAATTTAGAAGAACGCCGTTTTGGGATCAATTAGATTACATTGGTGTAGATGCCTATTTTCCGGTGAGCGATGAGCAAACACCAACATTTGAAACCTGTATGGAAGGCTGGAAAAAGCATAAGGACATCATTAAAAAATTGGCAGAAGATCATCAAAAACCGATCTTATTTACTGAATATGGCTACAGAAGTGTTGACTATGCTGGAAGAAAACCTTGGGTCTCAGACCGAAGTATGAATGAAGTGAATCTAGAAGCTCAGGTGAATACAACAAAGGCCTTGTTTGAAACTTTTTGGAATGAAGATTGGTTTGCCGGTGGTTTTATCTGGAAATGGTTTATCGCCCACGAAGATGTTGGCGGTGAGGATAATTCAAGATTTACGCCACAAAATAAACCCGCCGAAGAGGTGGTTAAAAAATACTATCAAATAGATAAATGAAGAAAATAATTTTATTAGCAGTTTTCATTGCTATAACTAGTTGTGTAAAGAACGAAAGCGTTCCAATTGTGTTTCAAAATAATACGTTCCTTCCTGAGGATCTCGAAAACAATCTCTATCAAACGGATGCTATTTTCACCTTCGCAGGCAATGATTTAGCTAATAGTGATCATACTAATATCTATGCGGTTATTGAAGAGGGCGCTTCAGACATAAAGTTTTACGAAACAGATACACCAAATATTAATGAGCAAGATCTTTACCGCTACTTATTAATGGAAATTCAACCAACACTTATTTCCGATGCCAAAATCAAAACGTTTAGGCATACTTTTCTAAGGGATGAATGGATTATCATGACTTACAAGATTGAAGACAAAATAAAGCTGAGTAGCCCAATTAGAATTAATAACCTTTTCCGGCAGACAGATTATATTGAGGATATTGTAATTGATCAGGGAATGAGTGGTTCAGCTAATTTTGAATGGAGTGTGCAATCCGCTGAAAATAATGCTTTCTTTTTCGAGATCATGAAGGATCAAAATGATGCCGTACTTTCCTTGACTTTCACAAATGACAGTCACTTTCAATACTTTGATCTAACCAATGTTACGCTCAATCTTTCTCAGAATGTTCCGCCTAATTTAGTTCAAGATGAAAACTATGAATTTACGGTATTAGATATTGGCCTAGACAATTGGATAAATACGGTGCATAGTCGTGCATTTATAGCAGAATAATTTCAATTTTTTCGTAAGGTTATTTCTAAGCAACGACCAAGTTTAGGAATAACCAACAGATGAAAAATCTTTCAATTTTAATTTTCTTTTTTGTGGCCTTTGGAAATGCTCAGGAACCACTTGTAGCCGACCTGAAGATACAAGGAAACAAAAAACTGAAGACGTCCTTTGTAAAAAAGATTGCTTTTATTAAACCAGGTGTTCCATTAGATTCTGCTCTAATTGAAGAAGACATACGCTTATTAAAACGGTTGCCCTCTATCGCACATGCCTACTACCAGGTGTTTCCGGCGGAAGAACCGAATGAATACAACGTATTTTACAATATTGAAGAGAATTTTACTATAATTCCATCAGCAAATGTGTATACTACTAATGACGATGAATTTGCCTATCGTTTGGGACTTTATGAGTTCAATTTACTTGGGCAAAATATTGCTTTTGGTGGATTTTATCAGAAAGATATTTTTGATTCTTATGCCATAAATTTTAGAGCGCCATTTCTGTTCTCAAGGAAGATAGGTTTAGCGGTAAATTATCAGGATCTCACCACACAAGAACCTGTTTTTTTCGATAATACCACAGCCGATTATCGTTACAATAATGAGTCGATTGAAGTGTTGGGTTTGTATCAAATCAATTTTACAAATAGAATTGAACTCGGTGTAAGCTTCTTCACTGAAGATTACGAATATGTTTCTGGAGCAACCAATCCTAATGTGCCTCAAGAACTGGTAGTTGATAAAATG
Organism: Winogradskyella tangerina; assembly: GCF_003260205.1. GTDB lineage: Bacteria > Bacteroidota > Bacteroidia > Flavobacteriales > Flavobacteriaceae > Winogradskyella > Winogradskyella tangerina. The sequence goes on along the minus strand of NZ_QERF01000001.1, from coordinate 314,131 downwards.
CTGTATAAGCTTATTTATGAGTATAATAATCTTAACTACGACTATCAATATGTGGAAGGATTCAGGAGTATTTTTAACTTTCAATATGTGCATTCGCGCAATGACGAAATGCTTCCCGATTTCCTGATTGGTTGGAATGATTTTCAATATTTTAAACGCTTCGGAAAACGTGGGAACTGGGCTAACCGCTTACGTTTCGGAGTTGCTTCTAATGAAGATACGCCTTTTGCGCCTTTCGCCGTTGACAACAATTTGAACATTCGCGGTGTTGGAAACCTTATAGACCGCGGTACAGCAGCCATTGTCCTTAACACGGAATACCGACATACACTCTATGAAAAAGGCTGGTTCGCACTTCAGGGTAATGCCTTTATCGACGCCGGAAGCTGGCGAAATCCCGGAGGGGACTTCGGTGATTTCGCCGATACTCAAAACTTAAGAGTATACCCAGGAGTTGGATTGCGATTTATCCATAAAAAAATCTTTAATGCCATTTTCAGAATAGATTATGGTGTGGGAATCACCGAAGATGCAACTCAAGGATTTGTATTTGGAATTGGTCAGTATTTTTAATACGGTTTTCATAGGTTATAAGTAATTATCTTTTTTTAGCTTAGTATCTCCATAAAAAAGTTGCAATGCGAACATTAGCCATAGGCGATATTCACGGGGGATTAAAAGCCCTAATTCAGATTTTAGAACGTGCGAATGTTACTAATGAAGATGCCCTCATTTTTTTAGGCGACTATGTAGATGGCTGGAGCGAATCGGCTCAGGTCATTGACCGTTTGATAGAATTATCTAAGTCGAATGCCTGCATTTTTATAAAAGGGAATCACGACGTTTGGTGCGAACAATGGCTGGCAGATGGCACTTTAACTGAGATTTGGTATCATCATGGAGGTAAAGAAACTATTGCGAGCTACGCAGGATTTAGTGATGACCATAAAAAAGAACATCTTCAATTTTTTGAAGCAATGCCGCTATATCATATCGATGATGACAAACGACTTTTTGTTCATGCCGGTTTTACTTCCATGCATGGTGTAGCACGCGAATCGCACCGAGAGACCTTTTACTTCGATAGAACCCTTTGGGAAATGGCGCTTACCATGGACAAGCGAATTCAGAAGAATTCAGAATTATATCCTAACCGACTCAAACATTACAGCGAAATATATATCGGTCACACACCAACACTCAATTACCACAAGCATGAACCGATGAATGCTATTAATGTTTGGAATATCGACACCGGCGCTGCTTTTACTGGAAAATTATCAGCAATTGATATTGAAACTAAGGAAGTCTTTCAAAGCGATGCGCTTACTTATTTGTATCCCTATGAAATGGGAAGAAATAGATAATTTAATTGTAAGCCTTTAAATAATTCAATCTCTATATTTTTTATTCATTAAGGGCGAATTGATCCAATATTGATTCATGTCTGGAAAGTCGTTCAATATTATTTCAGTCATAGGTAGGTTTTTATCCATAACGATCAAGCCATCAGGAAGAGGATGTTCCTCATGTACTTGCTGAACAAAAAATTCCCTGAACTGATCGCCCTGAATGGTGTTTTGTTGGTATATTTCGTTACCTACCGCGTCACGTACTTTTTTTATTTCATAAGTTAAATCTTCAATATTATCGACATTCAATTCTATTGGCGTTCTGTCATAATTTTCAACTTCAACCCTGACTATTCTTTTATTGCCTTCTATACCGTTGACAGAGGTTGTCCTTAGCCTCTGATCACCTAGTCTAAACTTAAAATTGGCCTTTTTTAAAGTCCTATAGTTAAACATGTGTTCCGTATTGTTGAATGTGATATAAAACGCTTGTTCTTTTTTGTCAAATTCTACTTTTTCTTCTCTGAGTTCAAATCCTTCTCCAACAACAAATGAATTATTGAACGTAATGTAATTGAGGTACATTTTATCATTCTGACGTGCATATTCTAAACTCACATTGAATAGTACTTTATTCGTTCTCGGTACTAAGACTTTGTAATTGAATCTGTGGATAGAATAATCTACTAGTGAAATATATATCGACCCTTGAATATATTCGTCTCGGGCAGTTTTTATGCCATAAATACTGCTGAAATCGTGAGGTCTAGCCTTTTTGAAATTAACCACTAGAATGGGCTCGTTGTTCAAAAACAAAACCTTACCCTTTTCAAACTTGTGCAATTTTGGAAAATCTGATCGCAATTCGTAAACATAAGAAAAGGTGTTTAAGTTGTAGTTTCTGATGGGATCATGAATGCTTAAAATGGTATGTTCATTTCCGCCTCGCGGTAAAATTTGAGAGTTTTCTATGTACTTGGTTATTCCGTTGTAAGCTTTCGTTAGGGAAGTATCTTGTTTAAAATCTTTATTCTGATTGAAGTTATAAACCACTGTAGACACCGTATTCGCGTCTAAGAGTCGTGTGTTTATTCCAGTGTCGAAAGTTTCTAGTATAGCTTCATTTAAATTGTGGAATTCATTATCTACTAACTGGTAGTCTCTATAGTAACCCACATAAGAGTGAGGCTGGCTGCTGAGGTTTTCCGGAATTTTTGCAATGGCTTCTAAAACAATATCCTTCGCATATAATTTTCTGCTTTTTTCAACATAACTTTTTGGACTAAGATTAATGCCTTTTACCTTATTCCTTGAACTTATAAAAACAGGATTAAGCGCTTCAACCTGCGGCGTAAGCCTTATAGTATAAAGTGCATTAGTTTGCAATTCACTGAGATCAATTTCTTGAGCTTCATATCCAATACAAGAAATTATGGCTATTTCATTTTGATAGATTGAAGGGATTCTTAGTTCGCCGTTGTAATCTGCAATAACTCCAATACTTGATGCTTTAATTCTAACCGTTGAAAAAGAAATAGGTTCGAAAGACTCACTATCTATTATTTTGAGTAAAATCTGTTCTAAATTTTGTGCAAAAACACATTGAAATGAAAATAATCCCAGGAAAATGAAAGTAAACCAAGCCCTCATGTAATCTTAATAGAAAATGATTTGTTAAGTTAGGGCTAAGTGACGAAAATCTTTAGAGGATTAACTAAACTTTAAATAAATTTTTTGTAATCTGACATGGCTAAAATAAACTGCTAACTTTAGCTTATATGCCGCTTATAATAAGCCAATAATTCATCAGCAGAGGCACCAAACCAGCGCTTCACATAAATTGCCCAAAAATGGTATTGTAGTTTCCATATTCCTACCTTTTTGTAAAGTCGGGCTGAGGTTCTAATCTTTTTATTGATCACAACAAATTCTTTGCGCGCGTAGAGCTCGTTAATTAAGATATTGTCTTCATAGATCATATAATTTTCATCAAAGCCACCAATGGCATCGAAAAGAGCCTTGGTAATAAACTGACTTTGGTCTCCTCCACGACACGCCCGCCAAGAAAATTGGGTGAGCCAGCTGGCTAATCTAAGCCACCAATGTTTGCTCTCAAATTGCATTCTGAAACAACCCGCATCATTCCCTTTTTTAATTTCATCGATAATGAGCTGATCAAAATTTTTAGGCGGGAAGGCGTCTGCATGTAAAAAATAAAGAATACTTCCTTTAGCATGTTTTGCCCCAAAATTCATTTGTTTAGCGCGGCCTTTTTTTGAATTGATCAATTGAATGTTGGTCTGTAAGGAACTTTCAATCGAAACTTTTGTATCGACTACAAAGGTTGATGTATTGTTTGATTTCAGATTTGAATTTTCAAAAACCAGCTTTTCATCAGTAACGGAAAGATTTGAAGCGATGAAATCATTTACAATCTTTTGTGTACCGTCAGTGCTTCCGCCGTCTACAACAATAATATCGCTAATATTCCCTTTGGAAGAATTATTCATAAGGTGATGGAGTAGGTCTCCAATCATCTCAGATTCATTCAAAACAGGAATAATTATATTTATCATATTGCTGGGGCTGAAATTAATTATTTAAACTCCAATCATAGTCCTTAAAACTCTTTTTGGCTTTATTAGAAATGTTGACATCGGTATAGGCATTAAGAAAATCGATCAGGCTTCCTTCAGTTTTAAAATCCTTGGCAAACCATTTGAAAATCTTAGAGAGTTTTATCTCGTTTTCTGAAATTTCATTTTTTGAAGTATCCGAAAGAAAACCTCTTGTAGCATCTGATAATTGCGTTTCTAAAGTGTTGGCAGTGAAAGCTTCATTTAATAACTTCGGACAAGATTCTGAGGCGCAGACAATCGCAAAATGAATCCGCGGTTCGTTCATTTTTCTCAAGATCTTGTGCTCTATGTCATTTAAATTGATCCACTTTTCACCAAATTTCCAAAGGCGTTGATCCCAAGGATCTTTAATGTCTTTAATGCTTTCTAAAGGGTAATTACGTAGAATAAGATCGATCGTTAAGGCGTTATAGGCATTGATCCAATAGGCAAGTGTTTCGTTTTTTAACCATTCATTATTAGGTGATAATTCAGATAATGCATCAATGTAAGATCGTAGTTTTGCTTTGTCACTTTTAAAGCCCCCATAGTCGACTTCTCCTTCGGATGATACATATTTTTGAAGTAGATCGTTCCATGCATCGTGTATCGAAATAGTTTTGCCTCGAGATACATTAATCACTGAATCTGTAGGTTGGCTTTCTTTTTGAATACTACTTTTTTCAGTTTGAATAGGCTCCTCTACAGGTATTGAATCCTGAACTTCAGGAGATTCTGATGTACTGACTTCTTGTGTTGTATTGCTTTGATCTTGAACCACATTTTTTGTTCCTCCGCACGAAAACAGAACGACTGCTAGTAATAAAATGGAAATGTATTTCATGCTTAAAACGTATGAATGTATGTTTCAACTGAGGAAGGTATACAACTCATTTCTTGATGGGGTATAACTCCTGACTCACAAAATCCTTCGGGAAATCTTCATCACCTTCAAAGCCCAATTCAATATCTCTACCATCGTGAGGAATGTAATTAGTTTTAAAGATATAGTCCCAAAGACTTAGTGTTAGTCCGAAATTAACACCATACCTTACACGTTCAGGCAATTGCTTAGCATGATGCCAAATGTGCATTTTAGGATTATTGAAAATATACTTGAAAATACCATAATCCCAACCCAGATTAGCGTGATTTAAATGACCAATGGCTATGGTAAAGAAATAAACAATGGCCACGTCCTGAGAGCTATAGTTTGCGATGATGGCCAAAGGAATATAGCGAATAGAGTTATAAACCACGGGTTCCATCCAATGGTAGCGCAAATGTGCTGCAAATCCCATTTCTTTAACAGAGTGATGCACCTTATGGAAATTCCATAAGAACGGTACACGATGTAAGAGTCGATGCGTATTCCACTGTACAAAATCATTTACCAAAAAGAAGATGAGTAATCCCAACCATTTAGGGAGATCATTAGAATCAAATAATTGAAAGCTAGATAACAATAATCCTACAGTAGCTAAACCGTCATTAAGTAGTTCGGCAACGGTGTTTGAAAGGGCTATTAAAACAATGAGATTCAACACAAAAAAGTTGAAAAACATATAAAAGGTGTCTAGCCAGAAGTCTTTTCTAAACAACGCTTGTTCTTTGCGCCAGGGGAATGCAATTTCTAAGATCCAGACCAGTACGGATATCAAAATAAGTCCATAGAAATAATTATCCCAATGATTGAGGTCGATGAGCTCGTACTTGAGGTAATTCCAATACCCTGAATAGGAGTTTTGTATGATGTCTATATACTTATCCATCAGAAGTTTTTCAATCTTAAAACGTAGGCGCTAGGCTTCTAATTAACAGCAACCTCCACCGTCGTAATGGAAGGTCGATTCGCTAATAAAAATATCATCTCTTCCTAAACTGGCCAAAGCACCAGCCGTCTTATCGCATACTGCAAGCGGTTGATTTTTCAATAAAATATGACCTGCATTATCATCGATATAATCTTCATCTCCAAAATAGATTGCCGCTTTGCCAGTAAAGATACAAGGGCCATCCGCTGGCATCGGATCTTTAATAGCTGCTACCTCAATCGATTCGATATAAATGAGTTCGTCTGTATTGTAATGTTTAGGGTCTAATATACGGTATGGCTTGCGTGCTCTGATCTCAATAGTTCCAAATCCGGCATCCGTAAGCATTTTTACGTATTCAGCTATTGGTAAACTTCCGCTAAGGCAAAGTGCTCGTAGTCTGTCATCGTTACGCAATTCGTCATTCATTGGTTGTTCGCAAGTGGGATCGCTCATTACCAACCTTCCGTGAGGTTTTAAAACACGGTACATTTCGGCAATTGCTTTCTTCAGATCATCAGCTTTAAAAATATTGAATAAGCAGTTCTGCGCAGCAACATCAATACTATTATCTTCAACAGGAAGATTTAAAGCGTCACCTTTTTTTAGATCTACAAATTCGCTCTTAAACCATGGGTTTAATTCCTCAGCTTCCTTGAAGTTCTTTCTTGAAGCTTCAAGCATTTCATCAACCACATCAACACCAACAACACCACCCTTATTGCGATTGAAGTAGGCAAACTGCAGTAATTCCATACCGCCGCCTACACCAACATAAAGCATCTTCGGATTATTTGTAAGATCGCGCGCATGCACGGTAGAGCCACAACCATAATTCATTTCTTGCATTATTTTAGGGATCTTCAATCCTGGGAGTTCCCAAATAGGATTCGTGGTGCAACAAAGCCCGACATCGGGTGTTAAGGCCGCTTCTTTGTATAAATCGTGTGTAGCTTCTAAGTAACTCATAATTTGGTTTTTCTGCCAAGCAGAAATCATTTTTAATTAATATAAAATTTTTAAAGGCTCTTTATCAATTCCTTAAATAAGGTGATCATATGTGGCTCCGCTTTGGCTGCCATAGCAATGATCTCATCAATATTTACCGGTTCTAAATTATCTGGGTCGCATTCATCCGTCAAAACTGACACCGCAGCCGCTTTTAATCTCAAGTGGTTGGCAACAATAATTTCTGGTACTGTACTCATCCCAACAGCATCTGCGCCAATGATCTTCAACATCCTATATTCAGCTCTTGTTTCTAACTGAGGTCCAACGACACTAGCGTAAACGCCTTTGTGTAATTTAATACCTTGAGCTTCAGCAATGGTTTCAATTTTTGAATTGATCTCTGCGTCGTAAGGCGCGCTCATATCTGTAAACCGATCACCTAATTTCGCAACGCCTTTGAAGGCTAGAGGAGAACTTCCTTGAAGATTGATATGATCATCTATAAGCATTAATTCCCCTTTTTTGAAATCTAAATTAACAGCACCAGCAGCATTCGAAACTAATAAGGTTTTAATACCCAATTTTTCCATTATTCTTACCGGGAAAGTAACATCTTGAAGTGTATAACCTTCATACACATGAAAGCGCCCTTGCATTACAACCACTTTTTTACCGCCAAGATTTCCATAGATCAATTTTCCCTTGTGAAATTCAACGGTCGCCGTCGGAAAGTTTGGGATATGATTATAACTAGCTTCAGCAATGATATCGATCTCATTTATTAATTGTCCAAGGCCTGTGCCTAGAATTATTCCCACTTCAGGATTGTCAAACCCCTTGTTTTGCAAGTATTCAGTACTTTCTGTAATAAATTTAATCATTGAGCTGCTGTATTTTTTCTTGTAGTTTTTCGTTGTTTTTATAAAAATCTGAGGCAATCAAATCTTCGTAGGTATCAATATCATTGAGGGTGTCTAAAGTAATTACCTTTTGATCTAAACTTTGTAACTCTTGTAACGTTTCCTTCAGTAAGTTCGACTGGCTCCAAGGCTTGTTTATGAATATTTCAGGAATAAGTTTACTTAATCCGATGAGGTAATACCCACCGTCTTCAGCTGGTCCAAATACAACCTCACTTTGAGCTAAAGCCTCAATGCCTTTTTTGATATGATCCTCATTGATATCTGGAAGATCTGAACCGATCAAAACGATTTTTTTATAACCTGCTTCAAATCCATCTTTAAAGGCATTGAGCATTCTTTCACCTAAATCTTCACCGTCCTGAACCGCTTTGTAGTGTTGTCCCCATTTCGATTCAACAATAGCATTTGAAAAGTAAATTCGCTTATCAATACTTAATTTTGAAGTCGCTGTTTCGGTGATCTTTACTAATTCTGAGTAAACTTCAAAAGCACCGTAATCTCCGATGGTTTTTGCCAATCGGGTTTTAACAGTGCCTAGTTTTATATTTTTTACAAATACAATTACAAGTGCTTCAGTCATATATCTTATTGCCTTTTAAGAGCCACTTGCTCCATTTTTCGGAATAAGTGTGAACATTTTCAGTGGGTTGATTTGAGTTATCGTAAATGGTATGGTCGTTATTTTTCCATTCAAAAATACCACCAAATAAATTGTAAACGTTGGTATATCCTTCTTTTTTTAATTCTTCGGCGATGTCTTCAGAACGAATACCGATAGAACAATACACTACAATTTTTGAACTTTTATCAGATACAGTTTGAGTTACTTTTGAAATATCAAATTCGTCGTATCCAACATGAATGGCACCTTTTAAATGACTGGTGTTGTATTCTTTGATTTCTCTGGCATCTAGAAGAATGGTTGATGTTTCGTTTAATGCCAAATTTTCAACCTTTATATAAGGAATACTTTCAGTATTGTAATCTTCAAGTAATTCTGAGATAGAATCTTGGGCACTGATCAAAAATGAAAATGAAAGCGTAAAAACGAAAAGTAGGTTCTTCATAAATAACAATAGTTGGACTTAAGCAACAGTACCTTGGCAACTACTTCCAGCGCCAGCGGTACAGCCGTAACAATGTTGTGAAATTACAATTTTTCTACCTTCGAGAAGTTCTTCGTTGTATTCTGAAATATGCTTCGCTTTACTATTTACGGGTAATTCTAACATCTGATTAAAATCACAATCATACAAATATCCGTCCCAGCTTACAGAAAGCGTATTGGTACACATTACGTTGGCAACAGCTGCCGGATTGTATGCATCAACCAGCTGGTACATGTAATCTTCATAGTTTTCTGAGGCAATCAAATAATCTAAGAATCTACTGATAGGAAGGTTAGTTATGGCAAATAGATTGTGAAATTGAATTCCGAAATCTTCCATTAATGCTTTCTTGAAATCCTTTTCCATAGACACTTGGTCTCCTGGCAAAAATGCACCAGAAGGATTGTAGACCAAATCGAGCCTTAAATCACTATCGGGCATTCCATAGCCAATAGCATTTAATTCTTGTAGTGCTTTGATCGACTTGTCAAAGACCCCGTCACCACGTTGCTTGTCGGTTTTACCTCTTGTCCAATGCGGCATAGAACTTACCACATGCACATTATGCTTTTTGAAAAACTCCGGAAGGTCGTAATACTTTTTATTTGCACGAATAATCGTAAGATTAGATCTTACGATAAAGTCTTTAATTCCAGCTTTTGCAGCTTCCTCTACGAACCATCTAAAATCGGGGTTCATCTCGGGTGCACCTCCGGTGAGATCGAGTGTATGTGCTCCTGTTTTTTTAATGACTTCCAAACATTGTTGCATGGTTTCACGTGTCATTATTTCCTTGCGATCTGGACCTGCATCAACGTGGCAATGCTCGCATACCTGGTTGCACATGTAACCAACATTGATTTGTAAAATTTCGAGCTTTTTTGCTTTAAGTGGAAATTGATCAGTTTCAGCAATTTTTGAAGCAAAGGTTGGTAATTCACCATTCTGAAAAATTCCGTTTGAAAGTATTTCAAGTTGCCTATTACTATTTGCTAGTTCGCTTTCGCGCTTCTTTAGAGACTTCGTCGCCATTAAGTAGTTTTTTAGTTTCTAACCGTCGAGTTTGTTCACCTTATTCATCATTTGGACACCATGTACTAAGGTTGCGCCGCTTTTTATTGCAGCACCAACATGAATGGCTTCCATCATTTCTTCTTTGGTTACACCACGTTGCAGGCCATCTTTTGTATAAGCATCTATACAATAAGGACACTGTTCGGTGTGCGCAACCGCCAAGGCTATTAAAGACTTTTCGCGCGCAGTTAAAGCACCTTCTTCAAAAACTTTTCCATAGTAATCAAAAAACTTGTTGCCAAGTTCTTCACTCCATTCAGTAATTTTTCCAAACTTTCTTAAATCCGCCGGATCATAATAGTTTTTAGACATATATGTAGTTATAATTTTTTACGAAAAATCAATATACTGCTTTTTGTCGAAGTTAATTCTTAAAGATTACAGAAAATCTGCATTTTTAATTATTGATTTTTGAAGGATCATAAATTTAAGGTAGTTGACCTTTAGTATTCAGTTTTGTCTTCCTTGTCTTTCCATTCGTTGAAGGGTTCTAGAGCAATATCTCTAGCCAGCTGTTCAAAAGGAATACTTCGTTCATGATATGGCAACGGAATTTCTTTGTAAATAAAGGCGTCGTCAAATCCAATGTTAGCAGCATCTATTTGATTACTTCCGTAATAGACTTTGTCTGGTCGTGCCCAATAAATAGCGCCTAAGCACATTGGGCAGGGTTCGCAAGAGGTGAAGATTTCGCAACCTTCTAATTGAAATGATCCTAAATTTTCACAGGCGTTTCTAATCGCCGTTACTTCAGCGTGCGCTGTTGGATCATTAGTTGAGGTCACGATATTATGACCACGGCCTACAATTTTTCCGTCCTTAACAATCACACATCCAAAAGGCCCACCTTCATTATTTCTCATGCCTTTGAGCGCCTCATTAACGGCCGCTTTCATAAACTTTTCTTTGTCGTTCATTTGAATTTAAATAATAAGGAAAGATACTGGTATTTGTAAAATTTTGAAAGTATAGTTTGAATTTTCAGCAGTTATGAGCATAAAAAAATCCGAGCCTAAACTCGGATTTTTTGATTAATAGCACATTGGTTTAAGCTACACATTTTGAAACTGTTTCAATAGCATTTACTTGAACCTTGAAAATAGGTTTCAAGAACCTTGCCAATTGATCAAATTCTATCAAAAAAGCATCATGTCCATGAATAGATTTTATTTCATGAATGGTAACGTTTTCCTTTACAGCCTTTAATTCTACATAGGTATTCCAGTTTTCTTCTGGCTTAAAAAATAAGTCAGAATTTATGGTTACCAGATGAATACACGACTTGATCTTGGAGGCTACCTCTAAGAAGTCACCACGATCCTCACAAATATCGATGGTTCGCAAAATTTGATTCATCATTTTGTATGCAGAAAGATTAAATCGATTCGTTAAGGTATTCCCGTGATGGTTCAACCATGATTCAATATTGAACAATGTCGATTCCCTTTTTGTTCTTTGAAACTTTTGCGTCAATGATTCTGGTGTACGGTAAAGGGTCATCGCATGCATTCTGGCATCAGCCAATGGTCGATTTGAATGGTTCAAAATGGCGTCCTGTATATGACAGTTTGCAATTAACCAATCTGTAGATTTCCAATCGGTTGCTACCGGAATTAAATGCTGAATTAAATTTGGTTTAAGGGCTGCTAATTCCCAGGCAATACCGCCTCCAACAGAGCCGCCAATAACGGCGAATAGTTGCTTAACGTCTAACTCTTCTAGTCCCAAACTGAAAAGTTCTGCAATATTTCTAGCGTTGAAATCCTTATAATTTTCAATTAAATTTTCAGGATTATTATCATAGCCATTACCAGGAATATTAAACGCAAGTATCGTATATTCATTGGTGTCTATACATTTCTGATCGCCAATTAAATCATTCCACCAGCCCTTTTCACCAATAACATTAGAGTTGCCAGTAAGGGCATGGATTACGAGCACAATTGGTGCTTCGGCAAGTGGTAAACCAAATGTCTGATAGGACAATCCAATATCTTTTACCTCACCATTTTTTAGCTGGTATTTTGAAATTGTGATATGTTTTAATGCACTCATTTTAATTGTTTTCAATAATTGTATTGCTTTTCTACAGCGATAGAAACTGGTGTGGCGTTCTGAAGATTATCTCTAACAGGGCACCGATCTTCAACAATCTGTAGCCATTTGGTTAGAGTTTCAATGTCTGCATCAGTGTCTGGAATAAGATGTAGTTTGATGTTTTTAAATCCGGCACGATCTTTATCGGATGTTCCTAAAAAGCGATCAGGATTTAATTCTCCATTGACTTCAATCTTTAAACTGTTAATCGTAAATCCTAATTCCTTAGCAACGACATGACCTACGACATTGATACATCCTGCAAAGCCTGCAAGAATATATTCTACTGGATTTGGATAATCGTCCGTTCCGCCAAGAGCTTCAGGCTCGTCTACAGTTAAAGTAAACTGTCTGGTATTACCTATAAACTTCGTTTCGGATGAACTTTCACCCGAAATTTTAAATTCTAAATAACTCATTTTCTTAAAAATTTTGATGAAAACAGATGCCTCCTTTACAAGGCACCTGTTTCTAACTAAACAACACTAACAAAGGCTAATTTTGAAGTTCTTTTTGTTGTTTTAAAACGGCAAAAGACTCCTTAAGATCAGCTTTGAGATCATCAATATTTTCAATACCTACGGAGAGGCGAATGAGGTCCTTGGTAACACCTGTGCTTTCTTGTGCTTCATCACTTAATTGCTGATGTGTGGTACTTGCGGGATGTATAATTAGAGACTTCGTATCTCCAATATTTGCTAATAATGAGAACAACTTAGTTGTATCGGCGATTGTTTTGGCCGCGTCATAACCACCATCAACTCCAAAAGTTACAATTCCACTTTGACCATTTGGTAAGTATTTATCTGCTAAATGCTTATAAGCACTAGTCTCTAATCCTGGGTAATTTACCCAATTCACCTCTGGTTGTTCTTGCAACCATTTGGCTAACTCGAGAGCGTTTTCACTGTGTTTTTTAATACGGAGTTCTAGCGTTTCTAACCCTTGTATAATTTGAAAAGCATTAAACGGACTTAATGCACCGCCGTAATCTCTTAACCCTTCAATTCTGATTTTGGCAATAAAGGCTGCTGCTTCCAAAGCTTCGCTATAAACCAATCCGTGATATCCAGGTGATGGTTCTGTAAATTCTGGGAATTTACCATTTGTCCAGTCAAAAGTACCGGCATCAATAATCACACCTCCAAGTGCGGTACCATTTCCGTTTATGTACTTTGTTAGAGAGTGAATTACAATATTAGCGCCATGCTCTATTGGGTTAAGCAAGTAAGGTGTCGCCACGGTATTATCTACTATTAGTGGCACCTTGTAGGCTTTAGCTTCTTTTGAAATTGCCTCGATATCTAAAACATCTAGTTTCGGATTCCCAAGGGATTCAATAAAGAAGGCTCTGGTATTTTCTTGAGCAGCTCTATTGAAATTTTCTGGGTTTGAAGGATCAACAAAAGTGGTTGTAATACCATGTCGTGGTAAGGTTACACTCAACAAATTGTAGGTTCCACCATACAAGCTATTTGAAGCCACAATATGGTCTCCGGCTTTTAAAAGTGTGAGTAATGACGTGGCTATAGCTGAGGTCCCTGAGGCCGTAACAACAGCAGCAATACCACCTTCTAATGCAGCTAAGCGCTGTTCTAAAATGTCGTTTGTTGGGTTGTTAATTCTGGTATAAATATTACCAGTTTCGGCTAAGGCGAAAAGATTAGCAGCGTGATCAGAATCGTTAAAAACATACGCTGTAGATTGATAAATTGGAACAGCTCTCGTTCCTCCATTGCTTTGAACATCGTGTCCGGCGTGCAACGCTTTGGTTGCGAATTTTTGTGTACTCATTTTTCTAGTTTTTTGAGTTAAAATAAATTAAACCAAAAGTCAAATAAACTCCTTTTTAGAAGCGTACTTAATAGAAAAATGTTATAAGAATATGCTAATTACAGATGAGTAATTAGTCTTTAGTTATCTATCCGAACTTGCAAAAAATGACCTGCGCATTCAAGTAGAATTTAGCACCTTCTCAGTAAATCTGAGGGTTGCTAAGGCTTCACCGGGTCTATTCCCTCCACCTTTCTTGATAACATTTCAGTAAGTGTTTTGAACTTTGTCTGTACAAATATTGCGTCACAAAAATTTAAAATCCAAATTTATTTTCATTTTTATGCATTTTTTATGAAAATGGAAAAATTATGTTAGAAAAATTACAAAATCCTAAATATCAGATTAATAATCACCTAGATATTATTGCGCTTCAGGTACTTAGCCTTAATAATATCGGCAACAGATTTGTTTTCAATCTTACTTTCTAACCATGAAATAATATCTAAATAAAGGAAGGATCGGCGTTCGTATGGATGATCTTCGTGTACCTTGAGTTGCTCGGCTAATTCCTTAAATGCATTTTTTAGATCGTGAGGATAAATGTCTTGTAAACCACGAATAAATTTGATCATTTCTTTTTGTACCTCATGCAAATCGTTCATCTTTATCAGGAACTTATAGGTGCTTCTGAGCAAGGATTCAAGATGGTAGTCTAACCCAGCTTCATAGTGCGCTACTAAATTCAAAACTCTAGAGAAACAGAGGAGATCTTCACGCATTGAAAGGGATTTATTTGAAATGATTTTGTCGAGATATTTTATACAGGCTTTGTTATTTCCCGATCCAAATTCGAGGCTTGCAAATTTGTAGTAAAAGATAGCTTTATGGTGTGGATCTATTCGATCTTCATAGTCTACAAGCTCCCTTTCGATCTTCGGAATTAATGCTAAACCTTCCTCAAAACTTCCGTCGATAAAATGTTGATTAATGCTATGGAAGTTGGTGTATAAGAATACTAAGGTTGCAACATTTTCGTCTTTAATAAACTTAGGATTATTCACTGTGGCTTTGAAATCATCGAGCTTTTCAACAAATTTATCCTTGTTTCTCAGGAAAAAAATTGACTCCAGTAAATAGTTGTTTCCTTTCAGAAAAAATACCGGATTCACATTGATCATTTTTGGATATTGATAAAACAGATCCACCCATTTTGAAGCGTAGCGATAACTATTCAAAAAATCTTGCAACAGAAGATTATACCACAGATGAGCCTTGCAGTACCAAAGTTTTTCTCTAAAGCCAAGGCGCTTGTTTTTAATACCTGGAAGCCGGTTATTAAAATACTTTGTGACTTCCGTCGCCTCTTCCTCATTCTTTACATAACCAGATTTCAGAATGATGCTATAAAGCTGAAGCGATAAATTAGACAGTTTACTAGCAATAACATTTTGTGTACTGAGATCTCTCGCTTGAATGGCCAATTCGTCAGCCCTCGTACTAATACTTCTGGTGATATATTGCGATTCAATAATTTTCTCAAGTTCAACAATCTCGAAGGCCATATTTTTTTCTTCATAAACGATGGCTAACTCCTTCGCTTTATCCAAAATTTTCAGACTTTGTTTATACAAACCCTTGTGATATAAAATTGAAGCAAAATCCAATTGCTCTCTAATTTGCGAGCGCACATTTTGGTGAGATGGATTGAGTTTAAGACTGATCAAGATTTGTTTGTATAAATGGGCTTTAACGTTAGCGAGCTGCTGTTTTTTGACAATTCCACTTTTTAAAATTGCAGTTTCATTATAGACTTTAGACTTGTCTAAAAGATTAAACAAATTCAGAAATTTCGAATCGGTATTTACCCCTAATCTTCCTACGTAGAGTTTAAATTGGCGTTTCTCTGATTTCGTAAGAGATTTCACCAATGAAAATAAGTTATCTTTTTGCCCTTTAGTTGTCAACGAAAAATAGGTATATATAATTGAAAATCAATGCATTAACATGTAAATTTGGATTTGAACATCGTAAAAACAAATTGTAGCTAAAAATATTGAGGATTTCAAGGTATAAATTCGTAAGACAATACTAATCTATATTTTGATAAATGGCAAATACCAATATTCAAATTTTTGATACAACACTTCGAGATGGCGAGCAAGTCCCTGGCTGTAAGTTAAATACAGAACAAAAGGTTGTGATCGCTGAGCAACTAGATACGCTAGGTGTGGATGTGATTGAAGCAGGATTTCCGGTGTCTAGTCCAGGTGATTTTAAATCGGTTGAGGCGATATCTAAAATTGTAAAAAATGCCACAGTTTGCGGATTAACGCGTTCGGTGGAAAATGATATTAAAGTGGCCGCCGAAGCATTGAAATATGCAGCAAAACCTAGAATCCACACAGGAATTGGTACCTCAGATTCACATATCGTTCATAAGTTTAAATCAACACGCGAAGATATTTTAGATCGTGCCTATGCTGCCGTTAAATATGCAAAGTCCTTCGTTGAGGATGTGGAATTTTATGCTGAAGACGCTGGTAGAACAGACAATGATTATTTGGCTAGAGTATGCGAGATGGCGATAAAAGCAGGTGCAACGGTTTTAAATATTCCGGATACGACAGGCTATTGTTTGCCTCACGAGTATGGTGCGAAAATTAAATACCTGAAGGAAAATGTAAAAGGCATTGAAAAGGCAATTTTATCATGTCATTGCCATAACGACTTAGGGCTTGCAACCGCCAATTCTATCGAAGGGGTTATTAATGGTGCACGTCAGATTGAATGTACTATTAACGGTATCGGTGAGCGTGCAGGTAATACAGCATTGGAAGAAGTAGTGATGATTTTAAAGCAGCATCCATATTTGAATTTAGATACAAATATAAACACCTCAATGCTTTACGGAATTAGTCAATTGGTAAGCGATAGTATGGGAATTTATACCCAACCAAATAAAGCCATAGTTGGCGCTAATGCCTTTGCTCATAGTTCAGGGATTCATCAGGATGGTGTTATAAAAAATCGTGAAACTTATGAGATCATCGACCCTAAAGATGTTGGTGTTACGGAATCTGCGATTGTTCTTACGGCTCGTAGCGGTAGAGCAGCCTTAGCTTACAGAGCCAAGAAAGTCGGCTATGATCTTACCAAATTACAGCTTGATGAGGTCTATGCTAATTTCTTGAGTTTCGCAGATAAAAAGAAAGAAATTGATGATAGCGATATTCATCAAATTATTGAAACTAGTAATGTCTATCAGCAAATTATTTCAGCATAGATGAGCAAGAAAACATTATTTGATAAAGTCTGGGATGCACATGTGGTCAGCAGTATTGAGAACGGGCCACAGATACTATACATCGATAGGCATTTAATACACGAAGTTACGAGTCCGCAAGCTTTCAATGAATTGGAAAATCGCGGAATTCCTATTTTTAGACCTGAGCAGATCGTTGCGACGGCAGATCATAATACACCAACACTAAACCAGGATCAGCCAATTAAAGACGCTTTATCTAGAAAGCAACTAGAACAGCTTTCAGAAAATTGCAAGAAGAATAATATAACATTATATGAGTTAGGCCATAAATATAATGGAATTGTACATGTTATGGCTCCAGAATTAGGAATCACGCAACCTGGTATTACCATGGTTTGTGGTGACAGTCATACGTCGACGCATGGCGCTTTTGGAGCCATTGCCTTTGGAATAGGTACAAGCCAAGTGGCTCAGGTTTTTGCCAGTCAATGCTTGTTGCTTAAAAAACCAAAAAGTTTAAGGGTTACCGTAAACGGGAAATTGAAAAAAGGCGTACTTCCAAAGGATGTGATTTTGTATATCATTTCAAAATTAGGAACCAATTCTGGGACAGGATATTTCTGTGAATATGCTGGTGATGTTGTTGAAAATATGAGTATGGAAGGCCGAATGACCGTCTGTAATATGAGTATTGAAATGGGTGCTCGTGGCGGCATGATAGCACCAGATGAAACTACTTTTGAATATATCAAAGGACGAAAGTTTGCCCCTCAAGGTGAAGCCTTTGAAAAGAAAGTTGCTTATTGGAAAACTTTGCCTTCAGATGAGGGTGCTGTTTTCGATAAGGAATACACTTTCGATGCAGCAGATATTGAGCCAATGGTGACCTATGGAACCAATCCTGGAATGGGAATTAAAATCACTGAATCAATCCCAGTTGAAGACAACGCTTCTTTTCAGAAGTCGTTAAAATACATGGATTTCAAAGCTGGTGAAAGCCTTATAGATAAACCAATAAACTATGTTTTTATCGGGAGTTGTACCAATTCGAGAATAGAAGATTTTAGAGTCGCTGCCGAATATATTAAAGGCAAACAAAAGGCAGACAATGTTACGGCTTGGTTAGTGCCAGGAAGTAAACAAGTGGAGGCGCAAATTATTGAGGAAGGCCTTAAAGCCATTTTTGATGAAGCCGGATTTGAATTACGTCAACCAGGATGCTCTGCATGTTTGGCCATGAATGATGATAAAATTCCTCAAGGCGAATACTGTGTGTCGACATCAAATAGAAATTTTGAAGGACGCCAAGGTCAGGGTTCAAGAACAATACTTGCTAGTCCATTAGTCGCAGCTGCAACAGCAGTTGAAGGAAAAATTATTGATATTACTAAACACTTAAATTGATGGAGAAGTTTACAACATTAAGATCTAATGCGATTCCATTAAATATTGAGAATGTAGATACAGATCAAATTATTCCGGCACGTTTTTTAAAAGCTACAGATAAAAAGGGTTTCGGTGATAATGTGTTTAGAGATTGGCGTTTTCACAAGGATGGATCGGTGAATTCAGATTTTGTCTTGAATGATGCTACCTATTCAGGAAGTATCCTAGTAGCAGGTGATAACTTTGGTTGTGGTTCGAGTAGAGAACATGCGGCTTGGGCCATTGTAGGTTATGGCTTTAAGGTGGTAGTTTCAAGTTTTTTTGCTGACATTTTCAAGGGTAATGCATTAAATAACGGGTTGCTTCCTGTGCAAGTTTCAGAATCGTTTTTAAGTGACTTGTTCAGTGAAATTGCGTCCAATCCACAGACAGAAATTGAAGTGAATCTAGAAGATCAGGTGATTTCGGTAGTTGGTAAATCTATTGCGGAGACTTTCGAAATAGACGCCTACAAAAAAACCTGCCTTATCAATGGATATGACGATATAGACTATTTGATCAACAATAAAGAATTAATTGAAGCTTTTGAAGCGCAACGAACATACTAACTAAGATTAAGAATGAAATTAAATATAGCAGTATTACCAGGAGATGGTATTGGGCCAGAGGTTACTAATCAGGCTGTAAAAGCATTAAAAGCGATTGCCGCCGAGTTTAATCACCATTTTGTTTTCACAACAGCAGACGTTGGTGCCATTGCCATTGATAATCATAAGGATCCTTTACCAGATGCAACATTGGATATTTGTAAAGCTAATGATGCCATTTTATTCGGCGCTATTGGTCATCCAAAATACGATAATGATCCGTCGGCAAAAGTAAGACCAGAACAAGGGTTGCTTAAACTTAGGAAAGAATTGGGTCTATTTGCTAATATCAGACCAGTAAAGGCTTACCAGACGTTGTTAGACAAGTCGCCACTAAAAAAACATATCATTGAAGGTACAGACATTAGTATTTACAGAGAGCTTACTGGTGGGATTTATTTCGGTGAAAAACATTTAAGTGAAGATGGTAATTCCGCTTCAGATCTTTGTGCATATTCAAAAGAAGAAATTGAGCGTATTGCGCATTTGGCTTTCAAGGCTGCTGAAAATAGAAACCATAAAGTCACTCTAGTAGATAAGGCAAATGTTCTCGAAAGTTCGAGATTATGGAGACGTGTGGTCACCGAGATTTCAGAACAATATTCAGAGGTAGAATTAGACTTTTTATTTGTGGATAATGCGGCCATGCAAATGATCCTCAATCCAAAACAATTTGATGTAATTCTTACGGAAAATATGTTTGGTGATATTATCAGTGATGAAGCCAGTGTTATTGGTGGATCCATTGGTTTGTTAGCTTCAGCCTCTGTTGGAGAGAAATATGCCATGTTCGAACCTATACATGGATCCTATCCTCAAGCTACAGGTAAAGGTATAGCCAATCCGATTGCATCGATACTCTCTGCTGCTATGTTGCTAGAGCATTTTGAATTATTTAGTGAAGCTGAATTGTTGAGATTAGCCGTAGAAAAATCCTTGAAATTAGATATTTCAACACCCGATGTTAATACCAAGTACGATAATGTTACTACAACAAGAGTAGGTGAATTTATAGAAGATTTTATTTACAACCCAAAAGATAAAAATATTAACTTTACAAATATACATTTGGGACAATCTACAATCATTTAAATTCATGCCAACAGAGCCAAAACTGAAGCGTTTTAATCAAAACGTTTTATCAAAATATAGGATATACAACAGTATATTCATGACCTTGCCATTCGATACTTTATCTAAAACCGTGGCCTTACTGCCATTATTTTATGATACATGTAAAGATGGATTTGAACGTCATGAAGATCCGACAACAATTGTCAATACCTTTTTCAAGAAATATCAGGCGAGACGTTCTGAGCAAAGTCAGATCAATCTCTTGTTTCGTTTTATTCAGTATATAGAACGACAAGTAGTACTATTTGATGCCGTAGAAGATGCCGCTTTTTCAGTGGTGAATAACATGGAAGGTATCGGTACATTGAGAAGTTTGAAAGAAAATGCACAAGCAGATCATAAGACTGAGTTGTTACAAGAATATCTTGAAGCTTTCAAAGTTCGAATTGTTTTAACCGCGCATCCAACGCAGTTCTATCCAGGTGCAGTTTTAGGTATTATTACTGATCTGGCAGAAGCGATTAAAGTGGATAATCTGGTTGAAATTAATTCACTTTTAGGGCAACTAGGTAAGACGCCTTTCTTCAAAGATAAAAAGCCGACACCATATGATGAGGCCGTAAATCTAATTTGGTATTTGAAAAACGTTTTCTACCATTCATTTGGAGGGATTTATGATTATGTTCAGCAAAATATATTTGACGATCAAGAAATTGATAATTCTCTGATTAATATCGGATTTTGGCCAGGAGGAGATCGAGATGGTAATCCATTTGTAACGCCACAAATTACGCTCGATGTCGCCAGAAAACTAAAAGAATCTATAATTAAATGTTATATCAAAGACGTAAAGTATTTAAGACGCCGATTAACATTTAGAGGCATTAGAGAACGCATCATTGACATTAATCACAGATTACACAATACACTTTTACACAAGGAAGCTTCAAGTCGAATTTCATTAGAGGAATTCAGAAAGGAACTTTTCGACATAAGAAATATTCTTATCGAGCAGCACCAATCACTATTTGTTGATAAGGTGACCACCTTAATCAATCGTACCACATTGTTTGGTTATCACTTTGCGAGTTTAGACATTCGTCAAGATAGCCGCGTCCACGATGCTATGTTTAGAGCCTTAGTGAAAGAATTAATCGCTAATGGAAATGATACATTCCCTGCAGACTTCTTCGAATTACCACTGAAAGCACAGTTGAAACATTTATCTGAGGTATCTGGTGTCATTGAAGATGTTGAATTTAAAGACGAGATGGCAATCAATATAGTTGAAACTATAAGAGCCATGAAAACCATTCAGGATAAAAATGGTGAGATTGCTTGTAACCGATACATAATCAGTAATAATCAGACTACATTGAATGTTCTGCAGTTGTTTGCTATGTTAAAAATAATAGCATTTGGCGATGATTTAACTGCTGACGTAGTGCCATTATTTGAGACAGTTACTGATCTCGAGGCATCACCAAGCGTGATGGAAGAGCTGTATACAAACCCTGTTTATCGCAAACATTTAGAAGCCCGTGGCAACCGTCAAACCATTATGCTAGGATTTAGTGATGGTACAAAAGATGGTGGATATCTTATGGCGAATTGGGGAATTTTTAGAGCGAAGGAAGCGCTAACAGAATTATCGCGCAAATACGATATCGACGTTATATTTTTCGACGGTAGAGGTGGACCACCAGCACGTGGCGGCGGGAAAACTCATCAGTTCTATGCATCGCTTGGACCAACTGTTGAGGATAAAGAAATTCAATTGACCATTCAGGGGCAAACCATTAGTTCTAATTTCGGAACAATAGATTCGTCTCAATATAATATGGAGCAATTAATTAGTTCAGGGATCTCTAATCGATTGAATGATAAAAATCTTGAAATGCGAGGCGAGGATAAAGAGGTTATGGACAAATTAGCTAGCTTGAGTTATGATACTTATGTGAATTTCAAAAAGCATCCAAAATTCCTATCATATTTGGAACATATGAGTACGCTAAAATATTATGCAAAGACCAATATTGGAAGTAGACCATCAAAACGTGGTAAGTCGGAAGGTTTGGTATTTGCAGACCTAAGAGCTATTCCTTTTGTAGGTTCTTGGAGTCAGCTTAAGCAAAACGTTCCTGGTTTTTATGGCGTAGGAACAGCATTGAAATATTACGAAGATCGTGGTGAGTTTGAAAAAGTTCAGCATTTATATCAGGAGTCGCGATTCTTTAGAGCACTTATTGCAAATAGTATGATGTCTCTGTCAAAATCGTTTTTCAACTTAACAAGATACATGTCTGAAGACCCAGAGTATGGGGAATTTTGGACAACCATTTACACGGAATACGAAACGACAAAGCGCCTTATTTTGAAACTCACTGGTTTTAAGGAATTGATGGAAGATGAGTTGGTAGCAAAAGCATCGATCGCTGTAAGAGAATCTATTGTTTTGCCATTATTGACGATTCAGCAATATGCCTTAAAGAAAATTCAAGAGCTTGAAAAAGCCGAGGTAAGAGACGAAGAGAAGATCAGAATCTTTGAAAAAATGGTAACAAGATCGCTCTTCGGAAATATTAATGCGAGTAGAAATTCAGCGTAGTAAATTCAATATATTTCGAAACAAAAAACCTCTGGATGTAACACCAGAGGTTTTTTTAACAATTCAATTTAAAAAATATGAGAAGTGATTAATGTTCATTCATTCTAAAGTCTGGATACGCATCCATACCATGCTCATAGCCGTCAAGACCTTCAAGTTCTTCTCGTTCAGAAACTCTTATTCCGACAGTTATTTTGAGTACGAAGATTATCACGAAAGACGAGACAATACAAATAGCAGCATAACATCCAACACCTATAAGTTGACTTACAAATTGTGCGCCACCGGCCAATTCTCCAAACATACCAACAGCTAGTGTTCCCCAGATTCCGCAAATGAGGTGTACTGCGATTGCACCTACAGGATCATCTAGTTTAAGTCTGTCAATTAAAGAGACAGCAAATACAATTAGTGCCCCAGCAATACCACCAATGATTATGGCATCGGTTGGGCTCATTTGATCCGCTCCAGCAGTAATTCCTACCAGACCACCCAGGATACCATTAAGGAACATGGTTAGATCAAGATTTTTATAAATTAAGGATGAAACAAGTGCTGAAATAACACCACCTGCAGCAGCAGCAAGACAAGTTGTTACCAATGTAAGTGAAGTTAATGAAGGGTCAGCTGATAAAACAGAACCGCCATTAAATCCAAACCAGCCTAACCATAAAATAAGTACACCGGCTGTAGCTAGTGGAATATTATGTCCTGGAATGGCTTGAATTTTCCCATCCTTGAATTTTCCAATTCTAGCACCTAAAAGACAAACAGCAACAAGAGCTGCCCAGCCACCAACAGAGTGAACAAGTGTAGATCCGGCAAAATCGTAAAATGGAGTTTCTAATGTTTGTAAAAACCCTCCACCCCATTTCCAAGAACCTGCAATTGGGTAAACAATACCTACGTATAAAATTGTAAAAATCATAAATGGACCAATTTTAATACGCTCTGCTACAGCTCCTGAAACGATAGTAGCTGCGGTTGCGGCAAACATCCCTTGAAATAAGAAATCTGTCCAATAAGTGTAGCCTTCATTGTAAGCTAGGTCTAATGTACCTGCCTCAGTCAGTGGGGCCTCTAGACCAAATCCTGCAAATCCAAGAAATCCATTAAATTCACCAGGATACATTAAGTTAAATCCAACTAGGCAATAGAGTAGAAGTCCTACTGTAATTATAAAAATGTTTTTAAATAAAATGTTAATTGTATTTTTTTGTCTTGTTAATCCAATCTCTAAAAATGCAAAACCTAAGTGCATAAAAAAGACTAGAGCTGTACAGATCATCATCCATACGTTATTTGTAGTTAATAATTCCATAAGTTTTTATTTTAAAGTTTGACCTCCTTTTTCTCCTGTTCTAATTCTGTACACTTCTTCGATGTTTGAAACGAATATTTTTCCGTCACCAACCTCGCCTGTGGCACCAGCTTCTAAAATTGCCTTAATGGTTACCTCTTCAAAATCATCGTTAACAACAATCGATAAATAGCGTCTTTGAATATCACTTGTGCTATAGGTTACACCTCTGTAAACATGTCCTTCTTTCTCATTTCCAAGACCAGTAACATCCCAGTAGGAAAAGAAATTCACGCCAACATTGTGTAAGGCCTCCTTTACTTTAGAAAATTTGGATTTTCTAATAATTGCTTCAACTTTCTTCATTGTATTTAGTATTATTAGTTAGAATTTATATACTGCAGCTAATAAGAACGACCCTAAGCTTTTCGTTGCGGCCAAGTCATTGTCTATAAAAGCGTTATCAGAAGCACTATCTAATCTGATTTCCGGTTTAATAATTAAATCTTCTTCAATAGTGAAATTTCCAGTTAATGTAGCTGTGAAAACGCTAGAGTCTGCTACGCCAGTTCCAATAGCGCCGAAGTTTTCATCTTCTGCGAAGTATTCTGCTCTTAGTCCTAAAGCAAAAGTATCAGAAACTGTGTATTGTGGGTATAAAGCTGCACCCATGAAACCACCAGCATCATCTTCAAGACTAAGATAAGCGGCATTTATTCCTAAGAAAAAGTCATCAGAAATATTAAAACCACCTGTGTAGTCGATTTCAAAGAATGATGGATCATATAGAACATTCAAGAATTGATCCTTGTATCCTAATTGAGCTCCGGCAGCATAATCTCCCGTTGGGTTAAACTCAGTAAGATCTGTATCATTAAATACCCCAACCATAATACTAAAGTCCTCAGAAACTGCGAAGTCTGCTTTTAACCCTGTGTGGCTAAACGGTCCGTAAGAAAACAAATAAGATGTACTGTAGTTAAAGTTGGCCACTGGTGAAATAACTTCATAACCTAAAAAGGTATTGAAGTTACCAATTGTTAATGTTACAGTCTCGCTAACATTCCAATAGGCGTAAAGCTGATTTACAATATCACCTGTTGCCGAATACATTGGTGAAGCAAAAATGGCATCTGTACCTCTTGGTCCAAATACTAAGTCAGCAACAAATCCAATCTTCTCACCTTCATAAGATGCAATAACATTTGCCATACCAAGAGCAAAACCTGGTAAATTAGCAAATGAAGATCCTGGAGCAATTGCGTTCTCATCATTAGGAGCAGTAATATTAGCTCTGTAGTAAGCATCTATACTACCGCTAAAACTAAATCCTTTCTTTTCTTCTTTTTCTTCTTCTTGGGCATATAAACTAAATGCCATTAAGAACATTAATAGTGTAAAAATTTTTTTCATAGTTCTTCTTGTTTAAAAAGTTAGTTAGTGACCAAAACTATTTTAATTTATTTAATACCCCCAAAAAAATAGGGTAATAAATATCATTTTTATGAATATCATATTTTAGACCCCAAAATTTTGGGGGTTAAATTATTTTATGCTGTTTTTTTGGAAAATTGATAATGAAGAAATTCAATAATATTCAAGATTTTGGCTCTTATGTTGAATTATTATCAGAAAAAACTCATTTTCGAAAACGTTTTCGTAAAAATTGTCAATATTCATTGCGGAAAAATTTATTGTGAGATTTGTAATTTATCGCCGTTTTATTGATGATTTATCATTAAAATCACGCATAATTATGGATTTGGAAAAAGTGATTTGGCTTTTTTTCTAATAGAATTCTTGACTATATATTAGTGATGAATTAGGGGTTGAAATTCCCTTAAAATTTTAGGAATTATGCTGAAGAAACAAGGTCTTTATTTACCAGAATTTGAACACGATAATTGCGGCGCTGGATTTATATGTAGTCTTACCGGACAACGCTCAAACGACATTATTCATAAAGCACTAGAAATTTTAGTGAAATTAGAACATCGTGGTGCGGTTAGTGCCGATGGTGTTACCGGCGATGGTGCCGGAATTTTAATCGATATTCCCCACAACTTTTTCAAAATATTTTGCGAGTTCCAATTGCCCAAAGCTGGGCAATATGCTGTAAGTAATGTTTTCTTGCCAAGAAAAGAAAATCAGCGCAAATATTGCATTGATGTTTTTGAAACCGAGATCAAAAATCAAGGATTACAGTTATTAGGATGGAGAGACGTACCCGTTAATAGTGATGTGCTTGGTGAAATTGCCAAAACTACAGAGCCATTTGTAAAGCAAGTATTTATTGGTAAAGCCACCGAAGATCAAACTGATAAAGAATTCAACCTTAAATTATTTGCAGCACGTAAAATTGCTGAGCATACTATATATAATTCTAGGTTATCAGAATCTCAATTCTTTTACTTACCTAGTTTATCTACTAAGGTCATTATTTTTAAAGGTTTATTGAAACCAGAACATATCAACGAGTACTATCTCGATCTTTTCAACTCTGCATTAGACACAAGATTAGCATTAGTTCATCAGCGTTTTTCTACCAATACCTTTCCAACTTGGGATTTGGCGCAGCCATTCAGATATATATGTCACAACGGAGAGATCAACACTTTAAGAGGTAATGTTTCACGAATGTTCTCGCGCGAAGAGATCATGAAAAGTGAAGCCTTCGGCGATGATATAAAAAAGATCATCCCAACCGTTCTGAAAGGAAAATCAGATTCGGCAACCTTAGATATGGTGGTCGAATTACTTCTAATGACAGGTCGTTCTTTGCCCGAAGCCATGATGATGTTGGTACCCGAAGCCTGGGAGAAAAACCCAAATATGTCCGATGCTAAACGCGCGTTCTACGAATATAATTCTTGTGTGATGGAACCATGGGATGGCCCTGCATCCATACCATTTACTGACGGTAATTACATCGGTGCGGTTCTAGACAGAAACGGGTTACGTCCTTCGAGATATACAGTCACGAAAAGTGGAAATGTTATTATGTCTTCTGAAACGGGCGTTGTTGATATTAAGCCTGAAAACGTAGAATATCATGGTCGTCTCGAGCCTGGGAAAATGTTTTTAGTAGATATGAATGAAGGGCGAATCGTGAATGACGAAGAGATCAAGGAAAAGATCGCATCAAAATATCCATATCGTAAATGGCTCGACGAGAATTTAATCCACCTCAAAGATATCTCCGCCAAAAAAGGACCAATTCTTTATGACGAGATCGATCTAAAAAAACGCGAGATCGTTTTTGGTTACACTCATGAAGATATCAACACCATTATCAGACCAATGGCCCAATTGGGGAAAGAACCCATCGGCTCCATGGGGAGCGATACACCAATCGCCGTTTTATCTGAACGACCACAATTGGTTTATAACTATTTCAAACAGTTATTTGCACAGGTAACAAACCCGCCGTTAGATGGTATCCGCGAGGAGTTAATCACCGACATCAGTCTTACTTTAGGTAGCGATGTGAACTTATTCGATATTAATGCTGAGCACTGCAAGAAATTAAAAATTCAAAATCCGGTGATCTCTAAGCACGATTTAGATAAGATCAGAAACTACGATTCAAATCCAGATTTCAAGGTGACTTCAATTTCTATGTTATATGAGGTCAACCGTGGTTTGAACGAATTGGAGATCGCACTAGATAATCTTGTTACAAAGGCTTCAAAAGCGGTAGATCAAGGAACCAATATTATAATTTTATCGGATCGCTATGTTGATGAAAATCATGCGCCAATCCCAGCATTATTGGCTTGCTCGTATGTAAATCATGCACTTCATAAACTAGGAAAACGTTCGCAAGTCAGCATTATAATTGAGTCCGCAGAACCGCGCGAAGTTCATCATTTTGCGCTGTTATTTGGGTTTGGAGCGAGTGCCGTAAATCCGTACATCGTTAATGAGATTGTTCAAAATCAGATCAATACCAATGATGTCACCGATTTAGAATACTTAACCGCCATCAAAAATTATAATAAGGCGATTGGTAAAGGCATTCTGAAGGTGATGAATAAAATTGGTATTTCAACATTAAACTCATACAGAGCCTCACAGTTATTTGAATGTATTGGTATTAATACCGCTACGGTTGAAAAGTACTTTCCAAATACACCAACACGAATTCAGGGCATAGGATTGCGCGAGATCGAGCAGGAAATAGTAAAACGTCACCGACGTGCATTTCAGGTGAATGATACCAATGTCGATATTGAAGTTGGTGGTGATTACCGTTGGAGACGTGGACAAGAAAAGCACATGTTCAATCCTTTAACTGTAGCCAAGCTTCAAGAATCGGTACGTACCAATAAGGCTTCAACCTATAAAGAATACTCTAAACTTGTCAATGATCAATCGAAAAACTTGATGACGATTCGTGGGCTTTTCGAATTTGATCAATTTGACCCAATTCCTTTGGAAGAAGTTGAGTCGTGGACTGAAATCGTTAAACGTTTCAAAACGGGTGCCATGTCTTATGGTTCAATTAGCAAGGAAGCACATGAAAATTTAGCCATTGCCATGAACCGTATTGGAGGTAAATCTAATTCTGGAGAAGGTGGCGAAGATCAAGAACGTTTTTACAAAAGTTCGCAAGGCGATTGGAGAAATTCTGCGATTAAGCAAATTGCATCAGGACGTTTTGGAGTAACCTCCAATTATTTGACCAACGCAAATGAAATTCAAATTAAAATAGCCCAAGGTGCAAAACCTGGTGAAGGTGGCCAATTACCGGGTCCAAAGGTAAATCGGGAAATAGCAAAAACTCGAAATTCTACACCTTATGTTGGTTTAATTTCACCTCCACCACATCACGATATTTATTCAATTGAGGATTTATCTCAATTAATTTACGATGCAAAATCTGCAAAGAGAGAAGCACGAATCAACGTGAAATTGGTTTCTGAAGTGGGCGTAGGAACGGTTGCGGCAGGCGTAGCAAAAGCCAAAGCTGACGTAATTCTAATCTCAGGTTTTGATGGCGGAACAGGTGCCTCTCCATTAACCTCTTTACGACATGCAGGTTTACCATGGGAATTAGGTATCGCCGAAGCACAGCAAACTCTAGTGATGAACGATTTACGAAACCGTGTGATTTTAGAATGTGATGGCCAATTAAAAACGGGTCGTGATGTCGCGATTGCTTGTTTGCTTGGCGCTGAGGAATTCGGATTTGCAACGGCACCTTTGGTGGCTTCAGGATGTATTATGATGCGTGTTTGTCATTTGAATACTTGTCCGGTCGGTATAGCAACTCAAAACCCAGAATTACGAAAGAAATTCAAAGGCAAGCCAGAGCATGTGGTGAATTACATGTATTTCGTAGCTCAAGAATTACGTGAGATCATGGCGAAACTTGGTTTCAGAACGGTCAATGAAATGGTAGGTCAGGTGCAGAAACTAAATCGCAATAAAGCTATCGAACATTATAAAGCTTCAGGCATTGATTTAACACCAATTCTTCATAAGGTTGAGGTGGCAGACGATGTGAAACTCTACAATACAGAACAGCAAGATCATCATTTAGAATCGCATTTAGATTTTCAAATTATAAAAAAAGCACACCAAGCCTTATTCAGAAGACAACGTACCCATTTAGACCTACCAATAACCAATATGGATAGAGCAGTGGGCGCTATTGTAAGCAATGAAATTTCAAAAATTTACGGTGCGAAAGGTCTACCAGAAGATACTATCAATATTGATTTTAGCGGTTCGGCCGGACAAAGTTTTGGCGCATTCACTACCAAAGGCGTTAGCATGACGGTTCACGGCAATACCAATGACTACTTAGGCAAAGGACTTTCGGGAGGGAAATTGATTATCAAGGTTCCTTCAGAAAGTACCATCGTACCAGAAGAAAATATCATCACTGGTAATGTAACACTTTACGGTGCCACAAGTGGTGAGGTCTATATTAATGGAAAAGCTGGTGAACGCTTCTGCGTAAGAAATTCTGGAGCCAAGGCTGTTGTGGAAGGAATTGGTGACCACGGATGCGAATACATGACCGGTGGTGTAGCGGTCATCTTAGGAACTGTGGGGCGAAATTTTGGTGCTGGAATGAGCGGTGGAATAGCCTATGTTTTTGATCCTATAAACACTTTTGAAACTTTCTGTAATTCGGACGACCTGAATATCGATCCGGTTAAATTGGAAGCTGATCAAAAGCAATTGAAGGAATTAATTGAAAACCATTATATCGCAACAACAAGTCCATTAGCAAAGCGCCTCTTGTCAGACTGGGAGAATTATCTTCCGAAGTTTAAGAAAGTGCTTCCTGAAGAGTACAGGCAAGCCTTATTACGATTAGAAAAAGAACAATTAGAAACAGCTTAAGTCATGGGAAAGATTACAGGATTTTTAGAATTTGAGCGACAAAACGAGCAATATGTTGCGCCAAAAAAGCGCATTAAGAACTATAAAGAGTTCACTATTCCGCTTGAGGAAGAAGAACTAAAAGATCAGGGCGCGCGCTGCATGGATTGCGGAATTCCGTTTTGTCATAGTGGTTGCCCATTAGGGAATTTGATTCCTGATTTTAATGACAAAGTATACAAGGGTAAATGGAAAGAAGCCGCAGAGATTCTGCATAAAACCAATAATTTCCCAGAGTTTACAGGGCGATTATGCCCAGCGCCTTGTGAGGAAGCCTGTGTGTTAGGGATCAACGAAGATCCAGTCACTATCGAAAATATTGAGAAAAATATCGTAGAAACGGCTTTTAAAGAAGGATGGATTACACCACAACTTCCTAATGTTAGAACAGGTAAATCAGTTGCCGTCATTGGATCTGGACCTGCAGGTTTAGCCGCAGCGCAGCAATTAAATAGAGCCGGGCATACCGTAACTATTTTTGAACGCGATGCGAAGGTTGGCGGTCTATTGCGTTATGGAATTCCGGATTTCAAGATGGAAAAGCACATCATCGACCGTCGTATAAAAGTTTTGGAGGAGGAAGGCATTATATTTAAAACTAATACCCATGTTGGAGAAAACGTCGACGCCAATCAGCTAAAAGACGAATTTGATGCTATAGTTCTTTGTGGAGGTGCAACAGTAAGAAGACATATTCCAATACCTGGGGCTGAGTTAAAAGGCGTTACCCAAGCGATGGATTTTTTAAAGTTGAACAACCAATATGTAGATGGATTAGTAAATTTTGAAGATGTGATTTCAGCAAAAGATAAGCACGTAATTGTCATTGGTGGAGGCGATACCGGAAGTGATTGCATCGGGACCTCTAATCGTCATGGTGCGGCTTCAATAACAAATTTCGAAATTTTGAATAAACCCACCGAAGGTCGACCAGCGCATCAACCATGGCCATATTGGCCAATGAAACTGCGTACAAGTTCATCGCATAAGGAAGGTGTGGAGCGCTTTTTTAGTATTTCGACTAAAGAATTTTTGGGTGATGGTAATGGTAACTTGAAGGGTTTAAAAACAGTAGAAGTTGAGTGGATATTCAAAGAAGGCGAACGCCCACAGCTAAAAGAAATTGAAGGCACCGAAAAGGAGTGGAAATGTGATTTGGCACTATTAGCCTTGGGCTTCACAGGATCTGAAAAAACATTAGCCGATCAATTTGGAGTTGAAATGGATTTCAGAACAAATATCCAAGCGACCACAAAAGATTATGCCACTAACGTGCCTGGTATTTTCGCAGCAGGTGATATGCGAAGAGGACAATCCTTAATCGTCTGGGCTATTTCGGAAGGACGCCAAGCGGCACATCATGTGGATGCTTACTTAATGGGTGAATCTGATTTACCTTTGAAAGATACCAATGATCTGCCAAGAGCCTAAAAAATTACTACTAGTGTTTTGTTAATTAGGGTTAGGGCTATGAATACTAGTTGGCGAAAGAGCACCCATGAGGGTGCTTTTTTTATTTCGGAAACTTAGCTCTAATCTCTTCCAAACATAAATTCCCCATACTCCCAATATGGGTATGTTTTTTACCCAAATCTGGTTGATAGGTGTTATTCTGAACTTGATCTCCAATGTTTTGATAGGCCTCTCTGAAGCTCATACCTGCAACCACCAAATTATTGATGCTATCTACTGTAAAAAGATATTTATATTTTTCATCGTTAAGATCAATATCCTTCACAATGATCTGCTGAATGGCAAAGTTGAAAATATCAAGAATATCACTGATGTCTTCAAAAGCATTGATCATATTTTCCTTCAGTAACTGAAAATCTCTGTGATATCCACTTGGTAAATTATTTGTAATGAGAAGCATTTCAGTATGAAGCGCTTGGATTTTATTACACTTACCTCTAATCAGTTCAAATACATCAGGATTTTTCTTGTGTGGCATAATGCTACTGCCCGTTGTAAGCTCGTCTGGGAAACTGATAAATCTAAAGTTCTGACTCATATATATGCAAATGTCCATAGCAAATCGCGCCATGGTATTGGATAAAGCACCCAATGCACTAGCGATCGTTCTTTCATTTTTACCACGACTCAATTGTGCGGCAACGACATTGTACTTCAATGTTGAAAATTGGAGTTCTTCGGTGGTTATTTGTCTGTCGATAGGAAAAGAACTACCATAACCTGCGGCAGAGCCTAGAGGGTTTTGATCTACAATTTTTGAAACGGCATTTAGGAGGTGAACATCATCAATCAATAATTCCGCATAAGCTGAAAACCATAACCCAAATGACGATGGCATAGCCACTTGTAAATGCGTATATCCAGGTAGCAGCTGGTCTTTGTGGGTTTCAGCTAAGGAAAGCAGTGTTTCGAAAAAGGTATGGGCCTTAGTTTTGATTTGCTTCAAATGATCTTTGTAATAGAGATGTAAGGCCACTAAAACCTGATCATTTCTAGAACGTGCTGTATGAATCTTTTTACCCACATCACCGAGGGTTTTGGTAAGTTCGAATTCGATCTTTGAATGCACATCTTCAAAAGTGTCGTCAATAGTGAAAACGCCTTCTTCAATAGAGGTTGCAATTGAATTCAACCCCGTTTTAAGTTGAGATAACTCTTCCGAAGTAATTATGCCAATAGCTTCTAACATTACGGCATGTGCTAAAGATGCCTGTACATCGTATTTAGCAATGTGCAAATCAATTTCGCGGTCGTTTCCAACGGTAAATGCTTCTATTTTTTTATCGATCGCATAGCCTTTATCCCAGAGTTTCATAATTTGTTGTTTTTGTAGTTGCCTTAATGGCGATTTTCAAATTTTTCTGTCATTCCTGCCCAGGCAGGAATCTATTTTAATGTTTCGTCACTTCGAGTGATTCTGATTTTATCAGAATTGTATCTAGAGGTTCCTACAATACCAATTCTAATAATTTTATATAAATATCAACGCCTTCTTCAATTTCTTTAAGGTAAATAAATTCATCAGCAGTATGCGAACGCCTGCTGTCACCAGGCCCCAACTTTAAAGAGGGGCAACTTAAAGCAGCCTGATCTGACAAAGTCGGCGAACCATAGGTCGCCCTACCAAGTTCAACACCTGCTTTAACTAAATCATGATGCACTGGAATGGACGACGAATTGAGGCGCAAACTTCGTGGTGTAATACTCGAACAAGGCGATTTCTTTTCAAGAATCTTGGCAATTTCTTCGTTACTGTATTTGTCATTCACACGAACATCGATAACCAAATCAACCTCTGAAGGTACTGCATTGTGCTGCTTTCCGGCATTAATTTGCGTTACGGTCATTTTAACGTCTCCGAGAACAGGTGATTTTTTCTCAAACTTAAATTCCTGAAACCATTTAAGAACATCAACCGTATTATAAATCGCATTGTCATCGTTAGGGTGTGCAGCATGACTGGCAGTACCCTTCACCTTTGCATCAAAAACAACCAAGCCTTTTTCGGCTATCGCTAAATCCATCAAGGTTGGTTCTCCAACAATTGCCACATCAATTTTTGGAATGATCGGTAACATTGAGTTGAGTCCATTAGGACCACTGCTTTCTTCCTCGGCAGAGGCCACAATGACTAAATTGTAGCTGAGGTTTTTCTTTTTATAGAAATAAGTGAATGTTGCCAAAAGTGATACCAAACAACCACCTGCATCATTGCTGCCCAAACCGTATAACTTTCCATCTTCCACTATCGCTTTAAAAGGATCTTTAGTGTAACCATTGTTTGGTTTTACCGTATCGTGATGCGAATTTAAAAGTAAGGTTTGCTTGTTTTTATTGAAGTGTTTATTGATAGCCCAAATATTATTTTTTTCACGTTTGAAAGGGATCTTATGTGATATAAACCATTGTTCGATAAGGGACGCCGTCTCATTTTCTTCGGAAGAAAACGAAGGGGTTTCTATGAGTTGTTTTAATAACTCTATGGCTTCTGTTGTGAGTTTCTTTTTCATTTTTGAATGGTTGTAAAACTGGTATTTGATTGAAATAGCATCTCTGGTTTACCGATGCAAACTTTGCTTACTTGGTTTTCTATTGCGTGAAAACAATTAGTGAGTTTAGGAAGCATACCATCAGCTATTATTCCTTCGGATAATAAGGTTTGATACGCTTCAGAAGTTATTAATTCAATAACCGAATCGTCATCTGAAACATCTTGTAAAACGCCATTTTTTTCAAAGCAATAATAGAGTTCTGTCTCATAGGATTTTGCAAATCCAATGGCCAATTCTGAGGCTATAGTATCAGCATTGGTATTGAGTAGTTGTCCGCTCGAATTATGAGTTATGGCACAAAATACAGGTGTAATTTGTTCTTTTAAGAGTGTTTCTAGAATATTAGTATTCACGGATTTGATATCGCCAACAAACCCAAAATCGACCGTTTTAATCGGTCTTTTCTCTGAGGTTATTGTATTTCCGTCAGCACCTGAAAAACCAATGGCATTGCAATTGTGGGCTTGTAATTGAGCAACTATAGATTTGTTTATTTTACCGGCATAGACCATAGTAATGATGTCAAGGGTTTTGACATCAGTGATTCTTCGGCCTTCATGCATCTTAACTGGAACATTCATTTGAGCCGCCAATTTTGAGGCTAATTTCCCACCACCGTGCACCAACACTTTTGGGCCATCTAATTGCGCAAACTGTTTCAAAAAACTAGCTAAGGCTTTTTGGTTGTCAATTATATTCCCGCCTATTTTTATGATTTTTAAAGGTTTCATATTTTACTTTCGTCATTCAGTACGACGCTATTCATTTAAATTTTCCAATAATTTTTTCATTATGATCTGAGCCGCAAATGTTCGGTTATTAGCTTGTTCAATAACCACGGATTGATCACTATCTAAAACGGCATCTTCAACGACCACATTTCGCCTGACAGGTAAACAATGCATAAATTTTGCCTGATCTAATTTAGACTTAGTGATCATCCAATTCGGGTCTTCATTCGTCACTTTTCCATAGTCTTTATAATTACTCCAGTTTTTCACATAAACAAAATCTGCCTTTCTCAATGCTTCATTCTGATCGTAATTGATAGTGACACCTTTGGTAATTTTTGGATTAAGCTCATAGCCTTCAGGATGCGTTATTTCAAAATCAACATCTAATTGTTGTATCATTTTTACGAATGAATTGGCAACCGCGTGCGGCAGTGCTTTTGGGTGTGGCGCCCAAGATAAGACCACCTTTGGTTTTTGTTTTGATGACAATTCTGTGATGGTAATGGCATCCGCCAACGCTTGCAAAGGATGAGCGGTTGAACTCTCCATGCTAATGATCGGCACTGTCGCATAGGTTTTGAAACCATTGATGATAATTTCATACTCGTCTTTGACTTTATCGATCAGTTCAGGGAAGGCACGTACAGCGATGAGATCGGCGTATTGTGAAATGACTCTCGCAGCCTCTTTTATATGTTCTGAAGTGTTTAAATTCATTACTGTTCCGTCGTCAAACTCTAAGTTCCATGCGTTATTGATGTTCAAAACCATGGTTTTCATTCCTAAATTTTGAGCAGCTTTTTCGGTGCTTAGACGTGTTCTTAAACTCGAGTTGAAAAAGAGCATTACCAAGGTTTTGTGTTTTCCTAATGATTCAAATTGAAAAGGATTTTTCTTTAATGCGATGGCCTCCTTAATCAATATTGAAAGGTCCGGAATGTCGTTTATGGATGTGTAATTTTTCATTTTAACTAAGTTCAATTTTTAAAGCGTCGAAGAGCTGATCAATATGTTCCTTTTGAACTGTTAATGGTGGAAGAATCCTAATTAAATTCGGGTTTTTGGCACTTCCTGTAAAAATGTGATGCTTGAAGATGAGTTGCTTTCGTAATTCAGAAATAGGAAAATCGAACTCCAATCCTAACATTAATCCTCTTCCTTTTAGTGATTTTAATTTTGGTAATTCCCTGGCTTTTTCAAAAACATATTCTGAAATATAAGTCGCGTTAGTCATCAGATTTTCCTTTGCAATAACATCTAAAACCGACAATGTTGCAGCACATGCCAGGTGATTACCTCCGAAAGTAGTCCCTAGCATCCCAAATGAAGCTTCAATTGACGGATGGATCAATATTCCACCAACTGGGAATCCATTGCCCATACCTTTAGCAATTGAAATAATATCGGGTTTTAAACCATGCTTTTGAAAGGCAAAAAAATCACCTGTTCTGCCAAAACCCGACTGCACTTCATCAGCGATCAATGCGGTATTGTAGCTTTTACATAAGGCTTGCAACCCTTGATAAAAAGCAGTTGAGCTCTGATCTAATCCACCAACACCCTGAATACATTCAATGATAACCGCACACGTTTCGTTTTGTTTTAAGATAAATTCTACGGTTTCGAGATCACCTAACTCCACAAAGTCCACAATTTGCTGTGCGTTAATTGGTGCGACGATCTTTGAATTATCTGTCGCAGCAACTGCTGCTGAAGTTCTGCCATGAAATGAATTTTTGAATGCCAAAACTTTAGACTTACCATTGTGAAATGATGCCAGTTTTAGGGCATTTTCATTTGCTTCTGCCCCAGAATTACACATGAACAATTGATAATCTGTACAACCTGAAATCTTAGCTAATCTATCGGCCAATTGACTTTGTAATGGATTCTTTATGGAATTGCTATAGAATCCTAACTTTTCAACCTGGCTGGTAATTGCAGCGACATAATCTGGATGCGAATGCCCGATGGAAATCACTGCATGCCCGCCATACAGATCGAGATATTTGTTGCCTTCATTATCATAAACAAAAACATCCTCAGCCTTTATGGGCGTAACGTCGTATAATGGATATACCTCAAACAAACTCATATTTGTTCCTCTTTTATAGTGTTGATTTTTTTGAAGGAGGCGACCATCCCTTGGATTAAGGATGAACTCAATCCTTTGTGTTCCATTTCGTTTAATCCTTCTATGGTGCAACCCATTGGTGTGGTTACTTTATCGATTTCTTCTTCAGGATGGTTCCCTGTTGTGATCAATAAATTAGCAGCTCCTTCGCTGGTATACATTGCCAATTCTTGGGCTTCCTTGGCATCAAATCCTAATTGAATTGCAGCTTGTGTTGTTGCTCTGATCAATCGCATCCAAAAAGCTATTCCGCTGGCGCAAACTACTGTTGCAGCTTGCATTTGGGATTCTGGAATTGCCAACGTATGTCCAAGTCTATTGAAAATAGCCTCAGCAACTTTTATACGTTTTTTACCGTTATCATTACTACATAAACAAGTCATGGATTTACCTACAGCGATGGCTGTATTTGGCATGGCTCTGATGATAAAATTATTTGCACCAACCTGTGCTTCGATATTTGGAATAGTGAAACCTGTAATAGTTGAAATCAAAACATGGTTATCAGTGAGATATGGTTTAACGTCTTGAAGTATTTTTTCGAAATGTGCAGGTTGCACAGCAAAGATCAAAATGTCAGAGTTTTTAACGGCTTCGATATTATCTGAGGTGAGATAAACGTTGTTATAACCTTCAAATTCTTGAATGTCACTAAGATTTCTTTTAGTTAGAAATAAGGTAGTGATAGCATTGGTCGTTATGAGTCCTTTTGCTATGGACTTTCCTAGGTTTCCTGTTCCGATTATTGCAATTTTCATTTTATTTCTAGTTTTTAAAAAAAGTTTGCTTTGAGATTTAATCCTTGGGTTTCATCAAATCCAAACATGAGATTCATATTCTGAATGGCTTGCCCAGAGGCACCTTTTAATAGATTGTCTATGATGCTGGTTATTAATAATTTGTTCTTGTGTTGATGCAAATGAATAAGGCATTTGTTGGTATTCACCACTTGCTTTAAGTGAATGGATTCATCTGAAACGAACGTAAACGCCGCATCCTTATAATAGTTTTCATATAAAGACTTAGCTTTCGAAATGTTACCTTCAAAATTGGTATAAACAGTAGCGAAAATTCCTCTTGAAAAATTACCGCGATTAGGCATAAAGAAGATTTCAGAATTAAAATTGCTTTGAAGTTCTTCAACGGTCTGATTGATCTCTCCTAAATGTTGGTGTGTGAATGGTTTGTAATAAGAGAAATTATTATCCCGCCATGTAAAATGGGTTGTTTTCGATAATGATTGTCCGGCGCCTGTTGCTCCGGTGACCGCGTTTACATGAACATCATCCGTAATCAAATTTGCATGCGCTAATGGTAATAGCGCCAACTGAATAGCTGTTGCAAAACATCCTGGATTAGCAATATACTCAGCATCTTGAATATTGGTTTTCTGCAATTCCGGTAGGCCGTAAACAAAGTTTTTATCTTGAAATTGTTTATCAGCTTTCAATCTAAAGTCATTACTAAGATCGATGATTTTCGTATTTACGGAAAAGCTATTCTGTTCTAAAAATGCCTTTGAATTGCCATGTCCTAAACATAAGAACAAGACATCGACCTCTGGATTGATTTGATTTGTAAATTCTAATTCAGTATTGCCAATAAGATCTTGATGAACGTTAAACACCTTATTACCAGCATTCGAAGTACTGAAAATAAAATCGACATTCACCTGTTGGTGATTGAGCAATAATCGTATCAACTCACCCGCTGTATAGCCTGCGCCTCCTATAATTCCTGCCTTGATCATAACTCCGAGTTTACTTGTTGATAAATTCTATTTTGGTTACCATTGATCTTAATAAATCCCTTGGCTTCTTCGGCAGTCCAACCCTTGCTTTCTTCACCATAACTTCCAAATTTGGCATTCATCAAATCGTTTGAAGATGAGGCGCCATCTAACGAAAAGTGGTAAGGTTTTAAAGTAACAAACACGCTTCCAGTTACTTTAGACTGACTGTTTTCAAGAAAGGCTTCCATATCTCTCATCACAGGATCTAAATACTGACCTTCGTGCAAGTGCATGCCATAGAAACTCGATAAATAATCCTTGTGTTGTAATTGCCATTTGGTTAAAGTGTGCTTCTCAAGCAAATGATGTGCTTTGATCGTAATTAAAGCAGCTGCGGCCTCGAAACCGACACGGCCTTTGATTCCGACTATAGTATCACCAACATGAATGTCTCTTCCAATAGCGAATTTTGAAGCTAAATCATTAAGCGTCTGTATACAATTCTGGGGTTGATCGATCTTCCCATTGACTGCAACAAGTTCACCCTTATTGAAATTGAGTACGATCTTTTGTTCACTTGTTTTTTCAAGCTGCGATGGATAGGCTGAATCTGGAAGAGGTTTTTCAGATGTTAAAGTTTCATCTCCGCCGACGCTAGTGCCCCAAAGCCCTTTATTTATTGAATATTTTGCTTTGTCCCATGATAAATCGATTCCGTTCGATTTGAGATAATCAATTTCTTCTTGCCTCGTCAGTTTGTTGTCTCGTATTGGTGTAATAATTTCAATTTCTGGAGCTAAGGTTTGAAAGATCATATCGAATCGCACCTGATCATTACCTGCGCCTGTACTGCCATGTGCAATGTATTTTGCATTGATACCTTTAGCATATTGAATAATCTCAATGGCTTGTATGATTCGCTCCGCACTAACCGACAACGGATATGTATTGTTTTTAAGGACATTGCCGTAGATCAAATACTTTATTACTTTGTTGTAATAGCTAGCCACTGCATCAATGTTTTTGTAAGTTTTCACACCCATTTTATAGGCGTTGGCTTCAATAGTTTTAATTTCTTCATCTGTGAATCCACCAGTGTTTACACTTACGGCATGCACATCGTAGCCTGCCTTACTTAAGCTAACAGCACAGTATGATGTGTCTAGTCCTCCACTATAGGCGATAACTAATTTTTTCATTTTTTATCTTTTTTTAGGAACCTTGATTGTTTGATGTTTTTCAATCTGGTCCATACTTTTTTATCGTAATTATGTTTCGATGGTTTTTCTGAGTTCTGCTTCGCCGGATCGTAAAGCATTCCTGTGCACAAACACATTTTTTGTTCAGTTCGTTGCAACACATCATAGTTTTTACAGGTTTGACAGCCTTTCCAGAAAGATTGATCATCGGTAAGCTCAGAGAAGGTGACAGGTTTGTAGCCTAGCTCACTGTTCATTTTCATCACGGCTAAACCTGTAGTTATACTGAATACTTTCGAGTTTGGAAACTTGGTTCTGGAGTGTTCAAAAATGACCTTCTTAATTTTCTTGGCTAGTCCTTGATTTCTAAAATCAGGATGAACAATCAATCCTGAATTCGCTACAAACTTCCCATGACTCCAGGCTTCGATATAGCAAAAGCCTGCAAATTTTTCACCTTCAAGAGCAATAACAGCGTTGCCATTTTCCATTTTGGAAATGATGTATTCAGGTTGGCGCTTTGCAATCCCTGTCCCTCTAACTTGTGCGGCGTCTTCAATGGTTTTACAAATAATATCTGCGTAAACCGTATGTGATTTATCAGCAATAACAATTTTCATTGTAATTGTGTTTTTAATTTAAAATGTGTTTGAATTTATTTTGAAAACGGAACCGGACTCACCTAAGTTCCTAAAATAGAAGTATACCCTTACGGGCGACGAAAAGCGGGACGTAACCTTCTGCGGTTATTAATGGTAACAACAGTCGTTAAAATTAGTATGAAGGTTAAAGCGATCAAAATGCTTGTTTCGTTTAAATGTTGGTATAAATGTAGAAATATATTTTTAACTGACTACCTTTTAATGAGTTAATTGAAAATAATTATGATATTCATAAAATAACTTTCGCTATTTTATGAATATCTAAACGTTTTGCTATAAAATATAGTCGGTGCTTACAAAGTTTGATGCCTTCGAATCGAGTAAGTCCTTTAAAATGGCATTGTTATAAGCATTGTCTTTGGATGCGACGAAAGTTCTAATGGAGAATGATCGCAAAGCATCATGTACACTCAAGGTAGCTACTGCTGAATCTTTTCGACCTGTAAATGGATAAACATCTGGGCCACGTTGACAAGAGCTATTAAGGTTTACACGACAAACCAAATTCACAAGTGTATCGATCAATGGCGCTAATGTATTAGTATCTTTTCCGAAGAGACTTACCTGTTGACCGTAGTTAGATTCGGCCATGTCATCTAGAGGTTGTTCAATATCTGTAAACGATATCACCGGAATTACCGGCCCAAATTGCTCTTCTTCATAAACGCGCATATCCTTGGTAACCGGATAAAGTACAGCAGGAAAAATATAGTTATCTGTCGTTTCACCACCTTTAGCATTAATAATCTGAGCTCCCTTAGCTTTAGCATCATCGATCAATTCTTGAATGTAAGCTGGTTTATCTGGTTCTGGTAATGGTGTAAGTTTTGCACCATCTTCCCATGGATTACCAAACTTTAAGGCATCGACAGCCTCAGAGAAACGCTTGTTGAATTCTTCAACAATATCCTCATGAACATAAATAACTTTCAAGGCTGTGCAACGCTGTCCGTTAAACGAGGTAGTTCCAGCGATGCACTCACTGATGGCGAGATCGAGATCAGCATCTTTCAAAACAATAGCTGGATTTTTAGCTTCTAGCCCAAGTACCATTCTTAGACGGTTACTTTTTGGATGTTGTTCCTGCAGGGCGTTTGCGGATTTACTGTTGCCAATAAGAGCTAATACGTCTACACGTCCATCTTGCATAATCGGCGTGGCCACGGTTCTACCACGACCATAAATAATATTTACAACACCTTTAGGGAAGCTGTTTTGAAAAGCTTCAAGCAATGGCGAAAGCAATAAAACTCCAAATTTGGCTGGTTTAAAAATGGTAGTATTCCCCATCATTAGCGCCGGAATGAGTAGTGCAAAGGTTTCATTTAATGGATAATTATACGGCCCTAAGCACAGTACAACTCCAAGTGGACCACGTCTAATATGTGCATGAACACCACTATCTTTATGAAACTTAGCGCTATTGCGATCGAGTTGTTTGTAATCTTCTATGGTGTCGTAGATATAATCTACAGTTCGATCAAATTCCTTCTGTGAGTCGGCTAGGTTCTTTCCTATCTCCCACATAAGTAATTTTACGACTTCTTCGCGCTTGGTTTTCATCTGTTCTACAAAGGTTTCCATGCATGCCACGCGATCTGCAACCTTCATTGTCGGCCAAAGCCCTTGACCTTTATCATAAGCATTATAGGCTGCATCGAGTGCTAGTAGTGCTTCTTTTTCAGTTAAGGTTGGAATGGTACCTAGTAAGGTTGGTTGGTATTCTTCTGTTGAAGAAATTGTAGAATAGACTTCTGAAGTTACACCATCCCATTCAATCAATTCGCCATCGAGCAAATAGGTGGATTGGTGTGTCAATTCTTTAATTTGAAACTGTGGAGGGATTGGATTAGAGGTCATAATGAATATTTTAATTGAGTAATTGTTGCTTTAATTGCTCGTAATTTGATATTAAAATGCGTTTCTTTTCAAGATGTAAAATCGCTTCAATTTGAGGTGGAATAGACATTTCGTCTGCAATAGCCTTCGGCATTACAGGCAAAAACTTAATGGGATGTGCCGTTTCTAAAAACACACCTTGAGCAATTTTTTTGTTAAGATAATCCTTTAATGCCATATAACCTATAGCACCATGAGGATCAGCCACATAGTTGTATTTCTCCTTCAAATGATTAATAGCATCTAAGGTTTCAGAATCTGAATAGCTATACCCCGATAAATTAGCTTTCAGTTTTTCAAAACTATGATGGTGCAATTCTTCAATTCGGATAAAGTTACTCGGCGCGCCAACATCCATTGCATTTGAAATTGTTTGAACAGAAGACTTTGTAGTATAATTACCGGTTTCTAAATATTCAGGAACCACCGCATTGGCATTGGTCCCGGTGATAAAATGCTCAATGGGCAACCCAAGTTTTTGGGCCATCATACCAGCACAAATATTTCCGTAATTACCACTCGGTACTGAAAAGACTAACTTTTCATTTTTGTGTTTCAAGACTTTGTAGGCAAAAAAGTAATAGAACATTTGTGGCAACCATCGGGCTATATTGATAGAATTAGCCGATGTTAAGCTGCGTTTTCCTTTAAAATCTTCATCTAAAAAAGCACGCTTAACCATATCTTGGCAATCATCAAAAACGCCTTCAACTTCAAAGGCTGTAATGTTTTGACCTAGCGTTGTTAATTGTCTTTCCTGAATATCGCTAACCTTGCCACTTGGATACAGAATTACGACTTCAACACCGTCAACGCCTAAAAATCCACTGGCAACAGCACCACCTGTATCACCAGAGGTTGCTACTAAAACCGTAACATCTTGTTTGGTGTTATTTTGTTTATTGAAATATCCGAGACATCGTGCCATAAATCGAGCACCAACATCTTTGAAGGCCATTGTAGGTCCGTGATATAACTCTAAAGAGGCAATGTTATCATCAATTTCTACTACTGGAAAATCGAAGTTTAGAACATCGGTCAATATCGCTTTTAGATCAGTTTCTGGGATTTCATCACCGACAAATTGCTTGATGGCTTCATAAGCTATGCTAACATTATCTAAAGATTCAATATCATTAAAAAATGAATCTGGCAGTTTATTGATTTCTTTTGGGAAATATAAACCTTTATCTGGCGCAAGCCCTCTTACAACAGCTTCCTGAAAGGATACGTCTGGGGCGTTATGGTTCAAACTGAAATACTTCATAATTCTCTTGCTCCAGATTTACTGATGTTTGAAACATAGATGGCATAATCAATGCCTGTATTTTCATAAACTCCATTCATTGCTTCAGCAACTTGTTTGGCAGCAAACATGCCTTTGCTCAATGCAAATATTGATGGTCCAGATCCTGAAATTCCTACTCCTAAAGCACCTGCATTTGTTGCAGCTGTTTTCACTTTATCAAAATGTGGAATTAATTTTTTTCGTGTTGGTTCGGCGACATAATCATGAAGCGAACGACCAATCAATTCAAAATCAGAAGCATGCAGTCCACTGATCAATCCTCCAACATTAGCCCACTGTGCTATGGCAGTTTTTACGGGGATATCTTGGGGTACAACTTTACGAGCATCTTCAGTTTTGATCTCTATCTGAGGATGAATTACTGTTGCTACCAATTCTGAAGGTGTGGGAATTGAGACTATATCCAGTGGGTCATAACTTCGAACGAGAACAAATCCGCCATAAATACAAGCAGCCACATTATCGGCTATAGCCGAGCCACAAGCAGCA
The DNA here is from genome assembly GCF_003260205.1 of Winogradskyella tangerina. Lineage (GTDB taxonomy): Bacteria > Bacteroidota > Bacteroidia > Flavobacteriales > Flavobacteriaceae > Winogradskyella > Winogradskyella tangerina. The sequence goes on along the minus strand of NZ_QERF01000001.1, from coordinate 269,558 downwards.
ACTTCACCTTGCATTGCAAATTTGGTCAGTTGAAGATGGTCATATTTCAGGTCTAAAAGCTGATTCACGGCATAGGCTGTTCCGGCTGCACTTGCTGCGCTACTTCCTAATCCGCTTCCTGGTTTGAAATTTTTACGGATTTTGATATCCAGGCCAAATTCTGAATTGCTCTCCTTTAGCATTAATTGTGCTACTACACCAACAACATTTTTGTCTGCATCATAAGGCAGATCGGCACCCTGAATATCAATAATTCTAACCTCTTGATCGCTCGTTTTCGTAAAAACCATCTCGTCACCAAGTTCGCTTAAGGCAAAACCCATGGCGTCATAACCACAAGAAACATTGGCAACAGTTGCAGGTGCAAATACTTTGATCTGGTTCATACGTTAGTTTTTTCCTAAGGTAATAATATCTGCGAACAAACCTGAAGCTGTTACTTCAGCACCCGCGCCCGCACCTTTTATGATCAAAGGTTGTTCGGGGTAACGGTTAGTGTAGAATAATACGATATTATCTTTTCCTTTCAGATTGTAAAATGGATGATCCTTGTCAACTTCCTTCAATCCAACTTTAGCCTTACCATTGTTAAACTCTGCAACATATTTTAGTTGGGCATCATTCTCTTGTGCTGATGCATATAACTTTTCAAAATGTGAAGCCTCCGTTTTTAGGGTCTCGTAGAAATCGGAAACAGAGTCAGCATTTAAGCTTGTCTCAGGTAAGAATGAATTATTCTCAATGTCATCGAGATCTAATTGGAATCCGCCTTCTCTAGCAAGAATTAAGATTTTTCGAGCCACGTCAACACCACTTAGGTCAATTCTTGGATCAGGTTCGGTATAACCTTCCTCTTGAGCTTGTTTTACAATATCATGGAAACTGTTTTCTTCATCGAAATGATTAAATATGAAATTTAAACTACCTGAAAGTACCGCTTGAATTGAAACAACTTCATCACCTGAATCGATGAGGTTATTTAAGGTGCTGATCACTGGTAAACCTGCTCCGACGTTAGTTTCGAATAGGAAAGAAGCACCATATTTTCTAGATAGTACTTTTAGTGATCTATACGAATCGTATGAGGATGAACAGGCTATTTTATTGCAGGCAATTACGGAGATACTTTGCTTAAAATAATCAGTGTAAGTTGCAGCTACTTCTTCATTCGCAGTGATGTCAATAAAAATACTGTTACTTAAATTGAGTGATTTTACAGTTTCAAAAAATGATTGGTGTGTTCTTTTTGTTCCTGCTTCAATTTGCGATTTCCAATCTTTCAGGTCAATGCCGTTTGTATCGAAAACCATTTTTCTAGAATTGCTAATAGCCACAACTCTAATATTCAGAAGGAGATGATCTCTAAGATACTCTTGTTGTTTTTTAATTTGCTCGAGCAAGATGCCGCCCACGTTACCAATTCCAACAACAAAAAGATTGAGGGTTTTTATTTGTTTTTCAAAGAATACATTATGTAGCGAAACTAAGGCCTTTTTAATATCCTTATGTGCAATGACTGCCGAGATATTTCGCTCTGACGCGCCTTGAGCTATAGCTCTAACATTCACATTATTCTGTCCTAGAGCTCTAAACATGCGTCCACTAATACCTTGGTGATTTTTCATATTATCACCGACGACGGCAACAATTGCAAGATCAGTTTCTACCAGTAGGGGCTTAATTTTCTTTAATGAAATTTCATAAGCAAACTCTTCATCAACCACTTTTTTCGCCTTCTTGGCATCATCACTAAAAACACCAACACAAATTGAGTGCTCAGATGAGGCTTGAGTAATTAAAACAACATTGATCTGATTGACTGACAATACTGAAAACAGTCGTTTCGAAAACCCAGGAACACCAACCATACCATTACCTTCAAGCGTTAGCAGGGCAATATTTTCAACATGGCTAATGCCTTTCACAGGACCATTAATATTTTTTGGATCTTTCGAAATTAATGTGCCTTCTGCATCTGGTTCAAATGTGTTTTTGATTAATATCGGAATGCGCTTTTGAAGCGTTGGCTGCACCGTTGGTGGATATAAGACTTTAGCGCCAAAATGAGATAACTCCATGGCTTCCTGATAGGATATTTCTTCAATTGGAAATGCTTGTCTGACCAATTTCGGGTTAGCCGTAAACATACCGCTGACGTCTGTCCAAATTTCTAAAACTGAACCATCAACAGCGGCTGCTATTAATGCAGCTGTATAATCCGATCCGCCGCGACCAAGCGTCGTTGTATTATTAGTTTCACTTTTTGAAACAAATCCCGGCAGAATGGTAATTCTGTTTTTCGATGTGTCGAAATATTCCTTAATATTTTTATAAGTGATATCTTTTTTAACGTTAGCCTGTGTATGGTTCGAATCGGTTATGATCAATGTACGGCTATCCTTCAGGTCTGAAGATTCTTCTTGTTCTTTTAAAGCTTCGGAAATGATATAAGAAGATAAAAGTTCGCCATAACTTAGAATCTTGTCCTTTGTTTTATCTGAAAATTCATTGATGAGGTAAATCCCTTGAAGCAGATCATATAAAGCCTTGAGCTGGTCTTTTACCTTTAAATTTACGATCTCACTTTTCTTCTTTGGAAGTAATTGCTTCACCGTCTTAAGATGACGATCCTTAATTCCTTCAAAGGTGTCTACATAGCTAAGGTCTTTATGAGTAGCTTGTTCTCCCGCTTTTAATAACTCATCCGTTATGCCACCAAAAGCCGAGACCACCACGGCGATCGTTTCATTTTTCGCTTCGGTTTTTGCGATATTAATTACCTTATTTATATTCTCGGCATTGGCAACTGATGTGCCGCCAAACTTAAGTACTTTCACTTAACTTATTTTTTAGCAATTATATTAAAAATTGGAACAAATCGGGCTTATCATTGAGGTAATCTCCAAAAAAGTTATGAAGCTTCATTTTCGTGATAAGTGGTTGTAAATCATCGGGTGATTTTAATTGCAGTCCAACGACGGCAACATCGTTTTCACGATTTACTTTTTTAGTGTATTCAAAATGGGTAATGTCATCCTCAGGACCTAAAATGGTCGTTACAAATTCGCGCAACGCACCAGCGCGCTGTGGGAATTTGATAATAAAATAATGCTTCAGTTTTGCATACAATAACGCTCGCTCTTTGATTTCTGCAGTACGGGTAATATCGTTGTTACTTCCGCTGATCACACAAACCACATTTTTACCTTTGATGACTTCGCTAAATTGTTCCAACGCGGATAAACTCAACGCACCTGCAGGTTCAATCACTATAGCATCTTTGTTATAAAGGTCTAAAATGGTCTGACAAATTTTTCCCTCATCTACCACAACAACCTCATTCAGAGTAGATTTACAAATTGCGAAATTAAGCTCCCCAACACGTTTCACTGCGGCACCATCTACAAAATTCTCGATTGTGTTGAGCGTTGTATTCCTGTCATTCTGAATAGAGGTTAACATGGAAGGCGCCCCTTTTGGCTCCACACCTATAATTTTGGTTTTAGGTGAAAGCATTTGGAAAACGCTCGATAAACCTGCTGAAAGTCCACCGCCACCAACAGGAACAAAAACGTAATCGATGCGTTCTTCCTTAGCCTGATTGAATATTTCTAGTCCAACTGTAGCTTGTCCTTCAATAACCTTTTCATCATTAAAGGGATGAATAAAGGTTTTATTGAGGCGTTCGCATTGTTCCATGGCCGCAGCATAGGCGTCATCAAAAGTATCACCGACTAAAACCACATCAATATAATCTTCACCAAACATTTTAACCTGATCGATTTTTTGCTTCGGTGTGGGCGAAGGCATAAAAATTGTCCCCTTTATTTTCAAGAGTTTACAAGACATAGCTACACCTTGCGCATGATTGCCTGCACTAGCACAAACAATTTCATTTTCAATTTGTGAAGGACTCAAAGATGAAATTTTATTGTAAGCACCTCGTATTTTATAAGAACGCACCACCTGCAAATCCTCTCTTTTAAAGAAGATATTAGCGCCAAAGTGCTTAGAATAGCGATCGTTTTTTACCAAGGGTGTCACCGATGCAATACCCTGAAGTTTTTCGGCCGCAAATTGAACAGCTTCAAGCGTAGGTTTATATGTAGTAGTTGTATGGTCCATTAGGATGAATTCTCAACTGAATTCTCATTGTTAATTATTATACTAATACCGAATCTTGAACTGCCGCCGTTTTTATTGTTTTCATTGCAGTCATTGCTGCTCTTAAACGTTCTCCAACGGCTTCGATCGGATGATTTCTTATAGCGTCATTGACAGCAATAAGTTCAATATTGTCAACTCCGTTAGAAGTGGCATAAGGTTTTCCGATTACTGTAGTATCAATGGTCTTCATGAAATCTTCCAACAATGGCTTACATGCATGGTCGAATAAATAGCAACCATACTCAGCAGTATCAGAGATCACACGATTCATTTCAAATAATTTCTTCCTTGCAATGGTGTTAGCGATTAGAGGTAATTCATGTAAAGACTCGTAGTATGCTGAATCTTCGATGATACCTGCACTTACCATAGTTTCAAAGGCCAATTCAACACCAGATTTTACAAATGCAACTAAAAGCACACCATGGTCGAAGTACTCTTGCTCACTGATATGATCTGTAGTTAACGTCGTTTTTTCAAAGGCCGTTTCACCAGTTGCGGCTCTCCAGGTTAAAAGGTTGACATCGTCATTCGCCCAGTCTTCCATCATCGTCTTTGAGAAGTGCCCTGAGATGATATCATCCATATGTTTTTCAAATAATGGACGCATAATGTCTTTCAATTCTTCTGATAATTCGAAAGCTTTGATTTTTGCCGGATTTGATAAACGATCCATCATGTTGGTAATTCCACCGTGCTTTAAAGCTTCAGTAATAGTTTCCCAACCGAACTGGATTAATTTCGCTGCGTAACCTGGCTCAATACCTTCTTCAACCATTTTGTCAAAAGACAGAATTGCACCCGTTTGCAATAACCCACATAATATGGTTTGCTCACCCATCAAATCACTTTTTACTTCAGCAATAAATGAAGACTCTAACACTCCGGCTCTATGACCACCTGTGGCAACGGCGTAAGCTTTTGCTTGCGCCCAACCCTTTCCTTCTGGATCGTTTTCTGGGTGAACCGCTGTTAAAGTCGGAACACCAAATCCACGCTTATATTCTTCGCGCACTTCAGTACCAGGACATTTTGGTGCCACCATAATGACTGTAAGATCTTCACGAATCTTCATGCCTTCTTCAACGATGTTGAAGCCATGGGAATAGCTTAAAGTTGCCCCTTGTTTCATTAAAGGCATTACCGCCTTGACAACATTGGTGTGTTGTTTATCTGGAGTAAGGTTTAATACCAAATCTGCCTCTGGAATTAACTCATCGTAGGTACCAACTGTAAAACCATTAGACGTTGCATTTTTATAAGATGCTCTTTGTTCGTCTATGGCTTGTTGGCGTAATGCATAAGAAATGTCTAAACCAGAATCTCTCATATTTAATCCCTGATTAAGGCCTTGAGCACCGCAACCAACGATTACAATTTTCTTTCCTAATAATGCCTTTACACCATCTTCAAATTCTGAAGCTTCCATAAAACGGCATTTTCCTAATTGCTCTAACTGTTCTCTTAATGATAATGTGTTGAAATAATTTGACATTGTCTTTAATTTTTAATGTTGAAATGCTTCAAGCATTTGTGATATTTTCATTTCGTTTTTTGTAACTGCAATACGACCCGAACGTACAAATTGCATAATACCAAAGGCACTGAGTTCGCGATGTAAGAGATCGATCTCTTGTTTTCTTCCTGATTTTTCAAGAACGAAAAATTCCTTGTTCACCGTAACGATTCTTGCGTTACTTTCTTTGATTATATTTTGAATCTGACGTTCTTCGAATAATAAATCAGATTTAATTTTGAAAATGGCTGAAATTTGATAAATGGTTTCCTCATCCGTATGATAGTAGGCCTTGATCACTTCAACCTGACGTTCAAGCTGTCCGATGATCTTCTTCATCTGATCTTCTGTAATATCAACTACAAGTGTAAATCTTGAAACGCCTTCAATTTCTGATCTGGACGTATTCAGACTTTCAATATTGATATGTCTACGTTGGAAAATCGCAGAAATTCTATTCAATAAACCGATATTATTTTCGGTATAAATTGAAACCGTAAAATGTTTGATTTCTTTGTCCATAATTACTCTAATCTTATATCTGAAACCGAGGCACCTGAAGGTATCATCGGGAATACATTATCTTCTTTTTCTACACATACTTCTAGGAAGTAAGGTTCTTTACTTGCTATCATTTCTTCTACTGCGCTGGGGAGTTCCTCGCGTTTGGTTACACGTTTTGCATTCAGATAGTACCCTTTGGCGATGGCTACAAAATCTGGATTGGTCATCTCGGTAGAAGCATAGCGCTTGTCAAAAAATAACTGCTGCCATTGTCTAACCATACCTAAGAAATCATTGTTGAGTACTACCACTTTTACAGCGGCCCTTTGCTGGCAAATAGTTCCTAATTCTTGAATGGTCATTTGATAACCGCCATCACCACAAATAGAGATAACTTCGCGTTCTGGTGCAGCCATTTTTGCTCCGATTGCCGCTGGCAACCCGAAGCCCATTGTACCTAATCCACCAGAGGTAATGTTACTTTTTGTTGTATTGAATTCGGCATAGCGGCATGCGATCATTTGATGCTGACCAACATCGCTTACTATTGCAGCTTCACCTTTGGTTTGTTTGTTGATCTCTTTTAAAACTTCACCCATTGTAAGACCTTCTTTTGTTGGGTGTAAGTCATTTTTGATGACCTTTTCAAATTCTATTTCATATAAGTCTTTGAACTTATGATGCCATTCATGATGTGAATTTGCATTCAATAATGGCAAGAGGTCTTTCAAACTTTGTTTGGCGTCACCTAAAACTGCAACATCTGTTTTGACGTTTTTATCAACTTCAGCCGGATCAATTTCAAAATGAATCACTTTCGCCTGCTTAGCGTAGGTTGCCAGATTCCCAGTTACACGATCATCGAATCGCATTCCGATAGCGATTAAAACATCACATTCATTGGTTAATACATTTGGCGCATAGTTGCCATGCATACCTACCATTCCTACGTTTAAAGGATGAGATGTAGGAATTGCAGAAGCACCTAATATGGTCCATGCAGAAGGAATTCCTGCCTTTTCAATAACGGCTTTAAATTCTTCCTCAGCTTTTCCGAGGATAACGCCTTGTCCCCAAACAACAAGAGGTTTCTTAGCGTTATTAATAAGTCCCGCAGCCTGTTCGAGAGATGATCTATCGGTTTCTGGTATAGGCTTATAACTTCTGATGCCCTTGCACTTTTCGTATTTATAATCGAATTCCTCGAACTGTGCATCTTTAGTGATATCGATTAGTACTGGTCCTGGCCTTCCGCTTTTGGCAATGTAAAAGGCTTTTGCTATAACCTCCGGAATTTCAGATGCTTTAGTAATTTGATGATTCCACTTTGTTATGGGTGTTGAAATACCTACGATATCAGTTTCTTGAAAGGCATCGCTTCCTAAGAGATTTGAAGGTACCTGCCCAGTGATGCAAACCATAGGTGTGGAGTCGATCTGCGCATCGGCAATACCAGTAATGAGGTTTGTTGCTCCTGGTCCTGATGTCGCGATGGCCACACCAACTTCTCCAGAAATCCTCGCATAGCCTTGAGCCGCATGAGTTGCGCCTTGCTCATGTCTGGTAAGTACGTGATGGATCTTGTCCTGATATTTATAAAGCTCATCATAAACCGGCATGATGGCGCCACCAGGATAACCATAAAGCACTTTAACGCCTTCTTCAAGGAGACATCTTACGATGGCCTCACTTCCTGAAATGCGTTCAGTCGTTGCTTTACTTTCAATTTGATTTTGTAAGGTTTGAGTTTCTTTCATCTCATTTATATTTCGAGATCCATTGCAAGCTCAGGATTTCTATTTGCTAGTAATCGTATGTTTAAAATTCATCTGTTACACAACCTTTTGAGGCTGAAGAAACAGTTTTCGCATATTTGTAGAGGACACCTCTTTCAAATTTCAATTCTGGGGCTACCCAGTTCTGACGTCTTCTTTGTAATTCTTCTTCCGATACCTCCATTGAAATAGTATTGGTTTCTGCATCGATCGTGATAATATCGCCATCCTCAACTAATGCGATGTTGCCACCTTCTTGCGCTTCAGGAGTAATGTGGCCAACCACAAAACCATGTGTACCACCCGAAAATCGTCCGTCAGTAATTAAGGCTACATCTTTTCCTAAACCAGCACCCATAATGGCTGCGGTTGGTTTGAGCATTTCTGGCATACCCGGACCGCCTTTTGGACCTTCATAGCGAATAACAACTACATCGCCCTTTTCAACTTTTCCATCTCTAATACCGTCATTAGCGGCATATTCACCTTCAAATACTTTAGCTCTTCCTTTAAAGCTCAAGCCTTCTTTACCCGTAATCTTGGCAACACTGCCTTCTGTAGCGAGGTTTCCGTAGAGCATTCTTAGATGCCCAGAAATTTTTATTGGTTTTTCGATGGGTTTAATCACATCCTGTCCCTCTGTAAGGTCTTCAACATCTAACAAGTTTTCCGCTAATGTTTTTCCGGTTACGGTGAGGCAATCGCCATGTAGTAGGCCTTTCTTGAGAAGGTATTTTAGAACCGCAGGAATACCGCCTATAGCATGAACATCTTCCATAAGGTATTTTCCGCTAGGCTTCAGATCAGCCAAAAACGGTGTATTGTTGCTTATATTTTGAAAATCTTTAAGTGTGAAATCAATCTGAGCTGCCCTGGCAATTGCCAAAAAGTGAAGCACTGCATTAGTAGAACCACCTAAGATGGTCACTAATCTGATGGCATTTTCTAAAGATTTTCTGGTGATAATATCTGAAGGCTTTATGTCTTTTTCTAAAAGAACACGAATAGCTTCGCCGGCTCTTTTGGACTCTTGCTTTTTATCGTCACTCAATGCTGGGTTCGAAGAATTGAATGGTAATGCCATACCTAAGGCTTCGATTGATGATGCCATAGTATTTGCGGTATACATACCACCGCAAGCACCTGCACCCGGACACGCTTTTTCTACAATGCTTTGGTATTCGTTTTCGGTCATGGTCCCAGCAACCTTACTTCCCCAAGCTTCAAAAGCAGAAACCACATCTAGTTTTTTACCATTATGACACCCTGAATCTATCGTGCCACCATAAACTAAAATTGAAGGTCGATTCAATCTTATCATGGCGAGCAATGCACCCGGCATATTTTTGTCGCAACCCACTACAGTTATTAAACCATCATAACTCATGGCTTGCACCACTGTTTCCATAGAGTCGGCAATAATATCGCGAGATGGCAAGGAGTAACGCATTCCTGGTGTTCCCATGGAAATTCCATCGCTTACACCAATGGTATTAAAGATCAAGCCTACGACATCTTCCTTTTGAGTTCCTTCCTTTACTAATTTGGCCAAGTCATTGAGATGCATATTGCACGGATTCCCTTCATAACCGGTGCTTGCAATTCCGACGATAGGTTTTTCAAAATCTTCCTTGGTTAAACCGATGGCATGCAACATGGCCTGTGCAGCAGGTTGTGTTGGATCTTGCGTAACCGTTTTACTGTATTTATTTAATGAACTCATACTGCTTTTGAAAGATTTTTAGAACGTTCACCTAAGACTTCTTGTTTATAGAGGTGCATTAATTTGTAACCGAGTGTGCTTTCCCATGATTTTGGAAAATGATATTCATCGATAGATTTAAGTCCAACAACTTCTGCGGCCGTACCTGTAAAAAAAGCATGATCAGCCTGTTTCATTTCTTCCAAGGAAAAGTGTTTTTCTTCTACTGGAATGCCTACTTCCTGACAAAGTTCAATGATTGTAGTTCTAGTAATTCCAGGCATTATATGACCTTTCGGAGGCGTAAATAGTTTGCCATCCTTTTCAATAAATACATTGGCGCCAGAGCACTCAGCAACATTATTATTCATATCTAAAAGAATCGCTTCGTCATAGTGTGAAGCACTAGCCTCATTTCTCGCTAATATGGAATTGATGTAATGTCCTGTGACCTTGGCGTCAACAAAACACGACTTAGGGTTAGGTCTCTGGAAAGATGAGGTTCTAACTTTTAGGAGTTTATCGCCCATGAGTTTACCCCATTCCCAACATTGAATGATCAGTGTAGATTCATCAGATGAGCCTAGTCCCATATTGGCGCCTGTAGTTATAATTGGTCTGATATATGCATCCTGAAGCTCATTAAGCTCAAGCAATTTATAAGTAATGTCAATGAGTTCATCGATGGTATATTGAAATGGAATGTTCATCACCTTAGCGCCATAGTGCAAGCGCTCATAGTGTTCTTTGGCTTTGAAGATCTTAGTACCAGCATTTGTTTTGTAGGCTCTAATACCTTCGAAAACACCATTTCCATAATGAAGTGTTTGACTGTAGATATCGCCTGTTGCAGACTTTGGATTAATGAATTTACCGTTTTGGTAAATGATGCTATTATCTTTAGAATACATGGAAATTAATTATTTAACCATCGAAATTAATTGATTGTTGTAGGTTATTGCCTTCAACTTTGTAGTCTAGCTTAAAATCAAGTGTTAAAAAAAATAGCTAAATATCTTATTATCAATTAATTAAATTGATTAAAATACAATACCCAAATTGAATTATTAATTAGGAAAGTGCTGATTTTGAAGTAAAAAGAGGTGATTTTAAGGATTATAAACCAAAAAACCCACTCGTTTGAGTGGGTTTTGCGCTTTTGGTGGTGCCTCCAGGATTCATGAGTTATATGTTCCTTCGGAACCAATTTTGCAAATGCAAAACCACGCTACTGTGGCAGCTAGTTTTTTGCTTTATTCGATTTTTAATGCAAGCATTATATCGTCTAAACCAAAAAACCCACTCGTTTGAGTGGGTTTTGCGCTTCTGGTGGTGCCTCCAGTACCATTTTTTAGTTTAAGCTATGTTATCTTATTTTAATCAAAAATGTTTTAAACCTCTGTTATTATTGAATTTAAAGTTATTGTAGTATAAAATAGTTATATTTGAAATAACAATGATTCAACATTATGTTGTCCCTTTTGTTGTCTCTCTTAATTTATAATATTAAAATATGACTAAGACTATAAAACTTACTTCTGGAACAGCAAAATACAGGTTAAAAGAGCCAAATGCAAAGAAGGAAACATCAATAATATTAGATTATAGTTTTGGGCGAAACAATAGAATCAAATTTTCTACTGGTTATAAGGTGAATCCAAAATATTGGGATGACTCAAACCAAAGAATCAGGGCTATTTCTACAATTGAAAATAGAGAATCAGTTAATGCTGATTTAGCAAAATACTTAGCGGAATTTGTAAAGGAGACCGTAAATCTAGATGATGTCGAAAGGACTAATAAATCAATCCTTAAATCACTGTTGCAAAAAATTATTAGAGGTGAACAGAAGGATGTATCAATACCGAAGTCTTTCTTTCAATATGCAGACAGCTTTATTTTAAGAAAGGAAAGTCTGTCTAAAAGTATTACTAGTGCTAAACTAAGTCCTGTAACTGTAAGATCTTATAAACAAACAGTAAATAGGCTTCGAGATTTTAGCAATGAATTGGGTTACTCATTAGACTTTAATACCATTGATTTAGACTTCTATTATGAGTTCATTAAATACTTAGAAAAGAATAATTATACAACTAATACCATCGGGAAGCATATAAAAAACTTAAAGACAATTTTAAATTCAGCTACAGAGGAGGGTTACAATTCAAGTTTAAAATACAAACACAGAGAATTTAAAGCTCTATCTGAAGATACTGTTTCCATTTATTTAACAGAAGAAGAAATAGATGCCATTTATGATGTTGATTTGTCAAAAACTAAGGATTGGGAATTGGCCAGAGATATTTTTTTAGTTGGATATTATACAGGACAACGAGTTTCAGATTATAATCCCATAGTACAAAATCAAATTAAAAAGTTTCAAGGAACAGAAGTCATTGAATTTAAGCAAAAGAAAACAAGTAAGAAGCTATTTGTACCTCTACACCCAAAATTGAAGAAAATTTTCAAAGACCGATATGGCGGTAATCCACCGCCTGAATTGAATGCACCCGACATCAATGAGTTCATAAAAGAGGTTGGTAGAAAAGCGAAAATTGATAGTGAGATTCCTTTGGAAAGAAAGATGAATGGAAAGGTGATAGAGCATACTGTACCGAAATATAGTCTTATTCAATCGCATACGGCAAGACGGTCATTTTGTACTAATGCATACTTGACAAAGATGCCAGTCATTGATATTATGGCAATAAGCGGACATTCGACGGAACGAGAGTTCTATAAATATATTAAGGTTACACCTCAAGAAAGAGCTGTAAAAATTGCGGACAGTAAATTTTTCAGATAAATAATATGGTTTATAAAGATGTTTTTGCATTCAGAGATAAAAAAGATCAAAGTGAGTTTTCACTTATTGATTACAGTTATTTAATTGATAAATACAAAGATGACAACCTTAGACTTGATGAAAACTTCAATCTTAAATATTTCCTATCAAAGTTTATATTAGATGTTGATATTTTAAGTACTAAGGACTTTTTAGAACATCATTATGATTATTGTGATGATCCTGAAGAGTATTATAAAGTGCTAGAATTAAAAGTTGTTCCCACAGTAGAAAATGTTATTGAAGAATGCCAACCTTATCAAATGGGTATGAGCTATTATAAAGAAATACCTCTTGAAGATGATTTTGTTAATACAGAAGGTGTGATAAAAAAACGTACGTTCGAGAACAATTACTTTAAACATTTTACTTCGGCTACAAACAAAAAGCATGAGTTACAAAAGAAATTAGAACTGCTAAAAAGTTTTGTCGAAGAATATAAAGATCCATCACCAGTTACTTCTTTAAAATGGCTGGCGGGTCCTTCAGAATTAGGGGTAATCATAGAGGAGTTGATTACAAAGGGTTATTTGGATGGGCCAAAGTCTAGAGGTGAGATTAATAATAGGCGGTTAGCAAAGGAATTGATAAAAATTTTCAATTGTAATGAAAATGTGGCTTTGACCTCTTTACAAGTATATGTTAATCCTAATAACAAAAAAAATAAACAGGCAAAAGAAAACTTTCATTTTACACTTTTCCCATATAACAAAAAGGACGGACTAGATTAGGTAAGTATGTATACTTGTGTGTACTCTAAAATCAGATGTTTTTTTATCAATACCATAGATTTGTGATGTTCATAATTCAAATAGAGCATCATGAATTCAAAAGAAATAAGAATATATAATTTATCGCCTGATGAGTTCAAGGAGAGTATTCGCTCTATTGTTCAAGAGTTAATGCCTCAACAGAAAAAGGAGGTAAATAAACCTGCATTTTCTGACGAACTTTTAACAGTTGAAGAAACTCTGAAGCTCTTAAAATGCTCCAAACAAGCACTATGGAATTGGCGTAAAAATGGCATCCTTCCTTCCTACCGTCTAGGAAACCGCGTTTACTATAAGAAAAGCGACATATTTAATAAACTAGTAAAGCAAGTTTAAGATGGTTGGACACATTATTCTACATAGGGATATTATGGAGTGGGAGTGGTACCAAAGTCCCAACGTATTTCGAGTTTATATACATCTGCTTATTAAAGCCAATTTTAAAAACAAAAAATGGCAAGGGAAATTAATAAAGCGTGGACAATTAATTACTTCAATAGGTCATTTAGCATCCGAATTAATGATTTCAGCTCAATCAATAAGAACTTCACTTTTTAAACTTAGTGATAGTAATGCCATAGTATTGAAGCCAACAAACAGATTTACGCTAATAACCATTGTAAACTATGATAATTACCAAACGGCCAAATCTTACAGTAACAAACAAAACAACACTCAGTTAACAAACAATCAACACTCTAACAACAAACAATCAACAACTACTAAAGAAAGAAATAAGAATAATAAGGCTAATAAAGAAAAAATAGAGTTGAGACGTAAAAAATTCAAAAACCAAGTTTTTGAACACTCTCAATATGATTTTAAAATTTTAAATAGTTTTTATAACCACTGGAGCGAGTTAAATATTGACAAATCTAGAATGAGATTTGAAAATGAGCGTTTTTTTGAAATTGACAAGCGTCTGTCGAAATGGTTGATAATGGAAAAAAACATCAAATCAGTGGTCGTTAAGTCTAATGAACCAAAAAAAGTAATAGGTAATAGATAGGTATGAAAAACCAAGCTAATAATAACGACGATTGCAGAATAATTTCTGAAAAAATCAGGATGGAGCTAAAACAAAAAAGCATAAATTCTAGAATAAATCATCCATTTACAAAGAAAGAACTTTGGGATGTTTTCACAGATACTTATGAAAAATTGTTTGGTGTAAAATTCGTTTATACAGATGAATATTTAAAAAATAATTGGGCAGTAATATTCAATTATTTTTTACACGATTTAAATTTTTACAGATCAAATAACCTATTTCAAGATGATGTGGTACCGATGTACAATAAAGGACTTTTTGTTGCAGGTCCAGTAGGAGTTGGCAAAACTAGAATAATGAAATGTTTTGAAAAGATTTTTAAAAAATACCCACCTCATAGATTCAAAACAGTTTCTACTGATGATGTAGTTCAGGAATTTGAAGGACTAAAATGTCCTAATGACAAAAAAGAATTTTTTAATAAATATTCGACAGGTGTAATTCTATTTGATGATTTACATTCAGAAAAAATTGCTAACAATTACGGAAAAACTAATGTGATGCTGAGAATAATTATGAATAGAGAAAGAAATAATTGTAAAACACATTATACCATGAATCCTATACCTGGTTTTGAGGAGTTACCAAAGGAAAATTTACTACAATTAGAAGATTTTTATGATGCTAGAGTAGCAGATAGAATTTTTGGTATGTGCAATTATGTAACAATAAGGGGTAAAAGTAAAAGGATGTAAAACGTTAAATAAAACTTTATTTAACGGAATTAGTGTGTAAATAATGGAGAACTATGGAAAAAACAAGGTTTTGTAAACATTGTAAACAACAATTTGTACAGAGGAGAAGCAACCACTTATATTGTAATGCCAGTTGTAGGACAAAAGCAAGCTATAAGAGAAACGGTTATAAGTATATTTCTGGGCATTATGAAAAAAGTGAACTTTCAAATACTGAAAATCTACCCGAGCTTACAAATATAGATGATTTAATATTAGTTGTTCAGTCACTAGAAAAACGTATAGAAGAACTTAATAATAGAAAAGGTGTCGGAACAAATTCTCTAGGGGAAGCGGCTTTGGGTACAATAGCAGCAGACGCAGGAGTATATGCTGCAAAAAAATTGTTTGCGCCAAAATCTTTACCAGCTACGAAAGGTGATATTATATTTTTAAGGAAAGAACTAAATGAACTAAAAATTATTATCCGTAATTTAAAGACTCATTTCTTGTAACTCTGATAATTTGTTTTGGACTATCTCTTCTTTATAATGCAAGTTTATTAAAATGATTACATTAATAGTCTTATAAAGTTTATTAAATGAGTAATGGCAAAATTAAACACATACAAGATGCTGATATCTCTAGCGCAGGAGACGATTTTCATATTCTTTGGACAATAAAAAAATCTTTAGAATTATTAAATTTTGATGATTCGGGAATAAAAGCAATCTATATTGAAGATATTGAACTGTCAGAATCAAATCAATTAGATCCAACAGGGGAAAATTTACTAGGTGTAGATCTAAGCGAATATTATGGTGCTGATAATTATATTGAAGCTGAAAAAGTTGTTATCTCCCAACTAAAATATAGTACGCTTAGAAGTAATAAGAATTATACATTAGGCGATTTATATAGAGGAAAAAAAAGCAAATCTACTGAAAATTCATTGGTTCACAGGTTAGCGAATATATTTAAGATTTATTTAGATGAATTTGGTAGAGAGTCTGTTTTAAAAAAAGTTAAGATAAAATTAGTTACAAATAGAAACTTTAATCCTAATCATCTCAAGTCTATTAATGATATCAAAACTTATCTACTTAAAAAGAAAGGAAAAGTAAGCTTTAATGAGGTACTCAAGGATATTCCCGGGAATAGTGATTCGTTAAAAAAATTATTTGCGGCTTCCAGATTAAAAGTAAAAGAGTTTACTGATTTTATAAGGGTACTTGATTTGGAAGATTGCGGAACCGATTCGCGGTTTAGTTTAAAAATTGAACTTTATAAAGCAATTTCTAGAACATCACATACTTCGAAAATCCAATACAACGAGTTGAGAGCAATGGTTTTTGACAAAATGATGCCTGAAGCTAGAAATGAAAGAAAGATAACTAAAACAGATATAATTTCAGTTTTAAGCTTTAAGGATGGTAGTATTGAAAATTTATTTCCTGTGACTCAAAGTTTTGAGGATAACAAGAATAGTATTATAAGAGAGCAATTAGAATCGATAATTTCTAAAATAGCAACAAATACAGATTTTCTTCCAATTTGTATTCACGGTGGAGCTGGGATAGGGAAATCAACTATAATTCAACAAATACAAAAATATTTACGAAATAGCGATGAGTGTATAACCTTTGATTGTTATGGTTCAGGGGCATATCAAAATGCCGAAGACAATAGGCATTTACACAAAAATGCACTTTTACATATTTCTAACGATATTGCTAGAAAGGTTGGTACAGATTTTTTAATATTTCATTTTCCTATGGAGAGTGATGTTTATATTAAGGAGTTTAGAAAAAGAATTGTACATGCAGTTGAAATTTTGAAGGAGAGAGATAAAGATGCTACTCTTACCATTATTATCGATGCAGCTGATAATAGTATTACAGCAGCTAATAATAATGGAGATAAAAGTTTTGTTCATGATATTTTAAATATGGATATTCCCTCGGGTTGTAACCTAATTGTGACCACCAGAACACATCGAAGAAATACACTTAACTTACCGGAAGATTACATTGATATTGAGTTAGAACCGTTTAGTCTAGAAGAAACGACTCTGTTCACAAAAACATACTTTCCTGAAATTTCAGAACAAGAAGTTAAAGATTTCCATAAATATACTTATGGTATACCAAGAGCTCAATTTTATTCAATCGATTTGAAGAAGAAAGGTATAAAAGAAGTTATAAATTTTTTAAAGCCAAATGGAAAAACAGTAGAGTTACTTATTCTTGATAAAATTAAAGAAGCCAAAAAAAAGGTTTCTAATATCGAGAAAATAGTTATAGATGATTTTTTTAGTCTTTTAATTGGGTTGCCAAGACCTGTACCTATAAATTATTTATCAGAAATATTAAATGTTGATCAAAGCTTTCTATTAGATATTTCATCTGAAGTCTGGACTGGCCTTATATATGAAAATAATAGTTTTGAGTTTCGGGATGAAGATTTTGAAAATTATATTAGAGATAATTATTCATTAAGTAAGGAAAGGTTAAATCAAATAACTGAAGTTTTTCTTAAAAATGCAAAGAATGATAGTTATGCTTCCGTTAATTTGGGTAACTTACTTTTTCAGTCAAAACAAAATCAATTATTAAAGGATATAGTTCTAGAAAGAAAGTTCTTATTACTTCCAGAAGACCCAATAAAAAATAGAGCAACTTATATAAGTAGGACAAGATTGGCAATGAAGGTTGCTGATAATGTTGATGATAATTTAACATATTTTAAACTTATATTTATAGCTGCTGAAGAAGCTAAAAAGGAGAAAGCCTTAACGGCATTATTAATTGATTACCCAGATTTAGTTTCCGAATTTGGAGATGATACTTCGCTTAATAAACTAAAACTCAATTCAGATGAAAAATCCTGGGCTGGCTCTTTTCATATGAAGTTAGCAGGTCTGTATTCAAGAGAGACAGAGAATCATAAAGCCGCTTTAAAACATTTAAAAACAGCTAAGGAATGGCTTAATTGGAGAAGTGACTCTGTTAAAAAAGATGATTTGCATAAATATCCTATTTCAAGTAAGGACATAGCTTATTACACAGAAGCAGTTTTGAGATTAGTCGGTTTTGACGAAGCCTTGAGTTCAATTAATAGTTGGACACCTAGAGACGTTAGATTATCTGGGGGAAATTATTTAATTGAGAGTTTATTTTTATTCAGTAATAAAACAGAAATTAATAAATGGTTTAAAATAGAGCCTTTAAGAATTGATGCCAAGATATTTGTTATTACTAAATCCTATAAATATGGGATGCATCAAGATTTACAGCTAAAAATAATTGCCAGTGAAATTGAAAAAGTTCTATCCAGAAAAGTAATTAAATTCAATATTAAATTCAGACTATTATTGGTCGATTTCTGTGAGATATTAATATCTAATGATATTGATAAATATTTGGTAAACAATATTCTAAAACATATTAAATTTGAGTTACCAGGGTACATTCCAAGCTTTTATCGAAGACATGGTAGTGATGATGGTGCAGACAGAATAAATTTATTTTTAAAGATTAAATCTTTAAAAGCATTTCTTGATGATAAGCTATTGTTAGTCGAAAGTTTACTTCCAGCTAAATATAATGATATTGATAAGACTGAAGATTACAAAGAGAAAAGCTCTTTAGAAAGAGAGAAAAAAGAGTTTACAAGTTTCTATAAGCATGTTTTACCCATATTTCAATTAAATACGGATTTTGTTTCTAAAAAAATAACTGTTGAAAAGGCAAATATTACAATTAGGAATATTTGTGAGTCTTTTGCTGGGGATTATAATTTTAGATTCGAAAACGGATATAGTTATAAAGAAAAAGTAAATTATTTTGCCGGCCTTCTAGCAAACTTTGCAGTAAAAATCAACGATAATGATTTAATAGATTTTCTCGTTACATCCTTAGATAGCAACGCAAGTAAAATTGCAATGAGATTTTGGATTGTTGAAGAAACAATTCACGTAAAAGTCTTCTTAAATAAAAATCTCAAAATGCTAAGTGAAATTGATGAATTAATTAAAACTGGTTCAAACCCTTCATCACAAAGAATAGAAAGTTATATAAAATGCGCTTTATTAAGTCGAAAAATAGACTTTAATTCTGGTAAGTATTACTTCAATGAAGCTATAAAAGCAACGGAAGAAATTGATTTTGAAGCATTCTCTAAAATCAGTTGTTTGTCAGATTTAGCGAAGATAGGATTTGAAAGAACAGACCCTAAACTTGCTCATGAGTATGCTAAGTTTACAGAATATAGTGATTACATGTTAGAGGGTTATGATAAAAAGCATTTCCCTTATAAAAATGCTTTATATGGAATTGCAGATATCAATTTTAACTCAATGTTTACGATAGCCTCTAGATGGCATCACAGAGGTGTAATTAGTTTGTCTAAATATATTGTAGCTATTTTAAAGTTTTCTTTAAAGAAAGGTAAGATTAATCATGTTGTAGCGGGTTCGTTGATTCCAATGTATCACTATAAATATTATACAGACGAATCGATTGAACTTTATGATATGATTTTGACTAAATACGATGAATCAAGAGACTTAATCGGTAAAACTAAATTTGTTGAAATTATTTATAGAGATTGCTTACTTCATAAAAATAAAAATACGTTAAATCATATTTATAATGCAATTAAGTCAGGTGCGTTTGTTGAAATGCAAATAATCCAAAAAATTAAAGCGTACTTAAACTTTAGAGAAACAATTGAAAAAGAAAAAGAAAGCAGATATTCTAATGATTTTGATAAAGACAAATTCGTCCATGGAATAGACCTTAATAGTATTGATATTAATTCTACAAGAGATTTAGAAAAAGCTATTAGCACTATAATCGAAAATAGCGACAGTTACTCTAATAGATGGGAAATAGATAACTTTTTGTCTGAAATAAAAAACAATTGTCAGCCTAATGATTACTCAAAACAATTGGATGCTATTGTGGATATCGACTCAGGGCTTTTGAGTTTCTATTCATTTGAAGATGCAATTAGAGAACGGTTAGAGGAATGGAGTTATTATCCTTCTTTAAAACAATGGAAAAAAGAGAAGTTTAGATATGTCATTCTAACATGGTTTGAAAACTTTGATTATGGAAATTCTCTTAGCATCGGTAAATTGTTAGAGTTCGCTAAAATGTTTGGTTTTGACGAAATTCAATTAGGAGAAATTATACTTAAAATTTTACCAGAAAAAATAGAAGTATTAACTGATGAATCTATATATAGTGTATTTTTCTTAATTAAACATAGGCTCACCAAAAAAAATAATACCGAAATTTTTAATTGGGTTTTAACTCGATGGAATAAAAACATAAAGCTTGAATTTAGAGATGGCTTATGGACTGATAAGCTACTTCCACCAACAGATACCGACGAAGCTATTGCAAATATTTTACGATTGTATTTAGGACTTCCAGATAAAGAACTAAGATGGGAAGCAATTCATAGCATAAGAAATCTAGTTAATCTTAATAATAAAAGTATTCTTAAATATCTAATTAAAGCTCAAAATGAAACCACTTGTAATCCATTTCAGAATGAGAAATACATTTTTTATTGGATTTCTGCCAAATTATATCTTTGGATTGCAATAGATAGAATAAGTGCTGAAGCTCCCGAAAAACTTGTGGACTTAAAAGAACTTTTTATCAAAGAACTTCAAAATGAAGAGTTACCACACGTGTTAATTAATTTTTTCATTAAAAGGGTCTGTCAGAACTTATTAAAATATAATGATAAGATCTACAACAAAGATGAACAAGAAATAATTGCAAATGTCTTAGTAAGTAAGTTAGACAAAGTAAAAGAAGAATCATATTCAAGAAAGCAAAGAAGATATAATTCAACTTTAGACAAAAGTTGGAGGTTTGATTTTGATGGTATGGATGTCTTACCTTATTGGTATAGCAACCTTGGAGACATTTTTAATTTATCTGAATATGATGTCGCAGACATAGCTGATAAATATATTGTAGAAAAATGGGGTTATACTGGCGATATAAATAAAGATGATTATACTCGAAATTACGATTGGGGATTGAGGGATAAGAGAAAAGGAAGCAATCCGCAAGTTGAAAGTTTAGACACTTATTTTGAATACCATGCTATGTTTTGTGCTGCTAATGAGTTGTTAGCGAAAGAACCTCAATTAGTAAATTATTATGATGACGAAGATGATTACGATTCATGGGACTATTGGCTTAAATCTAAAGCCATCACTTGGAATGATTTTTGGGCTTCAGATTTACGAGACCCCTTACCTCTGTTAGATAAGTTTTGGACAAATGAGTATGATAAATTTGATAAAGAATGGAGAGATACAATTAACGAAGATAAATTTGATAAAGAAATTGGTTTTTCAGAATTTTATAATGAAAGATTTATTATTCCTCACGCTGGGTTTACACGGTATTTTGGAGATAATAGTGAAACCGTCTATATCCGTTCAGCTCTTGTTTCAGTCAAAGGTTCTGATGCATTATTAAGAGCTTTTCAGAGTGCAGAAGACCAGCATGATTTTGCTTTTCCTATAGAAAACGATGGAGAGCGATTTGAAGTTAAGAATAATGATTTCATCTTTAAAAGCTGGTTGAAAGTCAATGACACACTATATGATGGCTTAGACAAGCATGATTCTCTAGCAAAAAGAGCAGGTAAAAGTATTATCACTTTTGGAACAAATATCCAAGAGGCTTTCCAAATTGAATTTAGTGATGATTTAAAGATGGCGCGGCTCGATGATAATCAAATATCTTCGTTAGAATTTTGGGATGAAACAAGTGATAGTAGATATAGGGATATTAAAAACATTGAAAGTTCCGGAGAAATATTAAAAGTTGATATTAATTTCATATTAAATTTTCTGAAAATGGAAAATTTGAATATGATTATAAAGTGTCAAATAACCAAACAACTCAAGAAAAGTCAATATAGAAGTGATAATAGGAAGCAACCTTGGGAACATACGAAAATTTATTTACTAAAGGCGGATGGAACAGTCAAAACACTCAGAGGAAGAAATTTTAAAATTGGGTAAAAAACTAATAAAGGAATTAGATTTAGTTTATACAACAAATACCTTGGCAAGATGGATGGCTCATTATCTTGCTGAATTAATCAATAATATCAATAAGTGCCAGTCCAAAGAAGAAAAAAGCAAACTTCAGAAAGAATGCTGTGATACTATATTAGAAATATGGGAAAAAAGAGAAAGAGTACCAATTGAAAAACCTACTGAAAAATTAAAACCAATAATTGATGTCATTTCATTACTTAAAAAAAACGAAAATCCGTTTATTCGTCATAAGTTTTTAGATAAGCGAAATAGATTAAAGAATAGTAATTCCAGTTGGCTCAACTTTTTGGAAATAGTAATAAAAAATTCGGAAAGAATATATCGTAAATCATTGATTGCAATGGTAAGTGAAGAACTTTTAGAAAAAGATAAAGAATGGATTGATGAGCATGGCAATTTTTTATCTGATAACGAAATGAGCGTAGTAGAATATTTAGACTCAATAAGGGAATTAGAAATTTCTATTCATGGAGAAGAAAAGAAGGGAGCAAGTGAAAAAGAAAAAGTTCTATATTTATTTAATGAGTTAGAAGAGCAGATAGATGAGCAGAAAGAAGAACTTCTGAAGCTGAAAAAAATATTATTAAAAAGCAGTAAGAATCTGAATAAAAAAAGTTAAGTCCAAATTGTAACTTGACTTACGATTGTTTTTGGAGTTGTTGTCAAAGATTACTTATAGTTTTTATAGAAGAATGATATGTCAAGATTAAGAAGAAAAGAAACGCTTGCTTCCATAATGGGATTTGGCTTTATCCATTTTGAGTTCCATTTAATTGAGGATTATATGAATCATATGGAAACTCACTTTGAAATGGAATTAAAAAATATAGAAGCTGAATATGATAATTTTCAAAAATCTAAAGAAGAAGATAAATCAGAGTTTTCAGAAGAATATTTGGACTATTTAGAAGATTCTTTCATTGATAATGTTTTTATGTTTAATGATGTTTACATCAAAAATTATAGAAATGCTCAAATCATACAGCTATATTCCTTTTTTGAAGATACATTAAAACGTGGTTGTGATAGGTTCGCATCTTACAAACAAACAGATTACAGAGTAGATGACTTAAAAGGTAATAATGATATTGATAAAGTAAAGAAGTTTTTAAAGCAGTCTGCTAAAGTTGATTTCTCTATACTCAATCCTGAATGGAGTTTTATTGATAATTTTAGACAAGTACGTAATTTAATTGTACATCATAAGGGTATTATTAATAACAACGATACTGTCAATAATAGCGATAGAAAGTTCAACAATATTAAGAGTTTTAGTAAAGGGCGGTTTACGCTAAAAGAATATGTGTCTTCCCAAAATAGATTTGAAATAGTGCTTGATAATTCAAAGTTCTTCAAAGAGATCGTAAATAATATTGAAAGTCTATTAGAAAAAATAGGAAGTAAGGAAATGCCACTAAATACAGTAAAATAGAGTATGTCAAACCCAATAAAACAACATTATATTCCACGTTCGTATTTAAAAAACTTTGGAATTGGAGGTAAAAAAGGAAACTATTTTGTTGATGTTTACAAGCTCGATGACGATATATTATTAGAACAAATAAGTACAAAAGATATTTGTTTTGAAAAGAATATTTATACAATACCGGCAGAATCAGATGAGATAAAATATGCTTTAGAAAAACATTATGCTGAAAATGTAGATAGCGAATTTCAAAAGGTCTATTCCCTGCTTATTGACGAAAAAGTTTTAACGGTAACCCAAGAACAAAAAATACAGATACTCTACGTTTGTCTATCACTATATTTTAGAACACCAAGAATTTTGAACCTTCAAAGAAGTATGAATAATGAGATTTTTGATAGAGCCGCTCATACAGCTGATGAAGAAGGTATCGTAAAAATGAACTTATATGGTGAAAAAATGAGGTTTCACATTGATAATATTGAAGCTGTAAAAAAAGAACATAACGAACGTTCAAGAACAATTTTTTTATTAAACCATTTAGAGCAATGGGGGAATTTTGTAAAATATAAGTACGACTGTACGATTAACGTAATTAAAATAAATGATGCTAATGCACCAATTATAACTTGTGATAATCCAGTATCAATTAGACATTTTGAAACAAATAAATTTCAAGGTTTATATGACCCTAAAGCAGTAATTACATTACCATTAGACCGCTCACATTATTTAGAAATTCATCCTAATGACTATGCTGATGGCCAAACAAGAATTAATAGACTTACTCAAGACAGAGATTATGTGTTTACAACAAATGGTGTGACCCAACAAAATGCAGAAAAGTTTTTAATTGCTTACAAGGATGATATTAATAAACATTTTGATATTCAAAATCATTATGACAAACCTGAAAATGGTGAAGAGTTTCTAAAAAAAGCTAAATACAGAGCAGAACAGGCTCAAATTTTATTTGATATTTTAAAGAAAAAAGGTTTTGTTTCAAAAGAATTTATAGGTAAACTAAAAGAGCTTTTAGAACATCCATATTGTAAAGATGATATACAAATGCTGAAGTATAAAAAAGTACTTTCAAAAATGGGTAAATGGTAAAACTCACAGTTTTGTAACCACTAATCTTCTGTTAAACAAAATTTGTAATTGTTAAAATTTTTTACCTTTGCTATTGATATGAAACAAGTGTGCCATAAGATAATGTCATTAGTAATGGCTTTTGTAGTGTTATTCTCTACGATGTCATTTACTATTAGTATGCATTATTGTGGAGATACGTTAGTTGAAACAGTTGTTTTTAAGAAAGTTAAGGGATGTGGTATGGAAATGCAAAACCCTTCAAAAGGCTGTTCAATGATGAAAAAAAACTGTTGTGATGATAAACAGTTAGTTGTTGATGGTCAGGATGAATTACAACTGTCATTTGACAAGCTTACTTTTGAACAACAGCAATTCATTGCTTCTTTCATTCATACTTATACTGATCTTTTTGAAGAGTATAATGAAGATATAAACTCTTTTAGAGAGTATAAACCGCCTTTGGTCGTCAGGCAGATATACAAGCTTGATGAGACTTACCTAATTTGATTTTTAAACAATAGACTTTATTATCCTTTGGATATATGTCGTATGGATAATTTGTTGTATTCGGTGTATTCTACACACCAATGTCTAATTGTTTAATTATCAAACGCTATGCTAAATAAAAGCATCAAATTTTTAATAGAAAATAAGCTTGTCGCTGTATTACTTCTTATTCTTTTTATAGGATGGGGAACAGTCAATGCACCTTTTAATTGGGACACAGGGTTTTTACCAAGTAACCCTGTTGCTGTAGATGCTATCCCAGATATAGGAGAAAATCAGCAAATAGTATTCACTAAATGGGAAGGTCGTTCACCTCAAGATATTGAAGACCAAATCACTTATCCCTTAACTACTTCCTTATTAGGGATTTCAGGTGTTAAGACCATTCGAAGTTCATCTATGTTTGGATTTTCGAGCATCTATATCATTTTTGAAGAAGATGTTGATTTCTATTGGAGTCGAAGCCGAATACTCGAAAAACTAAACTCATTACCAAGCAATTTATTACCTGAAAATGTTAACCCATCTTTAGGTCCAGATGCCACAGGATTAGGACAAATATTCTGGTACACCTTAGAAGGTAGAGATGAACAAGGAAATGTTACTGGTGGTTGGGATTTACATGAATTAAGAAGTATTCAAGACTATTATGTTAAGTATGCTTTATCCTCTGCAAGTGGAGTTTCCGAAGTTGCTTCAATTGGTGGATATGTTCAGGAGTATCAAGTTGATGTTAACCCTGAATTAATGCGCCAATATAATATTGGTTTACAACATATTGTAAAAGCTGTTAAAGAGAGCAATAAGGACATTGGAGCACAAACCATTGAGATTAATCAAGCCGAATATTTAGTTAGAGGCTTAGGCTATATCAAATCAATTTCAGACATAGAAAATGCTGTTGTAGCATCTGAAGACTTTACCTCAATTAAAATAAAAGACATTGCTAATGTATCACTTGCACCAAAAGCAAGGCGTGGCATTTTAGATAAAGAAGGTGCTGAAGTCGCTGGTGGCGTTGTAGTATCGAGATATGGAGCTAACCCTTTAGAAGTTATCAATAATGTAAAAGCAAAGATTAATGATATTAGCTCTGGACTGCCTTCAAAAGAACTAAAGGATGGGAGAACATCACAACTTACAATAGTCCCATTCTATGACAGAACGGAACTTATTAAGGAAACATTAGGAACGCTTAATGAAGCATTAACTTTAGAAATTTTGATTACCATTTTAGTAATCATTATAATGGTATTTAATCTACGTGCTTCTGTCTTAATTTCGGGCTTGCTTCCCGTAGCTGTGTTAATGGTGTTTATAGCAATGAAGCTCTTTGGAGTAGATGCTAATATTGTAGCACTTTCAGGTATTGCTATTGCCATTGGAACAATGGTGGATGTTGGTGTAATCCTTTCAGAAAACATTATAAGGCATTTGGATGACAATAAGGAAAAACTACCAATAAATACAGTGGTTTATAATGCTACATCAGAAGTTTCAGGAGCAATTATTACAGCAGTTTTAACAACAATTATCAGTTTCATACCTGTGTTCACAATGATTGGTGCTGAAGGAAAACTATTTAGACCTTTAGCATTTACAAAGACCTTTGCACTTGTAGCATCTATATTGGTAGCATTGTTTTTAATTCCGCCATTTGCCGCCTATCTATTTAGAAAGAAGAATATAAAGCAAAGCTTTAACTATACCTTGAATGGGTTTTTAGTCCTATTAGGAATTACGGCTATCATTTTTGGCTATTGGCTTGGTATAATTCTAATTGCCTTTGGAGTTACATCAATATTAAAAATTCAAAATAGAATACAAGAAAAGCAGACCAATCTTATTAATATTATAGTATCAGCTTTAGCGATAGTATTTCTATTGGCTGAATATTGGAGACCTTTAGGCGTTGATAAAAGTATTTTCTGGAACCTCATTTTTGTTGGTATTATTTGTTTTGGATTGTTAGGAGTATTTACTGTATTCAGAAGGTATTACACTCGTATTTTAAATTGGGCTTTAGCTAATAAGCTGTTATTCCTATCCATTCCAACAGCTATTGTTATATGTGGGTTCTTAATTATGAAGAATACAGGTAAGGAATTTATGCCTTCATTAAACGAAGGCTCATTTTTGTTAATGCCTACATCTTTACCACATTCTGGAGTTGATGAAAATAAGCGTGTGTTGCAACAGTTGGATATGGCTGTAGCCAGCATTCCAGAGATTGAAACCGTAGTAGGAAAAGCTGGTCGTGTAGAATCTTCGTTAGATCCGGCACCTCTATCCATGTATGAAAATTTAATTCAGTATAAACCTGAATATATGTTGAATGACAATGGAGAAAAACAGCGTTATAAAGTGAATAATGATGGTCTATTTGAACTTAAAGATGGCTCAACTATTACCAATCCTAATTACTCAGATGATGCTCTTACAATGCCTGAAATTAGTTCTAAAGAGTTAATAGAAGATGATGATGGTGAGTTCTACAGAAATTGGCGACCAGAAATAAATTCAGCCGATGATATATGGCAAGACATTGTGCGAGTGACCAAATTGCCAGGGGTTACTTCTGCACCTAAATTACAGCCTATTGAAACCAGATTGGTAATGCTTCAAACTGGAATGCGTGCGCCAATGGGAATCAAAGTCAAAGGTCAAGATTTAAAACAAATTGAAGCCTTTGGTGTTCAGTTGGAAAGCATCTTAAAACAAGTTGAAGGTGTTAAAACCGAAGCTGTATTTGCCGATAGAATTGTTGGTAAGCCTTATCTATTAATTGACATTGATAGAGATAAAATAGGACGCTATGGCATTTCAATTCAAGATGTACAAGATGTTCTAAAGGTTGCTGTTGGTGGTATGGAAATAACACAGACTGTCGAAGGTCGAGAGCGATATGGTGTTAGAGTACGTTATCCGAGAGAATTAAGAGCAAATCCAACCGATTTAGAGAATATCTATGTTCCTGTTGCTAAAGGAAGCTCTATTCCATTGAGTGAATTGGCAACAATTAAATACGAACAAGGCGCACAGGTAATTAAAAGCGAAGACACTTTCTTAATTGGTTATGTTCTATTTGATAAATTAAACGATTATGCTGAAGTAAGCGTTGTTGAAAATGCACAGGATTTAATACAGTCTAAAATTGATTCAGGTGAATTGGTAGTTCCTAAAGGTATTAACTATCAATTTACAGGAACTTATGAAAATCAACTTCGAGCAGAAAAAACGCTATCTGTAGTTGTACCGTTAGCTTTAATCATCATCTTTTTAATCCTGTACTTTCAATTCCGTTCGGTAGCTACTTCATTTATGGTGTTTACAGGAATAGCTGTTGCCTTTGCAGGAGGGTTTTTAATGATTTGGCTATACGGTCAAGATTGGTTTTTGAACATTAACTTCTTTGGTGAGAATCTACGAGATTTATTTCAAATGCATCCAATTAATTTAAGTGTTGCTGTTTGGGTTGGCTTTATCGCTTTATTCGGAATTGCTACAGATGATGGTGTTGTTATGGCAACTTATTTAACGCAAACATTCGATAGAAACACCCCTAAAACAAAGCAAGAAGTTAGAGCATCGGTTGTTGAAGCTGGCAAAAAACGTATTCGTCCATGCTTAATGACCACGGCAACAACAATATTAGCCTTATTACCTATTCTAACATCAACTGGACGTGGAAGTGATATTATGATTCCTATGGCAATTCCAAGCTTTGGAGGCATGTTAATCGCATTAATCACACTCTTTGTTGTACCTGTTTTATACAGTTGGAAACAAGAATTACAACTTAAAAACAATTAAGATGAAAAGACTATATATCATACTTTTTACGCTTTCAATGTTAAGTATTTCAAATGCTCAACAATTAGACATTTTAATCGATGAGGCATTAACTAATAATCCTGAAATCCAAACTTTTGAGTTGAAGTATCAGGTCGCAAAAGAAAAAGTAAACGAAGCAAGCACGCTACCAAATACGCAATTGGGTGTTGGTTACTTTGTTAGCGAACCAGAAACAAGAACAGGAGCACAACGATTTAAAATTTCAGCAAAACAAATGCTGCCTTCATTTGGAGCGATAACAGCAAGAGAGAATTATATTAACGCTCTAGCTGATGCTGTTTATGAAGATATTACTATAGTAAAAAGAAAACTGGTAGCTTCTGTTTCTCAATCATACTACAACTTATATGCTATAAAAGAAAAGCAAGTTGTTTTAGATGAAAATATTGAATTGCTTAAAACCTATGAAGAGTTAGCACTAACCTCTGTTGAAGTTGGTAAAGCATCAGCAGTTGATGTATTACGATTACAGATGAGGCAAAATGAGTTGGAACAATTAAAACAAATATTAGAACAAAATTATTTAGCTGAACTAACAGCATTTAATAAGCTACTTAACAGAGATAAAAACACAGAAGTCATAATTGCTAATGGATTAGCTATGCCTCTGGATGGTGAATTGATTAATTCTGATAATCTGGCTTTACATCCTGAATTATTAAAATACGATAAGCTTTACACCTCTGTAGAACAATCTGAATTATTAAATCAGAAAGAGAGTAATCCAATGTTAGGTTTTGGCTTAGACTATATAGCTGTTTCAGAACGTCCAAATATGGATTTTAGCGATAATGGGAAAGATATTGTTATGCCTATGGTGAGTGTTTCTATTCCAATTTTTAATAACAAGTATAAATCCAAATCGAAACAAAATGAACTAAAGCAACAAGAGATATTAGCTCAAAAAGAAAGTCGATTAAACACATTGGAAACCATGCTTGACAAAGCAATCAAAAGCAGTAATTCTGCAAGAATAAGTTATGACACACAAACTAAGAATTTGGAACAAGCAAAAGATGCAGAAACCATTTTAGTGAAAAGCTATGAGACAGGAACTATTGATTTTAATGATGTTTTAGATGTTCAAGAGTTACAATTAAAATTTCAAATGAATCAGATAGAGACAATTAAGAATTATTATTTACAGAGAACCATTATTAATTACTTAACTAATTAAGATATGATTAAATCAAAGTTTCATATAGCAATAGTATTGGTTGTTTCATTAGTGTCATGCCAATCGAATAAAAGCGAACTCGTTACGGTAGAAGTTTATAATTCGGGAGCGTTAAGAACAATAATGTCAGGAGATATTTCATCTACTATTAGTTTGGATAGTCTACAGAGTAAAGAGCATCTTTTTGCGCTTGGAGCTGTGGAAAATCTAAAGGGTGAAATACAAATTTTTGATGGCAACCCAAGTAATAGTTCTGTAGTAAATGATAGTATAAAAATTACTGATGCTTATAATTTGAATGCATCACTATTAGTGTATTCCGAAGTGAAAGAATGGAACACATTTAAGGTAGATGGCAATAAAACTAAATCACAATTAGAGACAAAAATCTTTGAGCTGGCAAAAGCTAATGGTATTGATACTGAAGAACCTTTTCCATTTTTAATTGAAGGAACTGTTGCTTCCCTGGATTGGCATGTAATTAATTGGAAAGATGGAGATATGGTTCATAACCACAAGAAACATAAGGAATCAGGTTTGAATGGAACTTTAAAGAATCGTAAAGTTGTGATTATAGGGTTTTATTCTACAAAGCATAAGGCTGTTTTTACACATCACACAACAAACATGCACATGCATTTTAAAACGGTTGATAATTTATTAGCTGGACATGTGGATGATGTAATAGGCAATTCAATAAAAATCAAATTACCAAAAACGAGAAAATGATTCAATTAAATATTAACTATAAAACTCTATTAAAATGAAAACAGTAAAAACAATTTTAGGAATCATGGTTTTAAGCTTAATGCTGACAACGGTATCATGTAAAGAAGGCAAAAAGGAGAAAGCAACCACTAAAACTGAACAAGCAGAAAAGAAAGAATATGCATCTGCTTATGTATGTCCAATGCATTGCGATGGCAGTGGTAGCGATACCGAAGGCGAATGTCCAAAATGCGGAATGGATTATGTGAAAAATGATGATCATAAAGTAGATGGACATAAGCATGAAGGCCATAATCACTAAGCCTTTTCAAAATGAAAATTAGAGTTAAAAATATGGTTTGCGACCGTTGTAAAAGTGTTTTGAAACAAGAGTTCGAAAACTCTAATATCGAGGTACAGCAAATTTTGTTGGGAGAAATTCAATTTTCAAAAGTGGCAAATAAAAGGATAAAAGAAATCAGACAGATTCTTGAAAAGAATGGCTTTGAGTTAGTTGAAACTGAAATAGAGAAAATTGTAACAAAGGTGAAACAGCTGCTCATTCATTACTTAAACCTACAGGAAAATAAGAATTTGTCTGATTTCTTATCCATTGAGTTTGGTAAGGACTATTCGTTTATTAGTAAGGCATTTAGCAAATCGGAAGGAATCACGATAGAAAAATATTTTATTCGGCTTAAAATTGAAAAGGTCAAAGAGCTTATACAAATGGGAGATTTGAATTTTTCTGAAATCGCTTATGATCTGCAATATAAAAACAGTAGTCATTTGGCTAAACAATTCAAGAGTAATACCGGAATGTCGATGAGTGATTATAAATCACTTCAAAAATGGGATAGAAAGGAACTAGACAAAATTGTGTAAACATTTACCAAAAAAGGAAAAAAGTAACTTGAAGTGCATCAGTAGTTTTGATTCAAATAAATAATAAGTAATTATGAAACATACCTATAAAATTACTGGAATGACTTGCGGAAACTGTAAGGCATCTGTCGAAAAATATTTAGGAAATATAGATAATGTTACCAACGTTGCTGTGGACCTTGAAAAAAATGAGGCAGAAGTAACAATGAACAAGCATATTGACACAGCAGAATTACAAAAGGCATTACCTTCTAAGTATAACATTTCCGAAAAGGAAGTTAAAAATGTTTTTGCTTCTACAAGTGCATCAAGTTATGAAATTGAGCAAGAAAAAAGCAAGTTACAGCAACTTAAACCATTACTTCTAATTATGTTTTATATAACCGTTGCAAGTGTATTATTGCATTATAAAAACTGGAATTGGGGCGAAGCAATGTTAGATTTCATGGGATTGTTCTACATCGTTTTTAGTTTCTTTAAAATGTTAGATTTAAAAGGCTTTCCAGAGTCTTTTAGAATGTACGACCCTTTAGCAAAACGAGTTCCTGTCTATGGATGGGTTTATCCATTTATAGAAACAGCATTAGGTTTAATGTTTCTGATGCGATTTGAAGTTAAAATAGCATTAATAATAACACTTATTGTATTGGGTATTACAACGATTGGGGTTACAAAAACACTATTAGATAAAAAGTCAATAAGATGTGCTTGTTTAGGTACAGCTTTAAAGCTACCTATGACAGAAGCTACTTTTATTGAAAATGCCATTATGATAGTTATGGCAATATTAATGTTAGTAAACTAAAAGATTATGGTAAACAGACATGCAGTATTAAAAATTAGAAAAACACATCGTTATTTGGGGCTGTTCTTAGGTATTCAATTTCTATTTTGGACTATAAGTGGTTTATACTTCAGTTGGACAAACATAGATGATATACACGGAGACCATTTTAAGAATCTGGATTATCAACCACAAGCCTTTAGTAATCTCATTAGCCCTTCAAGCCTTAATGTTTCAGAAGGTGTTAATACCATAGAATTGAGAGATATCGATAATGTACCTTACTATTGGGTAAATAAGAAGCAGTTATATAATGCGATGGATGGAAGTCCTAAAAATAGCATTACCCAAGATGAAGCATTATATATCGCTAAAAATTATATGAAAGAGGGATTAGAGGTTGAATCTGTAGAGCAAATAACAGAAGTTGGGAAGCACCATGAATATCGTGAAAAGTTATTACCAGCTTATGTTATCTCATATAAAACAGATGAAGCTTTAAAAGCTTATGTGTCTATTAATGATGGAAAGTTTCAAACAGTAAGGCACCGCAGTTGGCGTTGGTTTGATTTTTTGTGGATGACTCATACAATGGACTATGAAGGTCGAGATAACTTCAATACAACAGTTTTGAGAGCCTTTTCTCTTTTAGGATTGATAACTGTTTTGAGTGGCTTTTTACTTTGGTACACATCATCACCATCGATTAGAAAATTATTAAAAAGAAGAAAAAATAAATAGAGATGAAAAAATATGTAATCTACGTAGGAATATTAATAGTTGGCTTGCTTTTAGGTTGGTTATTCTTTAGTAATTCATCTAACAATGAAATGGAGCATAATCATTCTGAAATGGCTTCAGAAAATCAAATGTGGACCTGTTCTATGCACCCACAAATTATGCAACCTGAAGCTGGCGATTGTCCGATTTGTGGAATGGATTTAATTCCTGCCGAAGCAGGTGCAGATGGTTTAAGTCCTAATGAATTTAAACTAACCAAGAATGCAATGGCTTTAGCGAATATCCAAACCTCTGTAGTAGGCAATGGCTCTATTGAAAGCAATTCCATTAAGTTATCTGGTAGGATAAGTGAGAACGAAGATGCTAACGTGGTGCAAGCAAGTTATTTTTCAGGACGTATAGAGCGATTGAATATAAGTTCTGTTGGAGAAGAAGTAAGACAAGGACAACTTTTGGCTACCATTTACTCACCTGAATTATTCTCAACACAGCAAGAACTAATAACCGCTTCTTCATTAAAAGAATCACAACCAGCTTTATACAATGCAGTTCGCAACAAACTAAAGCTTTGGAAGATTTCAGATAAGCAGATTAATCAAATTGAAGCATCAGGAAAGGTAATCCAGAATTTTCCAATTTATGCAACCGTTTCAGGTACTGTTTCAGAAAAGTTAGCAGAACAAGGTGATTATGTAAAACAAGGTCAGACATTATTAAAAATAACCAACTTAAATACCGTTTGGGCAATATTTGATGTTTATGAAAACCAGATAGAACTATGTAAAAAAGGGCAAGAAATTACCGTTACTACAAATGCTTTTCCAAATAAAGACTTTAAACTGAAAGTTGATTTTATTGACCCAATGATGAATCCACAGACAAGAACAGTTGACCTTCGTGTTGTATTGAATAATCGAAATGGAGAGTTTAAGACAGGTATGTTTGTAGAAGGAATTATTGAAAACACATCTTCTGATTCTGAACAAAAGTTATTCATTCCATCTTCTTCTGTATTGTGGACAGGTGAACGTTCAGTAGTGTATTTAAAAACGAATCCTAATGAACCTATTTTTGAAATGCGAGAAGTTGTTTTAGGAAAGCGGGTTAGTGAACAATAAGAAGTGGTTGATGGGCTGAAAGACGGCGATGAGATTGTTACCAATGGTACATTTACTGTCGATGCTTCAGCACAGCTTCAAGGTAAAAAATCGATGATGAATAAAGATGGTGGTAAAACAATGACAGGACATGAAGGGCATACAATGGATATGATGACAGAAAAAGTTGATTTTAATAGTACTGTTGAAAAATCATTTGAGCCTGTTATTGATGCTTATATTAACCTGAAAGATGCTTTAATTCAGTCCGATGTGTCATTGGCATCATCAAAAAGTGAAGCATTTAGAAAAGCTTTAGAAAAAATGCCTGTAAGTCAAAGAGAACAAACGCATAATTATTGGGCTATTCTGCATAAAACTTCTAAAGGAATAAATGAAAATGTGAGTTTGGAACATCAGCGTAAGCAATTTCAAATGATTTCTGATAAGCTGATAGAAATGGTTAAAAACTTTGACGAAGTAAAAGATAAACTATTTGTACAGTTTTGTCCAATGGCTGATAATAATAACGGTGCTTATTGGATAAGTAAGGAGGAACAAATACTTAATCCATATTTTGGGGAAGTAATGCTAAAATGCGGTAGTGTAAGTTTAATAATGGATTGAATTATAGTTTTGAAATACTTTTTTGTTAATCATATTAATCTGATTAAAACACCAACCACTGGCAGCTAATGGTTGGTGTTTTCTAACTTAAATATATTTAGGGCGCATACGCTGCCAATCAAATTTAGTTTCTCTCAAAAGTTAACATATCTGTTCCTCCATTTCCTCCACTAATATCAATGAGTTCAATTCTTGTAGATGTGGTTGTTACTACATCCCAATCGTCATTGAGATCTTCAAAATCATTACTATCTGGAACGGGAAAGAAGATGTTGAAGTCAATATCATCATCACTACTGCTATCATCACTGCTATTACTGTCGTCTGTCACCGACCAAGTCCCTGTAAGTGTGTTGGAACCGTTGGTTGCAACCAATGACCCATCCGAATTAAAGGTAAAGTCATAACCGCTAAAATCTGAAGTCTCATTTTGACCAGAATCATTAAAGTTTGTGATTCTCCAAGTTCCCGACTGTGCTGTGCTTTCAATTTCTGCTATTTGTTGATCACTATTATTTGGGCTTCCATCGTCGTCATCACTTGAGCACATTGCTGACATTAATGAGAAGCTTAGCATTAATAAAAATCCTAGATTAAATACCTTTTTCATAATTACATATTTTAAATTGTTTTAGCATTAAAGTTTTTGAAGTGTCAACGTATCTGTTCCGCCTCCACCTCCGCTTACATCTTGGATTATAACTTCGGTGGCAGAAACGGAGATAACATCCCAATCATCGTCATTAAACTCTCCAAACGGTAAATTAGTACCAAAATCTAAAGCCATTTGGTTACCGCCACTTAGCACAGCCCAAGTCCCGTTATTAGTATTAGAACCGTTCGATGCTGAAACTGTACCATCCATATCAAAATCTAATTCATAACCTGCATAGTTAGCAGTTTGATCATCCGTATCTTCAGTGTAAGATGCAACAATCCACAACCCGTCTGTTAAAATGGCTGCTAAGTCATCTCCATTGTCTCCACCATCAAAAGGCTCACGTTCAAAAGTTAAGAAGTCTTCCGAGCCATCACCACCACTTATGTCTTTGAGCCTAATAATATCATTTGTTACTTCAAGAACATCCCAATCATCAGCTAATTCGTCTAATGGAATCCCAGTTCCAAAGTTTAGATTTAAACCTAGTTCGGTATTATCTCCTGATGTTGTTGACCAAGATCCATTAGTTGTTCCACTCATATCCGTTGCTGTTGCAGTGTTGTCAGATGCAAAGTTGAAGACGTAATCTGCAAAATCTGCGGTTTCATCAGTATCGTCAAAGAAAAATGTCACATACCAGTCACCACTTGTTAGTGCATTCACTAATGCTGAATCATCAATACTTCCATCACTTGAGCAATCACTTTCAAATCTCAGTCTATCATCCCCTAGTCTCAAATCAACATCAACTTCGCCTGGATCTTGATCAATTTCATGTAAGTTCCATGTGTCATTAAAATCTGTTAATCCAGTCACATTAATGGTTACAGAAATATTATTTCCTGAACCAGAAGCTTCCCACGTGCCATTGAATGTATTAGCTCCTTGTGTAACCAGAATCGTTCCATCTCCATTGAATTCAAACACATAACCAACATAGTTATCTTCTAAATCATTATCGTTACGCTCTAGTTTATCTACTGTCCATTCAGCACAATCTGCAAAAACAGTATCTAGGTCATTAGTGGTGCAGTTATCGCAATCGTCATCATCAAAATCATTATCATCATCTTCATCACAGGTATCATCTGCCATTTCTATTACATTTTCTAATTCTTGAATTGAATTAATAGTTTGTGTCGTTCCATCTGCAAAAATTACAGTAATTGGGAAGTTGATTGTGACGGCAGCAAATTCATCAAGATCATCAACAAAGTCATACATTTCATTGTCATTGTTAATAGTAATGGAATTGATCAAATCATTATTTTCATTGTAAATGGATGCTGTAATAGGATATTGAAAATCAATACACTCTATATCATCATCATCTTCGTTTTCGCCTACACAATTAGAGGCAAGTGCCGCCAATTCGGCATCAGAATTAACAGTAACGGTAGAAAAATCAGCTAGGATCACTGTTACTGGATATGAAATAACTATTGAGTCAATATCATCATCAAATAAATCGATTATGTCCTCTATATCCTCATAACCATCGTCATCGTTAATTATAAGTTCAATACCATTTACAGTAACGGTAACAGGTAATTGTACACTTAGGCAACTTGCATTATCTATAATGTTATCGAAAGAGCCGTCATTGGTAGCAACGTTACTCATTAAATTTGCTACTGTTGAGTTGGCCTGTATAGTATCCTCAACTGGAGGGTCAATGGCCAAATCATCTTCTGTTCTACATGATGTCATAGTGAATAAAACCCCTATAACTACTAGTAAGATCGGTTTTAATGTTTTCATAATGAAATGGATTTATTTTAATTTTAAGTTTGTTGTCTGGTGGCTTTCAAAACGCCTCTTTATTCTTAAAACAACTCATAAAAAAATTGTCCCAAGATTTTTTTAAAATTTTTTACAAAGTTTTGATTCCAATATTTTTAAATCAAAAATTGCGGACTTTAAATGACTTAATCTGTTTTTGGTGTGTTCATATCTATAAAAATTGATTGCATTAAAATCATTAACAAGTAAAGTTTCCAGTTCCTTAATTCGTTTTTTGCACTTAAACAACTCCTCAACTTTCATCATTGTGATGGACTTTATAAGTGTAGCTGTTTTATCTGTACAAGTTGCTTCCATATTGTTTTAAAAACAAAATTTAAGTCTATCGAATAACCAAGGCTCTTTAATATTCAAACAACTCAAATTTTAATTGTCCCAGAAAATCATTAAATTTTTTTTATATAGATTTAAGTAAAATTTATTTGTGTCTAAATCAATTTACAAAGATATCTGTGATAAGATGCGCTTCTCAAAGATTTATGAGAAGTATGCACAATCCTTGAGCAATATCCTTTTGTATAAATATGGGGATTTGTTGAACCCAACTGATAAAGTACAAGAAGCATTCATTAAGCTTTGGAAAAACTGCGCTAAAATAAAACCCGAAGCAGCTAAATCTTATTTGTATACAACAGCCAATAACTTGATGCTTAATGAGGTAAAACATCAAAAAGTGGTATTAAAATACCAACATGTAAAGCAATAAGATTACACCAATGAGTCTCCTGAGTTCATCTTACGTAGAAAAGAGTTTTTGAAACGGTTCGAACATGTGTTGTCCCAATTAAAGGAAGAAGAACGAACGGCATTTCTTCTGAATAAGATAGATGGTAAAACCCACAAAGAAGTCGGAGAAATTTTAGGTATTACAAAAAAAGTAGCTGAACATAGAATCTATGCAGCGTTCAATAAACTTAGAAATGAACTTGAAGAACTAAAATGAAATATTTCTGGGACAATTAAAATTTGAGTTGTTTTAATTATAGAACAGCATGTTATGAACGAAGAGTATTTAATAAAAAAATGGTTAAAGGATGAGCTTTCAGAAGTTGAGGCCAAGGCTTTTAATGCTCTAGAAAATGCTGCATTCTATAAGAGAATTATTGACGATGCTCAACGATTCAGTGGTTATTTAAATGCGAAAGTCCCTTCGTTTGATTCTTTAGAAATGAAGTTAACTGACTCCAAGACCAATACAACAAATTGGACCAGGGTTGTATCTGGCTTTGCAGCAATTCTTATCGTTGGATTCGCATTATTTACCCTTATCAATAAAGACCAAATTAGCTCGTTTAAAACTGATTTGGCACAAAACGAAACGATTACCTTGCCAGATAATTCAATTGTCAACCTTAATGAGTTGTCAGAATTAAATTATGCCGATTCTGACTGGGATGAGAATAGAACATTAAACCTTAGTGGAGAAGCCTTTTTCGATGTAGAAAAAGGAATGCGATTTGATGTAAATACAGACTTTGGAAAAGTTAGTGTTCTGGGCACTGAGTTTAATGTTCTCTCAAGAGACAGTGTTTTTAAAGTCTCTTGCTATGAAGGTTTGGTTCAAGTTATTTATGATAATGGCGAAGTGAAATTACCAGCTGGCACTGAGTTTATTTTGTCTTCTGGCGAGGGTAAAAAGTCAAATATCACAGTTGCAGAACCCTATTGGCTTAAAAACATGAGTGTTTTTGAAAATGCACCTATTATTGATGTTGTCAAAGAATTGATAAAACAATATAATGTTGTTGTCAGTTATCCTTCAGAAATGAATTTACGTTTTACAGGTGCCTTTGAGCACAATAATCTTGAAAATGCCCTTGAATCTATCACAAAACCCCTTAATTTGACCTATACTGTCCAAAATAATAAAAAGGTCATAATAAGGAATGGACAGAACTAAATTTTACATACTTTTCCTGGTTTTGAGCATTTCGTTCTTGAAGCTCCATGGGCAAACTGAAGTTCAAAAAATTCCAATAGCAGAAGTTTTAAAAGATGTCGAAAAACAGCATTCAATTATATTCAATTATGAGAGTAATGTCGTAAATAATGTAATGGTAAACCCTATACCAAAAAACTTGAGTTTATCATTAATACTAAAAAATCTTGAAAGACAAACTGGTTTAGTTATTGAGAGGCTGAGTGATTTAGTTTATTCTATTTCTAACACCGTTAAGTTATGTGGCTATATTAAAGATTCTGACTTGCAAGAACCTCTTTCGGGAGCAACCATTAATGGCAAGCTTGCATATGCTGTTACTGATGACGAAGGGTACTTTGAAATTGAACTGAGATCCTTAGATGAGCTATTGACTATTAGACATATTGGACTAAAAACCATAGAGAGACAAGTAAAGTATTTCAATTTGGATAATTGTGAGACAATAATAATGCTAGTAGAACAAGAAATCATCGCTCCTGTGCTCATCGAAACATATCTCGTTCGTGGGATTGACAGAAGACAAGATTGGACAACTTCAATAGATTATAAGCGATTTAGTCTTTTGCCTGGTCTTATTGAATCTGATGTACTTCAGACTGTCCAGGCATTACCAAGTGTTTTAAGTGTTGATGAAACTGTTTCGAATATTAATATTAGAGGTGGTTCCAACGATCAAAATTTAATTCTTTGGGATGATATCAAAATGTATCAGACTGGACACTTTTTTGGGTTAATTTCTAGTTTTAATCCTCTTATGACACAGAATGCCAGTGTTATAAATAATGGTTCTGATGTGTCTTTAACAGATGGAGTTTCGGGAACGATACATATGAAGACCGACAAACAAATCGACTCAAAAGTCAATAGTATTTTTGGGCTAAACTTCATAAATGCAGAACTATTTTCAAATATTCCTATCGGCAATAAATCATCCCTTCAGATTGCATCTAGAAAATCCTTAGATGATTTTGTTAGAACACCTACTTATGAAGTTTATTTCGATAGAGTAACTCAAGATACGGAAGCGGAAAATAATGTTGCGAATGTGACAAATTCTGATCAGGAGTTTAACTTTTATGATGCTTCTTTACGTTGGCTATACCAACCTTCAGATAAAGATTTTATTCGATTAAATTTTTTATTGATAAATAATGATTTAGGATTCAATGAAACTGCTGATATTAATGGTGCATTAAGAACAAGACGTAGTAACATCTCTCAAAACAGTCTTGCTGTTGGTTTAAACTATAAAAGACAATGGAATGATAAATTATCATCAACTTTGAACGTTTATGATAATGAATATAAACTTGAAGCCCTTAATGCAGATGTCTTGAGCAATCAGTTACAATTGCAAGAAAACGTGGTTTCAGAAACAAGCATTCAATTAAAAAACTCATACAAGCTAAATCAATGGCATTTTGATCTTGGTTATCAATTTACAGAAACTGAAGTGATTAATCTAAATGACATTGACCTACCAAGATTTGTAAGAAGAGACGAAGAGGTATTAAGAGAGCATGTAGCTTTCGGTCAGGCTTGGTATAAGAGTTTAAATAATGATTTTTCGATTAGAGGCGGTTTCAGAGCAAATTACTTAACCAGATTTCAAGAATTAATTATCGAGCCAAGATTAAGTATAAGACAATCCATTGGTGAAAACATTGAAATTGAAGCACAAGGAGAATTTAAGCATCAAAGTAC
Source organism: Winogradskyella tangerina (assembly GCF_003260205.1). Taxonomy (GTDB): domain Bacteria; phylum Bacteroidota; class Bacteroidia; order Flavobacteriales; family Flavobacteriaceae; genus Winogradskyella; species Winogradskyella tangerina. The sequence goes on along the minus strand of NZ_QERF01000001.1, from coordinate 228,443 downwards.
CTCTCAGATAGTTAATTTCCAGAATGATTTTCTTGGTATTGAAAAAAGACGATGGCAATTAACTGATAACGACAGTATTCCAATTTTGAAGAGCAAACAGGCTTCAATTGGAATTTTATATAAGAACAGTGGTTGGCTATTAGATGCAAAGGGATATTATAAAGCAGTTGATGGAATAACCACCCAAAGTCAAAGTTTCACTACTAAATATGAATTTACGAAGGAAAAAGGCAGCTATAATGCCTATGGATTTGAGTTCTTGTGCCGAAAGACAACCGGAAATTTCAATAGCTGGTTAAGTTATTCATATATAAATAATACTTACACTTTTGAAGCACTGAATGAAATTGAGTTTCCAAGTAATTTTGATATTACGCATTCGGTAACATTGGGAACAACATTTAGCAATGAATCATGGAACATTTCCGCAGGAGTCAATTATAGAAAAGGGCAACCCACGTCAATTCCTCTACTTGGTAATGAAATAGCTGATGATAATGTAAATTTTGACGAAGCCAATAATGAACGATTATTAGATTATTTAAGGGTAGATGCTTCTGCTATTTATAAATTCAAGATAAGTAATACATTCAGGTCAGAAGTTGGAGCATCAGTCTGGAATGTTTCTAACAGGGAAAATGCCATTAATGATTATTATAGAGTTGACCAAAATGATGTAGTAAATAAGTTTTCGCGATTTTCTCTTGGTTTAACTACGAATGCTGTATTTAGACTGTATTTTTAAACGTAAGATTTCAAATAGTATGTTAAAATGGATTTTGATAGAAGTATATTATCATTTTTAAAGCAACCACTATTGGATAAGGTACTTGCAGAATCTTCAATAAAAGTATTTCCAAAAGGTGCTGAGATTTTAAGGGAAGAGCAATACGTTAAAGTTTTACCTATTGTGCTTGAAGGAATCGTCAAAGTCTATTCTAGATTCAACGATAAAGAACTACTACTTTACTACATACAACCATCTCAAAGTTGTGTAATGACCTTTTACGCATCTTTGAAAAATACCCCTAGTAAAGTTTATGCATCAATTGAAGAAGAAGCAAAAATTCTACTAGTTCCAGTCCGATTACTTCCTAAATGGTTAAAAGACTTTCCAGATTTAAATCAACTTTTTTATGACCAATTTAATCTACGCTATTCAGAATTACTAGATACTATTGGTCATTTGTTGACGGATAGAATGGACAAAAGACTTTATGAACATCTAAAAAATAAAGTAGAGATTATGAATGGTGAGTCTATAAAAATGAGTCATAATCAAATAGCTAATGAATTAGGAACTGTAAGAGAAGTAGTTACGAGGGTATTAAAAAAATTAGAGATAGAAGGTAAGATAAGGCAAGACTCAGGAGAAATAAAACTTATTTAGTTGTGACTAAAGTCACTGGATAGCTAATATTGATTAGCAATCTTTGTATTATAAATTTAAAACTAAATAAGATGACAAAAAATATGGGAACAGCAGATAGAATTATTAGGATTATAATCGCTGCTATAGTGGGAGTATTATATTTTAACGAGGTGATTTCTGGAACTTTGGGAATTATCCTATTAATAGTGGCAGGTATATTTGTGTTAACCAGTTTTATTAGTTTCTGCCCTTTGTACGCTCCATTTGGAATAAAGACTTGTTCTTTGAAAAATAAACAATGATTTAAGATTTTATTACTCAGTGGTTTAATTTATAGTATAAAGCCTTTATTAATCTGCCATAATTTTTTTCTTAACCAATTAATTGTGACAATAGTGGAGTTGAATCGATTAGCAAGTCGAGTTATTAGAAGCAACAAAAATAAGTTGCAAATAGTCGTACTCAACAAGTATAATTTGAAAAATAGATTCGATTGTAGGTTGTCCCTGTAATTGTCTCTTAAAAACCAAAAAACCCTGATAATCAAAAGATTACAGGGTTTTAAAGTGGTGCCTCCAGGAATCGAACCAGGGACACAAGGATTTTCAGTCCTTTGCTCTACCAACTGAGCTAAGGCACCAGTTGCTTAATTAAGCGGATGCAAATATAAATTCATTTTTAGTATTACCAAAAAGAAATTTGTAAAAATTGATTTTATAAATTTGTGCAATTGCATGGCTTATGAACCTTATTGTTGATGTTGGAAATACCTTTGTGAAGTTTGCTGTTTTTGATAATGACGAACTTATACATAAGGTCAGTTTTAAAATTGAAGATTTCAAAAAGCACTATAAAAGCCTGAGAAAGGAGTTTTCAGATATTGAGTCGGCTATTATTTCTTCAGTAGGCCGATTAACTAAAAAACAACGCGAGATCATCGAAGAAGATCTCAATGTTCTTGAGTTAAACCATAAAACAAAGCTTCCTTTTGAAAACAAATACAAGACACCAAAAACACTCGGTGTTGACAGAATTGCTCTGGCAAGCGCATCTGTAAAGCAGTTTCCAGATCGTAATGTACTTATTATAGATGCCGGAACCTGTATTACCTATGATTTTGTAACCAAAAAAAATTCGTATCTTGGTGGAGCTATTTCGCCAGGAATACGCATAAGATACCAAGCATTACATAATTTAACGGCGAACCTTCCGTTATTAGAAAAAAACCAGCCAAAAACTATCATTGGCAACACAACAGAATCTTCTATCCATTCTGGTGTTATCATTGGCGCAATCAAGGAAATAGATGGTGTTATAGATCAATATAGGTCTAAATACCAAGATTTAACAGTTATTTTAACAGGTGGCGACGCCAATTTTTTGTCAAACCAATTAAAAAATAGCATATTTGCGAACTCGAATTTTCTGTTAGAAGGTTTGAATTTTATTCTGGAATTTAATTCGAAGTAATGATTAAACAAATCATTGTAATTTGTATTGCGTTATTTAGCCTTAGCGCATATTCTCAACAAGGAACGACTTCACCGTATTCATTTTATGGTATTGGAAGCCTGAAATTTAAAGGTACCGTTGAAAACCGTTCAATGGGTGGTATTAGCGTATACTTAGATAGTATCCATGTGAACTTAAGAAATCCGGCAGCCTATGTTGGAAAGAATGTTGAGGCCATCCCATTTGATAATGAAAGCCGACCTGTAAAGTTTGCTGTAGCTGGTACTGCAACAAGTTCTACCTTAAAAAGTAGCTCTGGTGAAGCAGAGGCAAATAGCTCAATTTTTGATTATATAGCGATATCTATTCCTGTTGGAAAGTTCGGATTTGGATTCGGATTATTGCCATTTACTTCTGTAGGTTATCGTTTGGAAAATATAAACGACAATAATGAACTAGTTAATAGATTTGATGGTGAAGGTGGTGTGAATAAGGTGTTTGCAGGTTTTGGATATCAATTAACTGATAAACTAAGTCTAGGAGTTGATGTCAATTACAACTTCGGAAATATTCAGAATACGGCAATAGACCTTGAGTATACACCAGAAGGCGAATTAGTTCAATATCAAACACGTGAAGAAAACCGCTCTGATCTCAGTGGTCTCAATGTAAATTTCGGTTTAGCTTTTAAAACCATGTTAAATGACAAACTCGAGTTGTCTTTAACAACAACCTATTCGCCAAAAAGTACATTAAGTTCGCAAAATGAAAGATCATTTTCAACGGTTTCGTTAGAAGCGAATTCATTAGATGTCATAAGAGTTTGGCAAACTGAAGAGGCAAACCTAGCAGAACAGAATTTAGAAAAAACAGAACTCACTTTACCATCACGTTTCTCATTTGGAGGAGGTATTGGTAGGCCAAAATCATGGTTTGTAGGTGCAGAATACACTTTACAAACTACTAGCGATTTTTCAAATCCGGTGTTCACAAACTCGGTGACCCGTTATGAAAATTCATCTCAAATTTCTGTTGGAGGATTCTTTATTCCTAATTATAATGCCTTTTCTGGCTACTTTAAACGTGTGGTTTACAGGGCGGGATTCAATTATTCTAATACCGGATTGGTTATAAAAGATCAACCAATAAATGAGTTTGGCATATCTTTTGGGTTAGGATTACCAGTTGGTAGCCGAAGTTTATTTTCTAACGCAAATATTGGCGTAGAATACGGACAGAGAGGAACAACTAACGAAAACTTAATCCAAGAGAATTTTATAAACTTTAACTTAAGTTTATCTTTGAACTCTAGATGGTTTAAACAAAGAAAGTACAACTAACAATAATAATTAACAAGATGAAGACGAAAATAACCATATTATTAGCAGCTCTTTTTGTGAGTTTCAACATTGGTTTCGCTCAGCAAGATGAAGAGTGCATGAATAATCTATCAATATTTGATAGTTATGTAAAAAGCAAGAAGTACGATGATGCTTATGGACCTTGGAATATTGTTCGTAATAAGTGTCCTAAGTTCAATAGAGCTATTTATGCATACGGTGAAAAAATTCTAATGCATAAAATAGAAAACTCTACAGGTGCCGATCAAGTAGCACATATCAATGATCTAATGTTACTTTATGATCAAAGTAGAGAAAATTTTCAGTCTAAATATGATTTAGGTGAAATTTTAGAAGACAAAGCTAATTTGGCTTATAAGTATCAAAAGGAGTTAGGTAAAAATCAGCAAGACCTATACAATATGTTCGATGCTGCTTTTACTAAAGACGCTAAGAACTTTACAAATCCAAAAGCTCTATATACTTATTTTTCTTTAGCAGTAGACCTTTTTGATGCAGGTAAAATGCCAGCACAATCAATGTTTGATAAGTACGATGATGTTATCGAGATTATTGAAGGTATCGTTGGTACAAACACTGTTAAATTGAATAAATTGGCAGCAAGAGAAGAAGCTGGTGAAACGCTAAGCAAGAAAGATGCTAAACGTAAATCGAGTTACGAATCTTATATCGATGCTTTTGAAACTAAGATCATTCCAAGTATGGATAAAAAATTAGGTGATAGAGCAACTTGTGAAGTGTTAGTGCCATTATATGAAAAGAGTTTCGAGGAAAAGAAAGACGATAAGCTTTGGTTGCAACGTGCTATGAACCGTATGTATGCCAAAGGTTGTAAAGAGGATCCTTTATTCTTAAAGTTAGTAGAGCAGAAGAATAGCATTCAGCCAACAGCTGATACAGCATATTACTTATATCTATTGACTGGAGAGCAAAAGTATTTTGATCAATCATTAGAACTAGAGCCAGATCCATTAAGAAAGGCAAAACTTTACAAAAAGTTAGCTAATGATTTAAAAGATAAAGGAAGCTATGGTAGAGCTAGACAGTACTACCAAGAGTCAATGAGTCTTAACCCTTCTGATGGTTCACCATACTTGGCAATTGCAGCAATGTATGCTAAGAGTGCAAATAACTGTGGTAGCGACAACTTCTCTAAAAGAGCAGTGTTCTGGTTGGCAGCTAGTACAGCAGAAAGAGCAGGACGAGTTGATGGTCGTTTAAAATCAGCAGCAGCGAAGTCTGCAGCAAGCTACAGAGCAAGCGCACCGTCAAAATCTGATATCTTTACAAAAGGAAATGCTGGTGAAACCATCAACATTGGTTGTTGGATCAGCCGTTCGGTTAAAGTACCAAGCATTTAATGAGAAGTAAATTTTCACATAATATATTAAGCATAGTCACAGCATTAGTTGTGACTTTGTTTTTTTCGTGTGAAAATGATTTCAGTGAGGTTCAGAAAGTAGGAGTACTTCAAAATCAACCTATAGGAGAAGCTGAAAAAATCGACCTTAAATACACAGAGATCGTTGAAGATTCTGTTCATTTGAAAGCGAATCTCATCAGCCCGAGAATGTTAGATTACTCCAATCGTGATTTTTCTTTCTCAGAATTTCCCGAAGGTATTTTGTTGAAAGTCTACGACGATGCTGGTAAAATTACTACTATCACCTCCGAATATGCCATTTTTTATTCAGACACGGATATCATTGATCTAAGAGAAAATGTCACCATAACTACGCATGATGGTGAGGTCTTAAAAACAGATCAATTATATTACAATGAAAAGTTAGAGTGGGTGTTCACCAATCAACCTTGGGTATTTACGAGAGCTGCCGGACCGATGCATGGTGTAGGTTTTGATTCTGATAAGGATTTCAAAAACTTCCAGATGTTAGAAATGGGTGGTGACTTCGAACTCGATAATTAACTATCTTTGTACCATTAATTCCTTCATTAGCACACGGATGAAAATCTTCAAACTCTTTCAATACGCTTATATCGTATTTGCCATTTTATTCCTTTGGGATGCAATTTCAAATTGGTCTGTAGATAGAGACCGATCTTATATGTCATTGTTCTTTGTGGCATTGGCCCTATTTATGTTCTTTTTTAGAAAGCGTTTCTCTAAAAAGTTTCAGGATAGAAATAAAGAATAATCTATGGCTGTTGACATAGCTATTATTATCGTCACCTTAATACTTTCAGCCTTTTTCTCGGGGATGGAGATTGCTTATGTTTCCTCCAATAAAATTCATATTGAATTAGAAAAAAAGCAAGAAGACTTTCTAGGTAAGATCTTAACCAAGTTAACAGCAAAACCTTCAAAATACATAGCGACCATGCTAATTGGCAATAACATTGCCTTAGTAATTTATGGTCTTAAAATGGGTGATGTTTTGGTAGCGTGGTTTCAGTCCATTTTGCCTTCAGACAACGCTACATTAACCTATTTGTTAACCGATTTTCAGCTACTTACAAAAACGGTGATCTCAACTATTGTGATATTAATTACGGCTGAGTTTTTGCCAAAAGTAATTTTTCAGATTTATGCCAATACCTTACTCAAGATATTGGCATTGCCGACCTATATTTTCTATCTCATTTTTAATTGGATTTCAGATTTCGTTCTTTGGATCTCAGATGCTGTTCTGAAACATATTTTTAAAGCGAAGGGCGAAGATGTTGTATTAGCCATGACAAAGGTTGAACTTGGAAATTATATCAGTGAGCAGATGGAATCCTTTGAAGACCATGAAGAAGTTGATAGCGAGATACAAATATTTCAGAATGCTCTCGAATTTTCAGATGTGAAAGCCAGAGAAGTTATGGTGCCTAGAACAGAAATTACAGCAGTTGATATTTCTGAAACCATTGAGAATCTAAGACAATTATTTATTGAAACAGGTCGAACAAAAATTCTGGTTTACAAGGAAACGATCGACGATATTTTGGGTTATGTACATTCTTTCGAACTTTTCAAAAAGCCAAAAAATATCAAGTCTATTATTATTCCGGTGAGTTTCGTGCCTGAAACTATTCTTATTAAAGATGTGCTTAATTTACTTACTAAAAAGCGTCAGAGTCTAGCTGTGGTAATTGATGAATATGGCGGCACCTCTGGTATAATGTCTGTGGAAGATATTATTGAAGAACTCTTTGGTGAAATTGAAGATGAGCACGATTCACTAGATATGACCGAAGAACAAATCGATGAACATACGTATAGATTTTCGGCCCGTCTTGAGGTAGACTACATCAACGAAACCTATAAATTAAACCTTCCAGAAAGTGAAACCTACGAAACACTCGGTGGTTTAATTGTGAATAAAACTGAGGGCATTCCTAAAGAAAACGAAGCCATTCAGATCGATAATTTCAAGTTTACGATTGAAGAAGTCTCCTCTACAAAAATTGATATTGTTCAGCTAAAAATAATTGAACAAGATTAACACTTAAATCGCTTATAAAAACAGCGCTCAGCCTTTTATAATTTATTAGAAAACATTATTTTCGCGAACTTATTTACTTGAAATATTAGACTATGGCAATTTTAAATAAAATCAGACAACGTTCACTTATCCTAATATTGGTGATTGCATTAGCATTATTTGCTTTTGTTATTCAAGGTGTAATTGATAATCCGAATGCATTTTCAGACACTCAAGGTGTAGTAGCAACGGTAAATGGAACGGACATTGAAAGAAATGATTTTCAGCAAAAAGTAAAGAACTATCAAGATAGAGCTGGTGGTAGAATAACTTCAACACAGGCAATGAACGCTATCTATAATGAAGAGGTTCGCAAGATCATTATGGATGGTGAATATGAAGCTTTAGGTTTAGATGTTGAGAAAGATGAAATGAGAGACTTACTAAAGAATAGTCTTCAGTCGTATCCTGAGTTTCAAGATGAAAACGGCAACTTTGACGCTAATCGTTTAAATGCATTTATTGCTAACCTAAAAGATCTTAATGGCGAAACTGCGCCACTAGGTAATTCGCTTGTGAATTATGAAAGTTGGGCTATCTATGAAGACAATATCGCCGCAGGCGCAATTCAGCAATCATACTACAATATGATTAGAGCTGGTATTGGTACTACTATTGCCGAGGCTGAAGATGAGTATATGGCTGATGCCAAAAACGTTGATATTCGTTTTGTGCAAATTCCTTACACAACAGTTGCTGATAGTCTAGTAGAAGTAACTTCTGCTGATGTTAAGGCTTACATGAAAGATCACGAAGATAAATTTCAAGCAGATGCAAATCGTGAAGTGATTTATGTTGAATTTAAAGAGGAAGCTTCTGCTGCGGATGAAGAGGCATTTAAAGCAGAGCTCATCAAATTAAAAACCAACATCACAGAATATAACGAGAGTAGTGGAAACTATGATACTATTCCTGGTTTTGATACCGCAGATAATATCGAAGAGTTTATTAATTCAAATTCAGACATCAACTATAATGACACCTTTTTACGTGCTGCACAATTGCCAGCTACTGCCAAAGACAGTTTGATGAATTTGAACGTTGGTGAGTATTTTGGTCCTTATAAAGATGGTGAGTATTTCAAGCTATCGAAAATGATTGCCAAAGAGCAAATGCCAGATACTGTAAACGTAAGACACATACTAATTCCGTTTATTGGTGGCCAAAGAGCAGACGCTTCGGTAACGAAAACGCCTGAAGAAGCTAAAAAGACAGCAGATAGTATTTTAGCAAAAATTAAATCTGGGACCAAGTTTATGGACTTGATAGAATTATCTTCTGACAAGGTAAGTAATGAAAATGATGGTGAGATCGAATTCGCTTACAACGCAGGAATGGCTCCAGAATTTAAAGAGTTCTCATTCGAAAATAATGTAGGTGATGTTGATGTAGTAGGGACTTCTTTCGGATATCATGTAATTGAGATCCTCGAGCAAAAAAGTATGAACGACACCTATAAAATTGCCACCTTGGCAAGAAAAATTGAGCCTTCAGATCAAACGTTGCAGGATGTGTTCAATAAGATGTCTAAGTTCGAAATTGCTGCTAAAGATGGTGATTTCCAAGAATTGGCTAAGGAGCGTGAATTAACCGTGAAGCCAATCACATTCAAAGAATTAGACGAAAATATGCCAGGTTTAGGAAGCCAGAGACAGGTTGTGCGTTGGGCTTTTGACGAAACTACTGATGTAGGTGATTATAAGAATTTCCCAATCTCTGGATTTGGATTCATCGTTGCTAAATTAGTTGAAAAGAATGAGGAAGGTTTAATGAGCGTTGAAAATGCTTCAATTACTGCGGCAGGTGACATTAGAAGAGAGAAGAAGGCTAAAATGATCCGTGAGAGAATCACAGGTTCTACTATTGATGAGATCGCAAAAAATCAAAGTCAGCCTGTTAAAACAGCTGCAGCATTAACCTTAAAGAATACTACTCTAGCTGGCGCTGGAACAGAGCCTAAAGTAATAGGTGCAGCATTTGGTTTAGAACAAGGAAAAGCTTCAAAACCTATCGACGGAGAGAAAGGTGTTTATATTATCGAAGTGACTAAGGTTACGGAAGCTACGCCAATCGATAATTACACGGCTATTGTAAACCGTTTAAATACGACACTTAGAAATACCGTTCAAAGTAAAGTATATCAGGCATTAGAAAAAGCTGCTGAGATTGAAGACAACAGAGCTAAAACGGTTTACTAAGACATTAAAATAAAATATAAGAGAAGGCTTTGCAGAAATGTAAAGCCTTTTTTAGTTCAGTACCATTTCTTTGTAAGGAATAATGGTTTCGAAGCCTTTGGAATTAAAATATTCTGTTGGGTCAGATGCTGACGCTACCAAGATGAAATCACCTCCCCAAGCGCCTAGACTCTTTATGGTTCCTTCAAAATCATTAAACCATTTCGATTGAATTGTAGGCTGTTGTATTAATTTTGAAATAATACGTTCATGAGTTTTGATCAAAGCTTCAAATTCTGAAAGTGTTGTTGCAGCAATGATCGCCTTTGTGATCTCATTTATACTTTCGATGGTTTGATTATCAATATTGGCAAGTGACTTATAGGCCTTAATCCCATCTCTACTATTTTGCTTCTGATTGAGATAAACAAAATATAAATTGCTCTTAAATGACGGATTGAATTTTATTGGCGCCACCTTACGATCCTTCAAACTTAAAAGTTGATAGGTAATTGGCGTATCATATTGCGCACAAGCAATGTCATAACCGCTACCACCAAATGTTTTATCTAATAGCTCATAAGCATCAACATTAGCCCATCGAGCTATATTATTTATTAAGGTTGAAGATGTTCCTAAACCCCATTTTCTATTGAAGTCGAGTTTAGTGTTGATCGTATAACCTGTATGTGTATTTAAGAATTTTGGATTTAATAATTGGGCAGCTTTCAAAATTTGTTGAAGTCTCGTAGCCACTTCATCTTCATTTCTCGGAGCCTTTAGTTCACCTGAATCATCAATGTTAAATGTGCCCTCAAACCACAAAGTGCCCTGCTCGTCGTAGCTTTTCCAAATGATACTTTCTGAATCATTTTTTTCAACGTTTAGTCTTTGACTATATTTAGTAGGTATAGCTAAGGCCAGTGCACCATCAAGCACAACGTATTCACCCGTCAATAAAAGTTTGCCATTACTTTTGAAGGACTCCATCAATTTCTCATTTTTTCAATCGCTTCAACTACGGCGCTGTGGGTTACCACATTTGTTTTGAAATGTTCAATGAGCGCTGTCTTTTCATCAGTAGTAGCTTCAAACTGATTAAGAATGTTCATCAGGTGCATTTTCATATGACCTTCCTGAATCCCTGTTGTGGTTAGAGATTTTACTGCGGCAAAATTTTGAGCTAGTCCTGCAACGGCTACAATTTGCATAAGTTCTCTCGCTGAAGGTTTTTCAAGCATTTCAAGTGAAAATTTCACCAACGGATGTAAACTTGTCAGTCCACCTACAGTACCTAGGGCTAATGGGATTTCAATCCAGAATTTAAAAATGTCATTATCAATAGAGCAATGTGTTAAACTCGAATATCTACCACTTCTCGAGGCGTAGGCATGAACCCCAGCTTCAACGGCTCTAAAATCGTTGCCTGTAGCTAAAACCACGGCGTCAATACCATTCATAACGCCTTTGTTGTGGGTGACAGCTCTATAGGGCTCGATCTCTGCAATTTGAATGGCTTGCTTAAATTTCTTTGCAAATAATTCAGGATTAGAAATATCCTTACTTGCCAATTCCGAAATTTTACAAGAAACCTCAGCCTTAACCAAACAGTTAGGAACATAGTTCGACAAAATACTCATTACAACATCGAGATCACCCGACAGTTGTTGTTGTGCTTCGCTTTTAAAGGTTTTTGCAAATGCTTCAAGACACGAATTAATAAAATTCGCTCCCATAGCATCGAGGGTTTCAAAAGTAGCGTGCAACTGGTAATAATTGTTGAGGTCTTGTGATTTGTCTCTCAGTTCAATATCTAATATACCACCACCACGGCGTTCCATATTTTTTGTAATATCTGAAGTCGATGTATAAAGCTTCGGTTTCACGCCTTCAAAAAACATTTGAAGCTCTTCAAAACTGCCAGAGTAGGTAAAATGAACTTGCCCTATTTTTTCAGTGGAGATCACTTCAGTTTTAAACCCACCACGATCTAACCAAAATTTGGCCGATTTACTTGCGGCTGCAACCACTGAACTTTCTTCAATAGCCATTGGAATCGTAAAAAGCTTGTCATTAACTAGAAAGTTAGGTGCTACACCTAAAGGTAAATAGAAGTTAGTAATGGTATTCTCTATAAACTCATCGTGCAATTTTTGAAGTTTTTTATCTGTATTCCAATAGTTTTTTACGAGTGATCTAGCGGCTTCCTTATCAGTAAAATAAGTATCTAAGAGCCATTCGATCTTTTCAGATTTTGAAAGTTTAGAAAAGCCAGAAATAGCGTTTGGCATAAGGTTATCAGTTTAAAAAAGCAAAGATACTTAGGATTGGCATAAAATATGTGCGTAATCACGTATAATTGCCGATTTACTGTTAATAATAGCAATTTTTTGCATAATTTTTAGTAAACTTGGCATTGCTTTATTAAACTATGAAAGACGCAAAAATGAGATTATTCATTGCAATTATCGGGTTTCTAACCACTTCTTTAATTTATTGTCAAAACAAGCAAATCACACTCGAAGAAATTTGGAGTGGCGCCTTTAGAACCGAAGGAATGCAAGCCCTGCATTCTATGAAAAATGGGAAGCAATATTCGGTATTAAATTTCGATAGAACAAGTAGAGCATCTACAATCGATATTTACGATTACAAAACCTTAGAAAAAGTGAAAACCTTGGTATCTTCTGCGGACATTGCAGAAATTCAAGGTTTTTTTGATTATACCTTTAGTGAAGACGAAACCAAAGTGGTTTTAACCACGAATGAAGTCCCTGTTTACCGACGATCTAGGCTTGGAGAATATTACGTTTACGATATTGAAAATAAATCTGTGACTAAGGTTTCGAATGACCTAGTTCAAGAACCCACATTATCTCCAGATGGAACAAAGATTGCCTATGGATTTGAAAATAATCTTTATGTAAAAGATCTGAGTTCAGGTGATGTAACCCAGATCACTTTCGATGGTGAAAAAAACAAGATCATCAACGGAATTACCGATTGGGTGTATGAGGAAGAATTCAGTTTTGTAAGAGCATTCGATTGGAACGCAGATAGTAACCTTATTGCATTTATTCGATTCGATGAGACCAACGTTCCGGAGTTTTCGATGGATGTGTTTGGTTCGGGATTGTATCAAACTCAGCAAGTCTTTAAATACCCGAAGGCTGGTGAAGAAAATTCAAAGGTAACACTACATTTATACGATCTCAATTCTGAGAAACTTCAGGAGATAAAAGTGAATAAATCTTACGAAGACTTCTATATTCCAAGGATAAAATGGACGAAAGATGCTAATATTTTAAGCACACAATTTATGAACCGTCATCAAAATGAGCTCGATCTTTGGATGATCGATGCAAAAGCAATGACTTCGGAATTGGTTCTTGCTGAAAAAGATGATGCATATATTGATGTGACTTTCGATCTTACTTTTTTAAAAGACAACAGTTTTATCTGGACAAGCGAGAAAAACGGATTTAATCATATATACCATTACTCAAAGAATGGAGATCTTATCAACCAAGTAACTGATGGAAATTGGGAGGTAACGGACTATTATGGTTTCAACGAAAAAGAGAATACAATTTATTATCAATCTGTAGAAAATGGGTCTATCAATAGAGACGTGTATTCTATAAAACTGAATGGTAAAAATAAAAAGCGTCTCACAAAGACCGAAGGCACCAATAACGCTTCGTTTAGTGCAGATTTCAGTTACTTTATCAATACACATTCTAGTGCTACTTCGCCACCAGAATACACTTTGAATAGTGCAAAATCTGGTAATCTAATCAAAGGCATAGTTGACAACGATCGACTGGCACAAAAGGTTGGCACTTATGTGACTACGAAAAAGGAATTTAGCACTATAAATGTAAATGGTAACGATCTGAATATGTGGATGATTAAACCGGCAGATTTCGACGAGACTAAGGAGTATCCCTTATTCATGTATCAATATTCTGGTCCGGGTTCGCAGTCGGTGGCTAATCGCTGGAATGGCGCAAATGATTATTGGTATCAAATGTTGGCACAACAAGGCTATATCGTTGTTTGTGTAGACGGAAGAGGAACGGGCTTCAAAGGAGCAGCGTTTAAAAAAGTTACTCAAAACGAATTAGGAAAGTACGAAGTAGAAGACCAGATTGCAGCTGCGAAAAAATTAGGTGAGCGTTCGTATATCGATGCTTCTCGAATTGGTATCTGGGGTTGGAGCTATGGAGGCTTTATGAGCAGTAATGCGCTATTTAAAGGTAATGATGTGTTTCAGATGGCAATTGCCGTGGCACCAGTAACCAGCTGGAGATTTTATGACACCATCTATACCGAGCGTTACATGACCACACCTGCTGAAAATCCGAGTGGATACGATGAAAATTCACCAATCAATCATGTCGATAAATTAGAAGGAGATTTCTTATTAATTCATGGGTCGGGAGATGATAATGTGCATTTACAGAATACCATGAGAATGGTGGAAGCATTAGTCCAAGCCGATAAGCAGTTTGAATGGATGATCTATCCTGATAAAAATCACGGTATTTACGGCGGAAATACAAGATTGCATTTGTATAAGAAGATGACTAGTTTCATCAATAGAACCTTAGGAGACAAGCTGAAGAAGGAGGAAATGAAAGAAGAGGAGACTTCTAAGATCAAAGGCTAACAAAATAACTAACTAAATTAAATTATATGTCAGATTCAGTTTTAGCTAATCAGAAAAAACTATTTGGACATCCAGTAGGATTGTACATCTTGTTCTTAACAGAAATGTGGGAACGTTTTTCGTACTACGGAATGCGTGCCATATTGGTATTATATCTTGTTGCCGAAACGGCAGCGGATAATCCAGGTTTAGGCTGGGCTAACGATAGTGCTATCGCATTGTACGGTTGGTATACGATGTTCGTTTATGTAGCGTCAATTCCTGGCGGAATTATCGCAGATAAAATTCTCGGACAGCGAAAATCGGTATATGTTGGTGGTTTACTCTTAGTAGCTGGGCACAGTGTTTTAGCCATAGAACAAATGTGGGCGTTCTACACAGGTCTTGTACTCATCGTGATGGGTGTAGGTATGTTAAAGCCGAATATCTCCACAATGGTTGGTGGATTGTATCCAAAGAATGAGCAGAACAAGCGCGATATGGGTTTCTATATTTTCTATATGGGAATCAACTTAGGAGCTGCGGCCGCTGCACTTGCAGTAGGTTATGTTGGTGAAAATATTGGATGGCATTGGGGCTTTGGTATGGCAGGTGTAGGAATGTTAATAGGTCAGTTGACCTACGCATTCGGGCAAAAGCATATTAAACACGTTGGTAATTTGGTAGTAGATGATAGATCTGATAATGAAAAAAAAGAAAGTGGAAACCTATTGGTTTCTATTTTCAAACACACAAATTCAATCATTGGATTTGTAATCATGGTACTTTTGGGCCTATTTGTCTGGTTCTATTATGATTCATGGGACTATGGTCTTCTGATTATTGGTTTGGCTTTTGCTGTAGGTGTTGGTATCGTTGTATATAACGACGGAAATAAAATTGAAAAAGACCGAATTCTAGTAACCTATCTATCGTTTTTAATTATCATTATTTTCTGGGGTGCCTTTGAGCAAGCCGGCGGATTAATGAATGTTTATGCGAAGCAAAAAACCAATTTAGCTTTAACCAGTGATTTCAGTGTGCCGGCAAGTTGGTTCCAATCGGTAAACGCAATTTTCATATTGATTTTTGCCACTATTGTGGGAAGCTTCTGGGTTTGGTGGAAGAACCGCAAAAAGGAATCATCTTCACTATTTAAAATGGCCATTGGTGTGATCATCATGGGATGGGGATTTTTCTTTATGTCGATCGCAAGTAAAGAAGTAGGCTATGATGCTGCTGGCGAAGTTGTTGCCAAATCTGGTATGCAGTGGCTGGTATTAGCGTATTTATTCCACACATTAGGTGAACTTTGTGCGTCACCAGTAGCTCTTTCTTTTATTACCAAACTAGCTCCAGAACGTTGGATGGCATTCATGATGGGTGCTTATTTTGCTGCTACGGGATTAGGTAATAAGGTAGCCGGATTATTAGGAGAATCGGCGACAGAATTAGGTGAGTTTACCATCTTCACGGGTATCGCTATGTTCTGTACAGTAATGGGATTATTAGTTATCGCTATTTTGAAACCATTAAAGCGACTAACCCATGGTGCCGAAGATCTTGAAGGAAAAGATGCTGATGAAACAGAAGGTTTTGAATTAGCTGATCCTGAAATTAACGACTAACTTCAATATATAACCCTCGCAGACTTATGGTTGGTGAGGGTTTTCTATACTAACTAAATAAGACTACGATTTATGAATTCATCATCCGAAAATTTTTTCGCGACCAAAGTTATGGGACATCCGGCAGGATTGTTCGTGCTCTTTTTTACAGAAATGTGGGAACGTTTTTCCTATTACGGAATGCGTGCCATTCTGGTGATTTTCCTTACTGGTGCCTTAACTGGTGATAACCCAGGTTGGGGTTGGGATAAACCAGCCGCATTATCGCTATTAGGAACCTACGCCATGTTTGTTTACCTAACACCTATCGTTGGTGGTTGGCTAGCCGATAATAAGATTGGTTATAGAATGGCCGTTGTGATCGGTGCACTACTAATGACCTTGGGGCATGCTTCAATGGCAATAGAAACACCAACATTCCTATATATTGGGATTACCTTACTTATCCTTGGAAATGGATTCTTTAAGCCAAATATGACCTCGATTATTTCAAAAATGTATGAAGGTCACGATGATAAAAAAGATGGCGCATATAATATCTTCTATATGGGTGTGAATGCTGGAGCATTTCTGGGAATAATGCTATGTGGATGGTTAGGTGAAAATGTTGGATGGAGCTACGGTTTTGGATTGGCAGGTATATTCATGTTATTAGGAATGCTGCAGTTCTACTATGCACAACCTTTATTTGGCGACGTTGGTGCTAAACCAAAGGATGAAGAAAAAGGGATCATTGATACTTTGACAGATAATCTAGAATCTACCAAAGAAAAGATCAGCGGTAAATTGAATCGTTTTGTGACCGTTGATTACCTACTCATAGGGATCTTTATAATTTCAGCATTGATATTCATAATTAATGATCCATTAAGTAAAATTGGTAATATCAACACTTTGAATTTCACTATTGCAGGCATGACAGATTCACTGTTTTTTGCCCTGCTTGCGGCTATAGTATTCATTCTGATTTTAGTTGTGAGAATTCCGCGTTATGAGCGCGTTGTTAGAGACAGAATGATCGCCTTTACCATCTTCTGTATTTTTACTATTTTCTTTTGGGCTGCTTTTGAACAGGCTGCGGGATCGTTGCCACTTTACACTAGAGACTACACAGACAGAGTTCTTGAAGGAAATGCTGCAATAACTTTTAAAATTATTGACCTAATTGTCACCATTGTACCAATAGGAATTATTACCTATGTGTTAATCAGTTTATTCAGAAAAACCTTTAGCAGAATCGGATTATCAAATATAATTCTAGCAATAAGTTTTGTCTTAGTATGGGGATTAGTTATCTATAAATTATACATCAATTTTAGTGCTGAAGCTAAGGAAGTTGAAATCACATGGTTCGCCATTCTTAATTCGCTATTCATAATCATTTTTGCACCACTATTCACCAAATGGTGGGATAGCAAGTATAATCCGCCAGCATCTGTAAAGTACGGTTTAGGCTTAATTGTTATGGCAATTGGTTTTGGTCTGTTGGCATTCGCAACTAGAAATGTACCATTAGGGGCTGAATCTGCAAAATTGAGCATGGCGTGGCTGGTATTAGCCTATTTATTCCACACCTTAGGGGAATTATGCTTATCGCCTATGGGACTTTCATACTTGAGTAAGCTAGTACCAGCACGTATGGTTGCATTTATGTTTGGTGTGTATTATTTGGCAATTGCAATAGGGAACAAAATGGCGCATTATGTTGGTGGTGATATTGAAAAGATCACAAAAGAGGACGGCCTGTCTTATTTCTTTCTGATCTTTACGATAGTACCAGTTGGACTAGGATTATTATCCTTCGCGCTTCATCCGTTATTAAAACGTTTAATGCACGGTGTACGTTAACAGAATCCGTTAAAAAAACCTAAAATGCGCTTTAATAAGCGCATTTTTTGTAAGTTGGGCATACCATTTGCAACAAATCAGACATGAAGAAGTTAAAATTTATTATTGCTTTTATAGCTTTCGGAACCTTAGTTTCGTTTCAAAATTTAGAAGAAGAATCTGAGAAAGAAATCAACTGGATTACGCTTGAAGAGGCTATAGAACTTCAGAAGGAAGAACCTAAAAAGATCATTATGGATGTCTACACTAATTGGTGTGGCCCATGCAAAATGCTCGATAAATACACTTTTCACAACGAAGATGTTGTCGATTATATCAATGCGCATTATTACGCTGTAAAGTTTAATGCTGAAGGCAATTCTTCGGTGACGTATAAGGAACGAACATTTACAAACCCTGGTTACGATCCAGCGAAGGCTAATCGCCGCAATAGTTCGCACGAATTTGCACGTTATTTAAGGGTAAGAGCGTTTCCTACTATGGTGTTTTTTGATGAAGAGGCCAATTACATAACGCCTATATCGGGTTATTTAAAACCACGTCAGATCGAATTGTATTTAAAGTTATTTAAGACCGATAAATACAAAGAAATGGACACGCAGGAAAAGTTCAATGAATACTACAAATCATTCGAACCGACCTTCAAAGAGTAAAAGAATTATTTCAAAATAAATGCTCCCTTTTCATTCGTATAATGGAAAGGGATTTTTTTATGCGTGCAAGTCAATTTCCAACGAGAAACATAGGTTTTGAAATTGCTGGCATCTGCAATGATCATTTTAGGATGAATACTATCTATAAGCCGTGTAAGGTTGATCTTTGGTGAATTCCGAAGTAAAATATAATCAGGCTTAAAGCTTAAACCATGATAAATACCTAGGCTATCAATTAAATAGATGGTTTCATTTTTAAATTGATATATACTTTTTAACAAGTCCTTTTGAACGCTTCTAACGGATGTGCCTATTTTGAAATTTCTAATAATTTGATCAGAGGCTAACTTGATAGAATCTAAGTTATGATGTATCGTCAGATGTTTTTTATTCTGAATACCAATAATAGAATGTCGACTTTTATTAAATACAATGAATGCATTTTCATCGGCATAATATTTACCGTAAATAAAAGAGCTTTGAAATAGAAGTATACCAATTACGCAAACTAATGACCACTGAAAAGTTTTAGTCTTGATAGTATGCCATAAGGCGTATATAGTGATATAAAAGCTGAATGTTTGTGACAGCGTAAAAGGGATGTCTCTGAATAGAAACTCTTCAAACTGAGCAATAAATGCAATGAATTCATTTAAACAATTTATAATAAAACTGAATACATGAACAAGATAAGGGTGAAGCAAATTTACTAGAGCCAAGACAATGGTTAATACACCAATTCCAAGGATGAGTCCTAGAAATGGAATAATGACCAGATTAGAAATAAAGAACAGTCCAGGGAATTGATGGAAGTAATAAAGACTAACAGGAAATACCCCAATCTGCGCTGCTAGAGTTACAGTGAAAATTTGCCAAAGTTTATCGATGATTAAGTATTTCGGTGACCAGATTTTATATATAACAGGTTGGAAACTCACAATACCAATAACAGCCAAGTAACTCATTTGAAATCCGACTTCAAAGAGAAACATGGGTTTAAAAAGGAGAATAAAAAATGCTGAAATGGCCAGTGAATTATAAATATTACTTGGTCGCTTTAAGTGCCAACCGATGGTCACAATACTAAACATAGCAACGGCTCTAGTTACAGACGGCGAAAGACCAGCAACTATAGCAAACAGCCAAAGTAGGGCTAAAATAAGGGTTGGTTTCAAAAGGCCACCATACTTTAAGTATTGTAATGGTCTGAATAGAAAATTCAGAATAAGTGTAAGAATACCAACATGTAATCCGGATACAGCGAGAATATGTATGGTGCCTGAATTCACATAATTATTATAAATTTCCTTATCAATACTTTGTTTCTGTCCCAAAAGCAAAGCATTGATAATGCTCATCACATCTTTTGAAAAACCAGCTTCATTGAGTTTTGAATTTATTGTGGCTCTAAATTGGTCTGCAAATCCATAGACAGTTCTTGGCGCCGTAGAAATAATTGAAATTTCATTTGAATTTAGGTATAACTGCCGATAGACATATTTACGCTCTAAATAGCTTGCATAGTCAAATTGATAAGGGTTTAAGGGATTTGGAATTTTTTGAAATTTCGAAGACGCATAAATAACGGCATCTATGGGCATGGTTTGAATGATAGAATCCTTTTTCAGATTGATAAGGACTTTACCTGAAACTTCATGATTGTCCATAGAAATTATTGTTGCGATATACTTATGATTGAATAAATCAGGTTTTAGTCGTTGTCTTATTTTTAGGACTACTTTATTAGGAATATCACCTTTGGTTAAGTGTAGGTAATGGTCAGGGCGTAATTTTTCATCATGAACATTATAGGCATTAACACCAAGGGAGATCATGGATAAATAGACCAAAACAGAAAAGTATAAGGAACGATTTAATTGTCCTCGCAAGATCAACCAATAAAGGCTTGTCAATAAAATCAATCCAAGTGAAGTATATATTGAAGCAAAAAAATCAATTATGCAGAAATGCCCGATTATTATGCCTGTAATGAGGCACAACGTGAACTTGATAATTGGAAATTTTAGTAACGCCATTGATTTGGGTTACTAAATATATGAATTAATTTACAAAAGTAAGAAAAAGACTACAATATTCTCCTTGCCTGTACAAAAGCAAAATACCAATACTTTTCGGCTAATGAGGAGATCATTACACCTTTACTACTAGACGCATGAATAAACTCTACATTTCCGGTGCGTACATTAGTAACAATACCAACATGGTTAACTTTGCGGCTGTTTTTTTTGGTGGCGAAAAAGACGAGATCCCCCACATTTACTTGTTTAATATCTACCCAATCCCCATAACTAGAAAGGTCTTTGGTGGTTCTTGGTACAGTAATATCATGGTTGCCAAAAGAGGTATATACCAATCCTGAGCAGTCCATGCCGCGTTTTGTAGTACCACCATATTTGTAGCGGGTTCCATTAAATGTTTTTGCAGTTTTTACGATAGATTCTGCCTCTTTTGAAGGCTCCGTACTCGTATTAACTTTTATGGTGTGCGTTTGCTTTTTTTGAGAGGTGTAGTTTTTCTTGGATTTACAACTACTGACGAGTAAAACTATAAGAAGAATGGGGAGTAAGCGTTTCATGCCTTGAATATAGCACATTTAATTTATTAATGACTCGTAAATTAATTTCGCGGTAGTTTCACTAGCACCTTTACCACCGAGTTTTTGTTCCAACTCATAATAATCCAAGAAAAGTGCTTCGCGCTTCTTCTCATCTAGAATGGCGTTGAGTTCGGCTTTAAGTCGTTTTTTATTAAGATCACCTTGAATTAACTCCGTAACCACCTCACGATCCATAATTAAATTAACCAAAGAAATAAACTTTAAAGTAATAATTCGTTTCGCAATATGATAAGAGATGGCATTGGCTTTGTAGCACACTACCTGCGGAACTTTGTAGAGTGCAGTCTCTAAAGTCGCCGTGCCAGATGTTACCAAGGCCGCGTTAGAAATACTCAGCAGATCATAGGTTTTATTAGAAATAAAACTCACATTATCTTGCTTTATAAACTGTTGATAAAACTCAAAATCCTGACTAGGAGCACCTGCGATTACAAACTGATAGTCTTCAAAATCATCCACCAGACTTAGCATAACACCAAGCATTTTTGAGAT
Organism: Winogradskyella tangerina; assembly: GCF_003260205.1. GTDB lineage: Bacteria > Bacteroidota > Bacteroidia > Flavobacteriales > Flavobacteriaceae > Winogradskyella > Winogradskyella tangerina. Next base: position 206,683 of record NZ_QERF01000001.1, on the reverse strand, counting down.
TTCCTGCTTACGGCTGCCGGGTAGGAGAGCAATAATGGGTTTGGCACCTAGTTGATGCGCTTCTCTAAATTCGTTTTCATCGATCTGAGGGCGATCGGCAATGGCATCAATTAAGGGATGACCCACAAAATTGACCTCATAATTATACTTCTGATAAAATGCTTTTTCGAACGGGAGAATACAATACATAGCATCGATATCGCGCTTTATCTTTTCAACTCTACCCGCACGAGACGCCCAAACTTGAGGTGAGATATAATACTGCGTTCTGTAATTTTGCTCTTTAGCCCATTTAGCAATTCGTAGATTAAATCCGGAGTTGTCAATAAAAATCACGACATCGGGCTTAAATTTGGCAATGTCCTTTTTACAGAATTTTATATGACCAGAGATTTTTCTGAGGTTAAGAACCACTTCTATGAAACCCATAAATTGGCGTTCCTTGTAGTGCATTACCAATTCACCGCCAGCAGCCTGCATAAGATCGCCACCCCAAAATCTAATTTGGGCATCTGTATCTTGTTTTTTTAAGGCTTTCATGAGATTAGAACCGTGTAGATCTCCTGAAGCTTCACCAGCAATGATGTAATATTTCATATGTATTTGCCCATTTTGGGCTTTCTTTAATTAAAGAATTTAATAATCATCGTTATTATAAAAACGAGCAAAGTCGCTATCAAGACGCCTTTGGCTCTTTCATCCTGATTTTTTTTCAGAAATAGAAAAAAGGCACCAAGATTCAAAAGTGCACCAATGCTCAATAGTTTGGTTAAAAACCCTTCATTGATGGCCTGATTGATAACCTGTCCCCAGTCATCAGACTTTCCAAATATTTGAATGGCTAAAATTAAACCAAAAGCCGTAGCAATCAGTCCGACAACAAATCCAATTAAAATCTCTTTTTTCATTGATATGCGCTGTAATTTCGAAATAATTTTAGTTGAGTTTCCAGGTATTTAATCGCTGAATGGTATGATGTGCGGTCAGATCGAACTGAACAGGTACTATAGAAACATAGCCATTCGCCAATGCCCATTCATCTGTATCCTCACCATTGTCATTGTTTACAAATTTTCCTGCTAACCAATAATATTCGCGCCCCATCGGATTGGTACGTTTATCAAATTCTTCAACCCAATTAGCTCTTGCTTGTCGACACACCTTAATACCCTTAATATCTTTTTTATCAAGGTTGGGTAAATTCACATTCAGAACAACACCGTCAGGTAAACCGTGCTCCAAAACTTGTCTGGTAATAGTTTCAACAAAAGATTTACAATGTTCAAAATTAGCATTCCAGTTGTAATCTAATAAGGAAAAACCGATAGCCGGAATGCCCTCAATACCTGCTTCTAAAGCAGCACTCATTGTACCAGAATAGATCACATTAATAGAGGAATTTGAGCCATGATTTATACCAGAAACACAAATATCGGGCTTCTTATGAAGGATTTCACGTACAGCCAGTTTAACGCAGTCTGCAGGTGTACCGGAGCAGCTATACTCTGGCTGTTTGCCATCAATATCAACATTCTCGAGATACAGTGTCGAATTAACGGTAATTGCATGCCCCATGCCGCTTTGTGGGCTGTCTGGCGCTACAACCACAACATCACCAATACTGTGCATTATGCTAATTAAAGTGCGTATTCCAGGTGCTGTAATTCCATCATCGTTGGTAACTAAAATTAAAGGGCGTTTTGCCATATTTTCGTTGAGTTTTGGATAGTGTAAAAATACTAAAAACCGCAAAAACTAAAGTATTTGTACCTTTAACAAAAAATTAGTGCCACGATTTTTTATGGCACGGTTTTTTCGTCTATTTTAGTACATTATAGAAACCTACTTGGTAAAAATTCAAAAATTGAAAGAATGAAAGGGAATTATAAGTTTTTACTTTTGGCACTCCTTATTGCGTTTGCCTCATGCAGTTTTACAAGCAAAAAATTCGACGATCCAGATAAAGATAAGTTATTAATTCAGTTGATCACTTATGTTTTGGATAATGGACATTTCGATCCTCAAGAACTCAACGATAGCTTTTCTGAAAATGTATTCGAAGATTATTTAAATCAACTAGATCCATTTAAGCGTTATTTCTATGCTTCGGATATTGAGGAATTTGCAGAATATAAATCTGAATTAGATGATCAGATCAAGGCCTATGACGTGTCCTTTTTCAACTTAACACACGATCGTTTATTAAAACGAATTGAGGAGTCGAAGAAGTTATATGCTGAAATTTTAGATAAGCCGTTCGACTTTGATAAACAAGAATCTTATTCAGCCGATTACGAGAAATTAACTTATGTGAAGAGTAAACGCGAAATGAAAGAGCGTTGGAGACAACAATTGAAGTTTTCTACCATAGCCAACTATGACGATGCTATTTCTCAGCGCGATTCAGGTCAAAATGAAACACTTCCTGAAGGTACATTTTCAGCTCAAAATGAGAAATCTAATTCTAGCGGTGAAAAATCATTGGCCGATCTAGAAAAAGAGGCAAGAGAGGCTACTAAGCGTTCTCTAGATGAGCTTTACGATTTTATTGAGGACAGACAACGTAAGGATTGGTTTGCCGTTTATGTAAACGCGATCGTGGAAGAGTTTGATCCGCATACTTTCTATTTTGCACCAGAAGATAAAGACCGTTTTGATGTCGCAATGTCTGGTAATTTTGAAGGCATTGGTGCACGTCTTCAAAAACGTATGGACGCCATCATGGTAAATGAGATCATTAGTGGTGGGCCTGCTTGGAGAGCCAATGAGCTTGAAGTAGGTGATCAAATTTTAAAAGTGAGACAAGCGGAAGAAGAAGAGCCTGTGAATATCGTAGGGATGCGTCTAGATGATGCCATCAAACTAATCAAAGGCCCAAAGGGTACAACCGTAGTGTTAACGCTTAAAAAGGTTGACGGAACAATCGAGGATATTTCAATTACTAGAGATATTGTAGAGTTAGAGGAAACGTACGCTAAATCTTCAACCGTAATTAAAGACGAAAAGAAGTTTGGTGTTATCAATCTTCCTAAGTTTTATGTAGATTTTGAAAACTATAACAAGCGCAATGCCGCTTCAGATATCAAACAAGAAATTATACGTTTAAAGAAAGAAGGTGTTGAAGGCCTAGTTTTAGATTTAAGAAATAACGGTGGTGGATCACTTCAAACGGTTGTTGATATCGCCGGATTATTCATTGAAGAGGGTCCAGTAGTTCAGGTGAAAGAAACCGGGCAGCCAAAAGAAGTATTGAAAGACCGAGACAAAGCAATTATTTGGGATGGTCCATTGGTGATTTTGGTCAATGAATTATCTGCTTCTGCTTCTGAGATATTAGCAGCCGCGATGCAAGATTACAAGCGTGCCATTATCATTGGAAGTAAGCAAACTTACGGAAAGGGTACTGTTCAAAATGTACTGGATCTTAACCGTCTAGTTCGAAATAATTCAAACGGTGATCTTGGTGCATTGAAATTTACTACCCAAAAATTCTATAGAGTTAACGGTGGTTCTACACAGCTTGAAGGTGTAAAAAGTGATGTTATTGTACCAGACCGTTACAGCTATATCGATATTGGAGAAAAAGATCAAGAAAATCCATTGCCATGGGATAAGATCGATGCTGTTGACTACGAACTGTGGGGTAATTATTTTGATTACGATACCACGATTGAACGCAGCAAAGCACGAATGGCAGCCAACGAGCAATTGAAATTAATTGATGCAAATGCGCAATGGGTGAAGAAAATTAGAGATCGAGAAATTTACTCGCTCAACTATGATGACTATAAAAAGCAGATGGAATTAAATGAAGAGGAGGCCAAGCGTTTTGAGAAGCTTTCAGAATACACTACTAATCTAACTTTTAATTCATTGCCTTACGAAATTGAATTGATGGAGCAAGATTCTGTACTCAAAGAAAAGCGCAAACGTTGGCATCAGAGTTTAGCTAAAGATGTTTACATTGAGGAGGCATTAAACGTGCTCAACGACCTTAAAATGACTTACGCTATAAAGAACAAAGTGGCGAATGTGAAGAATTAATAATTGAATGGGAAACCAAAACAATTCACTATCAAGCTTAGCGCTTCAGAAGTTTAAAAAGAACTTTTGGGGCGTTTTTAGTTTAGGATTAATTGCTTGCATTGGGTTAATTTCAATCTTCGCCTACGCATTTGCGCCAGATGCTTCAAAAAATGCCAATCAGATGCATTTGTCTATTCATTCTGAATCTCCTGGTTTTGAAGTGCAGATGTTAACCATTCCTTCAGGTATTGAATCTGAACAGAATTTTTTCTCCAAGTTTTTCTTCGGAAGAAATAATACAGATACTGAAGTTCCTATTCAATCTTATGAAGTTAAAGGCGATCAATTACACTTTGTAGAATATGCTTCAGATGGATTGAAAGGTTTAGAAAAGCAAGTGGCGTTAAGTCAGTTTCCTGGTTCAAACTACAAAAATTACATAGATAATCGCAGTTTCATTTTTGGCACCGACAAATACGGAAGAGATTATTTGAGCCGCATTTTAATAGGATCTCGAATTTCATTTTTTATAGGTTTTGTGGCCGTATTTATATCACTGGTTGTTGGTCTTCTCATGGGAAGTCTTGCAGGTTATTACGGCGGAAAGGTTGATGCCTTCATTATGTGGATCATCAATATTACCTGGTCAATTCCGACACTTTTATTAGTAATCGCAATCACCCTTGCATTAGGAAAAGGCTTCTGGCAAGTGTTTATTGCTGTTGGTCTTACCATGTGGGTAGAAGTTGCTAGAGTGGTGAGAGGGCAAATTATTAGCGCCAAAGAAATGCAATACGTTACTGCAGCAAGAGCATTGGGATTTGGTGATTATAGAATTATAACGAAACATATTCTACCTAACATATTTGGACCTTTGATCGTAATTTCCGCTGCAAATTTTGCAGCAGCTATACTTATAGAAAGTGGACTTAGTTTCTTAGGGATTGGAGCACAACCTCCAATGGCAAGTTGGGGAGCAATGATTAAAGATCATTACAATTATATTATTCTAGGAAAGCCTTATCTGGCAATGATTCCGGGGATTTGTATAATGTTATTAGTTATGGCTTTTATGCTTGTTGGTAACGCGCTAAGAGACGCGTTAGATGTAAAAGCTTAAGTCACTCTATTACTGGTTTCTGAGTTGTTCAATTTCTTCATTTGTAGCCTCAATAAAATCGAGTAATTCATCCTGACCGATCTTTTTTGAAGATGAGGTTATAAAGTAGGGTGGAAGTTCTTCCCAGGTTTCTAAAAGTACGTTGCCATATTTTTCAACATTTCGGTCTATGGCATTTGGTTTAAGTTTATCAGCCTTGGTAAAGATAATTCCAAATGGAATGCCGTTTTCGCCCAAATATTCCATAAACTCTAGATCTATTTTCTGTGGCTCATGTCTAATATCAACTAATACAAATGCCGAAACTAACTGCTGGCGCTGTTCAAAATAATTAGTAATAAACTTTTGAAAGGTCTTTTTAGAAGTCTTTGAAACTCGTGCATAACCATAGCCAGGTAAATCCACAAGAAACCAATTGTTGTTAATTATAAAGTGATTGATCAATTGTGTTTTTCCAGGACGCCCAGAAGTTTTTGCTAGACTTTTGCGATTGGTCAGCATATTAATCAATGAGGATTTTCCAACATTACTACGTCCAATGAAAGCATATTCAGGAATAGGATTCTTAGGGCATTTGGCCACATCAGAATTACTCATTACAAATTCAGCGGAAGTTATTTTCATGATATAATCGTTGGATTAGAAATCCTTAATTTAAAGAAAGTTGAAATCTAAAGCCCTTTAGATTCAAGCCATTTATTGAGAATGGTATTAAATTCATCTGGATGTTCCATCATTGCAGCATGTCCGCATTTATCTATCCAAAACAAATCAGAATCTGGTAAAAGTTCATGAAATTCTTCTGCAACTTCTGGAGGTGTAACCGTGTCATTTTTACCCCAGATAATACAAGTTGGTGTATGCATTTTTGGCAAGTCATTCGCCATATTATGACGAATAGCACTTTTAGCGATAGCAAGTGTTTTTACAAGCTTGTTTCGGTCATTTACTGTTTCGTAAACTTCATCTACTATTTCCTTCGTAGCAACTGCAGGATCATAGAACACGTCTTGGGCTTTCTTTTTTATAACTTCATAGTCACTTCGTTTCGTGTAACCTCCACCCATGGCACTTTCATAAAGACCAGAACTTCCAGTTATTATGAGAGCTTTTACTTTTTCAGGATATAATTTTGTGTGATAAAGACCAATATGTCCACCGAGTGAATTACCTAATAAAATTACATTATCAAAGCCTTTGAAATCGATAAAATCCTTTAGGTAATTAGCAAAACTTTTAACGTTCGTCTTAATAAGCGACATGGTGTAGATAGGCAATTCAGGAATGATGATCTTATACCCATTATTGCTAAAAAAGTTGGTTACTGAATCAAAATTACTCAGTCCACCCATTAAACCGTGGAGCACTATGATTGGTGTGCCTTCTCCTACTTCAATATATCTATAATCCTTTTCTTTTTTTAAAAGGTGTGCCATCTATAAAAGTTAGTGCTTGTCTAAAAACAAATATAACTAAATCCTTTTTAAAACAAATACAATAATTGGCTTTCAATGCACTTAATCATTTCAGGATATCAACCGAAATGTTGAAAATTACCACGCCTCTTGATCGCCCTAACCTCACATTCTTATTGAATTACCAGAGCATTGAGATAGTAAAAATTAAAACTTATCAACAAAAGTGGGAAAGAGTGGTAAAATGTGGTAATTTTTTCAATATATTTGAAACTAATTCGTTAAAGTGGGAAATCTAGAACGTTGAATTCTTTTATCGGAACATACGAGTGTAAAGCAGATGCCAAAGGCAGACTAATGATACCAGCAGTTTTGAAGAAACAGCTATCAGCAGCTCTGAAGGATGGCTTTGTTTTGAAGCGTGCTGTTTTTCAGCCTTGCTTAGAGTTGTATCCGATGTCTGAGTGGAACACACTTATGGCTAAGGTTAATAAGCTCAATCGATTCAAAAAAAAGAACAACGATTTCATTAGAAGATTCACAGCAGGCGTAAAGGTTGTTGAGGTAGATAATGCTGGGCGATTACTAATTCCGAAAGACCTTATTGTGTTTTCAGGGATTACTAAAGAAGTCGTATTGGCTTCTGCGGTAAATATCATTGAGATCTGGGATAAAGAGAAATATGAACAAGCCATTGATGATGCCACTCTAGATTTTGCGGATTTAGCGGAAGAAGTGATGGGACAAGATGATGATGACAATGGAGTATCATAATGCGGTTCTGCTCAAAGAAACAGTAGATGGTTTAAATATAAAACCAGATGGAATTTATGTAGATGTCACCTTCGGCGGCGGCGGGCATAGTAGAGAGATTTTATCGCGTTTGGGACCAGAAGGTAAGTTGTATGCCTTCGATCAGGATAAGGATGCTCTCAATAATGTTATTGAAGATGATCGGTTTGTTCTCATTAATGAGAATTTCAGATATATAAAAAGGTTCTTAAGATTTTATGGCGTAAAAGAAGTTGATGGTGTATTAGCAGATTTTGGTGTTTCGTCGCATCAGTTTGATGTTGCTGAACGCGGATTTTCAACACGGTTCGAAGCGAAGCTAGATATGCGAATGAATCAGGAAAGCAAGCTGTCTGCTTATGAAGTAATCAATGAATATGAAGAAGAGCAACTAAGGGCGGTCTTGTTGCAATATGGCGAATTAAGACAAGCTCCTGTTATGGCAAGAGTGATTGTTTCAGAACGAAAAATTGCACCCATTGAAACCACACAGCAACTAAAATTAGTGCTTAAGCGCTTTCTGAACCATAGAAAAGAAAATAAGGTATTGGCTCAAATTTATCAGGCGATCCGAATTGAGGTAAATCAGGAAATAGAGGTGCTCAAGGAGTTGTTAGTTCAAATGCCAGAAATATTGAAAGTAGGCGGTAGGTTAAGCTTTATTTCTTACCACTCTTTAGAAGATCGATTAGTGAAGCGGTTTATTAGGAATGGACTATTTGAAGGTGAACCTGAACGTGATGTATTTGGAAATTTTGAAGTGCCGTTGAAAAAAGTAGGAGGACTTATAGTACCATCAGAATCAGAAATAAAAGTGAATAGTAGAGCACGAAGCGCAAAGCTTCGGATTGCTGAAAAAATATGAAGAAAAACATCTACAGCATATTACGTGGAAAGTTTCTAATCAGTGATGATTCGTTTAAAAATTGGCGCATCATCATTTTTATTTCGTTTCTGGCCGTAATTATGATAGCGAGCTCTCATAGTGCTGACAACAAGGTGCACGAGATCGCAAGATTAACAAATGAGGTAAAGGAATTGAGGTCGGCCTTTGTAGATGGACGTTCAAAATTAATGCGATTAAAAATGGAATCGACCATAACAAATAAAATGGCAGAAAAGGGTATTAAAATTTCAGAGAACCCGCCAACCAAAATAAAAGTGAAAAGCGCAAAGGAAGACTAGTGACTCTTTGGTGCACCATATAAAAACTAATTAATAAAGTAGTAGATAGGTTAAGATTGGCTACAACAGAAACTAACATATTAAATCGATTGTATTTTGTTGCAGGATGCATGTTTGTATTTGCACTTGCTGTAGTCTTTAAGCTATGTGCAATTCAGTTTATTCAAGGTGACGAATACCGTGCCCTTGCGCAAAAAAGAACAGTTAAAGATTTCGATATCGAGCCCAATCGTGGAAATGTATATTCATCCGATGGTAGTCTTCTGGCAACTTCAATTCCTAAATATGACATTAGAATAGATGCCATTCAAGCTAAAGATGCTGTATTTGAAGAGCATATAGATGGGCTGGCAGATTCACTTTCGGCCTACAAAGGAAAATCATCCTCTTACTACAAAGACATCATTCGCAAAGCGCGAAGAAATAAGAACCGATATTTTTTATTGGCAAGAAATATTAGCTATTCAGATTATATCCGAATGCGCAATTTCCCATTGCTAAATAAAGGGGCTATTGGCGGCGGATTAATTGTAGAGCAAACTACAAGACGCGAACATCCTATGGGTGAAATTGCTGAACGAACCATTGGATATGAGCGTATTGATGAAAATAATTATGCAACCAGAGTAGGTATTGACGGCGCTTTTGGGGTGCAATATTTGCGTGGAAAGAAAGGAAAACGCTTAAAACAAAAGATTGGCAATGGGCAATGGAAGCCTATTGCAGATTTCGATCAGGTAGAACCACAAGATGGTTTGGATGTTTATACAACTATCGATGTTAACATTCAGGATATAGCCCATCATTCCTTAAAATCACAATTAGATAAATACCAAGCCGAACATGGCTGTGTGGTGGTTATGGATGTTAAGACTGGTGAAATTAAAGCTATTTCAAATCTTGCAAAAACGTCTAGCGGTGCCTATTATGAGCGGTTAAATTATGCAGTTGGCGAGAGCCATGAGCCTGGATCTACCTTCAAAACAATGGCTTTGATGGCTGCTTTAGAAGATAAGGTGATTGACACGTCTACTATAGTTGATACTAAAAATGGAATCAAATATTTCTATGGTAGAACCATTAGCGATTCACGTACTGGTGGATTTGGTAAAATTTCCGCAGCTCAGGCATTAGAGTTATCATCAAATATTGGTTTAGCTACCATAGTAGATGATCATTATTCAAAAAATCCTGAAAAATTCTTAGATCGTTTGAGTAAATGGAAATTGAATCAGCCCTTAGGTGTTTCAATTATAGGTGAAGGAACACCAGATATACCTAGACCTGGTGCTCCTAATTGGAGTAGAAATGCATTGCCTTCTATGGCCTATGGGTACAATTTAACAATGACTCCTTTACAAACTTTAGCGTTTTACAATGCTATTGCCAATAACGGCGAACTTATTAAACCGCGTTTTATTAGGTCGGTTAAATCTTTTGATAAGGAGGTGGAAGTGTTTGAGAAAGAAATTCTGGTTAAAAAGATTTGTTCTGATAAAACCTTGGCTGAGATTAGGGATATCCTCAAAAATGTTGTGATTCGTGGAACGGGAAAAGGCATGTATTCTGAAACCTTTTCAATGGCAGGGAAAACGGGTACTGCGCGTACCAAATATGCCAACTTTGATGTGTGGATTAAAGACAAGAAATACATCTCATCTTTTGCAGGTTATTTCCCAGCTGACAATCCAAAGTATTCGTGCATTGTAGTCATTCATGAGCCAAGTACAAAAGTCGGCTACTACGGTGCTGACGTTTCGGGTCCGGTTTTTAAGAGAATTGCTCAGAAGATATATACAGATACACCAATTATTGACGATGTTAAAACTTTAGATTTTGAAAATAATCTGGTAAATGAAGACTACGAACAGTTTTTCGAAAACTCACGGAAATATAAGCAGTTAATGCCAGGTGTTATAGGGATGCCTGCCATGGATGCTATCGCCCTACTCGAAAACTTAGAGGTTAATGTGAAAGTAACCCTAAAAGGTACCGGCACAATAACATCACAGTCAGTAGCACGTCACCAAAAACTAAAACCCAACCAAACAATAGTCTTAGAAGCTTTATGAATGTATTAAAAGACATATTGTACAAGGTTACGATCAATGCTGTTGTGGGTAGCACGAGTATTTCGATCAATAAAATTGAATTCGACTCCCGAAAAGTTGAATCAGATGATGTCTTTGTTGCCATTACTGGAACTGTAACAGACGGTCATCGATTTATAGAAAAGGCCATCGAGCTTGGAGCAAAAACAATCATTTGCGAAACGCTTCCTGAAATGCTTGAAGATGGTATAACCTATATTGAAGTTGCTAATTCTAATCAGGCTCTAGCTTATATGGCTGCTAATTATTATGAGCATCCTTCAGAGAATTTGAAGTTAGTTGGGGTTACTGGAACGAACGGAAAAACTACGGTTACGAGTTTGCTGTATCAACTCTTTAAAAAGGCCGGGTACAAGGTAGGCCTGTTGTCTACCGTGAAAATTATGGTCGACGATACGGTTTATCCTGCAACGCATACGACCCCAGATTCATTAACCATCAATAAATACCTAAAGTTAATGAATGATGAAGGTGTTGAATTTTGTTTCATGGAAGCAAGTTCTCATGGAATTCATCAAAGTAGAACTGAAGGTCTGAAGTTTACAGGTGGCATATTCACCAACTTATCACACGACCATTTAGATTACCACAATACTTTCGCGGAGTATCGCGATGTCAAAAAATCGTTCTTCGATTATCTGCCTAAAGATGCCTTTGCGCTTTCTAATATGGATGATAAGAATGGTTTGGTTATGCTTCAAAATACACAAGCGAAGAAATACACCTATGCCCTAAAGAACTATGCAGATTATAGAGCGCAAATCCTAGAAAATGAATTTGGTGGTTTGTTATTAAAAGTGAACGACAATGAATTATGGACACGCCTCATTGGAAGTTTCAACGCATACAACATTCTAGCAATCTTCGGAGCAGCTGAACTTTTAGGACTTCAAAAAGACGAAATACTTAGGCTAATTAGTGAACTCGATAATGTCTCAGGTCGTTTTCAATATTTCGTTTCAGATGAGAAGATTACGGCTATAGTTGACTATGCACACACTCCAGATGCCCTAAAAAATGTATTGGAAACCATCAATAGTATCAGAACTAAAAATGAAGAACTGATAACAGTTGTGGGCTGTGGTGGTGATCGTGATAAGGCTAAACGCCCAAAAATGGGACATATCGCTTCGGCATTAAGTACTAAGGTCATTTTCACAAGCGATAATCCACGAAGTGAAGTACCCGAAGCTATCATCGAAGATATGGAAAAGGGCGTGGAGCCACAAAATTTCAAAAAGACTTTATCAATAACCGATAGAAAACAAGCGATCAAAACAGCCTGTCAGATGGCAGACTCTAAAGATATCATATTAATTGCTGGCAAAGGTCATGAGACCTACCAAGAGATCAAAGGTGAGCGATTTGATTTTGATGATTATAAAACCGTACAAGAATTTTTAAAACAACTGCAAAAGTAGATGCTGTATTATTTATTTGAATATCTCGAGCAACAATTCCAGTTTCCTGGAGCTTCACTTTTTGGGTTCTTAACCTTTAGAGCAGCTATGGCAATTATTTTGTCGTTGTTGATTTCAACCATTTATGGAAAGCGAATTATCAATTTTTTACGCAGGAAGCAAGTTGGCGAAACTATTAGAGATCTTGGTTTAGAAGGTCAGGTTGAAAAAGCCGGAACACCAACAATGGGTGGTATTATCATCATTTTAGCAACATTGCTGCCTGTTTTATTATTAGCCAAGCTCGAAAATATATACATCATCCTTCTGATAATTACCACACTTTGGATGGGTACTATCGGTTTTATCGATGATTACATCAAGAAGTTTAAAAATGACAAACAAGGGCTTAAGGGGAAATTTAAAGTGCTTGGGCAAGTTGGTTTGGGACTAATCGTCGGACTAACACTTTATTTCCATGAAGACGTCACGATAAAAGAAGAATTACCTATTCAGGAGCAACGTGCTCTTTTAGCTGAAAACCCAAATCTACCAGAAACTCAACTTTTTGACGAGGCCATCAAATCTACCAAAACAACCATTCCATTTGTGAAGAATAATGAGTTCGATTACTCTGATCTTATTACGTGGATCAGTCCGGATTTAGAAAGCTACGCATGGGTCATTTTCATATTGGTGAGTATCGTCATTGTAACAGCAGTTTCAAACGGTGCCAATCTAACGGACGGAATTGACGGTTTGGCCGCAGGAACTTCGGCCATTGTGGTGCTTACACTAGGAATTTTTGCGTGGGTTTCGGGTAATATCATCTTCTCAAAGTACCTCGATATAATGTATATCCCGCAGGTTGAAGAGATCACGATATACATCGCAGCATTCGTAGGAGCATTAGTTGGATTTTTATGGTACAATGCTTATCCGGCTCAAGTATTTATGGGTGATACGGGTAGTTTAACTATTGGTGGCATCATTGCAGTAATTGCAATAGCTGTAAGAAAAGAATGGCTTATTCCATTATTGTGTGGAATCTTCTTGGCTGAAAATTTATCGGTCATGTTACAGGTGAGCTATTTCAAATATACACGGAAGAAATATGGTGAGGGCCGGCGAATTTTCAAAATGTCGCCATTGCATCATCACTATCAGAAATCAGGATATCACGAGAGTAAAATTGTAACACGATTTTGGATCATAGGAATACTATTGGCCATCATATCAATCGTGACCTTGAAGATTAGATAATGAAAAAGTTAGTCGTACTCGGTGGTGGAGAAAGTGGTGTAGGTACAGCACTACTGGGGAAAGCAAAAGGATATAAGGTTTTTGTTTCAGATAACGGAAAAATTAAGAAAACCTACAAGGACGTTCTTTTAAATAATGAGATTGAATTTGAAGATGAACAGCATACAGAGTCGAAGATTCTGAACGCTGATCTCGTAATGAAAAGCCCTGGCATACCTGATAAGGTGGCCTTGGTAAAAAAAATTCGAGAAGCTGGAATAAAAGTGGTTTCAGAGATTGAATTTGCTTCAAACTATACCGACGCAACGCTTGTTGCTATCACGGGTAGTAATGGTAAAACTACTACTGCAACCTTAACGCATCACTTGCTTAAGCAAGAACTCGATGTTGGTTTAGCAGGGAATATTGGAGATAGTTTCGCAAAGCAAATTCTTGAAAAAGACCATCAGAATTACGTCTTAGAAGTGAGCAGTTTTCAACTTGATGATATAGATCTATTTCAACCAAAAATTGCGATTCTCACTAATATCACACCAGATCATTTAGATCGCTACGATTATAAGTTTGAAAATTATATCGCTTCAAAATTCAGAATAGTTGAAAACCAAACGCCTGATGATTATTTCATATATGATGCAGACGATGAGGTTATTTCAAACTGGCTAGATCAGCATCAAATTCAATCCAAAAAATTGCCCTTTTCATTAACAAAAGTTATTGAAGAAGGCGCCTATTACAACAATAAAGAAATAATAATAACCATAGATAACAACAAAATAATTATGCCAACAGAGAACATTACATTAGAAGGTAAACACAACATTAAGAATGCAATGGCGGCCTCAACTGTGGCACACTTACTAAAAATTAGAAAACAAACCATACGTGAGAGTTTAGAAAATTTCCAGGGAGTAGAACACAGATTAGAACATGTCCTAAGAATCAACAAAGTTCAATACATCAATGACTCTAAGGCTACCAATGTTAATGCTACTTATTTCGCGTTAGAAAGCATGGATGCCCCAACGGTATGGATTGTTGGTGGAGTTGATAAAGGCAACGACTACAACGAGCTTTATCCGTTTGTGAATGAAAAAGTAAAGGCTATTGTATGTCTTGGCGTAGACAATAAAAAGCTTTTTGAAGCCTTCGGAAATTTAGTAGATATCATCGTTGAAACACAATATATGAGTGAAGCTGTAAAAATCGCTTATAAGGTGGCAGAAGCTGGTGACAACGTTTTATTATCACCTGCTTGCGCAAGCTTCGATCTATTTGAAAATTATGAAGATAGAGGACGTCAATTTAAAGATGCCGTGCGTAATTTATAAAGTATAGTTAACTAGTTTTGTAGATAAAAAAGATACAATGCAAAACATATTTTCACAGATAAAAGGAGATAGAGCCATTTGGGCAATAGCCACCTTATTGGCTATTTTTTCCTTTCTACCTGTGTATAGTGCTGCGAGTAATTTGGCAGATTATGGCGAAAGCGGAAATACCTTCTCATTTTTCGTGAAACATTTTGTGCATTTGTCGTTAGGATTTGCTATTATGTTTGCTGTTCATAAGATTCCTTATCGATACTTCAAGGGGCTTTCTATGATTTTGATTCCTGTGGTTTTAGTATTGTTACTCATTACGATACTGCAAGGGTCAACCAATACAGAAGGCACCAACACGAGTCGATGGATCAATATTCCTGTGGTAAATATGTCTTTCCAAACATCAACGCTCGCCGCAGTAGTTTTAATGGTTTATGTTGCACGTTATCTATCAAAAATAAGAGACAAGGCCATTTCATTTAATGAGACCATCTTACCACTTTGGGTTCCGGTGTTTCTTGTTTTAATTCTCATTCTACCTGCCAACTTTTCAACAACAGCGATCATTTTTACCATGGTGATGATGCTGACCTTTATTGGGGGCTATCCTATAAAATATTTAACCATTATTATCGGTGCAGGAATAATATCTCTCGTAATGTTTGTCTTAGTTGCAAAGGCTTTTCCAGAAGCTATGCCTAACCGTGTAGACACTTGGATGAGCCGAATAGAAAATTTTTCTAATGCTGAAGATACTGAAGCCGATTATCAGATTGAGCGTTCAAAAACAGCCATTGCCTCAGGTGGGGTTTTCGGATTAGGGCCTGGTAAGAGTCCGACGAAATATCTATTACCTCAGTCGTCTTCAGATTTCATTTTTGCTATAATTATAGAGGAGTACGGATTGCTAGGTGGAATGTTCTTATTGGTGCTCTATTCATGGTTGCTATTCAGAATTGTCATTGTCTCACAAAAGTCAGATACGGTCTTTGGTAGACTATTGGTGCTAGGTGTAGGCTTGCCGATTGTTTTTCAAGCATTAATTAATATGGCTGTTGCGGTGGAATTGTTCCCCGTAACCGGACAAACATTACCGCTTATTAGTAGTGGTGGAACCTCCATTTGGATGACTTGCCTAGCCATAGGAATCATATTGAGTGTAAGTGCCAAACGCCAAGAAATCAAAGATCAAGAATCAACGGATGAAGTAAATCCATTAGACATTTTAAGCGAAACTATTTGATGAGTAACTATAAATTCATATTGTCGGGCGGCGGAACAGGAGGTCATATTTATCCTGCAATCGCTATCGCAGATGAATTGAAATCGCGTTATCCGGATGCGGAGTTTCTGTTTGTAGGAGCATCTGATCGCATGGAAATGGATAAGGTACCACAGGCAGGTTACAAAATTGAAGGCCTTTGGATCTCTGGTATTCAAAGAAAACTAAGTTTAAAGAATTTAGCATTTCCGTTCAAACTGCTGTCTAGCTTATTGCGTTCAAGAAAAATTATAAGATCATTCAGTCCAGATGCTGTAATCGGAACAGGAGGATTTGCAAGTGGACCATTATTACAAGTCGCATCGTCAAAAAATATTCCTAGCCTTATTCAAGAGCAAAACTCCTATCCAGGAATTACGAATAAGCTACTTGGCAAAAAAGTAGATACGATTTGTGTTGCATATGAAGGATTGGAAAAATTCTTTCCTAAAGATAAAATTAGACTCACCGGAAACCCAATCCGAAAAGATCTGCTTGAAGTAAAAAGTAAACACATTGAAGGTAAAGATGCCTTTACTTTAATTCATAGCAAGCATACATTACTGGTTTTAGGTGGAAGCTTAGGAGCAAGACGAATTAATGAATTGATTGAAGACAACCTAGAGTTCTTCGAAGCCAATAACGTTCAATTGATATGGCAATGTGGTAAGTTGTATTATCAGCAATATAAAAGACATAACGAATTAAAGCATGTTCAGGTGCACGCTTTTTTAAACAATATGGACATGGCTTATGCTGCGGCAGATGTTATTATCTCCAGAGCAGGAGCCATCTCAGTTTCAGAATTATGTATTGTGGGAAAACCTACAATTTTTATTCCGTCGCCCAATGTTGCTGAGGATCATCAGACTAAAAATGCCAAGTCTATTGCTGATAAGAATGCGGCCATTTTAATAAGAGAGAATGATTTGGAATCGGAATTTCAGACTCAGTTTTCAGAATTAATAACCAATGACGAAAAACGAAAAACACTGAGCGAAAATATCGAAGCATTAGCACTGGTAAATGCCACCAATGACATTGTTGATGAAGTTGAAAAATTATTGAAGAAATAAGTGAATATAAAAGCTATAAATAACGTCTATTTTATTGGTATTGGAGGTATCGGTATGAGCGCGCTTGCACGGTATTTTGTGGCTAAAGGAAAGCATGTAGCGGGTTATGATAAAACGCCTTCAGATATTACCAAGGCATTGCAAGAATTAGGAGTTTATATTCATTTTACTGATGATATTATTGCGATTGATCCTAAATATCTCAATAAGGAAAACACCTTAGTTGTTTACACGCCGGCCATCCCTAAGTCGCATTCAGAATTGAACTATTTCTTAATGAACAATTTTGAAGTTCACAAACGTTCAAAGGTATTGGGTGAAATTACTAAACAAACCACATGTTTGGCAGTTGCTGGCACTCACGGGAAAACAACAACCACGAGTATTCTAGGGCATTTATTGTATGAATGCGATATACCTGTTACCGCGTTCTTGGGTGGCATTAGTGAAAATTACGACTCTAATCTCATTTTGAAAGGCACTGAAGTAACGGTTGTGGAGGCTGATGAATTTGACCGTTCATTTCTAACTCTATCACCAGATTTGGCATGTATTACCTCAATGGATGCTGATCATCTCGACATTTATGGTGATAGTTCAGAGCTTGCAAAAACCTTCAAGGAATTTTCAGAATGTATTAAACCTGAAGGACAATTATTTATAAAAAATGGATTGCCGCTCGAAGGAACAACCTACGGTATTGAGGACAATTCAGACTATAATGCAAAAAACGTAAGAATAGAAAATGGCAGTTATGTGTTTGACCTTCAAACACCAACTGAACTCTATAAAGACTTTCGATTTAACCTACCTGGTAGACATAATTTGTCGAATGCAACAATCGCCTTGGCGATGGCTGTTGACTTTGGTTGCCCTCACAACCAGCTCGCCAAGGCTTTAGCATCTTATAAAGGTGTTAAACGAAGATTCACATACCAGATCAAGACTAATGATTTTGTTTTCGTGGATGACTATGCGCATCACCCGGAAGAGATCAATGCCGTGCATCAGGCCGTTCGGGAAATGTATCCTAACACAAAGGTTCTTGCAATTTTTCAACCGCATTTGTACAGCAGAACAAGAGATTTCATTGAAGAATTTGCTCAGAGCCTTTCAAAATTCGATGAAATAATACTACTGGATATTTATCCGGCAAGAGAGCTGCCAATTGAAGGAGTAACCTCGGAATGGTTATTAGAAAAGATTCAAAATTCAAATAAAAAACTGGTTTCGAAGCCTGAATTGATCCAGGCCATAAAAATGTCAGACGCTCAAGTGGTTTTAACACTTGGTGCTGGCGATATTGGAGAAGAAGTTAAACATATAAAAGACGCATTTAGCATTGCGAATTAATTATAACTACATAAAAATCATTGGGTTACTGATTCTTGTCGGCGGATTATTTGCGTTTTCAAAATACCGAAATGACCATCGAAAAGTAGCAGAACCGAACATTGAATTCTTGGGAGAAAATAAATTGTTCGTGAGCGAATCAACTGTTAGTAAATTGTTAATACAAAATCAACAGACTGTTACGGGACAACCCAAAGATATTATAGATTTGAACGAGTTAGAAACCGCCCTAAATTCTAATCCAATGATAAAGAAAGCAGAAGTGTTTATGTCCGTAAACGGTGAGCTTTCGGCAGAAATTGAACAAAAACGACCTATTGCAAGAGTTCATACTAATGCGTCATATTATATCGATGATGAGGGTTCATACATGCCTTTGTCATCTAATTATGCAGCAAGAGTACCATTAGTTACTGGTAATGTTAAGAAGAATAATCTCGAAACAGTTTTTCAGTTTGCTAAAGCCGTTGATGAGGATGAATTCTTAAAAAAACATGTCATTGAAATTCGTCAGAATGACGATAAAACCATTGATTTTAAAATTAGAAAAAGCGATTTTATTGTTCATGTCGGAACTCTAAAAATGCTTGAAAAGAAGATAAATAATTTTAAAGCCTTTTATCAAAAGGCCTTAAAGGATAATATTTTGAATAATTACAAACGGGTTAATCTCAAATTTGATAAACAAGTTATTTGCACCAAAAGATAAACTATGGACAAGCAGAATATTTCGGTAGGTTTAGATATTGGAACTACAAAAATTGTGGCCATGATTGGGCGCAAAAATGAGTATGGAAAGTTAGAAATTCTGGGTGTAGGCAAGTCAAAAAGCCTAGGTGTACATCGTGGTGTAGTTAATAATATTACGCAAACTATTCAATCTATTCAACAGGCGGTACAAGAAGCTGAAGCTGCGGCGTCAGAAAAGATTGAAGAGGTAACCGTTGGTATCGCTGGTCAGCATATTAGAAGTTTACAACACAGCGATTATATCACCAGACCAAATTCTGAACTTGTGATCGATGAGATGGATATTGATCGATTGATCAATCAGGTTCATAAATTAGTGATGTTGCCAGGTGAAGAAATTATTCATGTCCTACCACAAGAGTTTAAAGTTGATGGGCAAGCCGAAATAAAAGAACCAATCGGCATGTATGGAGGAAGATTAGAGGCTAATTTCCATGTAGTTGTAGGTCAGGTGTCTTCTATCAGAAACATTGGAAGGTGCGTAAAGAGTGCCGGATTAGAATTAGAAGGCATCACTTTAGAACCTTTAGCATCTGCAAATGCTGTTTTAAGTCAGGAAGAAAAAGAGGCTGGAGTTGCTTTGATAGATATAGGAGGTGGAACAACAGATCTTGCGGTATTCAAGGATGGAATTATCCGTCATACAGCTGTGATTCCTTTCGGAGGAAACGTGATTACCGAAGATATCAAAGAAGGTTGTTCAATCATCGAAAAGCAAGCCGAACTATTGAAAATCAAGTTTGGTTCGGCATGGCCGGGAGAAAACAAGGATAACGAAATTGTATCTATACCTGGTTTAAGAGGTAGAGAGCCAAAAGAGATCACATTAAAAAACTTGTCTAAAATCATCCATGCAAGAGTGGTTGAGATTGTTGAACAAGTTTATGTAGAAATAAAGAATTACGGTCATGAGGAGCAAAAGAAGAAACTCATTGCCGGTATTGTTTTAACAGGTGGCGGAAGTCAACTAAAGCACTTAAAACAACTTGTGGAATATATCACAGGAATGGATACCAGAATTGGTTATCCTAACGAGCATTTAGCAGGAGATAGTGATGAAGATATTGCCAGTCCTTTATATGCTACGGCAGTTGGTTTGGTGATGGATGGCTTAAAACGACAAGAACGAAAAAAGGCAGAGGAGATAGAAGAAACTATTCAGAATGCAGCAGAATTGGAAGTTTCTGAAACCGAAGAGCAAGAAGAAATTGTTGAAGAGCCAAGAAAGGAAAGACGTTCATTCTTAGATAAATTGACCGAACGTGTTAAGGAATTTTTAGATAACGCAGAATAAAAGAATTAATTAATCAAGATATATAAAATCCCATAATCTCAAAAAATATGAGTAACAACAACGAATTTGGAAGTATCTCATTTGATTTGCCTAAGAATCAGTCAAACGTCATTAAAGTCATTGGTGTTGGCGGTGGCGGTAGCAACGCTATCAATCACATGTTTCAACAAGGAATTAAAGGCGTTGATTTTGTGATCTGTAACACAGATGCTCAAGCACTTCAAAATAGCGGTGTGCCTAATAAAATTCAATTAGGTGTTAACCTAACTGAAGGGTTAGGTGCAGGTGCCAACCCCGATGTTGGTGAGCAAGCTGCTGTAGAAAGTTTAGAAGACATCCGTAGAATGCTCGATACCAATACTAAAATGGTTTTTATCACCGCAGGTATGGGTGGAGGAACTGGTACTGGTGCGGCACCTATTATTGCTAAGATGGCTAAGGAACTTGATATTCTAACCGTTGGAATTGTTACTATGCCTTTTCAGTTTGAAGGTAAAATGCGTAACGAGCAAGCTCAACGAGGTATTGAAAACCTTAGACAGCATGTGGACTCATTAATTGTTATTAATAACAACAAACTTCGTGAGGTATATGGTAACCTTGGATTTAAAGCAGGCTTTTCAAAAGCAGACGAAGTATTATCTACTGCTTCGAGAGGTATTGCTGAAGTAATAACGCATCACTATACTCAGAATATTGACTTACGTGACGCTAAGACCGTTTTAAGTAATAGTGGTACTGCAATCATGGGATCAGCAACAGCTTCAGGTCAGACGAGAGCACAAGAAGCCATTATGAAAGCTTTGGATTCACCATTACTGAATGATAATAAGATTACGGGTGCTAAGAATGTATTATTATTAATTGTTTCTGGTTCGCAGGAAATAACCATCGATGAAATTGGCGAGATCAATGATCATATTCAGAATGAAGCAGGTCATGGTGCCAATATCATTATGGGTGTTGGTGAGGATGAGTCGTTACAAGAGGCAATTGCTGTAACTATTATTGCAACCGGATTTAATATTGATCAACAAAACGAAATCTCCAATACAGAAACTAAAAAAGTAATTCATGCCCTTGAAGAAGATGTTATTGAAGAAGTGAGTACTCAAGAAAAGGAACCAGCGATCATAACACCCGATATTGTTTTAGAGGAGAAGAAGGAAGATCCTATTGTACGTCATACTTTGATCGATGAAGATGATCTAGAATCTGAAGTAACTACAGATATGGATATCATTCCAACTACAGAATTATTGAAAAATATGGATGTGGTTTATGAGGAGGTTTTAGATTCGGTTTCTACTGAAGTCGATGCAGAAGAATTCATAATTACACCTATTGAAAATAAAGCTGAAACGATTGAATCAGAACCTGAAGAGCAGATTACTTTAACCTTCGATTTGCCACTTTCAAATAAAGAACCAGAAAAAGTTGAAGAGCCAGAGACTGCTGAAGAAAAGATGTTCTTTAGTTTAGATGATGAGGTAAAGGACATGAATGTCAATGAACCTGTTGAAATAATTGCTGTAACCGAAGTAAATGAGGAAGGCGAAAAACGTTATGCTTTAGATGATTTTGAAACCTTCGAATCATCAATGAATACAGGAACTAAAGATGTTGAGGTAAAAGAGGAAGTCGTTTTTGAGAAGAAGATTCTTCCAGCCGAAGAAACCGAAGAGGTAGCTGAAGATGAGATCGACCCAATGAATAGTCCAATTTCTGAACTTATTAAGGCGAGAGCCAATGAGCGCAGAAAACACATGAAAGATTTTAACTATAAGTTCAATAATGCCAAAATTGACGAAATAGAAAAAGAGCCTGCTTACAAGAGACAAGGTGTTAATTTAGAGGATGCACAGCATTCATCAGAAACCAATGCTTCTCGATTATCGGTTGGTACAGATGATAATGATGATGTTCAGTTGAGAAGTAACAATTCATTTTTACACGACAACGTAGATTAATAGCAAGTTTAAGTTAAGTGTTTACTCACCCTTGTCAAGCCCAAAAGGTCCCTCCAACTTTTTGGGCTTTTTGTTACCACTTAAAATTAATTTACGCTTAACTTTTTTAGTATCTTCGCAATTCAATTTAATTAAGACAGAAATGAGCTTACAACAGGACGTTATGGCTGCCATGAAAACAGCCATGAAAGAAAAAGATCAGGTGGCATTAGAAGCCTTAAGAGCGGTTAAATCGGCCATATTGTTAGCATTGACATCGTCAAGCGATAAAGACGAGTTAACGGAAGAAGAAGAGTTAAAATTACTTCAGAAGTTAGTAAAACAACGCAAGGACAGTGCGGCAATTTATTTAGAGCAAGATCGAAAAGATTTGGCTTTACCCGAATTAGACCAAGCTGAAGTGATCAGTCAGTTTTTACCTGAAGCGTTAAGCGAAGAAGAAATTGAAAAGGTAGTAGTGATGACCATCGACGAGATCGGAGCTTCTGGTATGAAAGATATGGGTAAGGTGATGGGAATTGTTAATAAGGAATTAGCAGGTAGAGCAGATGGTAAGACTATCTCTACCATTGTAAAGGCTAAATTAATGGCTTAGGCACAAAATAATGGCCACGTAGCTCAGCTGAATAGAGCACTGGATTTCGGCTCCAGCGGTCGTAGGTTTGAATCCTACCGTGGTCACGAATAAATAGCCCAATAAGAAAAAACGCCAAGCTCGCTTGAGCGTTTTTTTGTTTGTGCTATTTTCAAGGCGGAGCGCAATTAGGAGCTATACTCCTACAGTGGTCAAAACGATAAAATTTATTCTTCATCAGTAAGGTTTTTTAATTTATACTATATTTAGCCATGATGAACCTACCGGAGACCCAACTTCCTGAAATTGACCCTACATTATATATGGAGTTTCCCTACATTTTGATGGTAGCCCTAGCTTTGTTCGTTCTCGCACGAATAATGATATATGTTGAGCAATTATATGCTTATATGTATAGAAAGCCCTTCTTTTTAAACTTTCCTTTGTCTAATAGAAAAATATCTATAAATCAGTCAAGTATACTTCGCAAAGAGTTTAGTTTTTATAATAAGTTAAGCTTGAAGGATAAGGAGATATTCCATCATCGACTGGCCACTTTCATAGAAAGTAAAAACTTTATAGGAAGAGATGGGCAAGATGTTAGTGAAAAAATGGCAACTCTTATATCAGCTACTGCAGTGATGCTAACCTTTGGGTTTAGAAAGTATAAATTAGAATTATTTGATAAGATCATCATTTACCCCGAGGCTTATTATTCAAGATTAAATGATGCTTATCATCAAGGAGAAACCAATCCTCAACATGGTGCAATTGTATTTTCGTGGGAAGACTTCAAAAAGGGATATCATGTTGGAGACGATAATTTAAACCTTGGAATCCATGAGTTTGGCCATGCTATTCACTTGAATGCATTTAGTAATGATGATATAAGTAGTGAAATTTTCAAGAGAGGCTTTAAGGAGATCATTTCTTATTTAGAGAATAATCCAGACGTCAGACAAGAACTTATATCCTCTAAGTACTTCAGAGCCTATGCCTATACAAATCACTATGAATTTTTCGCGGTGATATTAGAAAATTTCATCGAAACACCGACGGAGTTTAGGTCGAGGTTTCCTGAGCTGTATAAGTATGTAAGACAAATGCTGAATTTTAGATTTGCAGGATACTGAAGTGTAAGAAATAAGCGTTATTTTTGGTTAATTAATCATTTGAACCAATGAAAAAAATATTGATAACAGGAGGTGCCGGATTTGTAGGCTCTCACCTTTGCGAACGACTACTAAACGAAGGCAATGAAGTTATCTGTTTAGACAATTATTTTACAGGTTCTAAACGTAATATCGAGCATTTGATGGATCATCATTATTTTGAATTGGTGCGTCACGATATTACAAATCCTTATATGGTTGAAGTTGATGAGATTTATAACCTTGCTTGTCCGGCTTCACCAGTTCATTATCAATATAACCCAATAAAAACGGTGAAGACCTCTGTAATGGGTGCAATTAATATGTTAGGGCTTGCCAAACGTGTAAAAGCAAAGATATTACAGGCATCTACGAGTGAGGTATATGGTGATCCTACGGTGCATCCACAACCAGAAAGTTACTGGGGCAATGTAAACCCTATTGGGCTTAGATCTTGTTATGATGAAGGTAAACGCTGTGCTGAAACTTTGTTTATGGATTACCATAATCAGAATGATGTAAAAATAAAGATCATTAGAATTTTTAATACTTATGGTCCTAGAATGCATCCTCAAGATGGTAGAGTAGTGTCGAACTTTATAGTTCAGGCATTAAGGGGAGATGATATAACCATATTTGGAGATGGTACTCAGACCAGGAGTTTTCAGTATGTTGATGATCTAATTGAAGGAACTGTCCGTATGATGGATACTCGAGATGAATTTATAGGACCTGTTAACATAGGTAATCCTAGTGAATTCACCATGCTTAAATTAGCTGATGAGGTAATTGAATTAACCGGTTCAAAATCAAAAATCACCTATTTGCCGTTACCAAAAGATGATCCTATGCAACGCCGACCAGATATTAGTTTGGCAAAACAAGAACTCAATGGTTGGGAGCCTAAGGTGAATCTACGCGAAGGCTTACAACATACCATTCAGTATTTTGATAATCTATTGAGCGAGTCTTAATAAGAAGCTATACAACAATAAAAAAGGCGCTTTAATGAGCGCCTTTTTCTATATAGATTCTAAGTATTATAATGCAAATATCGCCTGAAGATGGGTTTGGAAATGGTTATTGTCAAATCCGCTTTCAGAATGGTCTAAAGCAAATTTACCAATTACCTGTGCTCTGATACCAATGGTTTGTCTTCTATTGAGCCAAAACAATACACCACCACCTAAATTAAGCGAGACGTTTGTTTCATCAATATTAAAAAATCCAACTCCGGCATTACCATAAAAATCAATCCAATCTACTTGAGGGAAAATATGCTTACCAAAATAATATTTGGCATGTGTATCGAATGAAAAGTATGTAAAATCTTCTCTTAAAACACCATTATCAATGATGTCACCTTCTGAAAAGGAATTAATAGTAAACGACTGTTCGATAGATAGGCCAGAAGTCCAAGCAACTTCTACTGCAAGTGAAATGGGGATATTAATAGCCCATTCATCCATTTTGCCTACCGGAGATCGCGTTCCTTGACTATTAATCGCGTTGAGACCAACGCTTGCGAACCACTCCTTGTCGCTTCTACTGGCTTGTCCATTTGAATTAAATGAAAACGCCAATAATAAAGTTAAAAGTAAAACTAATTTTCTCATTAAACGTGCTATTTTGATTATCAAAGTTAAACTTTATGGTTTATAAAACAAATAATGGAGTAAAGTTATTTATTGAATTTTGTTTTAGGTCTTTAAGAATTTCCGAAAACAGACTTAAAATGACCGAAAATACGTTTTCTATCCTTTAAAAGTGCGGCTCTATATGCGCTATTAGTGAAGAAATGAGGGAGTCTACCCAATACAACACCAAAAAAATGAATGAACGACAAAAATCGATGCCAAATTTTATAAAACCTAATATGTTTCAATTTGAAACGATAAAATGTAGTAATGAAGGTTTGGTTGGTTTTGATATGCCTAGCCGATATATCCTCAAAGAATAAGGCGATTAGGTTAAAGTATCTTTTTGTGTATTTATTTGAATTAATATCTGAAAATAAGCCTTCAGATTGTAAAAGTGACACTGTATCGAACGCAGATCTGAAACTAATTGCATTGAAAAAATAACCATTATCGTTAATTTGATAATTAAGAATATTGTGTTCAATAAGATGCCTTTTAGACGGTACGAAAACCTTATTAATACGCTCCTTTTGAGACAATACTTCTTCTATGGATAAGTGATTATTTTTTTTAAAAAGCTTGCCATGCAATTCTATGGCACAAATAAACTGATCGGTTTTTAGTCTGGGTAAATGCCTATGTTCAAAATGGATTTCTTTTAGCGTCTGCTTAGAAGGGTAATAGCCCTCTTTAATTAGTAATTCAAAGGATTCTTTTAAATGATTTGTATTTACTAAAATATCAATATCATTTAGCATTCGTTCAGAGATATCGCCATATGTTTCAGACATTAGCAATGCTGTACCTTTAATAAATACGTAGTCAATTAGATGATTATTAAACAACTCGGATACCTCTTTAATCTGGCGAATAATAGCAAGGTTTCTATCCTTATTAAGTTGTGTAATTTCTTTTAAGTAGTCTTTAAGGTCAATGGGTAAAAGATGTGTCAATTCTTTTTGCTTCAACCTACAATAAATGGCAGGGAGCATTAAATGCCTGCTTCCTTCAACAACAATATCATCCCAGTTAAATTTTGAATCACTGAGTTTTGATTCCAGTGCACTCGAAGAATTTTCGAAACTAAGGATATCGGCAATATGCTGGTATATAGTAGCTAGATTAGCCATTTTGTGTTTTTAATTACTGAAGGTAAAAACAAAACTAATTGCGATCTGATTCTTCAAAAAGGGAAACCATTTTGTCAATAACAGATTCAGTTTCACTGTACGTTAGTTTATAAAAGTAGACACTTTTTAACCAATCTAAAAATTGTTTAGAATGTTGTGGACGATGTGATATCCAGGATTCTGGAATTAAGGTTTCCAAAAGTTCTTTTACTGTGATTGATTCTAAAACAGTTTCAGCACTTTTTTCATAATTAACCATTACGATAGCTTTGCAAGGATAGCTGATGTTTGAAGGTTGTTTACAAGGGAGATATTTGAGTTTTCCTTTAGTCTTATTGAAAACTGTTTCTGGCAGTTGATCAAATTGAGCGATGATTGGATTTAAAATATCAAAAGAGCCCTCTTTAATCGAAATTGCTGAAGGGTTATAATAGATGTTTCCATCTTCAGATAACATTGGTGAAACATCATCTGCAACCAGTTCAAAACCATGGACAGAAAGTAACGCACATAGGGTACTTTTTCCTTTACCCGAGGCACCAACTAGTAAGATTGAGCTGTTACCATTTGAAATTGTTGACCCGTGAAAAGTCCCTAACCATTCACTTTCCTTCTTATTATGAATTAAGGATAAAAGATTCATTATGAATTTACCCTGTAATAAATGGTATTGGCGCTTTGGAACCGCAGTTATAAGTTTATTATTCTTAAATAGACAAAGGTGTTCTTTATCTAAATAAACATCAAAAATTGCATTGGTTGGTTGAATTTCAGATCGTTCTAAATAGGCAATTGAAGGGTGAATCGTTTTTTCTACGAGTTCCGAGTCGTAGTTAATTTGAATGATTTGATCTCGAATGCTATAAAATCTCTTGATTTTAGCTTTTGAATTTTCAAATTCAAAGTTTAGGTCTTTCTTTTCCGAATCTTGCAGATTACACTGTTCTAAATATACATGCAGGCTTTCTGAAATATTACGAGGATCCGAGACGGTGTCGAATTCAGGTAATTCTAAGGAAAAGGCTTCAACAGAAGTTGCATTTAAATATGCTTCCAATAGCATTTTGAATTCGTTGTCAACAACACTATAATTATTTGATGAGGAATACCACAATATCCAATAACCACCGAACTGAACTTGATATGTTGGTGCTAAATGGTTATTCAAAATAAATTAAGAATTAATCAAATGGATTCCCTCCCGGATCTGGAGGTGAAGACGATTGTGCTTTAAGTGGATTTAAAATCACGAAAGTACCTACTGCAGTCAATGCAGCATACTTGCCCATTTTCTTAATAGCATCTTTGCGTGTTAGTTTATCAGTGGTGTTGTTGTGTTTCATGGCCAAGCCTAGATTTGGTTCAAAAATAATAAAATTATTTATTTAACGATATAAATATAATAAGGTTTATTAAAAATAAATTGTTTATAAATTATTGAGTGAGTTGACGCCACGATTTTGACTAAAACAGGTCCGCTAGCAAACCCACTCAATAATTATTCATATAATTATTTGATTCTATTTTAAAATTATTTTCTCTACTTTCTTTTGGTTTCCATTAGACAATTCTACCACGTAAATACCAGTACCTAATGACTGTGCATCAATACTTTGTGATCTTAGGTCGCTGTCTAATGCTTTACTCAATATTAATCGACCTTGGATGTCATAAACATTGGCAATAGTGTTGTCTAATATTTGACCCGCTACATGAATTGATCGACTACCTTGATCTGTATAAATTGACAAACTTTCAAGGGAATTCTCTGGTGTAGATAATGAATTATCAACAAATCTCAGGAAAAATCGTCCGGTGCCATTCAAATTCGATGATGGCGTTATAACATAATCTGACGAATTTAATAATGTTGATGTGCTTTCAACATTATCATCAAGATAGACTTCTACATTAGCCGGAAGTGAAAAGAAAGACATGTCGAAAGTAAGTTCTTCTCCTGCATTGGAATTGACGCCCAATGGGATAGTTACATTGGTTACGTCTGTTAGACCAACGGCTTGTAATGCAATAGGAATACCTGTATTATCTTGAACTAGATGTGAGTAAATTGAGAAAGCTGGTGCAGAGCCACCAAAAATTGCAGCATCATATCCAGGGTCTAAACCTAAAGTTGCATTGGCGTCGAAGTAAACTTCTGTGTTATATGAACTCGTAGCCGTACTAATATTGATTTTAGAGAATGTTAAGTTACTACTGCTATTTCTTCCTAAAATAAAGTCATCGCTACTACCTGTAGAACGCATAGCGTTCGTAAACTCAAGGTCGTAATCGGCAATCAGCGTTCCTGAACCATCCGCAGCTACGAAGAAGCCTTGACCAGGAGCAAATAGTTGAGCGCCAGCATTGGCTAAAGTAATCACTGTCCAGCCGTCGGAAGCATCGCCATCATAACCATAAATTCCAGATGCACTCTCCAATAAGTCTATGTTTCTAACACCCGTATCAACTTCATGATTTAAGAAATCTAGCATACTAACATAGGAAGGGTATGGATTTCCAATAAGATTCCAGTCAGCAAAACTACTACCAGTATCAACTATATTAACGGATTGAGTTCCATTTAATGGTGTACCGGTAAATCTTAAGGTTGTACCGGCATCAGTGGCAACTCGATATCCAGTACCTAAACCTAATGATGCAGTAGTGTTTTCATCGAAATTGACATAATCAGAAGCAGATTTGTCAAATGGCGCAAAGGCATAAGTTTTAGTTGGCACTCCTCCATCGTCTAATAAATCGACTTCGTTAGTACCTGAAAGTAAAAAATCGGCCCAGTCTTCACCAGGTAATGGTGATGAAATTAGATCATTACCATTAGCACTAGAATTTACAAATCGATTGTAACTTACAGTTCCGCTTCCAGATACATTATCTACAATTAAACTTGAATAATTGTTGCTAACTGAATTCATTGTTAAACTACCTGAGCCTCCTAATTCTAAATCTGTTGCCACTAAATTTTGATCTTCAGCTACAGTTACATCATGATTAATAATTACTCGGCCTTGACCGTCTGGAATATCACCATTTTCCCAAGTCGCTCCATCATTGAAACTACCATTTGCAATAGTTGTAAAAGTCGGACGCTGGATACTCAGATTATTAATACCAAAGTTTTCACCAGGCCCTTGATTAATATCAAAAAATCTTACACCATCAATGTTAGTAACAGTACCATTGAAGGTGAAATTACTTCCTGATGCACTACCAAAAGAATAAGAATATTGATTGTTTCCTTCGTAGGTAAATGTAAAAGTTAGACTTGTATTTGCACTAAATCCTTGGGCGATTGCAAAATCGCTACCACCATCGTTTAAAACCCAACTAGCCGCAAATTGAACGTACTTTAGCGTTAAAACAACAGTACTACCATCTAATAAAACTAGTCCAAGTTCTCCATTTATTGTTGATGTATGTCCAATTACCACAGAGAATATATCTCCGGGCTGCATACTTTGGCTAAAACCGCGTTGCGCCAAAGATTCAGCGGCAGCATTATTTCCTGAAAATAATCCAAATGCTGGATCTCCAATAGCTGTTGAACCGACATAACGACCTGCAAAACCTCCGTTTGGATTATCAGTGAGTACCCAAGGCTGAAAACCTGTGCCATTGTTGTCACCGTTATTCCATGTGCCTCCGTAGTTACTTGCGTTGTCCTCGGAAATTGTTGTTAAAGTTTGGCTTAAACCAATAAATGGTGCTGTAAAAAGTAAAATAAAAAGAATGTAGAACTGTCTCATAAGCTTAAAATAGATATGGTTTATGGTAAATATATATAATCAAATATAAAGTTTTTTCACTGATTTAAGAATGCAAATGTTTGAGAATTAATTAATTATTCTAGGATTGAAACATTTAAGGGATTACCTAAAGATATAAAAAAAACGTATTCTGAACAAGAATACGTTTTTTCAAACTCTTTAAATCACTACTATTTAGCGTATTATGATCTTTTGTGAAATACTTTGAATTTCATTGTTCAGTTGGATAATATAGACTCCAGAGCTAAACTGGTTCGTTTCAATACGTTGTTCTCTACTAGTAATATCTAAAGTTTTTGTCATTACTACACGGCCTTGTAAATCATACATTTTGGCTGTAGTAGGCTGAAGCAATTCACCAGCAATGACAATGGCTCTGTCACCATCGTTATAAATACTGATATCAGTTAGATCGCTATCATCAATTGACAGAACATTTGCTGAGAATCTAAGATAGAAACGACCTGTACCATTCAAACTATTTAGTGGTGTGAAAATATAATCACTGTCATTAAGTAGTGTAAAAGTATTGGTTACATTATCTTCTAAGTAGACGTTAATATCACTTGGTAAAGTGTTTTCAGTAATACTGAAGGTTAATTCTTCACCGGCATTAGCATTAACACCTAAAGGAATGATTACATCATTATAATCAGTGTCGCTTAAAGCTTGTAAAGCCATTGGTAAACCTGTATTATTTTGAACCAAATGAGAGTAAAGTGCAAATTCTGGAGCAGATCCACCCCATAATTTTGCATCGTAACCTTGATCTAGTCCTTGACTTGCATTTTCATTAAAGTAAAACTCAGTTCTGTAATTTTTATCAATAGTTGAAGCATTTAATTTAAGGAATGTCAATGGGCTACTATTTCTACCAATTATGAAATCATCAGAGGTGCCAGCGGCTCTCATAGATGCTCTAAATTCGATGTCGTGGTCAGCGATTAATGTTCCCGTTCCGTTTGCAGCAACGAAGAATCCTTG
This sequence comes from Winogradskyella tangerina, assembly GCF_003260205.1. GTDB lineage: Bacteria > Bacteroidota > Bacteroidia > Flavobacteriales > Flavobacteriaceae > Winogradskyella > Winogradskyella tangerina. The sequence continues at coordinate 175,078 of NZ_QERF01000001.1, read as the reverse complement.
TCCAGGTGCAAAGAATTCACCATCATCATTTGCCAAGGTGATCACTGTCCATCCATCAGAGGCATCTCCATCATAACCATAAATCCCAGATCCAGCTTCTAAAAGGTCAAAATTAGTAATCCCAGTGGTTACTTCGTGTTCTAAGAAAGCTTGTATGTCAACATATGAAGGATAAGGGTTTCCAATTAAATTCCATTCTGAAAAAGTAGCATCTGTACCAATTGTAATATTTTTATCGACATCACCTGTGTTTACAGTTCCCGTAAAGGTTAATGTGCCACCATCTGTCGTTGCTGTTCTATAACCAGTTGCGGCGTCTAATGTTGTACCAGCGTTAGTGGTAGTGTCAAAGTTATCATATGCTCCAGTATCGTTGTTGAATGTTGCAAAAGCTCTTAAAGTCGTAACCGTCGTGGAGGCTAATAAATTTGTATTTGCACCATCAAATAAACTAAATGCTTGCCCAGTTAAAGGTGCAGATATCAAATCGTTATCGTTATTGGTTGCATCATCAGTAAACGAATTTACTGATCTATTGTAATTTACAGTTCCAGTAATGGTACCGTCTAAGATTAAGCTAGAGTAACTATCAGATTCTGATTCTAAAGTAACACTACTAGCGGTTAAAGTTACTGCTGTATCTACTTGTAAAGCAGCACCAGGATAAACAGATACATCATTTAAGGAGGCATCTGCAGCAAAAACAGCTGTACCATCTACAATAATGGCATCAGAAGCACCAGTAGAACCATCAGGAGCACTTGGCGACCAAGAACCTCCAGAGTAAGTTAGACCAGAAAATATTCCTGTTATTTTAAAATTATCAAATTCAATAACGTCACTTCCACCATTTAGGGTTCCAGTTAAAATAAGACCAACAGTGCTAGTGCCATTTGCTACAGGAATCGTTATTGTACCATTCACACCAGGTGAAGTATCAGGGTCATTAAAATATTCTACAGATCCTTGTCCTACACCATCGATTACTATTTCATAATCACCAGTTTCAGCATTCGCAAATGCATGATAATCGAAACTTACCATTATTGAAGTGTAGTCTGAAACGTCTACTGAAGAGAATGTAAAAGTGTATGGGGATAAAGATGGTTCTCCGGATTCTCCATCCAAATCACGTCCAAAGGCAGTATTTCCTGAAAAATTAGCATTATTTGAAGAGGCCGCCTGAATAAATAATCCTTCAGAAGGTGTTGTTGGATCAACAAAAAGCTGTGATTCAATGTCATTACTCCAATTTGGAAAAGTACCATCAAAATCTTCAATGAAAATAGTTATTGATGGATCGGGGTCGTTGTCTTCGATAGTCAAATCAAACTGATCATCAGTTCCAGCGGCAGCACTATTGCCACCAGCAACATTTTGTATTTCGAAAGAAATAGTTTCATCACCTTCAAAAATACTATCATCGGTTACGGTTATTGTAACTGTTTGATTGGCAGAACTTCCGGCTGGGAAGGTTACCATTTGGGTTGTATAACTATCAACATCCGCTGCATCACCAGAAATAATTACAACATCGCATGTCGTTGCATTTGAGCCATCCTCATCCGTGATGGCTAAAGTTAAATCTACTGTTCCTACACTTTCTAAAACAGAAGCTGAAGTTGAGGTGAATTGGACACTTGTGGTTGCGCCACCACCACCGGTATCGGTTACGGTAAACTCACTTACGTCATATCCATCTCCACTACCATTTTCACTAAATTCAAATCCTACTTCTAATGTTGTTGCTCCAGAAACATCTAAGCCCATAATGGAATAATTTATAGGATCTCCATTGTTGGTTACTCCAATGACGGTTTCTACCCTACTTCCACCATCTAATATGTAGAAATATGTAAAATCGTCATCATTGGCACCAGAATTAACACCTGTTGCTGAAATGTCAACTGTAGAAACTCCAGAAACATCTATTGTCTGACTTGTAAAAATTCCTTGTCCACCCCAATCATCACTCTGTAATTCACCACTAACTACTTTAAAACTATTGGCGGTTCCATCAGTAAGCGGAGTTGATGTATATGATAAAGTCCAAGCATTTGGGGCTGTCCCAAAAGGTCCCACTGAGGCCGGTCCTGATGCAGGAGGAGAGGATGATGTATGATCTGGAAATCCATCACCGTTATTTGAAAAATCCGCATCAAATATTACAGTTTGTGACATTCCTGCAGAACTAAAAATAAATGTCAAAAACAAAATCATTAAAAAAGAATAGAAATGTTTCATATTGTAGTTAAAGTATTTTCTAAAATTATTACAACGTAGGTTATGCTATTAAAAGGGGGGAAGACAAATATAGCAAAACAAAACACTTGCCAACTATTTAAATATTAACAATGCGTTAAAAATCTAATATTTACGTCAATCAACTAATTCATTAATTACGAATTAGTAATAGGACAAATAAAAAAGGTATTCTTGTTAAGGAATACCTTTTTTGTCACTAAATATAAGGTGCTGATGTTATCGCAGAATAATCTTCTGCGTTTTACGTGCATTTTGATTCTGAATGTCTGCAACATATATACCAGATGGTAATTCTGAAATATCAAATGTTTGAAGCGTGGTATCCTCCTTTAAAGTAAAAATATTTACAACTCTACCTTGAAGGTCATATAGTTTGAGTTGCGCTTCACTTTGAAGTTGGCCTTTAACGGTCAAGGAACGTTGCTGTTGATCTGTGAAAATTTGCAATGCATTCATGGTGTTTTCATTAACACTCAACGTTTGATTGACAAACCTTAGATAAAATCTTCCTTTTTCAATAGTAGGACTATCTAATACCACTTCATAATTTTCATCATTCAACAACGTTGTCGTTTCGGTCACTACATCTTCCAAGTAAACATTAACGTCATTTGGCAAGGTAGATTCCTGAATGCTAAACACTACAGTTTGATTTGGATTTACATTTATTCCTAAAGGAATTGTAACGTCTGAAACATCATTACTGTGTAAAGCCTGAATTGCCATAGCTCTGCCATTATCATTTTCAACTAAATAAGAGTGAACAGAGAAACTGGCAGGAGTGCTATTCCAAACTGAAGCGTCATAACCTTCATCTAAAGCTAGACTTGCATTGTCGTTAAAATAAAAGTCGGTATGAAAATTATTAGACCCATCATTTATTTGAAGTTTCAAAAAGGTGAGTGGCTGACTGTTTCTGCCTAAAATAAAATCATCTGAAGTGCCTGTCATTCGCATACTAGGAGTAAATCTAAATGTACCTGATGTTTCGGCATCAATAAAAAAGCCTTGCCCTGGTGCAATTATAGTAGAACCATCAGTATTGGCTAAATTATAGATGGTCCATCCATCGGTTGCTGAGCCGTCATATCCATAAATTCCGACTGCATTTTCATCAAAACGATTTCGGTTAGTGGTTTCATTTAATATTGACTGAACATTGATATAACTCGGATAAGGGTTTCCTATTAAATTCCAATTGGAAGCGCCTCCATTCGTTACACTAATTTCTACATCACCCGTTTCAACGGTACCTGTGAAGGTATAAGTGCCGTTATCTGTTGAGCCAGTGCGATAACCAATTCCGGTGGCTAATGGATCTGGGTTATTTGCTGGAGTAAAATTCAAATACGTACTTGTCGCCGAATCAAAAGTGCCAAATAAAAACGCAGGACTACCCCCAATTGTACCCGATAAAATGTTGGGATTAGCACTTGTAAATTCTCCAAAAGTCTGCCCTTGTAACGGTGGACTAATAAGATCGTTATTACCTGTTGTTGTTCCACTTCCGCTTGCGGAGTTGACATGTCTTAGGTAATTAATTGTACCATTAATTGTGCCGTCGAGAATTAAACTTGAAAAAGCAATGCTTGTTGATTCTAAGTCTAGACTATTAGCAATGTCTAAAGTAACTCCGGTATTGACCGTTAAACTTGCAGCCGGATCTACAACAACACTTTCACATTGGGTTGAGGTTGAAATAACCGCATTCCCACGTATTACCTGAATAGGGTTTGCCAATGTAGCAACACCATTTGGATCGGCAGGTGACCATCCATCGTCGTATACATAAGTGATCCCTGGTAAAACAGTGATGGTATAATCTTCAATTTCACCATCAGTTGATCCATCACATGGACCATTTGTAGGAATTGTTGTAGCGAAATACTGGCAAAGTACACGCAATCTCGTATCTCCAATAACGGCATCAACAGGAGCTGTAATCGTTAAAGCACTATTAGAGGTTGGGCCATCTGGGGTATTTTCAGATTCGCCTAGGTCATAAGTTTCACCAGCATCATCAAAATCTCCGTCGGCGTTCCAATCAATCCAAGCATAGCTGTACACTCTAAAATCACCATCTGTATTAAGATTAACGGTTAAGTCTTCAGATTCACCTCTTTCAATACTCGTGGATTGTGCCGTAAAATCGTCGTATCCAGAACCTTGACCAGTGATATTGTTGATATCCCCAAAATCTACCAATGTAATTGCCGTAGCAAAGGCAGTGTCGCCAGAAACGGTGCAATAATCTAAGGTAATGCTAATTGGAACTCCCGTACTCCAAGTTGTCCCCTTTCTGGTAAAAATTGAAAAATGATAAGTATTCCCCACAGAAACATTACTAATATCCACATTACTACCAATACTATTGAATACTACGAATTCATCAGTAGCGATTTCGGTACCATTACCAAAAATTGAATCTGCTGTATATGAGCTTCCATCTCCTGTTGGTGTTGTGGTCACTGGACTTCCTTCTTTAGCTACCACTAGAATATCATCATAACAAGAGCCGAGTGCCCAGTTCAAGTTAACAACAGAATCGTCAAATCCTACTGTCACGTTTGAAACTTCGTCTGGAATTGTACAAGCAGGAAGTTCAACTACTGAAACATCGTCTAGAAACCAATTGTCACCGTCATTTTGTTCCATTACAAAGGCAATGTAAACCACACCACTGTAGGCTGATAAATCTACTGTTTTTTCATTGTAAGTATTACCGAGTTGAGATTCGTTATAAGTTTGAATAGTTGTAAAACTTGAAATATCTGTAGCAGATGTTTGCGAAATTCGTATCGAATATTCAGTATTGAAATCTATTGTAAACTGCTCTCTTGCAAAAAATCGTAGCTGGGTTTGAGCGGTACCAAGATCAATAGCAGGCGTTACCAGCCAATCTTGTGCATTTCCGCCAGAAACAACTTCAAACTCTACAAAGGCCGATGTTGTACCAGAGTTAGAGACGAGCGTTGAGGTAGTCCAGTCATTGACTGTTCCTAAACCGTTACTTCCTCTGTAACTTTGCCAGCATTCAGGAGGGAAGACGCCTCCTTCAAACCCTTCATTAAAAGGTAGACTATACGCAACATTACAATCACGAGTACCTGTAACTTCAATGTCATCTATTCGTTGACGTTCACCACCACCATTGTTGGTCATGGTTACTCGTATTTCTAAGTTTGAGCCTAATAATCCAGTCTCACTACTTACGGTAAGATCATAATCGTCTGAAAAACTTCCGTTGGTTGAGGCCGTAGTCCAAGTTCCCGAATCTATTCGATATTCAATGAGAACAGTATCTGTGCTTTCCAGGTTATTTCCACCTGTTCCATTAGATTCCGAAACATTAATTGTAAAGCCAACATTTGTGAAGTCTGAAATATCAATATTTGGTGAAAACCATGTTGCGCTTACGTCTAAGTCTCTACCTTCTAGTAATTGATTTCCGCTTACAGTAACTACACTAAAATAATCTGTTGTTGCTGAAAGGGTGGCGTTGCTAACGTCGATAGTCCAGTCGACACCAGAAAGATCGATGGTAGGGCTACTTGTACTAGAGCCAATTGCGCCTTTACCAACTTGATTGGTAAAATCCTCTGTATAAATTGTTGTTTGGCTAATGCCTTTAAAACAAAGTAGTGCTAATACAAAGGTCATGAAAATCTTGTTCATAGCTGTGTTGTTTTATTACATAAAATTTTTAGCAGAAAAAGAACTGCAGGAAGTTGCCTATAAAGGTTGATATACCTATATAAAACATCCTCCGCCAGAATTCTTTAATTCTGCGGCTACAACACTGAAAATGGATTTTTGAGATTTAACGTAGGGTTAAGTTAGGGGACTCATAAAATGTAGAATCTTCAATGTTATTATTTAAGGGTTAATCGTAAATAAGACACATTAGTTAAGAAATAGTCACAAGAATTAATTAACGGTCTTTTACTTCAATTTTATGTTTTTAGTTTCATTGGTTAATTGTTATAATTTGTTTGTTTATAGCAAGATTCCTTACACACAACCCAATGTAAATTGAGTGTGAGAAATAATTATTGATTAAAAAATTAGAGGGTAGTAGCTCGGCAATAACTTCTAAAGCTCTGCTAATGAGTGGGTTATTATGCTTAGACTTTCGTCTGGTCTTCATAATCAAAAAATTAATATCATTAATTTTTTAGAAGCTGAAATGATTATAAAAGATTGATTTCGCGCAAATATACTAAAAAAAGTAGTTAGTTTCTTACGTCGTAATTTTTGTGTTAACAAGTAGGGTAGAATTTAAGTATAATAGGTTATTAAGATTATCTAAAAATTTTAGATTTGTAACCATTAACTAGGGTTTTTATGAGCCTTTAAAAAAAATCGCACCAATCTTCAATAAATTAAAAAACCGTCTTAACTTCGATAGTAATACATCTGAGGTTTTTAAAAAATCTGTACCTACAGCCTTGGTTAAGGTTTTAGGTATGGTTCTTTCTATTCTAATAAGTGTTTTTTTGGGTAGAATGCTTGGTGCCGAAGGCTTAGGTGTTATTAACCTTTCCAATAGGATAGTTGCAATTTTATTAGTAGTCTGCATGTTTGGAATGCGACAAGTGCTCATCAAGGAGATTGCTATTGGATTTAGCGCTGGTGATAACAAGCGCATTGGTGACTCATTAAAAACGGCTTACTTTTTTAATTTAATATTATCTGCTTTTGTTTCTGTAGTATTAATATTATTAAGTCCGTGGCTGGCTAATAATTTCTTTGAGGTGCCTGAGTTAGAAGAGGTTCTCATTATTAGTTTTATTGTTTTTCCATTTCAAATTTTATCGCGAATTTTTTCATCTGGCTTAGCTGGATTTAGAAAAATATGGCAAGCGAGTTTAGTTGATCAGACCTTAAATACCTTTATTACATTTTTAGTCCTTGCGATTTATTACATCTGTAATATTGAAATTGATATTATTAATGTCATCATTGCGTATGTTGCTGGAAGATTTATTTCCATGCTAGTTATCGGTGCTTATTGGAATACACTTTTCGAGTCTACTGAGAAAAGAGAAAAAAAGACCTCAGAACTTTTAAAGACCGCGTTTCCAATTTTATTAGTTACGGTCACCGAAACTATTTATAAGAATGTGGATATTATTATGATAGGCTGGTTATGTTCTGCTAAAGAAGTTGGTATTTATACTGTAGCTTCTAGAGTGGCCATTATCTCTGGGTTTCTATTGAATGTCGCTCATTCTGCAGTAGCACCCAAAGTTGCAGTCTTATATAATGATAATAAGAAGGTTGAACTTCAAACCCTAATTCAGTATTTAACTGGCGCATTGTTAGTTACAGCTTTATTTATTTTAATTATATCCATCGTATTTGGAGAATTTATTCTGTCCATTTGGGGTTCAGAGTTCAAAGCAGGTTATATGGTTTTAGTATTCTTGGCCATAGGGCAGTTTTTTAATGTTTCAACAGGTACCGTGGGAACTATATTAACTATGACGGGCTTTGAAAAGAAGTTACTCTCGGTAAATACCTTTTTTATGGTTTTAAATCTTATTCTTAACTATTTATTTATAACTATTTGGGGCATTGAAGGTGCTGCCATTGCTTTTATGATCTTAATTGTTGGAATGAATTTTACGAGAGTTTTTTACGTATACAAGTATGTCGGGGTGAAAATTTTACCATGGGATAAAGTTTTGGGCAAACTCAAGATTTAATTTGAAAAGTATAAAAATGACCAATATAGATTATGCATTTGTAACTGGAGTAGGAAGATCAGGAACTACTTTTTTATCACATTTATTATCTAACTGTAAGGGAGCAACGATTCATCATGAATATGAGCGAACCAGAGAATTTCAGTTATTAAGTTGGTATTTAGGTAAAACCTATTCCATACCATATTTAAAAGTTTTAAAAGAGGATATTGAAAGTAAAAATTCTTCAGCGTCTAAATTCGTTGAGGTTAATGGTGGTTACAGACATTGTATTAATGAGCTTTGTGAAGTTTTTCAAACAGAAAAAGTATTTCATCTCGTAAGAAACCCCAAAGATGTAGTAAGATCATTATACACCCGAAGAGATGAGAGAAATGTTCATTTTATACCAAAAACAGAAACTGAAATAGAATGGTGGCTCAAAGCAGATAAGTTTAGTCGAATTTGCTGGAATTGGAAAACCGATACAGAATTATTGATCAATGAAGGTCTAGATATCCTTCTTTTTGAAAAAATCATTTCAGATTACGACTATTTCAAAACCAATCTATTAGATAAGATCGGGTTAACCATGGATAAAGGGTCTTGGCAGAACGAAGTTCAGGTTAAAAAGAATAAGACAAAATCTAAGCTGTATCGTTTTCTTTATGCTAAGTATAAGGGTAAAGGTTTTGTTGAAGACAGGTTGCCTAAATATGAAGATTGGTCAGACGATTATAAGCATAAGTTTAATGAGATCTGTGGAGATACAATGTTAAAGCTCGGTTATGAATGAGGTCTCAACAATAAAGCGAATTACTTTAAATCGCTATGACGGCAAGGAACTCATAGTTTCTCAAATTAGCGATCTAATTGTAAATGAGTATTCCTTTTTGTTTTATGCAGTTATTATTCATGGTAGTATTGCTACCGATGAAGTTATTCCTTATAGCGATTTTGATGGATTATTAATTGTGAAAGATAATTACGTCGATTCTGAAGAATTAAAACAATTTGAGAGAAAATCACTAAAGCTTATTTTTGAATTTGATCCACTTCAGCATCATAGATGGTTTCAGATTTTAGAGAGCGATTTAATAAATTATCCTGAAGATTATTTTCCTTGTGCCATTCTTGAACATTCAAAATTAATATATCCTCAACAGGACGAATTGACTTTAGATTTGAAAATAAAGTCCACCGTTAATTATAACAATGCTTTAATTGGTTTGATAGATAAGCTGGAGAAACAATTATCATCAAATTGGAGGCCTAGTAATAGTTACCAATTAAAGAGTTTTTTAAGTGAGATCATGTTAATTCCGAGCCTATATTATTCATTGAAAAACAATAGTGGTATTTTTAAAAAAGATAGCTTTAATGCTGTAAAAGATAACTTCAATGAAAACGAATGGATGCCAATCAAAGTGGCATCAAAAATAAGAACGAATTGGAACTATCCCTTAAACCCAATTCAGAAGCGGTTTTTAAGTATTACCAATTGGCGTATTAGAAAAAAAGCAATCCGTCTATATGCACCAAAAATTAATGAAAGTATAAAGCAAGAATTGTCAAGTGAATTTTATGTAAATCTGATGCTATTTATCAAAAGAATAAGAAAAGACATTTAGTTATGTTTAATCTTAACCTTTTCAATATATTGCAATTAATAGTCATCAAATTTGATTTTAACCTAGAGTAAATTATGTTAGCTATAAGCCACAAATACGGGAAGTATTATTATTCTGTATTTCACCATCCCATATCACGGGTTTTGAAAGCAAAATTGTTTATCGAATATTTTAAACATGTTGAAAAAAGAGACTCTATTTTAGATTATGGTTCTGGTGATGGGCCATATAGGAAAATGCTAACCGAATACTTCGATTCCTATGTTTCAGCAGACTATGAAGTCACAAATTTAAAGCATTCAAATAGGGCAGAAATTTCAATCGATGATAATCAAAAAGTCGATGTAGAAGATAACGCCTTCTCATGTGTTGTGTTATCTGAGGTGTTAGAACATATTTATAAACCTCATGAAGCATTACAAGAAATAAAACGCATTGTTGTACCTGAAGGCTATGTTATTGGTACGGTGCCTTTTTTTATGTGGGAACATGAAAAGCCTTACGATTTTCATAGGTACACTTATTTTTGTCTGAAACGAATGTTTGAAGACAATGGTTTTGAGATCATAAAGTTAGATTACGTAGGCGATAATTTAGGCGTATTAACCTATATTTTCACTAAAGTTTTCGGTGTTTTTATAAAACCTATTAGAAAAATCAAACCCCTACACTTTCTGTTCAAAACAATTCTGAAAATTCCGGCATTGCTGTATTTTCTGCTAATTAAAATCAATTTTGTGGAAAAAGGTTTGAAAAAGTATTTTGGTGAATACCCTTTTGGATTTGTCTTTCTAATTAAAAAACCAAAAGAAGTTTAAGTTCAAACTAAACAACAAATGGGATTAAAATTTATAGATTCTCCAAAATATATAGAGCCTAAAAAATACGAAGTTCTAAAAACGAAATTAGTCGCCGAATTAAAAGATAAAGCAGCTGTAAAAAGTGTGTATCAGATGGGCTCAGTGCGAGATCCTGGGATTTCAGATCTAGATATAATCTGCGTATTTAAAACGGATTCTAATTTAGATATAGATCTTAGAAGTTCCTTAAGCGATAATGAAAGAAGTATATTAACTCATGATTTGTTTGGTATAGAAGAAGCGAGTTTTACCAAAGCTCTTAATTATGGTTTAGTTTCTAATTTGAAATTGCTTTATGGTGAGGATTTACTAAGCGATAAAAATATTGGTCCTGCACACAAAGAAGTTAATACTCAAATTGCTTTTGAGTATCTTATAAAGATGTTTATTTCTCTCGATGTTCAAGTAACTTTAGGCATCATAAAATTGAAATCTTTCTTGTTAGAAGCCAGAGCTATAATTTTTGATCTAGAACTTCTGAACGTTTCTGAAGGACGACTTTACGAAATAGTAAAAGAAGTTATTGAATGTCGTAAAACATGGTTTGAGGAAGAAATAGATAAAGCAAATCTTTCAAAATTGATACTAGATTTTCATAATGAATTAGGGCAATTTTTAGAATCAGAGCTGGTTGATAAGGATTTCTATCTGCCAAGTTTAGATATTAAATTACCTCATGATTACAGGCTAATTCAAAATGACAAATTCATAGCAGAACATAAAGGTTTTGTGCTTCCGAATATATTCAGTTTTTTGGGGAGAAAGTATATAAATCTCCAAACTCGATTTAATAAGTTCTCGTACAAAATACCCTATAAATTACCAGAAAAAGACTCAATAATAGAAGATAGATTTAGCTTTTATAAAAAGTTGGTCATGGCGAATAAAACATCATATAGGCACTTTATTCCGCTAACTACAAGTTTATCCATACACTAACAAAACAAAGATCTACAGGTGAAAGTAATACATTACATTGTTAGTCTAGGATTTGGAGGCATAGAGCGTTTGGTTTATGATTTAGTGACTGAGCAGAAAAAAAATTCTGAGGTTAGTCCTTCCATTGCCATTGCAAAATTGAAAGGAGAATTTAAGGCAGAGTTTGAAGGATTAAATGTTTCTTTGTTCGATTTGAAGCTTAATTCCGGTTTTGATATTAATCCATTCAAGATTAGAAGGATCTATCGTCTGTTTAAAAAGCAAGATATCATTCATTTACACGGTTTTCACCTAAGTGTAGCAATAGCAGCAATTTGGTCTAAACGCAAAATTATTTATACCGAACACGGAAATTTTGGTTTCGGAAGAAAGCATAGTTTATCAGATAAATTAAGCTTTTGGTTAAGACGTCAATTTTTTAAAAATAAGTCTGTTTCAATTTGCTGTAATTCTAAATTTACTGAAGGCTATTTAAGGACGCATTTTTACAAGGGCAAAAGTGTTAAAACAGTATATAATGGCGTTTTGTTAGACAGAAAGGTCAATTCTTCAATGGTCAATGATTTAAAGGAGGAATATTCAGGTAAATTTGTGGTAGGTACATCAACGCGATTAGCCGGCTTTAAAAGAATTGATCGACTAATAGACGTATTCGCAATCTTTCAGAAAACACATCAAAACGCCGTCTTAATTATTGTTGGTGACGGCCCTGAAAAGGAGAATTTAATCCAACAGACGAAGGATTTAAATATTGATGATAGCGTCGTTTTCAAAGGGTTTCAACAAGAGGTGGCCAGTTTTCAATCTGCTTTCGATGTGGCTGTGTTCCCGTCGCAAAATGAACCCTTTGGTTTAGTTGCGGTAGAATGCTTAAAATTGCAAAAACCAGTGCTTGTTTTTAATGACGGTGGTGGTATTTGTGAAATTATTGAAATGTTTAATCCTAACGATATTTGTGACCATAAAACAGCCATGGTGAATCGAATGCTTTTTTATTCAGAAAAGAAGTTCGAGTGGGATGAAGAGAATGACGAAAAACTAAAATATTTTGCTGCTGAACGAATGGAAAAAGCCTATTTTAATGAATATAAAGAAGTTTTGTAATGTGTGGAATTAATGGAGTTTTTGAGCTTTCAGACAATGAAATAGACTTAGTTGGTGCCATCAGCAAAATGAACACCAGACTGAATCATCGTGGTCCAGATGATAGCGGATTGTGGCTAAACGAAGCAAAAAATTTAGGAATTGGTCAAACCAGACTGAGCATACTAGACCTCTCTAATGCTGGTCACCAACCGATGATAGATCATAGAAATACCATTGTATATAATGGTGAGGTTTTTAATTATCAATTTCTGAATAAATCCTACCTGAATGATGAAAAATTCTTTTCTACTTCAGATACCGAAACCATTTTAAAATTATACGGAAAGCTAGGCATTAATGCCATCGAAAAGCTAAACGGAATGTTTGCATTTGCTATTTGGGATGGCGTAAAAGAAGAACTCATTTTAGCAAGAGATCGTTCAGGAAAAAAGCCATTGTACTACACTACCATGGGTGGTAAATTTGTGTTTTCTTCAGAATTAAAAGGCATCTTCGAATTACCATGGATTAAAAAAGAACTTGATGAAGAAGCACTCTATGACTTCCTGACCTTTAATAATGTTCTTACACCCAAGACAATGTTTAAGGACATTCATAAGTTTGTTCCTGGGCATTATATGGTAGTGAATAAGAAGGGTATTAAAACCTATGAGCCATATCAGCATCTAACTCAAAATTCGCTTGAATTTTCTTCAGAAAAAGAACTCTCGGATATGGTGTATTCGAAGTTAGAAGAATCAGTAGCATCACGGATGATTTCTGATGTACCCGTGGGTGCATTCTTAAGTGGTGGTGTGGATTCTTCTGCCATTGTTGCTTTGATGCGAGAAAATACTGCTCATGAAATTAAAACATTTACTGTTGGTTTTGAAGGGCAACCAGATTATAATGAATTGACCTATGCCGAGCAGGTTTCAAAAATGTTTAATACAAATCATTTTGTAAAAACAGTAACGCCTAATGATCTACTAGATTTTATTCCGAAGATCACTGAGATCTACGATGAGCCGCAGGCCGACACAACAGCGATACCCATCTACTTTATTTCAAAACTAGCTCGTGAAGAAAACATAAAAGTGGTTCTCAATGGTGATGGACCAGATGAATTATTCAGTGGTTATAGTAGTTACGAGCGGTACGTAAAATTAAATAAGTACTTTAAAATTATTGAAAAGGCACCTCATTTCTTTAAAGAGATCATTCCTATGGTGACTAAAATGATCAATAAGGGTGCACCAATGCACGAAATGGCGAATAGACTTGCGAATAATCAAGATTTTTATTGGCCGGGTGCTGGCGGGTTTAAAGAAGGAATAAAAGCTGATCTCATCTCTGATCAGTTTAAAACTAGTATAGGAAACCATTCTTCTTACAATTATGTGAAGGAACTTAAAAAGGACTATGAGCAATTTTTAAATGGAAATAAATTTGATTATATAAATTGGTTGTCTTATTCAGGCTACAGAAATGCTATTACCGAACGATTTTTATTTAGAGCGGATCGACTTGGAATGGCTAATTCTATTGAAGCACGTAGTCCCTTTTTGAATCATGAAATGGTACATCTAGCCTTGGCAATTCCGGGTGAATATAAAATCAAAAATGGCATAAATAAATATATCCTGAAAAAATCCCTTGAACGCATATTACCTCACGATATATTGTACAGAAAGAAGATGGGCTTCTGTTTACCAATTAAAGAATGGGCCAATGAAACTATTTATCACACCGTAAAAGACAACATCAAACAGTTCAATAATGACACAGGTTTTTTTAATAGTAAAACGGTCAATGAACAGCTAGAACTCTTAAAACAAGGCAAAGAGGAATACACTAATAATATCTGGACAATTTATTTCTTAATGAATTGGTATAAACGATGGTTCTAATCAAATTTTAGTATTGAAAGAAATGGTAAAAGTACTTTGGTTAACGCCCAATTTTAATCACTACAAAGCTCGATTTTTAAATCATCTAGCTAAGGAGTCAGATATTGATTTACATTTGCTAAGCGGCACCGGTAGAACAGGTTTTGGCGATAAAACACTTCAGAAAGACTGGTCTTTTAAATACCAACAAATTCCGGTTTCGAAGAAAAAGTTTGGATTTTCCCGTAAAGCAGCAAAGACCATTAAGAAAAGGTTTAACGAATTTGATTGGATACTAATTTCTGCTGAAAAGAAGAATTTATTGCTTTTCATATCTCTATTGAGACTTAGGTCATTAGCCAAAAAGAAGGGCAAGAATGTTAAGTTGTTTACCTATTGTCATCCTTTAACCAAATCTGGTGGTGGTAAAGTCACCTATTTTGATTTAGTGATTACAAAATTCTTCTTTAGAAACTTTGATCGTGTCATCTTTTATACTGAACAAAGCCACAATTTAGCCGTAGAACAAGGATATATTGATGAGTCTAAGGCTTATTGGGCAAACAATACAATAGATACCTCCGAGGTAGATAAAAACTACAGTTTTGATTATCCTCTAAAAAAGCCAAAGCATATCGTTTTTATTGGTCGTTTAATTCCTTCTAAAAAAGTGAACATTGCAATTTCTTATTTCGAATTGCTTCAGAAAAGCTTGCCAGATGAAGAATTGGTTCTAGATGTCGTTGGAGAAGGCCCAGACCAAGAAGTGGTGAAGCAAGCTGCAGCCGCGAATACCAATATTATTTGGCACGGAGCATTAATTGAAGAACATGAAATTGCACCAATTTTAAAAAAGGCAAGTTTCGTATTTTTACCGGGCGACTCCGGACTATCAATAAACCACGCTTTTGCTTATGGTAGACCATACATAACGCTCGAGTCTAAAAATCATGGGCCAGAAATTAGTTATATTAATAATCAAATTAATGGTTTAATTCTTCCTCAGGATACCACTGAGGCAAACTTGAAGTTGTTAGAGGAATTATTACAAGATCAAACTTTACTTCACCAGTATTGTGATGAAGCAAAAAAGAAAAGCCAAGAAATTTCATTAGAAAATTGGATTAGTCAAGTTAAAAATGCGCTCCTAAATGAATAATCTCAGCAAAAAATACAAGCTTAGGGTCTATGCATTATTGTTTTTAGTCCTTGTTTTTGTATTCAGAATTACGCTGCTTATCAGAACCAGAGATTCAAGCACTTATACAAGTCTTGATTTTTATAATCTGATTCAGATTGGTAGTGTGATAATGCTAGCGGTTCTATTATTGAAATATAAGAGTCTTATCATTAGACTGAAAAATCAATCCATCAATTTCTTTATTGCTCTTTTTATATTAGGTATTATTTCAGGGATTTGGTCTGAAAATCTATTTTATTCCTCTTATCGAGCCTTTGAGGCGTTTATACTATTTATGGCCTGTATAACTATTCTTAATTACAATAGTTATGATTATATGCAAATTGAAAAACTATTTCTTAAAATAGTATTGATCATAGGTGCTTTGAGTTTTGTAGGTTTATTACTAAGAAGAGATTCACTATCCTTAGCAGGACTTCATAATAACAGTTATACCATTACCGGCGCTATTCTTGCATCTTATTGTTTTGGTGGTCTAATGGAACCAGAATGGTATAAAAACCGTAGAAAGCTACTTAAACGATATTTAGCTTTTGGTTTATTTCTAACCATTTTAGGAACGAGTTTGGGCTCATTTTTATCCTTTCTGACGGCAGTCTTGATCATAATGACACTATCGCCCAAAAAAAGTAAGACCTTTATATTTATTATTCTTTTGGTTGCTGCCGTAATTGTTATAGGGGTTATTAATGCAGATGCCATACAGGAAATCATATTAATTAACAAGGATGCTGAAGAAATAGAAGGATTAAATGGACGTACGAGGCTGTGGGAAATGTATTTAGATATGATTTATGAAAAGCCGTTCCTAGGTTGGGGGTTCGATATTATTGCGCGTAGTGCTGAGTTTTATACCACCAATACACACTTTTTTCTCATTTCTATTTTAGGCGGAATGGGCTTGTTGGGAATCCTAGTATTTTTTATTGGCTTTATTATGTTGATTAGAGAGTTATTCAAGTACCTAAGTCAAAAATTACCATCATATCTTGGCTTTATAGGTGGATTAGCAGCAGCATTTGTAAATGGCGGAAGTAAGGGGTATATTGGCGAACATATTTACCCCGAATCATTGACATTTCTTCTTATTCTTACTTTTTTTTCAATTTGTTATCAGAGACTTTATTTAAATGCAAGACGATAAGCAAAAACCTAAAATATTATTTTTAGCCCAACTACCACCACCTGTTCATGGTGCATCTCAACGGAATTTATCTGTAGCGGAAAGTGAAATAATTAATGAAAATTTCGACCTAATTATTCTTCCATTAAGCTTTTCAAAAACGATAAAGGAGCTTGGAAAAACTTCATTTAAGAAATTTTTTCTTTTTCTGAGTTTTGTATTTCGCTTGATTAAGTTGCTATTTCAAAATAAATTCTCATTCGCATATTATACAATCTCTGTAAGACCTCTAGGCATAACCAGAGATGCCATTATAATTTTCATTTTAAGATTATTTAATGTAAAACTCTTATATCACTTAAGAAATAAGGGAGTTAAGGTATATAGCAAGAATAAATTTCTTAAGATAATTTACAAATGGGTTTTTAAAAACAGCTCGGTGATTTGCTTGAGCAAAAGTATTTCATTAGATATCATTGATTTCATAAACGATTCTCAGTTATATATTGTTCCTAACGGGATAAAAGTTTCCGAAGTGAAGGTCGAAGAGAAGGCGGAGACCCAAAGTTTGAATTTTATTTATCTTTCTCATTTAAGAAAATCAAAAGGTATTATGGAGTTTCTCGAAGCCTTAAAGAAGCTTAGTGATAAAGGATATCAGGTTTCCGCAACAGTAGTTGGTGATGAAGGCGACATTGGATTTGATGTAATTAATGATTTCTGTAAAAGTCATAAGATTGAAGACAAGGTCGATGTTAAAGGACCTTTATACGGTAATCAAAAATTTGAAGCTCTCAATAATGCAGATATTTTTGTCTTTCCTACTTACTACTATAATGAGATTTTTCCTGGTGTAATTTTAGAAGCTATGCAAATGAAATTGCCTATTATCACAACAAATGAAGGGGCGATTAGTGACATGATCCAGGACAGGAAAAACGGACTGATCGTAGATAAACAAAGTATCGAGTCCTTAGAAAAGGCAATGACAGAATTAGCAGAAAATAAGGCGCTTAGGCAACAGATTTCAAAGCAAGCATATGAAGACTTCTATAACTATTTTACTATGGAAGTATTTGAAACGAATATGTTAGAAGTGTATAAGACGATAAACGATAAAAATAGTGCACTTTAGAAATACAAATACAGGAATATTACTAAGACGATGGATCGCTAGATGGCTATTCTATCCGGTTTACTTGGTTGAATATATTTCGGTGTATTATAAGTTGTTTATTAAAAGTAAGTCTCAACCACTATTTATTGTTTTAACAATTGGTAAAGTTGGGTCGTCCTCGGTATACTACAGTATTAAAGAACAACTAACAAGTCGAGTTTTTCACATTCATTATATTTCAGAAGAAGGAATTAAATCCTCTTGGGAACAGCATAAAAACTCGAGTAGAAAATCCGTTCCACTACACCTTATTACAAGCAAGATTCTAAATAGATTATTTAAGAAAGTAGATGAAGATATCTATTTCATTACAGTTTTTCGTGAACCACTGCAACGCAAGCTTTCATCATTTTTTCAAAACTTAGATCAATTCAAAAATGAAGTTGATCTTAAAGGGTTACAATTCGATGTAAATAAAGCTAGTCAAGTGCTAAATAACGATTATTTTAATAGCATAATAGATGAGGAGGATAAATGGATAGAGCAAGAGCTCATTGGACCTCACGGATTTTCGATATATCACAAAAATGAAATCGAAAAAAACAATTATGTTGTTGAGAGAAAAGAAAATCTAAATTTACTGATCTTAAAAATGGAAACCCTAAATGACAGTTGGGATGAAGCGATTTCTAAACTTTATAATAATCAGGATAGTATCGAATTAATTACGGTGAATGATGGTGGTGAAAAGTATTATAACAAGGCCTATAAAGCGATTAAGAACACCATAAAATTAGATAAGCAAATTCTAGAAAATTTATACGGGACACGATATTTCAAAACTTTTTACGAAGACCAAAAATCAGAGTTGATAGAAACATGGATAAAGCGATAGACAAAGGAAAACATCAGGTTGAAATTTTTGGCTTTAATGTAAACGCCACTATTGAAAATTTAAGTATCAATGATCAAAAACAGATTGTTAATACTATAAATCCACATTCCTATTGTATTTCGAGAAAAGATGAATTATTCAATGAAGCATTGCATCATAGCGATTATTTACTGCCGGACGGTGTGGGTATAGTCTTAGCATCAAAATTTCTCAAAGGAAAATCGATTAAGAAAATTGCTGGCTACGATGTTTTTTTACATCTTATGCAGATATTGAATGAAAATAATGGCTCTTGTTTCTTTCTAGGTGCTTCAGAAAAGACACTTGAGATGATCAAAGCAAAGGCCAGCAAAGAATATCCTAATATTACGCTGAACACCTATTCGCCACCTTATAAACCAAGTTTTACTCAAGAGGATAGTGCAAAAATGTGTGCCATGGTAAATCAGCACAAGCCCGATGTGTTGTTCGTTGGAATGACTGCGCCCAAACAAGAAAAATGGGTTTATAGTTTTAAACAGAATCTAGATGCAAAAGTCATCTGTTCCATCGGTGCTGTTTTTGATTTTTATGCCGGAAATGTAAAACGACCAAATAAGATTTGGATAAAAATGGGACTAGAATGGCTGCCACGTTTTTTAAAGGAGCCAAGAAGATTAGCAGAACGAAACTTAGTATCAACACCAAAGTTTATTTTTGAAATGTTGAGCTATAAGCTATTTAACAAAAGTTGTTTGTAAACTTATGCAAAGCTACTAATTGAAGGAAATTATTCTGTATTTTAAGTTAATGATGTTGAACAATAATGAGTTTTAGAATTACCATAATAGCAGGAGCACGACCAAATTTTATGAAAATTGCTCCGATAATACATGCCATTGATGCCGCCAAATCCAAAGGTGAAAGATTAGATTATAGATTAGTACATACTGGTCAGCATTATGATAAAAATATGTCGGGTAGCTTTTTTGAACAACTTAATATACCCGAGCCACATGTCAATCTAGAGTGTAGTGGCGGTACGCAGGCCGAGCAAACAGCGGCCATTCTAATCCATTTTGAAAGAGAACTCCTGGCTAATCCGGCAGATCTAGTTTTAGTTGTTGGTGACGTAACTTCAACAATGGCGTGCGCATTGGTAGCTCAGAAATTACACATTAAAGTGGCCCATGTTGAAGGTGGTATAAGATCACATGACTGGAGTATGCCCGAAGAGATCAATAGATTAGTAACAGATAGTATAACCGATTATTTCTTTACAACTTCTGAATTAGCCAATTCTAATCTTTTGAAGGAAGGTAAAGCGGAAGATCAGATCTTTTATGTCGGTAACACCATGATTGATACCCTACTGAAACAAAGAGCTAATTTTAAACAACCCTCAATTTGGAGTCAATTAGATCTTCGTCCGAAGGAGTACATTGTAATGACACTTCATCGTCCTGCCAATGTTGACGAAGAAAGTCAATTAAAGGCAATGATAGATGAAATTATTCATCATACCAGAGAATTACCATTGATATTTCCTGTTCATCCTAGAACAGCCAAAATCTTAGAACGCCTAGAGATTACGCATCCTAGGTTACACACAATTGCACCATTGGGTTATCTCGAATTTAACTATTTAGTTGAAAAGGCTAGAGCTGTGATTACAGATTCTGGAGGTATTACTGAAGAAGCCTCAATATTGAATGTGCCATGCATGACAATGCGAGATAATACCGAACGCCCTGAAACTATTTCATTAGGAACGAATGAACTGGTCGGAACAGATCCAAAATCAATAAAACCATATTTAGAAAAATTATTTGCAGGTGAATGGAAACAAACTAAAACCATACCTCTTTGGGATGGTAAAACAGCACAACGGATTGTCTCACATATTTTGAAACTTATTGCGAATTAAATCAAACATTAGATTTTGTTAGGACTTGTCGAACTTTGTTCAGAAATTTGTACCTTACTAAACCCCTAAGATGTTTGAATATCAGATTATATGATTAAAACATTACTCGAAAATTTTGCTCCTGAAAATAATGTTGTCGTTTGGATGGTCGCCGCTTTTGTACTAGCGTTTTTTATTGCTTACCAGTCATTTCCTACCATACTATATATAGCGAAAACAAAACAACTTGTTGACGAGCCCGACAGTAGAAGTTTACACTCTAATAAAGTTCCGACCCTTGGAGGCATTGGGATATTTTTGAGCTTAATTGTTCTCATGACCCTTGTTGGGGCATTTTTGAACACCAAAGTTTTGCTGTTGGTTATGGGCGGTTTAACTATATTATTTTTCCTCGGTTTGAAAGACGATCTAACAGTTTTATCTGCTAGGAAAAAATTTATCGGACAATTATTTGCAGCACTTCTTTTAATAGTATTTACAGATACAAGAATAATAGGATTTTCAAAAATTCTTGATGTCGATATGTTACCATATTGGATTTCTATTGGCTTTACTTTATTCGTTTATATTCTTATTATCAATGCCTTTAATCTTATTGATGGAGTTGACGGATTAGCTGGCACCATAGCCCTATCTGTATCTATTGTATTTGCAATTTTATTTGTGAGAAACGGAGCGCTTAGCCTTGCCACAATTTCGGCGGCCTTAGGTGGGTCCTTGGTGGCTTTTTTAAGACTCAATTTTTCTGATAAAAATAAAATTTTCATGGGTGATACGGGGTCCATGATTGTTGGTTACTTGATAGCGATATTTACAATTAGTTTCATAAATATGGCTCAGATTGATGAAACATCAAGTTACTACAGAGCTTCGCCAGCTTTGGCTTTAGCGTTACTATACTATCCATTAATGGATACCTTACGTATATTTTTTGTTAGAGTTTTTATTCATAAAAAGAGTCCGTTTAAAGCAGATCGAAATCACATTCACCATAGATTCATAGATAAAGGATATAGTCATTTGGTTACAACGCTTATGATTTCAGGGATTAACCTTGTAATAATTATAATTGCTTTTAATCTTTTACACCTCAATCTTAATACTCAGATTATCTATTTATTGATCTATGGTTCGGTATTATATAGTTTACCATTTTTTCTTAAGAAGTAATACGATAATAAAGTATATTAGCCCAAAATGGACAATGCTTCTTGTTAGTCCTTATAATTGCATTTATATTTGTTAATCTTTAAAAACATTTAAATGAGAAAACTTATTACGGGAATCATATTACTCGTCTTTATAAGCTCTTGCGCTTCAAAAAAGGATATTTTATATCTTCAAGATGCAGACAGCGCTAACAACAGTAATGTTAATTATTCAGACCCTGTAATTCAACCTAATGATATTCTAAAGATTGATGTTGCAACATTAGTTCCTGAAGCATCAATACCCTATAACAAAACATCGACGAGAGGTGCACAAGTTCCTAATCTGCAGATCATGCAAATTGATGGCTATTTAGTGTCCGTAGACCATAATATTACCTTTCCTGTATTAGGAGATATTATCACCAAAGACCTAACCACTAAAGAACTAGAAAAAGTAATAAAGGATAAACTCGTTTCTGGTGGACATCTTTTAAATCCAACTGTGAGCGTGCGTTTAATAAATGCAAAAGTAACTGTCTTGGGAGAGGTTAATCAACCAGGTACCTTTACCTTTACAGAGCAAAATATTACGCTTTTACAGGCTCTAGGATATGCTGGTGATTTAACAATCAATGGTAAGCGAGATGATATACTTGTTCAAAGAGAGGTTGAAGGCATTCGTAGAGTTTCGCATATAGATTTGACCTCAGTATCATTTATTGATAGTGAATTCTACTTTATAAAACCTAATGATATCATTATAGTCAACCCAAACAATCCAAGAGTGAAAAATGCAGGTTTTATTGGTAATGCCGGAACCGTATTAACCATTGCCTCTTTGGCCCTTAGTATAACCATTTTATTGTCGAGATAAACTATGGAAGTTAGATACGATCATAACTACGCAAAAAATGATGATGATAATGTTGATTTTAAACATGAAATTAAACGATTATTAAGGTATTGGCCGTGGTTTCTTGCAGCGTTGGTAGTTTCATTAATATCGGCCTATGTGTTTTTGAGGTACTCACCTAGAATTTATGAGACTTACTCTAAAATAAAAATCCTCGACGAGTCTGAAGGATTAGAATTACCTACGTCGGCGTTTATATTCAACCGTAGTAACATCAATTTAGAGAATGAGATTGAAATTCTTACGTCTTACATTATAATGAATCGCGTGGTTAGGAAGCTAGACCTGAACACAAGTTTTTATGAAGTAGGGACAATTCAAACAACTCAAATAGATCATTTACCATTCGAATTTCAACAGATCATTGAACCCGATAGCATTACCATCCCAATGTCATATAAGGTTAATATTTTAGACAATGGTTTGCAAATAGACAATCTAAATACTGATAAGTCATTTACCTTTAACGAATTTAATACCAAGAGTAAAGACCATCGTCTTCCTTTCAATATAAATTTGAATAAAGCCTTAGCAGAAAGTTTCGCAGACAAGTCTTATATCATAAAGTTCGCGACTCTAAAAAATGCTGCATTGTCTTTAAAGAATAAAATTAAAGTAGAGACTATTGGAGAGCGAAGTGATTTATTACAACTCTCTATGAAGGGTGAGAGTAAAGAGCTTTCCGAGCGCATATTAGATACTCTTATGGGTGTTTTTGATGCTGACGGAATAAAAGATAGACAACTTGTGTCTCAGCGCACTTTAGAATTTATAGCAGATCGCTTTAAGCTATTAGAAGTGCAATTAGATTCGATTGAAATTGACCAGGAGGTCTTCAAAGAAGACAACAATATTGTAAATATTACAGCCGATGCAGAATTGGGACTTCAACAGCGTGCGGAGTCTGAGCAAGAATTATTCAAAATTCAAAATCAAATTACACTTTCAAACCTTCTCGACAAATCTCTGAACACCGATGACAATACATTAGGCTTACTACCAGCTAATTTCGGAATTGAGAATGCTGGTATTAACACCCTTATTTCAGAATATAATATTGCGGTCCTCAACAGAGATAAACTAAAAAGTAGTGCAGGTGAGAATAACCCTGCGGTGAAGGCAGCTGAAAATCAGGTTTTAGACCTAAGATCTAACATCAATAGATCTATTAAAACCTATAAAAATCAATTGGAAGCATCCTTAAATCAATTGGATGTTAGGAATAAACAATATGCAGGTCGCGTTTCGCAAATTCCAGAGCAAGAGCGATTATATAAGGCGATACAAAGACAACAAAAGATAAAGGAAAGCTTATACCTCTTACTACTTCAGAAGCAAGAAGAAGCTGCTATAAATTTGGCCATTACCGAACCTTCTATCAAAATTGTAGAAGATGCCTTATCGAGCACAAACCCTATTTCTCCAAAGAAGGGTATAATCTATGCTGTTGCAATACTCGGTGGTCTATTTCTTCCTATCGGAATTTTATATCTGACCTTTGTGTTTGATGATAAATTACATAGTAAAGACGATGTGACGAAATATTCGCCAAATGTTCCTGTTATTGGTGAGATACCAGATCTAAGAAAGAAAAAGAACATAATTTTTGAAGATCCAAATGACCGTTCACCTTTGGCAGAATCCTTCAGGATATTAAGTTCTAATGTTGATTATATCTTACCAATAAAAGAAGATAAATTGGGAAGAGTAATTTATTGTACCTCTACGATTAAAGGAGAAGGTAAAACCTATATTAGTATAAATTTATCCTTGGCACTTTCAAGTATAAATAAAAAGGTACTACTTATTGGAGCAGACCTTAGGAATCCTCAAATTCATACACATATTGCTGAAGATAAGCAAAAAAGAGGCCTATCAAATTATCTACATGATGTAGATTTCGACTGGAAAGATTCATTAATTAGTGGTTTTGATAAACACCCTAACCACCATATTATGTTGTCTGGTAGTATACCTCCAAACCCAGCTCATTTGCTCACTAACGGAAGGTTTGAGAAATTAATTGAAGAAGCAAAAGAAATCTACGATTATGTAATTGTAGATACTGCACCTTTAATTCTGGTTACAGATACGATGTTAATTTCTCAATTGGCAGATGCAACGGTTTACCTGGTTAGAGCAAACTATACTGAAAAGAATCTTTTAAAGTTTTCTAGAGAACTTCACGATTCTGGCAAACTTCAAAATATGGCTTATGTACTAAATAATGTAGGCGCAAGCAGATCCTATGGCTACGGTTATAACTATGGATATAATTATGGCTATGGCAGTAGTCAGGAATAATTCTGAGTTGATCAAATCTTAGTTTCAGACTCTTATATATGATTTTTATCATACTTTCTGTCGGTTTTAAATACTACTTTTAATAGTGAATTTTAAAACCGATAGTCATGAGATATGTTCCACCAATTTCTGAAATAATGACCCGTAATATCATTGCTCTTAATAGAGATGATGATCTTGAAACGGCCGAAATGCTTTTTAAGCGAAATAAGATAAGACATATACCAGTCGTAGCTGGTGATGTTATAGTCGGAATGCTAAGTTATTCTGACCTACTACGCATTAGTTTTGCTGATGCCGTATATGATACTGACGAGGAGGTTGATACGCTCGTTTACAATATGTTTACAATTGATCAAGTGATGGTTAAAAATGTTGTTACAGTTCCATCTACAGCGACAATTAAAGAGGTAGCCAAGATATTATCCGAAAACGAGTTTCATGCGCTGCCAGTAGTGGATGATGGCTTCCTGGTAGGGATCGTAACAACCACTGACTTAATTAACTATCTCTTGAAACAATTATAAATAAAAAGCGCCGAAAGGCGCTTTTTTTATGAATTGGCTAAACGTTTTAAATTTTCGATGGTCGCTGTGGGATTATCACTTTTAAAGACATGACTTCCGGCGACAAAGGTATCTGCACCCGCTTCCACTAATTTTTCAATATTTTTATCTGTAACTCCACCATCGATCTCTATTCTTGTATCTAGATTTTGGTCATTGATCATCTTACGCAATTTTTTTACGCGCTGATAGGTGACGTCTTCAAATTTTTGTCCTCCAAAACCAGGGTTAATCGACATTAATAATATCATATAACATTCTGGTAAAATATCTTCTAGTACAGAAACTGGAGTTGTTATATTAAGTACAATACCAGCTTTACAACCTGCATCTTTTATTTGTCGGAGTGTTCGGTGAAGGTGTACTGTAGATTCGTAGTGAACCGTAATAATATCTGCTCCAACCTTTGCGAATTCTTCTATATAGCGTTCGGGCTTTTCAATCATTAAATGCACGTCTAAGGGTTTAGTGGCGTGCTTTTTTATTGCTGCGATTACCGGCATGCCGTAAGAAATATTTGGTACAAAATGGCCGTCCATCACATCGATATGAAACCAGTCGGCCTCACTTTGATTTACCATTTCTGTATCGCGCTGAAGATTGCCAAAATCGGCTGCCAACATTGAAGGTGCAATTAAGCAGTTACTCATTTGTTATGTTTTAAGAAATTTGTGGTTAAATGAATCAATTTGTCAGCTGGTAAATAGTTAGCGTTTTTGATCCAATTAAAGTACAAATATAACCTTTTCATATCTGCATATTTCTGAAAAGTTTCGAATTTTCCACCATTGTAATTATCGAAGATTTGGCCTTCAATATTTGTGTCTAGTAATTTAATGATTCCCTTATGCCGCTTATCCTCTTTAATTTTTTCGTATAAGGCGTCAATTTTTTGAGATTCACCTTCTAATATTTGAAAAAAGTGCTTGTTCTTCAGAATTAACAAGCCAGTAATCTTGTGACGCGTATTATTCAAATTAACGAACTCTATTAATTCTGAAATAGCGCTGTGGTTCAAACCTTTTGCAAAGTTACTTATGTAACATATAGCCTTCATTTTTATAAAGGTGTTGATTTACACTAATATAGCTCAAAAAAAGTGAACCCACGGTAATCAGCCGTGGGTTCTTTCATCAATCAAAAAACGAACAGTTATGTTTTGTAACTGTTGTTACCTTTATTAGGTTGGTCGTTAAATATACAAAAAACTAACCTTATCCTAAATAGGTCTTTAATATTTTACTACGTGATGTATGCTTTAATCTACGAATTGCTTTCTCTTTAATTTGTCTTACACGCTCACGAGTAAGATCGAAAGTTTCTCCGATTTCTTCTAAAGTCATTGGGTGTTGATTCCCCAATCCAAAATATAAACGAATCACATCTGCTTCTCGAGGTGTTAAGGTCTCAAGGGCACGTTCAATTTCTGTACGTAACGATTCGTGTAATAAATCTTTATCCGGATTTGGTGATTCACCACTTCGTAATACATCATATAAATTAGAATCTTCGCCTTCAACTAAAGGCGCATCCATAGATACGTGACGCCCAGAATTTTTCATAGACTCCTTTACGTCGTTGATCGTCATATCTAATTCCTTGGCAATTTCTTCTGCTGAAGGTGGACGTTCATGACTTTGCTCTAAAAATGCAAATGTCTTATTGATCTTATTTATAGAACCGATCTTGTTCAATGGTAAACGTACAATACGTGATTGTTCAGCTAGTGCTTGTAAGATAGATTGACGAATCCACCAAACTGCATACGAGATGAATTTAAAACCACGGGTTTCATCAAAACGTTGTGCCGCTTTAATAAGACCTAAGTTACCTTCATTAATAAGATCTGGTAAGGTTAATCCTTGATTTTGGTATTGCTTAGCAACAGAAACTACGAAACGTAAATTTGCTTTAGTCAATTTTTCTAAAGCTATCTGATCACCAGCCTTAATACGCTGCGCTAACTCAACTTCTTCGTCCGCAGTAATAAGATCTACTTTACCAATTTCTTGTAAATATTTATCTAATGACGCGGTTTCACGGTTGGTTACCTGCTTTGTAATTTTAAGTTGTCTCATGTACTTTTAAGATTTGTGCAATTTTATGTAACAATAGGTTACTATTATTATACGCACAAACTCGAAAAAATGTTACAAAAGTTGTCAAATTATTTTTTTCAAGAAGGTAATTATTGATCTTGAATTTCAACCTTACAGATGTACTAGCTTTAAACTTCACTTAAAACCTGCATGGTCAAAACCTGTATTCTATCCCGGTTTGTATTGAAAAAATATATGGATGTATAGCATTGTTTTCCCTAAATGGTTGCAATTGATAGTTAAAATTACTTTCAAGATTGAGGTATAACTTGTTAAATAATTTGGTTTCTACACCGAGACCAACATTTAAACCTAGTGTTGCTCTATATTCCATCATATTAGAAGCGTTAGAATCTTGTAAAATAAAGTAACTCAATCCACCCGTTACATAAGGATTTAATTTTTTGTCGAATGGAACATATTTGATTTCTAATGGAATTTCGAGGTATTTAGAACTATTGGTTAAGCTGTCTATTCGTTGCTCTAGATCGAGTTTTCTTATCCCAGTTCTAACATAGGCTTTTTCGGTCATTCTATAGCTAACATATAAACCGTAATTAATACTAAAATTATCGGAAGTTGTTGCATTCAAAGCACCATAGTTTGAACCTATTATGTGTGGTGTGAAGCTCCATCGTGATTGGCTTTCTGACGGCAGGCTATCCTTTATCTTTTCACTTTTATTCAACTCATCTTCCAATTCCTTTTCAGGGATAATTTCTTCGTCAGTGTTGTTTTCTTCTTCTTCAATTTCTCCTAGTTCAGTTTGTTGCGGTAAATGGGTTTGTTCATTATCAGTCGAATCATTTGATTCTGAAGTATTCCGATTTGGCTCATCTTGAATCTTATCGTCTGAAGACTTTTGGGTTTTATTTGAAAGGTTCTTGGTAGAAATTGGTTGAGTCTTATTTACTAAAGACGTATTGATATTTGTTGATGTGAAGGATTTAACATCGTCTGAATTGACAATTTTAGTGGTATCATTCTCGCCAATTTGATCAGATTCAGAAATTATAGTGGTCGAATTTGACGGGTTCGAAATTGTGTTTTCTGGATTTGACGTATTAAAACTATTAGTGTACCACATGGTGCCAGCGAATAGACCAAGCAGTCCGCCAACGAGCCAGATATAGATGAATCTTCGTCGTTTCTTTTTTCTAAGTTGCGATTCAATATTAGCCCAAACAACATCATCAGGGCTTGCCGTGTGCTGCTCTAGTCTGCTTTTAACCGCGAATCCTATGTCTTCTTTAGATGCCATTAGAGGTTTGATTTTGATGCGTTAATTGTAATGACTGCTGAATCTTTGTTTTTAATATGCCTTTAGCCCTGTGTAAATTCGATTTTGATGTGTTAATACTAATTTGAAGCAGGTCTGATATTTCTTTATGTGAATACCCATCTAACTCATAGAGATTAAATACTAATCGATATTTTGGTGGTAATTCCTGTATGATGTTTAAAACGTCTTCTAAAGGAATGACTTCCAAAGTTCCCGACTCAATTGAAGTATCCATCATTATATTATCATTAATGGTGATGTTGACCGTTTTGTCTTTTTTATACTTGTCTATAGCTTTATTTATGGTTATTCTTTTCATCCATCCTTCGAAAGAACCATTCCCTTTGTACGATTTGATCTTACTGAAAATTTCAATGAAAGCATCTTGAAGATTGTCTTGTGCCTCCTCGCGGTTTCTGCAGTATTTCAAGCAAATTGAAAACAAATTATCTTTATAGAGTTGGTATAACTCAGCCTGTGCCTTCAAGCTTTGTTTTTTACACCCTTTTATTAATTTTTCTAGTTTCAATATGTTGTTTACCGAATTCAGCAGTTGCAGTTCAAATTTAATTACATAAATGTGATTTCTTCATAATTACTTGTCATTCTGAAGCATCGAGCTCCACTAAATGATTCATCGTGGCGCTACCACTATTATTTTCAGATAAAACATTAATGACGCCATCACCTGTAAAATCTGAATTCAGCCTTATCGTCACTACTGATCTAGCAATAGAATTTTCATTGTCAATTATAGACTCGTTACTTAAAATCTCCATACTTCCAGAGGAAATAGTCCATGTAAACACGGTATTAGAAGGGTTATCTCCTTTGGAATAAAATGAAGCTGAAATAGTCAAAACCTGATCTGGTCGAGCCGTATTACTACCGTCAGTGCACAGTGCTATGAGGGTATCTTCAACAATGTTTAAATCACATTCTGAAACTGTTTCAGCATTCTGGTTATTTAATTCAAGTTCGTCTTCAGAACAAGACAACAAAAGGCAACTTATAATGAGACTGAGCGACAATAAAATTTTATGTTTCATAATACAAAGTGGTTTACTTTATAGTCTGTATAATTTGAAAAGGTTGCGTGATTACCTTTATTTTTTTCGAAAATGTTTAAAGACCTTCGATGTGCTTAAAGTTCTAACAAGACTCAGCGATGAGTTCAATCTCTACAATAAAATGTTCGCCACTTTCCAGATCGTTAATTCTTACATAAATGATCTGAATTTCTTCATTCGTTAAATAAGGTTCATCGGGTAAAATAGGGTTAGTCATAAGCAGCGCATCTTCTTCAGACTCATAGTAAGTTATGGTTAAATTATCCTGCTCTTGGTCATAGTCTAAAGTGTCGAAAATACAAAAGCTGTATTCGCCCAGTAAAAATTCGGCAACGCCACTGTCTAGTTCAGTTTCGCACGATTCAAACTTAAAATCCTTACAAATATTGAAGTCGAGATCACAGCGTTGATTTAAGATCAATTCTTTATCTTCATAAAAGAGCCTTAGCGAGTTTTGATCAATATATTCGGCTTTCCAGTCGAAATTGAAAAATTGGCCAACCGCTGTCGTATCGATGAGGTTTATATTGATGTGAAGTTCACTTTCAATAACGAATGGCGTCCAGGAGCCAGGTAGAATGTCATCTCCATAGTTAAAGGTTAAAAATCCATCAGATTCTTGAAGGATGTTTCCGAGATACGGATTGTCGTACTCAAAACTATAACCTACTTTCCAAAGGCATTCTCTAATTAAACCTTCACATTCACCAACCATTTCAATATCTAAACAGTTGCTTATAGATTCCTCCAATTCTTCTTTATCATTTATTTCAAATTCTTCACCAGTGTTTAAGGTGCTTCTAATAGGAAAACTGATACTTATGGAATAGGTTTCTGGTATTGGGGCAAGGAAATTGCTAAACTCGTCATCATCACTGATGGTAGACGTAGATTGGTATTCATCATTTTCGTTAAAGACAAATAAAGTGATTGGATAAATAAAGTCGATGCAGGCGATTGTTTCATTTTGGTTGTCGCTATCCGAAGCCACCTCCTTAAGATTATCAAATAGATCTGAGTCGGCCGGGATGGCGTTAATCTCCTGATAATCTTGTCGTAGGCCAAGTCTATCGTCTAAGTCTTTACTGCAGGAAACGGATAAGATAAGGGCGGACAGAAATAATAGTTTTTTGAAATTCATAGGTCTTTTTCTTATAAGACTCAGAACTTCAAAAAGGTTGCGTAAAAAAATAGTCTATCTTAAATTCTCTTCTATTTAGGAATGTAATTCGTAATTATTCAAGGCTGAAGATTTCGTTATCCATCTCAATTCTTGTTTTAAGCATATCTATTTTTTTGTGCATTCTATTGAAGAAAAGTGCACGATCTTTTTCACCAGCATTTACAAGAAGTTTCGATATGTTCATTTGTTTTTGCAGAAAGCCATACATTAAATCGCAAGTGGCCTGATGCTCTACTTTAAAATAGGTTAGGACGGTAAAGGGTACAAAAAATACTTTTTGATGCGCCGTAGTAACCATTAGGCAATTGGTTAGCATGTGCAGGTCGCATTTATAGAGTTTGAAAGATTTTTTACTCTCGCTACCTAGAATAGATTGATGAATGGTCTGTTGCTCTGTATGGTCGATCACGTCATGAATATCTTGACAGATCTTTAAAGCCGTCTCTTTTGCAACAAGTCCGGCTTCATAATAATATAAGAGTTGTTGCAATGTACCTGTAACTGTATTGTCATTCCAGAGTTCTGTAATATTGATGTTCTTGTAAACATTGCCCAAGGAAAAAGCACTATCTAAAAGTGAATTCGGAATTTCTCTCACCCATTCATCAAATGTAATCTTACTTTTGGTCATTGAGGTATCTAAATCCTTGAGCCAAACAAACATTTTATAGCGTGTTAAAAACGAATCTGTTAGTGTGTGAAAAAGGGAGATATCTTTTCCTGACCAAATAAATTCTGCCGACTTTACTTTAGTAAGTGGTTGCACATTTTGCAAAGACACTTTAAACCATTGCTCTAAGCCTTTTTCGTCCTTTGGTTGCGGCGGTAATTCAGTCATTACGGTATTAGGACTATCGACTTCAAATAATTTATTAAGTGAAAGTTTATAGTGCCTTGCTAAAATCACACTTTCTTCGAGTGATAGATTAGTTCTGAGATTGATTCGTCGGTAGGCAGCATCATAACCAATGTCGAGAATACCTGCTATTTCTTCAACAAATGATGTATTATCGGCAGATCGTTGCCTTAGAGCATTAAAAAACTGTTCTTGCATTATTTATTAATATTTTGATCGCTTCATTATATATTTTGTAAAAATTACAAAAAATATAAATTATTGTCTGCATTTTGACTAAAGTGTTTTCAATAATTGCAAAATAGCTTTGTGTTGATACTTATTAAACTGACTAATCATGAAGCTATTAATTTTATCCTTAATCCTATTTAGTACAACGGTTCTTGGTCAGAAGAAAGCAGATCAAAAGTTGGAATTTAATGGGTTTGCCATTTCTCCATTAGAGTTTTTTAGTGAGCATCATTCTTTTGGAGTATCTATAAGTTCTGATGTGAGCTTTAGATTAAAAAAGAACATTTTTACTGTTTCTGCAGGATTCGGTGAAGAGTTTTCGATATGGAATTATGGCTATAACTTCTTGCAGGTAAATCTGCTTTATGGTAGAGAAATTGAAATTGCTCCTTGGTTTTTTACAGATGCCAATATCGGTGCAGGACTACTCAGAATAAAGCATGAAGACTCTAATAGCTTTTCCTTAGGGATACCAGTTCAACTACAACTTCGATTTAAAACAGGAAAGCGATTTTCTTTTGGCCTAAGATTTCAGAGCAATTTGAATTCTGAACGGGCTATTCATACCTATGGCATTGTCTTACAATGGAATAGAATCTAATTCAAACTATATAATTATGAAAACCAATTTTTCTATGAAACGCCCCATTGTTGTCATTTTAGCTCTAGCATTCATGTTTCAAAGTTGCAGTATTTACAGAGCTAACACGGTTAGCCTAGAAGAGGCTTCTGAGCAGCAGACAAAAGTTAAAGTACGAACAAACGGAGATGAAAATCTCAAATTTAAGCGAATTGAGTATGTAGACCATAAGTTTTATGGTCTAACAAAGAAAAAAGGAGAGTGGGTTAAGGTCGAATTAAAGGAAGATGAAATTAAATCTATACGCCCAAAGAACAAGGGATTATCAACATTCATGAATATTCTTATGATAGGAACCTTAGCTCTAATGGCGCCTGCCATCGCTTTTGCCGCTGGAGGTGGAATCTAAAGAATAAAAAATTATGAGGATATGAAAAATATAAAAAGGTGTCTTAAGTCAACTGTGATCTCTCTGTCTATGCTGCTTCTATTTCAAAGCTGTAGGGTCTACCACAGAACCAATGTTTCAATAGATAAAGCAGTTCAGGAAGAAAAAAGGGTAAAACTAAAGACGAAAGATGGTCAGAAATTAAAGTTCAAAAGAATAGTGTTCGAAGACGGACAATATTATGGTGTAAAACGCAAGGCCAATAGAACCTTAATACAACCCAATGAATTAGAGTCGATAAGACTACACGATAAAACCATGTCAATTATTTATGGAATTATCATCGGAGTGGTAGGGACAACCATAGGTCTTTCTATTATCTATTTTGCCACTTGGAATGGGCCTTTTGTTAGTGGAGCTATTATTGGGCCATGGTGAAAAAATAAAAAACCGCTTCAATTTTGAAGCGGTTTGTAACTATTAAAGAAGACTAATCGTCTTTTCTATCTTCTCTTGGTTTTCTATCGTCACGACGATTATCTCTATTGCGATTATCTCTGTTACGATTATCTCTACGGTTGTTATTTCCACCACGATGATTATTATCGCGTTTTGGGCGTGGCTGCCAACCTTCAGGTTTTGGTAAGAGCGCTTTACGAGAAACTTTTTCTTTTCTTGTTTTTGGATCGATACCAAAATACTTCACGTCAAAAACGTCACCCATATTCACTACATCAGTAACATTCTCAGTACGTTCCCATGCTAATTCACTAACGTGTAATAAGACTTCATTTCCAGGAGCTTCAGTATATTCTACTACAGCACCAAAATCTAGCATCTTGATAACTTTCACCTCGTAAACGCTTCCTACTTCTGGCTTAAACATAAGCGCTTCAATAGTAGCAATTACTTTATCAATTCCAGCTTGATCAGTACCAAGGATCTCAACAATACCTTCTTCTGTAACAGGATCTTCATTAATAACGATAGTGGTGTTAGTATCTTTTTGTAACTCCTGAATTACTTTACCTCCAGAACCGATAACAGCACCGATAAATTCACCTGGGATAACTTTAGTAATGATCTTAGGCGCATGTGCTTTTACTTCAGCATTTGGTGTTGCAATAGTATCGGTAAGCTTTTCAAGAATATGTAAACGACCTTCCTTAGCTTGCATTAATGCTTTTACAAGAATTTCATAAGAAAGCCCTTTGATCTTAATATCCATCTGCGTTGCAGTGATACCATCTGCAGTTCCAGTAACTTTGAAATCCATATCACCAAGGTGATCTTCATCTCCTAAAATATCTGAAAGTACGGCGTATTTATCACCGTCAGAAATAAGACCCATTGCGATACCAGATACAGGTTTTTTAATTTGAATACCAGCATCCATTAAAGCCATTGTTCCAGAACAAACTGTTGCCATTGACGACGATCCGTTAGATTCTAATACTTCAGAAACAACTCTTACTGTATATGGGCAATCGTCTGGCACCATGCCTTTCAATGCACGTTGTGCTAAGTTACCATGACCAACTTCTCTACGTGAAGTTCCTCTGATTGGGCGTGCTTCACCAGTTGAAAATGGAGGGAAATTATAATGTAAATAGAAACGCTCTTCACCTTCGTAAGATGGCATATCAATAATATTTGCGTCTCTACTAGTACCTAATGTTGCCGTAGCTAATGCTTGAGTTTCTCCTCTGGTGAAAATCGCAGAACCATGAGTTGATGGTAAGTAATCAACTTCACACCAAATTGGTCTGATCTCGTCTGTCTTACGACCGTCTAAACGTAAACCTTCATCTAAAGTTAGGTTTCTAATAGCTTCTTTCTGAGCTTTAGCAACATATTTGTGGATGAGTTTACCTAGTTCGTCTTGCTCTTCTTCACTGAAAGATTCAAACACACCTTCTTTGATCTCGCTAAATGCTGCCCCTCTTTCATGCTTAGATGAACCAGCTTTAGCAATTTCATAGGTTTTGTCGTAAACCATTTCATGAATTTTCTTAGCTAATTCTTCATCTTCAACTTCAGGATCGTATTCGCGAGTTTCTTTTTTACCGAAGGCTTCAGCTAATCTCAACTGAGCATCACACTGAATTTTGATAGCTTCGTGTGCAGCTTTTATAGCTTCAACCATTTCTTCTTCAGAAATCTCGTCCATTTCACCTTCAACCATCATTACAGAATCAGCAGAAGCACCGATCATCATATCAATGTCTGACGCTTCTAATTGTGCAAATGTTGGATTGATAATAAATTCGCCATTAACGCGTGCAACTCTAACTTCAGAAATAGCCGTTTCAAAAGGAATATCTGATAATTGAATTGCTGCAGAAGCAGCTAAACCTGCCATAGCATCTGGCATTACTTCTGGATCGTGAGACATTAACTGAATCATTACCTGAGTTTCGGCGTGATAATCCTTCGGGAATAACGGACGAAGACATCTGTCTACCAATCTCATAGTTAATACTTCACCGTCGCTCGGTCTTGCTTCTCTTTTGAAGAAACCTCCAGGATAACGACCAGCTGCAGCAAACTTTTCGCGGTAATCTACTGTTAATGGTAAAAAGTCTACATCTGCTTGATGGTAATTTGAAACTACTGTACATAGTAACATACAATTACCAGATTGCACCACAACGCTACCATGCGCTTGCTTAGCTAATTTTCCGGTTTCGATAGAAATTTCTCTACCGTCACCAAGGTCTATGACCTCTTTGTAAGTTTTTGGAATCATAAAATTTTTATTCGCACTTCAGTAATAATAACATACCGAAGTAATGTTAAACAATGGTCGTTGTGTTGTTGTGTAGTTGTTGTGACCAATGAAAAACTGTAATTCCAAATAGAATTTGGAATCTTTTCTGCTATTTCAATTCGAATTTTAGACGCTTTCGATTGCGTAAATATTGAGCAAAAAACCACGCTTTGAGCGTGGTTTCTTTTATTTTCTTAATCCTAATTCTTTAACTATTGCACGATATCTCAAAATATCTTTCTTAGTTAAATAATCTAGTAACGCACGACGCTTACCTACTAATTTTACTAACGAACGCTCTGTGTTAAAATCTTTACGATTGTTTTTTAAGTGTTCAGTTAAGTGGTTAATTCTAAGCGTAAATAACGCGATTTGTCCTTCTGCAGAACCGGTATCATTTTTTCCGTTACCGTACTTCTCGAAGATTTCAGCTTTCTTTTCTTTAGTTAAATACATTCTAATATTATTGTAAATGATTGTTATGTACTTTGAAAGGTTTTCTTTCAAGCGGCAAATATAGTACTTTTTTGTGATTTGAAGTTTTTTTTCGTAACTTTTATCGTTGATATTTTGTGCATTTTTAGAGTTACCCTTTCCTTCTAAATAGCGCTTTCTAGTGAAATCCAAATCATAATGAGGTATGAAAGCAACACAACTTCAGGGTAATTTTGTAGCAAGCAACGACCTTCTCGAACGTATTTTTAACAATACCTACAACGGAATTGCCGTCGTAAGCCTTTCTGGCCATTGGCTAAAAGTCAATGACAGCATTTGTGAACTTCTTGGATATAGCCGATCTGAATTATCAAATATGGACATCGATAATATTGTGTTCGTTGAAGATCTTGGCGTACACGAAGAAAAATTTGAGCAATTAATTCTAGGTGAGATCGATAAGTACCGAGTTAAACAACGCTATTTTCATAAGGATGGTACACTTATTTGGGTGTTAGTATATGTATCCCTGGTATACTTCAAAGAGGGAAGACCGCATATGATATGGCAATTCAATGACATTACAAATCAGGAGAAAATCAAAACTAAGTTACGAGCAATGCTTCAAGTGGCACGCGAACAAAATGAGAGGCTTTCATCTTTTGCCAATATTGTTACACACAATTTAAGATCGCATTCTGGAAATCTCTCAACACTTACAAATTTCATTACAGATGATTGCCCAAATCTTAAAGACAGTGACAACTACCAACTTTTAAAAACTGCACTTGAAAGTCTCGAAGACACTGTAGCGCATCTTACGGAGGTAGCAAAGATTAAAGAAGTTGAATCTTCAAAGTTAGAAGCACTCAACCTTTATAATTATCTCGAAAAAGCATTGTACAGTATTATTGCGATGGCTCAAAATGCTGAAGCTACCATTTATAACGAAGTCGATGAAAATCTCCAAGTTTATGCATTGCCAGCTTATTTAGATAGTATTATTCTAAACTTCCTTACAAACGCAATTAAGTATAGATCAGAAAAACGAAAGCTTGTGATTGAACTGTCAACCGAAATTGAAGACGAGTTTATCATATTTAAAATACGAGATAATGGCCTCGGAATAGATATGGAAAAATATGGTGATAAACTATTTCAGATGTATAAAACCTTTCATTTTAATGAAGATGCCATAGGAATTGGTCTCTTTATTACAAGAAACCACATAGAATCTTTAGGCGGTAAGGTTGAAGTGGTCAGCGAGGTTGATGTAGGTACAGAATTTTCAATTTATTTGAAAAAAGTATAATTTTTTTCTGTTCAGATTAAACCTTTTCAATTTGAACAAGTCTTAACACTACATTAACAATAAAAAAGTAATCATGAAAAATTTCAAATCATTAAAAAAAGGAATGTTAGGCCTTGTGGTTTTAGGCTTAGTCTTTACATCATGTAGTGATAACAATGATGTTTCAGAAACGCAAGATCCAGCACAAGACACTTTAGAAGTTAGACGATCTGCAGAAATCGATCAGGTAGACAATATTTTAGGAGACTTGGTTGTAGATGCCTACGAAGGACAGGAGCAAAGTGAGTTAGGTAGAAATAGCTACTCTGACGGAATTCCGGAGTGCGTCACTATTACTGTAGTTGCAGAGCAAGGTTATAGACAAGTAACTTTAGACTTCGGTTCTGAAGGGTGTATGATTCACGGCCATTTAATTCAAGGGCAAATTGTATTCGATTATACAAGAGATCCTGAAGCTCAACAAATTATGATCAATTATAATTTGATCGACTTTTTCTTCGATGGAAAAAATATTATTGCCAGCCGATCTATCTTAAAAGAATTATCTAACGAAAATGGCAACCCTCAATTTACACATGATCTCAGTATAACAGTTATTTGGCCAAATGGTGTTCAAGCTTCTAGAGAAGGAACAAAGATCAGAGAATGGGTTGAAGGCTTTGGTAGTGGCGTTTGGAGTGATAACGTATTTGAAATTTCTGGGGACTGGACAGCAACTTTCGTAAACGGTAACACGCACACTTATGAAGTTATTGAACCATTAAGAAGAGAAGTAATCTGTGCATTCTTTGTAAGTGGCTCTTTCGATGTACAACGCACAAACTTCGGTGGATTATTCGATTATGGTGATGGTAGTTGCGATAACCAGGCAACATTTACCTTCAATAACGGTACAGAAATACCTATAACTTTAAATTAGAATTGTTATTTGGTTTTAGTTTGATTGGTGAAAAAAAGCGAGCTGTTAGGCTCGCTTTTTTTATGCTCTTAAAGGTTGATTTCGTATCAAATCAATATATAAGTTGATCTTTTTCTTTAGTTCTTTTCTGTGTGAAATAAAGTCTAAGAAACCATGTTCTAACAAAAATTCTGAAGTTTGAAATCCTTCAGGTAGTTCTTGTCCGGTTGTATCTCTTACAACGCGCGGCCCCGCAAATCCGATTAGGGCACCAGGTTCCGCAATATTTATATCTCCTAGCATTGCAAATGAGGCCGTGGTTCCACCAGTTGTAGGATCTGTACACAATGAAATATATGGGATCTTAGCTTCTGCTAATTGTGCCAGTTTTGCTGACGTCTTTGCTAACTGCATAAGCGATAAAGCTGCCTCCATCATACGTGCACCACCAGATTTACTAATGATCATAAAAGGCGTATCATTCTTTAAGGCGTAATCTGCAGCACGTGCAATTTTTTCACCCACAACACTACCCATAGAACCACCAATAAAGCCGAAGTCCATACAAGCAATCACTAAATCTTGTCCATTAGATTTACCAACCGCGGTACGAACAGCATCCTTAAGATTGGTCTTTGCCTGAGCTGCCTTTAAACGGTCCGGATATTTTTTTGTATCAACAAACTTTAATGGATCTTTTGATGTAAGATTGGCATCTAATTCCTTAAATTTATTATCATCAAAAAGTATTTCAAAATACTCTTTACTTCCAATTCTTACATGGTAACCATCTTCAGGGCTCACATAAAAATTCTGTTCAAGTTCTTTAGTATCTATGATCTTACCAGTTGGGGATTTATACCAAAGCCCCTTTGGTGTGTCTTTTTTTTCTTCTGTGGAAGTTTGAATTCTTTTGTCTTTTCTCTTAAACCAAGCCATATTTATATACGATTTTGATTTGGAATTGCAGCATTAACGTAGACGTCTGCAATCAATGTTTTCAGTTAGTTAGCTGGGACAAAATTACTACTATTTAATTAAACTCAAAAGTAGTTAAGAATAGTATTTATAAAAACAACAAACCTATCAAATCCAATGTGTTATGGTTTGATAGGTTTATTTTATATCTGTTTAAACTTATAAAGTATCTACATTATTTAGGTCTTCAAAAGCTTTTTTCAGTCTTTCAACAAAGGCTTGCTCTCCTTTTCTTAACCACACTCTTGGGTCGTAATATTTTTTATTTGGAGAATCAGCACCATCAGGATTACCGATCTGAGTCTGCAAATAATCACTCTTATCTTGTATGTAATCTCTAACACCACTCAAAAATGCCCATTGCATATCCGTATCGATATTCATTTTAATAACACCGTAGCCAATTGCCTCTCTAATTTCTTCAACCGTCGATCCAGATCCACCATGGAATACAAAATCGATATGGTTGTGACCAACGTTGTATTTTTCGGTGATATATTCTTGAGAATTCTTTAAGATCTTAGGCGTCAATTTTACATTACCAGGTCTGTAAACACCGTGTACATTTCCGAAAGCAGCCGCAATTGTAAACTGATCACTCACCTTGCTTAACTCTTCATATGCGTAAGCAACTTCTTCGGGTTGCGTATATAGTTTTGAAGCGTCCACATCTGAATTGTCAACACCGTCTTCTTCACCTCCAGTAATACCTAATTCAATTTCTAAGGTCATACCCATTTTGCTCATTCGAGCTAAATATTCCTTACAGATCTCAATGTTTTCTTCCAAAGGTTCTTCTGAAAGATCAATCATGTGTGAGCTATAAAGTGGCTTTCCGGTTTCCTCGAAATGCTTTTCACTGGCATCTAGTAAACCATCGATCCAAGGCAATAATTTCTTCGCGCAGTGATCAGTATGCAAAATTACAGGAACACCATAAGCTTCTGCCATTTGATGTACATGCTTTGCCCCGGCAATTGAGCCAGCAATAGCACCTTTTTGATCTTCATTTCCTAATCCTTTACCCGCATTAAATTGCGCACCACCATTTGAAAATTGAATGATTACTGGTGCATTTAAAGCTTTTGCTGTTTCTAAAACACCGTTAATAGTATTTGAACCTATGACGTTTACCGCCGGTAGGGCAAATCCTTTTTCTTTTGCTAGTTTGAAAATTTCCTGAACTTCTCGTCCTGTTGCCACGCCAGGCTTGATATTGTGACTCATAATTTTATGATTGAAATTAGATTTCAAAAATACATAATTTTGAAGACCTAATTGACAGTTTTTATCGAATAATCATAGATAAAATTTGCGAAAACGATATCGCTTTTCAGCCTGAAGAATAATTAGAACGGATAGTTAATTCCGATGTTATAAACG
Source organism: Winogradskyella tangerina (assembly GCF_003260205.1). Taxonomy (GTDB): domain Bacteria; phylum Bacteroidota; class Bacteroidia; order Flavobacteriales; family Flavobacteriaceae; genus Winogradskyella; species Winogradskyella tangerina. The sequence goes on along the minus strand of NZ_QERF01000001.1, from coordinate 134,080 downwards.
GCATTTCTGAAATTGTAATTTTTAAACCATCGATTACCTTCGGGTAAGGAAGGCTCGTAAGTTTTAAATCCTGTATCGACACGGAGGACGAAGAAATCGAAATCATAACGTAAGCCAAATCCAGATCCAACGGCTATATCCTGAAGCGAGTTGAAATTTGTAAACGTCGCTCTATCATCTTCAACATTATCTAATACATTCCAAATATTACCAGCATCAATAAATAGTGCACCTCTAAGATCGCCAAACAGCCCAAAACGCTGTTCTGCACTAAGATGAATTTTGAAGTTTGCTTCGTTAAATTCGTTTGTGGTTGAAGAGCTTCCGGGTCCAAGATTATAGGCTGTCCATGCTCTGTTGTCGTTTGGTCCACCAGCAAAGAAACTTTCTGCAAATGGTATACTATTGGAGTTACCATACGGAATTGCAATTCCGGCGTAACTTCTAAAGGCAAAAACATTCTTCTGCCCCATATCAAAATACTTTATATAATCGATCTCAGTCTTAAAATACTGCGAAAAAGCCACACCAAACACCTCATAATTACCATCGGCATTTTGCGTAGAACCAAATAATTCTGACAGGTTAGACAATAAATTTCCTGCTAACTCTACACGCCATTTGAAAATGGAAAAACTATTATCAAAAATGTTGGTTCGCTTGTCTTTTACATAATCAAAACTCGAAGAGAAGATGAGGTTATTTTCAGTAAGTCGTTGTTTTCGCTCTTCAATATTATTAACCGCTATAAAATCGTCATCACCTGGACTTAAACTCGTATTTTCGGTAAGTACATCATTAATAAATTGATCTGTTTCACTAGGAAAGCTTAAGTTGTCGTTAGAAGGAATATAGCCAATATCTTGCGCAATGCCATTAAGTCGGTTATACGATGTAGAATAAACCCCAAAGTAATTGCTAGTATTTAGATTTTTTACAAACTGCACATTGAATAATTCGAGCACGTTGGTAACCGTTGGTTTCGGTGCCCAGTTGTAACTCAATAATCCAGAAAGTGTTTGCTTGTCTAATCCGATGTTCTGCTGACTTGTTGTCGATAGGTTAATGGCAGTACTTGGTGACATGTATTTCGGAATGATACTTTCGGTATTGAAAGGCGTAAATAACCGAGGTATTGTTAATCTGATATTGCCACCAAACTCGTTAATATCGAAAAACGTTTCGTCATTGTCATTTCCGTCTTCTGAAGCACCAATAGCTGCAATTCCACTTAATTCTAGTGTTTCGGCACCTCTAAAAATATTCCTGATCTTTAATCCCGGAGTTACTGAAAATCCTATGGTCTGAATATTACTTTGAGAGACATCCAAATCGAGACTCAATGCATATTTTTTCTTTGGCTCAAGATAAATATTGGCCGTAAGTGTGGTGTCTTCTCTGTTTTCGAGGTATTCAATTCGAGGGTACCTAAACATTTGGAGATCGTTGAGATATCGCGAAGTCCGGCTACGGGCAATATCACTATAAATATCACCTTTATTAATAAAAACGGCATCCGTCAATGCTTTGGGTCTAAACCTGAGTTTTTCCTTGCTATATAATGAATAGTCCTTGTAGACCGTAGTGTCGGATATAGCTTTAGATTGATTGGCGAAATTATCGTCTGTAAAAATATTGACGTCCTTGATCTTATAAATTTTGAAAGGCTCAACAGTAGTTGAATCATCGGTTCTGATCACCCGGTCTGCAATTACAAGTTCTGTATTGACTTTATGATCGGTGCCTATCGTGTCGGTTACAAACCTGATGTAATCTTGCCCGAAATAATAGAATCCGTGATTTCGTAAATAATCATTAATACGTTCGCGCTCGCGCTCATAATTTTGCTCGTCGTATTGTTCGCCTTTCACTAATAGTGATCCCTTATTAAAATCACTGTATAAAGAATCTATAGCCGGACTACTAATAATCGGAGTAATAGAATCTAAAAAATAAGGGTCTTTGCGAGTAACATTATAAGTTACCTGAGCTCTTTTTGTGCTGTCTTTTTGAATGTCATAAGTAACCTCATTGTCGAACCAACCCTTGGTGTAATAATATTTTCTTAGCTTAAGAACGGTATTAGCCGTTTTATCTTCATCTAGAATTGTGGGTGCCTCACCTGTACGCTTTAACCAACTATTAAAATTTTTACGCGATTGAATTTCTCTATCGAACTGCTTTCTAGATAAAACTTTCGATTTCCATTTAACTTTAGAAGAATCGCTCAAAACTTTAGCTTCGAGAATGGAATCGATATTTGGGCGTGCTAAATTATAGACATGAAGCCGCAAAGGAAACCCCAAAAAACGATCGATACCCGAATTAGTTTTCTGAATGATTAGATTATTTACACGCTCTTCTTTTGTGACCTTTTCATCAACAATAATGGTGTTTTTGGTAATAAGGTGCTCGTTAGACTTAACGCGCTTTACTACATCACAAGAGTTTAAAAGTACCACAGAAAAGAACAAGCAAAGCTTGAATAAGATACTGCGATATTTATTTAGTATTGTGAAGGGAACTTGCAAGCTTTATAGGTCTATGATTTATTGATATGGATTGCTTAAACAAAAATTAGTCCAAAAAGGTTTACTTTGTAATTATGCTAACAAATGTAAAGACATTTTATGTTATCAAAGAATCAAATAAAATTAATTAAAAGTTTAGCTCAAAAAAAATACCGACAACAGCAAGGCTTGTTTATAGTTGAGGGCATTAAGGGCATCAATGAATTTTTGAATTCAGATGTAGAACTTCATGCGTTATATACGACCCAAGACCTGTTCAAGGTTCATAATGACGTATTATTTAACATTTCTGAAGCCGAACTGAAAAAGATTTCATCATTAAAAAATCCTAATACGGCTCTGGCAATCTTTAAAATTCCCAAGTCAAAATCTATAAACAAGAACGCTTTAATTGTGGCATTAGACGCGATAAGAGATCCTGGTAATTTAGGCACTATTATTCGCCTTTGCGACTGGTATGGAATTACAGATTTAGTTTGTAGCAACAATACGGTTGATTGTTTTAATCCGAAGGTTGTACAGGCTACTATGGGTTCGCTCACACGAGTTAACGTGAGCTATACAGCGCTTGATGATTTCATCTTGAATTATCAGGGCGCTATCTTCGGAACATATATGGACGGTGAAAATATTTATCATTCAGAATTACCAACAACTGGAGTTATCATTATGGGTAACGAGGCCAATGGTATATCTGAAGAAATCAGTAAAACGGTTAGCAAACGATTGTCCATTCCGCAATTTGGGAGTCATAATGAAACTGAAAGTCTCAATGTTGCAACTGCAACAGCGATTGTTTTAAGTGAATTTAAAAGGCGTTCTATTGAAACGTAAAATTGATAAAGATCCCTCGGGTTTGCATTTTAGCAACATTACCTGTCCAAGGACTATTAGGGTCTGCATCTCTAACAATCTCATCGTTCATAGCGAAGATAGCTCTAATTGACGGTGTAAATTTGAAGTAAAGAAGGTAAAGGTCAATGCCAAATCCAATCTCATAGAAATAGGTATTTCTTTTCATTCTGAATTCACCAGCACTATTATCGTCAGGATTTTCCTCGTTACTCGATAAATTTAAGGCTGTAGATACACCACCAATAATAAATGGCTTGAAATTATTGATGCGCTTTGTGGATATTTTCAACAATAATGGCACATGAATGTAGGTCGATTTTACTTCACGCATTAAATCAGAATCGTTAAATTCTTGTCCGGCAAAGTAACTTTCGTCATACATGAGGTTTCTTGTAGTAAAGAACACACCTGGTTCGAGACGAAGATTTAAATAGTCGTTAATTCGCATATCACCGATAAGACCTAAGTGAAATCCGAAGGTTTTATCAACCAGAATATCAGAAAGATCTTCGTTATAGTTGAACTTAAAATCATATTGATTAAAGCCCAAAAAATAACCCCACGACAAAAACTTTTGGTCGATGTTGTCAATATTATTAGCAACTTTTTCCTTGGTAAACAACTGTGCAGTTGCCATTTGGAAGGATAATAATAAGGCTACAAAAACTATGATTTTCTTCATAATTAGGCTTTAGATGCGGTATAAATGGTGGCTACGCCTAGCGTTTGTGGTTTATCTTCGACATTAATAAACCCAATTTTTCTTAAAATATTGTTTAACGCTTCGCCATATGGAAATACCGATGCAGATTCGCTGAGGTAATTATACGCAATTTTATCTTTTGAAAACAATTTTCCTACCGTTGGTAATACCACTTTCGAGTAGATATTATAACCAAACTTGTAGATTGGATTTGTTGGAACAGAAGTTTCTAGGATCACGAAAATTCCGTCAGGTTTCAATACTCTTAAAATTTCAGCTAGACCTTTTTCAAGGTTTTCAAAATTTCTAACGCCAAAGGCCACAGTGATGGCATCGAAGGTGTTATCTTCAAAAGGAAGATCTTCAGAATCGCCCACAACCATTGAAATGGTGTCATCTAAATTTTTAGATGCAATTTTCTTTCGTCCTACTTCAAGCATACCATTACTTATATCCAAACCAACAATTTCTTTGGCATTAGTAACGGTAAGATTTATAGCAAGATCACCAGTTCCTGTGGCAATATCGAGGATATTTTCAGGTTTTTTTTCAGAAACTATTTTAACAACTTTCCGTCTCCATTTTACATCAATACCTAGAGAAATAACACGGTTGAGTCCATCGTATTCATTAGAAATGGTGTCGAACATTTCCGTGATCTGCTCTTTTTTGGACGCCTCACTATTTTTATAAGGTTTTACTTTTTCAGCCATTAAAAAAATTTTGGCAAATATACGGATAACATCTAAGTCCTTGAAGTTGTAAGTGTTTAAAGTGTATTAAAGTTTTTCTGAATTTCTTCACGAATCGTTAAAAGCTTCAAATGGTAACTTAACTTTAAGGGAATTCTGGCTTTCCAACTTAGAACTTCTTTCTATATTTGCATGTTTATTAGGAACAATTCACGATGAAAATAATTATCGCAGGTGCTGGAGAGGTAGGATTTCATTTAGCAAAATTATTATCCTACGAGTCGCAAGAGATTACCCTTATCGATACAAGAAAAGATAGCCTATCTTATGCCGGAGAGCATTTAGATATCAAAACCATTAAAGGTGATGCTACCTCTATTTCTATCCTTAGAGAAGCGCGTATAGAATCTTCTGCCTTGTTTATTGCAGTAACTTCTTCTGAAACTACAAATATTACGGCCTGTGTTCTGGCCAAGCAATTGGGTGCACAACGTACGATTGCAAGAATTTCGAACACTGAATTTATTGAAGAGAAAGAAACCATTGGGTTTTCACAGTTTGGAATCGATGAATTGATTTCACCTGAATCGCTAGCAGCTTCAGAAATCGAATTATTACTCAACCAATACGGTTTTAATGACACCTATGAGTTTGAAGATGGTGCATTAACCATGTTAGGTTTGCGTTTGTCTCGAACAGCAACTTTCGTCGGAAAGACGGTTAGAGAGGCCGCAGAGATCTATTCAGAATTACACTTTATCCCAATTGCCATTCAACGTTATGCCACTCAGTATACCATAATACCACGAGGTGATACCCAATTTAAAGAAGGGGACAAGGTGGTATTTATGACATCTAAGGGCGGCGATGCTGAATTGTTTGATCTCTCAGGAAAAGTTAAAAGTCAGATCAAGAATGTAATGATTCTTGGTGGTAGTAAAATTGGATATAAAACGGCCAGAGACCTCTGTAAAAGCAAGTTTAATGTAAAATTAGTTGAAAGCCGCAAATCGATGGCTGAAGATTTGGCTGATCGACTTCCAAATGCTTTAGTGATCTGTGGTGATGGCAGAAATGTTGAAATTTTAGATGAAGAGAATATCGGCGATATGGATGCCTTTATTTCAGTAACAGGTAATTCTGAAACTAATATCATGTCCTGTCTTTTGGCTAAATCAAAAGGTGTTAAAAAAACAATTGCTTTAGTTGAGAATATGGATTATTATCAATTATCGCAATCTATTGGTGTTGACACACTAATTAATAAGAAACTTTTGGCTGCAAACAATATATTTAGATATATTAGAAAAGGAGAAGTTGTGGCCATGACCAAGCTTGCCAACATGAATGCGGAGCTTTTAGAATTTGTTGTAAAACCAAATTCTAAAATCACTAATAAAATTATTAAAGAACTCGATTTCCCAAGATCAGCTATTTTTGGTGGAGTTATTCGAAACGGCACCGGATTAATTCCGTTGGGAAGTTTTAAAATTGAAGCTGGTGATCGTGTTGTGGTATGTTGTTTACCACGCTCAATTTCTGAAGTAGAAGCCTTTTTCTCATAATCGCTAGTATGGCGCGAATGCATCTTAATTATAAAATCATTTTCCATTTTTTTGGACTGCTACTGCTATTTAATGGCGGCTTTATGTTATTGGCAACCTTGATGAGTTTGATCTATCAAGACGGTGTAACTATAAATATGTTTCTAGCCAGTTTGGCAACCTTACTGATGGGTGGAGTAGCCATGTATGCTACGAGAAATCACCGTAAGGAAATGAATAAGCGCGAAGGCTATATTGTTGTGGCTTTTGGCTGGATTGTGATGTCACTTACAGGAACACTACCGTATATCGCTACTGAAGCCATTCCATCATTTACAGAAGCCTTTTTTGAGACCATGTCTGGCTATACCACAACAGGTGCAAGTATTCTCAATGATATAGAAATTCTACCCGAAGGCGTCCTTTTTTGGCGAAGTATGACCCATTGGATTGGAGGTATGGGAATTATAGTACTGGCCATTGCCATTCTACCATTACTAGGCGTTGGAGGAATGCAGCTCTTTGCGGCTGAAGCTCCTGGTCCTGGCGGTGATAAATTACACCCCAGAATAACAGATACTGCCAAGCGCTTGTGGCTTATTTACTTCGGATATACAGTTGCCGAAACGATTTTACTTCAAGTGGCAGGGATGTCTTTTTTTGATGCCATTAACCATGCCTTGAGTACGCTTTCAACTGGAGGATTTTCGACCAAAAACGCTAGTATCGCGCACTGGAATGATAATCCGGCGGTACAGTATATAATTATTTTCTTCATGTTTTTGGCAGGTACAAATTTTGTTCTCAGCTACTACCTGTTCAAGGGTAATGTTACCAAGATCGTGAAGGATGATGAATTCAAACTGTATTTCAGGTTCATACTTGCGTTTACTATAGTTGCTGCACTTCTTATTTATTTTAGAGCTGATGTTTCACAATCGTCTGTAGATCATCCTATGGTACTTGGAGAAGGTGAAAGCTCCATTAGACATGGCTTATTTCAGGTATTAGCTATTGTTACCACCACAGGATTTGTTACTGCCGATTACACCATGTGGACACCCTTTTTAACCGTATTCTTTTTCGGGTTAATGTTTTTAGGAGGTTCTGCCGGAAGTACGTCTGGTGGTGTAAAAGTGGTACGACATCTTATTCTCATCAAAAATGGTTTTCTAGAATTTAAGCGTTCCCTTCACCCAAATGCAATTCTACCAGTGCGGTATAATACAAAATCGGTGTCAAAAGATATTGTATTCAATGTCTTAGGATTCTTCATACTGTATATGCTTTCTTTTATTATTGGTGCGCTGGTATTTTCAATGTTTCAAATAGACTTTACCTCGGCTATTGGGCTTTCGGCCTCTAGCTTAGGAAATGTGGGTCCAGCTCTTGGTGATTTCGGACCAGTAAATAATTATGCGGCGCTTCCTGCGCTAGGCAAATGGTGGGCGTCATTTATGATGTTATTAGGACGTTTAGAACTCTTTACGGTACTAATATTACTAACACCTTTCTTCTGGAGAAATAGATAGCCAACAATATGTTTTTGATTTAATACGTTACCTTAGCATGTAATAACACCCAAATTCATGCTAAACAGTAAGTTAAACTATATTGTCTGTTTCTTCATATTAATCTTAACCTGCACGTCTTGCGTAAAAGATGTAGATTTTAACCAAGCAGAAAATTTAACTCTAACTCCCATTGTAGCAGCTAGTGTTGTTTATACAGATGTTGAGGCATCTCGCTTTTCTGAAAATGGTACTGAAATTGAAACGGTGCGCGATTCTATTGCTAATATTGAAATATTCACAGAGCAATTCGTAATTGATAATTTAGTGCGGACCGATTTAGTTTTTGAAGTCACGAATTCCATTGATCGCAGTTTTGAATTAGATGTTGAGTTCCTAGATGAATCAGATACCTTGTTAGATGTCTTTACTTTTGAAGCTTTACCTTCAAATGGCTCAAATGAAGTGATCACTATGGTTACAGAAGTTTATGAAAATGAACGCCTTGAAGCACTTAAGCAGACCACCAAACTTGTGATTACTTTGAGACTCCTTCCTAGTTCTGACGGTTCAACACTTAATGAGAATTCTACAGGTCGGATTATACTCAAATCGAAAGGTCTATTTTATCTAAACCTAAGTGCTTAGATATGAGCAAAAGGGTAATCGTCATAGTCCTTATGCTATTTGGGTTTGTAACCTTTGCTCAAAATAAACAATTGTTATTTGGCTTCAACGATATACCACAATCTGTATTAATAAATCCAAGTACAACACCAGATAACGAATTGTTTGTCGGCTTACCCTTAATATCACACATTCATTTAGGCTTTGGTTCGTCAGGTATAAGTGCCTTCGACCTTTTTGCCGATGATGGCAGGGATTTTAGTGATAAACTAAGGCAGGTTATTTTTCAATTAGATAATAACGACTTTTTCATGGCAACGCAACAAGTTGATATTTTTTCGGGTGGATTTGCCTTTGGAAGTGGTATAGAGAAAGATCGCTACTTATCATTCGGAATGTATTTAGAGACCGATGCCATTGCCTATCATCCTAAAGATTATGCTGTTTTAGCTTTTGAAGGAAATGCAACTAATATCGGTAGAGTATTCGACGTGAGTGATCTTAATTTTACTGGCGAAGTACTTTCTGTGTTACACGTTGGTATTACGAAAAAAATGAATGATAAGTTAACTCTTGGTGCCAGAGGAAAGATCTACTCAAGTGTTTTTAATGTAACTTCCACAGACAACCGAGGTTCCTTTATTACAGAAGAAGGACAAAATAACCTGCTCATCCATACCTTCAATATCGATTTTACCTTCAACTCGTCCGGAATTGCAAGCCTTACGGAAGATAGCAACTCAGATATTTCAAATGATATTAAAACGCTGCGAAAAAGGTTGCTATTTGGCGGGAACCTTGGATTGGGATTAGATTTTGGTTTTACGTATCAACCTTCAGATCAGTGGACCATTGAAGGTAGTTTATTAGACGTCGGATTTGTTCGTCATGCAAAAGATATTGAAACCTACAGGGTGAAAGGCACTTATGTTTATGAAGGGATTAACCCTTTATTCCCTGAAGTTCCGACGGGTCAGACCGCGGAAGATTACTGGAATGATATCGCTGATAATTTTGAAGAACTTTTCGATATTGATTCTACCGCGACTAAATATACCACTTGGCGCCCGACAAAATTGAATGCTGCTGTGCGTTATCGCTTCGGAAAGAAAATATCTAAAGACTGTAATTGCTATGCCGAAGATGGTGGTTACCTTAATGCAGTGGGTGCGCAGCTATTTGCTATAAGAAGACCAAGGGCACCACAATTAGCTTTAACTGCTTTTTATTACCGTAGGGTATTTAAAGGTTTACAATTTAAAGCAACATACACTATTGATTCGTTTTCGTTTACTAATGTCGGTTTGGGTGTTTCAACGGATATTGGTCCTTTAAACCTCTATGTATTAGCCGATAACGTTTTAGAGTATCAAAATTTGGCAAAAGCGCAGAGTCTGTCACTTCAATTTGGGCTCAATTTTGTGTTCGGAAAAGGACAATAAAACACTTTTTTTAAATTTTTTTTGAAAATTTTTAAAATTGAGCCAGCCTATATTTTTACTGATATTTTTGAAGGTCAACACCCTCAAACGTACGCTATAGTTGCAACACAGCGTGTAACATTTTTTTAACTGCTGCGTCATATTTGCGTAACCAATTAAAAATATCAATCATGGAATTAGTATTAAACCAAGAATTAGAATCAGTACCAGAACCCGCTGCGGTATCTTGTTATACAACCAACGGCCTGTTGAATTCTAATTACAAAACAATTGTGAAGCAAAATTATAGTGCGTCTAACACAAAATCTGTATTTGGAATACGTCAACGCATCAAATCTTCACAATTCAATCGAATCAACCATACAGCTGCAATTTTAAAATTGTCTGTATTTGCCATAGCCTTGATCGCAATTTTCTAAACCGAAAGGCTAAATTTTCTGAACTTTTAACTGGTACTTCAACAAGTGTCTTTTATAGGATTCGCAACGTAAAAATTGTGTTGCTAAGGATTTTATTTTTCAATTATCACTTAAAAATTTTGAAGTCATGACAGGAAGTTCAATGATGGTAAGCGTTAAGAATAATTTGAACCAATTATCGAAACGCAAAAAATTAAAGAATAGGCTGGGTGGATATGATCCAAAAGCTAAGCAGGAATATAATCTGCCTAAAGCCTCAACGAAAGAGCTTAGTGCCATAGCCAAGCGCTTGCAAGAGGAGCATAAAACAAGAATGACTAAAGTCATTATCGTAACTGCAATTTTGTTTTTAGGATTAGTTTATGCCTTTATTTTCTCTAGCGATGGCATTATAGAATTATTATCCTATTAGGATAAAACATATAATTTGGTTTGGATGCTTTTGGCATCGTGATGAAAAGCTATAACATAGGATGGATGTTGTAGCTTTTTTTTTAATTAAACTTTACCCCAAAGCAGTTTTTATCCTTCTAATAGCTTCTATAATCTGTTCCTGAGAAGCTGCATAAGAAATTCTTATACAGTTAGGGTTACCAAAAGCTTCACCGGTAACGGTTGCTACATTGGCTGCCTCTAATAAGAACATGGCCATATCCGAAGCATTATTTATGGTTTTACCTTTGATCGTTTTTCCGAAGTAAGCCGATACATTCGGGAATACATAAAAAGCACCTTCCGGCTCATTAGTTATGAAACCGTCAATGTCATCGAGTAAACCAAGTATAAGTTTACGGCGTTCTTTAAATTCATCAACCATGTATTGAATGCGAGAAGGATCAGCTTCTAAAGCAGAAATCACAGCGCGCTGTGCAATACAATTAGCACCGCTAGTAACTTGCCCCTGAATTTTATTACAGGCTCTAGCGATGGTTTCAGGCGCACCGATATAACCAATTCGCCAACCCGTCATAGCAAAAGCCTTAGAGACACCATTCACTGTGATGGTTCTGTTGTACATGTCTTCAAAATTAGCCATGCTGTAATGCCCACCAATAAAATTGATATGCTCGTAGATCTCATCTGACACCACATAAATATTCGGGTGGTCTTGTAAAACATCGGCAAGCGCTCTTAATTCAGCTTTACTATAAACCGAACCACTTGGATTACAAGGAGAACTATACCAGATCATTTTGGTTTTTGGTGTAATGGCAGCTCTTAACTGGTCGGCTGTCATTTTGAAGTCGTTCTTAATATCTGTCTTTACTTCAACAGGAACGCCTTCTTGAAGCTTAACAATATCACTATAGCTTACCCAATACGGACAAGGTAAAATAACTTCGTCTCCAGGATTCAACATCACTGAGGCAATATTGAATAGGGCTTGCTTGGCGCCAGTAGATACAACAATTTGAGTACGTGTATAATCTAAATTATTATCGCGCTTAAACTTTGTGATAATGGCGTCCTTGAGTTCGCCATAACCGTCAACTGGTGTATAACTATTGTAGTTATCATTGACTGCCTGGATAGCTGCGTCTTTCACGAAGTCGGGCGTATTAAAATCGGGCTCGCCCAAGCTTAATCCAATAATGTCTTTTCCTTCTGCTCTTAGTTCTCTGGCTTTTGCAGCCATAGCAAGAGTGGCTGATGTCGATAGATTATTAATTCTATCTGAAAGTTGGTTCATGATTTAGTAATAGTATTATGCTTGCATTGCTGGTCGCATACCCATTTCTCTTAAAAATCTGAAATGCGCAGCTATTGCTTTTCTTGTAGTTTTATATTCTTTATAAGGCAAATTAAATTCCTTAGCTGTTTCTTTTACAATTTTAGCAATTTTGCCGTAATGAATATGACTAATATGTGGAAAAATATGATGTTCAACCTGATGATTTAAACCACCAGTATACCAATTAACTAACCAATTCTTTGCACCAAAATTTACAGTTGTTTTTAACTGGTGAATGGCCCAGGTGTTTTTCATGGTTCCGTCTTTTTCTGGTAAATGCATTTCTGCTTCGTCCATAACATGTGCTAACTGAAATACGACGCTCAGAATTAAACCAGCCACATAATGCATAATTAAAAACCCGATTAGAACTTCATACCAAGCTAAGTCTGTTAAAAGGATTGGTAGTATGATCCACATCGATAAGTACACTAATTTTGAGATGACCAACTTACTCCAATTCACTATTGGATTAGGGAATTTGCCATAAGATAATTTACGCTTCATATAGCGTTTCATCTGCAAGAAATCTGTCGTAATTGCCCAGTTAATCGTTAATAATCCATATAAGAAAATAGAATAATAGTGCTGAAATCTGTGATGTTTACGCCATTTTGAATGTTTAGAAAAGCGCAAAATTCGTCCTGCTTCTAGATCTTCATCGTGCCCATGTATGTTTGTATAGGTATGATGTAACACATTATGCTGTACTTTCCAGTTGTATACATTTCCGGCAAGTATATAAATGCTACTTCCCATAATGCGGTTAACCCATTCTTTGTTTGAAAATGAACCGTGATTTCCATCGTGCATTACGTTCATCCCAACGCCTGCCATTCCAACGCCCATTACTACTGTAAGTAATATTTGAGCCCAAGTTGGCATATCTAAAGTTAATAATAAGAAGTATGGTGTTAGGAAAATACCAAACATCACAATTGTTTTTACCCACAGTTGCCAGTTTCCTGTGCGCTTAATATTGTTTTCTCTAAAGTAGTTGTTTACGCGTTTGTTTAATGTCCTAAAAAATTTGGCTGAATCGGCTCTTGAAAAGGATAGGGTTTGTTGTGCCATGTAATCTAATTTTAAGCTTTAATATTAGGAGATTTAATTCAGATTAGTTTGTCAAAGATAGTAATAATTAAAATGTAGCATTAAGTGATTAACGTTAATTTATACCTATGAAAAAAATGTACTTTTGCAAAAAGCTAATTTGATGGATTTAATTCTGAAATATTTCCCAGACCTCACAGAGACTCAGATCAGTCAGTTTGAAGCTCTTGAGCCTTTGTATAAAGACTGGAATGCAAAGATCAACGTAGTATCTCGTAAGGATATTGATGAATTATACCTGAGGCATGTTTTGCACTCATTGGGTATTGCAAAGGTGATTCAATTTGCCGACGATTCTTCAATTTTAGACGTGGGAACGGGTGGTGGTTTCCCCGGAATTCCGCTAGCTATTTTATTTCCGAACTGCCAATTTCATTTGGTTGATAGCATCAACAAAAAATTGAAGGTCATCAATGCCGTGGCTGAGTCGATCGGACTTACAAACGTAAGAACCACTCATAGTAGAGTAGAAGCTATTGATGAAACCTACGATTTTATTGTGAGTAGAGCTGTAACTGCAATGCCTGAATTTACCAAATGGGTGAAAGGCAAGGTTTCCAGAAAACAAAAAAATGCCCTAAAAAATGGCATTCTTTATTTAAAAGGTGGAGATTTAACCGAAGAACTTCAACAGTATACGACGGTTAAAGCGTATTTACTTTCAGATTATTTTGAAGAAGACTTTTTCGATACCAAAAAAGTCATTTACCTTCCAATGAAATACAAATAAAAAAGCACCTCTTCCGAAGTGCTTTTCTCATCTTTATCAGCAACTTTTAGTTAGCTAGAAATTTAGTTGTGAATGCGGAATTGTTATCCGTAGTAATGTTCAAAATATAGAATCCTGATGCTAAATTCACGGGAATCGTTGTTCTACTCTCTAAAGATACTTCAGTATTAAATACCGTTTTACCCGTTAGATCAACAATATTTATGTTGGCATTTGTTTCTGTACTTGAAAGTAATACAAGTTCTTTGCTGATTGGATTTTTTTCAAGTTGAAAAGCTATAGTATTTTCATCTGAAGTACTTAAAGGTGGGTTTAAAATTTCAGTTAAGGCAAAATTCACATTAGCTTCTGTTAACTCCACATGGCCTTCATTATCGTCTGGTAAAAAGGTATTATCGAAAGGTGTGTTGTTAGTTGTAGCACGCCCAGAAAGCGCAATTGTATGAAACCAGTCGACACTATCTCCTGAAGCTTCGGGGGTAATTTCTAAAGCTAGTGCACTTACGGACGGTATAAAGTTAAATTTATCTATTTGAAGTGCATTCAAGAAATCTTCAGCAATTCCGCCACCGCCACTGAGGTCGCCAGTTAGACCTGAAAGATCAAACAATCCACCTGGTGCAGCATCTACACCGTCGAAATTCACAGTTCCTGAGTTCGCGATAGATTCAACATCTGGGAAAACAGGAATTGGCGCAAAGAAACGACTTACCTGAACAGGTGTTCCGGCAGCTGGTGTAAAGTTGATGTCAATTTCAATGTCGATGGTTAATGGACCAAATGGGGTATCAACTTCAACCGGAAGTGTAACATCTACAACCGTGAATCCGTTGGTGATCGGTGTAACTCCGTCAGCCGCAAAATAAGGACTGCCTATACCGCTACCATTAATAATAGCAACATTTCTAACATTCTGAGGGAAACCATCTGGCGTAAATGAATTGATATTGGTTTCAAATGTAGTTCTGAACGGATGTGGCATTGGCAGGGTAAGCGACGGATCGAAATCAACCATACTACCTCCTAGTAAATGTGGTTCAAAATGATCGATCAATAGCTGTCTTGCTGCTGGTGAATTTAAAAAGCTGTCAATTAAAGGTTGAACTTCTGGCACCGGATTGGTGTCATTGAAGGCCAAATAGTTCAATTGATGTTGAAGTCCAATCGGGACATTCGCTCCAAGATGTGGCGAATCGAATGAAATGTATAATCGCGTATCTGGATCGATCATATTAGATTCCATATAATTAAGTGCATATCTTGAAATAAGTCCACCCATACTTGGACCAATAATTACATTTTGCTCTGGGCTATTTGTTGCTTTCATTGTATTGACAATGTCTAATAACTCAACTAATAACATGGCATTGCGCTCTATAAAATCTGCACCACCATCGATAGTGGCCATGTCGGCCGCACGTTCGTATACAGGAAAGTTGAGGATGATCACATCAAACCCTTGTGCTCTCACTAAATCAGCAAGATTTTGGGTTCCTGAGGTCCCAGTAAAGCTCAGTGAAGCATAAAGACTTGCTATATCTCTAGTGTCTCCAGGATCAAATCCATCAACAAAAATGATTGGTTTGTCGAGGATATTGTCAGCACTCAAAAACATTTGGTACTCTCCTTCACCTGGATAGTTCGTAGTTTCACCATAAGCCGATAAATCTGGCGTTATTCCAGAGGTAAAAGCAGTTTGCGCAATTAAAAGCGATGGTAAAATCAATAAGATTAAAGCGTAGAATTTTTTCATATGATCCAATTTTCGTTAATAGACTAAAAAGATACGAAGATTAAGAAGGTAATCGAATTTTTTTCGTGCTATTTCTATAAAAAGCAAAAAAAATCCTTAAAAGTAAATGACTTCTAAGGATTTGTATTTCAGTTTATTATGATTCTAACCCAAAAACGGATATCTGTAATCCGTAGGTGTTACAAACGTTTCTTTAATAAGTCGTGGCGATACCCAACGCAATAAGTTTTGGGCGCTACCTGCTTTGTCGTTTGTTCCAGATGCTCTGGCACCACCAAATGGTTGTTGTCCAACAACAGCACCAGTTGGCTTATCATTAATGTAGAAGTTTCCAGCTGAATTTTGTAATGCTTTGGTCGCTTCATCAATGGCATATCGCTCCGTTGCAATAACAGCGCCAGTTAAAGCGTATTCACTAGTTTCATCTACTAATTTTAAGGTTTCAGAATACGCCTCGTCTTCATAGATATATATCGTGATCACAGGACCAAATAGCTCAGTGCACATGGTCGTGTACTTCGGATTAGAAGTAACTATGACCGTTGGTTCAATAAAGTAACCTTTTGATTTGTCGTAACCGCCACCAGCAATGATCTCAGCATCAGCATCAGCCTTAGCCGCATCGATGTAGCTTGCTAATTTATCGAATGAACCTTCATGAATAACAGCTGTAATGAAATTACTCATGTCTTCTGGTGAACCCATTTTAAACGAGGCAATATCATCCAATACAAATTGCTTCACCTCAGACCAGATGCCTTTTGGTATGTAAGCTCTTGAAGCGGCACTACACTTTTGTCCTTGAAACTCAAATGCACCACGAGAAATAGCTGTTGCTACTTGCTTTGCATTTGCTGATTTATGTGCAATAATGAAATCCTTACCACCAGTTTCACCAACAATTCTTGGATATGTTTTATAGTTATGGATGTTGGTTCCGATTTGCTTCCAGAGTTCTTTAAATATAAAGGTTGAACCTGTAAAATGTAATCCTGAAAAATCAGGACTAGCCAATACCGTATTCGTGATCATCACAGGATCACCAAAAACCACATTGATCACGCCATCAGGAACGCCAGCTTCTTTAAATACATCCATGATCACTTTGGCCGAATAGATCTGACTGTCACTTGGTTTCCAAACAACTACATTACCCATTAAGGCCATACACGCCGGAAGGTTTCCAGAAATAGCCGTAAAGTTGAAAGGCGTTACAGCATAAGTGAATCCTTCTAGCGGTCTATATTCTACACGGTTCCAGGCGTCGCTTGTACTTTCTGGTTGCTCCATGTAAATGTCCGTCATAAACTGCACATTAAAACGCAAGAAATCTATAAACTCACAAGCTGCATCAATTTCAGCCTGATGAATGGTTTTAGACTGCGCAATCATGGTAGCTGCATTAATCTTTGCACGATAAGGACCGGCGATCAATTCAGCAGCTTTAAGGAAAATACCTGCACGATGCTCCCAAGGTAATTGAGACCATGTTTTACGAGCTTCGAGTGCAGTGGCAATGGCTTCTTCAACATGCGACTGTTCAGCCAAATGATATTCACCAACAATGTGCTGATGATCATGTGGTGGAGACATGGTTCTGGTATTACCCGTTTTAACATCTTTACCATTGATATATAAAGGCACTTCAACTTTGCTATTGAACATCGATTTGTAGGCTTCTAATACCTCGTCACGCTCAGGTGTTCCGGGTGCATAAGACTTTACCGGCTCGTTAACAGCGATTGGCACATTAAAGAATCCTTTTCCCATAATTTGATTATTTTTTTGGTTTGAATTTTGAAGTGCAAAGGTACAATATTTATGAAATATTGAAGCCTTCAAACGTTATAGTTGTGTGAAACTATCACCAATATTTTTTTGTAAGTTGCCACTTGAAATTATCCAGTACCACAATGCCTAAGAATGACGCCTTTATTCTAACCTTAGCTTATCCTGAAACTATAGTTTCGCATGCCGATGAATGGTATTCGAAGTTTTTAAGATATGCTTTTATTGGAAGCAAAAAGCATGTTAGAGCTGGCCATGCGGCCTTAGTTTTAATTAATAAAGGTACGGGCGAATTAGAGTATCATGACTTCGGAAGATACATTACATCTGAACCTAATGGACGGGTTAGAGGCAAAGAGACTGATTTTGAATTAGACTTTCCGCTAAAGGCGAAAATTGAAAATGATACAATCATCAATCTAGAAGAGATCTTAGAATTTTTAGCTACGCATCCTAAACTCACTCATGGTGATGGGAATTTATATGCTTCGGTTTGTAATGCGGTAGACTATCAATTAGCCCGAACACACATCGACGCCATGCAAGCACAAGGATTTATTCGCTATGCGGCCTTTATAAAAATAGCATGTAATTGTGCTCGATTTGTTACAGATACTCTAATCGCATCGGTTACGGATTCAAAAATCAAAAGAGCACTCGAACGCTCCAAGTGGTTTACGCCTAGTACAATTGGTAATGTGGTTATCGCCGATACCGAAGATTTTGTGTATTTGGTTTCTGAGAAAGGCGAAATTTCAGAGTTCAATTCTACAGTCAGTAAAGAAAATAGACGCCTCTTTTTAGATACCTTGAAAGCCTATAATCCAAGTTTGATAGGTACATTAGAACCAAAGCACAATGACGTAAAAGCAGAGCATGCCCAATGGTTAAGTGGCATAGCAGCAGGAGCATGGTTTGAATTGTACGATCTCAATGAACGTACCGAATACCGTTTTAGGCGAATTTCACCTTATGGCCATATTGATTGTGATGCAGTTTTTAAAGTGAATGACGAGCGCTTCGATATGAGTTTTGATTATCGGTTTGTACATTATTCGAATTGTTCATTTATAAATATTGAACAGCACTCGAAGGTCTTCCGATTTGATTACTTAAAAAACTTCGAATAGAATTTTAATTCAGCGCAAAGGGTGCACTAAGCTTGAAAGAAGGAATATATACTTTAAATTTACTCGCCTTGGTAAAGTTGACCATATTGTAATGCCCTTGCATGGCTCCGAAAGGTGAGGTTAGCAAACACCCTGAATTGTAAGTGTGAGATTCTCCTGGCTTCAAAACAGGTTTTTTGCCAATAACACCTTCACCTTCAATGATTTCTTCGTTATTCAGCGCATCGAGAATTTTCCAATGACGAGAATTCAGCTGAACAGAATCTTTGCTTTGGTTCTCAATAGTTACTTTATAACCAAAGGCAAAATGCACTTTATAATTCTTATAAAATGTACCTTCAAAATTGGTTTCAACGGATATCTTAATTCCGCTTGTAACTTGTTGTACCATAAATTATTCTCGGAATGCGTATGCTAAAATAAAATAAATTTTCATTGAAGCCGCTAATTTTAGGTTAAGTAGCAGAAATTTTTAACATTTTCTCTGCAACAAAGGTTTCGAGGGTTTCAAAAAAGGCTAACACATCTTCTTTTTCTAGAACTGAATTGATGGTCACCATCCTTACAAATTCGTCATTATTGAAGGATCCAAATCCAACCATAAGCTTCGAATGCTCATACAAAGCTGTGCATAAATCCTTCGCCGGAATATCCTTGTAATTAAAACATACAGAGATAGAATCATCAAAACTGTAGAGTGTATAATCCTTGTTGTTTTTTATATAATCTCGTGCAATCTGAGCCATTTCAAATTGCTTATCTACGATTTTTTCTAAACCTAGAGTTCCAACTGATTTCCAAAGAGTCCAAATTTTTAAGGCATCATTACGACGACCGCATTGCATTGAAGTTTTTCCTAAATTGAAATCATCACCATCGGTTTGATAGAGATAATCGGCTTCGTTAGAAAAGGAATGATGCAACTGAGCTTTGTGCTGCGTCACAATTATTGAACAACTCAAAGGTGTGCCAAGCATCTTATGGGCATTTACACTAAAGGAATCTGAAAGTTGCAGATTGCTTAGAAGGTGTTTATAATTTCTACTGAAAATAACCCCGCCGCAATAGGCACCATCAACATGTAACCAAAGACCATACCTCTTGCATACCTTACTTATGGATTCTACGTCATCAAAAGCGCCAAGAACCGTTGTTCCAGCAGTGGCATTCACAAAAAATGGTGTGTAACCATTACTTATATCATTTTGGATGAGTTCATCTAAATGTTCGGCTAGCATTTCGCCCTTAGAATTTGTATCGACCAATCTCACTTGATTTCTGCCTAAACCGGTAAGCGCTGCGTTTTTGGAGATAGAGTAATGCGAAGCTGATGAGGTATAGAGTGTCATTTTAGGCGTAAGACCTTCAGCTCTAATATCTTCATTTTTTGCATCTCTTGCCATGATCATTGCCATCATATTACTCATAGAACCACCAGGTGCAAATGTGCCATCACTTTCCTCATGATATCCAGCTAAAGCACAAATGTTTTGAATGACTTGCTTTTCAATGCCAACTTGAGGACCGGCGACTTTATAAGTGTACATGCTATTATTGAACATCACTGCTAACAAATCTCCAAGAGTTGCTTTTCCGATTCTTCCACCAAACAACTGATTAAAAAATGACCGTGAAGCTGTTTTTGGAGTACTCTTAATAATCGCTTTGAGGGTTGCTTTTAAATCGTTGTCAATGCAACCTTCGGCATTAAGAGAAAGGTCTAATCTATCATATAATTCTGATGTGGGTATAGGTTCTGCAACAGGCACTTCCTTTTCATTTTGAAAAAGTGTTTCGCACAATTCTGAAAATAAGGCAATATCGTTTCGCATGCTGAATATCAAATAGTTGTGAAAGTTAACAAGAAAATTAGTCTAAATAAGTACAATTCCTTACAACTTAATTAGAAATATCTACTGAGGTGGTTTCACCATAACCGATTAATTTATCGAAACGAGCTCCAAGATCTCTATAATAAACTAAAGTTTTATAGTTATTTTCGGTTTGCCAGTAATTGCCACTAATGGCACCTTCATCTAATTCACCCGTTTCCTGATTGACAACTACATATTTGTAATTGTAGAACCCTTGTTTAAGTCGGAAACTGACTTCGTATTTCCCAGCTTCAGAATTATATTCCATTCGTGTTAAAGGCTCTAAAGCAAAGGCATTAAAATTACCATATACATATATGTCTTTTCCTTTCAATTCATTTTGAAAAAGTGAAAAATGAACCATAGTGTAATCTGCTTCAATATCAGTATCTAGTCTATCGGCAGCGGTGACTTGAAAGTTTCCATTTAAATCTGGGTTATAGGTGTAGGGTCTGCCTGTTCGAGCCCTATTGGGATACAGATAGCTTTGATAAATATCATCTAGATCTATAAATTGAACACCAATATTAGAGGTCCTCACATCCTTAGTTTCAAACCATAGGAATTCATTCCCGCCCCAAAAGGCAGATTCCGTATCATACCGATAAATAAGCTCATTGCCAAGCGTATATTGAGGTTTAAGATCTGAAATAGCTGTATTTAAATTATTATTCTGAATAATTAAGGTCTTAATAGTTTCAAGTGGATTATTAAAGTTGATACTATTTGTAGCCACTACGAGATCAACAGACTGAACCTCATCGATAAGAGTAACATCTCTCGAACGTTTAACGCGCACACCTACATTAACCAAATCTTCATAGATCATAAATTTTCTACTGAACATAAGCTCGTCGTATTCGTCATAAATGGAGATCATATAATTTCCACTTTTAAGAAGTCCTCTGGTTTGAATATTCGGAATTTGAAGCTTGTAGTGCGAATAGACCTGATACGTGTTAAATGAATTATAGTATTCTAGAATTCGTTGATTATCGAGTCCTCTTAAATATTCAGCTTTCACTAAAACTGAGGGCGTCCAATCAAAATTGAAATGCTCAATGACGTAATAAAAGTCTTCTTCATTAGCATTAAGGGCATCAAATTCCAGGATAAGTGGCTCACCTAATTTTAGAATCGGAAGCTGACCTTGGGTGGTATTACTTTTAAACGTAATCGTTTTTATAAAATCAGGTGGATTTACTTCAACGGCCTGAGCCATTGCTGTCATTGGTAATAACACAAGTAATAGTAAGCTGTAAAACGTCTTTTTCATTTGGAGTTGATAAAACATTGCTATAAATATAATCAAAATCCATGCCTTTGAATATTTAACTTATTTATAATGGCTATAAATAAAAAAGATGTGTCAAATTAAAAATTATTTGAGCATTAATTCTTAAATTTGCACGGATTTTTAGATAACTAATCTTTAAGTATATGTCAAAAGACATCAGAATTAAAAAAGGTTTAGACATAAAGTTGGTTGGCGAAGCCGAGAAAACTACAGAAAACGCCATTGTTAGCAACTTTTATTCTATAAGACCTGAAGATTTCCACAGTATAATTCCAAAACTTGTTGCAAAAGAAGGTACACGTGTTAAAGCAGGTGAGACGCTTTTTTACAATAAGGATAACGAAGCAATGAAATTTGTATCACCTGTATCTGGTGAAGTAACAGAGATTCAACGTGGACCAAGACGTCGTATAGACGCGATAAAAATTACTGCAGATAAGGAACAGTCGTTCGTTGATCACGGTAAATTTGATATGTCAGCAGATGCCGACAAAATTAAAGAACACTTGTTAGCATCAGGGTGCTGGGCGTTTATAAAACAACGTCCTTATGATGTGATAGCAAAAGCGGATAGTACACCAAAAGCTATCTTCATTTCTGGCTATGCAAGTGCACCTCTGGCGGCGGATCTCGATTTCACGCTTGCTGATAAGAAAGCAGAATTACAAGCCGCAGTTTCTGCCTTAGCTAAACTAACAGAAGGCAATGTTCATATTTCAGTAGGTAGTACTGATTCACCATTAGCAAATTTGAATGATGCCATTACTCATAAAGTTTCTGGTCCGCATCCTTCAGGGAATGTAGGAACATTGATTAATAAAGTAGACCCAATTAATAAAGGAGAAATCGTTTGGACAGTCAATGCCCAGGACCTTGTAATTATTGGTGAGCTCTTATTAACTGGTAAATTTAATGCTGAGCGCATCATCGCATTCGCTGGTTCTTCAGTGAAAAAACCAAGATATTTTAAGACGAAGATTGGTTCTGAAGTGGCCACTATGATTTACGATAATGGTGTTGAAAAGGATGGAAACGATCGCATCATTTCAGGAAACGTTTTATCTGGAAAGCAAATAGCTCCAGACGGAAATTTAGATTATTACAGCAATGTGATTACTGTAATTCCTGAAGGTGATGATTATGAATTCTTCGGTTGGAACAAACCAATATTTAATAAGGTTTCAACTTCCAGAGCATTTACGTTCTCTTGGTTAAATCCAAAGAAAAAATATGATCTCAACACAAACACAAACGGAGAACACCGTGCGTTTGTAGTGACTGGAAGCTACGAGGAAGTATTTCCATTAGATATTTATCCAATGCAAATCTTAAAAGCTTGTATGTATAAGGATCTTGATGAAATGGAAGCCTTAGGTATGTATGAAGTTGCACCTGAAGATTTTGCTTTGACAGAATTTATTTGTGTGTCTAAACAGCCACATCAAAAAATAATTAGAGAAGGATTAGATTTAATGCTTAAAGAGATAGGATAATGGGTTTAAAACAAAACTTACACAATTTTAAAGTAAAAAATAAGGATAAAAAGTGGCTCCCAGGATTTAATGCCCTTTTTACCTTTTTGTACACACCAAATGAAACAACTCACGGTGGAACTCATATTAAAGCAGCCGACGATCTAAAGCGTACCATGAATACAGTAATCTTGGCATTGGTACCGTGTTTGATCTTTGGGATGTTCAATGCGGGTTATCAACACTATGTTGCACAAGGTTTAATTGATTCTGCTGATGGATTTTTAGGAGCATCATTCTGGACATGGGATAACCTAGTCATCGGACTTTGGAAGGTTTTACCTTTAGTAGTTGTGTCTTATGGTGTAGGATTGGCCGTAGAATTTGTATTTGCTATTATAAAAGGTCACGAAGTTGAAGAAGGATACTTAGTAACAGGAATGTTGGTTCCTTTAATTGTACCAGTTGATATTCCTTTATGGATGTTAGCCGTAGCAGTTATCTTCGGAGTTGTGATCGGTAAAGAAGTTTTTGGTGGTACAGGAATGAATATTCTAAATCCAGCATTGACAATTCGTGCCTTCTTATTCTTCGCATATCCGACATGGATGTCTGGTGATAAAGTTTGGGTTCACGGAGCGGTTGAACGCGATGCAGCCATAGCAGCCGGTGAAAACTTAGATGCTTTCTCAGGTGAGACGCTTCTTGGATATTACGCTAAATCAGGACAAGAACTAACCGTAGCAGGTACAGATACAGTAACTACTTATGGTGACCGTGCAGCCGACTTATATTCTTATGCAGATATGTTCTGGGGAATTATTCCAGGGTCTGTAGGAGAGACCTCAAAATTCTTAATCATCATTGGTGCATTATTCCTCATCTTCACTAAAATCGGAAGCTGGAGAATTATGCTAAGTACAGTTATTGGTGCCTTGGTAATGGGATTAATATTTAACGGTGTTGTTGATGCAGGATGGATAGGCGAATCGAGCAAATTCTATGGCTTAATGAGCGTTCCTTTCTGGCAACATTTAATAATTGGAAGTATACTGTTTGGTGCTGTATATATGGCAACAGATCCGGTTACGGCATCACAAACAAATAAAGGAAAGTGGATTTACGGTTTCCTTATTGGTTTCATATCAATTATGATCCGTGTATTCAACCCAGCATATCCAGAAGGTGTATTCTTAGCTATTCTTCTAATGAATGTATTTGCACCAACTATTGACCACTACGTGGTACAAGGAAATGTGAAGAAAAGAATGAAACGTTTAAAAGCTAAAGTTGCATAGCGATGGAAAACAGAACAGATAAAAATTCATACACTGTAATTTTTGCCATAGGTATGGTGATCGTTGTAGGTGCTTTATTGGCCTACTTAGCATCATCATTAAAACCTAAGATTACAGAAAATCAAAGGTTAGAAAAACAGCAAAATATCCTTTATGCAATGGGCATAAATGAAAATGATGAAACAAGTGCTGTTTTCATTTCTACAGATAAAGCACCTGAAGCTTTCGATCAGAATGTAGCAGATCAAATTGTGATTACAATTGATGCTGATGGTAAGGTTATTAAAACGCAGTCTAGAGACGAGTATTTTGAAGAAACAAATCAGGAGCCGTACCTGATCGATGTAAAAAAGCAACAAGCAAATGCTAAGGATGGTAAGGAACGTAAATTACCTTTATTCGTCGGAAAAAATTCGGATGGGAAAACGGTTTACGTAGCGCCAATACGTGGTAAAGGTTTATGGGATGCTATCTGGGGTTATGTGGCTTTAGATGAAAATATGGTAGTTCAAGGAGCGTATTTCGACCACAAAGGTGAAACTCCAGGTTTAGGTGCAAATATCAAGCAGCGTTATTTTATGGACGATTTTATTGGTGAGCATCTATTATCTAAAAATGGAGAGTTTAAGGGTATTACAGTTGCTAAAGGTAATGCCGATCCAAAGAATAACGACAAGACTGATAATGAGGTAGATGCTATTGCAGGTGCAACAATTACTGGCGATGGTGTTACAGCGATGATCAAAAAAGATTTGAAATTGTACTTACCTTACTTTAATTCATTAAAAGGAAAATAAGCTATGGCAAAAGATAGTAGACTAATTTTAGACCCGCTAACTGACAATAACCCAATTACCATTCAGGTATTAGGTATTTGTTCTGCATTAGCAATTACTGCCGAACTCGAGGCCTCGATCGTAATGTCAATATCTGTATTATTCGTAATGGGTGTTGGTAATGTTGTGATCTCATTAATGCGAAATATTATTCCTTCAAAAATTAGAATTATTGCTCAGCTTATCGTTGTTGCAACGCTTGTAATTATCGTGGATTTAGTTTTGAAGGCATTTGCATATGAATTAAGTAAAACACTCTCAGTATTCGTTGGTTTGATTATTACAAACTGTATTATCATGGGACGTTTTGAAGCCTTTGCACTTGGTAATGGACCTTGGAGATCATTCCTAGACGGAATTGGTAATGCCTTAGGATACGGTATTATACTTGTTATCGTTGGATTCTTCAGAGAGTTATTAGGTTCTGGTACCTTATTAGGAATTCCTGTATTAGGAGATCCTATTGAAAAAACCGGACTTTACGCATACGGCTACGAAAACAATGGATTTATGCTATTATCACCAATGGCATTGATCGTTGTAGGTATCATTATCTGGGTACAGAGAACAAGGAATAAAGCATTAATCGAAGACTAAAATTAGTAAGCAGTTGGCAGTCACAGTAAAATAATACTTAAGACTGACCACTGAATACTGAATACTAAAAATATGGAACACGTAGAATTATTTTTTAAATCGATATTTATAGATAACATGGTATTTGCCACATTCTTAGGAATGTGTTCTTACCTGGCAGTATCTAAAAAAGTTTCAACAGCTGTTGGTCTTGGTGCCGCTGTAATTTTCGTATTAGCAATTACAGTTCCACTGAACTGGTTGCTAGATCAATACATATTACAACCTGGTGCTTTATCATGGTTAGGTGCAGAATATGCAAGTTACGATCTTAGTTTCTTGTCTTTTATTATGTTCATCGCAACCATTGCAACAATGGTACAGTTGGTAGAGATTGTAGTTGAGAAGTTCTCACCATCCTTATATAACTCCTTAGGTATCTTCTTACCATTGATCGCAGTAAACTGTGCGATCTTAGGTGGATCATTATTTATGCAATCTAGAGAAATTGCGACTTTAGGTCTTGCTTTAAATTACGGTATCGGATCAGGAATTGGATGGTTCTTAGCGATCTTAGCAATTGCTGCAATACGTGAAAAAATAAGATATAGCAGTGTGCCTCCTGCATTAAGAGGTCTCGGAATTACATTCATCATTACTGGGCTTATGGCCATCGGATTTATGAGTTTTGGTGGAATGTTAACAGGTGGTGACGAAGGTGCAAAGAAAGAAGAGAAAGCTGCGTCTATCGAAGTTATTGAAGAAGAAATTAATAAAGAAGAAGCTACAACTAAGTCTGACTTAGAACTAGCTCAAAACACAAATAAGTAATTGATGAGCATGATGATATTAGCCGCAAATACGATCGGAACTATAGTAGCTACTGTGGGTGCCTTTTTATTGGTAACCTTATTGTTAGTTGCATTGTTATTATTTGTAAAACAAAAATTATCACCTTCTGGTCCAGTTAAGATCAAGATCAACGGTGAAAAAGAAATCGAAGTAGCCTCTGGTGGTACATTACTTTCAACCTTAGGTGGAAACAAGATCTTCTTACCATCTGCTTGTGGTGGAGGTGGAACTTGTATTCAGTGTGAATGCCACGTACTTTCAGGTGGTGGTGAAGCACTTCCAACGGAAACGCCTCACTTTTCAAGAAAAGAATTACAACATGGAGCACGTTTAGCTTGCCAGGTTAAGGTGAAGCAAGACATGGAAATTACCATTCCTGAAGAAGTATTCGGAATTAAGAAATGGGAAGCAACTGTTGTGCGTAACTATAACGTAGCATCATTTATTAAGGAGTTTGTTGTTGAAATTCCTGAAGAGATGAATTATAAGGCTGGTGGATATATTCAAATTGAAATCCCACCTTGCGAAATTAAGTACGAAGATATTGACATTACTGCCCATCCAGAAGAGCATGATACTCCAGATAAGTTTCAGGCGGAATGGGATAAGTTTGGTTTATGGCCATTAGTAATGAAAAACAATGAAACTGTTGAGCGTGCCTATTCTATGGCTTCTTACCCAGCAGAAGGGCGCGAAATTATGTTGAATGTACGTATCGCTACGCCGCCATGGGACAGAGCTAAAAACCAATGGATGGCTGTAAATCCTGGTGTCGCATCATCTTATATTTTCGCTCAGAAACCAGGTGATAAAGTAACCATCTCAGGACCTTACGGTGAATTCTTTATTAATGAGTCTGAAAGTGAAATGCTTTACGTTGGTGGTGGTGCAGGTATGGCGCCAATGCGTTCACACTTATATCACTTATTTAAAACCATCAAAACTGGTCGTAAAGTAACCTATTGGTATGGTGGACGTTCAAAACGTGAGTTGTTCTACATTGAGCACTTCAGAGAATTAGAAAAAGACTTCCCTAACTTCAAATTCTATATGGCACTTTCTGAGCCATTAGAAGAAGATAACTGGAAAGTGAAAACAGATATCAATGATGAAGCAGGAGATGGGTTTGTAGGTTTCATTCACAACTGTGTGATCGACAACTATCTGAATCATCATGAGGCACCAGAAGATATAGAATTATACTTCTGTGGACCACCATTAATGAACCAAGCTGTTCAGAAAATGGGAGAAGATTTCGGAATCCCAGATGAGCATATCAGATTTGATGACTTCGGTGGCTAGTCGCTAAGAGGTTTATCAAAAAATGAAATAAAAAAGCCAGTTTTAAATGAACTGGCTTTTTCAGTTTATAGGGTAAATTTTTAATCTTGAATTGCGAGTTGTTTCACTTCGTAATTGAACAGATTTGAACAATCCATTACATTATCTCGTTGGTCTAATCGGCATAAAGTTGCAACAACTTCACTAAGACCATTGAATAAGATGTCTTTATCTTTAATAAAGTCTGGTTTATGGCAGAAATGATTTCCCAATCGATAACCACAACCTTTCAAGAATGAGGCTTCAATTTGAAGGAGTTCAAGCGGTGTATAACCGTTAAATCGTCTTCCTAAATTTTGATGCACTAATCCAACATAATTCAGCTTAACAGAACCGTGCATGTCGGTTAGGTGTTTCCAGCTATCTTTTTGATCTAGAATATTTCCAACGGCACACTGTGTGCAGTCTTCCGGATTTAAGGTATTGTTGTGAAATGCAGTGTACAATTTACTTACAGCAGCATCAAATCTATTTGAAGTATTCATTTGTAACTCTTTTTCTTTTTCAATTATGAAGATAAGAAAAAAGTATCATTTATGCTCAATAATTAAAAATACAGCAGTCGTCTCGCCAATGTTTACAGCTTCATGCACAATCTCTTCATCATTGGTAAAACTAAAGCCTGTTGGTATTTCAACCTCTCTAGAACCAGAACTATCTGTAATTCTAAATTTACCACCAGAAAGGGCATAACCAAAGTGTGGACTATGATAATGTTTTTCATGCCCAACGTTAGGTGGGAATGTGCATCGCAACACACGTACATTATCATTATCTTCAATGAGTTCGCATACCTTTTCGCCTTTCCAGCCGGCTTCTAAAGGGTCTGGTAGTGATTTGGTTTCTTCACAACTAAAACATAATAACAGGCCTGTAAGAATAAAGATTCTAAAGTAGTTCATAGGCTAAAAGATCAATGGTATAACAAACTGAAACATCAAGATGAGCAATCCAACCGAGATCAAGTTCAAAATAATTCCAACTCTAGCCATTTGATGTACTTTCACGTAACCACTTGCAAAGACAATCGCGTTTGGTGGTGTGGCCATTGGTAGCATAAATGCACAGCTACTTGCCATGGTTACAGGTATTAATAAATATAAGATTGGTAATTCCAAGCCAATAGCAATACCTGCAACAACGGGTGCCAAAACAGCTGTTAAAGCTACATTACTCATTAATTCAGTCATAAACAGCATCAGAACAATTAATAGTGAAGCTGTAAGTAGAATGCTAATATTACTACTAGCTATAGCGTTTGCAACGATATCTACAATTCCTGTGGCAGACATACCTTTTGCGAGTGCCAAACCACCACCAAAGAGAATAAGAATGCCCCAGGCTAACTTTTTTGTATCGCTCCAATGTAGTATGAAATCGCCTTTCTTAAGGTTGTGCGGTATGGCAAATAAAGCAATAGCACCTAAGACGCTGATCATGGTATCATCTATTGCTAAATCTGGAAGGAGTTTATTGATCAACGTCCTGAAAATCCAAAGCGAAACAATTACTGCAAAGGTATATAGCACTTGTTTTTCCTTGGGTGAAATTTTACCTAATTGTTTCAGTTCTTCGTTAATTACCGACTTTGAAGCATCGAAAACCAATCCTTTATTTGGAAATAACTTAATAAGAATAAAATAGATAATCGTAATCAATACAGCCGAAAACGGAAGTCCCATCACTAACCAATTAAGAAAGGTGACCTCGATCTGGTATTCGTTTTCAAGAAGACCAATCAAAACCGAGTTTGGTGGTGTACCAATAATAGTGGCAATACCACCTGCATTTGCAGAGAAGGCAATGCCCAACATTACGCTAAGCGCAAAGTTTCGGTCTTTTTTTGTAAATCCGTCTTCGTCATTAATCAATAGATGAATTACCGAAAGTGCAATGGGTAACATCACAACTGTACTGGCAGTATTACTGATCCACATGCTCATAAAAGCCGTTGCTAGCATAAAACCAAGAATAACCTTATTTGGTGTTGTACCAGTGAGTTTAATAATGCTCAAGGCAATGCGCTTATGCAGGTTTACTTTTTCTAAGGCAAGTGCTAAAACAAACCCTCCAAAAAATAAAAATACGATCGGACTCCCATAATTTGCCCCAACCTCGGCCATAGGCATAACCTTAAAAAGTGGAAAGATGAGTAAGGGTAATAATGATGTCACCGAAATGGAAACTGCTTCTGTGATCCACCAAATGATCATCCAAATTGCTGTAGCAATAACGGTATCTGCATTTTTTGAAATAAGCTCAAATGAAAATAATTGAAGACCAATAAATAACAATGGGCCTAAGAACAGACCAATACGTTTAGAAAGCGGATAATTCTTCATTGAAAGTAAAAATAAAAATTTAATACGAAACTTGTTATAAAAGACGTTCTGTACCTATGAAGAGATTATTACTTATTGTGGTTATCGTAGCGATCGTGCTTTTAGCCTTTCAGTTAAAACCTGTTGAAAAAACAGTAAATAAGGTGATTGCCTATGTGGAAACACCTAGTTTAATTAATAAAGATAGTCTAACTATTCGCACTCGAGTTAAGGTGCCTG
Source organism: Winogradskyella tangerina (assembly GCF_003260205.1). Lineage (GTDB taxonomy): Bacteria > Bacteroidota > Bacteroidia > Flavobacteriales > Flavobacteriaceae > Winogradskyella > Winogradskyella tangerina. The sequence goes on along the minus strand of NZ_QERF01000001.1, from coordinate 103,403 downwards.
AAGGGTATACGCGAGTTGCTTATCCGAAAGGTAGTTTTGAAGAATACTTGAGAAATTATAAACTCAAACCCTTTGGAAGTAAAATCATTAACTACGATGATTCTGAATATTTCTGGCAAGGCGGACATATTGGAATTTTAGATATTCCTGTGCCCAAGAACGGACTGCAACAATGCGCAGATGCACTTATTAGAGTTCGGAGTGAATACCTTTGGGACAATAACAGGAAAGATGAGATCGGTTTTAATTTTACCTCAGGACATTATTGTTCATGGAAATCTTACGCTCAAGGTTATCGCCCAAAAATAAATGGCAGTAAAGTGAGCTTTCATAAGACCGCCACCGAGGATCATTCGAAAACCAATTTCTATAAGTTTCTATACCTAATTTATACCTATTCAGGGACATTATCGCTGTATCATGAGCTAGACGCTGTAAAAGCAAAAGATCTAAAAATAGGAGATATGCTTATTAAAGGTGGTTCGCCAGGGCATATTGTTATGCTTTGCGACGAAGTGATTAATGCTGATGGAGATAAGTTGTTTTTATTGTTTCAAGGAAATACCCCAGCACAGAGTGTTCATTTGGTTAAAAACCTCGAAGATAATATTCATACACCTTGGTATTATTTAGAAGATGATGCGGTAATTTCCGTCTCTAATTACACCTTCGGAAATTCAAAATTTGTTCGATTTAAGTAAGCATCTTCGTATCTTTGCTAAAACAAATTTTACCGCTTTCGCGGGAATAGTATGAGCAAAGCTTTAAGTCCACAAGAATTACATAACCTGGCCATGAATCACGTCGGTAAAGATCTCGAAGCACGTGGTTTTGAATTTATTGCAGTAAATAGCAAATTGAAACGCCATCCACAATTTGTCTGCATTGATAAAAACAATCAATATTTTTTTGTGGTGGTTAGAGCAGTACTGCTTCCTGAAAACCCGAATAATTATGATGTGGTTTGGATGGAAACCTTCAAGAAGCACGCTTATGAAAAAGATGCCAAGGTTTTGTATGCTGGTGTAGGACTAGGAAATCCCAATGGTGAAGATCTACCAGTTTATTTGAATGAAGAATATCTTATTGAATACAATGGTATTCAAGTCATAGAAATGAATCTGAATTAATTCAAACCAAATTCAGTCGAAATTAAATTTTATAACATGAAAAAATTCACGTTTTTAGTCGTCATTGCAATCCTCAGTTTGTCTTGCAAGGAAGATAAAAAGCAAGTTGAATTGATTAAACTTTCCGGACCAGTATTCGGTACAGGTTTTAATATTCAATATTCAGATAATGAAGGGACTAATTATATTAATCAAATCGACAGCTTATTTGCCGTGGTTAATCAGTCTTTGTCGACGTACATTCCAGATTCAGATATTTCAAAAGTAAATAGAAATGAAGATGTTATTTTAGATGAACATTTTGAGCGTGTGCTAGCTTCTTCAAAAGATATTTATAGAGCAACAGAGGGCGTTTTTGACCCTACAATTGGCAATGTGGTAAATGCCTGGAATTTCGGAGCAGAAAACAATAAATTTCTAACCGATAGTACCACAATAGATAGCCTTATGCAATTTGTTGGATTAAATCGAATTGGTTTGGTGGCACGTAGAATTGTGAAACCCAAAACCAGTTATATAGAGTTTAATGCCATTGCGAAAGGTTACGGTGTTGATGTGATAGCTGAATTCTTAGAATCTAAAAATGTAGATCATTATTTGGTTGAAATAGGCGGAGAGATTCGTGTGAAAGGCAAAAATATCGAAAAAGATTCTCCTTGGAAGGTAGGTTTAGACGAACCACGTTTTGATGGCGAGCAGTCAGTTTTTAGAGCTTTAGCCCTAAAAGATGAAGCCATGGCAACCTCAGGTACTTATCGTAAGTTTAAAACCGATGAAAACGGAAACCGATATGCTCATATTATCAATACCAAAACGGGGTATCCAACAAAAACCAATGTTTTAAGTGTTTCTGTTATTGCAGAAGATTGTATGACCGCAGATGCCTATGCTACTGCTTTTCAGGCGATGGGCATTGAAAAAGTGAAAACATTTTTAGAAACCCGACCAGAATTAAAAGCCTATTTTATTTATGAAAATGAGAACAAGGAACTCAACACCTTAAGCCTCAATAACTTTCCTGAATAAAATGTGACCAATTCAAAAGTGCTGTGTCTTATAGATACTATTAACAACAATTAATATCCCTTAAGCTGCACTTTTGTTCGTTTTTTGTGCAGCTTTTTTTATTTTCTCACCAAAGGAATTATTTCACCTTTCGCTAATCGATACTTATCAATGGTTTCTTTTGAAAGTTGTTTGGTATAATCAATTTCTTCAACCTGAAATCCAATTGAACGCAGTTTATCAAAATAATCGCGACCATATATTCTAACATGATCGTATTGCCCAAATATTTTAGCACGTTCTGCTTTATCGGTAATGCTATCATCTTCAAAGGTAACCTCGCGACCTAAATCTTGTGGGATCTGGAAAATGCCCCAACCACCAGGTTTCATAACTCGATAGAGTTCTTGCATAGCTTTCGTATCGTCTGGAATATGTTCTAAAACATGATTACAGAAAATGACATCGTAACTGTTGTCTTCAAACGGTAAATTACAAATGTCGGCTTTCACATCGGCGATAGGTGAAAGTAAATCTGTAGTAGTATAGTTTAAGTTTTTGAGCTTTCTGAAGCGCTTCAAAAAACATTGCTCCGGTGCAAAATGTAGGACCTTAATTGATTTTGAAAAGAATTCAGTCTCATTAGTGAGATATAACCAAAATAGGCGATGGCGCTCGAGTGAAAGCGTCGACGGAGAAAGTACATTTGGACGTTGTTTACCGTAACCATAAGGTAAAAAAGTTCTAAATCCTTTACCATCAATTGGGTCCGTATAGGTGTTTCCTCTTAAGATAAAAGCCAGAATAGGTCTAATAACATAGCTGAGCCTTATTAATAAGGGTCTCGGAATAAGATTTAGAAAAAATTTAAATATTCTTGACATGTTTTTTAGTGCCTGTTCGTGTAATTCGTGTCAATATATGATTATTAAAATTTTATAGCTTAGTTGAACTATAGGCGTTGAAGAATTACTTACAAATAATCTTCTCGTACGGGCGTGAAAATATCTAGGATCTTACATGCTGTGATGGCCTTACCACTATGAGGAACATTTGATGGAATAACTAAAACCGAACCCGGTTTATGAACTTTGGTTACACCGTCAATAGTCATTTGAAATTCGCCTTCAAGAATTTGTGAGACCTGTTCATGAATGTGATTGTGCATAGGTAATTCGGCATTCGGCTCCACTACCCAAAAAGCTAAAGTCATAGAATCTGTATGAAGAAATCTGGCCTTATACCCTTTGACGATTTCCCTAGGCTCAATATCTAGAATGCGTTGGTCAACTGTCATAGTACCAAGGCATTTTGTCTGAACTCGTCTTCTTCGTCTGAAGTTATTCCAAGTGCTTCATGTACATATCCAAAAGTTGAGAGAATTTCTGGTTTCCCATCAACAATAGCAACATCGTGTTCAAAATGTACACTTGGTTTTCCGTCTTGGGTGACGATTGTCCAACCGTCTTTTAGTTGTTTCACTTTATGAGTACCCATATTGATCATAGGCTCAATAGCTACAACCATGCCTTCAATGAATTTTTTACCTCGACCGCGTCTACCGTAATTAGGCATCTCTGGATCTTCGTGCATCTTCCTACCTATACCATGACCAACTAACTCTCTCACTACGCCGTAACCTTCGGCTTCGCAATATTGTTGTATGGCATAACCTACATCACCAACGCGATTTCCAATGCGCAGTTGACGAATGCCTGCATAAAGTGATTCTTTAGTAATTCTGATGAGTTTTTTAGTAGCTTCATCAACATTACCAATTTCAAACGTATAGGCATGGTCTCCATAAAAGCCATTCATTAGTGCTCCGCAGTCTATGGAAACTATATCTCCATCTTCTAGCGGTCTGTCAGTAGGTAACCCATGAACTACGGCTTCGTTCACACTACAAAGCAGAGTTGAAGGGCAATCATACAACCCTTTAAAACCTGGTAAGGCACCATGATCTCTTATAAATTCTTCGGCTAAGGTATCTAAATGGTTAGTAGTTACGCCTTCTTTAACTTCACGAGCTAACATGCCCAAAGTCTTAGATACAATAAGCGCACTTTGGCGCATTAATTCAATTTCTTCACTGGTTTTTACAATAATCATGGCGATGTGAATTGAGCCACAAATATAGCTATTTATAACGATTAATTAATTTTGGAAAACATGATAAAAGACAGTTTTTTTCTACCTTATGAGTCTTAAGTTTGTCCAATAAAAAATTAGAAGATGTACACACCTGTAAGTGCCGAAGAAGCTTTAAAAATTGTAAGATCAAACGATAAAATTTATATACAAGCTGCTGCTGCAGCTCCTACTGTTTTAATTAATGCATTGGCAGAGCGACATGAAGAACTGAGAAATGTTGAGATATGCCAGCTACACACTGAAGGGCCAGCTCCGTATGCCAATCCAGAGTATGCTAAAAGTTTTCATGTCAACTCCTTTTTTATTGGGCGGAATGTAAGACATACCTTAAAAGCGGGCAACGGATCTTACACACCAGTGTTTTTAAGTGAAGTTCCTTTATTATTTAAGCGAAATATTGTTGATGTAAACGTGGCACTTATTCATGTATCTGTTCCCGATCAACATGGTTATTGTTCCTTAGGAGTTTCTGTGGAAGCCACCTTAGCTGCAATAGACAATGCCGACCATGTTATTGCTCAGGTAAATAAGCAAATGCCTAGAACATTTGGAGATGGTATAATCCATGTGACTGAAATAGATGCTTTTGTTGAGGTAGATGAACCATTGCCAGCCTTTCCGGTTACTCAACCCACTGATGTTGAAATAAAAATTGGTGATTATGTTGCCGAACTCATTGAAGATAGAAGTACACTTCAAATGGGAATTGGAAGCATTCCAAACGCTGTTTTATCACGTCTACACAATCATAAGGATTTAGGATTACATACCGAAATGTTTTCAGATGGTGTAATTGATCTTATCCTCAAGGACGTGATCAATGGAAATTATAAAGGAGTTAATCCAGGTCGCGCTTTAGCTACATTTTTAATGGGTTCACAGCGTTTATATGATTATGTCGATGACAATCCCTTTGTTGAAATGCGTTCATCAGATTATGTAAATGATGTTTCTGTCATTAAGATGAACCCTAGAATGGTAGCCATAAATTCTGCCGTTGAAGTAGATGTAACTGGGCAGGTTTGTGCGGATTCCATTGGTTCAAAGATGTATTCTGGAGTTGGTGGTCAAATGGACTTTATTAGAGGTGCATCTTTGAGTGAAGGAGGTAAGGCCATCATTGCATTACCGTCTGTAACAAAACATGGTATTAGTAGGATTGTACCAACACTTAAACCAGGAGCAGGTGTTGTAACTACAAGAGCACATGTTCATTATGTGGTAACCGAATATGGTGTAGCAAATTTATATGGTAAAACAATTCAGGAACGTGTTAAAGCCTTAGTAGAAATAGCGCATCCAGATCATAGAGAAACTATTGATAAGGCGTATTTTGAATTAATGTAGTCTTATTTGAACCAGCCGAATATTCCTTTTTTAGGAGGTTTAATATTCGGTTTTTCATTAGTAATTAATTGATAGATCTCTCCCCAACCGAGAATTCCACCGATATTACGATCGTCTATAAAAAGGTCTGCATGAATCTTGCGGCTTCTACTGTAATCGAATTTCTCTTCAGGAAAACTGGCATTAACGGCGTAAAAGTCAATTCCGTTGACTTTACAAAAATCGACAGCCTCTTGCAATTTGGTGCCACTGCGGTAGGTCCACAAGATGAGTCTATGTCCATCTTGCTGTAAACGTTTTAAGGTTTCGAAAGCAAAAATTCGGGTCTTTCCAATTTTTGGATAAGCATCTTCAACGATGGTGCCATCAAAATCAACTGCAATTATTAATCTATCCTGAAAATTCATGCTTCAATTTAATTGAAATGCAAAGTTACAACAATGCATTGGTTAAACAAGGCTATTTTGGGTCATGGCTTCGGGTTGCTCAATGCCAATTAATTTCAAAATTGTAGGAGCGAGATCGCCTAATATTCCGTCATTAATTGAAGTTAGTTCCTTATCGATCAAAATAATCGGTACTGGATTCGTGGTATGAGCAGTATGAGGTGTGCCATCTGGGTTAATCATAGTTTCGCAATTACCATGATCTGCTATTAACAATGTGGTATAATTATTTTCCAAAGCTGTATTAACAACATCTTTCACACATTCATCAACAGCTTCGCAGGCTTTTATGGCAGCTTCCATAACACCAGTATGACCAACCATATCACCGTTGGCAAAATTAAGACACACAAAATCAGCTTCGCCTTTTTGCAATTCAGGAATTAAAGCATCACGCAGTTCATAAGCACTCATTTCTGGCTTGAGGTCGTAAGTGGCAACCTTTGGCGAATTTCTCAGTATTCTTTTTTCACCTTTGAAAGGTTCCTCACGACCACCAGAAAAGAAAAAGGTAACATGAGGATATTTTTCGGTTTCAGCAATTCTTATCTGCTGTCGATTATGTTTTTCTAAAACTTCACCAAGAGTTTCGGTGAGATTATCTTTATTGAAAATAACGTTGATTCCTTTGAAATTATCATCATAATTAGTCATGGTTACGTAATGCAAATTCAGTTTATGCATATTATATTCATGAAAATCTTCTTGCGATAATGCCTGTGTTAATTGTCGACCACGGTCCGTTCTAAAATTGAAAAAGATAACCACATCATCCTCTTCAATTTTGGCCACAGGTTGCTCTTCATTATCCACTACAACCAAAGGTTTTATAAATTCGTCGGTAACATTCTCTTCGTAACTCTGCTGAATAGATTTCAAGATATTAGTTGTAGTAGTTCCTTGTCCAGAAACTACAGCATCATAAGCCAGTTTTACACGTTCCCAACGTTTATCTCTGTCCATGGCATAATAACGACCCGTTACGGTTGCGAGCTGACCAACGCTTTGTGCTAAGTGCTCTTCAAGTTCAGTAATGAAACCATATCCAGATTTGGGATCTACATCTCTTCCATCCGTAAATGCATGTACAAAGACATCATTAAGTCCATAATCTTTTGCTGCATCTAATAATCCAAACAAGTGATTGATATGAGAATGTACACCACCATCACTTACCAAACCTAATAAATGAACTTTTTTGTTGTGCTCCTTAGCATATTTAAAAGCATCTAAAAGTACCTGTTCTTGTTGCAATGTTTTATTCTGAACAGCTAGATTGATCTTCACCAAATCCTGATAAACTATGCGACCAGCACCAAGATTCATATGACCTACTTCGCTATTTCCCATTTGACCTTCGGGTAAACCAACATGAAGACCATCAGTTCTTAAGCTTGCATTAGGGTATTTTGTATAAAGCGCATCTATATAAGGTGTGTTAGCATGGTCTATGGCAGAAACTTTCGGATCAGGTGATTTTCCCCATCCATCTAAGATCATTAAGATAACTTTCTTATTCATTTTTTGGAATTTAGAAATTCAAATATAAGCTTTAGTAGACTACAACATATTTGTAAATCAAAAATTTTGAGAGTTAATTAAAAATTAACCTTTTGAACTCATAATGTTAGGCAATAAAATCAATTTGTGATAGCCTTAACATATTTGTTTTCAAAACGTTAAATGTATGTTATTTCAATTTTTGGAGTGTAACAAATTGTAATTATTGTCGTCTCTTAGATATAATCAAAAAACAAAATCAATTAAAAAAACCATTCATCATGAAAAAAACACTAGTAGTTTTAGCCTTAGCATTGGGCTTTTCAATCAGTAATCTAAATGCAACAAACGACATTACAACTTCTGAAAATTTAGACAAAGTATCTATTGAGCGTGTAGAAGTTAGCCCACTTTGTAAAGCAGTAGCAACAGGAAATGTTGAAGCTGTTAAGAATTTAATTAAGCAAGGTGCTGATGTAAACGCTAAATCTAATGGAATGAGCCCTATCCATTATGCTGCAAAGTATAACAGAGTTGAACTTATTAAAGTATTAATTACAGCTGGCGCTGATGTTCACAAATATTGTGACTTAGGCTACACCGCATTAAACCATGCGGAAAAGTCTAATGCAAAGGAAGCGGCACAGTTTTTGAAACGCTTTAAAAGAAAGACTGTCTAATTAAGACAATTATTTGAGTTAGTTAATTGTAAAAAGCATCCTTTTAGTCTAGGATGCTTTTTTATTTCTATACCTTTTGATGGCTTCTCTAATCTTTTCTATACGATTTTCGGGGTCGGGGTGTGTGCTTTGAAATTCAGGAACACGATTAGGACCAGCGGCGGCTTTTAATATTTTCATCACACCAATCATTTCCTCTGGGTTGTAACCAGCATCCATCATAAATTTTACGCCCAGTTCATCACTTTCCAATTCATCACCTCTTCCATTTTTTAGGAGTTGACCTTGCCCGTATTGTTGGGCCACACTTCCCATATCTATGGCAGAACTACCCATTGCAATAACCTTCCAGAAATTAGCATTTGTAATCCGTTCATTAGAGTGTTTACCAAGCACGTGACCAATTTCATGACCTAAAACTCCAGCGAGTTGATCCTGATTTTCAAGTTTTGATAACAAGGCGTAGGTAATAAATATCTGTCCACCAGGTAGGGCAAAGGCATTAATAGTACGTTCGTCTGCGAGCAAATGAAATTCATATTTATAAGGCGTGTTTTTCGCTATGCTGCTATTCACAAGTTTTTTACCGACATCATCCACAAGAGCTTGAAGTTTGTTGTCTGGATGAAGACCCCCATGCTGTTGCGCCATACCAGGAGCACTTTGCAAGCCAATAGCTATTTCTTGTTCAGGTGAAAGTGAGATGGCTTGTTTTTTTCCGGTATAAGGATTAACCTCTTCTTGGCTGCACTTTCTAATAAATGCAAAAGCAATAACCGCTACAGCAATTAATAACCTTACTTTTAAATTACCTCTTCTCATAATGATTTGCTTAGTCTGTTAAATGTACAAAAGTTTGACACAGTTTTAATTGAAAAGTCATCAGTTTTGCAGCCAAAACTTTAATAATTTATTTTTACACAAATAATTTTTCAGAATGAGTTATCAATTCAAAATACAGCCAGGTACTAATTTAGATGCTATTATTCCATTAGTTTATGAATTGAATGAGGGGCGAATTCCTGAAAGCGATCTTAGGGAACGTTTTGATGAAATGGCTCACCAAAATTACGAGTGTGCGGTTATACTTTATGATGATGAATATATTGGTGTTACAGGATTGTGGTATTGCACACGGCATTATATCGGAAAGTCGGTAGAGTTAGATCATGTTTACATTAAACCATCACATAGAAACAAAGGTTTAGGTAAACAGTTTATGGAGTGGATTCAAAACTATGTTTCCGAGAAAGGCTATCAGTCGATGGAACTCAATACCTATGTACAAAATTATCCTTCCCATAAATTTTATTACAATGAAGGATTTGAAATTTTGGGTTACCACTTTTTAAAAAAGCTCTAATTCAAATTTGAAAGATCAGTATTTGGAGCTATCTCGTAAGGCGCCTTACCATATTCGAATATTCTAGCATGCAAACTACCTCTTAGAGTGAGTTGATCATCCTTCACCTCAATCCAACTTCCTTCGCGTAAACCTACAACGGGCTGTGTGTTATAAGCATGAAATTCTTTAATTCGAGTTTCACGAGTTTCACCCATATGCGTGCTTTTTGAATCAGGATCTAAATAATGTGGATTTATATTAAATGGTACCAATCCTAGAGTTTTGAAGCTTGACGGATAAACAATCGGCATATCGTTGGTGGTGTTCATGGTAAGTCCGCAGATATTGCTACCGGCACTGGTTCCCAAGTAAGGAATACCGCTATTTACGGCTTCTTTTATGGCGATTAAGACATCGTTTTTATACAACTGATTCACTAATACAAAAGTGTTTCCGCCACCAGTAAAAATTCCTTTTGCATTCTGTATGGCTGCCTTCGGATCGTCGAATTCATGAATGCCTTTAACGGACTTTCCAATTTTATGGAACGCCTTTGCGACATTCGCCGTGTAAACATCATGAGTTATGCCACCTGGTCTGGCGTAGGGAATAAAAAGAATCTCATCGGTAGAGCCAAAATGAGTTTTTAGCTCGTCTAAAAGATAGTCTAATGGACCACTACCATGAACTGTTGAAGTGCTAGCAATAAGTATTGATTTCATTTTTCAAATCGAATTGATATCGTAAAAGTAAGATTATATGACTTAAAAGTTAAGGAATAGCTTTAACTATTTAACAAAGATTTATCAGCGAATTCTTATGAGAAATGAAGAATAACAACGACATTTATAGTACGATAAAACCAACATGAAACATATATTACTCATATTTTGCTGCCTTATTGGCATTTATACTTACGGACAAGAGGTTGAACGCGTTACCGTTAACGGTCGGATAGTGGTTTCGAGCGAAGATAAGGAAGGCGTAACAGTCTATAATACATCTTCAAACAAGGGTACGGTTACTGACGAAAATGGTGAATTTGAGATCAACGTTGCCTTAAATGATATTGTAGAATTTGGCGCACTTCAGTTCAAAGATTTTCAGATCACCATAACCGAAGATATTCTTAAATCTAAAAAGCTTACGGTCATCCTCGTGGAAGAAGTAAATAAACTAGATGAGGTGGTTTTATTACCCTTTGGATTAACAGGGAACATTAATGCCGATCTCGAAAATGTAAGAACCTATAATGTTAGCTTGGATGATGTGTATTTTGGATTGGATCACATTGAAGATTTTGAGTTTTCAGCCGATTTTAAAACAAAGGCTGAGAATGTGGCCTTTAACGAAAATAATCCACGGGTGGATAATATGCTAAATATTGTGAACTTAGCCGGATTTATTGTAAGTCAGGTGGTTGATATGGATAAAGAAAAGAAGACTGAAGAAGAAATAGCCATCGACCGCACGCCATTTAAAGAGGCCCTAGACAAGTATAGTGTCAATTACATACATACTAATTTTGAAATTCCACTCGAACAAGTCGGAGCATTTATCGATTATGTAGAACAAGAAGGTGTTGACCCAAAATTGTTGGAGAAGGACAAAGAATTAGAATTTTTAGAGCGCATTACCCAACTGAGCAAATCCTTTTTAAAAACTCAGCGTGAAGACGATTAAACAATTTTTTGGTCTTATTGCGCTGCTTTCTGTTATATCATTACATGCTCAGCGTAAAGAAATAAAAGGTCAGCTTGAAGCAGATGATGATGTAGAAGGCATACACATTCTGAATAAATCTGCGGCAAAATTTGCCATTTCAAATACCGATGGAAGTTTTACTATTCTGGCCAAAGCTTCAGACACACTACAAATTTCAAGTCTTAAATATGAAAACAAAGAGTTGGTTATTACTCAGGAAAATGAAAATAGTGGCACACTTACAGTGCCATTGGTAGAGAAGGTAACCTCTCTAAATAAAGTTTTAGTAGGAAGTACATTAACAGGAAGTTTACAATCTGATCTTGAGAACTCTAAAGCCAAAACAGATATTAATTTCTATGATTTAGGAATTCCTGGAAATACAAAGAAACCATTAACCCAAAATGAACGTAAACTCTACGATGCCGATGCCGGACCAATGGGCTATGTTGGATTAGGATTTGGACTAAATTTTCATAAGTTATTAAATAAAATTAGCGGCAGAACAAAAAAACTAAAAGCTATCGTAGAATTAGATGATCGTGATAGATGTATTACACGGCTTCGGAGTAACTACGAATCCATAATTTTTGAGAATGATAGTTTGGCTGCTAATCTTCGAAATGAATATTTTTTGTTTTCAATGGAAGACGAGAACTTTCTAAATTTGTGCAAGGAAAATAACGAAATTAAGCTATTAGAATATTTACAGGAAAAGCTAATCGCCTACAGAAAGAATAGAGAAGAGGCTGATAATGATTAATTTTGGAACACTTTTTGGAATTGTAAATGAAATTGAATTAAAATAATGAAACGAATATCCCTTATTCTAATCTTCTGTTTTAGTCTTATTTTGATATCGGGCAAAAAAATGCACGACTACTACGTAAGCGTAACTGTAATTGAATATTCTGAAAAACATAAATCGCTTCAAATCATTAGCCAAATATTTATTGATGATTTTGAAAAAGTGCTACGCGAGCGTTACGACGAGTCCCTAACACTTGCTGAAGATGACGAGCCTAAGATCGTCGATTCTTATATGAGAAAGTACCTTGCCAAAAAGTTGAAACTAAAAGTGAATGGCGAAGATGTATCCTTCAATTTTATTGGTAAAGAATACATAGACGACATCACTTACTGCTATCTCGAAGTTGAGAATATTTCAGAAGTAAAAACCCTTGAAGTTACCAATCAGACCTTATTCGATGTAATTTCAGAACAACAGAATATCGTTAGAATGAAAATGTTCGGTAAAAACAGAAGTTTTTTACTTTTTCCAGACAATGATAATTGCATGTTAAACTTTAACTAAAAATATGTTAAAGCCATATAAATTGGCTATTTTCGACATCATTTAAAAAAATTACTATTTCAGATGAAAACCTTAAAGTATTTCCTTTTTTCATTTTTGTTTATTTCTGCGGCAAGTTTTGCTCAGAATGAAATAAAGCCAGAGCGCAAACCTGGGCACACAAATCAGAACAAATTCAAGCAATTATACGACGAATTTGCAACCCCAAACATGTTCAGAACTGGTTCTGGAGCTCCTGGTCCTGCTTACTATCAGCAACAAGCAGATTACAAAATGGACATCGAAATCGATGATGTAAACGCAAGATTATATGGCGATGAAACCATTACTTACACCAATAATTCTCCAGATGTGTTGACCTACCTTTGGGTTCAGCTCGATCAAAACATGAGAGCTAAGGATTCTAAAAGTCCATTAATCAATGGTTCTGGTATTGGTCCGGCTACAACAGCAGGAAGAGCCGCACGATCTTACTTAAAAGAGCGATTTGATGGTGGATTTAACATAGAGCATGTAAAAGATATTAATGGAGATGACCTAGAGCATACAATCCATCGTACGATGATGCGTATCGAATTGCCTGAGCCAATGAAAACAGGTGATAAATTTTCATTCCAAATTAAATGGTGGTACAACATTAACGACCACGTAAAAGATGGAGGGCGTTCAGGATATGAATATTTCGAGGAAAACGATAATAGAATCTATGTCATGGCACAGTTCTATCCACGTATGGCAGTGTATAATGATGTGGAAGGATGGCAAAACTCTCAGTTCTGGGGGCGCGATGAATTCGCATTACCATTCGGTAATTTTGATGTAAATATAACAGTACCTGCAGATCACATTCTAGATGGTACAGGATATTTAGTGAACCGTGAAGAGGTTTACACAAAAGAAATGATGAAGCGTTACAATCAGGCTAAGAAATCTTACGATAAGCCAGTAATCATTGTAACAGAAGCTGAAGCTAGAAAGACTGAAAAGTCAAAAAGCACTAAAAAGAAAACTTGGAAATTATCTGCACAGATGGTTCGTGATTTCGGATTTGCAACATCACGTAAATTCATCTGGGATATGATGGCTGTAAAAATTGGAGATAGAGATGTTATGGCTGTTTCAATGTATTCTAAAGAAGGAAATCCACTTTGGGAGCAATGGTCTACAAAAGCTGTTGCAAGTACGTTAAAGTCGTACTCTCGTATGACCTTCGATTATCCTTACCACAAGGCTATTTCAGTTCATGCACCAATGGGGATGGAATATCCAATGATATGCTACAATTTCGGTCGTCCTGATGAAAACGGCAACTATTCAGATCGTACTAAATTTGGAATGATCAGTGTAATTATACATGAAGTTGGTCATAATTTCTTCCCAATGATCGTAAATAGTGATGAGCGTCAATGGACATGGATGGACGAAGGATTAAACACTTTCGTACAGTATGTTGCAGAGCAAGATTTTGGTGAGTGGTATCCAAGTGCACTATCTGAGGGAATGGATAAGTATCCATCGCGTCGTGGACCTGCTAAGAACATTGTAAGATATATGGGTGGAGATCAAGATTATATTGCACCTATTATGACTAAAGGTCTTAATACTTATCAATTTGGAAGCAATGCATATAGTAAGCCAGCAACGGGATTAAATATCCTTAGAGAAACCGTAATGGGTCGCGATCTTTTTGATTATTCTTTCAGAGAATATGCAAATCGCTGGATGTTCAAACATCCAACTCCTGAAGATTTCTTCCGTACCATGGAAGATGCCTCAGCGGTAGATCTAGACTGGTTCTGGAGAGGTTGGTTTTACACAACAGACTACACGGATATAGGTATTAAAGAAGTGAAAAAGTTTGCAGTGACTAATAATCCTAATGCAGAAGGAAAGCAGTTAGCTGAGCGTTATAATATCGATCCTAATTCATTAGTGTACTTTGTTGGTGAAGGTGAAGAAGGTTATGATGAGGCTTTAAACAATGGTTTGGCTATGGAAGACATGCCAACGGTTAAAGAATATATCATGGATAACTTCTCACCAGAGCAGCAAAAAGCCATGAAAAAATCACCGAAATATTTCTACCAGGTAACTTTTGATAAGCCAGGTGGTTTAGTGATGCCATTGATCGTTGAATATGAGTACGATGATGGTACAAAAGAAAAAATCACTTATCCTGCACAGATCTGGAGATTGAACGACAAAGAAGTGAGCAGAGCGATTGCTAGTGATAAAGCGATTGTAGCTATTACTGTCGATCCTGATTTAGAAACTGCTGATGTAGATACAACGAATAATTCTTGGCCAAGAGAGGTTGAAGAAAGTGATTTTGATAAGTTCAAAAATAAAGTAAAGGACTAACCGAGATAATATTAAATTATAAGCCGACTTTTTACAGTCGGCTTTTTTTTGTTTTTTTTGAATTATAATAGACCTTTCTAAACATGTATGGTCGAGGAGATTTATAATTTTAATTAAGATAATGTTAGTTAATATAAGTCTTAAACTAAGTATATTTGCATCGTGATGTATCCCAAACTTTTATTCATAGGAGGAACAGAAATTGTCTTTATACTATTCATTGTAGTATTAGTATTTGGTGCCGATAAATTACCCGAGATTGCCAGAGGGTTGGGCAAAGGAATGCGCACATTGAGAGATGCTACAAATGATATTAAACACGAGGTGACTAAGAGCGCTCAAGAGAGTAATATTGTAGATGTTGATGCTGCCAAGGAAATTCAGCAAGAGATCAATAAAGTGAAGGACGATTTAGAAGATTTTACCGGTTCTGTAAAGCGCGAAATGTAATTACTTCCTACGGCTAATGGTTAAGCCATCGCGAATAGGCAAAATAACAGTTTCTATTCGGTCATCATTTTTCAACATATCATTATAGTCTAATACTGCTTTAGTAGAAAGATCTTTTTCGTCGACGGGCTCCACTACTTTTCCATGCCAAAGGACGTTGTCTGATAAAATAATACCACCAGGAACAACCTTATCAATAATTAAGTTGAAATAGTTGCTATAGTTTGGCTTGTCGGCATCAATAAATATAAGATCGAAAGTTTTTTCCAAAGTAGGAATGATTTCTAGAGCATTTCCAACATGTTGAATAATTTGTGATCCGTGCCCTGATTTATCAAAATACTTTCTCTGAAAGTCAACTAACTCTTCGTTGATATCAATAGTATGAATCTCACCAGATTTATCTAGACCTTCTGCTAAACATAGCGTTGAATAACCAGTAAAAGTGCCAATTTCTAAGATAGATTTAGGTTGAATGAGATTAGATATCATACTCAGAACTCTACCTTGATAAGGTCCGCTAAGCATTATAGGTTGTAGTACTTTCTGATAAGTTTCCCGAGTCAATTGTTGCAATAATTCGGGTTCCTGCTCAGAATGGGCAACCACATAATTATCGATGGCTTCTGGCAAAAAATACATATTAGGCTTAATTTTATTGTAGTTATTCTGACGCCTCTTCTTCGGCAGTAGAATCTTGCTTAGAAGATTTACCAATAAAAAACAAAACGGCACCAATTAAAATCAATCCAAGCTTTACAGCTAAAGCTGTAGTTGGACCAAGTTTGTCAATTTCGCCAAAAAATTTAATGGTAAGATCAAAGTAAGGTAAGATTATCAAAGCTATACCAATGATCATAACATATACTCCAAGTTTTCGCATATCCTAGAAAGTTGATGATTTAGAATTTAAAGATAGAGATAAAAATTTTAGAGCAATTGATTAAGACATGATTCGTGTAATAAGCGCCTTCTTAGCCTCTTCATCGTCGCCACATAACCATCGGATGACATTATCTTCCCAAATGGCATCGCGTTCTTGTTCAGAAATAATCTGTCGATCTATGGCCAAATCTAATATTTTACCCGGATAAGATGATTGTCTGGTACTTTCCATTTCACCTAAAGGATAAGGATCATCTAGGCCCATTAATACTTGGTTACTCCCTTGATTTTTGATAAGTAATTCTAAGGAACCTGTATCATGAACCAAAGTGTCGAAGAAAATATTTTTATGACCAACCGCTTTTCTCGGATGTCTTTTACCTTCAAAAAGATCTGGTCGTCCATCAAATCCTTGAATACGTCTTCCAAGATTGATCTGTGCTAATTGTCCGCCATGCGCAAAACAAACACGCATGTTCTTATACTTTTCATAATAGCCATTCAAAGTGAGGAAATGGTAGGCATCTGCACATTGAGCTAGCATCCAAATCAGATGGAAGCGCCAAGAGGTATTTTCTAATTTAATAAACTTTTCGCCATCATACGGATGAATTTCTACCGCCAAATTGTACTTGTCAGCAAGTTCGAAAATTGGTTCATTTTCTTCATCAAAAATACATCGCCACGTGCCAATCGTGTCCATATAGTGTGTTGGCAAGCACAATAACTGAAGTCCTAATACTTCAACGCAGCGTTCTATTTCCCAACAAGCCCCGCGTACAAATCCTGGGTGTACTACAAAACCACAGGTAAATTTACTCGGATGGTCGCGCTGAATTCGAGCATTAAAATCATTCTGAAAACGTAATGCCTGTTTCATTTCTTCGAGGCGCAGGCCGTTGCCATAAAGCTGGGATAAGTTTAAAACGACGGCATGGTCTATTTTAAAATGCTCCATCCATGCTAATTTTTCGTCTAAGAAAAAACTAGAATCGGTGATAGGTCTATTCCAATCCTTTTGAAGCATGAATTTACGATCCTTATCCACCCAGAATATTCCTTTATCTCGCATAAAGTCTGGAATTTCTTCAGGATAGGGAAGAAGATGTGAGTGGCCGTTTATTCTAAGTTTGCGTTTAGCCATCAACTTTTACTTTTTTAGGTGGTTGCATTATGGCGTCGCAATTCGGACAACGACGTTTAGTTTCATCACTATAGTAATTATCGAATATCACCGGCATGTCGGTTTCAATATTGTCGAGTGTAAAGTCTTCTTCATAAAGTTTGGTGGTACAGTTTTCACAGAACCATAGTAGCGCATCTTTCACGCCTTCATCGCGAGGGTATTCTATTACCAAACCAACTGTATTTGCACCGCGTTGTGGTGAGTGTGGTACTTTTGGGGGTAAAAGAAATATCTCACCTTCCTTTATGTGTATATCTTTTGGGTGTCCGTCTTCGATAACTTTTAATACAATATCGCCTTCAACCTGATAGAAAAACTCAGGAGTCTCGTTGTAATGATAATCTTTTCTACTATTTGGTCCACCAACTACCATAACTATAAAATCGCCATCTTTCCAGACAACTTTATTGCCAACTGGTGGTTTTAGCAAATGGCGGTTCTCTTCAATCCATGCTTGGAAATTTACGGGTGGATATAATTTACTCATGATACTTTTGTTTAATAATTGCCGTTCTTAATGCTATTGAATGATCAGCGTTTTAAAGTTACAAACTTTTTGTTCTTCCTCCATCAACTGGTAAATTAATTCCATTGATGTAAGAAGCTCTTGCACTTGCTAAAAATGTAATAGCATCGGCCGTTTCTTCAGGTTGCGCAAAACGTTTTGCTGGAACTGAATTTTTCATTGCATTTGAAGCTTCTTCTTCGGTAATTCCGGTTTTATCAGATTTATTTTTAATGATTTGCGCTAAGCGTTCGGTTGCTGTTGCGCCAGGCAGAACATTGTTCACCGTAATACCAAATTGGCCCAGTTCGTTGGCTAAGGTTTTACTCCAATTGGCTACTGCTCCTCTTATCGTATTGCTCACACCCAATCCATCTAAAGGCTGTTTCACAGAGGTCGAAATAACGTTGATAATTCTACCATACCCTTCGCTTTTCATGTGTGGAACAAGTGCTTGTACTAAGACATGGTTGCATTTCAAATGTTGGGTAAATGCCATTTCAAAAGCATCTATATCGGCCGAGAAAGCTGGTCCACCTGGAGGTCCACCAGTATTATTTATCAATATATGAAAGCCGTGGTTTGAATTTATATATGCCTCAATCTTCTGCTTTAATCCTTTAGGATCTAAAAAATCGGCTACGATATAATCGTGTTGATTAGACTGCGGTAATTCGGCTAAAGTAGCTTTAAGCTTGTCTTCGTTGCGAGCAATTAAAGTGACAGTTACACCTTCGTTAGCTAATGCTATAGCTGTTGCTTTACCTATGCCCGCAGTACTTCCACAAACTAGCGCATATTTATTATTTAATTTGAAATCCATTTATGAATTTATTTTGAATGTATCTAGAATACTTGTGGCCACCTCTTGATATTTATCAAATTCTGCAAAGGTGCTCGTGAATGTAAGAATATAGGCCGTACCAGCATTGAGTACAACATATTGTTTGAACTTAAGTTGGAAACCATTACCAAAATCAGCAGACCAAATGGTCGATTTGGCCTCCATGCCATTCAGTGTTATATCTTCACTCTCTAAAAGCTTTGCTGTGGGAACTTGTTTTTTTATTTGACCGAGGGATAGTTCAATATATTCATCGAGGGTGAACTCTTGTCCTTGTAGATATTCGGTATTGAGGTTTATATTTTCCCAAAACATATCTTCTGTTTGCGAGGCTTCTTCTGCCTTTAATACAAACTGAATACTTGGTTGTGGTTTTTGGTCACTGTAGCTCCAATTTTCGGGATATTGAATTGAGTAATTGTCTTTTTCATAAGTTGTCCAGTCGTTTTCCTGACTGAAAAGCATCAAGCCAATAAATAAAGATAAAAGTGTTGCTATTTTAGTTTTCATGATATTTAGATTTAGTATTTAATACAAACATTTTTAGGTTCTGTAAAGAATCTGAGGGCTTCAAAGCCACCTTCGCGACCAACACCAGAGGCTTTAACACCACCAAAAGGCGTGCGTAGATCACGCATCATCCATGTATTTACCCAAACGATCCCGGCTTGCAATTCATTACTCATTCGCATGGTACGTTTAAGATTATTTGTCCAGAGTGTTGCGGATAAGCCATACTTTACTTTATTGGCCATTTGAAGAACTTTTTTTTCAGTTTGAAATGGCATTATCGTAACCACTGGTCCGAAGATCTCCTCTTGGTTGACGCGGCATTCGTCCGTAGGTACTTCAATAACGGTTGGTTCTAAATAATACCCATTTTCGTAACCTTCAACAACAACTTCATTTCCTCCGCAAAGGATTGTACCATTTTCTTCCTTAGCAATGTTAATATAACCCTTTACTTTTTCTAAATGTGGTTTTGATACCAATGCACCGATATTGGTTTCAGAATTAGAGGGGTGACCAACCTTGAGCTGTTTTACCTTTTCAACAAAATCACTTTTGAATTTATCATAAATCGAAGACTCTACAAAGATCCGACTACCACACAAGCATATCTGTCCCTGATTTGCAAAAGAGGAACGTACTGTGGTATTCAACATATCTTCATAATCACAATCACCAAAAATGATATTTGGATTTTTGCCTCCAAGCTCCAAAGAGAGTTTTTTAAACATCGGAGCCGCAACTTTGGCAATGTGTGCTCCGGTTGCTGTACCACCTGTAAAACTTATGGCTTTAATATTAGGATGCTCAATAATAGCTTGTCCTGCAGTTGTACCTAGTCCATGAACAATATTTAGAACACCTTTAGGCAAACCAGCTTCATTACAAATTTCACCTAAAAGATATGCTGTCATCGGAGTCACCTCACTGGGCTTGGCGACTACACAATTACCAGCAGCGAGTGCTGGGGCAATTTTCCAAGTGAATAAATAAAGTGGCAAATTCCATGGGCTAATACACCCAACCACGCCTATGGGTTGTCTTAATGTATAATTGATGGCATTTAAACCAACAGATTCATGGCTTTCACTGGCAAACTGTGTAATGGCATTTCCGAAGAACCTAAAGTTACTGGCTGATCTCGGAATATCCACTGATTTGGCTAAACTTACTGGTTTTCCGTTGTCTTTACTTTCTGCTTCTGCGAACCGTTGTAGATTGGTTTCTAGTAATTCTGAAATTTTAATTAGGATGCGACTACGGTCGATTAATGTTGTATTGGACCAAGTTTTGAAAGCTGATGCAGCGGCATTATAAGCGTCTTCTACATCTGCTTTTGAAGAATTCGGGATTTGGCTATAAACCTCGCCGTTAGAAGGATTGTAATTATCTATCCATTCCTTGGATTTTGGATTTTGAAAACTGCCGTTTATGTAGTTTTGAATGTTCATTTTAAGACTTCTTATAAGCCATTACTTTGATCTCCACCACTAAATCTGGATGAGGCAACTGATGCACTGCTACTGTGGTGCGTGTTGGTCCTGTTTCTTTATCAAAAAATTCAGCATAAGCTTTGTTATAACCCGCAAAATCATTCATGTTGACCAAAAAAGAGGTAACATCTACAACATCTTTGAGTGAGGCACCAACTTTTTGAAGATTCTTGTTAATATTCTGTAGAACCTCTCTTGTTTGGGTTTCAATATTTAATCGTTTTGTACCCATTTCATCAATAATATCTACGCCAGCAATGGTATTGTCTGCTCTGCGGGAACTTGTTCCTGAAACGAAGATAAAATCACCAACTTGTTTTACGTGAGGATAAGCTCCTCTTGGTGTTACGGTTTTGTTACTCATAATATCTTTTTGTCATTATGTTCATTTCTTCGATTTGACTTATATTTTACTAATCACTTCATGCTAGTATTCGACACGAATTTCACTAATATTCACTAATTAACTCATCTGCTAATTCGCTCATTTACTAATCAACCAAGTCCAGCTATTCTATCGTCTTCTAAAATGGCTTCAGTTTCCGCAGTGACTTTATCTAGTATATCATTAATGTCGTCTTCCACCGTGATCACTCCATCCGTAAGCATGTTAAGAATGGCTTTATCTTGAGCTCGTCCTCTCAGCATCGCTTCTCTATAGCCAATATGTTCGTTAAAGGTTACAAGGCTATATTTTGAAGAGTAATCTTCTGGAAACGTCTGTTCTAAGGCCATTTCAATTTTTCGCTTTTCCTGAAACACCGGATTGGCCACATGATCTTTCATTTCATGGAAATTATCGATAGCCAAATCGGCAATAGCATCGGTGTCTTTTTTTCTAAGCTTATTATATTCTGAAAATACCTTTTCCCAATCACCTTCGTACTGGTCTAAAATACTATCAAAGACCACAACATCTTCAAAGGAGGCGTTCATTCCTTGTCCATAAAAGGGAACTATGGCATGTGCTGAATCGCCCATCAATAGTGTATTGCCTTTATAATTCCAAGGAGAACATTTCACAGTTCCTAGAGGAGCGGTTGGGTTTTCAAAAAAGTCTTCAACCAAATTAGGCATTAATTCTAAAGCATCAGGAAATTCCTTTTCAAAGAATTCTGTAACGATTTCTGGGTTGGTGAGATTATTGAAATTGTATTCACCTTCATCGTAACTCAGAAATAAAGTTACGGTAAAACTTCCGTCGAGATTTGGCAATGCAATAACCATAAAATCACCTCGAGGCCAAATATGTAAGGCATTTTTGTAAGTTTTATAACTGCCATCATCATTGGGAAGAATAGTCAATTCCTTATACCCATGCGTTAACCATTGCTGTGAAAAACTGAACAAAAATTTCTTCTCTAAAAAGTAGCTTTGGCGTAAAGCTGAACCCGCGCCATCAGTAGCAATTATGCAATCTGCATCTTCAATAAACTCCTTTTTAGTATTATAATCTTGAAAATGTGCAGTGGTTTTTTCAAAATCGACTGATAGACATTTTTTATTGAAATGAATAGTAACATTCTCATGTTTTTCAGCCTCGTCTAAAAGCAAAGCGTTTAGCCCACCGCGCGAAATAGAATTGATATACTCATAATCGCGACCACTATAATTTGATAAGAAAGTATTGCCTTCTTTGTCGTGTAGCATTCGACCATTCATAGGAATACAAAGTGCCTTCACTTTATCTTCTATACCTACCATTTTCATTGCCTTATTTCCGCGATCTGAAAACGCTAGATTAATGGATCGCCCTGCTGAAATATCTGTGGTTCGTAGATCTGGTCGCATCTCGTAAACCGTGACGTTATAACCTCTTTGTCCGAGGCGTAAAGCCAGAAGACTTCCACATAGTCCAGCACCGATAATTAATATGTTTTGTTGTTTTTCAGTCATTTAATATCATTTTCAATTTTTCAACCATATGATAGACATCTTCAAAAGAATTGTACAATGGTACAGGCGCACATCTAATAACATCTGGTTCTCGCCAATCACTAATTACACCAGTATCTGTTAGTTTATTGAAAACCGTCTTATCCGCATCCAACACCTGAATGGACAATTGGCAACCGCGTTCATCGGGGTTTTGAGGCGTTATAATTCTAACCACATCTTCGCCTAATTGCTTCAGTAAAAACTCAAAATATCCTGTTAGTTTTTTCGACTTTGCAATAAGCTTTTCCATACCAACCTCATTAAAAATATCCAAGGAGGCTCTTATTGCGGCCATGGCGAGAATCGGTGGATTGCTCATTTGCCAACCTTCAGCACCTGGCAATACGTCAAATTCTTGGCGCATATTAAATCGCGTATCCTTGTTATGACTCCACCATCCTGTGAAACGATTCAGGTTTTTATCGTAGGCATGGCGCTCATGAACGAAGCAGCCAGATAAATTTCCTGGTCCAGAGTTCAAATATTTATAAGTGCACCAAATAGCGAAATCTGCACCAGAATTATGTAAATCTAAATCCACATTACCAGCACCGTGAGCACAATCAAATCCAACTTTACAACCATATTGATGACCGAGTGTTGAAATTCGTTTAAAGTCGAAAAATTGACCCGTATAATAATTAACACCGCCAATCATAATCAAAGCAATCTCTTGACCGTGAGCTTTAAGTATGTCCTCTAGATCTTCATAACGTAAAAGTTCTTCATTAGGTCTTGGCTTCCAAAGGATCAGTCCCTCTTTATCATCGTAACCATGGTGACGCAATTGCGATTCTACGGCATATTTGTCCGATGGAAAGGCATCACTTTCGATTAGAATCTTGTAGCGTTCTTTAGTCGGTTTATAGAACGATGCCATCATAAAATGAAGATTCGCCGTTAAGGAATTCATGGTCACAACTTCAATAGGTTTTGCACCCACTATTTTAGCTGTGGCTTCTGTTAAGAATTCATGATATGGCATCCATGGATTCTGGGCATGAGTATGACCTTCAACGCCAAGATTAGCCCAGTCTTCAAGCTCCTGATCGAGATAGGCTTTAGTCGATTTTGGTTGCAGTCCGAGTGAGTTGCCGCAGAGGTAAATAAGCTCCTTTCCATTTGTGTCTGTTGGAATATGGAATTGCTTCCTGTAGTGCGATAAATCATCTGCAGCATCTAGTTGTTTAGCATACTCCAGACCAAGTTTGAAGTCGGACAATGTAAGATTGATTTTTTCGATTTGTAACAAAAATAAGGATTTAAAAGCTAGGAGTAAAGCTGTTTTCAAACCATAATTATTTTATTTATCTTTAAAGAAAAAGATAGATCATGGGCAAAATAAAAGAATATAGTAATGGTGAAGTCACTGTGGTTTGGGAAGCCGGAAAGTGCATTCACTCAGCAATGTGTGTTAAAGGCTTACCAGATGTATTTCAACCAGATGCACGACCGTGGATTAGCGTTGATGCTGCTTCAACAGAAGAACTGATCGATACCATTAAAAAGTGTCCTTCTGGTGCATTGAGTTATTACATGAATGATTCTGAGGATAAATCCGCTGAAACTTTAGAAACCAAAGTTGAAGTTTTAGAAAACGGACCTCTTTTAGTGTATGGAACCTTGAAAGTAACTCTCAAAGATGGTTCAAAAGACACCAAAAACAGAACTACAGCATTTTGCCGATGTGGTGCTTCACAAAATAAGCCATATTGCGACGGTGCACATGTAGAGCAAGACTTTAGAGGATAAAAAAAAAGCGCTTTGGTTACAAAGCGCAGGTGAAAATATATAGACGCATAAAGCGGAAGTGTATTTTGTACATCATCTGAGTCGTTAATATGACGACATACTTACACTATATGTTACAAAAGTAATGCCAAAATATTTCCGATGTGTTAATCTAAGGTTATGCTAACATCGGCGAAGTTTAAATTCCAGTTACCTTCTTCTTTTTTATGGTCTATGGCAATCTTGATGCCATTGAAATCTTGATAATTTTCGAACGTATTTGCTAATGATGGTTCAGGAGAATTTCCTTGTCTGAAAACCCATTCTTTAATAAGAAAGTTTTCATCATAAAAAATATCGTAAGCATCACCAGGCGTGTAACCACCTTCATTAGGATAAGTTAAGGTAATCATTTGAAGGGTTTCCTTTTTAATTGGCGATTCCATTTCTTTTGGCTCTGAAATAGACGCTGAGGAATCCCATACCAATTGAAAAGGAATTAAAAGCCAAAACTTGTCATTAATGAAACCGCGATCTGCTCCGATATGGGCACTGTCGATTTGCCGTCTAGAATATTCAACTACAGCGTCACCAACGGTCATTTTAACCAAATCTTCTTTTGGTTTCCAAACCCAAGAACGGCCTTTGCCCTTGATACTGTCTCGGTCTACTTTGAAAGTAAATTGAACTTCAGAAACGTTTTTCCAGTTTTCAAAACCATGAGCGTTTGCAATTTTTTCTGCAATGGTTAATTCTTTGGTGCTATGATCTTCTGTGGTTTCTTTTTTTTCAGATTTACAAGCCGAAAGGCAAAAGAGACAAATAATTCCAAGGTATAGTGATTTCATAATTATAAGTTATTTTAGATGCAAAATTAACCAACGATGAACGACCATACTAATTATTTTAAGGTTAATAAGGCCACGTGGAACGAAAAAGTAAAGGTGCATTCGCAAAGTGGGATGTATAACATGGATGCTTTTTTGGCTGGCGAAACTACCCTGATGCCTTACGAATTAAAGGCCTTGAGAGATGTTTCAGGGAAGTCATTATTGCATTTACAATGTCATTTCGGTCAAGATACACTGAGTTGGAGTAGGATGGGCGCAAAATGTGTGGGTGTTGATTTGAGTGATGAAGGTATTAAATTGGCTAAAAAGCTAAATACAGAACTAGACTTAGATGCCGAGTTTGTGTGCTGCAATGTTTTAGATACTTCTGAACATATTAGTCAAACTTTTGATATTGTCTTTACTAGTTATGGTGTAATCGGATGGTTGCCCGACCTAAAACCTTGGGCAAAAATGATAGCAGAACGGTTGAAATCTGGTGGGACTTTCTACATTGTTGAATTTCATCCTATTATTTGGATGTTTGACTATGTGGATGGTACACCGAAAATGAAATACCATTATAACCAGAAGGAAGTAATCTATGAGGAATATGAAGGAACCTATGCAGATATGTCTTCAAAAATGGTAAGCAAAGAGTACGGGTGGAATCATGGTTTAAGTGAAGTCGTAAATGCGCTTATTGAAGCTGGTTTAACGATCGAATATTTAAATGAATATGATGAAAGTCCGTATAATGTATTTCCTGATCTGATAAAACAAGACAATGGTATGTACATCTTGAAGGATCAGTTATTTCCAATGTTGTTTGAAATTAAGGCGAGGAAGAAATAGTTCTCGACAAAAAAAGGTATCCTAATTTGAATACCTTTTCTTTTCTATTTTGATTAATGCTTTTCGTCTTCCTTCAATAATTCGGGAAACTTTGCTTTAAATCTGTTTAATCTTGGAATGGAAACACCACGAATATAGCGTTGGTTTGGGTTGCGTTTCTCAAAGTCTTGATGGTAAGCTTCTGCGATCCAAAACTTCTGGAATGGATAAATCTTTGCCGCAATTTCAGCATCGAGTTCTTTAGCTAAGGCTGCTTTTTTGTCTTCGATGATCTTCTTTTGTTCGTCATTCTGAAAGAAAATTATCGATCGGTATTGTGAGCCCCAATCTGGGCCTTGTCCATTAACTTGAGTTGGGTCTTGTGAGCCAAAATACACATCAACTAATGTTGCAAAACTAACCACTTCAGGATCGTAGATTACTTCAACAGCTTCAGCATGGCCAGTTCTTCCGGTGTTGCTTTTCTCGTAGGTAGGATTCTCGGTAAATCCACCAGAATATCCACTAATTACTTCATCTACACCCTTCACACTTTCATAAATTGCTTCAACACACCAAAAACAGCCGCTAGCAAAATAGGCTTTGGCCTTACCGTCTTCTAATGGCACTTCCACAGGATCGGCATCGATGACTTTTTGTTGTTCAGGATTTACTTGTGCCTGGTTCTGGCAACTAAAAAATAAGCTAATGCTTAGTACGTATACTAACTTTTTCATTGGTTTTAATCTTTTCTCTTTCTATAGACGTGTAAAATTACAATTCCTTAAAATGAATTGTTTTAAAATTATATTAAATAAAAAAGCCCTCACAATCGTGAAGGCTTTCATGTTATATTTTGAATGGATTATTTACTCAACTTAGCAAATAATTTATCCATTTTAGCTTTCTCTTCTTCAGCAAGTGCCGCATCAACTAAAATACGCCCACTATGCTCATCAGTGATAACTTTCTTGCGCGAAGCAATTTCAACTTGTACCTGTGGAGGAATAGTGAAGAACGAACCTCCAGAAGCACCACGCTCAATAGCAACAACAGCTAAACCATTCTTTACATTATTTCTTATTCTGAGGTAAGCTTTTACTAAGCGCTCGTCGATTTTCTTTTGAAATTCGTCTGACTTTGATAATAATGCTTCCTCTTCCTTTTCAGTTTCTTTAAGGATCTCGTTCAGTTCACCTTTTTTGTGCTTTAAGTGCGATTGGCGATCTTTTAAGCGGTCTTTAGTTTCAGAAATAACTTCTTTTTTCTGCTCTATTTGCGCTTTGAATTCTTTAATGTGCTTTTCAGCTAATTGAATTTCTAGCTCTTGGAACTCAATCTCCTTGGTTAAAGAATTGTACTCTCTGTTATTTCTAACATTATTTTGTTGCTCGCTATACTTTTTGATCAAGGCTTTGGCTTCTTCGATCAGATTCTTTTTGCCTTTAATTTCTTCATCAATAACCGCAAGGCTATCATTTAATTTCTCCAATCTTTTATTCAGTCCTTCTACTTCATCTTCTAAATCTCTTACTTCTAAAGGAAGTTCTCCACGGACATTTCTTATTTCGTCTACTCTAGAATCAATTAGTTGTAAATCGTAGAGCGCTCTTAATCGCTCTTCTACAGTAGCTTCAGCTTTTTTGGCCATAATTATAAATACTTTACCGGATTTGTATTTGTCGTTGATAAAATGATTGCAAAATTAGTAATTTTTTTCGAGAGATAGTCCACTAAAAACGTTTTTGTGAACTGTTCGCTTTCATAGTGCCCAATATCTGCTAAAACTATATTGTGTTCGGCACTAAAAAAATCATGATATTTTAGGTCTGCAGTGACCAGAAGATCAGCGCCTGCTGCCTTCGCAGCTCCTATAGCAAAGCTCCCCGATCCGCCAAGTACAGCTATCTTCTTAACCTTACGATTAAGAAGTTTTGAATGCCTTACAACAGTGGCATTCATTGAGGTTTTAATATGTTGAAGTGCCTCTTGTTCCGACAGTTCTCCCGAAACTTCACCAATCATGCCCATTCCAATATACGGACTTGAGTTGTCTAAAGTTGTGATCTCATAGGCAATTTCTTCATAAGGATGCGCATTAAATAAGGCCTTTAAAACCTTAGATTCAAAATGTTTTTCAAAAACGACAGAAATGGCAGTTTCATTTTCAGAATGTAATTGCCCTCTTTCTCCAATAGTTGGGTCTGAATCTTCATTGCCTTTATAAGTGCCTATGCCTTCAAAATTAAAACTACAGGCGTCATAATTACCAATACTACCTGCGCCAGCATCGGCTAATGCCTTTCTGAGTTCATCCGCATTAGCTTTTGGTATATAGGTTTGAAGTTTCTTAATCGTGTTTTTCTGAGGAATCAAAATCTGCTTGTTGACTAATCCTAAACGATCACAGATTATAGAATTTACCCCTTGGAAAGCGTTGTCTAGTGCTGTATGGATTGAAAATATAGCAATGTCATGTTTTATGGCTTTAATGACTACACGTTCAACATAGGTTTTACCTGTTAGTTTTTTTAATCCTTTAAAAATTATCGGATGAAAACTAACAATAAGGTTGCAATTTTTTTCGATGGCTTCATCTACAACGGCTTCGAGTGTGTCTAGGGTTACAAGGACATTAGTAACAGATTGATTTTTATTACCAACAAGTAGGCCTACATTATCAAAATCTTCGGCGTAGGTTAATGGCGCTAAATCGTGCAGTTGATTAATTACATCTTGAACAGTCATAAAAGCATATTTGTTTCAAAAATAATATATTTTAGTACTCGTGAAGTTTATCCGCATCATATTGTTTCCTATTGTGCCCATATACTATGTAGTAACATGGCTGAGGAATTACTTATATGATAGAGGCATAATGGCTTCAAAATCTTATGAAACTCCAGTTATATGTATTGGGAACCTGAGTACAGGTGGAACTGGAAAAACACCAACCATTGAATATTTAATTCGACTTTTAAAGGATAAAAAATCTGTTGCGACGCTAAGTAGAGGATATAAGCGTATTACCGAAGGATTTATTTTAGCTGATGATGAGGCTACAGCTGATACCATTGGTGATGAGCCCTTTCAATTTTTTAGAAAGTTTGAGGGAATTAAAGTGGCAGTTGACGGAGATCGTCAGAATGGTATAGAACAACTAATAGCATTAAAGGAAAAACCAGAGGTTATTCTTCTTGATGATGCTTATCAGCATCGAAGAGTAAAGCCAGGCATGAATATTTTATTGACAGCCTATTATAATTTATACTCTAAAGATATAGTTCTGCCCACAGGAAATTTGCGCGAACCTCGATCGGGTGCAAAACGTGCCGATATTATTGTTGTAACTAAATGTCCGGTTGATTTATCAGATGAGGAAAAGGAAAGAATTGCTTCAAAACTAAAAATTAAATCAGAGCAAAAACTTTTCTTCAGTCACATAGCTTATGCTGAAGAATTTATTTCGAAACAAGGGAAATTGGCATTGCGAACTTTGCCGAATTTCACATTGGTAACAGGTATTGCCAATGCAAAACCATTGGTTGAATTTTTAGAAAAGAAAAACCTGAAATTCAATCATATTGAATACCCTGATCACTACAGTTTTAAACCAAGTGATGTTGAAATGTTATCTAAAAAGGGTTTGTTGGTTACTACTGAGAAGGATTATGTACGCTTGTCTCATCATGAAAATTTAGAGCCTAACTTATACTATCTTCCAATTGAAATGGCCATGGATAAACCAGAGGATTTCAATGCGCTGATTGAGCAATATGTGGGTTAAAAGAAACTTGAAACAACACCTTTACCAGAAAGCACATCGTAAAGTTTACCTTCAAAATCTTCCTGTTTAAATGGTTTAGAAATGATATCATTAAATCCGGCTTCACCAAATTCATGCATTTTATCTTCTAAAGTAACTGCGGTTAGAGCAAAGATGACAAGTTCTTTATCAAATGTTCTAATGATCTTAGTGGCTTCAAGACCACTTATTCCTGGCATATGAATATCCATTAGTACCACATTGTAGCTCGTAGATTTAACTTGCTCTACTGCGGCTTCTCCGTTATCAACAACATCACAATAAAGCCCCATTTTATTGAGGATCTTCTTGGTGATCATTTGATTGATCTTGTTGTCTTCAACGACTAAAATTTTAACGTCACTTAGATCTAATTCTCCCATCTTATTAGATTGTTTGGTTTCTTCTACTTTAGGTGCTTCAACTTTTTCAGCTTTCTCTAAAGGAATTTCAAAGAAGAAGGTTGTGCCTTTGCCAAGTTCACTCTTCAAGTAGATTTTTCCTTTTAGAATTTTGATAAGTCCTTTTACAATAGATAAACCAAGACCAGTACCACCGTATTTTCGGTTAATTTGTACAGACCCTTGAGAGAAACTCTCAAACATCTCATCTTGTTTTTCTTTCGTAATACCAATACCATTATCTTCAATTTCGAAGCGTAAGCGATACATATCATCTTTCTGATCGATCTTGTACGCTCTCACCCAGATGTCTCCATCTTTCGTGAATTTAATAGCATTTCCTAGTAGGTTAATTAAGATTTGGGAGATCTTTAATTGGTCGCCATTATAAATTTCTGGCAAGCCATCTTCATAATCGAAATGTAATTCTGTACCGTTATCCTTCGCAGAATTTGAAAGGGCAGACATTACATTCTCTAATTTATTCTTCAGGTTGAAAATTTCGGGGTCGAGTTCAACTTTATTAGCTTCAATTTTATTGATCTGAAGAATATCGTTAATAAATGTCAATAAATAATCACCTGAAAACTTAAGTGATTTTAAATGCGGTACCTGGTGGTCCTTCGGATTTTCATCCAATAACATATTTGTTAAACCAGTAACCGCATAAAGGGGTGTACGAAGCTCGTGAGTCACCGTCGATAAAAAGTTGGCTTTAGTCTTAGAAGCAAGTTCCGCTTTTTCTTTTGCAACAATAAGCTCATCATTTTTCTTGTGAAGCATGTTGTTGGTCTTCAGCCTAATATTGTTGTTTTTATACAATGACAAAGTAAGCAGTGACAAGATTGTAATAAGTGCAATACTTAAAATTGTTGTAATTCTTGTAAAGTTACTTTCGGCATTTACTTCTTCAATTTGCTCAATAAGTTGCGCTTTTTCGGCGTCTTTATACTTATTAATGGATTGGCTTGTCATGCCAGGAGCCAAGCTTTCGCGCTTAATATCTAAGAGCGAATCTGATAGTCTTATATGCTTAGTAATGTAGTCGTAAGAGTTTTTATAATCACCTCGCGCTTTATGAATATCGCTTAAGGTTAAGTAAGCTTCATTTGTATTTTCAAGATGGTTGTATGCCTTAGCAATGACTAGACCTTCTTCTACTTGCGTCAGAGCCAATTCATTGTTGTTAAGAGCGCTCGAAACTTTACCACTTTGGATCAGCGCACTACTCAATAGGCGTCGCTGCTCATACTTTTTTGATAATATGATGGTTTTTTCTAAATGGGCTTTTGCTTCTTCATAACGCTGTAGCGCAATATACGCTTTGGCTTCATTGAGTGTAACTTCAGAAATATATTCTTCAAGATCTTCTTGCTCGTATAAGTTTTTAGCAGAATTATAATATTCTAAGGCATCTTCGTATTCCTTTTTAGTATTATGAATAACACCTTTAATATTGTAGGCTACGGCAAGATTAGCATAGTCATTATTTTCCCTTTGAAGTTGTATAGCTGTGTTCAGTGATACATAGGCATTATCAGTTTCACCAACGAGATATCTTACCTTGGCGATCTTTGTATGGATAATTCCTTGATTCTTTTTGTCGTTGATTTTTTCGGCAATCTCTAAAGCATTTTCAAGATTTCCTAAGGCGTCGTAATAGTCACCACGATCACTTTCTAATTTCGCTTGATTGATCCGCTCTTGTAGCCTCATAGTCAGCATGTCTGTATCTTCAATCCCATCTTGTTGGGCGAAAATCAGACTACAAAAACACGCTAAAAAAACAAATATGTAATATTTGATTCGGGACATTTCAGCTCTCTTTATAAGAACAAATATAATTATTTATTCGACAAAAGTGCTTTTTTATCCGATAAATTGCAAATTAAATCTAAAATTCTTGAGCTATAACCACTTTCGTTATCGTACCAACCTAGTATTTTCACCATGTTGCCGATAACGGAGGTCATTTGAGAATCGAAAATGCAAGAATGTCGATTTCCTACGATATCAATAGAAACTATCGGGTCCTCGGTATATTGCAAAATGCCTTTTAAATATGTTTCGGAGGCATTTTTGAAAAGCGCATTAACTTCAGCAATTGTGGTGCTTTGCTTAATATTTATGGTCATATCTGTAAGTGAACCATTTGCTACTGGTACTCGTATTCCACAACCTCCAATTACCTCTGATAGGTCTGGAAATATTTTAGTAAGCGCTTTTGCTGCACCTGTAGTTGTTGGTACTATCGATTGTCCGGCTGCACGTGCACGTCTCAAATCTCTATGAGGTTGATCGTGTAAACTTTGGTCTGTTGTATAGGAATGAACAGTTGTAATATAAGCTTGCTTGATCCCAAAATGTTCTCTAATTAAGGCCATCATTGGTGCCGCATTATTAGTGGTGCATGAGGCATTAGAGAGAATGGTTTCAGTACCATCTAGTGTATGATCGTTAACCCCTAAAACAATGGTTTTTATGTCATCTTCTAACGGTGGAACGGATAAAATTACCTGTGTTGCTCCGTTTTTTATATGGTGTTGAAGTTCGTTCTTTGATTTAAATTTACCAGTAGCCTCAATTACAAAATCAGGATTTACAGTGGTCCAATTAATCGATTTTGGATGCGATTCGTTATATAAAGGAATAGCCTCGCCATTCACAATAATATGATGATTATCTGCTGCGATGTTGAGGTCTAATACACCATGAATACTATCGTATTTGAGTAAATGACTCAAAGTTTTTGAATCTGCAAGATCGTTAATAGCAACAATTTGGATCTGCGGATGTTGAAGTGCTAATCTGAAGACACGGCGACCAATTCTACCAAATCCATTTATGGCAACCTTAATCATTAATTGATATGTTTTTGTGCCTTGTAAGATGATCTCACAAGTGCACTACTTTCCACATGTCTAAATCCAAGGTTTAAACCAATCTCTTTGTATTCTTCAAATTCATCTGGATTGATAAAGCGTTGAACCGGCAGGTGTTTTTTACTGGGTTGAAGATACTGCCCAATCGTTACCACATCAACATCATTTTCTCTCAAGTCGTGTAAAGTTTCTATGACTTCTTCTCGGGCTTCACCTAATCCAAGCATAATTCCAGACTTAGTTCTACGTTGTCCCTGTTGTTTTAAATATTTCAAAACACCCATACTGCGATCGTATTTCGCCTGAATTCTCACCTCGCGTGTTAATCGTCTAACCGTTTCAATATTATGAGAAACTACTTCTGGTGCAACTTCTATAATTCTATCAATATGGCGTTCTATCCCTTGAAAATCTGGGATAAGTGTTTCGAGGGTTGTTTCCGGATTCATTCTGCGAACAGCTTTCACAGTTTCTGCCCACATAATGCTACCCATATCTTTCAGGTCATCTCTGTCAACACTTGTTAAAACTGCATGTTTGATCTGCATGATCTTAATAGAACGAGCTACTTTTTCAGGTTCATCCCAATCAACAGTTTCTGGTCTACCGGTTTTTACACCACAAAAGCCACACGAGCGTGTACAGATATTACCTAAGATCATAAATGTAGCTGTACCTTCGCCCCAACATTCACCCATGTTAGGACAACTTCCAGAAGTACAAATTGTATTGAGCTTGTACTTATCAACAAGACTTCGGAGTTCGGTATATTTTTTACCTGTTGGTAATTTTACGCGTAACCATTTCGGTTTGCGTTCTGGTAAAATATTTGAAGCTACTTTCGTTTCCATTCATTTCCTTTTTCAGTTAGCAAAGATACGAAGTAAATAATTAAAATTGTTGCAACATTGTAATGTACCAAATGCTAAATCCTATCAAAAATAAAATCCCTGCCCACGATAGTATATGAAGGATTATACTTGGCCTCCAGGCCTCTGGTGTATGCTTACTTGAAATTAGTTTGTAATTGATTATTGCGTAGAAAGGCGCCGTTACGAATGATAAAATGGTAGCAATTTTAATGAGTAATCCCATTTCTGATGCAAATGCAAAAAAGATGAGCACAGTACCTATTGCGAGAATAAATATCCAGATGAGATATCCATATTTGTGTGTTTTATTGAAAAGTATCTCCAAAGACCTCGACATTACTCGTGGTGAGGCATCTAATGTTGTGATGGTGGTGCTAAACATGGTGGTGAATGCCGCAATACCAATAAGAATATAAGCCCAATTGCCTAAACTTTTTGTGTACAAGTCAATTAATTGGTTAGAAAATTCACCAGCCTTTGCACTGAAGGATTCACCTGTATTGAACATCACAAAATACCCTAAACACACAAATGAAATTCCAAGAATAATTGCGCCGATATACCCAATATTGAAATCGAGTAAGGCATTTTTAGGCGTAAAGCTAGCTTCGTCTTTTTTCTTTTCTATTGCCCAAATAGAATGCCATACTGAAATATCTAAAGGTGCAGGCATCCAACCCATAAATGCAATTAAAAAAACAATTTCAACTTTACTTTCAGGAAAGACCTGAACATAATTAATGGGCGCTTCAAACTCCGTAAAAGCAAAATAAACGGCCACCAAAGTACTAATGGTGAGAATCACAATAATTACTTTGATCAGTTTATCTAAAGTACTATACTTTCCGACGAAAAGAATAAATAGACAAAGACTAAGTATAATGATCGTCCATAGTTCTACACTACTAATGCTTTCTATTCCGAAGTTCAAAAAACTAATATCTCCAAAGAGCGAGTTTGCTAATCCGGCTGTGACAATTGTGACGGCCGTTTGAATGGTGAACATCACCGCTAAATTGAGAATAAAGTAAGTGATTAAAATTCCTTTACCGAGCTTGTGATAGCCTTCCAATAAGCTTTCACCAGTTGCCGAGGCATATCTTGGGCCATATTGAAAAAATGGGTATTTGAATAAATTCACAAGAATCAATGCCCAAATTAGCCCCAATCCGAAATCTGCACCGGCTCTCGTAGACTGCACCAAATGCGAAACACCAATTGCTGCACCAGCAAATAATAAACCTGGACCGAGCTTTTTTAATTGTGAAAACATTAGGCTTTTGTGATAATGGCAGCTAAGAGTTTCTTTGCCCTCAGCAGTTTTACCTTGACATTATTAATGGGTTCCTTAAGTTCTTCGGAAATTTCCTTGTAGCTCAATTCCTGAAAATACCTTAGGTTGATGACTTCCTGATAATGAGGTTTTAATTTTTTTATATCTCTTAGTAGCTTGGCCAGATTCTGTTCGGTGATAATTTTATCTTCAGGACTAGGCGAATCGTCAATGATCTCGAGATAGCTGTCTTCATTGTCTTTAGAAGTATTTTGAATAGACTTCTTCTGTCTTCGAACTAAATCGATATGAATATTTTTTGAAATGGTAATCAGCCAAGTTTTAAACTTATAGTCTTCGTTATACGTACTGATCTTATCAAAAGCCCTAGAAAACGTCTGAATGGTAATATCTTCAGCGTCGTTTTCGTTTTGAGTGCGTTTTAGCTGGAAGGTGTAAACGTCGTTCCAAAAAGAATCTAATAGAAAGTTGAACGCAATCTGATCATTCTGTTTGGCTTTGTTAATTGCGTCTTTTATTTCCAATGCTTGGGTGTAGATATTAGATTAGCAATAAAGATACTTAATTGCATACTAATTAAAAATATTTCTAAAAAAGGCGCCGTAAATACTAGATTTATTTCATCGAGTTTTTTCGCTGCCATACCAAAATTTAAAAGTTGAATGATAAACCGGAATAATGCGAGTGCCAAGAGCCACTGCCAATTATATCCGAGTAAAAACAGCAAAATAGCTAATACCCAGAACAAGAGTTGTGTTATATAGAATAAACCTAATAGTAGTTTATGTTTGAATTTATAAAACGTGGAAGTACTCACATGTCGCCTTTTTTGTAAAAACCAATCTTTGAAAGTGGTTTTGGGTTCAGAAATGGTGAAACTTTCTTTAGAAATACAGATCTCAGTGTTTGATGCATCAGCTACTTCATTAATAAAGAGATCATCATCACCAGATTTTATAGCCATATGCCCATTGAAGCCATTGTTAATGAAAAAGAGTTCTTTTCTGTAAGCCATATTTCTACCAACGCCCATATATGGCATTTTTAACCTAGCAAATGAAAAGTACTGAATGGCTGTGAGTACGGTTTCAAAACGAATCAATTGGTTGAGAAGTGAAAAGCGTTTTTTAGCATAAGCGCCATAGCCCAACACAATAGCTTTCTGATTTGAAAACTTACTACTCATTTGAGCTAACCAATTTTCTGAATTAGGTTTGCAATCGGCATCAGTAAAAACAAGAAAGTCATTCGAAGCTGCCTTTATACCTAGCGTTAAGGCGTATTTTTTATTACCCCAAAACGCTTCATTGGTTTTTACATCTACAATTTTAATATTGGAATTCTCAGCTTGAAACCGCTCCATGATCTGTAGGGTTTCATCTGATGAACCATCATTTACCAGTACTAATTCAAAATTTGAATAGTTCTGGTTTAAAATTTCAAGAAGATTTCGTTCTAAGTTTTCCGCTTCATTCTTGGCGCAAATAATTACCGAAACAGGAATTTGTTTCTTAAGTTTTATTTGTTCCGTCTTGCTCGAAAAAGAAAAAAAGAAAGAGAGATAATAAATAACTTGAATACCAACAACACCTACGAATACATAGAAAAGTATTGCTGTGAAACCCATTAACAATTAAGAATGTTGAGGTTCCTTACAATCTTTGAATTGGTCGGGTGTTTTACCGCAAAAACCACAAGCTTCACCTTCTCTGTTGAGCATTGGGTTTTGACTGGCACATGTACCAGCAAATTCACCGTCTTTTTTTGCCCATAATTTAATGGCTATACCTGCAATTGCAAGGGCTAACATGCCAAGCGTAAGAAGAAGTAATTTCATAGTTTTACTAAATTTAATGCAAAGATAATGCTTTTATGTATATTTAGTATGCCTCCTGCACTGTGACTTCACCATTAATTCTTGTGTCACATAATTATTAAACATTTTTTACTAACTAATTATTTATCAATTATGAAAAAATTATTTGCTGAGTTTTTCGGGACATTTTGGCTTGTATTTGGTGGTTGCGGTAGCGCAATCTATGCTGCAGGTATACCAGATCTTGGAATCGGATTTGTAGGAGTAGCATTAGCTTTTGGTCTAACGGTCTTAACTATGGCATATGCTGTTGGTCATATTTCTGGCGGGCATTTCAATCCTGCTGTGTCAATTGGACTTTGGATCGGAGGAAAGTTTGAAGCCAAAGATCTCATCGGTTACATCCTTGCGCAGGTTGTAGGTGCAGTTGCTGCTGCGGCTGTATTGTATCTCATAGTTTCAGGTAAATCTGGATTTGAGTCTGTTGGTGGATTTGCTGCAAATGGCTATGACGACCTTTCACCTGATGGTTATAACATGATGTCAGCACTAGTCGCAGAAATTGTATTAACTGCGTTTTTCTTATTAGTGATTTTAGGAAGTACAAATGCGAGAGCTCCTAAAGGTTTTGCGCCTATTGCTATTGGTTTGGCTTTAACCCTAATTCACTTAATTAGTATACCAATAACAAATACTTCAGTTAACCCTGCAAGGTCATTAAGCCAGGCTTTATTTGCTGATGGCGCTTATATGTCTCAAGTTTGGTTGTTCTGGGTGGCGCCAATTGCAGGTGCCATTATCGGCGGTATTATTCATAAGGCTTTATTCGAGAAAGAATAATTCTCAAAAATAAAAAAGGCACCGATTAAGGTGCCTTTTTTATGTAGTTGAATTTGATTATTCGTTTTCTTTCAAGGAGATCTCGGCTACTTCAGTATTATTTTCGTTGGTTTCTTCTCCATCTTTTCCAATTTTAATACTTAAGGCAAGAGCGTCTTCCATGTAAGGAATTTGCTTGAGCTTGCGATTTGATTCGTCTAAAATGCCCAAATTAACCATACGGTCCTGAAGTTCAGCCCATATCTGGTAATGCTGATCTTCTGGGAGCTGAGGAAGTGTAATAACATCGATCATTGATGTTTTTTCAACAGGGTTAATATAGGCTACAGTTTTTAAACTCTTGTAGCGTTCGTTACCATTGATTACGTATTTCCGAGCATCAGGATGATTCAATTTATTGAGCTCCGCTGACAATTCATCAAGTTTAGCATTGTTCTTTTCAATATCACTTCTGAGGTCAAAGATCTCTTCAACAACAACATTGTTTTCGTCCATTAAACCTTTGTTTTTCTGATATAAAAAGAAAGATGATACTGCAAATAAAACAGCAGCAGCTGTAGCAGCAATACTATACCATGGTGTTTTCTTGTTTTGAACTAACTGAATAACTTTTGTTTCGTTAGTTTCATCTAAAGCATTCAAGATATTACCCAAAACATGATTTGGAACATCAACTGCACCGGCCTTGGCAATTAAATCTAAATTATTCTGAAGTTTTTCATAGGCCTCAGCCGCTTCAGGATAATTAGATATGAAAAATTCTACCTCCTTAGTTTCATCATAGGAAGCTTCACCTACCAAATATTTATTGAGTAGGTTAGAATTTAAAAAGCTATGTAATTTTGTTTCCATATAAATTCATTTATGGATCGTAAACTTTTTTAAGTTCTCGTAATCCTATTTTTAATCTCGACTTAATCGTACCCAGCGGAATGTCTAATTCATCACTAGCTTCTTGCTGTGTCATGCCCTGAAAAAACAAGGCGTCGAGGACAATTTGGTACTTTTCTTCTAATCGACCAACGTGCTCCTTAATATCCAAAACATCTTGGTTTAAATTACTTGATGGTAAGATATATACGTTAGAAGTGTCGATTTGGACTTCCTTCTGAAAGCGATTATTATAACTACGCAATTTATCTATAGCCGTATTACGAGCTATCCGGAACAACCATGTGAATAATTTAGCTTTGCTCGGATCGTATTTATGCGCATTTTTCCACACTTTAATAAAGGTTTCTTGCAATGCATCTTCAGCTATTTCCTCATTAATTGTGATCTTTAAAATTACACCGTATAAGCTATTAGAATAGTTCTCGTAAAGTAGATTTAAAGCGCGTTTATCACCCTTTTCAAGTAAATCAATAATTTTTTGCTCTGTTGGTGTAATGCTCAAAATAGGAAGTCGCTTTTGTAATTTTTAAAATTTAGAAAACTATTTATTAGGGTAAATATACTATAATACAAAAGAAACAAAAGGACTTAACTTAAAAGCCTTACGACTTGTTAAATTATATTCACTTCGGTTTCTATGGTAATATCAAAAATTCGTTTTACCGTTTTTTGAATTAATAGTGCTAAATCATATATATCGCTGCCTTTAGCACCGCCATAATTAACTAAAACCAATGCCTGTTTATTGTGTACGCCATAGTTATTGAAGCGCTTCCCTTTAAAGCCAGCTTTTTCAATGAGCCATCCTGAGGGTACTTTTACAAGGTCTTCTGAAACGCTGTAAGACGGCACTTTCGGGAAGTTTTCTTGTAGCTTTTGAAATTGTAATTTGCTTATAACTGGATTTTTGAAAAAACTACCGCTATTACCAATTTCGTTTGGGTCGGGGAGCTTGCTTTGTCTAATGGCAATGACTGCATTTGAAATATCACGGATTGATGGTGAATCAATATTGGAATCTTTTAGCTGCTGCTTAATGGCACCATAATCTGTATGAAGCTTGTGGTTCGTTTTGGTTAATTTGAAGGTAACACTTGTAATAATATATTGACCTTTTAAATCTTGTTTGAAAATAGATTCTCTATAGCCAAACTGACAATCTTCCTTAGTGAAGGTTACTGATTCTTGATCTTTAATTCTTATGGTTTCACAACTCACAAAAACGTCCTTAAGCTCAACACCATAAGCACCAATATTTTGAATAGGTGCTGTACCTACATTTCCGGGGATCAACGACAGATTTTCAATACCGCCATAATTATGATCAAGACACCAAAGTACAAACTCATGCCAATTTTCACCGGCCATTGCTTTAATTAGGACGGTTTCATTTGTTTCTTCGACAACTTCAATTCCCTTAATATTAATATGCAATACCAGGGCTTCAATATTTTTGGTGAGTAGCATATTACTTCCACCGCCCAAAACAAAAAGTGGTTGGTTTTGATGTTCGCGTAGTTGAATCTTAAGTGCTTCGACCGAAGAAATATTGCAAAATGATTTTGCATTAACATCAATACCGAAGGTGTTGTAAGGCCTTAAAGAAACGTTTTCTTCAATCATTAGTCCTTATAAACTTTTAGAGCTTCATCTAAGATTTTAATCGCTTTTTTAAGGCGCTCTTCATTCAAAACATATGCAATTCTGATTTGATTCAATCCGACACCAGGAGTGGAGTAAAACCCTGCGGCTGGTGCAACCATTACGGTGCTATTATCATAATCAAACGATTCTAACAACCACCTTGCAAAGTCATCAGAATTTTTTACAGGTAATTCTGCAATACAGTAGAAAGCTCCATTTGGTTTGGCAACCTTTACACCTGGAATATTTTCTAGTCCTTCAATAAGGATATTTCGGCGCTTTACATACTCGTTGGTTACATCGTCAAAATAACTCTGAGGTGTATCTAAGGCGGCTTCACTGGCAATCTGAGCTAGTGTTGGTGGGCTTAAACGTGCCTGTGCAAATTTTAAAGCTGTACTTATAACCTCTTTATTTTTTGAAACTAAATAACCAATTCTAGCGCCACACATACTGTAACGTTTTGAAACAGAATCCACAACGATAGCGTGTTCTTCTAGTCCTGCTTCTTCAAGAATTGAGTAATGTGAAATACCGTCGTACACAAATTCTCTATAAACTTCGTCTGCAATAAGGAATAGATCGTGTTTCTTAACAATTGCTGCTAGTTTTTTTATTTCCTCTTTTGAATACAAATAACCTGTTGGGTTTCCTGGATTACAAATGAGGATGGCTTTTGTTTTGGGTGTGATTAATTTTTCAAATTCTTCAATTGGAGGTAATGCAAAGTTATTTTCAATCTTCGATATTACTGGAACTACATTAATCCCTGAAGCTGTTGAAAATCCATTGTAATTGGCATAAAAAGGTTCAGGAATAATGATCTCATCATCTTGGTCCATAATACTTCCGAAGGCAAACAATAAAGCCTCACTACCGCCAGTTGTTACTATGATATCGTTATGTGAAAGGGCAATGCCATTACGATCGTAATACTCAGCAATTTTCATTCTGTAAGATTCAGATCCTTCCGAACGCGAATACGCCAAAACTTCTATATTACTCGCTTTGATAGCATCGAGAGCTATGGTTGGTGTTTTTATATCGGGCTGACCAATATTGAGGTAATATACGGTCTTTCCGTTTTTATGAGCTTCTTCTGCATAGGGTACCAATTTTCGAATTGGCGATTCGGGCATTTCAAAACCTTTACTTGAGATCTTTGGCATTG
Organism: Winogradskyella tangerina; assembly: GCF_003260205.1. Lineage (GTDB taxonomy): Bacteria > Bacteroidota > Bacteroidia > Flavobacteriales > Flavobacteriaceae > Winogradskyella > Winogradskyella tangerina. The sequence goes on along the minus strand of NZ_QERF01000001.1, from coordinate 61,591 downwards.
TTATCGTTTTAGAATGCAAATTTCTGAAATTTCTTAAAGTTTATTAAAAAAATTACACTTTAAATACATAGTCGAATAAAGATTCGTAAATTCATTTTATATACAAAGTGTTTTGAAGTTTTTTGCACGACATATAATACTGCTCTTTTTAGGCTTATTTTCTTCTCAAATTATTGCCCAAGGAGGATTTATTTTGAATAGTAATTCTACAAGTAAAATCAATTTTGAATTTGTAAGCAACCTAATGATCATTCCTATTGAGATCAATGATGTGAAACTCTCATTTGTGTTAGATACGGGCGTGAGTAAACCTATACTTTTTAATTTGAGTAATAAAGATTCGTTAGGTCTTAAAAATGCGAAAACCTTTTATTTACATGGTTTAGGAGGTGATGGCCAGATTGAAGCATTGAAATCTGGTAATAATAAGTTTAGACTTGGTGAGGCCATCAATCCGAACCAAGACCTTTATGTGGTTTTTGATAAATCTATCGACTTTACACCACGATTGGGCGTTTTGGTTCACGGAATAATTGGCTATGATATCTTCAAGGATTTTGTGGTAGAGATTAATTATAACTCTAAGTATATCCGATTGCATAAACCAAGTGCTTTCAAGAAAAAGTCTTCAAAAAAGTGGGAAACAATTCCGATGGAGATTTACAATAAAAAACCATTTATTGAAGCTAAGGTTGATATTGATAATGATATAAAGGATATTAAATTATTAATTGATACGGGTAGTAGTGATGCACTTTGGCTGTTTGAAGACCAAGAGAAAGGTCTGATGCCTAATGATAGTTTGTTCTTTCGTGATTATTTAGGGAAAGGATTAAGTGGTTCTGTTTATGGCAAACGATCAAAGATTAAGAACTTTAATCTCAGTAATTTCAATTTGAAACAGGTTAACGTTGCTTATCCAGATTCTGCGTCAATTGTTATTGCCAAGACCTATAAAGATAGAAATGGCAGTTTAGGTGGTAACATTTTGAAGCGTTTTAATCTCTTTTTCGATTATCAGAATCAACAATTACATCTCAAGAAAAATTCTAATTTCAACGATGCTTTTACATACAATAATAGCGGTATTGTATTAGAGCATAATGGAACTATGTTTGTGAAAGAACGCATAAAATTGCCTTCAGGTAATGATTGGGGAATTCAGAATAAAAATAAATCTGTACAGATAGACTTATCGTACAATTATACCATGGTTTTAAAACCTATTTATCGTATCGTAGAATTGCGTGAGTCCTCCAACGCGTACAAAGCAGGTTTAAGAATAGGCGATATATTAATTACAATAAATGGTAAACAAGCCTACAATTTTAAGCTACCCGTGATCAATAGGACTTTACATGGAAAGACAGGAAGCACTATTAGGGTAAAGGTCGAAAGAGAAGGTAAGCCAATGTCTTTCAAGTTTAAATTAGATAATGCATTCAAAAAAAATGAGCCCTCAAATTGAGAGCTCATTATACTTTAATTAGACTGAGTTTTTTACTGCTCAATCATACTTTTTTCTTTCTTTTCTAATACACTCGATTTATCAGGGTCTACAACTAGTCCTTTAATTTTAAGTGCAACAGTTGGAGTTTCAGCATTAGAAATTACTGTAATTGTTTTTCTAATTGGGTTTACTCTATTGGTATCATATTTAACCTCAATTTCACCAGTTTCACCAGGCATAATTGGCCCTTTTGGTTTCTTTGGTACGGTACATCCACAAGTAGATTTTACACTAGAGATTATTAATGGAGCATTACCAGTATTGGTAAATACAAATGTTCTTACGCCATCCGATCCTTTTTCAATGGTTCCATAATCAATAACATCAGTCTTAAACTCAATTTTCGCTACCTTCTTTTCTTGAGCAAACGCGCCTAAACTGAAGATTCCAACAAATAAAATAACTATTAAATTTTTCATCATTTAAGTTTTTAATTGATAATCAAAACTACTTACTTTTTTAGTCTCCTCAAAATTAATTAGATGTATTACACTTCATTTAACAGTATTTAGTGCTTTTTAAGATAGAATAACCAACTAATAATTTTTCAAAAAAAGAAATATAAGTACTTTTGTCAGTTACTTAGCAAAAACAATACCAAAACATGGAAATCCCTTCTAAATATAACGCCTTGTCAGTTGAGAAAAAGTGGTATGACTACTGGATGCAGCACAACTATTTTCATTCTACTCCAGATGAAAGAGAGCCGTATACAATCGTAATTCCTCCACCAAATGTAACGGGCGTACTTCATATGGGGCATATGCTTAATAATACCATTCAAGATGTATTAATAAGACGTGCAAGGTTGTTGGGTAAAAATGCCTGTTGGGTACCAGGAACAGACCACGCGTCTATTGCGACTGAAGCAAAGGTTGTAGCCAAACTAAAATCTGAAGGAATTGACAAAAATGACCTCACTCGCGAAGAATTCTTAAAGCACGCTTGGGAATGGAAGGAAGAGTATGGCGGTGTTATTTTAGAGCAGCTTAAAAAGCTAGGATGTTCCTGCGACTGGGATCGTACTAAGTTCACTATGGATGACGATATGTCGGAAGCTGTGATCAAAGTATTTGTTGATCTCTACAATAAAGGAATGATTTACAGGGGCTACAGAATGGTAAACTGGGATCCCGAGGCCAAAACAACACTCTCTGATGAGGAAGTTGAGTATGTTGAAAAACAAGGGAAGCTCTATTATGTTAATTACAAGATCGAGGGATCAGATGATACTTTAACTATTGCAACCACGCGGCCTGAAACAATTCTTGGTGATACCGCAATTTGTATCAATCCTGAAGATCCTAGACATCAGAATTTACGAGGTAAAAAAGCAATTGTACCGATTTGTAATCGCGTAATCCCAATCATTGAGGATGATTACGTTGATGTTGAATTCGGAACAGGATGCTTAAAAGTAACCCCAGCACATGATGAAAATGATAAGGTGTTAGGTGAGAAACATCAGTTAGAAGTGATAGATATTTTTAACGAAGACGCCACACTAAATAGCTATGGACTTCACTATGAAGGGCAAGATCGATTTGTTGTTCGTAAGGGCATCGTCAAAGAACTTGAAGAACTCGGTCATATAAATAAGATCGAAGACTATAATAACCGAGTAGGAATTTCTGAACGTACTAAGGCCATCATTGAACCACGTTTGAGTGATCAGTGGTTTTTAAAAATGAAAGACCTTGCGCAGCCTGCTTTAGATTCGGTTCTTAAAACTGGTGATGTGAAGTTATTTCCTAAAAAGTTTGAAAACACATATCGCCATTGGATGGAAAACATCCGCGATTGGAATATTTCTCGTCAACTTTTCTGGGGACAGCAGATTCCTGCCTATTATTTCGGTGATGGAAAGGAAGATTTTGTAGTTGCTGAAACCATTGAAGATGCCCTGAAAATGGCTCAGGAGAGATCAGGAAATGAATCACTAAAAGTTTCAGATTTAAAACAAGATGCCGATGTTCTCGATACGTGGTTTAGTTCTTGGTTATGGCCAATGAGCGTATTCGATGGCATTCGTCATCCTGAAAACGACGAAATCAATTATTATTACCCTACTAACGATCTCGTTACAGGGCCAGATATATTATTCTTCTGGGTAGCGCGAATGATCATTGCAGGTTACGAATATAAAGGCAAACGTCCGTTTGAAAATGTGTACCTCACTGGTTTAGTGCGCGATAAGCAACGTCGTAAAATGAGTAAGCAATTAGGTAATTCTCCAGATGCACTTAAATTAATTGAAGCTTATGGTGCAGATGGTGTTAGAGTAGGCTTACTTCTCAGTTCTGCCGCTGGAAATGATCTAATGTTCGATGAAGCGTTGTGCCAGCAAGGGAAACAATTTGCTAATAAAATTTGGAATGCCTTCAGACTAGTTAAAGGTTGGAATATCGATGAAAACATCGAACAGCCCAACTCTAGCAAGATCGCTATCGATTGGTTCGAATCTAAATTCCAACAAACCATAGCTGAAATTGAAGATCATTTTAGTAAATATCGACTTAGTGACGCTTTAATGGCCACTTATAAATTGATTTGGGATGATTTTGCTTCATGGTTATTAGAAATTGTAAAGCCAGCATATCAACAGCCAATTGACAGAACAACCTACGAGGATGTGATTCGATTGTTTGAGAATAACTTAAAAATTCTTCATCCGTTTATGCCATTCTTAACTGAAGAAATATGGCAGTTTATTGAGGAGCGTTCGCCAGAAGACGCACTAATTGTGTCGGCATGGCCAGCAGCAACGGATATTAATAAAGAACTAATTGCTGAGTTCGAATTTGCTGCTGAAGTCATTTCAGGTATTAGGAATATTAGAAAGCAAAAGAACATCGCTTTTAAAGACGCCATAGATTTTTCGATAGTTAATAACGAAGGTGTAAAATCTACCTTCGATGCGGTGATTTCAAAAATGGGTAATCTTGAAAGCTATAATTATGTAAATGAAGCCGTTGAAGGTGCTCTAACGTTTCGTGTTAAATCGAATGAGTATTTCATTCCGATGGCCGGAAGTATTGACATTGAAGCTGAAATTAAAAAACTTACGGAAGAGTTAAATTACACTGAAGGTTTTTTAAGATCTGTTCAGAAAAAACTATCTAACGAACGTTTTGTAAACAATGCCCCGGAGCAAGTGGTAGCTTCTGAAAAGAAAAAAGAAGCTGATGCCTTGGCTAAAATTGAAACGATCAAAGCCAGTTTAGAAAGCCTTAATTAGTTAAAATTTCTTAAAATAATTGAAGTCAAATCTGGCTTCAAACAGTCAAATTCTTAGTATTTACCTGCTACGAAAACGTTTTCTATAAATGTTGTTTATATATATCATAAGAAACATATATAAAAATATATAGAAAATGAATATCATCTTTGTATAACAATTTAAAAACGCAATTATGATAAAAGTTTCTTTGGCAAAAGGTGATGGTATAGGTCCAGAAATTATGGACGCTACACTCAATATTCTTTCTGCAGCAGGTGCCGACATAACATTCGAGGAAATCGAAGTTGGTGAAAAAGTGTATTTATCTGGTAATTCTACCGGAATTTCAGATGAAGCATGGGACACCATCAGAAGAAATAAAGTGCTCCTAAAAGCGCCAATTACAACACCACAAGGAGGTGGATACAAGAGTTTGAATGTTACGATGCGAAAAACATTAGGCCTATATTCTAATGTAAGACCATGTCGCAGTTTACATCCATTTGTAACTACCAAACATCCAGATATGGATGTGGTAATCATTAGAGAAAACGAAGAAGATCTTTATGCAGGTATTGAGCATCAACAAACCGATGAGGTGGTTCAATGTTTGAAATTGATCAGTCGTCCTGGTTGTGAAAAAATTGTAACCTATGCTTTTGAGTATGCCAAGAAATACGGCAGAAAGAAAGTTACTTGTTTCACCAAGGATAATATTATGAAGCAGACCGATGGGTTATTCCATCAGGTATTTGATGAGGTTGCCTCGCGTTATCCAGATATCATAAACGAACACTGGATTGTAGATATTGGTGCTGCTTTATTAGCGGACTCTCCAGAAGATTTTGATGTTATTGTAATGCCAAACTTATATGGTGATGTCATGTCTGATATCGCTGCGCAAATCACAGGTTCTGTAGGTTTAGCAGGATCAGCAAACATCGGACAAGAGTGCGCTATGTTTGAAGCTATACATGGTTCGGCTCCTGATATTGCCGGTAAGAATATTGCAAACCCTTCAGGATTAATCAATGGTGCGGTTATGATGCTGAATCATATCGGTCAGAGTGATGTTGCCGAAAAAATTCAGAATGCATGGCTCAAAACCATCGAGGATGGTGTTCATACCAACGATATTTACGACCCAATAATGAGTACAAGACGCGTTGGAACCAAAGAATTTGCTGAAGCGGTGATTCAAAATTTAGGTCAAAAGCCGAAGCAACTTCCAGAGGTAATTTTCGAAGATAGAACTCCATTAATTCTTCCGAAGTACCAAAGAAAACCTTCAAAAGATAAAAAAGTAGTAGGAGTAGATCTGTTTGTGGATTGGCATGGCTATGATGCTAACATTCTCGCAGAAAAACTTCAAAAACTAAATAATGATGAGTTAGAACTCTCCATGATCACTAATAGAGGAATAAAGGTTTGGCCAGATGGTTTTGAAGAGACCTTTTGCACAGACCATTGGAGATGCAGATACTCTGCGAAAGATGGGAAAGAATTGTCAAAAAGAAAAATTATTGAAGTATTACAGGCGGCTATGGAGCACGATATAGACGCTATTAAAACTGAAAATTTATATACGTTCGATGGCGTAAGAGGTTACTCTCTTGGTCAGGGACAGTAACATATTGAGCAACTTACATTACACGGAACTAAAAGGGAGTTAGTAATGGTTATCGTGTAATGTAAGTTAAAATGTAGAGACACCATGACACTGGTAGATTCAGGATTGGTAAATTTTTTCATAGGTTGTTACATACTAATTATTCTACTTCTGTGTATTGTTGTGCTTAGGTCACAGAAGAATCTTAAGGGTAAAATAGTCTGGTTAGTATTATTGTTGTTTTTACCTGTGCTTGGTGTCTTCTTTTTTATTATGTCTGAAACGTTTACGACAAAAAATATTGGTTAATAGTAATTAATAGCAAAACGTAACTATTACAATAAGAGACTGCCTTTCATATCGGGCAGTCTTTTTTTACCATTCGTTGATTTTATTGCTATCTAACTTCACAAAAATGAAAAGTAAAATTGTGAAACCCCAAAGTCCGGAGCCACCATAACTGAAGAATGGAAGTGGTATACCAACAGTTGGAATTAACCCCATAACCATACCGATGTTTATCGTAAAGTGAATAAAGAGTATGGAGGCAACGCCATATCCATAAACGCGGCTAAATTGTGATTTCTGAGCTTCAGCGAGATATAAGATCCTGATAATGAGAAGTACAAATAAAATGACGACAGCACTACTTCCGATGAATCCCCATTCTTCACCAACTGTACTAAAGATATAATCAGTTTCTTGTTCGGGTACAAATTTTCCGGTGGTTCGGGTACCTTGCATAAACCCTTTACCATTCAACCCTCCAGAACTAATTGCTTTTTCAGACTGGATAAGGTTATAAGCTTCTCTTTTACGCATTTGTTCTAATTTCACAGGATCTTTTTCCAATCTCAAGAAAATAGAAATTCGGTTTTGTTGATGGGCTTTCAGGCCATGCTGATAAAACATTTTAACACCGTATGAAAACCCAGATGCAATAATTAAGACTAAAATATATTGAAGTATTGAGGCTCCTTTCCTTTTGGCTAAAAAATAATGAGCAATTAGAATTAGAGCTGTTGCAACGGCGGTTATAACAATACCAAATTTTAAGGCTAATACTGCTAATACGATCAAGGATAGCGCAACGATTAGATAGATTTGCTGAAGCCCTTCACGATAGAAGACAAAGAAGAAAGCCAAATACACCATTGTACTACCAGCGTCGTTTTGCAGTAAGATGAGTAGAGCAGGAATAAATATTATTGCTGCTACACGTATCTGATCTTTTAAGGTTTGCATATTGGTTTGCAAATCGCTAATATATTTAGCAACAGCCAATGCAGTGGCAAACTTGGCAAATTCACTGGGCTGAATGGTCATACTACCAATGCCATACCATGATCTGGCACCATTGACATCTTTACCAAATACAAACAGACCTAGCAATGCCAATATTGCGACCAGATATATAATACTCGCAAACCGTTCATAAAATTTTGCTTCAAACGAAAGTATTAGAATAATTAATACAAATGTTAAGCCAATAAAAATGAGTTGTTTACCGTAAAGTTGAGAGGTGTCAAAATAGCTAGTGATTTCACCAATATGCGATGCTGAAAGGATGTTTACATATCCAAACCCTACCAACAATAAGAAGAGAATTATGGTGAGCCAATCAAATTTAAACCGTCTTTGGTTTTCTCTAAGCATAAGGTTAAGACTTGGGTATTTCTGCTTTTTGTTTCAGTAAATCCTGAAACGCCTTTTCATCAATCGCTTCTAAGGTGGTCTGTCGGTTTATACCAAACGGTTCATCTGAAAAAGGCTTTTGGTATTCGTGCTCTAAAGAATAACGAAGCACAAAATTTTCCATATCCTTTCTGCTGATATCACCTTTAATATAATATTCAATCATAAGACTTGCCATACGTCCAGCAAAACGGCTTCCGAAGTAGCCATTCTCTACAAAAACCGCAATTGCAATTTTCGGATTGTCTTTAGGCGCGAAGGCTACAAAAATTGAGTGATCCGTTAATTGCGTTTTAACGCTATCAATAATTGCAAAGTTTTCGGCGGTACCTGTTTTACCACAAATTTCTATACCATCAACTTGCAACATGTCTGCTGTTCCTTTGTTATAAACGTCGAACATTCCCTGAATAACAGGCTCAAAATGGCGCTTATCTATGGTTGTTTTTTTAGGTGTTGTAAATTGTTCAGGGATTTCTTCACCTTCAATTTCTTTAATGATATGTGGTGTATAATAATATCCACGATTTCCAATAGCGGCCGCCATATTAGCTAGCTGAATAGGTGTAGCCAATACTTCTCCTTGTCCGATGGCATTTGAAATTGTAAAGGTCGTATACCATCTATTTTTTCCATAGCCGCGATCATAAGTTGCCGCCGTTGGCACCTTGCCAGGTTGTCCTACAGAAAGATCATTATTGAGGTAATTGCCCAAGCCAAAACTTTTAACATGCTTACTCCAATTATCCATGCCTTCAGCAGGCGAATCGTACTTGTCAATTATACGTCTGTAAACATTTGCAAAGTAAGCGTTACACGATTCATAAATACCGATGTTCATGTTTGCCGGACTCCGATGTACGTGGCATCCCATTTTGCGATTTCCATAACGATAGCCCATATTACAACTAAAGCGATCCTCAGTGGTAACAACACCTTCCTGTAAGGCAATTAATGCATTTAATGTTTTGAATGGTGAACCCGGAGGGTACATAGCTTGTAAACCTCTATCGAATAAAGGGTTCGCAATACTGTCTCGATATAGTTTGCTGAAGTTTTTTGAACGATCTCTACCTACTAATAAATTCGGATTGTAAGAAGGTCCAGAAACCATGGCTAAAATCTCACCAGAACTCGGTTCTATCGCTACAATTCCGCCGCGCTTGTTCGTCATTAGTAGCTCGCCATAAGCCTGAAGCTTGGCGTCGATCGTTATTTTAATGTCTTTTCCTGGAACGGGTAAAGTATCTAATTTACCCTCTTGAAAAGGGCCTAAGTCTTTATTAAATCGATCCTTTTGAATAAAACTTATTCCCTTAACACCGCGGAGTGTTTCTTCATAAGTCTTTTCTACTCCTTGCTTTCCAATAAGGTCACCCAGTTTGTAGTAAGGTTGCTTTTGTATGATACTTCGATTCACCTCTCCAATATCACCAAGAACGTTCGCACCAATAGTGGTTTGGTAAGAACGTAGTGACCGCTTTTGAATATAAAAGCCTACATATTTCCACATTTTTTCTTGAAGAACAGCATAGTCGGCTTTTGAGAGCTGCGGTACAAAAGGTGATGGAATCCTGTAAGAATAGTTTTTGGCGCGTTCTAGTTTTTTATCATAATCTTCTCTTGAAATTTTCAAAAGTTGACAAAATTCTTCAATAGCTTCGTCACTTAAGGGTTGAACTTCTCTCGGTATAACCATAACATCATAAGATGGCTGATTAGCAACTAAAAGCTTACCATTTCTATCGTAAACATAACCCCGTTTTGGATAAGTGTATTCCTTCTTTATTGCGCTATCATCAAAAACATCGTATTCATAACCACCATAGATCTGAAGATAGAATAACCGTGCAATAAATGTTAAACCAACAAGTACGACTATAGCTAAAAGTAGAAGTTTTCTCATTTTTTGTTGCGACTAAATAGAATTATGATAAGAAGGCAAAGTATTATAGTAAAAATACTGGAGAATAACGTCTTTTTTAATATTAAAAGTATGCCAGAGATGTTAAAAATCTCTAGTGAAAATAACACCAAGTGATGGATTAAAGTGCCAAATGTTATGTAGGTAATTAAACTTCCTATTTCAGTGTTACTAAATTTTATGCTTTGGTGCTCATAAAGCATACCGAAGGATGTCTTTAATAGTATTGGTCTGGTGTAAGCTAAGAATACCGATGCGGCAGCATGCACACCACCCGAATCTAAAAACATATCAACTAGCATTCCGAGTAAGAAACTAGTTAGTAAAAGGACCAAGCGATTTTCCCGAATAGGAAATAAGAAAATAAATATGATATAAATGTATGGGTTGATATAACCTAAGAAATTTATATGACTACAGATCACTACTTGTACCAGAAGTAATGCAATGAATCGAATGCTATGTAACCCAAAAACACTATTCATTGTTACTACTCTCTAAGTCTAGAATTTCTGCTCTGTCGAGATTTTCGATAATATAAATAGTACCGATATTAGTCATATCGTTAAATAGTTTCACCTGAAGTGTGTAAGTGTCTCCACTAATATCTTTTTCGATGCTATCTACGGTGCCAATACCTATGCCTTTTGGGAAAATAGCTGATTCTCCACCAGTCTCAATGGTATCACCAACTTTTACCGGTGCAAAAGTTGAAATGTCTTCAAGTTGGGTAAAATGAGGTGATTTACCATCCCATGTTAAAGAGCCTTTATGGGTAGTTGACTTTAATTTTGCATTGATCTTACTTTTCTTATTTAAAATGGAAAGAACCGTAGCATAATTACCAGAGATATTATCAATAATACCAACAATTCCTTTTGAAGTGATCACGCCAAAATCTTGCTGAATACTATCGTTTTTACCTTTGTTAATGGTGAGGTAATTGTTTGTAAGCGAATAACTATTCTTGTACACCTCGGCAGTTCTTACTTTGAAAACCTTACCTGCAAACGAAGAATCAACAGTAACACCATTGCTTGAATTTTTTAGATTGAAGAGTGCTTCCTTAAGCTGCTTATTTTCTTCAGATAGAATTTCGTTTTCCTTTTTCAGACCAAAATAACCGTCTACTGAATTTGAAATACTGTAAACACCACCAGTTAAACTGTTGGCTGAGTTTATAAACTTGCTTCGGTGATAAGAATGCGATTGAATGGTTAGGGCTAGAGCAATGCTAAAAAGTAAAAAAAACAACAGGAACGTTTTGTTTCGTATAACAAAATTGATGATTTGTTGCATTATTTACTGTTTATTTTATCAATACGCTTTTGTATTTTGAAAGGTTCTTAAGAACAATCCCGGTTCCTCTTACAACAGCTCTAAGCGGATCTTCAGCGATGTAAACAGGTAGGTCAGTCTTTTGTGATAAACGTTTATCTAATCCTCTCAACATAGAACCTCCACCAGCAAGATAAATTCCGGTGTTATAAATATCGGCGGCCAATTCTGGAGGTGTCTGTGATAAGGTCTCCATTACTGAATCTTCGATACGCAGAATGGACTTGTCAAGTGCTTTAGCAATTTCACGATACGAAATCTGAACCTGTTTAGGTTTACCCGTAAGTAAATCTCTACCTTGAACACTCATATCCTCAGGAGGTAATTCTAGATCTTCGGTTGCAGCACCAATTTGAATCTTAATTTTCTCAGCCGTTCTGTCTCCAACGTAAAGGTTATGCTGTGTACGCATGTAGTAAATGATATCGTTGGTAAACACGTCACCTGCAACTTTCACAGATTTATCGCACACAATACCACCTAATGCGATTACTGCAATTTCTGTGGTACCACCACCTATATCAACAATCATGTTACCCTTAGGTTGCATAATGTCTACTCCAATACCAATTGCAGCAGCCATAGGTTCGTGGATGAGGTATACTTCCTTTCCATTAACACGCTCACACGATTCTTTAACAGCACGCATTTCAACTTCTGTTATCCCAGATGGAATACAAACCACCATGCGTAATGCCGGATTGAAGAATTTCTTTTTTAACGCAGGGATATTTTTTATAAACAAACTGATCATTTGCTCTGAAGCATCAAAATCGGCAATTACACCGTCTTTTAGTGGTCTAATCGTTTTGATGTTTTCATGAGTCTTACCTTGCATCATATTGGCTTCCTTACCAACTGCGATAATCTTACCACTAATTCGGTCTCTGGCCACAATAGAAGGGTTATCTACAACTACCTTATCATTGTGAATGATAAGCGTATTTGCAGTTCCTAAGTCTATAGCTATTTCTTCTGTCAGGAAATCAAAAAATCCCATGCGCTGTTCTGTAAATTAATTTGGGTTATAAGTAATACGTAAAAGTAATAAATCCTTTAATATAAACGCATCTTAATTCAATTAACTTCAAGTATTAGTTTAATTAAAACTGATTCAGCAGTCTGGTGAAACTTACCTTAAGTGCATTTTGCTGTATTTCAACACGTTAAAATAGTTTTTCTGATTGTGTTAGCTGGCTAACATTTTATGAGAATTCATGAAACTAATTTTATGAAATCAAAAAAAGCATTATTAAAAATGAAGCAAAAATTACAATTTAAGACGATGTTAAAGGCTGTAATATCCTTTACATTTTTTTTCACAGGATGCCTTGTTAGTTTAGCTCAAGGCGCCACTTTTACCAGTGTTGATCCTGTATCCGATGTGTTAACGATCACTAATACAGGATCGTCAATGGTAGATATTAATAATTATTGGCTCTGTTTGGGGCCTGGAACTTATGTCCGTGTAGGTACAGTAACTCCAATTAGTGGAGATTATATGTTATCACCGGCTGAATCAGTAACCTTAACCTACAACGTTACTGAAGCCCAAGATGGTCTAAGTCTATTTAGCACGAATAGCTTCGGATCTTCAGACCCAAATATTTTAGTGGCCTTTGTGCAGTGGGGCGCTGGAAATCAACCTAGAGTCGGACAAGCAGTAACCGCAGGGCGTTGGGATAACGCTAGTAATTTTGTCTCCGGATCAGGACCATATACAACAACCAATGGTGGTTCAGCAGCTGCATGGTCTTCCTGCGATGCAGAAGGCGGTATGATTCAGATAGCAGGAACCACTGACACATCAGCAACCATTTGTGTTGGTGAAGGCGTTGATGACCTTATCGATGTTGAATTCGTTGACATGAGTGTGCTTTCAGGAGACAGTTCAACATGGGTAATTACCGACCAAGCAACGGGTGATATATTGGGTGCGCCAGCAACGGTTCCACCAGGTGGATTTAGTTTAGAAGGTGCACCAACAGGAGTTTGTGATATCTGGTATCTGAGATATACAGGAGATATTGGCTTAGGAAGCGCAACTAATGTTGCTGATCTTTCAGGATGTTTTGATTTATCGAATCCGATTTCAGTATCAAGAAATGCAGTTAATGGTGGTGCTATCCAGATTGCAGGAACTACTGATACAACAGCAACCATTTGTGTTGGTGAAGGCGTTGATGATCTTATCGATGTTGAATTTGTTGATATGAGTGTACTTTCAGGAGACAGTTCAACTTGGGTGATTACCGATCAGGCAACTGGAGATATATTGGGTGCACCAGCAACAGTTCCCCCAGGTGGATTTAGTTTAGAAGGTGCGCCATCAGGAGTTTGTGATATCTGGTATCTGAGATATACTGGAGATATTGGCCTGGGTACAGCAACTAATGTTGCTGATCTTTCAGGATGTTTTGATTTATCGAATCCGATATCGGTATCAAGAAATGCGGTTAATGGTGGTGCTATTCAGATTGCAGGAACCACTGATACGACAGCGTCAATTTGTGTCGGTGAAGGAACTGATGATCTTATCGATGTAGAATTTGTTGATACGAACATTTTATCTGGTGATAGTTCAATTTGGGTAATCACCGACCAGGCAACCGGAGATATTTTAGGTACTCCTGCGGCGGTTCCACCAGGTGGATTTAGTTTAGAAGGTGCACCAGCCGGAATCTGTGATATCTGGTATCTGAGATATACAGGAGATATTGGTTTGGGTACAGCAACGAACGTAGCAGATCTTTCAGGTTGTTTTGATTTATCGAATCCGATTTCTGTATCAAGAAATGCAGTTAATGGTGGAATGATCCAGATTGCAGGAACCACAGATACAACAGCAACCATTTGTGTTGGTGAAGGTGTTGATGATCTTATCGATGTTGAATTCGTTGATATGAGTGTGCTTTCAGGAGACAGTTCAACTTGGGTAATCACCGACCAAGCAACGGGTGATATATTAGGTGCGCCAGCAACAGTCCCACCAGGTGGATTTAATTTAGAAGGTGCGCCAACAGGAGTTTGTGATATCTGGTATCTGAGATATACAGGAGATATTGGATTAGGCACAGCAACTAACGTAGCCGATCTTTCAGGTTGTTTTGATTTATCGAATCCAATTTCGGTATCAAGAAATGCGGTTAATGGTGGTGCTATTCAGATTGCAGGAACCACTGATACGACAGCGTCAATTTGTGTCGGTGAAGGAACTGATGATCTTATCGATGTAGAATTTGTTGATACGAACATTTTATCTGGTGATAGTTCAACTTGGGTAATCACCGACCAGGCAACCGGAGATATTTTAGGTACTCCTGCGGCGGTTCCACCAGGTGGATTTAGTTTAGAAGGTGCACCAGCCGGAATCTGTGACATTTGGTATTTGAGATATACAGGAGATATTGGCCTAGGAACAGCGACTAACGTCGCAGATCTTTCAGGGTGTTTTGATTTATCCAACCCCATCTCGATTACACGATTGACAGGAACAGACTGTGATGCCCTAAGCATTGATGAATTTGAAACAGCATTCGATTTTGAAGTTTTTCCTAATCCTTCAAAAGAGAAAGTAAATATCGCCTTCAACGGTAACCGAACTGTTGCTGTTGAAATTCAGATCATTAATATGTTAGGTCAACGTGTTCTTAGTGCAAAATTCGAAAATGAATCGCGCATGACTATGGATATTTCTAATCTAGAAAATGGCACTTATTTTATGAATATTATAGAGCAAGAATCGGGAAATAGATCTGTAAAACGCATTATGAAAAACTAGGGCAACGTTCTAGATCAATGTTAGGTTTATAAAAAAAGAGCATCAATATTGATGCTCTTTTTAATTTTATTTTAATGTTTGAAATGGCGCGTACCGGTAAACACCATGGCAACATCATTGTCGTTGCAATAGTTGATACTTAGTTCATCTTTAATAGAACCACCTGGTTGAATAACAGCTTTTATTCCGGCATTATCTGCAATTTCCACACAATCCGGGAACGGGAAGAAGGCATCACTTGCCATGACAGCTCCGTCCAAATCAAAATTAAATGATTTCGCTTTGTGAATGGCTTGATTTAAGGCATCAACACGACTTGTTTGCCCTGTGCCACTTGCACAGAGTTGCTTGTTTTTAGCAAGAACAATAGTATTAGATTTGGTATGCTTACAAAGTTTCGATGCAAATATCAAATCTTCAAGTTCAGCTTGAGTTGGTGCTGTGTTAGTCACCGTTTTCAGGTCTTCCAAAACATCAGTTTTAGCATCGCGCTCTTGAACTAATGCACCATTTAAACAAGTTCTCACGGTAGTTTTTGGTAATTCTACATCGTGAAGAATTAATAGAATTCTATTTTTCTTTCCTTTCAAAATGTCTAAGGCCTCATCAGAAAATGACGGTGCAATAACCACTTCACAGAATAACTTATGAATTTCTTCGGCAGTGGCTTTATCTATTTCAGAATTACAAATTAGGATTCCACCAAATGCAGAAACAGGATCACCTGCCAAGGCATCAACATAGGCTTGTTTTACTGTTGAACGCTGAGCAAAGCCACATGCATTGTTGTGTTTTAAAATAGCGAATGTTGGGTCTTCACCTTTAAATTCGAGGATTAAATTAACCGCTGCATCAACATCAAGAAGGTTGTTATAACTAAGTTCTTTACCGTGTAATTTGGTAAACATGGCATCAAAATCACCAAAGAAAAAGCCTTTCTGATGTGGGTTTTCACCATAGCGAAGTACTTTACCTTTTGTTTCGCTTATTTTAAGGACGGCTTCTTCATGATTGTTGAAGTAATTGAAAATTGCTGTGTCATAATGTGATGATACATTAAATGCCTTAGCTGCAAAACGCTTTCGGTCGTCTTCAGAAGTTTCACCATTTTTTACTTTAAGCAATTCTAAAAATTCAGCATAGTCTTCAACGGATGACACACATGTAACGTCTGCATAATTTTTGGCTGCAGCTCTTATGAGTGAAATTCCACCAATGTCTATCTTTTCAATAATATCTTGATTACTTGCACCTGAAGCAACAGTCTTTTCAAAAGGGTATAGATCTACAATAACGAGATCGATCTGCGGAATTTCAAACTCCGCTAATTCAGCGACGTCACCATCGTGATTTTGACGATTAAGAATCCCGCCAAATACCTTCGGGTGTAGTGTTTTTACGCGTCCACCGAGAATAGATGGGTAAGAGGTAACATCTTCTACCGGAACAACATCAATACCTAAGTCTCTGATGAATTTTTCTGTTCCTCCCGTAGAGTAAATTGTAACGTTAAGGTCGTTTAGTTTTTTTACAATTGGTTCTAATCCATCTTTACTAAATACAGAAATCAGTGCCGAGGATATAGTTTTGTTGTTCATAATGATGTGTTGTGATTTTGATTTTGCAAAAATAAAACAATGAGGATGATTATTGGTTTACAGATATTACTTTCTTTAAGTTTTTTGTAACAATATACTGTTGAAAACGTCCTATCTTTAAATCGATTTAATCTAGCTAACCCATGCTTGTCTATTTAAGAGTATTTAAAGAGAGCTTTTCGTTTGCGCTTAATGCCCTTAGAAATAACAAATTACGGACCTTTCTTTCCCTTTTAGGAGTTACCGTAGGTATATTTTCTATTATTGCCGTATTGGCGGCTGTAGATTCCTTAGACCGCGATATTAAAGAAAATCTTTCTGGTCTCGATAAGAATACAATGTATCTTACGAAGTATTCATTTGGTCCGACGGAGGTGCCAAGATGGAAGCGTGATAATTTCCCGCAAACAGAATATGACGATTATGAGTTCGTACGACGAAATATTCCTGACATTGAAGAATCTGCCTATGTAATTTTCGGTGGAAATGAGACGATTCGCTATCAGGCAGAAACGGTTAGTAATGTTGAGGTAACACCTATTTCACACGGAATTTATGTTATAGATGATTTGAAGATTGGGCAAGGTCGATTTTATTCAGAATTAGAATCGGATACAGGTGCACCTGTAATTGTTATTGGGTCTGAACTTGCCGAAAATTTATTTGGTACATCAAATCCGATCGGTAAAGTCGTACGCGTTTACGGTAGAAAATTAACGGTCATTGGCGTACTTCAAAAATATGGATCGACTTTAGGGGATTCGCCAGATGGTAAAGGTTATGTGCCGGCAAATTTTGTGAGGAGATTTCGAAATGGTGGTGCAGATGGATTACCTGGAGCCGTTGTTATAAAGCCTAAAGCCGGGGTTGATATGGGCGCTTTTGAAAGTGTGCTTCGCCAAAAATTCAGAGCCTACAGAGGCCTAAAAGCCGATGAGGACGACGACTTCTTTATTAATAAATTATCGGGTCTGGTATCATTCATTGATGCTATTATCGGAACTTTAAACCTTGTTGGTTGGGTCATTTCAGGATTCTCGCTATTAGTTGGTGGCTTCGGTATTGCAAATATTATGTTTGTCAGTGTGAAGGAGCGGACAAATTTGATCGGAATTCAGAAATCGCTTGGTGCCAAAAACCGTTTCATCATGTTTCAATTTTTATTTGAGGCTGTTATACTTGCCGTAGTTGGTGGTTTAATTGGTTTATTCTTTGTTTGGATCACTTCACTAATTATGAACAGTTTTATCGGAGATGACTTCACGTTTGTATTGTCTTTTGGTAACATGTTCCTCGGGTTTGGTTTGTCCACATTAATTGGTTTGATTTCGGGAGTTATACCTGCCTTTTCAGCATCGCGATTAGACCCTGTGGAAGCCATCAGAACTGGGATGTAAGAATCTTTTCAATATTTTAAGCATTCTATAACCTTTCTTATAGTCTAAAGCCTTTATCTTTAGGCATCACTTAAGGATGCCTTATGCTTTTATATTTACGTTTGCTAAAAGAAAGTTTCTCATTTGCATTCAACGCGTTAAGAAACAACAAATTACGTACCTTTCTATCACTACTGGGTGTGACCATTGGTATTTTCTCAATTATAGCGGTACTTGCCGCTGTTGATTCTTTAGATAAACAGATTAAATCACAGCTGAGTTCTTTAGACAGTAATACCATGTATGTTGCTAATATTTCATTTGGGCCTACCGAAGTGCCTCGATGGAAATATGAGACCTTTGATGAGATTTCCTATAATGAATATAAATTTCTGAAAGCTGGATTAGAAAATGCTGAACATGTGGCATTTCAGTTGTTTGTAAGACGAGAGAATATTCGGTATGAGTCTGAATTGGTGAGCAGTGTTAACACTGTGGTAGTTTCTAATGAGTTTACCGATATTCAATATTTAGAGTTTGAAAAAGGTCGATTTTATAACGAATCTGAATCTAATGCCGGAAAACCGGTTGTGGTTATAGGATCTGAAATTGCAAATTCATTATTCGGAAACTTAGAGCCAATAGGCAAGAAGGTCCGTATTTATGGACAAAAGTTTACCGTAATTGGCGTTGTTAAAAAAGAGGGTTCAGGTTTATTTGGTGATAGTAACGATATTTCAATTTTCTTGCCTGCCAACTACGTTCGAAATCGCTATGGTGACAACAATAGGAATTTCAAGAATATTGTAATTATTAAACCAAAGGAAGATGCTGATATCGCCGGATTAAAAGCTGATGTGACTCAGATTTTAAGGAATCGAAGAGGCATTAAGCCCGAAGAAATCGATTCGTTTTTTATTAATATTATTTCAGGTTTACAAGATGCCATAGACAGTATCATCGGAACAATGAACACCATAGGTTGGGTAATTAGTGGTTTCTCCTTGCTTGTTGGAGGCTTTGGAATTGCCAATATTATGTTTGTAAGTGTGAAAGAACGCACAAATCTTATTGGTATTCAGAAATCATTAGGTGCCAAGAACAGGTTTATTCTTTTTCAATTTTTGTTTGAAGCCGTAATCCTTGCCCTTGTTGGTGGGTTATTTGGTTTAATTATGGTTTGGTTAGGTACTCTTATTGGAAACAATGTCACAGAAGATTTTGAGTTCATTCTGTCTGCAAAGAATGTGTTTTTAGGATTTACAATTTCTTCATTTATCGGATTGATTTCTGGTGTAATTCCGGCCTTAACCGCCTCGAGATTAGACCCTGTTGAAGCGATCAGAACAGGTATGTAATTTCTAGAAGATGAAACGCTTTCTTAAATATTTTATCAGTAGTGCCACCATCTTAATTGTGATCTCCTTAGTTTATCTAAGTACTAGCGATACTATTGGTTTTAATAAAACAGTAAGTTGGGTCTGGGATCTCAGTAATGTAAACATCTGGATCATCGTAGTGACCTACGCACTTTTTCTGCTAGTAATGATCAGTGTAGTAGCGCTGTTAATTCTACAGTTAAGAGATAACCTGCGGAAAAGGACTAAAGAATCTTAGCGACCTCTTTACAAACAAACTCTAAAAATCGTTCGTCAGCTTCGGTAAATGGATCGGGTGTGTTAGAATCGATATCGATCTGACCAATATTTTCACCATTAATAAAAATTGGAACTACAATTTCAGCCTTTACGGTAATACTGCAGGCTATATAGTTGTCTTGTGCAGACACATCAGGAACTACAAAATTCTGATTGCTCACAGCTACTTGTCCGCAGATACCTTTCCCAAAAGGAATGATAGTATGGTCTGTTGGTTCGCCAACATAAGGTCCAAGTTTTAACTCTAATTTGTCGCCATTTTTAAAATAAAAACCTACCCAGTTGTAATAGTCAACATTACTTTCAAGCACTTCGCAAATGCTCAGCAGACGTTCATCTACACTGCGTTCATTCTGTGCAACAATTTGTTTTATTTCAGATTTAAGGGATTCAAAGGTCATAATTGTATAAACTTTTGGTAAAAGTATTTAATTCGTTCAATTTTAAAATAGGGTTTTCATAAATTTAACAGCAAACTAACACTATCAATTTTATTGAGAGAGCTCATTACAAAATATAAATTGGTTATTCGTTTCATAATCACATTTTTAGTGGTTTATGGCATTCTTACCATTGGTCATTTTATATATTTGAATCTCTCTGATGGCTCTAAGTTTTATCCTGATTACATGACTAACTTAGTAGCACGGCAGTCAAATTCCTTACTAAATAGCATCGGCTATAATTCAGAAATTATACCACATACCGGCGAACCATCTATGAAAATCATTATTAATGGAGAATTTGTAGCACGCGTAATTGAAGGTTGTAATGCCTTAAGTGTAATCATATTATTTCTGTCGTTTATCATTGCCTTTGCCGGAAAACTGAAAACCACAATTTTCTTTGGTTTCGCGGGTTGTATTATAATTTACGCATTTAACTTAATTCGTATTGTCATCTTATCCGTCGGATTGTATCATTATCCTGACCAAGAATATCTGATGCATAAAGTTGTTTTTCCAATGTTGATCTATGGAACTGTATTTTTACTTTGGATGGTTTGGGTGAATCGATTTTCAAAAACTGTAAATGCCAATGCCTAAACTTACACGTTACATATTTGTTGGTATACTGATTCTTGTTTTGATGGCTATACGTGGTTTTGAGGATTATTTATTTTATGATCCCTACCTGAAGTTTTTCGAAAATGACTACTTGTATATAGACAATCCAAGACGTGAAGTCGCTAAGCTCGTGTTCTTTACGAGTCTGAGATATCTGTTGAACACATTGGTATCTCTAGGTATTCTTTACTTGATTTTTAACGATAAGATTATGATTAAGTTTGCGGTTTTATTGTATGTCATTGCTTATGTGTTGCTGTTGATTCCGTATCTCTATTTTGTGATCAATCCGAAGCAAGAAGACTATTACCTTTTCTTTAATGTAAGGCGCTTTTTAATTCAACCTATTGGTGTAATACTCCTTTTACCAGCCTTCTATTATTACAAATTGAATCGTTAAGGATTTTATAATTTCAATGGTAGTAATGGGATTTTCGTAACTTTGCATTATGAAATTATCAGTTTTTCATAAAGTGTTCTCAGTAATCCTAGCTTTTTTGGTGTTGGGCTCAACGATGTCATTGGTTATTGAAAAACATTTCTGTGGAGGTAACCTAGTCGATGTTGCTATATTTTCTGAAATAGATAAATGTTGTGGTGGCAAAGTTGATTCTGATAGCATGAAGGTGACCAAAAAATCATGTTGTGAGAATGAAGTAGATATCGTTGAAGGACAAGATGATCTGGCTCTCAAATCATTTGATGATCTCAATGAAACGCAAAAGCAAGTCTTAGTTTCCTATGCTTATGTTTTAGCAAATCTATATGAGAGCCTGCCAAAACAAATAATTCCACACAGAGACTATTCTCCGCCCTTGCTCATTAGGGATATTCAGGTCTTAGACGAAACTTACCTTATTTGATTGTAATATAACCCCGTAAAGGAGTGGTGCATTACGATGCGCTTATTGTTATACCTACAATCAAATAAAAAAATGAAATCATATATAATAATATTATTTATCTGCTTGTGTTCAGCGATGCCTGCACAAGAAGAATTAAAAGGCATTGTTTTAGAGACTACGAGCTCTAAAGAATTGCCGTTACCAGGTGCCAACGTGTATTGGTTGGGCTCATCTATAGGAACCATTACTCTTGAGGATGGAACCTTCACGATTCCCTATAAATTTTCGTTTAATAAATTGGTGATCAGTTATGTCGGTTTTAAGACAGATACGCTTACCGTAAACGAAAACAAATTTATAAGACATATACTGCAATCTTCAGATGAATTGGATGCCGTGGAGGTATCTTACAGAAAGCAAGCGACTTCAAAATCATACTTAAGAGCAGAAAATACGCTTTTTGTAAGTAGTGACGAATTGCTTAAAGCAGCATGCTGTAATCTATCCGAGAGTTTTGAAACTAACCCTTCAATTGACGTTAATTTTGCTGACGCTGTTTCTGGGACAAAACAAATAAAAATGTTGGGCTTAAATTCTCCTTACATTTTAATCGCCACAGAGAATATTCCTGCTATTCGTGGGGCTTCACAAGCTTACGGACTAAGTTTTATACCGGGTACGTGGGTAGAAAGTATCCAAATCACCAAAGGTGCCGGAAGTGTAGTCAACGGTTATGAAAGTATTGCGGGACAAATTAATGCTGAATTGGTTAAACCCTCAACCGATGACCGCTTATTTGTAAATGCATATGGTTCGGTAAACGGTCGATTAGAGCTCAATACCCATTTCAATCAAGAATTGAACGATAAATGGAGTACAGGTTTATACCTGCATGGAAATGTACGTAATCAGAAATTCGATAGAAACGACGATTCTTTTCTCGATGTGCCGTTAAAGGAGCAGATCAATATCTTAAATCGATGGCAATATACCGACGGCGAAAAAGGTATTGTTAGCTTTATAAGTTTGCGATATCTCAATGAAGAAGTTCAGTCTGGACAATTAGATTTCAATCCAGATAGAGATCGTGGTACTACCAATTTTTGGGGCAGTGAAATCAATACTGAACGCTTTGAAGTGATGACTAAATTGGGCTATGTGAACCCTGAAATTCCATATCAGAGTTTAGGTTTTCAAACGTCTTTCAGCCACCATAGACAAGATTCTTACTTCGGATTGAATATCTATGATATTCAGCACAATAGTTTTTATTCAAACTTAATTTACAACAGTATTATTTCAGATTCTAGACACAAGGTAAAAACTGGTGTTAGCTTTACACTAGATCATTATGACGAATTGGTAAATACCCAGAATTTTGAGCGCACTGAGAACTCAGTTGGGGCATTTTTTGAATATGCTTATGACGATCTAGATAAGTTTACCATGACGGCAGGAGTGAGGGTTGATCAGCATAATCGATTAGGATTCTTTGTAACGCCTCGTTTACATGTGCGTTATACGCCATGGGAAAAGTCAGCATTTAGAGCATCTGTTGGCCGAGGAAAGCGCAGTGCGAATATTTTTGCTGAAAACCAGAATTTGTTTTCTAGTTCTAGACAAATAAATATTCAAGATGCTGGTGGTAAGATCTATGGATTAGATCCTGAAATTGCCTGGAATTATGGCTTCAGCTATTTGCAAGGGTTTAACTTGTTTAATAGAAAAGCCGATATTACTCTTGATTTTTACCGTACAGATTTTCAAGATCAAGTGGTTGTTGATTGGGAAAATCCATTTGAGATCAATTTTTATAATCTCGAAGGAAAAAGCTATGCGAATAGTTTTCAGTTCGAATTCAATATCAATGCTTTTGAAGGCTTTGATCTAAGAACAGCATATAAATATTACGACATTAAAACCGATTATAATTCGGGTAGATTGGCTAAGCCACTAATTCCTGAAAATCGATTATTTGCCAATGCTGCTTATGAAACAAGTAAGACGGAAAGTGGCAGTCAATGGAAGTTTGATGCGACTTACAATTGGTTAGACGTTCAACGTTTTCCAAGTACCGAATTAAGCCCGGTTGAATTTCAATTAGACGAATTTTCACCAACAGTTGGTACTTTAAACCTTCAGGTGACTAAAGTGTTTTCTCCAAAGTTTGAAGTATATTTGGGAGGAGAAAATGTGACCAATGTAAGACAACCGGATCCTATAATTAGTCCTGATAATCCATTCGGAGCTAATTTTGATAGTAACTTTGTTTACGGTCCGATTTTTGGAAGTATGTATTACGCCGGATTACGGTACAGAATAAATTAACCGTCATGTCGAGTGATTCAGATGTTAGATTGAGCGCAGTCGAAATCATATCTGAATTTTAATTGAAATCACCCGACCTGACGATCTAAAATAAATTAAAATGAAACAACTATTAACAATACTAGCAGTACTCGTAACATCAGTAAGTATTGCTCAAAACAAAAATGCAAAGGCTACCATGGAAGTTGATGGCGTTTGTGGTATGTGTAAAGCACGCATTGAAAAAGCGGCTATTAGAACTAAAGGTGTAAAATCTGCCGTTTGGAGTATTGAAACTCACGAATTAAAACTCATCTACGATGAGCGAAAAACAGATTTGAAAACCATTGCTAAAAAGTTAGCTGAAGTAGGTCACGACACTAAGTATGTAAAGGCAAGTGATGAAGCCTATGGTAAAATTGACGCATGTTGTAAATATCGTGATGAGGAAGTGGTGAAAGCTCACCATTGAAAATAGAAGTTCTAAAAAAGCCTGAACGAATGTTCAGGCTTTTTTTTATTTCAAAATCTTCAAGATACTATCACAGCTTTTTATACCATTCTCAGTAGCTGTTTTTTTAATAATAAAGGAACCACGAACGGCTTGCATCATATTCTTTAATAGCTTTTCATCTTTGAAAGGCGACTTTCCTTCTTGCATGAGATCGTAATCCGTGTTGTAGATAAAATAGTTGCCTAAATAGTCCTTATTGATGGCTTCTTGGCGTTTATAAGCGTCAGTGATGGATTTGTAATTAGCATAGTGTTTTTCGATGGCCTTTTTTAGTTCTAGGTCATCAATAAGTTTAAGATCACCAGAATTTACCAAAGCCTGATAAGTAAAATCTTTAGGTGTGAAAATGGTAAGTTGTGCAATATTGTAAATTCCCCTTAGTTTAGTCGATTTTTGCGGGTCGTTCGATCCAAGAACTGGGAGAATTGCAGAACTCATTTCTACCTTTTGAACAATCTGTTGGAGGTTGTTTTCGAGTTGTGTTTTATCGGCTAGAATATCTTGTTCTAAACTATTAATATATTGTTGCTTTTGAGCTTCGTTTTTATGGTCTTCTGAGCATTTGTTCAAACTGAAGGCCAATGAAATTCCAATAATAACAATAAGAATTTCACCTAAGGCATATGTAAATCTCTTTTTCACGAAATGATAAAGTGTTGGTTTGCTCTAAGTTATAATAATTGTTGAACAAAAAAAAGCCCCCGACGCGTGTCAGAGGCTTAATAGTTATTGTAGCAGCTATGAATTACATCATACCTGGCATTCCGCCGCCGCCCATTGGAGGCATGGCCGGAGCATCTTCTTTAATGTCTACTAATGCACACTCAGTGGTTAGGATCATTCCAGCAACTGATGCTGCATTCTCTAAAGCAATACGCGTCACTTTTTTAGGATCGATGATTCCTTCTTTCATCATATCTACATAGACTTCGTTTTTCGCATCGTAACCGAAGTCTTTCTTACCTTCTAATACCTTGTTGATTACTACAGAACCTTCACCACCAGCATTCTCTACGATTGTTCTAAGAGGCGCTTCGATCGCTTTATTAACGATTTGAACTCCAGTAGTTTCATCAAGATTTTCAGTTTCTAGCTTTTCGAGTGTTTTCTTAGCTCTCACTAAAGCAACACCACCACCAGCAACAATACCTTCTTCAACAGCTGCTCTAGTAGCATGTAAGGCATCATCAACACGGTCTTTCTTTTCTTTCATTTCAACTTCTGAAGCAGCACCTACGTATAATACGGCAACACCGCCAGCTAATTTAGCTAAACGCTCTTGAAGTTTTTCTCTGTCGTAATCAGATGTAGTAGTTTCGATCTGCGCTTTGATCTGATTCACTCTAGCTTTAATGTCTGAAGAATTTCCGTTACCATTAACAATAGTTGTGTTGTCTTTGTCGATCATTACAGACTCAGCTGTTCCTAACATTGAAAGGTCAGCGTTTTCAAGAGAGAATCCTCTTTCTTCAGAAATGACAGTTCCACCGGTTAAGATGGCTATGTCTTCTAACATGGCCTTACGACGATCACCAAATCCAGGTGCTTTAACTGCGGCGATTTTAAGTCCACCACGTAGTTTATTCACTACTAAAGTAGCTAAAGCTTGTCCTTCAACATCTTCAGCAATAATTAATAACGGACGTCCAGATTGAGCTACTGGCTCTAAGATTGGTAGTATTTCTTGAAGATTAGAGATCTTCTTATCAAATAATAAGATATATGGATTTTCAAGATCAGCAATCATCTTGTCAGCATCAGTCACGAAGTAAGGTGATAAGTAACCTCTATCGAACTGCATACCTTCTACAACGTCTACATAAGTATCTGTTCCTTTTGCTTCTTCAACAGTGATAACACCTTCTTTACCAACTTTACCAAATGCTTCTGCGATTAATTCACCAATCGTATTATCGTTATTTGCTGAAATTGAAGCTACTTGTTGAATTTTTTCTGAAGAGTTTCCAACTTTTTTAGCTTGCTTTTCAAGATCAGAAGTAATTGATTCTACTGCTTTATCGATACCGCGTTTAAGGTCCATCGGATTAGCGCCTGCTGCAACATTTTTAAGACCCTCTTTTACTATAGCTTGAGCTAACACAGTAGCGGTAGTAGTACCATCACCAGCAAGGTCGTTAGTTTTGGATGCAACTTCTTTTACCATTTGAGCTCCCATGTTTTCTAACTCATCCTCAAGCTCAATTTCTTTAGCCACAGAAACACCATCCTTTGTTACTTGTGGTGCGCCAAATGATTTGCCAATAATTACATTACGTCCCTTAGGACCAAGAGTTACCTTAACTGCGTTTGCTAAGGCATCAACACCGCGTTTTAATCCATCGCGTGCTTCAATATCAAATTTTATATCTTTTGCCATTTTCTTAATTTTTGTCATTCCTGCGAAGGCAGGAATCTAGTTAATGTTAGTTTTTGTTAAGTGAGATTCGCTTTAGTTCCGAGTTTATTTATTCTAAAATAGAATCGGGAGTTACGAATACGACTGAAATAATTAAACAATCGCTAAGATGTCACTTTCGCGCATCATCAAATAGTCTTTTCCTTCAAGTTTTAATTCGGTGCCACCATACTTTCCGTATAATACGGTATCACCAACTTTAACGGTTAAAGGTTCGTCTTTTTTTCCGTTGCCAACTGCAACAACAATTCCCTTTTGCGGTTTTTCTTTTGCATTATCCGGAATAATAATACCCGAAGCTGTGGTTGTTTCAGCTTCCATCGGTTCAACAAGAACGCGATCTGCTAAAGGTTTAATGTTTAAGCTCATTCTATTTAAAATTTTAATGATTAATTATTGTTTTAACGCTTTAGCGTTATTCGAAAATTATGCCAAGTACTAATGACTGACAAACTTGCAGATATTGTTTGGTCTGCATAGGAAATAAAAAAAGCCAGTTGAAAAAACTGGCTTTATACATTATCTTGAATTCAATTAGTTTCCTGCTGAATCGTCAAGGTTTGTGGTGTCATCAGAAACTGGAGGTGTTGTTACCGGTGTTTCTGTGGTTTCATTTTCATCTAACGCTGTTGAACCAGCACTGTTTCCTGAATCTAAGGTTAGGTTAGATGTTAAGATGAGAACAATAAGCGCAGTGGCTAAAAACCAAGTACTCTTATCTAAAAAATCTCCTGTCTTTTTTACACCACCTAATTGTTGTGTGCCTCCACCACCGAAAGATGATGATAATCCACCACCTTTTGGGTTTTGTACCATAATTACTGCAACTAATAAGAACGCTACAACAACAATTAAGATTAAAAATATACTAAATGCACTCATTTTATTATGTGTTATGATCTTTTAATTCTTCGACCAATTTTATTTGGTCTGCAAAGAAACTACTTTTTTCTGGATATTTCAAACTTAAAATCTTATAAGATTGAATAGCTTTATCGTAGTTTTTTTGCTCTAAATATATACGTGCCAGTGTTTCTGTCATGAGACTTTCAGAAACGTCGTCATCATTATTCACTAATTCAGGCTTGGGAGCATGGCCTGCAACTGGTTTTATCTTTGGGTTTTCGGTAATGAACTTGTCGATAATATCCAATTTACTTTGCAATGGCTGAGTTACCTTGGCTTCAGATTCAGTAGTCTCCTCTGTTTCTTCATCTCTTACAATAGGTTTGAAACTTGTTATTTTCAACCATTCCGTGAATGAATGAATTTCATTCTTATCGAACTCTAATGGCTTCCCGATATTGAGTTGTTTTTCGGGAGTAATATTTTCAACGTCAACTGAAATAATAGAATCTTCAATCTTTGGGGGCTCCACTGTTGATATGGGTTCAACTTTGGCTTCAAACAAATTAGGGTCTAACACACCTTCAGTGGCTTTAATGTGCTCTTTAAGGGCATCATCAATCGTTACGCTTTTGTTCACAGAAATGTCATCTGCTTCACTGACCTCTATGGATTTTATATATTCTGAATTTTGCTTGATCTGCTCTGAGATCTTATTCTGATTAAAGACTTCAGAAGTAATGTAATCAAAGAGAACACTGCGATCTGCTGTATGTGCTGCAGTTACTTTAAGCGTGTTATTATACTTGTAACTGTCTTTTTGTTTTAAACCTTTCAGATATAAAGCACGTAAAGGTTGAAAATACGGAAACTCCTTAATTTTTTGATCGAGTTGCTCAGTCTGAGCACTTGTGATAGCCTCTGGATGTTGCAGCAGATATGTGAGTTCTTGAACATTCATAGCCTACCAATCTGCCAAAGATGCATTAATAATATCTTGTGTAAGTCGCTCAAAGATGACCTCGTGTGCTTCTTCTCTTAGACTACCTAGTAATTGCTCATTTGCGCCATAATCAAAGAAGAAAGAAAAGCGTTGTTCAAAATCCTTTTCTTCGTCTTTGGTGTTTATGTATCTTACATTAACTGTAATTGTGAGTCTGTTTTGAGCCGCTCTATTATCTGATGTGGCGGTCATTGGTGCAATTCGGTATTCAGTGATCTCACCTTCATAGATCACTTCGCCGCCAGTGTTTACTAATTGAGCGCTCGATTGATTTTGAATTAGATCTTGAAGGGCATTTGTGAATTGAATATCTAGCCCAGGTTCTACTAAATCCGCATTATTTTGAAAGAAATTCACCTGAAAGGTTTCAGGAGTTTCGGTCAAGCCTGTGAAGGAATAATTTACTTTACAACTGCTGAGTAAAATTCCTAAGCTAAATAGTATGATATAAAATCTAGATCTCATCTAGTAGGTATTAGGTCGTTTCATTGTGATAAAAGCATAGATATAACCTGCGTTGTCTGCCACATCAAAATCAACATTTATGAGTCTATAGCCTTTATAATGTTTATCGTTAATAAGCTCTTCTGCTTCTTGTCGGATAGCCTCAGAACTGTTTGGTCTGAACGATTTTCTGATCATAAATATTTCTACAGCTTTCATTTGAAAATTTTAATATTAAGTCGGTTTTATAAAGCTCCTTAATTAGAACTCTGAAAAGTATGAATTCTTTTAGAAGATATCATAAACTTCTCTTAAAGATCGTATTGCTTAATTTTTCTGTATAGCGTTCGTTCACTAATGCCTAACTCGGCAGCTGCCAATTTTCGTTTGCCTTTGTGACGCTCTAACGATTTTTTGATCAATTCGAGTTCTTTGTCTTGTAAAGATAAAGTTTCTTCTTCTTCGATCTCTTCAGCAAAATGATATTTGTCCTCAACCTCTATGTCGCTAGATTCATTAGATTCCGTATGCTCTGGTATAGATAGTACCTCAAGGTCTTCAACAGTAGATGCTGTTTCGTATTCTTCATCCGTATCCTCACCATATATCTTTTGAATAAGGTGCTCATGTTCCTTTTGAACTTCAGATACACTTCCTTTCTTCATTAATTCCATAGTAAGTTTTTTGAGATCATTGAGGTCACTTTTCATATCGAAAAGAACCTTGTAAAGAATCTCTCGCTCACTACTAAAATCACTTTCATTTTTAGTGCTACTTACAACAGCAGGTAAATTAGTTCCGGTATTAGGAAGGTAGGACTGAAGGGTCGAAGCATTAATAGTTCGGTTATGTTCTAATACAGAAACTTGTTCTGCTACATTTCGCAACTGACGAATATTACCATTCCAGCGATACTTTAAAAGAAGGGCAACAGCATCATCAGTTAACTTAATCGTTGGCATTTTATATTTTAGAGCAAAGTCGCTCGCAAACTTTCTGAATAATAAATGAATATCTTCTTTACGATCGCGCAATGCTGGCAGATTGATTTCTATAGTACTAAGGCGATAATAAAGATCTTCTCTAAACTTTTCGCGCTTAATAGCCTCGAACATATTTACGTTGGTTGCCGCTACAATTCGTACGTCCGTTTTCTGAACTTTACTAGATCCTACTTTTATAAACTCACCATTCTCTAGGACTCGTAGCAATCTTACTTGAGTGGTTAATGGTAATTCACCAACTTCATCTAAAAATATGGTTCCGCCATCGGCTACTTCAAAGTAACCTGATCGTGTTTGGGTTGCGCCCGTAAATGCTCCTTTTTCGTGTCCGAATAATTCACTATCTATGGTACCTTCAGGAATTGCGCCACAGTTTACAGCAATATACTTACCATGCTTTCTGTGCGACAATTGATGAATAATTTTAGGAATACTCTCCTTACCAACACCACTTTCACCAGTAACGAGCACAGAGATATCTGTAGCTGCAACCTGAATCGCTTTTTCTATAGCGCGATTGAGCTTAGGGTCATTACCAATGATACCAAAACGTTGTTTTATGGCTTGAACTGATTCCATTTATTATTAGTCATAATAGGTATATTCTCTATCTCTCATTAGGCCTTCGGTTTCCTCATTTGTACTGGTGTCGATCGTGGTATTGATCTCACTTGAACTCGTAGGAAAGTCAAATTCGTTATAGGTGTATGTAAATGTTGTTAATCGTTGCTCTGTTGAGTTTGAATAGTTTCTTGTTATTGTGAGTATGTTTCTGTTGTTGTAAAATCTGCTATGGCTTGAAATTCCGTAAACTAAAGGCCTAACTACGTCGGGATCGAGCACTATAAGCGGATTAGTTTCAAACAATACTCTTAGTGGATTAAATTTATCATCATAGGTATATACCTCGGTATAATCTACCTCTAACATCTCTGTAGTATCATTATACTCGAGTCTGGTAATTTGAGAGATATTCAATTCAGAATCGTATTGATATTCAAATCTATAATTCGGATTCGACGATGCATTTACGTAAGGAATCGTTGATTCGGAACTTATGAGTTGTTGAAAGGTATTATCTGCGAACACATAGACAAATCTTCCTTCAAAATTTCCACTAACATTCACAATAATTTGGTTGTTGCTATAGTCTAGAGTGTAGGTATTACCTGGACCAGAAACCACATCGGTGACCTGAGTTAGCACATTATCTTGATAGGCGAAATTAACAGCATTGGTTTCAAAACCGTTATTGTTTTTATTATAGGATGTCCTCAAACCATTACTGTTATATGCAATTTCTTCAATAGAAGTAAATATTGTGTTTTGTTGAGTGAAATTGGCATCTGATGACGTGTGTCTACCCGTTGGATCAAAATAATTGATAAACTCACGCTGGAAGTCATTGAGCTCTGTGGTTTTTAATTCGTTCAGAATAAGCTGCACTGGAGGTGGTTCAAAAGGATCTGTTGGATCTTCCTGTTGTTGCTCGCCTTGAATGGATTCGTTTTCACATGAAAAGATTAGCAATCCAAGGGTGATAAGAAAGAAAAGAGATTTTATGGATTTAAAAAATAGCTGCATAAAATTTTGAATTTAATTCTGGTAATTAAAGCGCTCATCAATACTTACCATTAGTTCGGCTCCGAAATCGTAATCTATATCTCTACTAATAATTCTTCCAACAGAATTATATTGAAGATCGAAAGTAAATGAATCTCCGTTGAAGGTTGCGCCATTCCAGTTGTTAGTTGAATGAAATTGAGCAATGATAGGTCCAACTTCATCAGAATAATCATCTGCTAAGAAGTTTAACAGGTAATTATCGCCATAAACAACTTGAAGAGGGTTAGGATTATCATCAAAATTATAGGTGTTGTTAGTATCTATTTCACCAGAGCCAATGCTACTATTTATATTACCTGCACCATTATAAGTGATGTCTTCAGACTGAATTGAGAACGTACCATCAAATGATTCTTTCTTAATGATTCTGTCAAAACCATCAAGGGTAAATTCCGTAGTAATAGTTGATCCTTCTTCTGTTCTTGTAATGACATTCCCTTCGTAGGTGAAGTTATAAACATAGTCGTCGAAGTCGTCTTCAAAATAATCATAGGTTATTTGAGAAATACGTCCTTCAGAATAGGTAATAATATATTCGTTGGTAGTTACACCACCTGAATTTACAGAAATATTACTTGTAATTTGGCCTTCAGTATTTCTTGTGTAGACTTGTGTTTCTGTTTCAGCAGGAGCGCCTTCGACCTCAATTAAAACATCACTAGATTGAATCTTATTATCAGAAATATTTATATCTGAATTGGTAATAGTTCTAATTGGAAATCCGAAAAAGCTCAAACTAATATCAGTGTCTAACTCATAGACCTCCATAGTAAGATCACTACTGTCACTTCCATCATCTCCACCGTCATCACCACCATCATCATCACCACCGGTATCATCAATCTGACCGATTAATCCTGGATCTATTGGTTCGTTTTCACATGAAGTGATTAAGGCTAAGGTGAAAAGAATAAAAACTAATTTTTTCATTTAAATTTATTTAAGATTGATTTTTTGAGTAGCCAACAGCTTCTCCTATTAAAGTGGCGCTAGTACAATCGAGTATTTTTACGTTGACGAAGTCGCCTGGTTTATAATGCTCTTTTGGAAAAACAGCCATCATGTTTTGACTGTTTCTTCCTGCCCAATGATCATCAGATTTTCTTGATGTTTTTTCAATCAAAACTTCTTGAATTTTTCCTACATGCTGTTGGGCGCGGTATAAGCTATGTCTTCTTTGTAAAGCCTGAATTTCATTCAAACGTCTTTTCTTAACGTCAGCCGGAATATCATCTTCCATTTTACGGCCAGCCAGTGTTCCAGGACGTTCAGAATATGCAAACATAAATCCGTAGTCGTACTTCACGTAATCCATTAGACTTAATGTGTCTTGATGATCTTCTTCAGTCTCAGTAGGAAAACCAGCAATCATATCTTGGCTAATACCAACATCTGGGATAATTCTTCGGATGTTATCGATTAACTCAAAATATTCTTCCCTAGTATGTAAGCGATTCATAACTTTTAAAATACGATCGCTTCCACTTTGAACAGGAAGGTGAATATAGTTGCAGATATTTTCGTATTTACCCATGGTTTCTATAACATCTAAGGTCATATCCTGAGGATTAGATGTTGAAAACCTAAAACGCATTTTTGGTTGAGCCTTGGCGCATAGCTCTAATAACTTAGCAAAGTTAACTGCTGTGGCTTTTTGTAAGTCTGACGCTTTGTCGAAATCCTTTTTCAAACCGCCGCCATACCAAAGGTAACTATCAACATTCTGACCTAAAAGTGTGACCTCCTTGTATCCCTTTTTCCATAGGTCGTTCACTTCTTCAATAATACTTTGAGGGTCTCTACTTCGTTCTCTACCTCTAGTAAAAGGAACCACGCAAAACGTGCACATATTATCACAACCACGTGTGATGGAAACAAAAGCCGTTACGCCATTACTGTTTAGTCTCACAGGAGAAATATCACCATAAGTTTCCTCTTTTGAGAGAATCACATTTATAGCTTCTCTTCCTTCTTCAACATCTTCTAAGAGGTTAGGTAGATCTTTATACGCATCTGGGCCAACAACCAGATCGACGATTTTTTCTTCTTCAAGGAATTTTTTCTTAAGACGCTCCGCCATACAACCTAAAACACCCACTTTCATGTTTGGATTCTTATCCTTCATGGTGTCGTAGTATTTTAAACGCTTTCTTACGGTCTGTTCGGCTTTATCTCTGATAGAACATGTATTCACCAATACCAAATCTGCTTCTTCCAAACTTTGAGTAGTGTTATAACCTTGTTTAGATAAGATTGAAGCTACAATTTCGCTATCGCTGAAATTCATTTGGCAACCGTAACTTTCAATAAAAAGTTTTTTCTCGTTGCCTTCTTTATGTTCAATGATTAAAGCTTCACCTTGCTTATTTTCGTCAATTATTTTTTCCATCTCATATATTGCGCTTATGCGAAAAATCTTAGTTTCTACATAACTCAATTAGCATGCAAAGATAGCATTATTTATGAGATTATGACAAAGTGTCAGCTAGATATTTAATTTGAAAAAGTCCTAAAAATTGAATTACTTTGAAGCAACTAATCAAATCGATCATCAATGCATATTTCAGAAATACAAAGCCGTATCCAAAATGCTAAACATTTAGATTTTGGAATTATTTTCAACGACTCCATAGAATTATTTAAAAAGGTGTGGGTGCAAGGATTAGTTACTGTTCTGTTGAGAACAGTTTTGATTATTCCTTTTGCTATGATTGTTTATATCCCACTGTTTTTTCTCGGGCTTTTTGATATGTATCCTTCGGGTTATGGCGGCTATGATTCTTACGGTTACTACGACTCGTATTATGAGCCAGATGTAAGTCCTTTGTTTTTTCTAGTAATGATACCGATGTACTTGTTTTTTATTGCGGGTATTAGTACCATTTCCTTTGGATTGCAGGCTGCTTTTTATCGCATTTGCAAAATGAAAGATTTTAATGAAGTGGGTAGAGAGGATTATTTTTACTTCTTTAAAAAGCCCTATTTAGGAAAGACCATTAAGTTAGGGTTGGCTTTAGCTGGGATTGCAATCGTTGCTACAATGTTGTGTATTATACCTATAATATACGCGTTCGTTCCCTTATACTTTATGTATGTTGTTTATGCTTATAATCCTGATAAATCAGTCTCTGAGATTATCAATTTGAGTTTTGCACTCGGTAATAAGAAATGGGGAATTTCATTTGCACTTATTTTTGTTTGTGGTTTTCTAGCCTCTATCGTTGGTTTTCTAATGTGTTTTGTAGGAACCTATGTAACGCAATCATTTGTGTTTTTACCTAACTATTATATTTATAAGGAAGTCGTCGGATTTGAAAGCGAAGACAATAGCATGCAAATGGTAGAAGATGTAAATTTTTAACGCAACCATTTTGAAATCAGTCCATCTACATTAAAAGTGATGACATGAAACATTCAAAGGCAATACTATTTCTTTTTGCAATTCTTCTTTTGAATTTTCAATGTGAGGATGACGATATACAATTACCGCCCACAGATTGTGACCGTTTCGCCGTAGTAGATAGTAATGCATACCAAAATGCAAATTCTGATTTCTTCAATATTAATAGTGCAGAAATTGAAGGCGATTGTTTAAGTATTGAAATTAGTGCAAGCGGCTGCAATGGAGAAACATGGATTCTTCAGCTGTTTTCTTCAGAAGGTGTTATGGAATCATTACCTGTGCAAAGAAATATTAGAGCAGTATTAATTAATGATGAAGCATGTCTTGCTGTATTCACCAAGACCTTCACATTCGATCTCAGAGATCTTCAGGTTGAAGGTGAACAACAAGTGAGCTTTAATCTTCTAGATTATTCAGAACCAATACTCTACTCATATTAATTATAACAACATTAACATTTGTTAATAAGCCTTGTTTTTTACAAGGCTTATTTTGTTTTAGAACCACTTCAAATAGCGATAAAGTGTATGCTATTTCAGACCAAATTAGGATTGTAAATTTATTTTCGCATACATTTGTAACCTCAAAAAAATAAAGAATGCCGAAGAATTTAGTCATAGTTGAGTCACCTGCAAAGGCAAAAACAATAGAGAAATTTTTAGGAAAAGATTATAAAGTTGAATCTAGTTTCGGGCACATTTCTGACTTGCCATCTAAAGAACTAGGTGTTGATGTCGATGGCGATTTCGAACCAAAATATAGAGTTTCTAAAGACAAAAGAGATGTCGTAAAAAAACTCAAGGAATTGGCAAAGAAAGCTGAAATGGTTTGGTTGGCAAGTGATGAGGATCGAGAAGGAGAAGCCATTGCTTGGCACTTAGCTGAAGCATTAGGATTAGATAAGGAAAAGACCAAGCGCATCGTGTTCCATGAGATTACCAAAAGCGCCATAAACAGAGCTATTGAAAATCCAAGAAGTATAGATTATAACTTGGTAGATGCCCAGCAAGCCAGACGAGTGCTAGACCGAATCGTTGGTTACGAACTTTCCCCAGTTTTATGGCGAAAGGTTAAAGGCGGATTATCTGCAGGAAGAGTGCAATCTGTTTCTGTGCGTTTGATAGTTGAACGTGAGCGTGAAATCCAGAATTTCAATCCTACCGCTTCTTATAGAGTAGATGCAGAATTTACCTCACAAGAAGGCAAGTCGTTTAGAGCTAAACTTCCTAAAAATTTTGGTTCTGAAGAAGAGGCATTAGATTTCTTAGAAGCAAATAAAGAAGCATGGTATCAGGTTTCAGATTTGCAAAAAAAACCAGCAAAAAAATCGCCAGCAGCACCGTTTACAACGTCGACTTTACAGCAAGAAGCTTCACGTAAACTGGGCTTTTCTGTAAGTAGAACTATGAGTAATGCACAGCGTCTATATGAGGCTGGTTTAATTACTTATATGAGAACTGATAGTGTGAATTTATCAGAAGAAGCACGAAGAGGAGCAGAAAGCGAGATCATATCGGCTTACGGTTCAGAATATAGTAATCCAAGAAATTATAAAGGAAAAGCTAAAGGCGCGCAAGAAGCACACGAAGCTATTAGACCTACAAACTTTGCCAACCACACGGTTAATGTTGAACGTGATCAGGCGAGATTATATGGTCTTATTTGGAAACGTGCTATTGCCTCTCAAATGAGCGATGCAAAACTTGAACGTACCAATCTCAGAATCAAAATTAATGCGTCTAAAAAAGTAGACGAACAGTTTACTGCAAATGGTGAGATCATTACATTCGATGGGTTCCTTAAAGTTTATCTTGAAGGTACCGATGATGAGCATGCAGAGCAAGAAGGAATCCTACCACACCTCGAAACAGGAGAGAAGCTAAACAATAATTATATAACAGCAACACAACGATTTACCAGACCACCTTCAAGATATACCGAGGCATCACTGGTAAAGCAGTTAGAAGAATTAGGCATTGGACGTCCATCAACTTACGCACCAACAATATCAACAATTCAAAATAGAAATTACATCGAAAAAGGTAGCCACGAAGGTGAAGAAAGAGGCTATCAGCAGATCGTACTTCAAGATGGTGCTATGAAGACTAAAAACTTATCCGAGAAGGTAGGTTCAAATAAAGGTAAGTTGGTGCCAACAGATACGGGTATGATCGTTACAGATTTCCTTGTCAATCATTTTGAAAATATTCTCGATTACAATTTTACCGCCAGGGTAGAAGAAAGCTTCGATGATATTGCAGAAGGAAAGGAAGATTGGCGAGCCATGATGAAAGACTTTTACAAAGGCTTCCATCCTCAGGTCGAAGACGTACAGGAAAATGCTGAGCGCGAATCTGGAGAACGCATCCTGGGAACAGATCCAAAAAGCGGGCGTCAGGTTAGTGTGCGTTTAGGAAAATTTGGACCAATGGTTCAGGTTGGAACGGTTGACGATGAAGAAAAACCAAAATTTGCAAGTCTTTCACCAGATCAGCAGTTAAGTTCTATAACGTTCGAAGAGGCTATGGATTTATTCAAACTTCCAAAATCTTTAGGACATTATAAGGATGATGAAGTTGAAGTAAACAACGGACGCTTTGGTCCGTATGTGCGTTTTGGGAAAAAGTTTGTGTCTTTACCAAAAGGTGTTGATCCATTAAGTGTGGATCTCGACGAAGCCATCGTATATATAAAGGAGAAAGAAAAAGCGGACGCACCAATTTATACCTATCAAGGATTAGAAGTTACCAAAGGCAAAGGCCGATTTGGACCATTCATAAAATGGAATAACATGTTCATAAATGTTAATAAAAAATATGATTGGGATAACTTATCTGAAGAAGACATCGTAACTTTGATCGAGGATAAAATTCAGAAAGAAAAAGATAAACTTATCCACGTTTGGGAAGACGAAGGTATCAGAGTAGAGAAAGCTAGATGGGGAAGACACAATGTGATTAAAGGAAAGCAGAAAGTTGAACTCGCTAAGACGGTCGACGTTTCTGAAATGACTCTGGAAGAAGCAAAAGCCATTCTCGAAAAAAACGCTCCAAAAAAGAAAACAAGAAAAAAAGCGACCAGTAAAAAGAAATAAGAATAATGAATTTTAATTTTCTAACGCCTGTTTCAGATGCAGTTTTAGCTCATACCGAACTAATAGCCCAACAAGCACTAGGAAAAAAAATTAAAATTCACTCTCGTCAAAACGGCATGCCAGATCTCGATGGCGTGCAACTTGCCATTATCGGAGTGCAGGAACATCGTAACGATGTCAACTACATGGGGATTGAAATTAATTTCGATTCGATTCGTAAAACACTGTATTCGTTATTTCCTGGAAATTGGGGTACCACAATTGCTGACCTTGGTGATATAGAACCAGGTGAATCGGTGGAGGACACCTACTTTGCAATTAGAACAGCAATTACAGTTTTAATTGAAAAAAATATCATACCAATAATACTAGGTGGAAGTCAAGATTTAACATACGCCAACTATAGAGCTTATGATTCGGTAATGCCAATGATTAATATCGTTAATATCGATACTAATTTTGATTTGGGTGATGCCAACTTACCAATCCGAAATAATAGCTACGTCGGAAAAATTATTGTTGAAGAACCGTATAACCTTTTTAATTATTCTACTATAGGTTACCAAACCTATTTTAATGCTCAAGAAGAGATCGACTTAATGGAGAAGCTTTATTTTGAAGCCTACCGTTTAGGTGAAATCTCAAACGAGATAACAATGGTAGAACCCTTATTAAGAGATGCACATATTGTTTCGATAGATCTGAAATCTATACAAGCCTCTGAAGTCAGTGATAATCAAAAATATTCCCCAAACGGATTTACTGGTAAAGAGATTTGTGCAATTTCGCGTTATGCAGGAATAAGTAATAAGGTATCGTCGTTCGGAATTTATGAGTACAAGAATTCTAAAAATGACAATGCTACATCCATGCTATTAGCTCAGATGATCTGGTATTTTATTGAAGGCGTTAATTGTAGAGTGAAGGATGATAATTTCACTAATGATAGACAGTTTCAGAAGTACAATGTCTTAGTTGAAGATGATGAGTTAATCTTTTATAAAAGTTTGAAGACTGGACGTTGGTGGATTGAAATTCCATTTTTACCAGATGTTAATAATAAATTAAAAAAGCACACGTTATTACCATGCATGCACGATGATTATGTGCTTGCTACTCAGGGAGAAGTCCCTGAACGATGGTATAAAGCCTACAGGAAGAACAGCTTTTAAATCGTACACTTCGTCGATAATTTAACATTAATTTCATCGATGAAATGCATTTTTTAAGGACGAAATGCAAAAAAAATTAGAAAAAAGTTGTTTTTTCGAAAATATATAAATATGTTTACGACCTTAAAATTAAGGACGACTAATTTAACCTCGAGTTACTATGAATATTAAGAAATTTATTTTACTAAGCGCCGTTTTGGTTTTGGTTGCCAGTTGTAATTCTGGAGACCGTGGACAAGTCGTCGGTGTAAAAGGTAAAAAATGGCACCCAGAAAAGCCTTATGGTATGACATTAGTTCCTGGTGGAGCTTTTATTATGGGTAAATCAGATGATGATATTGCTGGTGTTAAGGATGCTCCAACTAAAACTGCTACTGTACGCGCGTTTTATATGGACGAAACCGAAATTACAAACAGCGAGTATCGCCAGTTCGTATTTTGGGTACGCGATTCTATACTTCGACTTAAATTGGCTGAGATGGCTGATTTAGAAGGAAAAACTCCAGGTAATGGTGATATCGGAGAATTCGCTTACTTAGATTCTAACCCAGAGGATCTAAATGCCTATGAAAGCTATATGCAAAATACTTATGGTAATGAGCAGCGTAAGATTAATCGTGATGTAGATTTAATTTTTGATACTGACGATTATCCAGACGAATTATATGCTGAGGTTATGGATGGTATGTACTTACCATTAGAAGAATCTTATAATGGTCAGCGTACTTGGGATGTGAAGCAATTCAAGTTTCAGTATACATATATGGACATCGCCAAGGCTGCCAAAGACAGAAGCTTAAGACGTTCAGAAGTAATTGAACAAGAAGAAGTAGAGGTTTACCCAGATACTACGGCTTGGATCAGAGATTTCGCTTATTCATATAATGAGCCAATGCATAATGATTATTTCTGGCATGACGCTTATGGTGATTACCCAGTTGTAGGTGTTTCTTGGAAACAAGCGCAAGCATTTTGCCAGTGGAGAACACTATATCATAATGGATATCAAAGAAGTAAAGGTAGACAACCTGTAAATGCTTACAGATTACCTTCAGAAGCTGAGTGGGAATACGCAGCTCGTGGTGGTCTTCAAGGTGCGTCTTACCCATGGGGTGGACCATATACTAAAAATGACAGAGGTTGTTTCATGGCAAACTTTAAGCCTTTAAGAGGTGATTACGCAGCGGATCAAGCATTATATACTGTTGAAGCAGATGCATATGATCCAAATGATTTCAACCTGTATAATATGGCTGGTAACGTTTCAGAATGGGTAAATGGTTCATACGATCCTGCATCTTATGAATTTTCTTCAACCATCAACCCAAATGTGAACGATCCTGAAAATTCTCGTAAAGTAGTTAGAGGAGGTTCTTGGAAAGATGTTTCGTACTTCTTACAAGTAAGTTCAAGAGACTACGAATATGCGGATTCAGCGAGAAGTTATATCGGATTTAGAACTGTTCAAGATTACATGGGAACAGAAGTAACCAACAACGCAGCAACAAATTAACATCGCATAAAACATAACCCAAATTAAATTAACCTACTTAAGTTATACCAATTAACTTAAACTAAAAACTAAACAAATTATGGCACAGAAAGGTAAAATGACACTAACAAACATGATCTACGGATTAGGAGCGGCAATCGTAATCGTTGGAGCATTATTTAAAATTCAGCACTGGCCTTACGGTTCAGAGATCTTAACTATCGGTATGATTGTGGAAGCCTTAGTATTTACATACTCTGCATTCGAAAAACAACAAGCAGATTTAGACTGGTCTTTAGTGTACCCTGAATTAGCAGGTGGTCAAACTTTAGGAAAGAAGAAAAAAGAAGAGCCTAAAGATGCTGAAGGATTATTATCTAAAAAGTTAGACAACTTATTAAAAGAAGCAAAGATAGATGGTGAATTAATGGCAAGCCTTGGTAACAGTATTAAAAACTTTGAAGGTGCTGCTAAAAACATTACCCCAACTGTAGATTCTATCTCAGCTCAGAAGAAATACAGCGAAGAATTATCTTTAGCTGCTGCACAAATGGAGTCTTTAAATAGTCTTTATAAAGTACAAATGGAGAGTGCAAATCGTCAGGCTGCAATCAATGAAGAAGCCGTAGAAAATGCAACGAAATTAAAAGAACAAATGCAATCTCTTGCCTCAAACCTATCATCTTTAAATGGTGTATACGGAGGTATGCTTTCTGCTATGAACAAAAACTAATTAGTTTTTATTATCAATTTAATTAATTAACAACATTTAAAAACTAATTACAATGGCAGGAGGAAAATTATCTGCAAGGCAGAAAATGATTAACTTAATGTACTTGGTATTTATTGCTATGATGGCGATGAATATGTCAAAAGAAGTACTATCCGCTTTCGGTTTGATGGAAGCGAAGTTCTCAGCTTCAAATACTGTTGCTGATGAAAAGAACGATGCACTTTTAGCCGATTTAGGAAGAAAGGCTGAAGAGAAGCCAGCGGAATTCCGTGTTCCAGCAAATAAAGCGGCTTTAGTAAGTGCAGCTTCAGACAAATTTTATAAATACATCGAAACTTTAAAGCAAGACTTATT
Organism: Winogradskyella tangerina; assembly: GCF_003260205.1. Classification (GTDB taxonomy): domain Bacteria; phylum Bacteroidota; class Bacteroidia; order Flavobacteriales; family Flavobacteriaceae; genus Winogradskyella; species Winogradskyella tangerina. Next base: position 19,562 of record NZ_QERF01000001.1, on the reverse strand, counting down.
AAGAGAAGGTGGTTATAAAATTGATGAAGAAACTGGTACTTTACCTTTCGAAGCAATGGATAAAACTGACATCTTAGATGAGATGTGGTTTACAGGTGATCGTTACACTAAGAAAGGTGACGAAGTTGTAGCTACAATTCAGGCTTACAAAAATGAGATCAAAGATATCTTAGGAACAGATGTTAAGTATAAAAAAGCAATTGAGCGTTTTGATGAAAGATTCAGCTTAGAAAAAGTTGAAAACAAGAAAATCAACAAAAAGATCGATTGGTTAAACTACCACTTCCAAGGATTCCCAGCAATTGCGTCGTACACAAAGCTTACAGCTATGCAAAATGACGTTATGGTAACTGAAGCAAACTTATTCAACCTTTTCTTAGGAAATTCATTAGACGAGGCTGTATCACTTAAAAAATACCAAGCAATTGTATTGGCTGATAAATCTGCTTTCTTTGCAGGTGAAAAATTCCAAGGTAAAGTAGTATTAGGAAAATATGCAAACGTAACACCAACTGAATTAACAGTTCAAGGTCAAGAGATCAACGTTTCTGAAGTATTAGACTCAACCGGAGCTGCAAAATTAGATTTCAACGTAGGAAATGTAGGTGAGCATTCCATTGACGGTAAGTTCACTTTCTTAGAAGATGGTAAACCATTAGAAATTCCAATCGTTGGTAACTATGTGGTAGTACCGCGTCCAAACTCTGCAACTATTTCTGCAGATAAGATGAACGTTGTGTACCGTGGTGTTGCTAACCCAATGACAATTTCTTTTGCTGGTGTGCCAGACAATAAAGTAAATGCGTCAGGATCTGGTTTATCTAAAGGATCAGGTACTGGTAAATATATCATGAACCCAGGAACAGGTAAAGAAGTTACAATCAATGTAACTGCAACTTTAGATGATGGTTCTAAAGCTAGCGATAGTAAGACTTTCAGAATTAAAGATATTCCTGCTCCAACCGGTACAATTGCTGGTCAAACAGGATTAGTAAAATTACCAAAGCGTAACGTACAGATCGGTACAGTAGGAGCTGCTCTTGAAGATTTTGTATTTGATTTACCAATTCAGGTGAATTCATTCAAGATCAAAGTGCCAGGGCAACCAACTGTTGATGTATCGGGTACAAGAATGAGCCCACAAGCCGTTGCTGCCATTAAGAAAGCACGTCGTGGTGACAACATTACGATCTTTGGTATCAAAGCAAAAATTAAAGGTAACTCAGCTTACAGGTTGAAAAATGTATCTCCTGTAATTGTTGAGGTGACCAACTAGAAAATTGATTAAAAGCGAAAAACCCAAATTATAAGTAAGATGAAATTGAAGCGTTTTTTATATGTAGGAGTAGCAATGCTAGCAGCACAAACGTTGTTTGCACAAGCTAACGTCCTAAATGCAAAAATACCTGAAGAAATAGGTATGAAAACCGAAGCTGAATTACTTTTAGATAATGACAAGCCATTAGAATATGGTTATGTAGGTGACAGAGACATCTTATTTTCTAAAATGATTTGGGAAAAAGTCGTATTAGATGAGCGTGTAAACTTTCCGTTGTACTTTCCAATTGAAGGTAACTTAGGTGATGATAGAAAATCACTTTATCAAGTTCTTATGGAAAATGTGAAGGATTCAGTTTACGGTGTAAGAATGTATGCAGATTCTTATTTCACTGAAGAGCGTACATTGAAAGATCTTGAAGCGTCAATGTCTAAAATTGACACCTTAGATATTGGTATTGAGCAATACAATGCTGAAGGTTTTATCGACGAGCAATATATCACAAGAAGAGATATCGGTCCTGCTGATATTCAGTCTTACTTAATAAAAGGATTGTGGTATTTTGATAAGCGACAAGGTGAATTAAAGTACAGAATTTTAGCACTAGCACCAGCTGCACCAGACGTAAACTTTATTGATGGTAACGATTTTGGTGGAGATGAATTCGGTGATTACGGTGGAGGCGGTGACGCAAATTCTGAGCCTATTCCATTATTCTGGGTTTTCTATCCTGAAGTTAGGGATATTCTGCACGATGCCAAATCATTCAATAATGAGAATAGTGCAACACCTATCTCTTTTGATCACTTACTCAACAGTCGTCGTTTTCATGGACTCATTTACAAGGAAGAAAATGTATATGGCGATAGAAAAGTAGAAGAATATATCTCTGAAAATGCATTAATGCAGCTCTTAGAATCAGAGCGAATTAAAGATAAGATCAGAGATTTTGAACAAGATATGTGGAGTTACTAAACAACACAGATAATATTTAAAACGCCCACCATTTGGTGGGCGTTTTTTTGTATATAAGTGATGGTGAACCTATTCTTTTTAATAATTTCGTAGCCATGAAAGAAGTCGATTATATTATTGTTGGTTGTGGCTTGGCAAGTATTGCATTTTGCGAACAATTAAGAGTGCATAATAAGACCTTTGTGGTTTTTGATGATAACTCACAACAATCATCTATAGTCGCTGCAGGGATGTATAACCCTGTGATCTTAAAACGATTTTCTGAAGTTTGGAAAGCCAAAGAACAACTCGATATCTCAATTCCGGTTTACAATAAAATTGAAGATGAGTTAGATATCAAAGTTGATCATAAACTGCAACTTTTAAGACGATTTTCGTCAATCGAAGAACAAAACCTTTGGTTCAGTGCTGCCGACAAACCCAAATTAGAGCCTTTTCTTTCAACCACACTAGTGAAAAACACTAATGAAGCTGTAGATGCACCATACAGTTTTGGAGAAGTGCTACATGCTGGTCGATTGGATACAGAGAAATTTATTGAATCGTATAAAACGCTATTAAGAGATTCAGCTATACTAATAGAAGAACGGTTCAAATATGAGGAACTTGAAACGGCTTTATCCTGTCTTCAGTATGCGGATATCAGATCTCATCATATTGTTTTTGCAGAAGGCTATGGGTTAAAAAACAATCCGTATTTCAGCCATCTTCCACTTAATGGTACAAAGGGTGAAGTCTTAACCATAAGAGCTCCAAAACTTAATTTAAAGGCAGCTATTAAATCCTCAGTATTTATCATTCCTATCGGAAATGATTTATACACTGTAGGATCTACCTATAGATGGGACGATAAAACAAATGCCCCAACCGAAGCAGCTAAGACCGAATTACTTTCGAAATTAAAAACCTTTATCAAGTACGATTTTGAAGTGGTGAAACACGTTGCTGGCATTAGACCAACGGTTAAAGATAGAAGGCCTCTTGTTGGCCAACATCCTGAATACGCTAATGTATATGTACTTAATGGTCTTGGTACTAGAGGTGTTATGATTGCCCCTTATGTGGCGGATAAACTTTTTCAATATATCGAAAACAATAAACCTCTAGATGCTGAAATCGATATCAATCGATTTTCTTCTTAACTAAAGTCTTGTCGTAACTCATAAAAAGATTGATCCAAATATTTCTGGAAAGACGCATAATGACTGGTAGAAAACAAATTAAGGTGAGTACAATACTGATAAATGCCGTTATCAGAGAAGATTCTAGTATCACAAAACTTACAATAAAGGCCGCAACAGCAAAAGCTATACCCACACCATAGCTAACATACATAGAGCCATAAAAGAATGAAGGTTCCATTCTATAACGTGTGCCACAATGAGAACAATGATCATTGATCTTTAGCGTATCAGAAAGTATATAAGGGTTCTTTACAGTGTACATGGATTCTTGGTGACATTTCGGGCAGGCACCAAAAAGAATACTATATAGTTTCATTCCTTTTCTAATCATAACTAAAACCTTTACTTTTGCATGTTTTGTAGCAATACAAAGGTAAATTATTATCAAGCTTAAAACTGTAACAATTGTAACTTAATTACAATTGTAGGATTCAAAAATACTATGCTAAATATCCATAACTTATCTATTTCTTTTCAAGGTGAATACCTCTTTGAAGATATTACGTTTAAGCTCGGACTTGGTGACAGGATAGGTTTAATAGGTAAAAATGGTGCCGGTAAATCTACTATGCTCAGAATTTTGGCTAAAGAGCAGGAATCAGATACCGGACAAATGGCCGCGGATAAAGATCTAAAGATCGGTTTTCTAAAACAAGACATCGATTTTGACTTCGGAAAAACAGTTCTGGAAGAATCTTATGAAGCCTTCAAAGAAATAAAAGCATGTGAAGCAAAGCTCGAAGAGATTAATGTACAATTAGCCGAACGTACCGATTACGAATCTGAAGCCTATAATCAGTTGATGATAGATCTCAATGATATTCAGCATCAATATGAAATTCTAGGAGGCTATAATTATCAAGGCGAAACCGAGAAGATATTACAAGGTTTAGGATTTAAACGTGAAGATTTTAATAAGTTAACCGATACATTTTCAGGCGGATGGCGCATGCGTATCGAACTTGCAAAGTTGTTACTACAAAACAACGATCTGTTACTTCTCGACGAGCCAACAAACCACTTGGATATCGAATCGATTATTTGGCTTGAAAACTTTTTGAAAAACTATACCGGTGCAGTTGTAATAGTATCTCACGATAAAATGTTTTTAGATAATGTGACCAACCGTACTATTGAAATTTCCTTAGGACGCATTTACGATTACAATAAACCATACACTAAATTTCTGGCACTCCGTAAGGAGATGAAAGTGCAGCAATTAGCAGCTCAGAAAAACCAGGAAAAACAAATTCAGCAGACCGAAAAGCTCATAGAAAAATTTAGAGCTAAAGCCTCAAAGGCCTCAATGGCACAATCACTTATTAAAAAGCTAGATCGTATGGATCGTATTGAGGTAGATGCAGACGATAATAGCGTAATGAGTGTAAGTTTTCCGGTTTCAATTACACCAGGAAAAGTAGTTGTTGAGCTTGAAAATGTGTCTAAAAATTACGGGGATTTAAGAGTGCTAACTAATGTAGATCTGAGCATAGCACGAGATACCAAAACCGCATTTGTTGGGCAAAATGGACAAGGTAAATCAACGCTTGCCAAGATCATAGTTGGTGAGATAGAACACCAAGGCCATATGAAGTTGGGCCATAACGTACAGATCGGTTACTTTGCGCAAAATCAGGCCGATTATCTCGACGGTAATAAAACGGTATTAGATACCATGATCGACGCGGCTAATGAATCTAATAGAAGTAAAGTTCGAGATATTTTAGGTTCCTTTTTGTTTAGAGGCGAAGAGGTAGAAAAGTATGTAAAGGTACTATCTGGAGGTGAGCGTAATCGTTTGGCTTTAGCCAAATTATTATTACAACCTTTAAATGTTTTAATAATGGATGAGCCGACCAATCATTTAGATATTAAATCTAAGAATGTTCTGAAAGATGCCTTAAGCAAGTTTGAAGGGACTCTGATTTTAGTATCGCACGACCGTGAGTTTCTTCAGGGGTTGGCTGATACCGTTTATGAGTTCAAGGATCAGAAGATAAAGGAGTATTTAGGCGATATTGATTTTTATTTAGAGCAGCGTAATCTTGAAAACTTAAGAGAGGCCGAAAAGCGAACTGTTATAGAAAAGCAACCAAAAGCTAACAATAACAAGAAAAGTTACGAGGACCAAAAGAAACTGAAGGCTTTAAATAATAAACTTAGCAATATTGAGTCTAAGATTAATCAACTCGAAAAGGACATCAAAAACGACGATGTGGCCTTAGCAACTAACTACGATGAAACTGTTTCAGATCCTAAATTCTTTGATGGATATCAGTCAAAAAAAGCTGAATTAGAAAAGTTTATGATTGAATGGGAATCTATTCAGGAGCAAATTGATCATTTTAACAATTAAGTTTTTTTTAACGGCATAACACAGCGATATAGGTAAATTTGCAGCTGAAAACAACCATCAGCTTCATGCGCAAAATTATATTGTTTCTGCTGGGAGTCCTTGTAATTATTGGGGCTTACTTTGCCAGCAAATCTATCGCCAATAGTAAAAATCGTAAAAGACCAACGCCAGAAAAGGTCGTAAAAACGGTCTTTACTGATACCGTACAAAATACTAATGTTCAAATTGTTATTCCGGCTAACGGTAATTTGGTCGCCAAGCGACGCGTTGAATTATTTGCAGAAGTACAAGGCGTTTTTAAACGTGGCGCGAAGCTTTTCAGACCCGGACAAAAGTATTCTAATGGCCAGACATTAATCCGTATTGATGCTTCCGAATATTATGCGAGCGTTCAGTCTTCAAAAAGTAATTTATACAATTCTATTGCTGCTATCATGCCAGATCTCAGATTAGATTTTCCTGAAGTTTTCGACAAATGGCAATCTTATCTCAATGGTTTCGATCTGAGTAAATCCACACCAGAACTTCCAAAGATGACCAGTGATAAGGAGAATTATTTTATTACCGGAAGAGGTATTGTTTCAAACTATTACAACGTCAAGAATTTAGAACAACGACTTGCTAAATACAATATCAAAGCACCGTTTACGGGTATTCTTACCGAGGCTTTGGTTACTGAAGGATCCTTGATTAGAAACGGACAAAAATTAGGAGAGTACATAGATCCATCGGTTTACGAAATGGAAGTGGCCTTAAGTAAAACCTATGCCAGTTTATTGAAAGTAGGTGAAGAAGTTAAGCTTAATAACTTAGAGAAAACCGAAACCTATACCGGAACTGTGTCAAGAGTGAATGGCAGTATCGATGCGACTACTCAAACCATTACAGCCTATATTGAGGTGAAAAGTGATATCCTCAAAGAAGGAATGTATCTCGAGGCCAACCTAAATGCAAAGAAGGAATCTGACGCAATTGAAGTGAATAGAAATTTAATGCTCGATGGCGATCAGATTTTTGTGGTTAGAGATAGTATACTAGATATCATCGATGTGAATCCAGTCTATTTTTCAGACACTAAGGTGGTATTGAAAGATATTCCAAATGGTACAATAATACTGTCTAAACCTGTGCCAGGCGCCTATGCCGGTATGAAGGTGAAGCCATTCTCAGATCAAAACACAAACACCAATTAAAATGAGAAGTCTAATCTCGTATTTTATTAAACACAGTGTTGCTGTAAATGTGGTTATTTTGGCATTTCTGGTGTTTGGCTTGTTTGGTTATTCGAAATTAAAGTCCTCTTTTTTCCCATTAGTAGATTCCAAAAACATCAGCATAAATGTTACGTATCCTGGTGCATCGCCACAAGAGGTTGAAGAAGGAATCATATTAAAGATTGAAGACAATCTAAAAGGATTAAACGGCGTTGAACGCGTAACCTCCACATCGCGGGAGAATAGCGGAACCATAAATGTTGAAATTGAAAAAGGGAAGGATATAGATTTCATGCTTCTCGAAGTAAAGAATGCTGTAGATCGTGTACCAACATTCCCAACCGGAATGGAACCGTTAGTAGTTGCGAAACAAGAAGCGCTGCGCCCAACGATTACATTTGCTATTAGCGGCGATAAAATTCCTTTAGCTACGCTGAAGCAAATAGGAAGGCAAGTTGAAAATGACCTAAGAGGTATTGATGGCATCTCACAAATTCAAATTTCAGGTTATCCGGAAGAGGAGATAGAAATAGCCTTGAACGAAACCAGTTTATTGGCTTATGATCTCACCTTTGCAGAAGTTGCGCAAGCTGTTAATCAGGCTAGTTTAATAACTACAGGAGGAACAATAAAGACCGATGCTGAAGAGTATTTGATAAGAGCAAATAACCGTTCTTATTTCGCAGATGAGTTGTCTAATTTAATTGTGAAATCTGATCCTTCCGGAAGAAAAATTCAGTTGAAGGATGTAGCCATAGTAAGAGATCAATTTTCTGAAACACCTAACGCGAGTTATTTCGATGGTAACCTGTCAATTAATGTTACCATCACCAGTACCAACAATGAAGACCTCATTTCCTCAGCTGAAAAAACAAAAGCTTACATTGAAGATTTCAATCAGAAGTACGATAATGTGCAGTTAAATGTAGTTAGGGATCTTTCAACAACGCTAGTTCAACGTACCCAACTGCTTGCGGAAAATGCACTAATCGGAATGATCTTGGTATTAACCTTTTTATCATTATTTCTGAATACGCGTTTAGCATTCTGGGTGGCTTTCGGTTTACCAGTAGCCTTTTTGGGGATGTTTATGTTTGCCGGATATTTTAATGTCACAATCAATGTTCTTTCACTTTTTGGGATGATTATTGTCATTGGTATTTTGGTAGACGATGGTATTGTGATCGCAGAAAATATTTATCAGCAATATGAAAAAGGTAAATCTCCAACCGAAGCTGCGATAGATGGTGTTATGGAGGTATTACCTGCAATTGTTTCAGCTATTTTAACAACCATACTAGCCTTTGGAATTTTCTTGTTCTTAGATGGTAGAATTGGTGAGTTTTTTGGTGAGGTCTCGGTTGTTGTGATATTAACTCTGGTAGTTTCACTTGTAGAAGCATTGATTATTCTTCCAGCGCACTTAGCACACTCAAAGGCATTGAGACCACAAAGCACTAAGAAAAAAGGTGGTCTTCTTGGATTCTTTCAAAAGGTATTTTCAAAACTTAGATATATAAATACTTTTGGTGATAAGATCATGAGATGGTCTAGAGACAAGATGTATAGTCCTGTATTACGTTTCGCCTTAGGTAATAAATTCTTAACCTTCGCCATTTTTATTGCCTTCTTTATGCTCACCAATGCGAGTTTTCAAGGTGGAATTATTCGAGGTGCATTCTTTCCTAGAGTGGCCAGTGATAGAGTAGACATTTCACTGAATATGCCAAATGGTACTAACGAGAGGGTAACAGACAGTGTTATCTCATTTATTGAAGCAAAAACCAAAGAAGTGACTAAGGAGATCAATGATGAATATTTAGGTGAAAACTCTGAGAAGTATTTAGTTGAAAACATCATAAAGAATGTTGGTCCAGGATCGGCTACGGCATCCTTGGTTATTAATTTATTACCAGGGGAAGAACGACCTAATGAAATTACCTCTGGCTTGGTTGCAAATCGAATTAAGGAGCGCGTTGGTAATATATTTGGTATTGAAAGTCTGGTGTATGGAAGTGGTGGAAATTTCGGCGGACTGCCAGTTTCGGTGTCTTTATTAGGAAACAATATTGAAGAGTTGAAAGCTGTTAAGTCTGAACTTAAGCAGAACCTAGAGAATAATGTCCTTCTTAAAGATGTCACGGATAATGATCCGGCGGGGATTAAAGAGATCCGATTAAAATTGAATGAAAGTGCCTATGCTTTAGGTTTAGATCTTAGGAGTGTTATGACCGAAGTAAGATCAGCATTTTTCGGTGCGCAGGCCCAACGTTTTCAGCGTGGGCAAGATGAAATCAGAGTATGGGTGCGTTACGACAGAGAGAACCGATCTTCGATCAATAATTTAGATAATATGCGCATCTCTATGCCAAATGGCGAGCGCGTACCACTTAAAGAAATAGCGAGCTATGAGATTCTGAGAGGCGATGTGGCAATTAACCATTTGGAAGGGCGAAGAGAAATTCAGGTGTCGGCCGATATCAAAGACCCGAAGAAAACCAGTGCCACAGATATTATGGCGGAGATCAGAAATGAAATAATGCCTGAAATACTTTCAAGATATCCTACAGTGACCCCTTCATACGAAGGTCAGAATAGAGAGCGACTTAAGCTAATGAACTCATTAGGACCAGTAGGTCTTATTGTACTTTTATTGATCTATGTCGTCATTGCCTTTACCTTCCGAAGTTATAGTCAACCCCTATTACTATTGCTACTCATTCCGTTCAGTTTACCAGCAGTGGCTTGGGGACATTGGATTCATGATTTCTCTGTCAATATCCTTTCGATGTTAGGAATTATTGCACTCATCGGAATTATGGTGAACGACGGTCTGGTCTTAATCAGTAAGTTCAATATTAATTTAAAGTCAGGGCTGTCATTTGATGAAGCACTTTACGAAGCTGGCAGATCGCGTTTTAGAGCCATATTTCTAACCTCGTTAACCACAGTTGCTGGTCTGGCACCATTAATTTTTGAAGAAAGCCGACAAGCACAGTTCTTAATACCTATGGCAGTTTCTATAGCATACGGTATTGGATTCGCTACGGTGCTAACACTGGTATTATTGCCAATATTTTTGTCGTTTAGTAATTCAGTTAAGACGAGTGCAAAGTGGCTTTGGACAGGCGATAAAATCACCAAGGAAGAAGTTGAAAGAGCCATTAAAGAAAAGGAAGAAACCACATTGATCGGTAAAACGGCAATGAGCGATCATCAATAACTATTTATTTGAGGAAGACCATGAAACTGAATAAAATATTTATAACAAGTTTAGGACTTATTTTTCTTTCACTTTTGAAAGGAAACACTCAGCAGGTTATTAATCCTTCAGAAGCCATTGAACTTGCGCTTGAGAATAACTACGGAATTAAAATTGCGAACAATAATGTTCTAGTGGCAGAAAATAATAAGGACATTTTGAATTCGAGATATTTACCGACATTAACAGGTATTGCCTCTGCAACTGCCAATCGCGATAATATTACAGCGGAATTTTCAAACGGCAATCCACCAGCGGTATTAAACGGAGCTGAGAGTTCTAGATACAATGCGAGTCTCAATTTAAACTACACACTTTTTGATGGTTTAGGGAGACTTTACGATTACAAGCGCCTTAAGGAAGAATATAATCTCAGTGAAGTTCAGGCAAGAGAAACGATTGAAAACACGGTTACACAGTTACTAACAGTTTATTATGATGTTGCTCGACGTTCAGAAAATTTGAAGTCGCTAAAGGAAACCTTAGATATTTCGAACGATAGACTAACGCGATCGAAATATCAGTTCGATTATGGACAAAATACAAAGCTAGACGTGCTTAATGCCGAGGTAGATATCAATAATGATAATATCAATATTATAAACGCTGAACAAGGCTTGGTGAATGCCAAACGCGATCTCAACTTTGTTACTGGTAATACCATTACTAATGAATTTGTTGTAGATACTACAGTTACATTTTTACTTCAACTGAATAAAGAAGATCTTTTAGAAAAGCTTTTCAGGAATAATGTGACGCTTCTTCAGAATGAAAAGAACATCGCCATAAACGAGTTTACCTTAAAGGCGAATAGATCGGGATACTTACCAACGATAGGATTGGTTGGAACTTATGGTTGGAACGAAAACAACAATAATGCCGCTTCGTTTGTTGCAGTTTCTACGAACACCGGACTTTCAGCCGGCATAAACTTAAATTGGAATTTATTTGACGGTGGCGGTACGATCACCAGAGTAAAGAATGCTCGGATAGATCTTGAAAATCAAAAACTTCAGAAAGAGCAGTTAAAACTAGATATTGAGCGCAATTTTAATAATGCCTGGGACGATTACCAGAACAAGCTTACGATTTTTGAAGTTCAGGAAGATAATATCAAAACCGCCAAAAATAATTTTGAACGTACTCAAGAAAAGTTCAAACTTGGTCAGGTCACTTCGATTGAATTTAGACAAGCGCAGCTCAATTTACTTACAGCGGAGCTGAGCAGAAATCAAGCAAAATACGATGCTAAGTTAGCTGAAGTTATTGTGCTTCAGATCAGTGGCGAATTACTTAATGTAGAGTTTTAAATCAATTCGAAATGGAAGAATATTTTTTTCAATGTCCATACTGTTGGGAAGAAATTTCTATGTTGGTAGATACCTCTCAATACCATCAAAATTACGTTGAAGATTGTGAGATTTGTTGCAATCCCATTCAGGTTTCTGTATGGTCTGAAAATCAAGAAATTACCCAGTTTCAGGCTGAAAATTTAGAACAATAGTTATTTTTTAAAATACTGATAATCAAATAGTTGAATTTTTAGACTATGTAGTTCGTCGAAAAAATTTGTACTTTAGACGTTTAGCTTCTATATTCGAAGTATAAATGTGCCCCTCCACAGAAATCTGCTATTATGAAAACTATAAAACTAACCCTACTATGTTGCTTGCTTTCTGCATTTACATTTGCCGACGTATCACAAAGCGAAAAAGACGCCCTGTTGGCGCTTTATAATTCCACAAATGGTGATTCATGGAAAACTTCTTGGAATACTAATGAACCAGTTTCAGATTGGTTTGGAGTTACGGTTGAAGATGATAAAGTAGTTGCAATTAGATTAACTTTCAATAATCTTGAAGGTCAAATTCCAGAGGAAATTTCAGGTTTATCGCACTTAAAAAGTTTAAATCTTTCTTTCAATAGATTGAGTGGAGAATTGCCTAAGACGATTACTGAAATGATCAGTCTAGAGGAATTGCAATTATATTCTAATCAAATATCAGGATCAATACCGGCAGAAATAGGAAACTTATCTCGTCTAAGAACTTTGGAGTTATACAATAATGATTTCTCTGGTGAGATTCCTACATCGATAGGAGATCTGTCAAATCTAGAAGTTTTGATCTTAAGTAGTAATCAATTAATGGGTAAGTTACCTACTAGTATTACTGGTCTTAAGTCTTTAAAAGTATTAAGCTTATTTGATAATAGTTTATTAGGTACAGTGCCGTCTTCAATTGGCGAGTTAACACAGTTGGAGGAATTGGTGTTGTCTAATAACGCATTCTATGGAAATTTACCAGGTGAATTAGCAGAACTTTCTAACCTTAAAACCTTGCTTTTAAGCAACAATGGATTCAAAGGAAATTATGCTAGTCTTAAGGACAAGTTGCCAAATATTGTAGATTTTGATTTAGATGAAGTGAATATGAAAGGCGCTTTAGCGACTTTAGATTCTGAAGACGACGACGATTAACATATAGAGTTTTAATTATATTGGTGAAATAGCGCTCAACTTGTTTTGAACGTTATTTTTTTGTTTTAATGCTTGCTAAAATTAAAAAGGATTGTATATTTGCTGTCCGATATCGCGGGATAGAGCAGTAGGTAGCTCGTCGGGCTCATAACCCGAAGGTCACAGGTTCGAGTCCTGTTCCCGCTACAAAGTGTAAATCACTCTAAAACAAACGGTTTAGTTCACTCTAAACCGTTTTTTTATGCAAAATATTTACAAATTAATTACTTTAGAGAGTGAAAATGAACACGATTTAGAACACGATTTGAAACAAAAAAGACAATTCTCTGAGCCAAGAATCTTCGATGCCGATGGCGACCTGGACAAGCGTTGGTATGTATATTTCTCATATCGCAACCCAAAGAGTGGCAAACTCCAAAGGATGAAAAATATCTATGGTAAAACAAACCGTTTTAAGACTAAGGCGGAGCGTTATGCTATTTTAAATATTTATAAAAAAAGGCTCTCAAAATTTCTTAAAGAAGGCTACAATCCATTTGAAGATAATACGGATCGATATAGGTCTCAACAAAACAACAAGGTTCAAGCAAATACAAAAGCTGAAAAAAGTGTTGTAGAACAAACAATAGAACAGAAGACGATTGTATTGCAGAAACCAACATTTTCAATACAGGAGGCCTTTGATAAAGCGATTGCTTTGAAGGTTAATATTATAAGTGCTACTACACTGAATGACTACAAGAGCCGCGTCAATCAGTTTAAAAGATGGTTCAATACCAAAACATCAGCTAACAATTCTACAACAACGAACATCAATGAAATTACCAAAAAAGTAATGGTTGATTTTTTAAACGATGTTCAACTTAGAACATCAGCAAGAAACAGGAATAACTATAGAACTGTATTTAGTAGCCTATTTCAAGTTTTAGAGGACAATGATATCATGGAAAAGAACTTTATGTCTCAGATCAAAGCTATAAGAACCAAACCTGTTAGACACAAAACATACTCTCTGAAGGACCAAGAATCGATATTTGATTTTTTAGAAAAGAACGACAAATTATTATTGCTTTACATTAAATTTATTTCGTATAACTTTTTAAGACCAATAGAAGTCAACAGGCTACGAATAAAGGATATTAATAAAGAACAAGGAACACTGCAATTTCAAGCAAAGAATAAGGCTTTAAAGACAAAAATCATTCCTGAACTGTTGTTAAGGGAACTTCCAGACCTGTCTAAATTTGATGGAGATATGCTTTTGTTTACCCCCGATGGCTTTGGTGGAAAATGGGATACCAAACTTACCAATAGACGTGACTATTTTAGTAAGCGTTTTAAGACTGTTGTAAAGATTCCCTTTGAACTGGATCAGAATTATGGACTTTACAGTTTTAGGCATACCTTTATTACAAAACTATACAGGGCATTATTAAAGGATTCCTCTCCGTTTGAGGCCAAAAGCAGACTGATGCTTATTACCGGTCACAACACCATGGTAGCCTTGGAGAAGTATCTTAGAGATATTGATGCAGAACTACCTAATGATTATTCTGATCATTTGTGAAGAAAATACTATGAATAGCAACTTAGAAAAATTATTGCAAAAGATAAATCGTAAGATCATTTTTTATGTACCCAAAAAGCTTTTTGAGAGTATATCAGGAGTAGATCTGAATGTTTATGATGAAATCGGACTAACCAGCAACTTGATCATCATAAAGGAAGATGGTAAAATTGAATCTATCAACACAGGCTTAGAGGGATTTCTATTATTGAGCAAAGAAAAGGACTTAAAGTCAAATTGTTTTGAGCTATTAAAAATGAAAGGAGAAATTGAAGAGAAGGCCATGAGCTATTTATTAGATAACTACTATAAAGAATTGGATACCTATATTACCCTTAGTGACTATGTAAACGAAAATGCAAAAAAAGAAGCGTTGAATTACGTTGCGCACATACAATCAACCTTGAATTTACAGCATCAAGTTCTAGTCGAGCATAAAAAAGAACTCAGAGGTCATTTTGGTCATTGGAAAGCCATGGTTGATTTAGAACGGATTTTTGGAAACACTAAACCAAAGTTAAAGGATCGACTTAAGGACAAAAGCAAAATTAATAATACAGACATTACTGGTTCAAAGAAAGTTTTAGAAAAAGGCAAGAAGCTGCCGATAATAACCAATGATGAGGCTGATGCCTATTTGTTGACCTCGGTGTTTAATGTGGATTTATCTCTATTTGAAGACAAAAATTAGGATAAATTGCGTATTTTACGTCAAATAAACGTAAATATGACGTAAAAATGAGAGATTCGAGATACTATACATGTAATTATTGTTTTAAGGAATTTGAACCAAAACGGCGAAGAGTTCAGAAATATTGCAGCAACTCCTGTCGCTCAAAAGCATACCATGCTAGAAAAAGTATGAATGAAATTCAGGATTTGAGCTTACCCGAAAAACATTCAAATAAGGACAATTCTAAAGCATCAGAAAGTGTGTCAGTAGCTGGAGTAACTAATGCAGCCACTGGAAGTTTAATAGCAGATGGAATCAAAGCATTGGCTACTAAGAAAGAAAACAGACCTGCCACCAAGGGTGATCTCAACTTAATGATTGAAAAATTTCTTGGGCGATATCACCTAGTTAAAAATTTACCAGCCAATGCCTTTGGACAATATCCCTATTATGATATTATTACTAATGAAATCGTTTATTTGCAAAATGAAGTTTAGATGATACCTTAACCATTAAAGTTTACGCTGAAGTTTTACACAGGCTGAATCAAAATCTATTTTCGATTTATCACTTAATTGATTTTAGACGTTATTTACGCTGATATTAGTAATTGGACAACGTATAAATATGTTATACAAGTTCGAGGATTTTGGATTCATATTATCCTATTGGTTTAAATTCTGAAAAAATCCTATGTGTTAATCAATAATCGAATTGTGTTAAACTATTTGTAAAAATATACCTACATTTAGATATGAGCTATAAATAAGTTTGTTTTTAAAATATAATTTAGTATTTACACAATTAAGTTATGAGATCTAATAAACACATTACCTTATATCACCTTTTGATTGATAATAAGAAATATATTGGCTTAAAATTTCCTGCAGATAAAATTTTGACAAGTCTAGTGAGAGATTTGAAGGATATTAATTGGAATGATGAATTTTCAATGTATTGTGTCCCTAACAATAAATATAACATTGACGCTATTTTTAATCAATTTAGAGGAATTGCGTGGATAAACACGAATTACTTTTTTGACTGATCTAAGTCCAAAAACCTTCAAGAAGAATTTGATATAAATTGGTTTCGGAAAAGAGAAAAACCAACTGGCTATCGTCATTGTCCAGAGTCCTACTTAGATAAACTAGAGTTAAAAAGATATGCAAATAATACAGTTAAATCATATGTTTCCTGTTTTGAACGATTTATTAATTTTTATCCCGATAAGAGCATAAATGAATTAGATGAACTTGATGTCAGACAATTTCTTAAATGGTTGGTGCGAAATAATTGGTCCAATTCATATATCAATCAAAGTAAAAATAGTATTAAATTTTATTATGAAGTTGTTCTTGGAATGCCAAACAGATTTTATCAAATCGAACGTCCAAAAAAAGAGAGAAAATTACCGACAGTACTTTCAAAATCTGAAGTTCGGGAATTAATTAATGTTACCAGAAATATTAAACACAAGTGCATTTTATCTCTTCTTTATTCTGCGGGTTTAAGAAGAAGTGAAGTCCTCAATTTAAAGCCTAAAGATATTGACAGTAAAAGAATGCTAATAAAAGTAAATGATGCAAAAGGGAATAAGGACAGGTTTACATTACTTGCAAAGTCGACTTTAACTGATCTTAGAACTTATTATAAACTATATAGACCTCAGACCTATTTATTTGAAGGTCAAAAAAAGGAAAAATATAGTCCCACAAGCATTGCAAGAATAATAACATCTGCAGTTAGGAAAACTAGTATTAAGAAACATGTCACTGCACACACTTTTCGCCATAGTTTTGCGACTCATTTATTAGAAAATGGGACTGATTTACGGCATATTCAGATGTTACTTGGACACAGTTCTACTAAAACAACAGAAATTTATACTCACGTTGCATCTAATACTTTTAATTCCATAACTAATCCTATAGATTTGTAAGAATTATACTTAAATTTATAGGTATAAACATAATGGGAATAAACGTAATACGTTTATTCCGTTGTTAGAGCACATTCAGCTGAAGCTGACTTGTGTTGCTACGTTCTACGAACTCTCACCCCACAAGTAAATGTGCTCTAACGCCCTGCTAAACCAAATTGCAATAGTTAATATCAGCAAAAAACAGCTCCAGCTGACGGACTCAAGTCCTTAACGTGCCATAACAATAAGCTAAAAGCAATTTGGTACCGTATCTTGAATTCCCAATCTAATAAATCCGACGATTAACGCCACGACATAGCGTGGCTAATCGAGAATCAATGATTTGAATCCAATCCCTAAAAATATTTGATCTTTATCCAAATCATTGCTAACGAATTTATTATCTTTTCATTCGCAATACGGAACTGCGTTTAGCAGGGCGTTGTGCAACATATGCGAAACTTCTCTGAAAAACATTTGAATTGAATAAAATAAAAGTCTTCATAATAGTATTTATTTTCGGAATTGTTGGTTGCGAAAAAATAAATTCGGACGGAACTGAAAAACGAATTGCGGAAAGAATTGCGAAACATATAATTGAAAAAGACTCTCTGAAAAATCACACATATTCTGGAGACGTTTTTTTGCATATTAAATCGGAAAAATTAAATGATAAAAGTTATAAAACTCTCATTTCATTAAATGGATTAAAATCAAAGTCAACTGAATTCCGTGCTGAAAGAATTAATATCGACGGATTCGAAACTGTTGTTTATTATGACAAATCAAAATCGAAATATAATTTACCTGAACCATTTTTTGTTCCCGATTCCAAAGGTTGGAGCTATTTAGCGGAATTAATTGACGACGAAATAATTTTACGTAAACTGGTATTGGAAGTATCAATTGATAAAAACGAAACTGAGGAATTAGATGAGATTGACTTTTAAAAAAATACGTTGCACAACAATGTATAACCGCAATTACGGCGGATTCGACTACGTCCGAATCCACTCGGAATTGCTAACGTCTGTGCCAAACCGAAAATTAACGCATATTAACCCGTAACTGCCGGTTATACTAGACCGTTGACAACAAGTTAAAAAAACCTCAAATTGAATAAATACTTTTTTATACTAATTCTTCTGACAAGCAATCTTTATAGCCAATCAGAAATAATTGAATTTAATAAAGTTGATAGTCTGATTGTAGAATCATTAATCTCAGCTTATTCAATTTCTAAAAGTAGAGCCAAAGGAATCAAAGACTCATTAGTAATAAAAAAATCAATGGAAAATGATTTCTACTATGCTTATTACGAAAGAGAAAAGTTTACTTATTACAGTAAGTCAAAAAAATGGAAAAAAAGAAAAAGCAAACCAAAATTAAAATCACAACTCAATTCTGAATTGATTTCCCAGCTAATTAATCAAATAGACTCATTTCCTAATAACAATTTCGAAATAGATAGTACAAGACTTATTCAATTAGCGAATAAAAAAAGAATTTTACAAATAGCGAAGCGTTATGATGTCGACTGGCATTTTAAAAAAAGATTTAACTCTGATAAAGACATTGAATCGTTGTATAAATCTGTGCAATCGCTAGAGTCATTCAATCAATTTATCCAGAAAGTATTTACAAATGACTATGGCTATAATCCAACTGACTATTCAAATTACATTAGACTTACAATATTTGCAAATAATGAAACACGAGTAATTAACGGATATTATCCTAACCCAGTTAAGCAACCTTGGTTATTAGAGCCAAAAGAATTGGGTAATGAGCCAACACCAATCTTAAATCTGGAAATAAATAAAACACCTTTTGAATTACTTCCTTCAGATTTTCTGAATCGAAATTCTATAAGTGAATCCGCATTAATTAATATATATATAATCTGGAATTTAAGACAGCAGAAACTATTATAAAACCAGTTGCCAACACCGTGTATAATTCATTGCTAGTAAAGTCTTGCTTACGAAAATTCCGCTGGAATTTTCTATCCGTGTTTATTTGCTAACTTTAGTGATTAAACACGCCACGAAATCATACACAAAACCGTTGTGCATAATATGAGAAATACCACACTGAGAACAATGATATTGATAGGAATTGTGATTTCAGCATATTCTTGCGGAATAAATAAAAACGTGAAATCTAACTCAAATTCTGAATTACCAATAGAACTTTTCCAACGTTGGGAATTGGATTATGGAATGGCAAACGGAGAGAAAATAAGTGGGCTTCCAAAATCACCAAGTAATGATTACGAATTTAAACGGAATGGAGAATATCTTCTTTACAACGCGGATGAAACTTATATGACAGGAACGTGGGAATATAATAGCAATGAAAAAATAATATATACGAAACGTAACAACGGAGAATTAAATGGAATAGTAGCGGATTTAAAACCTGAAAGCATAACTCTTGTTCCGGCTGGAAAAGCTGTTGAGGGAACGCCTTTTGAAAACTTCCGATTTTATTACAAACCAAAAACTGAATAAAATACTATGCACAACAAAGAACTGAGTTAAAAAACAAGTCTTTTTAGCTTAATCTAGATACATAATTTTCATCATAAGGTAATCCTGATTTTGCAATGGCAAATGCTTGTTTCAACAATTTGTTTGCTACTGCGAT